>CAVRYD010000014.1:0-1100616 GCA_963725335.1 uncultured Acidobacteriota bacterium | reverse complement strand
GACGTATTCGGGATGCCGCTCGCCGGTGCCGACGGAGATCGATCGCGTCATGATTTCCTGGTCATCGCCACGATCGATTCGGGCTCGCAGCGGCCCACTTCGTGACCTCACGCGCAAACGTGCGACGTTCGGACAGTGTCGGATAGTTCGTTCGATTCACCCTTGGTCCAGATCGTTCCTGGTTGTAACGTTCATTTTTCTCGACGCCAGAGATGAGCCGCCAGGGATTCATCCCCAGACGCTGAAGCGTCACGATTGCGATGGCATCGCACAGGAGCTCCAAATCCTTGAGACGGCGGTGATCCTCGAGTTCAGTGGCGCGCTCATAGTCGCTGCTGATGTACTCATGGGCGATTTCATGGGCCACGAGTGCCTGCAGGTCCTCTGCCTCGAGCAACATGAGCGCTGGTTTGGAGATCAGGACGGCGGACCGTTCATACAGCCCAATGCGTGCGTAGCGGATATCGACCACCTTGATGTCGTACACCGTGTCGCGTGCAGTCGCTCGAAGAAGCTCGCTCACGCCTGCCAGCTTGCGGCGAACGACGTGGTCGAGGTCGGTAACCTCCCCCTCCGACGGCAAGGCGGCGAGAGCTCGGGCCTTCTGCTGTGCGGATATAGGTAGGGGTCGCGCGACCTCCAGCCATTGAACGAACTGGCCGGGGTCGGTCGTGAGGAGATCCTTCGGGGTTGACGGCAGCGGCGTCTGCCCGGACGCGTCCATCGTGATCAGCCCTATGCCGACGTGGAACAGAACAATTGATCCCCACTGCCGAAACAGGCGTAAACTGACGCCCGTTTCGGTCTGCTTCGACAGCGAATGTGTGTAGCGCATGCGCCGCACGATGGGCGTTGGCTCATGAGCAAGTCCTAAGGGATCGACGGCAGGATCGAAGCGATTTCAAAGAGTTTCGTTAGAGGCGCTATGTCCGGTCGCACGATTGACTTGTGCGAGTTCGGGCCGCACACGCTGGACGTGCAGCGGCGGCTCTTCACACGGGACGGGCAGGTCGTGCCGCTCGCGCCGAAGACGTTTGACCTCTTACTGCTGCTCGTGCAGAGCGGCGGCCGCGCGCTCTCGAAGCACGAGTTGATGTCGGCGCTGTGGCCTGACACCTTCGTGGAAGAGGCCAACCTGACATTTCAGATCTCGACGCTGCGCAAGGCGCTCGGGGAAAGTGGAGCGCAGTGGATCCAAACGTTGCCTAAGCACGGCTATCGGTTCGGTGCGGATGTCAGAACGGTGCCCGGGCGGGAAGCACATTCGACGAGCCGGTACTCTCTGCCTCCGCTCCAACAACTGCGCTCGTCACCGCAACGAGCACAAAGAAAAAGAAATGGATGCCGTTGCTCACGCTCGCGCTTCTGTTGATCGTCCCTATCTTCATATTCGTCTTCAGGCCACGCCCAACCGAGGCGATCAGACCGGCGGCTGCCGCTGGACCGCTGACGGCATATCAGGGATTCGAGAACGCTTCCAGCCTGTCCCCGGACGGCAGCCAGGTTGCGTTCTCATGGAACGGTCCGACGCTGGATAACTTCGATATTTACGTCAAGCTGGTTGGTCCAGGAGAACCGATCCCCGTAACGAAAGACCCCGCCCGCGACGACAATCCATCCTGGTCGCCAGACGGAAAGCTCATTGCATTCGAACGCTTTACGGCTCCAGATCGGGCCGATGTGTACGTCGTTCCGGCACTTGGCGGCGGCGAACGGAAAGTAGCCGTAGATGTGATCTCGGAGTCGAGATTCGAAATGTTGAACGGATCCAGCGGAAGTCTGAGTTGGAGTCCCGACGGCAAGTGGCTGGCGCACCGCGGCGGAGCAACAGAAAAAGGAATCTGGCTGAGTGCTGTGGATGGGTCCGGCAGCCGTCGCCTGACCGAAACAGGATCTGAGCCAACATTCTCTGAGGACGGTCGATCGTTAGCGTTCGTCCAACGGGCCACTGCAGGTTTCGCCGTCTTCGTTGTCCCGCTGGCGCCGGGGTTCGTCCCGGCAGCAGGACCGAAGCAGGTCACACCTGAAGCGCCGATTGTGCGAAGTGTTGCCGGACTCCGGGTGGGCATGGGCTCATCTTCTCGTCATCAGGTTTTTTCGGCATTTCGCGTCTGCAACGGCTTGCTCTCACGAGCACATTCGAGCCCACCACGTCGCCCGAATTGACGGTATTCGGCGAAAACGCGACAGCGGTAACAGTCTCCAAGACCGGACGTCTGGTCTACTCCGCGCAATCGCGGGACGCGAACATCTGGAAAATCTCACTAGCCGGCGCCGATCGGCTGACGCCGGTACCACTGGTATCAGAGACCTTCGACGATCTCACGCCAGATTACTCTCCGGACGGTCAACGTCTGGCGTTCAGTTCCACGCGATCGGGCAATGAGGAAATCTGGATTGCCAATGCGGATGGTTCCAAGCCTCTGCAGATGACATCAATGCGCGGTCCGGTTTGTGCCGGACCGCAATGGTCGCCGGATCGGCACAAAAATCCTGTTCCACTCGAGCAGCCCGGAAAGCCCGCGCACCCTGTATTTGCTGTACCCGAATGACGGCAGAATTCAGCGCCTCACACACGATCGCACCATGGACAGTCAGGCCACTTGGTCGCGCGACGGTCGGTTGATTTACTTCCAATCCGATAGGACCGGGGGGGCCCAGACGGAAATCTGGAAAATGTCTGCGAACGGGCAAAGCGCGGTCCAAATCACAAAGCAAGGGGGAACGATGGCGATCGAATCACCAGACCGCCGCTTTCTCTACTATGCCAAGAACGTGGAGGGCAGCAAGGCAATCTGGCGAGTGCCGGTGAACGGTGGCGAAGAAACGCCTGTCGTCGCGGGACTGAGCGATGCGTTGAACTTCGCTGTCGGAGATCAAGGGCTTTACTTTGTGGCGGTCGGTGATTCGCAGGAGAAAACGTCGATCGACTTCTTTGATTTCAAGACACGCAAACGCACAACTCTCGTCAGGCTGGGCAAGCTGTGGCGGTATGGTATGGCGCTCTCGCCAGACCAGAAATCGTCTGCTCACTCCGTGGTCGATAACGCTGGTAGCAATTTGATGCTCGTCGACAGGTTTCAGTGACCGAGACCGATCATGTCGAGTGTCACCGACGGATTGTACGAGTTCGGGCCACACAGGCTAGACGCGCAGCGCCGGATTCACACGAGGGGATCGTCGTCCCGCTCGCGCCGAAGACGTTTGATCTCGTCACCAGCTGTTGCGGAAGATGATCGTGCCGTCCTGATGAGTCCCAGGCACACACGGCCGATCAATTCAGTGTGACCCGCTCAGACGAGCAAGCACACTGTTCCAGAGTCCGGCGAGCGTCCCCTCAGGCCTGTTCTCCTGCTGGATCTTCATTCTGGTCGTGTACCAGATGTCCCTGTCCCCACACGGGAGGCCAGGACGCGTAGAGAAGAAATACAGCGTCGTTCCGTCGCGTGAAAGCCATGGAGAGCCGTCATCACACGTGCTGTTGACAGGGCTGGGCAGGTCCACGAGAGGCGTCGACCATTGGTCAGAGAGCGTTGCTCGCGTCGAGGTCCAGATGTCGATCGAACCCTGACCCTCCGGCCGGTCGGATGTGACGAACACCTCCAGGCCATCTTTTCTGACGAAGATGCGCGTGTCGCGGCCGGGGCTGCTCAACTCCGGCACCAGCGCTCCCGGCCCGAAGTAGCCGTCCTCGCCAATAGCGCTCGCATAGACGTCGAAATCCCCGAGCCCCCCCCGGCGGTTGCTGCCGTAGAAAAGCGTGACTTCTTCGGTTTCAGGATTCTCGAAAAATGCTGGCGCGTTTTCGGTTGCCGCTGTGTTGAGCACACATCCCAGATTCGTTGGCGTCCCCCAATCCTGCGACCGCGCGTTGCGGCGCCGGGTCATCCAGATGTCACCGGTGTCACCGGTAGGGGTGGGCCCGCAGCCGCCCGTACGAGTGCTGTAGAAGAACATTACGTGCTCGTCGTAAGAAAGCATCGGGAGCGAATCCATAGCGCCGGTATTGATCGACCCCATGTTGTTCGGCGTTCCCCACGGCGAACCAACGGACGGCCGCGTCGCGTACCACAGGTCGTCACCTCCTACGCCGCCAGTCCGATTCGAACTGAAGTACACGGTTAGTTCGTCCCTCGTCAGAACGGCGTACATATCGTTGAAATCGGGGGTGTTCAGCTCAGCGACGGGGACTGGCGTGGACCAGTCGCCAAATGTCTCTACTCTTCGCGGTGACGTGGCAGGAGCGGCCAGGTACCACGTGAGCACGCCGAGCAGCGCGAACAAACCCTTCATATTTCCTCCTCTGAAACACTAAACGCTGACGCGCGGGAATCCGGACAATAGGCAGCTCATCCGCGCGAATGGGACGTGATGGACCGGCAGTACCCGAGTTGACTTAGAATCCGAACTCCAGCTTCGCCGACTCGCTCCGCGCGGCGTCGGCGCTCGCGATGATGACCAGGGTGCGGTCGGCGCGTGTCGTATTTATCGCGGTTCTCGTGCTGCAGGTCGTGCCCACAGCCGCGCGCGTGAGGACTGCCGATCCACGAGCTCAAGTCACGAACAGCACCGCCGGCGCAGTCACGGGCACGATCATCGATGCGACCGGCGCGGTTCTGTCCGGAGTGACGGTCACGATCTCCGGAACCGCGCTGATGGGCACGCGAACGGCGACGAGTAGTTCAGAGGGCTTGTATCGCTTTCCTGCGGTTCCACCAGGAGACTACTCGCTCTTCTTTTCGCGCCCGGGCTTCACGACGACGACACGCGATGGCATTCATATCGGCTCCGGCTTCATTGCGACCGTGGACGTGATGCTGTCAGTCGAAGGCCTTCAGGCAGATCTCTCACTCGACGATCATCGACCAGCGGTCAACCGCGATCAGCACCCACTTCACCGCGCCACAGCTTTCGGATCTACCCACCTCGGGAAGCGTGTTTGGGATTCTGTCCGCGACACCCGCCGTCCACGTGGGGCGCTTCGAGGTCGGGGGCGGCAGCGGTGAGGCGAGTTTGTATTCGGCGTACGGAACACCGCGGGCGAACAGGCCGATGATTGAGGGCATCAATCTGAGCGGAATTTCCTCGACCGGATTGACGCTGAATTTTGGCTCATTCGAGGAGGTTGTCGTCGGCACCGCCGCACACGGACCCGAGTGGCCTCTTCCGGGCGTGCAGATGCAGATCGTCGTGAAGTCGGGAGGAAACCAGTATCACGGCTCTGTCTACGCGGATTACGAGAACAGGGCACTGCAGTCTTTCAACATCGACGCGGATCAGATCGGTTCCTGCGGCCACTGAGCATCGTCCCGCCACGGATTGCGCGAGTTGGAGTGAAGCTGGATTGGTAGCCGGTCGTCAGGGGAGGCCGAAGCGCTTCTGCATGGCTGCAAATCGTGGATCACCCCGCAGGGAAGCCAACTCCGGCCACGTCAGAAGCAACGGGACACGCTGTGGCTCGCGGTCGGCCGTTCGTTCGAGAGCTTCAAAGGCGCGATCGATATCTCCAAGCGCCGCGTAAATAATCGTCGCACGATACGGGTACTGGTCGTTCTCAGCTGCGAGCCGTTCAGCGTCCGATCGCCTGCCAGCTTTCACATATGCGTAAGCCTGATAGTGAGGTACGCCTTCGGGTGCACGGGAGGGTAGAGGCGCTCCGTCAGGCTTCTGCGATTCGATCAGGTCGTAGAGCGCCAGCGCCTCGTTCACACGGCCACTACACGCGAGCGCCCTGGCGAGAACGACATCGGCGGTCGGAAACCGCGGATCCACAGCCCGCACGCGCTGCAACAGATCGATCGCCGCGTCGTATCGCCCGACTGTGAAGTACAGCTGCCCCATTTCCCGCCACACGTCGAGGGACAGCGAATCGCTCTTCAGCGCGATTTTGAGGAGTCGTTCCGCTTCGTCGAACCGCCGGAGCGGTCGAAGCGTGAAGAACGAATAGTTCGTGTACACCTGGCTGAGACTCGGATTCAGCGCGATCGCCTGCTGAAATTCGCGCTGCGAGCTTGACCAGTCGAGGTCTCGGGCAGAAACAATTCCCATCGCGGCATGTGCTTCCGCGAGATCGGGGTCGAGTTCGAGGGCCTTCAGCGCTGCAGTCCGCATCAGGCCCTGGGCCTTGCTGACCGGCATCCCCTGATACGTAGGAAGAGACATGTAAGCGTAAGCGTCGGCGATCCCCGCGTACGCCGGCGCGAACTCCGGAGCCATCGCGATGACTTGCTGGAAATATTCAATGCCTTTCTGCACGCCGGGACCACGGCGACCCACGAGTGCTCGTGCTGCGAGGTAACGGCCGTACGCGTCCCCACTGAGATCGTATGCGCGCTGGCTAACCCCACCCTTCACTCCAAGCCGTTCGACGACATTTTGGGTGATCTGGTTGCGGATGGCGAACACGTCACCCACATCCCGGTCGAAGCTCTCGTTCCAGAGCGTCACGCCTGTGGATGCCTGCAGGAGTTGCGCATCGATGTGAACGTAGTTTCCTGAACGCCGAATCGAGCCGTCGAGCACGAAAGTGACGTCGAGCCGCGCGGCCACGTCTCGCAAATCCCGTCGATTGTTCTTGAAGGCAAAACTCGACGTGCGCGAGCGGACCTGCAGATGCGCATTCGCCGCAAGACTATTGATGATTTCTTCTGTGAACCCATCGGCGAATTCTTCACTGCCTGCCTCAGCACTGAGGTTCTTCAGCGGAAGGACGGCAATCATCGGGCCATCGGAGCGACTTGGCGCCAGGGAGGTCCGCGACAGTCCTGCCTGTGTCGCCACAGCCTCGTGGCGCGGGCGCAGCGTTCCTCCCGACAGCAGCAAACCTCCGACCACGAGTGCTGCCGCGATCGCGATCGCGTATTTGAGCGGAATGACCGCTCGGCGAGGCTGGAGCGTTCCGAGCGCGGTGGCGAGCTCGTCGACGCTTTCGAACCGGCGCTCGGCATCGGGATCGATCGCACGCTCGATGATGCTGGCCAGCCGTCGCGGCACATCACGTCGGATTGCGAGGACGTCACCGCGATCGCGACGTTCGTGGGCAAGACGCAGATCGGGGAGGTTGCGAGCACGTACGGGTAGGTTCCGGTGAGCATGTGATAGAGCAGCACGCCAATGCTGTACACATCGCTCTGAATTGTGGCTTCGCCGCTTCGAAGGACCTCCGGTGCGAGATACAACGGCGTGCCGGCGAGCGCGCACGGTCGAGGTCGATGACTCGCTCATCTCCCAGCCGGTGCCGAAGTCCATCAGCACGGCTCGCCCGTCGGTCGCGAGCATCACGTTCTGCGTCTTGATGTCGCGGTGCAGAAGGCCGGCACCGTGGACGGCTGAAACGGCGCGGCAAATCTGGATCCCGATCTCGATCAGCTCGGAAGACTGGAACGGCAGACCCTGCGCGAGCCGCTGCTCGACTGTCTTGCCGTCGATCAGTTCCATCCAGAGACCAACGGTGTTCCCTATCCGCTCGGCGCCGTAAATGGTGACGACGTTGGGATGGCGGACGCGCGCGAGGAGGCGGCCTTCCTCGATGATGGAGGACGTGCGGGCATCTTCGGCATCGGACCGCGCGGGCAGGAGCTTCAGCGCAACTTCGCGATCGAGTCGGGTGTCCCAGGCACGGTACACGTGCCCGAATGCGCCATGACCAAGTGGCTCCAGGACACGGATGTGCCCCCAGATCTGCGGTGGACGTGCCGATGCCGCACGCTGCTGCCGGTGAAAGTCGGCGAGCTTCGCCAGCAGGTGGAGTTCTTCGACCAGGGGACGCTCGGTGTCGTCGGCGGTCGATTGAACTGTCAGCCAATCGACGGATGTGCCGTCGAGAATGGCGCTCGCGAGTTCGTCAAGGGCGGGATCGCTCGCGTCCACGCTTCATTTCCTCCGCGAGACGCACCAGCGCCCGCTGCGCCGCCTTGCGCGCCGCTTCCGCACTCGGCTTGTCCAGCATCACGGCCAGCTCTTCATAGCTGTAGCCCAACTCGACGCGCGCGATGATCGCCTCCCGCTCTTCGGGTTTCAAATGCTCGAGCGCCTTTTCGTAGGCTTCCACTTTCTCGCGGCCGATCGCGGCCTCGAGTGGCGAGTCTGCAGCTTCGACTTGGATGTCGTCGAGATTCGTTGACCCGGGCTCCCGTCCTTTGCGGCGCAGCTCATCGCGCAGACGATTGAGCACGGCGTTGCGCAGATAGGCTTGCAGCGCACCCACTCGCCGTGGCTCGAAGCTCTCGATCCTCTTAAACGTTTTGAGCAGCGTGTCCTGGACAAGATCGTCGGTGTCTGCCAGATCGCGTGCCCACTGCGGTAACCGCCCGCTGGCCCATCGCTGCAAGGGCTCCAGGTGTCGGGCAAACAGTCGCTCGAGAGCCTGCGCGTCGCCGTCCCGCGCGCGTTCGATCAGGGCGAACGTCGACTCCGGGTCGATCTTCGGGTTTTCGGAAGGATCCGTGGAATCGTCCGACATCGCAGTTCCCGGAAGACGGCCGTGGCGAATTCTACCAGCCTGACTCTGTGCGAGGATCACCAGAATGAGCTCGGCCGTTCCGCTCGTCATGGCAGATTCAACCGGCATTGCTGCTTTGATTCCGTTTACTTCAAGCCAAGCTTCTTTCCAGCAGCCAACAGGGAGATCGACTCGCGAATGCGTCTGGCGCGCGTTTCCGGTCGTTTAGCTATATGAATCCAAACGACGAAGTCACGTGGCTCTGGGCGTTTTTCACGAGTTCTGGAATTCTAGACTCAGTCACGGAACAGACGCCAACCCAGGCTCTCTCCTTTCCGTCCAAGAGACGGCCGTCACATGCATGACCTCCGCTACGCGATTCGCGTCCTTCGCCGCAGCCCGGGCTTCGCCGCGATCGCCGTCCTGTCGCTGGCCCTGGGCATCGGCGCCAACACCGCCATCTTCAGCGTGTCCTGGGTTCTGTTCTCACAGCCGCTTGCGGTTCAGGATCCTGACCATTTAGGAACGCCAATCGCTCCGCTTCAGGCAAGACTGTCGGCGGCATTTGCCGGCTGGATGAAGGCCTCGAGCGTGCCGTCATATCAGGCAGCGACAAACGTCGAAGTGCACCTGCTGCCAGGCGGGCGTGGCGTCGACGAATTGTCCCGGCGCGCGGGCAGCCGGTGCGTATTCTGACGGGTGTCGTCGCCATCGTGCTGCTGCTGGCGTGCGTCAACCTGGCCAACCTGATGCTCGCGCGCGGCGTCGCGAAGACGAAGGAGATATCGATCCGCCTCGCGCTGGGATCGGGACGCGGGCGACTGGTACGGCAGGCGCTGATCGAAAGCCTCGTCCTGGCATCAGCGGGGGCCGCGATTGGCGTGTGGATCGGCGTGTTCGGCGGGCGCGTGTTGCTGCGCATGCTGACGGCCAGTGCCGGACCCGTCGCGATGACCGTGGATGTGAACTGGCGCCTGCTCGCCCTCACCGCCGGGATTGCGTGCCTCGCCACCGTGGGCTTTGGCGTCTTCCCCGCTCTCCGACTGGTTCGGCGCGACATCATCCCGACGATGAAGTCCGCGTCGGCCGGCGGCGCCGCCGCGCCACGCCTGC
This sequence comes from uncultured Acidobacteriota bacterium, assembly GCA_963725335.1. Classification (GTDB taxonomy): domain Bacteria; phylum Acidobacteriota; class Vicinamibacteria; order Vicinamibacterales; family 2-12-FULL-66-21; genus JALZOC01. Next base: position 1,091,063 of record CAVRYD010000014.1, on the reverse strand, counting down.
GTCCAGCGACGGTCCTGATGGCGGCCCAGGTCGCCGTATCGCTTCCCATCGTCGCAGGCGCCGCGATCTTCCTGCAAACGGTCCACAACCTCGGCCGCGTGGATCTCGGATTCAATCCCGATCGCCTCGTGACGTTTCGCATCGATCCATCGCTGGAGTGATTACTTGTTCCGTCCCGCGAGCCAGTTGACCTCGACGTTGATAGGCGCCGGCGTCGCCGCAGTCGCGGGTGCCAGATTGAAGAGGAACCGCTTGCCGTCGGGTGAGACCTGGAATGTAGAGCGCACGCCGCCAGCACGAACAGCGAACAGCCGTCGGACGCCGCCGATCTCGAACGCGGCGCCTTGTCCATTGACTGTCGCGACCATCAGGGCATTCTCAGGTGGCGGCGTCAGGTAGAAGAGCTCCTTCCGTCCGGACCCCTCAGCACCGCGCGCTCGGCGGAATCGAGCGAAGTTACGACGACCGAACCCGTCCGCCTTCCGCTGGTCACGCGATAGAGAAAATGCTGTCCGTCGGGTAGGAATGCGGGTCTGGCGTGGCCGCCCTCGCCTTGAGCCAGCGTCGTCGCAGGCTGGGGCTGGCCACCCGAGGCCGGGACTTTCAGAAGCGCTGTGCCGCCGGCGGGTGAGAAGACGATCACGCCCCGGGGACTCCATGCGCCGCTGAGACCAGGCTGCGCGTCGCACAAGGCGATCGCCGGGCCACCGGCCAGATCGATCTTCTCGAGCTTTCCACCGGCGAAGAATCCCAGGGACCGGTTGTCCGGCGACCAGAACGGGGCGAACCCGCCCTCGGTCCCGGTGAGTGCGCGTGCTTCGAGAGTGTCGAGCGATCGGACCCAGATTCGCGATTCCGATCCCTTCTGGCCGACGAAGGCGACGTGCCGGCCGTCGGCCGACACCGCGAGTGCTCCCGTTCCCGCGTTCCCCGTCATCTGCAGCGGCAGGACCCAGCCGTCGGGCGGCGACACCAAGAAACGTATCGTCTCAGGCGGCGGAACGGGCCGCAGCGCGCTCATGACCGCGAGGGCAAGCGACGCGAGGGCGACGACTGCCAGAACGCCGTTGAGCACCCAGGGCCGCCGGCTGCGGCTCACGGGCTGCGCGACGGACCCGCCGTGCACGTCGTTCGGGCGCCATGTAGCCCACGGTGCCCAGCACCACACCCGCATCGGTTGCGACTCGAGTGGAGCGCTCAGATATGCCCGCGTACGCTCCATCGATCGAGACGACCCTGGCCAGACCGAAGTCGAGGATCTTGGCGCGGCCGTCATCGGTGATGAAGATGTTCTCCGGCTTGAGATCGCGGTGCACGATGCCCTTGTCGTGCGCAGCTGCGAGTCCTCGAGCGATCTGCGTCGCGAACTCGATTGCCTTTCGGACCGGGATCGCCTCGTCCTGCGAGAGGCGCTCCCTCAGCGACATTCCCGTCAACAGCTCCGAGACGATGTACGGCGCGGCATCCGCGGTCTGGCCGATGTCGTACACCGCCAGGATGCCGGGGTGGTTCAGGGCGGCGGCGGCGCGGCCTTCCTGCTCGAGCCGTCGCAGTCGATCGGGGTCGGCTGTGAACTGCGGGGGCAGCACCTTGATGGCGACGTCGCGCCCGAGCCGCGGATCGCGGGCCCGGTAGACTCGACCCATGCCACCCTCGCCAACGAGCGCGACGATTTCGTACGGACCGAGGCGTTCGCCAGTGATCATGTTGTGAGAAGGGGACGCGTGATTATACGGTGTGAAGCCAATCGATCCCGCGAGTCTCGTGATCAAAACGGTCGTCATGACGTGCAGCTTGACCTTTCGTTTATTTGAACTACAATGCAGTTCAAATGACGGCTCCGGTGAATCTCGGCGAGTTCGAACAACTGATCCTCCTTGCAATTCTGCGACTGCGCGATGACGCCTACGGCGTGACCATCCGCGCGGAACTGGCCGATCGTGCGGGCCGCATCGTCGCGCCGGGTGCGCTGTACACCGCGCTGGATCGTCTCGAAACCAAGGGCCTGATCACGTCGCGAATGAGCGACCCGACTCCACAACGAGGCGGTCGAGCGAAGCGCCACGTGACGGTCACCGCCGCAGGCATGGAGGCGCTGACCCGTTCCGTGCAGGCGTACCAGCGATTGCTCGACGGTCTGAACCTTGCGCGAGGTGCTCATGCGTGACGATGCGGTTGAGAGGCTGTTCTCGCTGTTCACATCTTCAGATCGCGCCGTGGCAATGGCCGGCGACCTGGCTGAAGAGCGGGAGCGGCGCGGGTGGATCTGGTTCTGGCTGCACGTCGTGCGCGTCACGTTCGCACTGTGGCGCAGCGCCGTGACGGAGGCACCGCTGCCGGTGCTCGCGCTCATGCTGGCAGGATGCGTGCTCTTTACGGCGCCAGCATTCGGAGGAGTCGCGGCGGTCTATCTGTTTCCCCACATGGTGGGTTCGGCCGTGGGTTGGATTGCGCTGTCGTTCTTCTGGTGCGGCGGAGCGCTTTGCGCCGGCGCCTCGCTGGTGGCCATCGCGCCGAAGCAAGGCATGGCCGCGTGCGCGATCCTTGCCATTGTCGGTGTGGCCCTGTTGCTGGCCTTTGGCGTGACGATCGAGCCGCAGGAGTTCAGCCGCGGGGATCGAATGTTCTTCACCGTCGCGCTGGGAACCACGGTCGCTCTGTTGGCAGGTGGCGCAATCGCTCGCCGCCGGACGATCGTCATCGCCATTCCCTTCGCCGTCGCGATCGGGATCGCCGCCACCGTGCTCTTCGTGATGGCGGCGGCCTCGTCGCCGGCGGCACAGCAGAACGAGTGGCGAGACCCATCGCCGCACAAGACAACGCTCGTCACCGTCGAGGATGATGTGCGGCTGGAGGTGCTCGACTGGGGTGGCTCCGGCCCGGCGCTCGTTCTCCTGGCGGGACTCGGAGCCACGGCTCATCACTACGATGACTTTGCCCCGGCGCTGACCGCCCGGTACCGCGTTGTGGGTGTGACACGGCGCGGCCATCGGGGATCATCAGCGGCCGCCGGAGGCTACGGATTCGCGCGCCTGGCCGAAGATGTCCTGCGCGTCATCGACGCCGTGGGGGTCAACAACCCGGTCGTGATCGGCCACTCATTCGCGGGAGAAGAGATGCACGTCCTGGGTGCTCGCCACTCCGCGAAGATCAGGGGCCTGGTGTATGTCGATGCGGCGTTCGATCGTGGAGACGATGCTGACAACGAGGCCTATTCTGCGGTGGCGAAAACGGTGCCCGCTGCTCCCAGTCCCCAACCAGGTGACTTGGCGTCCTTCACGGCTCTGCGTGCGTATCTGGAGAAATACGGCGGCGCTGGGCCAGAGGCCTACTTGCGGACCCGGTACCGCACGAATCCTGACGGAAGCGTCGGTGGCTTGTGGGCCCCAGACCCTCCGATCCGGCAAGCGATGACAAAGGAGATTCAGGCCGCGTACAACCCGTACAAGCCTGAACGTATCCGTGTGCCTGCGCTTGCCATCTATGCCGCCCCGAAATCGGCTGATGACTTGATGCGGCGGGGCAGTTCCGATAGATCAGCGTTCCCGGAGCTCGTCGCCCGAGCCGCTGACGATCCGGCCATTCGCGACGGCGTAGAGAAGCTGTATCAACTAACTCGCGAGCGCGTTCGAAAGCACGCGAAATGGTTCGAGGCGTTTGCTGAACGAGGGCGCGTCGTGGAACTGTCAGGCACACATAGTCTCGTCATCAGCAATCCCCGCGAAGTCCTCCAGCAGATCGAGGCATTCGTGTCGTCGCTTCCAGAACGACCCTGACCGCCGGACTTATTAGCGGCACCTGAAAAGGTGGCTGGCACCTTTCCCGGAAAGGTGCCAGCCACCTTTGCATCTCGAGCGCCGCGGATGAACCCGTTGCGGAAATCGTCCCAGCCACCTCCTGACTGACAACCGCGCACAGGTTTTTTGCAGGATCCCGCGGCCTCCCGAACTACATCAAAGTGGCCGAACTGGGCAGCATCCTCTCAGCTTCCCCAAGAAGCTCCCCGAATAGCCGCGCGTCTGCCGGGCGCTGGCTAGGTTGGGAAGCGAGACCCTTTTGAAGCACCGCGACAGCTGGAGCCATCGAGACAATGTCAGGAAACTCTACGTCACCCAGCCGATTAGTTTTTGCGCCGATGAACTCTGCGAGTGTTCTGGCGAGCGAGTAGATGTCTGTCCACGGTCCGAGGCGCGCGCCGAGAGTTTTCTGCTCTGGCGCCATATACGCCACGGTACCAACCAAGGAAGTGACCAGTGCACTACGATCCTTGGTACCGATCACACGAGCGATTCCGAAGTCCGCCAGTTTGGCACGGTCCCCAGCTGAATCAACGAAGACATTACTTGGCTTGATATCGCCGTGGAGGACATTGGAGTCATGAGCGTAAGCGAGCGCATCGCAGAGTCGTGCACCGACAGACAGGACGGAACGCGGCGGAAGTCCTGACAGGCCGGCTTCCGCGATCCAGCGATCACCTGATGTCCACGAGAGGTACTCCATGATGATAAACGGGCCAACAGCATCGTCCCATGGTTCGAAATTGAGAAGTCGTACGATGCCCTCGTGCGCAAGCCGAATCTGAAGCGCTGCTTCACGACGCAACGCTTCAGCTTGCTCGCGCCCTATCCGCTCTCCAGATCGAAGTGTCTTGATGGCAACCACCTGACGCAACACGATATCCCACGCCAGGTACACGATTCCCATCCCGCCGCGTCCGAGTTCCTCTAGGAGAACGTAGCGGTTGCAGAGCAAGGGTCGGTTCGCTTGAGCACGCGGCGGTGCTATCACGTCATGAAGCGGGCGAGGCGACGTCTCGTCATCAGTGATCGCCGTGTCCTGTGGCAGCGTCCGATCACCGCCAAGCCACTCGCGGATTCGTCTCAAGCCGTGGGTTCGACCTCTTCCGGCCGCTGGCGCGGCGGTGTCGGACTGGTCAGGAATATGTCTGGGTGTCGTAGTGTCCAGCTCACTGGAGATTGAGTGATGAATCGCTCTTCCGAGGTAGTCTAAAAACAGTTGCTGGGCACGCGGGTCAGGCAAGCAAAAGGTGACCTGTTCGAGAACCGTCGTATTCGTGACGTGTTCAGCAAGGGCCCCCACAATCAGTCGGGCCGAGTCGTCAACAGAGAATTGCGCAGCACCAACACCGAGCGCCGGCATCGCGAGTCGGTGAACACCGACAGACTCGCAACGCCGGAAGACGTTCTGTGCCGCCAGACGTATGGTGTGTTCGCTAGGACGGACCGCAAGTTCTGAATCGAGAATGGCGACGTGAAGAATGTATCGTGCCGGCAACTTGCCAGCTGACGTCAGAGCGACTTCACCCAATCTGAGTGGAACAATCTTGGATACCTCGTCGCGGATCGCCGGACCTGCTGCAGACAGAATCGCCGCCGAGACCCCCCCGCACATCGTGAGGCGCGTGTCGTCGCTCGACACCAGCGCATCGTAGCCGCCTGCACGTACCAAATCTTCGATACGATTCGAGACGACGATGACCGCCACACCGTTGATTCTCAGACCGCTCCCGCTGGGTATGATTTGATCCACGGCAAACTCGCGCGTCTTTTGAGCCTTCAAGCCTATCGGGCCCTGTGGGGAGGGGCTCATTCTATGCCTAGAACCAATCGCGGCTGAAATCCTGAACCGACTGTCGTGAGGGGGAGGGGCGACGCCTCGAGCGCGCACTTACCGCAGGCGATCCGATGTGGACGTCACAGATATCCTGATTGAAAACCGCGCAACAAGTTTTTGGCAGGATCCCGCGACCAGACTCGGTACAATGGAGCATCACGCCAATGAGGAGGATCGTTTGATTCAAGCGCTGAAAGTGTCTTCTGTCGCATTGATCTTCACCGCCGGTTTCGTCGCGGGCGGTCGCTGGCAGCCGCCGGTACAGGCCCAGGAATTCGCCGTCACGATCAACTGCGGCACCGCGTCCGCCGCCCAGATCCGCACCACTCTCTACTTCGGGCTGTCGCGGCCAAAAGGGTCGGTCAGCGAGCTGGAATGGCAGATCTTCCTCCGCGATGAAGTGACCAAGCGGTTTCCTGATGGCCTCACCGCATGGCAGGCGGAGGGCCAGTGGCTAACCCCCACCGGCAGCATCGATCGCGAGCAGTCGAAGGTGGTGCTGTTGGTTCATGCCGATACGCGCAGCGGCGCGGGAGTCGGTGCAGGCGGTCATCCAGGCGTACCGCAAAACGTTCGAGCAGCAATCGGTTCTGTGGGAAAGCTCGCGGGTGTGCGTCGCGGCCTAGCAAAGACGCGGCATCGGCGGCTCCGCTGTCTGCGAGCTTCGGGGTCTACCCCCGTCTGACCACGCGAAGAATTGTCCGGCCGGTGGACACCGGCGGCGCTCAGATGGACGATGGATATCCAGGAGCACACAACATGCACAGACGAATCGTTGGCGTGATACTGCTGGCCGGTGTGGGTCTGACCACCGTCTCGGCGCGGCAGGGCCAGAACGTACCCGGCCTGGGCTCCGGCGAAGTGACCGTGAAGGGCGTCGTCGGCATCGCCAATACCGTCCCGGTCACGCAGTCGGGGGCCTGGAAAGTCGGGGTGGACGGGAGCCCCGAGGTACGGGTCGGGAACCAGCCGATCGTGTGGATCGCGCCGCCGAGCTTCATCAAGGCCGGCGGACGGTACGCGATCACCTGGAACGATGGATCAACCGAAAACGTCACGGTTTCCGGCGTCGCGGGCGCCGGCTGGGTCCAGGTGACTACGAGCAACTCGTCGACACGCTGGATCAACGTGACGCTCGCACGTGCGATCGAGGCGCGGTAGACGTCGCCACGCGAGCATCGTCTCCCTACCGCTGGTAGCTGGTGCCCTGGCCGCGTCGATCGTTCTGTGAAGACCGCCGCGCCGCCTGCGACAATCTGATCACGTCGAGAATCATGGCTCGTGGACCGCTGACCGTCGAAGAACTCGCGCCTTATCATCGGGATGGGTTCGTCCTCGCGCGTGCGCTTTTCGATGCGCGCGAAATCGCGCTGCTTCGCCGCGCCGCGAAGGAGGACAAGGCGCTCGACGACCACGCGTTTGGCCGTGCCGACGGCGAGGGCGGAGTCGTGCGGCTATCGCTGTGGAACCATCCGGGCGATGGAATCTACGGGATGTTCGCACGGTGCCGGTCGATTGTGGAGACCTGCGAGCGAATCCTTGGTGACGAGGTCTACCATTACCATTCGAAAATGATCATGAAGGAGGCGCGCGTGGGCGGTGCCTGGACCTGGCACCAGGACTACGGCTACTGGTACGAGAACGGCGTCTTGTTCCCGGATCTCGTCAGCGCGTTCATCGCGGTGGACCCCGCCACGCGCGAGAACGGCTGCCTTCAAGTCCTTCGCGGCTCTCACCTCTGTGGCCGCGTGAACCACGTGCGGACCGGCGATCAATCAGGTGCCGATCCCGAACGCGTGGCGGAGATCGCCGAGCGTTTGCCGTTAGTGCACGTCGAGATGGAGCCGGGCGACACGCTCTTCTTCCACGCGAATCTCCTGCATCGGTCCGATCAGAACCGATCCGAGCATCCGCGTTGGTCGCTGATCTGCTGCTATAACGCGAAGCATAACGATCCTTATCGGGAGTCGCGCCACCCACGTTACACACCGCTGGCAAAAGTCGAGGATGCGGCGATCGCGGAGTCTGCTTCGAAGCGCTTCGCCGACACCGGAGATGTGGACTGGCTCGACCAACGACGATAGCGAAGCTCGCCGGAGGGCGGCTCGTTCAGGGTCGATCCACGGCTGACTCCCTTCCCGCAGCGTAACGTCCTCGTTCCCCGTAGAATACCAGTGGGCGATTACGACAACGAGCGACGTTGACCATGACGGATCCCTACCTCCGTGTCCACGCTGTCAACATCTACGTCAAGGATCAGGAGCGCAGCCTTGACTTCTACCTGAACACACTCGGATTCCGGATCGCCTTCGACGCTCGTGTCGGGTCCGGTGAGCGGTTGCTGGCAGTCGCTCCGCCGGACGGCACGGCGGTGCTCACGCTGATCCAGGCCAAGCCCGACTCTCCCCAGGCCCGGCTCGTCGGCCGCGCGACACAGGTCGCGTTCGTGACCGAGGATTTGCCCGCCACCTACACCGAGTGGCGGCGGCGTGGCGTTCGTTTCCGAAGCGCACCACGTCTGCGACGGGTCGTCTACGAGCAGACGGGCGTTGAAGCTGATCGATCGTCAGTGCACTCGACAACCGGACCGGACCGATCCGCGTGGGGCGGCGTCTTCACCCGCTTCGAGGACGTCGATCGAAACTCGTTCGCCCTGGTCAGCTTCGATGAGGTCAGCCGCGCGGTTGAGGCGCAACGTCGCGCCGCCGCGGAGAAGCAGGAGGCCGAGCAGCGCGCCGCCCACGAACTCGAGATCGCCATGCAGGTGCAGGCGCGGCTCTTTCCTCAGCGACTTCCGCCGATGCGCACGCTGGAGTACGCAGGCGCATGCGTCCAGACGCTCAGGGTCGGCGGCGATTACTACGATTTCCTCGATCTCGGGCAGGATCGTCTCGGGCTGGTCATCGGCGACATCGCCGGCAAGGGCATGCCTGCCGCGCTGCTGATGGCCAACCTTCAGGCCAATCTGCGGAGTCAATGCGCCACGGCGGTCGATCAGCCCGAGCGCTTTCTGCAGACCGTGAACCGGCTCTTTTACGAGAGTACGGCCGACAATGCCTACGCGACCTTTTTCTATTCGGAGTTCGACGATCGAGCGGGACGCCTGCGCTACGCGAACTGCGGGCATTTGCCGGCGCTGCTGCTGCGGCGCGCGGGTGAGGTCGAACGCCTCGAGCCGACGGCCACGGTGCTGGGCATGTTCCCCACGTGGGAGTGCCGGACGGCGGAGCTCCGGCTCTGCGCTGGAGATCTCCTGGCGATCTACACCGATGGGATCACCGAGGCTTTCGACGCCCAGTACGACGAGTTCGGGGAAGGACGGCTCGTCGAGACGCTGCACGCGCATCGCGAGCTGCCGCCACGAGATCTGATCGCCGCCATTTACGACGGCGTCCGCCGCTTCAGTCCGCAGGAACAGCGCGACGACATGACCCTGATTGTCGCGAGGTGCCGGAACTGTTGATCCCGACACGGGATCGGGATACTTGCGCTGAATCCGTCAGGGACGCAGCTAAGGACCTACAGACTGGCCGTCAGCGCAACCGGGGAGTACACCCAGTTCTTCGATGGGAATCCGGCGACGGCCGGTACGCCAACACCGTCGCGCAGATCACCACGACGATGAATCGGGTGAACGGGATCTACGAGCGGGAGCTGCAGATTCGGTTGAATCTGACGGCCACTCGGATCTTCGACGACCCGACGACCGATCCTTTTACGAGCGGCGACTTCCGAACCGAGAATCAGACCGTCATGAACGCGAACCCTGGTGCTGCCAACTACGACGTCGGCCACGTGGTGCACCGGAGCGCCAGCGGCTCCAACGGGGTGGCCAGCGGCAGCGTGGTCTGCGTCGACGCGTCGAAGGCCCGCGGGTTCACGTCAAGCGCGAATCCGTCCGGCGATCCATTCGATGTCGACTATGTCGCTCACGAAATCGGGCATCAGTTCTCGGGCAACCACACCTGGACGTCCAATAATGGAAGCTGTTCCGCTGCTGCCCAGTTCCAGGCCGCCGCTGCCTACGAGCCCGGCAGCGGGTCGACGATCATGGCGTATGCGGGAATCTGCTCGCCCGACAACGTTCAGAATAACAGTGATGCCTACTTCCACACGCGCAGCTATGATGAAATCGTCGCGTTTCGCACCAGCGGCAACGGATCGACGTGCGGCACGGTGACCGGGACCGGCAACAACCCGCCAAACATCAATGCGGGTCCCGACTGCACCATTCCCCGCAACACGCCCTTCACCCTCACGGCAACGGGATCGGACCCCGACGGTCAGGCCGTGACCTACAACTGGGAGCAGTTCGACGCCGGCCCATGGGGACAGCTGCCGGCGGGCGGCAACACGACGGGTCCGCTGTTCCGTTCGCGGCCCGCGACGAGCAGCCCGTCACGAACCTTCCCGCGGTTGGTGGATATCCTCTCGGGTGCAGCAACTCCGTGGGAAACATTGGCGAATGTCGATCGCACGCTGAATTTCCGCGTGACCGCGCGCGACAATCAGGCGGCGGGCGGCGGCGTGGACTATGACTCGATGGTCGTGACCGTGAGCGGCGCACCGTTCGCCTTCACGTTCCCGGCGGCCTCCAGCAATCTCGAATGCGGCGGAACCGCCAATGTCCAGTGGACGGTCGGCGGCGGCAGCCTCGCGGCCAATGTCGCGATTGAATCATCCACCGACAACGGCGGCAGCTTCGCCACCCTCGTCGCGAGCACGGCGAACGACGGTTCGGAGTCGGTGACCGTGCCGAAGACGCTGACGACTCAGGGCCGGCTGAAGCTGGTACCGACCGACGCGTGCTTCTTCAACGTATCGCCGCAATTCTCTATCGTTGACACGCTGGCGCCCACGATTACGGCGCCGTCAGCTGTCGTCGCCGAGTGCACGTCGCCTTCAGGAACGCCGGTTACTCTCGGCACGCCGACAGCGAGCGACCTGTGCGATTCGACCCTGACGATTGGCAACAACGCTCCGGCCTTGTTTCCACTCGGCACAACCGGCGTGTCGTGGACCGCCACCGACGACAGCAGCCATCAGTCGAGCGCCACGCAGAGTGTGACCGTTCAGGACACGACGCCGGCTGTGATTTCCTGCAACGCTCCTCCAACCATCGTGCCGAGCGACGCTCCCATTTCGTTCACGGCAACGGCCGTTGACGTCTGCGATGCGGCGCCGGTGGCCAAAGTCACGGGCTTCCGGTGCTACACGGTCAATGGAAGCGGAAAGATCGTCGACAAAGGCGATTCGTGTGTCGTGTCGTTCTCAGGGGACTCGATTACGATCCTCAACCCGGGCGGGGTCAGGAACACCATCGAGTGGACCGTGACGGCCACCGATGGCAGCGGCAACACGTCTAACAAGACCTGTTCGGTTGAGGTGGTCAAGAAGACCTAGGAGACGGTCCGCAAGGAGCCGTCCTGAACGCCAGCGGACACGTCTAAACTCCATGGCGACACTGATATCGGCATGGTCATAAGCACGATTGTCTGCGTGCTGGCTGCCGCCCTGATGGTTCTGCGCCCCGAGCAGCTACCCTTACGCGACTACCTCAAGCTCGGTGGCACACAGCTCGACCTGAGAGGAACGGACGCGACCGACGACGATCTACGCCCGATCGCGGGCGATGAATTCCGCGCCGTCACGTCAGTCCTCCTCGCCTCGACGCGTGTCGGCGACAATGGGTTGAAGCATCTCGGCAAACTTGCGCTGCTCCAACTCGATCTCGGCCGCACGAACGTGACGAGCGCAGGACTCGAGCACGTCGCACGACTGCCGATTGAGCGACTCGAACTGACGGGCACTGCCATCGACGATCTCGGTCTGGCATACCTTAAGTCCATGCCGCTCAGGGTCGTGGTGCTGCGGGACACGAAGATCACCGGAGTCGGCCTCGGTGCGCTCGCTGACGACGATCTGAAAATTCTCGATCTCGCCAATACTCGGGTCGGGGACGCGAGTCTTGCGGAGCTGCAGAAGGTCAAACGCCTCGACACGTTGATACTGTCGGAGACGGCCGTGACCGATCGGGGCCTGCAGCGTATCGGGAGCATTCCAGGGTTGAGGAGTGTGGATCTGTCAGGGACGGCGGTCACGGAGACAGCCGTCGCCGGATTCCGCCGCGCGCATCCCGCCGTCGAGGTGAATACGAAACGGCCGACGCGCTAAGGAGCCAAGTCAACGCGGGCTCTCTCCTTTCCGTCCAAGAGACCAGCTCGTCAGCAGTTCGTGAACTTCAGGGTCCCCCGTGTCTCAGCGGAGCCTGCGCCTGTGGCGGCCTTCTGAATGAGGTTCGTATCGGAGTCCCCCCGCAGCAGGGACCCAAACGCCGGTCGACTCCCATCCGTCGACTAGATCCGCGTGAACTCGTTGGCATCATCGAAGGTGAAGCGCGGCGCCAGACCGTCGCGCTCGTGCCCTACTCGGCGCAACCGCTCGAGATTCGGAAGGCGAAGTGGTGAGTCGTCACTGCCATGTCCCTAACGCGTCGACCAACCGTCGGGGAACCGGGCGCAGAACGACTGTAAGATCCGTCTGACCCGATGTCTCTGGAAACGACCCTCGACGATCTACGGCGCATGGCCGTCACCCGCAGCCTCGGCCGGTCCACGACTCTCGCACGTGCGATCGACGCGCTTGGATTCGTACAAGCCGATCCGATTCGCGCGCCGGCGCGCGCGCAGGATCTGACGCTCCGGCCGCGGGTCCACGGCTATCGGGCGGGCGACCTCGAGCGGCTGTACCCGTCGCTCGACGTCGAGGAGGATGTCTTCATCAATTACGGGTTCGTCACGCGATCGCTTCACGCGCTCATGCATCCGCGCTCGGTCGCGTCGCTGTGGCCCTCGCCTCGGAACACGCGGGCCGAGGCGGTGCTCGCCTTCGTGCGGCAGCACGGCGCGGTGCATCCGCGAGACGTCGATGCGCACTTCTCGCACGGCACGGTGACGAATTACTGGGGCGGGTCATCGAATGCCACCACCCACCTGCTCGATGCCTTGCACTACAAGGGCCAGCTGCGCGTCGCCCGCCGCGAGGCAGGCATCCGGATCTATGCCCCCCGCGACCCTGGCGCCAGCCCGACGGGCCCGGTCGAACGGCGCGCGCGCGTGGACGCGCTCGTCGACACCGTCGTTCGCACCTACGCGCCGCTGCCGGCGGCCAGCCTCGCGGTCGTGGTCCGACGCCTCCGCTACGCCGTCCCGCAGTGGCGCGGCGTGTTGCCATCGGCGCTCGAGCGGGCACGCCAGCGACTTTCCCACGGGCGGGTCGATGGAGTGGCGTGGTACTGGCCGGCGGATGAGACTGTCTCCTGCGAGCCCGCCGGCGACGTCGTCCGCCTGCTGGCGCCTTTCGATCCGGTCGTGTGGGACCGCCGCCGCTTCGAGATGCTGTGGGGTTGGGCGTATCGCTTCGAGGCGTATACACCGACATCGAAGCGCAAGCTGGGGTACTACGCGCTGCCGATGGTGTGGCGCGATCGCGTCGTCGGCTGGGCCAACATCTCGAGCAGCGGCGGCGAAATGGATGCCGAATGCAGCTACGTGCAGTGGCGCCCGCGCGATCGCGGATTCTCCGCCGCGCTCGACGCGGAACTCGAGCGGATGCGCGTGTTCCTGACCGCTCAGTAGAGAGCCAAAGACGTGCGCGGGGAGCGACGAGCGTTCATCCGCGCCGTTCGAGCAACTGCAATGGGCCCACCATCCGCCTCAGCTCGCAGAACGATTCACCGCGAGCTATTGCGCCTCTTCGTGTCGCCCCTCCGCATCTCTCAGAAACGCCGTCACCCGGTACATGGCGTTTCGTTCGGCCCTGTCGGCTGCCGTCAGACCCTGCGGATCCTTGACCGTCGGGTCCGCCCCGTGCTCGAGCAGCAGCCCGGCTACCTCCAGCGCCTTGGTTTCATCATCCGGCGGTAGATACATGAGGAGCGTCTCGCCGTCGTAGCCGCGGGCACGTTCGGGCTTCTCAGCGAGGAGCTCGCGAAGCCGATCCACCTGGCCCGAGTAGCCGACCTCCCACGCGCTGCGGCTGTGACGGGCGAGCAGGGTAACCATGCGCGTGGATTGGCAGTGCATTGCACCGCCGAGCGGCGTGTTGTCGTACTGTCTGCCGATCGGATCGACATTAGCGCCGCGCGCGATCAAAAGCTCGCCGACGTTCACGGCATCGTGATACGCCGCGATATGAAGCGCACGCTCGCCCGCGGGGCTCTCGATGTCTGGCGAAGTGCCCAGATCGAGCAACAGCTCGACCGCCTCGCGCCGGTCGTATCTCGTCGCGGCGAAGAGCGCTTCATGGGACCGCAGGAACTCCGGGTGCCTGGTGATCTCGTCGCGGATCGCGGCTGTGTCGTCGCGCGCGCAGGCAGCAATCACTCGCTGCATCGGATTCACCGGCATCGCGGATCGCATGGCTCCGTATCGGACGAGCAGCTCCGCGACGTCGACGTGGCCGCGCAGTACCGGCCTCCTCATAGAGTGACCGTTGACGATCTCGCCGTTGCCGAGCCGGGTGCCGAGTTCGGATTGGCGCCATGCGACAGGCACCACTCGGCCAATCGCACGTCGTCGTGCTCGACGGCGATGTCGAGGAACCACCGCGCGCCGGTTCCATAACCGCCGGCGCTGAGCATCTGCCATTCCGGATCCTTCCAGTCCGCGTCCAGGCCGACTCGGACCGTGTGCTGGTAGATCAGCTCGAGAAACCAGAGCACGTTTCCGTTGAAATGAATGTTGTAGACGACCTGCGAATCGTACGGGTTGGCGCCTCGCTCGAGAAGGAGGCGGACGAGCGCATCTCGCTGCTGATGCGCGGGCCGGCCCTCTTCGCCTTCGCCGATCGCGCCGACGAGCGGCGTGTAGCTGCTAGCGCCAGCCATGAAGTAGGCATTCGGGTCCGCCCCTTGATCCAGAAGCGCTCGCGCAATCTCGACGGCGTTGGCGGTCACCGGCGGCAGCGGCAGACGCGTGAAGCACAGGTAAGACAGCGGCTCCCAGCCCTTCGAGCCCCAATCCTTCCGGATCAGGTCTCCCTCACCGCCTACGCCGGTTCTCCCGCGCCCGGCCTCGCCGTTCGGACGCGTCGCCCACGCCGGTTCGATCGCGAGTGTCTGAGTCACCGCGTCGAGATCGCCGCAAACCACCGCCGTGTAGAAGCTCGCGGTCGCGATCTCGGGATAGCGCGCCAGCAACCGCATCGCGGTCTGCGCGGCGCGGACATGATCGGTTCCACCCCGCACGTGATGGTCGGGACATGCGTTGTCGAGGAAGCGCGAGACGGCCTCCGTTAGGGATTCATCGGCCATCCGAGGGAATGACACGCGATCCTCGAGCCTGCGTTTCAGCGTTGTCCAGCCGTCCACCCCGAACTCGCGCGCGATCGCGAGCTGCACATCGCGCAGGGTCGATGACGACGACGCGTGTGGAAGGATGTTCCTGAGACGAGCGCGCGCATTCGCGTCGTTGGCGCGGATCGCCTTCAGCCACCGCTTCGCTTCCTTCTTGAGATGGTCGAGCGTGAGATCGGACGTGATCGAGCGCGGCATGACCTTCCTCCGAAACCGCCTGAGGTCCGCTGATCAGCAGGCTGGAAGAAGGTTCGAACGTGTGGCTCGAACCGGCTGGGTGGGAAATCCCTTGCCGCGGACAGGAGGCGCCCCAGCGCGCGCTGGGAATACAATGCCGCCGCCGAGAAGACCTGTCAAGCCGCTGCGCTGTCAATTAGCGCTTGAGATCTGAGGGCCAGTCGATCACGAGCTCTTGCAACCAGTGCGTCTCGTCGACAACCCATTCCAGAAGCCCAGCGAGCAAATCTCAATCGAGAAAACAAGGCATGCCTCCGCTCGCGCTTCGGTCCTCGGTCAGCGACCATGACAGGCTTGGCGAGCCTGCGATCTTGACGAGGCGAGTTGGCGGCGGAGGCGGGGGGTTGCCGGCCTCGGTGACAAGATAGCTGCCCTCGCTGGTCGTCCGGAACTGGCCCATGCCGAGGCGATCGTCGACGAGGGTACACGCGCCGACACGGACGATGAAATCGGACGCGACACCGGTATTGACACCAACGATGCGGACGCGCGTGACGTAGGAGGGCATGTCGAAGACAGCGCTGCCTGTCCCCGCTGTGCTCCATGGTGCGCTGGTGCGCAGCATGAAATTCAGCGGCGTCGTACCGTCAATGCGGCTTGTCGTGGTCGCCGAATCGTAGCTGTCGGCGGCGACAGTGATGTTCCCGATGCCCGCTGTCAAGTCCTCGAAGCGGTACTCACCATCACTATTGGTCGTCGTTGATTTGCCGGCGTTCACGCCGTCAACGACTCGAACAATTGCGCCCGACAGCCTGGCGCCACCCTGGTCCGTAACGGTGCCGACAAGGGACACCGTCGACGGCGCCACTGGACTCTTATAGCTGCTACAACTCGCGAGCACGAAGAGTGGAAAGAAGATGAGCTTTGTACGCCGCGCCGTATTAATCATGAAAAAGCAGAGTCTTCCTCGGCGCGTGGCGCCGGACAATGGTCGGGCGCAAGTGCCCGTACTATGTAGGCGATCAACTCGTAGATCGCAGCATCCTGCGATCAGAATGCTTCACTCAGAGTGATCGAAAACCGCACGCGAAAGGTGACAACAGACCCGTGTAAGGAAGGTGGGCACGAAATGGATTGGCCCTGGCAGGGACGGCGCCGTGTCGCACCGTAGCGGCGTAACCGCGACGGCGGCCAGCCTGCCGCAGGCAACCCTGACCGGAATAGTCCCCCGCATTCATTTAGCGACTACGATCGTGCGTTAAGGCGAGACGATGAGAACTGGAGAGCGGCAAACGATCGCGGCCCCGAATCCGGCGGCGCCCAGGCTGCGCGCGCACGTCGAGATGCTCGCTGCCACCATCGGCGAGCGGAACCTGTGGCACTACGGAGCACTGGAACGTGCGGCGCACTACATCTCCGCGCAGCTGACCTCGAGCGGCTACACGCCGCGCCGTCAGACGTTCGAGTTGGCGAAGCTGCCCTTGAGCAATGTCGAGGCAGTCGTCGAAGGCACAGCCCGCGCCGGAGAAATTGTCGTCGTCGGTGCACACTACGATTCGGTGTCCGCCTGCCCTGGCGCCAATGACAACGCCAGTGGCGTGTCGGCCGTACTGGAGCTTGCGGGGCGCTTCGCACGGATGCCGCGGCCGCGCACGATTCACTTCGTCGCATTCGTCAACGAGGAACCGCCATTCTTTCGGACCGCCCACATGGGCAGCGCGGTCTATGCGAGCGCGGCCAGGGCGCGTGGCGATCGCGTGGTCGGCATGTTGTCGCTCGAGACGATGGGGTACTGACTCGGACGAGAAGGGCAGCCAGAGTTATCCAGCGCCCATGGCCGTGCTTCTTCCGGACGTCGGCAACTTCATCGCCTTCGTCGCGAACATCGGCTCCGCACGGTTGCTGTGGCAAGCGCGGCGCGCCTTCAAGCGGCGCACATCATTTCCGTTGCAGTCGGCAGCCGTTCCTGCGGCGATTCCGGGCGTGGGCTGGTCCGATCACTGGGCCTTCTGGCAGGCGGGCTACGCGGCCATGATGGTCACTGACACGGCGCCGTTCCGCTATCCCTGGTATCACACCGCCGACGACACCCCCGACAAGATCGATTACAACAGACTGGCGTACGTCGTAGATGGACTCGAAGCGGTGATCCGCTCCATTTCTGCGTAACCCACTCAGGGGCCGACGACTCGGTCGGCACCTCACTCGGCGGTGAGGTAGTAACCACTCTGCCCTTGACGAATCAAGCGCGGGTGGCGGAAAGACTTCGCGCATTTCGACCTATTGGAGTGGGCCAGCTGATTAGAGGTCATGCTGGCAGGGTCGATTCCCACAGCATCGCCCCTCGGGTTCCCACTTCACATGAAAAGGAAACGGTATGAAGAACTACGTCACTGCTCTCGGGATGGCTCTCACGATCGCGCTGCCACACGCAGCTCACGCGCAGAGCGTCACACCGCCACCTGTGCCCACCGACATTCAGGTACCAGAGGGGAATGAGGCTTTCCTCCTTGGTCGCGGAGTCGGCACACAGAATTACGTTTGCCAGCCCCAGCCTACAGGCCCCCTGGGGCAGGTCGCCTGGACATTGTTTACGCCGCAGGCGACATTGTTTAGCGATCTGGGAGACCAGCTCACCACCCACTTCTTCAGCCCCAATCCTGACGAGGGCGGCATCGTACGCGTCACGTGGCAGGACTCCCAGGATTCGAGCACGGTGTGGGCGCGGTTGACAGGCTCCATTCCTGACCCAACCGCGTCAGGCGCGATTGGGTGGCTCCGGCTGCAGACTGTTGGGAAACGCGTCGGACCATTCGGGGGCGACACCCTGGCGAAAGCGACGTTCATCCAGCGGTTGAATACGGTCGGAGGGTCAGCACCTGCAACGGGTTGTGACGTGCTCGCCGACGTCGGCCATAAGGCGTTCATCCCTTACACGGCCGATTACTTCTTCTACAAGGCCGTTGCTCGCTAAAGCTTCACGCACGTGCCCTGCAGAGGCCGTGCGCGAGGACTCGAGCGTGCACACGAGAAGTGGCTGCCGTGCATTCTTCAGTCACGGCAGCTCACAATCGATCCCGCGGATATGTCACGCCCCTGCGAGCGAAGTGAACAACCGGGTGGTCTGTCGGGGTAGCGAGTCGCGACTGGTCCCTTCATGGGAATGGGGCTCACTCGGGACGTTTTCGGTCATTCGGATCGAGCAGACTCGCCGTCAGGAGGGTGAGATCGTCGGCCTGCAGCTGGCCCGCCAGTTCGTGAGAGACGTCGGCGAGAAGCGTGTCGAGTAGCGCGGCTCCGCCGTCGCAAGCCCGGTCGATCGCGCTCTCGAACCGTCTTTCAGCGCGGCCATCCTCGTCTGCCAGGGTTTCCCAAACACCGTCTGTATACAACAGCAGGTGTTCCCCTTCCTGCATCGGCACGACCAGCGCTTCCCAAGTGGCCGCCGGGAGCGCGGGCGAGACGAGCGGCCCGGTACTGGGGAGCCACCGCGGTTCACGCGCGCGCCCCCACAGAAGGATCGGGGGATGGCCAGCATTGACATAGCGCAGGAGGCCTTCGTCTGGAGATATCAGAGCAGCGATCAGCGTAACGAACCGATCGGCATTGAATGCCGCCAGGCCCATTGACACGCGCTGAACGACAGCCAGTGGCTCGAACTCGTCAACGTGCGACGCGTGGAACGCGCTCTTCACGATGCCCGTGAGCATCGCCGCCGACACACCGTGACCGGAAACATCAGCAATCAGCAGTGCGGTCTGTCCCCGAGTCGCGCGGGCATAGTCATAGAGATCTCCGCCCAGCGCTGAACATGGCGTGTATCGGCAGCACACCGACACACGGTTCACCACGCTCTCCCGAGCCGGCAGGAGGCTCTGCTGGAAGGCCCGCGCTTCCGCCATCTCGGTTTCCAGCCGCTTCAGGGTTTGACGATGGTCCTCACGCCGCCAGCGCAGCTCGACGCACCGCTCCACGAGTGTCCTGAGCACCTCCCGGTCGAACGGCTTCTGAATAAAGTAGAAGGCCGCACTGCGGATGGCCCGGACCAGTTTCTCGTCGAGATCGTCGACGCTGCCCGTCATCAGGATGACGTCGAGCGCAGGCAGACGCGCTTTGAGCCGCGCCATCAGCTCGAAGCCGTCGAAATCCGGCATGCGGATGTCGAGGATCGCGAGTTCCGGACGGAACTCGTCAGCCAGCGCCAGCGCTTCGCGAGCGAGCCGCGTGCCGATCACGTGATGATCAGCGCTCAGCACACGCTCGACTGCCCGAAGCATTCCTGGCTCGTCGTCGACGACGAGGATGCGCGCCTTTCTCATAGCGGTTGCGCGTGCGGCTGCGACACCGCCGCTGGAACGCGAACGCGGGCCACAGTGCCGTTGCCGGGCTCGCTCTCAATCGTCAGCGAGCCATCGACTTCCCAGAGAACCGAGCGGCAGATTGAGAGGCCGAGGCCGTTGCCGTCCGGCTTCGTCGTGAAGAACGGCTCCAGCACTCGCGGCAGATTCTCCGCGGAAATGCCGGAGCCGCTATCGGCGATCGAGATTTCGACGAGTCGATCGACGGGGCGAACGGTCACCGTGATCCGGCCTCCCTGCGGCGTGGCCTCACGTGCGTTCGTGAGCAGGTTGAGAAAGACCTGTTCGAGATCGCTCTGGCTGCAGGCGACTTCAGGAATCTCATCCGGCACGTTCACGTGCAGCTCGATCGCGCTGCGGCTGATGCCGTACTTCAGGATGGCCGTCGCAGTCTCGATGGCGCGCCGGATGTGTCCAGCCCCGCTCCGCCGAGCCGCATTCCGCGAGAACGTCAGCATCCCCCCAAAAATTCGCCGGCAGACCTGCAACGACTTCTGTACGTGTTCGAGATCCTCCGCAAACACGACCGGGGTTACCAGACCAGTGCAAAGGTCCGCCTGCATCTGCTGGATCAGCGGCAGCATCGATCCGAGCGCGTTGTTGAGGTCATGAGACACGCTCCTCGCCAGATCGGCCATCGCGTGCTTGCGCTCCGCTGTCACCACACGGGCGCGAAGCGACTCGGTGCGATGCAGGTTCTGGATGGCGATGGCAGCTTGCGATCGAAAATGTTCGACGAGCTCGGCGTCGAACGGTTTGAGCTGCTCCGGGTGGCGCGCCGCGATCTTGAGGACGCCGACGAGACTGTCCCGCGTCACCAGCGGGGCACACAGCATCGAGGCTTCCCGAAGGCTCTCGCTGCTGTTGTAGTCGAGCATCGACGCCAGCGCGCCGGCCGGCCGCCCTCGCCATTCCTGCCAGCTGTCGCCGTGGCGATCGAAGCCATACACCTGTTCCGATTGCAGCAGCGCTGCCGCGTCTCGCGTAATCGGTATCCGTAGTCCGATCCGCTCGCTCTTCGCCTTTGTCCACGCGATCTGTTCCGCGACCACCCGCAACGCCGCCTCATCCTCTTCACGGATGAGCAGCGCCGACGAGTGATCGTAGAGGGTCAGCGATCGGATACCGTCCATGATCTGGTAGAAGAGATCCTTGGGATGGATCTGTTCCATGATCTTCCGGTCGATCCGATCGCGCACGCCAAGGAGTCGATCGCTGTCGATCCGATGAACGGCGGCCGACAGAACGGCGGCGATGCGCGTAATCAGGCGTCGATCCTCCCGGTCGAACGCGCGGCCGGGAGCGACCAGGGCCATCGCACCCCAGGCACCGCCTCGCCGGCGGACAGCTCCCATCAACATGTCCGGCTGGACCGGCGGGTGTGCGCGGCGGATGTAGCGCGCGAGCACGACCCGATCCCAGCCAGTGTGCTTTGGCAGCGTAAACAGGAGGTCGGCTTCCGAGCGGCCCACCCGAAGCATCGCGATGCAGCCGTGCGATGCGCGGAAGAACTCGCGCGTATCACGAAGCGCATGCCGCAGCGCCTTGTGCGGCTCCCGGACATCCTTCAAATGAGACGATAGGCCGTCGAGGAACTTCAGGGCGGCGATTTCCCGCTCTACCGGCAACATGACGTTTCAGAATGGTTCTCGAAGCGGCCCGGGGTCAAGTGCGCGCCCGCCTTCGCTTGCGGCCTTCCCAGGCAAGCTTCGGCGCGGCAAGCCCCGTTCGCTTGCGACCTTCGCAGGCAAGCTTCGGCGCGGCAGGCCCCGTTCGCTTGCGGCCTGCGCAGGCAAGCTTCGGCGCGGCAGGCCCCGTTCGCTTGCGGCCTGCGCAGGCAAGCTTCGGCGCGGCAAGCTGATTTCGCTTGCAGCGAACCATCGAAAACTCGAGCCTGCCGCGCCGTAGCTCGACACGCGAAGCCTGCGAGCGAAGGAACAAGCCGTAGACGTTCTACGTCTAACCGCCGTAGACTGGCTACGACTGAGGCACCCTGAATGAACACCAACGAACCACGCTCTCGAAAGCCGCTGCGGCTATGGCCCGGCGTTGCGGTCGCTACCGTGCTGGTGCTGGTCGGATATGTCATGCCTGCCTTCGCGCCCGCATACGCCGGCGATGGGATGATCGGGGCTGCCATCTGCGCGCTGATTGTGATCCTGTGGTGGCTGCTCTTCAGCCGCGCGCGCTGGTACGAGCGAATTGGCGCGATTGTACTGATGGTCGCCGCCGTGTTCGCGGAGAAGTTCGTCGTCCACCCGTCGATTGCCGGCGGCGCAATGGGCAATCTGAGCTACATCCTCGCGATTCCAACTCTCAGCGTCGCGCTCGTGGGCTGGGCGGCCATCAGGGATCGCCTTGCACCCGCCGCTCGCGGCATCGCGGTGATCATCGCCGTCCTGCTCGGATGCGTGCCATGGATGCTCGTTCGCACCGGCGGCATCACCGCGAGCGGGAGGTCGGATTTCCACTGGCGGTGGACGAAGACTCCAGAGGAACAACTCCTCGCTCAGTCCGTCGACGAACCGAAGGCGGCGCCGGCGGAGATATCTACGGCACCCGCCACGGGTCCAGCGGCAGACTCGGCCAAAGCATCTGCGCCGCCAGCAGCGGCCGCGCCCGAACCCGCCGCTCCGGCCGCACCGGCAAGGCGGGCGGAATGGCCTGGCTTCCGCGGGCCTGAGCGCGACAGCGTGCTTCGCGGCGTGCGGATCGCGACAGACTGGTCGCAGTCGCCGCCGGTTCAGCTCTGGCGACGTCCGGTCGGACCGGGCTGGTCGTCATTCGCCGTGAGCGGCAACCTCTTTTATACCCAGGAGCAGCGCGGCGGCGACGAGGTCGTCTCCTGTTACAGGATGACCACCGGCGAGACTGTCTGGCGGCATCGCGACGCGACCCGGTTCTGGGAATCGAACGGCGGCGCAGGCCCGCGCGGAACGCCGACGCTCAGCAACGGTCGCGTCTACAGCTTCGGCGGAACCGGGATCCTCAACGTGCTCGACGCGATCAGCGGCGCGGTCGTCTGGTCGCGCAATGCCGCCTCCGACGTCCACGTCAAGACGCCGATGTGGGGCTTCGCGAGTTCGCCGCTCGTCGTCGGCGAGGTCGTCATCGTCGCGGCGGGCGGGAAGCTCGCTGCCTACGACGTCGGGACGGGAGCGCCGCGCTGGAATGGCGGCTTGGGCGGCTTCAGCTACAGCTCGCCACAGCTGGCGACGATCGACGGCGTCGAGCAGGTCGTGTTCATGAGCGGACCCGGCACGATCAGCGTCGACCCTGCCACTGGAAAAGTTCTGTGGCAGTACGCGTGGGAGGGCGGCGCGATCGTGCAGCCTGCTGTGACCGACGGCGACGTCCTGGTAAACACCATCTCCATGAACGGCGGCATCGGCCTGCGCCGCATTTCGATCACGCACAAGGCCGGCGGATGGACGGCATCGGAGCGCTGGACGTCGATCGGGCTGAAGCCGTACTTCAACGACTTCGTCGTGCACAACGGCCACGCCTACGGCTTCGACGGAAGCATCCTCTCGTGCATCGACCTTCAGGACGGCACGCGCAAGTGGAAGGGCGGCCGCTACGGCAACGGCCAGCTCCTGCTGCTTGCAGACCAGGACCTCCTCCTGGTGCTGTCGGAGGAAGGCGATCTCGCGCTCGTCAAGGCGACGCCCGATCAGTTCACTGAGGTCGCGCGTTTTCCGGAGGCACTGGAGGGCAAAACATGGAACCACCCGGTGGTTGTCCGGGACGTCCTACTGGTGCGCAACGACCACGAGATGGCGGCGTTCCGCCTTTCTCGCTGAGGTTCTCACTCGCCGCGGACGTTATGACGACGCCGCGGATTCGTCGCGCTCTCCAGCCTGATGTAGTTCAGGTTTCCGACGAAGCCTGTCGGACTGCCATCGACGACGACGCGCATCGACTGCACGCCCGCGGCGAGCGTCACCGTTGCAGTTACGTTAGTCCACGCCTGCCACCCGCCCGTGTTCGGGATGGTCAGTGGCCCAGTCACGTTGATGCCCGCGAACTCGACGTGGAAGGTCGCGCCCGCCACCGGTGCCGCGACCCGAGCGGTCAACGTGTAGCGCCCCGCGCTCGCAACCGACACGGTGTAGTTCAACCACTCGGTCGGATACACCCATCCGATGTCAAAGCCACCGCCCATATCGCTCGACGCTTCGATGTCCACGCCGTCCGTGCGGTACTGTCCGCCGCTGTTCGCCGCGGTGGTATCGTGATACGCGACCCCTTCGCCTCCGTTGTCGTAATCCTCCGCCTGAATCGTGCCCGGCACGGCCAGCCCCGGTGAGAGTCGCGTTTTCGAGTTTGATGTAATTCAAATTGCCGACATAGCCTGTCGGGCCGGCGATCGACGACGACGCGCATCGACTGCACGCCCGCGGCGAGCGTCACCGTTGCCGTCACGTTGGTCCACGCCTGCCACCCGCCCGTGTTCGGGATGGTCAGCGGTCCAGTTGCATCGATGCCGGCGAACTCGACATGGAACGTCCCGCCGGCGCCCTCTGCCGCGACCCGAGCGGTCAGCGTGTAACTCCCCGCGGTCGCAACCGACACGGTGTAGTTCAACCACTCGGTCGGATCCATCCATCCGACATTGAAGCCTCCACCCGTATCGCGAGGACGCTTCGATGTCCACGCCGTCCGTGCGGGTACTGTCCGCCGCTATTCGCCGCGGTCGTATCGTGATACGCGACCCCTTCGCCTCCGTTGTCGTAATCCTCCGCCTGAATCGTGCCTGGCACGGCCGCTGCTGGAGGTGTGCTGCCGTTCGAGACGTTCACGGGGATGGAAGACGACGCACTGTTGCCCGCCGCGTCGAATGCGGTCGCGACGAGCGTGTGCGGACCGTTGGCCGAAGTCGCCGTGTTCCAGACCACTGCGTAAGGACCCGTCGTGTCGTCGACGCCGAGCTGCGTACCATCCAGCATGAAGCGCACCCGCGCCACCCCGACGTTGTCTGACGCGCTGGCCGCAACGTTCACCGACCCGGATATCGTCGCGCCGGATGCCGGAGAAGTGAGGGAGACGACCGGAGGAATCTGATCCGGCGGGGGCGGGGGCGGGGGCTCACCCGGAGGTGAAGTAGGACTGACGGGAGACGTGTATGGAGCGCTCCGCCGCTCCTTGTTCGAGCTGTCGCGCCAGTCACCAAGCCAGATCTCGCGAACCCGTTGACTGAGGTCGATGTTCGCAATCGCCACGTCGGGTCCGGTCATATTTGCGGAGCTGAGCACTCCAAGGGGTCCGACGACCTCACTCGCGTAGTCATAGCCTGAAGCCGCCAGATAGATGCCGTGTTCCACCGCACGCGCGTGCACGAGCGCGGATTTGCCTCCCCATATCGGAACAAGCAGCAGCTCCGCCCCCTGCAGTGCGGCTTCGCGCGCGGGCTCAGGAAACGAGGTGTCGTGGCAGATCAGGAGCGCTACACGGCCGATGTCGATGTCGAAGACCGGCACGGCATCGCCTGGCGATATCCCGGCCGACGCCTCAACGAGAGGCAGCTGCACCTTGCGGTATTTGCCGGCGATGTTGCCGTTTCTATCGAGCAGGACGGCCGTGTTGTAGAGACGGGTATCCTCACGTTCGAGGATTCCAAACGCGAGATTGACGTGATGACCGCGGGCGACAGCGGCCATCACGTCCGTGCTCGGCCCTGGCACAGTCTCGGCCTTGCTGTCGTAAGAGCCGGCGCCAAAGACGTTCAGCATTTCTCCAAGAACCATGACGTCGGGCTGATGCGCCGACGCCACTTGTTCGGCATAAGCGGCCGCCTGTTGCACCGCCTCGCGACCGGTGCCAGTCCCAGCTGGTCTGTAGTAGATGGCAGCGACGCGGACGGAACGCGCCGTCGGGCGTGTCGCCGGCGTGAAGCTCAATCCGTCAAAACTGACTCGACCGGATGAAGACCACTGCAGCACCAGCTGAATGTCGACGCCACTCGTGCCGGGCGGTGTCTGGATCACGCGATCGAACACCAGGCTACCGTCTGTCTGCACACGGTAATCCCAGACATAGTCAGGACTCACCTCGTCGCCAAAGGCACCGCGCCAGCGAAGAACGATCGTCACCGACTCACGAAGCGACACGATGTCGAACGGCAGAGCTCTCGCCCTGAACCGATAGTAACCTCCGCTCGCCAACCCTTGAATGTGCGTCGTCCATCCGCCGTAGACGCTTGATACGCCATTGCCGTAGATGTTCAGCGAGTAGCCGGACGTGCCCTGCGAGACGTCGACTCCCGGCGCGGATTGGGCGCGCGCAGCAAACCCAGACCAGCCGGCTGCAGTCGGCGGCATCAACTCCTGGGCTCCCGCCGATGACACTGAACCGACGACAAGAAGAAGAATGGCTGACAACGCCGTTCGCTTCGTGCGCAGAAGCGGGCGATCGCATTTATTGAGAGGCATGGCTCTTCCGTTTCGAAGGATGTTGTCCTCTGATCGGCGAATACATCAGCGTCGTGCAACATGCGTGACAGCACGACGCAGTGGCCCGGCTCGCGATCAGAGATGCGACGACCGAGATCGCGTGAGGATTTGAAGGAGCGCGAATCCATCAGGAGGGACGGCGTAGCAGTGTTGCGGGCTGGCGGCAGCAGCGCCGAAAACCCGGCGGCGGACGGCGCGCTGCTCCCCTTCGTCGTCTTCATTGTCTGGACAGAACTCGCCGCGCAAATCAAGACGATTCGTTCACACGAGTCGGCGGCCCAGTCGGAATATTCGAGCGGGAGCGGAGATTACGTGAAATGCGGGCAAGTCGTCTGCGACTCTCGCAGCGCGACCGTAAATTCTAAAGTGGAGGACATGGTGAAGAAGGCAGAATCGATTTCTCGTTTCGGGGTATCCACGCTGGCAGCCGGCCTTTCGGTCGCGCTTCTGGGTGTGTTTTTGGTTCCCGCGCGTCCAACGGAGGCGGCACGGATCCAGGCCGGCCAAGGGCCGCAGCTTCTGATCGGAGCCGACGATGACAGACAAGACAACGCGGCGATTCAGGGCGGCGCCGCGGCAAATCAGTCGCTCAACCGTACCGACGTCCTGATAGGCGGCCGTGGCAATGACGTGATCTTTGGTTTGAACGGCAGCGACGTGATCGACGGCGGTCAAGGTTCGGACATCATCCTCGGCGGCCCGGACAGCGGTGCGGCGCCCGGCGGGCCCCCGAACAGCGACATCATGTTCGGCGGACAGGGCGACGATGTGAATCTCTGGGCGCCTGGCGATGGAAGCGAGGCGTTCATCGGTGGGCCTGGTCGTGATGCGCTCATCTTTGGCGCGACGGATCGGGACGCAGATCCGGATCCGGTGACGGGTGTTCGGCTGCCCACTCTGCTGTCTGGTGTTCCCGGGTTTCCTCAAGGCATCCCGACCGCGAACGTGAGTGGTCTGTCAAACTTCTGCACGATTGAAAACAGCCCATCGCCGGCATTCGAATACCTCGTGCGATTCCGGAACGCGGCCGGCAACATTCTCGCGACGGTGAGGACCAATGAGGTTGAGCAGGTGTTTTGCAGCCAGGGCGGTTCAATTGTCTTC
The DNA here is from genome assembly GCA_963725335.1 of uncultured Acidobacteriota bacterium. GTDB lineage: Bacteria > Acidobacteriota > Vicinamibacteria > Vicinamibacterales > 2-12-FULL-66-21 > JALZOC01. The sequence continues at coordinate 1,063,983 of CAVRYD010000014.1, read as the reverse complement.
GCTGACCTGACGCTTCCTTCTCCTACCTTCGTCGCCGTTGCACAACAAGACCTTGCAACTGTGAACCCCCTCGTCGCCGCGATGATTCGGTAGCGGAGATCAATCACTAATCACTGATCACTCATCCTGAATCACTCATCCTGAATCCTGAATCCTGAATCACGAATCCAAATCCCTAATCCGAACGATTCAAGGATTCGTGATTCAAGGATGAGTGATTCAAGGATGAGTGATTAGTGATCAGTGATTTAACGTGCGCGGCCTCGTGTGGCCAAATCACAAGGCCTTCAGGAACGCGACGACGTCGGCACGCTCTTGATCGGTGAACACAAAACCCAAGTGCCTCTCGTAGTGGCGCACGACATCTTCGAGCGTCGCCGCGATGCCGTTGTGGAAATAGGGCGCCCGCGCCGCGAGCGCGCGTAACGTCGGTGTCTTGAAGCGTCCGAGATCGCTCCACAGGCCGGTCACGTTGCCGCGGCCCGTATCGGTCAGCTGACGCTCTTCGCCCGTCGCCCGGTTGCGGACGGTATAGAGAGGCAGATCCGGCGTGCGTGCCTCGGCAGACGCGGCCCCGATGTCGAACATCAGGTTGTTGGTGTTCGTCCCGTTGTTCTTCGAGTTGTGACACGCGTTGCACGTGCGGCCGCCTGGGTTGGGATTGTTGAACAGTTCTTGCCCGCGCGCGATCTGCGCGCGACCCGGGACCGGGGAGTCACTCCACGCGTCGAACAGGTCGAACCGCCCGGCGGCCCGCGTCATCTGCGAGAGGGCTTCCGCACCGCCTCGCGCCCCGCCCGCATTGAGGCGACCGGCCGCGAACGAGATCGCCTGCGCCGTCGAAAGCGTCGTCTCGAAATCGACGATGTCGGTGATCACCTGCGGTGGGGCCGGCGGCCCCTGCTGACCGCCGGTCACGTTTCGCGCGGCCTGGTTCTCGAGGCCCGCGCGCTGATCGATGCCGATGGTGTTGCCGCCGTCCCAGTTGATGGTCGCGCTGCCAAGATGGAAGTTGATTGTCGGGATCGCGCGGCGCCACTGAACGATCCTCGAGACGGTCGCGAAGCCGTGCGGATCATCGACGGCGACGACGTCCCACTCGCGCTCGGCCCGCGGTGCGCCACCGCGCCGGAAGACGCCACGGGTCAGCATCATGCTGTAGGCCGCGCGCCGCGCCTCGACGCTGGAGAGATCTGCGTCGGGGTTGTCCGCGTCAAGCGGGTTGAAGATAGGATGCGCGCCGCCCGTCTGCTCGAACAGCAACCCAATCGTGCCTGGATTGATGCTCCACGCGTCCTGCGGCGTGTGACATGTCGAGCAGCTCCGGCCGTTGGTTCCCTGCGCCTGGAAATACTCGCCGGTGAGATCGACGGAGCCGCGCGTGGAAAACGTCGTCGAGATTCCGCTCGGGTTGACATGAGGGACGTTGTTCGACAGAGAGTCCTGGAAGTCCGGCCTGCTTCGGGCGCGGACGCGGGCTGCCGTCGCCATTCCAGCCGCCAGCGTCAAAACCACGACCGTCACCGCCAGGTGTCTCCCGAATACAGGCCGACCGCTTCTGATCATCGTCCGTTCCTCCCGTCGGGTAGGAGCAGACGCCACAAAAACTTTCAGCCGGTCTCCGCTGATGACACAGCTGAGGTTGCTCGATATAATAGACACTTCACAACTCGAATCCCGGAGGACCCATTGAGCTGCCTTTTCAGCAGGCGTGCGCGTTGTGTTGTGCGCACTGTCGGGTTGGTCTTCTGCACAGGCGCCGCAGGCTGTTCCCGGTCTGCCCCGGCCGCCGAACACGTCCCGATTGACGCCCCGGCGTTGTTCGCGCAGGCGTGCGCAAAGTGCCACGCCGCCAATGGAACTGGGGGCCTGCCGATGGTCGTCAATGGACCACGTCCAATCGACCTCACGGCCGCCGAATGGCAGCGCGCACGCTCCGACCAGGAACTCATTGCTACAATCCGCACGGGCCGCGGAGCGATGCCGCCGTTCGCGGACGTTTTGGCCCCCGAACAGATCAATGCGCTGGGTTCGTACGTCAGGACGCTGAAGCGCCCGTAGCCGAACCCCACAGACACGCCGCCTCTCGAATCACATCATGTTGAGAAAGATCCTCCTCGCTCTTGCCGCGCTCGTCGGCGCGGTCGTCGCCGGGGTACCGGCCTATATGTATGGCGTGTATCCGAAGATGCGGCCCGCACCCGAGATGACTGCACCGAATACGCCCGAAGCCATCGCCAGGGGCCGCTACCTCGCGGAAGCGATGGCCGGCTGCGTCGCGTGTCACTCACCAATCGACGAGTCGCGCCCCGGGGATTTCCCGCGGGCAGGGCTGAGTACGCCGGTCGAATCTTCCCGCCAGACTCTGGATTTCCCGGGGCGATCGTCGCACCGAACATCACGCCCGATCCGGAAACAGGCATCGGCCGCTGGACGGACGGCGAGGTCGCCCGCGCCATTCGCGAAGGTGTCACCCGGGACGGCCGGGTTCTCTTCCCGCTGATGAACTACCCTGCATATCGGGACTTTTCGGATGACGAGGTGCTGTCCATCGTCGCCTACCTGCGCAGTCGCAAACCGATCAGGCGGGACAATGGACTGACCAGGCTGGACTTCCCGGTCGGCATGATGATCCGAACCGTGCCGCAGCCGCTCGATCATTCGCCGTCGGGACTGCCTGCCGCCGGCGTGGAGCGCGGCCGCGCCATGCTGAAGCTGATGATATGTGGCGAGTGCCACACTCCGCGCGATAACCGCGGCAATCCGATTGCCGGGAAGGAACTGGCCGGCGGCAACGAGTTCAAGGGCGCGTGGGGTGCCGTCTACTCGGCCAACATCACCTCACATCCTGCAGCGGGGATCGGCGCCTACAGCAACGATGATCTGAAGCGGGTGTTCAGAGAAGGCAGGAACCGTGCGGGTCGCGAACTCTGGGTGATGCCGTGGAGCGTCACGAAGAGCCTGACCGACACGGATCTCGACGCTCTGATTGCCGCACTGCGCGAAGTACCCAGCCTCTCCCATTCTCGTACCCGCTGCCCGGTTGAACGGACGCGCCGTTAGCCCCTGACCCTGTGGCCCTGACGAATGTCGCCATGCGTAGCTACATTCGTCAGCTCCTCGATGCAGAACGCAGTGGTCGTCGCGTCCAATCTGACGGTGATCGATGCTCGACAAGCTCAGAACCTCACACCAAACGACATCCTGATCGTGCGCGGGGTCGTGTAGCCGAAACGGCTGACCGCGGTGCCAAAGCTTGGACCGTAGTCCCAGTTCACGCCGCGTACCGGCGTCGTCGTGAACGGGTTGAAGGTCGCATACCGCGACGCCGTCGTGCCGGGTGTCAGCACCGTCGTGTCGATACGCTGCAGGTTCACGCCGCCGGCGTTGGCCGCGCTGCCAGTGCCGAAGACGGTGCTACCGCACGCGCACAGCTGGAACTGATTGAACACGTTCAGTACCTGCAGCTGTCCGAAGAGCTGCATCCGCCCCGCTCGCGGCACGTGGTAGACGTAGTTGGCCGCGAAGTCAGTGCGGATCTGCCCTTCAGTGTGGAACTCATCGCGCGGACCGAAGAAGTACGCCGTCGTGGTTGACGCCGGCGGCGTCAGATAGGCGTTGTTCGGGTTCGTGACGTACGGCCTGGGGTCGACGCCGTTGGTATTCACGGCACCGTAGGGAACACCGCTCTCGACCGCCTGGAGAATGCTCAGCGTCAGCCCATGCGCGAAGCCCGGATTGTAATTGATCCACAACCGCGCGCGATGTCGCTGATCGACCGCCAGGTCGCCTTCCGGGAAGTTCCACGATTCCTGCTTGTACTCCGGATAGCGATAGTCGAACGGGACCGGTCCGCTCGCCACGTTCTCAGCGTCGAAATCACCCCAGGCTCTCGACAGCGTGTAGTTGGCGCCCACATCGAGCACCGCCCCGAAGCGGTAGGTGCCGGTGAATGTTCCGCCCGTGTAGTCACGCGAGAGCAAGCCGTCGGGCGCATTGGTGATCAGCGAGAGATCGAACGCGCGGCCGGTCGGATCCTGCACCTGCCCCGTCGTCAAATCGGTCTGACGCATGTAGAAGTCGACGTAGTGACGGACGAGCAGGTCGGCTCGCAGCGTCGCCCTCGCGCCCCACGCGCGCGACACACCGCTGGCGTATTCCCACGCGCTCGGCGAGGTGAGACCATCGGCGATCTGCGGTGTGACGCCGGGGATCGTCGGAGCTCCGTTGAGCGGCAGGTTCGGGCCGCCGTTATCGAAAAACCAGTCGAACACCGAACGGATCGCCTGGGCGGTCGGCACTGGTGTCGTGGTACCAGGCCCGTTGATGCTGGAGCCGCGATAGATGAACTGCCGAGTCTGAGGGTTGCCTCCGGCCGCTGACGAATCCGCTACTGGATTGGAGATGGCGGCGACATACTTCGCCACGCTTGCAGTCACGCTCCACGCACCTGTGCCGGTCGGATCCCAGATGACGCCGAGCCGCGGGCTCCATGCGCTGTCTTTGGCGACGAGGTTCCCGGATTGATCGGTGCCGTGGTTCTTGTCGAAACGAAGGCCCAGGTTGGCGGTCAGACGAGCGCCGATGCGCCAGGTGTCGTTGAAGAAACCGGAGTGGGTTCGAAAGCTCGAGCCTTCGCTCTCCTCGAGAATCGGGTTCCACTGAATCGTGGTGGTGCCATCTCCAAGGAAGATCGGGAAGATGTCGTTTTCCCCCGCGCCGTTGCCGGTGAGGATCGCCCCTGCGCTCAGGATTCGGTAGTCGCTGCCCGACTGATGATTGTTGGCGGTGCGGATGTCGTTGAAGGTGTCGTAGCCGAACACGAGGTTGTGCGATCCAAATCCTGGCGTCGACATGAAGTACGAGCCCTTGGCGAAGATGTCGTCGCTGTCTCGCCCTTCGGGGGTGCAGACCCCGCAGAACGTGTCGGACCACCACCGCGCGCCGCCGAGGCGGCTGTTGTCGATGAGGAGGGTGCCGTCGATGAGATCGGTCGACTTGGCTCCCGAGCCGATGAACTTGAGCGTGCGCTTCGAGACGAGTGCCTCGACGAACAGCTTGGAGGTCAGCGTGCCACTGTAGGTCGCTGCGTAGAGCCGCTCCGGCAGTTTTCGCGTCCCCAGGCTGCGCTGGTCCATCGTCAGGTTCTGATTGAAGCTGTAATTGAGCTGCGCGCGATCGTGTTGGTTGTAGTTCACCTGGAACCGGTGTTTCGCGCTGGGTGAATACGTACCCTTGACCTCGTAGCGCCGCTGCTCCTCGCGGAACTCGTACGGAACCGCGGTCCCCGCCAGCGTCCGGCCCTGCGACTCGTCGCGCATACGGCCCGACGTAAAGAACCAGAGCCGATCGCGCATCACCGGCCCGCCGACGGTGTATTCGTAGGTCGGGACGACGTTGTCAATGCGAGGCTCGGGCGTCGTCGCCAGACGCGAGGTCTCGAACGGCGTTAGCGTCCGCCACATGTCGTTGTTGAGCGACTCGCGGAAGCTTCCAGAGAACAGGTTGCCGCCAGACTTCGTGATGATGTTGACCACGCCGCCGCTGAAGCGGCCGAACTCGGCGGAGACGCCGCCGTTCGCGACCGTCGTTTCCTGAATCGCGTCTTCGATTGCCGTGTCGAAGGCCTGCCCGCGAATGTTCTCGTTGATGCTGACGCCGTTGAGGAGGAACAGATTCTCATAGGTGACCGAGCCGCCGAAAGAGAACGCGCCCGCCGGCCCCGTGGGGTGAACGCCCGGCGCCATCAGCAGGATCGAGTTGAGATCGCGCGACGTGGGCAGGGTCGCGATCAGATCCTGGGAGAAGTTCGTGGCAATCTGCGCCGTCTTCTGGAGCGTGTCGGCGGTTCCGACGACAGTGACCTCCTCGGTGACCTGCGCTGGCCCGAGCGTCACCTCGAGCGGAAGAACCTGCGTCGGCGCCAGCACGACATTGCGCGTGTGTGTCTGAAATCCGGAGAGCGTGACGGTGATCGTGTACGGCCCCGAGGGCAATCCCGTCAGGATGTAGTCACCGTTCTCGGACGTGACTGCCTCGCGAGATCCCTGAAGATTCGGCGACTTTGCTGTAACGGTCGCGCCGGGCAGCGCCAGTCCCTGCGCGTCGAGCACTCGTCCCGAGATTGTTCCGGTGGTGGTCTGCGCACCCACCGCCGCCGCGATAGTCAGCAACGTAATCAGTGCGAGCACAATCCGAACACGCATGGCTACCCCTCCACATGTTTCGTCCCTGCAAGGCGGGGACGGCGTGAATGGCCGCTTGCCGTTTCGTCAGGCCGGCGGCGACGAGGAGCAAGAGCGACGCCGATCCCGTGCGGGCATTCGACGATCAGCGTGGATGGGACGAGATGTGTGAAGAACTCCAGGACTTCAGGTACGAACGGTTGGCAGCGCGTTGCAGAACGTCAGCGCGGGTACACAAGTCGCTGCGACAGGATCAGGTGGGGTAATAGAATCGACCTGAGCTGCTCCGGGCGACGATCCATACCATTGGTCTCTTGGACCGAAGATCTGGATCGGCACCGCCCGTTGACCGCCGGGGAATCTCGGCATCGTGCGGATGCGGCTTACGCGCGGCAAAATCACTCGTCTCAGCAGAGAGTCCGCGACCGTCTGCGACGCCGTGAGTGCGAGTCATATCTCTCGCCGAACGGCGCGATCGTCGGGAGGCGATCTTGCACCACACGGCACCACGAGGAGAAAGGTTCAGTATGGAGATCCTGCCTGCGGCCATCATCACTACCGTGCTCGCCGCCAGCGCACTCGCGCGCGGCGGACCGGCTGTGCAGGTCTATACGGTCGTCCCGGAACAGAGCCGCGCGATTATCAAGGTGGGCAAGGCCGGCGCATTGAGCTTCGTCGCCGGACATACACACGAAATCGAAGGCCCAATTCGCGGAACGCTGACGGTGGATGGAGCGCACCCTGAAGCGGGCGTCGTCGCGATCGACATCGACGCCACCCAACTCAGGGTGACGGGAAGAGGCGAGCCTGCTGAAGACGTACCGACCGTCCAGGACAAGATGGTCAGCGCGTCGGTGCTGGACGTCGCACGCTATCCAACGATCACATTCAAGAGCACGACAGTGGCGGTTCGATCACTGCGCGGGACTGCGATGGATCTGTCGATCACGGGCGATCTGACGCTCCATGGCACAACGAAGTCGATCACCGTGCCGGTGCACGCGGAGCTCACGTCGAACAGGGTTGCCGCACAAGGCACGTTTTCCGTCAAGCAGAGCGACTATGGCATTACGCCGGTCAGCGTCGCTGGTGTCGTGTCGGTGCGTGATGCGCTGGACATTCGCTTCTCGATCGTTGCCGGCGGGTAAAGCTGCGTGACGTCGCCACCTTGATATTTCCGACCGAAGAACCTACGCTGTGGGCCTTGTCAGCGGGACAAGGAAGGCCGGTTCAATCTGACTCTTCCCGCGCCCTCCAGATTCGGCCCGTACCGAGGTTCTTGGTCCGCTCGGGGCCGGCGGCATGGGCGACGTGTATCGCGCCCGTGACACGCGACTACGCCGCGACGTCGCGCTGAAGATCCTGCGGGAATCCCGCGACGGCGATTCTCGCAACGGACTCAGGCTGCTGCACGAAGCACGCGCCGCCAGCGCCCTCAACCATCCCAACATCCTCGTCGTCTACGACGTCGGGACCGAAGACAACGTGGCGTTTGTCGTCTCGGAGCTCGTGGACGGCGTGCCGCTCCGGCAGGTGATGTCCCGCGGACCGATCCCCCTCAAGGCGCTGCTGGACGTCTCGGTGCAGATTGCTGATGGACTGACGGCTGCGCACGAAGCCGGCCTGGTCCATCGTGATCTCAAGCCTGAGAACGTGATGTTGGCCGACGACGGGCGTGTGAAGATCCTGGATTTCGGCATCGCGAAAATCGTGCGGGATGCCGACACCAAGGCTGGCGGTGAGCTGCTCCAGACCGAAACGGCCGATGGGCTCGTGACAGGGACCGCCGCCTACATGAGTCCGGAACAAGCACGAGGTCGCCCGGTCGATTTCCGATCGGATCAGTTTTCCTTTGGCCTCGTCTTGTACGAAATGGCCGGAGGCGCGCGCGCGTTCGAGCGCGAGACACCCGTGCAGACGCTGTCGGCGATCATCGAAGACGAGCCGCCGCCCCTCGCAGACCTGAACCCAAAAGTACCGGTCCAGTTGCGATGGATCGTCGATCGGTGCCTGGCGAAAGACCCACGACAACGGTACGCCGCGACCGCGGACCTCGCAAACGATCTGCGGATGCTGCGCGATCGCCTGGCAGAAGCAGGTGTCACGGGTGCGGTGGGCGTCCAACCACCACTCGCACGCGCCTCTCGTGTCCGTCTCATCGCCGCGGGCGTGACCGGCGCTGCCGTCATGATGTTCCTCGCTGGCTGGTTCCTCCGGCCCGATCCGCCCACAGCGCCAAGGTTCACGCCGCTCGCGAGTGACTTCACCTACCAGGGTGAGCCGGCCTGGTCGCCAGACGGCAAGATGATCGCGTACGCCGCGCAGAAGGACGGCGTGCTCCAGATCTTCATACGGAGCACCGACTCGGCGCAGAGCAATCCGATCACTCATTCCTCGTGGGATTGCCGCGGCCCTTTCTGGTCCCCTGACGGGAGCCGGATCTACTACCTCTCACAGGCCGGCGAGAAGGAGGGCGTCTGGTCGGTCAGCGCCGCGGGCGGGCAACCCGAGATCGTCATGCCGGACGTGGTCGCGGCTGACCTCTCGAGAGACGGCCGTGTTCTGGCATTTCTGCGAGACGAAGAGGCGCAGGGCGGGGCGGCAATGCGCCTCTGGCTGTCGTCGCCTCCGGGAAGCAACCCGCATCGCTATTCACACACCGCGTTCTCCGATAGACCGTTCTCAGACGGGAACCTCCGCTTCTCCCCCGACAGCTCCATGCTGGGACTCTGGGCGCAGAACTGGTCGGCTTTCTACGGCACCGGATCGCGGTGCGTGCTCTGGCTCATTCCGATGAACGGCGGGGCCCCGTCGGCGGCTCCGAACGAGATCGGTGATCTGCCGACGTATCCTCCGCGCTTCGACTGGCTATCGGACGGCCGTCGAATCGTCGCCGCCCTTGACGACGCTTCCAATCGACCGCACCTCTGGATCCTCGACACGAAGACCGGTGTCCGGAGACAGCTCACCTCTGGAGCGGGCAGTGAGAACATGCCTTCCGTATCCCCGGACGGCCAGCGAATCGCGTACGCCACGCAGGACGCGAACTTCGATCTGGTCGAAATCCCGATCGATGGGTCGCCTCCCAAGCCGCTTCTTGCGACGACGCGTAACGAAATGGAGCCCGACTGGTCGCCCAGAAGTGACCAGTATGCGTTCGTCAGTGACAGCCGCGGTTACGGGGAAATTCGTCGTCGCAGCCACGACGGCAGCTTTGATTTGCCCGTCGTGACCGCCGCTGATTTCCCAGATCTCCGTACGTCAGCGTTCAGGCAACCGGCGTTCTCGCCGGACGGGCAGCGGGTGGCCTTCGAGCTTACGAACTTCGGTCCTCCGGCCCGATCTGGATCGGTCCTCTGGATTAAGTCGCTCGGTGGGGGCCTGGTGCCGATGACTCCTGCGAAGGGCACGAACATGTCGCCGACCTGGTCGCCGGACGGCGAGCGGATTGCCCTCGCGGTCGGATCTCCGGAAACGGGCTTTTCGCTGGCGGTGGCTCGTGTGGGCGTCGCTTCGGAGCCGGCCGTGATTCGCGAGCACATTACGCCGTTCTCGCATCCGCGGTGGTCTCCAGACAACCGCTGGATTGCGTGCAACACCCATGAGGGACTCACGCTGGTGACACCCGACGGAAAATCGCCGAAGGTTCTCGATGAAGACCAGTGGCCCGTATACGGCTGGGCAAAGGACGGCTCAACCCTGTACGGCATCAAACAGGACCCCGAGGATCTCCATCGGCTGAATCTCGTCGCTGTAGACGTACGTACCACACGCCTGAGAACCATCAACAACAACCTCGCGGCCGTGCCGCCAGCCAACGCCCCCGTCAAAGGCTTTACGCTGATGTCGAACGGGAATTTTGCGACGTCGCTCGTCCACGTCAGGTCGGACATGTGGGTCATCGAGGGTTTCGAGCAACAGTCGACGCTCTGGAATCGCCTTCGAGCCGGCCGACTGCGGTGAGCTTTGCGAAACCAGAATAATCCCAGAACTTTCCAAGGACTGCGGTGCCGTTCATTCCCGATAGTGCCGTCCGATAAGGAGTCCAGCCATGCAAAGGGTGCTGATTCTCGTCGTGGTTCTAATCGTCACGGCGCCAGCGCTTCGGAGCGGCGCCTCGGCCTGCGGCGACAAGTTCCTCATGGTGGGCCGTGGCGCCAAATTCCATCAGGTGTACGGGGCGATCTACCCGGCGACCATCGTTCTCTACGCGCGGGCTGGACACGGCGCATCGATCGGGATCCTCGATCCCAAGTTCCAGGCGAGCCTGACGCGCGCGGGTCATCAGCTTGAAGTGGTCAGGGATGAGGAGCAGCTCACGCGAACGCTCCGGGCGGGCCGCGTCGATCTCGTCCTGGCCGCGGTCCTCGATGTGGATGCCGTCAAGGCGACGGCGGACCAGTCGCCCTCGAAGCCAACGGTTCTTCCGGTGACCTACAAACCAACGAAAGAAGACGCGGCCATCGTCAAGGCACGATATCAGCGTGAGATCAAGTCGTCGGATCGGCCGTCGCAGTATTTGTCACAGATCGATGCCGAGATGAAGGCGCGTGTGAAACAGCGAGACGCACGGAAGGCGCCGTAATCGTCAGACCGCGAAAAGAGGACTTATGAAGATCGCAGCGATGACGATCGCCGTCGTCGGCCTGTCGACGGCAGCCTGGGCGCAGGCGTGGACGCCAGCTCAGGGCGAAGGGGACGTGACGTTTCAGTTCCAGGATACGTTCGTCAAATACCATCAACTCCCCACGGTGCGGCTGGATCGCGGCCACATCCGTGGTGAGACGATGCTGATAGATGTCACGTACGGGCTGACGGATCAGATCGCGGTGAGCGTGGCCCTGCCCTACGTGGCGTCCAAGTACGACGGAACCCGTCCGCATCCAACCAGCCTCGACAACGGGTCGTATCACTCGACTTTTCAGGACTTCAGGTTCGACATCCGCTACAACATCACGAGAAAGGGCTTCGTCGTCACGCCCTTCGTCGGATCAATACTGCCAAGCCATGGCTACGAATACTTCGCACACTCCGCCCCTGGACGGGATCTGCGCGAACTCCAAGTCGGCACGTACTGGGCCAAGCTCCTCGATCCGGTCCTTCCAGGCCTTTTCGTGCAAGGCCGGATCTCGTACGGGTTCGCCCAGCAGATCGCAGACATCTCGCACAACCGAGGCAATCTCGATCTAGAAGCCGGGTACTTCGTCACGCCCGAGCTCCGCGTCTTTGCACTCGGTGCCGGGCAGCTCACGTTCGGAGGAGTCGATCTGAACGGAAATTCGCAGGTTTACCCTCGGACCGGCTCTACCCCCACCACGATCAGATCTCGCGCGACAACATCCTCAACGTGGGCGGCGGTGCCGGGTATGAGCTCACCCAAGCATTCGGGGTGTACGGTTCAGTGATTCGAACCGTGGCCGGGCGCAACGTGCATGCGCTGCAGCACAGCCTGACGGTTGGCATGACGTGGAGCTTCGCAAGAGGGAGCGGCGGAGCGAGGGCCAACCAGTCCGCGCTGGCGACAATGCGCGGTGGCGGACATCGCCACGTGCTGGCGCGATGCGTCTGTCAAAAAGATAAATAGACAATCACGCACGGTGCGTCTCGGTCGGCGACGCGGATCCGGCGCGGCGCAGGGTTGTCATCAGCGATCCGACGCGAATGCGGTCCCCGTCCGACACCCTCATCTCCTCGACGACCCGGTTGTCGTTGACGAACGTGCCGTTCTTGCTGCCAAGATCATCAATCGTGACAGCCTCCGGCGATACGCGCAGCCGCGCGTGCTGCCGCGACACGGTCGTCGACTCGAGCGTGACCGTGATCTGCGGGTCGCGGCCAATGATGTGCTCGCCGTGGACGAGCGGGAACTGACGGTTCTCCCACACCAGCACCCACGCCGCAGCCGGCGAACGATCCAGCGCCGCCGCGCTGATGTCGATCGCCTCCCCGCTGAACGCGTAGCCCACGCCATGAACGGTCCGGACGAAACGCGCATGACGCGCATCGTCCTCGATGGCCGCGCGGATCTCGGAGATCAGCGAAAACAAATTCGCTTCCGAGACGAACACTCCGGGCCAGAGCGCTTCCTGCAGATCGGCTTTCGATAACACACGAGGGCGCGCACTAAGCAGAAGTCCGAGCAGGTCGAACGCTTTCGTCGTCAGATGGACAGTCTCGGCACCGTGGCGCAGTTGCCGGGTCTCGGCATCGAACATCCAACCGTCGAATTGCACCTTCACCGGATCCTGCTCCCTATCGATCCTGCGCGGTCATTCTCGATCTCCGTGTCATGAGATGCAACTGTCGATCGACTGGAAACGCTCCTTTGGGCGTGAATCGAGAAAAGTCCCAGACGTTTCCAAGGACTCTGCCGTCACCATCCGGCACATTACGCACGCACCGCGAGACGCGCGGATCAAAGGAGATGCAGATGCGAACCATGAGACAACCCGCCGCACCAATTCCGAAATGTTTCCTGGCGGCCATGCTCGTTGTTGCCATGCCGGCGGTCGGTGCGGCCGCCGATCGTGTGTCGGCCTGGAATGCCACGGCAACAACCGCGACAGTCACGGCCGGCCAAGCGGGCGTCGTTCAGTCGCGGTCGCTCGCAATGACGCAGGCTGCGGTACACGACGCGCTCAATGCGATCGAACGCCGATACCAACCGTACGCTCTTGATTCAGAGCCCGATCCGTTGGCCTCGCCCGACGCGGCAATTGCCACTGCCGCACACGACGCCCTCGTTGGCTTGATCCCGGTCGGGTCGTTGCCCTTCGCTGGATTCGGCTCGGTGGCGCAGCAGACAGCCGCCGTCAATTTCGTGAACGCGGTCTATGCGGCCGACATCGCATCAATTCCAGATGGCGACGCCAAGACGCGGGGGATTGAGGTCGGGCGCGCAGCCGCCCAGGCGATCCTTGCGAACCGATTTGCGGACGGCGCGACGACGTTTGTGCCCTATACGCCAGGAACAGATCCGGGAGACTGGCAACCCACGCCCAACCCAGTCCCGTTCGATCCTCCGGCTGCAGCTGATCGCCTCCCGGCCAATCTGCCCTGGTGGGGAAGTGTTTCAACGTTCGTCCTGCGATCCAGCGACCAGTTCCAGACGGATGGGCCGCCATCTCTCACGAGCGACCGGTATGCGCGTGACTACAACGAGGTCAAAGCGATCGGCGCCAAGGTCAGCGACGTTCGCACCGCCGAACAGGAACAGATCGCGCGATTCTGGTACGAGGGCTCGCCCGCAGGCTGGAGTCGTATCGCGCGGGTTGTCGGCGCCATGCAGGGACTGGATTCCTGGGAGCTCGCACGCCTGCTGGCGCTCGTCAACCTGGCAACAGCCGACGGCTTCATTGCGGGATTTGAGGACAAGTACACGTTCAATTTCTGGCGACCGGTCACGGCCATACGTGCAGGAGATACAGACGGAAACGACGACACCGAACCGGACACCGCATGGATCAGCCTGCTGAACTCACCGGCAATACCGGACTATCCCTCCACGCACAGCATCCTTGGCGGCGCGGCAAGCGAGGTCCTCCGCCGATTCTTCCATCACGACGACATCGCGTTCACGACGATGAGCGGCCCGCCGTTCGCCGGCATTACGCGATCGTTCTCGAGCTTTTCGGGGGCCGCAGAGGAAAACGGAAACTCGCGCATCTATGCTGGCATTCACTTCCGCAGCGCTGTCGAAGATGGCATCGCTCAGGGAATACTGATTGGGCGGTTTGTCTTCACGCATGCGCTCAAGCCAATCGATGACGAGGACCCGCAGTGATGACGAACGGATAACGCCGAGGTCACCAAAAACAAGGAAGACCCGAGCCAGTTCGTGAGACCTGCCCGGCGCCGACGCTCACATTAGTGCAGTGACCGCCAGCGCCGGCGGGTCTGCGAGGATCGGTTTCAACCGGACGATCCAATCATGGAAGCGCACGGCTGCCGTAACTCAGTGCAGCTCCGGTTGCGACACCGTGACCGGGTCGCACAACGTGCTGAACGCGAATCCACGGGACTTCATCTGCGGCACCAGCAGTCGCACCGTCCCCGCAGCATGACGGCGATCGGCTCGAGGGTTCTTGTGGTGGCCGTCGTGAATGACAATGATGTCTCCCGCCGACGCCTTTCCCGCGAGCCGTTCCGCAACGCGCTCGGCTTGCGGCTGGCGCCACCAGTCCCAGTCCCACATCCCCCACGACCACCCGGTCAGTGTCAAACCGGCCTTCTCGAGCCCCTCGTACATCGTCGTGCTGCGCCATCCCGCGTGCGGACGGAACAGATGGCAAGGCTCCGAGCCGGTGATTGTCTGGATGCGAGCGGCGGCGGTGCGCAGTTGCCGAGCGAGTTCGTCCGGTGAGGTGATCATGGGGCGCCGGCGTCCGCTGTGAAGTGCCAGGGCATGTCCCTCGTTCGCGATGCGCTTGACAATGTGCTGTGTTTCCGGAGTGATGTGCTCGTCGATCAGAAAGAACGTGGCGTGGACGCCCGTCTCCGCCAGTGCGTCCAACACCGCCGGCGTCCAATCCGGGTTGGGCCCGTCGTCAAACGTCAGGTAAAGAGTTGGCGGAGCGTCCGGCTTCGACGGGACGTGCCATAAAGAACGCGACGGATGAAACGCCTCCAGGAGGAACGGGAAGGGGGCTGTATGCGTCAGCGCGGCGACTCCGATAACCACCGCGACGACGATCGCCATAGAGAGATGTTACTCGACGCGGCGCAGCGTCGATCGACAGCCGCGCCGGCGCTTCGACGGACTCATCGAATCATCTCCGCCGGAGGCTGGACGTCCAGTTGAGCACGACCGTGATCGGCACCTGGACCCCGCGATCGTGAGGCACAACAGGGTGGCTTTCTTCGAGTGGGAGGCCGCGCTCATCCGGGCCACTCTCGCGGCTATGTCGGAGCCCGTCGTCACGCGGTAATGGCCGACGTCCATTGGCCGCTGGTGAACCGGGCACGCGGCGAATTCGTCGCTCAGTGTCGGTCGCGTTCCTCGCGCAATGCTTCCAATTCCGCGACCGCTTCCAGGTCGCGGGGACGGCCCGCGGCCCGCTTGACGCGAATCAGCCAATCCAGATCAAGACACCGGACGTCCCGATCGAACAGCCGCACATTCGAGGCGTGAGCCCGCAGCTGTTCGAAGCCTCCGCCACCTGTCAGCTCACCCAGAAGATCAAGGTCTCCGAGACGCGTGGTCAGTGTAAAGTTCAAACCGCGCTGCACCGTGTTGACGTCCCACGAGAAGGGAAGCCCTGCGGGCGCGCCGCGAAGATAGGGATCGTGAGGCGCGAGCGCCTCCACCAGACGCTTCATGTTCACGGGCGTACGTGAATAGACGACGTCGACGTCGCGTGTCAGGCGCGCCGAACCGTGCACGGTAGCGGCAACGCCACCGACAAGGATGAAATCGACCTGTCCGTCCACCAGCGTGCGGATCACGCCGGCGAAATCGGTCATCGCTGTCTCGCCCGACGCCCGGCCGCCGCCAACTCCTCGGCAAAGTCCTGGAGGGCGACGAGATCTTCGACCCGTTCGGCCGGGGACCGCTTCAGCCGCTCGCGGAGCAGTGAGCGATCGACACCCTCCTTGTAGGCCTCGATCACGGGATCCAGCTCGATCGGTGCCGCCGGTGACTCGCAGTCGCTCACATTGTCAGTCTACCTCCCCACGACCTTCGCTTGCCATCTGCCTGGATGGCATTCAGCGATGTCACAAGAGTGGAGGCGGCACGCGGATTTTTCTCAGGCCCTGACGAGGTTCACGCCGAGCACCCGTTCTGCGTTTTGATGGTAGACCTTTCGCAGAATCTGCTCGGGAAGGCCGAGACCGTAAATGCTCCACCTCCCCTGTGGCGGCACCGTCGCTGGCGCATAGTCGAAGTACTCATCCTCGGTCTCGAGGAAGCGGTAGTAGATCCGATACAGGTCCTCGCCGAAGACCTGCTGCGGCGTTTCAGTGCCGAGCGGAATCGCATCGGTGCCGAACAGCACGCGGTCTTGATACTTGTCGAAGAATCGCGACGCGGTTCGCGGCTGACGGCCAAGCTCGCCGATGCGCGCGCCGATCTCCACATTGACGTTCGGGAACTTGTCGAGCATCTCGCCGACAGCAGCCAGATTCTCGGCCCAGTGCCCCACGTGCAGCGCCACAAACGTCGTCTTCGGGTGCCTGGCAAATACTCGGTCGCGCGCCGCCAGAATCTCGGCGAACGCCGGAAAGTCTTTGCCGTAGAACGACCAGTCGGGATGAGCGCCGAGCTCCTCGTATCGTTCGTTGAACCGATCGATTGGCAGAAAGAACGCTTCCGGATCGCCCACGTGCATCGCGACGGGCAAACCAAGGCGACCGCACGCATCCCACATCGGGTCGAACCGTTCATCGTCGACCCGCACGAGTTTGCCGGTGGGGCCGCCGTCGCGCAGATAAAGGCCAAGGGTCTTCAGAATCTTCACGCCTACCGCGCCTGCGGTTTTCGCTTTCGCGATTTCGTCGGCTTGCCACGACGCGTATCCCGTCTCGCTTGCGCGGCCCCAGGCAGGTTCAGTCATCGAGACGAAGCGGCGTGGAAACGCGCGATCGAAGTCCCTGACGGTCGCGACAAAGTCCTCTCCCGATCCGCCGGTCAGGTTCACCATGGTGTGGAGATTGACCGCATCCATGGTCTTCACGAGCTCTGCAGGCGGAACTCTGGGCCGCTGCGCACGCCGCCACGAGACATGAGTGTGGAAGTCAATCACCGGGAAACGCGACCGCGCCACCCGGGTTTCTTTGACGTGCAGCATGCTCTTCGGCTGGAATTCTGTCAGACGCAGCGGCAGTCCCTGGCTCTCTGACTGCGACCGAGCGGCGCTCGCCTCACCGTCTGCGTGCGTCCTGACACCGCCCATTGCCGTGCCGACCACGGTCGTGCCGGCCGCCGAAAGCCAACCGCGACGCGTCCACGTCCGTCGTCGTGGTGCCTGCGTTCGTTTGGTGAGCATGTCGATCCTCATTCAGTGTTGCGTGGGTCGCGCGTAGACCCGAGCGCCACCAAGGTAGGTGGCCTCCACCTGTATGTCCTTGATCTGATCGACCGGACAGCTCAGGATGTCGCGGTCGAGCACGATGAAGTCGGCGAGCTTGCCCGGCTCGAGCGATCCCTTGTGGGCCTCTTCGAACGTCAGGAACGCGTTGTTGATCGTGTAGAGCCGAATCGCCTGCTCACGCGTCAGGTTCTGTTCGGGATGCAGCGCCGTCTCTGCCCCGCGCGGCTGCCGGACGATCGTCGTCCACATACCGAGAAATGGATTGTAGGGGTTGATCGAACGCAGGCTGCCGATCTTCTGCATGTGGTCGGAGCCGCCGCCGACCGTCACCCCCTGCTCGAACAGCGTTCGATAGGGATGAAAATAGGCAAGCCGTTCGAGGCCGAAGTGCTGTCGAAGCGTCGCGCCGTCGAGGTACAGCCACGCCGGTTGCAGGTTGGCGACCACGCCAAGCGCCTTCATCTTGGCGATCGCTTCTGCGCTCATGAAGCTGGCGTGGGTGATACTGGGTCGGCGGTCCCGAACTGGAAAATCGTCGCGGTTGATGCGTTCGTAGGTTTCGACCATGGCATCGACCGCGGCGTCGCCTTGCGAATGCGCCGTGAACTGCAGGTCATTCGCGAGCGCAAGTTTAGCCATCCGATAGAGCTTTTCGGGCTCGATGAATCGCACGCCACGGTATTGGGGATCGTCGATCGCGTAGATTTTGCTGACACCCCAGGGCTCGCGCATGTACGCGCTGCCGGTCAGCATGCCGCCATCGAGAAACGCCTTGATACCGCGCAGCCACAGCATGTCGTGGTGCTGGTGCAATGGATTCGCCGCGGCTTCGCGAATGTCCGCCTCGATTCGATCGAGCGGCGCCTGAGCGTCCACACCGTAGGCCATGAAGGTGCGGCACGTCAGGGCGTTCTGTGAAAGCAGGGTGCGATACAGCTCCAGACCGCTCCGATCGGCGTTTCCGTCAACGATGCTCGTAATGCCCACCGAGTTGTAGTCGGCCAGCAGTTCCCGCAATCGGCGGAGACGATCGGCGTCGGTGGGCTGAGGACCACCGTCTGCCGACCGAATGAACCGGCCACAGTTGCGCAGAATGCCGGTCGGCCGGCCGCTCGGGTCGCGCTCGACGCGGCAGGGCTGCCCGGCCGGCACTTGAAACTTCGCGTCGATACCACTCTTCGACAGCGCCATCGAATTCAGTGATGCGTCCGGTCCAGTGCGGAACGCGACAGGATGGCGCGGCGCCGCGCGATCGAGCTCGGCGCGGGTCGGATACCGCTGCTCGCGGAGGCGGGTGATGAAAACCTGCGACAGCGTGATCCAGTGACCGGGCTCGATCTTCTCGGCGCGCGCGCGAAAGTACGCGAGGACGTCGTCGATGCTCTCCATGTCCGGCACCGGCTGCTCGAATTCGTACATCGACGCGCTCGGCGCGTGCACATGTGAGTCGATCAGCCCAGGTAATACGGTCTTGCCGCCAAGATCGATTCGCTCCGTGCCCGAACCGGCCAGGCGCGCGATTTCGGTGTTCGTGCCGGTCGCGACGATGCGCCCATCGCGAACGGCCATGGCCTCGACGGTGCGAAACTGCGGATCAACCGTCAGGATCTTGCCGTTGTGGAAGACGTAGTTCGGTGGGGGCTCGCCCTGACGGGCAGCAATGACAACGAGCGTGAGCAGTATCTGGACGGAACGGCGAATCATTTTTTTATTCGAAGGGCTTCGCCCCTCGGACTCCCCTACACGGGCGTTCGCGGGGACCCTGCGCCCTCGCTTCCGCCTCCGCTAAAGCTACGGCGGACGGGGCATTCGCGGACCGGAGCGCCGATGCGAGAGACTGCCACTGTCGCCAGTCCAACGCAAGCGTTTCGCGAACCGGTTTCCGTGCGCGATGCAGCAGACTGAAGCTCAGCTGGCGGAACTTCAGTCCACCAGCTTTGGCACTTCGAGCTCGAATCCTGGGAAGACCTGCCCGGTGTTCGGGTTCGGATCAACGAAGGACAAACCCTGGCGGTAGGCGATCTCGATGGATGGCCGCGGGTAGATGGCGGTCACCTCAGCGTCCGTCATGGCGTGCGCGGCGACACGATCACGGGGGTTCGCGTTGCACGACGCCGGCGTCGTGACGCATTCCACCTCCTGCATCATGCCCATGTCCTCGTGCATGAGGATGTGGCAGTGGTGGATCCAGCTGCCCGTGTAGTCCGCGAACCGCATGCGAAACACGACTCGTCCGCCGTTTCGCGGAATCGACACGGTGTCCATCCATCGCGGTTCGTCGAGCAGATTGTGAAGCCGCCCCTGCTCGTCGGGTACCTCGATCCGCATCACCCACATCGGATTGACGTGGATGTGGAATGGGTGATCGGCTGCGTGGGTGACGATTCGGAATTCGTGATCTTTCCAGAATCGCGCCTGTCCGTCGTTCCGGCCAACCGGGTACGAACGGTACTGGCCGGGAATGTTCCCGCGCTGAGGATACCGTTCGAGATCGGTATGACCCCAGAGGGTCACCGACGGGTTGTAGAGCACCCACTCCTCGGCGGTGTTCACCAGGACACGAGTGCGCTCGGGATGTCCCGGAGAGAACTTCCTCGGCGGCGGCGGATTGGGGTTCCGCGCGAGATCCATCTGGTTATTGATCGCCATCGTGCGCGCATTGGGGGGCAGCAGAATGCGCGTGCCGCCATGCTCCACCCATGTCAGGTTGCACAGCTCGGGATGGGCGTTCGCGAACGACTCCGGCACCTCAATCAGCGGGAACCCGGCCGAACCGTATCCCGTGTAGCTGATCACCCGCGAACGGTGACTCCCTGCGGGCACGCTCCGCGCGCGAGCCTCCACGGGTGACACCTGCGTCTCGTCGTCCGCGATCGGTTGCAGATATGGCGGAACGGGCGGAAGTTTGTCGCGGAGCGACATCACGTCGAAGTCGCCACCCTCGACGGGCGTGCCGCGGACGTGGACGTGCGCAACGACGACATCCACCGGTCCTGGATTGCCGGGGCCGAAGGCACGGCCGAGGCTCATGCCTCGCTGCAGGCGCCCCTGGAAGTTGTCGGTGTGAAGCACTTCCTCCTGCGCCAGCACCGTGAAAACCTTGCCCGCCGCGTTCACGGGCGCCTTGAAGAACAGGTCCGTGCGGTTGGCAGTTGCGAGCCAGACCTCATTCGGCCGAAGAAACGTGTTGCGAAGTGACTCGCCGTCGCGGAAGCACGCCTCGATGTTGCGAAGCATCGCTTCCATCTCGGACTCGCCGGCGCCAGGAGAACGCGTGAGCGGATTGACCGTCCCGGCATTCCGCACGGACAAATCCTTAATCGTGTGCCGGGCGCGGCCGTTGTCGACCGTGACAAGCGTCAACCCGTCGAACGCCAGTTGGTAGATCGGCAGTTTCGCCGCCTCTATTCCGGCGCGCGTCATGGCGACGAGCCGGCGCGCAGGAGGGTTGCCCTCGCCTTTCTCAACGCGATACAGCCGGTCGCTCTTGAAGACGAACTGGCCGTCGAGCACCATCACCCGCTTGAAGCCACGGCCGTCCACGCTGCCGTTGAGCACCCGCCAGCGCTCGACGGCGCCGGGCCGCATGAACATCACGGTCGGCGGCGGAATCCCCTCGGTGGGAACGGGAGCCGGCGAAAAACGCTGCCGACGGCTGCCCGGCGCATTGAAGTCGACCGACGGGACAATGACGCGCTGAATGAAGACGAGGCGCTCGCGATAGTCGTGAGCGCCGGTGGGCGTCGACGGATCCGGCTGCGCGCTCCCCGTCATCGCCACGTTGATGGCGTCGTCGACGTCACCCTCGACGATGAGGAATCCGGCCATGCCCGCCGAAACCTGATCGTGCGTGGAGCCGTGCGCATGCGGGTGGTACCAGTGCGTCCCCGGCGGGTCGGGCTGCGGAGGCAAGCCGGCGCGCCGCATCGCCGCGCGCTGCACATGTCCGAGGATGAACTCGTAGTCGACGTGCCCGACGTATTCGTGCGGCTTCAGCGCGCACGACGTTCCGCCCATCTTCTGCCGCATCGCCCAATCGTCGCGGCTCAACAGACGCACCGACACGTTGTCCGACTCGGTGCCGCGGCCGGCGTTCGCGGTCGGCGAAACGTGGAGACCGTGCGTGTGCAGGTTGGTCACGCGCGAACCGTGTTCGGAGTTCGAGACGTCCGTCATGCAATGGCCGTCCATCGTCTTGACAGACAGGAAACGGGCAAGATCGTCCAGGTGTTCGAGAATGTTGAACGCAGGATCGGGCTTCTCAGGAGGTTTCTTTCCCGCCGTCCTGGCGACCTCACATTCGAAGGCAAACGCCGCTTCGGGCGTCAAGCTGGCTGGATCCGGACATGGCCCGATCCACATCTTGCCGAAATCCACGCCGAGCAGATTGCGCAAACGAATGCGGAGAACGCCGTCGCCGCGGACGCGGATCGTCGGGGCCGGGCTGATGCCTCCGAAACTGAATTGCCCAGGGAAGACTTGCCCCTGCGACGGCGCTTTTTCTGGTTCGTTGCGCTCGACCACGTTCAGGTCTAGAGCCTGGCCTGGCCACTCGCTCGGACGCCACACCCAGGGCTCGGACCATGTTTCGAACGGCATCGCGGACGGATCGATGACGCCCGTTGCTTCTGGCGGCGGTGGCGCCTGAGGAGCAGTCGGAGGCGATTGGGTTTGAGATTCGCTCGCGAGAATCGCTGAACTGCCCGAACTCAGCGCGGCGGTGACGCCGGCTGCGCCGAGTTGCAGGAGCCGTCGGCGCGACGGATCCAGCGGCGCGCCACCCGCGGAGTCACACGAGGGCCGAGCTTCTTCCGATGGAAGTTTCATGGATGAGTTGGATGATAGCAAGAATTCGTCAGAAAACCAGAACGATCGTGCAGGAACCATTTCGGCCGGGTGAGTAAACCCAGCGGGGGCCGGCGCTGGAGTACGACGCCTGATCGAGCAGGTTGCGCACGATGCCACGCACATCGATGCGAGAAGACAGATGCCAGCTGACCCCTGCGTCGAGCGGAACGAATCCCGGCGTCGGGACTTCGCTCGGACCAGCGGCATCGTGACGCGCCACGGCTGCCACGCGAAGATACGAGGCGAGCCGGCCTCCGGTCGAGTGCCTGACGACCACTCCTATCGATCGTGGGGCGACGTCATCGAGCGGCGCTCCAGTGTCTGCGTCTTGGCCCCGAGAGAGTTGCGCCGACAGATCGAGGACAATTCCATGCGACGGGCCGGCCTGCGCTTCGAACTCCGCTCCCTGGATTCGAGCAGCACCGCGATTGCGAAAGAAGAAGTTGCTCGTGCCAACCAAGTAGCGCTCGACGAGATTCGCGATGTGGTAGTCGTAGTACGCGCCGGAGAATCGGACGGGACCAGTCTCGAATCGAGCCGTGAGATCAACCTGCCGGCTGGTTTCGGGCTGGAGGTCGGGATTGCCCTCGATGAATCCACGACCGACGGGACCTCGATAGAAACGATCGGACAAGGTTGGGTCGCGAAACCCCCGCGCGATTTGGGCGGTGAACGTCGTGCGCGACGTCACCGCGAAGGTGGCCGCCGCGAGACCCGCGACAGCGCTGTTGTCAACCTGACGATCTCCAAAGTAGCCAGCGTTGTTCGTGTTGTGCACGGTATCGCCACGCAGTCCGCCCGAGAGCCGGAAGCGCGTGGTCACTTGCGCGTCGGCCTGGCCGAAGACTCCGAGACCAGTTCGGTGAGCCGATGCGATTGACAGATTCGTCTGAGTGGAGGTGATTGCTCCGGCAAGGTTGTACGCGACAGTTGTGTCGGTCGATTCCAATCCATACCGCCCCTGCAAGTCCGCTCCTGCTTGTAACCGCACTCGTCCGAAAACCTGGTCTCCCGTCATGCGCAGCTGCGCTTCGCGCGACGACATGTCGGCGCGGGCAAGGCTCCGGGGCTGCTTCGGTGTCGCCAGTCTGTCTTGCTCCGTGCGTTCACTGGTCAAGCCGAACAATCCCGCAACCCGTACGTTCTTGAACCAGCCGGCTGACCGACTTTCGTACGAACCCGTGAGCCGATGCGCATCCTCGTAGGGAGTCGTCGCGAGCATCGCGGCCGAGTCGCTCCTGGGTCGTCCGATGCTGCGGTCGAGCGCGGTCTGCCAGCCGACGGACCAGGCCTGAGTGCCAACCGCGTGCTCCCAGACCGCGTTGATTCCACCGTCGCGCCACCCGGAATTCGGCACCACGCCCGTTGGCGCTTGGTAGTCATCGAACTCGCGCGCGCGAACCGACACGAGCATCCCACCCGATCCGTAGCCGCCTGACAGCTCGATCTCCCCGCGCTTCTCCGGCACTCCTCCGCCAAGCGTCCCTGAGACCCGCGCTCGTATCGGCGAACGGTCGTCTGGGCGGCGCGTGCGGACGGCGATCACCCCGCCGAACGCATCCGATCCGTAGGCGACCGAACCCGGTCCGCGTGCGACCTCGATGCTGCTAATGTCGGCCGGATCGAGAAAGGATGCGTTGGCTCCGGCTCGCCGCTCGGTGGACACGCGGCTGCCGTCCAGCACGATCAGCGAGCGGCCGCGAGCGAGCCCACGGATCGCCGGCACGGCGCCCTGGCCTTCAGCGATAAAACTTACGCCCGGCACGTTCTCGAGCGACTGCGACAGGGTGGCTGGAGCACGCAGATCCAGGTCTGCGGCGGGCAGGAAGGTCGTCGATGCGCCCGGTGCGGTGTCGATAGTCGGCGCCACACCGGCGATCGTGACACCCTCGGTGACCGTGGCCTCGGCGACCAGGACTAGATCTCCGGCAGGCTCCCACGTGAGCAGCCGGATGGGGCGCGCGACATGTCCGTCCGGCAGGATGACGATGATGGTCAAGGGCGCAGGAGGCGGCGGGGTCGTCCAACGGAAATGCCCGCTCTCGTCAGTGCGCTCGGCCCCGCGATACCCCACGACGATGACCTGCGCGCCGGCGATGCCCGCCCGGCTGCGAGCATCGATCACGATTCCGCCCGGTGACGCGACGGATGCGGACATCACCTGGCAGAAAATTGTGACGAGGAGCACATTCATGGTCGACTAGTAGACCGCATCCGCTGAAGCAGGACCAGTCACAACAGGCGTTCGACCGCGATTTTCGGGCTGCGACAACGGAGCGGCCCGGTAGTAAACCCGAAAAGACACTCCACTAGTGTACGCGGGATTTCATCGATAACTCCGCATTTGCGCAGTGCGCTTTCGCACGAGAGTCAGGGAACCATTCAGCTGTTGTGCGGCGGCTGCAGCGACGATTTCGTCACACGACCGTCTCCGGCTCCCCGTGGTGCCCCAGATGCCGGACGGGCCCGCCAGACGTTGGAGATCAGAACTCGTCGCGCACCGGCACAGCGTGCCAGACCTTTTCACAGTATTGGCGGATGGCACGGTCGGAAGAAAAATACCCGGTGCGCGCCACGTTGAGGATCGACATCGTGGTCCACCGGGTGACATCGCGATATGCCGCGCTCACGGCGTCCTGGCACGCCACGTACGCCTCGTAGTCCTCCAGGACGAGGTACTCGTCGCGCTCCAGCAGCTGATCGACCAGGGGCCGAAAGAGCGACGCGTCGCCGCGTGAGAACCGGCCCGATCGAATCTGGTCGATGGCCTCTCGCAACTCCGGATTCGTTTCATAACGGTGCCGAGGCGTTCGCCCGCGCGTGTTCGCGGCGGCGACCTCCTCGGCCGTAAGCCCGAACGTGAAAAAATTGTCGGATCCGACCGAGTCGCGAATCTCGACGTTGGCGCCATCCATCGTGCCGATCGTCAGGGCACCGTTCATCGCGAACTTCATATTCCCGGTCCCCGACGCTTCTTTGCCGGCAGTTGAAATTTGCTCCGACAAGTCCGCCGCCGGATAGATCGGCTGGGCATTCGTCACATTGAGGTCCGGCAGAAACGCCACCGCGAGTCGTCCGGCCACGGCTCCGTCCG
Organism: uncultured Acidobacteriota bacterium; assembly: GCA_963725335.1. Classification (GTDB taxonomy): domain Bacteria; phylum Acidobacteriota; class Vicinamibacteria; order Vicinamibacterales; family 2-12-FULL-66-21; genus JALZOC01. Next base: position 1,038,826 of record CAVRYD010000014.1, on the reverse strand, counting down.
CGTTGACGACCTCGGCGACGCCGTTGATCAGCCGGATGATCAGCTTCGCCATGGCATAGCCCGGCGCAGCCTTACCGGCAAAGATCACGGTGCGCCCCGCCACGTCGAGAGAGGGCCGATGTCGCAGGCGATTGTAGAGTGCGATCACGTGAAGGACGTTCAGGTGCTGGCGTTTGTACTCGTGAATTCGCTTGACCTGGATGTCGAAAAACGAGTTGGGATCGAGATGCACGCCGACTCGTTTGGCTGCCTGCTCCGCGAGCCGACGCTTGTTCTCCAGCTTCATCGCCCGCCAGGCCTCGCAAAAGGCCGGGTCGCCTACGTACGCCTCGAGCTGCCGCAGCGCCTCCGGTTCGCGCATCCAGCGATCCCCTATGGCGTCCGTGATGAGTCGGGTAAGCGCCGGGTTGACGAGCAGCATCCAGCGCCGTGGCGTGACCCCGTTGGTAATGCTGACGAATTTCTGCGGCCACAGCTCGTAGAAGTCGCGCAGCACGTCCCGCTTCAGCAGGTTCGTGTGGAGCTCGGCAACGCCATTGATGGTATGGCAACCCACACTCGCGAGGTGGGCCATACGAATGCTCTTGCTACCGGCCTCGCCGATGATGGACACCCGCGTCACTCGTGCTTCATCGCCGGGGTATCGATGCCGCACGTCGTCGAGAAACCGGCGGTTGATTTCATAGATGATCTCGAGGTGCCGCGGCAGCAGCTCGGCGAAAAGCGGCATCGACCACTGCTCCAGAGCCTCGGGCAGGAGGGTGTGGTTCGTGTAGGACAGTGTCCGTTGGGTCACCGCCCACGCCGCGTCCCAGTCCATGCCGTGCTCGTCAATGAGCAGGCGCATCAGTTCCGCGACCGCGATCGAGGGATGTGTGTCGTTCAACTGCGCCACAAACCCGCGATCCAACGATGCAAGCGAGCCCCCGCCGTCGGCGTGCATGCGGATCAGATCCTGGAGCGAGCAGGACACGAAAAAATACTGCTGCTCGAGGCGGAGCCGCTTGCCTTCCAGCGGCTCATCGTTGGGGTACAGGATTTTCGTCAGGTTTTCCGAGACCATTTTCTGCTCGACAGCGCGGTAGTAATCGCCGACGTTGAACGCGGAGAAGTCGAACGATTCAGTGGCCTCGGCTTTCCACAATCGCAGGACGTTCACCATGGGCGCACGATAGCCCACGATCGGCGTATCGAAGGGAATCCCCTGAACGACGTGCGCCGGTATCCAGCGGACCCTGTAGCTGCCCTTCTCGTCGTGCCAGGCCTCAGTGTGGCCGCCGAATCCAACCGAGTATGCCCGCTCGGGCCGCGCGATCTCCCACGGATTGCCGGGAGCAAGCCACTTGTCGGTGACCTCAACCTGCCACCCGTCAACGATTCGCTGATCAAAGATGCCGAACTCGTACCGGATGCCGTATCCAATCGCGGGAATCTCGAGCGTCGCGAGCGAATCGAGGAAACAAGCCGCCAACCGGCCCAGGCCGCCATTGCCCAGACCTGGCTCCTCTTCCTGCGCGACCAGCTCGTCGAACTCCAGTCCGAGCAAGCGTGTCGCCTCGCGGATCTCGCGTTCGATGTCGAGGTTCAGAACGTTGTTCCCCAAGTGCGGACCAACAAGGAATTCAGCGGACAAGTACGCAACCACGAGTACGTCCGTTTTCATCAACACTCGCGCCGTCGCCACCCACCGGTCGAGTAGACGATCGCGGACCACGTAGGCGAGTGCGAGGTACCAGTCGTTCCGCGTCGCGTTCTCCGGTAGCGTCGCTCGCGTGTGGAACAGTTGGTCGACGATGGCCTGCGCCAACCGTTCGGGGTCCACACCGGAAGCCTGGGAACGTTCCGGTCGGGCCTCAGAGCTCGGATGATGATTATCGGCTGCGGTCACCTCTACATCCTATGTCTGCCGGCCGCCCTCTTGAAATCGAGCACTCGAGGAACAAGGTGCCCCACGGCGCTTTACGTGCGCTGGGGTCGTAGTCGGGATGCCCCCGGGAAGTCGTCCTTGATCAACCGGGACAAGCCAACTGGCCGAGCTGATCGGGAGTGTTGGCTGAACGAAGTGACCCAACCGGAATGCTGGGCTCCATCGCCAGACGAGAGATGGCCCCTCGCCACTGAGCAGCTCGCACACCTCTGCGGCGAGCAACCCGGCATGTTGGTTGCGAGTAGTTGCGACTGCATCCAATCGAACGTCGCCCGCGATCCGCCGGGACCGAAAGCAAATACCGCTCGGGGCTCGTATCGCGGTTCCTTCGTGCGCCGTTACGCCCGTAACGGGCAGGTATTGTCCAGCAACGGCCAAAGGAGCACTCTCATGAAAGTGAAAGAACTGATGACGACTGACGTAAAACGCTGCAGCCTGGAAACGAACCTTGCTGCGGCCGCGAGGATTATGTGGGAAGGAGACTGTGGAGCTGTCCCCGTGACAGACGAGAGCGACCACGTGGTCGGGGTCATTACCGATCGCGACATTTGCATCGCCGCGGCGACTCGACCGCGCAGGGAGGGAGAGATTCCGGCGAAGGAGGTCATTTCGAAAGCGCTGTACACGTGCGCGCCTGGCGACGATGTGCGCGCGGCGCTCGAAACGATGAAGGCGCGGAAAGTTCGACGGCTGCCCGTCGTTGACCAGGGAGGCCGGCTGGTGGGTATTGTGTCGATTCACGATATCGCCGCGCAGTCGCGTCGCAGAAGCGCCGATGTTTCCCCCGATTCGGTGCTCGACGCGTTCATTGCCATTACAGCTCCGGCTCAGGTGTCTGTAACGGCTTAGGCGTCCTGACGACAAGCGGCGGGCAACAACTGTGGCGAACGTGCCGGCGCAGCCGGCACGTCCGTCGTGTCGTTCCCACGTCGGCGACTCCCTCAGGCACGGAGCGCGCGCTGCCGGTACCAACGCAGTAGCGTTGCATAGAGGATCCACGCCATCGCCGCGCCAATCGCGTCGAAGGCGAACACGCGGGTCTCGTCGACGGTCCAGTCAGTGTCCCGGACGAGATGGACCACGGCGAGTGCGGTCAGGGCCAGCGCGGCGAGGCGCAGCCCGCGCAGCCATGCATTTCCCTTCACCAGATTCTCGTCCGCTTGAGCGCGGCGGCTTCCACGTCGGGATTCAGCATCACAGCTCCCTCCAGTGCGGGCCGGACCCGCAGCTCGCCGCGAACTGCCCGGCTGCCGCTCAGATAGAGCGCAAACCGCATCACATCAGAGGCATAGCGCTCGTAGATCTTCCTGAACTCGACGGGTTCCATCGATGCTCGGGGATATTACGGGGAACACGCGAGATCGTTACGAGCAAGTGGCCGGGTAGGCGCACGGGGCGCTGGGCGAATGTCGGGACTCGTGACTCGCGGCTCGTGACTCGCGGCTCGCGGGTCGGGCAAGATGCAACGTTCACTGCTGATCCTCGCCTTCGTGACTTCGTCTGCTTCGTGCCCTTCATGCTTTAGCGGTAAGCCCGTGCGCCGCGCGATAGCACACCGTGCCGCGATCAGGTGTTAGCATTGCACGCACGAAGGAGCTGGATATGAAGCGCGCGATATTGACCGTCATGCTGGCCACGGCCGTCGTAGTGATCGGACGAGCGGCCCAGGCGCCGCCGAACCTGTCGGGGACGTGGCGGCCGCAGAACCCGATGAGCGGACAGGCGAACCCATTCGAGTTCACCATCACGCAGACGGCCGACAGCGTGACAATCCGCACGCCCCTCAGCAATCCCGAGTCGGTAACTCTCAAACTGAACGCCGAAACACGCGCCCCGATTGGTGGCGGCCAAGGAGGGGCAGCCGCCGCCACGGCGATTTTTACCGCCGGCTGGGAAGGATCGAAGCTCGTCGTGACGTCGGCGGTCACCGGCGGCCGCGGCGGACCGAGCTCGGCCAGAGCGGCCTACTCGCTGACCGGCGACACCCTGACGCTCGAGACGAGCAACTCTCTCCCGGATGGTTCGATGACGCCAGTCCGGACAGCGACCTACGTCAAGTACACACCGGTGCCGATGCCGGCGCCGCCGACCCGGACGGTCGAGCCGGGCTACACGAGCCTCTTCAACGGCAAGGATTTGACCGGCTGGAAGGCCAGCGCAAACCCCGATTCGTTCAAAGTCGAGAACGGCGCCATCGTCGCCAACGCCGTCGGCCAGCCGTCGCACTTGTTCTACGACGGGACCGTCGGCAACCATGCCTTCCAGGATTTCGATCTCCGGCTCGACGTGTTGGCGAGATATCGCTCGAACGGCGGCGTCTACGTCATGACCGAGTTCCAGCCGCAGGGATTCCCGGGGAAGGGCTTCGAAATCCAGGTCAACAACAGCCACAGCGATCGCATCCGCACCGGCAGCCTCTATCACGTCGTCGATCTGTCGAACATCCCTGGGAAAGACGACGAGTGGATCCCGATGGAGATCAAGGGTCAGGGAAACACGATCACTATCGCGCTGAAGGGGCAGGAGGTCGTCCGCTGGACACAGCCAGCCGATTGGCCCGGCGCCTACGACACGCCGGGCCGGAAGATCGGGCCCGGCACGATCGCGTTCCAGTCACATGACCTCTTCAGCGTGACCGTGTACTCGAACATCCGGGTCAAGCTGAACTGACTGATTGGCGCGCCGGCTCACGCGTGGATCCCGTCGTCGTTCGACAACGGCGGTGAAGAATACGAGTGACAGAGCCTGCCACATTCGCTTTGCTTTCGCGTATCATGAGGAGCAGCGCCCGCTCCGACATCTAGTCTGTCGAGGATGGTCACCAGGCTGAATCTCGAAAGGACAGATCCCGGCCTGCAAGTTCCAGCCGGCGATTCGGGTTCGCACGCCCAAACGTCCGCGTTGTATGGCTCGATTTCCGGCCAACTGGTGGTCGGTCGTTATCTCCTCCACGCCGGCGCCTCGTGTGGCGGAGTCATCGAAGAAATCTCACGCGACCAGGGGGGCGCTTTCCGTCGCCGCTCCATCCCGGTTCTCGTTCGACCCGGATCCGTTCGCGCCATGTTGGGCCGGGAGACGGAACTCTCGGCAGCGTTCTCGGCGCTCGAGGCCGGCCTTTCGATCGAGGTCAGCGGCAGACCCGGCGTAGGCAAGACCGCCTTCCTTCGGCACCTCGCCAATCACCCGCGAGCCGATGCGTTTGTCGACGGCGTCGTCTATCTGACAGCACGCAACCAGTCGTCGAGCGATCTGCGGCAGCTCCTGTTTGACGCGTTCTACGAGTGCGACCGGATCTGCAAACCTACCGAGACCGAGATTCGGCGCAGTCTTCAGGAGACGCAGGCACTGATCCTGCTCGACGACGTCCAGCTTCCGCCTGACGAGATGGAGCAGGTGCTCGACGTGGCCCCGCGGTCGGCATTCGCTTTAGCGACGCGCCAGCGAGACCGATCCAGCGAAGCGCGCAGTCTGATCCTCGAAGGGCTGCCGTTAGATCAAGCGGTGTTGCTGCTGGAGCGCGAAATCGGCCGTGGGCTCGATGATGTCGATCGAGCCGTCGCGTCGACTCTCTGCGCCGCACTCGAAGGAGACCCACTTCGAATTCGACAGGCGGCGGCGCTCATTCGCGAGCGAGGGATTCCGCTCGACGAAATGGCACGCGACGTCGTCCCACATAACCTGCTTGGCGAGTTGGTCGCATCAATCGGGGATAAGGAGAGGCGCGCGTTGTTGGCACTCGCTGCGTTGCCTGGCGTCCCATTGTCGGCCCCACATATTGCAGGTCTCGCAGAGATCACTGACATCGAACCGTCGATGTCGACGTTATTCGCTCGTGGTTTGGTTGTTCGTACCCAGTCCCGATATCGCCTCGCCGACGGCGTTCGCGACCGGCTGCGTCGAACCGAAGACTTGAAGCCGTGGGGCCACCGAGCCGTCACATACTTCACCGCGTGGGCCGAACGTAATCGCAGAAATCCCGAGACGTTGCTGGAACAGGTTGAGCCGCTGTTGCGCGCACAGCAGTACGCGGTTGATACCAGGCGTTGGGGAGAAGTCCTTCAGCTGGGCCGGCTCGTCGAGGGATCGTTGATCCTCGATGCGCGATGGGGTGCCTGGGCCATCCTTCTCGAGCGTGGTCTTGCCGCGGCAAGGGGGACTCGCGATCGAGCGGCTGAGGCCTGGTCGCTTCATCAAAGCGGGACTCGGGCGCTTTGCCTGGGTGAGCGCGCCACGGCGCGCACGCTGTTGAGCCAGGCGCTATCGATCCGCGAATCGGTCGGTGACATCGACGCGACCGCAGCGACCCGCCGGAATCTGAGTTTCGTGTTGACGCCGGAACCCGTCGTCAAAGCGATCGCCCGGTCGACCACGCTGCTCGATGATGTGGCCGGCTTCGATTCGATACCGCTTCGCGATCTACCGCATGCGGCCATTCCCGTTTCGAACACCATGGGGTGGATTGTTTTTCCGTTTGCGCTGATGTTCACGGCGTTCCTCGCGGCGCTCGCTTATTGGGCGAACCCGGGGGGACTCTCGCCAGCCTCCTTGAAACTCGCCGGTTTTGGCTCGGTCGTTCAAAGCGGTTCCGGAGGATTGACGTCATCGGCTGCTCCCACGCCCCAATCCGCGGATTCAGCAGATTCCGAAGGCGCACCTCGTGTGCTGCGGTTCACCGCATTTCCGGATCGTGTCACGCCAGGCGAATCGCTAGGGCTGTGCTACGACGTTGCGAATGGCGCCCGAGTCCGCATCGATCCCGATATTGGCGAAGTGGATGCGCGAAAGCAGAAGTGCGTGACGGCCCGGCCGACAGAAACGACGACGTACTGTACTGACGGCAAATGCGCCCGACGGCGGAAGCGTGCGGCAATCTGTGCTTGTGCGGGTTGGCCTCGAGGATGGCACCGCTCCATCAGTTGCTGCAGACAGGGCCCGCATTCTAATCTTCAGCGCACGACCCGGATCGATCGCGACACGACGGACGACGACGCTCTGCTACGCGGTCAGCGGGGCTGTTCACGCTCGCATTCAACCCGCGGTTGGTGACGTCGACGCTGCGAGTGATCTGAAGTGCCTTCGGGTGGCGCCCGCCCAGACGACAACTTACGAGCTCACCGCGTACGGCCGAGACGGCGTCCCGGTCAAGCAACAAGTGGTCATCGTGAAGTGAGCCACTTCGAATCGCACTTTGCGTTGACTCCTTGAATGATGCGACGATTGCCTTTCCGGAGTCCCCGGTGCCTGTTCCGTCCGCAACGGATCCCAGCCCCCGCCGCCCTCGTAGGCGGCGGGTTTTTCGCACGATCGCAGTCTCTGGTGGTGGCTTGTGCCTGGTCGTCATCCTGCTGCTGGTTGTTCTTCAATCGGCGGGAGTGCGCAGTTTTGCACTCGGTAAACTGACCCAGTATCTCGCCACGCAGCGAATCGATCTGCAGGTCGACGATCTTCAGTACAACCTGCTCAGACTTTCGGTCGACGTGCGGAATCTTCGAGTTCGGTCGGGTGAGACGCCAGACCTGCCGGTTTTCGCCTCGATCGGGCAGGCCCGGCTGGACCTGAGCCTGACCGACCTGCTGCGAGGCAGGTATGTTGTGGATTCCGCCGTCCTGCAAGACGTCGATCTGAACTACGTCGTCGCTGCGGACGGCCGCGACAATCTTCCTCGCACGCCGGCCAATCCCAGCGCGCCACGTCAGCCGATCGATCTACTCGTTGCGACTGCGTCCATCCCGAACGCTCATCTCCGATACCTGAACGAAGGCAAGCAGGTCGAGGTTGCGCTCCCGCTGTCCGACATTGAGATCACGGGAAACGCGGTTTCCGGTCGTCATCAGCTTCGCTTCGAGAGCCAGGCGGGCCAAGTTCGTCTCCGAGGCCATAGCGACATCGTCGATCACGCTGCCGGGATGGTCGAGCTCGGTGAGGACGATCTGCGCATCGATCGGCTTCAACTCGAGGCGCTGGGCTCGCGCGCCACACTTGCCGGCGCTATTCGCAATTTCGATGCGCCGCAGCTCGCGCTTACGCTGCAATCGACTCTCGACGCAGCCCGATCGGCAGGCTTCGCCGGCTTGAGCGATCCGATCAAGGGATCGATCGTCGCCGAGGCGACGGCCAGCGGACCGTTGTCGGCACCCATCATCGACGCACGTTTATCGGCAGCAGCGCTCCAGATTCGAGCGCTTGAGCCCGCTCGGGTGGACGCTCGCGCCGCATACGATGGCGCGAGTCGGCGCGCGAGTGTGTCGTCGGCGCGGATTCAGGGTCCGTGGGGTCGCGTGGCGGCTGAGGGGAATTTGGCTCTCGATCGACAGGACACGTCGCGGCTGCATGCCGAGCTGACCGGCGTCGATGTCGCCGCGATCATGCGTGGCCTGAGCCTGTCGCGTACCGTCGATACGCGGGTTGATGGAAAACTCGATGCGGAGTGGCCGCAGCTCGACTACCTCGAGGCGTCAGGCACTGGATCTGCCACCTTGACTCCGACGAGGACGATGAGGAATGGACTGCCAGTCGCGGGCCGACTGCTGGCCCGAGCTACGAAAGGAACGATTGTTGCCGATCTTCAGCAGATTTCCACGGCCGGAGCGCAGGCGATCGGTCGCGTCCAGGTCGATGCCAACCACGATTTGCAAGGGCAGATTCATCTGAGCATCGCCGATCTCAGAACCGCGACGAGCGCGATCGAAGGATTTTTGGGTCGCGCGGCAGGCTCGCTTCTTCCGGCACCAATCGATGGCGCCGCGATTGTGGATGCGCGGCTTGCAGGAACCGTCGAGAGGCCAATGGCTGACACCTCCATCACAGCTTCCTCGCTCTCTACGGGAAGCGTTCGGGGTATCGGTATCGGCGCGACGACGATCATTACTCGCGATGCGTTGTCGATTACGCGCGCCGAAGCGAATTGGAACGGGGCTTACGCGAGTGTTGCCGGCACCATCGAACTGGCCGGCAAACAGCGGCTCGACCTTGCTATCGATGCTCATGCCGCCGATCTGCAACAGTTGCTGACCAAGGCCAACGCTCAGCAGCTTCCCGTCACTGGCGCCTTCGTGGCGAGGGGCACGGTTCGCGGCACCGTCAGGCGCCCGCTGGCCAGCGCAACATTCTCGGGGACCGACATCATTGCATTCGGCGAACAGGTCGGATCGCTGGACGCTGAGGCCTCACTCGTTGGCCGCGAAGCGACATTGTCGCGTCTGATCGTCGACAAGCCTCAGCCTGACATGCCCGGTCGACTCAGCGCCACCGGCTCATACGATTTCGATCGCGAGAGTTACACGTTCGATCTCCAATCGACGAATGTGCGACTCGTCGACGTGACGCTGCCGGGCGGACAGCGTATACACGGCGCCGTGCAGCTCTCTGGCAAGGGCGCTGGCACTCTCAGCGCTCCGTCTGGAACGGTCGATCTCGTCGTCGAGTCGTTGGAGATCGACAGATTGCGACGCGAAACAAATGCTGAGCCGCTCTCGCCTCAGACGGCACAGCTGGGGCGCGTCGTGATCAGCGCGACTGCCGTGAACCATCAAGCGACCATCAAGGCATCGGCCGAGCGTTTCAATCTGGACGCGAACGCGTCGATTGGCCTTGCGCGGCCGTGGCAGACGACGCTCGTCGTGCGCGCGACCGATCTCGAGCTCGAAAAGCTGCCGCTCGGTCCCGAAGGTTCGCTGACCGGCCGGCTGCGGACCACGGTGAACGCGACGGGTGATCTCAGCGACCCGGCGGGCGCACACGCCACGGCAAGCATCGAAATGATGACCGGCTCGTGGAACGGACAACCATTCCGCGCGTCGAGCGAGCGCGAGCTGCGATACGGGAATCAGCGCCTGAGCATCGATCACCTGGAGGTGACCGCGGGCGACTCGTCCCTTGTCGTCAAGGGCGAGGTGCCGCTCTCCGCGCCTGGCGAAGCCGGCAACCTCGACATCGATGCCCATACGAACCTCGCGATGCTGTGTCAGCTGCTGCCGGCGGATATCAACGTCACCGGCGATGGAATCGTGACCTTGACGGGCTCTGTCGGCGGTACACCGAAGTCGATCGTGCCGAATCTCCTCGTGACGATTGAAGACGGTATGCTCACGTCGCCGCAATTTCCACCTGGCGCTTCCAATATTCAGTTGCGCGCCCGCATGGCAGATGGCGCGGTTGCCATCGAACGGCTGAGCAGTCGGTGGGGAAACGCGACATTCGAGGCGTCTGGCACGATCCCGCTCGAAGCGCTGCCGCCTTTGCCCGATCGAAGTGCCGCGCCAAGGTGGGCCGGCAGCCATCAAAGCCGTGATCCGAGACCTGGACCCCTCGACCATTCCGGGCGCACCTGCGAAGCCTGTCAGGTCATGTCGATGTGGATGTCGAGGTCGTCGGCCGTTCGCGCTGATCTTCAGGCACTCGAAGGACACGTCGAGTTTCCGCGACTCGAGGTCGCCCTCAAGCGCCTGACACTTACCCAGCAGGCACCGTCGAGAATCAGCATCGGGCCGGCAAGGCCACCGTGGAGCGCCTGGCACTGTCCGGTACGGCCGGTGACGTGACGGTCAATGGAACTGTCGGGCTCGCAGGCGAGCGGGCGGTCGATCTGAATGTCGATGGAATGCTGAAGGTCGCCGTCCTTTCGGCGCTTTCGGAGAAGATTCGCACCGACGGCACCGCGAGCCTGAAACTGGCAGCGCGCGGAACCATGGCGGCGCCCGAACTCAATGGCACATTCGATCTCGTGGACGCGACGGTTGCGAGCAACGACCTGAGAGTTGCCGCGACCGCTGTCAACGCGCGCGTTAATCTGGCGGGCACCAGGCTGGACTTGACAACACTCAGCGGAGAGGTCAACGGCGGCGCTTTGGAAGGTTCGGGCGTCGTGACGCTGGGGAACGGCAGCATCAGCGACATTGACCTGCAGTTTTCGGCAAAGGACTTCGCCTACGATGCGCCGCTGGACTTGCGCAGCCTGTCGACCTCGACGATCCAGGTCAGCCGCCGCGACAACGAGTTCGTCGTCGCGGGACAGGTCACGGTCAACGAAGCTGGCTTGACCTCGGACATCAACTTCGACGAAGGCCTCTTTGCCGCGATCACCGCGCCGCGAACTCTCGACCTACAGAGGCGCGAAATCCTCTACTCGAGCGTGTTCGATTCAGCGTCGGGCTCGTACCGCCGCGCCGGTGATGATCGATAACAACCTGGCGCGTGCCGAGATCGATGCCGACCTGCGAATTGTCGGCACGCCCTACGCGCCCGGACTTACTGGTCGCCTGACAGTTGCGTCAAAGGCGGCCAGGTCACGCTCAATGCGCGCCGCTATGAAGTCGAGCGCGGCCTCATCACCTTCCTCGACGACCGGCGCATCGTCCCGTCCGTCGACCTCGTGCTGAACACGAAGGCAAGCAATTACGACGTTCGAATTGCGGTGTCGGGAACGCCCGGGAAGACCGAGACGAGCTGGACCTCCGAGCCACCGCTCCCGGAACCCGACATCATGGCACTGGTCGTGACCGGGCGGACCGTCGACGAGATGCGAGGAGAGGAATCCGAAGTCGCGCGGGCGCAGGCGCTCTCGTATCTGACCGGCCGTGTCGGCTCGAAATTCGGGCGAGGTCTCGAGCGCGTCAACCGGCATCAGCGAAGTGCGGATCGAGCCGGTACTCATCGCCAACGAAACGGATCCGACAGCGCGGCTGACCGTTGGTCAGAATGTGACCGACCAGGTGAAGCTGGTCTACTCCACCAACCTGGCCGACAGCAACGATCAGATCTGGGTCGTCGAGTACGACGTCACGCGTCGCTTTCGAGATGCGAGGCGTGCGCGAGCGAGAGGACGACAGCTATCGCGTCGACTTCCGCCACGACTTCCGATTCGGGGACGACCCGGCGCCCAGCCGCGAAGTGGGTCATCGTCCGACGATCGGCCAGCCTCAGCGTCGTCGGCTGACGCCGGGTTTGATGAAACCAGGCTCCGCAAGCTGTTCAAGCTGAAGGAGGGCGACGCCTACGAGTATTTTGCGGCACGCAGTGGGGTCGAGCGTATCGAAAAGTTCTATCTCGAAGCGGGATATCTGCAGTCACGCGTCCGCCTCGATCGTCGGGTCGATGACGAGACGGCCGACTCTGACGCTGCGCGTGCCAGTGGCCCGATGATGGAATTGAACTTCCAGGGCGCGACCGCCGCCATCGAAGGTCCAGCAGAACGTTCGCACCGCGTGGAATCACGGAGTGTTCGACCGGACAGCGCGAGAACGACAGCATTCGCGCTCTTGCGGGAATGGCTGATGCTCGACAACCACCTGCAGCCCCAGGTGGCGTACAACATCAAAGAGAGCGGTCAACCAGCGGCGGGTCGTCTTTCGCATCCAGCCTGGACCGAAGTACGACACCGTGGCGCTCTCCTTCGAGGGAGCCTCCGGGATCGGTCCGCGATCGGCTCAATAAGATCGTCATCGCAGCAGGACACCTGGAGCATCAGCTCTTCACCGATCCCACGGTCGTGACGAGCCTGCTTCGAGCGCTACTACCACGAGCAGGGATACCTCTCGGCGGAGATCGATGTCTCCTCGCGACGAGTTCCAGGCAAAGACCGCGCGCGTTGTCCTGCCTGTGCGGGAAGGGCCCCGCTTCAGCGTCGGTCGTGATTACCGCCACGGGCAATACGGTGTATTCCTCCGATCAGATCGTCGCCGCGCTCGCGATCGCGTCGGGTACGCCGTTCGTCTCGGCGGTCGCGGAGCATGCCCTCGATCGGATCCGCGATCTCTACTGGCGCAAGGGCTATAACGACATGCGATCGGAATACTCGCTAATCATTGACCGCAACGCGGCCCGTGTCGATATCGCGTTCACCATCGTCGAAGGTCAGGAAGAACATGGTCGCCGGCATCTCGGTCGTCAGGCAATCAGGCGCACCAGCGAACAACTCATCCTCGGCGAGGTCGAATTCGTCGCCGTCGCAGCCGCTCGATCTCGCCGTCCTGGCGCGTTCGCGGCGGAATCTCTACAACACTGGCGCATTCTCGATTGCCGACATCACGCGCGAAGACGCCAGCGGGGAACTGCCCGCCGCTTCCGGCTCCGTGGCGGCCCTGCCGGTTGCGCAGGACGACACGCAGAAACCAGTTCAATTGAATGTCTCGGTGCGAGAAGTCCAGCCAGTGCAACTGCGGTATGGCCTGTCGTACGACACCGAAGGAGGACTGGGCGGGATCCTCGACCTGTCGGTCCACAACATGCTGAGAAGGGCCAGAGTCTTTGGCGCATCAAGGGTCGCTACGACAGTGAAATCCACGAAGGCCGCGTTTATGTCAGCCAGCCGTCTCTGCGTTCGTGGCCGCGAAAGACCACGGCTGGGGTGTATTTCCGAAAAGATCTCAATCCCGCCAACCGACCAGACCGATCCGTTCGACATCAGCCGACAGGGCGCATCGATTGAGCAGGAGACGCAGTTCCGCAACTCGTACGTCTGGAGTTATGGCTATCGTTACGAGCTTGCGACCACGCTCGAGCCATCGCTTGGTGAAGGCGTGACCGAAACCGTGCGGGTGACGCCGCTGAGCAGCACGTTGACGCGCGACGACCCGCGACGAAGTGCTCGATGCGTCCAAAGGCACGTTTCTCTCGCAGGCATTCGCGTACTCTCCGAGCTGGCTCGGATCGGACCGTCCGTACCTGAAATACTACGGGCAGTACTTTCACTACTTTCCCGCTGCGTCCGGAGAAGCCGAAGCCTTTCACCAACGAGATCCTGCGGCCACGACTCGTGTTCGCGACCGGCATACGCGTCGGGTTCGCCGATGGGCTCGGCGGCGACGTGCCGACGAGCGAACGGTTCTACGCCGGCGGCAGCACGACGCTGCGCGGCTTCGAACAGAATGCGGTCGGCCCCGTCGGCGTCAACAACGTACCGGCTGGCGGCAACGCGGTTCTGCTCTTGAACAACGAACTGCGGACGCCGATCGTCCGTATCCTCGATGGCGTGGTGTTCCTCGACGTTGGCAACGTCTATCCGACGATCAGAGATTTCTCATTCACCGACGTCCGCGAGTCGGCCGGAGTGGGGCTTCGATTGCGGACGCCATGGGTGCTGCTTCGTACCGATTATGGTTTCGTGCTCGACCCGCGTCCGGGAGAGAAGCGTAGCCGCTTCTATTTCAGCATTGGGCAGGCGTTCTGAGCGCGAGCGGCGCGGGATCTTAAGGGGATCCCGCGCCCTCGCGTGCAGGTGGAGCTATCCCCCCGCCTCAAAACGTGAATCGCGCGCCGATTCTGATTTGCCTCGGTGCCTGAATCTGCGGTCCGGCCAGGATCTGGGATGTGGGCTGGCCGAAGTTGGGATTCGGACCGCCGCCAAATGTCAGCGACGTGAACGTATCGTAGTTCTGCACGATCTGCTGATCGAACAGATTGAAGATGTCTGCGAGCAGCGTCACGCGTCGATCCCCGGCAAGCTTCAGATTGTAGGCGGCCTGGAAGTCAATCTGGCTCTGGAACGGCGTACGCGTTTTGAACCCATCAACCGTCTGAATACCGCTTCCGCGCGCGGCAGCAGGGATCTCGCCACCGTTGCCGTACGCCGGACTGGTTGTCAGCGGCGTCAACGGCGCACCCGATCCCGCAAACAGGCCGACGCCCAGGTTGAGATTGCCCCAGAGGTACTGACCGTAGACTTTGAATTGGTTGGGTCGATCGAGCGGCAGGATGCCGTTGGGGTCGCCGAGAAACCGGATGTCTCCGTCAAAACCGAACTGCGGCACGCCGATCGACGTGTAGGTTGGGTCGTTTTGCGGAAAGTCATACAAGGATGAGATCCCCGGATCCGACTGCCCGTTGTCGTCGCGGTAGAATCCTTCGAAGTTTCCGCGCAAGCGCGACCATCGATACGATGCCAGGGCCGACCATTTGTTCGCAAACCGCGTGTTCCAGGTGAATTCGACGGCGTCGTAGACGTGCCTCGGACTGGCGAACGCGACATCAGCGAAGCTGGGATCCGCGGCGATGACGTCCGGGTTGATCGCCGTCGCACTGGTCGGATTTGTCAGGATGTACAGACACGCCAGTGCAAATGCTCGAGGTGGCGTCCTCGAAGTACGCCGCCATCGGACAGTTGGCCACGTCTTCGAGCACGCGGCCGGTGTTGCGGTGGATGTAGTTGACACCCACGCTCGTATTGGGCAGGACTTCACGGTTCATCCCGATAACGAATTCGTCCACGTACGACATCTTCGTGTTGAGATCGATCGTGTCACCCGCCGTGCCGCCTGAGAGCACGAGGTGCGTTGTCTGGCCGCCAGCGAGCATGCCGTCGGGTATCGGCTGTGTGAGGCCTGCATCGAAGTAGTCGCCTCGAGTCACGGTCAGTTCGCCCGAAAGCGCCCGCGCCGCCAAATCGTTGGGCATCCGCGCATAGTACCGGCCCCAGTTGCCGTAGACCTTGGTCTTGCCGCTCGAATCGGGCTGATACGTCGCGCCGAGGCGTGGCGCCCAGTTGTTCTTCAGCGTGTAATTGGAAATCGCATTTCCATTCAGCGTCTGCTGCTCGTAGCGCAGTCCGGGGTCGACCGTCAGCCGGTTTCCAACTCGCCAGGTGTCCTGCACGAAGAACGACTGATAGTTCTGCGTGGTTGTCGGACCAGTCGTGAAGCGCGCACGGGTGACACGATAGATCTGGTTGAACGTCGGGTCGGAAATGACATCCACGATCGCACCGGTTGCGGTCTGTTGTCCGTTCGGCGCGGTGAACGTCGGACCGGTATAGTTGTTCAACACATCCCAGTTCGCGCGATCGTACTCATACCCGTACCTGACCTCGTGAGCGTGGACGAAGTTGGTGGCCTTGACCGCCCATTGATAGCTGTTACTTCGACTACCGGCTTCGTAGAAGCCGATTCCGCCTGTCGAGACGTTTGGCGTGACGGTTCTGTCGGTCACGTCCCACGCATCCACAGATGGCGTCTCCGCGATGTTGTTCAGCGCATGCGCGAAATATCCCTCGAGCAGCCAGGTCGGTCGAACTGCGCCATCGTAGCGGATAGTCTGGTTGTGCCCACCGTAGTCGAGTGAACTGAATCCCGCAGTTGTCTGATTGAGCAGCGCGCTGGCACGCTGTGGACCGTTGAGGCCCTTCGACGGATCGCCAAAGAACGATGCGTCGATCCGCTGACCGTGAGCGAGCTGCAGGGTCGCTTTCGCCGCGTAGGTCGTGCTGTCTCTCGTGCGATCGACGCCGCCGAGGCTCAGAAGCGGAAAGCCCTGTGGAGCCTGGAAGGTGCGCACGTCGCGCGACGGATCGATCGCCCCGAAGAAGAACAACCGGTCCTTCAGGATTGGTCCGCCTCCTTCTGCGCCGCCGTCGTAACTGCGCGATCCCGTCGTCTGGACCGTTCCATTCGGCGTTTGCACCTCGGTCCAGGTTCCTTCGAGGCCACTCGGACGATCGTAATAGAACGCCGATCCTTTGATCGTATTGCTACCGCTCTTCGTGATGACGTTGACGATGCCGCCCGTCGATTGTCCGAATTCGGCTTCGTATCCTCCCGTCTTCACCTGGACGTCCTTGATGAAGTCGAACGGCGTGGCGTTGCCGAGGGAACCAAAAACGATCGAGTACGACCCAAGCGCGCCGTACCCCTGGTTGGTGACGTTGACGCCGTCGATCACGTATTGATTCTCCAGGCCGGAGCCTCCAGACATGGAGGGGTTCGCCTGTCCTACGCTGCCTCCGCTGCTGACGCCGGGGGCCAGGTACAGCGTGTCGCTCACTCGCCGGCCGACCGGCACGCGATCGAGCAGGTCGCTTGATATCACGGCGCCAGTTGTCGTGGAGGTTCGGTCTATCAGCGGCGAGGAGGCAGTCACGTCAACGGTTTCGCTGAGGGCGCCGATGGTCATCGCCAGTGGCAGGTCTACGGTTTGTCCGAGACTGACGTTGACGTCCTTTCGCTCGACCGCGTTGAATCCCGTGAGTTCGACACGTATGGTGTAAGTCCCAGGCGTGACGTGAGGAAACGCAAAGCGCCCTTGACCATCGGTGGTCGTGGTTTGGGAGCCTTGTGGTCCGGTGAGCCTGACGGTTGCGCCTGGCACCGCCAGGTTCTGCGAATCCGTCGCGCGGCCGGTAATCGTTCCGGTGGTCTGCTGCGCCGAGGCAACCCCGGCGCACATGAGAGCAACAATCAAGACGAGCGTGGGCGACCGCATACCTTCAGTTCTCCTGAAATAGAACGCGTTAAGCGCCGTCTCCCCGCGACGTCTCCACCGTTAGTTGAGAAATGCCGCAAAGGAGGTGCCGATGCGCTCTCGCACGTTTTCAGGTATTTGGGTCTCTCCGATCGCCTATGTGTGTGGTCGTGTTGCGGCAAACGCCAGTCCCGCCACACCGGGACGCGTCCAGGCGGGAAATGGTCGAGAAGGAGGTTGGACTCCATCCCCGTGGCTGCTGCCGTGCTAACCTCACCTTCGAAGAATCGTCGACAACTTGGGGGCGTAATGCGGACCGCACGCGCAGGCTTCAGGAGACTGTTCGCTGGCTTCGTTGTTGTCTGCACAATCTCCGCCGGCGCTGGCGGCGCCCAACAGCCGCCGTCGCGGCCGAACATCGTCGTCTTTCTCACCGACGACCAGGGCTATGCCGATCTGTCGTCCTACGGCCACCCCACGATCAACACCCCGAACATCGACCGGATGGCTCACGAGGGCATCCGACTCACGTCGTTCTACGCGGCGCCCTCGTGCACGCCATCGCGGGCGCAGTTCCTGACCGGGCGCTATCCGGTTCGATCCGGCGAACTCGCACCGACAGGTCCCGGCTCACCTGTCGGGCTGCCGCACAACGAGATCACGATCGCCGAGGCGTTGAAAGCGCAAGGCTATCGAACCGCGATGCTCGGCAAGTGGCACCTCGGTGATTTTGCCAGCCGTCCGGAATTCAATCCGACCTTGCACGGGTTTGATTATTTTTTCGGATTGCCCTATTCGCACGACTACCGGCTGCCCTTCGTGCAGAATGCTCCGCCCGTCCCGCTGTATCGTGGCCTGCAGGAGATCGAGCGGCCCGTCGACGCGTCCACCCTGACGCAGCGCTACACGCAGGAGGCCCTTCGTTTCATCCGTGAGTCGCGCGAAGGGCGCTTTTTCTTATACATCGCGTACAACATGCCGCACCTTCCGGTCGGCGTGCCCACGAGCTTTCAGGGCCGCTCGCGCGCCGGGAGGTACGGCGACGCGATCGAAGAAATCGACTGGAGCGTCGGGCAGATTCTGGACGCGCTGAAGGCCTCCGGCCTGGATCGGGATACGATCACAGTCTTTTTCAGTGACAACGGCCCTTGGGCGAACGCCGAGGCACGGAGTTTCCAGGAGACACAGACTCTGTGGGACGTCGGGTGGGCCGGTCTTCTGCGGGGGACCAAGGGGACGACCTGGGAGGGAGGCGTGCGCGTCCCGGGGATCCTGCGCTGGCCCGGCGGCATCCCGGCGGGACGGGTGTCGGCGGATATGGCATCGGAGCTGGATCTCTTCCCGACGTTGGTGCACGTGGCCGGCGGACGGATCCCTGACGACCGTCCGATGGATGGGGCCGATCTCATGCCGCTGCTGAGCGGGCAGGGGCGATCACCGCGACACGAACTGTTCTACTTCCAGGGCGCGCTGCCCGAGGCGGTGCGCCAGGACGCGTGGAAGCTGCGTCTCGCTGCGCCCGCGGCGACGCCCGAGCTGTACGACCTCGACCGCGATCCCGGCGAACGCCTCGACGTCGCCAAGGATTACCCCGACGTCGTCGCGCGGCTGCGGGCGCGTCTCGAGGCGTTCGCAGCGTCGGTCCGCTGACACTGGCGTCATTCGCTGAAGGAGACCGATCGTGTGACCATGGTCATAACACCATGGTCACAAAAATCGGGAAAACGCGTCGACCGATCTCGAAGGCTCGCGAAGCCCCCCACCCCTACGAAGCGGGCACGGAATCGCCTGGGGGCATCATCCGTGAGATTCCCGCTGGTGAGTTCAAGGCGAAGTGCCTCGCGATCATGGACGACGTGCAGCAGCGAGGGGGGGCCTACGTCATCACCAAGCGCGGCGTGCCGGTGGCGAAGCTGGTCCCGGCACGAGTCGAACCACGACCGCTGCTCGGGAGCATGAAAGGCACCGTGGCCACGCGCGGCGGCCTCGTGAGCCCGCTCGACGAACCGTGGGACGCGCTCGAGGGCTGGGACGATGAGCGGTGAGGCGGAGCGGGCGCTGCTGCTCGATACGCACATCTGGCTCTGGTACGTCGAGAACGACGCGAAACGATTCGCGCGACGCATCGAGCCACTCGTCGAAGCCGCGGTTCAGCGCGGTGAACTGTTGATCTCGGCGATCTCGGTCTGGGAGATCGCCGTCCTCGATTCCATTCGCCGCATCGAGCTGTCGCAGGACGTGCGCAGCTGGGTAGGGCGCGCGCTCAGTTTCCCGGGCGTGCGCTTCAAGGGGTTATCCCCGTCGATTGCCATCGAAAGTGTGCGCCTTCCCGGACACGTTCACCACGACCCCGCTGATCGCATCCTGATTGCCACGGCTCGGCTCACCGGCGCGGCGCTTGTGACGTGCGATGCGCGGATCCTCAGCTACGCCAAACAGGGGCACGTCAGGGTTCTCAACGCCACTCGTTAGCTGAATCTTCGACGGACCGACGGGATGGCGGTCAGCCCACACCGATCGGAACATCGCGCGCGTCCTCGGCGGCTGACGCCGTGTGGCCGACCACACGCTCACGGCGAAGGAACCACGTTTGCAGGCGTTGGACAAGATTGCCACGCATTCGCACCTCGCTTCAGGCTTTGCTCTCGCCGGGCGTGTATTGCCGATTCCTTGCTCGTCTGCATAAGAGCCGCGATTGACGTGTTGCGCATTTCGCATGCCACGAAGGTTTCCGTCGCACAGGGCACTAGTGGAGTGTCTCTTCGGGTTTACTACCGGGCCGCTCCGTTGTCGCGGCCCGAAAAATCGCGGTCGAACGCTTGTTGTAACTGGTACCTGCTTCAGCGGATACGGTCCACTAGCCGACAGTGCGAGCCGGATTTCCGTTCGATATTGGGACTAGGATGTGCGGGTCCGGGCAGGACGGCGAAGCTCTGGGTTACTCGATCATTTCTGGCTCGAGCACCCGCTCGGTCGCGTGTCCGCCCGATGCGCTGACGTAGTAGACCTTGGCGCCGTTGCGCGTGGCGACCACGCGCTTGACCTCATTGTCCTCGAAGTAGATCCCCGCGTCGTTGTCGCAGGCATATCCTGGCTTCATCTCACCCGAGGCAATCAGCGTCTGGTAGAGCGGCCTGCGGTCAGGCTCTCGATCGTAGTGTGGGCAATGGCTGCCTTTCAGGAACCCCAGACACTTGACCGTCGTCAGTTGCTTCGGCCGTGAATCGGTCGTGCCTTCCTCGAACCAGCACAGCGATCCCGCGCTCGCGCCACCGAGGACGATGCCGCGATCCCAGGCTTGCCGGAGAATGACGTCAACGCCCTGCGCCTTCCAGATGGCCTGCTGATTCAGGGTATTGCCGCCAGATGCGACGATGCCATCCACGGAGAGCAGCACTTCTTCCCACGACTGCGTTTGGCGGGAACTGGCGATGAAGCTCTCCTGCACGAGAGGATAGACGTCGATCGGTGCACAGCTTTTGTACCACGCGATGATGCCGCTCTGGCCGTCCGCCGCGGCCGTCGGCAGGTAGAGCAGCTTGGGCCGCTTCTTGCCGGTCAGCGTCGCCATGTAGCGAATGAACGGCGTGCCGTAGTTGCCGCCGGCGATCAGAATCTTGCGCGTGGCCGCTTGCGTCGCAGCGCGGCCGGCTGGAAGTCGAATCGCAGCGCCGAGCGGCGCGAGCACCGACAACTTGAGGAAATCTCTTCGTTGCATCCGTCTAACCTACTTCTTCGGCTGGGCCGACGGAAGCAGGATGTCGTTCTGGAGAAAGAGACCAAGCATCGGGATCAGCGCGACGGGCATGGTGTTCATCAAACCTCCGAAGCGCGCGCGTCGTTCGGTGACATCAGCGGAAGTGCGCCATTATAGTTATTCGCCGAGCCTATCCACTTGTTGCCGCAGCGGCCGTTCCGCACTTCGGACAGAAAGGAAAGAACACATTCCGCCGGATCTCGCAGCTGCTGCAGCGATCGAACAACTTCAATCCGCAATGGACGCAGTAGTCGGGGACGACGTCGCCGCTGGTCATGAGCGCGCGTTCGCAGGCGGGGCAGACGTTTGCCGTCATCTTCTTCAACGCCTCTTCAGGCGCAAGCGCCCGACGTCGCTCGACCTCAGTCTGCTGTTCGACCTGCCGCCGCCTGGCCAGGTACGCGCGCATCCCGCGGAGGAGGTAATGGCCAGCCACCCCCGTCATGACGATTCCGACCGCATACCGCACGTATCCCCCGTAGCTCGGCAGGTACGGGACGAGTTCAACGAAGAACGTGAAGAGTGCGAACATCACGAAGCCGCGCATCAGCATCCAATACTCGCTGCGCCGCTTCTTCATCACGAACCACCACGCCACCACCAGGAGGGGGAGCGTCAGCGCCAGACGCCAGGCGAACACGCGAAATTCCTGGCGGAACACCGCTGATTCGTACGCTTTGCTCGCGCCGGTGATCAAGTCGCGCTCGGTCTTCTCGTTGGCGGCAAGCGTCTGTCTGGTATCGAGGAGATCCTTCTCGATTCGTTCCAGCGCGATTTGCGCCTCGCGGGCACCTGCCTGGAGCTGATCGAGCTGCCGCGTGCGTTGGATGACCTCCTCGTCCTGCCTCGGGTCGGTCGTGGCGTTCCGTGTCGAAATCCAGTTCGAGTACGCCGAACGTGCCGATTGATAGGCATTGTTGGCGGCGGTCACTCGCAACGATGCCTGGGCCTCTCGATTCACCAGGTCGCCCTCGATTTCCCGAAGACGACGGATCTCGGTGCGTGCGCGCTGAAGCGCCGCCTGGTCGGCGAACTGTTCGATGGTTAATGGTCTTTCGACCCGAGGAAGGTCGCCGATGATCGTCCCGCCCAATCCAATCAGGAAGGAGGCGAACACCAACGAGACGATCCACATCGCCAGCCAGAACAGCCGCTCGGGAACCAACAGACGTTTGAACATGCGTCTTCCTTCAGCTATCGATCAGCGCGCACGCCGCCGCTGTCGAGAAGGGCCGCAAGCAAATTGTGGGGAGGGCAGTAGAGTAGCACGCTTCGGCGAGTTGTTGCGCGTCGACGTTCTCTTTCTCCCAGATTGTATGACCCAAGAAAGCCGTATGCCATGGCGGCCAGGCTGTTGAGAGCACTCATCCGAAAACCGCTCCAACGACGGTAATCTCCCTTGCCAGTCGCCTCTAGTCAACTTGTGAACCCATGCGGGATCCTGTAGAAACCTTGGATGGATGCTGTTGAGGAAATCGTCGCCGCCGTGAAGACGGACGACGTCCCGCGCGCGGCCGCATGCCTGGATCGCCATCCCGAACTCCGCGCACGGCTCAACGATGCGTTTCCCGGACTTCCCTTTGACGGCACGCTCCTCCTCGCCGCTGTCTCGAGGCAGAACCGCTCGATGATCGACCTGCTCCTCGAGCGTGGCGCCGATATCAATCAGCGTAGCCACTGGTGGGCCGGAGGATTCGGAGTGCTCGATGGCGACCACGACCTCACCGACTTCCTCGTCCAGCGTGGCGCCACCATCGACATCCACGCGGCGGCGCGACGTGGCAGAAGCGACGCCGTGAAGACGATGCTCGATTCTGATCCGACCCTCGCGCGGGCTCGCGGAGGTGATGGTCAGACGCCACTGCATGTTGCCGCGAACGTCGAGGTCGCCCGCATTCTCGTCGAACGAGGCGCGGACATCGATGCCAGGGACGTGGACCATGAATCCACGGCGGCGCAGTATGCGATTCGCGATCGGCAGGATGTCGCGAGGTACCTCGTCGCGAGCGGATGCACAACCGACTTGTTGATGGCCGCGGCGCTCGGAGACTCGGATCTTGTTCGGCGCCACCTCGATGCGAATCCCGACTCGATTGCGATGACGGTATCGGCGCGATGGTTCCCGATGAACGATCCCCGCGCGGGTGGGACGATCTACATCTGGACGCTCGGCGGAAACAAGAGCGCCCACGCAATCGCGCGTGAGTTCGGCCACGAGGCGATATTTCAACTGTTGATGGATCGATCGTCGCCCTCGCTCGCGCTGACTGCCGCCTGCGAAGTCGGTGACGAAAAACTGGCGATCGCAGTCCTCGGGAAGCGCCCGGATGCGGCGCAGTCCATGAACGCCGATGAACAGCGACGGATTGTGGATGCCGCCGAGACCAATAACACGGAAACGGTGCGCCTCATGCTGAGCGCAGGGTGGCCCGTCAGCGCGCGCGGCAAACACGGCGCCACGGCGCTGCATTTCGCCGCCTGGCACGGCAATTCGGTCATGGTGCGCGACATTCTTCAACAACAGCCCTCGCTCGAGGCCAGTGATCACGATTTCAATATGACGCCTCTCGGCTGGGCGTTCCACGGATCCGTGCATGGGTCGAACTGCACTCGGGGTGATTATGGCGGAACGGTCGATGCGCTACTCGACGCCGGTGCAGCGCTGCCGGCGGGCGCGGATACGAGACAAGTGAGTCCGGCCGTTCGAGCGGTCCTCGAAAGACGAGCCTGACATACGCCCTGTCAATTGATCCGTGGACCTTCTCCCCCGCACGGGAAACCGCTCTGAGCACCGGTGGCTCGAGTCGCCGGTATAATGCCCAACCGTATGCATCCCTGGCACGACAGCTACATCGACGATTCCCAGATCGCCACCGCATTCCCCGTCGTTATCGAGATCCCCAAGGGCAGCACCAACAAGTACGAACTGGATAAGGAGACGGGACTGCTGCGTCTCGATCGCGTGCTGTACAGCGCGGTCTACTATCCCGCCGACTATGGATTCATCCCGAGGACGTTCTGCGACGACGGAGATCCGCTGGACGTGCTTGTTCTCGGCCAGGAGCCCGTCTATCCGCTCACG
The DNA here is from genome assembly GCA_963725335.1 of uncultured Acidobacteriota bacterium. GTDB lineage: Bacteria > Acidobacteriota > Vicinamibacteria > Vicinamibacterales > 2-12-FULL-66-21 > JALZOC01. Next base: position 1,014,892 of record CAVRYD010000014.1, on the reverse strand, counting down.
ATCGTCGAGGCGCGTGCGATTGGCGTGATGCGCATGCGCGATGAGAAAGGTCTGGACGACAAGATCGTCGCCGTCAGCGTGCGCGATCCGTCGTACGCGGATTACACCGATCAGGCCCAGCTCCCGCCGCACCTGCTGCGCCAGGTCAAGCGCTTCTTCGAGGACTACAAGATCCTCGAGCATAAGCAGGTCATGATCGATGAAATGCTCGGACCGGGCAACGCGCTGGAAATCATCAGGGACGCGCTCGAGCTCTATCGCAAGCTTCGGCGCGGCGAGCTGCCGAAGGGAAAGGGCGGGAAGCTCTGAATGACAGCGTGCCGCAACTGCGGCGCGGAGCTGCGCGGCCGCTACTGCTACGCATGCGGGCAGAAGGCCGTATCCATCGAGCTCCGCATGCATGACCTTCTTCACGAGGGATTTCACGAATTCGTCCACGTTGACGGCAAGATCGCCCAGACGTTGCGCCTGCTGCTGTTCAAGCCGGGCGAGCTGACCGCGGAGTTCTTTCGGGGACGTCGGTCCCGCTACATCACACCTATCCGCCTGTATCTGGTGTGCAGCTTGCTTTTCTTTGCTCTCAGCGCCTGGACTGCTTCGCCCTTCATCAATATCCAGCTTACAAAAGACGACATCGAGAACTCGGCGGAGCGAGAGGCCGTCCAAAAGGAAACGATCGCCAGGCTTGAACATCTTCGCGATGAAATGACGCATAACACGCCGCGCGCCATGTTTGTGCTGATGCCGGTATTTGGGCTGCTGTCATGGGCATGTTACCGGCGCGCACAACCGTTCTATGTGCCGCACCTCTATTACGCCATTCACTTTCACGCGTTCGTGTTCCTGATGCTGGCGGTGAAGGTGGGATTTTCGTTTGTCGGCGGAATCGGCGACGTCATCGGCGGATTGTTTCCACTGACAATCGTTCCGTACCATTACATCGCCCTGCGCCGCGTATTCGGGGGCACACGCTGGCAGGTTGCGTGGAAAGGGACCGCGATCGCACTCGCCTACACGTTGATCATCGCCGCGATCATGATTGCGTTGCTGGCGATGACGATGAGGAGTATCCCCTCTTCGCTGGGACGCGAGCGTCTACACCTTCCGTAGCTTCGTCACTCGCCCGACCTCGACCCGCCACGACGGGTCAGTCGAATGGGTCACCTCCAAGTCTCGCGCTAACGCCCGATGCTCGCGTCGAGCGCAGTGCATCCCGCTTTGAGCGCAAGGTCCGCCACTGGCCCAAGATTCGACGCAATGGCGTCACCGAGTCTGTTGTGGGTAAGCACGTTCCGGTATAAAGCGACCATGCTGCGCCTGAACTGCTCATGGTTGAAGTGTGCCTGGACGAAAGATCGGGCGTTCTCGCCCAGCCGAGTCGCTCGCGATCGGTCACCGATGAGTGAGAGAAGGTGTGACGCCAGCTCGCCGTCATCCCGATGTGAGAAGAGCAGCCCGGTGTGGTTGTCGGTCACGACCTCCGGCACTCCGTCGACCGCTGTGGCCACGACCGGTTTGCCACAGGCCATCGCTTCAAGAAGAACCAGCGGCAACCCCTCGTAATGCGTGCTGAGCGCGACGATGTCCATCGCGCGCAGGAGGCGTGGCACGTCGGTGCGAAAGCCCGTGAAGGTAAAGTACGGAGCGACGTGGTTCGTCGTCAGCCAGAGCTTGACCTTCTCGAAATGCTGGCGCTGTGCTTCGTCGTTGGAATAGCCGCCGACCATAAGAAACCGTGTGTGGGGAGCCGCCGCCACGACACGCGCCGCTGCTTTGGCGAGCGTCTCGTAGTCCTTCTGCTGGTCGATGCGCGCGATCATGCCGATGATCGTCGCCTCGTCGGGAATGTTGAATTCCCGCCTCACATCCCGGCCGGCGTTATCGTGCTCTGATCCCGCCTCGCTGTTCACGACCTCAACGCCGTCGTAAACGACCACGCCACGATGTTCCGGCACGTGATGCCCGAATGCGCGCCATGAATCGCGCGAAACGAAAGCAAATGTTGTGACGGCTCGAAGCAGCCGTTGGTCAGGTTCGGCAATGTTCTGGTAGCGATTCCTCACATGACAGATCACCGGGACCAGAGCAGCCTGCCGGCGAGCGCCGCGTAGGCGCCTGCGGCACGTCGCCGCAATGCACCAGGCTGATCCTGCAGCGCCTGAATTCTTTGGCTAGTCGCATCGATTCGTGCAGGAAATGCCTATACCCGTTGAATGTCGGGTAGGCCGCGCGCCACGTGCCCGTGTCGTAGCCCGCGGAGGAAAAGAAGTCGCGGACGAGCGGGGCCGAACCGAGGCAGAAGAATATCGTGTCGAAGCCAGCGTCTCCGACGGCGCGCCCGATACGTAGCGCCGCCTGCTCAGTGCCGCCGACGCCATCCCACGGCATGATGTGGGCAATGCGCTGACGCCTGCTCACCATTTTCACTTGGCCGGGTCGCGTTCAGGACGCAAGACCGAGGTTGCAAAAGACGCGCGTGGCGCCTTTCTCGTACAAGCAACGAAATCCTATGCTTTCCAGCGTATCGATCATCCTTTCAGCCAGATTGTGTGCCACACGCCAGCCATGGATCTCTACGATTCATCGTCTCCACATGCTTCTTCAATGTCCCATGCCCATAGGTTCCGATCAACTGTCGTCATAGCGAAGCCCCGTTATCGTGCGGTCACAGTCGTCGGCATGACGCATTCCTTCATTGGAGGGTCAGGGATGAGGCACACTGAAGGGCCTCGGGCTGTCTGGCACGTGACGGTGCACAACTGTTTGACCCAACTCATCCGTGTCGCGAACCTCATCCATGGCAAGTTGTCCAAGCAGAGCACATGCCGTTCAGAGGTCGCCCGCGATTGTCGGGACGATCATCGCCACATGAGTACCGCGCGGGCCTGAAGTCTCATCAGGGTTTTCCACTTTTGAAGAACAAAAGTCACACGCCGGTCGGGTTCCGACGACGCGCCAGCCTGTTATTCCGATGGTGAGCCTGAAGTCACGAATTGTGTAGCGAATCGTGTAAGACCTCCTAATGTGCTCCGATCATTTACGGGTGCCCTTTGGATTAGCTACACCGCTCACCGGCGTTCAGCGAGCGGCTGACCGTCAAGCGAGTGCGCGCTGCGACGCCGATAACTCGAGCAGAGTGAACGGAGGCATGTTGGTTGCTTGGCTGACCACACACGAGATGGAGGAAGGTGACGAAAGCGTGGGTGTTGCCAGTCGATGCTCGATGCCAGTTGGTATCGAATTAGCCATAAACGCACCGGCACTACCGAGACTGGGTCGGTGCTGGACGGGTCCGGACGCTGCTCTTCCGGCGTGAAGAGTTCCGGGCGGAAGACTGGGTCTTTTGGACGGGTATGGCTGCCAAAGGCCGTTCGTCGTTCATCGTGCACTTAAGGTGGAAGACGCGATTTTCGAAATCTGCATGTTCTCCGCCCACAGGACTCACCTGGAGACCGTCGTGTTGTTTGACAACAAGATGATCATATGACCAAGAACTGGGACGTTTCCGTTTGCATCTGCACCTACAACCGCTGTCAGGGATTGCGCTCGGCGCTCGAAAGCGTTTTGGGTCAGCAAGCCGACGGAGTGCGTTTCGAAGTCATCGTCGTCGACAACAACTCCACCGACGAGACGAAACAAGTGGTCGACAGCTTTGTCCGTCGGGGTCACTCTAGTCTTCGATATGTGTTCGAGGGCCGACAGGGTCTCTCGTACGCCCGTAATGCAGCCATTGCCGTTGCGGGCTCGCCGCTAGTGGCATTCACGGACGATGATGTGCGAGTAGCCCCTGACTGGGTGTCGACGATCAGGCGAGTATTCGAGGAGCACCCAGAAGCAGCGTGGGTTGGCGGGAAAGTGCTGCCATGCTGGCCCTCTGCGCCACCACGCTGGCTGACGAGCGATGACTGGGAGTCGTTGGCCTTGGCCGATCATGGTGACCTTCCGTTCTACACATCGGACCGGCGTCAGACCTGTCTTGTCGGGGCGAACCTTGCCGTTCGACGCGATGTCCTGGCACAGTTTGGAGGATTTGCGCCCCGTCTCCAGAGGGTACAGGACTCGATCGGTTCGATGGAGGATCACGAGCTCCAGATGCGGCTTTGGCGGGCGAACCGAAAAGGTCTCTATGTCCCGGAGCTCGTGGTCTTTTCCGATCTCGCAGCCGATCGGCTGCTCAAGAAATACCACCGCCGCTGGCACTTCGGGCATGGTCGCTTCTATGCGTTGGCGCGCCTTGAAGAATTTGAGCGCTCGGACTTGGGTTGGCTGTTCGGAGTCGCGGCTCATGTTTACCGGCGGGCGATCCGCGATGCGGTCGGATGGCTGGCATCCGTGATCCGCGGCAACTTCCGTCGTGCGTTCATGTACGAGAAGAGCCTCTGGTTTTTTCTCGGATTCTTGAGCGTGCACTACAAAGAGTTCTTGGAACAGGGTCATGGCACACACGTCGGAGAGCTCAGCCGATTCGGTTGGGGGCTGATCTGCCGGCTTTTCCGCAGACCGACGGTTGGGCGCGCCCTTACAAGGCAGTGACATGTAACCTGGGGCGCCAACGATCAGTCGTGGCGGGACCTTTGCAGATGACGTCGGGGGCACCTGAGCTTCGAATGCAACAGACTACCGGGATCATTCAGGAGAGCGAACCGCCGCAAACGCGACGCGAATTGATGCTGAGCATGCCCGATTCGGCCCAAACATGCGATCCGGGATGGGTACACGTCTCAGAGCCGCGGCCGACGACGATCGTCCGTGCCCCGACTCTTTCAATTACGACGCTGGCGCACGCGATCCGCGACCTGTTCGAGTACCGCGACCTGCTGTACACACTGAGCGTCCATCGGTTGAAGGTCCGTTACAAACAATCGGTGCTGGGCCCGACGTGGGCCGTCCTCCAACCGTTGCTGCTCATGCTCATCTTCACGGTGGTCTTCTCGCGCATCGTCCGGGTGCCCAGCGAGGGCGTTCCCTACGCGCTGTTCGCATATTCAGCGTTGCTTCCATGGACATACTTTTCTACTTCGCTGTCATCGGCCACGAACAGTTTGGTTGCTCATATCAACCTGGTCACGAAGGTGTATTTCCCGCGCGAAATCCTGCCTCTCACGTATGTCATCGCAGGCCTTATCGACTTCCTGGTGGCGTCCCTGGGTACTCGGTGCGTTGCTGGTGTACTACCACGTGTCCATGACCGTTCACGCCCTCATCGCCATTCCAACGATAGTCGTGCTCACCGTGTTCACCGTCGCCGTATCGTTCGTGCTGAGCGCGATTCAGGTCCGCTATCGGGACGTTGGCGTCGCGATGCCCCTGATGCTGCAGCTCTGGATGTTCGCCACCCCGATCGTCTATCCGCTCAGCGTGGTCCCGACTAGATGGCGGTGGCTTTACGAACTCAATCCGATGGTCGGGATCATCGAGAGCTTCCGTCGAGTGATCCTGCAGGGTTTGCCACCTGACTTTCACGCCCTGGGGTGTCCGCGGCCGTTTCAGTGATTCTGTTGCCAATCGCGTTGATGTACTTCAAGCACGTCGAAGCGACGGTGGCCGACATCATTTGAAACGCCTGGTGAGGATGCGACGTCAGTCATGAGCGACCTGGTCCTTGATCACGTCTCGAAGCGCTATCGTGTTCGGCACCGTTCCGAGGGGAACAACGGACGGCGATCACTTCTCCAACGGCTCCAAGCGCTCCGGCCGCAGACCGATGAGTTCTGGGCGCTTCGCGATATCTCCTTCGAGGTCGCGCGCGGTGAGACGCTCGGCATCATCGGCCACAACGGGGCCGGCAAGAGCACGATTCTCAAGCTCCTGTCGAAGGTGACCACCCCGACCTCCGGTGAAATCAGGATCAGCGGCCGCCTTTCGGCGTTGATCGAGGTGGGGTCGGGATTTCATCCGGAATTGACCGGCCGCGAGAACATCTACCTGAGTGGTTCGATCCTGGGCATGCGGCGCCGGGAGATCGTCGAGAAGCTCGAACGCATCATCGAGTTTGCTGGTGTGCGCGACTTCATTGATTCGCCCGTCAAGCACTATTCGTCGGGGATGTACGTCCGGCTGGGCTTTTCGATCGCGGCCCATCTCGAGCCCGAGATCCTCCTGCTCGACGAAGTCCTGGCGGTCGGCGATGCAACGTTCCAGGCGAAATGCTTCGGCCGAATCAACCAGATGCACGGCGAGGGACGGACGATCGTGTTCATTTCCCATGATCTGGATTCCGTCCAGCGCCTGTGCGCCCGCGTGCTGCTCGTGAACCATGGCCAGGTGATAGCGAGCGGATCCGCTCGCGACGTCATCGAAACCTATTGGGAAATCGGTCGGACCCGTCAAGCGTCGGAACAGCTGGATCGAAGTACCGCGTCTTCACGCGAAGTCGAAATCACCGCCGTGACGTGTCACGACGCCACGGGTCAGGAAGCGACCGCCTTTCGTACAGGATCATCGCTGACGGTTCGCCTCAAGTATGACGCTCATGTAACGGTGGCTGACGCGGTGGTCGAGCTATACGTGCATTCGATGGTCGCTGGCCAGTATGGAGCCTGGTTTCAACTGACGACGGCGTCCGGACACGAGGTCGAATCTATACGGCTCGAAGAGGGCGAAGGGGAAATCGAATTCCACATCGACGAGCTGGGCCTGCTTCCCGGAATTTGTCATCTCAATGCGAGGATCGCGCACCGGGACCAGCCGTCTGGCATGGCGATCGACTGGCGTGAGCAGTGCCTGACGCTGCGCGTGGATCCGGGCAAGTCGGTTCGAGGCACCTTCTACACGCCGCACCGATGGCGCATCGTTCGCGCGTCCCCCCGCCTGGCGAACCACCCGGTGGAAGTCCGCTCGCGACCTGTTCTCCGGATGGCAAGTAATCTTCCGGCTGATGATCCACTGACGGGATCTTCGGACGCCCGGCGATGACAATACACGATCGGCCGACGGCACTATTCGATAGCATTCATGGAACCGAACCCCTGGGCGGAGGCCAGCGGCGCACTCTTCAGGTCGTCAAACTGGCGCAACGTGCAGGTTTCGATGTTGCGCACGTGTCCCTGCTGAATCTGCCAGGGTTCCGCAACGGCGTTTGCAACGGGCTTGCAGCAGCGTTCCGGTGCCGATTACCGTCCGACCTTCCCTGGAGGTTCGGCGAGAGCTTGGCATTGCCGTCCTGGCGTATCGGCATCAACTCCAGGAAGCACACGATCCGCGTCTGATACTGTGGGAGACGACGAGAGATGCAGGGATGGTCGTTCCTATGGTCGCCAGCAGTACGCGTCGCGGTTGTTGCGTTCCCGCAGAATCTCGAGTCTCTCGTTCCCGGTCAGACTGATCGCGTGGTCGGCAGTGACTCGGTCGCAAAAGCACTCGAGATTGAGGTGAAGCAGCTCGCCAAGGCTGATCTCGTCGTCTGTATTTCCCGAGAAGAGCAATGGCTGCTGAATGCATTCGGAATCGCGGCTGATTTCCTGCCGTATTTTCCGACGACAGAAATCGAGTCCGGTTTGCTGGCGGTGCGTCGGATAAAGTTGGATGTGACTCCCCGACGTATCCTCGTTCTGGGCAGCGCCGGAAATCCACCGACGCGTGAGGGCCTACTCAAGCTCATTCAGCGGCTCCTTCGCCTTCGCGGAAACTTCCCACACGAAATTCACGTCGCGGGAAACGAAACTGATGTGCTTCGCCAGCAGCTCGATGTCGGATCCATCAAGCTTCACGGCCGCCTCGAGTTGAACCGACTATACGAGTTGATGGCCTCTTCCGATGTGGCCATCGTTTTTCAGACCCGGGGAAGTGGTGCACTGTCGCGAATTCCCGAACTTCTGCTCGCGGGAGTTCCAGTTATCTGTAATCCTCATGCTGCGAGGAGCGCGCAGCACTACGATGGTGTGGAGATTTTCGAGACAGACGAGGAGTTGGTTTCGTTCTTGAATAGGAGGGCACCGATTCCCTGTGCGCCGAGCAGACCAGTGCAGGCCGAGGAGCGGTTAATCAAACGATTGCGTGAACTTGGTGGACTCTCAAACGCGAACAGCGAGGAGATGGCTCTCCGCGCCTGTTCGTGATAACTGGACTTCGACATGCGTTTGTCATCTGTTTTCTCAATCGGATCGACCGTCATGACGACGTGGCAGTGGCGTTCGGTCGCGCCGCGCGCGCTGGAGCGCGCCCCACACGAGGTGCATCCGGCGCCGGGGCTGCTCGAGCCCTCCGTCGTCGAGGGAACGCTCGGGCGCTTCGACACCGCCTGCGGACCGATGTGGCTGCCGATCGATGCCCCCGACGACGTGATCGTGCGCGACATTCGCGCGGGCAAGTTGTTCGGGCCCCGTGATCCGCACCTTGCTTCCATTCATCCGGCCCGGCAGCGCGGTGCTTGATGTCGGCGCCAACTTCGGCCAGATGGCGATCGCATTCTCCGACGCGGTCGGAAGCGAAGGGCGCGTTCACGCCATCGAGGCCAACGAAGCTGTCGCCGACCTGTGAGCGCAACGTGCGGGCGCGCGCGTGCAAGAACGTCGTCATCCATCGCACCGCGGCCTGGGACGTGGGCGGCCCGTCACCTTCCCTGCCCCCGACTTCCAGCGCTTCGGATCGTACGGCTCCTCCCGTCGATCCGCTTCCCGGGGCGCTCGCGTCCGCACACTCGCGGTTGACGAGATCAACTTGCGAGGCCGCTCAGCGCAATCAAGGTCGATGTGCAGGGTGCCGACCTGCGCGCGCTTATCGGCGCGCGAGCAACGATCGCTCGCCACAAGCCGGCGATCATCTTCGAATTCGAGCAGCAGTTTCAGGCCGAGTTCGCCACCTCGTTTCAGGATTACATCGATTTTGTGACGTCCATCGACTACCGCTTCGACAGCGTCATCCTCGACATCAACTACCTCATCTTGCCGCGAACGCCGGCCCCGCACGGGAGCGAGTAGTGTCATTTCGCGTGATGCAGTCGCTGTTAGAGAACGCGTTGGCCCGCGACGAGCTCGTGCGCGCCGGCCTGTCGTTCTGGCCGGGCCACGCCCACCCGAAGCCAGGCGGCGAGCGGCGGCCGCCGCTTACCGTGGGAGAGTCGCGCAAGGGCTGGGACGTTCTCGCCACTTTGCGGCTTCTCGAGTCGGAGCGTTTGCAGAACGAGACTATTGTCCATCCGCGTGCGTTCTGAATCCCAGATCCTCTGTTGCCTGCACCGTGCCGAGTTCAAGCGACTGGTGGGCATCGATCTCGAATCTGCAGTGAAAGACATGCCCTTTGCCGACGCTATTGAGTGGCGTGTTGGAGACATGATGGCTACCGGGCTGCCCGCCGGCAGCGCTGCTGCCGTCACATCCATCAGCGCCATTGAGCACGGCTTCGACCTCGAGCGTCTCCTCGCCGAGGTCGCGCGCCTCTTGCGGCCGGCCTGGGCTCTTCGTCGGCTCGACCGATTACTGGCCAGAAAATATTGATACCAGTGGGCTCAAGGTATTCGGGATGGATTGGTGCATTTTTTCGGAAGCCGAGGTTCGCCATTTCATCGACGCCGCCGGCCGCTTCGGCCTCTTTCCCATCGGGGACGTCGAGTGCGGCGCCGGTGCCCGCTGCATCGACTTCGAAAACCGTCAATACACCTTTGGCTGGTTCGCCCTGCGCAAACGATCATGATGCCATAAGCCCGCGCCCGACTTGACAAGAAGCACGAAAACGCCGGACCAACAGAACGGGTCATCCATTTCAACAGGCACCAGTTTAACTGGTACGCGCCTTTCCGTTGCGATTTGCACGGGCAGACGCTCGAGAACTTTACCGGTCTTGCTGTGGCCGCCGCACTGACTTCGTGATCCTCGTCGTCACAATACTCCCCACCCCCCCCCGCCCCCCCCCCGCCCCGCCGCCACTCTTCAAAGCACCGCCCTCGCCACCGCCGTCCGCCCTCACGTCCAATACAGCCCTCGCACCCCACCCATTCTGCGACTACCACCCCGATCCTCGCGTAGCACCATACAGCTACGACGCACGCAAACACAGCTACACTCCCACGCCGGCTCGCCTCTAAACATCAACGCCAATCCCCCACCACATTACGCGCCCAACACAACCACAAGCCAAAAACACACCACCACACACAAAAACAACGACAACACAAAAAAAACACCCAAAAAAACAAACAAAAACCAAACAACAAAAAAAAAAAAAAAAAAAAAAAAAAAAAAAAAAAAAAAAAACAAACCCACCAAACACCAAAACACACACCCACTCCAGCGCGGGCCGAAGGCCTTTCAGCTTCAAGCTACGCCACTGCCGAGAGCAGTGCGTCCGTGAACGCCTCGTGAGAGAACTGGCGCGCCCTCTCACGAGCACTGGCCGCCAGCTTCCCCTGCCGCTCGGAATCCGAGAGAATCCGCCGCGTGGCACCCACCATGTCGTCGAGCGTGCGACAGTGGATGCCGTCCACACCGTCGCGCACCGTTTCGATGGGCCCACCCGCAGCGATGACGACCGGAACGCAGCCATGTCCCATGGCCTCGACGACCGAGATGCCGAAGTGCTCCACACGTTCAGGCTCTTCCATCGGATCGATGCCCAATCCGGCGGCGTGCCAGTACACGATCGCGGTCGACAGCCCCCGGCGCAACTCGTCGGTGTCCACGTTCGGGATGAGCTCGATCGGGAAGCCCGTGCTTCGGCGCCGCACCTCTTCGAAATACGCCCGGTCTGCTTCGCTCGGGCTCAGCCCACCATACACTGTGAGGGAGACGCCCTCCCGATGAAGCCCGGAATCGACGTAGGCCGCCACCATCTCCAGGGCGCACTTGTCCACGAGTCCCCGCCCGAATCGGCCCACAGCGCAGATCCTCCTCGATCGCTTCAGATTTTCGACTGGCGCGGCTGCCACCGGCGGATACAGCACCTTCGCTGGCTGGCCCCAACGCTCCGCAATCCACGAGGCGGTGAACCTGGAGTTGCCGAACGCCGCGCGATAAGACTGCATTCTTCGGTTCCAGTACCACCGCGCGATCACGTGCCGACCACGGGCCTTCATGCCTGTACCGCCTGACGCTCCGAAGGGCCACGTCTCGAACGGACGGAATAGCGGGAACGCCGTATAGTGCGCTCCAGCCTTCGCTTGATTGAACGGCGGCGGCCCATGTCCGATGCTGATGAACTGCTCGAAGCCTTCGCTGTAGACGCGCTCGGACACGAAGGGCGCCCGCCAACGCCCCAGGCCATGCGCGTCGCCCACCACGAACGGATTCATTGGCGCGGGTACCCGCGGAACGGTCACCAGCGTCACGGCCGACATGTCGCTCCCGACGAAGCGCGACCAGGTCTCCTGGGTGACGCCTTGCCAGTGATGCTGGAGACACACCTCGCGATCACGGGACGCCGCAGCCGCCAGTACGCCCGCGCAGGTACCCGTTGCCGCCGAATCCACCGACCGTGTCACTGTAGATCGCCAGCCTGCCCTTGCGCCCCCGCATCACGACACCCTCACGCGACACTGGTATCCACCCGCTGCTCCAGAAAGGCTCGGCGTGCATGCACGCCGAGCCAACGCTACGGTCGTGCGACGCGCGTCAACCCCAACCGCCGTCGGTTCCTGCCAACCAACCTGCCGTCCAGCTAAGGCGGCGGAGCCTGCGACCAAACCCTGTTGCTGCAACTCCTGCAAGTATCGTGGCACACCCATGTCGTCCCTGCATGACTCGGATCGAAAGCGCTTCCACGGACCGTCATGCTCCCAACTCGAGTCGTGAAAGCAGACCAAAAGAGGCCAGCGTGGGGCCAGACGTTCCCACGTCCGTCCACTCGTTCTCCATGTGCCGGATCGACCGCGTGGACCGCCCTGGCCGTTGTCGAGGCGCGCGAGCGTAAAGATGCGGTACCCTTTCCACAGGCGCTGCCGATCTCGATGATGTTCCGCGGCTTCAGAGCGCGAACCACTTGAAGGGAGAGAGCCGACACCGCGACGGTAGCGTCTTGGGAACGGCCTTCTTCGGCACCTGTCGCCAAGGCAATCCAGTGAGGCAAGGTTACATTATGCTGCTGCGGCGAAAAACGCGCCAGCCTACGATTGGAGCGGGCATTAAATGAATACTTCGGCGAACGGTCCGGCGAACGATGGCATGGCGAAGGCACGGGAAGAATTCGCGAAGATTTATCGCGAGCATGTCTGGGGCGGCACTTCACGCAGCGGTCCGGGATCTGATCCGGAAGTTTTGCGTCCGTACGCAGAGCTGCTTACCAATTTCCTCAGAGAAAGAAACATTCGCTCTGTGGTCGATGTCGGCTGCGGTGATTGGGCACTCGGGCGCATGCTCGATTGGACCGGCATCGATTATACAGGTGTCGATATCGTGCCCGAGGTCACTGAGATGCTGAACGCAACCTACGGTTCGAGTAATGTGCGCTTTCTCTGTCGCGATCTTGTGGCGGATGAATTGCCGGGCGCGGAATTATGCGTGATCAAGGATGTGCTGCAGCATCTTTCCAACGTATCCGTGCGCTCGTTCATCGAGAAGCTCCGGTCGAATTTTAAGATGGCGCTGCTGACGAATGACATTTCGCATCGCAAACAAGGAAACTGGCGGACGCTGTGGAAAACAGCCGTGATCGAAGCAAACTCCGAGATTCCAAACGGCGGTTATCGTCCGTTGCGTTTGCGGGAAGCGCCTTTTCATCTGCCGGCGCAATGTTTGTTGACCATCGCGTTTCGCTTCGAGCGCGCGGTCTTCGATCATCCCGGCGTCGTTTACGAAACAAAGGAAGTGCTCTTGTGGGAAAACACGCACGCTCGTTAGGCTTTGACTCTCTCTTTTTCCTTTTTAATATGCCAAGCAAGCGACGCCATGTGTCCTTTGCGCCTACTTCATGACGGCTGGACTAACGAGCGATCACTCTCCAACCAGGGACGGGGTCGGACGCGAGCCAGTCCGAGCCCAGGTAGCTGTTTCCTTGAGCGCCGCCCCCGTACCACACCACTAATTGGCGCGTTTCGTCGTTCTGCCACACCAAATCGGGTTTGCTGTCGCTGTTGAAGTCGGCAGTGCCCACGAGGGTCCAGCCCCACAGGTCCGTTGACGACAGCCAATCCCACCACAGGAAAGTATTGCCTTGTGCGCCGCCCATGTACCAGACAACCGCCTGACGCGTCCAGTCGTGCTGCCATACGAGATCGAGCCTGCCGTCGCCGTTGAAGTCACCAGTGCCGACGACGCGCCAGTCTGTTACTCCGGTTGACGACAGCCAATCCCACCATAGGAAAGTATTGCCCTGGGCACCGCCCATGTACCACACGACCACTTGTCGAGCGTCGTTCTGCCACACCAAGTCTGGTTTGCCGTCCCCGTTGAAGTCCCCGGTGGCGACAACGTACCACCCTGCGACGCCGTCTTGCGCCAGCCACTCGCAGCCCAGGTAGCTATTCCCTTGAGGGCCGCCCATGTACCACACGACGACTTGCTGCGTCGCATCGTTCTGCCACACGAGATCAGGCTTCCCGTCGCCGTTGAAGTCGCGCGTACCGACGATTGTCCAACCGTCGATCCATTCGGACGAAAGCCAATCCCAGCCCTGAAAGACATTTCCTTGCGAACCACCCAGGTACCACACCACTGCCTGGCGCGTCGAGTCGTTCTGCCACACCAGATCAGGCTTGCTGTCGCCGTTGAGATCCGGTCCGACACCGCAGGTCGTGCAGCCGCCGCCGTCAGCGGCACTCGTCTGCCCTGACACCTCGGCCGACGGCGGACTCATCAACCCTCCTGTGTTGTAGGCCGTGACGACGAAGTAGTAAGTCGTTCCGTCGGCGAGTCCGGTGACCTGCTGTGAGGTGGTGGTGCCAACATTCCAGCTGTATGGATACACGCCTGGTTGAGAGCCCCAGTACAGGACGTAACCAGCGATGTCCGGCTCTGGATTGCGATCCCAGGCAAGCGTCACTGTCGCAGCATGCGCGGCTACACTCGATGCCAGGCAGACCAGGCACATGGTCCAGATGCGGATCAAATTGTATGTGGGCACAGGCCCGCCGCTGCGCAAGCGATGTGCCCAGCCACGCTCAATCGAGCTCGGTGGGATGACGCGATTGAAGTCGCTTCAGTCCTTCTGTGTCTGAGAATCGTAAAATCTGGTGTCTTCTGCTCCTAATCGAAGTGACTAATTTGAATTCACTGCGCCACGGTTCCGGCCGTGCTGACATCAGTGGGACTGTTCGTCTGTTTCAGATGACAACTGAGCCGTTCTCTTGGTAATCCTATTTGCAGGCGACTTCTGCTCATTGATGTAATTTGTGCGTGAGGCTGTGTCAGACGATAGTCCGTATTAACGCTGTGCTCGCGAGAGCGAGTTTACAAAAATCCCTATCAGGCCGCGCTCGCTGTCTCCGACAGCGCTCAGAGAGCCTCGATCTCGATCGTCGTCAAACGCCGAACCGCGCGCCATGCGGGATGACCGAGAAGCGCTCGGCGCGACGATGAGGTGGATGACGTTCAAGCAATAGAACAGTCGTTTCGAAAACGTGGCATTCCTGGCCCGTGACACGCGCCAGCGACCGGGAATCACGTCGGATGCACATGGTTCAGCGGAAGCACTGGCCATGGATCTCGGGGGAGCGGTGCCGGACGATAAGCTGTAGATAAGCTATAGTCGGGCACATGCTGAGGGGATCCGCCGATCACGCCGAGCAAATTTGCTGAAAAAAAGTGGAGGCGCCGCCCGGATTTGGTGACCAGGCATGATCATAGACTCCGAGGCGCCGTCGGGTGGCGACGGCACGTTCGCTTTAATTCTGGTCGGCAGCGGTTTTGCCTCGTCTTTCTTTCTACAGCGTTACCTGCAACGGGCGCGACCTTCAGCGCGGATTCTCGTTCTCGAGCGTGGTGAGCTGCGCACCCACCGCTGGCAGGTCACACACATCAACGAGCTCGACCGAGAGGCGCAGGCAAGCTTCGACAAGGAGCGTTCCGCAAAGCTGTGGGTGTTCCGCCTGGCCTTCGGTGGAAGCTCGAACTGCTGGTGGGCGTGTACGCCACGACTGCTGCCGGAAGACTTTCGGCTCCAATCGACGTACGGAGTTGGACGCGACTGGCCCGTCTCATACGACGATCTCGAGGAGTACTATTGCGACGCCGAAGAGATCATGGCGGTGTCGGGCCCCGATGATGGCTCGCCGTTCCCTCGCAGCCGACCGTATCCGCAACCGCCACACCACCTGACGGATCCGGACCGCCTCTTCAAACGGCGGTTTCCTCACGCATTCTTCAACCAGCCCGCGGCGCGTCCGACGCGTGCCCTCGAGTCGGGGCGGCCGCGATGTTGCGCGAACGGCGTGTGCGCGCTCTGCCCGATCGACTCGAAATTCACGATCCTGAACGGCCTCAAGCACCTGTACGACGCTGATCCCCGCGTCACACTCCTGACCGGCGCGAATGTGCTGGGCCTGGACATCGCGAACGACCGGGTGACAGGCGTACGTTATGAAGTCGCTGGGACCGAACACGTCGCTCGGGCCGATGTCGTCGGCCTTGGAGCGAACGCGTTGTTCAATCCGTTCCTGCTGCTGCGGTCAGGACTGACCGGTCCGGCAGTCGGTCGAGGACTCGCGGAACAGCGATCCGTGAACGTCGTGGTCGACCTGCGAGGCGTCGACAATTTCCAGGGGAGCACCAGCATCACAGGTCACGGCTACATGCTGTATTCAGGGGAGCATCGGCGCTCCCAGGCCGCCGCCCTCATGGAAACGTTCAACGTGCCGTTGTTACGCGACGAGCGGAAAAAATGGCGGCAGCGCGTCAGGCTGAAGTTCATCTATGATGACCTCCCGCAGGCGGAGAATGCCGTCACCCTCGGACGAGATCCCACGCGGCCCGAAGTCCGGTACCTGGGCCCTTCGACGTATGCCCAGCGTGGGATAGACGCGTTGGAGACAAACCTCGCTCGAGTGCTTGACGCCCTCCCGGTCGAGCGCTACCGAGATCGTCCCACTCGACCCGAGATCGAGCGACGGTCACATTCTGGGAACGACGAGCATGGGATCGGATCCGGCAACGAGCGTGATCGACCGGGATCTGATCCACCACCGAGTGCGCAACCTCGTGGTGCTCGGAGGCAGTGTGTTTCCCGACGATTTCGCCGGCCAATCCAACTCTCACGATCTGTGCGCTGTCGCTGTGGGCGGCTGATCGCCTGATGGGATCGCCGGAGAGAGGTCGCTCGGTATGACGCGCCGAAGGTTTCTTCAAATCCTCGCGTGGTGCGGGGCCCCACTGGCCGTCGGTTGGCTCGCGTGGCGCAACTCGGTTGCCTCGTTGCTCGATCGTGGCACCGCACGGCTTCTCGCGATCGTGCTGACGCCACAGCAACGGCTACGTGCTCACTTCCGATACCTGGACCTCGATTCTGGCGGGGTCGACCAATATTTTGCCGACTATCAACGATTTCGGGGCAA
The DNA here is from genome assembly GCA_963725335.1 of uncultured Acidobacteriota bacterium. Lineage (GTDB taxonomy): Bacteria > Acidobacteriota > Vicinamibacteria > Vicinamibacterales > 2-12-FULL-66-21 > JALZOC01. The sequence continues at coordinate 998,478 of CAVRYD010000014.1, read as the reverse complement.
ACTCTCGGGACGCGCACCGCTTCCTGGCGAAGTCTTCACGCACTACCTTCTCTCCACGGATTTCTTCCGGCACGGGGCAGATGAATCACGACGGGTCCGGTACGTCGGCTTCTATGATCCGTACACCACACCCTGCAACAATCCGCTGGCAGGAGTCGATGGCGGCCGGGGAGCGTGAGACTGGCAAAGCCGACTCTGGTCATCGCGGGCACGCGCCTGGAGTCAAGCGATCCCACAATATGTTCGGTGAGGCACGACGGGCGTACACACATTTGCCGGCCAGGGGAACCTCCACGTAGGCTACGCGCAGAAATGGGGCCGCTTCGTCCGCCTGCTGCCACAACTGAACGACCACGTCCGGTTGCAGCCGCCCAATGGAGTAGGCGTAGTCGAATTTCATGTGACCCGGCCTGAACTCCACGAAGCGGCCGAGGCCGGAGGACATCCGCGCTTGTTCGCGGGCTATGTGCTTGTCATTCTTTCCCAACACGTCCACGCTGGATCTGTCGGCAAAATAGGGAATCGTGCCCGCTCTGACGACCGCCAGCGTGGCGTTCGCGCGTCGTCGCACGGTTGAGCAGGAGCGCCTCTTCGATTTCCTGGTGATTTTCGCCTCCGTTCCCGGTGTGAAGCGGCGGCCGTATCAGGAGAGCTTCGGCCAGTGCCCCAGGACCGTAGATGCTGTTCAGGCTCACGATTGCGTAGGCGACCAGCAACGCGAACGCCCAGGGTCTCGCCTTCGCTCGCGTTGATATCGTCGCCTGTGATTCGTGTCGTGTCAGGTTCATGAGCGTGGACGCCAGAACATCCAGCGAGCACGACAACAGGATGAAGAAACCTGGCATCGCGAGGCAGATGTATCTGTTGCTGCCTCCCCAGTATTCCCACGCGTCGCCTCCGACGTACACGCTGTACGCGATCTGCGAGAGCAGCATCGTGGCGAGCAACCAGGTTTTCCTGCCGCCACGAGCCGCGGCCACGAATGCGATCGCGAACAACAATGCATTCGCCTTCCACGCAAACTTCAGCAGCACGTACACGCCCCGGCTGATTCGCAGCATCAACGGCACGCCTGTCATCTTCAGATAGAACGTGTTCGGCAGAACGTCTCCGTAGTACCAGAGCCTGAGCGTCGTCTGAAGGGCGGTCACGGCCGCGAACACGAGCAAGCCCGACACAAGATGCTTGCGCCGGCGGACAGGATCGGCGACGAACAGAAAGGCGAGAATTGACCCGAATGGAACAACCATATCCGGCCGTACCAGAGTGCTGATGCCGAGCACCACGTACACCCGCAGCGGAGATGTGCCACGTTCCATGCACTGAATGGCCAGCCACAGGGAGAGCGTAGTCAGCAGAACCAGCACGCCGACTTCCATTCCCTGCAGGCTCCAGTTGTTGATCGGCAGGTACGATGCCGTGAGCGCGACCGCTCCCCACGCGATCGCAGCAGACCCACCCGACACCGCGAGCGCGATCCGCCGGACGTAATGCAGGTTCAAGGCGAGGAAGACCGCTGCCGTCACCTGCACGACCAGGCTGGTCTTGGATGAAGGCACCGGGAGCAGATGCACGAGTGACATGTAGAGAACCCAGAGCGGATTCGTGTAGCCTTCGACGCGTTCGCCGCCAGGGTTCCAAACCAGCCCATAGCCGTGGGCGAGATTCCTCGCGTAGCGCATCGAAACCATCGCATCGTCGAACAGCGAGAAGTAACGCTCACCGGAGATCGACGAAGCTGGTTCGATAGATGAAGGTCGCGGCGTACAGCAGAAAGCCTGTAACGATCAGCGTGAAGATCACGCGGTCGTCGAATCGACCCATCATCCGGGTGTCCGGCGCCGGTTCCGCAGACGCCATTCCGTTCGATCGGAGGACGGAAGGTGGCGCGTGGTTCTCGCCGAGGCTGTCGGCAGTCATTTGAGGCAACGCAATATAGTGCACGCCGAAGATCTACTGATCAATATCGTTGAGGTGGCCGGGGAATCAGGCTGAGCCAGATCACGCCCGGCCGTGGGAGCCGGCAGGGAGAATTGGGGAATCGTTTTCCTTCCTTGATGAATGCCATTCACCTCAGATGAGCTCCATTGAGCGCCAGTTGCGGTCCTTTGCTTTTCTGTGCCGAAAACATGCCCATCCGGAAACTTTAAAGTGGCATGCGATCCGCATGCATCGGCTCGCCCGAACCGTATTGGGCGACACGCGTGCTCGCGAGCGATTGGCATGAACGACACACCAGACGTTTCGGTCGTGATCAGCACGCACAATCGCGCGCCTTCTCTGGTCCTGACGCTCGAAAGCCTCGCGCGGCAGGAGACGCCACCCGGCCTCCACTACGAGGTCATCGTCGTCGATAACAACTCGACCGATGGCACGCGCGCGGTCGTTGAAGGCGTGCGTTCACGCGGCTTCACGCGGCTGCTCTACCGCTTCGAGTCGCGGCAGGGCGTTTCGTACGGCCGCAATACGGGAATCGCCATCGCGCGCGCCCCGATCGTGGCATTCACCGACGACGACAACGACGTGTCGCCGGCGTGGGTGGCAACGATCAAGGCAACGCTCGACGAGCATCCCGAAGTCGACGTGCTCGGCGGGCCGATTCTGCCGCGGTGGCCGTTTCCGCCGCCGCCCTGGCTCGACCGTCGGCACTGGTCGCCGCTGGCGATCATGGACTACGGCGATCGCCCGTTTCTGTCCAATGCAGCGTGGCCACGCTGCTTTCTGACCGCGAACCTGGCGGTGCGCCGGGAGACGTTCGAGCGGGTGGGCGCCTTCTCCCCGAGTTTTCCGCGCGGTCAGGATCACGAGTTCCTCCTCCGTTTCTGGCGCGCCGGCGGACAGGCGTGGTACGTGCCGGCGCTCGTCGCCCACGCGCGCATCCAACCAGTCCGGCTGACCCGCCGCTACCACCGCGAATGGTACCGACGCCACGGTGTCGCCGCGGCTTCGATGCGTCTGCAGGAGAGCATCGGACCGCTCGGGTCGCTCCTCGATGCGCCCATCGGCGGTGCCGCGTCGTTCGGCGCGCCGCCGTTCGTGTACCGCGATCTCTTGCGCGAGACGAAGGCCTGGGTCGGGTCGCTGCCCCGGGGCAGTGCGAGCCTTCGGCTCCACCACTCGGACCGCATGCGCTACCTTGCCAGCTATCTTCGCGAGCGCGCGAGCGGTCGCGGAAGGTGGCGGCATCTTCGCCATGTATTCGGTCTCCTCGGCACACGATGTCGGACGGTTCTAGAGCGCGCACCCCTGTCGACGCGCCGACTCGCGATCGTTCTGATCCTGATGGCCGTGATGGTGGGCGGCTCGATCTGGGACATCGTGTTCGATCGCGAAGACTGGCCGCTTTCGCAGTATCCGATGTTCTCGACCGTCGATCTTCGCCCAACGCTGCAGGCGATTCGTGTGGTCGGCGTCACGCGGGAAGCGGTGCCTCGCGAGATCCCGCTGATGGACGACGGCTCGATCGGCCCGCTCGACCAGTGCCGCCTGTCGACGGCGCTGGCACGCACCTTCAACAACCCGTCGAGGCGGCCGCTCGGTCCGGCGATGCTGCGCGGAGTGCTGGACCTGTACGAAGCCCGGCGCGCGAGCGGCGAGAACGAGGGGCCGCCGCTCGAAGCGGTGCGCGCGTACGACATGACGTGGACGCTTGGCGCTGACGCACGAAATGTGGATCGTCCGGACCTCCGCCGTCTGATCGCGGAAGTCAGGCCATGATGCGAGCGCTGAGGGCCTGGAACCGCTTCTGGTTCGAGCCAAGTCGGCCCACCGACCTCGGCGTTTGCCGCCTGCTGTTCTTTGCCGGATTGTTCTTCTTCTACCTGCCGGTAAATTTCGCCGCGTGGGGCGACGTGTCGCGCGCCTTCTGGATGCCTCTGCCGATCTTTGCCTGGCTGCATCTTGGCCCAGCGCCGTCCGCGATCCTCGAGTGGCTCGCGACCGTCTGGCGCCTCGCCCTCGCCCTGAGCGCAATCGGACTCTTCACCCGTGTGAGCATGGCTGTCGCGGCCGCGCTGGGATTCTATCTCCTCGGCCTCCCTCACAACTTCGGGCAAACCTACCATTTCGACGCGTTGCTCGTGCTCGCGCTCGTCTCGCTCGCCTGTTCGCGGGCCGGCGACGCGTGGTCTGTCGATGCGCTGATGACCCAGCGACCCGCACGGCCGAGTGCCGAGTACACCTGGCCCATCCGCATGGTGTGGACGCTGATGGCGCTCGTCTTTCTTGCGGCGGGCATTGCGAAGCTGCGCCACGGTGGCACGGCTTGGATTGCGTCGGCAAACATGTCCCTCATCCTGCTTCGATCGGCGTATCACACGTCCGATGCGGATCCGATCACAACGCTTGGGCTCTGGGTGGCATCGCACGCCTGGCTCAGCCGCGCGCTCGCGGCCGCCACCGTCGTCGTCGAGCTTGGGTTCATCACCTCGCTGATCAGCCGCACGGCCCGGCGCGTGTTCGTGCCGTCGGGCCTGGCGCTGCTCGTCGGCATCCGCATCATGATGGGCCCGACCTTCGGCGGTTTTCTGCTGGCGAACGTCTTCTGGGTCCCCTGGCAGGCGCTCGGACTGCGTGTGGCGCGCTGGTCCAGGGCCGGCGCGCTGTCACTGCTGTACGACGGCGCGTGCGGCTTGTGCACGACAACCGCAACGACGGTGCGCCGATTGGATCTCCTCGGTCGCGTGACGCTCATCGACGTGTCGCGGGACTGGGCGATCGCTGCGGCGCGCTTCCCGTGGCTCGATAAAGCGACCTGCCTGACCGACGTTCACCTGGTAACGTCGAAAGGGCGCACCGCCGTGGGCTTCGACGCCTACCGGGAGCTTGCCAGGGCGCTGCCGATCGGCTGGCTGGCCGTGCCCCTCCTATTCATGCCGGGCTTGGGAGCGGCCGGTCGCGTGATGTATCGCAGCGTGGCCGACCACCGCACGCGAACGACCTGCGCGGTCGATCCGGTGGCGCGCCATGCGACGGCGCCTGCGCGCGACGAAGCTCCCTCGATGTGAGGCCTGGCGCGGCTCTCTCCCGCCTGAACATCACCAGAGATCCCGGAGAACCCCGGACGACTCACGCGGCCGAGACGGTCAGAGCGTTGTTGCGGCAATGAAAGATTCGGCTGGCGACCGCGGCAAATGTTCATCACCTGGCAGAAAATCGCCACGAGGAGCACACTCATGGTCGACTACTGTAAGCGGGATATGGATCGATAACTCCGCTCTTGCGCAGTACGCTTTCGCAGGAGAGTCAGGGAACCATTCAAATCGAACGGTGTCTTCTACAGAATCGCGTGACACATCACGTCGGTACGCTCGAAGCGCAGCACCTGGTGAAGCGGTTTCACGGCCACGCAGCGGTTTCGGACGTGAGTTTCGTGCTCCGCCCGGGTGAAATTCTCGGCTACCTCGGGCCTAATGGCTCAGGCAAGTCGCTTACCCTGAAGATGCTGACCGGCCTGATCGAGCCGAGCCAGGGTCAAGTCACGTACTCGGGGGTCGACGTCACCGGAGGGAGTCTCGATTTCCGCCGCCGATTTGGATACGTGCCTGAAGAGCCGCACCTCTATCCCTTCCTGTCGGGCCGCGAGTACCTGGACCTGGTCGGGGGCCTCCGCGATCTGCCGGCGGGCGCCATGCGCACCAGGATCAACGCGCTCCTGGAGCGGTTCGGACTTGCTGAAGCCGCTGAGCAATCGATCAGCGCCTACTCGAAGGGAATGAAGCAGAAGACGCTGTTGATCGCGGCCCTGCTTCACGATCCGCAGCTCCTCATTCTCGACGAACCGGAATCGGGCCTCGATGTCGGCTCGATCCTGCTGCTGCGGCATCTCGTGCGAGTCCTCGCCGAGCGAGGCCGCGCCATCCTTTACAGCTCTCACATCGTCGAAAACGTCGAGCGGCTGTGCACGCGGGTCATCGTTCTCAGCGCCGGTCGCATCGTCGTCGATGGCAATGTGGACAGCATCCGGACGATTGCGCCGTCAGGATCGCTCGAGGAAGCGTTCGCGACGCTCGCCGCGCAGCATCCCCACTCGCTCGCGTGCGAGATTGCGGACATTGTGACGCACCATGCGTAGGCGTCTGCTCGTCCGGCATTTTCTCAACCAGTTCGTCGATAACGATTTCTCACCAGACGTCGACCGGCACCAGCTGCTGGCGGTCGCCGCCGCGACGCTCATCACCGTGCCGCTCTTCGCCACCGTGCTGATGAGCGTGAAATATCTGATGCAACCGCTGCAGGCACCGGGCTGGACCCAGGTGACGGCGCTCGGTGATCAACTGATCTTCTGCGCGACGTCGCTTCTCGTGAGCGGTGTCATCGCGACGCTCGAGTGGGAGGCGCTCGCACTCACTGCTCGCGACTCGACGATCCTTGGAGTGCTGCCGGTCCCGCGTCGAGAGATTGTTCGTGCAAAAGTTCAGGCCCTCGTCGCGTTCGCCGCCGCGTTCATCATCGCCTTGAATGCTCTGCCAACTCTGTTGCATCCGCCCCTCACGGTCGCCAACTTCCGGGCGAATCCGTTGCTGCTCGTTCCTCTGATCGCGGCGCACGGGCTCAGCACGGGGATGGCCGGAGCGTTCGGCTTCGCATGCGTGGTCGGCCTGCGAGAGTTCCTGTTCCTGTGCCTCGGTGAATACGGGTTTTCGCGTATCGAAGGGACAGTCAGAACCGCCCTGCTTTTTTCGTTTCTGGTGCTGCTCGTGCTCGTACCCATTCAGATCTCTGGACGAACGATGTTGCAGCCGGATGGTGGACCGGCGCTGCTGCGGCCAGTCAGCTGGTTCGCTGCGATGGACGCCGCGATCGCCGGTCGTGTCGTCGACACGCTGCCATCACCCCAGCTGCCGGAGCGACTTGCCGCCAGAGAGAATCAGTTGAGGGCCCAATTCCGCCGCAACCTGCCGCATCTGACGGCACTCGCGCTCCGCGGAACAGGTCTGCTCGCCGGCGTTCTCGCAATATCGATGGTGATGTACTTGCGGAACGCGAAACGGTTCCACCTGTTGCCAGAAGGAAAGGGCGCGACGTCGGCTTTCGGCGTGTCCCGCATCAGCGACGGGATAGCCGCGGCGCTCGCGAGACGGCCTGCGACCCGAGCCGGGTTGCTGTTCCTGTTCAGAACCATCCTCGGCAATCCGTCACACCGTGTCTACATCACGGCATTCATGGCGACAGGTATGGCCCTGGTGATCACGATGGCGCCGGCCGCGTTTCTGACGCACTCCGATCAGAGCGTACCGATCCAGACGTCTGAACTCCTCGCGCAGACGCTGATGCTGACCGCGATGGCGGCTGGATTTCGCGCGGCGGTTCGGACGTCAGCAGACCCGCGAGCCGCCTGGATCTTTGGAGTCGCCGAGACGGGAGACGACGGCGCGTTTCGCAAGGGCGTCCGGCTGGGCGTGATGACCGCGATCATCGGAACCGTCCTCCTGCTGTTCCCGCTTCACGCGGCGGCCTGGGGCGGGTCGATCGCGTCCGCGCATGCGCTCAACGGCGCGGCGTTGGGATGGCTGCTCGTCGAGATCGCCTGCGCGAGCGTGGAGCGGCCACTGGTCTGGACGGTGCCTCCGAGCGATGGGCTGAATACCGTGGGGGTCGTGTTACTCGGAACCGTGGTCATCGCGGTGTCCGTGCTCGCTCGAATCGAGCGCGAAGCCCTGACTGACGCTGCGGGGACGATTGCGTTTCCGATCGTGATAGTGCTCGCAGCTGCATTGGTGCGTCATCTGAACGAACGGACTCATCGGGGGACACCGGCCTTTCCGTTTGCGGGCGATATGTGAGCGACCGTCGCGCGCCGGACAAATTCTCATGACGTCAAGACCACGCAAGATTGCTCGTCACATCATCATCGTGATCGTTCTTTTCATTGCACTTGGCGCCTTGGCCATATGGCTGGGTCTTGGGCCCGTTGTCCATTCATAGCGCCCGCATCAACAGTGGAGAATGAAGTGCGCTAGAGGTCTTGACCCCTCCGAACTTGCACAATTGAGTCAAGTTTCCTGGGTCAAGACCGTCCCCGCGTCAGCGGGGCGTGATCAAGAATATGTGCTAGCGAGGCGGAGCCTCGACGGTCTGAGGCGCAGCCTCGCTAGTCTTGGGAATGGGTGCGGCGTATCAAGGGTTCGGGCGGCTGAAGGGTGAGGCGATCATGAGAACTCTCGGAAACAACGGACCAGAAGTTTCGGACGTCGGCCTCGGCTGTATGGGGATGTCCGACCTGTACGGCCCCGCAGATGAGACCGAAAGCATCGCGACAATTCATGCTGCGCTCGATGCGGGCCTCACGCTGCTCGACACGGGCGACTACTACGGCATGGGGCACAACGAGCTGCTCATCCGCGGCGCGTTGAAGGGGCGGAAACGGGAGCAGGTCGTCATCAGCGTGAAGTGCGGCGCGCTCCGCGACCCGAAAGGCAACTGGCTCGGCATCGACGGCCGCCCAGCCGCCGTGAAGAACTTCCTTGCTTATACGCTGCGCCGGCTCGGAACCGGCTGGGTCGACATCTATCGTCTTGGACGCGTCGATCCCGCGGTGCCAATCGAGGAGACGGTTGGCGCGATGGCGGAGATGGTCAAGGCCGGGTTCATCAAGCACATCGGCCTGTCGGAGGCGGGAGCCGCCACGATCCGCCGCGCGCACGCGGTCCATCCGATCTGCGATCTGCAGATCGAGTATTCGCTGATCTCGCGCGGGATCGAGCGGGAGATCCTGCCGACCTGCCGGGAACTCGGCATCGGCATCACGGCCTACGGCGTCCTGAGCCGGGGTCTCATCAGCGGGCACTGGACGAAGCAGCGACCGACAGTACCGACTGACTTCAGGAGCTACAGTCCACGCTTCTCGGCCGAGAACATCGATCACAACCTTCGGCTCGTGGACAATCTCCGTCGGGTTGCCGAGTCGAAAGGTGCCACGGTCGCGCAGGTGGCGATCGCCTGGGTGCTCGCGCGCGGCACGGACATCGTGCCGCTGGTCGGTGCGCGGCGGCGCGAGCGCCTGACCGAGGCACTGGGCGCGTTGACGCTCCGACTGTCCACAGAGGAACTCGCGCAGATCGAGCGCGCGGTGCCCGCGAACGCGGCAGCCGGCGATCGCTATGCGGCGCCGCTGATGGCGACGCTCGACAGTGAAGCAAAAGGATAAGAGGCTCGCTCGCTTCAGTTGCTCCGCAGGAACGCGATGATATCGGCGACGTCCTGCGCGCGTCAGCCCCAGCTGCGCCGCGCTCATCATCAGCGAACCGGGCATCCGCCGGCGCGACGCGACGCGATCGAGCGGGAATGATCTGCGTGATGCCGCCCATGCTGCGCATCATCAGCGGATCGCCTTCCTTGATCAGCATGCCCTGAATCGTCAGCCCGTCCTTCGTCTTGATCTCCGAGGCCGTCGTAGCCCTGCGCGATCTCGGCGCTCGGTTGAACGATGCGCCGTCGCGATCACCTCGGCCGACTTGCCGCGTCCCCATCCATCGAGCGCGGGGCCGAGCTTCGGCGCCGGTGCCGCCGATGGCGTGGCACATCAGGCAGCGCGTGGTCACGTTCTTCCCGCGCGCGGCGTCGCCGGTGAGTCGAGCGATCTCGTCGATCGAGAGCTCCGGAAGGTTCGGCGGCGGAGGCGGCACGACCACCTCTCGCAGCGTGATCGAGTCCGGATCGTAGATGCCGGCGGTCTTGAGCGCCGGGCGCAGGCCGTACTCCGGCCCGCCCAGTCGTTCGACATCCGGTTCAGCAGCCACCACGTCGCCGGCTCACGCAACGGGCTGTTCGGCTGCCGCGAAGGCTGAGCATCGCCTTCGATGCGGCGGGATCGTTGACGAACGCGAGCGTGTCGAGCGCCAGCCGGCGGTCGGCGAGCGACAGCTGTTGATGACCGCGCACGCGCCGACGAGATCGGACACGGCCGCCGGCACGTGCAGCCGCCACGCGATCCAGCGCGAACGTCGGCGGACCATGCGATCGGATCGTCCTTCACGCCGAGCGTCGCGGCGCAGCCGATCGTAGAGCGCCGGCTCCTTGCCGGTCGCGCCGGTTCCCAGCGCTTCCAGGTAGCTGCGATCCTGCCCGTCGAAGCCGCGCGCGACGTCGACGAGGATGTCGAGCGCCGCGGCCGCCGGCTGGTCGCGCATCGAGAGCGCGACCTCGCGCCGGACGCCGGCGTCCGCGTCGCGGGCGAGGCGGGCGGCCACCGGCATGATGTCGAGACCCGCGCGCCGCATGGCGCGGTACGCGGCGATGCGCAGCGCCGGATCGGTGTACGACTCGGGCGTGCCCGCGCGCTGACGGCCCTCGGGGCCGAGCTGATAGAGCAGGATAGATCGCGCGGCCGCGCATGTACGGGTTGGGATCGTTGAGCAGCGCCGCAACGGCGTTCACCGCGGCCGCGCCGCGCGCCTTCAGCCCTTCGAAGCCGATCGCGCGCACGTTGACGGCGGGCGATCGCAGCGCCGTGATCAGACCGTCGATCGTCGCGGCGTCGAACGTCGGGACTTTCGACACGAAGCCCTTCGGCGCGATCCGGTAGATCGCGCCCGACAGCGTGTCGTCGAGATCCTGGTGGCCGCCGACGCGCGCGTCGATCCAGTCGCTGACGTACAGCGCGCCGTCGGGACCGACGGCGATGTCCGACGGCCGGAACAGCGTCTCGACGCGCGCCCTTGGCCGTGGCGTTGCCGCCGACGAAGTCCGAGCCGGCGTACTGCTGCTTCGCGTTCGAGGTGAGGAAGACCTTCCGGTCGAGCGCGAAGCCCGCGCCCTGCGCGCGCCGGCTGGTAGGCGAACACCTCGTTGCGCCCGGCGTCGGCGGCGAAGAACGTCCCTTCCCACGACGGCCCGAGCGCGCCGTTCTCGTAGAAGACGTTGCCGGTCGGCGAGCCGCCGCCGTACACGTCACCCGCCGGCGTCGATGCCCGGATCGTCCTGGCGCCACTCCGCCACCGGAATCGACTGCCCGGGCCGCCGGTCCGCCTGCCACGTCCGCTGGCCGTCGTTCGACGAGAAGCCGAAGTTGGCGTACTCCATCACCCAGCTCACGCGGCAGGCCGGCGGATCGTCGTTGTCGTTCTGGAAGACGTCGCCGAGCGAGGTGACCGACTGCTCGTAGCTGTTGCGGTAGTTGAAGCCGATGATCTCCGCGTTCGTGCCGTCGGGATTCATCCGCACCGTGAACCCGCCGACGTACACGTGCCCGTCGTCGCTCGGCTTGCCGGCGTAGAGCGCCGGGTCGTTCGGGAACTTGAACGGACCGACCGGGCCGGGACGGTACGAGCCGAAGATGCGGAACGTCTTCCCGGACTTGTCGGTGAACATCCCGCCGGTGTTGCCCGGAGTTGAAGATCCACTTGCCGTCCGGGCCGACCGTGACCGAGTGCAGCGAGTGATCGTGGTTGATGCCCTGGAAGCCGGTCAGCAGCACCTCGCGCTTGTCCACCGCCGGATCGAAGCGCAGGTTGCGATCGACGTCGGTGTAGACGATCAGGTCGGGCGGCTGCGAGACGATCACCTTGTTGTCGATGACGGCGACGCCGAGCGGCGCGATCAGCGCCGGCTCCTGCACGAACGTGTGCGTGCTGTCGGCCTTGCCGTCGCCGTCGGTGTCCTCGCAGCACGACGATGCGATCGCCTTCGGGCTGGCGGGCGTAATGCGAGCGGTAGCGAACGCCTTCCGCGACCCAGATGCGGCCGTCTCGATCGATGTCGATGTTGGTCGGGTTGTGCAGCAGCGGCGTCGCGGCCCACAGCGTGACCTCGAACCCCTCCGGCACCTGGAAGAGCTCGACCGGGATCCACGCGGGAGCAGGCGGAAGCTGGCGGGCCTGTGTGGCAGCCGCACCAGCCTGGCCAGCCTGCAGGGATGCCGGACCGAATGCCTGCTGGGGGACGACGATGGCCAGCACCAGCACGAGCATCACCCTCAGTTGTAAGACAGTAGATCGACGCATAAGTCTCCCCTTCGTCATCAGCGCTGATCCCTCGCACGTCGCGCAGCAGCTGAGTTCCGCGCGGAACGTTTGCTGATGTGCAACTCTATACGATACCGCCGCGAAACGAACCAGCTCGCGCAACCTTCCTCAGCGGGGTGAGTTCGTCCGCCTTCGTCGTCTATTCGGCCGAAATTCTATGGATTCCGCGTACCAGGATTCAAGGATTCGGGTGATTAGGGATTGACCGCGTCGGAATGGTCGTGAAGAATGCCGGTCTCGAAATTCCGGACTCCGGAGGTGTGCCATGGACCAGCCGAACGTCTCGAACCGCATTGGCCTGGTTGTCGTTCATGGCATCGGCGATCCGGCTCCCGGTGAAGCCCTTCACGATCTGACGGATGGCATGGAGGCCGAAGGGTTGGCTTCGTTCGACGCGGTCGTCCTCGAACGACGTCTTGTGGACGTCGGTGCTCGTCCGAACCGGCTGAAGTTCTTTCCCGTTCATCTCAGGACCGGCGCGTTGAAAGACGCTGCGCACGAGTCCATCCAGCATGACGTGATCGCCGCGGAAGTCTTCTGGGGTTCCGCGAGCCAGCTCGCGCCTGGCAAGTGGGGCGTGCTGCAGGGGACGGTGTCTCTGCTGCTGAATGTTCCGACCCTGATCATGGGCGCGCGAGATGACCGAGGGTTCGTCTCCGTCCTGAGTTGGTGGGCGTCGATGCTGCTCGCATCCGCGGCATTCGCCTTGAACGCGCTGCTCATGTTGACGCTCTGTTTGTACATCGCGTTGTGTCATGTCGTGAACGCTCCGCCGGGGCGATGGGAAGCCGCGGCGCCGGTTCTCGCGGCCGCGGTCACATTCGGGTTTTCGTGGAGTCGTTGGCTGTGGTTCAAGGAGGCGTGCCTCGCCTTCCGAATGGTGGGTCCGGTCTGCCTCCTCCCGTGGCTGTTCACCGGACGGACCCTGCACAGTTTCGCGCGGGTCACCGTTCCGATTCTCAGCTTCACGCTCGTGACCGTGGCGATCCTGGTGCTGGTTGTCGGGACCGCGTTCGCCGTCCAACGGATCTCACGGCGTCCCGCTCCGGAGTCCGTCACCGCGACACTGACGCTCTGCCTCCAGTTTGGATTGTGGACGCTGATCGTACCGCTCGCGTGGCAAGGCTTGTTCGCGATGGTGCCCTCCGGCGGCGAACAGCCATGGATGATCGAGGCATTTGGAACGGCTGCGGCATCGAACGGCGTGCAATGGCTCCTTGCGCTCGTCGTCTTGACCGCTTTTGCCGGCGTCACCGCGAAACGATGGAACCAGGCACGCGAGGCCGAGCGCACAATCGTTGAGAGCACCGCGCCTCACGCCGTCGCCTCACACGTGCGGCCTGCCGATCGCCTGATCCTTCACCCGATTATCGCGGTCACGCTCGTGGCCTGCGTCATGCTCGGCGCGGTGGTCGTGCTGCTTGGACACCTCCGGCCGCAGTGGGTACTTCCTCTGCAGCTGCTTGCCGGGCGGATCGCCAGCCCGAAAATGACTGGCGCCGCACTCGTCGTGGTGCCGCTCGTCGCCAAACAACTTCGGCTCGCTCTGGATCTCGCGTATGACGTGATGTTCTATCTGTATTACGCTACCGAACCCGGACGCCGGCTCCTGAGCCGCACCCACGGGCCCGACCAGAGCAACAATCCGATGCGCTCGCGATTCCACTCCGTCGTGAACCATCTCGTTCAGGAGGAGCATGTCGCACACCTGGTGATCCTGGCGCATAGTCAGGGCACGGTGATCGCGCTCGACGAGCTCGCGCACTCGTGGAGCGAGCCGTTGCCGCCGGTCAGCCTCGTGACCTTCGGCTCGCCCATCACGCAGCTCTATCAGTACTATTTCCCGCACTTCTATCCGAACTGGAAGAGCCATCAGTGGATGGTGTTGTTCAGCCGCCTGAGCGACTGGACGAACTTTTACAGGCTGGACGACTATGTCGGCACCACGATTGCCGCCCCGCCCGCCCTCCAAGGCGCCTTTCATCAGGAAGCCATCGGCCGGGGCGGCCACACCGGCTACTGGCGCGATCCACGCTTTCTGCAAGCCCTGAAAACGCAGGTGCTCGACCTCTCCGGATGGGCGACTCGATAGGTCCGACACACCGTTCAACGTGACACACCACAACACCTGCATTACCACGATCGGCGTGACCACTGCCGACAGGCCGCGTCTGTTGCGCCGTTGCCTGTCGTCTCTGATCCGGCAGCTCGACCTGCGCGGACAGGCCGCCCGAATCATCGTCGTTGACGCCTCGAAGAACCTTCGCAATCAGGCAACAGGCCGCGCGATTGCGTCAACCATGCGCGGCGCGACACGTCAGGACATCACGTTCATCGGGCGGGATGAAGTCCGGAGCATCGTTCGAACGCTGCGGACTGCGTGTCCGGAGTCGCTGTTGAACTTTGCGTTTCGGCCGGGCGCATCCGGCAACCGGAACCTGTTGGTGCTCCTGACCGCCGGCGACAACGTCCTGTTCGTCGACGACGACGTGGTGTGCGACGTGTGGAAGCCGCGAGGATTCCGGAATGTCATCGACGTGCGTGGGCATTCTGAAGAGAGAGGGATCGCGTTCTTTCGCGCCCGCAGAGATGTGTGTGACGGGATGGTGCCGGCAGCGGTGGACCTGCTGACCGCGCACGAGGCACTGCTCGGCCGTTCCGTCAAAGACCTCGAGGAGCGGCTCACGCCTCCGGTCAACTTTTCACGCGCATGCGTGCATCTCCGCGACGACGCCGCGCGCTTGCGCAGAACCGTTGTGCGGACCACCTTCGCCGGCCTCGCGGGCGATCACGGTGTCAGTTATCCGGAGCGCCTGCTGTTCAGCACGGGCAGCTGGAAGAAGACCCTGACGTCCAGTCGACATACCTACGACACGGCGTTGAAGTTCCGGGAGGTCTGCAAGCTTGCGACGCGCTACATCGTCACCCACGACTCGGGGTGCATGGCCTTCTGTATGGGATTGGACAATACCGAGCTGGCACCGCCATTTCTGCCCGTGGGCAGGAACGAGGATGGTCTCTTTGGATCGATGCTCTCGGCGCTCGATCCGCACTCGGTCTGCGGTCATCTCCCGTACGCCGTGCTCCATGATTCCAACCGATCCTCGCGCTACTCGTCCCCGGGATTTCGCTCGGCGCAGGAAACTCGTCTCGCGGACCTGCTGACTCGGTTGACCAATCAGTGGATACGATCCGCACGCGGCGCCGAACCGCACGCGCGTCTCACCCGACTGGGAGAATGGCTGGGCGACCTCGCATCACTGGGAAAGCCCGATTTCGTCACCGCGATGAGCGTGACGACGCTCACAACGAGGGAACGCGAGCTCATGTTCATCGAGCGTGCGCTCAACCGCCGCGGCACCTACCCGGCACACTGGCGACGCGATCTGAATGCCTATCGTGATGCGCTGTTGGCGAGCGTCCGCGGACGGAAGTTCCTGCTGCCGATCGAATTCCGCAGCAGCCGGTCCCTCGACGAGGGTACGACAAGCTTCAGACATTTGTCGGTCTATCCGCCGACTTATTGAAGGCATGGCCGGGCGTCTGGCAAAACGCTCGGGCGGCGCTGGGGTTTGGCAGGAGGGAGGACCGGTCGCGTCACCAGCGGAATACCCCTGCGTAAAGTCAAGTCGCGCGCACTAGAATGTCGCCATGCTGCAACGAATACGCCCCACGATCCTGCTCGCGCTCCTGGCGTTCGCATCGCCGGCGTTCGCCGACGTCTGGCTGCCAGGCATCATCAGCGACCACATGCTGTTGCAGCGCGACATGCCGGTGCGGATCTTCGGCAAGGCGGAGCCCGGCGAGCCCGTCAAGGTCGCGTATCGCGGCCAGACGGCTCAAACGGTTACCGATCCGGTGGGACGGTGGGAGGTCTGGCTGAAGCCACTCAGCCCCGGGGCCGCGGCAGACATGACGGTCACGGGCGCAAACACAATCACGATCGCCGATGTGCTCGTCGGGGACGTGTGGATCGGCTCCGGCCAATCGAACATGCAATGGGCGGTTCGGCAATCTGAGAACGCCGACGCGGAGATTGCCGCCGCCACGTACCCGCAGATCAGGCTGTTCTATGTTCCTCGAAAACCTTCAGCGGTCCCAGTCGAGGATGTCGACGCGAAGTGGGTCGTCTGCTCGCCGCAGTCGGTGCCGGAGTTCTCCGGCGTCCTCTATTTCTTCGGCCGCCAGATGCACCAGGATCTGAAGGTTCCCATGGGGTTGATCCATTCCTCGTGGGGCGGCACGCCGATCGCATCGTGGATCAGCGGGCCGTCTCTCGTCGGAAATCCGCGACTCGAGCCCTTCCTCACGTACTGGCAGAACATCATCCTGCAATACCCCGCGAACATGACCCGCTACGAGCAAGCGCAGAAGAAATGGGAAGCGGGTGGCTCGCAGGGAGCCCGTCCGGCCGTGCCACTTGGTCCGGGTCACGCGCACGAACCGACAACGCTCTACAACGGAATGATCGCACCGCTCATCAAGTACACGATCAAGGGCGCGCTCTGGTATCAGGGCGAGACGGAAGCCGGCCGTGCTCAGGGCCAGATTTACGGCGATGCGATGATGACCCTCGTCCAGGACTGGCGCCGCGCGTTCGGCCAGGGCGACTTTCCCTTTTACTGGGTGCAACTCGCCAACTACGGCAACGCCGCGAAAAACGGCCACTGGATGCGCGTGCAGGAGGGGCAGGTCAAGGCTACCGCGCTCAGGAACACTGGCGTCGCCGTCATCAACGACATCGGCAACCCGACAAACATCCATCCGACGAACAAACAGGAAGTCGGGCGCCGGCTCGCGCTGCTCGCGCAAAATCGCGGATCGAGTCCCCTGTATCGCCAGTTCACTCTTGAAGGCAGCGCGCTGCGAATCTGGTTCGACAACGTCGGCACGGCGCTGAAAACGCGCGGCGGCGGTCCGGTGACCGGGTTCCAGATTGCAGGCGCTGACGGCAAGTATGTCGCCGCGACGGCTCTCATCGAGGGCGCCACCGTGCTGGTATCCAGTCCGGAGATAACCGCGCCTCGGTCCGTTCGCTACGCGTGGGACTACAACCCCGACGCCAATCTGATCAACGCGCTGGGGCTTCCGGCATCAGTATTCAGGTCGGACGAAAACGACGAGAGAGAGCGGTGAGTCGAGGCGCTCACGCATCCTTCAGGTTCGCGACCGGATCCAGTCGGGATGCGCGAACGGCCGGAACCGCGCTCGCCAGGAGCATCGCTCCGAGAAAGACCACGATCGCTCCAGCAAATGCCGCACGGTCGATTCCCACGATGCCGTGATATTCGGATTGAACCAGCCGGCTGGCTGCAACCGACGCGGCTCCCCCGGCGATCACGCCAATCACCGCAACTCGCATCGACTGGTTGAGGACCATCGTCAAAATCGCTCCGGGTCTCGCGCCGATCGCCATACGAATAGCGATCTCGCGCGACCGCATGGCGACGACGTAGGACGAAATCCCGTACAAACCCGCTGTGGCGAGGAGTAGTCCGACGATACCCACGAAGCCCGCCGCGCGGGCCAGCCAGAGCTGCTGCCCGAACGACCGCTCGTTCATCTCCTGAAGCGAACCAAGTTCCACAATCGGTACGCGAGGATCGATCCGGCTCACCAGCTCGCGGATTGGCTGCGCGAGTGTTGTCGCACCGCCGTGCGCGCGCGCATACACGGCAAGCGCCGGCTCGGGTTCTACGGGAGAGGGCAAGTACACCTTCTCGGCCGGAAGTCCCTCTTCGTATCTGGGTTCCACAGCAGCCTCGACGATGCCGACGATGCGGACGTCCGTCGCGGAAGCGAAATCGTGACCTCGCGGCGCAACTCGGAGGAGGCTCCCGACCACCGGACCGTTCAGGTTGTTGGCGAACGTTCGATTCACGACGGCAACTTGCGGCCGCGCCTGACGGTGTTCGTCCTCGTTGAAGTCGCGGCCAGCGACAACTGTCAGGCCGACCGATTGGAACAGCTGACCGTCCACGTATCCGCCGATGGTCGTGCGGCCCTCGTCCGCGCGATCAGCAGGACGCCATACGACGATCGACGCGGGCGCCGAGCCTTGCCCGAACGTCCAGACGGACGTGGCGCGTGCGACGCCCGCCGCTTCGACGCCCGGCAGCCGCGAGACGCCTGCAAGAAGGTCGTGATAGAACGCGCCGATTGCTGGAGCCGTGAGGTTCAGGGGCCGTAGATCGAATCGCGCGATCAGCAGCCGATCGGCTGGCGTCCCGCTCGTCACCGCTTGTGCTTGCACCGTGGAAACGAGTTGCCACGCCGTCGCCAGAAGACCGAGTGACAGCGTCGTCTGCACAACCATCAGGAGACGCCGCATGCGCGACTGCTGCGGAATCGCATCGGCGCGCGCCCCAACCGATCCCAGCGTGCTCGATGGGCGCTGAGCACTGACTCTGAGCGCCGGCACCAGTCCGAAGGCGAGCGTCGTCGCAGCCGCGGCGAGCACAGTCATCAGCAGCACGAGAGCGTCGAACTGGACCGGCTCGCCGAGCGGACTGCTGGCCAGCTGGAGGCCCCACCAGGCAATGCCCATCGCGATTGCCGTGGCCGCGCACGCGAGGAGCGCGCTTTCGACGAGCAGCTGGCGGACGATTCGAGCGCGGCCGGCGCCGATGGCCAGACGAATCGCAATCTCGCGCTGCCGCTGCGATCCACGTGCCAGCATCAGATTCGCCGCGTTCACGCATGCGATCACCAGAACCAGGATCGGGATGGGCATGACGACCACTATCCCGAAGCGCCAGCTCTCGGGCCTGACCCTCCAGACGCGGCGCACCTCGGCGCGTGTGGTTTGCTTCGTCTCGCTCCGCGATGCGGCGAGACGCTGCGCGACCACGCCGGCCTCCGCCTGCACTTTTTCGATATCGAAGCCGTCACGCAATCGGCCGACGAAGTTGGCCGAACGTTCCTCACTCTGCCCCGTGGCGGCGGACTGAACAGGTCGGTCCGACAACCACTCCGGAAGCCAGATATCCGGGGGGCCGCTGCCTGGCCTGACCCGATCGATGCCGATGAAGAAAGGAGGCGCGACACCGACAATGTGCACGAAGCGATCGGCGATTCGAATCGAACGGCCGATGACCGTGGGATCGCCGCCGAACTCGCGCGTCCAGACACCGTGCCCGATGACGGCAACCGCGGCGTGCGTGGTTTCGTCAGTCGACGTGAACCCGCGTCCGATGGACGGACGAACCCCAAGGACGTCGAAATAGTTGGTGGACGTCACCAGCGCGTGCATCGACCGTGCCCCCGGCACCGCGACCGAGACGTCCGCAGACGCGTAGCTGGCGAGCGACTCCAGGCCGGTCAGCCCTTCGGCGAGTGCGTCGTAGTCGGAAGGAGTAGACATCCCGTTCCAGCAATTCGCCCGGCCGCAGTTCCGGCTCACGGACACGCGAACGAGATGCTTCTGATCGCTGACACCCGCGAACGGACGCAGCATCGACGCGTTGAGCAAGGCGAGCGCGGCAATGGTGACCGCCATTCCGATGGCCAGGCTTCCGACAACCCAGATGGTGTAGTCGCGTGAATGCCGCAGGGCACGGTACGCGTAGCGCAGGTCCTGCACGACGGCGTTCAGCCAGCCGCCGGTCGCTCTCGATCGCATATGTGGCTTCACCCTCAGCCTCATGACCCTGTTCTGTGCTTCTCGATCCGCCGCTGGATGTCGTCGGCAAGCTGGCTGGCCCGGAACTCGACGATCCGGAAGTCAGCGAGGCCCTGGGTGACGAATGGGTCCTGCTCCACGATGGTTTGAATCTCCTCGCGACTGCCGCCGACCGCGAGGATGATTCCGCCGGTGCGCGGTACTTGCCGACCGGACACGAGGAAGTGGCCGGACGCGTAGTGCTTCTTCAGAAAACGAACGTGCGCAGCCATGCGGGCGTCAATTCTGGCCAGGTCAGCCTTGTACGTGAGCTCGATGACGAACATGGCGGCCCAGCTTGCCTGAAACTCTCAGCGGGGTAAAGAGCGAACGCTCACTCGCTTCGGAGCGTGTGAGCAGGCTCCAGGCTGGTGGCCCAGCGCACCGGCAAGTA
This sequence comes from uncultured Acidobacteriota bacterium, assembly GCA_963725335.1. GTDB lineage: Bacteria > Acidobacteriota > Vicinamibacteria > Vicinamibacterales > 2-12-FULL-66-21 > JALZOC01. The sequence continues at coordinate 978,461 of CAVRYD010000014.1, read as the reverse complement.
CAAAGCAGCAAAACCCGTCGCAATCAGCACCGTGCATACGCAACTTGCGCTGCGGGAGTTCAAACCGGCTTGGGCAGCGACCGATCGACCAGCCGCTTGACTCACATAAGCCGCTTCAGGGGATACTCGTGCCCTAAGTTGTTTATGGGAACAGACGAGACGAAGCCGGCCGACCTGTTGCAGGGGACGCTCGAGTTGTTGATCCTCAGAACACTTGCCGCGGGCGAGAAGCACGGGTACGAAATCGCCGAATGGATCCATACGGCGTCGGACCAGGCACTATCCGTGGAGGAGGGCGCGCTGTACCCCGCGCTGCATCGCCTCGAGGTGCGTGGACTTCTGGCCGCGGAATGGGCGGTGTCGGCGAACAACCGTCGCGCAAAATACTACCGACTCACGCCGACCGGTCGGAGGCGCTTGAGGGAAGCGTTGGATTCCTGGCATCGAAGCAGCTCGGCAATCAACCGAGTTCTGGAAGCCAGCTGATCAGGAGTGGGAACGTGGCTGAATGGCTGACGAGCATGTGCCTTCGCCTGCGGGCACTGCTGCGACGGCGGCAGCAGGAGCTCGAGTTTCACGACGAGCTGGCATTTCATCTTGCCATGCGCGAGGAGCAGTTGCGAGCGGCGGGCACCGCCGCGGCCGACAAGCTGGCCCAGCGGCGTTTCGGGAGCGTGGCAAGGATTCGCGAGGACCTTCGCGACGTCTGGGCCTTCGCACCGACCGTGAGCGCGCTGATGCGGGACTTTCATTACGCGGCACGGTCGCTTCGGAAGAGCCCCGGGTTCGTCAGCGTCGTCGTGTTCACGCTTGGTCTCGGCATCGGCGCCAATACCGCCTTCTTCAGCCTCGTCAACGCCGTATTGATTCGCCCGCTTGGCTACGCCGACGCCGACAGGCTCATGTTGGTGGAAGAAGGATTTCCTCAGGCGCGCATCGATCGCCTGCCTTTTTCCGCCCTCGATTTCGACGACTTCTCACACTATACCGGGTCCTTCGAGGCGGTCGCCGCCTATCGAAACGTTCCGTTCGAACTCTCGGGCGATGGTGTTCCAGAGCGGATAGCGGCTGCAAAGGTGTCCCCCGAGTTGTTTGGCTTACTCGGCACCGGACCGGTATTCGGCCGCACATTCGTGGCAGCCGAGGATCGGCCCGGTGTGCGCGTCGTGATGCTGAGCTGGGGACTGTGGCAGCGACGCTATGGCGGAGATCGCTCGATTGCCGGGCGGATTATCCAGCTCGATCGCCAGCCGTACGCGGTGATCGGCGTCATGCCCAAGGGGTTCGTGTTTCCGCGACAGGGTCCGCAGTTCAATGGCGAGCCTGCTGATGTGTGGGTGCCAATCGCGTTCACGGATCGCGAACGACTCGAACGCGGAAGCCTGCACGCAAACAGCGTCATCGCGAGGCTGAAGCCGGACGTGTCGTTTCGGTCGGTGAAGGCAGAGCTCCCTGTGCTCGCGGAACGAATTGGAGCGAATTATCCGGCAGCCGTTCGAAACGCCGGATTCTCACCGCAACTTTTTGCCGAACCGCTTCACGATGCGATTTCCGGACGGTTCGAAGCGCCGCTTCTGCTGCTCCTGTCCGCAGTCGGGCTCGTGCTGCTGGTAGCCTGCGCCAATGTTGCCAACCTCGTTTTGAGCCGTGTCACTGCTCGCACACGGGAGTTCGTGGTTCGTACCGCCCTCGGCGCGCGCCGCGCCCAACTGATTCAGTTGCTGCTGTGTGAAGCCCTCTTGCTATCAGCCGCCGGTGGCATCGCGGGGATTACGATCGCGTCTTGGGCCATCCGAGCGGTCCCAGCGGTCCTCAGTCAAGCCATTCCTGGCGTTCAGGACGTTTCAATCGACTTCCGCGTTCTCGTCGCCACCGGCGCGTTGTGTCTGGGCACGGCCGTCATATGCACGCTCGTGCCCCTGTCGCAGATGGAGCGGCCCAATGCGGCGGAGTCATTACGCGGAGACCCGGCGCGAACGACATCGACATCCGGCGCGCTTCGCCTCCAGCGCGGTTTCGTGATCCTGACCGTCGCCCTCGCATGCGTCCTGCTCGTTGCCACGGGACTCTTCGCGCGGAGTTTTGCAACGCTCATCGCAACCGATATTGGATTCCGGCCCACCCGCGTGTTGACCGCATCGATGACGCTCCCGCGCACGTTCTACACGACGGCAGCGAGCGTCCACGCGTTTCACGAGTCACTTTCCAGGAGCCTGTCAGCGCTCCCTGGCGTACGACGAGTCGCGACGGCGACCGATCTCCCGCTCAGCGCGTACGATGTGCGCGCATTTACGCCGGAGGGCGCACACACATCCACCGGCCCTCAGCCCGCGACAAACCTGACGTGGGTTCACGGTCGATACTTCGAGACGCTTGGCATGACGCTCTCGAGGGGACGGTTCTTCACCACCGACGAAGACACGCACCCGCGCGGCGTTGTGATTATCAACGAGAGGCTTGCGGCCCTGGCGTGGCCGGGACGGGATCCGATCGGGAGACGACTGAAATGGGGCGGCGCCGAAGGGCCGGCGCCGTGGCTCACGGTGGTTGGGGTGATTCGCAATGTCGCTGACGGGCCGATCGGAACGGAACCCGGCGTCCATGCCTATGAGCCGTTTCGGCAGATCCCTGACTTCTTTCTGAACGGCGCTGCGAATCAGTTCGGGCGTGACCTGAAGGCCGCCGTTCTCGTTGACCGTGAACCTCGCGCACTCGCACCGCGGGTTCGCCAGGAGATTTCACAGCTGGATCCCGCGCTGGCGATACAAAGCATAGAGACGATGGACGAGCAGGTCAGCCGAGTCGTCGCGCCACAGCGTTTCAGTGCATTGCTTGTCGGCGGGTTCTCCGCAATGGCTTTGTTGCTCTCGTCAGTCGGTCTCTACGGACTCCTCGCCTTCACGACCGCGCTGCGGCAGAAGGAGATCGCCGTGCGTATGGCGCTTGGGGCCGAGCGGCGTGCCGTCATCAGTATGGTGATCGGACAGGGCGTCCGACTGGTTGCGGCAGGGATATTCATCGGCTCTCTGGGGTCGCTCGCCGTCGCGCGCCTCATCTCATCACTGCTCTACCAGACAAGCCCCTACGACCTTCGGACGTTTGCCACCGTGCCTGTGGTCCTCATCCCGACGGCGTTGCTGGGGTGCTTCATTTGCGCCTGGCGAGCCGCGCGGGTCAACGCGATCGCGGCGCTGCGCGCCGAGTAGCTGAAGCTGAACTCAGCCCACATGAGAAACATGAATTTGGAAGGTTCTTTGGAGGCGCCATTATGCGGAGAGTGATGTATTGCGCAAGCGTACTGCTCTTGAGTGTCCTTGCCCTCATACCGTCTCTGTCGGCAAAGCCGGCTCAGTCCGCCGGTCTCCAGCCAATCGATCTGACCGAGCGGCTGGCCGCCGGAAAGCTGAGAGCGGTCAATCGTGAGGTGAGCGCACTGGGGGAAGGACGCAAAGGCGTCCACGTCACCGAGAAGTCCGGCCCTGGTGTTGTCTGGATTGAGGGCAGCGACTTCGGACAGGGAACGATCGAGCTGGAGTTGCGAGGCCGCGACGTGCTTCAGCAGAGTTTCGTTGGAGTCGCCTTCCACAGACAGGACGACAACACGTACGACTCGGTCTACGTACGGCCGTTCAACTTCCGAGCGACGGAACCGGATCGCCATCAGCACGCGGTGCAGTACATGGCGGTGCCTGATTACGACTGGCCGCGCCTGCGGAAGGATTTCCCGAACGAGTTCGAAAGCGCCGTCGATCCGTCGGTGGGACCCACGGACTGGGTGCCGCTGCGGGTCATTGTGAAGGATCGCACCGTCCAGGTGTTCGTCGGCGCCGTGAAGGCCCCGACGCTCCAGGTCCGCAAGCTCGGATCCGGCGATCGCGGTCTGGTTGGGTTGTGGGTCGGGAACAACAGCGACGGCGACTTCGCCAACCTTCGCGTGACGGCAATGAAGTAAGTCAGGGAACTACCGACTGTCGGTTGTGGTCAGCACGATCTTTCCAGTGGTTTCACGTCCTTCCAGCAGCCTATGCGCGTCGGCGGCGTTGGCGAGGGTAAAGGTCCCGTAAAGGTTCAGGGTCAAGGCGCCGGATTGCAGCCCTTTGAACACATCACCCGCACGCCAGAGCAGTTCCTCGCGCGTCAGCAGATAGTGCGCCAGACTGGGGCGAGTCAGGAAGAGCGAGCCCTTCCCGTTGAGAATCGTGGGATCGAATGGCGGGACCGGGCCGCTCGCCTGACCGAACAGCGCGAGCGTTCCCCGCGGTCTCAGTGAACTCAGGCTCTGATCGAATGTCGATCGCCCGACCGAGTCATACACCACGTCGACGCCGCGTCCGCCGGTCAGCCGCCTCACCTCAACGTCGAACGCTGTTTCGGTATACAGGATCACTTCGTGAGCGCCGGCCCGCCGCGCGACGTCGGCCTTCGCCGGGGTGGACGTCGTTCCAATCACTCGCGCGCCGCAGGCCCGCGCCATCTGCACGATCATCCCGCCCGTGCCTCCGGCAGCCGCGTGCACGAGACACGTGTCCCCTGACTTGAGCGGACAGGTGGAATGGGTGAGGTAGTGGGCGGTCATGCCCTGGAGCATCACGGCCGCAGCCGTGACGAAGTCGATGCCATCGGGAATCCTTACCAGTTGCGCGGCGGGCACGACCGCGTAGTCCGCATAGGACCCGCGCGCCATGACGTACGCCACCCGATCGCCCGGCGAGCAGTCCGTCACGCCTGGTCCGACGCGTTCGACCACACCTGCCCCCTCGGATCCAAGCGTGATCGGCTGGTCCGCCTTGTAGAGGCCGGTCCTGAAGTAGACGTCGATGAAGTTCACGCCGCTCGCGACGATCCTCACGAGCGCCTGCCCCGGACCCGGCGACGGGGTCGGCACGTCGGCGACCACCATCCGCTCCGGACCACCTGGCTCGCTGACCTGGATTTGCCTCATCGCCGGATGATAAAGGGACAAGGGAAAAGGGAGAAGGGAAAAGGCAGGAGTCGGCGTCGACTTGACAGTCAATTACGGACTAAATATACTCCTGATCAGGAGACATTATGACCCAGGCGCTGCGGTATCCTGCGACGCGATATCGGACCGATCCGCCGGCGGATCTCACGGCGCGCGCCGAACGCGAACGGCTCTCCGCTCCCGCTCTCAAGGCGTTCTTCAACATCATGGCGCGCTGGAGTGTGCGCGACGAGGATGCGCGCGCCCTCCTCGGGGGGGTCAGCAACGGGCCGTTTTACGAAATGAAGCGCGATCCTGACCGCGTCATCGACGCCGATCGGCTCACCCGCATTTCGTACCTGATTGGCATCTTTAAAGCACTCAACATTCTTCACTCTCGAGCGCTCGCCGACGAGTGGGTGCGTCTGCCAAACAGCCATCCCATCTTCGCCGGCCAGTCCCCGCTCGCCTACATGGTTCGAGGCGGCCTACCTGCCATGCACACCGTGCGGCGGCTCGTCGATGCGCGCCGTGCCGGCTGATGACGCATCCGCCCGTCAGGTTGGTCAGGCAGTTCGATACGCATCGACTCGTTCCGTCGCAGCACGCGCCGAAGGGTGACAGCGTGCTCGCAGCGATCGCGGACAACGACACGCACCTCCAGGCGATCTTCGAGCTGGACGGCGCAACTAACGACCGCTTGCTCGCCGAACACCAGCGGCTTCCGGGCATTGGCGTCGAGGAGCTTGTCTTCGGTGTCCCGCACGCGGCGGTGGTCAATGCGTCTTTCTGTCACCCGAATCCTCTCGGCAGCCGTTTCAATGGCCCGGATCGCGGAGCCTGGTATGCGGCATTCGAGCTTGTCACGTCGCAGGCGGAAGTCGGCTTCCACAAGTCCGTGCAACTTGCCGAAATTGGACGGTTCGAGGAGACGGTGACCTACGACGACTACCTCGCCGACTTCAGCGCGAGCTTTCACGATCTTCGCCGAGCGCCCGCGTTTCGCGACTGCCTCGATCCCGAAAGCTACGTGCGATCGCAGACGCTGGCCGAAGAGCTGCTGGAGGGGGACTCTCTCGGCCTCGTCTACCCCAGCGTGCGGCATCCGGGCGGCACCTGCGTCGCGTGCTTCAGACCAGCACTCGTCGCGAATGTGAGGCGCGCAAAGACGTACCGGTTTACCTGGGAGGGAACGCCGGAGCCGGTCGTCACGCTGGAGCGCTGAGGCGCGGGCATTCCGCGGCCGGCTCTACGCAGCCGCCGGCATTCATCATCTCTCCCTCGTGAACAGATCGCGCATCGCCTCGGCGAACTGTTGCGCCAGCGACGGCAAGCGTTGGATGAATTCCTGAATCTCGGGGATGTGACCCGAGGCGATCCAGAGGATGACCGCCAACGCGGTCAGCCAGATCGCCGCGTTCCAGAACGCGTACCATCCAGGCTGGGCGTCGGGCTGAAGATGCCACGACCATTGCTGCACGGCGCGAAATGGCGAGACAACGATCTGATAGCCGATGAGCAGGATGAGGGCGCCGGCCCAGACCGGAACGTTCGGCGGCACCCGCCACGCCAGGATCGCGCCGGTATTCACGAGCGAAATCATCATCGCCGCCATTGTCAGGAAGAGCGCGAGATGGACCAGCGCGAACACCGGGAGGAGCGCAACCGGCCACGGGAACGCGCCGTAGCCGGCTGACATTCCAGGCGCCCAGCCGAATCGTCGCCAGTGCCGCCGCTGCTGTCGCCAGTGGCGCCGCCAGTGTTTCGTCCCCTCCGCAGCCTGTCTCTTTGCCCGTTCGATCACTTCTTTGGCGTTGAAAGGCGCGCCCACGGCGGCCGCTCGCTCCTCTCCGGTGCGCGCCTCGGGGACGATGAACATCATGGCGACATAGATGATGAGGGCCGCCCCTTTTGTCAGGACCGCCAGGAGGACAAACGCAATCCGGACGAACGTCACGTCGATCCCGAAGTACGCAGCCAGGCCGTTGCAGACGCCAGCGATCATCGCACCGTCCGGACTTCGGTAGAGTCGTTTTGGAGGCTCTTCCGGCGGAGACTGCTTGCGGTCGGCGCCGCCAGCGGCGTCGTGCGCCTCTTGTCCCGCCGACGCGTCGATCGGCCCCATCTCCTTGATGATCTGATCGACCTCGCCGGAGCTCACGACCGACTTGTGAGCACCAAGAAACCGCTGACATTTCTCGGCAATCGCCTGTTCGAGATCCGCGATGATCTCGGCACGGTCCGGATTGTCGTGGAGCGCGACCTCAGCGCCTGCGAGATATTCGCGGAGCGCGTCGAAGCCGGTCTCGTCGAGCTGATAGGCATTGCCATTCAGGTTGATGTTGATGACTTTCTGCATGGCTACGGTCCAAGCTGCGTGATCGTCGCGTTCAGTTGCTTCCAGTAGTCGTTGATCTCAGTGAGCTGCGACTTCCCTTTCTCGGTCAGCTCGTAGGTACTTGCGCGGCGGGCCGGCGCCCGACTCCTGCCATTCGTAGTCGAGGAGACCATCCCGGCGCATCTTGCTGAGGAGGGGGTAGAGCGTCCCTTCTTGCGTGGCGAACTCGGTATCGCTCAGGCGCTTCAGGATGTCTGCGACGTAGACTTTGTCCGCCGCGACGATCTTCAGGATCAGGAACTCGAGAAGGCCCTTTCGAATGGCAGCGAACTTATCGTCGAGTCCCATTACATTAACAGCTACCTTTTTAATACAAGGTAGCTGTCCACCACTTTGATGTCAAGGGGTCTGACCCCGGCCAGGCGCACATCAGAAGGCTCGCTGCTCTCATGGGGTCTGACCCCTCCCTGGGGTCTGACCCCGCGTTCCGGGACAGTTTCAGAAACCAACGTCAAGCCCGAATCGGTCTGACGTTAATCGTGTTTCTATGTGCTTTCTTGGCACATGTCTTCAACTAATTGATTCCTCTACATTTACCATGACTCATCAGCCAGGATAGAAAATCGGCCGTTCCATGACGGCACACAACAGCACGCAGCTTCATTTCGCAACAATTCAGTTAAGTATTTGATAACAAATAGATTAGTCGTCAAACTGAACCGTGGCGCACGCCTTGCTGAGCAGTTACTGCCCAAACTGTGCAGGCATGACGATGAAAATGCGAAACGCTGCGATCTCAACTCTTTTTGTTGTCCTGGCGGGCGCTGCCCTCCCACACGCGGCTGGACCGCACCCTCGCCGTGAAGAGCCGGGTCACAAAAAGCTCGATCGATATCTCCAGCAGGTAGAAGCTGTGGCATCGCCCGACGATCCAGTGCGGGTCATCGTCACGACGCGCAAAGGTGCCGGCGATCGCGTGAAGTCGACCCTCGCCGGATCCGATGGCGCGCTTCTCCACGAGCACAAGTCGATCGACGCGGTCACGGCCGAAGTGCCGGCCCGACGTCTGCGAGACCTTGCTCAGCGGGATGATGTGCTCGCTGTTTCGCTGGACGCCGCGGTGCGAGCGGGTGCCGACAACGTGGGCACGCTGGCTGAAAATGAGTTATTGCCAACGCTTGGCCTCCCCGGCGGTACGGACCTGGGTCACGATATCGGCATCGCCGTTCTCGACTCCGGCATCGTGAACCACGATCAAATCCCTGTCGTCGCGTTCTTCGACTTCGTCAACAAGGATGGCGCGAAGGTCAAGCAATACGACGACTACGGCCACGGTACGCATGTCGCCGGGGTCATCCGGAACAAAGACGACAAAGCCGACGCGCGCTATCGCAGCGTCGCTCACGGATCGCGCCTGATCGGGATGAAAGTGCTGGCGGGGGATGGTTCCGGCTATACCAGCACGGTCATCGAGGCGATCGAGTTTGCCATCGCCAACAAGGCGAAATTCAAGATCGACGTCATCAACTTGTCGCTGGGGCACCCGATTTACGAATCCGCATCAACCGATCCGCTCGTGCAAGCCGTCGAACGCGCGGTCGATGCGGGCATCGTGGTCGTGGTTGCGGCTGGTAACGAGGGAATGAACCGCGAAACGGGAGAGGTCGGCTACGCCGGCATCACGTCGCCGGGCAACGCGCCCTCGGCGATCTCCGTTGGCGCGGTCGACACGAAGCACACGCTCACGCGCGCCGACGACGAGGTCGCCTCGTTCAGCTCGCGCGGACCTACTTGGTATGACGGCTTCGCGAAGCCCGATGTGGTCGCGCCGGGACGCCACATCGTATCCTTCATGGCGAAGGACAGCTATCTCTACACGCACTATCCTGGCTGGTACGTCAATGCCGCGACACGAACGTATATGTCGTTGAGCGGGACGAGCATGGCGGCGGCGGTCACGACGGGTGTGGTGGCCGACATCATCGCGGCGAGCCGGAAGGCGAGCGGTGGGGAGACGCCAACGCCGAACACGGTCAAGGCGATCCTCGAATTCACTGCGGTACAGATCCCGAATGCCGATACGCTGACTCAGGGGGCCGGTTCGATCAACGCCAGTGGAGCCATCGCGCTCGCTCAAGCGATCGACACGCGAGAGCCGGTTTCCTCTCCATGGCTCTCGAGCGGCGTGACGCCAAGCACCACGCTGTCGACCGGCGAGGTACTCACCTGGGGGCAGCATCTTGTTTGGGGCGACCACCTCGTCTGGGGCGATTACGTCTACACGAACGAACCCGCATGGGGCCTTCACGTGGTCTGGGGCGACCATGTGGTGTGGGGCGACCATCTCGTGTGGACAGATGCCTACGACAGCGTGGTGTGGGGCACCACCATGGTCTGGGGAACGCACCTTGTCTGGGGCGAAACGCTCGTGGGATACAGCGATGGAAGCACGCTGCTCTACGGCGATCAAATCGATTGGCGAAATGTGACGGCCGACCATCTGGTTTGGGGATCGCTCGATTCCGGGCTTCAGGCGGACGAGTCCAGAATGCTCTGGTCGCCGATCTTCTGATCCGCTGCTGATCGAGGCCATCCGGCGTCGCACGCGCTCACTGGCTCTTCGAAACGTCGGCCACGCGCACTGCGACATCCGGGGTGAGGACTGCCGGACGAGAAAACACTCGGAGCAGGCTCCCTGCCGTCACGAGAATGATCGGGCCCAGCACGAGGCCGATGAAGCCGAATGCCACGGCGCCGCCCAGAAGCCCGAGAAACACTACCAGACCGCTCGCGCTGGTTCGGCCCGAGAGCAACAGTGGCCGAAGGATGTTGTCGACGAGGCTGATGCCAAAGACGCCAACGAGTATCAGGATCACACCGCGACCTACCTCACCCGACAGCAGGAGCCACAAGGCCGTCGGCACCCAGACGAGTGCGGCGCCCACGAGCGGAATCAGCGAACAGAGCGCCATCACGACACCCCAGATCACCGGCGCCTCGATACCCAGCAGCCAGAACGCGAGGCCGCCGATCGTTCCCTGCGCTGCCGCGACCACCAGCCCCGCGCCCACGCTGGCGATGATGAGATCGCGCGTATCGGTCATCAGTCGATCGCGGGCGGTCTCCGGTAACGGCAGCAGATCGCGGACCTGGCGTGCGAGCGTGTGTCCATCACGCAGCAGAAAGAACATCGCGAACAGCATCACCAACAAACTGCCGAGCGTAGCGAACAGATCCGCCACCGCCGCCCCGGCACGCGGCGCGAGAAACGTCAGGATGCGCTGGGCGCCTTCACGCAAGACGAACGCCGGATCTTCCGGCAAGGGCGTCGGACTCCGGCGACGAACGACATCCCAGATACGCTCGATTCGATCCGGGGCTGTGAGCGATGCCTGCTGCACGTAGTCGAGGACCTGCGGCGCTTCGCGGGCCACGACCGACACGAGCATCACCGCAGGCGCAACGATCAGGACGGCTGTCATGAGCGTCGCCGCCAGCGCTGATCGGCTCGGACCGATCCTCGGGGTGAGTTCCGAGTGAACACGGTGAAACATCACCGCAAAGACCGTGGCCCACGCCAGCGGCGTCAGAAACGGGCTGATCACGAGATACGTGAGATACCCGATCAGCACGATCAGCGCGTAGAAGACCAGTTGTGAGAACTTCTCTCGACTGTCGATAGACATACGTGACGCAGCCGAATGCTACTGCATTAATGAATACCCTCAAACGAGCGCAGCGAGCACGTGAGGTTCGTGGCGGCCCGGCGGCATGGACGGACTACAATCGGTCCGCACACAGAGCCGGAGGAGCGCCATGGATCGACGGACGTTCATACTGGGAACCGCAGCGGCGGCCATCCACACGTCGCGTCTGATGGCGCGCGGAGTGGCCACCGTCGAGCTCGGCTCCATCGACGGCAGCGTCGGCGGCAACAACTTCACGCCCGTACAGTTCCTCGACTACCTCAGCTCGATCAAGCTGACGTGGGCGATGATGTCGTTGCCGGCGGCCGATGCTTGGCGACGAGACAGCAATTCGCCAGGTCCGCGATCATGCCGATCGACTCGGCATCAAGCTGCAGCTCGCGTTCGGATCCGTCTGCCCCAGCGCTCGCAGCGTTCAACGCTCAGGCCGGAACGCTCGAGGAACAGGTGGGCCGCGCGCTCAAGGTGTCGCAGATCTTCGGCGCGACCTGCATGCGCTGCATCCTCGGCGGCGATCCCGAGCGACCGCAGATCGAGATGCACATCGACAACATGATCAAGGCCGTTCGCGGAATCCGCCCGCGCATCGTCGACTCGGGCATCAAGCTGGCGGTCGAGAATCACGGCGGCGATCTGCAGGCGCGCGAGATGAAGATGATGATCGAAGCGGTCGGCCGCGACGTCATGGGCGTGTGCCTCGACTCCGGCAACCCGGTGTGGATGCTCGAGGATCCGCACATGACGCTCGAGACGCTGATTCCCTATGCGGAGACGTGTCACGTCCGCGACAGCGCGGTGTGGAAGGTGCCGGAAGGGATCGCGGTGCGCTGGGTGAACATGGGCGACGGCAACGTCGATATCGACGGGTGGATCAGAAAATTCATCCAGGCGAAGCCAGGCCTGCCGATCATCTTCGAGAATCTGGTGTCGGCGAACCCACGGATCCACGCGATCTACAACCCGCAGTTCTGGGACAACTGGCGCAAGATGCCGGCGTCGGAGCTCAGTCGCTTTCTCGCGGTCGCGGAAAAGGGCACGCCGAAGCCGGCTACGCCACGACCCGAGGGGAAGACCGCCGGTCAGCAGCGTATCGAGGACCTCGAAGTCTGCGTCCGCTACACGCGCGCCCTTCTGCAGCGAATCTGAGCGACGGAATGAGCAGAACCCGAGTCTTCCTGATTGGCGCAGGCTTCATCGCCGACATTCATGCGGAGTCCTACCATCGATTTGTCCCTGACGCCGAAATCGTCGGCGTCTACTCGAGGCGCGAGGAGCACGCACGGGCGTTCGCGCAGAAGCACGGGATTGCGCGATGGTCGACCGACCTCGAGGAAACACTGTCGCGCGATGACTACGAGGTCGCCGATATATGCCTGCCGAACCACCTGCATGCCCACGTCACGATCGCCGCCGCGACTGCCGGCAAGCACGTCATCCTCGAAAAGCCGCTGTGCCTCACGCTCGAGGAAGCCGACGAGATGATCGCCGCCTGCGCGGCCCACCATCGCAAATTGATGTATGCGGAGGAGCTGTGCTTCGCGCCCAAATATGAGCGCGTCCGGCAACTGGTGCGTGAAGGAGCGCTGGGATCGGTCTATTACCTCCGTCAGTGCGAGAAGCACTCGGGGCCTCACAGCGACTGGTTCTACGATCTGAATCAGTCCGGCGGGGGCGCGCTCATGGACATGGGATGCCACGGCTTCGCCTGGTTCCGGTGGATCCTCGGGCCCGAGCGAAAACCCGTAAGCGTATTCGCTCAGATGCAGCATGGCCTCATTCATGGCGCGCGCACGCGCTGCGAGGAGCACGCCATCTCGATGGTGGAGTTCGACGATGGCGCGGTCGGGATCGTGGAAAACAGCTGGGCGAAACTCGGGGGCATGGAGGATCGAGTGGAAGTGTGCGGGACGGGCGGCGTCGTCTACGCCGACTTGTTCATGGGGAGTTCTGCGCTGACTTACAGCGAACAGGGCTACGGGTATGCGATGGAGAAGGCGGGCAGCACCAAGGGCTGGACCTTCACCAATGTCGAAGAGGCGTTCAACCAGGGATATCCACAAGAGCTGCAGCACTTCATCGCGTGCGTGCGCGACGACACGACGCCGATCACGACCGGGGAAGAGGGACGGGCCGTGCTCGAGATGCTGTACGCAGCATATACTCGGCATCGATTGGCGGGAAGGTTGCCCTGCCATTCCACCGGAAAGTCTCGCGACCGATCGACCTGTGGCTCGGAGCGAGCGAATGAACCTCCTACGATTCGACTCTGAGTCTGCCTGGATTCGCGGCGTCTGTTCGCTGTGGCGCGATCGCCTTCACATCAAGCCGGCCCTGAAGATGTGCCTTCCGTCCGGCACGACACCGGTCGAGATCTACGCGGAGATGTCGCGCAGCGTTCGCGACGGGCTGATCTCGTTCGAGCAGCGCACACGTCTTCGCGCTCGACGAGTTCGGCGGCCTTGCGCCCGACGACCCCGGACGCACCGCGCATACGCTACGGCGCCAGTTGATTCAGAACGTCAATCTGAGGCCAGGAGCATTTCTTTGGCTCGACCCCGAGTCGCGGGACATCACGAACCACTGCAGAGACTACGACGCGGCAATCGGCGCTGGATTCGATCTGATGCTGCTCGGAATCGGCCTCAACGGGCATCTCGGGATGAATGAGCCAGGCTCACCGATCGACAGCACGACGCGGCGGGTTGAACTGCATGCCACCACAGTTCAGGCCTCGGCGCGATACTTCGAGCATCAGAACCTGCCGAACTGGGGGATCACGATTGGTCTGAAAACGGTGCTGGCGTCGAAGGAAGTCTGGCTGCTGGCAAAGGGTGCGACCAAGGCCGGAATCATTCAGCGCACCGTTCGAGACAGCATCAGCGCCGCCAACCCGGCGTCTCTGCTCCGAAATCATCCCGACTGTTCGTTCTTCGTCGATTCTGCCGCCGGGGCCTTGCTCGGATTCACACAATGAGACTCGTCGGGGAGATCGTCTACCACACCTTGCACACCGGCTCCCTGACCATCGGCTGTCCGGCCTTGCACGAGAAGGCCTCGCGGAACTCCGGCATGTTGCTGACGACGCCGTTGGTCCGATACTTTTCCGGCGAATGCGGATCGGTAACCGCGCGCATCCGGAGCGTCTCGGGTCGCGAATTCGAGCACCAGCTCTGGCCGTAGCCGACGAAGAAGCGCTGGCGCGGCGTCAGACCGTCTTTGGGCGTGAGCGTCGTGCCCGCCGTTTCCTTGATCCACGCACGATACGCCAGAATCAGTCCGCCAAGATCCGCGACATCCTCGCCGAGCGTGAGCTTGCCGTTGACGTGAACGTCATCAACCGCAACGTAGCTGGAGTACTGATCGCTGATGCAGCTCGCCCGGCGCTCGAACTCTTTCCCATCGGCATCGGTCCACCAGTCACGCAGGTTGCCTCGGGCATCGAACCGCCGGCCCTCGTCGTCGAATCCATGTGTGAGCTCGTGGCCGATGGTGCCGCCGGTGTTGCCGTAGTTCGGCGCGTCGTCCATTTCGAGGATCGAACGCCGGAGGCTGCAGCACGCCCGCGGGAAAGTTGATGTCGTTCATCTGCGGATCGTAGTTGGCATTCACCGTGGGGGGCGTCAGGTACCACTCTCCACGGACCAGCGGCTTGCCGATCTTCGCGAGCTGTCGCGCGATTTCGAAAGCCATGGCGTTGGTGGCATCGCGGAAGAAATCGTCCGGCACGATCGTCACGGTCGAGTAGTCGCGCCATCTTTCGGGATGGCCGATCTTGTTCGTCACGCCGTGAAGCTTCTCGAGCGCCTGGGCCTTCGTCTCGGCGGACATCCATCCCGAGCGATTTGATGTCCTCCTCCATCGCGGCCTCGATCTGATTCACCATGCGCAGCGTCCGCGCGCGCGTGTCGGCTGGTGAAGTACTTCTCGACGTAGACCTGCCCGAGCGCCTCGCCCAGATGACGGTCGACGCGGGTGACGCATCGTTTCCACCGAGGCTGCAGCTCCTTCGCGCCCGTCAGCGTCCGGCTGAAGAAATCGAAATCCGCATCGACGAACGCCGCGCTGAGATACGGCGACGCCAACCGCGCCGCGTGCCAGCGCAGATATGTTTTCCAGTCGCTCAGCGGTACAGCCCTGAGCTGCTTTTCGAGGACGGCAAAGTATCCCGGCGACGCTAATGTTCAAATCGGCGATCTGGCCGATCCCCATCTGCGTGAAGTAGGCATCCCAAGGCCAGGAAGGCATCAGCTCCTTCAGCCTCGACTCGCGGCAGGCGATGGTAGGTGTTGTCCGGATTGCGGCGATCGACGCGCGACATGTGCCCTTTGGCCAGCTCGGTCTCGATACGAAGGACGGTCTGCGCGCCGTTGGCTGCCTGCGCGTCGCCCAGGAGGTGAAGCACACGAGCGACGTGATCGACGTACTGGTCGCGCAGCGCCTTCGACTTCTCATCGTCTTTGAGGTAGTAGTCGCGATCCGGAAGGCCGAGGCCGCTCTGGTCGACGCTGGCGATCGTCTCCGCCGAGTTCTTTGCGTCCTGTTCGGCAGCCGACGCTGAACAGCATGGCGCCGCGGACGAACATCGTTCGGTGGCTGTCAGCGACGATCGAGGCTATATCAGCAATCGATCGAATCCTGTCGATCGCCGTCAACTGCGGGGTCGAGCGGCGAAGCGCCGAGCGATTCGAGCTTCGACTCGGCCATGCACGCCTGGTAGTAGTCGCCGATCTTCTGCTGGTTCGGCGTACGAGTGCCGCCTCCAGCGGCCATCGTTTCGAGCAGGACCCGCAGCAACGCTCGGTTGTCGTCCTGCATCTTTCCGTAGGTCGTCCAGCTGACGACTGATCCGGCGGAATCGGATTGTTCTTCATCCATCCGCCGCACGCGAACTGGTAGAAATCGACGCATGGATCGGCGCGTGCGGTCCATGGCCGTCGGATCGAGCGAGGGCGTGTACGGCAGCTGCGGATCGTCCGGCCTCGCGCCCGGCGGCCTCGTGGTGGTCTGGGCACCTTGCGACACAGCCGTCGCTCCGGCCTGCCGTGCCCTCGCTGACGCGACCGAATATCCCACTGATGACATGGATATGGCGAGCAGTAGTCCTACGCTCGCGACCAGCAATCGTTCGGTGCGCTTCATGGTTGTCGGTTCCGACCGCATTCTACGGCACCGCGCTCAACGCCCCGCATCGTGGACATGCACGTTCCCGTGGCCTGATGCGTACTCCAGAATCCTCGTGTCGCTTGTGACGAGAGCCGCATCCATCTGGCGCGCTGTCGCCACGAGCAGGCGGTCGATCGGGTCCGCGAGTGCGGTGCGAGGAATAGCGCCGGCGTCGACCGCGACATCGAAGGAGAGTTCGGCAATCCGGATCCCCGACGCATCGAGCGCGTCACGAATCCATCGCTCTGGACTTCGGGTCAACTTCAGACGACCGAGTGTGTGGAGCGCGGTGATCTCAAAAAGCGTGACCGGCGATACGCGGATCGCCTCACGCGATTCGGCGGCGACCAGGAGGCTGCGTGCCCGACGCCCGAGACGACGCTCGTCCCCGTCGACACTCCAGATCCAGACGTGCGTGTCCAGCAGCAGCACGTCGACTCAGTCGCGATTGATATCGTAATCGGCGTCGATCGGATCCAACGGCCGCTCGTATTTCAGAACGGTCCCCTTCATCGATCCGAACAACGATTTCTTTTCGGGATCGGTGTACGGCACCAGCTTGGCGACCGGAGTTCCGTGCTTGGTCACGACGTATTCCACTCCTGATTCACGCACACGATCCATCAGCTCGAGGCAGGTCGCTTTGAACTCGGCCGCCGAGAGATGGCCCTTCGGCTGGGCTTTCCGGGCACGCCGCCTGGGCTTCCCCGTGCGAGCGTCACTCATGACCACAATTGTATGACTCTTTTTAACGTTGTGTCAATTTCGCGTGGAAAGAAGCACCGATCGTCGCCCTGCTGCCATCACGCAAACAAACGGAATTGTCTTTCCCGGATCAGACTCGTCATCACGTGTTCCCGACACACCTCCCATTTATAAGGACGAGGCACAGTCGAACCGAGGTGCAGGTCTTGCTGGCCTTTTCCACGTGCGCGCCGTGCGTAGCCTCCCGATGATTCACTTTCTCGCGGCTTCCATCCTCGCCTTGCCACAACACGCGACGGCTTCGCAGGACGGCGATCGCCGCGCACTCATCACCGCGCTCGAGTCCCTCATCGCAACTGGTGAGCCTCGCCACGCGTCACACGATGAAGGTGAGCGGCTGCAGCTTGCAGTCGATGCCGCGATCGCCCGCGGCGATCAGGAGATCGAACGCCTTGCGATTCGCGCCGCCTCGCCGCTGACAGCCTCGGTCACCCGGCCCGTGAGCTCGACGCGTGATCTGCCAGCAATATCATTTCAGTCCGTCAGGGTGCTGCGCGTCCGCCGGCCACTGGCATACAAGGCTGACATCTACGCGTCGGTCGACGGCGGCGAATTCGTCCTGGTTCGAACGTTACAGTCTGGCAAGGGGGCGGGAGGACGCATCGACGCCCTGCTGCCGGCGTCGCCGGCAGCGGCTCCTGGATTCCACGCGGTGCGTTTCAAGGCGGAGCTGACGTTCGGCGCCGCCGGCAACTCCGCGGACGCGTGGACCGAAACGCGCACGCTTCCGGCAGGCGTCTACGCCATTTATGACCCGATCGCGGAATCGGACGCGGCCATTCGTACGCTCGTCTACGGCCCAGCCGCGACAGCGGTCCGCGAGTTCGATCCTCTGCTCGGCGACGAACCGTTCGCGACATGGCTCACCGGGGTGTTCGGAGCACGCCGCTCGGCATCCGATTCCGGGCCCGACTGGAGTTCGCAATATTGCGACGAGCGCACAGGCGAAGCAGGTTCGCGGCCGGTACCCACGGCTATCTGTTCCGTCGTCTACTTTCAGGTGCGAGGCGAGATTGGTCAGATTTGGTTTCGCACGGCCGACATCCGCGAAGCCGACGGCCGGCTGGAGTGGATCCCGGTGGCACCGCCGCGCTTCGAAGGGATGGTGCTCCGCGAATCGGCGCAGCAGAGCCACCTGTCAAGTCTACCGACCCTCCTCGACACGAATCCCGCCTCGAGGCCTGTCGGAGACGTCTCGATCGTTGCCAGCGACATCGTGATCTCTCCCACTGCGCCTGGTCCGGGCGCGTTTGCCGATACGACGGTCACCGTTCGCAATATCGGTGACGGAGATCTTCACAAGGTCGCGGTCGTGGTCTTCTTCGGGACAGACCCCGCGGCACGGCCGACGACGAGACAGTTCGTCGTGGAAATCCCCGCCCATGAATCAGCCGATCTGAAGCTGCAGGTCGCGTTTCCGAGCGGCTATGGATTCATCATGGCGCACGCGATGCAGACCAGCGAACACGCTCCGTTCGACGGCTGGACTCCGGATCCCACGCCAGAAAACGCCTGCGCCTTCCACATCGTCAATCCGCGGCTCGCGCCGCCGAAGTACGTAGAATCGCTGGGTGATTCGAGCGGCTGCGGCGGACGATGAATCGCTAATCACTAATCACTGATCGCGAATCCCGAATCCCGAATCCTTGAATCCCGAATCGTTGAATCGTCAGTCGCGAGCCGCCAGTCGCGAGTAGCGAGTCGCGAGTCGCGACGCTCACTCGTAGTGCAGCGCCTTGACCGGGTCCAGGGCGGCGGCGCGGGCGGCGGGATAGAGGCCGAACACGAGGCCGATCGCCGACCGACACGACGAACGCCAGCACGATCGAGGTCGTCGTGACGATCGTCGACCAGCCGGCGAGGTAGCCGATCAGCTGCGACAGCGCCGACGCCGACGAGGACGCCCATGACGCCGCCGGCCAGCGAGATGATCGTCGTCTCGATCAGGAACTGACGGATGACGTCGCGCTTCTTCGCGCCGATGGCGCGGCGGACGCCGATCTCGCGCGTCCGCTCCATCACGCTGGCGAGCATGATGTTCATGATCCCGATGCCGCCGACGAGCAGCGAGATCGACGCGATCGCCACCATCACCATCTCGAAGATGCGCTGCGTGCGGCGCTGCTCGGCCAGCAGCTCCGCCGGCGAGACGATGGTGAAATCGCCGGCGTCTCGCGGTGCGACGACGTTGAGGAGGCCGCGCAGCAGCGCCGCCGCCGCGGGAATGTCGGAGCCCGGACTGCATCTGCAGGTAGATGCCGTCGATCTCGTCCTTCTGCTGCGATCTGGCCGTCCTCGAGCCGGAAGATCGCCGAGTACAGCGGCACGTAGATCAGGTTGTTGCGATCCTGCGCGGGCAGGCCGGCGACGTCGGACTGCACCGTCAGCTGCGGCCCGGCGACGCCGATCACCTGGAACCACTGCTCGTTGACCTTGACGTAGCGGCCGATCGGATCGTCGGCGCCGAAGAGCGACGCCGCGGCGGCTTCGCCGAGCACGGCCACGCGGCGCCGCCGCCGCGGTCTCGGCGGCGTCGAAGAATCGGCCGGACACGAGCGTCAGGTTCGCGATCGCGACGTATGCCGGGGCTGACGCCGTAGACGATCGGGGGATCGTCGCCTGCGGACGCGGCAGCAGCTTCGACGGCGTGAAGCGCTTGCGCGCGGTCGCCGCGGTGATGCCCTCGAGGTTCGCCTGGATGACGCGGAAGTCCTGGAAGTTCAGGCCCGGCGACAGCTTGCGGACCTTCTGCAGCGCCTGGTGAATCGGGCGCCTCGCGCGCCTCGACGATCAGGTTGCGGACGCCGAGCTGCTCGATGAACGCCATCACCTCCTGCTGCGCGCCGGCGCCGATCGACAGCATCGCGACGACCGCCGCCACGCCGAAGATCATCCCGAGCATCGTCAGCAGCGAGCGCAGCTTGTGGGCGCGCAGGTTCTCGAGCCCGAGCCGGAGCTCGGGCAGGAAATCCGTGTTGGCGGGCGATCGCGAGAGTACGGGCGACGCTCAACGCGTTCGCTCCGCTCGCCGGCAGCGGTCGGCGCCGTTGGCAGAGCCTGCGCTCGTCCGTCCGCGCACGTCGGGATCGACCAGCGCGATTTCGGTGCCTTCGGGCAGTCCGCGAGATGACCACGCGGCTCTCGGTGCGCTGTTCGACCTTGACGTCGCGGGGCTCGAAGCGTTCGCCGATCTTCACGAACACGTAGTTCTTGCCGTTCTTCTCGAACACGGCCTGGCGCGGCACGTGGAGGGCGTCGGGCATCTCCTTGCCGTCGATCGTGACCCGCACCGAGACGCCAGCCTTGAGCCGTGGGTCGGGCTTCTCGAACTGGAAGCGTGACGTCGAACTGCCGCGTCACGCTGGCGATTCGAAGAAATTGGCTCGGTTCGCCAGGCCCGACAATTGCGCCGACCTTGGCCGTGAACGTTCTCGCCGGGCAGCGCGTCGACTTCAACGACCGCCGGCTGCCCCGCCTCGAGGTTGGCGCGATCGCTTTCGTCGACCTTCGCGCGCACTTCCATGCGGCCGGACTCGATGACGTCCGCGACCGGGCGCCCGGGCCACATCTGATCGCCTTCGCGATACTCCGGCAGCATCATCCCCCAGAAGATCATGCCGCCCGTCGCGTCACGGTTCTCCTTGACCGAGACGACGCCGTCGATCGGCGCCTTGATGACGAGGCTGTCGATCACCTGCTGCGCGCGCTGCATCGCGAGCTGCGCCTTGTTCCGCTTCTCGAGCACGACCGCCAGCGACGCCTGGTTCGTCGCCGCGCGCGACTTCACGTCCTCGCGCGAGCTGCGCCAGCCGCCGACGCGCTTCCTCGAGCGTCAGTACGTTCTTCTGCGCCTCGATCGCGCCGATGAACTCGTTCGCCGGCAGCGTCGAGCTCGCCGCGGCGCACGTCGAACCGCGCGGTCAGCAGCGCGACCTCGTCCTGCGAGGCCTGCACGGCGGCGTCGGCCTTCATCTTCACGATCTCCTGCTCCGCCTCGGCGAGCTCGGACTTCGCCTGCTCGAGCGCGAACTGCTGATCGGCCGGGATCGAACTCGACGACGACGTTCGCCTTCTTCACCGGCATCCCGGTCTGCACCAGCGTGACGATGCGCAGCATGCCGCCGACAGGCGGCGCCACCAGCGTCATCGTGCGCCCCGCGCGCAGCTCGCCGGTCGCGTGGACGGTCAGCTTCAACGGTCCCTTCGTGACACGCGCGGTCGGCACCGCCGCGCGCCGCGCAGGCAGCCGGCGGCACCGCAGCCGCTGCGGCCCCAATCGCGACGACCACGGCGATCGCCAGCGCAGGCAGGATGATCCGGCGGGTCATTCAGCCCTCCGGATCATTTCCGGCTGCGGGCGTCGGGTCGCGATCCGGTCGCCCGGCTCCACGCCGCGATCGACGATCGCCTGTTCCTTGCCGCGCTTGCGGATGCTCGACCTGGCGTTTCGACGAACTCGAGCCGTCGAGCTTGTAGACGACCGGCGCGCCGTCGCGCTGGAAGATCGCCTCGGAGGGCACCAGCATCACATTGGGCACGTCGTTGGTCGCAATCCGCGCGACGGCGGTCATGCCGGGACGCATCTTGCGAATCGACATCGAGGAACACGAGACCCAGGTCGAAGTTCTTCGCCGGCGGCCAGCCGGACGAGAAGTCGACCTTCGCCAGCACGGAGATGCTGTCGAGTCGTGGCCTTGAAATCCTTGCCCGGAACCGCTTCGATTCGAACTGTCGCGTCCTGCTGCGGCTGCAGCCGGCCGCGATCCGACTCGTCGAGCCGCGCCTCGAGATGGACCGACGACAGATCGGGCAGCTCGAGGATCGCCGCGCCGGGCCAGGCGCGATCGCCCTCCCGGAACTCCTGCTGGCCGCCGAACATCGAGCCCGATCGGAAGTTCGGAAGGACGTTGACCATGCCGGCGGACGGGCGCTTGCAGCTCGAGGTTCTTGCAGTCCCTGCTCCGCACGGCGCAGGTCGAACAGCGCCTTGTCGCGCTTGTGACGCTTGCCGACAGATCCGCCTCCGCGGACGTCGCGTCCGACTTCACCTTTTCCTTCAGCTCGCGCTGCTTCTGCTGCGCATCCACGACCGCCAGCTTCGCCTGCTCGATCTCGAGCCGGGACACGGTGTCCCCTTTCGCGGCGTCCAGCTTGGCGCGCTCGATGTCGTACCGGCCTTCATCAGCGCGGTCGCATTCTGCTCCTGGGTGATGCGCGCCTGCGCCTGGGCCTGCTCGATCTCCGCGTCCGCCTGCTTCAGCTCGGACTGCTTCTCCTGGATCGTCCGCTCCAGCGTCGATGGATCGAACTGCACGAGCACATCGCCCGGCTTGACCATCGTCCCGTTCTTGGCGAGCTTGAGGATCTGCAGGTCGCCCGACTGCATCGGCGACGAGAGCACGATCGACTTCAGCGGCCGGATGTCGCCGCGGATCTCGAGCGTGTCGACGAACTCGCCGCGCGTGACGCGCGCGGTCGGCAGATCGGGCACGATCGCTCCGACGGGTCGCGGCGAAGTGCCGGCGGCGGCAATCGTGACGAGTGCAAGACGATACGCCGCGTTGCGCGGGCGCAGGAAGAAGCGACGAGTCGCGGCGATCACTGGGGCCGTCCATTTGTCGAAAAGACGTTGCGGGCGACGACCGCGCCCGCTTCGAGGCCGGCCGACGACCACCGCCTCGTGCGCGTTCACGGCAGCTACCGTGACAGCACGATCCTCGAACCTGCCGCCGCGCTGGACGCGGACGACCGTGCGCCTGCCGTCCTGCCGCAGGGCGTCGCGCGGCACGACAATCGCGTCAGCCGAGCGTGCCAGAGTGACGTCGAGCGAAGCGGTGAGGTCGGGCATCAGGTTCGGATGCGCACCGTTGACGTCGACGAGCACGATGAACTTGCGGACCTTGGCGGAGAGCACGGAGGTCACGCCCAGCGGCGAAATCTGCGCGATGCGGCCGTCGAAGGCCAGCGCGGGGTATGCGTCGAGCCCGACGCGGACGGACTGGCCGACCTGCAGCTCGTTCGACGTCGGCCTGGTTCACACGCGCGCGCACGCGCATCGCACGAGGATTGACGATGTCGACGATCGGCACGCCGGCACGGACCTCTTCCCCTTCCTGAACCTCCGCCATGTTGTTGCCCTTCCAGATCGTCTTCACCACCGCCATACCGCCGATCGGAGCATGGATGGACATGCGCTCGGCGTTGCCCGGCCGCTTGCCGCTCGGCGTTCGCCGCGCGATCGCGGCGGATCTGCAGAATCCGGATGTCGGCCTCCGCGGCGCGGCGTTTCAGCTCGTAGGTCGCCTTCAGCTGCTTCAACGTGCCTTCGGCCTCCTCGAGCGCCAGCGTGTTCTTTTCCGCAGCGATTTTCGGCAGCATCTCGTTCTTTCCCATCTCGAGCTGCGCGCGCCCGATGGCGCTCTCCGCCTGCGTCATCTCGCTGTCGTCGTGCGCCCGGGCCGCACGCTCCTGAGCCTCGCGCTTGGCAATCTGCTGCTCGAGGTCCTGCAGCTCGGCGCGGCGATCGAGCGAGTTCTTGATCTGTTCCTGCCGATCGAACTCGACGATCAGATCGCCGGATGCGACGGTGCTGCCGGGACGGACCAACGTCGTGATGATCAACGAATTCGAGTTCGGGCCCGACAGCCGCGGAGCCGCAATCGTCGTGGATTCCACAGCTTCAACGGTGCCCGCCAGACGCACGGTGCGAACGAACTCCCGTCGGGCGACGGTGAACGTCACCTCGCGGTGTCCGGTCGCGGTCGGCTCAGCGGGCGGTGGTTGGCGCGCATACAGGAAGACGGCGGCGCCCGCAAGAACCACGACGACCGCCAACACGGCCGTCCGCGCCGCAAAGCTCTTTCCCTTCACTGGATCTCCCCGATATCAGACGACGTGAGGGCCGCGGGGGTTGGTGGATGGCAACCTTGTATACACCTCGTGGTCCGGTGGGCCGCCGCCCACCCTCGATTCGACCCCTTAAACAGTGCCAGGTTCCGGATGGCTCCAGGGGGCCCGGTACGGACGGCGCAGCAGCTGGTTGGCCTCGTCGTCCCCAACGACGACCCCTCTCCCATGATCCCATTGAATCGATCGGCCGAGCTTCATCGACAGGTTCGCAAGAATGCAGGCCGTTGCCGACATGTATCCTTGCTCGATGTCCGAGACCGGCTTCTGCCGCGATTCGATGCACGCCAGAAAGTCCTTCATGTGCGCGCGGACGGCTGGGGCCACGTGGGTTTCCAGATCTTTTTCAGTTCGATCCTCGGGAAACTGATCGAGCTCGTACGTCACGTCTTCGTGAATCGGCTGATCGTTCCTGCTCGAGGGCGTGAAGTCGTACCCCATGACGCCCGCCTTCAGGGTGCCCTTGTCACCGTAGAACGTTGCGGCCCACGGATACTTCGGATCCGGCGCATCTCCGTATGACCGGTGGGTCCAGACGACCTGAAGGTTGCCGAAATCGAACGTCGCTGTCTGCGAGTCCGTGATGTTCGCCTTGCTCGCCTTGTCGATGAGGATTCCGCCTGCGGAACTGATGCGCGCCGGCATCCCGAGATCCAGCATCCATCGCACCATGTCGAGCATGTGCACGCACATGTCGCCGACGATACCGTTGCCGTATTCCATGAACGCGCGCCAGCTCCTTGGATGGACGAGCGAGTTGTACGGGCGCATGGGGGCCGGGCCGGTCCACATCTCGTAGTCCAGGTACTCGGGCGGCTGCGTATCGGGCGGGTTCTGCGTCGCACGCATGTGGTAGTAGCAGTAGATCTCAACGAGACCGACCGTTCCGAGCTTTCCTTCACGGATCACGCGATCGCGAGCGCGGACCAGATGGGGCGTGCTGCGTCTCTGCATCCCCACCTGGACCACGCGCTTGTACTTGCGCGCCGCGGCGAGCATCGCCTGGCCCTCGATCACGTCGACGCTGATCGGCTTCTGCACCCACACGTCGAGCCCCGACCGGACGGCCTCGATCATCGGCAGGGCATGCCAGTGATCGGGCGTGCCGATGAGCACGACGTCGAGATCGCCGGCTTTCAGCATTTCGCGGTAATCCGAGTACGTCCTGGGTCTCTTCTTCGACGCCTGGCGCACCGCGACGAGATCGGCCGCGTCCGAGAGCATCCGCCGATCGACATCGCAGAGCGAGACGACTTCGACCGGGGAAACCTGGATCATTCGAAGCAGATCCGTCTTGCCGTACCAGCCGGTGCCGATGAGTCCCACGCGCTTGCGCGCGCCGGCGAGTTGCTGCGCATATACGGGCAGTCGAGAAAGCGCGATCGTCGCCGCACTCCCTTTGAGAAAGTCACGTCGATGCATGCGCTGCATTATATGCGTCGGTAAGCTCGACGGCACGGCGCGGTTTCAGGTTCGCGCAGAGCATCTCAACCACGGCGGTCATCCGTTGGTAGACATCTTGAAAGCAGTGGCTCTTCGGTGGCCAGAACCACAGCCGTTCAGGCGATGTGCGACCGGAGAACCAGTCGGCGATCGGTCGTTTTCCCAACAATTGCGGTTCTCTTCGCATGTGCCCTGACGCTCCCGTCGTGCGGTTCCTCGAGCAATACGGTCACCGCACCTTCCACCTTGTCCAAATGCGCGGTCACGGTTGATGTTCCAGGTTCTACGGTTCCGTCGAGCGGAGGGACCGGGATTGTCAATGTTCAGACAGAGCGTGAATGCCAGTGGACGGCTCAGCCGGAAGTCGCGTGGCTCAGCATCACATCTGGCTCATCCGGCCAGGGCCCGGGCGCGATCCAGTTCAGCGTACCCGCCAATGGCGATCCTGCAACACGCACCGGCGGGGTGATGGTGAACGGACAGCGCGCGCAAGTGTCGCAGGCGGCCGGAGAATGCCATCTGGAACTTTCGAGCAATGCCACCGCATTTCCTCCTGCAGGAGGAACGGGAAGTGTGGAGGTCCGCGCGTCGAGCGCACTCTGCACCTGGACCGCGTCCTCCGACTCGGACTGGATCTCGATTGGTTCTGGCGCCAGTGGAAAGGGATCCGCACCCGTGTCGTTCACGGTTGCGCCAACC
The DNA here is from genome assembly GCA_963725335.1 of uncultured Acidobacteriota bacterium. Taxonomy (GTDB): domain Bacteria; phylum Acidobacteriota; class Vicinamibacteria; order Vicinamibacterales; family 2-12-FULL-66-21; genus JALZOC01. Next base: position 952,498 of record CAVRYD010000014.1, on the reverse strand, counting down.
ACCGGCCCACCGCGATCCGGCACGCTCACGATCGCGGGCCAGCATTTCAGCGTGACGCAATCCGAAGGCTGCACCTATGCGATCGCTCCCACCGCGTACGCGCCCGGAGCGTCCGGCGGATCGCAGGTCGTCACGGTCACGTCCGCGGGCGGTTGTCCGTGGACGACATCGAGCAACGCCGAGTGGCTGTCGGTCAGTGCGCCGACGGGCGTCGGAACTGGCTCGGTTACGGTGACGGCCACACCAACGAGCGGGCCGGCGCGAAGCGGTACGCTGACGATTGCGGGTCAGATCCTGACGGTTACGCAGTCGCCTGGATGCAGTTTCGACGTCGCGCCGCTTACCCAGAACGTGGAAGCGGCTGGAGGAAGCCGAAGCTTCAACGTTACCACCGCGGCCGGTTGTGCCTGGAGCGCCGCGAGCAATCAGCCGTGGATCACGATCACATCCGGCGCGAACGGCACCGGATCCGGAACGGTAACGGTAAGCGTCGCCGCTGAAACCGGTCCTTCGAGATCGGGGACGCTGACGATCGCCGGCCAGACCCGCACGATCACGCAGGGCAGCGGGTGCACGTTCGCGATTTCGCCGGACTCGCAGTCGGTGTCCCCGGGTGGAGGAACCGGTGCGGTGTCGGTCACCGCTCCCGCGGGATGTGCCTGGACAGCGGCGAGCGGTCAGGCCTGGATCAGCATCACGTCCGGCGCGAGCGGCAACGGTAACGGCACGGTCAACTTCACCGCCGCCGCAAACACTGGCGCCGCGCGCACCGGAACGATCACGGCAGCGGGCCAGACGTTCACGGTCGCGCAGGGCAGCGGGTGCAGCGCGGTTGTCACCCCGGACACGATCGCCCAGCCGTCAGACGCCGGATCGAAAGACGTGAATGTCACGGCGGCCAACGACTGCACGTGGACCGCGGTCAGCAACGCGCCGTGGATTGCCATCGGCAAGGGCGCCACCGGCTCGGGCAATGGGACCGTGCGCCTCGATATTCAGTCGAACACTGACGCGGCGCGCAGCGGCACGGCGACAATCGCCGGACGACTCGTCACGGTGAATCAGGCCACCGGCTGCTCGATCACCATCGCGCCATCGTCGCAGCCAATTGTCGCTGCCGGTGGAAATGGGATGGTGACGGTGACGGCCGGCGTCGGCTGCACGTGGACCGCGGTCAGCGGCGTCTCGTGGATCACTGTCGACTCAGGAGCTAGCGGGTCGGGTGGAGGCACGGTCGCGTACACCGTGCAGAGAAACATGACTGGAACGTCGCGCACTGGTACGATTACGATCGGCGGCCAGCAGTTCAGGGTGAATCAAGCCGGATCATAGGTTCGCCGTGGCGTCCCCTCGACGCGTTTGACAGGCTCCTGGCCTGCCGCGAATAATCGCCTTCGCAACGGGCGCGGGCGCCGATTCAACCAGCCTTCAAACTCTTCCCCGCGCCCAGTCAGGGGATCGCTATGAGCAAATCAATACGCATCGTGCCAATCCGATTGGCGCTCGCGAGTTGTCTGGTCTTTGCGGCGGCCGGATGGGCAGGCGCGCAGGCGCCGCCACCAGGACTCGTCATATTCGGCACGAGCCTCTCGGATCCGGGGAACGCGTACGCTTTGATCGGCGAGCAGGGTACGCCTCCCGATTACATGATGGGGCCGCTGCTCATTCCCACAGTGCCATATGCCCGCGGCGGGCATCATCTCAGCAACGGTCCAACGTGGGTCGAGCAGTACGGCAGATCCGTAGGCCTGGGAGAGAACGTCCGGCCGGCGCTGGCCTCGGCAAATCCTGGCGCGACGAATTTCGCGGTCGGCGCAGCGCGAGCCCGCCAGGATGGCGTGAACTTCAACCTCGAGAATCAGGTCAGCACGTTCCTGGGGCGCGTGGACGGCGTCGCATCGCCGCAGTCCCTGTATGTGATCGAGATGGGCAGCAACGATGTGCGCGACGCGTTCGGGATCTATTTGGCCGGCGGGAATGGTGGATCGATCATTCAACAGGCGCTGAGTTCGATCGCCGTGAACGTTCAGCACCTCTACATGGCCGGCGCTCGCCACTTCCTCATATGGAACGTTCCGAATATCGCACTGACGCCAGCCGGGCGGATGCTCGGTCCTGCGGCGGCCGTGCTCGGCACGCAGGTCACCGTCGGATTCAATGTCGGGCTCACTCAAACGCTCGGGCCGCTGGGACTGCTGCCTGGCGCCACCTTCACCACCTTCGACGCGTTCGGCGCGCTGACCGCGATCACCGCGAATCCCACGGCTTTCAATCTCACGAACGTGACCAGCGCGTGCGTGACGCCGGACGTTGCTCCGTTCGCGTGCACGAATCCTGATGACTATCTCTTCTGGGATGGCATTCATCCAACGAAAGCGGGCCACGCGATTCTCGCGGGCGTAGCCGCTCAGTTACTGCAGTAGAAGAAGGCCAGCTCTGACCCCTTGCCCGGGGTCTGACCCCACTTCCGGGGTCTGACCCCACCACCCGGGGTCTGACCCCACCCCCGGGGTCTGACCCCACCACCCGGGGTCTGACCCCAACCCCGGGGTCTGACCCCACCCCGGGGTCTGACCCCACCACCGGGGTCACGCGCGCATGCTCGGGAGCGGTGGATTCCGCTCGATGCCGAACTTATGCTGGTGCCACATCGGGTAGGGTTCGGGCAGCGCGCTGACCTCGTCGAGCTTCCTCATCTCCTCGGCAGACAGCCGCCAGCTTGCCGCGGAAAGGTTGTCGCGCAGCTGAGCCTCGTCTCGTGCCCCGATGATCACCGTGTCTACGCCCGGCTTGTTCATAACCCAGTTGAGCGCAACCTGCGCCGGCGTCGCGCCGCGCGCGTTCGCGATCTCGGTCAGCGTGTCGACAATGCGGTAAACGCGATCGAAGTCGACGGTACCGGGCACGTCGAGCTCGTTCAGACGGCTGACCGACGGACGCGGCGCGCCGCGCCGGAACTTGCCCGACAGCAACCCGGCATGCAGAGGACTCCACGCCATGAGCCCTACGGACTGATCGAGCCCGAGCGGAATGATCTCGTGCTCGACATCCCGTGCAATCAGGTTGTAGTTCACCTGCTGGCAGATGTAACGAATCAGGCCGAGACGATCGGAGACAGCCAGCGCCTTCATGACCTGCCACGCCGAATTGTTGGAACAGCCGACGTACCGGATCTTCCCCTGCGTCGTCAGATCGTCGTACGCACGCATGGTCTCTTCCAGCGAAACGTACATGTCCGGCTCGTGGCCGATATAGAGATCGATGTAGTCCGTTCTCAACCGTTTCAGGCTCGCCTCGCAGGCCTTGATCAGATACTTGCGCGAGAGCCCGGTGTCGTGTGGGCCGGACGTCCCGAGTCGCATGAACGACTTGGTGATGAGCACGAAATCCTCGCGATGCCCCTGCAGCGCCTCGCCCAGGATTTCCTCGGCAGCCCCGAACGAGTAGACATCGGCCGTGTCGATCGTCGTCACACCCGAGTCACGGCAGATGTCCAGGATGCGCCTGGTCTCCGGCACGCCAAGATTGCCCATCTTGCCGAACCGGTCCTTGCCGCCGACTGTCATCGTTCCAAAACTGAGGACCGAGACGCTCAATCCGGAATTCCCAAACCGCCGCTGCTCCATGACGTGGCCTCTCCTCTCGCGACACGCAAAAGGGTCACGTTACTGCAACAGAGGCCAGTACGTGTAGGAGAAAAACGATTGCCTCCCCTTACTCGGCGCGCAGAGCCTCCACTGGATTCACCGAGGCTGCGCGCCTCGCCGGCATGTAGCTGGCCGCGAGCGCCGAGACCGAGAGAACAGCCGCAACACTCAACAGTGTGGACACGTCCCACGAGCGCACGCCGAAGAGCAGCCCCTGCATGAGAGTTGCGGCACCCACGGCGCAGACGAGTCCCGTCACAACGCCCGCGACGGTCAGCCAGCCGGCTTCGCGGAGAACGAGACGGTAGATAGCGCTGCGCTGGGCACCGAGCGCCATCCGCACGCCGATTTCCCTCGTCCGCTGATTCACCGAATACGCGACGATTCCATAGAGCCCGACGACGCCGAGCAGCCAGGCGACGGTGGCAAAACCGGTGACCAGCGCCGCCGATGATCGCCGGAGGTAGGCGGACTGCGAATCGTTGACCAGCTCGCGCATGGTCGACGCCCCGAACGTGGCCAATCCAGGATCGATCTCGTGGATCGACGCCTTCAAACTGATCAACACCGACTCTTCGGCCTGCGTCGTGCGAACGAACACGCTGAAGCCGTTGGTCGGATCCTGCGCGAAAGGCACGTAGATCGTTGGCGGTGTTTCTGAATCCAGCGCCGCCTCTTTGATGTCGTCCACGATGCCGACGATTGCCATCGCCGGCTGTGACGACGGCGGCGCGTACAGGAGCTGCCGCGTCAGCGGATCCTCCCCGGGAAAGTACTTGCTGGCCAACGCGCGGTTGATGATGACGACGGGAGGCTTTGACGCATCCTCGTTATCAGCGAAGTATCGTCCGCGAATGAGCCGCGCCTGGAGCGTTTCGAAGTATCCCGCCGTGACTTCGCGATAGTGCACGTCGTTGTGTTCGCCGTTGTAGGGGCGCCCGGCAACTCTGATCCACATCGTATTGCCACCAATGAGTGGGCGCCTGCTCGAGATGCCGACCGAACGGACTCCGGGTAGCGCGGCAAGACGGCTTGAAATGGCATCCGCGAGCGCCGTCGTCTGCTCGTTCTCCGAGTACTTGGAATTTGGCGCGTTCACCGTGATGGTCGCGAGATGACTGGCTTCCAGGCCAAGCTCCACGTGAAGCAGGCGGTACAGACTCTTCCCGAGGAGACCCGCGCCAACGAGGAGCACGATCGCGGTGGCGATCTCCACTACGACCAGCTTGGATGCGAGGCGATGCCACGCCAGGCCGGCAGAACCGCGGCTGCCTTCCGCGAGTCCCTGCCGCGTGTCCGCGAACGACAGACGCAGCGCCGGTGTGATCGCAAACAGGATGACCGCGAGCGCCGCAACCGCTACGGCAAAGCCACACGACCCGGGTGTTGAGGCCGAGGTCCTCCAGATACGGCATCCGCGCGGCGATGCTCACGGGAATCAGCTTCGTCAGAAACGAAATCGTCCAGTAGGCTGAGACCATCGCGAGCGCAGTGGCCGCGGCGACGAGCACGATACCCTCAGTCACGAACTGACCGACCACGCGTGCTGACGACGCGCCGAGGGCGCTGCGGACGGCGATCTCGCGCCGGCGGCTTTCGGACCTGACGAGGAGAAGGCTCGCAACGTTGACCGCGGCCAACAGGAGCAGCAACCCCGCCCCCGCGATCAGGACGAGAAGAACAGGCCTGACAGGCCCAACAATCACATCCTCGAGCGGAACGATCGCGGATCCCTGTCCTCTGTTCGAGTCGGGATACTGCTGTTCCAGCTGACTGGCGATCGCGGCCACGTTCGCGGACGCCGCGGCTACAGACACGCCACCGCGAAGCCGTGCAACGCCGTACAGATTGTGGCAGCTTCGTCTCAACTCGCAGGGGTTCGAGGCATGCAGCGACATCAGAAATCCGCCGGCTCTGCGGGCGCGAAATGGAAGCCGCGGGGCAGGACGCCGATGATGACGTTCGGCGCGTCATTCAACGTCACTGTTTCGCCGAGTACGTCCGTCCGTCCGCCGTAGCGCTTCTGCCAGGCGCCGTAACTCAGCATCACCGTGCGCGGTGCCGATGGGAGATCCTCCCCGGGTCGGAAATCGCGGCCAAGCATCGGCTGAACGCCCAAGCGTACGAAAGAAGTCGTCGCTAACGCGCGCGGCTGGCGCGCGCTCCACGCCATCTGCGGTCGTCAGCGCCGCACCGCTTCCCTGATACGCGGCGAGCGACGTGAAGACGGTGTTCAGCTTCTTCCAGTCCAGGTAGTCGGCATACGACAGATTGGATTGGGGAAAGTCTCCACGCGTTCGAACACACCTACCAGGCGTGATGCGCTCGGGATACGGGCAGCGGCTTGATCAGCGCCGCATCGACGAACGCAAATATCGCGACACTCGCGGCCATGCCGAGCGCCAGGGTCAGAATCGCCGTGGCCGGCAAAGCCGGGACTTTTTCGCAACTGACTGATTGCAAAGCGGATGTCCTGCAGGAGATAGTCCGCCACATTCACTGTGCGCATATCGATGCTCCTAGTTCCTACAACGGGACATGGTTCCTTGGACGGATGTCAACAGTCAGGGTAAGGTTGCACCACATACCTTTGAAAACATGAGCGTCGCGCTATGATTTGCAGCTCCCAGCACAATCCATGGCACACGAGGCGCGTCTCAGCGAGGCGGTCGCACTGCGTCCATTTGAGCAACATGACGCACATTCGTCATTTGCGCTGTTGCTTCGCGCGCGCAGATGGCGACAGGAAGCGTGCAATGAGCTGTGCGCGCGCTACCTGCCGCGGCTCCGACGCTGGGCACATGGACGGCTGCCAGGCTGGGCGCGTCAGCATCTCGACACTGAAGACATCGTCCAGGACACCCTGATGCAGTCGGTCAGGCAGTTGCCGGACTTTACCCCTCAACACGAGCGCGCGTTCTGCGCGTACGTGAGCCAGGCGTTGCGGAATCGGCTGCGCGATGCCGTGCGACGAGCCCGACGCGACCGCCTGGTCAACCTCTCTCGGCAGATGAGCCCGCGGCGATCCCTCTCCGCTCGAGCAGGCGCTCGGCGGCAGATGCTGAGCCGCTACGATGCGGCGCTGCAGCGGCTGCGCGAGCCCGATCGGGAGCTCGTGGTCGCGACGCGTCGAGCTGGGGCTCGGTTACGACGAGATCGCGGGCCTTCTGGACAAGCCGTCGGTTCCTGCCGCACGCGTTGCGGTCAGCCGCGCGCTCGTGCGCCTCGCCTCGGAGATGGGCGTTGAGCGACACCCCTGATGATGCCTGGCTGATCGCGCTCGGCTCCGCCGTCTCTGACGGCGCAGCCGATCGACTGGGACGAAGGCCAGCGCCAGGCCACCGGCCCAGACCAGCAACATCTCGTCAAGGAAATGCAGCGGCTGGCGCGCCGTCGTCGATGCGCACCGATCCGACGGCGCGATCGCACGACCCTCCCGAAGCCAGCAGCACCACACGAGCGTGCGTCACTGGCGCCACATCGTCCTGTTTGAATCCATTGGAGCCGGCGCGTTCGGCACGGTGTATCGCGGCTGGGACCCCACGCTCGACCGCGATGTCGCCGTCAAGCTGTTCCCGCAAGGGAATGGGGTTGCGGCGTCTCCGCTCGAAGAAGGCCGCCATCTCGCCCGAGTGCGGCATTCGAACATCGTGGTCGTGTACGGCGCCGATCGCGACGGCGACGAAGCCGGAATCTGGATGGAGTACGTCGAGGGCCAGACGCTCGCGCGCATGATTCGCGACGGCGGTCCGATGAGCGCCCGTGAGGTCACGGGCGTCGGCATCGATCTCTGCCGAGCGCTCGCGGCGCTGCACGGCGCCGGGCTTCTGCACCGCGACATCAAAGCGCAGAACGTGATGCGCGAAATCGGCGGACGGATCGTCCTCATGGACTTCAGCGGCGCGCAGGTTGTGAGGCGCCACGGAGGCGGCGCACACTTCAGGCACGCCCCTCTACATGGCTCCGGAAGTGCTCGAGAACGGCACGGCGAGCTTCGCGTCCGAGGTCTACAGCCTCGGCGTGTTGCTGTTCTTTCTCTTGTCCGGGCGCCTTCCGATAGAAGGCAAGAGCGTCTCGGACCTGAAGCGGGCACATGCGGAAGGCCAGCGCAAACGACTGCGCGATCTTCGACCCGATGTGCCAGACGGCGTCGTGCAGGTGATCGAGCGAGCCATCGTCAGCGATCCTGCCGCGCGGTACCAGACCGCGGGAGAGTTCGAACATGCGCTCACCACCGCGTCCGGTTCACCTGCGGTGGTTATAGAACCGACACCGGTCGGGTTGACCGGATGGACGGCGATGAGGTCGCCCTTGATCTGGCTCGCGCTTGCTCTCGCGATGGTGGCGGGCGCCGGGATCGCCGCTGCGGCCCTGACGCGGTGGAACAAGCCGCCTGCCCCGCTACTGTCACGATTCACGATCGGCCCGCCGTTCAACGTCCGGCAGCTGGCCACGTGTGTCGCCAAACGGCCGATTCGTGGTGTTCGGAGCGATCGTCGAAGGCCGGATCGCTTCTGGGTTCGGGCACTTGATGAAGTCGCGGCCGGCCGCTGATGAACACGACCGCGAACGAAACACCGTTCTGGTCTCCGGACAGCGGATCGCTGTGTTTCTTTGACGACGGCAAGTTGAAACGGATTTCGATTGACCGGGCAAAACGCCCAAGCCGGAGACTCTCGCCGACGCGCCTCAACCTCGCGGCGGCGCCTGGAACGGGATCAGTCCATCCTGTTTGCTCGCGCCTGGAGGCATCTACCTGATCACGCTCGTCGGAAAACGGCAGCGTGTCACAGGTCACGACGATCAATGAATCGTTCGGGCGAATATCAGCACGCGTGGCCCGAGTTTCTGCCCGACGGCCGCCGGTTTCCTGTTCATCATTCGAAGTACTCGCGCCGATCGAGGCCGGGGTCTACCTCGCGTCGCTCGACGGCGATCCGCCGCGCCTTGTCATGCCCGCCTTTTCCCGCGTCAGGTACATCGACGGACACCTGCTGTTCGTTCGGCAGGGAATGCTTGTCGCCCAGCCATTCGATGCCGCCTCGGCGACGCTCGCTGGCGAGGCGACGACGCTTTGCGGATCGCGTCAAGTACCACCCCGACAGTGATGCGGCATTCGACGTGTCGAAGCACCGGCGTTCTCGTCTACGTACAAGACGCAGGCGAGCCCACGACACGATTGATGCTGTTCGACCGGCGGGGCGCGAGCTCGAACGCTACACGCCGCCAGGCTACTACCGGCATCCACGGTTTTCTCCAGACGGCCACCGCGTTGCCGCCGAGAGAATCGATCCAACCGATCGGAATGTCGATCTGTGGCTGTTCGACATCGTTCGCGGCACCGTCTCGCGGCTGACGAGCAATCCCGCCCCGACGAGCGACCCACGTGGTCTGCTGATGGCCGTCGATTGTCTTCTCTCGAAACGGCGGGAGGTCTACGACGTCTACGCGAAATCGGTCGATACCACCGAAGCCGAGCAGCCGCTGGTTGCCGGACCGGGCGACAAGTTCGTCGAGCATCTCGTCGGCCGACGGTCGATTCTGAGCGGAGCAGTCCTGCGCAGCGGCCTGTGGATCACGCCGTTCAATTCTTCGACGAAACCCTGGTTGGTTCGCGCCGACGAGAAGGTCAATAGCTGGCAGTCGGAGTTTTCTCCCGACGAGAAGTGGCTCGCCTATACGTCAAGGGAGTCTGGCAATGCCGAGGTCTACGTCGAGCCGTTCCCGGCAACGGGAGCGCGGTGGCAGGTCTCGAGCCACGGCGGCGCGGAACCGCACTGGCGCGAAATGGCGGGAGCTCCTGTATCTGGGCGCCGACGGCATGCTGATGTCGGTGGCGGTTACCGCGGGCGGATGGGAGAAGTCCATGCCCATCCCCCTCTTTCATATTCTCGGTGCCGGATCTCGTGGGCAGCGACGACTACACCGTCTCTCCCGACGGGGAGCAGATCGTCGTGAACAATTTCATTTCCGACCCGGTGGTTCCTCCCGTCGATGTCGTCGTGAACTGGACCATCCTGCCAAAGCGGTAAGCGGCGACGCGCGTCTGGTCACTCGCAGCGATCGCGAGGATCTCACGCGGAGTTCGCAGAGAACGCTAAGAACCAGGGACTTCTTGACACCGTCTCAGGCGCTTCGCCGAGGGCCGGCCGTCGGCGGCCCACAGCGGACATGGATCCCCAGATACAAGCGGCATCCGATTCATGAGCCGTTTGTATCTGGGGATCCCACGTCCTGTTGCCGCACGGATTCCGGCTCGGCGAAGCGCGAGAGGTGAGGTCTCTGCGGTCCCTGCGATCTCTGCGTGAGGTCCTCGTGATCTCCGCAGGCGTTCTACATAATCCAGCCGCCATCGATGATGATCGTGTCGTCCCGGTCGTGAACGCGGATTCGTCGCTCCCCAAGTAGACCGCCAGCGCGGCCACCTCCTCGGGCTTCCCCAGGCGCTGCATCGGCTGCCGCGCCATGAAGGCGCGCCGGCGGCTTCGAGATCTCCCGATGCCGCCATGCGGCCGGCCAGCGAGGGGGAATCCACCGTGCCTGGACAAATGGCGTTGCAGCGGATCCCTTTACCAACAAAGTCGGCCGCAATGGACTTCGTCAATCCGATGACCGCCGCCTTGGTTGCGCCGTACACGCAACGGTTCGGGATGCCCTTGATGCTCGAGGCAATCGACGACACGTTGACGATCGCTCCGCCGCCGCGCTCGAGCATGCGCGGAAGCACCGAGCGGATCGTCCGGTACATCGAGCCGACGTTGAGGTCGAAGGAGCGCGTCCATTCCTCCGGCGGGCACTCGAGTATCGAGCCGTGGTGCACGAACCCGGCCACGTTGACGAGGATGCTGATGTCGGGCCACTGCGTGCCGATGGCATCACACTGAGCGGGACTGAGCACGTCGAGGCGCGCGGTTTCAATCTGTGGCTGCTCCTGTTTGAGCGCGTCGAGGCCCGCGACGTCCACATCGGTGGCAATGACGCGAGCTCCCTCGCGCGCGTACGCCAATCGCCGTCGCGCGCCCGATGCCTGCCGCCGCCGCCGTGAGAAATGCGGTCTTCCCTGCCAGTCTTCCAGCCATGGCTTCGTCCCCCTAATTCACTCTGGTGCCGAGTCCCGGCGTCGACATGACGGTGCTTTTGATCACACCGAAGAACGAGTCCGCAAGCGCCTGGTAACCAGCGGGCCGCAGGTGCAGCCCGTCCTGATCGACGTATTCCGCTTCGTGGCCGATGAACGTGGGATAGGTATCGACCAGTGTCGCTCCCTCGGCACGCACCATGTAGACGATTCCGCGTGTTCGCGCGAACGATCGCATCGTTTGCGATGCGTCGATCCGGCGGCACTCCCGAGACAGGCCGGGTGGTGTCATCGTGCTCACGAAGATGTAGCGACGCCGTACTCCGGACGCTTGGCGATTCTGATCATATCCCTGATGCCGAAGGCGACATCCGAGATCTTCTGCGCGCACTCGGCCGTGAGCCGGACAGCCCAGGCGCACACTGAGACAGCAGGTTGTTGTACCCATGGAGCAGCAACAGCGCGCCGGGATGTTCCTGGGAAAGCACACCCGGCAGGCGCGCAATGGCCGATCCTCGACGGGCTCACCGCTGTTGCCGCGAGTTCAGCACCGTAATCGACTGGCCAGGATACTCGATATTCAGCGACGACTGCAGTTTGACCGGATATGTTGCCGTCGGATCGATGAAACCGATCCAAGGACAGCGGCCCGGCCGTTCTCCCCCTCCGTCAGGCTGTCTCCGAACGCCACGTATTTCGTCACGCTGAGCAGGAGCGGCGTGAGCGTCACGGTGAACGAGCACTGCGCCTGTCGCGAGGCCGCATCGACCGCAGTACACGAGACCGCGGTCGTTCCGACGTTGAACGAACTGCCCGATGCCGGTGTGCAGGTGGTCGTCACAGGCGTCGCTCCGCCGGTGACAGTCGGTGGCGGATACGTGATCGTCTGCCCGCTGCCTGACACGCCACGCGTCGTCATGTTCGCGGGACACGTGATGGTGGGCGCAGCCGGCTGCGGCGCCGGCTCATTCGGGTTGCTGCATGCCGACAGCGCCATCGAGACGGCAACGAGAACGCAGTGGGCAGCCGTTTGGAAGTTTCTGCCGTCTGCCACTGCGATTATTCCGCGCCGATGCCGAGATACGTCCGCAGCTTCTCATCGTGGAACATGGCTTCGGCCTCAGGCTCGCGAGTGGCAAGCGAGGCGATGATCCCGGTGAGAAATCCCACCGGCATCGATACGATGGCAGGGTTCCGCAACGGAAAAATCGGCGCTGCGTGATGCAGGAGATCCACCCAGATCGTCGGGCTCAACACGATCAGCACGACGGCCATGAGCGCGCCGGTCACGATCGACCACACGGCTCCAGCGGTGTTGAAGCGCGACCAGACGATCGACAGCAGAAGGGCCGGGAAATTTCCGCTGGCGGCCACGGCGAATGCCAGACCGACCATGAAAGCCACGTTCTGACCCTTGAAGAGGATGCCGAGCACGACGGCAACGATACCGAACACAACGGTCGCGAGGCGGGCGACGCGGATCTGCTCGTATTCGGTGGCGTGCCCCTTCCGGATTGCGTGCGTGAAGATATCGTGCGACAGCGCGCTCGCGCCGGCGAGCGTCAGCCCGGCGACGACCGCGAGGATCGTCGCGAATGCGACGGCTGCGATGAACCCGAGAAACGGTGTCCCGCCGAGGAGCTCCGCCATGAGCGGCGCCGCCATGTTGCCGCCCGAATCAACCTTGCGGACGATCTCGCGTCCGACCAGCGCCGACGCTCCGAAACCGACGATTGGAATAATCAGATAGAAGTATCCGATGAAGCCGGTCGCATAGAGAACCGACGACCTCGCGGCGCGCGCGTCGGGCACGGTGTAAAAGCGCATCAGGATGTGCGGCAGCCCGAGCAGCCCGAACATCAGCGCGAGGCCAAGCGAGATCGCGTCGATCGGATCGCTCACGAGTCCGCCTGGCTCGAGCGCCGTCTGGCCGTAGCGTCCGGCGACCGCCGCATACAACTGGCCGGGCGAGAAGTGAAATCGCGACAACACGAGCAGTGTCAGGAGTGTCACGCCGAACAGGAGCAGCACCGCCTTGATGATCTGCACCCACGTCGTCGCAATCATGCCGCCAAACAGCACGTACGCGAGCATCACGGCGCCGACGGTGATGACCGCCCACTCGTATGACAGCCCGAACATCAGCGTGATCAGGTTGCCCGCGCCGACCATCTGCGCGAGCACGTAAAAGAGGAGCGTGAGAATCCCGCCAAATGCCGCGGCGATGCGCACGGGCACCTGTCGCAGCCTGAACGCCACCACATCAGCAAACGTGAACTTGCCAAGATTCCTCAGCGGCTCCGCGATCAGGAACATGAGGGCCGGCCAGCCCACCAGCCACCCGGTCGCGTAGATCATCCCGTCGTAACCGCGAAGCGCCACGAGGCCGGTGATGCCGAGAAACGACGCCGCGCTCATGTAGTCGCCGGCGAGCGCGAGCCCGTTCTGAAACGGGCTGATCGATCGGCCGGCGGCGTAGAACTCGCGCGTCGATCGCGTGCGCCGTGCCGCCCAGTAGGTCACCGCAAGCGTCAATGCGACGATGACCAGAAACGAGAGGATTGCTGAGATGCGTCGGGCTGCCGAGCGTCGTCTGCATGCCGTCAGTGTTTCTCCGCGCGCGCACGCAGCTTGGCGACCGCCGGATCGTACTGGCGGTTCGCCCAGACGACATAGACCGCGGTCAGCACCCAGGCGCCCAGGATCACGCCGGCCGCAATCAGAATGCCTGCGGTCGTAGAGCCGCTGACGGGCGTCGACACGAGCTGCCGGTTCGTGGCGATCAGAATGATGTAGCCGTAATAGAGCACGAACAGGAGCGCGGTCAGCACGAGCGATACGCGCCAGCGGCCCGCAACGAGGTTATGGAACTCCGCAGAGTCGAGCACGCGCCGGTCGATTTTCATCAGGCAGATGATACCTCGTGGCACCCGTGGCACTCCTGGCACCCGTGGCACTCCTGGCACCCGTGGCACCCTGGCACCCTGGCACCCCTGGCACCCCTGGCACCCAAAACCCGCGTGTTACCCTTGTAATTTCCCATGATTTCCTTCTCCCGCATCAGCAAGCAGTACGGCCGTCAGATTCTGTTCGTGGACACTTCGTTTCAGCTGAATCCGGGCGAGAAAGTCGGACTCGTCGGCCCTAATGGCGCGGGAAAAACCACGCTCTTTCGCATGATCGTCGGCGAGGAGTCGCCCGACGAAGGAGAGGTGTCCGTACCCAAGAAATTGACGATTGGCTATTTTCGGCAGGATGTGGAGGAAATGTCTGGCCGATCGGTCATCGATGAGGCCATCGCCGGCAGTGGTCGGGTCGGCGATCTGCACCATGAGCTGGAGGGGCTGAACCAGGCCATGGCGGATCCAGCGCGTGCGGATGACATGGAGGACGTCCTCCAGCGTTTTGGCGAGGTCCAGGAAGAGTACGAACATCTCGGTGGATACGCGCTCGAAAGTCAGGCGCGCGAGGTGCTTCATGGCCTCGGCTTCGACGACGAGCGCATCGACGGCGACGTCGGTGCACTCTCTGGCGGCTGGAAGATGCGGGTCGCAATGGCCCGTGTCCTTCTCGGACGTCCTGACGTGTTGCTGATGGACGAGCCGACCAACCATCTCGACATCGAATCGATCATCTGGCTCGAAGCATTCCTCAAGTCGCTCCCGGGCGCGCTCCTGATGACGTCTCACGATCGCGAGTTCATGAACCGTGTCGTCACGCGCATCGCAGAGATTGACGGCGGGGAAATCACCGCCTACTCCGGCAATTACGATTTCTACGAGCGCGAACGGGCGATTCGGGAGGCCAATCGCGAAGCCGCATACGCGCGGCAGCAGGCGATGTTCGCGAAAGAGCAGCGGTTCATCGAGCGTTTCGCCGCGCACGCCGCAAAAGCCGCACAGGTCCAGAGCCGGGTGAAAGCGCTGGAGAAGATCGAGAAGGTCGAGCCGCCGAGAAAGCGACGCATCGTGCATTTTGATTTTCGACAGCCGCCGCGCTCCGGCGATCAGGTGGCGGTGCTCGAGGACGTGCGTAAGGCGTATGGACGCCGTGTGATCTACGACGGCCTGAACCTGACCATTCGACGCGGAGAACGCTGGTCGGTCATGGGACGAAACGGCGCCGGCAAGACGACGCTGCTCAAGATGGTTGCGGGCGCCCTGGCGCCTGACTCCGGTGGGATTCGGCTCGGCGCCAGTCTCCAGATGGGCTACTTCGCGCAGCAGGCGCTCGACCTCCTGAACCCCGACCTGACCGTCTGGCAGCAGATCGAGAACGACTTTCCTCAGGAATCCACCGGTGTGCTACGCAACCTGCTCGGCGCGTTCCAGTTTTCAGGCGACGATGTCGAGAAGAAGATCCGATCGCTGTCGGGAGGTGAAAAGACCCGGCTCGTGATGGCGCGCATGCTGCTCAACCCGCCGAACTTTCTCGTGCTCGACGAGCCCACCAATCACCTCGATCTCGCCACGAAGGAAATGCTGATCGAGGCGCTGAAGGACTATGACGGGACGATGCTGTTCGTGTCGCACGATCGTACGTTCCTGCGGGGCCTCAGCAATCGCGTGTTGGAGCTTGGTGGCGAAACCGGCACCGACGCGGAACCGCACGCGTATCCCGGGCCGTACGTCGAGTACGTGGCGCGCACCGGACACGAAGCACCCGGCGTGCACACCTAGGAACTGACGCTGTCGGCCCTTCGACAGCTCAGGGCCGTCCCGAGCTCTGTCGAGGGACGGGATCCGGGATCCGACGGAACCGGACCCGAGCTTCGTCGCGGGGCGGGATCCGGCATCCACCAGGATCCGGTCTATTTTTCGGTTGGCTTCGCGGCCTGGGCTGAGGTGCTCTTCACGGACTTCACGAGCTCGCGGATCTTCACGCGGCGCAGCACGGCGCGTTTCCGGTTGATCTGGTATCGGGATTTATCCCCGTTTCGTGCCGACATCGTCTCCTCCTTCAATCTCTGCTGTTCCGGTCGAGCCTGACTTTACCGTGATTTCGGCCGCGATGTATACTGACCCTTTGGTCATTTTACTGAATGCACGGTCATCAGAAACCCACCAGAACCGACGTCATCACGGAATATCGGCGCGATGCGCTGCTGCGCGCGGCGGTGCGCGTCTTCGGCGAGCACGGCTTCGACTGCGCCACGATGGAAGAGATTGCCCGCCGGGCGGATGTCGCGAAAGGCACAACATATCTGTACTACCCATCGAAGCAGAGCATCTACGACGCCGCGCTCAGCGGTGGTCTGGCCGAGCTGGACGATCGCACCAGGGAGGCGTTCGATCGGGCACCCAATCTGCATGAAGTGATCTCGGCATTCGTGACGGCGCGCGCGCACTATTTCTTCGAGCACCGCGACTTCTTCCGGATGTACGTCGCGGCTATCTCTCGCCAGATTACCAGCGTCACACCGCGGGCATCTGAGTTCCAGGCGATGGTCGATCGCCAGACCCGCCGGCTCGAGCAGGCGATTGCCCGCGCGGTTGCGCGCCGGGAAATCCGCCAGGTGGACGCCACCGGGGCGGCTCTGGCGATTTTTGATCTCACTCGCGGCCTCGTCGCGCGCGGCATCGTCGCACACCGTCACTTCGACGTCGACCGCGAAGTCGCATTCGTCACATCGCTGGTGTGGAAAGGGTTGGAAAGGGAAAGCGCCCGCGGCCCGAGCGAGGGGCCGGAGGGCAGCACCGCGCAGCGGCGCCCCCGAGCGAGAGCGAGCGGGGGTGGGGCCCCGCGAGCAGTGAGAAAAGAAAAAGAGAAAAGGGAAAAGGGAGAAGAGAAAAGGAGAAGGGAAAGGCCGAACGGAAAAGAAAGGCGACGTGAGCAACATGCGTAGAGCGATGCCATGGGCTGTGGCGCTGGCGGTGATGGCGGCCGCGACGGCGAGCGCGCAGACCACCGACGTGCAGCTGGGCGGCACCAGTCCGTTCCTTGGGAGCGCGGCGCGATCGCCTGTCAGCGCGACCCCGATCGCGCTGTCGGCGAAGGACGCGATCGACCGTGCGCTGCAGTTCAACCTGGGCCTGCTGCTGCAGGAAGAAGCGGTCCAGAACGCGCACGGCGCCCGCTGGCGTGCGCTCGCGAACCTGCTGCCCGAACTGTCAGCGGGCGCAAGCAGCGCGCGACAGGTCATCAATCTCGATGCCTACGGCTTTCCTGGCGAGCCCTCCATCATCGGACCGTTCAACGTCTTTGACGCACGAGTCTATGCGTCGCAGCCCCTGCTCGACCTGCGCGGGCTGAACGACGCGCGCGCGGCCTCGGCGAACGAGCGCGCCGAGGCGCTCGGTGTCCGAACGGCGCGGGATCTGGTCACGCTCGTTGCGGTGAACCTGTATCTCGAGTCGGTGGCCGGCGCCAGCCGCATCGAGGCCGCGCACGCGCAGCAGGCGACGGCCGAAACGCTCTATCAGCAGGCCAACGACATGAAGCAGTCGGGTCTCGTCGCCGGCATCGATGTCGTTCGGGCGCAGCTTCAGGTGCAGAACCAGCGCCGCCGAACGATCCGCGCCGAGAACGATTACGAGAAGTCGAAGCTGCAGCTGGCGCGGGCGATTGGTCTGCCACCAGGTCAGGCCTTTACACTGACCGACAAGATTCCTTACGCGCCGCTCGGGCCGATCACGCTCGACGCCGCACTGAAGACGGCATTCGAATCGCGCGCGGACTATCTCGCCGCGCGGGAGCGGCTGACGGCGGCCGAACTGGCCAGGCGGGCGGCGACGAGCGATCACATTCCCACCGTTCATCTCGATGCGGATTACGGCGCGATCGGGTCGGCCCCCTCTGACGCGCATGCCACGTTTCGTGTGGCCGCGACGGTCAAGATCCCGATCTTCGATGCCGGCCGTGATACCGCCCGCCGCATCGAGACCGACGCGCAGCTGAAGCGCCGTCAGGCCGAACTCGAAGACATCCGAGGGAAGGTCGAGTACCAGGTACGCGCGGCGATGCTCGACGTGCACGCCGCGGAACAGCAGCTCGAGGCCGCCCAGACGAATGTGGCGCTCGCCGGCCAGGAGCTTCAACAGGCTCGCGATCGGTTCGCGGCGGGCGTGGCCGGCAATCTCGAGGTGGCGCAGGCGCAGGAATCGGTCGCCATCGCCTCGGAAACCTACATCGACGCGCTCTACGCGCACAACTTCGCCAAAGCGTCGCTCGCGCGCGCCGTCGGTACGGCCGAACAGTCGGTGAAGGCGTTTCTCGGAGGATCGCAGTAGATGGACACCAAGGTCGACACCACCACAGAGGATCAGGCCGAGAGGAAGGGCGGCCGGCTCGCGGGACGCGGGCGCTGGCTGGCCATCGTCGGGGTCGTCATTGTCGGCGCGGTCGTGATCTACCTCTGGCGAACCGCCGGCCGCGTCTCGACCGACGATGCGCAGATCGACGGGCACATCACGCAGGTCGCCGCTCGCGTCGGCGGGACGGTGACCAAGGTCCACGTGCAAGAAAACCAGCACGTCGAGGCCGGTACCGTGCTGGTCGAGCTCGATCCCCGCGATTACCAGGTGGCCGTGGAACGTGCGCGGGCGGAGCTGACCGATGCGCAGGCCAACGCCTCAGGCGCGGCGACCGGGATCCCGTTGACCGAGGTGTCGACCGTGACCGGCGTTCGTACGGCAGCCGGAGGCGTCGAAGAAGCGCAGGCCGGCGTCGGCATCGCCGACCGCCAGGTCGAAGCTGCGCGCGCGCAACTCGTGGCGGCACAGGCGCGGCAGCGCGAGAAAGAAGCCACCGCCGTCAAGGCCGCCCGCGATGTCGAACGCTTCAAGGGTCTCGTCGCGAAGGACGAGATCGCGCAGCAACAGTACGACGCGGCAGTAACCGCAGCTGAATCGGCTCGGGCATCAGCCGACGCCGCTCGATCGGATGTGACGGCTGCTGAAGCTGCGATCGCCGTCGCCGAGCAGCGCGCACGACAAGCCCGCGGCACCGCGGCGCAGGCACAAGCGGCGCTTCAGGCCTCGCACACGGGTCCTGACCAGGTGCGGGTCACCAAGGCGCGCGCCGACATGGCCAACGCGCGTGTCCAGCAGATGGTGGCCGCGCTCGCGCAGGCTGAACTCAACCTGCAGCGCACATCCATCACCGCACCGTCGGCCGGCATCGTCAGCCGCAAGTCTGTCGAAGCCGGCCAGGTGATTCAGGCCGGGCAACCGCTTTTCGCGCTCGTGTCGCAGGGAGACGTCTGGGTCACGGCGAACTTCAAAGAAACGCAGCTGAAGCGTGTACAGCCAGGGCAACGGGTCACCGTCAAGGTCGACGGCCTCGATCGCGAGTTCGACGCGCACGTCGACAGCATCGCCGCGGCGACCGGCGCAAAGTTCAGCCTGCTGCCGCCAGAGAACGCCACAGGCAACTACGTCAAGGTCGTGCAGCGAATCCCCGTGAAGATCCTGTTAGAACCTGGACAGGATCCGGATCACCGCCTTCGACCGGGCATGTCGGTCGCGCCAACGATTTACATCAAGTCCTCCCGATGACGGCAGCCGCCGAGCAACCGGTCGTGAACCCGTGGATCGTGGCGATCGCGGTCATGTTCGCCACGTTCATGGAAGTGCTCGACACGACGGTCGTCAATGTGTCGCTGCCGCATATCGCAGGCAACCTCTCGGCGTCCATCGACGAGTCGACGTGGGTCCTTACGTCGTATCTCGTGGCCAACGCGATCGTGCTGCCGCTCACCGGATGGCTCGCGCGCCATTTCGGGCGCAAGCGGCTGCTGATGACATCGGTCGCGGGTTTCACGATTTCGTCGCTGCTGTGCGGAATTGCACCCAACCTGCCACTGCTCGTGGCCTTCCGCATTCTGCAGGGAGCCACCGGCGGCGCAATGCAGCCGCTGTCGCAGGCCGTCCTTCTCGAAGCATTTCCGCCGCACGAGCGCGGCAAAGCCATGGGCTTCTGGGGTCTCGGCATCGTCGTTGCGCCGATTCTCGGGCCCGTGCTCGGCGGATGGCTGACCGACACGTATAGCTGGCGATGGGTGTTCTACATCAACTTGCCGGTCGGCATCGCGTCGCTGATCATGACCAAGCTCTACGTCTTCGACCCGGCATACCTCCGGAAGGACACCGACAAGATCGACTACTGGGGAATTGGTCTTCTGGCGCTCTGGGTTGGCACACTGCAGCTCGCCCTCGATCTCGGACAGGAGCATGACTGGTTCTCGTCAGTGTTCATCACGGCGCTTGTCGTGATTTCGGGTGGCGGACTGCTGGCATTCCTTGTCCGCGAATGGGTCGCGCGCGAGCCGGTGGTCGACCTGCGCGTCTTCAAGGTGCGCACGTACAGCACGGGCGTATTTCTGATGACGACGCTGGGATTCGTGCTGTACGGAAGCCTCGTGCTCTTGCCTATCATGCTTCAGACGCTGCTGGGCTACCCATCGCTTCAGGCTGGTATCGCCATGGCGCCGCGCGGATTGGGATCGCTCATCGGCATGCCGATGGTCGGCCTGATGATCGGCCGCATCGATCCGAGAAAGATGGTCGCAGCCGGTCTTATTGCCGGCGCAGGAACACTCTTCTGGCTCGCGCAGCTGAATCTCGAGGCTGGATACTGGGATATTTTCTGGCCTCAGTTCTTTCAGGGGCTCGGACTGTCGGCGCTGTTTGTTCCGCTCACGACCATCAGCATGGACCCCATCCCGCGCGAGCGGATGGGAAATGCCACCAGCCTGTTCAACCTGATGCGCAACCTCGGAGGGAGCATCGGGATTGCGACGACCGGCACGCTTCTGGCGCGCAGGCAGCAGGAATACATCAGTGTCATGGGCGAGCACGTGACGCCGTACTCTCAATCTGCGCGGAACGCCCTCGAGGCCGCACGCCAGGGCTTCATCGCGTCAGGGTCCGATGCGGTGACGGCCACCCAACGCGCTTACGCGGCGGTGTTCGGCACAATCCAACACCAGGCGGCCATGGTCGCGTTCGTGGATCTGTTCAGACTCCTCGGAATCATCTTTCTGCTCCTGCTGCCGCTGGTCATGCTGATGCGTCGCCCCCGCGGCCGTGCGGCGGCTGCCGCGCATTGATCTCACGCGGAGGGCGCGGAGGACGCAGAGAGACGGGTCTCGCGCAGAGAAACGCTGAGGCCGCGGAGAAAAACGTGGCGGCGACCGTCCTCCTTGATTACGCGGTCAGGAGCTTCAAGGAGGACGGTCGCCGCCACGTTTTTTCTCCGCGGCCTCTGCGTTTCTCTGCGCGAGATCCGTCTTCTCTGCGTCCCCTGCGATCTCCGCGCGAGATCTCAGCGATCTCGGCGCGAGATCCGCCGCAGGCCGCGGAACGCCCGCAACATCTCGGCGTACGTGAAGTTCGCATTGCGGCCGCTGGGGTTTGGCAGCACATACACCTGCGCGCCATGAATCGTCTCAGGCCGGAGACCCGTCGTCAGCGCACGAGTCTTCATCGCCTTGCGGTTCGTGGAGTCAGCGTCGGCAGCAATGAGCGGTTGGATCGCGCGGAACAGCGTGACGCCGACGAGCGCGACGATGTGTGGACGATGGCGGTGGATCTTTCGTTCGAGGACGTGCCATCCTTCGAGATATTCCGACGGCGCGAGATCGTCGATCCCCGGACTCGGCCGTGCGATGAGATTTGTAATTCCGAAGCCGTAACGGGGCAGCCGGTCGTCGTCTTCGAACGTGATCGGCTCGGGCACCAGTCTCGAATCCCACAGAAGCTTCCAGAATCGATTCGAGAATCCTGCGAAATGGTGACCGGTCACCGCGGAGCGAACGCCGGGGTTGATCCCGACGAAGAGCACGTGCACGTCGGGGCCGATTCGATCGTTGAGGCGGAGGGAAGACCAAGTGCCGGGGGTGCCAGGAGTGCCACGGGTGCCACGGGGCTGCCCCGAGCGAGCGCTGGAACGGGCAAGTCGAGGGGGGTTGGCGGTCGGACGGGCACGTGGCATAGGATCCGTGAATGAACTGGCTGTTCAAAGAAGAACCGACTCACTACAGCTACGACGACCTCGTTCGCGATGGCCGGACGTCGTGGACCGGTGTGAGGAACCCCGTCGCCCAGAAGAATCTCCGGGCCGTCAAGAAGGGCGATCGCATCTTCTTCTATCACACCGGAAACGAAAAGGCCGTGGTGGGCATCGCCAAGGCCGCGGCTGAATCCTACGCGGATCCCGCTGATAAGAGCGGCAAACTGTACGCTGTGGACGTGCTGCCGGTGCGCAAGCTTCCTCGGCCCGTGACGCTCGCCTCGATCAAAGCCGACAAGTCGTTCGCGACCTTCGCTCTGACGCGGGTGCCGCGGCTGTCCGTCATGCCGGTGACCGACGACGAGTGGGACCGGATCGAAGCGATGAGCAAGTAGGCTGAATGCTGAATGCTGAATGTTGAATGCTGAAGTCACCGGCCGGGTTTCAGCAACAGAAAGCCGAGCGGGGGAAGCGTCAGTCGGACGGACTGCTCATATCCGTGCGCGGCGATGGGTTCGGTGAAGATCACGCCGCCGTTTCCGATATTCGATCCGCCGTACACCTCTCGCGTCGCTGTTGAGGAGCTCGAGGTATGGACCGGCAACCGGCACACCAATCAGGTAGCCATCGCGCGGGACCGGCGTGAAATTTACGATGGCAATCAGGAAATCCGCGCCGTCCTTGGCCCGCCGGATGAACGAGACGACGCTGTTCTCGCTGTCGTTGCAGTCGATCCACTGAAAGCCAGCGGCGTCGAAGTCCAGATCGAACAGCGCGCGCTCCGATCGGTAGACACGGTTCAGATCCTGAACGAAGAGCCGCATGCCCTGGTGGAGCGGGTAGTCGAGCGCGTGCCAGTCGAGACTCTCGTCGTAGTTCCACTCGCGCCCCTGACCGAACTCACAGCCCATGAACATGAGCTTCTTGCCGGGATGCGAGTACATGAACCCGTAGAGCGCGCGGAGAGTCGCCGCCTTCTGCCAGTCGTCTCCTGGAACCTTTCCGAACATCGAGCCTTTGCCGTGAACCACTTCATCATGTGAAAACGGCAGGATGAAGTTTTCGCTGAACGCGTACAGCAGCGAGAACGTCAGGTGCCGATGCTCCCACCGGCGATAGACGGGATCCTTTGTCACGTATTCGAGGATGTCGTTCATCCACCCCATGTTCCACTTGTAGGTGAAACCGAGCCCGCCCACATACGCCGGGCGGCTGACCGACGGCCACGCGGTGGACTCCTCGGCGACCGTGATCGAGCCGGGCTGCTCGGCATGCGTCAGCGTGTTCAGCTCGCGCAGGAAATCGATCGCATCGAGGTTCTCGCGGCCGCCGTAGCGATTCGGGATCCACTGACCCTCCGAACGCGAGTAGTCCAGATACAACATCGACGCGACGGCATCCACACGAAGCCCATCGACGTGATATTCCTGCAGCCAGAACAGCGCGTTGGAGAGGAGAAAATTCCGGACCTCGTTGCGTCCGTAGTTGAAGATCAGCGTCCCCCAGTCGCGATGCTCACCCTGTCGTGGATCCTGGTGTTCGAAAAGCGCCGTGCCGTCGAACTGCGCGAGACCGTGCGCGTCCTTCGGAAAGTGGCCGGGCACCCAGTCCAGGATCACGCCAATGCCGCTGACATGGCAGGCGTCGACAAAGGCTTTGAATTCCTCCGGCGCTCCGAAACGACTCGTCGGGGCGAAGAAGCCAATGACCTGATAGCCCCACGATCCGGAAAACGGATGCTCCATCACCGGGAGCAGCTCGATGTGCGTGTACCCCATCTCCTTGACGTACGGAATGAGGCGGTCGGCCAGCTCGGCGTAGGTCAGGTAGCGATTGCCTTCTTCCGGGACGCGGCCCCACGATCCGAGGTGCACCTCGTACACGGCAAACGGCTGATGGAACCACGATCCGGCCGAATCGCGCGACCGCATCCACTCGCCATCCTTCCACTCGTATTCGGCGCTGAGACGAGCGACGCATTCAGCGGCGGAAGCTCGAACGCGAAGCCGAACGGATCGGACTTGAGAATCACTTCGCCGTATTTCGTCAGCAGCTCGAACTTGTATCGTTCACCGACCGCGACGCCCGGAATGAAAATCTCCCAGACGCCGCTCGACCCGAGCGATCGCATCGGATGCCGGCGTCCATCCCATGAGTTGAAGTCCCCCACGGCGCTGACACGCTTCGCGTTGGGCGCCCATACGGCGAAATGCACGCCGTCAGCGCCGCCGATCGTCATCGGATGGGCGCCAAGCTTGTCGTAGATGCGGGTGTGTTTCCCTTCACCAAAGAGATACAGGTCGTAATCCGACAAAACCCGGCCGTATCGATACGGGATCGTCGACCTCGGAGGTGGCGCCGCCAAAATAGGACACCTGCAGCCGGTAGTCAGGGATTTGTGTGATGTCGGGCAGCACTGCTTCGAAGATGCCGGCCGGATGCCGTCGGGTCATTTCCACGGAACCGGGTCCGTTGCGGGTGACCGTGATCCGCTCGGCCGTGGGGATGACCGCGCGGATGACCAGACCGTTCGGTCCAATGTGCGGCCCGAGAACGCCGAACGGGTCGGCGTGCCGGGCTTCCGCGAGCGCCTGCAGCAAGGGATCGCGTTTCACCGCTGCGCCTTCGGAGCGTGGCCGTTACCATCTGCCGCTACTGGCATTGGAAGCGATGGCGACGCGAGCGGCCGCCCGCCGCCGCGAGATGTCAGCCACGCCGGCCGCGTCGCTTCATCCGGCCGATCCCCGGGGCCATCAATCGACGTGACTCCAGCGGAGTGATAGACCGGACACCAGCCCGTCACACCCGACAGCGCCGTGATCGCACCAACGGCCATGAGCGGCGCGCGGATGCCTCGCGGCACGGCGCGACCCATCGTCAGCAGCGCCGCACCCGCCACGGTGCGGACTACACGCTCCAAGTCGCCGACGTTCTGGATCGCCAACCGCTCCACCACATCGTCCGGGGAGAGCATATCGCGCTCGACGATGGCGCCCGTCAATGAATCGTTGTCCGGTTCGACGAGCGGCGCGCCGCCGAATCCGAGATCGATGACCGGGGTTCGACGAAGTCCGTGATTCAACGATTTGGCCCGGTCGAGCGCATCCATGTCTTCGTCGATGTTGAGATATTGATGCGGCACGCCGAGCCGCCGAAGCTGCCGCCGCGAGCGTTTCGTATCCTCACACCAGTCGGCGCCGTAGACGGTAATCATCTGTGAGTGCTGAATGTTGAATGTTGAATGTTGAGTTTTATAGCGCGGTGAGGAGGCTCGCGCCAGTGCTGGCCAGCGCGAGAAGCAGGAGCCACGGAGCGGCAGCCGCTGCAAAGCTCTCGGGGGGCGTCGCGGTGTGAGCGGCGGCCGTCCACCTGGAGATGGACTGGACACCGGCAAACGTGCAGCCAAGCGCGCCAAACGACAGCGCCCAGCCGGCACCGAGCAGGCCCCTGGGAACCCCCGCTCGCATTCCCGGCAGCCAGGCCGCCAGTATCGCGGACAGCATCCAGGCAGCAATGGCCATGAGCGCCAGCAGTTTGAGCTGCCCGAGCGTTCGCTCCGCCGTCTGCCGCCTCAGTTCCGCGGCCAATGCCTCTTCGGCGCGGCGCTGTTCGGCCTCGATCTGGGCCCGTTCCAGATCCATGCGCGCGCGGTCGCGATCGAACGCCTCTTTCAGTGCCGCGACGACAACGCCCGCAAGGCGCGTTTCCAGACCCCGAGCTGCCCCCTCGGCGATGTCGGTCACCGGAGGATCGAGCGCGGAACGCAGCCGCCCGCCCATCCGGGCGAGGCCGCTCACCGTTTCAATCACGCGGATCCAGTTAGGCATACGTACCTCGCCAGCTTATGGACACGCGGCAGGCGACGCAAGCCCGACAATCTGATGCAGGATTTCGAATCAGTGACGGACCACGCAGCATTCAGTGGTTTGGAATGGTCCGCGGTGGGTCTGACAGCTGCGCGAGAATGGCATCGATGTAAGCGCTGACGAGGCCGGGCAAGTCATCCAAGGGTCCGTTCAGCGTGAAGATTTTGCGGAACCGCGGACCTGAAATCGCGAGATCCCACCCCTCGCCGGACTGCGACCTGAACAACGACAGCTTCCAGCTCTCGAACGCCGGTCTCCATCGTTTCACGACCGTCTGTACGGCTGCGGTGAGTTGCGTACGAAGGCCAGCGTCGCCAAGCTGCGGGCAGCTGATGGAAACAGACATACGGGCGTATCTGTTACCAGTTTCCGCGTCAGGATTTCAAGCTAGGCTGTTTCCATGTCGGCGTGTGCGTCCTTCGATACTGGGGACCACACCTCACGAAAGTGCGGCGGCGCGGCCATCGAAGTCTTCGTCGCCGGGCAGACCGTGGGGTGAAGCGCCGGACGCTGAAGGACGAAGGTTGCGCCAGTCGCTCGATGGCAGACTCAAGAGACTGCCCCCACGAAGCTCCCGGGGAAGGGCAAACGCCGTCCGGGTTGGCCTCATGCTAAAATCACATGTTCCCCTCAGCCCGCCGGCTCGGACAGGGAGACGTGCTGTGGATCCTGACG
The DNA here is from genome assembly GCA_963725335.1 of uncultured Acidobacteriota bacterium. GTDB lineage: Bacteria > Acidobacteriota > Vicinamibacteria > Vicinamibacterales > 2-12-FULL-66-21 > JALZOC01. The sequence continues at coordinate 926,282 of CAVRYD010000014.1, read as the reverse complement.
AGCGATTCATGCGGGCGGCGATTCGAGCAGGCGATCGAGGCACGTCAACGCGGCGAAGTGCCCGTCGGTGCCGTCGTCGTGCTGAACGACGAGGTCGTGGGCACCGGGTTCAACGAACCGATCGGTGCCGCGGATCCGACGGCGCATGCGGAGATCGTGGCGCTTCGGGCAGCCGCGCGGCGGATGGGCAATTACCGGCTGACCGGAGCGACGATGTACGTGACGATCGAGCCGTGTCAGATGTGCGTCGGCGCAATGATTCACGCTCGGATTGGCCGCGTGGTCTACGGGACGACCGAACCGAAGGCTGGTGCTCTCGAGTCCGTCATGCGCGCTCACGAGCACCCGGCCCTGAACCATCGGATGATAGCGATCGGCGGCGTGCTGGACGCCGAGTGCAAGGCTCTGATCCAGGATTTCTTCCGCGAGCAGCGAACGCGTTAAGATCGCTACTCGCGGCTCGCGACTGGCTCGCAGAGCAGAAGTAATAAACGGAGAGGTACCGAAGTGGTCGTAACGGGGGCGCCTCGAAAGCGTCTTGCCGGGTAACCGGCACGGGGGTTCGAATCCCTCCCTCTCCGCCAGCCTTCGCTCGCCTTGCATTCGTGAGCGAGCTTCGGCTCGCCAGGCCCGCCTTCGCTCACGCGCGCTTACGCCGAAGCGTGAGCTTCGGCTCGGCAAGCCACGCGAAGGCTGTCGCGCCAAAGCCGCGCAGCGGCGGAGGCGGACCTCTTTCCCATCCACCGTCACTCGCGAATAATTCAGGCGAGCTATGGAGTCCACGAGAAGTCTGTAGCTTCCGCCTTCAGGCGGAAGTCAGCTGACGTGCAAAATGGAGTCAGTGCTGCGGGGCCGCAGGCCGGGTGATGCCGAGCTTGCGCATGCGGAACTGCAGCGTCGATCGCTTGACTCCGAGCCGTGCCGCCGCGCCGTTTGGACCCGCGATGACCCAGTTGGTGCGTTCGAGCGCGGCAATGATGTGACGGCGGTCGGCATCCTCGAGGGTCTCGTTTCCGGCGGCGGTGCCTTTTTCGATCGCGGCAGCTGAAGACGACGCGCGTCGGCCATTCAATGCCGCCACCGGCACGTCCAGTGTCGGCCCCGTCGACAGGATCACCGCGCGTTCGATGAGGTTCTGCAGCTCGCGGATGTTGCCCGGCCAGTCGTACCGCGTCAACACGTTCATCGTCTCGCGTCGAGATGCTCTCGACGTTCTTCTTCATCCGCCGGGCAAACTGCTGCGCGAAGTGGCGCACCAGCATCGGGATGTCCTCGCGCCGATCGCGCAGCGGGGGCACCGTGATCGGGAACACGTTGAGGCGGTAGAACAGGTCCTGTCGAAACTTCTGCTCGTCAGCGAGCGCGGCGAGGTCGCGGTTGGTCGCGGCAATCAGCCGCGCGTCGCTGCGGAGCGTCCGGGTGCTGCCGAGGCGCTCGAACTCGCGCTCCTGCAGCACGCGGAGCAGTTTGGGCTGCAGCTCGAGCGGGATCTCTCCGACTTCGTCGAGGAACACCGTGCCGCTGATTGGCCAGCTCGAATCGTCCAATCCGCTGACCGATCGCGCCGGTGAAGGCCCCCTTCTCGTGACCGAACAGCTCGCTCTCGAGCAGGCCGGTCGGGATCGCCGCGCAATTCAATTTCACGAACGCGTGATCGCGGCGGCCGCTCAACTGGTGGATCGCGCGCGCGACGAGCTCCTTGCCCGATCCGGTCTCGCCCGAGATCAGCACGGTGGAATCCGTCGGTGCCACGGTCTGGATCTCCTTGAGGACGCGGGCGAGCGCCTGGCTGCGGCCGATGATTTCCTCGAACTGATAGTCGCTGCGAATCTCGTCCTCCAGGTACAGCTTCTCGCGCGCCAGTTGCGCGTTCAGCTCTTCGATGCGTGCGTAGGACACGGCATTGCGCACGGCGATCGCGATCTGTCCCGGCGACCCGCGTCAGCAGCGGGAACTGATCCGCACGGAAACGCATCGTCACTGAACGCGCCGAGGCTCAGCGTGCCGAGAATGCCGTGCGCCGTCGCGAGCGGAACCGAGCAGGCGGACCTGATGCCTCGGGCCCGGATGAATCGCGCTCTCGGGAAAGCTGTCGAGGTCCGCAGGCGAGAAGATCCGCGGCTTGCCCGTCTTGAAAACATGTCCCGACGCGGAGCCGTCGAGCGTGCTCTCCGTCGGCATCGGCACGTCCGACCGCGCGCAGAAGTCCTCGGGCGCGTCGCAGACGTGGTGGCGCAACACGCCGGCATCGGGATCGAAGAGCTCAGCGCGGCGACGTCCGCGCTGCAGCAGCGGCGCAACGCCGGGGCGACGGCACGGAAGAGCTCGCGCGTATCGAGCTGGGTCACCACCGCGTTGGTGACGTCGAGAAGCAGATCGAGCTGATCGCGCTCGCGCTGCAGAACACTCAACAGGTCGTTCAGGTGCGCGTTCGACGCGAGGACGCTCGCCACGTCCACGACTCGATGCGCACGTTCATCGAACACATCAAACTCATCACTGACGCTTTTCATAGCGGTGTCCCCGATCTATCGACGTAGGACGCATGCGGTGGCGGAAAGGTGCCAGCCCATGGGCAGCGTGCCAACCCGCAGGCGCGTCATGCGTTGGCACCTCGTCTTGTAACCCTCGCATCGCCTGACAGCAAGTTCCGTCGTTTGTTGACGTTATCGCGTGACGCGATGTTCCGTGCGCTGCCGGCACGATCGTCGCTGGTGTCTGCGGCATCGACCAACACGCAGTGCAACGTCGATGTAACAAGCAGGTGTTTCTTATGTTCCGGATTACGACACATGGCGCAGATGGCGAGCTCGTAATGGTCCTCGAGGGGTACTTCACGGGCGCGTGCGTTCAGGAGCTCGAAAACTGTTGGCATAGCGTCGTCCAAAGGGCGCCTGGTGCGCAGGTGCGAGTCGATCTTTCCGCGCTGTGGCGGGTTGATGCCGCGGGCCGAGAACTCCTCACTGTCATGTATCGTGCCGGCGCACGGCTGGTCGCCAGAGGCTGTGTGATGCCGGTGCTGGTGCGGGAGATCTCAGAGTCCGTCGACCACAGCGAGTCGCAACTGCTGAACGCCGACTATTAATTAATCGAATTTCCGTCGCCAAAAACGACATCGGCGATCGGGGATTCAAGGAAATGTCGCTGCAGCTCTTCAGGGCTGCCACCCTGGCCCAGCCCTTCACAGCTGCCGCAGGAAGCACAGCCTTTAGGCTGCGCAGAGGAGTACAACGTGTTCAGATTTGCGCACATCCCAGTCTTGGCGATCGTCGCTGCAGCGGCGGCATCGTGCACGTTGGGAAAGAACTATGAGCGACCGGCGGTTGCCACCCCGTCCGCATATCGGTCGGTATCCGGTCAACCCTCAACAGCATCGCTCGCCGATCTGCAATGGTTCGAGTTGTTCCACGACGACACCCTGACCCAGCTGGTGAGGACGTCGCTGCAGGACAACTTCGAGCTGCGGATCGCCGCGGAGCGCGTTCTGCAGGCCCGCGCCGCATACGGTATCACCCGCGCTGGTCAGTGGCCGACGGTCGATGTCTCCGCGAACGCGATTGCTGCACGGTCGTCCCGGCGAGGCGTGAACAGCGGCATTCCGGACGGCGTCGACACTGACGTCAGCTACGCACAAATCGGCTTCAGTCTCGGATGGGAGCTGGACGTCTGGGGACGCCTGCGTCGGCTGAGCGAGGCGGGACGCGCGCAGTACCTCGCGACGGAAGAAGCCAGGCGTGGCGTGGTCACGACACTCGTCGCCGACGTGAGCGACACGTACCTGGCGGTGCGCGCGCTCGATCTGGAACTCGAGATCGCAAAGCGAACGCGGGACGTCGCCAACGACAACCTGCGGCTCATCGAGGCGCGCCGGGCGAGCGGTGTGGCGAGCGGGCTCGACGTGCGCCAGGCCGAGCAGCTGCTCTTCACCGCGACCGGGCAGATTGCCAGCATCGAGCGCGAGATGGCACTGGCGGAAAACGCGCTGAGCCTGCTGCTCGGCCACGTGCCGGGAGACATTCCACGCGGCCAGCCGTTGGAAGCGTTGCAGGCGCCGCCAGCGATTCCAGCCGGCCTGCCTTCGGCGCTTCTCGAACGCCGGCCGGACATCCGTGCAGCCGAGCAGGAACTCGTGTCGGCGAACGCGCAAATCGGCGCGGTTAAGGCCGAGTACTTCCCGCGCATCAGTCTCACCGGGTTCTTCGGCGGGCAGAGCCGCGCGCTCAGCAGCCTGCTGAGCGGCCCGGCACAGCTCGGGACGCTGGGCCTGGGAGTCACCGAACCGGTCTTCAACGCGGGTCGTACACGCAACAACGTGAAGCTCGCGGAGGCGATACACCGCGAGGCGCTCGTGAACTACCAGCGCGTGATCTACACGGCGTTTCGAGACGTCTCTGACGGACTCGCCTCCTATACAAAGACGAACGAGCAGCGGACACAACAGGAGCGGCTGGTCGAAGCGCTCAACGCCGCGTCGCAGCTGGCCACGCAGCGGTACCAGGGCGGGCTCGATAGCTACCTGCCCGTGCTCGACGCGCAACGCAATCTCTTCCAGGGCGAGCTGGAACTTGCGCGGCTCCGCCAGCAGGAGCTCGTGTCAGTCGTCCAACTTTACCGCGCGCTCGGCGGAGGTTGGAACGCATCGTGAGGAGAAGACGTGCGTTTCGTTGGAGAGACGAGGGGCTCACCGCGGCGAAGGCCCTCTGAAAGAAGACCCGTAGCGCAGGGCTTCAGCCCTGCCATGGCAGCCCTGAAGGGCCGCACTACGAGTCCACTACGGCGTGAAACGGGTTCTACAGATTTCGGGATGTGAGGAAACAAATGGCGAAGCGAATGATTCTGATGGTGGTCCTGATGACACTCATCATTGCGGGTCTCGGGTTCGTGAAGTTCAAGCAGTTCCAGGCGATGGCGGAACAGTTCGCCGCGATGCAGCCGCCGCCAGACGCGGTCACCACGATCGTTGCGGCGCAGGAGCAGTGGCCAGAAACGCTGAACGCCATCGGAACAGTCGCTGCGGTCCAGGGTGTAACCGTCAGTGCTGACCTGCCCGGTGTGGTCGATCACATCGCCTTCGATTCGGGCAAGAGCGTTCAGAAGGGAGACATCCTCGTGCAGCTCGATACGCGACAGGAGCAGGCGCAGCTCGCCGGCGCCGAGTCGCAACTGCAGCTCGCGCGTCTGAATTTCGAGCGGATGCAGGGTCTCGTGCAGCAGGACGCCGTCTCGCGCGCCGAGTTCGACGCCGCCACGGCCGGAAACAAGCAGGCGGACGCAAAACTGAGCGAGATTCGCGCGACGATCGAGCGGAAGACCATCCGCGCGCCGTTCTCGGGCGTCCTCGGCATTCGCCAGGTCAACCTCGGACAGTACCTGACGGGCGGCGCTCCCGTCGTCCCGCTGCAGTCGCTCGATCCCATCTACGTGAACTTCGGCGTGCCGCAGCAGGAGGCGGGACAGATGCGCCCTGGACGGAGCGTCCACATCACGGTTTCCGAGTCCGGCGGCGGCGAGTTCACAGGTCGCATCACCGCTATCGACTCCGTCGTGGATCAAACGACACGCAACGTGCAGGTGCAGGCGACGCTGGCGAACCCTGGTGCGAAGCTCAGGCCCGGGATGTTCGTTCAGGCGCAGGTGATGCTCGGCGCCGGCCGTCGTGTTGTCGCGCTGCCCGCATCGGCCATCAACTACGCGCCCTATGGAGACTCGGTCTTCATCGTCGGCGACATGAAGAACCCGCAGGGACAGTCGTATCGTGGGGTGCGTCAGCAGGTCGTGAAGCTGGGACACGCGCGCGGCGATCAGATTGCCGTCCTGTCGGGCATCAACCCTGGAGAAGAAGTCGTGACGTCCGGCGTCTTCAAGCTGCGTAACGGCGCGCCGGTTCAGGTCAACAACACGGTACAGCCGGGCAACAGCCCTGCGCCGAAGACGGAAGACAAATAAAGGGAAAAGGGAAAAGGGAAAGCGAGAGCCCCACGAGCAGTGAGTTAAGCGGACAAGGGAAAAGGGAAAAGGCACTCAAATGCGGTTCACAGATCTCTTCGTAAAGCGGCCGGTCCTGGCGATCGTCGTCAACCTGGTCATTCTGATAGCGGGCCTGCAGTCGATCCGTGCGCTGAGCGTGCGGCAGTACCCGCGCAGCGACATTGCGGTCGTCAGGGTATCGACCGTTTACGTGGGGGCGAACGCGGATCTCGTCCGCGGGTTCATCACCACACCGCTCGAGCGCGTGATCGCCAGCGCGGACGGCATCGACTACATGGAGTCGTCGAGCGCGCAGTCGCTCAGTGCGATCACCGTCCACCTGAAGTTGAACTACGACACGAACGCCGCGCTGACGCAGATCCAGGCCAAGGTCGCACAGGTTCGCAACCAGCTGCCGCCGGAAGCGGAGGCGCCGGTCATCGAGATGGAGACCGCGGACAATCAGTTCGCGGCCATCTACATCGGGTTCTCCTCCAAGGATCTCGATCAGAACCAGATCACCGACTACCTCACGCGCGTGGTTCAGCCGAAGCTCAGCGCCGTCAGCGGAGTGCAGCGGGCTGACATTCTCGGCGACCGAACCTTCGCGATGCGAATCTGGCTGAAGCCCGAGAGAATGGCGGCGCTGGGCATCTCGCCGTCGGCAGTGCAGGATGCGCTTGCGCGGAACAACTACCTCTCGGCGCTCGGCAAGACCAAGGGATCGATGGTATCGGTGAATCTCGTCGCCAACACCGATCTGCGCACCCCCGAAGAGTTCCGCCAGCTCGTCGTCAAGGAAGACAAGGGTGTCGTCGTCCGGCTCGGCGAGGTTGCCGACGTTGTGCTCGGATCCGAGAACTACGACCAGGAAGTGCGTTTCAATGGCCAGTCGGCGACCTTCATGGGCATCTGGGTACTGCCGACGGCGAACTCGCTTGATGTGATCAAGAAGGTGCGCGCTGAGATCCCGGGCATCCAGTCGCAGCTGCCTGCCGGCATCACAGTCGGCATCCCGTACGACTCGACGGAGTACATCCAGGACGCAATCAACGAGGTGCTCAGGACACTGACCGAAACACTCCTGATCGTCGTTGTCGTGATCTTCCTGTTCCTCGGATCGTTCCGCGCGCTGATCGTTCCGGTCGTCGCGATCCCGATTTCGCTGGTGGGCGCGGCGTTTCTGATGCTGGCGGCCGGCTTCACGATCAACCTCCTCACGCTGCTCGCGATCGTGCTCTCAGTCGGTCTGGTCGTGGACGATGCGATCGTGATGGTGGAGAACGTCGAGAGGCATCTTCACAACGGCAGGCGACCGTTCGAGGCAGCGATCGAAGCGGCCCGTGAACTGGTCGGACCGATCATTGCGATGACGATCACGCTCGCAGCCGTCTACGCCCCCATCGGCATACAGGGCGGCCTCACGGGCACTCTGTTCCGTGAGTTCGCCTTCACCCTGGCATCGGCGGTGATCGTCTCGGGGGTCGTGGCGCTGACGCTCTCGCCGATGATGGGATCGAAGCTGCTGCGAGCCGGTGACACCGGGCGCGGATTTGCCGGATGGATCAATCGCCGTTTCGATAGGGTTCGGGCCCGCTACCTACGGATGCTGTCAGCAACGCTGCGCTATCGCCCTGTCGTTCTCGTCCTGTGGGCAATCGTCGCCGCATTGATCGTGCCTTTCTACATGTTCTCGCAGCAGGAGCTGGCGCCCGCAGAAGATCAGGGCGTCGTGTTCGGAGTGGTTCAGGCCGCGGCGAACTCGACCGTGGATCAGACGACGATGTTTACCCGCCAGATCCACGACGTGTACCGGTCGTTCCCGGAAGCGGCCAGCATTTTCGAGATCACATCACCGTCCGGCGGTTTTGGCGGCATGGTGACGAAGCCATGGAGCGAGCGCACCAAGACCGCCCAGCAGCTGCTGATGGAATCGATGGGACCGTTGTCGAAGATTCCAGGCATTCGCGTGATCGCGCTCACACCGCCGGCGCTGCCAGGTGGTGGCGACTTCCCGGTGGATCTCGTCATCGCATCGTCAGCTGAACCGGCACAGCTGCGGGACTTCGCCGGCCAACTCGTTCAGAAGGCCTTTGCGAGCGGGATGTTCATGTTCGCCGATGCCGACCTCAAGTTCGATCAGCCGCAGACGGAGGTGGTGTTCGATCGAGACAAGCTGCGATCGCAGGGAGTCGATTTGGGTGAGGCCGGGCGGGATCTGTCGGCACTCGTCGGGGGCAATTATGTGAATCGGTTCAGCATTCAGGGGCGCAGCTACAAAGTCATTCCACAAGTGAAGCGCGGCGAGCGGCTGACCCCTGATCAGCTCACGGACATGTACATCACGGGCGGGTCCGGCAAGCTCGTGCCGCTGTCGACATTTGCTTCCCTCAAGACCACAACGGAGCCGCGCGAGCTGAAGAAGTTTCAGCAGTTGAACTCCGTGCGCATCCAGGGAGTAATCCCGCCTCCGGTGCCGCTGGACCAGGCATTGAGCTTTCTCGAGAGCGAGGCGCACAAAATCCTGCCGCCAGGGTTCACCATCGACTACGCTGGCGAGTCGCGGCAGTTGCGGACGGAAGGAAGCAAGTTCCTCGGGGTCTTTCTGCTGTCAGCGGTGCTCATCTACCTGGTGCTCGCCGCCCAGTTCGAGAGCTTCCGCGATCCGTTCATCATCCTGGCCGGGTCCGTGCCCCTGGCCCTGTCTGGCGCACTACTGTTCTCGTTCCTCGGGCTCACGACGCTGAACATCTACAGCCAGGTCGGCCTGATCACGCTCGTAGGCCTCGTGGCAAAGAACGGTATCCTGATCGTGCAGTTCGCCAATCACCTCCAGGAGACCGGGTCGAACAAGCTGGCCGCGGTCATCGAGGCCGCGGGCACGCGGTTGCGGCCGATCCTGATGACGTCAGCCGCGACGGTTGTGGGGCATACACCGCTGATTCTGGCAACCGGTCCAGGTGCAGGCGCGCGCAACAGTATCGGAATCATGCTCGTCAGCGGCATGATCATCGGAACGCTCTTCACACTGTTTGTGGTGCCGTCGATTTACATGCTCGTCGCACGATCGCACGCGACGGTGCCTGTGGAAGAAGAGGATCGAGCCGTCGCCCGACCCCGTGACCTGGCAGAAGCCACGTCATAACGCCGAGTATGAACCCTGTGGCACAGCCGTCATAAGGGCTGGCCACAGGGCAGCGCAGCCGTTCCGGGACTGCGCTGCCCTCTTAGGGATAGCGCATCAATTTAGGACTGCCTCATCAGCTCGCCGAGGGAACTGGCCACTCCAGGTGTCCTCGAAAACGTGCTGATGAGAACAGCGACGCGGACGACTCAGCTGTCAATCCGAAACGAATCGTCAACCTTCCAGGTGGTATCGAAGTTGCCTCAGACCACGGTGACGCGTCCGGCGTCTCAACTTCAATACCCTCTCTTCTGGAAGGTGATACGTGCGTCTCAAGAACTCCGTACCAGCATTCATAGCTGCGCTCGTTCTCGCATCATCGCTGGGTTTTCCAGCTGGTGTGCAACTCGCCTCGGCTGACCCGCGCACTGCCTCAGCACTTCTCTCTTCGATTCGCATCGACAATTTCGGCCGTGTCGACCCGAACTATTACCGGGGTGGCCAGCCCAACGGTCACGATTACGCTGACCTCGCGGCTCTTGGAATTAAGACAGTGATCAACTTGACGAGCGACGACGCGAGGGCGGACGAAAAAGCTCTGGCGGAGAAGGCAGGTCTGACGTACTTCCAGATTCCGATGACAACGCACGTCGCGCCGACGATCGCGCAACTCGCGGAGTTTCTGAAAATCGTGAACGATCCGGCCAATCAGCCGGTCTACGTGCATTGCGTCGGCGGACGCCACCGCACGGGCGTCATGACCGCGGCGTATCGCATCACGCACGATAGCTGGACGGCCGATCAGGCGTTCAACGAAATGAAGAAGTACAAGTTCGGGGCCGATTTCCTCCACGCCGAGTTCAAGCAGTTCGTCTACGACTTTCGTCCAGAGGCCCTACGCGCTGGCGCCTCCGCGGTCGCTGCCGCGGTGAAGGCTGGCGGATAGAACCGTGGCGGGCCACACCGCGATTGCTCGCGAGCGGCCCCGCCCAGTCGATTACTGCTTGATCGCGATGAACCAGGCCGCGACGATCGGACCTTGTGGACCGCGACCGCGTGCGCCCGGCGCCGGGGGCGGCGCATCCGGAGCTGGCGGGGGCGCGGGACCGCGCTCGGGCTGGAACAGATACACATTGTGCGTGTTCGGATCCACGGTGATCGTCTTCGCGCCAGCGAATGTGGCAACCGTCGCAGCGACGGTGTACTTGTCCGGCGAGTCCTGGTGAACGACCGTCACGTTGCCTTCGCCACCGTTGGGAATGTAAATCAGCTTCTTCTCCGCATCCCATCCAAGCGCGTCCACACGGGTACCGTTCGTAATCGAGGCCACGACCTTGCCGTTCGTCGGATCAACGACGACCGACGTCTTGCTGCAACCTGAGAAGATGCGATTCGACGCTTTGTCGTAGGCGATGCCGGTCGGTCCCTCGCACGGTGCGAGCGGCCACGAGGCCGTCGCCTTCCATGTCTTGACGTCGATCACCTGAATCGTGTTCTTGCCTTCGTTGTTGACGAAGATGTGCCCCTTCCCATCGGCCGCGGCGCCTTCCGGCGCCGTATCCTCGAGTTCCACCGTGGCGACGATGTCGCCGCTGCTGGGATCGATGGCCGTGAGCGTGCCGATCGGGCGGCTGTGATTAGTGAGAATAATCTTGTCGTCGGGCTCGTCATACATGATGCCGTCGAGACCGGGGCCGACCTTGATCTGCTTGATGACCGCCAGCGTCTTGAGATCGAACATCGTGACCGTCTGATCGCCGCTGTTCGTCGTGAAGCCGTGGCCAGCCTTGGTGGCGATGCCAGCGCCGTGCACACCTGGCGTGTTTGGAATATCGCCGAGCACCTTGCCTGTCGGACCATCGATGACCATCATGTGAGTCGAGCGGGACACGAACACGCGACCCGTGGCGGGTTCGACCGTGACGTAGTCCGTTCCTCCTTCACCTTTGATGTCCCACTTCTCGACCTTGAATGTCTGGGCTTGCCCGAGCTTGGGCGCGGCAACCAAGAATCCGGTGAGCAACACGAGCAGCGTCAGTAAACGTCTGTTCATAACAATGCCTCGTCGATGGCTGGCAACGTGGCGCAGAACTCCGTCGCGCCGTGCCGCGAACGGCGCGAGTGTAGCACCGTGAAGATGTCTGGAAGATTACACGCCGGCGTCAGTAGCGGAGACCGCCCAGCCATTCATCGCGAATTCATTTAGGCGGCGACATTATAGAAGGCCGCATGTCCCTGATCTCCATGCTGTTCCTGCTCGTTGGGGCCTTCCAGGCCGCCCCACCCGACGTGCAGGCACTCCGGGGGATGGTTCGCGACCAGACCGGCGCCGTCCTCCCAGGCGCGCGCGTCGAGCTCGCAGACGAAAGGGGCACTGTCGTCGGTTCCACACTGACTGACTCCAGGGGAGCATTCGTCCTAGATCGCGTGCCGCCAGGCTCTTACGCATTGAAAGTTGAGTTCGAGGGTTTCCAGCCCGCCACCGTCCGACTACGGATCGCGCCGCGCCGCGCGCCGCCGCTTCAAACAGTCGTGCTCGATCTCGCGTCACAGAAGCAGGAAGTCACCGTCAACGCCGGAGAGGACGTCATTGCCGCCGCCGCCAACGGCAATCGCGATGCGGTCGTTCTCAACAACGACGAACTCAAGAACCTCCCGATCTTCGACCGCGACGTGGTCGGCAGGCTGGCGCGGTTCCTCGACGCGTCAGCGCTGGGCACGGGCGGTGTCACGCTCATTGTCGACGGCATGGAGGCCCGTAAAGTCGGCGTGGCTCCCTCCGGCGATCCAGCAGATCAAGGTCAACCAGGATCCCTATACCGCCGAGGCTCCGCGCCCCGGCCGCGGCCGAATCGAAGTGATCACGAAGGCGGGCTCGGACAAATACAGCGGATCGATGGACATCACCTTCCGCGATTCGAACCTCGATGCACGGAATCCGTTCGCCGACACGCGGGCGCCCGAGCAACGTCGAATCTACGAAGGCGTGTTCGGAGGGCCGGTGGCCGGCGGTGAGCACACCTCGTTCCTTCTCACGATCGATCGGAAGGAAGAAAATCTGCAGTCGGTCGTCTTTGCCCAGGGCCCCACGGGCCAAATCCACGCGATCGTGCCTCAGCCAGACAGGGGCCTCGAGGGCTCGGCATCGCTGTCTCACCAGATCGGGAAACGCCACACTTTATCCATCCGGTTCACCAACGAGACGACGAGCACTCTCAACCAGGGCGTCGGCGGCACGACGCTGGCCGAGGCGGGTGCCGACGATCGGGGTCACGAGGCGCAGGTGATCGTTGGCGCCCGCAGCGTGCTGAGCGGTCGCCTTCTCAATGAGTTTCGCCTCCTGGTCGGGCACGAGACCAGCGCGATTGTCAGCCTCCATCCCGGCCAGCGCATTATCGTCCTCGACGCGTTCACCGGCGGCGGAGCGCAGGCCGACCAGAGCACGACCGAAGACCATTTCAACCTCGCCGAGTCGTTGACCTTCCTTCGCGGGAAGCACCTCTTCAAGGGAGGCATCCAGATACCGGACTTCAGTCGCCGCGGGTTCGACGATCGCTCGAACCGTGATGGCACCTTTACCTTCTCGTCGCTCGAGGACTACACGCTCGGGAGGCCGCTGTCGTTCTCGCAGCAGGTGGGGGACGGCCGGCTCGTGTTCCTCCAGAAAGTATTTGGCGCGTTCGTCCAGGATCAAATCAGCGTCAACGATCGCCTCTCGATCACGCCGGGGATTCGCTACGACTGGCAGAACATCTTCACGGACAACAACAACGTTGCCCCGCGCCTGAGCGTCGCGTACGCGCTCGATGCGAGGACGGCGATCCGAGGGGGCGCGGGCGTGTTCTACGACCGCGCGGGCGACGGACCCATCCGGGAGGTGCTGCGCTCGCGCGAGGAACGCCTGCTGCGCGTCATTCTGCTGAGTCCCGCGTACCCCAATCCGTTTGGCTCGGGCACATCCGGAGCGCCAGTGCGCAGTATCGTGACCCTGGCGCCTGACATCCAGATCCCGTACACCGTCCAGTTTGGCGCCGGATTCGAGCGGATCGTCAGCAAGGGGACGACAGTTGCGGTGAATTATCTCGGTTCGCGCGGGATGGATCTCTTCCGCTCCCGCGATGTCAACGCCCCACCGCCGCCACTGTATCTCGAGCGTCCCAACCCCGCCTTTGGACAGATCAGACAGATTGAATCCACCGGCCGTCAGACCGCGCACTCTCTGCAGTTCATCGCACGAGGCCGACTCGCGCCGCATCTGAAGGGGTCGGTGCAATATACGTTCGCCACCGCGCACAACGACACGAACGGCATCAATGCGCTGCCAGCCAACAACTACGATCTGGCCAGCGAATGGGGACACGCCAATTTCGACCAGCGACACCGGCTCGAGTCGTTGATCCAGTTGCAGGCGGGCGACTGGGTCAACATCGGCGTCAGCGTATCGCTCGCGTCCGGTCGCCCGTACTCACTCCTGACGGGACTGGACGATTACCACACGGGCCAGACCAATGCCCGCCCCGCCGGCGTGGCGCGCAACACCTTGCAGGGCCCCGGGGTCGCACTCGTCGATCTCCGCTGGTCGCACGAGTTCGCCATCGGATCCAAGAAAGGAGACGACGCCGCCGGTTGGTCGATTGGTGTTGACGCCTTCAATGTCCTCAACCACGTGAACTACGCTGGGTATGTCGGAACACTCACGTCGCCGTTCTTCGGACAGGCGGTCGCCGCCCTGCCCCCGCGTCGCATCCAGCTGACCGCGGGATTTCATTTCTGATTCCGGGACTATGCACATGACCCGTACGGGATCAAGAAGTAACATCATCCCCGCGTATGCGGATTCTCCTGGTCGAAGATGAGCCAAGCGCCGCCCGCTTCACCGCGAAGGGACTGCGCGAAGCCAGGCACGCGGTGGACGTCGCCTCAGACGGGGCGGCAGCGGTCGAGCACTGTCAGCGGAACGACTACGACGCCGTCATTCTCGATGTCATGCTTCCGGGGAAGGACGGCCTGACCGTGTGCCGCGAGTTACGCGCCGCCGGGTCCGACGTGCCGGTTCTCATGCTCACCGCGCGTGACGCGGTCGAAGCGCGGGTTCAAGGGCTCGACGCCGGCGCCGACGATTACCTGACCAAGCCGTTCGACTTCCGGGAGCTGCTCGCGCGGGTCCGCGCGCTCACGCGCCGCGACCGGCGGCCCTTATCGCCCGACCAGATCGAGATCCGGCACCTGACCATCGACATCCCGGGTCAGCGGGTCTGGTCGCACGGCCGGGAGATCACACTGACCAGTCGTGAGTACGCGCTCCTCGAGTATCTCGCGCGACGCGCCGGCGAGGTTGTCGGCCGCGCCGACATTGCCGAACACGTCTGGGACGAGCACTACGACGCCTTCTCCAACGTCGTCGACGTTTATGTCCAGCGGCTTCGACGAAAGCTGGACGACAACGATGAGCCATCGTTGATCAGAACGCGCCGCGGTCAGGGTTACCAGATTCTTTGACGACAGGCCTGTGCAGCTCTCACTCCGCACGCGACTGACGGCGTGGTATTCGGTGCTGCTGGTTCTCACCGTCGCGGTGTTCAGTGCCGCGGTGCTGTGGCTGCATTGGCGTCTCCTCCTCGATCAGTTCGACGACAACCTCCAGTCCATCTGCGCCACTGCAAACCGTGTCGTTGGAGCAGAAGTCGCGGAGGAACACGATCTGCGAGTTGCCGTGACGGAGATGGCCTCGGTTGTTCGGTCGAAAGATGCAGTCGTGCAGGTTCTCGATTCGTCCGGCTCGCCGATTCTTCCGGTGTTGCGACCGTTGCCGCTGCCTCCTGAAGTCCGAACGGCGGGGTTCAGGCGTGTCTCGCGTACCCTCCCCGGTCCCGATGGCCGGCAGTGGCGCGTGACGGTCACCGCGGGGGCCGCGCAGGGATTCGGGTATCTCGTGGCCGCCGGAGCGCCGCTCGACGAGGCCGTAGAGGGATGGCGGACGTTGTTGAAGGCATGCGCGATCGGCATACCGCTCGCGTTATTGTTCGCCATCGGCGGAGGATGGTGGCTGGGCCGACACGGCCTCCATCCGCTGACGTCGATGGCCGCAGAGGCACAAGCCATCACCGAGAAAACACTCGACAAGCGACTAACGGTACCGGCCGATACAAGCGAACTTGAACAGCTCGCAGTGTCGTTCAACAGCGTGCTCGAACGACTCGGCAACGCCCTCTCGACGCAGCGACAATTCATGGCGGACGCCTCGCACGAGTTACGTACACCAATTTCGATCGTGCGAACGGCTGCTGATGTGACCCTCAGCGGCAAGACACGCGACGAGGAGGAGTATCGGGACGCGCTGAGCGTCATCGCGCAGCACGCGTTGCGCCTCACGCGTCTGGTCGATGACATGCTCGTGCTGGCGCGCGCGGACGGCGGCGGCTATCCGATCGTCATGGCCGATCTCGACATGTCCGTGCTCGTCAACGACTGCGTCCGCGAGCTGGCGCCCCGCGCACACGAGAAGGACATCATTGTGCGCGCAGCACTGAGTCCGGTGAGAGTTCGAGGCGACGATGCACTGCTGCGCCGGCTGTGCTCCAATCTGCTGATGAATGCGCTCATCTATACGCCACCAGGCGGATCGGTGGATGTCACGCTCGCCTGCGAGGACGCTGAGGCGGTCCTGCGCGTGGCCGACACCGGTCCCGGCATTCCGGCTGAGGATCGGGAACGTGTGTTCGAGCGCTTTGTCCGGCTCGATCCCTCGCGCGCTGGCGGTGGCGCAGGACTCGGCCTCGCGATCGCGCGCTGGGTCGCGGAGGTCCACCAAGGCAGCGTGCGCATCGCCTCGAGCAATCTTACGGGCAGCGTCTTCGCTGCAACACTTCCTGTGAGCTGACGGGCAGTGCGGCCGCGCAGGACACCTTCGCCTTGTCATGTCGCCGAGCGCGTGAGAGCCTGACCTTCAACAACTGCTCGCGCAATTCCCCCAGCGGGATCTCGCATTCGTCGCCAGGCGTCTCCGTCGCCCAACATCCCACGGCAAAAAGACTCTGGCGCTGACCAGACCGTCAGCGTCTGTTCCTCCCAAAACAAACCTCTTGTGCCCACCAGATTCTTGTCCTCGCGATTAGGAGACGACGCGCGCCCGCGTGTGTATTTCCTAGCAAAAAGCCTTGTTCCGCAAATTCGGCGCGTGGCAATGGCGTTGCTGACCTGCTAGCGGCGCACCTCCACATTCCGTGGAGTGGATCGCGAAAAGCGCCGCGAAGGGGAGCAAGTCTGCATGCGGTCGGTACTTGTACGGAGACGGCTCGTTGGTCTGCTGATCGGCGTCGTGTGCGGCGCCGCGATTTTCCGACCCGCGCTGCGCGCGCAGGATCCGCAGGGTGTGAATACGTGGGCCTTGATGGGCACCACGCCGCACGCACTCACGGGTGCCGCGTCAGTTGTCCTGGATGACGGTCGCACGGTGATCCTCGGCGGCAAGACCGAAGACGGCACTGCCACCGACGGCGTCGTCGCGTTCGATCCAGCGACCAACGCGTTTACCAGCATCGGCCAGCTGCTCGCTCCGCGAGTGGGCCACACCGCGACGCTCCTCAAAGACGGACGCGTCCTGGTCGCCGGCGGCATTCTAAATGATGTGATCAATTCGGACGTCGAAGTCGTCGACCTCGCGTCCGGTGCCTCAACGTTGATCGCCTCGTTGATCCAGCCGAGGACTGGTCACGCGGCGGCAACCCTTTCCGATGGCACCGTATTGATGGTCGGTGGAACCACGATCGATGGTGTCGTATTACGAAGCGCCGAGCTCTTCGATCCCGAAACATCGGCGGTCACGCCAGTGTTTGGATCGATGCAGATTGCGCGACGCGACGCCTCAGCGACGACGTTGATCGATGGTCGAGTGCTGGTGGTTGGCGGCAATGACGGCGGGCAGGACCTCGCGTCAGCAGAGTTGTTCGAGCCCTCGACCGGTCTCTTCGTTCCGCTCGATCCAGCGAACAAGCTGAGCGTTCCTCGCGCGGGTCACACGGCAGTTCGCCTTCTCAACAACAATGCCGTGCTCATCGCCGGTGGCCGATCGAACGGCCTCTCTGTGGCGACGGCCGACCTGTTCGTTCCTCCAATTTTCCCGGATCCCTACTCGTTCGGCATTGGCCAGTTCGCCACGACCGGCCAGATGGCGACGGCGCGAGCAGGCGCGATCGGCGGTGCGGGACGCAACGATGGGTACGCGTTCGTCATGGGCGGCGGTCCTGCTGATGCGGAAGCCTACCGATTTGCGACGATTAGAACCGACAAGAACGACTACGCACCAGGCGAGCGCGCGATCATCACGGGGTCGGGATGGCAGCCGGGCGAGGACGTGACGCTGATCTTCCAGGAGGATCCAGCGGTGCACGACGACTACGTCGTCCACGTGCCGGCGGACCGCGACGGTGCGATCTTCTGGGATCAGTGGGCGCCCGAGCCGCACGATCTGAGCGTCCGCTTCTACCTGACGGCGGTCGATTCCAAATCACACGCTCAAATCACGTTCACCGACAGTCAACCCGGCGCGGTTGTCCTGACGCCTGCCACCATGGCTGTCTCGCCTGGCACCACCGCTGCGTACCGGTGAAAATTCTCCAGAACGGGAATGGCAGCGACGCTGCTGTTCCATCACGCTCGGTGTCGCCTACATCGGGTACTGCCCCCGCCGGCACGGTCCTGGCCTTCAGCGGTCCAAATCCGTTGACCATGACGACCGCCGACCTGACGAGTACGCTGACGATTTCCACAACCAACTCCGGTAACGCTGCCCGGCACGTACCAGTTCAGAGTCACTGCCACGCCCGGGACAAATTGCCAGGGCAATGGCAACGGCCACAACTACCGATGGTTCGCTCGTCATCAACTGGCGCGACCGCAGCGACGACGCTCTCGGCGACTGCCGTGACCGGAACCTATGGGGGAACGGTGACGCTCTCGGCGACGCTGACGTCAGCCGGATCAGGTGTCTCCGGTAAAACGGTCAGCTTCACAGTGAATGGCAGCAGCAAAGGCAGCGCAACGACAGACGCAAGCGGCGTCGCCACGCTCACAGGCGTGACGCTCGGTACCATCACTGCTGGGACCTATCCGAATGGTATCGGAGCGAGCTTCTCGACCGACTCCGCGTTTCTAGGCTCCTCCGCCAACAGTTCTCTTACAGTGAACAAAGCGAACGCGACGGTAAACGTCGTCGGCTACACCGGAGTGTATGACGGCACCGCACATGGCGCGACAGGTACGGCGACTGGAGTGGCAGGTGATGACCTGAGCGGCCTGCTCACCCTGGGGTCCAGCTTTACCAACGTCCCCGGGGGCACGGCTAACTGGACGTTCGCCGGCAACAGTAACTACAACGAAAGCAACGGTACGGCTGCGATTGTCCTCTCGAAGGCGAATGCGACCGTCACCGTCAACGGCTACACCGGCGTCTACGATGGCAACGCGCACGGCGCCACCGGCACTGCCACCGGCGTCAAGGGCGAGAGCCTGAGCGCCCTGCTGGCGCTCGGCGCGAGCTTTACGGATGTGCCGGGCGGCACGGCGAACTGGACGTTCGCCGGCGACGGCAACTACAACGGGACCAGCGGTACGGCGGCCATCGTCTTGACGAAGGCGAATGCGACCGTCACCGTCAACGGCTATACCGGCGTCTACGATGGCAACGCGCACGGCGCCAGCGGCACTGCCACCGGCGTCAAGGGCGAGAGCCTGAGCGCCCTGCTGACGCTCGGCGCGAGCTTTACGGATGTGCCGGGCGGTACGGCGAACTGGACGTTCGCCGGCGACGGCAACTACAACGGGACCAGCGGTACGGCGGCCATCGTCTTGACGAAGGCGAATGCGACCGTCACCGTCAACGGCTACACCGGCGTCTACGATGGCAACGCGCACAGCGCCACCGGCACTGCCACCGGCGTCAAGGGCGAGAGCCTGAGCGCCCTGCTGACGCTCGGCGCGAGCTTTACGGATGTGCCTGGTGGCTCGGCTGACTGGACGTTCGCCGGTGACGGCAACTACAACGGGACCAGCGGTACGGCGGCCATCGTCCTCACGAAGGCGAATGCGACCGTCACCGTCAACGGCTACATCGGCGTCTACGATGGCAACGCGCACGGCGCCAGCGGCACTGCCACCGGCGTCAAGGGCGAGAGCCTGAGCGCCCTGCTGACGCTCGGCGCGAGCTTTACGGATGTGCCGGGCGGCACGGCGAACTGGACGTTCGCCGGCGACGGCAACTACAACGGGACCAGCGGTACGGCGGCCATCGTCCTCTCGAAGGCGGATGCGACCGTCACCGTCAACGGCTACACCGGCGTCTACGATGGCAACGCGCACGGCGCCAGCGGCACCGCCACCGGCGTCAAGGGTGAGGAGCTCATCGGTCTGGACCTGGGCGCGAGCTTTACGGATGTGCCGGGCGGCACGGCGAACTGGACGTTCGCCGGCGACGGCAACTACAACGGGACCAGCGGTACGGCGGCCATCGTCCTCTCGAAGGCGGATGCGACCGTCACCGTCAACGGCTACACCGGCGTCTACGATGGCAACGCGCACGGCGCCAGCGGCACCGCCACCGGCGTCAAGGGTGAGGAGCTCATCGGTCTGGACCTGGGCGCGAGCTTTACGGATGTGCCGGGCGGCACGGCGAACTGGACGTTCGCCGGCGACGGCAACTACAACGGGACCAGCGGTACGGCGGCGATCGTCCTCTCGAAGGCGGATGCGACCGTCACCGTCAACGGCTACACCGGCGTCTACGATGGCAACGCGCACGGCGCCAGCGGCACCGCCACCGGCGTCAAGGGTGAGGAGCTCATCGGTCTGGACCTGGGCGCGAGCTTTACGGATGTGCCCGGCGGCACGGCGAACTGGACGTTCGCCGGCGACGGCAACTACAACAGGACCAGCGGTACGGCGGCGATCGTCCTCACGAAGGCGGATGCGACCGTCACCGTCAACGGCTACACCGGCGTCTACGATGGCAACGCGCACGGCGCCACCGGCACCGCCACCGGCGTCAAGGGTGAGGAGCTTATCGGTCTGGACCTGGGCGCGAGCTTTACGGATGTGCCGGGCGGTACGGCGAACTGGACGTTCGCCGGCGACGGCAACTACAACGGGACCAGCGGTACGGCGGCCATCGTCATCACGAAGGCGAATGCGGCCGTCACCGTCAACGGCTACACCGGCGTCTACGATGGCAACGCGCACGGCGCCACCGGCACCGCGACCGGCGCCAAAGGTGAGAACCTGGGCGCACTGCTGACTCTCGGCGCGAGCTTTACGGATGTGCCGGGCGGTACGGCGAACTGGACGTTCGCCGGCGACGGCAACTACTACGGAAGCAACGGTACGGCGGCCATCGTCCTCTCGAAGGCGGATGCGACCATCGTCGTGAACGGCTACACCGGCGTCTACGATGGCCATGCGCATGGCGCCACCGGCACCGCGACCGGCGTCAAAGGTGAGAACCTGGGCGCACTGCTGACTCTCGGCGCGAGCTTTACGGATGTGCCGGGCGGCACGGCGAACTGGACGTTCGCAGGAAACGGCAACTACAACGACAAACATGGGATCGCTGCGATCGTTCTGACAAAGGCGGAGCAGGTGATCTCGTGGCCGACACCTAGCCCGATTATCTATGGCACGCCGCTCAGCAGCGCACAACTGAACGCAACGGTTGTCACCGGTGATGGCGCGCTGACGTACTCACCCGCGGCGGGCACCGTTCTTTCTGTCGGTGCGCAGGTGCTCTGGGTCTCCGCCGCGGCCACTGCCAACTACAACGCGGCGTCGATGCACGTCGCGCTGACGGTCACTCCATGGCATATGACCGGATTCTACAATCCGGTCACGATGGGCGGGCCCAGCATCGTCAACACCATAAAGGGAGGCTCGACGGTTCCGTTGAAGTTCAATCTGTATAAGGAAGTGGGCGGCCTGGAGCTGACGAGCACTTACCGATGTCATCCGGATTGCAGGTATATCCAATGGCGTGCATGGGAACGCCGTCGACACACTCGAGCTGGCGACCATTGAAGGAACGTCCTTACGCTACGATCCGACCGGCCATCAGTTCATTCAGAACTGGCAAACGCCGAAGGGCGCAGGCGTGTGCTACAGAGTCACGATGACAGCAAAGGATGGGACATCGATCTCCGCGTACCTCAAGACGAAGTAAATTGAACGTGGCTCACGCTGCCTGCTGCGGGCGGCGTGAGCCAGAACTGTAAGCCGGTCGCTCTCATCGACTCACGGAGTTCGCGGTCACGCTGGACCGCTGCATCGCAGCATCCGCGCCGCGAAGTCACGCAGGAATTCCTCGCGCCACCGGCTCACGCTCTTCGCGCCGGCGAAGCACGCCTTCCGCGGCTGCGGGATCGGGATCGTCGACCCACCAATTGGGATGCACGGCGGAGGCCGCTTTGGTACGCTCGATGGGAGGCGGCACTGCGGTGAACTGCCCAGTCCGACCGTCGAGCCCGGAGAAGTCGCTCCGAATCACGTAGCGCCACACCTTGGGGTCGCGCGGAGAGAAACGAAACCGCAGCACCCGTCCGTCGTTCGCCGCGACAGCCGGGTATGCGGTCGTCGAACATCATCCGCGCAGAGTTGTTGCGGGTCATGCCGGCAGGAATGGGCAGCACGAACTCGACCACGCCGAATGCTTCGACCTGATCCGACTCGGTCGTCAGACGAGTCGAAGATCGTCTTCCTTCCGTCCCAGATGCGCACGAACTGCCCGCCCCATCCCGGCTGCGATGGATCGTCGGGCGTGCCGCGCAGCAGGTAGCCGACAGACGGGCTATCGCCCATCTTGATTGTCCCGTTGAGCAGCGTGGCAAAGAACTCCCCCAGCGCGCCGTGCCTCGCGACGTGCGCCGCCACGAATGCGGTGTTACCCCACTCGCCGGACTGGTTCCCGCCGGTGAACCAGCCGCGATAGGTCGTGTTTGCCTCGATCATCCAGAGCGTCGGGTGATGCTGTTCGATGTAGTCGTAGGCGTCGACGCTCCACATCTTGTTCGGGCCGCCGATGAAATAGACGCGAAGCTTCGGCAGGATGTCGGGCGCGTCGTGCAGCGCCTGTGCGAGGTCGTCGATGCCGCCCCAGACCAGGACGTGGAGCGACCTGGATCGGATCGTCGCGCGCATTGAACAATCCACTTCGAGCCCTCCGTCGGCTTTCCGAATCCTTCAGGGCCGGCGCTGTCGATGGCACCCTGCTTGGCGATCGCCCGCAGCGTATCGGGCGCCGGATAGCTTCCGGAATGAGTCCTCAGGTTGGAATAGTCGCGCTCATACCGATCGATGACCTGGAGGATGTGCTCGCGGCGGCCGGGCCCGTACGGAGACGAGATCAACCCTTCAAGGTCGAGGACGTCGGAGTAGAGCAGGAGGTGGACCATGGACTGGAGGTCGTCTGGGTCCGTGCCGCCGATGTCGGATGACACGAGCACACGCGGGCGCGACCCTGCAAGCGCTCCGCCTTGGGGCACAAAGGAAACCGACCCTGTGGCGAGCGGCGGGAGCAGAAGCACGACCAGCAGGTACCGTATGAGCCGCACGGCGCGTTGAATACCAAGGCAATACGTGGCTGGACCATCACGCCATCTGGGGTGTATACTCATTGTAGATACATGGCAACGAAAACGCAGATCGCGAAGTGGGGCAATAGCCTCGGGCTACGTCTGCCCAAGAGCGTCGCACTCGAGGCTCAGGTCGGCGAAGGCGACTCGGTCGACGTGTCGGTCCGGAACGGCGCGATCGTCATCCGCCCGAGCCGCCCGGTGTATCCCTCGACCAGCTGGTCGCCGGCATCACGCCGCGCAATCGTCACGACGAGAGCGACTGGGGCCCGCCGGTCGGCCACGAGGTATGGTAGCCCGCGCATACGTGCCCGATGCCGGTGATCTCGTGTGGCTCACCTTCGACCCGCACGCCGGTCACGAGCAGCGCGGGCGACGGCCCGCACTCATCTTGTCACCGCGTGCTTACAACGCGAAAGCACGATTGGCCATTGCCTGTCCGATCACCAGTCAGGTGAAGGGTTACCCGTTCGAGGTTCCACTTCAGCCGACCGACAAGATCGCCGGCGTCGTTCTGGCCGACCACGTCAAGAACCTCGACTGGCAAGCGCGCCGGGTCGTGTTCGAGGCGAAAGCTTCATCCGAAGTCGTCGCTGACGTCCGAGAGCGACTCCGCGTCCTGCTTGGCCTGTGACCACTCCAGATTTGCATTACTCCGGACTCAGACAGCCGTGCTTCTCTGACACAACATCTCGATTTGACTCTCGCACGAGGCTAGTTTAGCCTAGGCATAGTTGGAACAGGTATAGACATGCCGCGCACCGATCGACAGGACCTCTTTCCTGGCGCGCTCGAGATGATGGTGCTGCAGACCCTCAGGCTCGGGCCGCTGCACGGCTACGCCCTCGCACAAACAATCAAGCGCACGTCTGACGATCTCGTACACGTCGACGAAGGCTCTCTGTATCCGGCGCTGCAGCGAATGCTCAAGGCGGGATGGCTGACGGCTGCGTGGACGTTATCGGAACGTAACCGCCAGGTGCGCGTGTACCGGCTGACACCCAAGGGGCGCAAGCAGCTCGAGCGAAAGGTCGACGCGTTCGAGCGCCTGCTGGCCGGCGTGCTCAAAGTCCTGAGGCCGGCGTCATCATGATCTGGTGGCGACAGCTCGTCGGGCGATCCCGCGCCGACCGCGAGCTCGCACGAGAAATCGAGGCACACCTCGCCGAGCGTGTCGACGATCTCGTCGAGCAGGGTATGTCCAGTGCCGACGCCCGGCGCATGGCGTTACGGGAATTCGGCAACCCGGCTCGCTGCCTCGAGGACAGTCGCGCGGTTTGGCTAATTCCGTGGCTGGTCAGTCTCGGCCAGGATGTCCGCTATGTCCTGCGAACGCTCCGTCGGCAGCCGATCTTCAGTGCGAGCGTCGTCCTCATCCTGACGTGTGGTATCGGGCTCGTCACGACACTGTTCACCGTGTTCAACGCGACGGTACTCCGGCCGTGGCCGGTGCCGGATCCGTCGTCGATCGTCGTCATCCGCCCGCGCCCTGGCGCCGGCGAGCGCTATGGCACGCTGTCAAACGTCGAGTATCGGTATCTCCGCGAACACGCGCGATCCTTCTCCTTTCTGGCCTCTGATATCGCCGGCGGCAGCCGCTTCGGCCGGAGCGACGGCACCATGTTCGCGTTCGTGCAGACGCAGTACGTCACCGCGAACTACTTTGACGCGCTAGGCATCGGCATGATGCTTGGACGAGGAATTCTTCAGCAGGAAGAGGACTATCGCGCGCCAAAGGGTGTCGTCGTCATCAGCGAACGAGTCTGGCGTGAGTACTTCGCAAGCGATCCGGGAATCGTCGGCAGCTCGATTCGGGTCGGCGATCGTCTGGTCACCGTTGTTGGAGTGGCCGAGCGCGGCTTCAGTGGTGTTCGAAACACCATACGTGTCGATCTCTGGTTACCTCTCCCGGCGCTCGCAATCGCCTCGGACGGGACACCTCTGACCGACTGGGTGCGATCGTTCGACGATCCGCATCAAACGACCGGTACGGTGTTCGGCCGGCTGCGTCAGGGAACGACCGCCAAGGAAGCCGGCGCGGAGCTGGACGTGCTCAGCCGCCAGTTCCGGTCCGCCCAGGGGATGGAAGCGCCGGGACTGAGGCTGCTGGATACGAGGCCGCTGTCGACTGATCCGGAGGGCTTTCGCAGACAGTTACCGGTCCAGTCGCTGATGTTCATGGCGCTCTTCCTTGTGATGCTGCTGGCCTCTGCGAACGCCGGCAACCTCGTGCTCGCCAACACACTGACGCGGCGCGACGAAATCGCCATCAGGCTCTCGCTCGGCGCGAGCCGGTCGCGCGTGGCGCGCCAGCTGATCACCGAGACCTTCGTGCTCTCTCTCGTCGCCGGCTCGACCGCGCTATACCTGGCGGCCACGATCCCGACGCTGCTGATCCGCCTGCTCGGAAGCGAGGTCATGAGCCGCGAGCACTTAGGGCCCGACGTCTTCGTTTTCGTGTTCACGCTGCTGATGTCCGTACTGGCCTGTGCAGTCGCCAGTCTGGGCCCGGTCCTGCAAGCCACGCGGGCTGCTGAGATCGGCAGCGGCAAAGAACGGGCGCCTAGGGGACTGTCCACCAAAGGCCTTCGCGTCTCGCTGCTGGCGACGCAGATCGCGCTCTCGACAGTACTCCTGCTCAGCGCCGGTCTGCTCACGCGTGCCATCTCCCACGCCATGTCGCTCGACCCCGGATTCCCCATCGCCGGGGTTCAGGAAGTCACGGTGAATCTACCTGGCAACGCGGCTGCCGACGCGCTGCCCCGCATTCGCGAAACGCTGACCGACGGGGGCCTGCCGCAGATGGCTTTCAGCAGCCTCCCTCCGATCACAAGCGCCAGAATGGACGTGGGCGTCCGCCATCCGGATCAGCGCGCCGAGAAGAATCGGCGCGTCATACTTCGACCGGTCTCAGCCGGCTATTTTGCTGTGCTCGGGATTCGATTCGTTGCCGGGCGGCCGTTTGACGAACGCACGGACTTACGCCAATTCGTCGTGAGCCAATCCGCCGCTCGCCAGCTGTGGCCGAACGACGATCCAATTGGCAACCGACTCCTCACCGGAGCCACTGAGGCGCAAACGGAGTCGCATGAGATCGTCGGCGTCGTGGCTGATGTGCCGACGACAACGCTGACGGACGTAGAGCCAGTGATCTATGAGCCAGGTACGCGCAGGACCAATCGTACTCGTGCGTGATGACTCGCCGCTGATTTCCGCCCGGATCCGGGAGCTGGTGCAGTCGACCGTTCCCGGAGCGTCAGCCTACAGCCGACCTCTGGTCGAGGAGCTGCGTGATTCGTTGGCCGGCCTGGTGATCGGCAGCCGCATCGCCTGGGTCCTCGGGCTGCTTGCGCTCATGTTGGCAATGCTCGGCGCATTCGGAGTTTTTGCGTCGATGGTGGAAGAGCGCCGGCGTGAAATCGGCGTCCGCATGGCATTGGGCGCGCGGAGTGCTCAGGTCATCCAACTGATTTTGCGCGGCGCGGCCCGGCCAGTGCTCGCGGGTCTTATCGCAGGCGTCGCGTTGTCGCTCATCGTCACTCCGCTACTGCGACGCTCACTCTACGGCATGAGTCCCTTCGACCCGATCGCGTATCTCGAGATTGCCGCCATCCTGATCGCAAGCTCGCTGTTGGCGACGTGGATACCCGCGGCTCGGGCCACTCGAGTCGAACCGGCAGTCACATTGCGGGGCGACTGAGCCAGGCGGCGGGCCCTTCGAGGCAGGACGCCTGCCATGCAGCTTCAGAGCCCGAGTTGCAGGAGCTGGTCGGGCAATTCGTCTTCGAACATCAGCGGCATCTGCTGCCATGTGGCCAATCGGTGCTGCCTCAACGACCATCCCAGAGCAAACAGACCTGTTGCGATGACCAGACCATAGGCGACGCTGGCGGTGGCCGTGTACACGAACGCAAGTCCTGCGGTTGTGAACAGCGACAAACGCCGCAAAACCCAGGACGAGCGTGTGCGCGATCAGCCGTTTGCCCGGCAGGTATGAGCAGGTGAACGGAATGCGTCGCCAGTCGAGCAGGACACCATGCACCGAGACGAGTCCACACGCGGCGACGACCATCAGGGCAACCGCTCCGGCCGATCCGAACGTCAGCCACAGGATGGGTGCCGCTACCACCACTGGCATGCCAACGACGTAGCCTGTCACAAGGCGGTCCACAGCGCGCATCTGGTCGCCGCGAGTCGCTCCCTCCTCGGTCAGCCGAAAGATCCAATTCGCGCGGTGCTCCGCGGGCAGGGCAAGCGCTGCCCGGACGGCAACTCCACATGCGAACATGAGTGCGAAAGGCATCCAGGCCGCGGCACTGACCAACGCGGCGCTCGCCCGTCCACCTGCCATCAACCTTCCGGCCAAATTCGTCCCCGTGAGACTGTTCGTCACCAAAGCAACGCCGCAGGCCGACAGGCCGACGAGGACCCCTTGGTGCAGCTGGCACCGACGGATCGTGGCGGTGGTGAATTGATGAACCGCACGAAACCCCGGAGACGCGGGTCCATGACTCAGGCTGTTGCGGACTCGCTCTGCATGCGCAGAAATGTCGGCGACGTATCGGTTCGACCAAGGCGCAGAGATCGAGGGAGGACGGAGCAGCAAGAGTTCGACGTGCTTGAACAACACGATGTACACAGCGGCCACCACGACAGCGACGATGGCAAACGCTGCGAGGGCGA
This sequence comes from uncultured Acidobacteriota bacterium, assembly GCA_963725335.1. Lineage (GTDB taxonomy): Bacteria > Acidobacteriota > Vicinamibacteria > Vicinamibacterales > 2-12-FULL-66-21 > JALZOC01. Next base: position 898,898 of record CAVRYD010000014.1, on the reverse strand, counting down.
TGACGGCAAGTCCGAGGAACCAGGGATCGCCGCTGCCAAGCAGCACGCGCTGCAGTCCCACAAACCAGGCGGGCGGCACCAGCAGGAGCGAGCGCGCGCCGGCTGCGAACGCGGGCCCAAGCGCTGGCAGGTGAAACGTCATCGGGACGCACAGGACAAGCGCGCCGAGCATCAGGCTCCTCGTGAGTGCGGTCAGCGCGTGCATGCGGCTTCGCGACAACGTCAGCATGACCACGCCAACGGACGCGGCAATCGCAAGCACTGTGAACAGCGAGCCTGTCACACTTGCGATCAGCCAGGCCGCCAGTCGAGCCACCACCCCACTCTGCCGGAACCGACTGATCGATGTGAGCAGCACCATTGGAATCAGCGCAAAATGCACGAGTCCGATCAGGATCCCGGTGGCTAGAAGCAGTGCCGTTAGTTTGGCACCAAAAATTGCCGGTTTACTCACCGGTAATGGCCCAAGAATTCGATAGTCGCGTTCATCGGGAAAGAGCGAGTGACTGACGAGCAGTGTCAGGAGCCCTACGAGCAGCATCGGAAGACCGATCAGAAACAGGTCGTCGCCGAGTAGCGCGATGCGGTACGGTTCAGGCCACCGAGCGCCTGACAACGCCGCGTACTTGCCCGCGTAGATGCGGGTCAGCCCGAATCCGATAGCGATGATCACGCCAACCGTGCCGAGCAGCATGTGTATCAACGAGTCCGTGCCAGCCTGCGTCAGAATGCCGAAGTCGAACATTGCGCGAAAGAAATGGCCCGTCAGGCGCCATTCCACGCGGTTGGAGATTCGTGGCCCGATGTTCCCACCTGACGTTCTGCACGTGAATTACCTGTTCTGCACGAGGTCGAGGATCTGACGTGCCAACGGCGTGAAGTCACTTTGGCCGGTTGTACGTACAAACACCTCCTCGAGTGAAGGCGAACCTGATTGGCGGAACGAGGCGATGTCGTGCTCCGCCACGATTCTCCCGTTGGAAAGAATGACGACGCGCGAGCAGAGCTGCTCGACCATGTCGAAACGATGCGTGCTGAAAAGGACCATGCGATCGCCCGCGACGAACAGTCGCAGCAGCGTGCGAAACAGGAGGCCGGCTGTGACATCGAGGCCCGAGAACGGTTCGTCGAGCACGAGCACGTCAGGATTGTGCAGCAGGGCCGCTGCGAGCAGCACGCGCTGGCGCATCCCCTTCGAGTAGGCGGCCATCGTAGAGTAGTGGCTGTCCCAGAGGAGAAGCAGGCGCAAAAGCTCGGGAACACGCGTGGTCAGGCTCCGCTCTGGCAAAGCGCGCAGCCGACCTACGAGCATCAGGTATTCGGCAGCCGTCAGGTGAGTATAGAGATGGGGTTCTTCAGGAACATATCCGATTCGCCGTTTGTAAGCGACCGGGTCGTCGGACATGTGAACGCCGTCGAGGTGCAGTGAGCCACCGCTTGGATCGACGAGGCCGACGACCGCATTGACCGTCGTGCTCTTGCCGGATCCGTTCGGGCCAAGATAGCCGAGGATCTCGCCGCGCCGGACCTGGAAATCGACACGATCGAGCGCGAGAAACCCGCCATATCGCTTGGTCAGTCCGCGCGCTTCCAGCATGTCCGCAATCCCTATGGCGTTCCGTGGAAACTCGCGGCGCTCTCGTGACGTGAGAAGACGATTCCCGCAGCAATACAGACCATGGCTTCCAGGCCCACCCCGATCGCGATGAGCTTGGCAAATCCGTCGGTGCCCGACAGTGAAGCTCCGCACACGACTATTCCCATGGTGAAGCGGACGTATCCGCCGAGCCGATGGACGCGTCTCCACACGTCCTCGCTGCCCAGCGTGCATGGGGGACGAACGCCCCACACGAGATTCGGACGTGCCCGCGGCAAATCGTTGCCCGTGACGATCAGGAATGCCCCGACGATGGCTCCGAGGATGCGGGCCAGCCAGAACAACCCCGCCACGAATCCAATCACCATCGTCACGTGAAAGACCGACAGAAAGAGGGTGGTCGTGGCGCCCGCGCGCTGGTAACTGCGCGCTATCAACGGCCCTTCGTGTCGACCGAGTTGCGCGAGCAGGTACCAAATCACGGCCCCGGTGATCGGCAGGGCGAATGCCACGGCCGGCGGCATCTCTGGCCGGAGATCCGGGTACGCGACTATCGTTGCGACGAGCGCGATGGAGAGGGCAGCGCGCGCGTGATGTTCGATCGCCATCGGCTTCTCCGATCCGGGACCGAATCCAGGAGCAGCTCGATGACCTCCTGGAGGACCGAGGTATTGATGTCGTACTCGATGAATTGGCCTTTGCGCTCGCGCACGATCAGGCCTGCGGATCTCAGAACGGTGAGATGCCGTGAAATGGTCGGCCAGCTGCTGTCGAAGACCTCGGCAATTTCGCCGGACGTGCGGGATTTCGCACGCAGCAGCCGAAGAATCCGGCGGCGGGTCGGATCGGCGAGCGCGCGGAAGGCACTGTTGGTCGGCACTGCTGCCCTCAAGAATTAGCTGACCTGCTAATTAATGTCAAGCGATGATGCGGCAGTCGGACATCCCAGGGACTCACCCTGCATGCCGCCGCGTCACTTCGTGCCGGGGCCAAATCGGCGTATATACATGCTCACGCGCTCTGGCGAGGAGAGACGCAAGATGAACGACCGATCGCGATCCAGATATGTCGCGTTCCACTGACAGGTCACGCCGGTTGATTGTGTTCGTGTTCGTGATCGTCGCGGTCCATGCTGAGCTGTCGTCTCAGCCATCCGGCTTGCACCTCGATCACGTGCCGATTGCGGTTCGCGATCTGCCAGCGGCCGCTACCCAGTTCCGATCGCTCGGATTCACGATCAAGCCGGGCCGGCCCACACCAGAATGGCATTGAGAACGCGTCCATCAAGTTCGCCGACGGCTCGTACATCGAGCTCATCACCAGCTCACCATGCCAGCGACCGCTCGCCAGAGAGTACGAGGAGTTCCTGAAGGCGAACGAAGGTGCGGCCTATGTCTTCCTGCGTGACACGGACGGCTCATTCACCAAACAAGTGCTCGGCGCCGGCGGGAAACGTGATGAAGCGGGTCCTTTTGCTTTTACGGAGTTCCCGGCGTTGTGGCGAGCGCCGCATCTCCAATTGATCGAGTACCTGGCGCCAGCGCAGGACTCACCGGAAACGTATCGTCACGCAAACGGCGCTCGGCGTGTCGTCGCCGAATGGATGTTCATCGAGCAGGAGGATGACCCAATCGCGCACGAACTTGGGGCAGGCGGCGCGGCGATGAGTGCATGCGCATTCGAGCCGCGACCGGCAAAACCGGTCCAAATGGCGGACGGTACCAGGTTGATGCTAATCCCGCGCGGCGCACGCGATGCGCCACGCCTGCTGGCGTCCGCGATTCTGATCGAGCTCGACTCGATGACCCGTCTGAAGCAGGTCGCCACGCTCGAGGACGCCGTCTCGCGGGGCCCTGCCGTCTGGTTGCCCCCGTCAGCGATGCACGGAGTGTGGATTGGTTTTGTCGGCAAGGATCAGTGGAAAGATTGCGCGTCCGCTGCGGCAAATCGGTGACTCATTCCGATCCGTCGCCGCGCGTCACATGGACAACGCGATCGTCGTCTCGGCCAGACACATGGACCCGCCAGGGATTGCAGCACACCTCGCAGTCCTGAACGAAACTGCCATTGACGTCAGGCTCGACGTAGATTTCCACTCGCTCGCCGCAGAACGGACATCGGACCACGAACTCGTCTGCCATTTGCGGCAATCCTACTGCAATGCGGGGCAATTATTGAGGCACCGGATGTCGGTCGAGCCAGAAGTATGCGCCAGGGCGTTCATGCATACGACAGCGGGCCGATGCGTTCCCCCCGAGGCATCAGCATTTTGACATCAATGCATCAAATATGTAGCATCAGAGCATGAGGACGACCCTGACGATTGACGATGATGTCGCAGTGAAGCTCAAAGCGGCAGCGAAGGATCGTCCGTTCCGGACCGTGGTCAACGAGGCGCTGCGGGCAGGGCTGAAGGCGTTGGAGAAGCGTGTGCCTCCCCGCACGCCCTACCGTACGCGCGGCTTCAATCTCGGGCCGAGCCTCGTGGGCAGCCTCGACAACGTGGAAGAAGTGCTGTCTCGCGTCGAAGGCGACGATCACCCGTGATCCTGGTCGACGCAAATCTGCTGCTGTATGCTGCCAACCACGCGGCCCCCGAGCACGAACGTGCGCGTCATTGGTTGGATGCGCGGCTCAACGGCACCGCGCCGGTCGGATTGCCTTGGCCGTCGCTCCTCGCCTTCCTGCGTCTGGCCACCAATCCCGTAGTCGTGCGACATCCGGTGACGCCTGCGCAGGCGTGGCAACAAGTCGAAGAGTGGCTCGCCTGTGAACCGGTCTGGACGCCGTCGCCTGGCGACGCGCATCGAGGGCTTGTTGGCGGCTTTCTGAAGGCGCCATGGATGACGAGCCGGCTCGTCCCCGACGCTCACCTGGCGGCGCTCGCGATTGAGCACGGGCTCATGCTTCAGTCCACGGACGGGGACTTCGCGAAGTTCCCTGATCTCAAATGGGAGAACCCGTTGGCCGCGTGAGTCGGCACACCGACGCATCCGTTCGGTTTTTCGCAAGAGCTGTTCGACAAACGCTTTCGCGTCCTTTCCGTCCTGAACAGAGGGCAGTGCGCGCCCTGTGAGCCTCTCAGACGATCTGGACACGGCTGGGGTTTGGTGGCAGTCTTCCGCCTATGACCATAATCCTCATCTTGACGGTCGCTCCAATCCAGCGTGACTGAGCGCTAACGTTGATCGCTCCGCCGCCGGCAGCGAGGAGGGTAACGCGCCGTGATTCGGCGTTCCGTTCAATTCCTCGGTCTAGCCTTCGCGATCCTGGTCCTCTCGGCACAGGCTCCGCGACCGGCTCAGGCCGACGGGTCCCAGGTGTCCGCCAGCATCGCGGCCAGGCAGCCGGTGTTTGCCGGTGCGTGCAAGGCGTGTCCGTGGGGCATCCTCGCCAAGGTCACCGCCGACGCTCTCAGCTTCTACGGCTATCGCACCACCATCTGTTGGGTGTGCTGGTCGACGTTCGGGCCACGCGAGATGGGCGACAAGACCAAGCCGGTCATGCCTCCGCCCGAGCAGATTGGCGAGCCGGAGTACGTCGAGCCTCCTCCCGATGCCGTGCCAGACATCAGCGCCACCAGCGAGTCCAACCTGATCGATGCGTGGAACGGCACGGGGCCGTACGCCGCGGATCGCAAGCCGCGGCACAATTACAGGGTCATCGCGGTCATCAGAACGACCACGTACATGCTGGCGGCCGCCAGCAAGAAGTCCGGTATCACCAACCTGAAACAAATCAAGGATCGGAAGGAGCCGACCTGGATTGTCGGAGGCAACCCGCTCATCTTCGAGTACTACGGCATCAAGGTCGAGGACCTGAAAGCCAAGGGCGGAGGCATCATGCCGCCAGCGGGGGCCGGTCCGACTCGGGTGACACGCGAGAAACGGGCCTCGGCCGATGTCTTCATCGGCACCGGCCTGTTGGCGAACACACCGGAGCAGCGATCCTGGTATGAGGCCAGCCAGTTGAACGACCTCGTCTTCCTGGATTTCGAAGAACCGCTGATCGCCAGGCTGGCCCAGGAGCCGGGCTACGAGCGCGCGACAGTGCCGCTGGCTCTGTTCCGCGGCGTCGACCGGCCGATTCCCACAGTGATGCGCCCCAACCACCTCATTTATGTACGCGACGAAGCGCCGGACGATTTTGCATACGCAGTCGCGAAGGCTCTGGATGAACACCGCGAGTTGTTCCAGGTCCAAATCGAGCCGTGGTACTACGACCCTCAGACGGTCGCCGTCAGCAGAGTCATCCCGGTGCATCCCGGCGCGTTGAAGTATTACCGCGAACGGGGATACACCAAGTAGTGGTCTTGGCGCTCTCGCCCGATTCGTGGACGCGTTCGAGGATTTCGTAGCCACTCGATGAAACACTTTACCTGCCTCCTCCTCGTTGCCATCGCTTGCGTCTCCGACGCGTACGCCCAGCATGTGACACGGGATATTCCGTATGCGACGGCGCACGAACGGCAAGTGCTGGATGTGTATGCGCCCGACGGCGCGAAGAATCTGCCCGTGGTGTTCTGGATTCACGGTGGCGGCTGGCAGGCGGGCGACAAAAGCATGGTGGCCGTCAAGCCAAAGGCTTTCATGGAGGCCGGCTTCGTCTTCGTGTCCATCAACTACCGCCTGCTGCCCACCGTCGACATGGGCGCCCTGACCAGCGACGTTGCAACCGCGCTGGGCTGGGTACATAAGAACATCGCGACGTACGGAGGCGATCCGACCAGACTGCTGGTCATGGGCCACTCGGCGGGCGGTCAGCTCGCCGCGCTGATGTGCACGGACGATCGAGTATGCGAAAGCGGAAGGCTTCTCACTGACGACTGATCAAGGGGTGCGTGCCCGTGGATGCCGACACCTTCGACATCCCCGCAATCATCGAGGTGGCCGAAACGCGTGCTCGGGTACACCACTTGCCATTGCCAACCAACGGTCATCGACAGAAGTTCGGCAATGACCCCGCGAAGCATCGCGACTTCTCCGCCGTGACGCACGTCGCGGCGAACAAGGGCATTCCACCGTTCCTCGTCCTCCACATCGCGGGCAACCCCGACACTGCCGCACAGGCTCGACGCCTGGCCGCCGTTCTCCAGACAGCGGGGATTTCCGCAAAGGTGGTCAGCCGCGACACCACGCACGAGGGTCTCAACGATGAGATCGGCGTGCCAAACGATCCCGTGACGAAAGAGGTGTTCGCGTTCGTCGCGGAGGCGCTCAAGCGCTAGGCAAACGGAGCGCTCATCGAGTCACGCAGTCGTGAAACCGGTCATGTTCGCATAGATCTTCAACCGCTTCGCCCGCAGCTTCCCCGGCGCATACTTCTTCAACCAGTCCTGGGACTTCTCCGCCAGAAACAGCTCAGCGTCGTCCGACGTTTTCGCCGCAGTCGTCGCCTCGATGACGGATCTGAAGTAGTAATGGTTGAACAGACGGTTGAACTCCGTAAAGTAGATGTCGGCCACCCGCGGATTGCCGCGGATGATGAGCATGTTTTCGTCGTTCGAGTTCGTCGACGCGTCGCTGAAGTTGGCCGAGCCGGTCACGACGATCGGATCCGCGCCAAGCGGATCCCGCAGCAGAAACTTCGAATGGATGTAGGCGATGTGGGTATTGAGCTCGAGAAATCGTGCGTTGGTTTCGCGAGCCCATTGATACACCGGCGTCGCGACGAACGATCCCCACGCCTTGTAGACGTTCTGCGACGCGTTGATGGCAACGAACGGCGTTTTTGAGTTCTTGCGCGGCTTGTCCTTCTGTTCCAGCAAAAGAAACGTGATGTGGCCCTGCGGCGTGTTGTCTTTGAGCTGAGTCTTGAACTTCTCGTTCACACCAAAGGCCAGGGTAATGCACGACAGATCATCCGCCTTGTCCACCAGATCGACGTACAGGTCCAGCACGCTCGACCCCGACCGCGGACTGAAGACAGCCGTGGTGCCAGCCGGGATCGCCGCAAGGGTCGTTGGCGTCGGCGCCAACGCCTCGACTGCGGTGCGATATGCCTTCCTCTTCTTCGTGGACGTGGCCTGGTCGTCCGGCTTTGCCGATCCCGGATCCGTTGCGAGCAGGTCCCAGTACCGACTTGAACATCGATGCCGTCGCCTGGTCGCCTCGCACCCAGTGGCCGACGTTGGTCTGCCCGGTGAAACCGCCCAACGAGATATTCGTGGAGCCGGTCCACACATCGGTCGGCGTCTGGGCGGCGCCCTTCAACAGCACCATGAACTTGTTGTGCTGGATGTCCGTCGGATTTCTTTCCCGCCGGATGATGCACGACGCCGGGATGCCGGCATCGCTGATGGCCTTAAGGTTCTCCTTTCGTGGAAAGCTCGCGTGGAACTTGCCTTTCTTGTCGGTGAATTCGTTGACCTTTGCGTCGATGATGATCCGCAGTTCTTTGATCTTCGTACGCGCGGCAGCGAGCGCTTTGACCACGGGCATGTAGTGGAACTCGTAAAAGCAGCAGAGGAGAGTGTCGTTACTCCCGGCGCTGGCAATGAATTTCTCGATCGCCTCGTCGAGATCCCGCGTCAGCCAGTCGAGAGCCTCCTCCTGCTTCGCCTTCGTCGGCTGTTCGTCGGGCTTCTTGTTGTCAAACAGCCGTTCGTAGGCCTGGCTGCTCGCCACGCCTCGGTTGAAGAACACGTCATGGTCGTTTTTCGTGAAGAGCGGCTCCGTTCTCACTTTGATCGTGATGGGCGTCGCGCTGCGGTCGAGATTTTTGGGCTTCCCCCGCAGCGGTTGGAATGTGTACTCATAGACGCGGTCAGGCTTGGCGGTGAAGTCATCCCACAAGAAGCTCTGCACAGGCTGATCGAAGGTACTGACCTGCAGGTGCGGTCCGGGATTCGGGATGACCGACTTGAAGACCTTGAAGCCTGGCATCGTAAAGCGTTGGTTTTCAGTGGGATCGAATCGCTCGACTGAAAAGCCGAGAAGACCCTTCTTGGCTGTCGTCGTCGCGTTGATGCCAAACGAGATGGTATTGACGCCAGCGACGGCGAACACCCGAAATCCTCCGACTTTCTGAGACTTGAACCTCATGACGCTCTCCTCGCGGTTTGCCCTGCTGCCAGAAGCAAGACCCATCCGACCACGTACAACGATCAAAACGGGATAAGCGAACAACTGCTGTCGGAGGAGCGAATGCAGGGACTCGGGCCGAACGGCTCGTCGATCGCTGCGAGGGGTGGCAACAAGTCGAAGAGTGGCTCGACTGTGAACCGGTCTGGACGCCGCTGCCTGGCGGCGCACATCGAGGGCTTGTTGGCGGCTTTAGGATGTGCGCAACGCGATGATTGGATCGACCCGGCTCGCACGCCACGCCGGACCCGCGGCCGCGGCGAGGGCGGCCGCCACGAAAATTCCGACGACGGCGGCCAGGACCGCCGTCTGATCGGCGTTCACCATCACGACTGACGACAGCCATCGGCCTGCATAGACGGACGCGAGCACGCCTGGCACCGCGCCGGCCGCAATGGTTCGCAGCGTGTCGAATAGAACCGCACCTACGACGGCGGCCGGGCGTTGCCCGAGCGCCAGCCGGACGCCGATCTCCCGCGTCCGCTGGGTGACCGCGTACGACACGACGCCGTGCAGGCCGACGATGGCGAGGAGGAGCGTCAGGCCGGCAAGCGTAGCGGTCACGATTGCGCGGAATCGCTCGGGAGCAGCGCTCTCCGCCAGTCGCGCCTGCATGGTCTCCGCGTCAGTCAATGCGACATCGCGGTTGATGGACTTTATGCGCTCCTGCAACTCGGCGAGGACCGCTGCGGCGGGGCGGTTGGTCTTGAGCAAGAGCCACGTATTGTCGCGCACGACCTGACGGCGCGGTACGTAGACATCAGCGTCGAACGGATCGCTGAGCGCTGCATGACGCATGTCGCCGGTCACGCCGACGATCTCCCACGTCCCGTCGTTCCACTCGATACGCCGGCCGATCGCCTCCTGACCGGGAAACGCAGTCTTCGCGAACGTCTCGCTCACGACGATCACGGGTGCAGCGCCGGCGCGATCGGAACTGGACAACCCGCGCCCGCGAAGGATCGGCAGGCTCATGACGTTGAGGTACTCCGGGCTCACCATGAAGAAGTGCGCCATCGGCCCTCGCGGCGCACCGTCGTCCGTGCCCGTGCGACGGTAGCCGTCGCCCCACGATCCTGGCGCAAACGGAATGAACATCGCGTGCGCAGCAGCGCTGACGCCCGGCAGCGATCCGGCGGCGTCGCGCAGGGTGTCCTGAAAGGCCGCGACCTGCGCCGCATCGCCGTGTGGCAAAGGCGGGATCGATGCGCGGATCGTCACCACGCCGTCAGGGTGGAACCCGGGCGCCGTCGACGTGAGGTTGATGAACGTTCGAAGCAGGAGGATGCCACCGAACAGCAGCACGAGTGATACCGAGACCTGCGCCGCCACGAAGACGTTGGTCGTGCGACGGTGTGCTCTCGTGATTCCGGTTCGCGCATCGCCGCAAAGTTCTGCGCCGACTCGTATGTCGCGCAGGCGGCGCGCTCGCGGCAGGCCAGCGAGCAGCGCAGCGATGAGCGTGCAGGCGACCGCAATCCCCAGCACGCGGCCGTCGAGTCTCACGTCCGCCGCGAGCGGAAGCGTTTCGGGATACCGGGAGACCAGCCACTGCGCGAGGGGTGGCGCGAGCGCCACGCCCAACGCGCCAGCGATGGCAAAGAGCGCGAGGCTTTCCGTCCAGAGCTGTCGTGCCAGCCGACCCGGCGACGCACCGAGGGCGCCTCGGATCCCGAGCTCGAGGCTGCGCGCATGCGCCTGCGCCAGGAGCAGATTCGCGATGTTCGCACAGGCGACGGCCAGCAGCATCGCCACCGATAGTGCGAGCAGCATCATCATCGGTTTGATCCGCCCGACCATCGCGTCCTGCAACGCGTCGATAAGTACCGCGCGATCGCGGTTCGTGTTGGGATACGCCACGGCCAGCCGTGCCGCGATCGTGGAGATTTCGGTCCGGCCTGCCGCCAGAGTGACATCGCGCCGCAATCTACCGATTGCAGCGAGAGCGATCGACCCGCGCTGGTTTAGAAAGGAAGATGGCGGGAACGTGAGCGCGGTCCACACGTCGGCGCCGCCGGCAGGAAACCGATCGGCCTCGGGAGAGAGAACGCCAACGATAATGTGTCGTGCGGCACCGATCTGCAGTGTGCGGCCGATCACGGAAGGGTCGCCGCCGAAACGCGCTTTCCAGAACTTGCTTCCAAGCATAACGCCAGGGTCCCCACCGAAACGGTACTCTTCGGGCCGCAGCGCGCGGCCGATCTGCGGCTGGATGCCGAGCACCGGCAACACCTCGACGGTCGCGAGCATCAGCGTGGCCGAAAAGGGCGCCGCGTCGCCGATCCGGACGGTTCCTGGCTCGACGTCATACAACGCGATCCCCTCGAGGCATGTCGACGCTGCTTTCCAGTCCTGCGCGTCGAGGTAATTCACCTCGGGGGCCCGGCCGAAATTCGCGATCGTCGTGCTGAACCGTACGAGCCGGTCGGGAGCGGGAAACGGCAGCGGCCGCAGAAACACACCCTCCATCACGCTGAAGATCGCGGTGCTGGCGGCGATGCCGAGGGCGACGGCAATGGTGACGGAAAGCGTAACAATGGGAGCCCGCCGGCTCATACGCCACCCGTAACGCAGATCCGTAGCGAAGCTCTGGAACATCGACGTTTTCCCTCCGCGCAGAGCGCGCGCGATGAACATCATCCACGATGAGATCGCGGTGGACAGGCGATGTCGCAGGAGCGGCAGCAGCGAAAGACAGGTCTGCTTCCAGTACCAGCGGCGCGCGGCCACCGCCCCTGCCGCGGCGGCGATGTCAGCGAATTCCTCCTCGAGATCGGCGGCGATGAACGCGTGATTGTCGGCTGCGGAGAGCAGGCGAACCAGCACCTGCGCCAGCCGCGGTGGCGATGGCGAGGCCGGCCTGTTTACCACTCGCCGCCTCGCAGTTCCGGCGAGAGCCCGGCAATCATGCGCGCGAGCATCTTCGTGGAATGACGAAGCGCGCGAGTGCCCGCCGCGGTGAGGCTGAAGTACTTTATGGCGCGCCCGCCAGGATGTGGCTGCGGATCCGAAATGCGGAAGCGCACGAGCCCCTTGTCCTCCAGGCGTGCGAGCGTCGCGTAGACAGCCCCAATCGCAATCGTCCGGCCGGTGCGTGCTTCGATCTCCCGTCGGATTGGGACGCCGTACGCTTCCTCACCCTGATGCGCGAGCGCGAGCAGCACGTAGAGCTCGAACTCGCCGACGAAGTCACCTTTGGCCATGTTTCTTCTACAAACGCGTACTTAGACGGAGGCGGGCTCTGAAAGGTTTATCGCACCTACCGATGAGCGTCATCCCGGCGTTCGTCCCCTCGAACGCCAGGTCGTTGACACTAGGCTTTCGAGGCGAGGTCGGCGACGATTGCTACCAGCTCTCGCGGATCGATCGGCTTGACTGCGATCCGCTGGAACCGCTCGGGTCTGACGGCGTCGGAGCCTGCCGTCTGCGCATAGCCCGTGAGCGCCAGAGCAGGAATCCTCGCGATCGCGCCGTCGAGCTTTCTGATCCTGCGAATCAGCGCGAACCCGTCTTCGCCGGGCATCCCGATATCGCTCACGAGAACGTCAGGCTGGGATCTCGTCAGCGAGTCCATCGCGTCGCGAGCCGATGCTGCCGCTGTAACCCGTGCGCCCGCGCTCTCCAGAATCACCTGCAGCAGCTCGCGGCATTCCCTATCGTCTTCGACGACCAGCACACGCACCTCGTCCAAACGCGAGACACCGGCGTGCTGCGCGCGTTCCAGATTGTGCTCCATGTCCGCAGGCTTGCCGGCCACGGGGACCGGCAGCTGGACGACGAAGGTCGCGCCCAACCCGAGGCCCAGGCTCTCTACGCGAACGGTTCCGCCATGCCGGTGAACGAGGTGGCGGACGATGGCGAGTCCCAAACCGAGTCCGGGGTCGGTACGTGTCGTGCCGGCGCTTGCCTGGCGGAATGGTTCGAAGACGTGGGGGAGGAACTCCGGTGAAATGCCCTGGCCGGTGTCGCTGACGCGAATCTCGAGCGAGCCGCCGGTCCGTTCGGTCGACAGCGATACGGTGCCGCCTGGCGGCGTGTACTTCACAGCGTTGGACAACAGGTTCCAGACCACTTGCTGCAATCGCGTCACGTCGCCGTGCACGGTGCCGGTATCTGACGCGAACCGGCTCTCGATCACCAGACCTTTCGCCTCCGCGCTCGGACGCAGGCTTTCGATTGAGCTCTCGAGCACGTCGACGAGCGATACGGTGCCGAGATCCAGTGCATAGCGACCCGAGGTCAGGCGCGAAATGTCCAGGAGATCGTTGACGAGCCGTGTCAGTGTTGCGGCGTTTTGTCCGATACGCTCGATCAGCTCCGCCTGGCGGTCCGCCGGGACCTGCCCTGCCTTGGCGAGTTCCACCCAACCGAGAATCACCGTCAGCGGGGTTCTGAGCTCGTGCGAGACGGCGGCCAGGAATTCGTCCTTCAGGCGGTTCGCGGTTTCCGCCTCCTCGCGCGCCTGCCGCTCGCGGTGCAGCAGTTCGACACGGTCGCGCTCAGCCTGTTGTCGGCTCGCCGCTTCCGCGCGCAAACGATCGATAGCGTCGCGCAATTGCGCCGTACGGTCCTGAACGCGCCGGTCGAGCTCGTCGTGCGCCCGCTTGAGATTCTGTTCGCTCGCCCGAAGCGCTTCCTCGGCTTCGATGCGATCCGTGATGTCGAGCGCGTGCCCCACCACGTGCGGCGCCGTGTTTGCGTCGGTGATGCGCACGTTCCGGTACATCCAGATCCGCTCGACACCGTCCTTCGTCACGACGCGCATCAGTCCGGTGTCGATCGTGTTCTCCCGGATGCGCTGCAGATACTTGTCGAACAGGTGGCGCGTGCTCGGCGACAGAAACTCCCGGAGATTGACGCCGATGCCTTCTTCCGGGTCGTAGCCGAGCGCATGCGCCGCCGCCGGGTTGATGGACAGGAGCACGCCGTCCAGGTCGTGCGTACAGATCAGGCCGAGGCTCTGCTCGACCAGCTCCCGGAACCGGACCTCGCTTCGATGGAGCGCATCTTCGGCGCGGCGACGGGCGTCTTCCGAATCGCGGTGCTGTTCGAGTTGGTCGCGCATCGTGCGCAGCTCATCGAGCAGCTCGACGACGGTCTTTTCGGTCATCGTGGACAGTGCAATCGCGGGGGCTCGCGGCGTTTGCGGGGAGCTTCACGAATTGTAGCACCGCCCGGTCAAGGAGGGGGACGGCTTTGCGCGAACGAGTATGGGGGTCGGGGGACGAAGTCCCCCGATAAAGTAAAGTCATGCGCCCTGCCCGCCTTCGCTCGCTTGAATTCGTACGAGCTACGGCGCGGCACGGGCTCGTCGCTGTCTGAACTGACGCTGAAAGGAATGGTGCGCCCTGCAAGACTCGAATGTGCGCACGCCCGAGTTGATTCGCTCGCTGAAGTGGCGTCCGATCATCGCCCTTCGCCTCAGCTCGACGCGGCTGGTTGACCCACTGGACTTTCAAAAGGCGGCGTATGTTCTGGCAGCGCCGGCGGCAAAGGTGCGCGACCATTGGGGAGCTCTCGGCGCCGGTTGCACCAACTTGCGCGCAATACCCCGGATTTAGCGCCACCACGACGGCATTCATCCGACGGAAAGCGCGAGATTGACAACGGGTCGAGATCGACATCGTGGCACGTAAGCTAGAGAAGAACACCGAGACTGTCGATCGTCTCGAGCCGATCGGGCGCAGCGGCGAGCAAGGACCGCGGGCCAACGCGCTATGGGATCTCGGTCTCATCGGCGGACGCGGCGTCGAACAGGCGCGTGTCGCGTCCATCATTCTCGCCTCGGCGCACGACGAGAACGTCAACGTGCGCGACGCGAGCCTGGGACGGATTGCGGCGGTCGGCATCAAGCGTCCCGAAATACCACCAGTGGGTTCACGCGCGCCGCACGTGTGGCGGGAAATGCGCTGGACATCAACGCGGCTCCACAAACCAGCACGGCACTCGCTGCGAGCGTGACCGCGTCTGTCGGCGACACGCCGGCAATGAATGTCCGCAGCAGATTCGCGCCCAGGACACCAATCAGCATCCCGGCGCCAAGTCCTGTCAGCGTCAGCAGCATGTTCTCGCCGATGATCAAGCGGACCACGTCCCATGTGCCAGCGCCGATCGCCTTTCGTACGCCGATTTCACGCGTTCGCTGCACGACGCTGAACGCCACCAGACCGTAGACTCCGAGCGCGGCCAGCGACATCGCGACGATTGCGAACGACGCCGTCACCCATGCGCCAACGCGAGCCGGTACCATTGCCGTGGCGACGGTCGCTTCCATCGGCGTCAGATCCACGAACGTGTCAGGCGCCTGACTGCGCATGAACTGCGTGATGACCGACATCGTGCTTCGCATGTCTTCCGTCCGAACATGGAGAGTCATCCAGGGCACGTAATTCTGGCGGAGTGGAAGATAGATCGTTGGGACGACGTCCTCGCCGAGCGTCCAGTATTTGCTGTCGCGAACGATTCCGACGACTTCCACCACGCGCTCTGAGGGCCCCGGGATCCTCAATCGCTTGCCAAGCGCATTTCCGTTCCAAAACTGCCGCGCCAATGTCTCGTTGACGATGGCAACGAGCGGTGTGCCCTTGCGATCGGTGAGCATGAAGTCGCGGCCAGCCAGCAGGGGGATTCGAACCGTCTCGAACCATCCGGGCGTCAGCCTGTTGGCGAACACCCTGTGACGCAGCGGAGAGTCGCCACTACCCGGGTCTGATTCGCGAATGACGTCGAACTCCTCATTGTCGAGCGAGAGCGGGACGACCGTGGCCGCTGCTGCCGACATCACGCCCGGCGCCGACTGGACGTGCTGCTCTAATTCGAGGAAGAGCCGCTCGCCGAAATCGCGATCAGTTGTCGTCTCGTCGAGTTCGATGCGAGCGAGCAATACGCCGCGTGGGTCGAACCCCGGATCGATGTCGGCGATCTTGCCAAGGCAGCGCAGGAACAAGCCGCTCCAGATCAACAGGACGGTGCAGGTCGTGACCTGCCCCAGGACGAGCGCTCGCCGCAGTCGATGCCGCACCACCGAGCCGGCGGCTTCGTCTTTGAGTGATGAGACGAGGTCGAATCGCGCCGCGCGCCTGGCTGGCGCCAGACCAAAGATGAACGTGGCCGTGGTTGAAATACCAAGCGCGTATACGAGGACCCGGCGATCGATTCCGAGATCGAACGCCATCGGGACAGGCAGTCGGGACAGCAACGGATTCACGGCGCTCGTCAGCCACGCCGCGAGCAGCACACCAGCACCGCAGCCAATAATCGCAAGCACCAGGCTCTCGGTGAGGAGCTGACGCACCAGGCGGCCTCGCCCTGCGCCAAGCGCCAGACGCACCGCAATTTCCTTGCGGCGTGCGGCAGCACGACCCAGCAACAGTCCACCGATGTTCGCGCAGCCGATCAGCAGCACGAGCGCGGCGACGACAGCGCTCAGTGTGAGAAACCCGAGAAGCGGAAGGATCAGATCGGACATGCCGCGAAATGCGCCGATGCCGTCGAGAGGCAACACTTCCATTCGCGCGAAGGTGCCGGGGACATCCGGATGATCGGCGATGATTTGCTGGCCGACCGCTCCCAGCGACGCCTGCGCTTGCGTATGACTCACGCCGTGAATCAACCGTCCGAACACTTGAAATCGCGTCGCACCACGATCGCGAAGCATGCCGTTCGACGCCGCATCGTCAACCGGAGTCCAGAAGTCGTGCAGCAGTCCCGCAGGTGCTACGCCCCTGAATCCAGATGGCATCACTCCGATGACTTCGTACGAACGCCCATTCAGCAGTAACAGACGACCAACAGCGGATGGATCGCTTCCGAAACGCGCCCGCCAGGCATGGTCGGCAAGAACGACCAGGTCTTGGCGAGTGTCGAAGGGCATGTAGGTGCGTCCGATCGCCGCAGGAACCCCCAGCACGCTGAAATAATTGGCGCTGGTCTGCTCGCCCCATAGGCGCACCGGGGCCGCGGCGACACCCATCCCGGCGACCACTCTTCGGTGCGAGACCATGTCGGACAAAACGTGGTTCCGTTCAGCAAGATCCCGGTAGTTCAGCCAAGACATCTGGCTCTCGCCAGCCCGCACGCGCGCGAGCTCGCGCGGCGCCTGCACCGGCAACGGCTTGAACAACAGTGCGTTCGCCAGGCTGAACACCGCCGTGTTGCCGCCAATGGCAATCGCTAACGTGAGAATCGCGGCCGTCGAGTACCAGGGGTTTCGTGCGATCAGGCGCACGCCAAGACGGGTGTCTTGTCCAAACTCGCCGAGAAACTGTGCGATCCAGCGACGTCGTTCGATGCGATCGCCGTGCCTGACACAGACCGCGGCACCCCTTTCGGCATCGCCGAACTCCTGCAGCGCTCGAGCGCGTGCCTCCCTGTCGGTCAGGCCCGATCGAACGAGCTCCTCTGTTCGCATCTGGATATGAAAGTTGAATTCCTCATGGACGTCCTCGCGCACGCCCTCGCGGCTGCGACGCGAAAACCGAAAGAGTCTCCTGACGCCCGGACGTTTCATGCGATACCTCACGCGGTCTGAATGGCTTTGAACACTGCCTCCGCATACCGCGTCCACAGCGACACTTCGACGCGCAGCTGGCGTCGACCCTCACTGGTCAGCTGGTAATACTTGGCCCGGCGGTTGTTCTCCGACAGTCCCCACTCGGATTCGACGAGCCCTTTGTCCTCGAGACGGTGGAGGGCCTGATACAAGGCCGCGTCTTCGACGCCGAGCACGCCATCGGTCCGTTCGTGAACCCAGCGCGACACCGCATAGCCGTGTTGAGGCCCTTGGCGCAGCGACTGCAGGATCAGCAAGTCGACGGTTCCCTTGAGCAGCGGCGTCATCGTGTCTGGATTCATGGCGTCTCGCAGTTGGACGACGGCGTCATTTCAGATGTTCCACTCACATTGTGAGTGGAGATGATATCCTGGTTTTGGAAGACCTCGCGGCTTAGGTGACGATCGAAGGAGGCGCTTGCGAACCCTTATCTCAGCTAAAGGTTCGCAAGCGTGAGCGAAGGTTCGCGCCCGGGGATTCGCGAAAGGTTGGTCCCTGCCATTCCGACGCTTGATCCCAATTCGGCGACCGGACGTTTACGGCTTCACATCGAAGCGATCGTCAGGTACGCTTGAATCGAATGTGCCTCGCGACGCTTCGGTGTCAGCACGATCGTGAACATCACGTCTATGGGCGGGAAGTTCTACACGCTTCTGGGCGCCTGGTATCACGCAACCAAGCATGCGCTTGCGTTCAGCCGGCCAACAACTTCTTAGCCAGCCATCGAGCGTCCCTCGCTCGCTGCGGCCCGTCAACCTCGGACCCCGCGACGGCGCCGTCGAACAGCACCATAAGAGCGCGAGCCGTCGCTTTCGCGTCCTTCACGTCCGCCGCCGTCGTCCACTCGCGGAAACGTTCCGCGAACCACTCTCGCTGACCGTGCGCAATGGCGCGCGCCGGATGGGCCGCATCGGTGAGCTCGCTCACCGCATGCTGCAACGGGCAACCGCGGAAGTCCTTCGACTCCGCCCACTCCACCACCCAGTCGAAAAACTTGAGCGCGCGTTGTGACGGCGGCGTATCGGCGAGGTACGTCTCGATGTTCGCGCGGGCGTCCACGGTTCGGCGCTCGAGGTACGACGCCACGAGCTGGTCCTTGCAGCCAAAGTGCTGATAGAGCGACGCCTTCGCCGCGTCGGCCTCCGCCAGGACACGGTCGATACCCACAGCCCGTACGCCCTCCCGATAGAACAGGCGATCGGCTGCGTCGAGAAGGCGGTCACGGACGCCGATTTCGGAGGTTTTCGTCCGTTTCCTGGTGTTCTGCGGCACCCCTTGACAATACAGACAGATCGGTCTATTGTCAACGCCATGAATAGACAGAACGGTCTGTTCTCGGCTTCCCGCAGGCGAGTTGCCGCGTTCAGTCTCGCGCATCGCGAGATCGTCAGGAGTCTCACCATGGGTTACACACTCTCAACCAAGACCGCACTCGTCACCGGCGCCAACCGCGGCATCGGCGAAGCCATCGTGGACGCGCTCGTCGCGGCCGGCGTGAAAAAAGTGTACGCCGCCGCCCGCAACATCTCGACGCTCGACCCGCTCGTGGACCGCCACGGCTCACGCGTCGTGCCGCTCCAGCTCGATGTGACCAACGCGGCGCAGATCGCAACCGCCGCCGCCACCGCGACGGACGTCGATCTCCTGGTCAACAACGCGGGCATCGTCGGCTTCTTCGGTGGCGAATTCACCGATCCGAAGTGGATCGAGGGCGGGCGACAGGAGATGGAAGTCAACTTCCTCGGCACTTTCGCGGTCACGCAGGCCTTCGCGCCAGTGCTCGCGAGAAATGGCGGCGGCGCCATCGCCAACCTCAATTCGGTGGCTTCGTTCGTCAGCTTCCCGATTCTCGCGGCGTACAGCGCCTCGAAAGCCGCAACGCACTCGCTCACGCAGGTCACGCGCGCGATGCTGCGGCGGCAGGGCACGCAGGTGTTTGGCGTGTATCCGGGCCCGATTGACACCAAGATGGGCGAGGTGCTGACGCTCGAGAAGGCGTCGCCGGCGGACGCCGCGCGGGCGATTGTCGCGGGCATCATCGCGGGCAACGAGGAGATCTTTCCCGACAAGATGAGCCAGGGCACGGGGCCGGCCTTCTTCGCGGATCCGAAGGGACTCGAGCGGCAGATCGCAGGGGTCCCGGCCGCTGCCTAAGCCTCGTAGACTCGTCGGTGAAGGAGCGATGGCGTACGCCCGCGTCCGTCACCGACGCGTTCTCCGCGTGGCGCGTCGCTGTTCGTCCCCTTGATCGCCTTAGCCATTGCTGACCGTCCGTTTGGCCTTCAAGACGGCCTGGGAATCACTCCTGCTGGTCGCCTACGCACGAAACGAAGCGCGTGAGACCTGGAGCTCGGGTCGATCGCGAGAAGCTGCGGCAGATTGATTTGCACTGGCACGATCTGCGGCACGAGGGCGCCTGCCGGTTGCTGGCCGATGGAGTCGATATCCGCATCATCCAGCTGATGCTCGGACACTCTGACATCAAGACGACGCAGCGACGCCGCAGATTGTCCGTCATTTGTCAGTCGGCGATCAGTCCCGCAGCCGACCGATTCGAGAGTGACGGGGTTTGGTGAAGACGATTGGCTTGCCAGCCGAAGCTCGGGCCTGGCGATAAAGCCCGCCTTCGCCGAAGGCTACGGCGGGCAACCTTCGCCTGAATCATGAGCGAAGGTTGGTGCGCCCTGCCCGCCTTCGTTCGTGTGAACTCCGACGAACTACGACGCGCCACGGGCTCGTCGCTGTCTGAACTGACGCTGAAAGGAATGGTGCGCCCTGCAAGACTCGAACTTGCGACCTCCTGGTTCGTAGCCAGACGCTCTATCCAACTGAGCTAAGGGCGCGCAAACCCCGATTATATCATCCGGCAATCGCCACTCGCTATAATCGGGCCGTGTCGGTCGAGAGTCACCGGAAGGATGCGCCGGCGAGCGTACGATGCGTGGTGCTGACGATCAGCGACACCCGTACGTCCAGCACCGACGCGAGCGGCGACGCCATCACTGCCGCGCTGACGGGTGCGGGACACACCCTCGCGGGACGCCACATCGTGCCCGATGATCCAGCGGCGGTACGCGAACTGGTCCGGGCGGCCGCCGCCGAAGTGCCGCTGATTGTCACGACCGGCGGCACGGGCATCACATCGCGCGACAGCACCTACGAAGCGATCGTCACGCTGCTCGATAAGCGGCTCGACGGATTCGGCGAGCTCTTCCGCATGCTCAGCTACGAGGAAATCGGTTCGGCGGCGATGCTGAGCCGCGCTTGCGCGGGAACCATCGGGTCGACGGCTGTGTTTGCGCTGCCCGGGTCTGAGCGCGCGGTCAGGCTGGCGATGGACAAGCTGATCCTCCCCGAGATCGGCCACGTTGTCCGCGAGCTGCAGCGATGACGACCATGCGCCCTCTTCGAGAAACGATTCCGGTCGAGGATGCCAGGGCCTTCGCGATGGAGGCTGCGGCACCGCTGGAGCGCCTCGAGCGGGTTCCGATCGATGATGCCTCCGGTCGAGTGCTTGCCGCTCCTGTGATCTCCACGATTGACGTGCCGCCGTTCGATCGCGCGGCCATGGACGGCTACGCGGTCATCGCGCAGGACACGTTTGGCGCCGGCCGCTACGACGCGAAACTGCTGCGTTCAATCGACACGCTCTATTCGGGTGCGGCGGCGGCCCGGCCGATATCGAACGGCGAATGCGCCGAGATCGCCACAGGTGCGCCGCTGCCTGGGGGCGCGGACGCGGTGGTGATGGTTGAAGAAACGGAAAAGACCGACGACGGCGTTCGGGTCTTCACGCCCGTCTACCCAGGACAGCATGTCGGACGACGTGCGGCTGATGTTGCGAGGGGACAGTCGGTTCTCGCCCCCGGGATCGTACTGAATGCCGCCCACATCGGAGTGCTGGCGGCTGTCGGCGCTACCGCTGTTGATGTGTACGCGAGACCGCACGTCGCCATCTTTTCCACGGGAAACGAGATCGTCGAGCCCGGGGAGCCGCTCGGCTCGGGACAAATCTACGACATCAACCGGTTCACGCTCTCGTCGATCATTCGATCGCACGGCGGAACCACAACGATCGCCGAGACGGTGCCCGACACCCTGCCGGATCTCGTTCGCGCGATCGGCTCCGCGGCGTCCGCCGACCTGATCATCTTTTCCGGCGGGAGTTCCGTAGGCGAGCGCGACCTGATGATGGACGCGCTCCAAGAGACGGGCGAGATCATCTTCCACGGCATTGCGGTGAAGCCAGGAAAGCCCACCATTCTTGGGAAGGTCGGCGGCAAACCGGTGCTTGGAATGCCCGGCAACCCAACGTCCTGTCTCTCGAACGCACATCTGCTCGTGATCCCGATGCTGCGGCGAATGGCGCGCTTGCCCGCCTATGAGCCGCGACAGATCAGGGTACCGCTGGCGCGACGCGTCGTGTCAACGACCGGGCGGCACCAGTTCTATACCGTCCGCGTCATCGACGGCGCGGCGGTGCCAGCGTTCAAAGGATCGGGGGACATCACGAGCATGGCCCACGCGGATGGCTACATCGAGATTCCCGCGCAGACAGATATCGTGGAGGCCGGCGAGATGGTGGACATAAAGTTGTTCTGATGGGACACGCATCCACACTCCGCCAGGCCTCACCATTCGAGTTGCCAACCCAGAAGGGAGAGGTGCGCTCGCTGGCGCAGTTTCTTCAAGAAGGGGCGGTGCTGCTCGCGTTTCATCGCGGCACCTGGTGACCGAACTGCCGCCGCCGGTTCGGTGAACTGGCAGAGAACGCCCCCGCCTATCGCGAACGCGGAGTCCACGTCGTCGTCGTGGTAGCGCAGTCGTCGCTGGCGGTGCGCCGCTACATCGAGGAGACGGGCCTCCCCTTCGATATCCTGATTGACGAAACGCGCGCGGTCGCACGAGCCTACGGGGTGTGGCACGCCTGGGGCTTGGACGCGTACAACATTGCCCGGCCCGCTGTGTTCCTCATCGATCGGTCCGGCGCAATTCGCTACTCATTCATCGCAAGCCGGCAGACGGAGTTTCCTTCACATGACGAACTGGTCAAAGCCATCGAAGAAATGCGGATTGCGGATTGATGATTGCCGATTTGAACGATTGCGGATTGTCGATTGAGAGTGCGGATTGTCGATTGAGATTGTCGAGTGCCGATTGACAAGGCCCAACGGGCGGCCAAATCGGCAATCTCAATCTGCAGTCCGCAATCTCAATCCGCAATCCGCAATCAAAAAATCCGCAGTCGCCAATCCGCAATCCGCAATCAACGGAAGCGCTTATTAACCTCGTCCCAGTTGACGACGTTCCACCAGGCGCTGATGTAGTCGGGTCGGCGATTCTGATATTTCAGGTAGTAGGCGTGTTCCCACACGTCGAGTCCGAGAATGGGCTTCTTTCCTTCCATCAACGGGCTGTCCTGATTCGCGGTGCTCTCGATCACGAGCTTGCCGCCCGCGTCGAGCAGCCAGGCCCACCCGCTGCCGAACCGCGTCGTGCCGGCTTTCGCGAACTGTTCCTTGAAGCTGTCGAAGCTGCCGAAGGAAGACTTGATCGCATCGGCCACGGCGCCCGTCGCCGGGCCACCCTTACCCGGGCCCATGATCTGCCAGAACATCGTGTGGTTCACGTGACCGCCGCCGTTGTTCCGGACGGCCGTCCGGATGTCTTCGGGCACGCTGTTGATGCCACGAATCAGGTCATCCGCGCTCTTCTGCTGGAGGTTGGGATGCTTCTCCAGCGCGGCGTTCAGGTTGGTCACGTACGCCCCATGATGCTTGTCGTGGTGAATCCGCATCGTCTGCTCGTCGATGTGCGGCTCCAGGGCGTTGTAGTCGTATGGGAGCGGTGGGACTTCATGCGCCATTTCTCTGTCTCCTTCCAAACGATCATCTTATATCAGTGAAATCGTACCGAGATCTCGCGGCTGGCGGCTGGCGGCTGGCGATGAAGTCTAGTTCTTAATCTCTAGCATTCGGTCGAGGGCGAGCTTCGCGTCGCGCTTCTGATCGTCGGGCACGATGATCTGATTGTGGATCTCGCCGTTGACGAGCCCCTCGAGGATCCAGAGCAGGTGGTTGGGCGACACGCGGAACATTGTCGAGCAGAGGCAGCCGAACGGATCGAGGGTGACCACAGTGCGGGCAGGGGCCACCTCGTGCGCGAGACGATTGACGAGGTGGACCTCTGTGGCGACGGCCCAGATGCTGCGTTCCGGGCTCTCCTTCACGATCTTGATGATGGCTTCCGTCGATCCGCTGCGATCGGCGGCCTGCACGACATCGAACGTGCACTCGGGATGCGCGACGACCTGGCCGCTCGGATACTTCTTCCTGAACGCGTCGATCTGCGCAACCGTGAATCGCGTATGGACAGAACAGTGGCCTTTCCACAGGATGAGCTTGGCCGTCTTCACCTGATCAGGCTGGAGGCCGGCCCAGATCTCGTTCGGATCCCACACGACCATCTCTTCGAGCGGCACGCCCATTTTGAAGGCTGTGTTCCGACCGAGATGCTGGTCGGGCAGCATCAGGAGCTTCTCGCCATGCTCCCATGCCCACTTCATTACAGCCGCGGCGTTCGTCGATGTGCAGACGATACCGCCGTGCGCGCCAACGAAGGCTTTGATAGCTGCCGACGAATTGATGTAGGTGACGGGTATGACGCCGGCGCGCCCGTTCTCGACGGCGTCGGTCCGGATTCCCATCTCGCCAAGCTCGCGCCAGCAGATGTCGAGCTGATCGGGAGCGGCCATATCGGCCATCGAACAGCCAGCGGCGAGGTCTGGAAGCACGACCTTCTGATGCGGGGCACGGAGAATGTCGGCGCTCTCCGCCATGAAATGCACGCCGCAGAAAACGATGAACTCGGCTTTTCCTCGTGAGGCAGCCGCCCTGGCGAGCTTGAGCGAGTCGCCGATGTAGTCCGCGAACTTGATGACTTCGTCGCGCTGGTAATGATGCCCGAGGATCACGACGCGGTCGCCGAGCGTCTTCTTCGCAGCGGCAATCCGCTCGTCCATCTCGTCGTCCGAGAGGCGGAGGTATCGCTCGGGGAGCGGTTGGCGCTCGCCGATGCTCGCCTTTTCGACGTCGGTCAGGAGTTTGATGTCCATTGCCTGTCCTTCCGCCTAAAGGCGGAAGCTACGGAGCACTAACTAACGGCGGAAGCCACGGAGCACTAAGCAGCCAGCTCCCAGGAACAATACATTCATTGTACCAAGGCTGGCGCCTCATCGGGGGCTTCGGGGCCAGTTACAACGTTGTAAAGCGTATCCCGTTCGATGGGATCGCGGCCTGCGGTGCGTATAAGGCGCCTGATCGCGCCCGTCGTCATCGCTTCGGGCGTCCGGGCGCCAGCCATGTGGTAAATCCTCTCTTCCTGGACAGTTCCGTCCAGGTCATCCACGCCAAACCACAGCGCAAGCTGCGCAACCTCGACACCCGTCGCGATCCAGAACGCTTTCACGTGCGGGATGTTGTCGAGCATCAGCCGCGACACGGCGTGAACGCGAAGCGTCTCGGTTGCGCTCGGCGCCGGCAGCTTACGCATCTGGTTGTTGTCAGGATGGAACGCGAGCGGAATGAAGGCCTGAAAGCCGCCGCTGTCGTCCTGCAGCGCGCGGGCCCGAAGCATGTGGTCGACGCGCTCCGCCTTCGTCTCGATGTGGCCATAGAGCATCGTCACGTTCGTTCGCATGCCGAGCCCGTGCGCGATCTTGTGAATCGCCAGATATCGATCCGAGCCGCACTTGTCGTGACAGATCTTGCGACGCACTCGTTCCGCAAAGATCTCGGCACCGCCGCCTGGCAGCGAATCGAGCCCCGCGGCCTGCAGGTCACGCAGTACCTGTTCGTCGGTCATCTTGTAAAGATCGGCGAAAAACGCAATCTCGACCGCGGTAAAACACTTGAGGTGGATGCCCGGCCGGATCCGTTTGAATCCGCGGAGCATCTCCAGGTAATAGTCGAATGGCAGATCCGGATGCAGGCCATTGACGACGTGGATCTCGGTCAGCGGCTGATGCGCGCGCTCCCGGAGCTTGTCCCAGGCCTGCTCGAGCGACATCGTGTAGGACCCGGCGTCGCCAGGGCGCAGGCGCGCGAAGGAGCAGAACAGGCAGCTCGCCACGCAGACATTCGTGGCTTCGAGGCGAATATTGAAGTTGTAGTACGTCCGGCCTGAGTGTCTCTTCTCGCGCTCACGGTTCGCGAGCCAGCCGAGAGCGAGAAGATCCGGACAGTCGAACAGGCGCACGCCGTCGTCGAACGAGAGCCGCTCGTTGGCGCCGAGCTTCTCGGCAATGTCGGCGAGCCCCAGAGTCGCGAGTCTTTGTTCCATCGTTCAGATCTTCCGCTCCTCGGCAGTCAGATCTTCCGCCTACAGGCGGAAGCTACACCTCAGGAGAAGTGAAGGCGGAAGCTGCAAGCTCAGAAACCCACTCCGGCAGCCGTTCGCCGCAGGGGTTTCCATGACTGGATCCGGTCCGCAGAGACAACATTCAGAATTCAGCATTCAACATTCAGAATTCGTCACTCAGCATTCAGAATTCGTCACTCAGCAATCCCAATCACCTGCACCCGCAGCGTGCGCGATCGAGGGCCGTCGAGTTCCGCCACGAGCACGCGCTGCCACTGACCGAGCACGAGCTCGCCGCCGCTGATCTGAAGCGTGAGGCTGTGGCCGAGGAGCATCGCGCGCAGATGGGCATCGGCGTTGAACCGATCGCAGTCGGAGTGATCGGGATCGTTGTGCATCCAGTCGGCATCGCGGTCGACGATCGTCTCGAGCAGACGCTTGATATCCGCGTGCAGCGCCTTCTGCGACTCGTTCATGAACACGGCACAGGTCGTGTGCATCGACCAGAGGCTGACGATTCCCTCGCGCACGCCTGCCTCGCGCACCAGCGCGATGACGCGATCCGTGACGTCGGTCAACTCGATGCGGTCCTGCGTCTGTATCGTCAGCGTGTCGCCACGGACGACGAGGCCGCCGCGGGCTGCCGAGGCCTCGCCCGGCCGGGCCTCTCCGGTGTTCACCGCGGAACGCTTGCTCATCGATGTCGAATCCATGGAGTGGTCGAACACTTGATCTTAACCCAACACCGCAGCGGGCAGCCCCTCGAAGGCGCATGTTATACTCGCGAACAATCGACGTCGAGCTGGTGAATCGCATCACCGGCTCTGCCCGGCGGTCACGCGAAGTGGGTGCGAATCCCACGCGGTGCCGCCACTGTAAGCGGGGAGTCGCATTCCGCGGCCGGTAGCGACCGGCAGCCACTGTGCGCAGGCATGGGAAGGCCAGGGATGCGGCGACTGATCCGCGAGCCAGGATACCTGACGCCGGGCCGTCCTTTCCGCCTCCACCAGGAGGCTGCGGCGCGTGAACACGCCGAGAAGGAGTCCCGTGCGATTTCATTTTCGCGTCCTTTCTATTTTCCACCTCATCTCGACCGCGTCCGTGGCGGCAGCGTTCGCCGGCCCCGTGAACGGTCGGGTGGTCGACCCCGACAATCGGCCGGTTCCCTCGGCACATGTGCTGCTCGTCGCCGCAGGCGCGCCGATCCGAACAGCTGAGACGAACGGGCGCGGGGAGTTCTCGCTTGTCGCTCCAGACTCAGGACGCTACGAGCTGCGCGTCGCCGTTGACGGTTTCCGCGCGGAACCTGTCATCTACGAGGCGTCAGCTACAGCGCGCGATGTCGGCAGCATCGAGCTCGCGGTATCGGCCGTGTCGGAGACGCTCGTGGTGTCCGCATCGCAGGTGGAGATACCGCGCACCCAGGCCTCGTCGGCGGTATCGGTACTCCCCGCGTCGGAGCTGCGCGATCGTCAGCTGACAACGATCGCAGACGCGCTGCGGCAGGTACCGGGATTGACCGTCGCCAGGTCGGGAAGTATGGGCGCGGTGACAAGCATCTTCCCGCGCGGTGGCGAGTCCGACTACACACTCGTCTACGTCGATGGTATTCAGGTGAATGCGTTCGGCGGCGGCTTCGACTTCGCGCACCTGTCGACCGCGAACATCGATCGGGTCGAGATCGTTCGCGGTCCGCAGAGCGCCCTCTATGGATCGAACGCGATCGGCTCGGTCGTGCGGGTCGTGACGCGCGAGGGCGGCTCCCCTTCTGCGGACGCGTCGTTCGAGGGTGGCAGCTTCGGCACGATGCGCATGACGGCCGCAACGGCCGGAACGGCGAAGCACTGGTCGTGGGGCGGCGGCGTCGACAGGCTCGTCAGCGACGGCTTCAACGGACAGCAGACGGCAGCGGGAGAACACATCGGCAATGATCGATACGAGCGCACAGAGGTTGCGGGCAGCACGGGCTGGCGCACCACGCAAGGTACCTCGCTCCGCGGAGAGGTGCGCTTCGCGCGCGACGATCGCGGCTTCCCCGGCCCCTTCGGCTCGAATCCCCTCGGCGTGTACGGCGGCGTGGACCTCATCTCTCATGGCACTGACGATCGCTGGGGCGGATCGCTCGGAGCAGTCATTCCGTCGGGCCCGCGAGTTCGAACGAGCGCGCAGGTCGCATGGAGCCGTGACGACGGCCATTTCGCCAGCTCGTTCGGCCCTTCGCAGTCCGCATCGCGCCGTGCCACCGGGCGGGTACAGACTGACTTTACGGTCGCCCACGGCGTGGATGTCTCCGCCGGAGTTGAGTTCCTCGGTGAACGTGCAACGAGCACCTACATCACCGACGATCAGGGGGAAACGCCAATCGATCGATCGGTTCAGGGATACTTCGGTGAAGGGCGGTGGAACGCCGCCGCGCGCCTCTTCGTCACCGCCGGCGTGCGGCTCGACCACATCACGCGCGACGCAATCGGTCCGTTAAACGATCCCTACAGTCCGCGTCCTTCGATGGCAGCTGACGCCATGACCTCCGTCAATCCAAAAGTAGGGGGGGCCTACTATCTCTCGACCCGCAGCGGGTCCGAGACGAAGGTACGGGCGGCCGCGGGAACCGGCATTCGTCCGCCAGACGGGTTCGAGCTCGCATACACGGACAACCCGTCTCTACAGCCCGAACGCAGCCGCAGCGTCGAAGCGGGCATCGATCAGGCGTTCGCATCGGGGCGCGGGTTGATCGAAGCCACATGGTTCAACAACAACTTCGACGATCTCATCGTGGCGGTTGGATCGTTCGTCCAATCCAGCCGATACCGCACCGACAACATCTCGAACGCGCGGGCGCAGGGTCTCGAGCTGGCCACGACGGTCAGAGCCCGCGCCTCAGGTCTCGACTTCCAGGGTCGCCTCGGTTACACGTTTCTCGACAGTGAGATCCTGGCCGTCGATGGCGCGGCTGAGGCCCCATCGCCGTTCACGGTCGGCCAGCCGCTCCTGAACCGGCCTCGTCATCAGTGGACGATCGATGCGAGCGTCGGCCAATCAAAGATGAGCGCCTGGATTCGCGGCGGCGGACGAGGACGGGTTCTCGCAGTCGAGCCGTCGTACGGAACGTTCGGCGGGTTATTCGACGCCGCGGGGTTCGCCGTCTGGAATACGGGCGCATCGTGGCACCTCACGCACCGGCTCGAGATCTTCGGACGCATCGAGAACCTTTTCGATCGCAGCTACGAAGAGGTCTACGGCTATCCGGCGCTCGGCCGCGGTGCAATGGCGGGGATGCGAGTTGCTGCAGGCCGCTGACGTTGTTTTCGGGTATCCAGGACGGCCTCCTGTTCTCCATGGCATTACGATGGAGGTCCCGACTGGAGGCTTCGTCGGCATTCTCGGTCCGAACGGATCCGGCAAGACGACGCTCCTTCGCGCGCTTGCCGGAGTGATCCGCCCATCGCGCGGACGGGTTCGCCTGGACGGCGACGATCTCGCCCGCGTGCCGCCGCACGCGCGGGCGCGCCGCATGGCGGTCGTGCCGCAGGAAACGCACCTCGCGTTCGACTACACCGTTCTCGAAGTGGTGATGATGGGTCGGTACCCGCACCTCGGGACCTTTCAAGTCGAAGGACCGCGCGATTTCGCGATCGCGCGCGAGGCGATGGCTGCGACCGGAACGCTCACGCTGGAGGATCGTCAATTCGACACGCTGAGCGGCGGCGAGAAGCAACGCGTCATCGTGGCGGCCGCGCTCGCCCAAATCTCAGCCGCCGAACACGACGGGATTCTGCTGCTCGACGAGCCGACGGTCGCGCTCGATCTCGCGTACCAGCTCGAGCTCGGCGAACTGCTCCGCGAGCGCCAGAAACGGGTCGCGATGACGGTGGCGGTGTCCACGCACGATCTCAACTTTGCGGCCGCCCTGTGCCGAACGCTCGTGCTTCTCAAGGACGGCAGGGTCGTCGCGACGGGTCCCACTGCCGATGTCCTGACGTCGGAGAACATCCGATTGCTCTACGACGTGGACGCGGACGTGACCCGCCACGCAGCGACCGGCCGGATCGTCGTCATTCCCGTTCGCCGGTCGGTTCCTGCGATCCATCAATGACCACACGGCTGGGGCGGCGGCTCGCGCTGACCGTCACCGGTTTCGGCCTGCTCGCCGTTGCCGCGATCCTGCTGGCGCCACTCATCGGTTCGACGCAGATCAGCCTGCGGCGCGCATTCGATCGCTCCGTCCCGTTCTCCGACAACGTCGATGCACAAATCTTCTTCATAGCCCGGCTTCCCCGTACGCTCGCCGGCGCCATCGTCGGATCGATGCTGGCATCTGCGGGCGTGGTCTTTCAAGGCCTGCTCCGCAACCCTCTGGCGACACCATTTACGCTTGGTGTCTCGGCGGGAGCGGCGCTCGGGGCGATGCTCGCGATCACGTTCAGCTGGTCGTTCGCGTGGGCTGGTGTGTCCGCGGCGGCGGCGGCAAGCTTCATCGGCTCCCTCGCGGCGGTCGCCATCGTCTACGCGCTGGCCCGTGCACGGCATCGCGGCCTGTCGACGAACGTGCTCCTGCTTGCGGGCGTGACGATGAACGCATTTTTCTCGGCGCTGATCCTGTTCGTGCAGTACTTCGCTGACTTCTCGCAGACGTATCGCATTCTGCGCTGGCTGATGGGCGACCTCGACGTCAGCAGTTATCAGCCGATCGTCACCGCGCTTCCGCTGGCCGTGATCTCGTTCGCCACGTTCGCCTGGCTGGCGCGGCCGCTCAACCTGCTGAGCCTTGGAGACGAAAGCGCCGCAACTCGCGGCCTGAGTATCGTTGGCGCGCAGCGCACGGCGTTTATCAGCGCGTCGCTCGCTACCGGCGCCGCCGTTTCGGTCGGCGGTCCGGTCGGATTCATCGGCATCGTCGTGCCACATCTCGTGCGGCTGATCGTCGGGCCAGACCATCGCCTGGTGTTGCCGGCATCGGCGCTTTTTGGGGCGGCGTTCCTGGTGGGGTGCGATGTCATCGCGCGAACGGTCATGGCCCCCATCGAGCTGCCGGTGGGCGTCATCACCGCGCTCATTGGCGGGCCGTTCTTTTGTGGCTTCTGGTGAGGAAGCGATGAGAGCGATCGCCTCGCTGGTGATGTTGTTGCTGTTGGGGTCGCCAGAGGCAGCCCTGAAGGGCTGCGCGACATGCGCGACCCCGCCCTTTGTAGCGCAGCCCGTTGCGACCGGCGCGCCTGGTGTGACGCAGCCGGTTCCGCCTGCCTCTCCTCGAGTAGCGCAGCCCTTTAGGGCTGCTTCGTCGTCTGCGGGGCAATCTACCAAGGCTCCGGTCCCAACGCGGGTCATCTCTCTGATTCCTGCGGTAACCGAGATGCTGTTCGCGATTGGTGCAGGCTCGCAAGTCGTCGCCGTCAGCAGCTTCGACCGATATCCCGCGGAGGTGGCGAGGCTCCAGCGTGTTGGAGCTCTCCTCGATCCGGATGTCGAACGCATTCTGTCGCTCCATCCAGATCTCGTCGCCGTGTACGCAAGCCAGTCGGACCTTCGCGCCCAGCTCGACCGGGCAAAAATCGCGACGTACGTCTACAGCCATGCGGGGCTCGCCGATATCACGTCACGCTGAAAGACATTGGCGAACGAGTCGGCCATGGTCGCGAAGCGGCTGACGTCGCACAAACGATCGAGGCGCGCATCGCTGCGGTTCGCAATGCCGTCGCGGGCCGTCCACGGCCACGGACACTCATCGTCTTCGACCGTGAAGCGTTGGCGCTTCGAGGGATCTACGCGAGCGGAGGCGTTGGATTCATCCACGACATGGTGGCGGCCGCTGGCGGGGACAACGTGTTCGCGGACGTCAAGCAGCAGGCGGTCCAGGCAACCACGGAACTGATTCTCGCGCGCCGGCCCGACGTCGTGCTGGAACTGCGAGGCGATCCGCTCGACGCCGACAAGCGGCAACGAGAGATCGGAGTCTGGCAGAGCCTCTCGTCGCTCCCAGCCGTTCGAGCCGGGCAGTCTATTTCCTGGATCACGCAGAGTGTTGTGGTTCCCGGCCCCAGGGTTGCGGACGGGGTGGAGCTGATTGCCCGGACGCTGCACCCGGATCGCATGAAGTAATGGATTGCTGTCGGCGACGGTGACTCACATGAAGATTCTCCTCTCCTGGAGCAGCGGCAAAGACAGCGCCTGGATGCTCCACGTGCTCCGCACTCAAGGCGCCGGCCAACCGGCGGCTCTGCTGACAACCGTGAACGAGTCGGCGAACCGTGTGGCGATGCATGCGGTCAGGATGGACGTGCTCCGGGCGCAGGCAGAGGCTGTCGGCCTTCCTCTCATCGTGGTCCCCATTCCACATCCATGCCCCAACGAGGTGTATGAGGCGCAGATGTCCATCGCGATCGCCCGTGCCAAGGCCGAAGGCTTCACGCATGTGGCATTCGGCGATCTGTTCCTCGAAGATATCCGCACTTACCGGGTGAGGCGCATGGAAGGCACCGGGTTGACGCCGATTTTTCCGCTATGGCTCCGTCCGACCGATGTCCTGGCGCGCGAAATGCTCCGGGGTGGGCTCGAGGCATACCTGACGTGTGTCGATCCGCACGCGGTGCCTGCGTCGCTCGTGGGCCGGCGCTTTGACGAATCGCTCCTGCGCGATCTTCCGGCCGGCACCGACCCGTGCGGCGAGCGCGGCGAGTTTCACACCTGCGCGGTGGCGGGACCGATGTTCTCGAAGAGCGTCGAGGTGTGTGTCGGCGATACGGTTGAGCGCGACGGTTTTGTGTTTGCGGACCTGGCGCTCGCTCAGGCCGCGAACTCAACTGGCACTCGCTGAGGAATGAGACCGTGCTGGAACGCGTCCGACATCAGACGTTCGAGACCGAGTCGGCCGCGCTCGCCGTAAGCGAGTGTGAGATCGTTGACGTACATTCCAACGAACCGGTCCGTCTTCGCCCGGTCGAGGCCACGACCGAACTGCAGCGCGTACTCGACGGCCTCCGGCCGGTGCGACAGCGCGTAGGCAATGCTGTCGTGGAGCATCTTCGAGACCTTGCGCAATCATCGCTGACCCGAGGTCGCGCCGGATGATATTGCCGCCGAGCGGCAGCGGCAGCCCGCCTGTGCGCTCCGCCCACCACTCCCCCAAATCGACGATCTTGCGCAGCCCTTCATCCTGGTACGTCAGCTGGCCTTCGTGGATGAGCAAGCCCGCGTGCGCCTTCCCCTCGAGGACTGCCTGCTGAATTTGATCGAACGGCACGACCACGTACTGAAAGTCCGGTTCGTAGAGGCGCAGCGTCAGGTACGCGGTCGTGAGAGTGCCGGGAATGGCAATTCGACTGCCCTTGACCCCTTTCGACAAAGCTGTCGTCGCGGGAGCACGACGATCGGCCCGTACTTGTCGCCCATGCTCGCGCCGTGCGGAAGCAGCGCGTACTTGTCGACCAGATGCGCGTACGCGTGAAACGACACGGCCGTCACTTCGTAGCTGGCCGTCGAACGCCGCGCGATTCAGCGTCTCGATGTCCGACAGCACCTGATCGACGACGATACCGCCGGTATCGACGTGGCCGCTCGCCAGTCCGTAAAACATGAACGCATCGTCGGAATCGGGACTATGCGCAACGGTGATTCTCGTGTCGAGCTCATTGATCTATCGCTCCGCCTGGGCCGACAGGCGCTACGCCCGTACACCCTGGGCGCGCAGGGACCGAACGACCGTCGACACGCGTTCGATGGCGAAGTCGATGTCGCGCATCGGTCGTGGGACGGCCGAGGCCGAAGCGAATGGACGCGCCCGCGCGATCGCCGACCGCGCCGATGGCCTGGAGCACGTGCGACGGCGCCTGACTTCCAGAGCTGCAGGCGGAACCCGTCGACACGGCGAGATCGCCGAGCGCCATGAGCAGCGCCTCGCCTTCGATGTCGTCGAAGCTGACGTGGAGATTGTGCGGCAGACGCCGGCCGTCCGCCGGACCATTCAGGCGCACGCCGTCCAGCTCGCGCTGCAGCCCCTGGAAGAGGCGATCGCGCATCGCGGAGAGCCGCGCCGACTCCGCGGGCATTTCGGTCCGACACAATTCGGCCGCCCGGCCGAGACCGACGAGGCCAGGGACATTCAGCGTGCCGGAACGCAGGCCATTCTCGTGGCCGCCGCCGTCAATCTGGCACTGCAGTTCCAGGCGCGGCTTTCGGCGACGCACGTAGAGAGCGCCCGCACCTTTGGGGCCGTAGTATTTGTGCGCTGTCAGCGACAGCAGATCGATTCCGCAAGACGGCGACGTCGAGCGGAACCTTGCCGGCCGCCTGAGCGGCATCGGTGTGGAACACCACGCCGCGCTCCTGTGCGATGGCGCCGATGGCGGCGAGCGGTTGCAGCACCCCGATCTCGTTGTTCGCCGCCATGATCGAGATGAGGATGCGTGCGGTCGGTGATTGCTGCACGAAGCTCGTCGAGATCGATGAACCCCTGAGGATCGACGCCGAGCCGCGTGACGCGGCAGCCTTCCTTCTCGAGGCATTTGAACGAGTCGAGGACGGACTTGTGCTCGGTTGCGGCCGTGATGATGTGATCGCCGCGATCGCGCCGTGCGCGCACGATCCCCTTGATGGCGAGGTTGTTCGACTCGCTGGCGCCGCTCGTGAAGACGATCTCGGCAGGATTCGCGCCGATCAGAGCGGCGACTTGCGCCCGCGCAACATCGACGGCTTTCTGCGCCTCCCAGCCATACGCATGCTGCCGGCTCGCCGCGTTGCCGAATTTCTCGTTGAAGTACGGAAGCATTGCCTCGAGCACCCGAGGATCGACGGGGGTCGTGGCGTGGAAGTCGAGGTAGACGGGGCGTGACATGGATGCAGCCGTTCAGCGGGGAGTCGATCGCGTGAAGGCGATCGGCGCCGGCGGCTCCTCGGCCGGCGGTTCGGTCGCGACTTCCTGCAGCGAGCAGGTCGCGAGCGCGGCCAGGATTCGATCCTTGATCCGCCACAGCGGATCGCGGACGCTGCACTTGGCAAACTGACCGCAGTTCTCCGCTTCGGTCGAGCACGCCGTGACCGTGAGTGGACCGTCGATCGCCTGAATGATGTCAGCAACAGAGATCGCGCTGGCCCCGCGCGCCAGGCGGTATCCGCCGCGAGTCCCCTGGTGCGACGTCAGCAGCCCGCGCCGTGCCAGCCGCTGCAGCACCTTCGCCATCAGCTCGACAGGGATGTCGTACTGCTCCGCGATTTCACGAGCGCTCGCCGACGCCAGATCGCTGCGCGTGGCGAGGTGCTTCATCGCCATCAGCGCGTAATCGGCTTTTTTGGAGAGTCGCAGCATAAAAAAGTCCTGCCGCCTGACCACCGACGCCGAGGCTCCGGCGGTCCGCCGAAGCTTCCGCGAAGGCGGAAGGCGGAAGCTACAGGCTGTGGCGCCTCACCACAGTCCCAGCTGCAGCTTCGCAGCTTCGGACATTCGATCCTTGGTCCACCCGGGCTCCCACACGACATCAACCTTCGCGTCCGCGACGCCGGCAACCGCTCTCACCTTTGATTCGACCTCTGAAGGCAGCGACTGTGCGGCGGGACAGCCCGGAGCCGTCAGCGTCATCGTGACGAGCGCGCGTGCCGGAGGCATCGACCGCGACGTCATAGATCAGGCCAAGCTCCCAGATGTTGACCGGGATCTCGGGATCGAACACGGTGGAAATCGCATCGATGATCGCCGGCTTCAGTGCCGCCGTCCTGTCCGCATCGGCGGCGAACTCCGTCCTCGTCGACTCGGGCACGGGCGGCGGCGGTTCCGGGATCATGGCCAGAGGTTTCATGTCACTCCGTCGAGGCGTGCTGGTCACGTTCCAGCGCCGCCTTGAGGGTGTGCCAGGCGAGGCTCGCGCACTTCACTCGCACGGGGAACTCGCGAACGCCGGCGAGCACCGACAGTTTCCCGAGGTCCTCGACCGGCTGATCCGGCGGAGTCGTCACCACGTGATGAAAACGCTCGAACAGCGCGCGTGCTTCACTCACAGTGTGTCCCTTGACGGCGTCGGTCATCAGCGACGCTGACGCCTTCGAGATCGCACAGCCCGAACCCTGAAAAGCGACGTCGGTGATGACATCGCCATCGACCTGTACGTACAGGTTCAGCCGATCGCCGCACAAGGGATTGTACCCCTCCGCGTGATGGCTCGGCGACGCAATCGCGCGGAAGTTCCTCGGCCGCCTGTTGTGATCGAGGATCACTTCCTGGTACAACTCGCTCAAATCCGACATCATTTTCCGCGGCGCTACGCAAATACTCCGCGCACACGCTCGAGCGCACGGACGAGCACATCGATTTCCTCGCGCGTGTTGTAGATGGCGAGCGACGCCCGAATCGTTGCCGTGATGCCGAAGCGATCCATCATCGGCTGGGCACAGTGCTGCCCTGTCCGCACCGCCACACCCTCGCTGTCGAGAATCGTCCCGGCATCGTGCGGATGCACGCCTTCGAGCAGGAACGAGAGCACGCCCGTCTTGTGCCGGGCCTCGCCGACGATCCGCACTCCGGGAATCTCGCGCACGCGCTCGGTGGCATACGCCAGCACGTCGTCTTCGTGGGCCAGCGCGGCGACGCGATCGATCGACATGAGGTAATCGACCGCCGCACCAAACCCGGCCACGCCAGCGATGTTCGGCGTACCCGCCTCGAACTTGTACGGCACCGCGTTGTAGCAGGTCTTCTCGAACGTGACCGACGCGATCATGTCGCCGCCGCCCTGGTACGGCGGCATCGCCTCGAGCAGCGACGGACGGCCGTAGAGCACGCCCACACCCGTCGGGCCGAACATCTTATGGCTCGACAAGGCGTAGAAGTCGCAGTCGAGCGCCTGGACGTCGACCGACGAAATGCGGCACGGCCTGCGCACCGTCGATCAGCACCACCGCACCGCGCGCATGCGCCTGCTCGATCATCTGACGTACCGGGTTGACGGTGCCCAGCGCATTCGAGACGTGGCCGAGCGCGACGATCTTGCGTGCGCGGCGACAGCAGTTGCGGCGTACTGATCGAGATCGATTTCGCCAGCGTCGCTGATCGGCGCCACCCGCAATCGCGCACCGGTCTGCTCGCAGACCAGCTGCCACGGGACGATGTTGGAGTGATGCTCGAGCCAGGAAATGAGGACCTCGTCACCGGATCGGAGCACCGACCGTCCGTAACTCTGCGCGACGAGGTTGATGCCGTCGGTGGTCCCCTTCGTCAGCACGATGGTCCGGGGATCGGGCGCGTTGATGAACGCCGCCGCCTTCGCGCGGGCGCCTTCGTAAAGCGCCGTCGCGCGCTCGCTGAGCAGGTGCGTCGCGCGATGGATGTTGGCGTTGGCGTGGCGATAGTAGTCGTCCAGCGCCTTCGAAAACCGCCTGCGGCTTCTGGCTCGTATTCGCGCTATCGAGATACACGAGCGGCTTGCCGTGAACGCGTTCCGACAGGATCGGAAAGTCGCGCCGCACCTGCTGCACGTCGAACGCGGTGCGCGCGTCTGTCGTGGCCGAAGCGGCTGAGGGAGTCATGCTGCGTCAATCTCCGCGAGGTCTTTCGCCAGCTGTGCGTAGAGCTCGCCTTCGAGCGCCGCGCGCAGCGGCTCGACCTTGACCCGGTCGAGAATGTCGCCCGCAAAGGCGTGAATCAGCATGTCGCGCGCTTCGAAGTAGGTCAGGCCACGGGCGCGAAGGTAGAAGATCGCGTCCTCGTCCAGCTGCCCGATCGCGGCGCCATGCGTGCACTTCACATCGTCGGCAAAGATCTCGAGCTGCGGTTTGGTGTTGATCGAAGCGTTGTCGGACAGGAGCAGCGCACGGTTGGTCTGCTTCGCGTCCGTCTTCTGCGCATCCTGCCGGACGACGATCTTGCCGTTGAACACCGCCCGCGCTTTCCCGCCGAGAATCCCCTTGTAGATCTCGTGGCTCGGACAGTGCGCCTTGGCGTGATCGATGACCGTGTGGTTATCGACCAGGCGATCGCCGTCGGCCAGGTACAGACCGTTCAGCGTGCACTCCGCCCCTTCGCCGTCGAGCACGGCTGCGACATCGTTGCGAACGATCTTGCCGCCGAGCGAAAACGAGTGTGACGAAATGTTTGCGTTTCTGCCCGCGTGCAGGTGCATGCTGGCCACGTGGAACGCCTCGAAGCTTTCCTGCTGCACCTTGTAGTGATCGACGACCGCGCCTTCACCGGCAAACACTTCGGTCACCGCATTCGTGAAATATGCCGCCCCGCCGGTTCCTACGTATGTTTCGACGATGCGCGACTGACTGCGATCGCCGGCGACGATGAGCACCCGGACGTTGGACATGATCGGCAGCGGCGTGCTTCCCTGCGTGCTCACGAAGAGGAGGTGAAGCGGCTGTTCGAGGACGACGCCGTCCGGAATGTGAACGTAGACTCCATCAACCGCCAGCGCGGTATTGAGCGCGGTGAAAGCCTTCGTCCCAAAATCCGCCAGCTGTCCGAGATAGCGCGGCACCACGTCCGCATGTTCGCTCACTGCAGCCGCCAGCGAGCCAACGCGGACGCCAGGCGGGAGTCCATGAACGCGCGAGAGTTCCGCGGCGAACCGCCCGTTCACCACGACCACACGGTTCGGCGCATCGCTGTAGACGCATCGGGCCAGCGTCTCCTCGCTCACCCGCTTAACGGAGTCAGCGCCTGCCGGGGCGAACTCGGCATTCGCGATCGGAGAGACATTCGTGAAGCGCCACTCCTCGTCGCGCACCGTCGGGAAGCCGAGGGCGCTGAACCGGACCGCGCCGCGCTCGCGCAGATCCTGCAGCCACCGCGGACCGCCCTGCGGCCGCGCGTCGATGGCCGCCAGCCACGGCTGAAGCTTTTCCACCACCTGCGCCATCGTCGTTACGCTCCAACCGGCTGCGCGCCGGTCTCGATCCAGCCGTAGCCTTTCTTCTCGAGCTCGAGCGCGAGCTCCTTGCCACCGGACTTCACGATCCGGCCGGCGCTCAGCACGTGAACGTAGTCCGGCACGATGTAGTCCAGCAGACGCTGATAGTGCGTGACGACGATGATCGCGCGCTTGGGGTTCCGCATCGCGTTGACGCCGGCAGCCACCAGCTTGAGTGCGTCGATATCGAGGCCTGAATCCGTTTCATCGAGAATCGCCAGTTTTGGCTCGAGAAGCGCCATCTGAAAAATCTCGTTGCGCTTCTTTTCGCCACCGGAGAACCCCTCGTTCACCGCGCGACCGAGCATGCTCTGATCGATGTCGAGAAGCTTGGCCTTCTCCTTGATGAGCTGCATGAACTCCATCGCGTCCAGCTCCGGCAGACCGTGGTGCTTCCGCTTCGCGTTGACGGCGGCCTTGAGGAAGTAGGCGTTGTTCACGCCGGCGATTTCCACCGGGTACTGAAACGCCATGAAGACACCCTCGCGGGCGCGCTCGTCCGGATCCATGTCGAGGAGATCGTTGCCTTCGAACGTGACCTCACCGGAAGTGACCTCGTACTGGGGATGCCCGGAGAGCGCGCGCGCCAGCGTGCTCTTCCCGGACCCATTCGGCCCCATGATGGCGTGCACTTCGCCAGCATCGACGTGGAGGTTGATCCCTTTCAGGATCTGTTTACCTTCGACCGTGACCTGAAGATTCTTGATATCAAGCATGTGTGACTGACTGCTGAATGCTGAGTGCTGAGTGTTGAATTGGCTAGCCCACGGAGCCTTCGAGGCTCACGCTCAATAACTTCTGGGCTTCGACGGCGAACTCCATCGGAAGCTCCCGGAACACTTCCTTGCAAAAGCCGCTGACGATCATGTTGACGGCGTCCTCGGTCGCCAGGCCGCGCTGCCGGCAGTAGAAGATCTGGTCTTCGCCGATCTTGGACGTCGAGGCTTCGTGCTCGACGCGCGCCGACGTGTTGCGGATTTCAAGATACGGAAACGTGTGCGCGCCGCATTTGTCGCCGATGAGCAGCGAGTCGCACTGCGAATAGTTCCGCGCGTTCTTCGCGTTCTTTCCGACCCGCACCTGACCGCGATACGTGTTCTGGCCGTGGCCCGCGGAGATACCTTTCGACACGATCGTGCTCCGGGTGTTCTTCCCGAGGTGGATCATCTTCGTGCCGGTGTCCGCCTGCTGCCAGTTGTTGGTCGTGGCCACGGAGTAGAACTCGCCGATGGAGTTGTCCCCCTGCAGAATGCAGCTCGGGTACTTCCACGTGATCGCCGAGCCGGTCTCCACCTGGGTCCAGGTAATCTTGGACCCACGGCCCGAGCACAGTCCGCGCTTGGTGACGAAGTTGTAAATCCCGCCTTTCCCGTCCTTGTCGCCCGGATACCAGTTCTGAATCGTCGAATACTTGATCGTCGCGTCATCGTGCGCGACGAGCTCGACAACGGCCGCATGCAACTGGTTTTCGTCGCGCATCGGCGCCGTGCAGCCCTCGAGATAGCTGACGAACGAACCCTCGTCGGCAATGATCAGCGTCCGCTCGAACTGTCCCGTATCCTTCGCGTTGATTCGGAAGTAGGTGGACAGTTCCATCGGACAGCGAACGCCTTTGGGGATGTACACGAACGACCCGTCGCTGAAGACGGCGGAGTTCAGGGCGGCAAAGAAGTTGTCGGTATGCGGAACGACCGACCCGAGATATTTCTTCACCAGGTCCGGGTGCTCGCGAACCGCATCCGAGAAGGACATGAAAATAATGCCCTGCTTGGCGAGCGTTTCGCGGAACGTCGTCGCGACCGACACGCTATCGAAGACCGCGTCCACCGCGACGCCCGCAAGGAGCATCTGCTCCTCGAGGGGAATGCCGAGCTTGTTGAAGGTCGCACGCACTTCGGGATCGACCTCATCCAGGCTGTTCAGCACCTTTTTCTTCTTCGGCGCCGAGTAATACACGATGTCCTGGTAGTTGATAGGGTCGAACTTGACGTTCTGCCAGGTCGGCTCTTTCATCGTGAGCCACATCCGGTACGCCTTCAAACGCCACTCGAGCAGCCATTCGGGCTCGTTCTTCTTCTGCGAAATGAGGCGGACGACGTCCTCGTTGAGCCCCTTGGGAATCGTCTCGCTCTCGACCTCGGTGACGAAGCCGTACTTGTATTCGCGCGTGGCGAGTTCTTCGATGGTTTCAGTTGACGTTGACATCGCGTTTCCAGCCAGCCGAGTGTTGTTGCAGTTGCCGCAAGATGGCCCCAGGCGCCACTAACCAGCAAGAGCCGAAGGGCTCGAGCGACTAAACAGAGAACGACGTCCCGCACCCGCAGGTTGACTTGGCGTTCGGATTATTGAAAATGAATCCTCGGCTGACGAGTGCCGTGTCGTAGTCGAGCGTCGTGCCCTGGATGTACTGATAGCTCTTGGGATCGACGAACACCTTCGAGCCTTCAGCGCCTTCGAACACGTGATCGCCGTCGCGGGGCGTGGCCTCCCAGGCAAACGTGTAGCTCAGACCCGAACACCCACCAGCCTTGATGCCGATCCGCAGACCACCACCGGGAATGCCGTTCCGGACGGTCATTTTCTTGATCAATGCTGCGGCGTTTTCACTGATTTGAAGCATGGCTCGTGAGAGATCCGCGATCGGTGTCGCCCGGAGGATCTCCGTCCTATCTACGACCAG
The DNA here is from genome assembly GCA_963725335.1 of uncultured Acidobacteriota bacterium. Taxonomy (GTDB): domain Bacteria; phylum Acidobacteriota; class Vicinamibacteria; order Vicinamibacterales; family 2-12-FULL-66-21; genus JALZOC01. Next base: position 857,737 of record CAVRYD010000014.1, on the reverse strand, counting down.
AACAGTCCTATATTAGTCCCCAAGTGGCAAGGAGCGCGAGTGCAAGAGCTCGACCTTACGCTCCTATAGCGCAACCGAAGTAAACTCTTGAGTATTTAAGCACCTTTCGCCTAAACTTCGTCGAACGTGGACATTGCCTCGGCAGCCCTTTTCGCAGCAGGTCTGGTCACAGGCCTCCTGTTGACCGTCGGGGTCTGGGATTCGCCCGTTCGACGATTCGACGACGGGACGCGGATCTCGCCTCCCGGGACGCCGCGCTGACACGCACGCAGCAGGACCTGTCTTTCGCCCAGCAGGACCGCGCACGGCTGGGTGCCGAGCTCGAGGCGGAACGAAAAGCCGCTGCGGGACGGGAAACGGTCCTGCGCGAATCGTTTGCGGCGCTCTCGCACGACGCGCTCGAAAGAAACAACCGCACCTTTCTGGATCTCGCGCAGACCAAGCTGGGTGAGTTCCAGCAGTCAGCCCGCGTAGAGCTCGACGGCCGGCACAAGGCCATCTCGGATCTCGTCCAGCCGCTCAAGGAATCGCTGGCGCGCGTCGATGGCAAGCTCCAGGAAGTCGAAAAGGAGCGGGCCGGTTCCAACGCGAAGCTGGACGAGCAGCTTCGGGCACTCGCGCAAACGCATCAGTCGCTTCAAGTCGAAACGAACAAGCTCGTGCGTGCGCTGCGCTCGCCCAACCAGCGCGGACGCTGGGGCGAAGTGCAACTCCGCAGCGTCGTCGAGCGTTCCGGCATGGTTGCCGTACTGCGACTACGTCGAGAAGGAATCCGTCTCGAGCGACGGGCGGCGGCTCACGCCGGACATGATCGTGCGGCTGCCGAACGGCGCGTGCATCGTGATCGATTCGAAGGTGCCGATTGACGCCTACCTGAACGCGGCGGACAATCCCGACGACGCCGCTCGGGAGCCGCTTCTCAAGGAACACGCGCGGCAGGTCCGCGACCACATCAGGACGCTCGGAGCCAAGAGTTACTGGTCGCGCTTCTCGCCAACGCCCGAACTGGTCGTGATGTTCCTGCCGGGCGACCCTCTGCTCGGCATGGCTCTTCAGACCGATCCGTCCCTGTTCGAGTTCGCCGTGGATCAGCGGGTCATTCCGGCGTCCCCGCTTGACGCTCGTCGCGCTGTTGCGCACGGTCGCGACGGCATGGCAGCAGCAGCGACTCGCGGAAAACGCCGAAGAGATTCAGGCGATGGGGCGGGAACTCTACGAACGGCTGACGACCATGGCGGAGCACGTGGCGCAGGTCGGCAGCGCGCTCAAACGCGCCGGCTCCGCCTACGATGACTTCGTCGGCTCGCTCGACTCGCGCGTCATGGTGTCGGCGCGGCGCTTCCGCGAGCTTGGCGTCAGCGCGCCGAGGGAACTTCCCGACGCGCTTCCCTCAATTCACATGGAAATTCGCGAGCCGCGGACGGCGGAACTGCGCGTGCCTACGCAGGAATCTCTAATTCCGCCTTCGCTCGAAGAACCGGACACGAGCTTCGGCGAGACAGGTCCGCCCTCGCGCGACGCATCCGAACCGCGCTTCGGCGCGACAAGCTGGGACCAGACGACGGAGAAGGCGGAGACTACTTCAGGCTCGACGTCATCGTAACCGTGGCCCTGACCTCGAGTTCTCCGGGCGACATCGGCGGAGCCCCGGCCTCAGCGACCATCGACTGACGCGTCATCATGACCGGCCTTGGCTCCGGCACCATCACCCGCTGCTCTTCGATGTGTACCACGCGATCCACTTTCATGCCAGCGCCCGCCGCGGCGGCGTCGGCCCGTCCGCGTGCGTCGGCGACAGCTTTACGAAGCGCGTCGCGCTCTGCCGCGCTGCGGTCCTTCAGATCGAATCGCACTCCGCTGACGGCGGTCGCCCCCGATCCGACCGCAGCGTCCAGCACTTCGCCGGCGCGATTGATGTCGTCAACGCGCACCTCGACGATGTTCCGCGCCAGATAGTCGCGAAGCGTCTGCTTTCCGTTCGCGTAGTCGAACTCCGGCTGCAGATCGTACCCGGAGGTGCGGATCGCATCGGCCGGAAGGCCCAGGGTCTTCAGCTTGTCGAGCACCGCCTTCATCGAGTCCGCATTGGCGCGCTGCGCTTCCTTCGGACTCCGGGCACGCGATTCCGCAGCGATCGAGACCCAGACGCGATCCGGGGCCAGCTTGATGACGCCCTCGCCAGTCGTCACGATGACGGGCCCTTCAGCGGGCTGCACCGGTTGTTGGGCGATCGCGCTGGTCCCCGGCCACAGCGTCAGGCAGAGAAGACACCAAATGCTGCGCGTCATGAGAAGCCTCCGTCCTTCCGCCTAAAGCTCCGTCCTTCCGCCTGAAGGCGGAAGCTACAGGAAAAGAAGAAGTCGCGAGCCGCGAATCCGCGAATCGCGAATCGCGAGCCGCGCGGTCACGCCGAACACGCGACGCGAAATCCGATCCCGTACGAGTATGTATCAGGAGGCACTTTGTGGCGATGGCTGCACGACAGCATTCGAATATCGTCGGCCAGCCAGCTGCCGCCGCGGACGACGCGGAGCGTGCCCTCGCGGGGACCGGTCGGCGCATCAAGGGGAGACGTGGCGTAGTACGAGGGACTGTGCCAATCGTGAACCCACTCCCAGACGTTGCCCGACATGTCGAAGAGCCCGTAGCCGTTGGGCGGAAACCTGCGCCACTGGGATGTTCCCCGGGCCGTTCGCGATAAGGGATCCGCAAGAAAGTTCGCCTTGTCACGGTCGATGCTGTCGCCCCAGGGATAGCGCTTTCCCTCCAGACCGCCGCGCGCGGCCTTTTCCCACTCGGCCTCGGTCGGCAGGCGGATGATCCGGCCGGTCGCGAGCGAGAGCCAGGCGCAGTAGGCACTCGCGTCCTCCCAGCGGATCAGCGTCACGGGATGATCGAGGCGATCCTTGGGTGCCCCGGAGTCCACCCACACATATGGCCTGCCGGTCTCGCGGAACGCACGTTCCCGCTCTTCTCCACCGACCGTTACCACGAGCGGAAGCTCGTAAATAGCCGGGGCCCGATGCCCGGTTTCGCGGACGAAGCGTTCGGTACTCCGCGTGGGTGACCGGGTGTACGGCGATGAAGAAGTCCTCGAGGTGGACCCTATGCGCGGGCTTCTCGTCAGCCTCTGCTGCTTCGTCGGACCCCATCACAAAGTCACCTGACGGGATGAGCGCGAGTTCAGGCAGCAGTTCGGCAGGCATGCAGCAGATGAAGAGCGCCCACAGGATAGCGCACCTTGGTTTCCGGCGCCGCGCGCTGCTGACGTCGTGCTTTCAAGTACACTTTTCGGAACCATGAGGCTCGAACCATTTGCGCTGGAGCGCTGGCAATCGATCTGGGAAAACAGGGTCGCCTGGAATCTGTCCGAGAGCGGCGTGCACCCCCTTCGTGTCGAAGAACTGGCCGTGACCGATGAAGACCGACGCGCGCTGCTGACGCAGGAGCTCGGTTATACGCAGACCAACGGCACGGCTGAACTGCGCGGCTCGATCGCGTCGCTTTACCCGGGCGCAGAGGCCGAACACATCGAGGTCACCAACGGAGGTTCCGAGGCGAACTGCATGGCGTTGTGGCATCTCATCGAACCGGGAGACGAAGTGGTGATGATGATGCCGAACTACATGCAGATTCGCGGGATCGCGCGTGCGCTCGGCGCCAACGTGGTCCCGTGGACGCTCGTTGAAGACGAGACCCGGTGGCGTGCGGATCTGCCGGCGCTCGAAGCGCTCGTCACGCCACGAACCAAAATCATCGTCGTGTGCAATCCAAACAACCCGACCGGTGCGCGGCTGACGTCGGCGGACCTGGATCAGGTCTGCCGTGTTGCTTCGCGAACCGGCAGCTGGGTCCTGTCAGACGAGATCTATCGAGGTGCCGAGCTCGATAGCGTCGAGACGCCAACCATGTTTGGACGATACGAGCGCGTAATCGTCACCGCCGGGCTGTCGAAGGCCTACGGCCTGCCGGGACTTCGACTCGGTTGGGTGGCCGGCCCCATGTCTCTGGTGGAGGCACTCTGGGGGGTCCACGACTACACGTCGATCGCGCCCGGCGCGGTCAATGATCGGCTCGGCCGCATCGCGCTTCGCCCGTCGCGAGCTGATCCTCGCGCGCACTCGTGGAATCGTTGCGTCGAATTACCCGCTCGTCCGAAAATGGATCGCAGAGCGCAGCCCGAAGCTGACGCATGCCGCGCCCGAAGCCGGCGCAATCCTGTTTGCGCGATATCGGCACGCAATCAACTCGACGGCACTCATCGAGCGGATCCGCAGGGAGAAGAGCGTTCTTCTTGTCCCCGGCGACCACTTCGAAATGGACGGCTACCTTCGGATCGGCTTCGGAAACCATCCCGGACACGTCGCATCGGCGCTCGAACTGGTCGGCGAAGTGCTGGACGAGATCGAGTGAGAACGCCCCTTCACGCCGATCTCGCGCTTATCGGCTTCGGCAACGTCGGGCGGCGCTTCGCCGCCCTTCTCGGGGAGCATCGCGCCCGACTGGTCCGCGATCACGGTCTCGATTGTCGAATCGTCGGCGTCGCGACACGGCATCACGGCACGTCTGTACGACTCGCACGGAGTCGATGCCGCTGACTTGCCGAATCAGCTGCAGCCTCCGGCCGGGCGTTTCGAGAGCGCATTCGACATCATCGAGCGCCTCGGCCACTCGGACGCCGATCTTCGCGTCGTCGTCGAGACGACGACGCTCGACGTGCAGAATGGGCAACCAGCCATCGATCACATTCGATCGGCAATCAAGACAGGATGCCACGCGATTACGGCGAACAAAGGGCCCGTCGCGTTTGCGTATGCGCCGCTCCGCGACGAGGCAGCCGCCGCTGGCGTGCACTTTCTCTTCGAAGGCGCGGTAATGGACGGCGTTCCGGTCTTCAATCTCGTTCGCGAAACACTCCCGCTGGCGACCGTCCGCGGATTCCGCGGCGTCGTCAACAGCACTACCAATCACATCCTGACCGCGCTGGAACGCGGCGAGTCGTTCGACGACGCGCTCACCCGGATGCAATCGGAGGGCATCGCCGAAGCCGATCCGTCGCTCGACATCGACGGATGGGACGCCGCGGCGAAGGCATCGGCCCTCGCGAACGTGCTGCTCGATGCGCGCATGACGCCGCACGACGTTCGGCGCGTGGGCCTGCGGAAATCGGACGGCGAGCGGGCCCGACAGGCGCTCGCGAACGGACGACGGCTGAAGTTGGTCGCCTCGGCGAACCGGCGTGAGGCAGGACGGGTGACCGTGGATGTCCAACCGATCGAGCTCCCCGGATCGGACCTGCTCGCAGCGCTCGACGGAAAAGCCAACGCGCTCGTGCTGGAAACGGATGTTCTGGGGGAGATCGCGATCTGTCAGCTGGAGGGGAACCTGACACACACCGCCTATGCGCTTCTGAGCGATCTCGTCACGGTTCGGAACCGGATAGCGCCGCCCGCAGCGCGGGCTCATCAAAGCCTTTGATGGCGCGACCGCCGACACACGTCACGGGCACGACTCGGTATCCCATTGACGTCAACTCCTCGTACGCCGACTCGTCGTCTTCGACGTTCTTGACGACGAACGCGTGCCCTTCGCGTGAAAGAAACTCCTTCACCCGGTCGCAACTGAGTCAATACGATCCGCTGTATACGATGATCTCTTCAGCCATCATTCAATTCTATGTCGACTGACGCCGCACCGCTCGAGGGGTTGACCGTCCTGGACTTCACCCGCGTGCTATCGGGACCCTACTGCACGATGCTGCTCGGCGACATGGGCGCGCGGGTCATCAAGCTGGAGCAGCCCGGGCGTGGAGACGACACGCGCGCATGGGGGCCGCCCTTCGTCAGTGGCGAGAGCGCCTACTTCCTGAGCATCAACAGGAACAAGGAAAGCCTGACGCTCGATCTCAAGAGCCGGTCGGCTCAGCCGATCATCGACAGGCTCCTCGAGCGAGCGGATGTGCTTGTCGAGAACTTCCGCCCCGGCACGATGGAGCGACTGGGACTTTCCTACGAGGCGCTTGCAACCCGATATCCCCGCCTCGTCTACTGTTCGATATCCGGCTTTGGCCAGACAGGACCGCGCAGCGCGGAACCTGGATACGATGCCGTGATGCAGGGAGAAGCCGGTCTGATGAGCATCACGGGCGATGCCGATGGGCCGCCCTTCAGGCTCGGCGTCGCCATCTCCGACATCGTTACGGGTATGTTCGCCGCGCAAGGCATTACGCTCGCGTTGCTCGCTCGGACGCGGACGGGTCGAGGTCAGCGCGTCGACATCGGCATGCTCGACGCCACAGCTGCGTTGCTGACCTATCAGGCCGGAATCTATTTCGCGACCGGCAGCACGCCGGGCCGCATGGGCAACCGGCACCCCACGATTGTTCCGTACGAAACATTTCACGCGTCCGATGGAGACTTCGTCGTCGCGGTTGGCAACGACGAGCAGTGGCGCCGGTTCTGCCGCGGCATCGGCGTCCCGGCGCTTGCGAGCGACGAGCGTTTCGAGACGAACCGCGCGCGCGTGGTTCACTACGCGGAGTTGCGACCACTGCTCGCCGAGCGGCTGCGGAGCCGAACGCGGAAGGAATGGGTAGCGGAGCTGAAGGCGGCGGGCGTTCCGTGTGGATCGGTCCGCGATGTTGCCGAGGCGCTCGAAGACCGTCAGCTGGATGCCCGGGGCATGATCGAAACCATCGACCATCTGTCCGCTGGCGCGATTCGGCTGCTCGGCGTGCCGATTAAGCTGTCCCAGACTCCAGGGTCTGTGCGCATGGCACCGCCCGTACTCGGGCAGCACACCGACCGGATTCTCCGCGAGGACTGTGGACTCTCGGTGTCAGACGTCGCGTCGCTCCGCGCCGCGAAGACCGTGTAAAGGGAAAAGGGAAAAGGGAAAGCGCCTGCGGCCCCAGCTGGCAGCTACCTTTCGACCAGGACGGTGATTTCGTCCAACAGAAAAGCAAGAACATCTTCGTCGGTGAGATCTGCGATCGGGGCGCCGGCGGCAATCGCGCGCTCGCTGGTTACCATCCGACGGCCACGTCCGCGCGTTGTGCGGCCGATCACGGCGGCGGGATCCGAGGAATCGTCGAGGGATAGCTCGATGAACTCGTCGGGGGAACGATCGGACGCGAGCCTGATCGCCGAAGCGGGCGTGAAGACCTTGAAGTGGTAGCCCTCGCCGTTCAGCGCCGCAGCAAACTGGTGAAAGACGGGGGTGGCACGCTCGGTCAGGAACGCCTCGTAGTCGCGACGCGGCTTGATCGGTGCGGCCGCGGCGTTCAGCCGCCTCGCGGCGGGCTTTCTCAATCGCGGCGCGCAGGCGGCGCCGGACTTCGGGGACATCCACCGCGATCAGGCCCGTTTCTCGACGCCGGAGACGTCGATGCCGTCGCGCTCGAGCGCCGACACGAGCGCGGCACGATCGGGTGCGGCCGCGCACGCCGTACGGATGTCGACGACCCGATCGCGAACAAGTGTGCCGAGCGCATCGACCATGGTGCGCATACCGAGGCTCCGACCGCTTTCGATCGCAATCGGCAGCTGCGAGATGGCTCCGTCGAGAATGACCTTGCGGACCGCGGGACTGCTGAGAAGCACTTCCCGCGCCGCGATGCGGCCACCCGCGGTCTTGGGGACGAGAATCTGCGCGACGACGGCGCGAAGTGCGCCCGCGAGCGACGCCCGCACCTGCGAACGGCGGTCGGCCGGGAATGCATCGATCAGCCGCTCGATTGCCCCAGGCGCCGTGGGCGCGGAGATCGATCCGAAGACGAGCCTGTCCGGCGCGGGCGGCATCGAGCGCGGCGACCAGAGCTTCGGGCGCCCGCAGGTCTTCGATCACCAGGACGTCAGGCCCCTCCCGGAGCGCGGCGCGGGCGGCCTTGGCGATCGCATCGCCATCGCCGCGAACCTCGCGCTGACTGATGAACGAGAGCCGTTTCTCGTGCACCCGGCGAATCTGCGACTCGATGGTAATGACGTGATCGTACCGGGTGCTGTTGATGACGTCGACGAACTCGCTCAACAGCGCGGACTTGCCGCTCGATCGCGGACCAGCCACCACAATCAGACCGTCCGCTTCGTCGCAGAGAGTGCGCAGCTGATCGCCGATGCTCACGTCATCGGCGACGGCCACCTCCCTCGACGGCAAATGAAAGATCAGCCCCGCGCCTGAGTGATCGTGAAAGGCCACGCAGCGCACACGGCCAACGTCGGGGACCGAACAGGTCCATTCGGGCGTGGCGTCGGCCATGAGTTCCCGCGGGGCGAACTGGAAAATGAAACGCTCGACGTCGCCTGCAGCCACGGGCGCCTGCGTGCCGACGAGCGCAATCTCGCCTGACAAGCGCATCATCGGCCGCGTATCGACAACGGCATAGACCATCGACGCGCCATGCTCCGCCGCGGCGCGCAATAGTTCAACGAGTGAGGCTTCAGTCGAGGCTGCCGCAGCAGGCGCGGCCGGTTGGACCGGCTGAAGTTTCAGCGGCGGTCTGGCGATCGGGGTTATGACAGCGGCCGCTGCTGGCTCGACGACGGTCGCGACCGGCTCAGCCGGCTCCACGTGAGTGCTAGCTGCCGCTCGTTCAGCGTCCGCTTCGGCGCTCAACACCGCAAGCGCTTCAGCAATTCGCCCCGCTTCAGCCTCCGCGACTCGAAGGGCCTCCCACTCCGCCTCGAGCGCAGCGTCTTCAGTCGCACGCTCCTCCTCGAGTCGGGCGAGCGCCGCTTCCCGTTCGGCGAGCCGCTGCGCTTCGGACGCGAGTTCTGCCTCTTTCGCGGCGAGGTCGCGCTGTACCGCTGCAGCGAGAGTGGCCTCCTTCTCTGCGAGGGCGCGCTGTGCCTCCGCAGCAAGTCCGGCTTCTTTCTCCGCGAACGCGCGCTTCGCCTCAGCGGCAAGCGCCGCTTCAGCGATCGCCGCTTCCTTTTCGGCTAACGCGCGCTGCAATTCAGCCGATACCGACGCCTCCTTCTCGGCAAGCCTCGCGGCCTGTGCAGCCACCGCGGCTTCCTTCTCGGCCAGCGAGCGCTGACCCTCTTCGGCCTGAGCCCGTGCCTGTTCAGCGTGGCGCCTGGCTTCCGCGGCAAGCGCCGATTCTTTTTCTTCGACGAAGCGCTGCGTTTCGACCAGAGCCGCCTGCCGCTCGGACGCGAAGCGCTCGGCTTCGGCGGCGAGCGCTGCCTCCTTTGCGATGAGCGCGCGTTCAGCCTCCACCAGCGCCACCTGCTTTGCCTCGAGCGCACGTTGTGCGTCCGCTTCGAGAGCGGCCTGCTTCTCAGCGATCGCGCGCTCGGCCTCCGCCTTGAGCGCCGCCTCTCGAGCCGCAATCGCCGCCGCGGACTCATTCATGAGGACGGCGTGCTTCTCGACAATTTCCCGCTCAGCGTCCGCCTTCAGCGCCGATTGCTTCTGGGCCAGGGCAGCCTCTGCCTCCGCCCTCAGCGCGGCTTCTCTAGCGGCGAGTGCCCGTTGCGCATCTTCGCGAAGCGAGGACTCTCGCGCCGCAATGGCAGCCTCGAGCTGGGCATTCAGCTCAGACTGCTTCGCTGCGATCGACGCCTCTGCCTGCGCGGCAAGCGCCGCCCCCTTCTCCGCGAGGGCCGCTTCCATTCGCTGGAGCAGCACCGCTTCCTTCGCAGTCATTTCCGCTTGCGCTCTCAACGCGAGAGCCGCTTCCTTCTCGGCAAGCGTGGCTTCCGCCTTCGACGCGAGAGTGGCTTCCCTGGCAGCTATCTCCGCTTCCGCTTTCAACGCGAGGGCCGCTTCCTTCTCGGCAAGCGTGGCTTCCACCTTCGACGCGAGAGCGGCTTCCCTGGCAGCCATTTCAGCTTCCGCTTTCAACGCGAGGGTCGCTTCTTTCTCGGCAAGCGTGGCTTCCACCATTGACGCGAGAGCGGCTTCCCTGGCAGCTATCTCCGCTTCCGCTTTCAACGCGAGGGCCGCTTCCTTTTCGGCAAGCGTGGCTTCCGCCTTCGACGCGAGAGCCGCTTCCTTCTCGGCAAGCGTGGCTTCCACCTTCGACGCGAGAGCCGCTTCCCTGGCAGCAATCTCAGCTTCCGCTTTCAACGCGAGAGCCGCTTCCTTCTCGGCAAGCGTGGCTTCCGCCTTCGACGCGAGAGCCGCTTCCCTGGCAGCGATCTCAGCTTCCGCTTTCAACGCGAGCGCCGCTTCTCTTTCGGCAAGCGTGGCTTCCGCCTTCGACGCGAGAGCCGCTTCCTTCTCGGCAAGCGTGGCTTCCACCTTCGATACGAGAGCGGCTTCCCTGGCAACAATCTCAGCTTCCGCTCTCACCGCGAGAGCGGCCTCCTTCTCGGCAAGCGTGGCTTCCGCCTTCGACGCGAGAGCGGCTTCCCGGGCAGCAATCTCAGCTTCCGCTCTCAACGCGAGAGCCGCTTCCTTCTCGGCAAGCGTGGCCTCCACCTTCGACACGAGAGCGGCTTCCCTGGCAGCAATCTCAGCTTCCGCTCTCAACGCGAAAGCCGCTTCCTTCTCGGCAAGCGTTCGAGCGGCCTCGGCCTCGAGCTCGGTACGTCTGGCAGCGAGCGCGGCCTCGGCTTCGACACGCGCGGCCTCTTCCCTGGCAACCTGCGCTGCGGCAAGATCGCCGGAAGCGGGAGCGAGTTGATCGGTCAGATCCGTCTCGGAAACGGCGGCTCTCTCCTGACCGGCTTGTTGAGAGCGAGCGGCTACGACAGTTTCGATCTCGACGACGTGCACCGAATCAGATTCTGCGTGCTGCGAGACGTGCTCCGACACGGACGGCTGATCGGGCGAGAGCGCGGCAGCCTCGTGACGAGGCAGGTCTTCGCTGACTGCCGGCATCTCGGCGGGTTCAACAACAGGAGCGGCAGCCGTTTCCTTGCGTCGCCTGACCTCTACCCACACGTCTTCTCCGCCGCGCGCCGCCGTCACGATGAATCGGCCGCCGGCGTCGCCAGGAACGACGATCTCCTCCTCGATCGCGCCAAGATCGTCGAGCGAGTGACGCTGATCCTCGGTGAGCATCTGGGCCAGCATTGCCGACATCGCGGGGCCGGTCAGCGGCCGCGATGAAAGCTCCACCTGTCCCCAGGCGAGAGGCCCACGGACCGCGCTCACGGTGGCAGAGCTCAGCACGACGTACGGCTTTTCACCAACGTGCATGACGAGAGCCTCGCCATCGAGGCGGACAATCGCATCGAGCAACGAATCGAGAAGCGTCACGTGTCGTTTATCTTTCGGTGCCGCCGCGACTCATCATTAGCCGAAATGTCGCGCCGTGCGGCGTCTTCCGGTCAACCAGTGTAGCGCCGTCCCGGCGGATGTGGATCGATCGTCCCGCGTTTGCACGGATGTGCGCTCGCGATGTGTGTAAACGATCGACCGACGCTACATCTGGTATGCCAGATCGTGCAGTTTCGAACGGTGCCTGCTGTCGCATCTTTGATTGTTCAAATCGTATAATCCGATTCATCGAATGGCGCCGTCCCACACGGTCGAGAACTACCTCAAAACCATCTATCAGGCTCAGCTGACGCTGCAGGACGCTTCTCTCGTTCCGATGGGACAGCTCGCGACAACGTTGGGTGTGGTCCCCGGTACCGCGACGACCATGGTGAAAGCGCTCGCGGAATCGGGGCTGGCCCATTACGAACCGTACGCCGGAGTGCGCCTCACGGCAGCGGGCGAAAAACTGGCGGCAATGGTGTTGCGCCGTCACCGGTTGATTGAGCTGTTTCTCGTGCGCGTCATGGGCATGGACTGGACCGACGTTCACGACGAAGCCGAAAACCTCGAGCACGCGGTTTCCGATCGCCTCATCGGACTCATCGACGACATGCTCGGGAAGCCGGCCGTCGATCCTCACGGTGATCCGATCCCCGACCGCCACGGCGCACTGCCGGCGCATGAGTACGACAGCCTTCTGACATGCGCGTTGGAAACGCCGCTCACGATCGCGCGGATCAGTGATCAGGATCGTTCGTTCCTCCAGTTCGTCGAAAAGCACGACCTCCGTCCGGGGGATGTCGTGCAGGTGGAAGAGCGGAGCGAGGAAGGCGACAGCGTCCGGCTTCGTGGCCGAAACAACCGACGTCTGACCATCGGCGCGCGCGCGGCATCCAAAGTGCTCGTTCACGCGGCTCGGGCACTCGCGATTCTGCTGATGGGGTCACCCGCGCTGTTGGCGCAAAGCCCGCCAGCGTCGGAACCGTGGAGGATCACTGACAACTCGTTTTTGGTGGAGGAGGCATTCAATCAGGAACCAGGCGTCGTCCAGAACATTTTTGGCGCGACGCGTATCAGGGGCACGTGGGCCGCGACGTTCACCCAGGAATGGCCGGCGCCATCCGAGACGCATCAGCTGTCCTACACGCTTCTGTTCCTGAACAACGGGAGCAACAGCGGCATCGGCGACGCGCTCGTGAACTATCGATATCAGGCGATGAAGGAAGGACCTGGAAAGCCCGCGTGCGCTCCGCGAGCGAGTTTGATCCTCCCAATCGGTAACGTCGGTGAAGGGTTGGGGAACGGATCGGTCGGCGTCCAGCTGAACCTGCCGTTCAGCAAGCAGACGGGCGACTGGTATTGGCACTGGAATGTGGGCTTGACCTGGCTCGACCGCGCGCGCGCCGAGTTTCAGCACGACGACATGGTGGTCGTTCGAACGCACTGGCTCGCCTCCCCCTTCCTGGCGGGAAGCGCCATCTATCGCGCGCGACCGATGCTGAATCTGATGCTCGAGTCACTCGCGACGTTCGACGAGTCGATTGACGAAACGGGGACGGCGCGATCGAAGACGTTCACGCTGTCGCCGGGAATTCGCGGCGGCTGGGATATCGGCGAGAAGCAGGTGGTGCTCGGATTCGCGGTGCCGATCACCTGGGGAGGTGATACGACGGCGGGAGTATTCGGCTACTTCTCGTACGAGGGACCGTTCAAGAGGACGAAATAGATCGGGATCCGCGATCCGCGATCCGGGATCCGGGATCCGAGGAGATCTCAAAGTAACGACTCGGAAACTTGCCCGGAAGTTTGACATGCGCCTTCCGCATCCCGATCCCGGATCCCGACTCGATCTCACTCCCCGTCGTATGTCGCGAACGACGTCGGGGTTTCCCAGACGCGAACGTTGACGATGTCGATGCCCAGCTCGCGGCCTTGGTCGAAGATGAGGCGGGCGATGCGCTCGACGGTCGGATTGCTTTCGAGCAGATACATCGGCTCACCGAGCTCACGCAACGGCTTCACGAGCGGGTCGTCCTGCCGCAGGATCATCTTGTGATCGAGCTCACGATCGATCCAGCCCTTCACGACGCGCTTGATGTCGGAAAAGTCGGCCACCATGTTTCGGCGGTCGAGTCGATCGGTTCGCACCTCGACCTCAACCACCGCGTTGTGCCCGTGGGGGTGTTTGCAGACGCCGTCGTAATCGAGCAGACGATGTCCGTAGCAGAAATCAATCCGTTTCGTGACGAGATACATGGTGATTCCAACTCGATTCGATCGGATCCCGGATCCCGCACCCCGGATCCCGCATCCCGGTTAAGTTAGACCGATTATGAATCAACCGACAGGCGATCGGGTTGCCGTCCTCTTTTCCGCCGGCCTCGACAGCGCCGTGCTTCTCGCTCACGCGGCAAAGCAGTCGCCTGAATCGTCGATTCAGCCGATCTATGTCAGCGCCGGCCTCGCCTGGGAACGCGAGGAGCGGGCGATGGCTCAACGCTTCCTCTCTGGATATCGGCTTGCCTCGATGGTGTCGCCGCTGGTGTCGCTCACGGTGGACATGCGTGATGTCTACCCGGCCACGCACTGGGCTGTCGTCGGCGAACCGCCTGGCTACGACACGCCAGACGAGGACGTGTATCTCGAGGGTCGCAATGTGGTCCTGCTCTCGAAAAGCTCGGTCTTCATGGCACGAGCGCGGATACCTCGCGTGATGATCGGTCCGCTCGCAGGCAACCCGTTCCCCGACGCGACTCCCGCCTTCTTCGACACCATGGGCCGTGCGCTCTCGATCGGCTTGGCGGCGCCGATCTCGATCGAAGCTCCATTTGCCGCGATGACGAAGTCTGACGTGATCAGGCTAGGAAAGTCGCTTGACGTTCCATTCGAGCTGACGCTTTCGTGCATGCGCCCCGCGAATGGACGTCATTGCGGCCGATGCAGCAAGTGCCGCGAGCGGATAGAAGCATTTCGTGAAGCAGAGGTGCCGGATCCGACGTCGTATGGAATGATCGCTGAGCCTTGAGCCTTGCCCGCCTGCGCCAAGGCTCCAGCGGGTCCGCCGTAGCTCCCGCGAAGGCCGAAGCCGTGAGCCGCTACAGCTTCCGCAGCCGGATCGAGCCGTCGCCCGTTCTGATCCGGAGCTGACGGCCGCCGCCGCCAAGGCGTCCGCGCACGGTGCGCCGATTGATTTCACCAGCCCCGGCAGCCGCGACATCGAGATCGTTTCGTATCGCGCCGTCGCCGGTATGGGCATCCAGCTCCGCTCCAAAATCGCCAGGCAGGTAAAGCGAGACGCCGCCGTCGCCCGTCGTGATCTCCCAGTCCTCCGTCATGGCGGTGCCCGGCTGGGCTCGAAACACAATCGAGCCATCACCGGTGTGAAGACGAAGACCGGATACGTTGCCCGATGCGCTGACGCCACCATCACCCGTATCAACCTGCAGGCGTCCCTGCACATCATCCGCGGTGACGGATCCATCACCCGTATTCAGCGTCAATTCACCCGTGATGTCGTTGGCACGGATGCTCCCATCACCCGTGTGCAGATCGATCCGGCCGGCCATGTGTTCCACGACGATCGATCCATCGCCGCTGCGGGCCTTCACGTCGCTCTCCCGCGGCAGCCAGACCGTCAGCCTCGCCGTCGGGGACAGTCTGACGCCAACCACCTGAAACGTGCTGTGCGGCTTCGGAACTTCGACCTCGATGGTGTTCCCCTCCTGCGAGGATTTCACCTGGAGCGCCTCGACGGCCTCCCGCGTTGGCCCGCGTTTCTCGATTTCGACCAGGACGTCAGGCTTGTCCCACGATTGAATCTGGATTGAACCGTCGAAGGTGGTGAGGTGGATGGAAGGGGTGCCCTTGACCGTGAACCGCTTTTCGTCCCGAACGATTTCGCTCTGGGAATCAAGCGTCACGGTGCAGCCGGCAGCCCAGGAACACGTGACCAGCGCGACGCCGGCAAGGACAGAATGCCTCATACTGGTGATAGACGGAAAACGGTGCTACCGGGTTCGGACGGGTTCCGGGTGCTGAACTACGCCCCGCGGACGCCGGGACGGTCTTCACCCAAGAAACTTGACTCAATCGTACAAGTTCTGAGGGTCAAAACCTCTAGCGAGGCGGCGCCTCAGACCGGGTCGTCCTGCGGCCAGCGCACTTTCCGCCCCTCGAGCGGCAGCGGTCCCGCCCCATTCGCGCGAAAGAGCGTTCGATCGACCTTCTTGAGGAGCGCGCGCAGGCGGGGCTCGTCGGGGGCCCAAAAGACGATCACCCCGGCTCCTTCGTTGGGAGGGAACTGCCGGTCGTCGATGTAGTCTCGATCGAGCGTCACGATCGTGCGACCAAGCTGGCGCGCCAGCCGGTAGTGCTCGATGTCCCGCGCGCGGCGCAGCTCCTCGTGCTCGAGCACGAAGAGCACGTCCCACCGCAGACGATTGCGCATGAAGGCGACGATGCCGGTCGGGATGTTGGCGTCGGCGTATATCCGGGGCTGCTCGACAACGCGTGCCAGATGCGGACTTAGCTCACTCGAGAAGGTGCCCATACCCTCCGAACCCTGTAGAACCTCGTAGAACCTTGTAGAACCTTGTAGAACCTTGTAGAACCCGTCAGCGGTGCCGATCGATTTCAGCAGGCTGCGCGCCGATCGGCGCCGCGTTCTGCCTGGCGTCTTTTGCCTGCCTCAGGAGGTCCGCGACCAGTGCGTCGCGTTTAGTGACCAGTTCCTTGCGCGGCCGCCGCCCGTTTGCCGACCCGATGGCGTACTCGCAGAACAGCGGGAACGCGATCGTCGAATCGCAGTACGCCACAACCGTGTCCGGGAGCACGCCTGGATTGATCTTGCCCCAGCTGACGGCCTCCGCTGGCGTGGCGCCGGACAGACCGCCCCAGACGACCTGGTCGGTCGTGATCTGAATGAAGAAGTCGTTGCCCCCTTTGGGAATTCCGTAGACTTCCCAAAGCGTCGGCTGACCCTGCAGGTAGAAATTCTTCGGTGAGCCGCCGCCGAGGATGACGCACCCGTTCTTTTTCCCCGCGAGAATGATCGCGCAGATCTCGTTCACGTCCCGATTGGGATCGATCATCAGCGTCGACCCGTTCATCAGTTCGTGATAAGCGATGTTCATGCCGATCGAGCTGTCGCCCGGCGACGAGGTGTAAATCGGCACGCCGGTCTTCGCCGCGCGGGCGAGCACCGAGTACTCCTCGCTCCCTGGCTGACGTTGAAGCAGGTCGAGGCCGAGGCGGTAGTGAAGCTCTGACGTGGCGATGGGGCCCGACAACTGCGATCGCACCAGAAAGTCTCGAATGTACGCGTCGGTCTCGAGCAGCACCGTTGCCGGAAAAAGGACGTCGTAGATTCGAATGATCCCCTGCTCGAAGAGCTCCACGTCGTCCAAGAACGGAGAGCCGCGGTGCAGCGTGAAGTTCAGCGCGTAATGGAGGTCGTGATAGAGATTCGCGCCGGTGCTGATGACGAAGTCGACGAGGCCGCGCTCCATCAGCTCGATCGCGCAGCCGCCGAGGCCGGCAGGGGTGAGGGCACCCGCTACCGTCAATCCAATGGTCGTGTCGTTCTCCGGTGCCAGCATCTTCTCGGCGAAGATTTGACACGCCTCGGACAACCGCCCGGCGTTGAACGCCTGGAATCCGCCATCGATGAGCTGGCGTACTTCCGCGCTTCCGCGTGGCCGATAATAGGTAATCGCTTTTCCCGTCAGATAGTGTTCGGGCTTGTGGCCCGGAGACCCGGGCGCTCGGTGGGGCACTGACGAACCTCCCGCGTTGACCGTGGACGCGTGGACCGCGGCACGATCCGCCAGCCGTCCGTTGGCTCTACTTAGACATTAGCATCAGTTGGCGGGACGCGCGGCCGAAATCCCTTGACAGGCGGCCGCTTCCGGAGCGAACGTAAGCCGCTCCCCTAAAGCCGCGTTACGAGTCGACCATGAATGAACTCGGTCAGGATTCCGGGAGCGTGATGCTCTGGATCGCGGTGCTGGTAGTGGTTCTGGCGGGAGCCGGGATAGCCTTCTTGTGGTACAAGGGGCGCCTCATTCCTGGTCCTCACGTGTTCCGGGCCAGCCGCCTGAGTCGGGGCAACCTGTGGTTTCCGACGCAAGTCGCCGTGACCCCCGCCAGCATCGTCCACTTTACGCCGGAGTTTTTCGGCGCCCGTGAGCAGTCCATCCACCTCGCCCATGTCGCGTCGGTCATGATCGACCGAAACTTATTCTTTGCGGACGTCATGATCGAGAGTTCGGGAGGGACCGACCCGGTCCGCTGCCACGGCCATCGAAAAGCCGATGCCATCGAGATGAAGCGGCTGATCGAGGAATTTCAGTCCGAGTATTACCGTACCCGCGGCGCGCCGCCGGCGCCGCCCGTCGGTGGGGAACGTCGGACATGAGCGATATGGAGAACGTGTCGGTGTCCGGTCGCCGGGTCGATCCGGCGGAAGTCGAGGCCCGCTTTCACGCGCTGGTCCAGTCGCCGCTGCGCGCCGGGCTGCTGCGATTCCTCTGTGCGCGGCCCGAGGAATCCTTCGAGGTCGAGTCGCTGATGCAGACGTTCGGCCGGATGCGGCTCGACGTCGAGAACTGCATGCGCGAGCTGGTGACGTTCGGCCTCGCGGGCAAGATCGCGGGGGGCGGAACGCCCCGTTATGCGTTCCAGCCGCCAACAAGCGATGCGGTGCGAGACCTGCTGGACGAATTCCTCGAACGGCGCGCTACCGTCAGCCACGAGGATCGGTCCCCCGCCGTCCAGCGATTCCGCGAGATGATCGGCCGGGACGAGAAAATGCTCGTCGTGTTCGAGTGGATTCGAACGGCCGCCAAATCGGATATCTCCGTCCTGATCCTCGGGCCGACCGGCTCGGGCAAGGAAGTGGTCGCGCGGATGATCCACGAGTTGAGCCGGCGCGGCACGAACAAGTTCCAAGGCGTCAACTGCGCGGCGCTGCCCGACACGCTGTTCGAGTCGGAGTTGTTCGGGTACGAAAAGGGAGCCTTTACCGGCGCGCACGATCGCAAGCCCGGGCGGCTCGAGATGGCGAACAACGGGACGCTGTTTCTCGACGAGATCGGGGATCTGGCCCTCGTCGGGCAGGCGAAATTGCTCCGTGCGCTGGAAGAACGCCGTTTCGAGCGCCTCGGCGGCAACGAGCCGATCGAGGTGAACTTCCGGCTCATCTCCGCAACCAACCGGCCGCTCGATCAGTTCGTTCGCGACTCACGGTTCCGCGAGGATCTGTACTACCGCGTCAACGCCTTTTCGATCCGCCTGCCGTCGCTGCGCGAACGCGCCACCGACATCCCGGTGCTCGCGCAGCGATTCCTGGCACGCTACTGCGCCGCCAACGGGCTGCCGCTCGACGGCAAGACGTTTGCGAAGGAGGCCATGGATCTGCTGCTGCAGTATCACTGGCCGGGAAACATCCGCGAACTCGAAAGCACGGTCGCACGCGCCGCACTGTCGTCGCCCGGCCGTTCGATTCGCGGCAATGACGTCGAATTCCTGCATGCCGTCGAAGCGCCCCCCGACGCGACGCGCCAGCGGCTGCCGTCGCTGGCGGATGCCGAACGAGCACACATCGTCCGCGTGCTCGAAGCGGTGAACTGGAATAAGAAACAGGCGGCGAGCGTGCTCGAGATCAGTCGCGGAACGCTCTATCGCAAGATTGTGGAGTACGGGCTCGACAGTGACCAGCGTCCGCAAAAGGCGGCTGTCCGCGGTGGCACAAACTGAAACGCCGCATCTGCCTTTGGGTTTGAAAAACCAAGGTACCGATTACGGGTTTGTATTCTTCATTACGAAACCGTCTGGTCGATCACGCTTCTGATTCGGCGTACCGTAACCATACGCAGTGACATCTCCTTGCAAGTCCTTCGATCCCGAAGTACAAAAGCCGGAGGGACTGGGTAACCCTGCGTCGGCAGACAGTTTGCACCCGCGCACGCGATCAATCTTTGGCGACCGGCCCTTCGAGATGCTCAGACGCACCTTGCTCCTCATCCCGATCCTGGCAGCGACAGCGCTGCCCGCGCTTGCTGGTCAAGCCGTTGACACAAAGCTGGACGCACCCCTCCGCGCGCGCACCCATGCCGCGGGCTCGTCGCGGGTCATCATCGAGACCGACCGATCCGGCGCGCACCGAGGTCCTGATCCGCTCCGTGAAAGGCAGGGCGGGCCGACGGTTGGGGCTGGTTCGAGGCCAGGTCGCGGTCGTCCCGAACTCCGCGCTCGAATCGCTCGCCCATCAGTCAGGCGTCAGCGCGATCCGCCTGGATCGTCCGGTGCGCGGAACGATGGAGCGCACCTCGGCGACCGTCGGCGCGACCTGGGTGCGGGAGAATCTCGGACTTGACGGCGCTGGCGTCGGCGTCGCCATCATCGACTCGGGCGTCACGTCGTGGCACGACGATCTCGGCAGCGATCGTGTCGTGCACTTTGCCGACTTCGTCGACTTCCAGCCAACGCCTTACGACGACTACGGCCACGGGACTCACGTCGCGGGCATCATCGCGGGCAGTGGCTACGACTCGAACGGCGCGCGCCGCGGGATTGCGCCGGCCGCAAACCTGGTCGTCCTCAAAGTCCTCGACGGCGAAGGGCTCGGGTACATCAGCAACGTGATTGCCGCGCTCGATTACGCTGTCGAGCATCGGGTGCAGTACAACATCCGCGTCATCAACCTGTCCGTTGCGGCCGGTGTCTACGAGTCGTATACGACGGACCCGTTGACGCTTGCGGCCAGGCGCGCCGTTCAGGCAGGCGTGGTCGTCGTGACAGCTGCGGGGAATCTCGGGCGGAACGCTCAGGGACAGCCGCAGTACGGCGGGATCACCGCGCCGGGTAACGCACCGTGGGTGCTGACCGTCGGCGCATCGAGCCACAACGGAACGGTCACCCGCGCTGACGATTCGATCGCGTCGTTCAGCTCGCGCGGGCCGAGCTACATCGACTACAGCGCCAAACCCGATATCGTCGCGCCTGGCGTCGGCATCGAGTCGCTGGCTGATGCGTCGAGCCTGCTGTTTGCCACCCATCCGAATACACGGCTGTGGGGCAGCGTAGACACCGCGATCGCAGCCCTACCTCAGCTTGACGGGAACCAGCATGGCAGCGCCAGTCGTGGCTGGGACCGTCGCGCTGATGATTCAGGCGAACCCCTCGCTCACGCCGAATCTGGTCAAAGCGATTCTTCAGTACACCGCGGAACACAAGTCCAGGTACAACGAGCTGACTCAGGGCGCGGGATTCCTGAACGCGCGCGGAGCGGTGCAGGCAGCCAGGCTGTTGGCAGCCCCCCGAAATTCCACATCGGATTCGGGAGGAGTCAGCGACCCGACTCCCTGGAACAAGCACATCAACTGGGGCAACCATCGCATCGGCGGTGGAATCCTGCGGGCAGACGCCAACGCATGGCGCCTTGACGTCACCTGGGGCTCGGCAAGCACGAATGAAGGGGACACGATTGTCTGGGGCAGCGTCTGCGATCGCTCCGAGGATTGTGGGAACCTGATCCGAGGGTCCTCGTCCGACGAGAACAACATCGTGTGGGGAACAACCTGCCCGATCGATCAGTGTGATGCAGTGGTGTGGGGCCCGAGCACAGAGGACAACATCGTGTGGGGCACAGCCTGCGGCGGCGACGACTGTTTCAGCACCGTGTGGGGAGCCGATTGCAGCGCAGACGAGGAGTGCAGCGGCGTCGTCTGGGGCGTGTCAACCGATGAAGACAACATCGTCTGGGGAACGAGCAACGGCGCGGATGAAGACAACATCGTGTGGGGCACCGTCCATGAACTCGCCGATACGAGCCGGCAGACATTTCGGATCGAGGCACCGCATTGCTGGGAGCACCCTTCCGAGCCGAGGCGGACGCTGACTCTGCGAGCGTCGCCGACCCTCTCGCCGCGAGCATCGTGAGCCGATGAGGACTCTTCCGCTCCCCGCCAGGCTTTTCGTCTGCAGCGTCATCGCCGTAGGAGCGGTGCTCCTGGCGTGGTTCTTTCCGTTCAAGTCGTTCGAGTCGCCCTGGCTTTTCCTGCTTCTGCTGACGCTCTCGTCGGTCACCTCCGTCTTCAAAGTGACTCTGCCGCTGGCGCGGAGCGGCTCGACGATGTCGGTGTCGTACGCGGTGGACTTCGCGTCGCTGCTGCTGCTCGGCCCCAACGAGACGATGATCGTGGCGGCGGCGAGCGCGTGGAGCCAGTGCACGTTCCGAATCAAGGAGCGCAATCCCGCGTATCGCACGCTGTTCAGCATGAGCTGTCTCATCGTGACGGTGCAGGTGGTCGGAGCGATTTACGGGTGGGCCGGCGGACAGCCGATTGCCACACAGCTCGGCACCTACGATTTCTGGAAACTGCCGAAGCCGCTCGTCGGAGCGGCCACGTCGTATTTTTTGATCAACACCGCGATGGTCGCCACCGCGATCGCGCTGTCGACGCGTCAGAACATCGTCAAAGTCTGGAACGAAAATTTTCTATGGAGCGCGCCCAGTTATTTCGTGGGCGCGGGTGTGGCCGCGGCATCGGTGGCCATCCTCAGCTTCAACTCGGTCTGGTGGGTGCTCCCGCTTGCCATCGCCCCCCTGTACGGCACATATAAAGGCTATAAGGTTTACCTGGGACGGATCGACGATGAGCAGCGCCACGTGCGTGAGATGGCCGATCTACACCTGGCCACGATCGAGGCGCTTGCGCTGGCCATCGACGCAAAGGATCAGACTTCGCAGTCGCACATCCGTCGCGTGCAGCTGTACGCGGCTGCACTGGCCCGTGCGCTCGGCATGTCGGAAAACGACATCCAGGGTGTGAAGACGGCCGCGTTGCTGCACGACATTGGCAAGCTCGCGGTGCCTGAGCACATCCTCTCGAAGCCCGGTCCGCTGACGCCGGAAGAGTTCCAGAAGATTCGGGCGCACCCGAAGGTCGGCGCCGACATCATCAGCGCGGTGCCGTTCCCGTATCCCGTCTCGCCGCTCATCCTGAGTCACCACGAGCGGTGGGATGGGAAGGGATACCCGACGGGTCTCAAGGGCGAGGAGATCCCGCTTGGCGCCCGCATCCTCTCAGTCGTCGACTACTTCGATGCGCTGATGGCCGAACGCCCGTACCACAAGGCCATGGGCTTCGACGCGGCCGTGAGCCTCCTGCAGCAGGAAGCCGGCAAGGGGCTCGATCCGAAGGTGGTGGAGAAGTTCATCGAGTTGCTGCCGGCGCTGCAACGGGACGCAGCGACGCTCGAGCAGGCGTTGCCGCGGACGGCGGCCCACGAGGAACAGCCGCACGCGATTGGCCGGCCGGCGACTGGCCTCACGCCCGAACCGGCGAAGAAGAACGTATTCGACGACATTGCTCTCGCCCACCGTGAGATTTACGCCTTGTACGAGATCGCACAGGCGATGGGCACGAGCCTCGGCGTCGCCGATACCATGGCGCTCATCTCCGCAAAGCTGAGCAACCTCGTGCCGTTCTCGTGCGCGGCGTTGTTCCTCTACGACGAGGAAACCGAAGCGCTGCGCTGCCGCTTCGCGACCGGCGTGGACGCCGAGATTATTCAGCAGATCACCGTGCACACCGGAGAAGGGCTCACCGGATGGGTGGCGCGGAACCGGCGAGCGCTCGTGAACGCTCGGCCCAGCGCGGATCTCGAGGCCGCCGGACTGCCGGATCTTCAGACGAACCTGCAATCTGCTCTGGTCTGTCCGCTCCTGTTCAGCGAGCGGTTCATCGGTACGCTTTCGGTGTACCACGTCGACGCTGCCTACTATCGGGATGATCACCGACGCCTGCTCGACCGCGTCTCCGAGCAGGCCGCGGCGGTCATCAACAATTCGATGCTGTTCGAGCAGACCCAGGAAGACTCGTTGACCGACCCGCTCACGGGTCTGCCAAACACCCGCTTCCTGTTCATGCACCTGACGCGCGAGCTGGCGCGGGCGGAGCGGCTGAAGCAGGAGGTCTCGCTGCTCGTGATGGATCTCGACAACTTCAAGAGCATCAACGACAGCCACGGTCATCACGTCGGGGATCGCGCGTTGTGCGAGGTCGCCCGTGTGCTCCGCACGGCGATACGTCCGTACGACATCTGCGTCCGGTACGCCGGCGACGAGTTCATCGTGGTGCTGTCAGGGTGCAATGCCGAGGAAGCGGAGAGCAAACGGGCGGAGCTGCAGCGCAGCATCGACGACGTCTATTTCGAGGCTCGGCCCGGGAAGCGCGTGGAGCTGGGCATCAGCGTCGGCGCCGCGGTGTTTCCCCAGGACGGGGAATCCTACGAAACGCTCCTTGCCACTGCCGACAACCGAATGTATCAGGACAAGTCCCGCCGGAGGCGGCCGGGCGGTCGAGAGTCGGCGCGCCAGGAATCCGGCCCTCCGCAATTTGCCAACCTCACCGACATCGACATCCAGAAAGCGGCTACGGGAATTCTCTGAATCGCTAATCACTAATCACTGATCCTGAATCCCTGATCCCGAATCCCGAATCCCGAATCCTGAATCCCGAATCCCGAATCGCAATCCCCAATCGCGAATCGCGAGTCGCGAGCCGCGAGCCGCGAGCCGCGAGCCGCGAGCCGGATCCCAGATCCCGGTTCGGCGAGCGCAGCCGAAGGGTCGCGAGCCGCACGCTCTTACCAGTCTTCGAGGCGGATGCGTGTGGGATCAATCCCGAGCGCCTGCAGCATCGGTGGAACGTCCGACACCATCGCCGCCGGACCGCAGATGAAGCAGAGCGTTTCGGGACTCTCGACAAGCGGGGTCAACTGCGCAGCGGCGATCCTGCCGCGGTTACCGCGCCAGCGAGCCGGGATCTCGCGGGTCGCCGTCGTGGCGAGATGCAGCTCGCCACGGCGTTCCATGCGCCGCAGTTCAGGCAGGAAGGCGAAGTCATGAGGCGTGCGGGCGCTGTACAGCAGCGACATCCGGCCTGATCGCCCAGACAGCGCCGCGTGTCGAATCATCGAGCGGAGGGGCGCAATTCCAGTGCCCCCAGCGATGAACAGGAACCGGCTCTCGGATGGCGTCTCGGGAAAGACGAACGACCCTGAGGGCCCTCGCACGGACAGCCGCGAGCCTCGCCGTACGGGCTCGAAATCGTCGCCCCACCGGCCGCCGGTATCAAGCTTGATCAGGAACTGGATCGTCGAGTCGGCCACCGTTTCCTCGGGTGCCGAGGCGATGGAATAAGGGACCCGAGTGGCAGCGTCCTCCGAACCAAGCGATGCGACCTGGCCGGCGCGGTAGGAGAACGACACGCCGTCCAGGTCGAGACTCACGATGCAGGAAGATGGTGTCGCCTGACGAACGCTGCGAACGCGCAGCACGAGATCACTCACCTGCCGATCTTAATCCGTCATCCGCAGGCGGTGATATTCGTCGCCGTCTCACTGCACCTGCAGCGTCGACTTCACGTCGGTGACCCCCTTGATCGACCTCGCGAGAGCCACGGCCTTCGCTTCCTCTTCCTTGTTCTTGACGCGGCCGGAAAGCGTTACGACACCTTTGAACGTGTCGACGTCAATCTTCGCGGCCCCGACGACGGGATCGTTGATGAACGCGGTCTTTACGCGCGTGGTGATGGTCGCATCGTCAACCGGCGCGCTGACGTTGGCGCGCGTGGCGGCAGCGCCGCATCCGCTGAACAGCGGCGCAGCGAGCGTCAATGCAAGCAGGGCATTAGCAAGTCGTTTCATGATGCGCACGTCCTCCAAGACCATTATGCCTCGGGGACTCGAGTCGTGATCCGGGTGCGGGATCCGGGATGCGACGGCTCACGGGTCGCTGCTCGCGTCTCGCGGTTCGCGACCCTTCGACTACGCTCAGGGTCTCCCGAGCGAAGTCGAGGGACGACTGGCGGCTCGCGACTGGCCGGCTCGCGGCTGGCGACTCGGGCTGGCGGCTGGCGGCGGGCTCGCGACGGCGGCTCGCGACTCGGCGGCGTGGCGGCCCTTCGACTACGCTCAGGGTCATCCCGAGCGAAGTTCGAGGGACGACTGGCGGCTGGCGGGCTGGCGATTGGGGATTGGGGATTCGGATTGGGGATTCAAGGATTCGGGATTCGGGATTCGCGATTCGGGATTCGGATCGGGATTCAGGATTAGTGATCAGTGATGAGTGATTCACATGCCCGTGGCGTGGAAGCCGCCGTCAACCATCAAGATCTCGGCCGTGACGGCGCGACCAGAGGAACTGAGCAGGAACATCGCCGCATCAGCGACCTCGGCCGTGTCGACCGTGCGACGCAGTGGAGCACGGTCGCGATAGTGCTGGAGGATATTGGTGAATCCGGAAATGCCGGATGCCGCCAGTGTCTTGATGGGACCCGCAGAGATGGCATTCACGCGAATGGCACGCGGACCGAGGTCCGCGGCAAGGTAGCGAACACACGCCTCCAGGGCAGCCTTGGCCACTCCCATGACGTTGTAGTTCTGAAACACGCGCTCGCTGCCGAGATACGTCAAGGTCAGGATGCTGCCGCCGCCCCGGCGCTCCATCAGAGGCGCAGCGCCGCGCGCAAGCGCGATCAGTGAGTAGGCGCTGACGTCCATGGACAGCTTGAACCCGGCGCGTGTCGTGTCGACGAAATGAAAGTCGGACGCCAGTTCTTCGCGCGGCGCGAAGGCAGCGCCGTGCACGAGAAAATCCAGTCCACCGAACTCACGATCGATCGCCTCGAACACTCCGGCGATCTGATTGTCGTCGGTGACGTCGCACGGAAGGATGAGCGGATCTGTCAGCCCGGCCGAGAGCTCGCGAACGTTTTCCTCGAGGCGCTCCCCTTGATACGTGATGGCGAGCCGCGCGCCGGCAGCCGACGCGGCTTGCGCGATCGCCCAGGAAATCGACCGCTTATTCGCAACGCCGACGATGAGCCCTGTCTTGTTGGTGAGATCTGTCATGGTGTCGCGGCTGCCCGTTCAGGCTGCCAGGAAGTGGCGCACGGGAATGTGTGGCGCTGGTGCCGCGCCGAACGCGCGCGAGTTACCGGGACCGCTTCCTGCCGCCACCCTGGCGCTGGCCGGATCGGAATCCTGGCTGCCCGCCGCCGCGCCCGGGCTGATTGCGCCCGCCGGATCCGGCGGGGCGCGGCCCGGCAAATCGGGAGCCGCCGTGCGGGCGGTTGCCGTTGCCGCTGTTACCCGCGTGCCCGTTTCCACCCTGGCGGTGCGGTTTCATGCGGGCATCGCCGCCGCGGAAGGGACCGTTGCCGCCGCGCTGGCGAATCGTGAACTCCGGCAGGCGGCGCTCCTCTTTCTGACCCTCAATGCGCGGAAGCTGCGCCCGGATCAACGGCCGGTGAACGGGACCTTCTTCGATCTCCGGCGGCAACTCGTGCTCGTCTTCCTGCGCGGTCGCCGTGACTTCGTGTTCGACGACTGGCTCGGATGGATCGGTGACGTCGGTTGACGCGGCGGGCGCCGCGTCGTCGAGCGAAACCGGCGCATCACCAGAATCCCCGGAATCGACGACGATGTGCGGAGTGTCGGTCGTGCCCTGGCTGGAAAGGACTTCCTTGTAGAGCGCGGCTGTCGTTTCCTTCTTCCGCCGCTTGGGGACCTTGCCCCCTTTGTACGCGTGCTCAGCGTCGCACGTCGTACAGCGGGTCTGCTTGACATCTTCCTCGATCATCGCGACGACGGCGTGATTGGTGAGCCGTCGCTCACGCGGACAGTAGTCGTCCAATATGTCACCGAGACGCAGCCGGCGCTGCTCCATTCAACTCCCCCGAGAATAACCGTGTAATGGCTGGAAGAAAGACCCGTTGGGCGGTTCTTTCAGTCTAGCAGAGACCACTCTCCAGCGCAACAAGAGTCGCTGCAAACGCCCAAATTCAAGGATGTTGCGGCGATTTAGCCTCGCGCGACTTGTCGATCCAGGCGAGCGCCGCTTCCAGGGTCCGGTCGCGGCCCGCGAGGAGATCCGCGCGGTCGAGCGGAACGGATTCGTCCGGGATCACGCCCCGGCCTTCGAGCCTGGTGCCGTTTGCGGTGACGAAATCACCGTACGCGTGAATCAGGACGTCGCCGTTCGGCAAACGATCGAAGAGCGCCGGGAGCGCCTGGCCCATGGACGTCTGGCCGAAGACCCGGGCGCGGCCGATCGACTGCATACCGCCGGCGAAGCACTCTGACGCGCTGCCGCTCATCGAGTCGACGAGTATCGCCAGTGGCCCGGCAAAGGGCTGCACGCGCTCGCCGGTCGCTGTGACGAGCCGCGGGTTGGCGACGAAGCGGAACTCGCTCTCGCGCGTCTTCATCACACCAAGCGTCAAGCGCTCTGCCACAAAGTGTCCCGAAATCCCCATGATCATCGCGGCGAGGCCACCGGGATTCCCGCGGAGATCGATGACGATGCCGTCGGCGCGGCGGAATTCGTCAATGGCCTGCTGGAACTCCGCGTCCACGGTCGCCATCCACACATTGAATCGGATTACTCCGGCGGCCCCGCCCGATGCGGTCGCCTTCTTCTCGTGCTCGACGCGCACGTACATCGTCGGGAGGTTCCCGACCGTCACGGGGCTGCCCTGCTCGTTTCGACGAACGAGCGAGAATCTCTTCGAAGATCCCTGACCGTCCTCGAACGTCACGTCAACGGAAGAGCCCACGGGACCGCGTAGACGCGTCTGAGCAATACGCCACGCCTCGACCTTCTGGAGCCGCTCGGCGTCCGCGTCGGGAACACCACGCAGCAGATCGGCGACGGCCGTCGAACCAATCTGCGTGATACGCCAGCCGGGCCTGACGGGTACGGTCACCTCGCGATCGACCTCGGTGACGACGAGGTCGCGTCCGAGCAGACGGACTTCAATTCCAGGATCGGCGCTGGTGTCCGACGATCCAGCGCTGCCGTCGGCAGGTGATTCTGAACCGGAGGGAATCAGCGCGAAGTGCGACAGGCCGAGACGTCCCAACATGTCGCGGATGACGGCACGCAGCTCGGCCGGCGTTTTCGCTGCGGCTGCGCGTGGTTTCAGCTCGTTTCGAACGGCCTCCCAATCGAGGCCGTTCAGGGTCTTGTCGAAGTGGGTGTTGCGAATGATGGTCCAGGCCGCATCGAATGTTTCGCTGGCCAGCGGCGTCTGCGCCGGTGTAAAGCCCCACGCACACGCGACGGCGATCGCCGCGGCGACGGCGCGACGACGCCTCACTTGATGAGCGCCTTGATCTGAGCGGGCGGCTCGAACATCGACGGAGGCACCGTGTCGAACTCGACCGACGTGATCTTCAGAACCTGCTCCACGCCCATGGCTGTCTGCTTCATCGTCGTCGGCACCAGCAGCCCGCCGAACTCCTTGTAGTCGGCCTGAACCTGCGTGACGGCCATGGGTCCCATCGGAGATTCACGCGTGGCGACCGCGCCGGCTTTCAGGCCGGTCTCGACGTCGAAGTAGTCGAAGTCCTCGCCACCGCCCTTTCGCACGAGGCTGACTTTGTAGCAGGGGCGTCCCTCGAAGGTCGACTTCTCCACGGTCTTCATCGACTGATAACGTGAGTCTTCGTGAAGCTCGCTGTAGAAGTCGGCATCGAACTTCTTTTCCTCGAGCTCCTTTCCCGACACCAGCATCGGCCCCATCATCGGCGACAGGGTCCATGCGTGGACGCCGTCGAACCCATCGAGCACGTCGCCTATTCCACCCAGGTTGATCTTGACGAGCGACTTGTCAGGTTTCGCGCCGTAGATATCGAGCACGCCGGTAATCTCGCTGCCGGCGACGGTCATCGTTCCCGATGCGTGCGACGAGCTGTGCGCGAGGATTGCGTCGCGGCCGCCGATGGCCTTGACGTGGCGATCGATGATCGACCGTGCGGAGGGAAGCGTGCCTTGCTTCTCATCCGGTTGAGCCGGCTGATCCTTGGACGCGGGTGCCTGTTTGGGCGCCGCCGGAGCCTGCCGCGGCGCAGGCGCGGGCGCCTGCTTCGGCGGCGACGCGGGCTGAGCCGTTTGCGCCGCCAGCGAAACGGCCGTGAAGAGAAACGCGGCCGCAGCGGCAAACACGGAACGTCGCGACGAACCACCGTCGCCACACAGAGTCACATTACGCATGTGCGAGAACTCCACAGTAGGGGGCAGCACGATCGTAACAAGGGAAAAGGGAAAAGGGAAAAGGGAAAAGCGCCCCTTCCCTAATGCTTCTTCGTTATGCTCGTCACCACGCCCACCATGTAGTGCAGATCGACGAGGTCGCCGGCTTCGATGTTCCTGGGGACCGATTCCCCGCCGACGCGGGCGAGGCTGACCTGGCTCTGGGGATCGTCGGGATCGATGAAGTACACGTCGAGCGACAGCTGACCGTGAATGCTCACCGGCTGAATCTTGGTGACTTGCACCGTGCGCGTACCTTTCAACATATCAATACCCTCGGATCGTGGGGGTCTGATCTTATGCCAGAGCCCGGCCGCGTGTTTCGGGAATCCAAATCCACGCGATTGCTGCGAGAAGGAACGCCAGCGACGAGATGGACAGAGCAGTCCCGAACCCCCGCGACTGGGCAAGCGTCCCGACTGCGAAAGGGGCAGCGGCGCTGACGATTCGGCCGATGTTGTAAGTGAAGCCCTGGGCTGTGCCGCGGATCGGCGTGGGGAACACTTCTGCCGTGACGGCGCCAAACCCGGCAAAGTAGCCGGTGGCAAAGAACGCAACGAAGGGACCGAGGGCGAGCAGCACCAGAGGCGCGCGAACCGACACGTAGACAAAGAGCAGCACTGCGGCGAATAGTAGATACCCGACGTACGTCCGCTTGCGTCCGATCCGATCGCTCACGAATCCGAACATGATGTAGCCGGCCCACATGCCGAGCTGCATCACAATAATCATCGTCGAACTCGAAAGGATCTGCAGGCCGAGACCTCCTCGGGCCGCTGGCTCCTGCAGATAGCTCGGCAGCCAGAGGTTGAAGCTCCACCAGCCGAAGAGCGTGCAGGCGTTCATCGCCGTCAATGCGATCGTCAGCGGCGCGAGCTCCTCGGAGAAGAGCATCGCGATGCGCGATTGCGATGGGCGCTCCGGTCTCGCGTGCCGCCAGATCTCCGGTTCCCGAACCGTTCGACGCACCCAGATCGTCAGGAACGCCGGAAAGATTCCGACGAGAAAGACCGCGCGCCATCCGAGCGCCGGCTGAACGATGTAATCCACCGCCGCTGCCAGGGCGTAGCCGATCGCCCACGCGCTCTGCATGAACGCCAGCGCTTTGCCGCGGTGTTCGGGCGACCACGTTTCCGACACGAGTGTCGCGCCGCTCGCCCACTCGCCGCCCATTCCCAGCCCGAGCCCGATGCGGAACACCACGAACTGGACAAACGTTGTCGCCAGGCCGCACGCAGCCGTGAAGACCGAGTAGAGAATGATGCTCGACATCAACGCGCGCGTGCGACCGAAGCGATCGGCGACCCAACCGAACAAGACGCCGCCGGCAGCCGCGGCGAGAAGCCCGACCGAGCCGAGCACGCCGCCGGCAGCTGATGACAGGTCAAGATCCCTGCGAAGAGCGGGAAGCACCAGGGCGAACAACGTGACGTCGAACGAGTCGAGCATCCACCCGAGTCCCGCGGCGATCACCGCGCGGCGGCCATCGGGGGTGCCCTCCCGCCACCAGCGCATCATGATCACTGCGTCCGCCCCGCGACAGGCGCGATGGTCACCCCGGCACGCTCGAGGCCCTCGCGCAGCGCGCGGGTCAACGCCTGCGCGCCCGGCGTATCGCCGTGCGTGCAAATCGTGTCAACATGCATCGCCAGCAGGGACCCATCTGTCGCGACGACCTCGCCGGCGACAATCATCCGCACGGCACGCTGTACGACAGCTTCGACGTCGTGAATGACCGCGCCTGGCCTCGAACGCGGCGTCAGCGATCCGTCTCGCTCGTACGCACGATCGGCGAACCCTTCGAGCGCGACGGTCAACCCGAGCGCGTGTCCTGCGCGCGCCAGTTCGGAGCCGGGCAGAGCAAAAAACGTCAGCGTCGGATCGAACTGGACGACCGCGCGCGCGACCGCATCCGCCAGCGGACGATCCGTGACGGCCATGTTGTAGAGCGCGCCATGCGGCTTGACGTGTGAGAGGCTGACGCCTTCGCTGCGCGCGATGGCCGCGAGCGCACCGACTTGATAGAGCACCATGGCTTCGACGTCCTGGGGCGCCACACGCATCTCGCGGCGCCCGAAGCCGACGAGATCAGGAAATCCCGGGTGCGCGCCGACCGAGACGCCCGCGTCTCGCGCAAGACGGATCGTGCGCCTCATGACCGCTGGATCGCCGGCGTGGAAGCCGCACGCCACATTCGCGGACGTAATGCTCGACATGACGGCTTCGTCGGCGCCGATTGTGTAGGCGCCGAACGACTCGCCCATGTCGCAGTTCAGATCGACCTTAATCATGGGTTCTACGGGGTTCTACTGGGTTCTACTGGGTTCTACGTTCGGGTTCTACGGGGTTCCGCAGGTTCGACTCGGCTCGGGGATGTCAGCGATTCCGGAAGTTCCGTCGAACCTCACGGAACCTTTGAACCTTGTCGAACCTTGTCGAACCTTGTAGAACCCTGTAGAACCCTGCAGAACCCTGTAGAACCTTTCTTAAAACTCGATCAGTATGCCCGCCGACGGCACGATCGGAATCAGCGACTCGAACAGGTTCGATACCCGGCCGGTCGCCGGGTTCACGCCCGGCGGATTGAAGCGCACGTTGTCGCGATTCAGCAGGTTGATGACCTCGGCGAAAAGCGTCAGCCGCTTGCGCGACCAGTTGAACGTGCGGTTCGCGCGGATATCGACGCGCGAATACGTGGGCAACCGCAGAGTGTTGCGCATCGAGGATACGTAAAAATCGGCGCCGCTGCTGTTCGTAGTAGCCCGGAGCGGGCACGTTCGTTCCGCGTGCGAATCTTCGTGCTGATGTTGGTTCGGTCCGACACCCTGAAGGAAACGTAGACGTTCACGGCGTGGCGCTGATCGAGGTCGCTCCAGTACGATTCGTGCGTCTGCTCATCCGTCCTGATGGGTGCGGCCATACGAATAGGCGAGCCATCCAGAAACCCCATGAGCGTTCCTGCGCTGCACCAGCAGTTCGACCCCTCGCGCAAAACCCTCGAGCGCATTCTCGTAGGGCGCCGCCGTGACTCCGCGGATAACCCGTCCATTGACGATTCGTGTTTCCGCCGCCGGCCGGCGGAAGAAGCCGGACTCCTCGCGATCGAAAACCGTCACCTGCCATCGCAGCGTCGGGCCGATGCGCTGCTCGAACCCGAGGTCATACTGATCGGCGCGCTGCGCGCCCGCGCCGGGCAGGCCGAACGCTCCGATGACCTGCTCGAATTCGGGGAATTGACGGTAGATCCCAGTGCCTCCCCGAATGAATGTCGAGCGCGACACCTGCCACTCACCCTGGATCCACGGAGACGCCGTGGTCTGATCGGTCAGCGTCCAGTGATCGGCGCGCGCCCCCGGAATCACCGTCAGCGGTCCGGCGCTGAGACGAAGCTGCGCATAGCCGCCAGAGCGGGTGGCATTGCCCTGAAAATCGTTGATGGTGCGATAGCGACCGAGCGCGCCGTTGAACCGCTGACGGAAGCGCGTCTCGTCGACGAACTCCACCTGCGCTCCAGCGTCGGCCTGGATGTGCCGCGCCAGCGTCAGGCTGCGCATCCAGCCGGGCCGCCACCTCTTTGTCGTGCCCCTTGTCGAGCGTGACGGCTTCGGTCGTCTCATTGCTGAACTCGTTGAATGACGACAATGCGCGCGCGGTGAGGACGCCGCGAGCCTTCGTGAGCCGCCAGGTGCCGATGGCGATCGCCGAACCGTTCCGTCCCGTGAACAGATCCTGGGTGTCGAGATCTTCGCGCCGTTCCTCGAGCTTGGAATGGCCCGCGATCACGGTGAACTCCGCGCGCTGCGACGACGAGAGATCGAACACGATCTTTCCCTGCGTATCGGAGAAGCCGAAGTTGAATCCGTTGCCCTCGTCGATCACACGCTCCACGAGGAGCTGGAGGTAGCTCTGGCGGGCCGTCACGAGCCACGAACCGCGTTTCGTCCGCCCGATCGGCCCTTCACCGACGACCGACGCGCTCGTGCCGCTGACCGCAACGCGTGCCTGGCGCCGCTCGCGCGATCCTTCGCGCAGCCGGAAATCCAGCTCCGCGCCGGTCCGGTCTCCATATCGCTGCGCGTACCCGCCGTTCAGACAGCGTCACGTCCTCGAGAATGTCGCTGTTGATCATCGCGACAGATCCTGACGACGACTGATCCTCGACGGCGCGGACCGTGTGCAGCAGGAACGGCGTCGAGAAGCCGTCGACGGTCATATTCAGATGCGTAAACGGGCTGCCACGCACGCTGAACTCGCTCCGCAAGATCATCGGCCGCCGCCACGCCGGGAAGGACCTGGACGGCTCGGAGGGGATCGTCGGCCAGTACGCCGCGCAGGTTCTGGATGTCTGCGCTCCCCAGCACTTGCTGCGCCGGGACGCCCGGGTCGGCCGTCCGGAAACGATCGGCCGAAACGGTGACGTTCTCCGTATATGTGCCTGTCCCCTCACTGAGCGGAATCGTCACAACGACGCTGCCGCCCGCAGGGACCTGCACGTCGCGCCTGACCAGGATGTAGCCGACGACGGATACGTACAGGCGATGCGGGCCTGCGCTGACCGATGTCACAACGAATGCACCGGTGCCGTCCGTCTGCGTTGAGGGCCCGCCATCCTCGACAAGGACCAGCACCTTTTCGAAGCCGGCCCCAGTCCGCGCGTCAACGACGCGGCCCGAAATGCTTCCGGGCTGTTGTGCAAAAAGCGCGCCGGAATGACCCCGACAGAAACAACGAAATGGCCATGCAGGCTGCCTTGCCGGCGACAATCAGCGAGGACCAACCGATCAAAAATGTAATCGGCGCACGATTTTGGTGTGTGAGGCCGTCGGCGTCCGCCAGCTAAATGCATAAAACAGAAGGAAATCGAGCGGTACACCGCTTGCTCAATAGGAGGGTGCAGGCGGCCTGAATATTTACGGCAGGGAGCCGTGAGTTGCTGGGGAGCCGGGTCGCCCGCAAACACCGCAGGGCATCGTCAGTATCGGCGATGCCCTTTTTTATTGCTGAATGGCGAATGCTGAGTGCTGATTGACATTCAACATTCAGCACTCACCATTCAGCAATTCTAGACCGCGGCTCCTTCCGGATACTGCAGGGCCAACCGCAATTCCTTCGCCAGCGATTCAACCGTCGTTCCGTGGCGCTTCCATGCGCCCTCAGTTTCGAAGCGCAGGTCGCCGATCCGCCGGCCCCACGGGGCGATGACCCGGCCGATCGCTCGGAAATCCGTGCGGTCCGCATGCTCCTGATCGAGCCGTCTGACGACGTCGGGTGCCACGCGGATGAACGCGCGCAGGGCGGTCGCGCTCTTGATGCTGTACTTGCGGCCGTTCCACGCAGCGCCGAACACCTGGGCGGCCTGCTTCAGGTAGTTCACGAAGAATCGCTTGGATTCCTCACGGAATGCGTCGCCCTTTCGTCCAGCCCCGAACGCCTCGGCGGCAAATAGCTTTTTCAGCTCCTGCGCGAGAGGCGCCTGCGCCACCCGCCCTCGACCGACGCCGAGCAGCTTGATCTCGCCGTAAAGGGGCGAGTCCTCGCGATCGTTCAGCGCACGGACGATGTCGTGAGCGGCAGCCAGACTCTCGTCGCTGTACAGCTGCCTTCCGGAGAGAGAGACGAGGTGCGAGGCGTTCAGCCGCGTGTGCTTGGCGTTTATCGTGACGAACATCTGCACGACGTGATCGTCGGGAAGACGATCGAAGATGACCGCTGGGACGGTGAACGGCTCGTCGCCGAAATGATCGATGTCCGCGTGAAGGGCAAGAAGTCGATGCTGACCGTCGATCGCGCGAAGAATCCCTTCACGCTCCGGAACCTTCAGCGTCGCCGACCGACGCTCCGGCTTCGGCAGGCTCGAACTTCAGCGCCTCATCGCACGAAATGATCACCGCTCCCGGAATCGATGGAAGATCGCGCGCCTGTCGGCACTGCTCGTAGTACTGGACGAGCTCATCAATCTTCTTGCGGATGATTTGCCGCTGGTAGGCCTTTTCGTTCGCGGCGATGCGGCGCTCGAGAAGATCCCAGTTGACCTTGGAAGGCGCCGGCACCTTCTTGCGGCCCGCCGCGAACTGGCTGCGACTGCTCTCCGTAGCTGAGCACTTCGAACCGGACCAGCTTGTCGATGTCGCTGGCGCTCAACGACGCCTGATAGAACTGCACCCCAAACTGCTGCATCCGGATAGCGGCGACGCTAATCATAGGCGTTTCAGGCTGTTAGGCTTTAGACTCAGGAGCTTCAGGCTATCGGTCCCATGGACTGCCCATCTTATATTGTGTCGGGAGGATAATCTCAAGGGCCTCTCCGTCGAACCGGTTCGTTTGCCCTAAGTCATTTGGCGACTAGCTTTAGCGATGATTCGCGCACTGCGACCGATCGTCGCGCTCCTGCTGCCGGCCGTTCTGCCAAGTCAGCCGGCCCGGGGCGCCCTTGTCGAGCACGTCATCTGCCCCTCGGATCCAACCCAGACTTATACCTTGTATCTGCCCTCCACATATCAGGCGACCCACAAGTGGCCGCTGCTGCTGGTGTTCGATCCAGGGGGACGCGCAGCGCGGGCGGCGGAAGTCTTCAAAGAAGCCGCGGAACGCTTCGGTTGGATCATCGCTGCGTCCGAGAACTCGCGTAACGGGCCATGGGAACCAACGTTGCGCGCGGTGAACGCCATGTGGCCCGCGCTCCTGGGCGGGTATGCGGTCGACGAGCGTCGCGTCTATGCGGCGGGCCATTCGGGCGGCGCGACGGTCGCGTGGATGATCGCGCTGCAGACCGGACAAATCGCCGGCACCATCGTATCGGGACAGCCGAACCCGCAGACGGAACAGAACAAAGCCAAGCCGTTCTCGTGGTTCGGGATGGCGGGTCACACGGATTTCAACTTCATGGAGGTGAGAAAGATCGACGACCAGCTGTCACGAACGGCCGCCGCGCACCGTGTCGAGTTCTTCGACGGCGGCCATCAGTGGCCGCCAACTGAGCTCACGATGCGCGCATTTGGGTGGATGGAGATCGTCGCAATGAAGGAGGGGCGGCGCGCGCGCGATCCCGATCTCGCGAGAACGATTCTCGCGGAGGACATGGCACGGGCACGGTCGCTCGAAGACCGCGCGCGTTTCACCGAGGCATGGCGATCCTATCGCGCCATAGCGGCAACGTACTCGGGCGTGGTCGACGTCAGTGATGCGGAACGCCGGCGTCAGACGCTCGAGGGGGACGACCGGTACAAATCCGCGCAGGAAGATCGAAGAACGCGCGGACCGGCGGGAACACGAGCAAGCCACCGCCCTCGGCCGCGTGTTGACGCGATTGACGGAAGAAGACGTTCCGCTCGTCTCGGAACTGCGCGGTCGCCTGAATCTGGACGCGCTCTCGAAGGCTTCGCATGGCGACGGATATGAAGCGGCGTCGGCCAGTCAGTTCCCTCGCGCTCGTGCGCATTCAGCTCTCAACGGTCGCACGGGATCTGCGCGACAGGCACGACGTTCGCGCAGACGTCGTTCAAAAGGTGCTGGACTCGATCAAGTAGGCACGCCCCCCCTTTCCTCGCGTGGTCCACCAACGCACGATTCGATCCTTTTCGATCGAGACGAGGAGCATCAGCAGCACGAGGGCCACGTAGGCAGCCCAGGCCTGTGGGTGCGTGAGGGCCTTGTGGAGACGCAGCGAGATCAGGCCGTAGACCATCTCCACATGAATCCAGTAAATGAACAGAGAGCTTCTGCCCAGTTGCTCCATCGGGCTCCAGCGCGTGCCGAACAACCAGACGTTCCCACCAATAGGCACAGGGAATCGCTGCTGTCAGGAGGCCGACGCGGAGCGCGAAGAACGCGGGCGAGCCGCCCCAGAATTCAGAGTGACCGTACGCGCTGGGAAGAAAGGACGCCGCGTATGCGGCCGCGGAGAGAGCCAGCCCCGTCGTCGCGAACCACGTGTTCAGCTGCGATTCGCGCGGCTGAGTGCGCGCGGCGTCCAGTAGCACCCCGGCGCACGCGCCGGCGAAAACGAAGCCCGACCAGGGAAATATGCAGAAGCTCGCGAACCCGGTCAGCGGCCGCATGTACGCCTCGAGCACGTCAGGCAGGACATCGAGGGCATGCATCGATCGCGACGATCGGCGTCATCAGTGACAGCGCCACGGTCGAAACCGCGAATGCCAGCGACCGCGAGAGCGGAACGCGGAACAGGCCCCAGACTGCACCAGCGGCGGCGACCGACGGGCCCATGACGTTCAGGATGTCAACCTTGAGCAGGGTCCGAGGCGGTCCCCAGCCGAGCACCCAGGCCTGAATTCGGAAGAGGAATGCCAGAGCGAAGATCCACGCGCCGCGCTTGATAACAGCAGCAGCGGCGGCAGCGTCATCGCCGCCGCGTCGCGACTTCGAACCCGCGGACAGCGCGACGGAGACACCGGCGAGAAACAGAAAGAGCGGCGCACCGAAACCCGCCACGATCATCGACCACGCGAACTGCCACGATCGTCTGACATCGACGCGCGTCCAGCTGTCGAGGACGTGGGCCTGCATCATGATGAGCACGGCGAGTCCGCGCACCCAGTCCAGATACCTGCGTCGTCCGACGACCTCTCCCATGCTGTCGCGGTTAATCCTGTTTCAGAGGCCCGGCGTGACGGTGTAGGTCACGGTCAGGGGAATATCCTGTCGCATCGAGTGCCAGACCGAACAGTACTTGTCTCGCGACAACTGGATGGCGCGGTCGATGCGCTCGGCAGCTACGACGCCGGTGATGGTGTAGTGCAATGCGATTTCTGTAAAGCGATGCGGATCGGTTGGCGCACGCTGACCGGTCAGATCGACGCGCAAGCCGCGCATGTCGTGGCGCCCTTTCGTGAGGACGTGCACGACATCCATCGCCATGCAGCCGGCAAGAGCAAAGGCGAGCATCTGCGTGGGTGAGGGTCCTGCCACCGACGCGCTGTCGAGCGTCAGCTGATTGACTCCTGCCTGGCCGCCGAACACGAGATCGTGTTGCCAAACGAGCGCGATCTTCGTCGGCGGCTTCTGAACGGCGTTGGCCATACCGGCATTCTATGCCGGCTTACGGGAACCTTACGTGCTGCGCGGACGGGGTTCGCTGCGGGTGCTTCCATTGGTGAGGCTGGTGATCGCCAGCCAGGCAAGCGGCAGAAGGACGAGCAGGTACGTCAGGTACTGGCCGTAAATGCCGTCCGGTCCGTACGCCTCGGTCGCGTCGTGCAACGGTCGGCTGTTGGGAAAAATATTCGCCTCGGTCAACTCGTGGAATCCGTAGATCAACAGCTGAACCACGAACACGAGAAGGAACACGGCGGTC
This sequence comes from uncultured Acidobacteriota bacterium, assembly GCA_963725335.1. Classification (GTDB taxonomy): domain Bacteria; phylum Acidobacteriota; class Vicinamibacteria; order Vicinamibacterales; family 2-12-FULL-66-21; genus JALZOC01. The sequence continues at coordinate 819,113 of CAVRYD010000014.1, read as the reverse complement.
ACCTGGAAGAAGCGTGAGAGATTGACTCGATACCCGTAGCGCGACCAGAGCCACGCGATGACCGCGGCGGACGCAGTACCCGCTGCTGCACCTGCAATCACCTGGGTCGACTTGACCGTGAAAATCAGCTGCGTCATCAGCAGCGCCGTCTCCATGCCCTCACGCGTGATCATCAACAGCGTGAAGCCGAAGACGCCCATGAAAGCAGCTCGGCCGAGTTTGCTGGAGGACGCTTCGAGCCGCCCCTCGATCTCGCGCTTCATCCGCTTCCCCGCCCGCCACATGTGCATCGTCAACGAAGCAACGAGGAGGGCGGCAGTCAGCGCGAGCACGCCTTCCCAGAGCGACTGGTTGTTTGCCTGAGCGAGGAGCAGACCCGCAGCCACGCTGAGGAGAACCGAAATCGCGATGCCCCAATGCACCGCCGGAAGGAGCGCGGTGCGACCGGTCTTCTTCAAGTACGCCAGGCTGATGGCAACGATCAGGAAGGCCTCGAGTCCCTCGCGCAACGTGATGACAAACGCCTGAATCATTGTGCCCCTGCGGCCGTGCTGAACGACTCCGGTCGAGCTGCGCACAGATCGCGCGAACCGCCCCTGTAATACGTGAAAATGCGACTGGTCTCGTTTTCAAGCCTATCCTTCGCATATCCGACCAGTCAAGTCGGCTTTCCGGAGTCGTTCAGACAGGGAGTTCTTCTGCCTAAAGGAGTTCTTCCGCCTAAAGGCGGAAGCTACAAGCTGTCAGGGGGCCGTTTTCAAGGGGGCCCGTAGCTTCCGCCTTTAGGCGGAAGCACGCTTAAACGCGGAAGCACCCGAATGCGGAAGCACCCTATAAGATGGGTCATGCTCAAACCCATCTGGACGGCTGGGTGCGCACTGATGGCCGTTGCCACACTCTCTCAACAGCAATCGAGCGATGCGGCACTCCTCGACCGCGCGCGGGCGCTGGAGAAGCAGACGCCGCTCATCGATGGTCACAACGACTATCCATGGGCGCTACGCGAGAAGGCGCAGCGCAATTTCGAAAAGCTCGACATCGCCAAGCCGCAGCCGACGATCATGACCGACATCGCCAGGCTGCGCGCCGGGGGAGTCGGCGGACAGTTCTGGTCGGTCTACGTCCCCGTTGAATTGACGGGACAAAGCGCGGTCACCGCAACGCTCGAGGAGATCGACACCGTCCACCAGATGGTTCGACGTTATCCGGACACCTTCGAGCTCGCATTGACGGCTGACGATGTGGAGAGAATCTTCAAGGCGGGGCGAATCGCGTCGCTCATCGGAATGGAGGGCGGCCATTCAATCGATAACTCGCTGGCCGCTCTGCGCATGTTCTATCGCCTGGGCGCGCGATACATGACGCTGACGCATTCGAAGAATACCGCATGGGCTGACTCGGCAACCGACGATCCGAAATTCGGAGGGCTGGCGCCCTTTGGCGAGGAAGTCGTCAGGGAGATGAACTGGCTGGGTATGCTCGTCGATCTCAGTCACGTGTCGCCCGACACGATGGAGGACGCCATCCGCGTCAGCCAGGCTCCGGTGATCTTTTCGCACTCGTCCGCGAAGGCGCTCAACGATGTGCCGCGGAACGTCCCTGACAACATCCTCAAGATGCTGCCAAAGAATGGAGGGGTCGTCATGGTGACCTTTGTTCCGGGCTTTCTGTCGTCGAAGGTGGCCGCATGGAACAAGCTGCAGGACGCCGAGCGCGAGCGCCTCACGAAGCAGTTCCCGGCCGACGCGGCGGCGGTCACGCGTGGGGTGGACGAATGGACGGTGGCGCATCCCGCCCCCCGGGCGGCCCTCGCCGAGGCGGCGGACCACATCGATCACATCCGGAAGGTGGCCGGCATCGATCACATCGGGCTCGGCAGCGACTTCGACGGGATCACCGCCGTGCCGCTGGGGCTAGAAGATGTCTCGACGTATCCGGCGCTCCTCGCCGAGCTGCTCCGGCGCGGATACAAGGACGACGAGATCAGGAAGATCCTCGGGCAGAACATCCTTCGAGTCATGCGCGACGGGGAGAAGGTATCGAAGCGACTGCAGTCCGAGCGAGGACCGTCGACGGTGCTCTTTCAGGCGCAGTGACCCGCGGTGCACAAGTTGTCCTCGCTTCGGCGGTATGCTGGATCGGTCTGGCGTGGCCGGCCATCGTGAGGACGGAGATCGGCCCGGCCGTCACCACGATCGTCGCGCTCGGCGATTCGACCACAGCCGGGACTCCAGGGTTCAAGTCTCCGCTCGAGGCTCCTCCGGACGGATCGGGTGATGAAACGAGTCAGTATGCGTTCTGGTTGATGAAGGCACATCCTGACTGGCGCGTGCTGAATCGCGGAGTCAACGGCGAGCGGAGCGATGACATTCATGCGCGCTTCGAGCGCGACGTGGTTCAGAACTCGCCGGCCGCCGTGGTCATCATTGCGGGTGTCAACGACATCTATCAGGGGCTCACGGTCGAACACGTCACCGAGGAGCTGCATGCGATGTACGCGCGGGCCGCGCAGGTCCGGATTCCCGTCGTGGCCGGCTCCATCATCCCATTCAATTCCGCCACACCTGAGCAGAATCGACGCATGCGGGAAGTGAACGACTGGATTCGCCGTCAGTCAGGAATCGGCTTCGCGGACACACGGGCGGCCGTGGCCGCCTCCGGCAATCCGGATGCGTTGTTCCAGTCGCCCGACGGACTGCACCCGACACCGGCCGGATACCAGCGGATGGCCGACGCGATCGGCCCGGCGCTGCAGCGGCAACTTCGATAGACGCGGGTGACATTCCTTAAGAGCGCACCTGTCTTTCGGACCGGGGCCCGGTAGAATGGTAAGACGCAGGCAACGACTGGCACCGCGCGTCCCGGCTCGTAATTGAGCGACCGGGACTGGAATACTTTCTGCACCAAGACCCCAAAATGTCTATTCGCATTCTCGCCCCGATAGGCGCTGTGGCTCTCCTGATCGTCTCGCTCGGCGCCCAGGAGACGCCGCAGAAGACGTTCAAGGTGTCCACGAACACCGTGGCCCTGTACGCAACGGTCACCGATGCCGACAAGCGGCTCGTTCCCGATCTCGTTGAGGACGACTTCGAGGTCTACGACAACGCCAAGCTGCAGACGCTGACCTCGTTCGACAACAAGCCGCAGCCAATCAGCGTCGTGGTCATGCTCGATACGAGCGGCAGCATGACGCTCGCGCTCGATCTCGTCAAAGCCGCCGCCGAACAGTTCCTGATCCGGTTGATGCCGGAGGATCAGGGCATGGTGGGCGCGTTCAACGACAAGATCGAGTTCCACCCGGAAGGCTTCACCAACATGCGCGATGAGCTCGTGCACTCGCTGAAGGATCTGGATTTCGGGTATCCCACGCGTCTCTGGGACGCGGTGAATGCGAGCATGCAGCAGCTGAAGAGCATTCCCGGACGCAAGGTCGTGCTCGTGTTCACGGACGGCGACGACAACTCCAGCAAGCTCGGGTCGGGTGACGTGACGGATCGCGGACGCATCGAAGACGTGATGGTCTACTCGGTGGGTCTCGAAAACGAGTACTTCGACGGCGCCCGGCGGGTACGTTCGAGCCCGGACCGTGGGCTGAAGCGGCTGTCCGAAGAGACGGGTGGCGGATTCTTCCTGTTGAAGAAGACCGACGAGTTGACGAGCACGTTCACGCGCGTCGCCCAGGAACTGCACAGCCAGTACGTCCTTGGATTCACACCGCAGGTACTCGATGGCAAGATCCACAAGCTTGAAGTGCGGCTGAAAAAGCCCGGAATGACCGCGCGGGCGCGTAAGAGTTACGTGGCGACAGCGGAACCTGTGACAACAAAGTGACTGGTAAACTTTCGCTCGCGAGGCGCCGTCTAACAATATTGAAAGGACGGACACCATGCGCGACTTCGATATTTCCAGCAACGCCGAAGCGCTCGTCGCGATTCTCCTCACTGTGGCGATTCTTGCGATGACACTCGTGTAGCACGATCTTCGCTGCGCTCAGCGGCACGGGGCGGCGGGTGCGCGTCGCCTCACATCTCCTCTCGTCACTCACAGCACGGGCCCGTCGGAACCTCCCACCTTCATCGCCTGACCGCTTCGGGTAAGCTTGTAATTTCTATGCCTGTCTTGCTCTCCGAACAGGACGTCCGAATCGTGCTGTCGATGCGCGATCTGATCGATGCGATGGAAACGGCGCTCGCCCGATACTCCTCCGGCGAGGTCGCGCAACCGCTGCGCAGCGTGATCGAGATCGGTCTTCAGAAAGCGTTCGTCGGCGTGATGCCTGCGTTCATCACGGAACCCGCCACGCTCGGGACGAAAGTCGTCAGCGTGTTCGGCAGCAACACGGCCGTGGGATTGCCCACCCACCTCGCCACGATCATCTTGCTCGATCCCATGACGGGAGAGTTGCTGTCGATCATGGACGGCCGGTTCATCACCGAAGCGCGGACCGCGGCGGTCTCGGCAGTGTCGGTCAAGCACCTCGCGCGGAGCGGCACCCGTGTCGCGATGATCGGATCCGGTGTTCAGGCACGGAGCCACCTCGAAGCGATCGCTCTCGTCCGGCAGTTGGAGGAAGTGAGGGTGTGGAGCCGCAGCGCGGACAACCGGGCGGCGTTTGCGCGCGAGATGCGGCCGCGTATCGCGGCCCCGATCAAGATTGCGGCGTCAGCGAGAGATGCCGTCGACGGCGTCGACCTGATCGTGCTCGCCACCGCGTCCCGGGAGCCGGTCGTGCACAGCGACTGGATCGCGAATGGCGCGCACATCTGCGCTGTGGGAGCCTGCCGTCCGGATCAGCGTGAAATGGACACCGAGCTTGTCAGCCGCGCTCGCGTGTTCGTCGATTCACGCACCGGAGCGCTGGCCGAGGCCGGGGACGTGCTCATCCCAATCAAGGAGGGCGCACTTGACGAAAGCCACCTGTCGGGAGAGCTGGGTGAAGTCGTGCTTGGAAGAATCCCGGGCAGGACGTCACCCGAAGAAGTGACGATCTTCAAATCGTTGGGGATGGCTGTGGAGGACCTCGCGGCCGCGTACCTTGCCTACGTAAAGGCAGCGGAACGCGGCCTGGGTCGCGGGTTCGTGCTCTAGTCTGAACGCCGACCTACTTGCCCTTTCGGCGCTCGGCCCACCGCTTTTTCATCATCTCGGAGATCCGCTTGCGCGCCTCCGGCGACATCTTGCGGCGGCGACGCTTGCGTCCGTTGCCTGCCGGTTCGTTCGCGACTGCGGCGGCGATCCTACCGGCCGCGCCGGCCGAACTCCTGATGCCGGCCCGTTCTCGAAGTCTCGCGGCCTGTGCCGTCAACGCCGCCAGCCGCTCGCGCGTCTGGCTGATCTCCCGCTCGATGCCGCCGATCGCCCAGCCGATCAGTTCGGCGGACTTCAGGAGCACATTGCGCTGGCTTTTTCTCGGTCGCCCTCGGGGCATCTGCCTTCCTCCTCGCACATCAAATCGACACGTGGATACGTGCAGCGGACTATCATAGTCCCATGAACTGGCGACTGCCAGTCATCGTCCTCACGGTTGCCCAGCTGATGGTGATCCTGGGTCGAGCGTTGCCGGCGGCCGCCTATCTGCCGTCGCCCGAGACGAGCAGGGAGCTGCGGCTTCGCGCCCTCGATCTGGCGTACAACCTCGATCACGATCAGGCCATCGAACTCCTGAGGCGTGCAATCGCGCTGGCGCCAGACGACCCCGCTCCGCATCGATCGCTTGCGAGCGTGCTCTGGTTGAACATGTTGTTTCGGCGGGGCGCCGTCACCGTCGATCACTACCTGGGATCGTTTACGCGATCGACCGTGGATCTCGCCAAGCCTCCTCCGGAGATCGACAGCGAGTTCCGAGCGAACGTCGCGCGCGCGATTGAGCTGGCTGAAAAGCGCGTCGCCGCGAATCCAAAGGATCCCCAGGCGCACTACGATCTGGGCGCCGCCCTGGGTCTGCAGGCCTCCTACGTCGCCACCATCGAGGGAAGACTGCTGGCCGGCTTCCGCACCGCCCGGCGCGCGTATGACGAGCACGAAAAAGTGCTCGACCTCGATCCGTCGCGGAAGGACGCTGGACTCATGGTCGGCACCTACCGCTATATGGTGTCCACGTTCTCGCTGCCGGTCCGAATGCTCGCGTACGTCGCGGGATTCGGGGGAGGGCGTGAACGCGGCATCCAGATGCTGCGCGAGACCGCTGAAATGGATCTCGATGCGAAGCCGAAGACAGCGGCGGCGGCAAACGCCGTGGAAACCGGCAATGACGTGCGTGCCGACGCCTTTTTCGCGCTCATCCTGGTGTACAACCGGGAGCATCGCTACGATGAAGCGCTGCAGGTCCTCGAACGCCTGCAACGACTCTTTCCGCGGAACAGATTGCTGTGGCTCGAAGCCGGCTCCACGGCGCTGCGCGCCGGTCGCGGTCAGCAGGCGGATGCGCTCTTGACTGAAGGGCTGGCCATGCTCGCCAAAGACACGCGGCCTCGCATGCCGGGCGAGGAAGGGCTGTGGCACTACAAGCGAGGCGCCGCCAGGGCGCTGCTCGGACGAACGGCGGATGCGACGGCCGACCTCAATCTCGCCACCGGAGCGGATTCTCAGCCATGGGTTCACGGCCGTGCGCGCGTCGAAATGGGACGACTGGCGTTGAAGCAAGGGGACCGCAACGGAGCCGCGAGTGACGCGAAACAGGCCGAGACGCTGTGCGAGCGCGGCAACGATCCAACGTGTGTCGAGGATGCGCGCGCCCTCCTGAGGAGCTCGTCGAATGTCCGGTAAGGTGAAACCGTGGGTCTGGGTCGTCCTCGCGATCGTGGTGGTCTGCGTGCTCGGCGTGGTGGCAATGGCCGGCATTGGGCTCTACTTCTTTTCTCAACATGTCGAAACCAGAGCCGCGTCTCCCGCCAACGCCGCGCATGATTTTGAGCAGGTCAAAGCGCGATTTGCTGGACAGAAGCCACTCATCGAGCTCGACGAGCACGGCCGCTACCTTCGCTCGAATACCGATCGCACACCCCCGCCCAACGTCAAACCTCCAGAATCGATCAACGTGATGGCCTTCGATCCGGGCGATGGGCGGATCGTGAGGCTCAGCATTCCGTTCTGGCTCGTGCGAATGAAAATGCGCGGCGCGACGATCGATCTCAACGGCAGGCACATGGACCTCGAAGATCTCCGGCTCACCGCGGAGGACCTCGAGCGCTTCGGACCGACGCTGATCGTCGATCACCGCAACGCCACTGGCGAACGCGTGCTCGTCTGGTCGCAGTAGACGATGTGAACTCTGTCGGTATCGGGATGCGGGATCCGGGGTCCGCGATCCGCACTCCGCTCGGCCCAGGCGCTTTCCCTTGTCCCTTTACTCACTGCTCGCGGGGCCCCACCCCGCTCGCTCGGGCCGCAGGCGCTTTCCCATTCTCTTTTCAAGTGTCCTGTGCGTGCCGCATGGGGTGTCCACTGTTTACGTCTTGAACCGGAAATTCCGCGGTTATCAGGGCTTTTTTCGAGGAACGACGGCGGCTTGGATTTTGCGATTTCCGTGGCACTGAGCGCCTGTTGGGGCAATCCACACGGAGGTCCACGATCATGAGACACCTATTGCTTGTCCCCGCACTTGGTGTTGCCGCGCTCGCGCTGACCGCGCCGGTGCAGGCGCAAACACGCGGGTGGCTCGATAACGACGGGGGATATTCTGCCCCGGCACAGCAATCCTTCTACGACTCAGGCCGAGCGGCCTACGACAACGGTTTTCGCGAAGGGCTGAAGCAGGGAGAGAAAGACGGACGGAAGCACGAGCAGTTCAGTTATCGGGATGAGAAGACGTTCCAGCACGCCGACAAGGGCTATCAGCGCGAGTACGGCACGCTCGATCGGTATCGCCAGTCGTTCCGCACCGGCTACTCGGCTGGCTATTCCGAAGGCTACCAGCGCTACGCGCCGACGTACGGCTCGGGCGGATATGGCACGTACGGCAACGGACGCGCGGTGCCTCGTCGCGACGTCGGTGGCGGATATGGCTACCCGAACGGGTATCCGAACAGCTACCCGAACGGATATCCGAATAACAGAGGCACGGTCTATCCGTCGTATCCAGGTTCGTACGGGGTACTACGACGCGGCCGTGCAGAACGGCGTCAATGACGGCTACGAAAAAGGTCTTGAAGACGCCCGCAAGAACCGCTCGTTCGATCCACTCCGGCACGACTGGTACCGATCGGGCGACCGTCACTACGACAGCCGCTTCGGATCGCGCGAGCAGTACAAGGATCTCTATCGACAGGGATTCCGTGATGGATACGAACGAGGATTCAGCGAGGGACGATATCGGTAAGATCGGCGACTCGCGACTCGCGGCTCGCGGCTCGCGGCTCGCTACGGCTGAGACGGCTGACGGACTGACGGCTGACGGCTGGTCAGGATAGACGCAGGAACCGGCGCATCCGGTCCAGGAAACTGGCGGGTGCGTCGGCGACTGCCTGACCTGCAGCGGTCGCCCGGACCTTCTCGAGTTCGATGCGTCGTGCGGCCGTGGCGATTCCAACCTGCTCCACCGCTTCCGGATTGGTCGCAGCAAGCCTGCGAAACAACTCGGCGTCAATTTCGAAGACGGTCGTGTCGCCGCGTGCGATCACGGTTGCGGTCCTCGGATCTCCCGTCAGCAGCGACATCTCGCCGAAGTAGCCGCCGCGCTCGATCGTGGCGACCTCGCGCCGGTCCGGTTCGAGCACGACTGAGGCCCGTCCCGGATCCGATGATGAACATCGACTGACCGGACTCGCCCTGCCTGACAATCGGCTCCCCGTTGCCGTACGTCCTGGCCCTCGTCGTCGTCGGCGATTTCGGCCAGCATCTCCTCGCTGAGGCCGGTAAACAGATCGACGCTCGCAAGCAGACGGCTGCGTTCGCTTCGAGCCACGGCGTCAGGCTCCTGCCACTCACGCTCGTATTGCACCTGAATCGGCCAGGGGATCTCGATCCCGTGCCGCGCGAACGCGTAGTAGATCGCCCGTGCGAACTTCGTCTCGCGCCGCCTCGTCGCGCTCGTAGTCGTCGATCCAGAATCGGACGCGATAGGTGATCGCCGAGCTGTCGAACGAGGCAAGAACCACGTCGGGCGCCGGTGTCTTCAACACGCGCGACGAGTTGGCGAGAGCTTCGCCGATCGCCGATTTCACCGCGCTGGGCGACGCCAGATAGCTGGCGCCCACCTCGACGTCGATCCGCATCGCGGCGGCGGGCTCCGAGTAGTTCGTGATGGCTTCCTTCGACATGATGTTGTTGGGAACGACGACGAAGTTTCCAGCCTTCGTTCGCAGCTTGGTCGCACGCCACGTGACCTCGGCCACGCGTCCCTCGTATTCGCCGACTCGAATCCAGTGACCCACGTAGAACGGCTTTTCGCTTTGAATCGCGAGCCCCGCAAACGCGTTTCCCAGCGTGTCCTGCAGCGCAAAGCCAATCACGACCGCGCTGACCGCCGACGTTGTGAGCAGCGTGTCGTGAAATACCAGGGTCGCGACGAGCATCAACAGGCCAATGACGATGAAGTCCTGCAGAATCGCCGGGTAGCGATCGGGCACGCGATCGTCTCGAAGCGGATTGAGCAGCGCGATGACCAGCAGATTGATCAGGCCCGCGGCGAACGCCAGCCGCTCGATCGAGACAAATTGGGCTTCGACGGCGGCATCAGGAGGAGGCCGGAATGCCAGCACGGCGTGCACCACGACGTACGCGCCGAGCAGCAGCAGCGAGAGCTTCAGCTTCCGCTTGACGAGGCGATTGGCGGTGAGCGTCCAGATCGCGAACGTCGTGGCCAGCGCGGCAATGCCGAAGACCAGGTGCCAGGAGTGGTAGAAACCCATCCGCGCTTATGCGATGCCCTTCTTGAATTCGGTGATCTCGAGGCGGTGATGACAACCGCCACCCTGCTGGGGTTCGTGCCGCCTTTTGCATCGCGATCGGGCTGACCGAGTCCGCGCGCGCCAGCCGACGCCACGGTCTGCGTGTTCTGCGCCTGCGAACCGCTGGTCAGGCCGACTTTTCCCAGCAGGCCGCCCTTCTTCTTCGGTTCGGCCTTGGCCTCCTGCGGCTTTGCATCCTTGCTGTCTTTCGACTCGCCGCCCGTCAGACCTCGCGTGCCCTCGATGACCGGAACCTCCGCGAGCGGTTTGACAGTGAACGTGATCTGCTTCGAATAACGCGACGCGACGGTCGCGGATGCCGTGAGCTTTCCCTCGGTGATCGCGCTGGCGATGTTGGCGAGACGATCCTTGATAGAGGGTGCGACGCAAACAACCCGTTCGGCTGGTCCTGACCTTTGTTGCGGTCCTCGAGACGTTTCAGCACGTCTGACAGTGCGCCCGGGGCGTAGCCGGCTTTGTTGGCCAGGCCTATACCGACCCTGTCGGCTTCAACTTCATCGTCGCGATCGAACGCGTTGCTGATGATGTTCTTGTAAGCCGCCTGCGCCAACTGCGACAGGACGGTCTGCGACAGACCGGATGAGCCGCCCACTTGCCTCGGCGCCCATCGAAATGACCTTGTTCTTCTCAATCGCGCGGACCGTGTGCTTCGCGGTCACGTGAGTGATTTCGTGACCGAGCGCGCCGGCCAGCTCCGCTTCGTTCTTGACCAGGCCGAGCAGCCCGCGCGTGACGTGAACGATCCCGCCCGGCGACGCAAAGGCGTTCACACCGTCGGTGTCGAGCACGATGAACTGCCAGTCCAACTGAGGCCGTGAGCTCGACTGCGCCAGCAGACGTGCCGACCAGCGACACGTACCTCGTCACGTCCTTGTCCTGATAGACGCCGAACTCCTGTCGCAGCTTCGCGCTGACCTCTTCGCCGAGCTTTCGTTCGTCGGCGTCGGAGATCTTGATCTCCGCAATCTTCTTGTCGAACTTGTCCTTTGCGCCCTGCGCTTGTTTCAGCCGGTCGCCGAGGCTCCCGAGCTGGGCGTGCGCGGGGACCGCGGCGCCAACGATGGACACCAATGTCAGCACGATGAGTGATTTCATACGGCTTGGTCCACTCCCTTGATCGGTGGGGGCACCACGACCTCGAAGATCTCGACCGCCCGTGTTTTCCCCTTCACCACGACATCGCCGAGCGGGCGGATGTCGTCGCGGCCTTTTTCCAATCGTGCGAGTGTGGCGGCACTGATGATTATGCGGCTGCCATACTCCTTGTTCATTGATTCGAGCCGCGCCCCGAGGTTCACGTTGTCGCCGATCACGGTGTAGCTCATGATCGACGATGAGCCGATGTTGCCCGCAATCATGTCCCCGGAATTGATGCCGACGCCAATGTCGAGCTGAGCCATACCCCGCTCCGTCCAGGACTTATTGAGCTCGGCGAGTCCCCGGACCATATCGATCGCCGTCGCGACCGCATGTTCGGCGTGATCCGGGTCGTCCACCGGGGCGCCGTACAGCGCCATCACCATGTCGCCCACAAACTTATCGACCGTTCCCTTGTGGCGGAATACGATTTCGACCATGCGGGAAAAATACTCGTTCAGTTGCGCGACGAGCGCTTCGGCGTCCCCTTTTTCCGTCACCGTCGTGAAGCCCCGGATGTCCGAGAAAAGCACCGACATCTCGCGCCGCTTGCCGCCAAGCTCGGCGCGATCGGGGTGAGCCATCAGCTGCTCGTAGACATCCTTCGAGACGTAACGGCCAAACAGCTTTTTGACAACCCGCTTCTGGTAGTCCTCGACGAAATATCGGTACGCAGTACCGGCGAACAGCGCGAGCGCGATCGCCGACAGCGGCTGAATCGTGTTGAGCCAGGTGCCCGCACGGAGCGTGAGCACCGCAATTGCCATCCAGGCCGCCGCCGTCAACGCGGTGCCGGCAACCGCCGCATAGAACGGCAGCAGCGCCGCCATCAGTCCCACGAGAACAGCGGCGCCCGCGGTCGATGTCACGCGCCACGGCATCGGCGCAAGCCGGATGAATCCGCCGGCGAGCAGGCCGTCCGCAACGCTCGCGTGCAGCTGCATTCCCGGCATCAGACCGCCGCCCATCGGCGTCTGGAAGACGTCGACAAGACCCGCTCCGGTCAGCCCGACGAACACGATCTTGTTCTTGAAGACCGACGGATCGACGAGCGGCTTCTGTCCCGCAAGCAGTTGATCCTGAGACACCAGCAGATGCCGCGCCTCGTATGTCGGGATATGGCCGCCGACCAGCGGCCACCACCGGAGCACGGTAGTTGATCAGCATCGTCCATTGCTCGTGCGATCCCTGCTGGCCGCCGTCGGCGACGCGATCAGCAACCAGGGGAATGCGGCGATCCCGGATGCGGATGGTGGTTCCCTCGACCGCAACCTCCTGCGGCTTGACGCCTTCGGCGGCAAGCGCTGCTCCGACACCCAGCGACGGCATGTATCTGTCGCCGGAACGCACGAACGGCGCGATCCGGCGCGCGATGCCATCATCGTCAAGCGCCAGAAAATTGTGACCGAGCGCTGACGCCGCATCGCTCAGCTCCTGAAATGGCGGCACAATCAGCGGTCGCTCCTCTATCAGCGTGCCGAGACGGTACGGGCTGCGCCAGGCAGGTCCGATGACTTGCGCCGATGAACCGCCAGTCATTCCAGGATTCGTAGCGTCGGCCAGCAGGATGACGGTTCCCGCCGAGCCGACCGATGTCACCATCGCGGCATCCGATTCCTCGGCCGTCCAAGTGTCGTCGCCGAATTTGAAGCTGCCGTGCGATTTCTCGGTGAGCTGAATGTCGTATGCGATGACGCGCGCGGGAGCGCGCTGGAGGAAGTCAATCAGGTTGGACTGCAGCACGCGCGGCCACGGCCATCGGCCGACCGCCTCCGAGTAGTCGCGGATGCTCGCGTCGTTGATTTCAACCAGAACGATGTCTTGATTGACCGCGGCCGGATCAGCCAGCCGCCGGAGCGCCCAGTCGTACAGCCGCAGATCGATTCCGTCGAGTCCCCCGAGTTTCGTCCAGCCGAGGAGAAGGACGATGAGCGCCGAGCCTAACGCCGAGCAGGAGACCGGCGACGACTTTACGCACTACTCAGTCGTGGGAGCATCCAGGCCGCGAGTCAATGGGTCACGTTCTGGAGTTCCTTCAGGCGCTTCTCGGCCTCGCGCAGGCGGGTGCGGAGGTCAATCTCGTGGATCACGCACTCGGCCAGATCTCTGAGTATCCGCACTTCGTCGTACGACCACGCGTGAGGTTCGTTGTCGATGACGCAGAACGCCCCGAGCGCGTGGCCCGAGACCATGAGCGGAATGCCGGCGTACGCCACGATCTGCAGATCGCGTACGGCCGGGTTGTCGCGGTATACCGGATCCCTGCGCGCATCGGCAATGACCAGCGGCTCCTGAAGCGCCACCGCGTGCTTGCAGAATGAATAGCTGAGCGGCGTTTCCCGCCGCGTCCTCCATGGCTCGGGCAGGCCCGTTTGGCTCTTGAAGAACTGTCGGTCAGCGTCCACGAGCGACACGAGCGCAACGGGCGTCTTCAACATCCGCGTCGCCAGCCGCGTGAATCGATCGAAGGGCTCCTCGGCGGGCGTGTCGAGCAACCCCGTACGTTGGACGGCGGCCAGCCGGTTCAGATTGCGAACAATGGCCAGAAGGTCCGACATGACGGCGGATTATAGCGCTGACGCCGAATTCGGCAAACACTGGAAGACCACGGTATTTCGGAGCGGCTCCGTCAGACCGGGGAGACCGAGGGCGCGCCTGGAGCATGCGATGAGATACACGCATGATCCCGAACAGCCAGGTTTGGCACACGACGTGCCTCGCATGGACGCTGCCGAACATGAAATACGCACGCGAACTCATCACGAGCACGGTCGTTGGGGGTTTGTTCGTCGTCGTGCCCGTCTACCTGGCCGTCCTGCTGTTGCTCAAGGGCATGAAGTCGGCCGCGACTCTGGTGCGGCCATTCGCAGCGTTGCTCCCTGCCTGGATTCCGGCTGAGAATTTCTTCGCTCTGCTTCTTGTGCTCGGGCTGTGTTTCCTCGTCGGTATGGCGATTCGGACTCGAACGGGGCGTGCGGTTCGTGAGCGCATGGAGATTGTATTCTTCGAAAGACTTCCCGGCTACGGCCTGCTGCGCAGTCTGACTCAGCGATTGGCGGGAGACACCGACGAGGAGGCCTGGAAGCCGGCACTGGTTGAAATCGAGGACGCGCTCGTGCCGGGATTCGTCATCGAGGAACACGACGACGGCCGACTCACGGTCTTCGTTCCGTCGGTTCCCACACCGCTCGCGGGCGCCGTGTACGTCCTCGGTCCTGAACGCGTGCACGTCCTCGACGTCCCATTCACGCAGGCGATCAGGTCCATCTCTCGCTGGGGCTCAGGATCGAAAGACCTCGTCGCAGCGATGCGAGAAGGTGTTCGGTAAGTCCCACGTCTCTCCGCTCGCCTTGACATTCTAGGTGAACGAGCATACCGTCGACACCTAGAGTGTCTACCAGACAGGAACACGATATCGAAACCAGCAGGTGGGACAGGCTGGCTCGAGCCATCGCACGCCTCCTCCGCCCCGCCAACAGGCATGAAAAATGATCTCCAGAAAACGAGCGCTGGATGGCCTCGACGAGGACATCAGAGATCACATCGAGCGCCAGACTCAGGACAACATCGATAGGGGGATGACACCAGAGGAGGCGCGCCGGCAGGCGATACTTGCGTTCGGCAATGTCGCGCTGGTGAAAGAAGACACACGCTCCGCGTGGGTGTCACGCCGCCTCGACGAGACGCGTCAGGATGTCAGCTATGCGGTACGCGCGTTGCGCCGAAATCGCGGGCCCACCATCCTCGGGATCCTGGTCATGGCGCTCGCGATCGGCGCGAACACGGCTGTCTTCAGTGTCGTCCACGCGGTCGTCCTCAACCCGCTGCCATACCCGGACGCGAACCGAATCGTCACGCTGACGTACTTCTCGAGCGGCGGCAACACCTCGGGTGAACGTTCGAAGCAAGTGTCGGTTCCTGATTTCCTCGATTGGCGGTCACAGAGCACCTCATTCGATTCGATGGCGTATTACACTGCCGCGCGCACGTCGGTCATGGCTGGTGCAGTCGCCGATACGCCGTCGTGGCGACAGTGACGGACGAATTCTTCCGGGTTCTTGGCGAGCAGCCCTCGATCGGACGGATGTTCACTCGCGACGAGGCGAAGGAGGGCGGGACCGGCGCCGCCATGATCAGCGATCGCTACGCCCGCCAGATGTGCGGCGACCCGACGCGTGCGCCGGGCCGCACCCTTCGACTGTTCAATCGATCCGTGCCCATTGTCGGCGTGCTCCCGTCAGCCTTCAACTTTCCGATCGCCACGGATATCTGGTTTACCGAGCGGTCGCAGGAGAACGGGCTCCGCATGGCGCTCGGTGCAAACGCACGAGACATGATGCTCGGTCGCGGGCTGACGCTCGCCGGCATCGGCCTCGTTGCGGGCCTGCTTGCCGCCATCGCATGTGCACGCCTCGTCGGCAACATGCTGTTCGACGTCAAGCCTCACGACGTGATCACTTACATCGGCGTGGTCGCGTCACTCGGCTTCCTGTCGCTGTTGGCGGCCTACCTGCCGGCGCGTCGAGCAACGCGGATTGACCCGCTCCGGGTGCTGCGACAGGAGTGAGGTGTTGAGGCGTAGACGGTCCCCGGGACGGCAATCCTGGCAGAGTTGAAGTCGCGACAGTGTTAGATGTTCGTCATCGTCGACGCCGTCGTTGTCGATGCAGGGCCACCGCCTCGCCGCTCAAGACTCTCGCAGTGCGACGATGGGATCGACGCGGGCAGCACGCCGCGCGGGGAGATAGCTCGCCAGCAGCGAAATGGCGACGAGCAGCGTCCAGACGGCGACGTGCGTCACGACGTCGGTGCCGTTGACGCCGAACAGCATCGCGGCGATCGACTTCGTGAGGAGCTGCGCCGCGGGCACACCCACGGCGAGCGCGATGAGGGCGAGGCGCAGCGCTTCGGTCAGCACATCGCGGAGCACTACCTGCTGCGATGCACCGAGCGCCACGCGAATACCGATTTCGCGCCTGCGCTCCTCGACGAAGTACGCCATCACGCCGTACAGACCGACGGCAGCAAGCACCACTGCCAGCGCGGCGAAGGAGCCGAGCAGAATCAGCACGAATCGGCGGAGTCGAATCGATTCGGAGCCATCGATGATCTGCTGCAGCGGAAGCACGTCTGCCCATTCGGTGCCTGGAGCCGCGACCGTCAGGCGCGCGCGCACATCCTTGGCGATGCGTCCCGCGGCGCTCGCGGAGTCAATCCGCACCATCAGGTACATGTCGTGCTCAACGATCTGCGAGTACGGCCGGTAGAGAGTGGCCGCCGGGTCCTCGTCCAGATTTGCCTGCCGAACGTCTCGCACGACGCCGACGATCTCGCGCCAGACGCCCTTCACAGTTCCCGCGGCCGAGCAGCACGTCATCGAATCGTCTTCGTCGACGCGCAGGCGCCGTCCCAGCGGGCTCTCGTGGGGAAAGTAGCGCCGAGCGAGCGTTTCGCTGACGATCGCGACCGGCACCGTCGCGGCCGTGTCGCCCTCAGTGAAGAACCGGCCGGCGACGAGGGAAATCCCGAGCGAGCGGAAATAGTCGGCGCTGACCAGGATGTCCCCAACCTCGTCATCCGCCGAGGCTGGAGCGCGGCTGGCGACGTCGATCCGCCGCTGCCGGGCGCCGTGCACCGGGGGCCGCGAGGTCACGGCCGCATGGGTGACGCCCGGAATCGTGCGGACACTCTCCACAGCGGTGCGCCAAAAGTTGACTGCCGGCCCGAAGGACCGTCCGCCTTCCGCACTCGTTTCGAGCACGGTATTCGCCGCAAGGGCCGTGGCATTCGCCTGGACACGAAGGAAGCTGCGAATCAGCAGACCGAAGCCGACCAGCAGCACAAGCGACAGCACCAGCTCCGACACAATCAGCATGTGCCGCACACGCGTGCGGCGGTGGCCACCTTGGAATGTGGGCGCTGACTCGCGCAATCCGGCACTGACGTCCACGCGCGATGCCTGCAGCGCCGGCGCGAGGCCGAAGACGGTTCCCGCGACAACGGAAACGAGAAGACTGAACCCAAACACGCGCCCGTCGACGGCGATGACCATTTCTTTCGGAACGTAACCGCTGGCGACGGCCAGCGCATGCAGCCAGTCCGCGGACCAGCGCGCAACAAGAATTCCGAGCAGGCCGCCGGCAAAAAACAGGAGCAGGTTTTCGACCAGCAGTTGGCGAATCAACCGCCCCCGGCTCGCACCCAGCGCGGTGCGAACGACGCATTCCCTCGCGCGCATCACGCCGCGCGCCAGCAGCAGGTTGACGACGTTGACGCACGCAATCAGAAGGACGAACGCGACCGCGCCAAACATCAACTCGAGGCCGTACGTCGCCTTGGGATCGAGCATCACGTAGGACTTGTCCAGCGGAACGACCGTCAGCCTGCGCCCCTTGTTCGTCTCCGGATGCTCGAGCTCGAGCCTCGCCGCGATGGTGTCGACTTCGGCCTGAGCCTGCGCGAGCGTTACGTTGGGTCGGAGGCGTGCGAACACATCGAGATCGCGGTGGCCCCGCTCGGTCGGGTAGTGCGCGAGCACGAGCGGCTTGAGAAAGTCCGACGAGTATCGGAGGACGTTGGGCGGCAAAACGCCGACGATGGTGCATGGCTGACGATCGATCGTCATCACCTGCCCGATGATGCTGGGATCCGATGCAAACGCCCGGCGCCAGTAACTGTGCGTCAGGATGACGACCCCGTCGCGTCCCGGTTGTGCTTCCTCTGGAAGAAAACCTCGACCCAACAGCGGCTGCACGCCGAGGGTGGCGAGCCATTCCGTCGTGACCATCGCGCCCAACACGCTCGCGCGCGATCCGTTGTACACGACGTCGAACCCCATACCGTCGTCCGCTGCCAGCCGCTCGAACGCGCGGCTTTGCGTCTGTACGTCGGCGAAGTCAGGCCACGACACATCGGCGCGCTGCGAGCTGGACGTGGCGCCCCAGATCTTCACGAGCCGTCCGGGATCGGTGTATGGCAGAGGGCGGAACACGATGGTGTCGACGATGCTGAAGATGGCGGTGTTGGCGCCGATGCCGAGGGCAAGGGTCGCCACCGCGGCGGCGGTGAAGCCGCGGTGCTTGAGGAGGATCCGGACGCCATAGGTCAGGTCGCGCCAGATCTGGTCGGCGAGGGTTCCGGCTCGGACTTCCCTGACCCGCTCTTTCACTTGCTCGAGCCCCTGAAGCTCGACGAGGGCTGATCGCCGCGCCTCTGCATCGCCGAGGCCGCTGGCGCGCTTGTCGTCAATCACCATGTCCAGGTAGGCCTTGACCTCGTCGTCGAGGTCCTGCTCGACACGGCGTCGGCGGAGGATGTTCCGGAGGAAGCTCGAGACGCGCGATGCCACCGACATGGCGTGCCCTTTCGTCTGCGATTACGACGTCGCGGCTATTGCTGACGCTATGGCGGACGCGATGCGCTTCCAGCTCTCGGTTTCTGCGTCGAGATGCTTTCGGCCCGCTCGCGTGAGGCGGTAGGTACTTGGCCCTGCGCCGGTTCTCGGACTCGCCCCACTCCGCGGCCAGCCAGCCCTGCTCCTCGAGGCGGTGCAGCGCCGGAAAGAGCGACCCTGGCTTGACATCGAATGTCCCCTGCGTGATTTGCGCGACCCGACGCGCGATGCCGAGCCCGTGGTTGGGTCCGAGCGAGAGCGCGCGGAGGATGAGCAGGTCGAGCGTGCCTTGGAGAAGTCCTGCCTTGGTGGCCATGCTGGTCCTATAGAAAGACTATACGAAGATATCGGATGTTCCTATCGAATGTCAATACGAGGGTGATCGCACGCAGCTCGACACTGCAATACGCGAGCGAGTCCGTCGACGTGCGCCTGGTCGGCAAGAAGATCGGCGCCCGCTACGTGATGGAGGGGAGTCTCCGGCATGCGGGCTCGCAACTGCGGATCGCGGTGCAGTTGGTCGACGCGGCGACCGGCGCTCATCTCTGGGCGGAAAACTACAATCGTCCGTTCGCCCCGGACGAATCTTCGCGCTCCAGGACGACATCGTCCCCCGGATCGTCTCCACGGTCGCCGACTGGTACGGCATTCTGCCCCGCAGCATGAGCGAAGCCGTGAGGAGCAAGCCGGTGGACCAACTGAGCCCGTACGAGGCGTTGCTGCGCGGCTTCGGCTACTACGAGCGCGTCACCCCAGAGGAGCACGCCGTCGTGCGTCCTGTCCTGGAGCGGGCCGTCGAGCAGGCGCCAGGTGATGCGGCGGCCTGGGCCATGCTGTCGATGGTGTACGGGGAGGAGCACAGGTTCGGGTTCAACGCCGAGCCGGATTCTCTCGGCCGCTCGCTCCGGGCCGCGCGGCGTGCGGCCGAGGCCGCGCCTTCCAGCCACTTCTCTCATCTCGCGCTGGCCCAGGCTCACTACTTCCGCAAGGAGTTCGACGCCTTCAAGAACGCCGCGGAGCGAGCCGTCGCCCTCAACCCCATAGACGGAGCGACGGTCGAGTACCTTGGCCACCTGCTGGCCTTCGCCGGAGACTGGGAGCGCGGCTGCAACCTGGGAGAACGAGCGAGGGGCCTCAACCCCCATCACCCGGCGTGGTATTGGGCGCTCCCCTTCCTCGACGCGTATCGCAAGGGCGACTACCGCGGCGCGCGACCGTTCATCCCCAAGGCCAACATGCCGGGGCAGGACGTACAGTCTGTCCTTGTTCACCGCTCTTTACGGGCAGCTCGGTGAGCGCGAGGCGGCTGCGAGTGCACGGCGAGAGCTGTTGGCTCTGAAGCCGGATTTTGCGGCGATCGCGCGCGACCAGTTCGGGAAGTGGTACCTTCCGGACCTCGTCGAGCAGCTGATCGACGGGCTCCGCAAGGCGGGGCTCGACATTGAGGCCGCGCCGCCGAGCAGCGGAGCCGACCGCCGGCGAGAGCCGTCAGTAATAGGCGAGACGCTCGTGCAGACGCGCGGCGGCCGCGTGTTTAGGAAGCCACCTGTTCGCACGCGCAGTCCGACGCGATAGACTCTGCCCGTGCCACTCAATCGAAACCGCCCGCGACCGACGCGCGTTACCACCGGTCAGGCGATTCTCACTGCCTGGCTGCTTTGTGGCGTACTCGATATCACTGCCGCCTGCGTTCAGGCCTGGATCCAGGCCGGCCGCACGCCCGCGGAGGTCCTGCGGGGCGTGGCGTCGGCGCTCTGGGGACGCGCCGCGATGGACGCCGGAGCCGGCATGGCCCTCGTCGGCCTGGCGATGCACTTCACCGTCGCGCTCACGGCGACGCTCGTGTTTCTTGCGCTCAGCCGTCGCCTGGCCGTCCTACGTATGGCACCTCTCTGGATCGTGGGACCGCTCTATGGCGTCATCGTCTTCTGCGCCATGAATTACGGCACGCTGCCGGCGCTGTCGTGGCTGCGCAGCCTTTACCTGCACACGCCGCCGCGATGGCCGGGCTCGATGAGTTGGCCGCAGCTGGGCATCCACATGCTGTGCGTCGGCACGCCAATCGTCTGGGGCGTGCGCCGCGCGGGATAGCCGCTTGCAACCACCGCGATCCTGGTGCGCCAGAACTCCTCGTTTGCGGCCGGACTACTTGAACAAGCGGCAGTCGTGGCCATGCCAGAAACAGCCGTTCAAGACCGACGAAACCCCGGACGCGGCAATCTCGCAACCCTGGCGCGTGGGACATAATCCGTGTCATGCAACGAGACGTCAGGACGCACGCCCTCTGGCTGGCTACCGCTGCCGCCCTGATCACCTGGAACGGGGTCGAAACGTCGCGGGCCCAGGCACCGGCACCCGCGCAGGTGCCGCTCACCGGCGTCGACCTGGTCAGGTCGACCTACACCAAGTAACGAGGTACATGGTCCCGATGCGCGACGGAGCACGCCTCTTCACAGCTGTGTACGCCCCCAAGGATGACTCGCAACGGTATCCGTTCCTGATCACGCGCACGCCCTACAGCGTGTCGCCGTACGGCGTCGATCAGTACCCGGCGCAGCTGGGCCCGTCGGAGCAGTTCCAGAAAGAGGGCCTCATCTTCGTTTACCAGGACGCGCGCGGGCGCTACATGTCGGAAGGCGAGTTCCAGCAGGTGCGTCCCTTCAATCCGCTTCGAAAGGGCCGAAGGACATCGACGAGAGCACCGACACCTACGACACGATCGAGTGGTTGCTGAAGAACGTCCCGAACAACAACGGGCGGGCCGGCATGATCGGGATCTCCCAGCCGGGTTTCCATGTCGCGGCGAGCATCATCAACTCGCATCCCGCGCTCAAGGCGGCGTCGCCGCAGGCGCCGACGGCGGATTACTACATGGGCGACGACGTGTATCACAACGGCGCGTTCATGCTCGGGGCGAACTTCGGTTTCTATTCGGCCTTCGTCGCTCGCGGAGCGACGCCGGAGCCGCCGAAGCCGGCGGTGAGGTTCGATCCGGGCACGCCGGACATGTACGACTTCTTCTTGCGGACGCCCGTGCCGCTTGCGCGCATGAACGCCGACCTCTTTGGCGGCAATGCGGCCTACTGGCAGGAGATTGTCGACCACACGACGTACGACGAGTTCTGGAAGAAGCGCTCGCTATGGCGGTTCATGGACGGCGTGAAGTGCGCCGTGCTCAACGTCGGCGGCTGGTTCGACGCCGAAGATCCTGTCGGGCCGCTGAAGACCTACCGGTCGGTCGAGGAGAAGAACGCCGACATCACGAACATACTGGTCATGGGCCCGTGGTCGCACGGCGGCTGGTCGCGCGGCACAGGCGTCAGCCTCGGCAACCTGAACTTCGGGATCCGGACGTCTGAGTACTTCCGCGAGAACATCCAGTTCCCGTTCTTCATGCAGGTACCTGAAGGACAAGCCGGCGAGCATGCCGGAAGCCTGGGTGTTCCTCACGGGCGTCAACGAATTCCGCCGCCTCGACGCATGGCCGCCGAAGAACCTGCAGCCGGCGACGCTGTATTTCGACGTGAACGGAGAGCTGTCGCGAACGCAGCCGGCGGGGCAGCGGCAGTTCGACGAGTACGTGAGCGACCCAAACAGGCCGGTGCCGTACGTCGGTTACACCGCATCAGGGATGACGTCCGACTACATGACGGAAGATCAGCGGTTCGCCAGCCGGCGCACCGACGTGCTCGTCTATCAGACGCCGCCGCTCGATCACGACATGATCGTCGCAGGCCCTGTTAAAGTGAACCTTCATGTCTCGACGACAGGCACGGATTCGGACTTCGTCGTCAAACTCGTCGACGTCTATCCCAACGACTACCCGACGCCACCGGCACCCGCCGGACAGCCCGTGCGCACCGACGCCGTCAAGATGGGCGGCTATCAGCAGCTGGTTCGAGGCGAGCCGTTCCGCGGCAAGTACCGCAAGAGCTTCGAGAAGCCGGAACCGTTCGTCGCGGGCGAGCCTGCGGTTATCACTTACGACCTCCCAGACGTCTATCACGCGTTCCGCAAGGGCCACCGCGTCATGGTCCAGGTGCAGAGCTCGTGGTTCCCTCTCGTCGACCGGAATCCGCAGGTGTTCATGGAGATACCGACGGCCAAACCGTCAGATTTCAAAAAAGCGACGCAGCGCGTCTATCGGTCTGGCGCGACAGCGTCGTCGATCACCGTCATGGTGCAGTAGTGATGACCGGCGCTCGACTCTCGATCCCGCATCCTAGATGGATCACGAGGTGGCGGAACTGGCCGACGCAGTGTCGCGCGGGTCGCCCGCCGCTGCGATCCGGCCACGTGGTCGCGGCCGGCCCGCTCTTTGCTGGGTGACGGCGACCCCGCTCGCATACAATCCGCGGCATGCCGTCGAACGATCCCCAGAAGCCTGCGCACATCCGCGAGTTCACGCCACGGTCGATCGCCGTGGGCCTCATGGTTGCGCTGATCATGGGCGCGTCCTATCCGTACATGGTGCTGAAGTTCGGCTTCGGCCCGAACATATCGGTGGTGTCGGCGTTCTTCGGTTTCGTGGCGCTGGGCCTGTTTTCCAAGAGCTACAACCGATGGGAGAACAACGTCGTGCAGACGGCCGGTACGTCGGCCGGGCAGGTGGCGTTTCTCTGCTGGCTGCTGGCCGCCTTCGACCTGTTGGCCGCCGAGCCGGGCAGCGGCTTCGATGTGCACCTGACGAGGTTCCAGACATGGGCGTGGTTGTCGGCCTCCGGCCTGCTCGGCGTCTTTCTCGCCGTGCCGCTGCGCAAGCACTTCATCGACGATGAAAACCTGCCGTTCCCCGACGGCATCGCGGCCGGCGAGACGCTCATCGCGCTCGACGCGCACGGACCGCAGGCCCGCAAGTCGGCGTTTGCCATGATGGGCGCGCTCGTGGGCTCGGGGCTGCTCTTCCTCGCCACCACCCTGCAGTGGATCCGCGACGCGATTCCGCTCGTCGTCAACGACTTCTCGGCGCGCGCCGGCCTCGGCTTCGGCGTGTCTCTGCTCAGCATCGGCTCCGGGATCATCATCGGACTGCGCATCAGCGCCAGCATGCTGGTCGGCGGCATCGTGGCCTGGGTGCTGATGCCTCCGTGGCTGCTGCAACAAGGGTTGCTTGCGGCCGATGGCCGCCGCGTCGACATCCTGCTCCTCGTCATGTGGCCGTCGGTGGGCATGCTCGTCGCCGGAGGGATCTGCGCGTTGCTCCTGCGATGGCGGGTCCTGATGGCGACATTCCGTTCGCTGGCCGCGGCCGACGCAACCTCGAACGATCTCTCCTTGCGGTGGGTGTGGACTGGCGGCGGCATCTCGGCGCTGCTCGTCATCACCGTGCAGTCACTGTTTTTCAGCACGCCGATCTGGCATTCGGTGCTCGCGATTGTGCTGGCGCTGCCGCTCGGCCTGGTGGCCCTGCGTGTACTGGGTGAGACCAACTGGGGTCCGATCAGCACGATGACGAATGTGATGCAGGCGATGTTTGCCGGCATCGCGCCCGGCGATCTGCACGCCAACATGGTGTCGAGCGGCATCACCGGCGCGGTGGCCGCGGAGTCGGAAGGGCTGATGCAGGACTTTCGCGCCGGTCAGATGATCGGATCGACGCCGCGCATCCTCACCTACATGCAGCTCATCGCCGTGCCGGTCGGCGCAATGGCGCTGGCGTTCATGTATCCATTGCTGCGCGATACCTATGGCATCACCGGCGAGCACGCGCAGCTCCTCAGCCCGACGTCGCAGCGATGGGTCGGGTTCGCGAAGCTCGTCACGCAGGATCTCTCCGGCAGCAATCTGACGGCGGCGGCGGCGGCCCGGCTGTCGTGGATGCAGACGTCCACGGCGGTTGGCGGGGTGATCGGCATCATCCTGACGCTGCTGGAACAGCGAAAATCCTGGCGCCGGTTCGTCCCGTCGCCCGCCGGCGTGGGTATCGCGATGCTCATCCCGGTCAACGCCGTAACGGTCATCTTCCTCGGGGCAGTGCTCGATCAGGTGTGGGCACGCGTTGCGCCTGCCTCTCAGCAGCGCTATTCGATTGCCACCGCGTCCGGGCTGATCGCCGGCGAAGCGCTCGTCGCCGTGCTGATTCCGCTGCTGGTCACGATTGGGCTGATGAAGCTGCCGTAGCCAAGGAACGCCATATAATCCGCTGACTTCATGCCCTTGAGCGCGGGTCAGCGGCTCGGCCCGTTTGAGATCCTCGCGCCGCTCGGCGCCGGGCGCATGGCGAGGTCTACTCGGCGCGCGACACGCGACTTGGTCGCACAGTCGCTCCTCGACCTGGCGGTCCAGAAGTCAGGATAGAGTAGGCACCGTCGACGAGAAAGGAACGTATGTTGGTAGATCTGTCGGTTGTATTGTGGGTGTTGCTCAGCATGCTCGTGGGTGTAGTGCTCGTCCTCACCTTCCGGTACATCCCCAATGACAGAGTTGGCATTGTCGAGAGACTCTGGAGCCCGTCCGGTTCGGTGAAGAGCGGGCTCATTGCGCTCAATGGTGAGGCGGGATTCCAGCCCGACCTCCTGCGCGGTGGCTGGCATGTGCTGATGCCGTTTCAATACCGCATTCACAAGATGCCGCTGGTGACGATCCCGCAAGGAAGAATCGGATATGTGTTCGCGCGCGACGGCCAGCCCCTGCTCGCCCACACAGACGCTGGCACAGAACGTCGCCGCTAACGATTTTCAGAACGTGGGTGAGTTCCTGCGCGCCGGCGGGCAGCGCGGTCCACAACGGAAGATCCTCCGCGAAGGCACGTATGCGCTGAATACCGCCCAATTCGTCGTCATCACGAGCGACCGGGTCTACTTTCTTCCGCTCGAGGCTTCTGAGAGCGGATACGTTCAAGCGGATGGCTGAGGTCGTCGCCGACCGCAAGGGCTTCGAGCCGGTGGTGATCAAAGGTACCGACGACGTCATCGGCATCGTGACCGTACACGATGGACCATCGCTGCCCGAAGGGCAGATCATCGCTCCCACCGTGGGCGACGATGCGACTAACCCGTCCACCTATCACAACAACTTCCAGGACCCGGAGAAGTTCCTGCAGGCCGGTGGCCTTCGCGGCCGGCAGCTCCAGACGCTCGTTGAAGGGCACCTACTACATCAACCGTCTGTTCGCGACGGTCGAGATGATCCCGAAGACCGTTGTTGAAGTCGGCAATGTCGGCGTCGTCGTGTCTTACACCGGTGAGGCGGGCGTCGATTTGACGGGCGAACAATATAAGCACGGCGAGCTGGTCAAGAGACACACGCGGGGTGTCTGGAGCGAACCTCTGCTCCCCGGCAAGTACGCCTTCAACACCTACGCGGGCAAGGTGACGCTCGTGCCGACGACCAACTTCATCCTGAAGTGGAACAAGTCGGAGATCGGGTTCGCACAAGTACGACGAGAACCTCTCCGAAGTGTCACTGATCACGAAAGACGCGTTCGAACCGTCGTTGCCGTTGTCGGTCGTCGTCCACATCGACTACCGGAAGGCGCCGCTTGGTCATCCAGCGGTTCGGCGACATCAAGCGCCTGGTTGAGCAGACGCTCGACCCGATGGTGTCCGCCTACTTCAAGAACATCGGACAGACCCGGACGCTGATTCAGCTCATCCAGGATCGCAGCGCGATCCAGCAGACTCTCAGGCGAGCAGATGAAGGAGAAGTTCGCGCAATACAACCTCGAGCTGCAGGAAGTGCTGATCGGCACGCCGACGTCGGGGGCGGTCGGGAGTCAGATCGAAACGATCCTGACGCAGTTGCGCTCACGCCAAATCGCCGAAGAACAGGTAGAAACCTACACGCGGCAGGAGAAGGCCGCGATGAAGGAGAAGGAGCTGCGCGAGGCCGAGTCCCGCGCGAAGCAGCAGACGTTCATCACCGAGTCGGAGCTGTCGATCAACATTCAATCAAACCAGGGGAAGGCCGAGTACGAGCGGTCTCGGCAGGAGGCCGCGCGCATTCAAACGCTGGCGACTGCCGAAGCGGAGAAGATCCGGATCCTAGGCGAGGGCGAGGCCAAAAAGATTCAGGCGATCGCCGGAGCGGATGCTGAGCGAACCGCGCGTGTGGGAATCGCACAGGCGATGGCGATCGAGGAGCAGGTGCGCGCCTACGGCGGCCCGCGACTGCAGTTGACGCAGCAGGTGCTGAATCGCTTCGCTGAAGCGATTCAGGCCTCTCAGGTGGACGTGGTACCGAAGATTCTCATCACCGGACAGAACGGACAGCCGGGCGGATCACCTATGACCGGCAATGTGATGGAGGCGCTCCTGACCCTCATGTTGTCCGAGAAACTCGGCGCCGACGTTGGTATGACCTCCACGTCACCGAAGCCCGCCGCGGAAGCGATGCGCAAGAAGATTCAGGAGGACTTGAATCGATAAGGATGGGGACCAGTGAGGTTCGCCCCGCGATGGCGAGAGCGTATAATCCGGCCCTGTACGCACCAAGCTGACCTTCGAGGCGAACAATACGCAGCACGTCGCGCGGAGGGTGAACCAAGACGCTCCATCGCTATTTCGACGGCGTGACGACGAGGTTCGCAAAGTCCCCGCCACTGACGTTGCCCACCCACAGCCCGACATGGCCACCATCGAGCTGGCCGAGCTTCCGCACTCCGAGCGCCACTTTCTCGGCGGAACCCACGTGAATCTGGACTTTGCTGCCTTCGACCACCACGCGAAGCTTGACCCAGTCGGTCGGCACGATCGAAGCGTCGACGGGGTTTTCGAACTCCTCGGGGAACTCGTCGCGAAGGTCCTGAAAATCAAACTTCGGCAGCGAGATGTATTGGACCGCGTGCTGCCTGTGGAGAGGATCCGCTGAGCGGAAGTTGAAGGGCCTGAGATAGACCGCCTCGTAAGTCGTGTCGTTCTTCCGATGGAATGCGATGCCCACGTAGTTCTGGAACAGGGCCTCTCTACCGCGGATGTCCACGTCAATCGTTCCGGAGCGGAACTCGGTCCCCTCCACCCATGCCACGCCGGTGCCCGTCCTTGACGACAGGCGCACGCCGTTGCGATCCTTGAGTTTGGTGACCTCGCGATTGACCACGCGGAGCGTCCTCGCGTCATCGCCAAAACCGTCAAAGACGGTCTCTCGCGGAGAACAGGCAGATAGGGCCAGGATTCCGACAAGCGCAATGCCCGTCCCTCGTCCTCTCATGGTCTCCGTTAGACACCGGGGTTGACGAGAGGTGCCCGGCCTCGTGGGTCTCCACGGATTCGACGGTTCCAGGATTCGACGATTCAAGGAGTAGCGATTCAGGATTAGTGATCAGTGATTAGAGTGCCCGATGAGAGCGCGCTGAAGTTGCCATTTTCCAGCGACGGCTGTCGCGTTTGGGGACCAACGTCAATCGCCAGGGCTGTCTACCCAGCGACTGCGAACTAAACGGGGAGCTTACGAAACCATCCAAAGCCGTCTCAACTCAGGACACCTATTGGAGTCGCAGCGTCGACCAACTTCTTGCCGCGCTGCACACCACCAGTAACGGTATCCCCCAGATAGACGCCGACAGCCGCATCAAGCAATACGGGCCGAACGCGCTGAAAGCCCAGCGACAAACCACGGCGTTTGGGTTGCTGTTGCACCAGTTCAAAAGCCCTCGTCCTGATCCTGATCTTCGCCACGATTGTGTCCGCCTTTGTCGGCGAGTGGATCGACGCCAGCATCGTGTTGGCTGTCGTAAACGCGTTTGCCTGATCGAGCCGGGGGCCCGTCGGGCTCGAAAAGAGGTAGAACTGCGTGCGCGGGTGTAGTATCTGCCTGTCCCGACCCGCGACGTGAGCGCCCGTCGATCTGACGGCTTGCAAGGAGAAGAGACATCATGCGTGTCACTCTCAGATTCCTGGCGATTTCCCTGGGCCTCGCGATCGCTGTCTCGGGCTGTGCGTCGCCGCCCAACGCGGAGGTGGATGCCGCGAAGGCCGCCGTTGACAAGGCCACGACCGACCGTGCCGATCAGTATGCCGCCGAGTCGCTAAAAGCTGCCCAGGATGCCCGGGCAGCGCTCGATGCCGAGCTGAAGGCTCAGGAAGGCAAGTTGTTCAAGTCGTACGACAAGACCAAGGCACTCGCAACCGCAGCGAAGGCGGCGGGCGACAAGGCATCCGCCGATGCGATCGCGGGGAAGGAAAGGGCCGATGCGGCCGCGGCAAAAGTGAAGGCCGATGCGGCGGCCAGGGAAAAGGCCCGGATGGCGGCAGTTCGCCCCGGGGGTCGGATCATGCCGCCCAAAAAGATCAAGAACGTCCAGCCGGTGTATCCGGCCGTTGCGCAGTCGGCGCATGTCACGGGAGCCGTCACGATTGAAGCGACGATTGGAACCGATGGCAAAGTCGTGGACGCGAAGGTCGTCCGTTCCATTCCGATGCTCGATCAGGCGGCGCTTGACGCCGTGCGACAGTGGGAGTACCTGCCGACCATGCTGAACGGCAAGCCCGTGCCGGTTCTCGTGACGGTCACGGTCAACTTTACGCGGTAGCAGTTGTGGTCTCGATCACTTCTGCCCCATGCGACCCGTCCAGGCGCTTGACTGGCTGAGCGACAATCCTGAGCAAGGTGGATGCCCCCCAGCGGGGGCCGTCGCTAGCACCGTCGCGGGCGCGCAGTTGATGCGGCGCGCCGTGTTCGGTGTCGGATCGATTGATCCCGCCACGGTCGTCATCGTGTGCGCCGTGCAGTACGCGATTCGGCTGGCGGCCGCGAAACACCGTGTGCCATTTTGAACAGCCCTGTCACGGCACTCCGCGCGAACCTTATCCGTTACGCATGGGCGCCGATCGCACGATCTAACCCCTGATACCGGCGCGGCAGATCGCGTCTGTCCGGCACCCCTGGAAGAATCAGGATATGCCCGCAAGAATCTACGACCCCGCGTTTCCCGACGACGTCGTCGGCACCCTGGATGTCGGCGGCGAGGCCCGGCGCAAAGAAGCGGTGCGTGAAGCGCGGGCCCTGCAGACCGCGATTTTCAACAGCGTGAATTTCTCGAGCATCGCCACCGACGCAAACGGCGTCATTCAGATTTTCAACGTCGGGGCCGAGCGGATGCTGGGCTACACGGCCGCGGAAGTGATGAACCAGATCACGCCGGCCGACATTTCCGACCCGCAGGAGGTGATCGCGCGCGCCAAAGCGCTGAGCGTCGAGCTCGGAACCCCGATTACGCCAGGCTTCGACGCACTGGTGTTCAAGGCCTCGCGCGGCATCGAAGATATCTACGAGCTGACCTATATCCGCAAGGATGGGAGCCGGTTCCCGGCGGTGGTGTCCGTCACGGCGCTGCGCGACGCGCAGGACGCCATCATCGGCTATCTGTTGATCGGCACCGACAACACCGCGCGCAAGCGGGCGGAGGAGGCGTTACTCAAGGCAGGGGCCCTGCAGACCGCGATTTTCAACAGCGCCAATTTCTCGAGCATCGCCACCGACGCGAACGGCGTCATTCAGATCTTCAACGTCGGTGCCGAGCGGATGCTGGGTTACACGGCTGCGGAAGTGATGAACCAGATCACGCCGGCCGACATTTCCGACCCGCAGGAGGTGATCGCGCGCGCTAAAGCGCTGAGCGTCGAGCTCGGAACCCCGATTACGCCGGGCTTCGACGCGTTAGTGTTCAAGGCCTCGCGCGGGATCGAAGACATCTACGAGCTGACCTATATCCGCAAGGATGGGAGTCGGTTCCCGGCAGTGGTGTCGGTCACGGCGCTGCGCGACGCGCAGGACGCCATCATCGGCTATCTGTTGATCGGCACTGACAACACCGCGCGCCAGCAGGTCGAAGAGGAGCGGAAGAAGCTCGATCAGCGGCTGCGCGACCAGCAGTTCTACACGCGCTCGCTCATCGAATCCAACATCGACGCACTGATGACCACCGATCCATCCGGCATCATTACTGATGTCAACAAGCAGATGGAGGCGCTCACCGATTGCACGCGTGACGAACTGATCGGCGCGCCGTTCAAGAACTACTTTACCGATCCGGAACGGGCCGAAGCAGCCATTAAGCAGGTGCTCAGCGAAAAGAAGGTCACCAACTACGAACTCACCGCGCGCGCCAGGGGCGGCAAGCAAACAGTGGTGTCCTACAACGCGACCACCTTCTACGACCGAGACAGGACTCTGCAGGGCGTATTCGCCGCTGCGCGCGACGTCACCGAGCGCAATCGCCTGGATCAGGTGCTACAGGAAAAGAACGTCGAACTGGAGAGCGCCAAGTCTGTGGCGGAACAAGCGAACCTCGCCAAATCGGATTTCCTGTCCAGCATGAGCCATGAGCTGCGCAGCCCACTCAATGCGATCCTCGGTTTCGCCCAGCTGATGGAGTCAGACCCCCAGTCGCCGACGCCGTCCCAGAAGGAGAGTATCGCCCAGATTCTCGATGCGGGATGGCATCTGCTGAACCTGATCAACGAGATCCTCGATCTCGCGGTGATCGAGTCGGGGACGGTCTCGCTGTCTGGAGAATCGGTGTCGCTCGACGAGGTCATGCTCGAATGCCGGGCGATGATGGAACCGCTGGCGCATCAGCGTGGCATCAGCATGACCTTTCCCCGGTTCGACAACCCCCACTTCGTCAGTTCCGATCGGACCCGGTTGAAGCAGATTCTCATCAACCTGCTCTCCAACGCGATCAAATACAACACGACGCAGGGAACGGTCGTCGTGGACTACACCGTGAGCGCTCCGGATCGCATTCGTATCAGCATCAAGGACACCGGCGCCGGATTGCCTCCGGAAAAGCTGGCGCAGCTGTTCCAGCCGTTCAATCGTCTCGGACAAGAGGCCGAGGGCGAGGAAGGCACAGGGATCGGCCTCGTGGTGACCAAGCGCCTGGTGGAGCTGATGGGGGGTGCAATCGGCGTGGACAGCACGGTCGGTGTAGGAAGCGTGTTCTGGATCGAAATGATCTCGGCTGCTGCACCGCAATTCGTTGATGAAACACCCGACGCCGGGGCAGATTCCCCACAGCCTCTCCCACACGGCGCGCGGCTACGCACCCTGCTCTGTGTAGAGGACAACCCGGCTAACCTGAAGCTGATTGCGGAACTTATCGCGCGCCGCTCTGAACTGCGGCTGCTCACCGCCGTGAACGGGACTCTCGGCATCGAGCGTGCTCGCGCTGCCCAGCCGGAGATGATCCTGATGGACGTCAATCTGCCTGACATCAGCGGTATCGAGGCCATGAGGATCCTGCGTGAAGACCCGCTCACGGCGCACATCCCCATCGTCGCCCTCAGCGCGAATGCCATGCCGCGCGACATCATGAAGGGCCTCGAAGCGGGATTCTTCCGGTATCTCACGAAGCCCATCAAGGTCAATGAGTTCATGGACACGCTGCGCACGGCGCTGGAATTCGCCGATCAGCGGGCCGCAGAAGCAGGGCGCGTATTCCCGCTGCCAGACGCGCGCGTCATCATGCCCATTCCTCGTGCGACGGGACTGCGCATCCTCGTCGCCGAAGACCATCCTGTGAACCAGGAGGTGGCGAGGCAGATCCTCCAGCGGCTGGGACATCACGTCGAGGTGGCTGGCGATGGCCGCGCGGCGCTCGCCGCGCTCGAACAGTCGGGCCGCGGGACGTTCGATCTCGTGCTGATGGACGTGCAGATGCCGGTGATGGGCGGGCTCGAGGCCACAGCCGCAATCCGCGACGCCGAGCGCGCCTCGGGGACGCACCTGCCGATCGTCGCCCTGACGGCGCACGCCATGCACGGCGACCGCGAACGGTACCTCGAGGCCGGCATGGACGGGTACGTCACGAAGCCGATTGACGGCGTCGAGCTGACCCGCATCATCGCCCAGCTGGTGCCGGCCGCTGCGGCGCAGGGGCCGGTTCCCGCGGCGGCGGTCCCGGTTGTGCCGGTCGCGGCTGATCGGCCCGCGTTCGACGAGCGGGTCATCCGTGCGAGGCTCGGTGACAACGCGCAGTTGTTCGCAAAGCTGGTGCGTTTGTTTCTCGGTGACTCCCACGCTCGGATGCGAGCCATGCGGCGCGCCATTGACGAGGGCGACGGAGAGGCCCTACGTTTGGCCGCGCATGCGCTGAAGGGAGCCGCGTCAAATTTCGCAGCGGCTCCGGTTGTCGAAGCCGCGGGTCGACTCGAGTTGCAGGGCAAGAACCGGGACCTCCATGAGTCACTGGCGACGTACGCGGTGCTGACCCGCGAGATACGACGCCTGCGTCGGGCGCTCGGCCGCGCCAGCGATCAGCCACGCACGTCCGCGCACCGCCAGCGACAGAGGAAGGCAGAACGATGAGCAGCATCCTGATCGTCGAAGATGAACCGTCTACGCGTCTTTTCCTTACGGAGACGCTGAAGACCGCCGGATTCACTGTCGCGTCGGCGGAGGACGGAGTAGAAGCGTTGAAATGCCTGCGCGCCGGCTCCTACGATCTGATGCTCCTCGATGTGTGGATGCCGAAGATGAACGGACTGGACGTGCTGGCCGCGCTGCCCAAGGAAGGGGCGTGCCCCCGAGTCGTCGTGATGACTGCGGACGATACGCCGGAGACGCTGCTCAAAGTGGTTCGCGAACAGGCATGGCGGTACGTGGCGAAACCCGTCGAGCCACAGGCGCTGGTCGAGCTCCTGCACGAGGTGCTGGCCCAGACCGCCGTGGCGCGTGCGATCGAGGTGGTGTCAGCCCGGCCTGACTGGGTCGAGCTGCTGGTGCCGTGCCAGCGCGCGGAGGTGGATCGAATCGAGAGCTTCATGTCGCACCTCGAGGCCGATTTGCCGGCCGACGTCCGGGAGTCGATAGGCTACGCATTTCGGGAGCTGCTGATGAACGCGATCGAATGGGGCGGAGGGCTCGACCCTTCCCGCACCGTGCGAATCGCGTTCCTCAGGGCGAAACGCATGCTGCTCTATCGCATCGCCGATCCCGGTCCCGGTTTCAACGTGGAGGGGCTGTTGCACGCCGCCATCGGCCAGCCGGAAGACGATCCGACGGCGCACGCGATCGTGCGCGAGGAAAAGGGAATGCGGCCCGGCGGATTCGGGATTCTAACCGCGCGTGCGCAGGTCGACGAGCTGCTGTACAACGAAAAGCGCAACGAAGTGGTGTTCGTGAAGTATCTGGACTGACCGCCCTCGCTTCCGTCGAGGCGAATCAGGACGCAGGAGAGTTTCATCGCCAGTTCCCGCCAAACACAGTCGTGGGAAGACGTACTGCTCTCCGGGGACGGCATCGTCGCATCTGGTGGCAATACTCTGAATCAACAGGCCATCTGGAAGCGCCGGGCGTTTAGGTTCATAAAGTCACCCCACCGGGCGCGCCCGGCTTCTCCGGACGGAACCGCAGGTAATTCTGCAGCGTGTGGTAGCTGATGCCAAGCTCCCGGCACGCCTGCCGCTTGTTGTTCCCGCATCGCTCGAGCACGAGCCGAGCATACCGGCTTCCCCACGCCCTCATCGTCTTTTTCGAAGCGAGCGCCGGGAGTAACACCTCGGTGTAGCCGCCGAGGAGCGCGGGTGGCAGGTCGTCGAGATCGAGGAACGGGCCGCTTGCCAGCGCGATCGCTCGCTCGATGACGCGTTCGAGTTCCCGCACGTTGCCCGGCCAGTCGTACGCAAGCAGCGCGTCGGCGGCGGCGACCGACAGCGACATCGGCCGGAACGCGCGATGCCG
The DNA here is from genome assembly GCA_963725335.1 of uncultured Acidobacteriota bacterium. Lineage (GTDB taxonomy): Bacteria > Acidobacteriota > Vicinamibacteria > Vicinamibacterales > 2-12-FULL-66-21 > JALZOC01. The sequence continues at coordinate 785,054 of CAVRYD010000014.1, read as the reverse complement.
CTCCAGAAAATACCGCGCCAGCTCCAGCACGTCGTCTCGGCGGTGACGCAATGGAGGCACCTGGATATCCACGCCGTTCAGCCGGTAGTAAAGATCGAGCCGAAACCGCCCCTGCTCGACCAGGCTCGTCAACGATCGATTCGAGGCCACGATGATGCGCGTGTCCACGCGCCGCATTCCTTGGCCACCAACACGTTCGACCGCGAGATCCTGAATCGCCCGCAGCAGCTTTGCCTGTGCAGCAGGCGACAGATCGGATACCTCGTCGAGAAACAACGTTCCCTCGTGCGCGTGCTCGAATTTCCCACGTCTGCCTCGCACGCCGGTCGCGGTGTGGTCCTCGATTCCAAACAGTTCCGCCTCCAGCAGCGTTTCGACAATGGCGGCGCAGTTGACGGCGACGAACGGCGCGCGCCGGCGGCGACTCAGTGCATGGATTTGACGGGCAACGAGCTCCTTGCCGGTCCCCGATTCGCCCTCGATCAAGGCAGTGAAATCTGTTGCGGCTACGCGCTCGATGCGATCGCGCACCAGACGAATCGCCAGGCTGGATCCGATGAGTGGCGCGGCGCCGTCGCTGCGGCTGCGCGCGCTCGCCAGCGGCCACCGGCCGTTGGCCCGCTCAATCTCCAGCAGCAGGCCCGCGACTTGCGCGCCCGCGGCGAGCATCTGCCGCGCGCGGTCATCCACCGGCTGCGCCGGATTGAACACCGCTTCCAGACGCGGCCAGCCTTCGAGCGGAGCGCCCGGCAGGTCGATCGAGACGACATTCGGCCGGTCGCTGTCGGGCGCATCATGACGAAAGGACACCGAGGTTGCGCGGACGAGGCCACGCAGATCCTCTTCGAACCGCTCGCGCACCAGGCGCGGCTCCCGAATCGACGACAACCCTCGCATCAACGTCTGCAGCATCGCCGCGGTGGCGCACGACGTCGACGACACGCCAAGCGCCGCGGAGCTCGAGGCTGATCCGCCGTGGGAATCGGACCCGGCTCCAGAACCCGACGAAGACCGACGTGAAGGCGGCACCACGGAAACTTTCGACTTGACGACTGGCGCGCAGAACCAAGCGTCGTGCCACACCGTCGCGCTGCAAAAGCCGCGTCATTTTGCACTGCGGCCTCTGATCTCGATCGGTGAACGACGACCGACTGGGTAGCGGATGCCCGGCAGAACGGCATGAGTCTCCGCCGCCCTGGGAATATACAACCCGATCTGGGTTCCGATTTCCCCGGAGGATCAACTGAATGTGTGGGAAGAAGCGATTGCCGTCTGGGCTGACCCCCCAGAAAGGCAGGACCTCCGGCACTCGGACCTGCGTCGGGGCGCTGGGGCCAAAGCCGCGGTCGGTCCTGGCGGCGACCATCACGGGTGCCATCGGTTGCCAGATAGAACAACTCTCCGCTACGACGACACCATCGCCGCAACATTATTACGCAATGTCGACGTGTCGCCGGACGCGATCGGCAACGCGCGTGCGGCGATACGATCGTCCGGAAAGGCGTGGACCTCGGAAAGGGGACGACCGCCGCCGGCGAGGCGATGCTCCGCAGGCTTGCTACGACCTCCGATCTCCAGTCCGCGCTCGACGGCTGCGACTTCATCATCGAGGCGGTGACCAAGCGAATCGATCTCAAGATCGCGCTGCTCGGGCTCGACACGGCTGAGCATCCCCAGGTACCTGCACCGCAGCTTGGGGTCACAACAGAAAGTCGCCGGGGCAGGTGAACTTTATCGGATTATCCACGATAGTCTGCGCTGCCCGTCGCAGTCCCGACCAGTTCGGCACAGCCCCGATCTGCAATGGGTGTGCACACCTATGGCCATCTGACGCCCGCCGCTGTCTGTGGTTTCGATCTTGCTAGCGGCCGCACGGACACCACAGGAGCTAAGAGTGTGTCGCGGGACCCATTAATAGTGGTCCTTCCCGGGTGCTAACGTGATGTGACCGGTGTCCGTGTTCTGCCACGGATCAGCTGGAAAAAAGGGTTGGCAATTGGATCCGGGTAACCCATAATCTCGCTCTTTCTTTCAGTAGGCAATGCGCCGTGAGCCGCGGGGACCGGAGGGTCCGCGACTCGCCTCGCATGCCGTTCCCGTACGCGCACGTCCCTCCGGGCGCAACCATCAGGCTCCCGCTACTTCTTGACGCGGTCTTGTCGGATGCGTTTATCGCCAACCTTAGACCGACTCGGAAGGGGTAGGCTCAATGAACCCTAGTCATTCGTCGTTGGCTGGATCCATTAAAGCTCACCGGATTGTGGTCGCGTTTTTCGTCGCGCTGTCGATCGCGACAGAATTCACGGTTGCTCGGACCGGTGCGCAAGGCGCTGGCCAAAAACCCGTCGTCGGACCAAACGTCGACGTCATCGGCGGGCCGGTCGTCAAGCAGCATCCCTGGCAAGGGGACCCCGGGGGGCAGCGTCAAGACGAGGCTTCATGCTTCGTCGACAGCCGCAACCCGCTCGTCGTCGGCTGCGCGTTCAACGATTACACGCCGGTGGAGATTGAAACGGACACGGGAGAAACCGGCGACGCGTGGATCGGGCAGTCGGTTTCAACCGACGGTGGTGCGACGTGGCGGAAGTTTCTGTTTCCCGGATACCCTCAGGACACATCGCTCGCGGGGGTGAACTCGCCGCTTCACGGTCTCGACGCCGGAGCGGACCCCACATGGCGCGGCGGCCCCAACGGTCGCTCGTATCTCTCGGGCATCGCCTTTGACCGCGCGGCGGTTGCCGGCACGAGCGGTGCTCAGAGCAACGGCGTCGTCTTCGTGCAACCGTACATCAATAACAACAACATTCAGAACGATCCCTATCCACTCAAACCAGATCCGAATATCAACGGCGGGCAGGCCAGTCGTCATCGACACTGGAAGCTCCGGCCAGTTTCAGGACAAGACATGGCTGGCGGTCGGACCCGACGGGAAGGTGTACGTCAACGTACGCCACCTTCCTCGGTGGAAACCAGCCGCATTCGACGGTCTATGTCCAGGTGTCCTCGGATGGCGGCAAGACCTTCACGCGTAGCAAACTGAGCGAAGGAGAGAAGGTCAGCAACGGCACGATTATCACGAACCACGCAGACAAGCCGTGCTGGGTCGACGTCTCATGGCGCCGGCGAAAAACCCCGCTGTCGCCGACCGAGACCGACGCGATTCAGTTCGTTCGGTCCACCGACTGCGGGAAATCCTGGACGTCTCCGACGACAATCGTGTCGCTGACGGAGATGGTACGGGTGGATGGTTCGAAGATCGGCCGGCTGTTCGATCAGGGGCAGCCGCGAACACCCCCGCCGCCAAATACATGTTCCGGAATGTCTCCAACCCCGCGATGGCCGCTGGACCCAACGGCGTGACCTACGTCGCGTGGGCGGAGCGAATCCAGAGCACCGATCCGGATTTCGGGACGATGGTCACCCGAGACTCGCACATAAAGCTGAGTGTTGGCACTCCCGCAAAAGCAAACGGCAACCAGGTCATCTGGTCGCCCCCTGTTACCGTTGACTCGCTGACACCTGGTACTCAGCCGCTCAGAGGTCATCAGCTGCGGCCTTCGATGTGGTTCGCCTCAGGCAAGCTGTATCTGTCGGCCGCGTTCCTTCAAGAGGATCAGACGGCCGGTGTCTTCACGCGACAGGAAATATGCGATCCCGGAAAAATCGAGTGCAATGAAAACAATCCCTCGGCTACTCCAGATTTGACGATCACTACTTACGACGAGAGCCGCGAGCCGAGAGGTGAACTGGTAGGAAACCCGCCAGGAAGCAAGCCGACCGCCACACAAAAGGGCCGTGCATTCACAGAGATCGTTATCGACCTGGCGCCGAAAAACCCGACGCTCGACGTCGCTCAAACGTATCAAGCGAACTTGCTTAGGCGCCACACCGAGGAGATCGGGGTCTGGCAGGGAACCCCCGGAACCGGAGCCAACCCTTATCCGTCATTCACGTTCGCGAAGGTCACGCGCTTTCCGATGCGTCAGCGCCGAGAGCGCCGGATCGCACGTGTTCGACGCGGTGGGCGGCAACAGTTGGACGATGCCGCTGCACTGCAAGGGAAACTGCGCATTCGCTGGCGACTACGACGATATCGTCTCCCAGGCCTTCGTTCCAAACGGCAGCGGGGGCTACGTTCCCAATGTAGCCGTATCCACCCAGACGCCTGCCTACGTGGCGTGGACTGACAACCGGTTCGTCCATCCCATCGCGGATATGACGCAGTTCCATCCCGCCGATGGCACGTGCGGAGTTGGAGGCGTCGATGACACGGGCACGCGAAATCAGGAAGTGCTGATCTCGCGGGTGGGAAATGGTGTTTACGCCGTACGTCATGGGGAATCAGAAACTCATCACGCAGACGGTCCCGCAGCGCGCGTTCACGGTGGCGATCCAGAACGGTGTCAACGCCACGAAGCACTATCGCGTGAGCGCCAGCCAGTCGAACGGCCCCAACACCGCTTCATGGAAACAGTTCGATACAACCCAGTCTTCTATCGATATCTCCCTGCCACCCTTCACCACTGGCGCGCGCGTACTTTACGTGACAGGCGGCAACTTGCCGGTCCGTGTCGACGTCGTTGAGATCAGTCCGCCGGCCGGGCGGCAATCCGCTTCAGACATTCACGATGGTGAACCCTGAATCCTCGGCACCTGGACTGCTTCCGCCGAATCAGGACGGCACGATCGACCCGACCAATCCGAATACCAACGAGATTTACACGCCGGACGTGACCGCCCCGGATGTCACCGCTCCGGACGTGACGGCGAACGTCGTCGTCACGCCGGACGTCACCGCACCGGATGTCACCGCGCCCGACGTAACCGCCCCGGATGTGACCGCCGTCGGCGCTCAAATCCCCGATGTTACGGCGCCGGACGTGACTGCGCCGGACGTAACCGCGCCTGATGTGACGGCCCCGGACGTGACCGCGCCCGACGTCACGGCGATTCCTCCCGGTGGCGAGCTGACCGATACCCTTGTAAAGTAAAAAACAAGAGGCAACGTCGCTGCAGCGTTTGCGGTGAAGACGTTCCTGACCAAGCCGCTCCCGTCCGGTTTCAAGCTTCAGGTCCTGGCGACGCAGCCGTACTACACGGTGACGCAAAAGAACTGCGCGCCGAAGATGCAGGTGGCGAGCGCGCTTGTCGCGAACATCCCGAGTCCAACCGTGGTGACTGACGTCAATGATCTCGAACTTCGATCCAACGGACCCGTCGGCGAAAGAGCTCACGGTCGCTCTTCCACCGGGCGGCGAGATAATTGTCGACTATCGTTTGGTGATTCCGACCGGGGAAACATAATACCCATACGACTCGACGCGTTTGGACGAGAACACGCGTTCAGCCCGGATTTCAATCCAGCGATCGACATCGTTCCCGTCACCATTCCGGAGTCGGTCAGCACGAACCTGTTCCCTGAGTCCCAACTGCGGAACGGAAGGGCAGCCGCCGTGCCCGACGCCGACGCCCGTCGCACCGCTGAGCATTCTGACTACTTCGCTCTATGATGCTGTCGTCGGCGTGCCTATCCACCGCTGTCACAAAGCCTGAAAGCTTACGGCGGAAAGGCGCCTTATACGTGGAGCGTGCCCGCCGATACGCTGCCCGCCGGGCTAGCGCTCAACAGCGTGACTGGAGAGATCTTCGGAACCCCTCAACCCTCGCCGGCACCAGCACGTTTACCGTGACCGTCAAGGACGCCAATAACTTTCAACAGAGTCGTCCGCTCAGCATTCGCGTCGCGAATCCTGTTGGTGCTCATTGCCGACTCGTTGCCACATGGCCGGCAGAGCGCTGGCTACAACCACACGGCACAGGCCACAGGCGGCCTCGGGGCTTACACCTGGAGCAGCTCGGGTCGCTGCCGCTGGCTTGTCGCTGAACGGTTCCACAGGGGCTATCAGTGGCACTCCGACGTCCCCCGGTATGCTCACGATCACGGCAACGGACTCGGCGAATCCGCAGAATACGGGGTCGCGAAGCGTCAAAATAAAGGAGGCGTTCGCGGCGTTCAGCGCGAATTCATCGCAGACGTTCCTCGAGACCGACTACGCGTCAGCGGGGTTCAGAGGCATGCGGAAATTCGGCTTGGACAGTGGGGGGGAATATCAGTGTCAGCCAATGATGGGAGCGGAATATCTCCCTGGCGACGCTTCCTGCAGGGGTGACTGTCACAAGGGCACTGCTCTATTGGAATGGTCCGAGCAAGAACCCAGACACGACTGCCAATTCAGCAGTCACGTTTGCCACCCACGATATCGTTGGCAGCCATATGGCACGGCGAGCAGTAACTGCTGGGAGAACCCATGTGGCTACGACCGCAGCTACAGCTATGTCGCAGATGTGACCCCGTAGTCAGCGGGAACGGCAACTTCTTGCTCACGAACTTCATCAAAGACCCGCCAACCCGCCCGACGCAGGTACGTCCGACATTAACGGCGTCTCACTGGTGGTGTCTCTACGAAGACGCAGACCTGTTGAACGATCGGGACCTGTATCTGTTCCAGGGTAACGATTCGGATCATAGCTTTCTCAGACCCCACCCCGGCGCGGACTGGAACGTCATCATCTCGGACGTCGATTACGGCGGACGGGAGCCGCTTTCCTCGACCTGCACGTGAGCGACGGTCAGCCGCACCCGAAGGATGGACGGATGCCGTGAGTCTGAATGCTACCGTTCTCGCGACGGGGGCGATTTTCGAGGCAATACCGTACCGCCCTGTTCGACGGCAGATTGGTCCTAGGGCTGGCGGGTTACGTTTTTGAAGGGCTGGGACATCAAGCCGTTCAACATCACCTCGGTCCTGTCTTCAGGCGGCTCGAATAACCTGTCGCTTACGCATAACGGCCGGAGGCGCGCGACTGTCTCTCCCTGGTAGTGGCCATTGTGAGCGTCCCGCACGTGCCGCTGCGCCCCAATAGCGGCGCGGCAGATCGATGATTCGAACACCGGCGAGCAACCCGTCGGGTGCTCGCCGGTTTTTTTGTGTCGATCTTTCCGGGAATTTGAAACCGTTCAGGAGCCGAGGCGCTTGCGCGCGTCCGCGGCCAGCGGATCGTTAGGCGCGCTCGCCCGGAGCGCGAGGTAGGCTCTGTAGTTCGTCTCCGCGGCGGGCTTCATCCCCAGGCCATCCTGAGCGCGCGCGAGCCAGTAGGGGAGCGGCGCCAGATACCTGAAGCTCGGAACGTCATCGAGGAAGATCGCCGTTGCCTCGCCTCGTCTTTTCTCCGCGAGCTGCAGCTCGGGTAGGGCCTCCGCGTAGTGTCCAGCCTCGACATAGGCGACGCCGAGCGAGAAGCGCGCGAGCCAGACGTCAGCCAGCTTCTGCGCGGCCAGGAACGCCTCGACAGCGTCGATTGTGCGCCCCTGCCTCAAGGCAATTTCTCCTTCGACGATCTTGGCGTAGGCTCGTGATTTGGGCTGGAGCTGCTTGTCGAGCTCCGCGGCGAGCGCTTTGGCCTCCTGCTCTTTGGCCGCTCTCATCAGAATCCTGGCGGCCGGGTACAGCGCTGACTCGTCTCGGACGAGCGCGGCCGCGGAGTTCGCACGCTCGACGGCCGGCTTCATTCTTCGCAGACCGGCGAGTGTCTCGGCGAGCGCCCCGTACTTCGACACGAGGCCCTCGGTGTTCTGCGTTTTCTGATCCTCGATCAGACCCGCTTCCAGAATCGACTGCGCGTCGGCGTACTTTCCTTCGTAGATAGCCGCATCCGCAAGACCCATGGTGGCCCGGGAAGCACCGGACGGGCCGGTTTCAGCCATCCGCTGGTACGCCTCGCGAGCCCCGCCAACGTCTCCCTTAGCGAGCGCTGCCATCGCGAGGACGAGGTATGCTTTGGCGAATTTTGGATTCTGCTCGATGACCTGTTTGGCTGCCGTCGCCGCCGTCTCGAAATCGCCCGCGTACATCGCGTACAGCGCGTAATTGTTTCGGTGCGTCTCGTTCTTTGGGTAGATGTCGACGGCACGCTTGCCTTCCTCGAGCGCCTTCGCAAAGTTCAGCGTGTAGAAATGAGCAATTGCAAGATTGCTGTGCCCAGCACGGTCGGCAGGGTAAAGCTTGACAAGATTCTCGTAGTTCTCGATACCCTTCTCGTAATTACGTGCGATGTACAGGTAGTAACTACCGAGCGTGCGGTACTGCTCTCGCTCCGTCGTGCGACCTAATAGCGCCAGTGCTTTCTTGTAGGCCTCGGCAGACTCCTCCCGGCGTCCAAGCTTGAAGGCGCTGACCCCCCAGGCCCCATAGGCGCGGCCGAAATCACGATCTGCGTCAATGGCTCGTTTATAGTACGTGATGGCCTCTTCATCCTTTCCAGCCGACGCGAGGTCCTGGCCAACGGCGAAATCGCGAGCCGCATCGAGCGAACCGGCCGTGAAGGTCTCGGCAGCCGCGCGTTTGGCACTTTCCGGCGCCGTGTCGCCAAGGTCGCCGCGCAATTCGGACGCCAGCGAGCCGACAGTCTCCAGGACCTTCGCCTTGTTCGCCGCCTTTGCACTTGCCATCGCCAGCGGCTTGGTCTGGCCCGGATCGAGCGCCGAATCCAACGCTCGTACCGTGATCCGGTAGGCGGATCCGTCGCGGGCGATCGCGCCGGCAAGGATAATCTTGATGCCCTCCCGACCCGATATCAGCCGCGCCATGGATTCATCCAGTCGGCTGCCAGGTTGCAGGCGATTTGCGACGGCCTGTGCGGCTGGCCGCGGGTAGGCGGTGATGAATGAGGCACCCTCAATTCCGATGCTCAGGGCCTGCTCCAGCGATCCTTGAAACACGGGATCGCCTGTCTGATTATCGAAATCCGCAATGAGCACGGAGGTCGGAGGCGGCTGCACTTCTGGCGGAGGAGTGCGCGATAGCCACCACGTGGCCCCGAGCAGGGAAAGCACCACCAGCGCAGCGGCGCCGAGCTGACGGCTGGTGACACGTCGCAGGACCGGAAGCAGATGTCCCTCGCTGTCGAGCCGCTGCAGGTCCGCCTCGAGATCCTTCGTCGTCGCGTAGCGGGCATCCGCGTTCGGCTCGAGACACCGCGTAATGACCTTCTCGAGCGCTTCGGGAACTTCTTCGTTGATCGTGCGGATCGACGGGGGCGCATGCTGCATGCGCCCGGTGAGCTCGTCGATCGCGCTTTTCGATCGCGATGCTCGACCCAGACCGCCGAGCATGTCGTAGAAAATCAACCCCAACGCGTAGATGTCGGCCCTCTGATCGACCGACTCCCCCTTCGCCTGCTCGGGGGCCATGTACTCGACGGTCCCGACGACGGTCCCCTCCAGCGTCTGATTCGACAACACCGCCGCCTGACGTCGGAGCTCGGCGAGTCTGCCGGTGGGATCCGCCTCTCCCGTTTCGTCAACCGTCGCGTGAGTTGTGGACCGCGCGATGCCGAAGTCCATGATCCGCGCCTCGCCGTGCGCATCGATCATGATGTTGGCAGGCTTCAAGTCGCGGTGGACCACCCCCGCTTCATGTGCCGCGCGAAGCCCTGAGACCACGCCTCGGACGATCTGCAGCGCCCGCGATACCGTCAGATGCTTCTCGTTATCGAGGATCGTCGCGAGATCGCGGCCGTCGACGTACGACATCGTGATGTACTTGATGCCGTTGATCTCGCCGAGATCGTGAATGCGGACCACGTTGTTGTGGGTGACTTCTCGCGCCAGCAGCAGTTCCCGCTTGAATCGGCGCTCGACCTCCGGGCCCGTGTACGGGTCTCTCGAAACCTCCGGTCGGATCACTTTGAGCGCGACGGTCACCCCGAGCTCCGCGTCCCACGCCTGATACACGACGCCCATCCCGCCGGATCCCAGCACGCGGATGATGTGGTAGCGGGTACCGAACGGTTCGCCTGGCGCAACGAGCCGTTCAGTCGACTGCGTTCCCCGCGGTGCGAAGCCTGGCCCGATAGTTGTCTCTTCGCCTGTTCCGTCAAGGCCGACAGTCAGGTTACTGGCGACGGTCGCGCCGGCGCCGAGCTCTCCGCCACGTGGCGGCTCGCTCGCCAAAATGGTCTCCGCGTCACCGGAGGAGATGCCCAGCACGGTTGGCGCATCCGTCGGGGGCGGGGGGGTCATCGTCGCGGCCGCAACGGGCTTCGGGGAGCGGCGGGCCAGCGACGCCTGGCAGGAGTGGCAGCGACCTGCCGACGCGGACGTCTCGACGCCGCATTGGGGGCAAACCATGCTCAAGGAGTGCGGAGCCGCGGGCCACGCAGGTATTCAGGCACAAGTATACGCTCTTGGATACTACCTGGTCAGATCTCCGAGATCGGCAGAAAGCGTTTGCGCGTGGCTCCGCCAGACTCGAGACGGCCGCCGCCGGGAATCTGCACGTATATCGGCGCTGCCCCGTGCGCGGCAGCAGCGTCCAGCGCGGGGCTGTGGCAGAAAGTCATCGAACTTCCTCCGAATTCGTGACAGAACGATCTACCAGAAGTGAGCGGAAAGGCTGTGATTATAAAAGAAACTGTCCGAACCTGGGACCAATTTCTTTTCTGATCGACAAATCACATCTCTCCCCACAAGCAGGTACTTTCGTCAGGGGACCTACGATTCTGCCAGTCCACATATTGCCGAGCTGTGGATTCACTGGTGGATTGTCGTGGTCGTGAAACCCGCACGTTTTCGCCGTCACGAGATTGCCCGTCTCGCCACTCTGTCGTGTCGTCAACACACCGAGTGACCACGCGGAGATTCGTCATGCCGCGGAGCGAGCTGGGAAGAGCGAGCGGAGCGAAGTGAGCAGGTCGGGGTGCAGGAGTCCCCGAGGATCCTGAATACGAGGCTCGAGGGCGAGCGCCCTCGAGCCCCATCGCTCTTGCTAGAACGTCAAGCGCGTGACGAGCTGCAGAGTGCGCGGGATATTGACACCGTTGATGGTGCCGAACCCGTTCTTGTTCACGAGCTGCCCGGCCGCGTTGTACGGCAGGTTCGTGATCGTATGGTCGGTCAGGCTCGCGAAGTTCGCCGTCGCGTTGACGCCGGTGAACTGCGTGTGGTTGAGCGCGTTGAACGCGTCGACCCGAAACTCGAACTTCGCGCTCTTGTAGATGGCGAACTGCTTCGAGATCGACAGGTCTACGTTGTTCTGCGCCGGACCGTGCAGGAAGTAGCGCGCCGACTCGTCACCCTTGCTGCCCGGCTGCGGCGGCGCGAAGCACGAGGTGTCGATCTGTTTGTAGGGATCGCTGCTCGAGCCGCTTCCTGGATTGCAGGTCACCACCACGCGCGCGCCGTAGTCGGAGCCCGTGAGGTTGATGCTGGAGATGTCCGGGATGCTGTAGCCGATGCCGTACGGCCGCCCGCTCGTATAGCGGTAGACGCCCGAGATCTGCCAGTCGTTCGCGACAACGCCCGTGATGCCCTCCTTCACGTGAGGCGTATGGTAGATCGCGTTCACGACGAAGTTGTGCGGCCGGTCGAAGTTCGCGTACGAGTAGTCGTAGTGACGGATGGTCGCGTCGTCGGTCGTGAACGGCCAGCCCGCCGAGAAGTCGTCGTTGTTGATGGTCAGCGCCTTGCTCCAGACGTAGAACGCAGAGAACATATAGTTCTTGTCGAAGCGGCGCGTGACGCCCCCCTGCAGGGCGTTGTAGTTGGAGTACCCGGAGTAGTCCCACATCCGGATGTTGTTGTAGCCAGCGTAGGGCCGCATCAGGTCGTTCGGCAAGGCTGTTGCGCCGGGAACGGTGCTGGTCCCGACCTTGGTCGGATCCTGATTGCTCGCCTGGAAGGCGGCACCGAGCGGGATCGAGTTGATCTGCTCCTGCCGCAGCTGGTGGTCGGCATGGGATCCCACGTAGGCGACGTCGGCCACGAGGTTGTATGCCAGCTTCCGCTGCACGCCGACGTTCCACTGTTGTACCCGCGGCGGATCGAAGTCGTAGGCCGTGGGGCTGAGACCCAATGGGGCATACGGGTCGGACGATGCGGCCGCGCCGCCAATGTCCTGGAGCCGGCCCCACTGGACCGAGGAGCTGAGGACGCCCGGTGCGTTGCCGCCCAGATCGAACACCATGTTTCCCTGCGGGCGATCGTAGAAGATGCCCCAGCCGCCACGGAGGATCGTGTTCCCGCTCCCCCCCGACAGGTCGTATACGGCGCCCAGTCGCGGCGAAACCTTGAACGCGTTGCCACTCTGGACGGTGTCGGTGATGCCCTGGCCCGCCTGGTAGGCACCGTTGAAGCGGTTCGAGCCCGGCGTCAGCCGGCCGATGAACCGGCCCTCGACAGTGTTGGCGAGCGTCGGCGCAACGCCCTGCGCGATAAGTGTCGGGTCCATGCCGCGCCGGTTAGCGTCCGAGCAAGGGGACGCGCCGATGCACACGGGGGAGAACAGCCTCGCCGCGGCCCCCTTGTTGAACTGGTCGGGCAGGAAGTTTGACACTTGGAGAGTCGTGTCCCACTGCGGAGTCATGGCGTAGAACCGCACGCCGTAGTCGAGCGTGAGCCGGTCCCGTTTCCAGTTGTCCTGCACGTAGAACTCGTTGTTCCGGTAGACATAATTCGGGATGGAGAACTTGTTCGCCTGGGTATAGGTGTTGAATACGCCGGTCGCCGCGTTCGCGTAGCTGTACCCGGTGTCGAACGGGTTACTCGAGTCGTTGCCGAAGTTGACCTGGCCGTTGAACGAGAAGAAGATGCTCTGCGGCTTGCGGCTGTGCTGGTAGTAGTAGCCTACCTTCGAGGTATGGGCGCCCCAGACCTTCGTGAGGTTCGCGACCACGTCCCAGGTCTGGTTCTCGTTGGTGAACGGCCCACGATCGGTCTGGTACTGGCCGGCGTTTCCGGTGCGTCCGCCGCGGAACTGGAAATACGGAACGTAGTCGGATTGGACCGCGTCCGGATAAAGGTACGGGAACGACGTCAGGCCCGAGTTGCTGCGGCGAAGAGGGTCGAGTTGCAGGCCGTAATTGAGCGAGTTCTTCGCCGTGCCCACGCTCGCCTCGAAGGACGTCGTGCTGCTCAGGACGCCCTGCGTCGACATCATAAAGTTCTTGCCTGGGTGCATGAACTCCGTCGGGGTCGGGAGCTGGTCGCTGCCGTTGCCGGCCCAGGTCGTCCCGTACGCCTGCACGGTGTTCTCCTTCGTGTTGATGAAGCGGCCGGTGACGTGCCACTTGTTCGACGCCTGGTAATCGAGGCGGATCAGGTCCTCGCGACGCGGTGCCTCGTCGGGCACCTGGCTCGAGAAGTTCTGTCCGCCACCGTAGCTGCCATTCGCCTGCGGGAAAATCTTCAGGGTATTCACACCGACCGAGGACAGACGGTTGGCGGGGATCCTGCCAATGACGCCGCCGTCCTGGAAGCATCCTCTCGTATCGCTGGCGCTGCAGGGGAGGGCTGTCGTGTAATCACGAATGTACGGAAACGGGTTGCCGCTGCTGTCCACGCTCAGCGAGAAGTCGCCCTGGCGCTCCAAGGCCGTCGGGACTGTCGCGAAGCGGATGTTGGGTGGCGTGAACCGGGTCTGGAACTCCTGGCTCCAGAAGAAGAACAGCTTGTTTTTCAGGATCGGCCCGCCGCCCGTGTAGCCACGGTCGTCGCGCGTGTTCTTTGGCGCCGGCAGACCATCGCGGTTATTGGTCCAGTAGTTGGCGTTCCAACTCGGGCGACGTCCGTACCAGTAGCCCGATCCATGGAAGAGGTTCGAGCCGCTCTTGGTCACAACCTGGAGTTGCCCGCCCACGGCCCGCCCGTACTCGGCCTGGTAGGAGTTGGTCAACATCTTGAACTCGGCAACGGCGTCGATGTTGGTCGTCGCCATGTTGCCGCCGTTGTCACCCGTGTCGATGTTGGCGACCCCATCGATCGTCATGTTGTTCGAGTTAGGACGCTGGCCGTTCACGGTGAAGCCACTGACAGAGCCGAGCTCGGTGCCCGCGCCGTTTTGCGTCGAGAGCGCGCCAGGGACCAGCGTCGCGAAGTTGAACATCATGCGGCCGTTGTTCGCAATGTTGGTAAGCGTCGAGTTCTCCATCGTGAACGAGCGCTCGCCGCTCTCCGACTGCAGCTCGATGGAGCGCGCCTGGACGGTGACGCTCTCGGCGACGGCACCGACCTCGAGCGTCAGCGTGCCCGCCGAAAGCTTGTCGTTCGCGCTCACGACCACGTTGGTCTGCTCGAGGGTCTTGAACCCTTCAAGCGTCGCCGTGAGCACGTAGGTGTCCGGCCGGACGATTGGGAAAACGAAGCGGCCCTCCCCGTCCGTCACGGCGGTAAGGACCACCGACTGGGTCTTGCTTTTGAGCGTGACAGTGACTCCTGGCAGCACAGCCTTCTGGGCGTCGACGACGGTCCCCTGCACAGACGCGCTCGTTGTCTGCGCCCAAAGGACCGTTGGATGACTCGCGCACACCGCGGCAACAAGGGACAGGCCTATGAGTCCCTTGAGCCTTCCTACGAGGGACATAGATTTCCTCTCTTTCGTCCGAAACTCGCTGATGGTCGACCCGCCTACATAGTCTGTACAGGTTAGAAAAGTCAAGGAGGAATCAGTGCTTCAAAAGTGTCGATTGCTACCTCTTCCATTGTCGGAGGAGTTCCAACGCGATCGAGTTTTTGGGATTCCGTTGCAGCAGTCGTTCTAGCACCGCGATACCCTCCTTGGTGCGGCCGGCGCTGAAATGAATCTTGGCGAGCGTCACGTACGCGGCCTCGTACTCGGGGCTTTGTTTCAGGACGCCCTCGAGGAGGCTGACAGCGGCATCGGTCTGACCCTTCGACACCAGTACCAGCGCCAGATTGGTTGCGGCTTCTCCATAATCGGGGCGACGGCTCAGCGCCTCACGAAAGTAACGCTCTGCCCGATCCATGTCTCCCGCTCGTCCCAGCAGTAGGCCCAGGTTGTTCAGGGCTTCTGGAAAATCCGGCTGCAGCACCAGCGCTTTTTCGTAGAGGCTACGCGCTTCCTGGTCGCGGCCGTTCAGAAGGAGGGCGTAACCAAGGTTGTTGAGCGCGTCCGGGTAGTCAGGAGTTGACGCGAGTGCCGCACGAAAGTGATCAATGGCTCCATTGAGATCGCCGCCTTGCGCGAGCAGCGCCCCAAGATCGTTATTGGCCTCGGCGAGATCGGGTTGCAGCGCAAGCGCCCGCTCGTACGCCGCCCTCGCCCTTGCGGTCTCTCCCGTTTTCGCGAGCAACGTTCCCAGGCGATAGAGCGTCGAGGCACCCGGGTTCGCCTGCGCCGCGCGTTCGAACGCAATCACGGCGGCAGCCTCGAGTCCTTGATCGAGCAATTCCCGGCCGTAAGGCAGGTAGTTGCGCTGTGGAAGTCCAGCATAAAAAGTGCCCCGGAACGGCAGCGCGCGCGAGAGCCGCTCCTCGGCAGACGCGCCGATCGCGGCCGCATCCTTCACGATCTGACCGACGTCCATGCGATCGCGGTAAACCTTCACGACGTTGCCGGTCGCATCGAGGAGCAGACACGTGGGCAGCCGCAGATCCTGGCGATTCATGAACAGGTGCCGGTTGAGGATGGCGTAGCTCAGGCTGGTCTCCTGGTTCCGCGGATCATCGACGGCAATCGCGGCCACTCCCACGCCTCCCTGTCCAAAGGCCGTCGCGCCACGCCTGAATGTATCGAACGCCGCACGAGCAGCCGCGACCTGGGACGACCACAGCAGCACGGCTGCCGGCTTCCCCTTCAATGCGGAGAGAGACTGCGCTCCGTCAGAGGTGCTCGGCAGCGAAAATTCTGGAGCCGGAAATGATTCGTACAACCACGTGGAACTTGGGGGCGGCGCCGCCGGTGGAACCGACGCCGGTGTTGGTCCTGCAGATCGAGGAGCAAAGGGTTCCGTATTGACGTCACCCCCTTCCACGATCCGTATACGCGTGTTTATCGGCACATCCGTGAAGACCTGCGTTCCACCGGAAGGCCAATCAACGGTGAGTTTGAAGATGCGCTGGCTGGGACCGAGTCCGAGGAGCAACTCCTTCGACTCCTCCGACAGAAACCCGGAACCGGCCTGCACGACCTTCATCTTTTTCAGTCGATCGGTCTCGACGACCACCCGAGCGCCGACGGCATCCCTGTTGCTCTTCGTGCCGGTCAGGCGCACCGCGAGCGATGCCGACTGCCTGTCGAAATCATTCCTGAATACCCGAAGCTGCGGCGCCTGGCGGGCGGCCATCACGACGAGATCGGGATCCCCGTCGCGATCGAAGTCGAGCGCAGCAAACGATCGGCCGTCGTGATCCAGATCAAGCCCCAGCGCGCCCGAGATCTCATCGAACCCGCCATGTCCGTCGTTGCGCAGAAACACGTTGCGCTGCTGGCTGGCGATGGAACCGTGCATCAGCAACTCATTGATCGCGCGCCAGGCATCGTCGTACGGCGTACCGGGCACGCGAGTGAGCGGCGAGTGGGCGACGACCTGTCGCCAGAAGAATCCTTCCAGGTCTTCCTTGTCAGCTTCTCTAAATGCTCGCGGGGCCCCACCCCCGCTCGCTGCCGCTGCGTCGCTCGCAGACTCGCTCCTCGCGGTGGCCGCAGGCGCTCGCGTCAGCATCCCGTTGACGATGTAGAGATCGTCCCAACCGTCGCTGTCGAAATCGAAAGCATCCGAAGACCAGGCCCAGCGCCCCATCTCGGCGTGAGCTTCGAGTGTCCTGTCCTCGAAGTGGCCGTCACCGAGATTTCGCAGAAGCGAGTTGCCGCGAACGTGATGGCGATAGAAGGCGCGTACCTCCGGTGTGGCATCGGGCATGAACGTCGGCGCCGCGGTGATGCGCAGGCCGGGCGCGCTCCACATGTTCCCCGTATAAATATCGAGCCGTCCGTCGTTGTCGTAATCGAAGAACGTCGCGCTCATCCCGGCGCCGTGGTCGAGCGTGCCGGCAGAAGCGGCGACGTCCTCGAACATGACCTTGCCGTTTCGGCGACCGAGGTTGTGATAGAGGTTCTTGGTCCCGAAATCGTTCGAGACGAGGAGATTGGGCCAGCCGTCGCCGTCGTAGTCGCCCCAGGCAGCCGCGAAGTGATACCGATTGTTGCCGACGTCGAGACCGGCTTCCTGTGTCACGTCGACGAATCGGCCGTGGCCGTCGTTTCTGAAGAGGATGCCGGGCGGCCCGTTGCGGGCGTCGTAGTACGGCGCCGGTGTTCCAGCCTTGTCCTCGCCGGCCCCGAAGAAATACGAGTAGACACACACATACAAATCGAGAAAGCCGTCCCGGTCGTAGTCCGCCATTGTGATTGACGTCATACACCTTGCAGCGGACGTGCGAACTTGAAGGCGTCGGGAACGGGGGTGAAGTGACCCTTGCCGTCGTTGACGAACAGAAGGAGCCCGGTCGCGGTTGCCAACACGATATCCTCGTCGCCATCGTTGTCGACGTCGGCAAAGAGCGACTGCGCGGTGTCATCGAGCACTCCCACGCCGGCCTGATTGGTGATGTCCTCGAACGTCGAGTCCCCGCGATTTCGGTACAGTCGATTGGGCAATCCAGCGGGTTGGGCCACGTACAGATCGTCGAGCCCATCACCGTCTGCGTCCCCGACTGAGACGCCGTGATGGCCATTGGAATCGCGCGTCAGGACCGAGTCGAACGTCGCCATCCAGGAGTCGAGATCGATGTTCAGTTGACGTCTGAACGAGTCGTTCTTTCCGAGTGCCGACTCGGTGATCTCGGCAAAAATCGGCGTGCGCGCCCGGCTGACCAGATGTGACGAAGCGGTCCATCGAACGACCTGCCAGCCTGACGCGTTTCGCCGCCACCCTATCTCCCACGCACCGACGTGTTCGACGCGGTACGCCGTCGTTCCCGAGCCGACGATGTCATAGCGGACTGTGGTGCGGACGGCTGACACCGGATCCGCTGGACCCTCATTCTCGATGGCAGTAATGAGGAGCTCTGCGACCATCACGCGACGAAGATCGCTAACAAGCCGCTGGAGTTCCGCGCCGAACGACCGCGCATCGAGGGTGAGTCCCCCGGGAGGTCCTTCGCTCGGTCGATCTCGAGCGGCGCTTGACTCGTACTCGCTCCCTCGACCGGAAGCAGCCTCGCGCCCCGGAAGCCCGAGTCGAGCAACCCTTTCGTGACGCTTGCCGTTTGGGGCGCTCCTGCACGAAATGCACTCGACAACTCTCCAAGTCGCGCTTCAAGTTCTTTCGCCGGCCGCTCCAGTGGAAATGCGTCACTTCCAGGTTCGAGATGCTTCAGGAAAGGCTGCACCGATTCGGGAACCGCGAGCTTGGGTTGATAAACGGTTTCTTCCTGCGCGAGTCCGCCGGCGGAGACCAGGATCAGCAGGAGCGCGGGGATCAGAAGTCGCGGCGTCATCGAGGCGGTTCGACCTTCGGGAGACTGGGCGACTCCGAAAGATTCAGTAACTGAAGCCTGTCGGTTGGAAGGTGTTTCCATTCCCAACGGCGTCCGCCAGGCATGCGAACCTCGACGTCCACAGGACCGGCATAGTCTCCGAGGCCGAAGTAGGCGCGCAGGTCGTTCTGCGACAGGAAGCTTCCACCCGAGCGGATCTCGCGCACCTGCTTCAGGCCGCCGCCGCTGACGGTGACCCTCGCGCCGATCGAGAATCGATTCCCTGTGGCCGCAACGGGCTGCACGGCCACCCAATGGTGTTTGGTCGCCTGCCGATTCTCGAGCAGTGTCGGTGTGTCATCGATGTTGTTCACCACGATGTCGAGATCGCCGTCATTGTCCAGATCGCCGACGGCCAGCCCGCGGCCAACCCGGGCGAGCTGCAGGCCACCGCCGGCGCGGTCCGAAACATCGCGGAACCGGCCGCCAAGGTTCAGCAGCAGCTGGTTCTTTTGACGGTACGTTTCGCCAAGCTGCGGGTACTGGTCGATGTCCGAGAAAATGTGACCGTTGGCGAAGAAAAGATCGAGCTTCCCATCGAGGTCGGCATCGAAAAAGGCGGTTCCCCATCCCATGCGAACGAATGTGGGGGCGCCAATGCCAGCCGACAGACTGGCGTCCTCGAAATGCTGGCCATCGAGGTTGTGAAACAGCGTGTAGTGATCGTGAGCGAATGTCGTGAGCACGAGATCGATTCGGCCGTCGCCATCGTAGTCGGCGGCGTCGACGCCCATCCCGGCCTGGGCGCGAGCCTCGCCGTCGAGGGCCACGCCGGCGTCCAGGCCAACACTCTCAAAGCGCCCGTTCCCAAGGTTGTGATACAGGAAGTTCGGGTTGGAATCATTCGCGACGAACAGGTCCACCCATCCGTCATCATCGTAATCGGTCGCCACCACACCGAAGCCGTAAGCCTTAGCCCGATCGGTCAATCCATGCCCATCGGTCGCCTCGACGAACCGGCCGTTGCCGACATTCTCAAAGAACAGGTCGGACTCGCCAAGAAGTCCGGCTGGCCCGACCATGATGTGAGGACCGTTGCGCCAGAGGAGCGTCCGTGTCGCGTGCACCAGAGAATCCCAGGTCGTCTCGACATAGCGCGCCACGTAGAGGTCCAGGTCGCCGTCGCCATCCGCGTCAAAAAACGTGCAACCGGTGCTCCATCCGCCGGCAGCGACGCCGGCGCGGGTGGTGATGTCTTCGAACGTGCCGTCGCCACGGTTCCGGAACAGCACGTTCGAACCCCAGTTCGTGACGTAGAGATTGAGACGCCCGTCACCATCCACGTCACCGACGCATCCGCCGCTGCCCCAGGCAGCGAGGTCCACGCGCGCCTTCTTCGAGACATCCTCGAACTTCCATCCCCCCAGGTTGTGATAGAGCGCATTCCGGTGCGGAATGCGCTCACGTTCGGGCGTGAGCTCTGCCCCCGTGACCAGGTAGATGTCGAGCAATCCATCGCCGTCGTAATCGAACAGCACGACGCCCCCGCACGCCGATTCCAGGATGTGATCTTTCGTCGGGCCGCCGCAATACACCTTGGTCGGCAGATGCGCACCTTCTTCGAAGGTCACGGGCACGGGCGCGCCGTCTTCGGGTGTTGGCGTGTTCGCCGGTGCAGGGCCCATCGCGGACGCGTGACCTCCGTACGCCTGTTCTTTGGGCCTCGTCTGGCTGTAGCTTCCTTGAAACGTCAGGCCGAGTGCGACCTCCTCCAGTTGAGACCTGTACTTTTTCGAGGAGCGTGAGGACAGGGCCGACTGAGGATGCCGCGCGTTGCGGATCGCCTGACGCGATGGCGGTGAGTTCGGACGCGGCGCGGCGAAGTTCAGCTCTCAGAGGAGAATCGAGAGGCGGCGTGACTGAAGGTCCGGCGGCTGGATCAGGTTCGGCACCCAGGCTCTCGATACTGTGGCTCGCGTCAAGGAGCGCTCGTCGAACCTGGTCGGCCGCCGCGCCCTCCCTGTACCGCCTGCTGGAGTTGACCGACTGCGGCCCGTTGAAGCTCGAGCAGTCGCGTGCGTTCCTTCACGTCGGCCGGTTGGATTGACGGCTTCTGCTGCGCCGCTCCATGGGACGGTACCAACGCCGCGGCCGCGCCGATCGCAACGAGCAATACGACGACGAAGACGCGCGACGCGGGCCTCGCGCGAACACGGTGACAATCGGCGCTCAAGTGCATCACACAACACCGGTGGCCTCATTGTGGACCACAATCGAGGGGCGTTGCACGCACGCCGAGCTGGTCGCGTGAACACTGTCAGCTCTTCTTATATGTGGCCTTGGCCGTCACAGGCACGCTGGCCATAAAGCCGCCGACGGTGACTGCATCCCCAGCCGAGTTGTCTCCGGACGCATCGAAGTACCCGGTCAACATCGCCATGAAGGCAGTCTCCGGGTCGAAATCAACAAATACAGGTGCATGCGTGCGAATCGAGACGAGTGGCATCTGGAGATCTCCTCCAACTGTCGGAGACCTCTCGCGTCGTCGATATCGGTTGTGCACGGCCGGCACGCGGTCGCGCTCGCGGAACGCGGCTCCGCGGTCGTAGCCGTCGATTTCGCCGACCGTCTCTTGCGTCGAGCACGACACCTTGCCTGCGACGCGCGCGTCTCGGTTCTTTGGATCCGCGGCGACATGGGGATGCTGCCACTGCAAAACGAATGCGCCGACGCGGGACTCATCACTGATTCATTCGGCTTCTTCGAGACGGAAACCGAAGACGAGGCAGTGGTGCGCGAGGCCCGTCGCATCCTCAGAGATTTTCGGATTTCTCATGTTGAAGGTCGTCAACGGAGTTCCAATACTGGCTGCCTTTCGCGAAAACGAGCGAGAGCAACGGGACGGCGTCGAGGTGTCCATTTCGAACACGTTGACGTTGGGCCCGCCTCAAATGACACAGCGACTCACTGTGAACGGAAGTAGCGGCCAAGGAACCTACGAGCGCCGCCAGCGACTGAACCCGAGCGGAGGAGTTGCAGGCCGTTCTCGAACGTTGTGGATTCTCCGTGACAGGCATTTTCGCGAACACGGGAGGGTGCACCATTCGATTCGAGCCAGTCGAGCACGATTTGGCTCGTAGGCCGGCGAGAGGCCTGACAAGCGAGGGTCGAATCAGTTTGCAAGAGGTTTACCGGACGGGTTTATGCGAAAGGTTGGTGCGTGAAGTTCCAGGGAATCGCCGCCTGACAGCACTACCGGTACTCAAGGGCTACGGGTTGGTTTCGGGCTAATCGACGGGCGGCGCGGCCTGGCTGCGCCGCCCGTGATCTGGACGGCCTATGTTCCCGATTTCGTGATCGGCGTGACGACCAGCTTGCGAAGTCCGACGTGCGAGTGATCGCCCTGGATCATGATCGGACCGGGTGCCAGCTCGTCGTTGTCGAGCGCGCCGCCCGTGAATGCGGGAAGCACTGCGTTGTCGTGGACGCGCTTGCCGTTCAGCGTCGCCGTGATGTGATTGCCGACGACGACCACGTTCAGGATCTGCCATTCGCCGGGAGGGTTGCCGGCATAGACGTCGGCGCGCTTCCAACCGTAGATGTCCATCAGCAGGCCCGGGTAGGTCGAGGCCGCTCTCCGGGCGTCGTAGTCTGTCGCGAGCTGCAGCTGCAGCTCGTACCGTCCGCGAATGTAGAAGCCGCTGTTCTCGCTGGTGCTGGCCAGCATGATCTCGGCGTCGGCCTTGAAGTCCTTGAACTTCTCCTTCGTGTAGATGTTGCACGTGGGCCGCTCGCCTCGTGCGGGGACTTCGTTCTTCAGCACGCCGTCGGCGATGGTCCAGCGATCCTCGCAGGGACTCTGCCACGTCTCAGGCGTCAGTCCCGACCACGACTCCTTGCCGACGCCCGCTCCGACGATCACCACGGGCTTGCCGTAGGTGTGGTTGCTGTTCGCGTTCGATGGCGGCCAGACCGGCTGACGCACGCCAACCCAGTTGATCGTCCGCGGCGCCGGCGCAGCTCTCGGCGGCGCGGGTGGCGCGGCTGGAGTGGGTGCCGGGGCCGCCGCGGCGGCGCCTTCACCGGCTCTGCCTCCCCGGGCGCTCGGGCACGGATCGCCCGGAGTCTCGTGATGCCCGATCAGTTTGCCGTTCTCGATCTTCGCGTGATACACGGGGCCGCAGGCCGGCTTCGGCAGCGTATCGCCAGGCCCGAACTGCCACGTGAGCTCGCCGTTCTCGACTTTGATCATCGGGATCGGTTGGGCGTGCGCGACACGGTCGAGGAACATGCCCTCGAGGTGGTCGCCGACCTGCTTCACTTCGAGAAAGTAGATCAGGTGATTGTCGGATCCGGTGCCGGTGAGGTTCCATCGTCCGACGAACGGGTTCTGCTGAGCGGCAGCTACGATATAAGCCGCGGCCAACACAGTGACGACGACGGCGAGTTTCGCGCGCATGAGAGCATCCCCCTCTTACCGGCCCGGCTTCGGCCCAGCCGGCCCAGCGCGCGCAGATTATCGCGGCTCGCGCGGACGGTCAATTGACGGGAGAAAACGCGCAGGCCTTCAGACGCTGATCGACGCGGCCCGGCAGGATGTGGACTGAGAATCGCTCCGAGGATTATGCGGAGGATTCAGGATTCGGGATTCGAGGATCAGGGATTCGACGATTGGGGATTCGGATCAGTGACGAGGGATTAGCGATTGAGGTACCGGTACGGGGATTCGAACCCCGGTCCCGTGGCTGAGAAACGCAGCCCGACACATCGGCGGTGTCCGGTTGCGTCGGTTTCCTTAGGAAATTTGCACATATCGCTCCGGCCGTCTCCGGTCGAAAGGGCTCGTTTCGTGCGCAAAGTTTCAAGTTTTCTTCAAGGTACAAACACGAATCGAGTTGGCCACTATCGAGGCAAGTGGCCAACGAGACTGCTCGGATGCTCCGGAGGAAGGGTCGTTAAGCCGCTCTGAGATCGGGCAACAAAAAGTCACATCGGACGCGGAGTCCTCGAGCGGCTGCCGGATTTGACTTATAACTGCTTTCGGATCAGATAGCCAACATCGTTCGCGAAATACCGCGTTTGTGGAGCCAGCGACCCGAGGGTTTGACAGGGATGATTGTGAGGGACGGTTTATGGGAAAGTTCTTGGTTCTTGCCGCCGGACCGTCGGGCGCGGTGCCCTCACAGTCTTCGAGTGCCAAAGCAATGTTTTATGATCCGGCGGCCGGCCGGCCGACGCCGGTGGCGGGACCGGGCAACGGCTGAAGTCGGTTAAGTGGGCGAGTCCGTTTCCACAATACGGTTTCGTCGGCATTCACTATTGGTTCGAGGACGCCAATGGGCAGGCGTTTAGCGAAGAGCGCGCCCCCTCCGCCCAGGGCTCGTTGACGCTGCATCTTCGAGGAAATGTTGGCGCCTTTGTGAGCGTCTGGCGAATGGATAGCCCTAATAGCAGCCTCGGTACGCAATTGCTATACACAGTTCTTCAAAGGGAAGACGTTACGGTTCGCGGTCCGGTTCTATTCGAGGTCGGCGAGTCGCCAGCGAGTCTCATTATCATTTTGGGGCGCTCTGAGACGGAACAGCCTCGCACCTCAGCGTCAGCACGGAGCCGTCTTAAGGATTTGTCAGCAAGGACAGGGCCTGACGGTGCCAGAATGGTCGTCCGCGAATCTGACGACGTGACCCCGCCAGAGATCGGCACCTACGTCGTCAATCGCAGGGGGATGCCCCTCGCGACCGAAATCGTCCTGCACCGTTAGTCGGTTGGCTGCAATTAACCTTCGAGGTTCGTGAGCTGGTTTAGCAAGCTGCGACGGCATCGTTCGCAGACGGGCGGCGTGTCGCGGCATCGTCGTGATGTGGACAATCGAAACCCTCGAAGCCAACAGCGACCTCTTGGAGAAGGTCGCCCTTGGTGTTTCTTAACGACTTGAGGCCGAATCGATTCGCGTTCGGGTTCGCTGCAGTCACCGCGGAGGGAATCGATCAACTGAGAGCCGCACGGACTGCCAGAATATTGGCACAGTGAAGGGCGCCGAGCTTTCGCTCGCTCAGCCGCTCGACTATCGCCAGGATCGGTTGATGAGGGAGGCTTTCGGTCCGCGAGCCACGCCGCATGGCTACTCAGCCCCCGAAACACTCGGAGGGCAAAAACGCCTCTCCTGTTTGAGACGCGTGACGACGTACCCGGTCAACGATCTCGCCAAACGCGGCTGAACCGCCCAACGCGTAGTACACGTGACGGTGATCCATGAGCATCAATGGCGTCCTTCGCCCGGATGCCTCGCTGAGCGCGATAGTGGAATACCCGGACATCGATACCATGATGCCCATCGTATTGTCTGCTTTGTCGTTGATCTTCTTCACAACGCTGTCGATGTCCGTGGCACCGACCTGCTCGCGCGTGAACTTCAGCTCTACGAGATATGTGGTCCCGGATACCGTGATCGAGCCGTCGATCTGGCGCCCCGACGCCGTGTATGGGCGGCGGTTGACAACCTCGAAAAAGTCCATCAAATCGTAGAACCACGTCTGGAATTCATAGCCGGCTTCTTGCGATCCGATCTTCGTCGCCAAGTCGCTCAGCCGCGTCGACAAGGATTCGAGCGTCTGTTGAGACCGGCGCGACTGGCGCTGAATTTCCTGGATCCTCCGACGCGATTTTTCACGCTCTCGCTCGGTCTCGACTTGATCTTCAAGCTTGATCGTGACGACCGAGCGCTACGACAACCAGCGGCTCGAAGCGCTGCAGGCGGCGGTCGCGCGGCTCGAAGCCGGCAAGGCCTTCGACGCCGCCACTGACGCGATGCAGAACTTGTCGCGCCGAAGCAGCGTGGCCGTACCAGATCATGCGTTATTGGGACGAAGATCTTCCTGATTGGGACGCGGAGGATCGCGAGTTCGCGGCGGTGTGGCGAAGCCAGCCGAAGGTTAGTCAACCCGCTTGTCGCACCTGTCCAATGACATGAACATGTAGCTTCCTACCGGTGCGTACTGAGCGTCGTCGCGGGCGATCGGATTCGTCTCTATCCACTCGACGACGATCTCATGCGGCGACAACAGCGCCCCCACACAGCAGAGTGTGGCGAACGGTCCGAACCAGCCGTGGTATGAAGTCGTGGGCGTCGTGCGGGATCCTGGCATCGATCCGGAAAAGCGCGACTCGAGAAGGGCCCGCGTCTATCACCCGCTGGTGGCGGGCGGAAGCTATCCCGTCCGCATGGCCGTCCATACGACCGGCGATCCCCTGCTCTTCGCATCACGGCTGCGGTCCCTCGCCAGAGAGGTCGAACCCACCCTCCAGATCTCGGACATCGCCCGCTTCGATCAAGTGGCAGCCGCAGCTGGCCGTACGATGACGCTGCTCTTCTGGCTCTTCCTGGCCCTGGCGATCGTCGTGGTAATGCTCTCGCTGACCGGCATCTACACGGTCCTCTCCTTCATCGCCTCGCAACGGGCGCGAGAGGTCGGCATTCGCGTCGCGCTCGGCGGACGGCGCCGGCACGTGATAGCCGCATTGTTCCGGCGCCCACTGATGCAAGTCGGACTGGGTATCGTGATCGGAGTGGCCATCGCGGACCGCGTGTCGGCGGGAGACATGGTCCGCGTCATCGCCCTGTACGGGTGCCTGGTCGTCGCGGTTTCGGCGTTGGCGACCTTAGGGCCGCTGCGTCGCGCGCTTCGAATCCAGCCTATTGACGCGCTGCGCGCCGAGTGATGGACGAGCGCTTGTTTCTTCTCGCGGCTCCACCGTTTCAGTTGCCGCTCCCGCGCGCTCGCACTTTCGAGGGTGGCGTGCTCCCCGCCGTAGACCATGCGGACGCGACGGCACGGTAGACGTGTCCGCCAATGCGGTTACCAGAATTGAACGGCCAGGATCCGCGGCGGCCCGGGAGTCCCATCGATGATTTTTGTGCCCAACACGAATTGCACGTTCTTGCGCCGCCAGTCCGGCGGCGCGGCGCCCAGCGCAGCCTCGAGATAGGTCGGTTCCGTGACGAACTCGCTTGCCGCGAACGTGCCATACGTCTCGATACCGGCCACTGAAATCACCGTCTTCTCCGTGGTCGGTTCGAAAACCCGCGTCACGATCGCATAGTCTTCGCTCATTCCGCCACTCGCCGGCTGCGCCACTTTCCACAGGACGCTCGTCGGATTGCGCCGGTCGACGATGCAATGATATGCAACCCCGTCGATCACTCGATACTCGAACACGAACCTCAGCTCGGCGGTGACCCGGATCGACCACGCGTTGTTGAAGGCCCCGATCGCGACCAGCGGCGCATGCCGAAGCTGCGAGTAGTTGGTCTGCGCGACCGACGCCAGCCGGGACGCGTGGCCTTTGGATTGAATCCACGCCGCCACCTTGAACGCGGCCAGGGCGTCCCGCAGGAACAGATACTCCGGCGCCACCCAGACGACTTCGTCGGGAGCAATCGGCGGTTTGGTTCCTTTTACGCCGTCCGATTCCCCACCGCCGAACAGCCGGTTCAATTCCTCCATCCGCGGTCCGGTAAAGCGATACAGACGCGTGGGCTGGCCGATACTCACCTGGATCGCGCTCCCGTCTCGGAAGAGCGGCTCCCAAAACGCCTCGAGATCCGACGTCGGCGTGCGCCGCGCACCCCACAGAAATGCCGCTGCCGCCGCAATCACCGCGAGCGCGGCGACGGCGATCCACCGCAGCGGAGAGCCGTGGGCCTTCGGCCGTGGCGCCGCTGGTTCCAGTGCGGCCGATTCGGCCGGAAATGACGGGATGTACGATCCGCTCGGGAGCTCGATCCGCAACTCGGCAGCATGCTCAGGCTCGAGATAGTACTGCGCGAGCCGCTTCCGCACCTCGATCGCCGCATTGCGCACGATCGGGTCCTGGGCTGTGTCATATGCGGGCTCGCGGCCGAAGACTGCAGCCCCGATGCATCTCTCTTTCAGCGAGTTCTGGTCGCCGGCCAGCGCTGCCTGGACCACGAACCGCAGCAACGCCTGGCTCCGCTTGCTGTTGCGGAAATGAGGACTCTCCAGTAGCCGGGCGAGCTGCGCATGCACGGCCGCGTGGTCGAGCCCCGAGACGCCGTCGGCGTGCCCGGACTCGGCATTTGAGGCTCGCGCCATGGTGAATGGGGGTCGACTCTATCACGATCGACGGTACCGTACCGGTTCCGGCGCGGACCACGCCTGCGACCCAATCGTTCGAAAAAACGACGCCAAACTGGGCGCATGACACCGTCGCGTACCGTAGGCCACCTTGTTTGGGCGTGGCCGACGCCCCACATTCACGGCGCATGCAGCAGCTCGCTGTCCATGCTCGCCAGTGACTTTGGAGAAAACATGAGACACAGGTCGCGTTCGGTCGCACGTCTCCTCACCGTAGTGATTCTGCTCGCGACAAGCTATCCATGGGTCGTGACCGGCCGCGCGCAAACGCAAGGCGGGATCACCGGCACGGTGACAGACTCGTCGGGTGCCGCTATCCCCGGCGCCACCGTCACGGTGACCAACACGGCCACCAGGGGCACGCGCAATACCACGACCAACGCGGAAGGGCTCTACACCTTCCCCGCTGTGCCTCCCGGCTCCTATGAACTGAAAGTCGAGCTGCAAGGCTTCAAGACCGCAGAGATCCCTTCCTTCAAGGTCGACGTCCAGCAGACGGTACGAGTGGACGTGCCGTTGCAGGTCGGTGCGCTCGGCGAGACGGTGACCGTCGTCGGTGAATCCACCCTGCTCAACACGCAGAGCACCACGCTCGGTACGGTGATCGAGAACAAGATCGTGACCGAGCTGCCGCTGAACGGCCGACAGTACCTGAATCTGGTCGCCGTCGCGCCCAACGTCAACGTGCTCTCGCCCGCGGCGGGGCAGGCGGGCGCCCGACTTGGCGGCGAGCGCGCCGCGCAGTCCATCTCCGCCGGTGGTCAGCGCATCTTCTTCAACTACTACACGCTCGACGGCGTCAGTAACACGGACCCGAACTTCAACAACTACATCGCCCTGCCGTCGATCGATGCGATTCAGGAGTTCAAGGTCCAGACCGGCGTCTACCCGGCCGAGTTCGGTCACCAGAGCACGCAGGTGAACGTCGTCACCAAATCAGGCGGCAATGCCTTCCACGGCTCGGTCTTCGAATTCCTCCGCGACGAGAAATTCGACGCCAAGCCCTACGCCTTCACCAGCGTCCACCCGGCCAAGTCGCCATTCAAGTGGAACGACTTCGGCTACGAGGTGGACGGGCCCGTGCTTCCGCAACAAGTTGTTCTTCATGACCAACTTCGAGAAGTTGCGGCGCCGGCAGACCACCCAGTCCACGTTCACCGTGCCGACCGAGAAGATGTTCGCCGGCGACTTCAGCGAGATTCCCGGCACCGTCATCTACGACCCGACCACGGGCCAGCCGTTCCCCGGCAACGTCATTCCGGCAGGCCGGATCGATCCGATCTCGAAGAACTTACTGTCGTACTACCACGCGGCGACGCTTCCGGGTCTGCAAAACAACTACGTGCAGGACAACTCGGCGCCGTTCGATCGCAACGGCTATGTCGTTCGCGCCGATTTCAACGAATCGCCATCGTCACAGTGGATGGGGCGCTACAACTGGGGCGACGACACGCAGTCGAGCCAGGGCATCGGTCTGGCGGGTTCGAAGACCATTACGAACTACAAGCAGTGGGGCGCCTCGAACACCCGGACGCTCAGCTCCAGGCTGGTCAACGACGCGCGGTTCGGCTACACCAAGTTCTTCAACTCGATCGGCACCCTGTCGGCCTTTACCAACGATGTGGTCTCCGATGTGAAGATCCCGAACCTGAAATCCGGCGACCCGGTCACGTGGGGCATTCCGGACGTCTCGTTCACCGGGTTCAACGACATCGGTGATGCCAACGACGGCCCGTTCGCCGTCGACAACAACACGCTGCAGTTCGTCGACAAGCTGACGTGGGTGAAAGGACGCCACACCATCGGCATGGGCGCTGAGTACGACCGGCAGCACTTCAACGAGGTCGGCAACCAGTTTTCCCGCGGGATCTTCTCCTTCCAGGCGAATACCACCAGGAACCCGGTGAACAACACCGGCGGCTACGCCTTCGCCGAGTTCCTGCTCGGCCAGCCGTTCCACACGACCGTCGCGCTGGCCGTCGCCGAGGGAAAATTCGTCCGCAACGTCTTCCACGCGTTCGTCGACGATAACTGGAAGGTGACGAACAATTTCACGCTGCTGGCCGGCCTGCGCTACGAGCTGACGCCGCCGTTCACCAACACGCTGGGGAACTACTTCACGGTCGCACATCCCGACGATCGACTACAGCCTCAATCAGCCGCAGTCGAACTATCCGACGCTGGTGCGCCAGGGCGACGACTGCACCGATCCGTACGCCGGTCTGAGCCTCCGCTGGTCAGTCACGCCGGTCGGGTGCGCCAAGGATTTCGGGATGAACAACAACCTGCGGGAGACGAAGACATAGAACTTCGCGCCCAGGCTCGGCGCGACCTACGCGCTCGGGGAAAAGACGGTCGTTCGCTCCGGCGTCGGGCTCTACTACATGGAAGACATCGGCAACGCCGAGTACTTCGACATGGCCCGTATTACCGCCGCCCGCGTCGACTTTCAAGCGGGGACGACGAATTTGCTCACCTGGGCCAATGCCGTTCCCGGCGGGGGGCTCGCCTCGGTGCCTCCGACGTTGACGTGGGCGGCCGCCTACGGTCACGAGACGCCGCGCACCTGGCAGTATCTGGTCAACGTGGAGCGGCAGCTTGCCGCGAACTGGTCAGTGGAGGTGGGCTACCTCGGATCGCAGAGCCGCCATCTGTATGGGTTCCAGACCCTTAACCAGGCCGGTCCGGGCCCGCTGAACACCATCAGCTCGCGCGTGCCCTATCCGACCTTCGGCGTGATCTCGTATGTGACCGACCAGAACAAAGGGCACTACAACGCGTTCAGCGTCAAGGCGACGCGCCGCTACGGTGACGGGCTCAGCCTGAACACGAGCTACACGCTGGCCAAGTCGATCGACAACTCCAGCGGAACCCGCACGCAGGGCTTCGACACGCTGTTCCCGCAGGACAGCCGCTGCATGGAATGCGAGACCGGGCCCTCCTCGTTCGACGTGCGCCATCGCTGGGTCATGGGCGCCGTCTACGAGCTGCCGTTCGGCAAGGGCAAACCGGTGAACATCGACAACGCCGTCCTGGACGGCATTGTCGGCGGGTGGCAGTTGAGCACGAACACCACGATCCAGAGCGGCGTTCCGCAGACGCTCTCGGCCGGCAAGGTTCAATCGGGCACCAACGCCCT
Organism: uncultured Acidobacteriota bacterium; assembly: GCA_963725335.1. Lineage (GTDB taxonomy): Bacteria > Acidobacteriota > Vicinamibacteria > Vicinamibacterales > 2-12-FULL-66-21 > JALZOC01. Next base: position 754,486 of record CAVRYD010000014.1, on the reverse strand, counting down.
GGTGAACGACCGTCCGAGCTACTCGGGCGTGGGCGACGGCTATGCCGCCGACCCCTCGCCGACGCGCTGGTACGACCCCGCGTCGTTCGTCTTGTCTCCTGAGGGCCAATTCGGGACCGTCGGGCGCAATTCGATGACGACGCCGCATCTGCAGCAGATCGACGCGTCGCTGGCGAAGAATTTCCGGCTGCCGAATGGCCACCGCATTCAGGCCAGGGTCGAAGCCTTCAACGTGTTCAACCATCCGGTGTGGGGCGCACCCAACGGAAACATCCTGGCGGGCGCGGCATTCCCGGGCGCGGCCGAGAACGCGGCGCATCAGGGCTTCGGCGTCATCACCTCAACCGCCCTTCCGATGCGCCAGATTCAGTTCGGGTTGAAATATTCATTCTGAGCCGGGAGGCGCATCGAGGCTCGGCGACGGCCAGGTCATCGATTCGGAAGCCATTTGCGCACCCGATGAGCTCACGGCTGCGACGAAACGTTCCTCGCTCGTCGATCATTGTCGTCCTCGCGCTGTCATGCGCATTGATCGCAGTGACCGCGCAGGCGCAGGCGCCCACGTGGGTGTCCGCGTGGATAGGAAGAGGACCGCTCTCCACCACGATTACGACCGATCATACGTTCACGGATCCGGTTCCGGATCTGACCGGCCGCACGCTGCGGGTGATGGCGCACCTCACCGCGGGCGGTTCACAGGTGAGGGTGCGACTCAGTCAGCGGTTCTCCGCGACATCACTCGGGATTGGCGCTGGGCACGTCGCGATCCGCACCAGCGGCAGCGGTATCGCCAGCGGAACAGACCGTGCGCTCACGTTCGCGGGGAGCTCGTCGGCGCTCGTTGCCGCTGGCAGCGACCTGTGGAGTGATCCCGTCACACTGCCTGTCAGCGCAGGGCAGGATTTGGCGATCTCGCTGTACGTGCCGGGCTCGTTCGTTCCGACAACCGAGGGCGGGCGCGCGCAGGTCAAGACCGCGTATCACGGTGCCGGCAACCAGGTCTCCGCGACGTCTCTGACGGGGGCGTCGACGACCCGCCAGGTTTTTGCGGTCTACGAGGTGCAGGTTCTCGCGTCCCGTCCAGAGGCGGCGATCGTGGCGCTCGGCGACTCGATCACCGAAGGGGCCTGCTCCGCGGTGGATGCAGACGGCGACTGGCCGGATCGGCTCGCGGCACGGATGCCGTCCCTGCCCGACGGGACAGCGCTAGCCGTGCTGAACGCCGGCATCGGGTCGGGGCGCTTTGCCTCGTCCGATGGCGCGGGTCTTCGTGGCTTGTTGCGCCTGGATGAACTGTTGAGGCTGCCGGAGGTGCGATGGGTGATGCTGCTCATGGGCGTGAACGACATCTCGTACGAGCACGTCGACGCCTCCTTTCTCGAGACCGCCTACGAGCAGGCCATCGCCAAAGCTCACCAGGCGAGGAAGCAGATCCTCGGGGTTCCAATCCTCCCTTTTGGCCACTCCGTCAAGGACGTCGGCAACAACAAGCAAACCGCTCAGGTCGTGAACCAATGGATTCGCGACCACGACAAGCGCCAAGGCGCCGCCGAACCGAGCTTCGATGCGGTGATTGACGTCGAAGCAGCCGTCAAAGATGCCAGCGATCCGGCCTGGTCCCTGCGCTCTGATTTGACGTGCGATCACGTTCACCCGAACCAAGCCGGCTACCAGGCGATCGCGGCCGCCATTCCGTTGGCCCTGTTCACGCCGGTGACCGCAGTGCCAGCCGCGCGAGCGGGTGTGGTGCTGCTGCTGGCGTTGGCGCTCGCGCTCGGCCAATCGTTCGCGACAATCGGAAGCATTAGACACAAGGCTTTCGACGCGATCGCTGATGCGGAGGCAGACGTTTCAGGAATCTTTCAAGTTCCAACGGAACAGAGTCTCGCGGAAGACTCTGATGGCGCGAAGGAAATCGCTCGAAATAACTGAGAGCCTTCGGCTTGAAGAATGGTACCGGTACGGGGATTCGAACCCCGGTCCCGTGGCTGAGAACCACGTGTCCTGACCCCTAGACGATACCGGCACAGCGCGCGACAGGAACCTTTAATGTTAGCAGCCGCCGAGAAGAAGGGTCAAGCAGACGGCGTGCCGCAGAAACGCGACATTCGAACCTGAACGGCGGACGATTTTCTGAAACAATAAGCCCGATGCGATACCTCTTCGGACTCATTCTGATCCTCGCGCTCGCCGCCGGCGGCGCTTATGTTGTCGCGGGACGAGCCGGCGGCCCCACAATCCAGATTCCAAAGCCTGTGAAGTTCGTGGGCACCAGCACACCCGTCGAGGTGGTGGTTGGGGCGCCGGGCGCCCAACTCAAAACGATCAAGGTCGTCTTCGACCAGAACGGCAAGCAGACGACGCTGTACGAGATGACCGGCGGTCAGCCAACGGGGGAAGGCGTCAAACTGGATGGGCCGGACGCCTTGCGCATTACTCGCACGGTCGGCAAGGAGACGATCCCCGATCTGAAGAGCGGTCCCGCGCGCATTACCGTCACCGCCTCCCGCGCGGTGATGCGTGGGCTGCGCACGCTGCAATCGACGGCGAGTCACGACGTGCAGGTCCGCCTCGAGAGGCCCCAGATATCCATCGTCTCGTCGAAGCACTACATCAATCTGGGCGGGTCGGAGATGGTCGTCTATCGTGCAGCGCCGGCGGACATCACGTCAGGCGTGCTGGTAGGCGATCTCGAATACCCCGGCTACCCGGCGTCGGGGGCATCTGCGGTTGAAGGTGTGAAGCTGGACGATCCCACGCTGCGCATCGCGTTCTTCGCGCTTCGATACGATCAGGATCTCAAGACGCCGATTCGCCTGTTCGCGCGCGATGAGGCGGGCAACACGGCGCGCGCCGACTTCGACTACACGACGTTTCCCAAGCCATTCAAGAAGAGCAAGATTCTGCTCGACGACAAATTCCTCGATCGCGTCGTTCCCGCCATCCTTGCCGGAACGACCGAGGTCAAGCCGGAGGGAGACAACCTTGCCAAGTTCCTGGTGATCAACGGAGAGCTGCGCCGCAAGAACGCCGCGAAGATCGCGTCGTTTGCGAAGGACAGTGCGCCGGAAATCCTGTGGCGAGGCGTCGTCTTTCATCCGTTTGGGAACAACGCCGTGGAGTCCGCGTTCGCGGATCAGCGCACCTACATCTACAACGGCAAGGAAGTCGATCAGCAGGTCCACCTCGGCTTCGACCTCGCGTCGTTTACCGGAGTCAAAATCGTCGCGGCGAACCGCGGCAAGGTCGCTGTACGCCGACGAACTGGGCATCTACGGCAACTGCGTCATCATCGATCACGGGATGGGCGTGCAGTCGCTGTATGGACATCTGTCGTCCATCGGCGTCAAAGCCGGTCAGATGGTCGAGAAGGAACAGGAAATCGGACGGAGCGGCATGACGGGATTGGCGGGCGGCGATCACCTCCATTTCACGATGCTCGTGAACGGCAACATGGTGAACCCGGTCGAGTGGTGGGATCAGCACTGGATTCAGGACCGCATTCTGCGTAAGCTGAAGCCCTGAAGGTGGCTGGCACCTTTCCCGGAAAGGTGCCAGCCACTTTTTTCTGTGATAGCCTTGTATAAAGCCATGCGGATGAATGGTTTGCGGCCATTCCTGGCGATGATGATCGCGGCCGGGGCGGCGGGAGCGTGCAGCGGCCAGAAAGAGGCGGCCCCGAGCGCTCCGCCGGCCAACGCGAAGCGCGTTGATCAGTCGAAGGCGGGAAACGTCGCCGGGCGGGTCACGATTGAAGGAACCGTGCCGGCAAATCCTCCGATCAAGGTGTCGGGGGATCCCTACTGCGCGCAGCAAAACCCGAACGGGGCGAAATTCGAGAACTTCGTCGTCGACGACGGCGGTCTGGAGAACGTCTTCGTGTACGTGAAGGACGGTCTTGGCGAGTACGCCTTCGACGTGCCCTCTGAGGGGGTAAAGCTCGATCAGCACGCCTGCAGATACGTGCCGCACGTGCTCGGCATTCAGGTCGGACAAAAGCTCGCGATTGCGAACAGCGACGACACCCTGCACAACGTGCATGCGATGGGAACGGCGAACGGCGAGTGGAACAGGGGACAGGCGCTCAAAAACATGAGCGACGAGAAGGTCTTCACGAAGCGCGAAATAATGCTCCCCTTCAAGTGCGACGTGCACAACTGGATGCACGCGTTCGTTGGAGTGGTCGAGCACCCATACTTCGCCGTCACGCACGACGGCGGAAAGTTCGAGCTGAAGGGCCTTCCCGCGGGCACCTACACAGTCGAGGCGTGGCACGAGAAGCTCGGCACGCAACAACAGACAGTCACCCTCGGGGAAAAAGAATCGAAGGAGCTGACGTTCGCGTTCAAGGCGGCCGCCGCCGCGTCATCGAACTGACATGATCTGGCTGCATCGCTACGCGAAGCTCGTGACCGTCTCAACCGTGCTGCTCATCGCCGCAGGCGGAATGGTGACGAGTACCGGCTCTGGTCTGTCCGTACCGGACTGGCCGAACACGTACGGCTGGTTCATGTTCTCGTTTCCGATGAGCAAATGGGTGGGAGGCATTCGCTACGAGCACACCCATCGGCTCATCGCAAGCACGGTTGGTTTTCTCACGATCATCCTCGCGATCTGGACCTGGAGAGTCGAGCCCCGTGCCTGGGTTCGGCGCCTGGGTTTCGCCGCGCTCGGCGCGGTCATTCTCCAGGGTCTCCTCGGCGGTTTGACCGTGCTTCTGCTTCTTCCTCCGGCGGTGTCGATCGGCCACGCCGGCCTCGCGCAACTGTTCTTCTGCATCACGCTGACGCTGGCGGTTGTGACGTCACCGTCCTGGAACGCCCAATCGCTGCCTCCCGACGATGGGTTTCTGCGGAAGGCGTCGCTCGCGACGAGCGTCCTCGTCTACACGCAGATTCTTCTGGGCGCGACGATGCGCCATACGGGCGCCGGATTGGCGATTCCGACGTTCCCGCTCGCGTCCGGTCGGTTGATTCCTCCAATCTGGACGCAGCAGATCGCCGTGCACTTCGCTCATCGTGTGGGAGCGCTGTTCGTAATTGCCGCGGTTGTCGTCACGGCGTCTCACGTCTGGCGCAGCCGTGGCGACCGCGGCGATCTCGTCCGTCCTACGATGCTGCTGGTGTTGTTCGTCTGCAGCCAGGCAACATTGGGCGCGCTCGTCGTGCTCTCGGCGCTCCAGCCGATCATCAATACCGCTCACGTAGTAAACGGCGCACTCGTGCTCGGCACGTCGCTCGTGGTTACGCTGCGGGCCCATAGGCGAAGAATCGTGCAGATGGCTCCTGCCAGCGAGGGACCGGTGCTGGCGAGCCAGGAGCCTGCGCTTCTGAAGAATGACTTGCGAGAGGTGCGCGGATGAAAGGCGACACCCTCGCATTACCGGCGGCGCGCAGCCGAACGAACGACTTCGTGGCGCTCGCCAAGCCGCGCCTCAACTTGCTCGTCGTCGCGTCCGCGCTCGCGGGCTATGCGATGGCAGGCGGCGACCTGTCGAACGCCTTCGTGACCGTGTCTACCGTCGTCGGCGTCGCACTGGTTGCCGGTGGCGCGTCCGCGTTCAACCAGGTCATGGAGCGGGTGCCCGACAGCCTGATGCGGCGGACGCGGCTTCGTCCGCTGCCTGATGGGCGGCTCCAACCGATCGAATCGCTGGTGTTCGCGACGGCGCTGGCGCTTGCGGGACTGGCCCTGCTCGGCGAGGTCGTCAACCTGCTGAGCGCGGCCGTGGCGCTCGCGACGCTGCTGACCTACGCTGTGGTCTACACGCCTCTCAAGCGCCGGTCGTCGTTTGCGACGGTCGTCGGCGCAATCCCGGGTGCGCTTCCTCCCGTCATCGGCTGGGCAGCGGCTCGAGGCGAGTTGTCGCAGGGCGCATGGGTCCTCTTCGCCATCGTGTTCCTCTGGCAGTTGCCGCATTTCCTGGCGATCGCCTGGATCTATCGCGAGGACTACGCACGCGCGGGGTTTCTGATGCTGCCGGTGATCGAGCCCGACGGCCGCAGCACCGCGCGACAGGCGGTGCTCTACTGCGCGGCGCTCGTCCCCGTTAGCCTTGCACCGACGCTCCTGGGGATGACAAGCGTGTCCTACTTCGCGGCGGCACTCGCCCTCGGGATTCTGTTTTTCCTGCTCACACTGCGGTTCGCGCGAACGCGCGCCGTGCCCGACGCCCGTCGCCTGTTCTTCGGCTCGATCATCTACCTGCCGCTGCTCTGGATCCTGATGATCGCTGGCCGGGCGTGACTCTCTCCGATCTTCCGGCGCTCAACGCCAGCCTGAACGCGACCGCTGCCGTTCTGCTGGTGATCGGTTACTCGTTCATCCGCGCCGGCGACATGCGCCGCCACCGCGCGACGATGCTCACGGCATGCGCGGTGTCGACGGCGTTTCTCACATCTGTACGTCATCTATCACGCGAACATCGGGTCGAAACCATTCCCGGGACGCGGTCCGATTCGCGCGGTCTACTTCATGATCCTTCTGACGCACGTCGTGCTCGCCGCGACCGTGCTGCCGCTGGCGCTCATCACGGTCATCCGTGGTCTCCGGGGACGCTTCGATCGTCACGTCGCAATCGCTCGATGGACGTTTCCAATCTGGCTCTACGTCTCGGTCACGGGCGTGATCGTCTACCTGATGCTGTATCGGCTGTGAACCGATTCGGATCCGGGATCCGGGATTCGGGATTCGGGATTCGGGATTCACGATTAGTGATCAGTGATTAGTGATTCATCCATCGATCCGCGCACGCTGAGCGGTATCGCCACGCTACTGGTTGCTTGCGTCCTGTGCCTCCTCTATGTCTACCGCCGGCGGACCTATATCGTGTGCTGGGTCTCGGGCTGGGCGGTCACCGCACTGTCATTGCTCCTCGCCGGGCATGGCTTCGAGCGGCCGAAAGCGGGCTACGTCGCTTATGGATTGTCTCAATTTCTCGCGATCCTCGGAGCGCTGAGCTTCGTCCTCGCCGCCGACGCCTATCGCGCACGCCTCCGGATCGTTCGCGGCTACGCACTCGTTCTGCTTCCTCTTCTCCTCTGGTTCAGCCTCGCTCCGCTCGCGCTGTACGCGACGGCAGCGTTTGGTCCCGGTCATCTACTCATTGCCGGAGCGCTGACGGCTGCAGGCATCGGGCATCTCTCGATACTCCGACAAGGGCGCCTGCTCGGCGCGCTCGTCGTGGGCGTCACGTTCATCATCATCGCCGCCACGCATCTGTGGCTGCTGATTGGCTTGCAGATCACTCAGGAGGTCGGACGCCTGACGTTCGTCAACACTGCGCTCAACCTCGTGGCGGCACTTGGCATGCAGCTCATGGCGTTCGAAGACATGACGTACGAGCTGCGCGTCACCAACACCCGCCTCAAAGCCGCGCAGGACGAGCTGCGCGATCTCGTCACGACAGACACACTCACCGGCTGTCGCAATCGTCGCTATTTCGACGAAGTCATTGGCCGCGAGGTCCAGCGGCATCGCCGGTATCACATCCCGCTGTCGATAGTGTTCATCGACGTCGACCGCTTCAAAACGATCAACGACACTCTCGGGCACGAGGAAGGAGACCGCGTTCTGCACCGGGTCGCGACATTCTTCATCCGGAATGTCCGTGAGGTGGACTACGTGTTTCGCTGGGGCGGCGACGAGTTCTTGATTCTGATGTCGTGCCGCGAGGAGGAGGCGCTGCGCCGAGCCACCGCGCTGCAGCGAGATTTCGCGACGTCACCGGAGGCAGAGGCGCTTCCCGCCGGTGTAGGCCTCAGCATCGGATGCGCCGAAGTGGCGCCGGACGCGACTGACGTCATGGCACTCGTCAAGATTGCAGACGAAAGAATGTACGACAACAAGAACCGCGAACGATGATTACCCCCACGAGATTCACTCCTGCCGCTTCAGGCCCAGTGTGCGGATGCGCTTGTGCAGCGCCGTCCGTTCGGTGTCGAGCAGCCGCGCCGCCGCCGAGACGTTCCAGTCCGTCTGGTCCAGCACCTGCCGTATCCGTTCGCGCTCGGCCGAGTCGCGCACGTCCTGCAGTCCCGTGGTTGCGCGTGCCGTCTGCGCCGATCTGACTTCCAGCGGGATTGCCTCCACGGTAATGCGATCGCCCGGGGTGAGAATTGCCATTCGCTCGACGACGTTCCGCAGCTCGCGGACGTTGCCGGGCCAGGCGTAGCGCTCGAGCAGCGCGATGACCTCCGGATCGATCGATCGCGGCCGGAAGTTGTTCCGGCCGCAGAACTCGGACAGGAAGTACGGGACGAGCTCGGCGATGTCCTGCGGACGCTCACGTAAGGCCGGTACTCGGATCGGGACCACGCTCAGGCGGTAATACAGATCCTCCCTGAATCGCCCGTCAGAGACGAGCTCGTCGAGCCGACGGTTCGTCGCCGAGATCACGCGCGTCGTGACCCTGATCGTCTGCTCGCCGCCTACGCGCTGGATCTCGCCGTCCTGCAGCACGCGGAGCAGCTTTGCCTGCGAGGCTCCGTGCAGATTGCCGACCTCGTCGAGAAAGATGGTCCCGCCGTCGGCAAGTTCGAACCGGCCGCGCCGGAGCGCCGCGGCACCGGTGAACGCTCCCCGTTCATGGCCGAACAGCTCGCTCTCGATCAGCTCCGTAGGAATCGCGGCACAGTTGACTTTCACGAACGGACCCGCGGCGAACGGACTTTCGCGGTGGATGTGCGCGGCCAGCAGCTCCTTGCCGGTACCGGACTCCCCGGACAGCAGCACAGTGACGTCGGAGCGCGCCACCTGCGTCGCCTCGCCCACGGCATGCTGGAACACGGGCGCCGATCCGACCATCCTCGGCGCGTCCCCGACCAGTTCGCGGTAGCGCTGGTTCTCGCGCTGCAGGTCCGACCACTCCAGGGCGTTCTTGACGACCAGCAGCACACGGTCGCGCGCGAGCGGCTTCTCGAGGAAGTCGAACGCTCCAATCTTCGTCGCCTGGACCGCGTCGGCCACGGTGCCGTGGCCGGAGATCATCACGGCCGGCGACCGCTCGTCCGACTGGCGCACCAGACGAAGCAGGTCGATTCCGCTCCCGTCGGGCAATCGCACGTCGAGGAGATACATGTCGGCCGCCGCCCGGGTTCTGTCTGTCGTAAATGCCGCCGCGGAGTCGAACACGCTGACCCGGTAGCCCTCTCCTTCCAGGATCAAACGAAGCGACCGTCCGATGTTCGCCTCGTCGTCGACGATGACGATGTGTCGCTTGCGGGTCATGACGGCAGTGTGATCCTGAAGCCGGCGCCGCCAAGCTCGCCGGGGACCACCGCGACGTCCCCGCCGGACAACAGCGCGTTCTTCTTGGCAATGGACAGGCCGAGACCCATACCGTGCTTCTTGAAGGTAATCGTGGGCTCGAACAACGTCGCGGAGACCTCCTCGCTCAGGCCTGGTCCGGAGTCGTGCACGTCGATCAGCACGCGTTGAGCGTCGCCTCGCGTCAGGACGACGACGGTTCCATCGGGCCCGGCCGCTTCCGCGGCATTCTGCAGGAGGTTGGTCAGGATTCCATTCACCATGTCCGGCGCCGCCCGTGCGCGGGGACGGCCGTCGTCGAGCCGGAGATGATACGTCACGCCCGGATGCACCGGACGCAGCAGCGCAACCCGTTCGCTAACGACAGCATTGATGTCGAGAACCTCGGGGTGCACCAGCGGCTCGCTCGCAAATTCAGAGAACGCCCGCACGCGCCGCTCCAGCGATTCGATTTCGCTGACGACAATCTGGACAGCCTGATCCATGAACGCCCGCTCGGAGGCTGGCTGCCGCGCCTGCATCTCCTCAACCGTCAGGCGGATCGGCGTGAGCGAGTTCTTCAACTCGTGGGCGGTCTTGCGCGCCAGCGACTGCCAGCTTGCCATGCGCGTCAGGTGAACGAGCCGCTCGCGGTTCTCTTCGAGTTGATCCGCCATGTGGTTGAACGCCTCGACGGCCCGGGTCACCTCGTCGCGAGGCGGAACGCCAGGTTTTCCGCCGGTCTCTAACCTTCGCGACCAGTCTCCGCCGGCGAAATCGGTGAGCGCCGCGGTGAGCTGCTCAATCGGCCGGCTGACGCGGTGAGCGATCAGGACCAGCGGGAGCAGCGAGATGAGCCAGGCCGCGCCCAGCAGCACGAGCAGCGTCAGAGTAAACCCGCGGCGCAGGTCGCGCGCATCGATCGTATCCACGAGGCGACGGGTCTCTCGCACCTGGGTGGACAGCTGTTCCATGCTGACGCCTCCCAGGTCGCGACTGTAGATCTCGATGCCCGGCCGACGGCCGGGTTTCTCCACGCGCCGCATGTAGTCCACGCGCGCGCCGCCGGCTCCCGAAATGCCGAACCGCTCGGCCTCGCCACTCTCCCAGAACGATCGAATGGATTCGGGCCACTGCGGCGCATCCACCGCCGCGTACATCGTCGGCGGTGTCCGGCCCGCCAGCGCGTCCTGTTTCAACGCGTCGCGTTCCCGCTGGTAGAACTGCTTCGCGGTGCTTTCGAGCGTGCGCGAAAGGCGATCGAGTTCTCCCGTTGTCGCGTATCGGAGGCTTCGGTCGAGGAGCGTCGTTGTAATCCAGACGGTTGCGGCGAGCGGCAGGAGGGTTGACGCAAGGAAGGCTGCGATGAGGCGGTTGCGAAGAGTCATCGCGAAGAGGACGACCCACGCTGTGGCAGCTTGAACGGACCGCCTTCGAGAGCGCGCGGCGACGACTCGGTCTTCCGGCGGCGACTCAGGGCGTCGATGAGCGCCTGCAGCGTGTAGCCCGGGTCCGACGACTCTGATGGGGCGTCGCCATCCAGTATGCGGTACTCGAGCCGAATCCAGAACGGCAGATCGCGGCCCAACGCGCCGAGCGCAGTGAGGGGGATCGCAATCTGGTCGACGCACCAGGCCTCGGCGGCTGGCAGCGTCAGGTGCGACACGGACTGGGAGCGCGTTTCAACCGAGGTCACGGCGAATCGTTCTTCCCAGAGATCGTAGCTCAACGCGAAAACCCGCCGCGTCGTTGCCGCGGGCGGCTTACCAGGGCCGGGAAGCACGATCGCGGCAAGCTCTACACGCACCGATCGGCCATCCTTCAATCGAGCGAGCGGCTCTCCCTTCACGAAGCTGAAACCGGGCGCGCGGATCTTCACCGCGCCGCCAACGGTGTCGATGGTCAACACCTGGGCTGATGATCGCGCGACGGGACATGCCAGCAGGGCAAGCAACACCACAGTGGCTCGCCGCAGCGGTGCTACCACCGGATACCAACCCCAGGGATCCGCACACCCATCGTCAGGACGGCGGTCAGGTTATCGGTGTTCAGCGGGAAGCCAACCACAAGGAATGCCGGGCCCGCATGAAAACCGAAACCAGTTGAGACACGGACGTGGCTCTCGCTGTTTGCGTTCCAGACCGACCCGATGTCGAGAAAAAGCGCCAGCCCGGTGTAGCGATACTCGATCGACGAGTAAGCCATACGATCGCCACCAGCGGGTGCAATGTCGTATTTGTCCCAACCCCGCAGCGTCGTTGAGTCGCCGAGCGTGAACCGTTCGAAGATTGGCGCATGACCGGTGATCCCTCCCGCCATGCCGGTCGCCTGGAGGTGGTGGTGTCCGAAGTCGAATCGGTAGGAACCCTGACCGAAGTATCGCGTGTAGGTGAGATCGCTTTCGAGTTCGCGGGAGCCGGCGTGAACGCCGAAGCTGCCCTCCGCGTGGTGGTTGCCGTTGGATCCGTCCTTCCAGCGCCGGTCGTACTCGATGGAGGCGACGACCGCGTTCGCCATCTGTGAGCCGGTTGTCGGGACGATCGGTTCCAGCTCGGTAATGCTCATGCCCCCGGCGATGCTGAGGTCAGGGCTGAAGGCGAACTTCAACAGCGGCGTGATCGTCGATCGCGTATCGTACGGCTGTGGTATTTCCGGGGAGAGCGCGAGCACGTCCAGCGTAGCGGCACGCCAGTCCTGATCGAACGAGGACCACTCGAAGCTCGCGCCGAGCCGGCGAGTGCCGAGTTTCCTCGTTTCGAAGCGCAACCCGTAGCCCGAGTACTCCTCGACGAGATCGTCCGCGTAGTCGAGCGCAAAAATCGGTGTGAAGCGGATGTTACGGTCGCCAATGTTGATGTCCCAGGACCGCTCCGCCACCCTGCTCGGAGTGATAAACGAGATTCGATCGAATCGGCTCGAAGCGCAGCCAACTTGGCAACGCCTTCTTCCGAGCTTCGTAGATGAGCCGGATGCGGCCCACCTCCGTCCCCCGCTCGATACGGCGCGACACGTCGTAGCCCGGCAGCTCGCGGTCGATGCGCTCCCGCAGCCGAACTGCCTCTTCGGAATCGAGGCGCTTGCCGACGACCGCATGCAGGTCGTCGCGCAGCGCCTGTGACAGCTCGGCGTCGGGCACACCACTGATGTCCGCCTGCTCGACGATGTAGCGCGAGTTGACGTTGTCCTCGCGATCGGGTGGGTCCTGGCGGCCCATGACGAAGAACACGCGGGCCTGCCCGCCCGGATCCATCACGGCACGAGTTGCTGCGACGTAATGCGGTCGCTCGGCCTCGAGACGGGCGGCGAGCTCGTCGAGGTGTTCCTGATTGAGAGGTGTGCCCGCAAGCGCACGAATCGCCTCGCGCAGGCCGGGACTCAGTCGATCGATGTCGAAGCCGGTCACCTGCGCCGATGTGATGATGGTGCCTTCCGGCACGGCGAGCTTCTGATCCGTCGCGGCCTGCGGCGTGGTGACCAGCAGGGTGAGGAGGAGTCCAAGTGTGCGCATGCCCTCAGAGAGAGCAAGGAATGAGCCCATAGCGAAGCCGTTTGCGATCAACAAGATAGCGCAATCGAAGCGTGACTGCCGGTCACACCTGTGCGCGCGAAGCGACGGACCACAGGGTCGCCGGTCGGATTTGCCGAGATCTTCGAAAGTCTGAGCCGGGAAGAACCAATCGAAGAGGGGCTTCGATCGAGGGACGCGCCATCAAAAGGCGAACCGCACCTCGACCTGACGGTGTTTGAGCACCGGAATGGGCGTCGGAGTAATCATGGCGGCGCCGCGCACGACGCACTCCTCCCATGGCGGCAGCTTGTCCGTTTGGTAATAACGCTCGACATAGCGCCAGTCGGTCTCCACGAAATCGCTGAACCACTGATCGAGCGTCGTCACGCCGCGCTCGCGCATCAGCTGCATGGCGAAACCAGCGGCCTCGCGCTCGTAATCGTGGAGGACCTGCATGAACCGGGATTTGTCTTCGGTATGCTGGAGATCGGAGAGCTTGTGTTCGATCGACGGCGCGACCCATTGCACGGAGTGACCAAAAAGGTGCAGCAGGAGGAAGCACTGCATCTCGAATCCGACATCGGGATCGATGACGATGCGAAGGCCATCAAAGATGCCAGTCCGCGGTGGCTCGAGATCACGATACTCGATCACGAACCCGTGCTTCACGATGCCGGACGTGACCTCCCGCCAAAGGGCCACCATGTCGTTCGAGGGTAGCGCGCCGACAAGACGGCTGCCCGCCAACTCGTGCCCGCGCACGGTCTCCATGCGCCAGATCCTATTCGATCCGGTATAGCGATTCGCGACTCGCGGCTCGCCATTCGCGGCTCGCGGCTCGCGATTCGCGGCTCGCGACTCGGGCTGCCTACAAGTCGGAATGGCCTACAGGAGCGGCTGCGGACGCTTGCAGAGCTGAAGCGCGAGCCCCCAGGGATCGCGCAGCATGATCAGGCGCGTCCCGTCGTCCCGCGTCTGATCGTCGACCAACGAGGCACCTGCAGCGACGAGCGCCGCCCGCGAGGCATCGGGATCGGGAGCCGCGAACGCAAGGTGGAGGCGGAACGGGTGCATCGAGGCGTAGTCCGGAATCTGATCGATGGGGTTGCTGTAGATTTCGATGACGGTGCGACCAGCAGCGTCGGCGATGAAATGGATGTAGGGGGCAACCGTCGACTGTCTGACGATGCGCATGCCCAGGTGCTCGACGTACCACGCGGCCATGGCGGCCGGTTCACGGACGTTCAGCGCAACATGTTCGGCATTCAGCTTCGGCATGCGGTCGCTCCCTCTGACGGCTATCGATAGAGCAGGTACTGGTTTCGCAGCTGCCGCCACTTCGCTTCCCCGGCGGCCCAGCTGGTCACGATGTCGACGGGATCTGCGCCGGAGCGGATCCGGGTCAGGCCTTCCTTCGAGCCGAACAGGCGATCGGCGGACTCGAGTTCGTACTTTGCGCCGTACAGCTTGTTGAGCATGGACGCAATCTCGACGCCGACCCGCACGGGCCGGACGGCCGCGCGATCGGTGACGATCATGAACACGCCGCCACACTCCTCATTGGCGAACTTGCTGGACGCGGGCGTGAAGCGTACCGGGTAGAAACGGATGCCGGGAATGCCACGGGCGTTGAGCGCGTCGGATAGCGCGACGCCGTCGATCCACGGCGCTCCGACCTGTTCGAACGGCGTATCGGTGCCGCGGCCGACCGAGACATTGGTGCCTTCGATGGCGCCGATGCCCGGATACAGCGTCGCCTGGATCAGGTTGCGCATGTTCGGCGACGGGTTGATCCACGGAAGTCCGGTCGCATCGAACCATTCGTCACGCTTCCAGTTGCGGACCGGAATGACGGTCAGCTCGACACCGATCCTGTTTTCAGTGTTGAACAGCTGCGCGAGCTCTCCGAGCGTCATCCCGTGCCGGATCGGCATCGGGAAGTAGCCGACGAAGCTCAGGGCCGCTTTATCGAGCGTCGGCCCCTCAATCTGAAAGCCATTGATTGGATTCGGACGATCCAGCACGACCACCGCGACCTTGTTCTTCGCAGCCTCTTCCATCACGTACGCCATCGTGGTCATGTACGTGTAGAACCGCGCCCCAATGTCCTGAAGATCGATCACCATCGTGTCGATGCCGGCGAGCATCGCGGCGGTCGGCCGGCGCGTATCGCCATAGAGCGACTGGATCGTCAACCCGGTCTCGTCGGTACTCGACGGCACGCTCGCATCGAGAATGCCGCGAATGCCGTGCTCAGGGCTGAACAGTCGCGCCAGCGTGAGCCCCTTCGCGGCATGGAGGAGATCGATCGTCGTGGCGCCGTCGCGCGCGCGGCCGGTGTGATTGGTCAGCAGGCCAACCCGCTTGCCTTGAAGCGCAGCAAAACCATTCGCCCGCAGAACGTCGATCCCGCTGAGCACGGGCACAGGCGGGGGGGCTGGCGGTGGCGTACCGGACGGTCCGAAGTCGCGGCCGGTCCAGGCGGAGGACGATCGAACGGCCGGCGAAACGTCGCCGATCACGGACGCGGCGATCGTCGCGACGCGGGCACGAAGAGGCGTCACGTCTCCCTTTCCGTCCGGGTGGACGCGGTTCGACAGGAAGATCACGAACATGTCGGTGACCGGATCGATCCACAGCGAGGTGCCCGTGAATCCGGTGTGTCCGAACGATCCGACCGGCAGCAGCTCGCCGCGATTCGACGAATAGGCAGAGTCGATGTCCCAGCCGAGGCCGCGCACGCTGCGCTCTCCAGGCGCTGTCGCCGGCGTCGTCATTTTGGCGACCGTCAGCGGCGACAGGACGCGGGCGCCACGATACGCGCCGCCGTTCAGGAGCATCCGGCAGAAAATCGTGAGATCCGCGGCCGTGCTGAAAAGGCCGGCGTGACCCGCGACGCCGCCCATGCGCCTTGCGGTCGGATCGTGGACCACGCCACGCAGCATCGACATGCCTGGTCCCTCACAGGGCCATCCAAGGGGCGTGCAGCTTTCGGTCGGCGCGATGCGCGGCCAAGTGGTTGCAGGCGGGAGAAACATCGTGTCCTTCATTCCCAGCGGCGCGAAGATCCGATCGTGCGCGAAACGGTCGAGTGGCTCCCCGCTGACACGGCGAACGATGTCCCCCAGAAGAAAGTAGTTGATGTCGCTGTAGACGAACCGTTCACCGGCGGACGAGGTTGGAACCTCTTCGATCGCCAGGCCAATTGCCGTTTCATAACCGCTCCACATGTCGGCCAGGTCGACGTCCGGGCGCAACCCGGACATGTGCGTCATCAGATGCCGAATCGTGATGTCAGCCTTTCCGTAGCGCTCGAACCCGGGGATGAATGACGACACGCGATCGGATAAGCGGATTTTCCCCTCTTCGACGAGCATCATGACGCTCGTGGTCGTCGCGACGACCTTCGTCAACGATGCAATGTCGAAGATCGTATCGAGCGTCATTGGCTCCTGGGCAGGAACGAGCGCACGGTTGCCAATCGCCTTCTCGTACAGGATGCGATCACCACGCCCTATGAGCACGACCGCGCCGGGCAGTTTCTTTTCTCCGATCGCCTGCCGTACGAGCGGCTCGATGCCGTCCAGGTTTTTGAGGAGGACCGTTTGATCCGCAGACGCTGGGACTGGCGATTGCGCCGCGAACGGCGCGGTCGTGAGCGCCAGCAGCGTCGCGACTACAAACTGTTTCATTCCGGGAATTATAGACGCGGTTGGGAAGCCAGTCGCCGCCCGCCGCGTCAGCCGTGGGAGCGCGTCACCGAAGGGTCGTGATCGCCTGCATCCGTCTGTCGGTCGCCTGCAGAAAGAACGATTCCCATGCGCGACGGATGGTGTCTACTTTTGACACCTGCCCGGCGTCGGCGCTCTTGCCTGCCGAGACGATGTAGATGAAGGCCTGACGGTGCACTCGCGCGGAGTCGGCAGCCGACGGCGAGCGCGGCCCCTCAATCGCGATAATGTCCTGAATGAGAACATCGCGGCGGGTGCCATTGAAGGTCACCCCGACCTCCGGCGCGGACTCTGGCATCCGGTTCGCCGACATGTTCGTCGGGTTCTCGACGTAGAAGAACGTTGGAACGGCGGTATCTGGAACAAGTCCCATCGCATACTGATCGAGAAGGCTGTATCGCTCGACGGCCGCGACGGTCCGGAACGATCCGCCGCCAAGATCCTCGATATCGTTCCCTTCCATCACAGATGCATCGGAGTCGAAGAAAAAGCTCCAGTGCGCGAGATCTCTGCCAAGGAGCACATCCGAACGCTGTCCGGTCCGATCCCGGAACTCCAGGAAGGCGAGCCAGCGATGGCCGCATTCCTGTCCCATCACGCTCACCGTGTTGTTCTCACCAAGGAATTTCTGCGCCGGGTTGTCGGGATACTTGCCCAGCCAGTCCATGACGACGACGCTGCGAAGGCGTCCGGCGCTGCCGAAATCAGATGACAGGTCGTAGGTGTCGACACCGATGCCACGGATCTCGTTCTTGACGGTCGTTTCGTAGGCAAACGCGTCCGTGATGACCGGCGCGTCGGTCCAGAGCACGAGCTGGTCGTAATTGTCAGGATGGGAGGCGTAAAACTTTTTCGTCAACGCGACTACGTCCAGCTGACCGTTCTGCGCGAACCGCTCACCGACCGCTCCGCTCCCGCCATCAGTCGGCCCCTGATCGCTCAAGTTGACGGTGGTAAAAATCCCCGTGCGGCCCGGTGACAGCCCGACGATGGCGTCTCCCACGTTCACCGTCGCACCGTAGATCATCTCGATCGTGCCATTGGGCAGGAGCGTCGTCTGCACGGTGACCGTGCGCGTCGTGTCGAATCCCCTGACGTTGCACCACGTCACGGTGTACTGATCGGACGCGGCATTGAGAAAGATTCGGCCGTTGCCAGTCGTGGGATCGAGGTCGGAGAGAAAAGGTGCGACGCGCGGAGGGCCCGTGAGGAGGCGCGCGACGTTGCGCTCAGTGCTCGATTTGTCTGCTTCTTCGAAGGTGATGTTGCCGTCGGAATTGACGAAGGCGGCGGTCTGCGACTTGCCGTAGAACGAAAACCCGAATGGCACAGCGCTGGACGCGCTGTCGTCGTCGCCAAGGGTCAGCCGATTTCCGAGCGTGGCGCGGAAGTTGCCGTCGATGCGCGTCACGTTGTACCCGCCGGATCCATTTCGCGTGTATCGGAGGCCGAGACTCCGGAGATCGTAGGTGTTCGGCGGGAGAATGAGATCCCCCTCGTCCTGCACAACCGCGATCTCGCCAACGTCCGCGCCGTTCCGGGGAGAGAGCGTCTGACGCTCCTGCGGCGTCCGGGGGTTCCGGTCGGCGTATTCGCGATGAGTCCACAAGGCATCGAGGACCCGCCATCGCGGGCTGCCATCGAGGACGTTGGTTTTCAGCGCGCGGGCGGCGGCCTGCTCCTCGACCGACAGCTCCGGTTGATCTTCTTCAACCGGCGCCGTCGTGCAGGGATTTGTGGTCGTGGCGGGAGGGGAAGTGGATGAAGGGGTCGAGCTGGATCCGCAGGCGGATACCAGCAACCCCAACGCCATGGCCGCGAAGAAACGCCTCACGGCCTACCGCTACTTCTTGATCTGCTCGAGGATCTTCTTCGCGTCCGCCGCTTCTTTCGCGTTTGGCGACAATCGAAACGAACTTCTCGAGGTCCGCCCGCGCGTCGTCCAATTTATCGGATGCGACGTAGGCTCGGCCCCGGTAGTAATACAGCTCGCTCGTCGTCGGGAACTGGGCCATGAGCTTTGTCAGAAGGTCCGCCGCCTCCTGACCTTTCTTCTCGTTGATCAAATTGATCGCTTGATTGATGAAGGTATACGGATCCTTCACGTCTTTCATGTCGACCGTGTCGAGAATCGCTTTCGCACCTGCTTTGTCGCCGCTTTCCATCAGCAGCTCGGCCTGAAAGAGCTTCAGCTCGACGTTGTTCGGCTCTTGGTCGAGATTGACTTTGAGGTGCTGCAGGGCCGCCGGAATATTGTTCTCCGCGGCATAGGTCCGAGCAATGAAGCCTTCGAGCTGGTAAACCTTCGGATACTTCACGAGGAGATCTTCGTAGATCTTGCGTGCCTCCGGAATCTTGCCCGACTGTGCGAGATCGGCGGCTTTCTGCAGCTCTCCGTTGATCTCCGCACTCGGGTCGCCCTTTGGCGAACCCTTCTTCAGCGTAACGTTCAACGGCGGGGCCTTGTCCGCTTTGACCTCGATCATCTCGACGGCGGTCTCGAGACCTGGCCCTCCGATCTCGACCTTCCACTCGCCGTTGGAGACGCCGTTGATCTTCCACTCCCCCTTTTTGTCGGTCTTCCCGGACAGGATGTCGGGCTGACCCGTCATCTGTGCCCTGACGACGACATCGGCGAGCGGAGCACCTTGCTCATCGACGACTTTGCCGCTCAACCGGGCGTTGCCCTTCGGCTGTGCCATCGCGGTACCTGCCAGCATCGCCACCGCAATCAATACGACCGCGGTGCGGACGGGGATGGCTATGCGCAATGCTTTCATGATGTCTCCTTGCCTCTCGTCGCTCTAAGTGCGCCTGCAAAAGCCCATGCGTATACGCGGGTCATTCATCAAACCGCAGTTTTCCAGTTTAGCGCAAGGGGGAGGTGCGTCACCACCCGCCGGGCAGGGTGCTGCGCTGCGGAAGGGTCAGAAATGGCTACTTGGCGAACCGGTCGAAAATGTCCACGAGCTCCGCAAGGCGGCGGCTCTTTTCAGGGTCGCCCTGCACGATGCCGTCCGGCACGCATCGCTCCACGTGATGCCGAAACACGGCGAGACTGATCCGATTGAGCGCCGCCTCGGCAGCCGAGAGTTGCTGCAGAAGCTCGATGCACAGCCTCGGTTCCTGGACCATCCGGCGAATGCCCCGAATCTGTCCCTCGACACGGTTCAACCGGGTGACGATCGACTGCTGCTGGGCTTCATCGAGCATAGGACCTGTATACTCCCGCTCCGCTCGAGTGGCACAGCTTTCTCGCGAAAAAGCGCCGAGCTTGCTGTGAATTTTGTGTGACATCCACAAATCCGCCACAACCCGCAAACGCCGGGGCGGAATTGAGGAATCGAGAAGAAGAGAAGATCAAATAGGAGGACGGGAGAAAGGGAGAGGCTTCTCCGAGCGCGTCTATTGACAGCGCGCGCCAAAGTGAATGAACATTCATTCATGCCCACGACCGTGCGGCGCCCGGCCTTGGCAGAGCGCGCGGACAAAGCCGATAAACGCGATGCGATCCTGCGCGCCGCCATCGAGACGTTCGCGGCTCGCGGCTTTTTCAATGCGCAAGTGGCCGACGTGGCGCGCAGCGCGGGCGTTGCGGCCGGAACGGTCTACCTGTACTTCCGCGGCAAGGACGACCTGCTGATCTCGATCTTCGAACGCACGATGACCGAGGCGATCGCGGCAGGCCGTGAGAGCGTTGAGGCGAGGCGCAGTCCAGTCGAGCGGCTGCGCGAGATTGCGCGGCTGCATTTCGAGCGGCTCGGCCGCGATCGCGATCTGGCGGTCGTCTTCCAGGTGGAGCTGCGGCAGTCCACGAAATTCATGGAGCGGTTTTCGGCGACCTATCTTCGTCGAGTACCTCGGCATCATCCGCGACGTCATCTCCGAGGGTCAGGCAGCCGGAGTATTCCGTTCAGGGGTGAACGCGACGCTGGCGGCCAAGATGTTCTTCGGCGTGCTGGACGAGATGGCGACGAACTGGATCCTGAGCCGTCGCAAGTATTCGCTCGAGGCGCAAGCCGGCGAGGTCGTCGATCTGTTCGTCGGCGGACTGAGCCGATGATGTGGCACGTGCGGGAGGCGGCGGTGCTCGGCGCAGGCACGATGGGCGCGCAGATCGCGGCGCATTTCGCGAACGCCGGCGTCCCAGCGCTTCTGCTTGACGTCACGCGTGAGGCCGCGCGCGAAGGCCTCGAGCGCGCACGCGCCCTCAAGCCGGATCCATTCTTCACGCCGGTGACACACACGCTTGATCCGGACTGGTGGCTTCGACGAAGACATCGCCGCGGTCTCGACGTGCGACTGGATTCTCGAGGCAGTCGTCGAACGGCTCGACATCAAGCAGGCACTGTTGGCGCGGCTCGAACCGCACCGGCGAGCCGGCGCCGTCGTCAGTTCCAACACCTCGGGGATTCCGATCGCGGCGCTGGCAGAAGGACGATCCGCGGGGTTCCGGCGGCACTTTCTCGGCACGCATTTCTTCAATCCCCCAAGATACCTCCGGCTTCTGGAGGTCATTCCCACGCCCGACACCGATCCCGCCATTGTCGACGCGGTCATCGCCTTCGCGGATCGCCATCTTGGGAAGGGTGTTGTGGTGGCGAAGGACACACCGAATTTCATCGCGAATCACCTCGGCCTGTTCGGCGTGATGCAGGTCTTCCGCGCGCTCTCGACGGGCGAGTACACGATCGAGGAGATCGACGCCATCACGGGACCGGCGATCGGGCGGCCGAAAAGCGCCACGTTTCGAACCATGGACATCGCGGGCATCGATGTGCTCGCGCACGTTTCACGAAACCTCGCCGAGCGGCTCGATTCGGCGGAGGATCGCCGCGTCTTCGAGCTGCCGACGCTGGTGGCGGATCTGGTCCAGCGGGGCTGGGTGGGCGCCAAGGCTGGACAGGGGTTCTACAAGAAGACCGCGGACGGAGACATCCTGACGCTCGATCCTTCATCGATGGAATACCGGGCGAAGCAGCCGGCGCGCCTGCCATCGCTCGACGCGGCACGCAGCATCGAGAGCGTCGGGGAGCGCATTCGCACGCTGATGAACGGAGAGGACAAGGTCGGACGGTTCCTCCGCGACACTCTCGCGCCGACGCTGGACTACACGGAGCGTGTGGCCCCGCAGATCGCGCACGACCGGGCAGACATCGACAACGCGATGCGATGGGGATTCGGCTGGGAGCTGGGCCCGTTTGAAACGATGCAGGACTCTGGGACGGGGCTCGTCGACCCTCGTGGCCGCACGTTCGAAGCATGTCGTCAAGCGGAATGGCGGTGCCAGCCTCATCGATCTCGGAGAGGGAGTGCTCTCGGTCGAGTTCCATTCGAAGATGAACGCGATCGGCGGCGACACCATCCAGATGCTTCAGACCGGTGTCAAGGAGGCGTCCGCGAACTTCAGTGCGCTGGTGGTTGCGAACGATGCGGTGCACTTCTCAGCCGGCGCCAATCTGATGTTGCTCCTTCTGGAATCGCAGGAGGGGAACTGGGATGAGGTGGACCTGATGATCCGCGCGTTCCAGGGTGCAACGATGGCGCTGAAATATGCCGACGTCCCTGTGGTGGTCGCACCGGCAGGTCTGGCACTCGGCGGCGGGTGCGAGATTGCACTGCATGCGGATCGCGTGCAGGCCGCGGCTGAAGCGTACATCGGCCTGGTTGAAGTCGGCGTCGGCCTGATTCCAGCCGGCGGAGGCACGAAGGAAATGCTCGCGCGCGCGATGGAGCAGGATCCGGCCGCGGCCGATCCGCGACCGGCCGTTCAGCGCGTGTTCGAGACGATCGGGTTCGCGAAGGTGTCCACGAGCGGCCCCGATGCGCGTCGCCTCGGATATCTGCGCGAGGCGGACGGAATTTCCATGAACCGGGATCGCCTGCAGGAGGACGCAAAGGCGCTCGCACTGGCACGCGTGCCTGATTACGTGCGCCCGCAGCCACGAGCGGCCATCCGCGTCGGCGGAAGCGGCCTGCTTGCCACACTGAAGCTCGGCATCCACCTGGCGTGGCGCGCAGGTCGCATCAGCGATCACGACGCGCTGATCGGCCGGAAGCTGGCGTGGATTCTCGCCGGCGGCGACGCGCCACACGCGACGACCGTCACCGAGCAGCAGCTGCTCGACCTCGAACGCGAGGCGTTCCTCAGCCTCTGCGGTGAACGCAAGACCCAGGAACGGATCGCGCACACGCTGAAGACCGGAAAGCCGCTGAGGAACTAAACGGTGTTTGACGAGGGAACCGGAACGCCGCTCATCGTGATTCCCGGCGTGCAGGGCCGATGGGAATGGATGAAGCCCACGCTCGACGAGCTGCGAAAACGCTGCCGCACCCTGTCCTACACGCTGTGCGGCGACATCGGATCGGGAATGAGGTTCGATCCGTCACTGGGGTTCGACAATTTCGTCCGCCAGCTCGAGCTGGTGTTCGAACGAGCCGGTATCGAGCGGGCGGCGTTGTGTGGAGTTTCGTACGGCGGGTTCATCGCCTTGCGCTATGCGGCCATGCATCCTGAGCGGGTATCGTCGCTCGTATTCGTCTCGTCGCCCGCTCCCGGCTGGGTACCCTCAGCGCGGCAGCAGCGCCATGTGATGCACCCGTGGTGGTCGACGCCAGCGTTTGTCGCCAACGCGCCAATGCGGTTGTGGCCGGAGATCCGCGCGGCGTACGACTCGCCACGCGAGCGGCTGGCGTTTTCGGTTCGTCACGCCGCGCGGGTTGTGAGCGCGCCAATCATTCCTCCACGAATGGCCGAGCGGGTCACGCTGCAGCAGGAGCAGGACTTCGCTCCGGACTGCGCCCGGGTGAAAGCGCCAACGCTCATCGTGACCGGCGAGGACGATCTGGACCAGATCGTTCCGGCCGAAGTCACGAGGCGATATCGCGAGCTCATCCCCGGCGCGCAGTACGTGCAAATGAGACGATCCGGGCATATCGGCCTGCTCACCCATCCGGCGCAGTTCGCCGACATCGTCACGGGATTCATCGATGCCAACCGTCACTGATCTCGTGGGTCCCGCAGGCGCGCTCGACGCACTGCTGGATGAACCCGAACGGCGGTCGTCGGAACGGACGGCGGTCAAGGCAGCCGTGGTGTTCGCACATCCGCATCCGCAGTTTGGCGGCACCATGCACACGAAGGTCGTGTTTCGCGGGGCCAAGGGGCTGGCGCGTATCGGCTGCGCCGTCTTGCGATTCAACTTCCGCGGTGTTGGCCGAAGTGACGGCGCGTTCGACGAGGGACAGGGAGAGAAGGACGATTTCAAGGCCGCGTTGGACTACATGGCGCGGCAGTTTCCGGACACACCATTGTGGGCCGCCGGGTTCTCGTTCGGATCGTGGGTCGCGCTGGAGGTCGGGGCCACTGACGACCGCGTGTCGGCTCTGATCGGCATCGCTCCGCCTGTCGCCACCTCGATATCAGGACACAATTACAGTTTCGAGAACACGCTGGCGAGCCACAAACCCAAGTTCTTCGTACAGGGAGAGTCCGACGAGGTGTGCCCGCTCGAGGGCATGTGGGCGTTCTATGCAAAGCTCGAAGAACCCAAAGAGCTCGTGGTCATCGACGGGGCAGATCACCTGTTCGAAGGCAAGGCGCAGGAGGTTGGCGAGGCGCTCGAGGACCTGCTGGGCGATTTTTCCGGGCACTGAATCATGAAAGATGCCGTCATCGTTTCCGCCGTCCGTACGCCAGTCGGTAAAGCCCCGAACGGTGCGCTCCGTACCACACGGCCCGATGAGATGGCGGCGGTCGTCATCAGCGAACTGCTCCGCCGCGTGCCGGCACTCGAGCCCGGCGAGGTTGAGGACGTGATGCTCGGGTGTGCGATGCCCGAGGCCGAGCAGGGCCTCAACGTGGCGCGGATCGCCAGTCTGCGCGCCGGCGTGCCGGTGTCCGCGTCGGCCGTCACGATCAACCGCTTCTGCTCGTCAGGTCTTCAGTCGATTGCGTCAGCAGCCGAGCGGATCATGGCCGGCTTCGCCTCGACGGTGATTGCCGGGGGAACCGAGTCGATGAGTCTCGTACCCATGGGCGGCAACAAGGTCGCGCCGAACCCTATTCTCGTCGACACCTATCCGGACGTCTATCTCAGCACCGGACTGGTCGCGGAGAACCATGCCCGGGAAGCCTCGGTTTCGCGGGAGGAACAGGATGCGTTCGCGCTCCGCTCTCACCAGCGAGCGGTCGCCGCGATCGATGGGGGGCGATTCGACGAGGAACTCGTACCGCTTTCCGGGCTGAAGACGGACGAAGGGCCTCGGCGCGATACCTCGATCCAGGCGCTTGCGAAGCTCAAGCCCGCGTTCCACGTCACCGGGACGGTCACCGCCGGCAACTCGTCTCAGACGAGCGATGGCGCGGCTGCGGTGCTGCTCATGTCGCGCGATCGCGCGCGCGAACTGAAGCTCGATCCACTCGCCAGGTTCGTTGCCTTCGCGACGGCCGGCGTCGAGCCGGAGCGTTTTGGCATCGGCCCCGTGCCCGCTATCCGCAAGGCCCTGAAACTGGCTGGACTCTCGCTCGATCAGATGGACCTCGTGGAACTGAATGAAGCATTCGCCGCACAGGTGATCGCCTGTCTTCGGGAGCTGCCGATCGATCCGGAGCGCCTGAACGTCAATGGCGGCGCCATCGCGCTCGGTCATCCGCTGGGCTGCACCGGCGCAAAGCTGACCGCGACGATTCTGTACGAAATGCGGCGGCGGAAGGCGCGTTACGGGCTGGTGTCGATGTGCGTCGGCGGCGGGATGGGCGCCGCCGGAATTTTCGAAAGCATGTAGGTGCGTCATGACAACACTGACAACGGTGCGCGGGGGCTCCTGGCTGATCGACGACACACAAGCTGACACGGTGTTCACACCGGAGCAGCTGTCCGACGAGCATCGGCTCATCGGTCAGACGGCCGACGAGTTCGTGGCGAATGAGGTGCAGCCAGCGCTCGACCGGCTCGAGCAGAAGGATTGGGAGCTCGCACGCCGCCTCGTCCGCAGAGCCGGCGAACTCGGCCTGCTCGGAACCGACGTCGCGGAGGAGTTCGGCGGCGTCGGCCTGGACAAGGTCGCATCGATCCTTGTCGGTGAAGCGATCGGTCGATCCGCATCCTTTGCGTCGACGTTCGGCGCGCAGACCGGACTTGCCATCACGCCGCTTGTCTGTTTCGGCACGGAGGCGCAGAAGGAGAAGTATTTGCCTCGTTTGGTCAGTGGCGAGATCGTCGGTGCGTACGCCCTGAGCGAGTCCGGATCCGGTTCGGATGCGCTCGGCGCGAAAGCGCGGGCCACGCGCCAGCCCGATGGAAGCTTCACGATTAGCGGCGAAAAGATGTGGATCACCAACGGCGGCTTCGCCGACCTCTACATTGTCTTTGCCAGGGTCGTCGGCGACGGCGAAGACGCGTTCACCGCATTTCTGGTGGAACGAGCGTTTCCCGGCGTCAGCACCGGCAAAGAGGAGCACAAGATGGGGCTTCACGGCTCCTCGACCACGTCGCTCGTCCTGCAGGATGCGCGCGTGCCCGCTGAAAACGTCCTCGGCGAGATCGGAAAGGGGCACAAGGTAGCGTTCAACGTCCTGAACTACGGCCGCTTCAAGCTGGCGGCGATGTCCAGCGGCGGTGCGCGCGCGATTGTCGGCCATGCCGCGCGATACGCAGCACAGCGGAAGCAGTTCGGCCAGACGATCGCCTCATTCGGCGCAATCAAGCACAAACTCGCCGAGATGGCGATTCGAGTGTTTGCGGTCGAAAGCATGCTCTATCGCACGGCGGCACTCATCGATCAAGCGATCGAGGCGCACGACGGTGCGCCGCGCGGAGAGGCCGATGCTCGCGGCGCTCGAGGAGTACGCGATCGAGGCGTCGATTCTGAAGGTCGCGGGCAGCGAGATGATCGACTACGCGGTCGACGAGAACGTGCAGATTCACGGTGGCAACGGGTACGTGCGCGACTACCCCGCCGAGCGCATGTATCGAGACGCCCGCGTCAATCGAATCTTCGAAGGAACCAACGAGATCAACAGACTCCTGATTCCCGGCATGCTCATCCGGCGGGCGCTCAAGGGCGGGCTCCCACTCATCCCGGCAGCAAAGAGGCTGCAGGAGGAAATTCTGACTCCCTCGCTCGCCGAGCTTCCGTCGGATGAGCCGCTCGAAAACGCGAAGCGTACCGTCGCGGCACTCAAGAAGGTCGCCCTGATGGTGCTCGGAACTGCCATGCAGACATACGGCGAGAAGCTGACCGACCAGCAGGAGCTCCTGACTCTGGCCGCCGACATCATCACCGACGTCTTCGCGGCTGAAAGCGTCCAGTTGCGCGCATCCCGCATGCGTCAAGATCAGTCCTCGCTCGAAGTCGCGGCTGCCGAGGTCTATATCGCTGATGCCGCCGCACGCGTCGAGATGGCTGCGCGCTCGGCGCTGGCGGGAATGACCGAGGGCGATACGCTTGCGCACGCTGCTGGCCGCGCTTCGGCGCGTCCTCAAGCCTGCGCCGGTGAACGCGATCGCACGACGGCGGCAGATCGCTGATGCCATCATCGAGCGCAAGGCTTATCCTTATGCGTGATGCGTAAGGCGCTCCTTGCCGGGACCCTCATGCTGGCGGCGGCATGCACCGCGAAGGAGGTGCCGTACATCGACAGCATCAGCGAGTGGCGGGCGACGAAGGACCAGTTCATGCAACGATCTCCTGACTCGCCAATTCCGCCGGACCAGCGGGCGTCGTTTCCGCCCCTGACGTACTTCCCGATCGAGCCGGAATACCGGATTCCGGCGTCTCTGGCCGTCGCCCGCACCGACGAGGTGATCGAGATTCCCACATCCCGCGGCGAGCGTCGTCCTCACAATCGGGTCGGCCAGTTGTCTTTTACGCTGAAGGGCCGCCTGCTGACACTGACGGCCTTCGTGGAAGTCGGTCAGCAGGACATGAGCCATCTGTTCGTCCCGTTCGGGGATCTCACGAACGGCACCGAAACGTATCCAGGCGGGCGCTATCTCGAGCTCGATCGGTACGCCGACGGGCATTTACGATCTCGACTTCAACCGCGCGTTTCACCCGTTCTGCTACTACAACCCGAAGTACGACTGCCCGTATCCGCCGCGCGAAAACCGGCTACCCATTCCCATCCGGTCTGGCGAGCGCATGAATCTCTCGGGACATTGACCAGACCGTCGTGATCAAAGCGGTCGTGTTCGATTTCGACGGGGTGCTGGCCAATTCCGAACCATTGCATCTGCGTGCGTACCAGCAGGTTCTTTCGAGGCTCGGCATCACGCTGACCCGTAACGAGTACTACACGCAGTTACCTCGGCTACGACGATGAAGGCGTGTTCTCGCAGCTCGCCGCCAAGCATGGATTGCCATTGGACGCTCGGGCAGTCCGGGCGCTCATCGACGAGAAGACGCGGACGTTCGACGACACGATCGAGGCGGGTCTGGGCTCGGGCGAGATCCTGTATCCGGGCGCAGCGTCGTGCGTGGCGCTGATGGCCTCGAGATATCCGCTCGGGATCGCGTCGGGCGCCCTTCGTCATGAGATCGAGGCCATCCTGCGCGGAGCGGGTCTCGATCGATACTTCCGCTTCATCGTGGCATCCGGCGAAACGCCCGCGGGCAAGCCTGCGCCCGATCCCTACCGGCGTGCCGTGGAGCTTCATGCGCTCGCGCCTGAGGAGTGCGTGGCAATTGAGGACTCGCGTTGGGGCATCGAATCCGCGAAGTCGGCGGGCCTCGCGTGCGTCGGCATTACGACGACCTACTCGCACGAACACCTGCCCGGCGCCGATCGAATCGTGACATCCCTCGACGAGTTCACTCCCGACTTGATCGACGGGCTGCGCACCGAACCGCGGTAGTGTCTCGCTGAGATCGCGGGAGATCTCACGCCGAGATCGCAGAGGCCGCGGAGAAAACGATCTCGCGCAGAGGATCGCAGAGGCCGCAGAGAAAAAAACGTGGCGGCGACCGCCACGTTTCTTCTCCGCGAACTCTGCGCTTCTCCGCGTGAGATCCGTCCTCTCTGCGATCCCTGCGATCTCCGCGTTCTCTGCGTGATCCTCCGCGGTCGCCGCAGGCGTCCTTGCGAAGCGCGCACACGGGCACTAGAATTCAGGCGTGCCGTTTTCCCTGCATCTGAATGCACGCACCGCCGAGGTGGCCGCCGAGCTGCAAAGGGCGATGGACGGGCCGGGCGACGAACTCGCGCCAGCCGCCCTGGCGATTGCCCGAGTCGAATACCCGTCGCTTGATTCGCGTCCGTATCTCGCCGAGCTCGATCGGATGGGTGAGGAAGCGACCGCCCGTCTGAATGAGGCCCGGAACGATTCGCTGGGCGCGTTCAACGAGTACCTGTATGACGAGCAGGGCTTCGCTGGAAACCGCGAACGCTACGACGATCCTCGCAACAGCTTCATCAACGAGGTGCTGGATCGGCGCACCGGCATCCCGATCAGCCTCGCGGTGATCTATCTCGAAGTGGCGCGCCGGGCCGGGCTGCACGTCGACGGCGTGAATTTTCCCGGCCACTTTCTGCTTCGCATCCGCGACGGCGTCTCCAGCGATGCTCGATCGGAGGTCGCGATCATCGATCCGTTTCACAGCGGTGCGCGACTCTCCGAATATGACTGCCGTCAGCTCCTTCGGCAGCATGTCGGCGACGAGGCAGCATTCGACACGTCGCTGCTTGCCCCGGCCACGCGCCACGAGATCGTCGTTCGCATGCTGGTCAACCTGAAGCGACTGTACGTCAGGATGCGATCGTTTCCGCAGGCGAGGTTCATCTCGAGCCTGCTTCTCCGGATCGATCCCTCCGCGATCTCAGAGCTTCGCGATCGGGGTCTCCTGGCGTACCACCTGCAGGACTTCGCCGGAGCGCTGCGCGATCTCGAGGAATACCTCCGGCTGATACCCAAACTCGTCGAACCTGGCGAACACGATGTGCTCGCCGAGCACGACGCCGACAGCTCCGGCGACGACAGCGACGGTTCCGTGCCTCCCGATGCGGAGACCGACGACGCGACGCAGATCTGGGAGCACGTCAAGACGCTTCGAAAACGCGTGGCTGGTTTCAACTGAAGAATCTCCCCAGCCTCTCG
This sequence comes from uncultured Acidobacteriota bacterium, assembly GCA_963725335.1. Lineage (GTDB taxonomy): Bacteria > Acidobacteriota > Vicinamibacteria > Vicinamibacterales > 2-12-FULL-66-21 > JALZOC01. Next base: position 724,904 of record CAVRYD010000014.1, on the reverse strand, counting down.
CACGCCTCGAGCAGATCGTCCACAGCGACCGCACCGTAGGACAGGCGGAGAAAGCCCTCTCCGCATTGCCCGAACGACGCGCCGGGAATCGTCACCACGTGCGCCCGCTCCAGAATCTCCGACGCCAACTGTTCGGAATCTCTCCCATCCGTAACTCGAACGAAGGCGAAGAAGCCGCCACCCGTCGGTTGCCACCGGAGGGCGGGAATCTGACCGATAGCGCCCGCCAGAGCGGCTCGACGGCTCCGCAATTCCGCATGAAAACGTGTGATGTAGTTCCAGTCGTCGCGAATGGCGGCCTGCACTGCGATCTGCGAGATGACCGGGGCACAGATGATCATCGCGTCCTGGATCTTGATCGCCTCTTCGCAGACTCTCTTGTCGGCGAGCAGATATCCAACGCGCCATCCTGTCATCGCCAGCGATTTGGAGAACGTTCCGACGACGACGACGGTCTCGCGCCACGCAGGTATCGCCGCCGCGCTGGCATGCGCGCCGTCGTACACGAAGTGAAGGTAGGTTTCGTCGCACAGCAGCGTCAGGCGTCGTGCTGACAACTCGAAGACAATCCGCTCGAGCTCGTCGCGCGGAATCACCGCGCCCGTGGGATTACTCGGCGTGCAGAGCACGACGGCACGCGTGCGCGGCGTCAGGTGCGGCTCGATGTCGGCCCATCGCGCCGCAAAGCCGGAGGCTTCGCCGACTGGCGCCTCGATAGGCGTCGCGCCAACGGCGCGAATCGCCATCTCGTGATTGACGAAGTACGGCGCCGCGAGGACGACGTCGTCGCCTGGATCGAGGACCGTCATCGCCGCAAGCATGAATGCCTGATTTCCGCCGGCCGTCACGATCACGTCGTCCGGAGTTGCCCTGATGTCGAGCGTCTCTGCAAGTCGCTCGCAGAAAGCCCGACGCAGGCTGAGAAGGCCTGCGTCGGACGAATACCGGTGCACGTCGGGATCGCCGAGCGCGCGAGCGGCAGCCTGCAGTGCTGACGGCGGCGGCGGAAAGCCAGGCACCGCCTGCCCCAGACTGATGACTGGCTTTCCGGCCTGCCGCAGCGCGGCGGCTTTCTGGTTCAGGAGGTCGAACGGAGGAAAGACCAGGTTGCGTGCGCGCGCGGAAACGGCCGGCATCAGAGGACTGACGATGCTCAGCCGATCGCCGCCGTTGACGTCCGAAGCGAGTCCTGATGCTCCAGGAACCACTGGTACGTCGACGCAAGACCTTCGCGGAGATCGATCCGATGCCTCCAGCCGAGCGCGTGAAGGCGGCTCACGTCGAGCAGCTTTCGCGGTGGTCCGTCGGGCTTGTTGACATCGAAACGCAGCGTCGCCGCCGGATGGATCACCTGTCTCAACGTCTCAGCGAGCTCGCGTATGGACAGATCCTCGCCGGTGCCGACGTTGATGTGGCCGAGTTCGTCGTAGCTTTCCATGAGGAAGACGCACGCGTCTGCGAGATCGTCCGCGTGCAGGAATTCGCGGCGGGGATTGCCGGTACCCCAGATCTCTATTTCACGGCGCCCCTCTGCCTTCGCGTCGTGGAACTTGCGGATCAACGCGGGCAGGACGTGTGACTGGGTGAGATCGAAGTTGTCGTTCGGGCCGTACAGATTCGTGGGCATCGCCGAGATGAAGTTCGCGCCGTACTGCTTGCGGTACGCCTCGCACAGCTTGATGCCCGCAATCTTGGCGATTGCATATGGCTCGTTGGTCGGTTCCAGCAGCCCTGTCAACAGATGCTCTTCCTTCATCGGCTGCGGGGCGAGGCGCGGATAGATACAGGAGCTGCCGAGATAGAGCAGCTTTCTGACGCCATACTGATGGGCCGCGTGAACCACCGTCGCATGGATCATCATGTTGTCGTAGATGAACTCGGCGGGCCGCGTGGAGTTCGCGAAAATGCCTCCGACGGTGCCGGCGACGAGGAAGACGTATTCGGGGCGATTTGCTCGGAACCAGTAACTGACCGCGGCCTGATCGCGCAGATCCAACTGCTCGCGCGTCGCCGTCAGTAAGCGGGTCGCCCCCGCACGCTCGAGGCGCCGAACGATGGCCGACCCGACCAGTCCGCGACTGCCGGCAACGAAGATTCGGGAGTTGAGATTCATGAGTCCTAGTAATCCTAACGCTTAATCCGACCCAAAATCCGCGAGCCACGAGTCGCGAGCCGCGAGTCGCCGCTCAGTCCGGCGTGACGGCCATATGCTTCCTGAACGATCCCGAAGCATCCGGGTCGGTGTCGATCCCGACAAGGGCTCCGGCTGCATAGGTCAGCCGGCGATCCGGTTTGCCGTCACCGTTTTCATCGAAGGACGCCGCCTTGAGCTGACCCGCCTCGTAGCTTTCCCATTTGTCGACGACACCATCATGATTGGTGTCCTCTTCTGCGGCCGTGATTGTGTCCCCGTCGTAGTGCTCCCACCGATCGATCTTTTTCTCATCGGCGGACGATGAGATTTCGATTCGGCGAGACTTTCCATCGGCGCCAGCAAACGCCCACTCGTCTGGCTTACCGGTGTCCCCTGTCGACATCCCGATCTTCACCAGCTTCCCGTGATCGTCGTAGTACTCCCACCGGTCGATTTTGCCATCTTCATTACGGTCGATGCGGGTTTGCACAGCGCGGCTGCCGTTCATGTCTGTCCACGTATCGAACGTGCCGTTGTGATTGGAGTCGTACGCGAGCTGGGTGAGCCGGCCCGTCTTGGTGTCGTAGGTCGGAACGATGCCGGACGTCTCGCGAGGATTGGCGGGGCGTGAGCAGCCTGCGCACAGCGCGACGAGCGCGCACACTATTCGCGCGACGCCGTGCCGCACTCGTGCGGCAATGGCGGCTTGCACGGGGCGATCGGTACGGATCGCCCGCGTACGGGGTCAAGCAGAAATGTGCGGGACGCGGCCCGAAGACCGCGCCCTACACCGTGCTCTCGGACCCATCCTTATTGAGGGCAAGGACGGCGAGCTGCACGCGATTGGGCACCCCAAGTTTGCGGTAGATCCGCGAGAGGTGATTCTTGACCGTCTGCAGCCGCAGACCCAGGCGGTCCGCGATCTCCTGATTGGAACTCCCCTTCACGAGCAGCGTCACGATTTGCCGCTCCCTTGGAGAGAACCGCCAGATGGGCATTGTCGTCCCGTTTGAACCCTGCGCTGCTTCGAGAACCTGAGGCTCCGAAAGCCGGCCAGCGAGTGATGGAGGCATCATGTCGGTAACAACGTCGCGGGGCGGCCGATCGTACAGCTGCCGTACGCGGCGGCTACGAGGCGATGAAGCCTGTCCGCAGGGCCAGAAGGACGAGCTGAAGACGCGTCGAGACTCCGAGCTTCGCGTAAAGCGCTGACAGCAGGTTCTTTACGGTCTGCAGCTGGATCCCAAGCTGTGCGGCAATTTCCGCGTTCGACAGGCCGCGCACCAGCAACCGAACGACCTCGATCTCACGCGTTGTCATGTAGATACGGGGAATCGACTCCAGTGTTGCCGTCGAGGAGTCGTCCCGCAGGTGGTTGTTGAAATGTGTCTCCATACCTCACATAACGAAGCACGGAGCAAAAGCGCACACGGGCTGTCTAGGTTTTCGCGACCTCGTCGTACAGATAGGCTGACGCGATGATGCCTCCGTGAAAGTTTCCCAGGTCCAGCTTTTCGTTCGGTGCGTGTGCGTTTTCATCAGGCAGCCCGACGCCAAAGAGGACTGAAGGCAGCCCCAGAATTTCCTGGAACGTCGCGACAACCGGTATGGACCCGCCTTCCCGGTTGAATACGGGCGCCTGGCCAAATCCTTTCTCAATCGCGCGCCCGGCTGCCTGGACAAACGGGTTATTGAACTCGGTCATCCACGGTTTGCCGCCGTGCATGCGGGTGACTTTGACCTCCATCGTCTTCGGCGCGATCTTCCGAACGTACTCTTCGAACAGTTTCGCGATCTTGTCTGGATCCTGGTTGGGTACCAGGCGCATGCTGACCTTCGCCATGGCGACGGCCGGAATGACGGTCTTGGCTCCCTCGCCGGTGAACCCGCCCAGTATCCCGTTCACTTCGAATGTCGGGCGGGCCCACACCCGCTCGAGCGTCGAATATCCACTTTCTCCGAACAGCTTCGGCGCGCCCAGCTCCTTCGCGTAGCGACGCTCGTTGAAGGGCAGCCGCTTCCACTGCGCGCGCTCCTCCGGCGTCAGCTCCCTCACGTCGTCGTAGAAGCCTGGAATCTTGATGCGGCCGCCGCGGTCCTTCATCTGCGCGAGAATCTGCGCGAGCACCATGTTCGGATTTGCAACCGCCCCGCCGAAGGAGCCTGAATGGAGATCGCTCCTGGTGCCGCGAAGATCGATCTGGAAGTAGACGAGACCTCGCAGACCGTAGCAGATGGACGGAATTCCCCGATCGAACATCGGCGAATCCGAGATCACGACGACATCCGCCGACAGCTCATCCTTGTGCGACTTCACGAAATTGTCGAGGTTTTCCGAGCCGACTTCCTCTTCTCCCTCCAGGATGATCTTCATGTTGACCGGCAGCCGTCCGTTCTGCTTCAGGTGTGCCTCGATGGCTTTGAAGTGCATGAACACCTGCCCCTTGTCATCGGCAGAGCCTCGAGCGTAAATTTCGCCATCGCGCACCGTCGCCTCAAACGGCGGAGACTCCCAGAGGTTCAAGGGATCGACAGGCTGGACGTCGTAGTGGCCGTAGAAAAGAATCGTGGGCGCGCCCGGCGCGCCGAGCCAGTCGCCGTAGACAACCGGGAATCCGGGCGTGTCGATCAGCTTGACGTTCTGAAGACCGATCCGCCGCATCTCCTCGGCGGTCCATTCCGCACAGCGCTTTACGTCGGCGGCATGTTCCGGGAGCGCGCTGATGCTTGGAATGGCCAGATACGTCTTGAGCTCCTCCACGTACCGGTCTCGGTGTGTGTTGATGAAATCGATGACGTTGTTCATGATGCCTCGAGGATTGTCTGGCAGACGGCGTTACCGGTGCGTCGGATGCTCGATGGGCAGGTCTTCGCGATCGCCCCATTCCTTCCACGATCCGATGTACATCCGGACGCGTGGATAACCCAGCAGACGGAGAGCCAGATATGAATTCGCGGCCCGATAGCCGCCTTGACAGTAGGTAATCACCTCGCGGTCCGGAGTGACCCCGGCGTCCGTATACATTTTCTTCAGTTCCTCGGCGGACTTGAACTCGCCGGACTCGGCAAGGTTTCGGGTCCACTCGATGTGCACGGCGCCTGGGACGGCGCCGCCGCGACGCGCCCTCACCAAAGATCCGTCGGTACTCGGCATCGCTTCGAGTATCGATAATCACGGCGTCGGGGCGGCCGATTGCGCTCTTCACGTCTTTCCAGGTCGCCAGCGTGCGCTCGTCACGACGACCCGTCCATTCGCTCAAGGGCGGCGGCTCCGCGTCTCTGGTGATGGGAAGTCGCGCGGCAGTCCAGGCGTTGAAACCGCCATCCAGAACACGAACCGACGGATGACCAAAGTGTTCCAGGAACCAGAATGCGCGGGCCGCGCGAACGCCCGACTGTTCGTCGTATACGACGACTGGCGTGGCCGCATCGACCCCGTGCACGGCAAGCACGTGCTCGATCATCCACATGAATGCTGTGAGCGGCGCCGGATCGGTATCAATGAGGCTGACCCCCCAGAGGTCGAGATGGATTGCGCCCGGGATGTGACCCGCCGTATACGCCTCTGGTGGTCGGAGATCGAGCACCAGCGGCGCCGGCACAGCACCTGGCTCGAGCAGCGCCGCCAGATCGCGCGGGCTCAACACGAGATGCGAGTTCGCGTAGCCGTTCATGACCGACAATCGTACAAGGGAAAAGGGAAAAGGGAAAAGGGAAAGCGCCTGCGGCTCGAGCGAGGCGCGTAGCCCATTGACTTCAATTCCTTTGTATCGCAAAGTATAGCTGGATGGACCTTTCCCGCGCGCTCGGACAGCTTGCCGATATCCACCAGCAGCTTGCGAAGGGAGAGGTCTACCGCGGTTATCGATCGGTTCCGGTGGCGGCGTCCGGGATCATCGGGATTGCTGCGGCATGGGCTCAGGCGCCCGCGCTTGGCGTACGCGATCCGATTGGATTCGTCTGGTACTGGAGCGCGATTGCCGCATGCGCTGCGCTCGTTGGCGTGAGCGAGATCATCTATAACTACCTGCGGGATGAATCCGCCGCGCGGCGACGCACTCGCCAGGTCGTCGGGCAGTTTCTGCCCAGCCTGATGGCGGGCGCGATCATCTCCGCCAGCTTCGTGCGGTTGGACGCGGCGCTGGTGCCGCTGCTTCCAGGCATCTGGGCCATCTGTTTCGGCGTCGGCATCTTTGCGTCGCGGCCTTATCTGCCGCGCGCGAGCGGATGGGTCGCGTTGTTCTACTACGCGGCGGGCGTCGCGCTTCTCTGGATGGCGCACGGGCCCGAACCGCTGCACGGGTGGTGGGTCGGCGGAACGTTCGGCGCGGGACAACTGATGGCGGCATTCGTGCTGTTCTGGAACCTGGAACGACGCGGCGCGGCGGCGCACCCCGCCGGAACGCGTCCCGAGGAGAACGATGGCTGGGAAGAAGAAGTCTGAAAGGGACGAGGACCAGGGGCGCTTCGCCTACGACGGACTGGAGCGGGTGCTCCATGAAAAGGCGCGGCTTGGGATCATGACGTCGCTCGTGACGCGACCCGAGGGGCTGCTGTTTTCAGAGCTGAAGCGATTGTGCGCGCTGACGGATGGAAACCTGAGCCGACACCTTGACGTCCTCCGAGAGGCCGGACTCGTCGAGGTCTGGAAAGGATTTGAAAACCGTCGGCCTCAAACGCTCTGCCGTTTGAGCGCCGACGGGCGTCAGCGCTTCGTCGCTTATCTCGAACAGCTCGAGCAGGTGATCCGCGACGCAATGCCAAAAGCCGCCAAACGCGCCGCACGCGTCCCCGACCTGCCAAAGGGCTGGCTACCCGCGTAGAAAGGGAAAAGGGAAAGCGCCTGCGACCCGAGCGAGGCGCAACGTCGCCGAGCGAGAGCGCGTTAGCCGAAGCCTTGGCGGAGGCTAGGCCCCACGCGCAGTCCATAATGCAGACACGTCCGTCGCCAACCGCCACCTACACCAGCCGCCAGCCGTCATCTGAAACGAAGGCGCGCTGCTCTTCGTGCAGCTTGACGAGGTGAGCGAGCACGCTGTCGGCGGCAGCGGAAGCCAGAACCGGGCTCAACGCGCCGTAGATTCGCGGCACGATCTCCTCCGGCGTCATCGAGCCGGCACGAAGCGCAGCAATGACTTCGTCTTCGCGTTGGCGACGATGACGGATGTACTGATCAAACACGGCGTCGGGATTATCGATGATTGGACCGTGCCCTGGCAGGAGCCGGGCCGGGGCCAACGCCCGCGCGCGGGTCAGGGAGTCGAGATATTGACGCAGGTTGCCTCCCTTGCTTGCCGGAATGACGATCGATCCTCCCGCGCGGACGAGATCCCCACAGTACATGTCGCGCGTGCGCTCATCGAAGAAGCAGACATGATCCGGCGCGTGTCCGGGCGTGTGGACGATCCGCAGACTCGTGTCGCCGGCGTCGACCACGGTCTCCGAATGCCCGAAACGGACCACGTCAGCTGACGGCCACCGCTGCAGAACGGCGGGCAGGCCCCCGACGTGATCGGAATGGCCGTGCGTGAGGAGAACGCGTGCGAGCGGGCGTCCCTGCAACGCCTCTTCAATGCTCTGGAGATGGGACTCGTTGCCGGTGCCCGCATCCACGAGTGCGGGCACACGGCCCGGAAGCAGGTACGTGTTATTGCCCGTGGGACCGGTCCAGGGCGAGGCGTTGTTGGCGTGCAGAAGGAGCATTCGCGTTCCCCATTTTGCGCGTTTTCGGCGTAGGCTTGATCCATGGTTCTGATCTTTGGCAAGGACGGATGTCCGTATACCGAGAGCGCTCGCGATCACTACGTCGAGGCCAACATTCCGTTTCAATACCTCAACGTCAAGAAGAGCCCAGCGGATCTCGACAGAATGCTCGCGTACACGAAAGGCGCGCGCCGCGTGCCGGTCATCGTGGATGGCGAGAGCGTGACGATCGGATTCGGCGGAACCTGAGGCGTCTGACGTCGCGGTCGCGACAACCCGCTGTACAATCCGCGAGTGTCCGAAGAGTTCACGCCGGAAGAACGCGCGCGGCTGACGCCGTACTTCACCAACCTCGATAGCCACATCTTTGCGCTGATCAACCTGCCCGAGACGGTCAAGGGCGCGCTTTTCGCGAGATATTCCCGCTCGGCCAAGAGTCTTCGCCGGCTGTTCCTCGACGAGTTCGCCGACAAGGTCGGCGCGGCCGAAGACGAGCGGGGTGCGCGCGCGCCTGCCGCCAGCGCCGCGATAGAACGCGCCGACCGCCTCTACGCGCGGGTCTTCAGCGACTACGGCGATGATTCCGTCGCGCAGCTCGGCGGTGCGCACATCGCGTGCGAGTACGTGTCCAACGTCCTCACCAAAGTGCTCGAATGGGGTCGCCTGATGGCCTACCTCGAGCAGTCGACGCGGTACGTTCCTTACACGGACAAGCTCCACGACCGGTGGCGTTACCACGTTCCAGAGGAAATCGGAGCCGGACAATTGCGCGACCAGTACGTGCACACGATGGATCGCGCGTTCGAGACGTACGCCAGATGGATTCCGGCGATGCAGGAGTACTTCAGCCGCCGATATCCAAAAGCGCCGGGGGATTCCGATGGCGTCCATCGCGCGGCGATCCGCGCAAAGGCGCTCGACACACTGCGCGGAATGCTTCCCGCTGCCACACAATCGAACGTCGGCATCTTCGGCACCGGTCAAGCGTTCGAGGCGTTGTTGCTGCGCATGCGCGCCAATCCGCTTTCCGAGGTTCGTGCGTGCGCTGACCAGATGCTCGTCGAGTTGCGGAAGATCATTCCCGCATTCCTCACGCGTGTCGACCAGCCCGACCGGGGCGGGCGCTGGAGCGGCTACTTCGCGGCGATCCGCGAGGAACTCGAAGACGTCGCGGCGGACCTGTCCGCGGTCGAGCCCGAGCCGCGCGATGAGGTGACCCTGACCGACTTCGACCCCGCGGGGGAAACGAAAGTCGTCGCGGCGGCGCTGTACGCGGTTTCCGACCTCCCCGACGATCAGCTTCTCGACATCGCGAAGCGCTTGTCGGCTGATGAGCGTCTCACGATCCTTCGCGCCTACGTTGGCAACCGCACCAACCGCCGCCATCGTCCCGGCCGCGCCTTCGAGCGCACGAGTTATCGCTTCGACGTGCTGACCGACTATGGCGCGTTTCGCGATCTGCAGCGCCATCGCCTGTTGACGATCGAGTGGCAGCCGCTGACCCCCCGGCACGGATTCATTCAGCCGGAAGCGATCGTCGAAGCGGGAGCGGGGGACGACTGGAACCAGGTCATGGAACGGTCCGCGAACCTTCACGATGCCCTGACGGCGGCCGGCCTCAGAGCGGCTGCACCATATGCGGTTGCGATGGTGTACCGGGTGCGGTTCTACATGGAGATGAACGCGCGCGAAGCGATGCACGTTCTCGAGCTGCGCTCCGCGCCGCAGGGCCACCCCGCATATCGGCGAGTGTGTCAGCGCATGCACACGCTGATCGCGCAGCGGGCCGGCCACCGCGCACTGGCCGCCGCGATGCAGTTCGTGGATCACTCCGAAGTCGAACTCGAACGTCTGAGTTCCGAACGGGCTCTCGAACAACGGCGGTCAATCCCTGATCACTAATCACTGATCCTGAATCGCCTAATCCCGAATCCTTCAATCCCGAATCCTCAATCCCGAATCCTCGAATCAAATCCCCGAATCCCCGGAATCCTTGAATCCTGGAATCCCTGAATCCCTGAATCCCTGAATCGTGGGATGCCGGATCCTGGCATGTGCTGTGCCTAACTGCTGGGGCATGGCTCACAAGCTAGAGGAACTCCCCATGTATCACAAGGCCGAGGCTTTCTGGAGTGCAGTTAATGCGATATTGGAGACGCCACGGCTGCGCAGAGATCGCAAACTCCATGAACAGATCTCGGACGCCAACGACTCGATTACCTCAAACATGGAGGAAGGCTTCGAGCAAGGCACCGATCGTGCGTTTGCGCACTTCCTGACCCACTCGAAAGCTTCGCTGGCAGAGGTTCTCAGGCGCCTTCGACAGGCACATCACAAGAAACTCATCTCGAAGGACGAACTGAACCCGCATCTCACAGCCGGCGAGGAACTCGGCAAGATGCTCGGAGGATTCATCAAATACCTGCGCCGAAGCGACTGGAACGACCGGGGCTCGCACAGCTCATCAGAGTGACAGGAAGATGCACGATTCAGCGATTCAGCGATTCAAGGATTCGGGATTGAAGGATTCGGGATTGAAGGATTCGGGATTAGCGATTCAGGATCAGTGATTAGTGATTAGGGATTCAGCTCACTCGCTCACTCCGCGCGGACGTTGTGGCCGCTCCAGTACCGTCCAAACTCGTCGAGGAACGTCAACGACTGGAAATTCTTCATTCGATCGAAGAACAGCACGCCGTCGAGATGGTCCGTCTCGTGCTGGATCACCCGCGCGGTGAACCCGGACGCCGGCATCTCGATCTTCTTGCCACTGCGATCGAAGGCGCGGACGACGATATGACGCGCCCGCGGCACGCGGCCTCGGATGTCGGGAATGCTCAGGCACCCCTCCCAATCTTCGACGACATCGCGTGACGACATCTCGATTTCAGGATTGACGAGCGCCATCAGCGGCACGTCCTCCCCTTCCTCGCGTTCGTCGTCCTCGTCGACGTCCTTTCGGGGAGGGAACCCGGCAACAAAGATCCGCAGCCCTTCATGGACCTGCGGTGCCGCAAGTCCGATCCCCTGATACTCCTTCATCGTCTCGAGCATGTCGTCGATGAGCTGCTGAATCTTCGGGGTCCGGATCTCGGAGGGATGCAGCGCGCGGGCCTTCGCGCGCAGGACGGGATGCCCCATGCGCGCGATCTTCAAAATCGACATAGTGGGAATTATATGGCGGCCGACGGCTTGGGACGGCTCAGGGCCGCGCAGAAGGCAGGCATCCGAGAGCGGATCGGGTGCAAACTGGAGTGGTTTTCTGCGATGACGTCTTCCGACTCAGCGTTTCGGTTCTGTCCCGCCTGCGCCGCGCCGCTCGAAAGCCGGCAGCTGAAAGCTCGCGATCCGCCGCGGCAGGTCTGCGGACGGTGCGGGTACATCCATTACGCCGATCCCAAAGTGGCGGTCGGGACCGTGATCGAGACGGGTGACGAGCGAATCGTTCTCGTCCGCCGAGCCATCGAGCCGGGTTACGGCTTGTGGGTGTTCCCCGGTGGCTACGTCGATCGTGGAGAAGAGATTACCGTCGCGGCGATCCGCGAGGCGCGCGAGGAAGCCGGGCTCGACGTTCGCCTCGACGGCCTCATCAACATCTACTCCTACCCCGGACGTCCTATCGTCGTCGTGGTGTACAAGGCGTCGGTGATTGGCGGCGATCTGCGAGTTGACGACGAGTCGCTGGAAGCGGGTCTCTTCGCGCGCGCGGAAATACCGTGGGATCAGCTCGCGTTCCAGAGCACGCGAGAGGCGCTGGAGGACTTCTACACGAGGATTGTGCACCCCATCCGTTGATCCGGCGACACCTGCCTGGGCAAGGTCAGCGGGATCGAGACGCTGAAAAGGCACTGACGAGCGGCGGTCATTCGGTAAGCATTCGAATCAGCTCTTCGTCCGCGGGAGGAAAAGGCAGGGACCGCAGATCCTCCCGCGCCACCCACCTCATCTCCTGACCGAGTACCCGCGCGGGGCGTCCCGGTCAGGCGGCACGCAAAGAAGTGCAGCTCGACGACGCGGTCCGCATAGGTGTGTGCGACCGAGAACAACTCCCGGTCAATCCTGACCGACGTGTCGAGCTCCTCCGTAATCTCGCGCTCGAGCGACGCGACATGCGATTCCCCCTCTTCGCACTTGCCACCCGGAAACTCCCAGAAGCCTTCGAGGTGCACGCCCCCAGGGCGACGCGTGACGAGGAATCTGCCGTCCTCTTCGATCACGGCGGCGGTGACCACGATTCGAGGAACGGAATGGAGCGGCCGCTCCATTACGGCTGTTCGAACGGGAACGCGGCGCATCCCGTTCGCAGTGGACATGATGGGCATTGGGGCTTGCGCGCCGTGCACCGCGTCGCGCCGAAGTCCATCAGCGCCTGATTGAAATCGAAGACGTGTCGCATGGGGAGCACCGTTCGCGAGACGTTCCAGAGGTGCCGACGCATCGCGTGTGCCTTCGGATCGCCGGCGCCTACGAAGACGCGGAAAAGGACGCGTGCAACGTTGGTGTCGAGAATCGCGGCCCGTTGTCCGAAAGCAAAACTCAGAACCGCTCCGGCCGTGTAGGCGCCGATCCCTTTGAACGATCGAAGTGTGGCCTCGTCGCCGGGAAGCTCGCCCCCGTAGCGCGCGACGGATTCACGGGCAATCGCGTGTAGACGCTGCGGACGGATGTTGTAGCCAAGCGGGCGCCATATCTTCGAGACCTCGTGCTCTGGCGCGACCGCAAGGGCGCCAAGAGTCGGATACTTCTCGATCCACTCGTGATACTTCGGCAGGACGCGATCGACCTGCGTCTGCTGGAGCATCACTTCCGACACGAGAATGTGGTAGGGATCGCGCGTCCGGCGCCACGGCAGATCACGGCCGTTCCGCCGATACCAGTCGAGCAACCGTCGCCGGAACCACTGGCGGCTGACGGGCGGTGGAAGCGCGAGGGGGGCCTTCCGGGGACGTTTTCGGGGATTAGCTCCCATTCACGAGCGCGACTGGTCGGTCAATTGCGTGTCCATCCGGACTGTTCCGGCGAATAATTGAAGATGTGAAAATTTACACCAGGACCGGCGACGGCGGCGACACCGGTTTCTTCGACGGCACGCGCGGGCCGAAGAGCAGCCCGCGCGTGGCCGCTTACGGCGATGTGGACGAGCTGAACGCGTGGCTCGGTTTCGTACGCGCATCGATGAACGACAAGACCCTGACGGCGATGCTCGAGCAAATCCAGCGCGATCTGTTCGCCGTCGGAGCCCGCCTCGCGGATCCGTCGCACCGGATTGCCGAACGCGTCACGAAAGCTGCCGTCGCTCCCGGCGATATCTCCAGACTCGAGGACTGGATCGATCGTCTCGAATCGGAGCTACCCCCGCTGCGTCGTTTCATTCTGCCCGGGGGATCGATCGGCGGCGCGGCCGTGCACGTCGGCCGCACGATCTGCCGGCGCGCCGAACGATCGATCGTCTCGCTCGGCACGGATGCGATCGAGCCGGAGGTGCTCGCCTACATCAACCGCCTGTCAGATCTGCTGTTCGTCATGGGCCGCGCGGCCAATCGCCGGTCCGGAGCGGCTGAAGACGAATGGTGAAATCGCCGGCGCCCACCAACGCCGGCAGCGCCATCGAGACGGCGTACCGCTACTGCGAGCGCATCGCGCGGAACCATTACGAGAACTTCCCGGTCGCGTCCCGGCTGTTACCGGCACCGATGCGGCCGCACATCGCTGCGATCTATGCGTTTGCCCGTCGCGCCGACGATTTCGCAGACGAGCCCGGTCCTGATGCCGACGAACGGCTGCGGCTGCTGGATGCGTGGAGCGCGCGGCTCGATCGCGGAGTTCCTGCGGTGTATGACGCAGCAGCCGGCCCGAGCGACGAGTTGATATTCATGGCGCTCGAGAACACCATCCAAGCTCATCAGCTGCCGCGCTCGCTTTTCCACGATCTGCTGAGCGCCTTTCGACAGGATGTCGTCACCACCCGCTACGAGACGTGGCGTGAGGTGCTCGACTACTGTCGCCGGTCTGCCAATCCGGTCGGCCGCCTGGTCCTGCGCGTGGCCGGCTATGACAGCGCGTCGCTCGACGCACACTCCGATGCGGTGTGCACGGCGCTGCAGTTGACGAACTTCTGGCAGGATCTGGCAATCGATTGGAGTCGGGGCCGGCTGTATCTGCCAGCCGAAGAACGCAATCGTACCCGTGCGCGGGAAGCGGATCTCGATCGTGGAGAGATGACGCACGAGTGGCGACTCGCCGTGCAGCAGGCGACGCGACGGACCAAGGAATTATTCGAGGCGGGTCGTCCCATCTGCGACGCGGTGCGCGGCCGGCTTCGGTGGGAACTGCGATTGACGTGGCTCGGCGGCATGCGGATTCTGCAGAATATCGAAGCGGCACGGTTCGACGTCTGGAATCACCGGCCAACGCTCGGAGCGGGCGATGCGCCAATCCTCGTCTGGCGGGCCCTCCGCTGGAGGAAAGCGACGCCAGCGCCCTGACATGGCCCGCGACACGAACTTCTACTACTCGTTCCTGGTGCTGCCGCCGGACAAACGCCGCGCGATCGTCGCCGTCTGGGATTTCTGCCGCGCCGTCGACGATGCCGTGGACGAGGCGGGAGTGGGGGAACCGGCACGATCGCAGGTGGCGCGCTGGAGAGCGGAGCTCGCCACGGTTTTCGACGGCGGGCCGCCGCAGACCTCGCAGGGACGCGCGCTTGCCCCCCTCGTCGGTGAGTTCCACCTGCCGCGATCCGCGTTCGACGCGCTCATCGAGGGCGTCGAGATGGATCTCGATTCGCGGCGATACGAATCGTTCGCCGACTTGTACGGGTACTGCATACGAGTGGCTTCGGCGATCGGACTCATCTGCCTCGAGATCTTCGGATACGTCGATCCGCGCTCGCGACAATACGCCACCGATCTTGGGGTCGCGCTGCAGTTGACCAACATCCTGCGCGACGTACCCGAGGACCTTTCACGCGGCCGTGTCTATATCCCTCAAGCCGACCTACGCGCGCACCAGTGTTCCGAAGACGATCTCGTCCGGGAAATAAACGCGAGGGGACGCGGCGTGCAATCGCCGAGTGTGAAAAGCCTCCTTCGGCAGCAGGCGGATCGGGCACGCACCTATTACGTCAAGGCGGCCGCCGAACTGCCGGCGGTCGACGGGCGACGGCTGGCGGCAGCCGAGATCATGGGCGCCATCTACCTCAGCATCCTGAACCGGATCGAGCGCGCGGACTACGATGTGTTTACCCGCGTCGTTCGAATTCCACGCCCGCAGCGGGCGGTCATCGCGGCCGCCACCTGGGCGCGCACCATGCTGCGCGTGCGGTGACCGTCACCATGTCAGACAGCGCGACGCCCGACATGGGATCTCCCGTGCGTCCATCGGATCCGGTCGTGGTCGTCGGTGGCGGGTTCGCTGGCCTCAGCGCCGCGGCAGCGCTGGCGGCGCGTGGCGAGCGTGTGATCGTGCTCGATGCCAGGTCGCAGCTCGGCGGACGCGCGACCGCCTTCCGCGATCGCGAAACGGGGGAGCTCGTCGACAACGGCCAGCACGTGCTCTTCGGCTGTTATCACGCGACGTTTGAATTTCTCGAACGGATACAGGCGCTCGATCGCATCCAGGTACAGCCGGCGCTGGCCGTGCCGTATCTCGATCGATCCGGTCGGCGTTCCATCTTGCGCTGCCCGAAGCTCCCCTCTCCGTACCACCTGCTCGCCGGGGTGCTGCAATGGGGCGCCATTCCCTGGCGCGATCGGCTCTCAGTGCTGATGCTCGCACGGGAGCTGCGCCGGGCGCGCCGCGAGCTCACACGAACCGGGTCCGTTTCTGCCAAACCCGACGGAACCGTGTCTGAATGGCTGGCTGCGCACGGACAGCGTCCGAATTTGCGGTCCTGGTTGTGGGAGCCGCTCGCGGTCGCGGCGCTCAACCAGTCGCCGGCAGCGGCGTCCGCGTCGCCGTTCGTGCGTGTGCTCGCGCAGATGTTCGGGCCTGATGCGCGCGACTCGGCGCTTGTGCTGCCGGCGTGTCCCTTGCACGAAATGTACGCGGAGCCAGCGAAACGGTTCATCGAGGCGCGAGGCGGCGACGTCCGCACCAACGCACTCGCCAGGGTGATCACGGAACATGGACGGGTGTGCGGCGTTGATGTCCGCGGCGAGCGCATCGCGACCCGCCGGGTGATCGCGGCGGTTCCATGGTTCGATCTCGGACGCCTGTTCCTTCCCTCGCCACCGCCCGAACTCGTTCCGATCGTTGCCTCCGCCAGCGCGATGGAATCGATGCCCATCGTGACCGTCAACCTCTGGTACGACGGCCGCGTCATGGACGAACCGTTCGTCGGCCTGCCCGGGCGCGAGATGCAATGGGTCTTCGACAAGCGCATGGCATTCGGCGAAAGCGCCTCGCATCTCTCGCTGGTCTCGAGCGGGGCTACCGCGTTGACGTCGCTGGGACGTGACGAGCTCACCGCGCTGGCCGCGAGGGAAGTGCAGGAAGCACTTCCCGGCGCTCGCCAGCGCCGCCTCGTTCGCGCCACCATCGTTCGAGAAAAACATGCGACGTTCTCGCTCGCGCCGGGCCAACCCGCTCGCCCGCCGACCTCGACACCACTCAACGGCCTCGTTCTCGCCGGCGACTGGATCGACACAGGGCTTCCGGGCACCATCGAAAGCGCGGTCGTTAGCGGGCACAAAGCCGCAAAAGAATTGCTGATTGCGGATTGAAGATTGCGGATTTCTTGATTGCGGATTGCGGATTGAGATTGCGGACTGCTGATTTGGATTGACGATTGCTGACTTGGATTGACGATTGCTGATTGGAATGGCGATTGGCCTCTGAGCCGGCCGATTCGGCCATACAATCGTAAATTGGCAATCTCAATCGACAATCAGCAATCTCAATCGACAATCGGCCATCACAAAATCCGCAATCTTCAATCCGCAATCCGCGATCGATGAAGTCAGTTGTCGTCCATTACCAGGAAATAGCCCTAAAGGGCAACAACCGCCCCTGGTTCATCGCGCGGCTCGTTCGCAACCTGCGGCTTGCGACGTCTGATGTCGGGGTGCGCGAGGTGCGGGTCCTGATGGGACGCATCGAGGTGGTGCTCGAAGAGAACACTGACTTTCCGGCGGTACGCGATCGTCTGGCGCGGGTCTTTGGCGTGGCGAACTTTGCGCAGGCGGGGCGCGCCGCGCTGGACGTGGATGCGATCGCCGCCGCCATCCTCGCCGATCTCGACGGCCGACCGAATCCGCGTACCTTTCGAGTATCGGCGCGGCGGGCGGACAAGAGATTCCCGTTGACTTCGCCGCAAATCGAACGCGAAGTTGGCGGCCGCATCAAGGAGGCGAAGGGATGGACGGTGGACCTGGATGATCCGGAGTTCACCATCCACGTCGAAGCGCTGACCGACGACGCGTTCTATTATTTTGGAAAGGAGCAGGGGGCCGGTGGCATGCCGGTGGGAGTGAGTGGGCGGGTGGCGTGCCTGCTCTCCGGCGGCATCGACTCACCGATCGCGGCGTGGCGGCTGATGCGGCGCGGCTGCCGTGTCCTGCTGGTGCACTTTCACAGCTATCCGATCCTTTCGCGTGCCTCGCAGGAAAAGACGCGTGAACTGGCCCGGCTCCTCGCGCGGTTCCAATTCCATTCTCGACTGTTCCTGGTGCCGTTCGGAGAAATCCAGCAGCGGGTGACGCTCAGCGTGCCGCCGCCCCTGCGCGTGGTCGTCTACCGGCGCCTGATGATGAGAATCGCCGAACGCATCGGCAGGGCCCACCGCGCCCAGGCCCTCGTGACCGGAGAGGTAGTCGGGCAGGTCGCCTCGCAGACACTCGAGAATCTCGCGTCGATCAACAGCGTGGTCTCGCTTCCGGTGCTGCGCCCGCTCATCGGCATGGACAAGGACGAGATCACCGCCGAGGCGCAGCGCCTGGGGACTTATCCCATCTCGATTATCCCCGACCAGGATTGCTGCACGCTGTTCACGCCGCGGCATCCCGCCACGAAGGCACGCGCGCGAGATGTTGAAAGCGCGGAGGCGACGCTTCCAGTTGCCGAGATCGTGGATCGGGCGACCGCAGCCGCGATCGTGGAGGACTTCGAATTCCCTGATGTAAAATGACGGTTTCATCTGCGGCTCAGAAACGGCTTGGGGAGACAGCGAACGTGAAAATCACAGCGGGCAAGCTTGCGGGAATGAAGGCGGTCTCGAACGATCGCGGCGTAATTGCGGCGGCGGCCATGGATCAGCGCGGCTCTCTGAAGAAATCGCTCGCCAAGGAGAAAGGGGCGGACGTCAGCGATCGGGAAATGGAGGAGTTCAAAACCCTCGTCACGGAGGTGCTGACCAGGCACGCGAGCGCCATTCTTCTCGATCCCGAATGGGGCCTTCCAGCGAGCAAGCGCAGAGCGCCAGGCTCGGGCCTGCTGCTGGCGTACGAGAAGACCGGCTATGACGCCAATACGCCGGGTCGGCTTCCCGATCTGCTGGACGATTGGTCCGTTCGCCGCTTGAAAGAGGCGGGGGCTGACTGTCTGAAGATTCTCCTGTACTACACACCTTTCGACCCGCAGGCGATCAACAACCACAAACAAGCCTGGGTCGAACGGATCGGCGACGAGTGCCGCGCGAACGACATACCGTTCTTCCTCGAGTTCGTCGGCTACGAGGAAGGAGCGGACGAGAAAGGCCTCGAATACGCGAAAAAGAAGCCGGAGATCGTCATCGGGGCGATGAAGGAATTCACGAAGGATCGCTACGGTGTTGACGTCATGAAGGTTGAAGTGCCGGTCAACATGAAGTACGTCCAGGGCGCGAAGGTCTCGAGCGGACAGCATGCCTATACGAAGCAGGAAGCCATGGAGCACTTCCGCCGGGCGGCGCAGGTGTCCACGAAACCGTTCATCTATCTGTCGGCCGGCGTGAGCAATCCCGAGTTCACCGAAGCCCTGGAACTCGCCGCAGAGGCGGGAACGAAGTTTTCCGGGGTCCTCTGCGGCCGGGCGACGTGGAAAGACGGCATCGCCGTTTACGGCAAGCAGGGCGGAACGGCGTTCCGAAAATGGCTGGAAGACGAGGGTGTGAAGAACATTCAGAACGTCAACGAGCGGCTGAAAGCCGCGCACCCCTGGTACGAGTTCTACGGCGCGAAGTCCGCCGACGCACTCGCGTAGCGAAGACGGCGGGGTCTCAGGACTCCGCCCTACCACTCCACTCTGGGCTCGCGTTCTTATCGCCCTACAGGACCCTGGCAGACCTCGCTCGGCCGCTCTCGAGCACCGCGAGCACCGGTCCCGCCATGCACGTCGTCGTCAGCGCCATGATCACCATCATCGTGTACATCGGCGGCGAGAGAATCCCGAGGTCGTAGCCGATGTTGAGGACCACCAGCTCCATCAGCCCGCGCGTGTTCATCAGCGCTCCGAGCGCAACGCAGTCGCGCCACGGAAATCCCTGAAAGCGCGCGGCGAGGGAGATCGCGCCGAACTTTCCGGCCACCGCCGCAACCAGGTACGAAGCCGCACGCAATCCATGCAGTGCCGGACAACGCGCCAACTTCGGTTCGCAGGCCGGAGTACGCGAAGAAAAGCGGGAGCAGCAACGTCGAGGCCATCGGCTCAATCGCCTCGCGCAGCGGCTCGCGCAACGATTCGGCACCAGCGACGGCGACGCCGGCGAGGAAGGCGCCAAACAACGCGTGCACGCCGATGGCCTCGGTTGAAAGCGCAGCGGCGAAGAGAAACAGCAGCGTCCGCAGCAGCGTGCCCCTTGACACGCCTCCGACGTCGGCACGACCAAAGAACTGCGTCGCACGCGAGCGGACGACCACGAGCGCGGTGAACGCCACGGCTGCCGTGAGCGTCACGGCCACCAGCGGTGGTCCGAACCCGTGACCCTGGCCGATCGCCAGCGCCAGCGCCAGCAGACACCAGGCGGTCACGTCGTCGATTGCGGCACAGCCCACTGCCGTGTTGCCGAGATCGGTGTCCTTGAGACCACGCTCAGCGACAATACGCGCGAGTACGGGGAACGCGGTAATGCTCATGGCAATGCCGACGAACAGCGCGAACGTCAGGTATGGCACGCCTGGAGGCGCATACCGATCGTGCAGGTACCATGAAAGCCCGATGCCGAGCGAGAAAGGCACAATGATGCCCGTCGTGCTGATGAAGACCGTCGCTCCCGCGCGGCGGCGAAGCCGAATGACGTCGACGTCGAGACCGACGATGAACATGAAGAGCACGATGCCGAGCTGACTGAGGAGAAACAGCGGCGGGAGCGATGCCGGAGGGAAAAGGCGCAGTTCCGTCGACGGCGACAGCTGACCGAGCAGCGACGGACCGAGCAGGACTCCGGCGAACATTTCGCCGATCACCGCAGTCTGGCCCAGCCGTCGGAACAACAGCCCCATGAGCCGTCCGGCCGAGATGATGACAATCAGCTGAACGAGCAGGATTGCCAGCAGCGTTCACCTCGACTCGATCTCAGATCCCACGTCACTCGACAGCGACCCGATCGCTCTGGTTTGCCGCCGGGACGAACGGGAGACGCGCGATCTCACCAGTGCGCGCACCCACATCAACCACGGTTCCGGGCTGTACGAAATCGCGATGCACATATGCGAGCGCAATCGGACGACCGAGCGCAGGGGACTCCACCGCGCTCGTGATCGCGCCGATCTCACGGCCCGAAATCGCGATGCGATCGCCGGCCGACGGCACCGCGCTCCCTCGCTCGAACATGATGCCAACAAGCCTTCGGGCGACACGGCCATGGCCGCGATGGAGCACACGGATGATGACTTCCTGCCCGACGTAGCATCCTTTCGTGAGGCTGATCGCTCGATCTTCGATGCCGGCTTCGAGAGGAATGGTGTCGTCGTGCATATCGACGCCGAAGAGAGGCCTGCCTGCCTCGATGCGCGAAGCTTCCGCAGCGTCGTGGCCGATCGTCACGGCGCCAGCGCGTCCGAGCATCGCGACCAGATCACTCTTCAGGTTGGTTGGCACGACGAGGTCGAAGCCAGGGACGCCGATGTCGTCGCTCGCAAGGACGTATGCCTTCGATCCCGTCAGGTCCCACTGACGATTCCCCATCGGCGGAAGAGATCGGAGGGTCTCTTCGAGTTCTGTGATCCGCGCGCCGGCAGCGCCAGTGAACACACCCGCGACCACGTGCGCGGCGAAGGGTCCGTAGGTCCCGATCTCCGCAGTCGATGTCGACTCGTTGGTGATCTGAACGTCTTCGCTGAAGACGAACTGCGACCAGCGCGCCGCGACCGATTGGGCCAGAGAGCCGCCGAGATCGACGAGCAGGCTCTGTCCGGTCTCGAATACGCGCATGTCGGCGATCATCCTGCCCTGCGGTGTCAGGTACGCGGCATAGCAGCCGGAGCCTTGCGCAAGCGCCTCGATGTCGTTCGAGAGAAGGCCCTGGAGATACGAACGCCGGTCCGCGCCCGTAAGGAGAAGCCTCCCCCGATGCGATCGGTCCACGATCCCCGCCGCGTGATGGAGCGCCTGATATTCGGTCTCTAAAGACATGGCGAACGTACTGGTATCCTGAATAGATGCAATCAGTACGACATTTTACTGCGGTAGCGCTGTCCGCCATGCTTGCGACAGTCCTGTCCGCGGCGCTGCGGGCAGGCGCGCGGGTCTCAGGACCTCAGCAGACAGCTGCAGAGGCTCCGGCCGGCTCCCCCGCGGAAGGTGATATCGAATTCACCATCTTTATGTCCGGAAGCCGTGTCGGGATCGAGCACGCTCGAGTCGCGCGGTCGGGATCGACGTGGGTCATCTCGTCGACCGCGCAGTTCGGCGCACCCGTGAGCATGACGGTCAACCGGTTCGAGGTGAAATACACCGCTGACTGGCAACCGGTCGATCTCCATATCGAGGCCACGCAATCCGGTCGACCCCTCATGCTCGCGACGTCGTTCGGTGTGACAACCGCGATCAACGAGATCACGCAGAACGGGACCACAACGTCGAAGACCGATCAGGTCTCGGCGAGGACGATCGTCCTTCCGAACTCGTTCTTCGCGGGGTACGAGGCGCTGGCGGCGCGGCTGTCGGGGTCGCAGCCGGGCGCCGAGCTTCATGCCTACGTCGCACCGCAGGGGGAAGTCGTCGTCAACGTCAAAGGCATGAGCATCGAGCAGATTTCTTCGCCAGCTGGGCTCATCGCTGCTCGCCGCTACGACCTGGTGTTTCAGAACCCCGGACGTCCGCTCGATGCGAGCGTGACGATCGATTCGCGGGCCCGGCTGGTCCGCGTGGAAATACCCAGCGCGGGTCTGCGCGTGATCCGATCCGACCTGGCGGGGGTCGCGGTGCGTTCACAGCCGGTGCGCAATCCGAATGATACCGACGTGATTATTCCCGCAACCGGTTTCAGCCTGGCCGGCACATTGACGACCCCCACCGGGCTCGGAAAGCTGCGCCTGGCGGCGGTCGTGCTGGTGTCGGGGTCAGGCTCGGTGGACCGCGACGAAGTCGTCGCGGGCGTTCCGATTTTCGCGCAGATCGCGCGCGGGCTTGCGGATCAGGGATTCCTGGTGCTTCGCTACGACAAGCGAGGAGTCGGTCAGAGCGGAGGACGCAACGAGCGGGCGACGCTGCAGGATTACGCCGATGACCTGATCACCGCCGTCAGGTGGCTCGCGAAACGCCCGGATGTGGACTCTCCAAGAATCGCGGTCGCCGGCCACAGCGAAGGGGGCGCCGTCGCGATGCTGGCGGCATCGAACGAAAAGCGGATCGCGTCGCTCATTCTGATCGCCGCGCCCGGAACACCCGGGTCGGACCTGATCCTGGAGCAGCAGCGGCACGCGCTCGATGTGATGAATGCATCAGAGGCCGATCGACAGGCAAAGATCGAGCTCCAGACCCGGATCCAGTCGGCGGTCATCACCGAAAAGGGATGGGAGTCGATTCCGCCCGATCTTCGCGAGCAGGCAGACACTGCCTGGTTTCGAAGCCTCTTGCTCTTCGATCCGGCGAAAGTGATGCAGAAGATCGAGCAGCCGATCCTCATCATTCAGGGGGATCTCGATCAGCAGGTGTTCCCGCATCACGCCGACCAGCTCGCCGCGCTGGCGCGCACGCGCAAGAAGTCGCCCCCGGTCGAAGCCGTTCATCTCCCGGGAATCAACCATCTTCTGACGCCGGCACAGACCGGAGATGTGTCGGAGTACTCCTCGCTGCCCGACAAAACCGTCACGCCAGCGGTTGCGAAAACGATTGCGGAGTGGTTGAAGAAGTAAGATCGACTACACTTTCAGCGATGAGAGTCGGCATTCCAAAAGAGACGTGGCCGGGTGAGACCCGCGTCGCCGTGATTCCGTCGGCGGTGCCGGGCCTTATCAAGTCCGGACTTCAGGTCGTTGTGGAATCGGGGGCAGGGACAGCCGCCGGCTTTCCCGACGGCGACTACCGCTCGCAGGGCGCGGCTGTCGTGCCGCGTCCTGAGCTCTTCAGCACGTCGGACATCGTTCTGCAGGTTCGTGCCACGCCGGCCGATGCGTCCGTTCTTCGGAGCGGACAGACGGTCATCGGCTTTGCCGATCCGCTTGGCAACCCTGGAGTCATTCGTCAGCTGGCTCCGACGGGGATCAACCTTTTCTCGATGGAGCTGATGCCGCGTATCACCCGCGCGCAAAGCATGGACGCGTTGTCGTCGATGGCGACGATCGCCGGCTACAAAGGCGTGCTCCTCGCGGCCACAACCTTGCCGCGGATGTTTCCGATGCTGATGACCGCGGCCGGCACGATTTCACCAGCGCGCGTGTTCATCATGGGCGCGGGCGTCGCCGGTCTTCAGGCGATTTCGACTGCCAGGCGATTGGGAGCCAAGGTCGAAGCCTACGACGTGCGCCCCGCGGTGAAGGAGCAGGTGCAGAGCCTCGGGGCGCGGTTCGTCGAGCTTCCGCTCGAGGCTGGCGACGCCGAAGACAAAGGCGGCTACGCCAAGGCTCAGGACGAGGCCTTCTACAAACGCCAGCGCGAAATGATGCTGAAGGTCGTCGCGGCAAGCGACGTCGTCATCACGACCGCGCTCATTCCGGGAAAACCCGCGCCGATTCTGCTGACAACCGAAATGGTCGAAGCCATGGCACCCGGTTCGGTCGTCGTCGATCTCGCGGCGGAACGCGGCGGCAACTGCGAGCTGACGAAGCCGGACGAGGTCGTGGTGCATCGTGGCGTGACCATTCTAGGGCCGTCCAATCCGCCAGCGCTCGCTCCCTATCACGCGAGCCAGATGTACTCGAAGAACATCACCACCTTCCTCTCTCACCTGCTCGGCAAGGATGGTTCGGCGCAACCGTCGCTGCCAATCAATGCCGAGGACGAAATCACGCGGGAGACCCTGCTGACACGAGGCGGCGCCGTCGTGCACGCGCGCGTTGCCGCAGCCTAGCACGCGATGTGGATACTCAGCGGCGCCGATGAGGCGCACGAACCCTTCACATTCCGCATTCTTCCCGGGAACATCAAGACCATCGGTCGCTCACCCGGCGCGCAGTTCATCGTCGATGCCGCCATGGTGTCGCGGCTGCACTGCAGGCTGAGCGCGGGGGCCACCGAACTTCAGGTCGACGACCTCGATAGCACGAACGGCACGTTCGTGAACGGCACACGCGTGACCCGATCCACCCTGAAAGAAGGCGACCGGCTGGGCGTCGGCCGCGTCGAGCTCGTCGTGAGCCGCGAATAACGTCGCGGCTACCAGTGACAGTGCCGCTCCCTAACTCTGAACGAGAAAGGGATTAGTGCGCTTCTCGATGCCAATCGTCGTCGGCTCGCCGTGACCGGGATACACCACCGTGTCGTCGGGAAATGCAAAGAGAACGTTCCGGATAGAGTTCAGGAGCGTCGAGAGGTCGCCTCCGGGCAAATCCACGCGGCCGATCGATCCCGCAAAGAGCGTGTCGCCCACGAACAGGGTGCGGGTGCTTTCGCCGTCACGGCCCACCGCCAGGCACACGCCTCCGGGGCAATGCCCAGGGGTGTGATGCACCCACGCCCCGTAGCGGCCAAATCGCCAGGGACCAGCGCCTTCGTAGAAAAAGTCGACGTCCGGCTGCGGGTCCGCGCGGACGCCCAGCATCTGCCCTTGCTGGGCCACCGAGTTGTAGAGAAAAAGGTCAGCCTTGTGGAGGCCCACGGGAACCTCGAGAGCCCTTTTCGCAGCGCCCACGCCGGTAATGTGATCGATATGGGCGTGAGTCAGCAGGATGAAACGGATTCTGAGGTCGTGCTGGCTGACCGCCGCCAGCAGCTCGTCAACCTCATCACCCGGATCGATGACAATCCCCTCGCGAGTCTCCTCGCAGCCGACGACGAAGCCATTCTTGAAGAACGGAGGAACGGCGCGTATTTCGAGAATCATTGGCCCTCTGAGCTGTTTCCGCCCCCATTTTCGCATTCTCAAGCAAGATGACGAACCACCCTGAACCCACCTATAAGGAAGCCCGGCGCGCACACGATAGTCTGCTGGCGGCGCTGGAAAAGCGGTGCCTGATCTGGATGGCCCAACGGATGCCGGCGGCCATCAATTCTGATCACCTGACGGTGCTGGCCGGAATCTCCATGCTCGGAGCCGGCATCTGCTACTGGCAAGGGTCGCCGGCAGCGCTGCTGACCTCGATCGTTCTGCTGGCCGTCAACTGGTTTGGCGACAGCCTCGATGGCACGCTGGCGCGGGTCCGCCATCATGAACGCCCGCGCTATGGCTTCTATGTCGATCATGTGCTCGACGTGCTCTGCATCCTGTTCGTCTTCGCGGGCCTCGTTCTGGGCGGGCATATGAGCATCGCGATCGGCGGAGGTTTTCTGCTTGCGTACTATCTGCTGATGATCGAGATCGCGCTCGCCACACATGCCGTCGGCGTCTTCCGGATCTCGTTCTGGAAGTTCGGGCCAACCGAACTGCGCATACTCCTCGCGATCGGTTCGCTCCGGCTGATGCAATCCGACATGGTCCATATTGCGGGATCCGACTACCGGTTGTTCGACATCGGCGGCGCGGTCGCCATCGTCGGCCTGGTCGTGACGTTCATCGTGTCAGCGATCGCCAATACACGCGCGCTGTACGCGGCAGAGCCGCTGCCGGCGCGAGCGACGAAGCCACTGATGCTCGGGGAGCTGCCGGCAGTGCCTTCGAAGTAACTGCGCTATGATTTCGGAATGATCCTCGCGGCCGTCGACGACCTTCTTTTCAGCTCGAAGATTCGAACGACCGCGAAGCAAGCGGGCGTCGACCTTGTTTTTGCCAGAACGCCGCCCGAGATTCTCGAGCAGGCCCGCACTCTCCGACCTTCGCTGGTGATCTTCGACTTGAACAGCGCTAAAGCGAATCCGGTTGAGACGATCGCCGCACTGAAACATGACGCGGACCTGTCGTCGATACGAACCCTCGGCTTCGTCTCACACGTGCACACAGGGCTCATCGATCAGGCGCGACAGGCCGGAATCGATGACGTCATGGCTCGTTCTGCCTTCGCCGCGCGCCTTGCGGAGATCCTCCTCGCGGCTAGTCCCTCGCAGCCCTGATTACCATCGACGACGTCCGCACGGCGGCCCGCAGACTTGAAGGACGCGTGATTCGAACGCCGCTGCGGCGCTCCGAGTGGTTATCAACGGCCTGCGCCGGGAACGTCTTCCTCAAGCTCGAAACCCTGCAGCCCACGTTCTCCTTCAAGATTCGCGGAGCTCTGAATGCCGTGCTGGCTCTGGTCGATCGGCATGGGTTGCACCCGCCACCGCTGGTCACCGCGTCGGCCGGAAACCATGGCCAGGCGCTCGCCTTTGCGGCGCGCGCCGCCGGACTGCGGCTCACGGTCTATGCCCCCGAAGCGGCCCCGCGCGCGAAGAAGGAGGCCATTCGCCGCATGGGCGCCGAGTTGATTGGCTGTGCGGATTATGACGAAGCGGAGTCGCGAGCCAAGCAGCACGGCGCGACAGGTGCCGCTCTGTTCATTTCTCCATACTCGGACCCCGACGTGATCGCCGGGGCCGGAACGATCGGACTGGAGTTGCTCGAACAACACCCACGACTGGACGCGATTGTGGTGCCCGTGGGTGGAGGCGGACTCGTCAGCGGCATCGCGATTGCGGTCAAGGGATCACAATCCAAGACGGAAGTCGTTGGCGTCGAGGTCGAGGCTTCCTGTCCTTTTCGTCAGGGTCTCGCGGCCGGTCAAATCGTGTCCATCGATGTAGGAACCACGCTGGCCGACGGGCTCAGCGGCAATCTCGATCCCGACACGATCACCTTCGATATCGTGCGCACGCACGTCGATCGGCTGTCGCTCGTGAGCGAAACTCAGCTTCGTGACGCGGTGGCTGGAGTCTTCAAAGAGGAGCGACTGATCGCCGAAGGGGCTGGAGCCGCTGGCGTCGCGGCCGTCGCGGGACATGCGGTGGAGCTGAAAGGCCGCCAGACTGCCGTCATCCTGTCAGGCGCAAACATCGACGCCGAGGTGCTGACGTCTCTTATCTGAGGATCCACCAGGCGAGACCCGCGATCGCCACGACGACGGCGGCAATCCACCACTTCGCCGTACCCCCGCCTTCGTCGTCGAGCGGAAGCAGCTCGGACGCCGCGGCATCGCCCGACCGCACATCGAGAATCGCGCCGATACCCCGAAGCTCGGCGGAAAACGATGCCGCGCTCTGCGGCCGCTTATCTATCTCCTTCGCCAGCGCTCTCATCACCAGCGCGTCGAGATCCGCGAGAGGTGTCGAGAGCGTCGCCGTCGGAGCGATCCTCGCGGCGATGACGTTGACGACGGTGTCGGCCGCGCTCGCCGCCGCAAACGGGTTGTGGCCCGTCAACATCTCGTACGCAATCACCCCGAGCGAGAAGACATCCGTCCTGGCGTCGACGGGACCGCCGATAACCTGCTCGGGCGACATATAGCTGACGACGGATACGGCTTCGGGTCCGAGCGATCGCGGCGCGCGCGCGGCCTCCGCCCGGATCCGCCCGCCGGTCGTCCATCGCGACATGCCGAGCTCGAGAATCTTCGCGCTGCCTTTGTGCGTCACGATGATGGTGTCAGGGCGCAGATCACCATGAAGGACGCCGGAGCCATGGGCATCGGCCAGCGCGTCGCCGATCTGGACAGCCAGTTCGACGACGCGTCTTGGATTGATCGATCGCCCTTCGCACTCCTGTCGAAGCGTGATTCCCGAGGCGAACTCGTACGCGAGATAACAATCCCCCTCGTACTCGCCGGCATCGAAGAGGGTGGCGATATTCGGATGGGAGAGCGCCATCGCGGCGCGGGCGTCCTCAAAAAAGGCGGCCCGGCTGGACGGTTCGGCGAAAGACTCGGCAGCGAAGAACTTCAACGCGACCGTTCGGCCGACCTTCGTGTCGCGCGCGCGAAATAGTTCCCCGGTCGCGCTCTCACCGAGGCGCTCCAGCACGTTGTAGTGCGCGATCTCAGTCAAGAGCGCTTCGGCGGCCGCGACGGCCGCAGCTCGACCCGGCTGGGAAGACTTCTCGCGGGGTGCCGGATCAGATCCATGACCACTTCCGCGACATCCTCCGGGCCAAGCTTCCATTCGTCGGCGGGTCCGCTCGGCGATTCGCCTCCCGCGAACCCGGTAGCGACAGAGCCGGGCATCACATAGCTCACGCGGATATTGTCGTGACGGACCTCCTGCATCAGTGCCTCACTGAACGCATTCACCGCCGCCTTTGATGCGCAATACGCTGCGCCGGCAGGGAAGGGATTCTTCCCCGCGAGACTGCTGATGTTGATGATCCACCCGCCACCGCGCTTCTTGAGGTGAGGAATCGCCGCGTGACAACAGAAGAAGACTCCGCTCAGGTTCGTCCCGATGACGTCATGCCACGAGCCGATGTCCATATCGGCTGCGCTGCGAAAGATTCCGACGCCGGCATTGTTCACCAGCACATCCAGGCCGCCGAACTGCCCGACGACCCCCTCCACCGCCGCGGTCGCATCGTCCGCAACGCGAACATCAGCGACGACAGGATGAACTCGATCGGCACGCGACGCGTCCCCTCGGGAGAGCCGCCGGCGCGCCTCGTCGAGGCTGGAAGCCGTGCGTCCGGTTATCGAGACCCGGGCTCCGGCATCGATGAGCGCTTCCGCGATCGCCAGGCCAATGCCGCGCGACCCGCCCGTGACGAGAGCAACGCGTCGCGACAGGTCGAGGGTTTGGGGAATGCTGGGCATGGCTACTAGGATAATCGAGTCCTCTATATGCCACGAATTGCCGGTCATACGCGCGTATAGAATCAAACGACCCTCTAAATGGCGTTCGTCGCAATTATCGGCAGTGGAAGTCTGGGTGGGGCGCTCGCGCACGCGCTGGCCGTGCGGGATCGCGTTCGCGAGGTTCGATTGATCGACGTTGCGGAATCCATCGCGCAGGGCAAGGCTCTCGACATCCGTCAATCGTCGCCGATCGAAGGCTTCGGAACCGTCGTCCAGGCGGCGGGATCCGTTGCCGCCGCCGCCGGCGCGGCTGCCGTCCTTATCGCGGATCCGGCAGTCGGTACTGAAGAACTCGGTGGGGAATCAGGACTCGCCCTCCTGCGACAGCTCCGCGCCGCGGAGCCGACGGCGCCGATCGTGTGCGCCGGCGCCTCGCAGCGTGAGCTAATCGTTCGTGCGATCGCCGAGCTCCACATTGCTGAGTCCCGGATCGTCGGCTCCGCCCCGCTCGCGCTCGAGTCTGGCCTCCGCGCCCTGGCTGGCCTGTCCATCGACGCTTCAGGGGTTCCGATCTCGTTGAGCGTCGTCGGAGTTCCGCCTCAGAATGCGGTCGTCGCGTGGGAAGAGGCGTCGGTGTCTGGACAGCCGCTCACGGCTCACCTTCCGCCTCACGTCATGGCAGCGCTGAACTCGCGGATTCCGGGGCTGTGGCCGCCAGGAATCTATTCGCTGGCATCCGCCGCCACCCGCGTTGCTGAGGCGATCGTGCTCGGATCGAGACGACGC
This sequence comes from uncultured Acidobacteriota bacterium, assembly GCA_963725335.1. Lineage (GTDB taxonomy): Bacteria > Acidobacteriota > Vicinamibacteria > Vicinamibacterales > 2-12-FULL-66-21 > JALZOC01. The sequence continues at coordinate 695,078 of CAVRYD010000014.1, read as the reverse complement.
TTCTCCTGTTTCGTCCATGTCCGCGATGGACGCGCCGCGTCGATGCCTGTGGAGCTCGGGGAGGATGGGGTACGTCGCGTGCTCGAGCCGGTTCTCACCAGGCAAGAGCGCACGAGACTGGAAAACGGGCTCAGGTAAATTGCTGAGTGCTGAATGCTGAATGTTGAATGCAGTCAGCACTCAGCATTCAACATTCAACATTTCTTCAATGCGTGGACTCGCGCGGATGAAGCGCGAGTCCACCGGCAAACGCACCGAGGTGCTGACGCAGGATCAGGCGTCCGCGATGCAGACGAGACTTCAGTGTCTGCGGTTTGACGCGAAGGATCGCGCTCGCCTCTTCCGTCGAAAGACCCTGGATGTCTCGCAGGATCACTGGAACGCGATACACCTCGGGCAAGTGCGTCAGTGCGTTGATGAGCTGATTGCGAAGTTCCGCGCGCATCACCTGATCGTCGGCGAGCGACGACCAGTCCGCGGGATCCTGCCCGCCCTGTTCGTTCCCCTCGTCATGACGGGGAACTTCATGCGGACGACTGAAACGCCCGTTCCGAAGCCGCGACATCGCGGTGTTGAACGTAATCCGATAAATCCAGGACGACAGCGCCGCATCACCGCGGAACGCGTCGATTTTCCGATGTACTTTCAAAAGAACGTCCTGGGTCACCTCTTCGGCATCTTCCCAGTTCTTGAGATACCGGAACGCAAGCTGGTGGATTCGCGGTCCGTAGGTCGAGGCAAGATCGCTCACGGCCGTGCTGTCCCCCGCCTGCATCCGGCCGATCAGTTCCTGCTCCGCCGGCTGACGCATCTTGGGGCCTCCGTAACGGACAGAACACCCGATCGCAGCGGCTTATTCCGATTTTGAAATCGATTTTGTAAAGTGTTGAAACCGTTCGGCTTAGGGTAGAGCCTTAGCGGCCGTCTCGTTCGGAGCGACCACGGTCCTGTCGAACACCGCGGCAAAAGCGGCCGTAACTGCAGGGACGACCGCCTGGACCCTCAAGGGGCGGCCAGTGAGCCGCTCCATTGACGTAACCCCTTTATCCGGAATGCCGCAGGGGACGATGAAATTGAAATGGTCGAGCTTGGTGCTGACGTTCAGGGCAAACCCATGGCTGGTTATCCAGCGTGCGATTCGGACGCCGATGGCGGCCACTTTTTCGTCGCCTACCCATACGCCTGTGAGTCGCGGCATCCGGTGACCGGCGATCCCGAAGGTAGCGACCGCCTGCATGAGCGTCTCTTCCAAGTCACGCACGTACCGATGAACATCGCAGCGATCCGGCCGAAGGTCCATGATCGGGTATCCGACGAGTTGACCCGGCCCGTGGTAGGTCACGTCCCCTCCTCGGCCGGATTCGAAGACTTGAACACCCTCCTGCTCCAGCACATCGGCACTGGCGACAATGTGTCGGCGATCGTGACGCGTTTTCACGCCGAGCGTGATGACAGGAGGATGTTCGAGCAGGAGGAGCTGATCGGAAATCGCGTCGGTCTTTCGCAGCTCGACGAGCCGTTTCTGCAGCTCGAGCGCGGCGTCGTAGGCTACGGTGCCGAGAAATTGAACGTCAATCGTACGGGACAAGCATCACCCGGGCGCCCGCGCGCGTGTACCGTTGCTACATCCAGGCTTCGTCGAAATTCTCGAGCCTGTCTTTCATGAACGCGAGGAATCGGCCTGCATCCGCGCCATCGACGAGCCGGTGATCGTGGCCGAGAGTGATGTGACAGACCGGCCGGATCGCGATCGCATCGTCGATGACGACCGCGCGCTTCTCGATGCTCCCGACCCCAAGAATGGCGACCTGAGGCTGATTGATCAACGGAAGCCCGTAAAGAGCGCCGAAAATGCCGGGATTGGTGATCGTGAAGGTTCCGGCCTGCACTTCGTCGGGATTCAGCTTCTTGTTCCGAGCGCGCGCAGCCAGATCGTTGATCGCGCGGCTCAGGCCCAGCAGATTCTTTTCGTCAGCGCTTCGGATGACCGGCACAACGAGGCCGTTGTCGAGAGCGACCGCAATTCCGAGATTGATGTCTTTCTTGTAGACGATGTTGTCGCCGTCAATCGATGCATTCACGAGCGGGAACTGCCGCAGCGCGTCGATCGCAACTTTCGCGATAAAGGCCGTGAAAGTGAGCTTCGCGCCGCCCGCTTCGTACTCGGCTCTCTTCTTGTCTCGCAGCGCGGCCACGCGTCCAAAATTCACTTCGTAGACGGAATAGACGTGCGGTGACGTGTGCGCGCTCAACACCATGTGCTCGGCGATCTTCTTGCGCATCACGCTCATCGGCACGACGCGCACGTTCTCGCCAGGCTTGTAGCTTGGAGCTGCTGGTGACGGCGCATCAGGACGCGGCGCTTCGGGGCGGGTGCTCGTCTTGCCCAGCTGGATGTAGCCAAGAATGTCCTGCTTGGTGACGCGACCGCTCAGGCCCGTCCCGTGGATCTGGCTCAGATCGACGTGGTGCTCCTGCGCGATCCGTCGCACCAGCGGGGAGCTCTTCTGCCGACGCGAATCCGCATCGCTCTCCCCTTCGTCCTCTGAGTCCGCGCCGTTATCGGATTCCGACCGCGCCGGCTCGATCTCGCGCTGACCCAATGCCGCCTCCGGCAAGGCCGTCGCCGGCGTATTGGCCGGCTGCTCTCTGACTTCACCAGCCGCGCCGATGGTGGCCACGACGCTATTGACCGCCACCGTCTCGCCTTCCTTGACCCTGATTTCGGTCAGGACGCCTGCCGCCGGTGAGGGGATCTCGGCGTCCACCTTATCGGTTGAAATCTCGAAGAGCGGTTCATCGCGATCGATGGAGTCTCCAACTTTCTTGATCCATCGAACGATAGTGCCCTCGGCGATCGATTCCCCCATCTGGGGCATCACCACATTGGTCATGATTTGCCTGCTGTTCAGAGGCTCGCACTGGCCCCCAACCTGTAGCGCAGCCCTTCAGGGCTGCCGTTCCAACGTGCAGGGCTGAAGCCCTGCGCTACCGAGGTTGAAGCCTCTTCAGTATTTCACCATCTGCCGGATCGCCACCAGCGGATAGCTGAGAGCAGACAGCTGACAGCTGAGAGCTGACAGCTGACAGCTCTTTACGCATGAATCGCCGCCCCGTGCGCCGCATGCGCTGCTTCACCGACCGCCTCCGACATCGTGGGATGCGCGTGGATCGTGCGAAGGAGCTCTTCGACGGTGCACTCGAGGCGGATCGCGAGCGTGGCTTCCGCGACGAGCTCCGTCGACCGAGGGCCAATCATGTGCACGCCCAGGATCTCGTCGTACTTTTTGTCGAAGACAATCTTCACGAAGCCTTCCGTTTCGCCCGCGATTCGCGCACGACCGAGGATCCCGAACTTGAACGAGCCCGTCTTCACGTCGTAGCCGCGGGCCTGCGCCTCTTTTTCCGTCAGACCGACGCTCCCGATTTCCGGGTCGCAATACGTACACCCCGGAACCTGGTCGTAGTTGATCCGGTTGCGCCCCTGCCCGGCAATCCGTTCCGCGACCGCTATGCCTTCGGCGGACGACAGGTGCGCCAGCTGAGGATGCCCGGGATTGTCGAATGTGATCACGTCACCGATCGCAGAAATTCCCGCGACGCTCGTTTGGAAATCGGCGTCCACGTGAATGTAGCCCCGATCCATCCGGAGCCCGACATCCTCCGCACCCAAACCAGACGTCACCGGGCCTCGCCCCGTGGCCACGAGCAGATACTCAGCGCTGACCTTGACGCTCTTGCCATCGGGCGTCTGCGCGTCGAGGTCGACGCCACTTGCCGTAGCCTTGGCGCTCGTGACGCGGGTGCCGGTCAAGACTCTTATCCCTTGCTTCCTGAACGATCGTTCCAGCTCCGCCGAGACAGCGTCGTCTTCGACAGGAACGATTCGAGGCAGCAGTTCGACGATCGTGACCTCGCTGCCAAAACGTCGAAAGATGGATCCGAATTCGACGCCCACCGCGCCGCTCCCCATAATTGCAATGGATTTGGGGATCTCCTTGAGGCCGATCGCCTCGTCGCTGGTAATGATTCGTTTCCGATCGATCTCGACGCCCGGGACGCTTCGCGGCTGCGAGCCGGTGGCGACGACGATCTCCTTGCGAGCAATGAGCGTCTGATTCTGCCCGTTCGTGACTTCCACCGTCGCTTTCCCGACAAGGCGTCCGCTGCCTTTGATCCAGTCGATCTTGTTCTTCTTGAAGAGCAGTTCCACCCCACCCGTCAGGCCCTTGACGATGCGGTCCTTCCGCGAGTGAACCTGCGTCATGTCGATGCCGACCGCTGCGTCCCCCAGCGTGAGTCCCCACTCTTTCGAGTTCTGCGCAATCTTCAGCGCGTGCGCGTGTTCGAGAAACGCTTTCGTCGGGATGCAGCCCCAGTTCAGGCACGTGCCGCCAAGGACGGGGGCGCGCTCCACCACGGCGGTCCGCAGGCCGAGCTGAGCCGCGCGAATCGCGCCCACGTAGCCACCCGTGCCCGAGCCAATCACCACGACGTCATATTCGTTCGCCATTTACCTGTCTTTCTTTCGGATCGTCGAAAGCGGAACAAAGGAAACCGTCTCCGAGGACGTCGGTGTTGCAGTGGATGGAGGATCGGAGGGCGGTGCCTCGTCGGGATCGAGACGCGAGACCTGCGAGCGCAGGCGCGTGTAGTCGTACCGAAGTTCCCAGTACGCCTGGTTCAGGGTGTCGAGACGCCTCGACACACGGCGCGCCACCGACAGCGCCACGAGCGCAACGAGCAGGCCACTGCCTGCGACAACCCACGCGAGCACAACGATTTACCTTACAAAGAAACGCTCGAAGCGACAAGGAAAACCACAACCAGCCTCCACGGGAACCCTCTCGCAAAAACGCGCTACAATCGCCTCCAGCTCCATGGCCTCCTCGAAAACGATTCTGATCTGCGACGACGATCAGGGGATGCGCGACACCATCGGCGCAATCCTGAAGCGCGACTACCGCGTGCTGACGGTCTCGAGCGGAGAGGCGGCGCTGACGCTGCTGAAGCAGGAGGATATCGACCTGATTCTGCTCGACGTCCGCCTGCCGGGTATCAGCGGATTCGACGTGCTGAGGATTGTCAAAGAGAACTACAGCCTCATCGAATGCATCATGATCTCGGCGATCAACGAAGTCGAGACCGCCGTGCAGGCGATGAAGCATGGGGCCTACCACTACATCACCAAGAACTTCGACTACGACGAGCTGCGATCGCTCGTTCGCAATGCGTGCGAGCGGCAGGATCTGAACCGCCAGGTCATCACGCTGAGCGCGCAGGTTGCCGAGCAGAGCGAGCGCGAGTTCCTGATCGGTCCCAGTCGTCAGATTCGCGACATCGTCGATCTCGTGCAGAAGGTCGCCAAGCTGTCGGCTACAGTGCTGATCCTCGGCGAGAGCGGGACCGGCAAGGAGCTGCTTGCCCGACTGCTGCACCGGGAATCCGGTCGCGGCGACGCGCCGTTCATCGCGGTGAACCTGTCGGCGATTCCGCACGAGCTCGTGGAGAGCACGCTGTTCGGCCATGAGCGCGGCGCGTTCACCGGCGCGCACAAACAGCAGCTCGGAAAATTCGAACTGGCAACCGGCGGCACGCTCTTCCTCGACGAGATCGGCGACCTGCGGTTCGACCTGCAGGCCAAGCTGCTGCGCGCCATCCAGGAAGGGGAGATTGAACGGGTTGGGGGAACCAAGCCGATCAAGACGAGTTTCCGGCTGGTCGTTGCCACCAACGTCGATCTCGAGAAAGCCGTCAAGGACGGACGATTCCGGGAGGATCTTTACTACCGGATCAACGTCATCCCGATCCGCATGCCGCCGCTGCGGGATCGGATCGAGGATCTGCCGGAGCTCGCGCGATTATTCCTCGATCGCTACAAAACGAAGTTTCGGAAGCCCGTACGCGGCATCTCGGGTTCCGCCCTGAAGATCCTGGCGTCGTACTGGTGGCCGGGCAATATACGCGAGCTCGAGAACCTGATCGAACGCCTCGTCGCGGTCAGCGACAAGGAATGGATCACGGACGAGGATCTGCCGCTCGAATATCATTTCGCCAAGCTGGACTCGGGGCCGACCACCGGCGACGCGCTCTTCCAGGAGGCCTGCGACACCTTCGAGCGCAATTTCATCCTGCGAGCCCTCGAAAAATCCGACTGGAACGTCACGGCGACGGCCCGCTATCTGGGCATCCCCCTCAGCACGCTCAAGCACAAGATGTCGCGCCTCGATCTGCGCGAGATCGCCCGAAAACTCCGGGGCGCCTGAGAGCCTACTGGCGGTTAAATCCGTAATACAACCGGCCAACTTGCTGGCCTGACCGGCCAATCAATTGGCCGATCTTCGCGCACCCGTCCAACCTGGTGCGTCACTTCCGCGCACATATGGGAGTAACCAAAGAGTCAGTCGAACAGATCTGTATTTTCTGGGCCGGGCTGAGCTTGAGGGCAGGTGAAGGGACTCTTTGGACAGGGAGAGTGTTGCGGGAATACCCGTTGCAATTTCAGGACCTCGATGGCCGGCGCCGGTTGGTGGCCCTCCGACTCATCTCAATCCGCTTCTCAAGATCGTCGCGACCGAGGAGAGCGCATGCGAGCTTCGATGTTCAACGTCCGCGTCCCGCTCGACGAGCACGGCCAGGGGGGCGACGTGTTCCTGATGAACACGTTCACCGATGCCCAGTTGATCGTGTCGCGCGACGTCGCGGACCTGCTCGAGCGCGTCCCCGGCAACGATGTGCCGCAGACCGCCGAACAGCGCGAAGCGCTCGCCACGTTGACCGAGCACGGCTTCATCGTCAACGACCGGGAGGGCGAGCGGCGGAAGCTGGAACACTACTTCCGCAACATCCGCGAGGGTCATGAGCAGCTGCGCCTGACCGTCCTGACCACCCTCCAGTGCAATTTCGCGTGCGACTACTGCTTCCAGGGGGACCACGGCGACTACAACAAATTTGCGGCGAAGATGACGCTCGAGACCGCCGCGCGGGTGGTCGACTGGGCGAAGGAGCGGCTCGACACGCTGCGCCCCGAGAGCTTCGTGCTCACGCTGTTCGGCGGCGAACCACTCTTGAACCTTCCGGTGGCGTACTACCTCGCCGAGCACCTCTGGGACGCGTCGATCGAGCGCGGCGTCCGCATGCACGTGAACGTCATCACGAACGGGCTCCTTCTGACGCCCGAAGTCGTCGATCGGCTCGCTCCATACGGTCTCAACGCGGTCAAGGTGACGCTCGACGGCGACCACGACACGCACAATCGCATGCGGCCGCTCCGAGGCGGACAGGGCACCTTCGACAAAATCATCGAAAACGTGCGGCGCGTCGCGGGCAAGTGCCGTATCTCGATCGGGGGCAACTTCGACGAAACCTCGGTCGACAGCTATCCGGCGCTGCTCGATTTCCTTCGTGAACAGGATTTCGCCGACAAGCTGGCCCGTGTCGCGTTCAAGCCGGTCATCCGCGAACCGAAGCCGCAGCAGCCCAAGGGGATGATTCCACTGACGGTGGTGGGGGCGGCGGGAAAGCCGCTCAACGGGACCTGCATGACCTCGGCAGGCGGCGGCACGAGCATCTGCGACAACTGCAACTTCCTCGACGAGAAGATGTCGTTCCTCCGGGAAGAAACCAAGAAGCGTGGGTTCTCGACCGTGGATGGCGTGCACATGGGCCCGTGCGAGATTCACCGCCAGCACGCGCACACGATCGGCCCCGACGGTGCGCTTTACGCGTGCCCGGGATTCACCGGCGATCCCAAGCTGTCGACCGGGCATATCGACGGCCGCGAAGAAGCCTGGCGCGCGACCGCCGCGACTCGCTTTGAATCGCTCGCCGCGTGGAAAGAGTGCAACGACTGCGCCTTCATCCCGGTCTGCGCGGGTGGCTGCTCCGTCGCCGCGCACACCGAGCTGGGAAACATGAACCGGCCCAACTGCCACAAGACGAGCTTTGAAGCCGGTGTGGTATCACTCGCGCGCGACGCCGCTCTGCGCGAACCGGCCGCCGTCAATTAGCGGTATTCCAACTTCACAGAGGGTAGACGCCATGAAAAACGATCGCAAGGAACCGGACAAGAAGAAGGGCACGCTGCGCCCCTGGCTTGTCGATGTCGCTGTCGAGCACCTGCGGTAACCCGCGGTTCCACACAACCATCTGTCACCGAGAAGAGGATTCCATCATGAAGATTCAGATCATCAAGAAGGCCGAAAAGAGGCCGAGCGACAACAACGGCTGCGCGTTCATCGTCGAGCAAATGCCGGAGCCGCGTAAGTAGCGCGGTGGGGCTGCTGACAGTTTACTTGCAGGACAAGAACATGAAGATTCAGGTCATCAAGAAAGCCGAAAAGAAGCCGAGCGACAATAACGGCTGTGCGTTCATCGTCGAGCAGCTGGCCGAGCCGCGAAAATAGGGTCCCCGGGAAGGCGGCGCCCTCCGGTTTTGCAGGGAGTGTGCCGATATATTGGGTAATGTGGCCTGAAGGGACGGTGTCGTCCTCGAAACCCTGGAAAACCCCGTGGAGGCAGATTGCCACCGCGACGGCACCCGTTTGCCTCTTGCTCGGGCTCGGCTCCGGATTACTCGTCTCGGGGTGTTCAAGGAGCACGCCCCCTCCCACTCCCAATAGGACACTGCGAATAGGGGCGCGTGGCACAGACGAAGCGCCTGGAGTCTTGCGCTCGTTCCTGTTCGCGGAAGGTTTGCTGGCGATCGACGGGCAGGGGCGCCGCAGCCCGCGGCTGGCGACTGACTGGACATGGGAACAGGATGGACTCGCCCTCCGCGTGCACCTACGGCCAGACATCAAGTTTCACGATGATTCGCCCGTCACTGCACCCGCCGTCGTAGAAATCATCCGTCAGCAAATCCCCAAGCCGGACACGCGCGGTTTCGAGGCTGTCGAGCGGGTAGAAGCGGTCGATGCGCACACCGTGTTGTTCCATCTGAGCCGGCCGGATGGATTTTTTCCAAGCGCGCTCGCCGGCATGTCCATGGTAGACGACCGGAAACCGGACATCGGGACGGGACCCTTTCGGCTGGTGCCGAATGCCAACCACCTCGAGGCCGTTCGGAACACCTCGTACTATCGCGGGCTACCGGGCATCAGTCGAATCCAAGTCATCCCCTACTCTACCCCGCGTGCGTCCTGGGTTGGCCTGATGCGCGGCGACGTGGATATGGCGCTCGAGATCAGCAAAGAGTCAGTGGAGTTCCTCGAAGGTGCAACCAGATTCGAAATCTACTCGTCTATTCAGCCCTTCTATATCCCCCTGGTGTTCAACGTCCGGAACCCGATGCTTGCTCGAGTGGAGGTCCGACGCGCGATCTCGGACGCCATCAATCGCGAGGAGATCGTGTCGCAGGGCATGCGCGGGCGGGGGGAAGTCGCTGACGATCCAGTCTGGCCGTCCCACTGGGCGTACAACGCTGCCGCGAGGCGTCACTCGTACAACCCGAGCGCCGCACGAGTCCGACTCGATGCCGCGGGCCTGCCGGTCCGTCCGGCTGTACCAGGTCGCAGAGCCAGCCGCTTTCAGCTGAAGTGCATGTTCTACAACGGCGAGCCACAGTTCGAGCGAATAGGCCTGCTGCTGCAGCGCCAGCTCGCCGCCGTTGGAATCGATCTCGTCCTCGAAGGTCTGAAAAGCGGGGAGATGAGAGATAGGCTGAAAAACGGAGACTTCGAGTCCTATCTCTTCCAGCTGACCAGCGGCCGGGACTTCAACTGGACCTACCGATTCTGGCACTCACCTAAGGGCGCCCTTGGGCCCGTGATGCAGAACACAGGCTACACCGGCGCAGACTCCGTGCTCGATCGGCTGCGGCGGGCTCGCTATGACGACGACATTCGCATCGCCGTGGGTGATTTGCGGCAGCGTTTCTACGACGACGTGCCGGCGGTGTTCCTGGCGTGGACGCGGATGACGCGAGCGGTTGACGGTGGCTTCGATATCGGCGAACGCTCCGACCCAGAAATCCTCGCCAAGATGTGGGAGTGGCGCCTGGCCGGCACGCAGACGGCTTCACGATGAGACGCATCACCGGCCGCTTCGTCCTGCTGATCGCGACGGCAGCGATCCTGCCGCTTGTCGGCTACGGCCTGTGGTCCGTCCGGACGCTCTCGACTGGCACCGAGCAGTCGGTCAGGGTTGGCAACCAGGCCGTCGCGCAGCAGATAGCGGCGCAAATCAAGCTGTATTTCGACAACAGCCATCGCGTCCTCGCGTCGATTGCGACGCAGATCCGCGGCACGCAGCTCGAACAGTGGCAGCAGGAACAGATTCTCCGCAACCATGTGCTCGACTTCCCGGAGTTCCGCGAGATCTCGATGTTCGATGCTGGAGGCCGGCTGAAGGCCACCAGCCGGATCGGCACCTCCACGCTCAAGATTCCGAGCGGGACGGAAACAGAGAACAGCGCCTCCTCCGCGTTCTATGTCGCCACCCCCTACATCGACACCGATTTGCTCCCGACGACTACGATGGCGGTTCCGCTCGTCGGCGGGAGCGAGGAACCGGGCTGGATCATCGCGGAGATCTCGCTCGAGGAGCTGTGGCGAACGGTCGATCGCATCAAGGTCGGAACCCTCGGCTACGCGCTGCTCCTCGACGAGCAGGCCAGCCTGGTCGCCCATGGCAATCCCAACGACAAAGAGCTGATCGCGAGCCGCGCGCCAGCGGCGCCCGACGAACAGGCGCTCGCGACGGACGCCCGAAAGAGCCAATCGCCGCCCGAGTCGCGGACGTTTCTCAACTCACGCAAGGAGGAGCTGCTCGCGGTCGGGGCCGCCATCGACAACCCACGGTGGACGGTCATCGTCGAACAGCCCACCGATGATGCGTTCTCGCTGTCGCGAGCACTGAAGGGACAGCTGCTGTTGGCAATCTGCGCCGCGCTGCTCGGTACGGTGCTGCTCGGGTGGGTGTGGGGCCGGTCGTTCATTCAACGCATCTTCGCGCTGACGCGGGTCACTCGCGCGATTGCCGACGGGCGCATGGACGAGCGGGTCGCGCTGTCGGGGCAGGACGAAATCCGCCAGCTGGGAGATGCGTTCAACTCGATGGCGGATCGGCTCGTCGAGTTGCAGGAAGAGATCAGGAAACAGGAACGGCAGGCGATGTTCGGACGCATCGCCGCCGGGCTCGTGCACGATCTGTCGCATCCCATCCAGAACATCGGCAACAGCTGCAAACTGATCCAGAAGATGTTCGAGGATGCGGAGTACCGCGAAACATTCAAGCGTACGGTCGAGCGGGAACTGGTGATCATCAAGCGCGTGCTGGACGACCTCCGCAACATCGCCCGGCCGATTCCACTGGAGCGTTTCCCCGTCGATCTGAATCGAACCGTCGCGGATGCGGCAGAGGCGATGGAGCAGCACGCCGAGACCGCAGGGCTGACGCTCCGTACGGAATTGACCCCCGAGAACGTTTATATCGAGGGGGACGTTTTCGCGCTCGGGCGTGTCTACCGCAACTTGATCCTGAACGCGATACAGGCGACCGCGCCGGGTGGGCTGATTGTCGTGGCGAGCGAGGCGCACGGCGATCGAGTTCAAGTCCGAATCTACGACACAGGGTGCGGCATTCCTGCGGAACGCCTGGGGCAGATTTTCGAAGACTTCGTCACGACGAAGCGACGCGGCCTCGGCCTGGGGCTGGCGATCTCCAAGAAGATCGTCGAGCAGCTCGGAGGCACCATCTCGGTCGCGAGCGAGGTGGGCAAGGGAACGACGTTCGTGCTGGAATTCCCGCGAACGTCAGCGCGGCCGATGCTCGTGGCGGGCTAAGGTTCTACGGGGTTCTACGGGGTTCTACGAGGTTCTGCCGGGTTGTACGGGGTTCTACGAGATCGACGGGAAGCCTGCCTGGAATGAAGGGGGAGACAATGTTCCGGAAACTGGTGAAGGCAATCGAAATCGAAGTGGATGGTATCGGCTACCCGCTCCGATTCTACGAACTGAAGACCGTCCGCGGAGCGCAGCGCTTCAGCTGCGAGGTCCTGCTCGATGCCACGGATCGAATCATCCTCGACGACGACTCGATGCCGAGCCTCGAGTCCAAAGTGGAGCGGCTCGCTCCGGCAACCGTCTACAGCCGCGTGCTTGCAGCGCGGCGATCGGTCGCTGCATAGACGTCCCAAGCAAAAGAATCGGCCCGCTGGCGCTGCGCCTGTGAGGCGGCGCCAGGGGCCGAAAAGAACGGCCTGAGCGCGAACGCGGCGGTCTTACTTCCGCGGAAGGACGGCGTCCTTGAGCTGTTTGGCGATGCGCGCCTTCACGACGGTTTTCGCGGGAATCTTGATGGCCTCCCCCGTCGCCGGGTTGCGGCCCATCCGCGCCTTGCGCTTCTGAACCACAAGCTTCACCATCCCGGGGAGCACGAATTCGCCTGAGCGCTTGAGCTCCTTTTCCGCGAGCGTGGTCAGTTCGTCGAAGAACTCCCGCGCCTGCGTGCGCTTCACCTCGAAGCGATCGGCGAAGTGCGAAAAGAGTTCAGATTTGCCCATCCTGCGGGCCTCTGCCATCGGCTATTCCCCTTGCTGGTGCGCGCTCTCTAAAAACCGCCTCGCGGCCGCGCGCGCGTGCGGCGGCAGCGGAGAATGTGGCCTTCCGACTCCTGCGGCGGTTCGGGCGCCCGCCACGCCATGGCGCGAGCGACCAGCCGAATCGTCGAACGGCAATGAAATCAGGCCACATCCTAGCGCGCGGTGTTTTGCGGTGTCAATGACGGCGACGGCCCTAACTCATGAAAATGGGCCGGAATGCTACAATTTTTCGTGATGCCACCCCCCCTGCTGGAGACGTTCCCCAACCCTGGTCGGGAACGCGATTACGAGATCACCATCCGCTGTCCCGAGTTCACATCCGTCTGTCCCAAAACCGGCCTGCCCGACTTCGGCGAGATCGTGATTACGTACACACCGGACGAACGGTGCCTGGAGCTCAAGGCGCTGAAGTACTACCTCATCGATTTCCGCAACCGGGGCATCTTTTATGAGGCTGTGACGAACCAGATTCTTGACGATCTCGTTGGCGCGTGCGCACCGCGCCGCATGACGGTCGTTGGTAACTTCTCAGTCCGCGGCGGCATCAGCACGACGGTGACAGCGACGTACGAAAGCGCCCGAGGCCCGAGCGAGGCGCGCAGCTCCGCCTTCGCCAAGGCTACGGCGAGACCTCGCCGAAGCTCGAAGAGCGGCGGCGGGCGCCGAGCGAGCGCGAGCGGGGGGGCCCCGCGAGCAGTGAGTAATGCCAGACAGCAGTCACGGCGAACGCGAAAGCGATGAAGAAGGTTCCGATCGAGAGCTCAATCGACCTGCATACCTTTCAGCCGCGCGACATCAAATCAGTTGTTGAGGAGTACGTGAATGCGGCGCACGAAGCCGGCTATCGGGAGGTCCGGCTGATTCACGGGCGGGGCCGCGGCGTTCAACGAGGCATCGTCCAGGCCGCGCTCGAGAACCATCCGCTGGTGGAAACCTTCTACGACGCGCCCGATTCGCACCTCGGGGCAACCGTGGCAACTCTGCGGGACTAGAGGCGCCTTCCCTTTTCAGAAGAGCCCTGGGCACACTCTCCAGCGAACCTTCTGTTGGTACTCGCGGTATCGCGCATCGCGCGCCAGGGTCTGCTCCTCGCAGACGGCTCGCAAGAGCAGCGCCGTGTCGCCGGCGACGAGGATCGCGATGTTCCAGCCGGACGGCGTGGCGAAGAGAAACGCGACGTGCGTGATCAGATACCCCATGTAGATCGGGTGTCGCACGATCCGATAGACGCCCGACGAGACGATGCCGCGATTGGCCGGCATCAGCCCGAAGCTGCGACCCAGCGTCACCTTCCCGGCGATCACGATGCCCAGGCCGACAATCGAGGCCGCTACCGTGACCGACTGCGGAAGCAGCGCCGCCACGTTGGCCGGCTGCACGAGCGGTGGTCCAAGCAGCGAGAGCGCCGTCAGAAGGCGCGCGCGCATGCTGCGGTCGACCGCGGCCGCGGCGCGACGCAGTACCGTCAGGGCGACAACGAGCATCTCGCTGACGAGCAGGAGAAGGCCGGTTACCCGGCCGGTTGACAGGAAATCCGCGCCGAACCGTACCGCCATGAACGAGAACAGCACGATGACGACAGCCTTGGAGAGGATGTCGCTCAGCTTTTCGGCGTCGAGCCGCGCGGGCGCCATGTCGTACGGGGCCTGCAGCGTGAGTGCGAAGCGCTTCAATTCCCTGACCCCTGCGATTCGGCTTCCTCGACGAAGTAGCTGCCGCAGGCGGCATCGAGGAGCTCACGCGTGATGACCGGTTCGCGGTTCGTGTACCGGCAGATGTCGACGACCTGCGAGATCAGGTCGCGCGGATGGCACGCGCGCATCTGCAGCTTGCGCGGCTTGTAGTACTTGCGATCGAGATACTCGACCATCACCGCGTCGAACGGGAGACCGCGGCGCTTGCAGTTCAATTCGAAGATGCGGCAGTACTCGTCGATCGTGGGGTTCTTCGCGAGAATCTTGTAGGGAATACGCCGAAGGAACGCTTCGTCCGCGAGCGACTGCGGCTTGAGGTTCGTGGCGAACACGATGAAGACGTTGAACGGCACTTCGAACTTCCGGCCGGTATGCAGCGTCAGGAAGTCGACGCGGCTCTCGAGCGGGACGATCCAGCGGTTCAACAGATCCCGCGGCGGAATACGCTGGCGGCCGAAGTCGTCGACGACGAACACGCCGCCGTTGGCCTTCAGCTGAATGGGTGCCTCGTAGAATTTCGAGATGGGATTGAACGTCAGATCCAGCATCTCGAGGGTGAGTTCACCACCGACGACAACCACGGGCCGTCGGATGCATTCCCACCTGCGGTCGTGAGCCGCCACCGCAACGACGCTGTGCGTCCTCTCCGCCTCGGCCATGCGCTGATGGCTGACGGGGTCGTACATCGTGATGACCTGGCCGTCGACGTCAATCGCAAACGGCGCGTGCATCTCACCACCGAGGGCCCTGCCGATGCCTTCCGCGAAGACGGTCTTTCCGTTTCCCGGTGCGCCATACAGGAACAGCGCCTTGCCGGAGTTCACTGCGGGGCCGAGTTGATCCAGCATGCCGTTGCTGACGATGAGGTGTTCGAACCCGCTGGAGAGCGTCTGGCGATCGAGATAGGGACGCGCATCCATGGCGGCGCGGACGTACGCGTTGTACTGCGCAAGGGGCACCGGTGCGGGCCCGACGTAGCGGCAGATGTCGAGGAACTGCCCGGCACGATCGCGGCCCAGGTCCGTCAGGACGTAGCGGTATCCTGCACTCCCGGCCCCGGTCGCGCCTCGAACCTCCACCAGCTTCTCGACTCGGGCGTGCTGGATCAGGGCGTCGAGCACGGAGTAGGGTACGCGCAGCTTCTCCGAGAGGCCCGTGCCGCTCGCTTCTCCTGCTACCAGCGTCTTCAACAGCAGCTGTGCGAGCGCGTCCGGATGAAGCCCGGTCTCCTCGATCGTGCTAGGCGGCGCGGGCGGCGCGACGAGTGTGGGCGTGGTGAACCGCGATTCCGCGAGGGCGACTGGCGTCATGTCAGAGACTCCTGGCTTGTGCTTGTGCAAGCTCGATGCGATGACCCACGCACGTGCCCGACTCGTCCAGGGTACCCGCCGGCAGCTCCAGCACGCCTGCCGTGCCGCGGCGCGGGAGACGAATGCGCCAGGGCTTCAGGTGCACAACGCGGTCGATGATCACGCCCTGGTCGTCGAGCGCGATCACGTCGATCGCAAATCGCATCCAGCACGTGTGTACGCCGCGGCTCGGAACGATCCACAGCCCTTCCCCTGGCTCGAGACCATCGCGCGACAGCAGCCCCACCGCACGAGTCGCCCGTGTATCGGCGACGGCGATGCGATCCGCGACGACGGTGCCCGTATCAAGGTTTCTCGCTACCAACTGCATCGATTCCACCATGGCTGACGCGCGACTGAAGCCGCGCGCTACCGGTGTCTGAACACCCGCCGCACCGCTGCCACTCTGGGCACTCTCTGGCACCCTTGGCACCCTTGGCACCCTTGGCACCCTTGGCACCCTTGGCACCCTTGGCACCCAGTGAACTACTTCTTCATGTTCTCGATCATCGGGAACAGCACCGTCATGAACCTGATGGCTGCCGGGCCGATCGTGACGATCCAGACCGCAGGAAAAATGCAGAACACCAGCGGGAACACCATCTTGACGCCGGTTTTTGCCGCCGCTTCCTCCGCGCGCTGGCGACGCTTCGTGCGCAGCGTCTCCGAATAGACACGCAGCGACTGCGCGACGCTGGTGCCGAACTTGTCGGTCTGAATCAGCATCGTCACGAGTGAACTGAGGTCCTCGACGCCGGTTCGATCGCCGAGGTTGCGCAGCGCTTCCGCACGCGGTTTGCCAGCGCGCAATTCGAGGTTGATCAGCCTCAGCTCGTCCGACAGGTCGGGTACGCGAACGCCAGCTCGCTCCCGACGCGGGACAACGCCTGATCCAGACCCAATCCGGCTTCAACGCTGACGACGAGCAGGTCGAGCGCGTCGGCCAGCGCGAGACGAATCTTGTGCGCCCGTCGCTTCGCGAGGCGGGCCAGAACCATTCCGGGGAGCACGTAACCTGCGCCCAGGCCGGCAAGCGCCATCGTCATGTTTGGCCGCGCGACGATCGAGGTCGAGAAGAACATGAAAAGCGTCAGCGCGAACATCACGCGAATGCCGAAGAAGATCGTCAGCGCTTCGTCGCGCCGGAATCCGGCCTGAACGAGACGAAGCCGCAGCGGGCCCATTTCCTTCGGCGAGCGCGGGACTTTTTCACCGATGCGCTTGAAGAGGGAGACGAGGCCCTGGAACCGGGGCCGCTGCTCGGCCCCGCTATCGGGGGTGACCGTCAGCTCTTCGAGGCGCCGATCGATGGCGCCCGCCTTGCTCGGAATGACGGTGAGCGCGATCGCCGTAATGATCAGCGAGCCGAAGACGAATGCGAGAAGAGGCAGGAGCATCGACACGCTACACCTCGATCTTGACCACTTGCTTGATCCACATGAAGCCGATGAACTGCATGACCATGGCGACCATGAGCATGATTTGCCCCATTTTTTCGCGGAACAGCATGTTCATGTGTTCGGGATTGATGAACGACAGCGCGACGCCAAGGAACGCGGGGAGTGCGAGCAGCACGTAGCCGGTCAGCCGGCCGTGCGCGGTGTAGACCCGCACCTGGCGCAGGATCTTGAACCGTTCGCGAACGACGTGCGCGAGGTTCTCGAGGATTTCGGAGAGGTTGCCGCCGGTTTCCCGCTGAATGAGCACCGCGGTCGCGAAGAACCGCATGTCCAGGAGAGGAATCCGCAGCGTCAGGTTTTCGAGCGCGTCCTTCATTGGAAGACCGAAGTTCTGCTCGTCGAACGTCTTCCTGAATTCCGGGCCGACCGGCTCGTCCATCTCGTCGGCGACCATCTTCAGCCCCGTCGCGAAGGCATGGCCGGCCTTCAGTGCACGCGAGATCAGATCGAGCGCCTCGGGGAATGCCTCCTCGAATGCCCGCATCCTGCGGGTTCGCTTCATGCGCAGCACGAGGAACGGCAGCGAGAACCCGATCGCAAACCCTATCGGCATCGCCAGGGGCGTCCGTGTTGCGAGCGTGACGGCGAGCGCACCCAGCGCTCCCGCCACCAGCGCGATCAGGAACACGCCGCTGACGCTTGCCTTCATACCGGACTGCTCGATCCAGCGCGACAGCGCCGATCCGCGGGCCGTTCCCGCCATCATGCGATCGAACGCGGGCACGACGCCGGTGTTGCTGACCTTGACCAGCGCCGCTGCCTTTGCCGGGTCCGACTCCTCGGGCTGCGCCGAAAGCGAGTCCAGTCGGCTCATCAGCTTTCGCTGGGCCATGATGTCCGGGAGCTTCGTGTACAGCGATGTACACGGCCATCACCAGGCCCACCCCTATGACGAACGCTGACATCAACGAAACCAGCAGCGCCATCACCGCACCTCCGTGACGCCTTCGAACATATCGGCCGGAAGATGCACGCCGGACGCCTTCAGTCGATCGCACGCCTTCGGCCGCACGCCCGTCGCGCGGAATCGCCCGACGACCTTGCCGTCCTGCGTGACGCCGGCCTTCTCGAACAGGAAGATCTCCTGCATGGTGATCACGTCGCCTTCCATGCCGGTGATTTCCGAGATGCTCGTCACCTTGCGCGTGCCGTCGCTCATGCGCGTCTGCTGGATCACGATCTGGATGGCTGCGGCAATCTGCTGGCGCATTGCGCGCTCCGGCAGGTTCGTTGCGCCCATCGCGATCATCGTCTCGATTCTCGACAGCGCATCGCGAGGCGTGTTCGCGTGAACCGTGGTCAGCGACCCGTCGTGACCGGTGTTCATCGCCTGCAGCATGTCCAGCGCTTCCTCGCCGCGCGTTTCGCCGACGACGATGCGGTCGGGGCGCATACGCAGAGAGTTGACGAGCAACTGCCGCTGCTTGATCGCACCCTTGCCTTCCACGTTTGGCGGCCGGGTCTCGAGCCGAGCCACGTGCTCCTGGTGCAGCTGCAGTTCCGCGGCGTCCTCGATCGTCACGATGCGCTCGCGCTCGGAGATGAAGCTCGAGAGCACGTTGAGCAGTGTCGTCTTACCAGCGCCCGTGCCTCCACTGATCAGCATGTTCAGCCGGGTGCGAACGCAGTGTTCGAGGAACTCGAGCATGGGCCGCGTCAGAGAACGAATCGCAACCAGATCCTCGGCCTTCAGTCGTTCCGCCGGGAAGCGGCGGATTGAGAGGAGCGGGCCATCCACCGCGAGCGGCGGGATGATCGCGTTGACGCGGGATCCATCCGGCAGACGCGCGTCGACCATCGGCGAGCTGTCGTCGACGCGGCGGCCGACGCCGCTGACGATCCGATCGATCACGCGCATCAGGTGTTTGTCGTCCTGGAATGTCGTCGGCAGGCGCTCGAGTTTGCCGGAGCGTTCCACGTACATCTGTTTGTGCGTGTTGACCAGGATGTCGCTGATGCTCGGGTCGCGAAGCAGCGGCTCGAGCGGACCGAGACCGAAGACCTCGTCGATGACATCGCCGAGAATCGCTTCGCGCTCGGTCATGCTCAGCGGCATGCCCTCTTCGGCGATCAGATCGAAGAGCAGCGTGCGGATTTCCGCTTCCGCCCTGGGACGCTCCGCCGAGGCCAGCGCTTCGAGATTCAGCCGGTTGAGCAGCTTCCGGTGAACGTTTGCCTTGAGCTCGATGTACTGCGGGCGCGGCGCCTCGGGGCGGCGCGTTCCAGCAGCAGGGGCTCCAGGAGCCTGTTGAATGTTGAGGGACGTGGACATTGCTATGGTTCCGGATTAGAGAAGTCCGAGAAAGGCTCTGCGCCGCTCCGGCTCCGCCTTCGCTTCTTCGTGCACGCCAAGGAGATGCCGGGTGAAGCTGCTGAACTGCGACGCGAGCTCGGAATGGTTCGAGAGCGAAAGCGGCACGCCCGAGTTGAGCGCCGTCGAGACCGTGCGGTAGTCGCTCGAGAACGTGTGATGGATGCCGTAGCCTAGCGCTGTTTCAATCTGCTTGGGCGCAATCAGGTTCTGGTCGGACACCCGGTTCAGCAGAATCTTGACGCGCTCGCTGCCTGCACCCAGCTGCCGCACGCGGTCGACCAGGCGCTGCGCGTTCCGGATCGACGGCACGTCCGGATTGGTGACCAGGAAGATCGTGTCGGCCGCGTACAGCGACGACACGGCGCAGGCATTGATCGTGTTGCCCGCGTCGATCACGATGTAGTCGTAGAGACGCGACAGGGTCCGCAGCAGCTCCTCGATCGCGCCGGCATCCTGCGCACCTGGACGATCGAACTGCTCTGAGCCGGCAAGAATGTCGAGCTCGGACTTGTGCCGCGCCATCAGTTCGCGCAGAAAGTCACGGTCGAGCCGATGCAGGTTCTCAATCGCGTCGAGCACGGTGAAACGTGGCCGGACGCCCAGGAACAGAGCGACTTCTCCCAGGCACGGCTTCATGTCGATGATCGCCGTCGGACGCTTGGTCAGGCGGGCGAGCTCAACCGCGCAGTTGACGGCGACCGTTGTGGTTCCTGAGCCGCCTTTGGCGCCAAGGAAGACATGCGTCACGCACGGCTGTCTCGCGCCGGCGCTTGCCGCGGCGTGCCGTGCGGCTGTCCGACGCACGGCGCCGTGAAACGATTCCTCCATCGAGCGCGACGCCTGGGAGCCGCCGCCCGGATTCCATGGAAAGAACTCGTTCGCGCCCGCCCGCATCGCCTGAAGAATCAGGTCGGGATCGGCGGCCGCCGCGATGGCAAAGATGGCAACCGTGGGATGCCCGGCCCGGAGACGTTCGATGGCCGCCATCCCTGAAGACGCATCGGAACGGATGTCGACGACGACGACGTCGGGGCCTCCGCCCTCGACGCCCGCCCGGCGATCCTCGACGATGCCGACGGGAACACCGCACGACCGAAGAAGCGTGGCGACCTGCCGTTTGAACTCGTCGTCGTGACTGACGATTGATGCCGCGAGTTGAGCCATATGTCTCTACTTAACCAAGCGAATCGTTTTCGGCAGGGCAGCGTTCGGCGCAGGACCGTTCTTGTCGTAAATACCCGCGATGGGTATGATGCGGCCGTAGATCTGGCTACCCTGCGTGTAGTCTGCGAAGAACCCGATCCAGTTGGCGGTGACCAGGTCGGCGATACGCCCGTTGCGCTTGCCCGAGTCGTAAACGATCGGGTCGAAGAGCGGAATCGGAAAGATCCGAGGGCTATGGTTGCCGTAACGTACTGCCCTCCACGGTGTTCGTCGCGGTATTCCAGTGAGCGCCTGGGTCGCGTGCGATCAGCTCGTCGATACCCTGGATCGTCGGGCCCTCCTTGTCTCCTGGCTCCTGGACCAGCGCATCACCCCAGTGATAGATGTGGTTGTTGCAGTTGGCGATGTTCCACCGATAATCGTCGCCGCCGGTGTTGTCGAACATCGCCAGCGAGAAGTAGAAGCTGCTGACGATGTTGTTGCCATTGCCGGCGCGTAACACCAACACCTGCCCGCGATTGGACTCCTGGTTGTATCCCGTGTAGTTCGGGTTCGGAACGCCACTCCCGTCATATTCCGGAATGTAAGTGTCGGGATTGGCAAGCGGCCGTCCCTTGTTGTCAAACGCGTCGTAAGTATCGCTGCCGTCCCACGGTGGAGTCTGGTTCTCGATCCACTTGTCAGGGATCGTGAACGGCTTCACGCACGTCATCGCGTTCGCCGGAGCGGCCTCGGCCGTCGCCGTCGCGCCGATGTTCGCGGTGCCCATACCGAAGTACTTGGCAATGAGCGTCGGCACCGGGTTGCCTTTCGACGCCGTGCGCCACACCGTCACCTTGACGCGATCGATCTGCCCGGTGGTCGGACTCGGCAGGAACTCCACGTCCGCCGGGGTCACCGAGACATTGGCTCCCATGACGTTGTTTGCAGTGGCGGCGCGAATCGCGCTCGTGACCGCAGGGCCGCCGGCCGAGTGGTCCGTGAAGCTGTCGTACAGGAGCGCAGTCGCGCCCGCAAGCGCGCCGGAGTCGGCCGAGTTCTGCGCCTGGCTGCGCGCAGTCATCAGCATGCCAACATCGATGGCCAGCATGCTTGCGCTGATGAAGGCCATCATGCTGAAGCCGATGAAGACGTAGGTCATGCCGGACTGGTCGCGTCGGAGCCGTTGGATTCTGTTCATGGGAGCTCTCCGGTCTCGTTGGACGCTGCGTTTTATCCGCCGCCCCAAGTCACCTTAGTCATTTTTTTGGCCCCTTGTTCTTCTCCATCTCCGCCTGATACGCACTCTGTGCCTGCTTCAAGCGAGCGGCGGCATCGGCGAGAGCCTTGTCGCGCTTCTGATCCTCTTCGGCCTTCTTCTTCGCGAGCTCGGCGTTCTTCTTCGCGACTTCGGCCTCGTGCGCGGCGCGCTCCTTCTGGAGCTTCTCCGCGGCGCGCTGATCTTCTGCCGCCTTCTTCTGAGCAGCCTCGACAGCCTTGCGGTCCTCCTCGCGCTGCTTCTCCTGCGCCTTCATCTCCGACTTCGACAGCGGTTTCGGAGGCGCGACCTTTGCGACCGCGGTTGGGATCGTCGACGGCACGGGCGCGAGGACCGGCGCCTGCGGCAGCGATGCGGTCCCCTGAATCGGTCGCGCAACCGGGGCGGCTGCCTCGTGCTGCGGCTCGGGCGCAGGCGCCGGTGCCTGGCTACCCTTCGGCGCGGGTGCGTTTGCCGGATAGCGCGGCGACCCGACATAGGGCGACGGCGGCGGCAGCGTCTTCTCGGGCCGCGTGAGGAACGGCTCGACGAGCGACGGCAGACCCGACGAGACGCCAGTCGACCCGCGGCGAACGATCGTCGGCGTCACGATGACGACGAGCTCGGTGTCGTTCTTCTGGTACGCGCGGCTCTTGAACAGCAGGCCGAGCACCGGAATGTCGCCGATGCCCGGGAATCTTCTGAATCGTGCTGTTCAGGCTGTTGTTCATCAACCCGGCGATCGCGAACGTCTGGCCGTCCTGAAGCTCGACTTCCGTATCCGCGCGGCGCGTCGTCAACGCGGGCAGTCGGAAGCCGTCCAGCACGATCGAGTTCGTGAAGTCGAGCGAGCTGACCTCCGGCTTCACCTTCAGATTGATCAGATCGCCGCCGAGCACCGTCGGCGTGAAGTGCAGCCGGATGCCGTATTCCTTGAACTGGATCGAGATCGAGGTGCCGCCAGTCGAGGACTGCGCAACCGGGTAGGGATACTCGCCGCCCGCGAGGAAGCTGGCTTCCTTGCCGTTGACGGTGATCAGGTTCGGCTCGGCCAGGCTCTGGAACAGTCCCTTGCTCGACAGGGCGCGGATGACGGCGCCGACGCCGTGGCCTGAGTTGAATATGAAGACGTTCAGGAAATCGCTGAAGGTCAGACGGCCGGGCTGGCTGTCGTCGAAGTTCGGCGACGAAAACTGCTCGGTCGTCGCCCGCCCGCTCCAGTCGTTCTTGAATTGATTGAATATCCAGGTGGCGCCCAGTTCCTGCAGCGCGCTGCGGCTGACTTCAGCGAACCTGACGCGCAGCATCACCTGGTTCGACGCCACGCCTTCCTGCTGCTTGCAGCAGGTTGACGACGTTCTCTTTCTTCTCGACGAACCCGCCCGCGACGTCCGCGGCCTTCTCGACCACGTACTTGCTCGTCACGGTGCCGGAGAGGACGACGTCCTTGCCGCTGCCGGCCACAGTGATCTGCTCACCGGGGAACAGCTGCTTCATCTGCTCGACGAGGATCGTCAGGTCGCGGCGAACGTTCACCTCGTAGGTCTTGATCGCGCCACCCTTGTCCCACACGAACAGCGAGATGGTTCCCGGCGTCTTGCCGTGAATCAGCAGCTGTCCGGAGCCCGTCACCATCGCGTCAGCGACATCGGGAACGGTCAGCGAGACGCGGACAATCGGCGCCCCGACGTTCAGCACCGTGGACCGTCCGACCAGCAGATCGATGTCGGTCGGGTGGTCGACCGGATCGCGCGGCGATGCGGCCGTGCTCCCTGAGGCGCCGAACGCCGGCGCCTGTGGTGCGGTCTGCTGCGCCTGCGGCGTCGCGACCAGTATCACGATGATGAAGGCGGCGAAGCCCGCCCGTAACGTTGCTGCCCGCATTGGGATGTCCTCCGAAATCAGTTGCCAGTTGCCAGTCGTCGACGATCAGTCGCCAATGTCTGTCCCGTTGTTGCTGGATGGTGCGTTCCGGGCATCGGGGAGGCTGACAGCCGGAAACCGGAACTCGTAACTACCGAATCACTTCGGTCGCGCGCTTGTCTCCGCGAATGATTTCCACCGTCGGCAGCGCCGGTGCGTTCGGCACGGTCTGCGTCACCGGCTGTGCCGCGCGCGGGCGCGACGCGCTTGCGCGACTGCGTGACCTTCGCCGGCGCGCTCCCCAACAGCCCGGCGGTCTTGATCCCCGGCGTGGGAGGCGCACCCTGATCGAGCGGGTTGCGCAGTGCGAGCTGAATCTTGCCCTTCGGTGCTGGCGAGCGCGAGGCGCTCAGCCTGATCCGGATACACCAGCAGGGTGACGACGGTCACCTGCACCGGCTTCGACGAATCCTGCCCCTGCTCCATGCGCGTGCCTGCGGTCAGCACTTGCACGTTCGACAGGACGACCTTCGAGGTCGTGTCCTGATGCTGGTCGGTCGGGCTCGCCGTCGCGACCACGTCCACGCGGTTGCCAGGCAGCACGTAGCCGGCGACGCCGACGACTTCATTGACGCGCACCGACACGGCGCGCATGCCCTCCGGAATCACCGGCGGCAGACCCGAGCCGGCTTCCTTCGAGGCGAGTTTCGCCTTGAGGATCGGCTCGTTCTTCACGATTGGCACGATGACGCCGCGGCCGATGACCTCGTCGGCCTTCGTGAACGCCCCCTCCGGTGTTTTGCCGGCCGGGAACTGGACGACCTGCACGTCCTCTTTCTTGATTTCGGCGCCCAGCTGGAGATCACCGGCGGCCACGACGACGCCCTGCGTCGGCGCGTTCACCATTTTTGGCGCCTGGTTCATGAAGTTGTAGGTGCCGTACGCCAACCCGCCTCCGGCGAGAATGGCAATGGCAAGGACTGCAAAGATTCGGCTACGCATGGTTCACCTGTTATTCATTCCGCATCAGCGCGGACGACGACATCGTGAGCGGAGCGCCCGCGGTGGAATTGCTTCGGACGAGCCGCGCGACGGGACCGAGGACCATAAACTGGAACGGGTAGTTCACCGTGACGCGAGATGCGGTAGTGGTGCCGAACGGAACGTTGCGGACGACCAGGATCGTGGCGCCGCCGGCGTTCGCCAGACGCCCGCCGGTCAGGTAGTTCTGCACCGTGGTCGTGACCATGGTGTCCGTGTAGTCGGGCAGGACGGCGATGCGCGCGCCTTCGCGCGCCGCATTCGTCAGAACCTGCCAGGTCTGGTAGGCGCGGCCGAATTCGAAGATCGCCACGCAGACGAGCAGCACCAGCGGAAGCGTGATCGCCGTTTCAATCAGAGCGGCGCCGCGTTGGTTCCTGAATCGCTTCATCATGATCCGCCTGCCTGTCTGTATGTCGCGCCCGCTCATCGAGCGCTCATCCCATCAGCGCCGCGAGGACGCTGCCGATCGCGATCGCCGGCCCGTATGCGAAGCGGCTCGAAACGGTGGCCGCCTGGATTTCCTTCTTCACGTCGGTCGGCGCGGCGATCAACCGTCCGGTGCCCGCGAGCGTCGCCCCGAGTCGCTTTCGCCGCATCGCCACCGCGACAGCGAGCACGCCGCCCGCCACGGCGGTGAAGAGAAACGCGCTCACCACGAGCGCCGGTCCGACAATGGCGCCGACGGCGCCCATGAATTTCACATCGCCCGCGCCGGTGGCGCCGAGCGCGTGGCCTGGCATCATCAAGGCCAGACCAAGAGCGAATCCTGCGATCGAGGCGCCGAGCGACACGCCGCTGACGCCAGCGGCTGCCAGCCCGACGCCGATTCCCGCCATGGTCGCGGTCAGCGCGTTCGGAATGCGCCGGACCCTGATGTCGACCACTGTCGCGACGAGCGCGCCCGAGGACAGCGCGGCGAACGCGACACTAGAAATTGTTGGCAATCGCCGACCAGAACACGTTGGTGATCGTTTGGCCCAACATCGAGACGGCGCCGAGCGCGAAGATGGCGATCAAGGCCATGAGCAGCCCGTACTCGAGGAGGTCCTGGCCGTCCTCCGAGCGACGGAACTGGCTCCCGGCGAGCTGTCTCAATGTCATCACTGCGACTGGCGATTGCATTGGGTCATCTCCTCGGAAACATTTTGAAGTGTCGGGACGCCCGTGATGGGCGCCCCGACGCCTCGACCGTCGTGCTTACGCAGCGCCACTGAGCGCGTTCGCGATCGCGGTGAAGATGTTGTTCACCGCTCCGCCTGCCGCACCAACCGCACCGATCGCGATGAGCGCGATCAACGCGACGAGCAGCGCGTACTCGAGCAGGTCCTGACCCTCTTCGTTACGGGCGAACGACTTCACGAAGGCAACAAGCTGCGACATTTGAATCCTCCCGGATGTGCACCGCCTTGGGCGGTGCGGTGGTGCGGCGCGGCCGCGTCCCTTTTACATGCGCGGCGAACTTGCCGCGCCACGGGCGGACCTAATCGCAACGGCTGTGCCACGGCCGAGTTAGCAGGTCACCGAACCGCTCGCAAGTTGTTCAGCGGATGGAGATTCACCGGGCTCGAAGTCGGCCCCCGGCGGGGAGTGCGCAGGATGTGCACCGGAGGCGCCCGCCGCCACTTTCGTAAGCGACGCGCGCAATTTCGTGACTCGGGTCAAAACCACTCGCATAAAGATGATCGCGTGCAGGCGCGGATCTGCATGGTTTGGCGCTGATTACAGGGCCGTTAGAGCGATTGCCGATTCGGCACACCAATTGCCTTAACACCCCACTAACAGATCGCGTGCAAGCCGATCTCAGGGAAATACGGGTGGAAAGGAACCGGGGGGGAATGAAACTGGGGTTTCGACAGGGGATCGCGTCGACAGCCGTCTTCGGTGCGGTGCTGCTGATGCTCGTGTCGATTGACGACCGCGTTCGTGATCGGTTCAACGATCTCCTGGGTGGCGGCGGCGGCCTCACGCCATGGGGCGACCGCGCCGGCGACCTGGTCCATGCCCTGATGTCCGCCGTCCGCTATCAGTCCATCGAGAATGCGCCGCTGCTGGTGTTCGCCGCGGCCGGCGCCATCCTCGTCGCGTTCATGCTACGAACGTAACTCGCGTTCGTCACCTCACAGCCGAGAGCCTCCCTTGCAAAATCACGTGCCGCTCGTTCTCGCCCTCGAACCGGATGCGCGTCAGGCCTCGATCCTGAAGCGCATGATGCGAGATCGCGTTCATGCCGACCTCATCGTCGTCGACTCGCGCGACGCGGCTATCGCCGCGGTGGACACGCGAGTGCCGGATGTGATCCTGCTCACGGCCCTGCTGTCGCCGAGAGACGAGGCGGAAATCATTTCGCATCTGCGGACGCTCTCCGGCGCCGAGCACGTGCAGACCCACACGATCCCGCAGCTCGCGTCCTCGTCGCAGGACGGCGAGGACGCCGCACCGCAGGGCGGGCTCTTCGGAAAACTGCGTCGAAAGAAGACCGCCGCGCCGATTGGCGGCTGCGATCCATCGGCCTTCGCCGACGAGATCGGCACGTTCATCGCTCGCGCCGCGGAGGTGAAGGTCATTGCGGCAATGCCGTCGCCGAACGGACCGAAAGCCTCGCCGCGGATTCCCGACCCGCAGCGCGCGGCGACGCACGATGCCGCGGCGGCGGAGACGGAACCGGCGGCGGCATCCGCGTCGGCATGGGCTTCGCCGTTCGAATGGCGGCGAAGCGACGCAGCCCCCGCACCACGGCCGCAACCCGAGAAAGCGCCTCAACCTCCACGCGAGCCGCTCGTGACGGCGTCGCCGCTTGCCGTGATTGCCGAGGAAGAAGAACAGCGGTTGGCAGACGAGGAACGCCGCGCACACGATGCTGCCGAGCAGGAGCGCTTCGCGGCAGAAGCTGCCGCGAAGGAAGAACATAGGCGGCTCGAGGCGGAAGCGGCGAGGAAGCGCGAAGAGGAACGACTCGAGGCAGAGGCCGTCGAGACGCGCGAACGCGAACGGATCGAAGCGGAGGCCGCCGCACAGAAGGAACGCGAACGCATCGAAGCCGAGGCGGCCGCGAAGAAAGAACGCGAGCGGCTGGAAACCGAGGCCGTCGTGAAGAAAGAGCGCGCGCGGCTCGAGGCGGAGGCGACGAAGAAGCTGGAGCGCGAACGCCTCGAGGCCGAGGCCTTCGCGAAACGCGAGCGCGCGCGGCTGGAAAAGGAGGCCGCGGCCAGGCTGGAGCGGGACCGCGTCGCGGCGGAGGCCGCGGCCAAGCGCGAGCGCGCACGGCTCGAGGCGGAGGCCGCCGCCAAGCGCGAACGCGAACGGATTGAGGCGGAGGCCGCGGCCAAGCGCGAACGGGCACGGCTCGAGGCTGAGGCCGCACGAAGCGAGAGCGAGAACGGCGTGAAGCCGAAGCTGCCGCCAAACGTGAGCGCGAACGGCTCGAAGCAGAAGCAGTCTCCAAGCGGGAACAGGCGCGCCTCGAAGCGGAAGCGGCAGCGAAGCGAGAACGGGAACGTCGCGAGGCCGAAGCCGCGGCGAAGCGCGAACGCGAGCGGCTCGAAGCAGAAGCGGCGGCGAAGCGCGAGCGCGAACGCCTCGAAGCCGAAGCCGCCGCGAAGCGTGAGCGTGAACGCCTCGAAGCCGAAGCCGCGGCGAAACGCGAGCGCGAACGCCTCGAGGCCGAAGCCGCGGCGAAACGCGAGCGCGAACGCCTCGAGGCCGAAGCTGCGGCGAAGCGCGAGCGCGAACGGCTCGAGGTCGAAGCCTCCGCAAAGCGCGAGCGCGAACGCCTCGAGGCCGAAGCTGCGGCGAAGCGCGAGCGCGAACGCCTCGAAGCCGAAGCGGCCGCAAAGCGCGAAGACGAACGGCTCGAGGCCGAAGCCACCAAAAGGCGCGAGCGGGAACGGCTCGAAGCGGAAGCGGCCGCCAACCGTGAACGCGAACGGCTCGAAGCAGAGAGCACGGCACACGCCGAGGAGCAGGCTCGCCTGGCCGCCGAGGCCGCCGCGGCCCAGGAACGCCTCGCCGCGCAGGCTGCACGCGAGCGCGAACGAAAGGGCCTCGCACCATCGGCCTTCGACGTCGAATACGAGGTCGATCTCGACAGCGACCCGTTTTCCGAGTTCCGCCCGGACGCGGAAGAACGTCGACGGTCGCTGCTTCAACTGGTGCCCCTCACCAGTTGGGCGAAAGTCAGCGCCTCGAAACCCTCATCGTCTGCCGAGAGTCCTGACAACGATCTGCACGGTCTGATCGAAGGTCTGGACCTGCCGACAGAGGTCGCGGCGGTCACTTACGCGGGCGGCTGCCGGATTCGGCGGGTGCGTGTGCCGGCCGCCCAGGCGGCGCCACGGGCCCGCAACGCACGCTCCTCGCGCCCGGTCATCGTATCGAAGCGCGCCCTCGACGAAGCGCGCGAGTCCCGCCCCGGCCGCTGAGGGCTCCGGTGTCCCGCGTTGTAGATTCCGCAACGTGCCGTATCGGTCTGCTCAGCACGTTCCGCGATCATCCTCTTTCTGCCTCTGGCGCCTCTCGCGTGATTCAGAGCTGACAGAGCTTCTCTGTCATACGCTTGCGGCGGTCACACATACGTCGCGCTGCACGGGCATCACCCTTGCGCTCTGGTGAACGTGCGCGAATCCAACACCGAGCGCTGGCTGCCAGGCGACGCCGTTCTGGTCCGCGGCCAGCGATGGAGGGTCGAGGCCGAATCTGCCTCTGCCGATTGCCGCTGCCTCAGCCTCGCCGGCGTCGACAGCCTCAATGCATCGAGCTGCCGTACGCTTCTGCTGCCCTTCGATCGGCCACGCCGGCTGAGATCGCCATCGATCGCGGTTCTTCGTCCCCGGCGCTGGCGCCGGCTGCTACATCGTGCGGCATTGGATGCGAGACCATTCGGTGGCCTGTCGTCGGCCGTCTCGAGCGACATCGATCTGCTTCCCTATCAAATGGAACCGGCGCTCGCCATCCTCCGCGAAGGCTGCACACGAGTCCTGATTGCGGACGCCGTCGGGCTCGGCAAGACCATCCAGGCCGGATTGATCGTTCGACAGCTCTCAATCGAGCGCGAGTCGTTCCGTGCTCTCGTCGTCGCGCCCGCCGGCCTCAGGGAGCAATGGGCCGCCGAGCTGCGCGGGCGCTTCGAGGTTCGTACGGAAATCGCGACTTCGCCGTGGCTCGCCCGCGCCGCCCGGGATATCCCGCCGGACGTCGGTCCATGGGCCGTGCCAGGCGTCTACATTTGCTCGTTCGAGTTGATCCGCAGGCCGGAGGTCCTGCGCCCCCTCGAGGACACAGCATGGGATCTGCTGGTGGTCGACGAGGCTCACGCCGCGACGCCGGGGAGCGCGCGACGAACGGCCGTCCACGCGATCGCGATGCGCGCACGCCGCGTGCTGCTGCTCACGGCGACGCCCCACGGTGGCGACGACGAGCAGTTTCGATCGCTGTGCGGCATCGGGCTGTCACTCGAGCGGCCTCAGCCTCTCGTCGTTTTCCAGCGCTCGCGCGCCGATGTCGGCCTGCCACACCGGCGCCGAACGGTGCTGCTTCCCGTCCAGCTCTCCGAGTCCGAGCGACGCACGCATCGCCTGCTCGAGCGATACACCGCGCTCGTGTGCGCGGAATCCAGGCGCCGCGGAGATGGTCGGGCCAGGCTGGCGGCCATCGTGCTCCGCAAGCGCGCGTTGTCGAGCGTAGCATCGCTCGCAGCGTCCGGCCGGCGCCGGCTTGCGCTGCTCGCCGCCGGATTCTGATTCTCCACTTGACGAACAGCTCTCACTTCCGCTCGAAGACGAGGACCAGCTTGGTGAAGACAATGAGCCGGAGTCAATCCTCGGCGCGCCGGGACTCGCGGATGCCACGGACGAGCGCCTCTGGCTCGAGGCGATCATCGACGCGGCCGGCGAGGCTGCCCGCCGCGAATCAAAAATCGCGCGTCTCATTCGGCTCCTTTCGCGAATCAAGGAGCCGGCCATCGTCTTCACCGAGTATCGCGACACGCTGACGCGGATCCAGGATGCGGTCCGCGATTGCCATCCGGATATCTCGATGCTGCATGGCGGCCTGACGGCAACCGAACGCTCGGCTGTGCAACGGCGATTCAACCAGGAAGGGTCGCTGCTGCTGGCAACCGACGCCGCGGCTGAAGGACTGAACCTGCACAGCCGATGCCGAACGGTCATCCATTTCGAGCTGCCGTGGAGCCCTGCGCGCCTGGAGCAGCGCACCGGGCGCGTGGATCGCATCGGTCAGTCACGCGTCGTGCATGAGATTGTGCTCGTCGCGTCCGATACCGCAGAACGGCTGGTGCTGGCGCCGCTCGCAAGGCGGGCCGCGCGGGCAGCCAGGTTTGGATCGGATCGGCCGCGCCTGCTCGCCGCGTTGTCCGAATCGCGTGTCGCCGCGGCAGTCATGGAGGGAACGCCGGTCGAGCCGGCGACAGCATCTCTCGATTCGCAAACGGTCCACCCGCCGGGCAGCCTGCGAACGAGCGCCAGTCTCGAGGCCGATCGACTTGCTGACCTCCGCAGCTGGCAGCGGTCAGCAGCTCGTCGTCCTGTCTTCGCCATTCCCGCGACGGTCCTCGACGCAACCACGCGAAGTCTTCCGCCCGGGATCGTGCATGTGTGCACGCTCGCGCTCACCGCTCAGGATGGCGCGAACGTTCACCACGAAATCGTCGCAGTTCATCGGGCAGTGGACGTTCGCGCTGTCAGGACGCCGGCAGAAGTCCGTGCCGTCATCGCCTCGATCGACCTGGACCGTCTCGCACCGTCGCTCATGGCGATCTTCCGCGACCGACTCGAGCAGGTCGGCGACTCGTGTGCACGAGTGGCGGCCGCTCTTTCGGACCGCGAACACGTCATCGGCTCTGCGGCAGTTTCGGCCGCGCGCCAGCTCGTTCAGGCCGGGCTCTTCGACCGGCGCACGATTCGGGCGAGCCGCGACCGTGCTCGCTCGGAGGCGGATCTGCTCGAGGAAACGAACGAGCGGTTGAAGCGGCTGGCCGCCTGTTCACGTCTGACACCGTCACTCGAACTGCATTCGATCCTGCTGGTGCGGCACACCGGACGTCCATGATCTCCGGATTGTCCGGGTCGCTGCTGTCTCACGACGCGATGATCGGCGCGTTGGATGGCCTGAGTCGCGGGATCCCGCCTGCCAACGATCGCTGGTTCCAGACGTGGCGCGAACAGCTGTCGCGTGAAATGGGCCCTGCGAGCAGTGCGCGACATGTCTACGACCGGGTGGCGGCGCCTTTCGCGTCAGCTCTCGGCCTCCATGTCGTCCCCGCACCGCAGCAGGCAGATGCCGCCGGAAGCATTCATGCGGTTCTGCATACCGCCCACAGACCTGTTGCCGCGCTCCTGGTCACGTCATGGGGGCGCGATCCCGGTAGCGCATGGCGAGAAGCAGTGCGGTACGGGATCGGCGAGGGGTTGACCTGGTGCATCGTCGTAACCGGACCACTTCTGCGAATTCTCGACGCGAGCCGGACATACGCACGACGCTTCGCGCAGTTCGATTTGGATTCGACGATCAGCGACCCGGTCGGTCTGGCTCTGCTCTGGGCTCTCCTCAGCGGCGATTCGTTCGGCAGCCGCGAGCCGGCGCTGGATCGTGCCGTCGCCTTGTCCGATCGCCATCGGGCCGAGGTCCGTTCGTCGCTGCAGCAGGGCGTGCACGAGGCGCTCATGTCGTTGCTGCGTGCGTTCGCCGCCGCGCGCCCTCGAAGTCGACAGCTCAATCCCACGACACTGTTCGACGAATCGCTGGTCGTCGATTTACCGGATCCTGTTCCTGCTCTTTGCCGAAGCGCGCGGGCTGGTGCCGAAGTGGCATCCGATCTATCGCGACAGCTACACGATCGAGTCTCTCCGCGGCCCGGCGGAGCGGTCTGCGAAACCGCCCGGAATCTGGGAAGCACTGCAGGCGATCGCACGTCTGGCACATCGCGGTTGCCGCGCCGGGACCCTGCGCGTTCCAGCGTTCAATGGCCGATTGTTCTCTCCTGCACTCGCGCCCCTGGCGGATTCGCTCGTTCTGGACGATGGTGCGGTCCGCGACGCCATGCTCGCGCTGACCACGCGGCCGCGCGCGACCGGACGGCAGCGAATCGCCTATGCCGACCTCGGCGTCGAACAGCTCGGCGGCGTCTACGAACGGATTCTCGATTACGTGCCGGCTGGGGTTCCCGGCGACCCCGGTTCGTTGACCTTGACGTCTGTCGGCCGGCGCAAGGCGACCGGCACGTTCTACACCCCGCGCGCGCTCACCGAGTTCATGGTGCGTCGCGCGCTGGCGCCGCTCGTACGCGACGCGTCGCCGGACCAGATCCTTGCGCTCCGTGTGGTCGACACGGCAATGGGCAGCGGCGCGTTTCTCGTAGCGTCGTGCCGATATCTTGCCGTGGCGTACGAGTCGGCACTGATTCGCGGCGGTGGGCTCTCGTCCGTCGATATCGACGACGGGGACAGGGCGGGATTCAGGCGCCTGATCGCACAGCGATGCCTCTTTGGTGTCGACATCAACCCGATGGCGGTGCAGCTCGCTCGACTGTCGCTGTGGCTCGCCACGCTGGCCGCGCGACAAGCCTCTCACGTTTCTCGACCATCACCTGCGGGTCGGCAACAGCCTCGCGGGGGCGGCGCTCGACGACCTGCTCCGGCAGCCCCCGTCCGGCCGCAGGCGACCATCGCGCCCCGAGCATTTGCCGTTGTTCGACCTCGAGATGGTCGACCGCGACATGCAAAGCGTCGTCGGCTCTCGGCTGTCGCTCGCAAACACGCCCGACGACACGATCGAGCAGGTCCGCGTGAAAGAACGCCTGCTGTCTGCCCTCCAGCAGCCTGACAACCCCTTGCACGCATGGAGGAGCGTCGCGAATCTCTGGTGCGCGCAGTGGTTCCGTCGTGCCAGAGGACATGAGATCCCCACGCCATTCGCTCCACTCTTCGACGAGCTGCTCGGTCGCGGTTCGACCCTCCCGCGCCACATCGCGAAGCCCTTGCTCGATGATGTGCAGGCCGTCGCAAATCGTGAGCGGTTCTTCCACTGGCAGCTGGAATTTCCAGAGGTCTTCCACGAGGTGAGTGGGCAACCTTCCGCGCAGCCGGGTTTTGACGCCGTGGTTGGCAACCCGCCGTGGGAAATGCTGCGCGGAAGCCGGGAGTTCGACGATGACGGCGCGCTGACGGATTTCTCGCGCACGTCGGGTGCATACCGGTGGCAGGGTGACGGCCACGCGAATCTGTACCAGATCTTTCTCGAGCGAGCGTTCATGCTGACGCGCCCTGCGGGGCGCATCGCGATTGTGCTGCCGTCAGGATTCGCGCTCGATCATGGATGTGCGCACCTGCGCTCGGCCCTGCTCGAACGCAGCTCCATCGACACATTCGTCACGGTCGAGAACCGCGACGCCCTCTTCCCTATTCATCGGGGGCTGAAGTTTCTGCTGCTGACGACCACTCGCGGAGGGCACACGACCGCCGTGCCGTGCCGT
The DNA here is from genome assembly GCA_963725335.1 of uncultured Acidobacteriota bacterium. Classification (GTDB taxonomy): domain Bacteria; phylum Acidobacteriota; class Vicinamibacteria; order Vicinamibacterales; family 2-12-FULL-66-21; genus JALZOC01. The sequence goes on along the minus strand of CAVRYD010000014.1, from coordinate 660,928 downwards.
TCTGGCGTACGGTCCGCCGCCGAACTGGACAGCATTCCCGATGTCGGTGGAGAGGGCACAGTCGACGTGCCGCGGTCGGTCATCGAAAAGTTTTCAGGCGATCAGCTCGCCATTCCGGAAGTCCGCACCCAGCGCGACGTCGCCATCGTCGCTCGAACCGCTTTCCTGTTTTCACCGCTCTCCTCGGAAGACGGATGGAATGTGACGTTTGGACGTGAGTTGAACGCGACTGATGACCGACAGCATTTCGTGCCGTATCCGTCGCCGGGATGCCTTCCGGTTCTGGAAGGAAAGCAGATCGAGCCGTTCGCAGCGCACACGGATCGCGTACGCCGCTACATCGCCGCGACGACCGCGGCCCGGCTGCTGGGTCCGAGGGGATTCACACGACGACGACTCGCCTATCGAGACGTCGCGGCCGCGTCAAATCGGCTCACGTTGATCGCGGCAATCGTACCCGCCGATGTGGTCACCACGCACACGCTGTTCTGCATCAGGAACGCCAGCGACTACCGCGATCACCTGTTCCTGTGCGGAATCTTCAACAGTTTCGTCGCCAACTATCTCGTGCGGATGCGCGTGGGGACTCACGTGAATACGTCCATCATCGGACAGCTTCCTGTGCCGCGACCCCCGCGTGATTCGCCGGAATTCCAGCACATCGTGGCGCTCGTCGGTCGTGTGATGGGACGGAGCGATGCCCAGACGGCAAGCGAGCTCCAGGCCTCAGTCGCTCGCCTCTATCGGCTGGATGATGTCGAGTTTCGACATGTTCTCGATACATTTCCTTTAGTACCTGTGGACGAACGGACCGCAGCCCTGCGGGCCTTGCTGCAAACCGCCGCCGGATGAGCCGCGATGCCAATCGCGGGGCTTGAGCCGTACGGCGCGGCCCGTATACAGTGGACGGCTGCATGAACCTCCGGCATCCGCGCGCTGCCGTCGTGGGCATTTGGGCCCTGGTACTGACATTCGCAATCATCCAGGCGGTTGCCTGGGCACTGCTCGAACGCGCCTCGCGCGGGAGTCTGTTGACGCTTCAGTTTGCCACGGCGTGGCTCGTGATCCTCGTGCTCGCGGTTGTGTCGACGCGGAGAATCGGCGGATTGGCGCGAACGATCACACAGCACGAACAGGCCCGCACCGCCACGCTCGATCAGGTCGAGCAGCTCGAAATGCGCAATGCCATCCTCCAGATCATTTCGCGATCGGTCGATGTCCCGCTGGCGTTTCAGGCGCTCGCGCAGCGTATCGTTCGTCTGGTGCCGTGCGATCGCGTCGGGCTCGCGCTGCTATCGGATGATGGCAAGGAGTTTCAAACGTATACGGCGAGGGTGAACATGGTCGAGCGCCGCGCGCGGCCGCGGCCGGACGTCGTCTTCAAGACTGACCGGACGGCGATCGGCTCAGTCGTTCGATCGCGCGAGCCGCTGATCATCAACGACACCAGTGTCGGGGCAGCGGATTTCCTGGACATCAACGTGCTTCATACCGCGGGGCTTGGATCGGCGCTGATTCTTCCCCTCGTGGCGAAAGGGCGAGTGGTCGGCACGTTGAATGTCGTCTCACGACAGACCGGTGCGTTTCAGCAACACCACGTCGACGCGCTCCTGCCGATCGCCGAGATCTTTGCCGTGGCATACGTCGCCCAGCACCTGCAGATTGCGATGGTCAAGTACCGAATCCATGGAAGCGATGTCGGAGCTGACCCTGTCGATTGCGGCAGAAATCAACAGCGCCCTGCAAACGATCATCGGCCACTGCGATCTCCTCGAGCGCGGCTACCCCGATCCCGACTTGCAGCGCGATCTGGCGACCGTGGTCCGACAGGCGCAGCGGATCGCGACCCTCCTCGAGCGGATGCGCGCCGCGGCTCAGGACCGGCTGAAAGAGATGGCAGATGCCGTCAATCAGGGAGAAATTCCGTCGAGCCCCGAGGTATACCGCAAGGCGGAAATCAGCTAATCCCTAATCACTGATCACTGATCCTTGAATCGCTAATCCTCGAATCCTTGAATCCACGAATCCGGAATCCCTCGAATCCGGAGTCCCTTTGGGATTCCGCGATTCAACGATTCAGGACTCAACGATTCTGATTCGGGGATTCAACGATTCGGGGATTCAAGGATTCGGGATTCGGGATTCGGGATTTAAGGATCAGTGATTAGTGATTAGGGATTCTGCGGCTGAGCGCGACGAGGATTGTAATCGAGAGTTCGAGCAGCACCAGGATCGTCACCCCGACGAAGAACCACTGGCGCATCGCGATGTACTCGGCAAATGAAACCACCACCCGCATGATGGGAGTCGCCATCAGGACGATGAGGCCGGCGTTGAGCAGCCAGAGCGCGATGGGTTGATGGGGATTGAACAGCCACATTCCCAGACCGACGGCGAGCAGGGTTGCGCTGATGGCCACGCCCGTGACTAAGAGCCGGCCGAGATGTACCTCGAGCCGCGTGAGTGACGGACGATCGCGGGTCACAGCGCTCTCCGCAGGTAGATGATGCTGACGAGCATCAGCACCACCGCCATCAGCAGCTTCAGCCACTTCGCGCGCGCGCGAGCGCCGAACCAGAGGCCGCCTCGGGAACCGATCAGGACGCCCAGCACCGCGGCCGCGGCAAGCGGAGGATTGACGTAGCCGTTGGCGTACTGAATCGGCACCGACGCGACGGCGGTCACGCCAATCATGAGCGAACTGGTCGCGGCCGCCACGCGCATCGGAACCCCGCACCAGGCGGTGAGCACCGGAACCTTGAGAATTCCGCCGCCGATGCCGAACGCCGCGGAAACGTTCCCCGCGACAAAGGACACACCCAGCGCGACCGGCAGGCGACGGACCTGGTAGACGACTTCACCGCCACTCTCCTCCTCGTGAAATCTACCGCCGAGCGAGCCGGGATCGACCGTCGCGTCCTGAATCACGTTCCGGCGTTCCAGGCGAGTGAGCATCAGAATCGCGATGAGCGCCGTGACGCCGGCGAAGCCGCGTTCCAGCGTGATGTCGGAGAGATGCGCAACGGTCACGCCGGCGGCGACGCCACCCGCAGCAGACGCGACTTCCAGCAGCATGCCGAGGCGGAGATTGATCAGATTACGTCCGGTCGTGCCCGCAGACACCGCGCTCGACGTGGCAATGACGGTCACGAGGCTGATTGCCGCGGCCGTCTTGAAATCGAGCCCGAACCACGCATTCAGGAACGGCACGAGAAAGACGCCGCCGCCGAGTCCCAGCAACGCGCCAAGACATCCGGCAACAGCGCCCGAGGCCATCACGATCGCGATAACGGAGGGAGTCAGGACAGTCACATCGGATAGCGAAGGCCGCCGGCGTACGGAATGCTATGATCGAAGAGGACCCGAAGGAATTCTACTCGATGTTTCATCGGTACTTCGATGCCGGACTGGCGCAGGCATCCTATCTCGTCGCATGCGATCGAACGCGCGAGGCAGTCGTCATCGATCCAAGGCGCGACGTGGACGTCTATGTTGCGACCGCACGACAGGCACAGCTGAAAATCGTCGCCGCGATCGATACGCACGTGCATGCCGATTTCGTGTCGGGTGCCCGCGAACTGGCGACCATCGGCGCGGAAATCATCACCGGCCCAGGATCTTCTCTGAAGTTCCCCGCCCGCGAGGTCGCGGACAACGAGCGCCTGAACGTCGGTGATGTCGTCTTTCGCTTTCTTCACACTCCTGGCCACACCCCTGAACATGTCTCCGTTCTTGTGGAGGCCCCTGCCGAACCGGCGCGAGTGTTCACGGGAGACACGTTGTTCGTCGGCGCCGTCGGCCGTCCCGATCTGCTCGGCGAGGCGCTGATGCGACGCCTGGCCGGACAGCTGCACGATTCACTGTTCGATAGACTGCTCGCGCTCGACGACCGGGTCGAGATTCATCCGGGTCACGGCGCCGGATCGCTGTGCGGGGCCGGCATCGGCGTTGAACCCTTTTCAACCGTGGGCCGGGAGCGGCGATCGAACCCGATGCTCACTTACGTGAACCGCGACGGATTCATTGCAGCGGTTCTCGCCGACCTTCCGGAGACGCCGCCGTATTTCGCACGCATGAAGCGCGTGAACAGCGATGGCGCGCGAGTTCTCGGCTTGGCGGGCGGATACGCCGGTGTTCCCGAGCTGACAGTCGAGGCCACGGCCTCGGCTGTTCGCGATGGAGCCATCCTGATCGACCTCCGGCAGGCGGATGCGTTTTGCGCGGGACATGTTGCCAGATCCGTGCATATGGCGTTCGGTCCAAAGGTCGGATACTGGGCCGGCTGGGTTCTTCCCGCCGACAGCCGGATCGTTCTCATGGCCGACATTGTCTCCCAGGCGTCGGAAGCCGGCCGGCAGTTGTTGCGCGTGGGATTCGACCGGATCGACGGATTCGTTCCAGCCGACCTCGAGCCATGGCGAGCCCGCGGATTCGACACCGCACGAATCATCGAAATGACGGGACAGGAGCTCAGCCGACAACTGGAGCAGAACACCGATCTGGTTGTCGTCGACGTCCGCACTGCGTCCGAATGGTCAACCGGCCACATCGCCGGCGCCATTCACCTGCCGATAGCCGATGTGTCGGCGCGAGCGGCCACGTTCAACCCGCAGACGCCGATCGCGATGATTTGTGAAGGCGGTTATCGGTCGACCCTCGCGGCAAGCCTTCTCGCCCGCGCCGGCCTCGACAATGTCATCACCGTGACCGGAGGCATGACGGCGTATCGCGCCTCTTCCGAATCAACCTCGGACACGGCTGTGGTCGATTGAACCAAGGCTGGCGCGATACAATGGGCGTTTTCGGTCATTCCCATGTCGCTTTCAACGGGCCAGCGCCTCGCGCAGTATGAAGTTCTGTCGCCGCTCGGATCGGGCGGGATGGGAGAGGTGTACCGGGCGCGCGACCTCCGTCTCGACCGTGTGGTCGCGATCAAGGTCATGGCCGACCACGTTGCCGCGGATCCGGAGATGCGGCGCCGCTTCGAAACGGAGGCCAAGGCAGTCGCGGCGCTGTCTCATCCCAGCATTCTCTCCATCTACGAGCTCATCATCGTCGACGGGATTCCTGTTGCGGTCATGGAGCTCCTCGAGGGAGAAACGCTTCGACAGCGGCTCCGCCGAGGCGCGTTCGAGTGGCGGGAAGCGGTGCGAATTGCGGCCTCTGTTTCCGAAGGTCTCGCGGCCGCGCATGCCAAAGGCGTGGTCCATCGCGACCTGAAGCCCGACAACGTATTCCTGACCTCGGGCGGCCTCGTCAAGATTCTCGATTTTGGTCTCGCGCTCCAGCGGCTGGATCCGGTCACCTCTCCCGAGACGATCGCGCAGACGGCGCAGGGCGTGATCCTCGGCACCTTCGGCTACATGTCGCCGGAACAGGTCCTCGGCGAACGCGTCGACGGCCGCAGCGACATCTTTGCGCTCGGCTGCGTCATGTACGAGATGCTCACCGGTCGCGCGCTTTTTACCGGTGCTACGCCGCAGGAGATTATCGCCAGCCTGCTGCACGACCGCGGAGCTGACAGCGCCGACTTCGACCCGGCCGCACCGGCGGAGCTCCGCGCCATCGTCGCGCGGGCGATTGCGCGCGATCGTGCCCGACGATTTCAGTCGGCAGATGATCTCGCGATGGCGCTTCGAAGCCTGCTGACTGGATCGGCGGCCTCCGGCGTGACGCGCCGGGCTGGACCGCGAGGAAAATCTCTGGCGGTGCTGCCATTCCTGAACGCCGCCAACAATCCGCTGCTCGAGTACGTCGCGGACGGGATTACGGAGAGCATTATCAACAGCCTGTCGCAGCTCAGTGGACTTCGTGTGGTCCCGCGCAGCCTGGTATTCCGCTACAAAGGCCTGCAAGCCGATCCGGCGACGGTTGGACTCGCCCTGAACGCGCGCACCATCCTGACCGGTCGCGTGATGCAGCATGGCGATGTGTTGAACATTCAGGCGGAGCTGGTCGATACTCGCAACGAATCTCAGCTGTGGGGTGAGCAATTCCGTCAGAGCATGCAGGATCTGCTGACGATTCAGGAAGAGATCGCCTGGCAGATATCGGAGGCGCTGCGGCTGAAACTCACGAGCGAACAGAAGAAGAAGCTGCGCAAGCGGACGACGGTGAATCCCGAGGCGTATCAGGAATATCTTCGCGGGCGCTACCACTGGAACAACTTCTCGCCCGACAGTATGCGACGGGCGCGGGAGCATTTCGAACGCGCGGTCAATCTCGATCCAACCTATGCGCTCGCTTACGCGGGACTGGGGGACACGTTCGGCGCCATGGCTTACTACGGATTCATAGCCCCCGCTGACGGGTTTCCGCGAGCAGCCGCGGCCGCCCGCCGCGCGCTCGAACTGGATCCCGAGGTCGCCGACGCGCACGTGACCCTCGGAATCGAACGACTGTTTTGGGGTTGGGACTGGCCAGCTGCTGTCAGGGAACTCGAAACGGCCATTCGGCTGAATCCAAAGCTGGCGCTGGCTCACTCGGTGTTTGGTTTGATTCTCGCGGTCGGCGGGCGGCACGAGGAAGCCTTGAAGGAAGTTCTGCACGGGCGGGAACTGGATCCCCTTTCGCTCTTCATCAACGTCGGCGTCGCCTGGATTCATCATTTCGCGGGCCGCCCTGAAGACGCGATGCGCGAGGCCCTGAAGACCCGCGAGATCGTCCCGGGATTCGAAGAGGCCGGCAACGTGCTGATTTCGTCTTATGAGGCCCTGGGCAGGTACGAAGATGCCGTGACGATCATCGCGCAGCAGCCATGCTGGGGTCTGCCTCTGGACGGCCGGGCGATCGCAGCCGCGCTTCGCGAAAACGGGCCCGAAGGCTACTGGCGGAAGCGGCTGGAACTGATGGAAGGGCTCTCCGCGACGGCGCCGCCCACTATCCATTTCGCGCAGGCGATGGTTCTTCACAACCTGGGCGAAGTGGACCAGGCGCTCCACCATATCGAGCGGATGGTTGAGGAGCACGTTGGCGGCTGCGTGTTCCTTGGCGTGGATCCCAACCTCGCGCCGCTGCGGAACCAGCCGCGGTACCAGGCGGCGCTCAGACGAGTGGGGGTTGGCCCCCAGCAAACGGCTTCAGCAGCGCATACAGCGTCGACATGATCGGAGCTGGCACCTGGGCTCTTGCTGCACGCCGCACGATCGAGCCGTGGAGCGCCTCCACCTCGATGCGCTTGCCTTGCGACAGGTCGATCAACAGAGATGACCGCATGGTACCCGGGAATCCCGCTTACATAGCTGTGGATTCGATCGATCACATCGGATCGAACCGGAACACCTTCCGCGCGCGCCACCCGCTCCACTTCGCGGCATCCTTCGAGGAACTGCTCGCGAATGTCCGCGTCTTGCCAGAGCGGACCAATCGGCAGTCGTGATGCGCCCGTGAAGCCGGCCAGCGCCACAAGGAAGATGAATTTCTCCCAGATGGGCGCCCGCCCGTCGTCGACCACTTCCGCCTGGATGTCGGCGCTGCTGAGCGCGTCGTGGATGGCGCGAACCCGGACCGAGAGTCTTGGCAGCTCCCCGAATACTTCACCGAAGACGATCCGCCGATGCGTTCCGGTCTGCTCAATCACGCCGGGAGCGGTCAACGCGGTGGCGATATACGTCGCGCCTCCAATGACGGGCGCTTCTCCAACGACCGCGGCGAGGCCCTGTGCGCTGTCGACGCCGTTCTGCAGCGTCAAGACCGCGGAGTCCGCTCCAAGCATCGGCGCAATGAGCGGCAGCGCGGTCGGGTTGTCGTAGGTCTTCACCGCGAGAACAACCACGTCGACGACGCCGACGCGGGTGGTGTCCTCCTCCGCGCGCGCGGCGACGGTGAAGTCGCCGAGCATGGGGCTGCGAATAACGAGCCCGCGCTCGCGAATGGCAGCCAGGTGCGCGCCGCGCGCGATGAACGTGACGGCGTGGCCCGCGCGCGCGAGCTTCGCCCCGTAGTAGCCGCCAACCGCGCCCGATCCTAGAATCGCAAACCGCATCACGCTCGGTCCCGCCTTTCCCAATACCAGTACGCCGGGAGACCCAGCGCGAGCAGCCCGATGCCCGCGAGCGACTGGGTAGGTCTTTCGAGCAGCGTGTTCACGACGAAGGCCAGCGAGCCAAGCACGAACAGCAGGGGTACGATCGGATAGCCCCAGGTTCGATAGGGTCTGGGACGATCCGGCATGGTGCGCCGAAGCCTGAACACCGCGATGCCAGCCGCCACGTTGAAGAGGATCGATGCAAACATCACGTATGTGAAGAGCTGCTCGTACGTGCCCGACAACGCGAGCAGCGCGGACCAGATCGTCAGCGCGACGATGGCGACGTGTGGAGTCTGGTATCGCGGGTGAATTCGGCGTGCCGCGGGCAGAAAGACGCCGTCCGACGCCATCGCAAACAGGAGACGCGAGCCCGAAAGGAGTGCAGCCCCAGTGTTGCCGAACGTCGACACCACGACGGTCAGGGCGATGAAGGTTGCACCCGCGGGACCGACGAGCGCTGTCGCGGCGCGCTCGGCGATTCGTGTCGTTCCTTTCATTTCGTCGATCGTCAGCGCGTGAAGGTAAGCGACGTTCACGAGCACGTAGATCGCCATGAGGATCAGAATGCCGCCCAGGAGGGCGCGCGGGACATTGCGCTGCGGATCCTTGATTTCACCGGAAGCGTAGGTCAGGAAGTACCACGCCTCGTACGTCCACAGCACGGCGATCATGGCGACGCCGAAGGCCGCCTGCGGACGCGCAAGACCTGCTGGCACGATCGGCAGATACACAGGGTGGACCCGCGACGCGACCAGCGCCATGACCAGCAGGGCAGCCAGCGCCGAGACCTTCGCGGTCGTCGTCAGGACGTTCACCATATTGCCGTTGCGAACGCCGGTGTAGTTGACGACTCCGAGGATCAAGATCATCGCGGCAGCGATCAGCTGGCTGCCGCTGATGCCAACGATAGATACCGAACCGAGCGCCGGGAAAAAGTAGCCGAGATAGGTCGCAAACCCAACTCCGACAGCCGCCATGCCACCGCTAATGACGACAAACAGCGCAGCCCAGCCGTAGAGGAAGGCGACGAGTGGGCCGTACGCTTCTTTCAGGAAGATATAGACGCCGCCTGATCGGGGAAACATGGCGCCCATTTCGGCGTACGTCAAGGCGCCGGTTATCGAGAGCAATCCGCCAAGAACCCAGGCCGCCAGCAGGAGCGCGGCGGACGGAATGACCGCCGCCATGGCGCCGGTCGTCAGAAAGATGCCGGATCCGATGACGCTCCCGACCACGAGCAGGACCGCGGATCGCAGACCGAGCACCCGCGCAAGACCTTCATCCGGAGTCGACGCGACATCGACCTGCATCGGGGCAAGACTGTAACACGCTCGCTTTCCTGCCCATTCAAGCCGGCCGGCCGCGCGTGCTAAAATGCCGAATTCAGGCCGAGCGCCGGGCGGACACGTGACCGCCGCCCCGCCCGGGACACAGCATGGCCGCCCGCCTCACCACCTACGTAGTCGTCGGCATCGTTGCCGCGACACTCATCGCTGGCCTCATGGTCGGCGCTCAGCGCGACGACAACGATGGACCGGTCGACCTGATTGTTTTCAATGGAAGGGTCTATACCGCGGATGCCTCCGGGACCATGGCGGAAGCGGTGGCGGTGCGTGGGAACCAGATCCTCCGCGTTGGCAGCAACCGTGAGATCAGTCGGCTCCGCCGCCCGCAGACCGTGGTCATTGACGCGCTCGGCGCAGCGGTTGTGCCTGGATTCAATGATGCCAGCGCCCATTTCATCGATGGCGGCATCGCTCTCGACGAGATCGACCTGACGGATGCGACAACGGTCGAGGAAATTCAAGCCCGCATCCAGACGTGGGCGGCGTCGCATCCCGACCGCGCGTGGATCGTCGGCCGGGGCTGGCACGCGTCCGTGTTTGCGCCAGGCCCAACTCGCCAGCAGCTCGATGCGGCCGTCGCCGATCGGCCAACCTACCTTGTTTCAGAAGACGGCCACGCTGCCTGGCTGAACTCGAAGGCACTTCAGCGAGCCAGCATCACACAGCGAACTCCGTCGCCACCCGACGGCACCATCGTCAAGGAATCGCGCGGCGGGATACCGACCGGCGTGTTGAAAGGAACCGCGATGGCACTCGCCGCCAGGGTGCTCCCGCGACCGTCGCCCGAGGAGCGCGCCCGCGCGCTTCGCGCCGCCATCGAAGAGGCGCACCGGCAGGGTGTGACGAGCATTCACGACACGATCGACCGCGCCGGCGACTTCATCCTCTACGACGAAGCCAGGCGCGCCGGAGATCTCGCCGTCAGGGTGTATGCATCGGTCGAGACTGACACGACGACGGAGGCGGAGACGTTCAAGCAGCTGGAGTCGCTGTCTGACAAATACCCGGATGATCCCCTGTTCAAGATGGGTGGAGTGAAGATCACGTTGGACGGCCCGATCGAATCATCGGACGCCGCGCTGCTTCAGCCATACGAAACCCGACCGGACTACCTCGGCCCTGATCGCGTCGATCCTGACGCGCTGAATCGCTTCGTTCGCCTGCTCGATGCGCGAGGCTGGCAGATCACAATCGCCGCGTCTGGCGATCGCGCCGTACGCATGGCGCTGGACGCCCTCGAACACGCGGCGCGATCCAACCCCAAGCCTGCGCGGGATCGGCGGCATCGAATCGAGGGGGTCGCGCTCGTGGACGCCGTGGACGTTCCACGGTTCGGACGCTTGGGCGCCATCGCAGCGATGCGCCCGGATGACATGGTGCCAACGGCCGAACGGCTCGAGGCCTGGGCGAATGCCGTCGGCGCCGAACGCACCTCTCGTGCCTTTCCGGCAGGCAGCGTCGTTTCCGCGCGAGGGCAGCTGGCGTTCGGCACCCGCTGGCCATCAGCACCGATGAATCCGCTCATCGCGATTCAGATTGCGACAACGCGCTCAACGCTGGATGGATTGCCCGACGACGGATGGTCTCCGGCCGAGCGCGTCACCGTGAAGCGAGCCATCAACGCGTTCACGTCAGTGCCCGCGTATGCCTCGTTCGACGAACAGCGCAAGGGATCCCTGAGGAAGGGCATGCTGGCGGACCTCGTGGTGCTCTCCACGGATATCTTCGACGCGTCGGCAACCGCAATCGGGCGCACACCGGTCGCCGCTACTATCTTCGACGGAAAAATTGTCTATCAGCGAAGCGCGAAGTCGACCAATTGAGGCGCTCGTGATCCGATCGCACGGATAGTCACGCGCGATGGATCTCACCAACCTTCCAGCACCAGCGTTCACCGCGCTTGACGGAATTACCCAGGGCATCGCCGCTGTGGTGTATCTCACCGTCGGCCTGGCGGCGTGGCTGCGTGGACCGCGCGACATCCGAACGCGTGTGTTTCTCGCGTTTTCGTTTTCAAATCTGATCGTGTTCGGAGTTCCGACGTACTGGTGGCTGCGCGGCCTCACCGATCCGACCAAGCTCCCCGCTGCCGCAACCGCAGCGGTGATAGCCGCCCTCGGCGTCGGCGCGCTCCTGCTGTTTCATTTCACGCAGATCTTTCCTCGACGCCGGCAATGGATCAAGGAATCCGGCATGCAGATGACCATCGCCTACGGACTCGTGCCCCTTGTCATCGTGGGTCTCGTCCGTTTTGTCCCGTCCAGCATCGACAAGCTGACCACGCCGTATATCGCGGCAATGCTCGTCTTCGGGTTTCCGTTGCTCGTGCTGCTGGGGTTCGTGCTGCCGATCGCCGCTATCGTGTCGCTGCTGCGCACTTATCGCGAGATACAGGAAACTCAGCTCGCCTACCTGAAAACTCCCCTCGAACTCATCCTTCTGAGTCAGATCGCCGGCGGCACGCTCGCGATCCTGTTTGCGCCGGTCCTGGCCGTCCTTGCGCCCAACAGCATGATGCAGTCGGCGCTGACGGTCGTGATCTGGGCGTTGGGCCTGATGACCCCGTTCGCCTACGCCGTCGCGGTCTTCAAGTTCAACGTGTTAGCCGTCCCTGATCATTAATCGTCAACAAAGCCGCGGCTGGCGGCTGGCGGCTGGCGGCTGGCGGCTGGCGAGGAAGATCAGACAGGATAAGGAGAGAAGGGCTTTTTTGTGAAATCGTTTTTAGATTCAGAAATTCCAGCATTCAGCGATTGGATTCGAGGATTGGGGATTCGAGGATTCGGGATTCGGGATTCAAGGATTCAGGATTCAAGGATTCAGGATCAGGGATTCAGGATCAGTGATTAGTGATTAGCGATTCGACCGTCTCACGGCAACTCCGTAGAGGACGGCACCGACGCCCAACGCGAGGACGCCATTGCGGAGCTGAAGCGCTGAGGCGCCTCCCAGCACGGTCAAGCCAATGACGATGGCGGCAATGGGGATGACGGGACCGAATGGGACGACAAATGCCGGAGGATTCACCGTGTTGTCGAAGTGCCTGCTGCGGAGACGGAGGGTCGAAGCGCACGCACCGAGATACACGACGAGCCGGCTGATCGCGCTCGCGGTGGCCATCGACTGAAACGTGCCCGTTAGCGCCAGCGCCAGCGCGATTGCAGAGGTAATCACGATCGCGGTAACGGGCGTGCGGTACCGCTCGTGGACACGTGCAATGAAGGCGGGCAGGTCGCCCTGCTCCGCAAGCGCGAACAGGTTCCTCGAACCGGACAGCGCGCCTCCCATGTTATTTCCGGAAGCCGACAAGACGACCGCGATCGTGATCATCGCAGCGCCTCCGGCGCCGAGAAACGCGGCCGCCGAGTCCGTCAGCGGTGTCTTAGAGGCAGCCAGACCAGGGAGCGTTCCGACAGCGACGACCTGCGCCAGCGTCAGCACGGCAGCGACGACGAGGATTGTCAAAATCAAGGCGAATGGGATGTCGCGGCGTGGATTTCGCGCTTCTCCGCCTGGCACGGGCACGACCTCGTAGCCGCCAAACGCGTAAATCAGCAACAGCCCCGTGGACGACAGGTTCGCCGCCGACGGAAACGGTCCCGGTCTGAGACGCGACCAATCAACGAAAAGGAGCCCGGCGACGATGAAGATCGCCAGCGGAAGGAGCTTGCCGAAGGTCAGCAGGTTCACGACGAGACTGCTCTGACGGATACCGCGAATGTTGATCGCGGCAAGAACGACAATGATGATCGTGATGAGCCACGCGCGTGGAGCTCCCGCTGTTATCGGCGGCCAATAGAAGCCGAGCGACGACACGAGGACGTTGATCACCGCCGCCCAACTCGCGACGCGCGTGAACCAGAGCATCCAGCCGACCTCGAAGCCGGCGAAGCGGCCGAAGGCCGCTTTCGTGTAGAGATACGCGCCGCCTGTGGCGTCGAAACGGCTCGCGACCTCCGCGAAGGTGAGCGCGATCAACATGGACGCGATTCCGACAGCCCCGACCATCCACGGGCTCCACGCCCCGGTGTTTGCCGCGACCACGGCCGGCACGCCGAACACCGCCGCGCCGATCACCTGATTGACGCCTATTGCCGTCAGATCCCATCGGCCAAGCTCGCGTTTGAGGGCGAAGTCCACCCGTGAATCCGTCGTCGCCTGCACCGCGAGGTTGTATCATTTCCATTCGACGGACACACGGGAATTACTGATGTCACAACCGAACGATGTCGCCGTGAAGCCGCGCGATGTGATGCCCGAGGGAGCCTCGACGCTTCCCGCCGCGTACTACGTGGACGTCGACTTCTTCAACAGGGAGATGGAGAGTCTATTCGGGCGTATGTGGATCTGCGCCGGCCGCACCGAGCAGGTCGAGAGACCGGGCCAGTTCCTCGGTACGCGAGGTGCTCGGCGAGAGCATCATCCTGACTCGGACGTCATCTGGGCGCGTCAACGCGTTCTACAACGTCTGCCGCCATCGTGGGACGAAGCTCTGTACGGACGACGCGGGTGTGTTCTCCGGAAGCATCCAGTGTCCCTATCACTCGTGGACCTACGACCTGGACGGACGGCTGATCGGCGCGCCACACATGGAGGAGGTTCCCCACTTCCGCAAGGAGGAGTATCCGCTGCACCGGGTGCATGCGGACGTGTGGGACGGTCACATCTTTCTGAATCTATCGAGGGAGCCGCAGCCGCTCACGGAGCAACTGGCGGATCTACCGGCGAAGTTCACGCCGTGGCGCATGCACGATCTGAGGCTGGGCCACCGGATCGTGTATGACGTGAAGGCAAACTGGAAACTGCTGATTCAGAACTACAGCGAGTGTCTGCACTGCCCGAATCTGCATCCCGCGCTCAACCGGCTGTCGCATTACCTCAGTGGCGAGAACGAGCCGCTGCGTGCGACCTACATGGGTGGCCGGATGGATCTCCGGCCAGGGGTGGCGACCCTGTCGATGGATGGTTCGTGTCCTCGAGAGTTTCTGCCCGGGCTCTCGAAGGATGACGTCCGGCGTGTCTACTACTACGCGATCTTTCCCAACATGCTGCTCAGTCTGCACCCGGACTACATGCTGGTGCACACGCTGTGGCCGCTGGCGCCCGATCGAACCGTGAACATCTGCGAATGGCACTTCCATCCTCAGACGCTTGCGCAACCCGGGTTCAATGCGTCCGATGCGATTGATTTCTGGGACATGACGAACCGTCAGGACTGGCATGTGTGCGAGCTGTCTCAGACCGGCATCGGCTCGCGCGCGTATACGCCAGGACCCTATTCGAATCGGGAGGACCTTCTCTACGCGTTCGATCGGATGATCGTCAAGCTGCACGACGGACGATCGTGATCGTCCGTCCCTGATTCAAGATCTTGTAGCGCAGGGCTGTAGCCCTGCCAGCCAGCCTGCCCGACAGCCTGAATGGCTGAGCTACCGTTGAAATCTATCGTGTTCGGTCGGGATTGGATTGAGAGCAGTTCTCCAGCTCCTTCCGCAGCCACGCGACCTCGGCAGTCGCCGTGTTCGCACGCTCCAGGGCTGACTCGTACAACCGAATCCATGCTTGTGACGAGGCCTCGAGGTCCTTCAGTTGCAGCCGCAGCTGTGCGTTGTTCTGCGTCAGGCAGGCGTTCTCCCTCTCCAGCCAGAAGTTTCGGCTCTGATCATCCACGCGCACGCGAAAAGTCGTTCCGGGTCTTGTCGCCAGTTTGCTCAAGGTCATTACTGAGTTCATGGTCCCCTTCCGGCTGTATGGGTTGTTACTGATCTAACGCTCGCCCAGCTAAAAGCGAACAGCCTCTTGGGGCAGAAGACCACGAACAGAGGATTTTACTTAGCAGGCTTGAGCCGGGGGTTCTCGCGGGCGACCAACTTGCCACGGGCAAGGGGTGCCCAATCGGTACCGGTGGGTCGACGGCCAACCCCAGTCGCGTAGAGCACTGTCTCGCGGATTCCGTCGATCCCAAGATCGCGCTCGATCACCGAGTCGGCCAGGCCCATGACAGAAAACGACGCCAATCCGAGTGATGTTGCCGCCAGACAGAATGTCTGACACACGTGGCCGGCTTCGACGAGCGCGGCTCGGTACGCGCGGGAGTACGGATATCGCCACAGCTGCCGCGCGAGGACGGCGGTGAAGAACACCATCGCCGACGCCTTCACGAAATAACCGCTTTGGGGCACATACGCGCGCATGCGGTCAATTGAAACTGCCGCGCCGATGCGTTCGAGCACGTGGCGGTCCGCCGCGTAGTGATAGATCGCAGGGGCCAGGCCGGCTACGTCTCGAACGACCAGATAACATTCGATCGGATGCCGCGCGCCACCGGATGGCGAGGTTTTCAGCGCCGACTCGCGCTCGCCGACTCGCACCCACTTCTGAACGCCAGCGCTCAAACCGAGGACGGTGGACAGATCCTGCAGTGTCACCGGTAACTTTGAAAACCTTCGCCAGGTGCGTCTCGCGACCGCGATGCGCGCGAACTGCCCATCCCGTGGTTTGGGCAGGTCAATTCGTTCCGCGCCTCGGTACCGTTTCTGACTGGCCGGTCGACGCGGATCTCGTTCCCGTGATCGGCGCGCCGCCTCCTGCCGCGACCAGAACCGGACGTCCTTCGTGGCGGTATGGAAGAATCCGGCTTCGGGGTTCCAGCGGTCGAGCGTGGTCATCGCCCGCACCCGTGGATCCTGTTGTCGGTCGGAGCGCTCGAGGAACGAGCGCTCCACCAACCGATCGATCAGCGCGGGAACGCGGATAGCAGCTTCGGGAGGAAACGCGCTGGACAGCGCATCGGTCGGTTGCCAATCGCCACAAAGATCCAGGAGCGCGCACACCAATGGATTGGCGATGCTCGCGGTTCCCGTGGCGTAGTTTCGAATGATCAGCTGTCCATCACGCCAGTAGATCAGGACGTGCGGCGATCGCCTGACTCGCAGTGTTTTTCGCCGCGCTTCCTTCACCGTACGTCAGGAGCCGACGAACATGTCCGGCCCGCAGGGTCCATCAGGGGCAACGCACACAGTCTCGTCGATATCCACCGCCCAGCGCATGAATGCGTCGCGTGTTTCGGGGAGCCGCTTGGCAGGATCACCCGCGTCGATTCTCTTCTGCAGCTTCGCGACGATCCCGTCGATGTCTTTTCTCAGTTTCTTGACATCCAGTCCCTCAGGCGTTTCCTGAAGAGACGCGAGCGCTGCTCTTGCCGGCGTCTTCTTTCGTTTGACGGCGGACTTCTTCACGCCCTTCGTTGCGCCCTTCTTTGCGCCCTTGGCGCGGCTGGCAGACGCACGGGATTTTGGCGATCGGCTGCGGGACTTTGCCACTGAAGAACCTCCCTGAAATGTGCTGCAGTCTAGGCTACTCGCCGAATGCGGTCAACTCCGTTACTTTTTGGGCACATCAGGGATGCGCAGCCGCGCGAGAAGTTTTTGGAAGCGCGGCATCGAGCGGAGGTCATCGACACGAGGATCAACAGCCAGCCACAGCACCGATGGATCGAGGTCGTTGATTGCTTCTTCAAAGAAATCAAGGGCGCGATCTCGATTGCCGAAAGCCAGTTCAACGTTCGCGAGGTGTTTGGAGGCGATGCGCTGGTGGTTGGCGGCCACGGACCGTTGGAGCTCAGTCAAATGTCCCTCCGCTTCGGCGCGCCTGCCGGTGAGTACCCTCGAGCCGAATGATCTCGGTCTCCAGCGGGATGTTCCCACTTCCGACTGTGTCGCGCATCTTCGTTAGCACGTCCAGTGCCGTATCGAATCGACCTTCGGCTTCCTCGATTCGTCCCATGATAGCCAACGCTGCGCCCCGCTTCGGTTCCAGTTCTAAGGCGCGATGGACAACCTCGCGTGCGGCGGCGTAGTCACGCTTGTAGTAAAGAATCATCCCATGCTCGGTCATCGCTTCAGGAGAAAGGGGGTCCAGCGCTTCTGCCTTCACCGCCTCCTCAACTCCGTCGTCTAACCGTCGCGCTGCTGTCAGGAGTCCGGCATAGCGTTTCCTGGCATAGGTGAAGCTCGGGTTCAGGTCAAGCGCTCGCTTGTATTCTGCCTCCGCACCAAGCCAGTCCCAGTCGTAGTTCCATTTCACATCTGCGAGTGCCGCCCGCGCCTCAGGCAGGTTCTCGTCGATGGTCAATGCTTTCTGAATAGCCGCTACGGCAGACGCTCGACCGTCGGGACTCGAGATATTGTTTTGGGCTGCCAGCGCAATGTACACCCCGGCCGTGGCAGCGTGCGCGAGCGCGTACTGGGGATCCTGCTGTGTCGCTCTCTCAAACGCCTCGAGTGCCCGCCGCGCATGCTCGGTTCCGTACTGCG
This sequence comes from uncultured Acidobacteriota bacterium, assembly GCA_963725335.1. Taxonomy (GTDB): domain Bacteria; phylum Acidobacteriota; class Vicinamibacteria; order Vicinamibacterales; family 2-12-FULL-66-21; genus JALZOC01. The sequence goes on along the minus strand of CAVRYD010000014.1, from coordinate 643,238 downwards.
AGAACTCGTGCCGGCCCTGGAGGTACGCGGCTTCGGCCGCAGGATTCGTCTGCTGCGGATGACTGAGGCGTGTCGATTCCGACGCCGTAATCGCCACGCCCAGACCCGTCGCCACCTCGCGAGCGATGTCCGCTTGCAACGCGAGAAGTTCACCAAGCGGGCGGTCGAACGATTTTGACCACAACGGCACGTTCTCGCCGGCAATCATCAAGCTGCTGTTCACCCGAACCCGGGAAGTCCCCGCGATACCGCCCTCGACGTACGACAATGTGCTCTCAAGCGCAGCGTCCACCCCGAGACTTTTGGCGATGGCCGAAGACGGCAACTGAGATCCCTTGAACTGCAGCACCGACGTCCGTGAGACCACGCGCAGCGATTTGATCTGACCAAGTGTGGTGATCAGTTGATCGTGCAGTCCCTCTCCCATGGCCAGTCGCCCCGATGTGCCCGACACGTCCACCAGTGGGAGCACGGCTATTGATTTGGTCGCTCCGGTACCACCCGGTTTGATTATGTTCCGCGAAAATGTGACCAACCCGACGATGAGGATGAGAAGTGCTGCGGCGGTGGCAGCGAACCGTAATGTCGGCCATCGAATGACGGGTGGGACCGGGACAGGAACTGGTTCTGCATGGTTTGCCGACCCAGTCGCGCGGTGAAGGGCGCGCTCCATTTCCCCGGCACTCGCGAATCGTCGCGCTGGATCCGACTCAAGAGCACGTTCAATCGTCTGAACTAATTCCGACGGTAGGTCGGGACGCAGATCGCGAAGCCACAGGCGATCGCCGTCAGCGTGTGCGGCACCCAGGCTTTCGAGGTCGACACCGTTGTAAGGGAATCTTCGGGTCAGCAGGTGGAAGAGCAGAACGCCGGCGCTATAGAGATCGCTCTGCGATGTTGGCGGCCCGCCGGCGAGCACCTCTGGCGCGAGATACATCGGGGTGCCGGCGACTCCCGCAGCATCCGCCCCCTGTGGACGTCCCGCTCCGAAGTCCATCAGGACGATTCGACCGCCCTGCTCGCGCATGACGTTCTGCGCCTTGACGTCCCCATGCACGAGGCCCGCGCCGTGCACCGCAGCCAGCGCGCGACAGAGATCGATACCGACCGACGTCACCTCGCCCGCTCCCATCCGTCCGTGAGCACCGACCCACGCCTCGAGCGTCTGCCCCTCGACGAGCTCCATCCAGAGACCCGCCCGGCCGTCGCGGATGTCCGCGCCGTGGACGGTGACGACGTTCGGATGACGGACCTGAGCCAGCGTGCGGGCCTCGGCGAGGAGGCGCTCCACTGGACGGAACATCGTGATGTCGCCGCGCAGCAGCTTCAGAGCGACGTCGCGATTCAGCTGGGAGTCGTGTGCGCGATAAATCCGCCCGAACGCGCCCGATGCAACTCGGGACGTAATCGAGAGGTGGCCCCACACCGAGGGATCCACGACGGAGTGTTCGTCAACGGCGGGGATCGATCCGGATTCGTCCTCTTCTTCGAGAACCAGCGTGCGGTGCAGCTCTGCGACCCTCGCGACCAAACGGAGATTGCGATAACGAGTGCGCTCGGCGCTCGTCGCCGCCGACGCATCGAGCAACGCCCAGTCTACCGGGGCGCCATCTGCCACGGATTCGAGCAGCGACTGGTACGCGTCGCGCTCAGGCATTGAGATGCTCCATCAATCGAGCGAGGGCGCGCGTGACGGCGACGCGCGCGGCATTGGCGTTTGGCTTGCCTAGAATGATTGCGAGCTCCTGATAATCGTGTTGCAGTTCGAGGCGCCCGATGATCGCTTCACGATCGGCGGGACGCAGTTGTTGAAGCGCGGCTTCATATCGCGCCACGCCCTCGCGACCGATCGCGATGTCGAGAGGCGAGGCCCCCTCCGACTCGAACGAGTCCGTTAACTCCGCGGCCGGCGGACGACGGGTGAATCGACGCGCCTCGTCGCGGATCCGATTGAGTACGGCCTGACGCAGGTACGCCTGGAGCGCGCCTTCGTGGCGCGAGTCGAATCGATCGAGGCGCCGGAGCGAGTTGACGACCGTGTCCTGAACGAGATCCTGCGTGTCGAGCGCGCCACGCGCGGCCTGTGGCAGTCGTCCGCGAGCCCAGCGCCGCAGAGGCGGCAGGCATCGCGCGAACAAACGGTCGAGCGCGTCGCTATCGCCCTGGCGAACGAGAGAGAGCAACTCTTGAGTGGATTCGAGTGGCTTCGGAGGGGTACCAGGGTCCCGCATCGTGACTTTAGTATCGGTCCGATGATACTGGAACACTGCGGGGAAAAAGGCCGGATTGGACCAAACGAGGGCCAGACCGGCGTGGGCTGCCATTGCTTGAATCAACGTAACGAGACGGTAAACCGTACACCGGCAGAGTGACGAAAATGACAGCGGTGACAAAAAGTGTCAGCTCGTGCGGGCGGGGGCACCGGAGTCTGACCCGCCAGGTCAGACAGGCGGCGGCAACACTTTGCGGCGTGGATTGAAGAACGGGGTCGCAACCACCCGTGCCGGCACCTGATGGCGAACCGCCTCGACGGTCACTTCCATCTCCAGCGCCGCCCCTTCGGCGTAGTGAGGCCGATCGATCGTTGCGAGCGCGATCATTTTTTTCAGCACGGGAGACCATGTGGTCGATGTGGCCTTCCCCACTTGTCGACCATCGCGGTACACAGGAACGGCAACTCGAGACGCCGTTGCGCCAACGGTCGGCGGCAGCCCGACTCGTTCATAGAAGCGTTCGACCTCGGTCCACTCGATCTCCAGCCCGACGACCTGTCGTGCGTGACCGGACTTCTGCTCCTGCGACAGAGCCCGGTGACCGATGAATCGACCCTTCTCGAGGTTGACGAGGCGCCCCAGCCCCATCTCGTACGGTGAATACGCCTGCGAACCGATCATGGCTTTCTTGCTGCTGAAGAAGTCGACCTCGATGAGAAGCAATCCAGCTTCGATCCGCGCGACGTCGAGTGCGAGCATCCCCGCCGGCTTGATGTCGAACGGCTTGCCTCCGAGCATCAGCGCGTCCCACACGCGAACGGCCTCACTCGACGGCATCCAGATCTCGTAACCGAGATCCCCGGTATACCCGGTCCGGGAAATATCGACGCTGACGCCGGCAATCGTCCCACTTGTGACGCGGAAGTACTTCAGATGATCGATGTCCGCCTTCGCCACGGCATGGAGGAGCCCCGCCGATGTCGGCCCCTGGAGCGCAACCGCAGCGACCCGCTCGGATACGTCTTCGATGACGACATCCATGCCGATGGCATTCTGTGAAAACCACCGCAGGTTCGGATCGGCGGCAGTCCACCGAAATCGTTGTTCCTCGAGCCGCGACACGGTCCCGTCATCGATGACGCGGCCGTGCTCGTCGCACCACGGCGTATAGTAGACCTGCCCGACGGACATCTTCGACACGTCGCGCGTGATGATCCGGTCGACGAACCGTGCCGCATCCTTCCCCGTCACCATGTACCTTGAAGAGCGGCGAGACGTCGATCAACGCGGCCGCATTACGGATCGCGTTGTATTCGTGTTCGTGATGCCCTTCGTACGCGCTGACCGCATAGTATCCGGCCCATTCCCGGTAATTCAGGCTTTCGCACAGCGCCAGCGTGCGCCCGTGTAGCGCGGTACCGATCGGCATTTGAATCGCTAATCCCTGATCACTGATCACTGATCCTGAATCGCTAATCCTTGAATCCTCAATCCTCGAATCCTCGAATCCTCGAATCCTCGATATCCCTAATCCCAATCCTTGGATCCCGGATCGATCGAATCCCGGATCCCGGATCCGAGCCGCGAGTCGCGAGCCGCGAGCTACTTCGCCGCGGAGAGGCGGCGCGCGTCAGTGACCATCGTGTCGGTCGGATCGGCGCCGCTCTTGATGCTGAAAAAGTCTTGAACGGCTCGGCGCCGCTCCCCGGTTTGATCGCTTCCTTCGTGCGGCCAAGGTAGTAGTACACAGGGCGGAGCCACCGGGTCCGTTGGCACGTCATCGAGAAGAGCCGCCGTCGCTTCTCCCGGCGCTTCCGACAGCGCTCGAACTCCGAATCGGCTTCGGCATAACCGCCTGCCGCAAGATACGCGCGCCCGAGACCGGCCCGACCGAGCCACGTGTCGGACAGAACCTGGGCCTCCTTGAACTTTGCCAGCGCGCTCCGAGCATCGTTGCGTTTGAGATCCGCTTCCCCTTCGAGCAGCTTGCCGTAGACGTGCGGCCTACGCTCCCATGGGGATCACGCAGTTGGCGTCAGGTCGCTGACCGGCGGGCGGTGGCGCATGACGGTTCGAAACGCGGTGCCGTCGTTCGTGAGCCAGGGCAGCGATCTATCCAACCCAAAAACGTGCTCGGCGACGCTCGCGGCCTAAGCGCCATGATTCTCATCGGCTCGCGCTTAGCAACAGGCTGCCGCCGGCGTGCGGCCGTTGCACTCGATTAAGTGCCTTAGACTCCAATGTTTATGGCGTGACTAGCAGTTGGCTAGCCGAACTGTTCATCCATGACGCCAGCAAACGGCCGCCCGTGCGTCTCTCATCCAAAGATTCTATCCCACTGAAGAGGTTGTGTCGTCGATCTGTCCAACTCGATTACGCAGAGTAGAATGCAGGAAATCCTGATGCTCGCCCTGCTCTGCTCTCGAACCGCCGGCCTCTGAGCGTGCGTGCCTTGCGCACGCAGTCCCCTGTTCTTCTTCCTCGTAGATAGTTGGATGGTTGGGCCGTACTCGCATGAACTACGACGTCATCATCATTGGCGGTGGCCATAACGGGCTAGTGAACGCAGCCTACCTCGCCCGCGCAGGGCGCAAGGTCCTCGTCCTCGAACGCCGCCACGTTCTGGGGGGCGCTGCGGTCACCGAAGAGATTTTTCCCGGCTTCAAGTACTCCGTCTGCTCGTACGTCGTGTCGCTGCTTCGCCCCGAGATCATTCGCGAGCTCGATCTGCCGCGGCACGGCCTGGAAGTGCTGCCGCTCGACGGCACCTTCACGCCGATGCCTGACGGGAACTATCTGTGGCGCGTGAACGACCACGCGCGCACGCGCCGCGAGATCGCCCGGCACTCCAAGCTCGATGCCGAGGCCTACGACGAGTACGGCAAGGCGATGGTGGACATGGGGCGGTTCGTCAAGCCGATCCTCACCATGACGCCGCCCGATCCCACGTCGCTCGAACCGCGCGGGTTGATGGATCTGATGTCGCTCGTCCGTCGATTTCAGGCGCTCAGCGACAGCGACAAGTACAACCAGATCCAGCTCATGACCATGAGCGCCTCCGACTTTCTCGATCAGTGGTTCGAGACCGACGTGCTGAAGGCGACGATGGCAGCATCGGGCATCATCGGAACCTTTCTCGGCGTGCGCTCACCGGGGACCGCCTACGTGCTCCTGCACCACTACATGGGAGAAATCGACGGCGCGTTTCGCTCGTGGGGCCTGTCGCGCGGCGGGACCGGTGCCATTTCCGAAGCCATCGCCGGCGCGGCACGGGAAGTCGGCGTCGAGATCCGCACCGAGGCCGCGGTCTCGAGAATCATCGTAAAAGATGGAGCAGCCGTCGGCGTCGTTCTTGCGAACGGCGACTACCTGACAGCCAACGTGATCTCCTCGAGCGTGGATCCGCGTGTCACGTTCCTGAAGATGGTGGGCACCGAACATCTACCTCCCGACTTCGCGGAGGACGTCAGCCGGTACAAGTTTCGCGGATCGTCGGGCAAGGTGAACCTCGCCCTCGACGCGCTGCCGGATTTCAAGGCGATCCCCGGTGCCGGTCCGCACTTGCGCGGCGCGATTTCCATCTCGCCAAGCGTGGACTACATGGAGCGCGCGTACGACGACGCGAAGTACGGACGGTACTCGCGACATCCATATATCGACATGGTGATCCCGAGCCTGACAGACCCATCGGTCGCGCCGCCTGGGAAACACGTGATGTCCTGCTTCGTGCAGTACGCACCGTATCACCTGCGTGAAGGGTCTTCGTGGGACGACGAGCGCGATGCGTTCGGCGATACCGTTATCGATACCATCGCCGAATATGCGCCGAACATCCGGAAGATCATCCTCCACCGCCAGGTGCTGACGCCGCTCGACATCGAGCGCGAGTTCGGATTGTCGGAAGGAAACATCTTTCAAGGCGAGCTCACACTCGAGCAGCTCTTCTTCCTCCGCCCTGCGCCGGGCTGGGCCCAGTACCCGTACGCCAGTCAAGAGTCTCTATATGTGCGGCTCAGCGACGCATCCCGGCGGCGGAATCATGGGAGCCCCCGGCCGGAACGCCGCTCAACGCATTCTGAAGGACACCGGAGGACGACGGTGAGCCGCGTCGTCATCATCGGCGCGGGACATAACGGGCTGACGACAGCGTTCTACCTCGCCAAGGCGGGACTGAAGCCGCTGGTGCTCGAACGCCGATCGATCGTTGGTGGCGCGGCGACAACAGAAGAAATCGGCCCAGGGTTCAGATGCCCGGCGTTGGCGCACACGATCGGTCCACTCAGGCCGTCGATCGTGCGTGACATGCGGCTCGAGCAGCGCGGCGTCGAGTTCATACGTCCCGATCCGCGGCTCGTGGCGTTGTCAGCCGACGGCCCTCCGCTCGTGTTTTCGATAGATGAACGGCGAACGGCGGAAGCCATTCGCGCGCTTTCAGCGAAGGACGCAGAACGGTACGTCGAGTTCTGCGACACGCTCGCGCGTTTCACTCGCTTTGTCGCGGCGCTGCTCACCACGACCCCGCCCTCGCTCGACGCACCCGACCGCGGTGATATGTGGGAGCTGCTCAAGACGGGGCGCCGATTCCGCGCGCTTGAAAAGAAGGATCGATTCCGATTGCTGCGTTGGGGACCGATGCCGGTCGGCGATCTGGTGAGTGAGTGGTTCGAGGATGATTTGCTCCGGGCGGCAGTCGCCGCGCGCGGCATTTTCGGCGGTGCCCAGGGCCCCTGGTCGGCTGGTACGGCCGCCGTCCTGTTGCTCACCGCGGCGGCAGATCCAGCTCCTGGAGGCAGCAGCATCACGGTGAAGGGAGGACCTGGAGTTCTCACCGCGGCCATGGCCGACGCCGCGCGCGAAGCCGGAGCCGAGATCCGCGTCACAGCCGACGTGCGCCGCGTGCTCGTGTACGACGGCCGAGTGGCAGGCGTCCTGCTCGACGATGGACGCGAGATCCCAGCGACGGCGGTGATTTCCAACGCCGATCCAAAACGGACGTTTCTCGATCTCGTGGACCCGGTCGATCTCGATCCGGGATTTCTAACGCGAATCAGGAACTACCGCTGCCGTGGCACCGTCGCCAAGGTCAACCTGGCGCTCTCCACGCTACCCGCGTTTGCCGGGATCACGGGCTACGCAGATCTTCGAGGGCGGATTCACATCGGCCCCAGTATCGATTATCTCGAGCAGGCATTCGACGCGTCGAAGTACGGCGAGATCTCGCCGCACCCGTACCTGGACATCACGGTCCCCAGCCTGGTGGATCCATCCCTTGCGCCTGCCGGCAAGCACGTGATGTCCGTGGCGATGCAGTTCGCGCCGTACAAGCTGGCGGGCGGGCGCGAGTGGGAAACGGCAAGATCCGAGATCTTGTCGAACGTGATGACGACACTCGAACGTCATGCACCGCACCTTGAAGCCAGCGTCGAACATGCGCAGGTTCTGACCCCGCGGGACCTGGAACACATATTTGGACTCACCGGGGGCGACATCTATCACGGGGAACTGTCGCTCGACCAGTTGTTCACCATGCGTCCCGTTCTCGGGTGGGCTCGTTATCGAACTCCAATCCCCGGACTCTTCCTTTGCGGATCGGGCACACATCCGGGTGGAGGCGTCACCGGAGGACCTGGTCAGAATGCGGCGCGCGAGATCCTGAGCGCCCTGAAGTGAGGCTAAAGGCAGGGTTCTGCGAGGTTCTACAGGGTTCTACAGGGTTCTGCAGGGTTCTGCAGGGTTCTGCAGGGTTCTGCAGGGACGCTCGAAGCGGGAGTGTCCGGAATTTCGTGTGTGAAGCGGTTGACGACGTTCGGTCTTCGTTCCTCGTCTCCTGTCAAAGGGTGATGCGTGTGGGCGCTGTGGGAAACCGCGTTCTGGGCGGTTTTCCAAGGAGCGGTGGGCGCGTTCTGTGCGTCCACGGCTCCGGCAGCGTCCATGCGCCGTTGGCATTTTACACGTTCGAGGGCGAAAAGCGCCCTTCGTAGAGAATCGCGAATTGATTCATCGCGGGCCGCCAGTAGCGTGGTGCTTGCACCCACTTCGCCGTGATGTTGCGGAGCGCGAGCCACATCAATTTCGTCGCCGCCTCGTCGGTCGGGAAATGGCCGCGGGTCTTGATGATCTTGCGCAGCTGCGCGTGCACGCTCTCGAGCGCGTTGGTCGTGTAGATCAGTCGGCGGACGTCGGGGGGAAACGCGAAGAACGGAATGACGTGCGTCCAGGCGCGGCGCCAGGACGCCACGACGGTCGGAAACTTCCGGCCCCAGGGGCCGCGCTCGAAGTCGTCCAGCGCGGCACTCGCGGCCTCGGCGCTTGCCGCCGTGTAGATGGGCCGCAGCGCGGTCGCCATGGGCTTGCGCTCTTTCCAATTCGCGAAGTCCAGACTGTATCGAATCAGATGCACGATGCAGGTCTGCAGCGTCGTCTCGGGAAACACCGCGGCGAGCGCCTCGCTCATGCCCTTGAGGCCATCGGTGACCGCGATCAGGATGTCCTGGCAGCCGCGCGTCTTGAGATCGCTGAAGACCTTCATCCAGAATTTCGCGCCTTCGGTCTGCTCGATCCACAGGCCGAGGATGTCGCGGCTGCCGTCCGGCAGCACGGCGAGCGCGAGGTAGATCGCCTTGCTGCGGACCGTCGCTTCGTCGCGAATCTTGACCCGCAGCGCATCGAAGAACACGACCGGATACATCCGCTCGAGCGGCCGGCTTTGCCACGCCGTCACTTCGGCGACGATGCCGTCGGTGACCGTGCTGATCAGATCCGGCGAGACCTCCACGGCGTACATCTCGGCGAGAAAGCCTTGAATCTCGCGCACCGTCATCCCGCGCGCATAGAGCGCGAGGATCTTGTCGTCAAAGCCGGTAAAGCGCCGCTCGTGCTTGGGAATGAACCGCGGCTCGAACGTCCCCGCGCGATCGCGCGGCACGTCGATGCCGAGCGGCCCATCGTCGGTCAGCACCGTCTTGCCGCCGGTCCCATTGCGATGATTGGTGGTGTCCTCCGGCTTGCTCCCGCCCGGCGGATACCCCAGATGGTGGGTCAGCTCGCCGCCGAGCGCCCGCTCGATGATCGCTTTCTTGAACCGCCGAACCGCCGCATCGAGCTCCTCGGGAGAGATCGCGCCCTGGCCGACGAACTGGTCGAGAATCTCCGCTGGGACCGGGGCCAACGGCGCGTCGGGTGTCAGGTTTTTCCGTTTGCGGGGCATAGTCACTCCTCATGCTATGCCCCACACACGAAATTCCGGACACCCTCCTCGAAGCCGGTAGAACTCGTAGAACCGTAGAACCTGGCGGGAACCTCGTAGAACCCCGTAGAACCCCGTAGAACCCTGAATTTAACTGCTGCAGGCCGGTTCCTGTCTAAATCTGCAGACTCGCGGCATACGGCCCGGGAGCGGGGACCTCAATCATGCAGATGCCAACGGTTCGACCGATTTCGCGGACCACGGTTCCAATACTTGGCAGCATCATCGCGCTGATTCTTGTTCCGGCCGCGCCGCTCGCCCGGTTGACCGCCGCGGGAGGAGAGTCCGCAATCCCTGAACACCCGGACGACAAGACCATCGTCCACGTGTTGAATCGTCTGGGTTTCGGCCCTGGCCCGGGAGACCTGGAGCGCGTTCGCAGAATCGGCCTCGACAAGTACATCGACCAGCAGCTTCGGCCTGACACGATTGCAGACACGGCACTGACCTCGCACCTCGCAGGGCTCGACACGCTCACGCGGAGCAGCCGGGATCTCGCCGAAGACTACTTCATGCCTGCTCAGATGGAGCGACGACGCACGCAGCAACAGGCCTCGGCACAACCTCAAGAGTCGACCACCGACAAGAAGGACCTGCGAACGCCGGAACAGACCGAACTGATGCGGGCCGAGCGACAGGTCTTCACCGATCTGGCTCAGCAGAAGATACTCAGAGCGGTCTACAGCGAGCGGCAACTCAACGAAGTCATGGTGGACTTCTGGTTCAACCACTTCAACGTTTTCGCGGGAAAGGGGTTGACTCGCAACTATCTCACCGAGTACGAACGCGACGCCATTCGTCCGCACGTGCTCGGAAAGTTTCGCGATCTGCTCGGGGCCACCGCCGAAAGCCCGGCGATGCTCTTCTACCTCGACAACTGGCAGAGCGCAGCCCCCGAAGGTGCGACAACCGCGGCACCGAACAATCGCAACACCCGGCCGAATCCTCGACGTGTCTTCGGACGGCCCGGACAGGACGCGATGATGCCTCGGAAACGTACCGTCGCGGACCTGCCGCAGAATGCGCAGAATCGTAAGCCGCGCGGTTTGAACGAGAACTATGCGCGCGAGCTGATGGAGCTGCACACGCTTGGTGTGGATGGCGGCTACACGCAGAAGGATGTGCAGGAGGTCGCTCGCGCCTTCACCGGATGGACGATTGCCAATCCGAGGCAGGGTGGCGGGTTCCAGTACGAACCGCGCATGCACGACGACGGCGAGAAGATGGTGCTCGGCCACAAGATCAAAGCAGGCGGTGGCAGGCACGATGGAGAAGAAGTGCTCGACATCCTGGCGTCGCATCCATCGACCGCGCATTTCATCGCGACCAAGCTCGTCCGCCGGTTGGTGTCCGATGTCCCGCCGCCAGCGCTGGTCGATCGGGCGGCGCAGCGTTTTCGCGAGACCAAAGGAGACATTCGTGAGGTGGTCCGGACGATTGTGACCTCGCGCGAATTCTTCGCGCCCGAGGCCTATCGCGCGAAGGTGAAGACGCCCTTCGAATTCGTCACCTCCGCCGCGCGGGCAACCTCGGCGGACTCGATCAACGCCATGCCGCTCGTGCAGGCGATGCGCGAGCTCGGCATGCCGCCGTATCAATGCCAGCCGCCCACCGGCTACGCGGATCGCGCCGATGCGTGGGTGAACACCGGCGCGCTACTCAGCCGCATGAATTTTGCTGTCGCGCTTACCGAGGGACGGATGCGAGGCGTGCGCACCCCTTCGCCAACGCGCGACCTCTCGCTCGACGCGGCCCGCGATGAGATTGTCGATCAGGTTCTCGGAGGCGATATCTCTGTCACCACGCGAGCGACCGTCGCAAAGGCGTCGCGGCCGCCTCAGGCTGTCGCGCTGCTCCTCGGCTCACCAGAGTTCCAGAGAAGGTAACGACCATGATCTCCCGACGCATCTTTCTCAAGAACGGCGGGCTCGCGCTCGTCAGCCTTGGATTCGCCCCCACGTTCCTGGCCCGGACCGTCGCCGCGGCGGATGCACGCCGCCGCGTGCTGATTACGATCTTTCAGCGCGGGGCCGTCGACGGGCTGAACATGATCGTGCCCTTCGGCGAGCGTGACTATTACAGCGCCCGACCCACGCTCGCCATCCCGCGTCCAGGCGGCTCGCCGGATTCGGCCGTCGATCTCGATGGCTTCTTCGGGTTGCATCCGCGCCTCGCGCCATTGAAGCCGTTGTTCGATGCGCGCCAGATGGCAGTCGTACACGCCTGCGGCTCGCCAGACGGCACACGTTCGCATTTCGACGCGCAGGACTACATGGAGACGGCGACGCCGGGCGTGAAAAGCACGCAGGACGGATGGTTGAATCGGTACCTGCATGCACGCGAGCATCAGGCAGCAACGCCGTTCCGCGCCGTCGCGCTCGCGCCGCAGCTTCCACGAGCGCTGCAGGGCCTCGAACCCGCGCTTGCGATCGGCCAGATCAGCCAGTTCGGGATCCGCGGCGGAGGCGCCAGCGAAATGGTCCAGTCCTCGTTCGAGGCTGAATATGCCGCTGCCGCCGACAGCGTGCTCCATTCCACAGGGCGCGAGGCGTTCGACGCGGTGAAGATGCTGAAGACCGCAAACCTTGGTCAATACACGCCCGCGAACGGGGCGGAGTACCCACGGTCGGCCTTCGGCGAGGCGCTTCGCCAGATCGCTCAGCTCGTAAAGGCGGACGTGGGTCTCGAGGTGGCGTTTGCTGAATCCGGCAACTGGGACCATCACGTGAACGAGGGCGCGGCAGTCGGGTTGCTCGCAACCCGTCTGGACGACCTGGCCCGCGGCCTCACCGCTCTCGTCCGCGATCTCGGCGATCGGATGCAGGATGTCGTGATCCTGACGATGTCTGAGTTCGGCCGCGCGGTTGCGGAGAACGGAAATCGAGGAACCGATCACGGCCACGGGAACGCGATGATGATCATCGGCGGCTCTGTTCGAGGAGGAAAAGTCTACGGCCGCTGGCCGGGCCTCGCACGGGAGCAGCGGTACGAAGGACGCGACCTGTCGGTGACGACCGATTTCCGGGCAGTCTTCGCGGAGGTGGTCAAGGGGCACCTCGGCCTCACGGACACGCGTCCAGTGTTTCCGGGCTTCACGGCGCAATCGACGCTGGGATTTCTGTAGGAACCATCAAGGGCGTAGTAGACTGGTCGCGGAATTGCATCCGCACCCTCATGGCAAAAGAACTTCCCGGTGAAGCGCTGGGGCTCGTCGAAACGCGCGGCCTCGTCGGCATGATCGAAGCCGCTGACGCGATGGTGAAAGCCGCCAACGTCGTCTTCGTCGGCTGGCAGAAGGTCGATGCGGGGCTCGTCACCGCAATCGTCCGTGGCGATGTGGCTTCGGTGAAAGCCGCGACGGACGCGGGCGCGGCCGCGGCGCGGCGTGTTGGAGAGCTGGTCGGTGTGCATGTGATTCCACGTCCCGCCGACGGTCTCGATAAGGTCTTTCCGATCGGATAACGCGATCTACGGCTTCGCGGCCCGCGGCCTGGGCTTCCGCCCAACTTTTCTTTTCTTCTTCGCTGGCTTCGTTCGCGCTGTCAACTCACGCAGCATCGGTTCGTCGCCAACTACCAGCATCGGCTGATCCGGCGCCCGCAGGATGTTGATGAACTCGCCGTCGGCGGTTCGAGCGAACACTTCACGACCATCCGTCAGCAGCGTGATCGTGCCTGCGCCGCCAACGGCCTCGAACAGTCGTATCCCGAACTTCTCCCGAAGCCTTTCGAGCAGGAGGCGAATCCTTCCGACAGACAGACCCTGTTGGCGGAGATCCGCGAGCACCATCAGCTCGAGCAGATCGACAGGCGTGTAGCGGCGTTCGGTAAACCCGCCAGCAGCGGTCCGCCTCGGTGCGACCGCCGGCGCGAACAGCCGGCGAGCGTCCCACCACTGAAGCTGTCGCGCCGACAACCCTGTCAGGGACGCCACCTCGCGGGCGCTGTAGGTGTTCTTTAGTTGCATCTGTTGAGCCGTTCGGGCCGCTTGGCTTTTCTCACTACAGGCGCTTAGCTTTTCTCACTTGCCTTTTGCCTTTTTACTTCCCTCCGGCGGCGCTGGCGATAGCGGCCGCCGCGCGTGCCCCCTCGAAGTCCTTGTCGGTGAGCCCGCCTTCGCTGTGGGTGCTGTAGGAGACCGTGACCCGCTTGTAGTTCACGAGCAGATCCGGATGATGGTCGACCGACTCGGCGGCAAAGCCGAGGCGGACGATGAAGGCAACCGCCTCCGGGAAACCAGGAAATGTGAACTGTTTCCTGATGACGTCCCCCTCCAGCGTCCACCCCGGCAGGTCACCTAGTCGATGACGCGCCTCTTCCGCACTGATTTTCCCCATGAGGGCAGAGCATACGCCATGGCTGAGGAACCATCAGGTTCCGTTTGTCGTCTAACGATGTTAGAATACTAAACACCGTTCAGCAGATTCTGTCTTCCAGGGAAAGGGGCTCAGTTGGGGGTCAAGGAACGTCACGAAAGAGAGCGTGAGGCGGTCGCGCGAGCCATTCTCGATGCCGCCCGCGACCTGTTTGTTGCCGAGGGCTATCAGAACGTTTCGATCAGAAAAATAGCGGAAAAGATTGAGTACAGCCCTGCCGCCATTTACGGGTATTTCCCCAGTAAGGACGACATCTTCCTGTCCCTCGCGGAAGAGGGGTTTCGGATGTTGTTCGCGCCGGGGGACGAGATGTCGATTGCCGATCCCTTTGACAAGATTCGAGCTGGTTTCTGGCGGTTATACCAGTTCAGCAAGGAGCATCCCGAGTATTTCGCGCTGATGTTTCTCGACCGATCCGTCCCGCCAATCAGCAAGGACTGGCAACGCTTTGGTTTCATCCGGGAAATGAAAGGTCGCATGTCGGCGCACATCCAGAGCGTCGTCGATCAGGGATTGCTGCCCGCGCACACCAAACCGGACGCGGTTTTCAGAATTCTTGCAGCGGCGATTCACGGCGTGGCTGTGATGCGCTTATGCGGCCGTCTTGGGCCGCACGAAGACGCGGATGCGCTCGCGCACGACACACTCGAGGCGGCGCTCACGGGCTTGCGTGCAGGCATCCCGCACACTTTTGATTCGGAGCCGTGCCAGTAACCGGCTTCATATCGGAGCGAGAGTCATGACCGTTCAGTGGCGTCACATTCTTCCAGGCATTCTCATCGCATCGGTCGCCGTAGGAGCGGCCGGCTGCGGCGGGGAGAGCACGACGGTAAAGGCGGAAGCCAAGGCCGAGCCGCTCGCCGTCGACACGACCCGCGTCGAAAGCCGGTCGATCGATCGGTATTTGCGCGTGACCGGTTCGCTCGCCGCCGACGAGCAGGCGGAAGTGAGCGCGGAGTCGCCAGGGCGGGTGATCGCCGCGCCAGTCGAGCGCGGATCGCATGTCGCCGAGGGCGCCGTCCTGGCGCGTATCTCCGGGACCGAAACCTCGGCGCAATTGCTCGAGGCCGAGGCCAACGCGGCGCAGATCGAGGCGCGGCTGGGGTTGTCCGAAGGACAGCCGTTCGACCCTACGCGCGTCCCTGACGTCATGAACGCGAAAGCCGCACTCGATCTCGCGACGGCGGAATTTTCGCGGATCAAGTCGCTGCTCGATCAGAAGGTCGTCTCGCAGAGCGAGTACGACCAGCGTCGCGCCCAGGTCGACGCGGCGCAGCAGCAGTTTCAGGTCGCGCAGAACGTGGCGCAACAGTCGTACCGATCGCTTCAGGCGGCGCGCGCGCGGATCGAGCTCGCTCGCAAGGCCGTTGCCGACACGACGATTCGTGCACCCTTCGCCGGCCTCGTCGCCGAGCGCGTCGTCAGTGTCGGCGACTACGTCACGCGCGGCGCGCACGTCGCAACGGTTGTGCGGGTCGATCCGATGCGCGTCGAGTTGACGGTTCCAGAACAGGCGGTCGCGTTGATCAAGGACGGACAGCCAGTGCAGATTTCGGTGGATGCCTACCCGGGCCAGACTTTCCCGGCCAGGGTGCGCTACGTCTCTCCCTCGCTGCGTGCCGATCAGCGCGCGCTGACAGTCGAAGCCGTTGCCCCGAACCACGACGGCCGCCTGAAGCCCGGCCTCTTCGCGACGGCATCGATTCAGCAGCCCGCTGCCGCGCCCGCGCTGCTCGTGCCGGCTACCGCCGTCGAGACGATGTCGGGCACCAGCCGCGTCTACGTCATCAAGGGGGACAAGGTCGAGGAGCGCATCGTGACGCTCGGCGAGACCGTCGGGCAGCAGGTCGAGATGACGAGCGGTGTGGTCAAGGGAGACACCGTCGCCACCGCCCCGAAGGGGCATCTCTCCGATGGCATGGACGTGCGCGCCCGCGCGTCCAAGTGATCCTTCTCCACGTTAGCAAGTTGTGTCCGTCATCTTCAGAGAATCATCATGCAGTGGCTCGCAGCAATATCCGTCAAGCGTCCCGTCTTTGCCAGCGTCCTGATCCTGTCGCTCACGGTTGTGGGCGCGTTTGCGTTCACCCAGCTTGGAGTGGATCGATTTCCCAAGGTTGACTTCCCGACGGTCGTCGTCACTACGCGACTGCCAGGCGCGGCGCCCGAGGAGGTCGAGACGGAGATCACCGACAAGATCGAAGAGGCGGTGAACACGATCAGCGCCATCGACGAGTTGCGGTCCAACTCGTCGGAAGGCATCTCCCAGGTCGTCATCTCCTTCCTGCTCGAGAAGAACGCCGACGTGGCGGCGCAGGAAGTGCGCGACCGCGTGAATCGCGTGCTGCCGCTTCTGCCAAAGACGATTCAGCAGCCGACGGTCGAAAAGTTCGATCCGGATGCGGCGCCGGTGCTGACGCTCGCGGTGTCCGCGAAGAAGCCCGTCCGCGACATCACCGAGTACGCCGACAAGACACTCAGGCGTCAGCTTGAGAGCGTCAACGGCGTCGGCCAGGTCGTGGTCTCGGGCGGCCGCGCGCGTCAAATCAACATCACACTCGATGCAGCGCGTCTCCGAGCCTACAACCTCACGGTCACGGACGTATCGCGTACGCTGCAATCGCAGAACACCGAAATTCCTGGCGGGCGCGTGGAACAGGGCGGCACGGCGCTGACGCTCCGCACGCGGGGCCGGGTTGAGTCGACTCAGGAGTTTGGCAATATCGTGGTCCGCCAGAAGGACACGCATCCGATCATGCTGCGCGATGTCGCCACCATCGAGGACGGCATGGCGGAGGCGACGACCAAGGCGAGCCTGGACGGAGAGCCGACGGTCCTGCTGACGGTCAGACGGCAGTCGGGAACGAATACAGTGCAGGTGGTCGACGCGGTGAAGGAGCGCCTCGCCGACATCGCGCCGCTCGTCCCTGCCGGCTACGACATTCGCGTGGTACGAGACCTGTCCGAGTTCATCAAGGCGTCGATCCGCAGCGTCGAAGAGCACCTCGTCGTGGGCTCGATCCTCGCGGCCGCCGTCGTACTGATCTTCCTGTGGAACTGGCGATCCACGATCATCGCCGCGGTGGCGATTCCAACATCGATCATCGCCACGTTCGGACTGATCTGGTACCAGGGGTTCACGCTGAACTCGATGACGCTTCTCGCCCTGACTCTATCGGTCGGGATCGTCATAGACGACGCGATCGTCGTCCTCGAGAACATCTATCGGTTTGTGGAAGAGAAAGGACGGCCTCCGCTCCAGGCTGCCGTCGAGGCCACGCGCGAGATCGGCCTTGCGGTGCTGGCGACCACGCTCTCGCTCATCGCCATCTTCGTCCCCGTCGGCTTCATGGGCGGCATCGTCGGCCGATTCATGACCAGCTTCGGGTTCACGATGTCGTTCGCGATCCTGGTTTCGCTACTGGTGAGCTTCACGCTCACGCCGATGCTCGCCGCTCGATGGATCAAGATGCGGCCGCGGCACGAAACTGCTGACGGACACGAGGTCGCCGAACAGACGTCGAAGGATTCCCGGTTCTTCCGACCGCTCGATCGCGGATACACCGCCATGCTGCAGTGGTCGCTCGCGCACCGCGCGGTGATTGCGGCGATCGCCGTACTCGTGCTGCTGAGCAGCGTTCCGCTGTTCATGATCGCGAACAAGAATTTCCTCCCCAACGACGATCAGTCGGAGTTCGAGGTCGGCCTCCGCGCGCCCGAGGGGACGAGTCTCGAGGCGACCGACATCATCGCGAACCGGCTCGCCACGCGGATCCGGCGGCTGCCGGAGGTGGCCTACACGCTGGTCTCGGTCGCCGACGATCCGGCACAAACGCAGAATTCCGGAACCGTCTACGTGCGCCTGAAACCGGTCGAGGCACGCAAGCGCGATCAGTTCGCGGTCATGAACGACGTCAGGGCCAACGTGCTCCCTGAGCTGGCGGCCGCACATCTACGCACGGGCGTCCGTGCTGTTGCTACGATCGGAGGCGGCGGAAACCAGAATTCGGAAATCCAGTTCACCATCAACGGGCCGGATCTCAGGGCGCTCGAGCGGTTCGCAAACGCGGTCGCCGACGCCGCAAAGAAACAGCCGGGCCTCGTCGATGTCGACACGTCATTGAACGTCGGGAAGCCGGAGCTGTCGGTGAATCTGGATCGATTGAAGGCTGCAGATCTCGGCGTGCAGATCTCGGATGCCGCTGAGGCGCTGCGACTCCTCGTCGGAGGCGATCAAGTGACGACCTACAACGAAGGCGGCGAACAGTACGAAGTCCACGTGCGCGCAGGACAGGGAAACCGCGAGACAGCATCGGCGATCGGGCAGCTGACCGTGCCGTCGAGCCGCGTCGGCAGCGTGCCGCTCGAGAATCTCGCGCGCCTGACGCCGGGAACCGCGCCGTCCGAAATCAGCCGGCTGAACCGTCAGCGGCAGGTCACCGTCTTTGCCGGCCTGCTCCCGGGCGTCTCGCAGACGCCGGCGATGGCGGCCATGACCGAGGTGGCTCAATCGCTCGAGATGGGCCCCGGCTACAGCACGCGCTTCGCGGGACGATCGCGTGAGTTGGGCCGCGCGGCGCAGAACTTCCTACTCGCCTTTGGTCTATCGCTGGTGTTCATGTATCTCATCCTCGCGGCGCAGTTCGAATCGTGGCTCCATCCGATCACGATCCTGCTGTCGCTGCCGCTCACGCTGCCGTTTGCGCTGCTGTCGATCATCATCACCCGCCAGTCGCTGAACATCTTCTCGGCGCTTGGATTGCTGGTGCTGTTCGGTGTGGTCAAGAAGAACTCGATTCTGCAAATCGATCACGCCAATCAGCTGCGCGAGCGCGGCATGGCCCGCGATCTCGCGATCGTCCAGGCGAGCCGCGATCGGCTGCGCCCGATCCTCATGACCACTTTCGCGTTCGTCGCGGGCATGATCCCGCTGGTGCTGTCGAGCGGCGTCGGATCTGCGACGAACCGCGCGATCGGCTTCGTCATCATCGGCGGCCAGTCGCTCGTGCTGCTGCTGACGCTCGTCGCCACACCGGTCGCGTATTCGCTCTTCGACGACGCGGCGAAGGTGCGGTTGTGGAGGTGGCGACGATCGGCCGGCACTGCAACCGCTGCCGCTACGCTGGGCCTTGCGGTCGTGCTTCTGCTGCCGACCAACGCCGCGGCGCAGCCGGTCACGCCGGCGCAGTCGGCGCCACCGGCAGAAACGCTTCGGCTGGCGCGCGAAGAAGTCGTCCGTCTCGCCATCGAAAACAACGCGGCGCTGGCTGCCAGTCGCCTCGACCCGGTGATCAGCGCGGAGCGCGTTGCCGCAGCCAAAAGCGCGTTCGCGCCGAACCTGTCGTCCACGCTGCAGAAGAACAGGCAGACGACGCCGTCCACGAATCTGTTCTCGGGTGACAGCGCGCTTCAGTCTGATTTCTGGTCGGGTGCGGCCGGCGTTGGCCAGCTGCTGCCGTGGGGCGGCGGCAACTACAACGTGTCGTTCAACTCCGCGCGGACCACGACGACCAATCCGTTGACGACGTTCACGCCGTCGCTGACCTCGACGTTCCAGGCGGCCTTTTCGCAGCCCTTGCTCCGCGATTTCAAGACCGACCCGTCACGCGCTCAGCTCGACCTGTCGTCGCGCAACCAGGAGATTGCGGAACTCAGGCTGCAGGAAGACGTCGCGCGGACCACCGCGCAGGCCGAGACGGGTTACTGGTTGCTCGTGGCTGCGCGCGCGGCGGTCGACGTGCAGCAGCGATCGCTCGACCTCGCGCTGGAGCTCGAACGCACGAATCGGGCGCGCGTGGACGTCGGGCAGTCGCCGCCGCTCGATCTCGTCACGGCTCGGGCGGAAGTCGCGCAACGCCGCGAGAACCTCATCGTGGCGCGGACGGCTGCCCTGCAGGCCGAGGATGTGCTCCGCGTCGTCATCTTCAACCAGAAACGCCCGGACTTCTGGACCGTGCACATCGAGCCAGCCGATGCCGTGCCGCCGGCGGGCGAGCCGCCGGACGTCGACCGGGCCGTTCGCCGCGCACTCAGCGAGAGACCCGATATCGCCGAGGCGCGCAAGCAGATTCAGATCAGCGACACGAACGTCACGCTCTCGAAGAACCAGACGCTTCCGGATCTGCGACTGCAGGCCAGTTACGTCACGAACGGAATCGGCGGCTCGAAGCTTCTGCGTAGCGGTGGATTCCCGGGCACCATCGTCGGCAGGGATAACACGTCGTATGGAACCGTGCTCGGTCAGATCTTCTCGGCGGATTTTCCGACCTGGACGCTCGGTTTCACGCTGAACTATCCGATTGGAAAGAGCGTCGAGGAGGCCAACCTCGCGCGGGCGCGCCTCGAGCGTGAGCAGGCGGATGCGCGGCTGCAGACCGCCGAGATCACTGCCGTGCGTGAGGTGCGCGACGCCGCGCTTCGCGTCGAGCAGAACCGGCAGCGGATCGACACCGCCCAGCTCGGTCGCGAACTCGCCGAGCAGCGGCTGGACGCGGAGCAGAAGCGCTTCGAGGTCGGCATGTCGACGAGCTTCCTGGTCATTCAGGCACAGCGCGACCTCGCCATCGCGCGGAACAACGAGCTGCAGGCCAATCTGGCCTACCAGCTGTCCGTCATCGCGCTCGAGGCGGTCCAGACCACCAGCGGCGGCATCCCCCGCTGATCGCGGTCGCCGCGCCTCCCACTCCAAGGTGGCTGGCACCTTTTCAGCAAAGGTGCCAGCCACCTTTCCCAGCCAGCCGCAATCAGGTCACAGGATCAAGTCGCAGACGCGACGGGCGGTCAGCGGGGCCAACAGGATCCCGTTGCGGAAGTGACCGGTGGCATGCACGACGGCGGGATGTTCAGCGGATCGGCTGATGATGGGCAGGCCCGACGCTGTCGATGGACGCAGGCCAACTCGGGCCTCGATGAAGGTGGCCGCGGCGACGCCGGGGAGCACGGTCATGGCCGCATCGAGGAGCGCGTGCACGCCGCCCGCGGTCACGCGCTCATCGAATCCGACATTCTCAACGGTGGCGCCGACGAGCAGCGTCCCGTCCAGCCAGGGCACGAGATAGCAGCGCTCGCTCCACAGGATCCGTTGAAGCGGCGGACCTTGCCATCCGACGCGCAGCAACTGCCCGCGAACTGGTGTGACCGCCGCCCCGAGCGAGATGTCGCCTGACCAGCTGCCGGCGGCGATGACGACTGTGGCGGCGCGATAGCTTTCGTCGCCGGCTGTGATCGTCGCCCGATCGCCGACGCACGCAAGCGCACTCACGCGGCGTCCCGTGCGCACGTCCGCGCCGTGGTGACGAGCGGCGACAACCAGCGCACGCGTGAGCTGCGATGCGCGCACATAGCCGTGCGATGGCACGAGCAGCCCTCCAGACGTCGACGCCAGCGCCGGTTCCAGGCGACTGACCTCCGACGATTCGACCCAGCGCGCCTCCACGCCTTTCGCGGTCACCCACTCGCCAAGCGAACGCAGATGACGGGCGGCCTCGGCGTCATGCGCCACTTCGAGCGTGCCGCATCGCCGATACTCGATCGGTGCGCTCGATTCCCGTGCGACGCTGGCGACGAACTCGTCGTACATCGCGAGGCTTTCTACCGTGAGCGCCTGCAGCGGGCCCTCTCCCGGGGCTTCGATGAATGGCGCAAGCACACCAGCCGATGCCTGCGTCGCGCCTGCACCCACGTCCCGCGCTTCCAGAACGATCGTCTTCGCGCCGCGGCGCGCGAGCTCTCGAGCGACGGCGCATCCGATGATCCCGGCCCCGACAACGGCGACATCGCACTCCGTGCAACCTGTTCCTGCCCCGATCATCAGTCGATGATATCTCCGCCCGCGGCGCCTCTGCCGTACCCATGGCAGCCGGCTTGCTGCGGTGTTCTCCATGCTGTCGCGCTTCAAGGTTCCGTTGAGCTGGAAAGAACTCGCGGCCAACACCGTGAGGGAGATCTGGGCGGATGATCTACTGAACCTCGCCGCACAGCAGGCCTACTACTTCTTCTTTGCGCTGTTCCCGGCGCTCCTCACGTTCATCTCGATAGCGAGTTTTTTTCCGATCGAAAACCTGACCGGACAGATCGTGACCGTGCTCGGCCGGTTCGCGCCGCCGGAAGCGCTGACCATCATCACGGATCAGATCACCAAGATCTCGCAGACCGGTCACGGGGGCATCCTGACTTTTGCATTTCTGCTCACAATCTGGAGCAGCTCCGGGGCGATGGTGTCGATCATCTCGACGTTGAACGCCGCATACGATCTCATGGAGGAACGGCCGCTCTGGAAAGTGCGCTTGATCGCAGTCCTGCTGACGCTCGGGGTCGCCTTCTTCATCCTCATCTCGATGGCGCTCTTGCTGGTTGGTCCTACCCTTGCCGAGCACCTCGCTGATTCGATGCACCTCGGCGCGGTGTTCAAATGGACGTGGTGGGTGCTGAATTGGCCGGTCGTCTTCCTGCTCGTCGCGACCGCAATGGGCCTCGTCTATTACTTCGCTCCCGACGCTGATCAGGATTGGATCTGGATCACACCGGGATCGGTTCTCGCCACGCTGCTCTGGGTGGTGGTCTCGCTCGGTCTGAAGCTGTACATCCAGTACTTCGGCAACTACAACGAAACGTATGGCACGTTGGGAGGCTTCATCCTCCTGCTGACGTGGTTCTATCTCTCAGGCCTGGCCATTCTCATTGGCGCCGAGCTGAACTCCGAGATCGAGCACGCGTCAATATACGGGAAGGACATCGGCGAAAAGGTGCCAGGCGTGAAGCGAAAGATCGGCGCGGCAGCCGAGCGGGAGTACGAAGAGCGAAAGGCGCGAGGCGAGGTCGTCGTGCCGCCGTTCGACAACGACGCAAACTGCGACGTGGACGCGAAGCGAACTCCAAAGAGCGGGAACGGCCTCCGACCGAGCGACTTGATGATCGGCGCGGCGCTGCTTGCGCCGTCGGCTGTCAAGATCGCCAAGGCGGTCCGCAAGCGCATGCACGGCGAGCGTTCACGCGACGCCGATGCGGCGTAATCTGACCCTGACGCAGACTACTTCTGCGTGGGCTTCGCGGACGGATCTGGAACAGGTTTCCAGGCATCCGGTCGAAGCTTTCCTCCAAATCCCCAGTAGACGGGTTCAGGCTGCCGGACCGGCGCCGGCTGATTGGGCGAGTGCTCCGCGATCCATCGATCCGATGAAATTGGAAGCCCATTCGCCCCATCGTGTATCCGACTATGTGCAGATCGCGTAGCGACGGGTATGTAGACTGGAACCGCCACCGGCACTTCGCGGATCTCCGGCGCGTCACGGTGATCGATGACGACAACCTGCGGCTCCGGCGGCAGTGGCGGCGCGGACGTGTCGGGGACCATCTGGTCCGGCGGTGGCGGCACTTCGCGTCCACTGCGCACCATCGCGACAATCACGCGCTCGCTGACCCCGTCCGCTTTCAGCTGCTTGATGGACGCGGCGTCAATCGGAAACACCGACCGATCCGCCTCGATGAGCGCCAGCAGCACATCATCTCCAAGTCCCGCGCGCGTCAATTCGACAATGTCTCGGACCGTGAGCGCGTCAGCTCGAACGGGCAGGAGCAACAGCAGCGGGACGATGAGGAGTAGCGCGATCCGGCGCATGGGACCCTCCAGGCTAGAGGTCTTGACCCTTCAGAACTTGTACAAATGAATCAAGTTTCTCGGGTCAAGACCGTCCCCGCGCCAGCGGGGCGTTATCAAGAGATGTGTCCTAGCGAGGCGAAGCCTTCATGGTCTGAGGCGCAGCCTCGCTAGACTCTGAGCATCGCAGAATTCGTAGGACTGTGCAACGTTAGTGCCTTCGCCAAAATGCCACAGGCCTTGCGTTCGAAAACCGCGACTGAACCTCCTGGTCCTGCGGTGAGGACAGGACTGTCCCCAGCCGGTTGCGTGCGATATTGGAACGGCTCGGTTTTGAAGGATTTGGGTTAAATTCGAGCGCTGTTCTGCTCGATATGCAGGGCACAGCAATTGCTGTTTCCGTGCCTGTTCAGGAGTCAGTTGCATGAATTCCAGAGTTCTCGCGGGTCTGCTGGCGGGGGGATGCCTGGCGGCAGCCGCCGGTGGGGCATATATGGCGGTGCGCCAGAATGTCGTTCAGCCGGTTCCGGTTGCGGCATCGCCGGCTTCGCCGGGAACGGCGGCAACCCCCTCCACTCCGGCGGTGGCACCGGTGGCTGAGACCGAGACGATTGTCAGCAGCCCGGCCAAACCGCAGCCCGAACCTGCGCCGGCTCCGGCGACGCCGTCGCATCCGACAACGTCCCGAGAGGCGACGAAACAGGCGGCCCCGGCGGTACGCCGCGAACCTCCGGCCCCGTCCGCCTCACCTGCCCCGCGCCCGACGAGCGCGCCCGCACCGCAGACGCCGGCGCCGACTGTTACGGCCGAAAAGCCGATCGCTCCGGCCGCGGGGACTCAGCGCACCGAACCAGTACAGGAGCCTTCCCGCGCACCCGAGCCACCAGCGGCACCACGTGAACCCCAGTTTGAAGAGGTCGTGCTTCCGGCAGCGTCGGTCATGGGCCTCGAAGTGGACACGGCGCTCTCCAGCGAGCGTGCACGGATCGAAGACCGCGTTGACGCACGCGTGACACGCGACGTGATGGCCGATGGCCATGTCGCGATTCCAGCAGGCTCGCGCGTGATCGGATCGGTGACGGTGGTCGAGCGCGGCGGAAAGATCAAGGAGCCCGCGCGGCTTGGTGTCCGGTTCCACACGCTCGTGCTGGCGGACGGCCGCGAGATCTCTCTGAAAACCGAGCCAATCTACCGCGAAGGCGAATCACCCGCGGCTGACAGCGCCCGGAAGATCGGCGGAGCGGCGGTCGGAGGAGCGATTCTTGGCGCCATCCTCGGCGGAGGAAAAGGGGCCATGATCGGCGGCGCTACTGGCGCTGCGGGTGGATCGGCGGTCGTCATGGCTGGCGATCGCAACGCCGCCACCTTGACGCCGGGCACGGTCGTGAACGTGCGTCTCTCGGCACCCACGACACTCGAAGTCGAAAAGCGAGACCAGCAGTAGTCCGGAAATAGACGCCGCGCCGATTGACCCGCCGCGTTATGGTCGGCCAGAATCGGCGCGTGCGCATCCTCAGGAGCGTTCTCAAAGCGGTACTGGCGCGATGACGGACGGGCCTTCGCCTTTCGGCGATATGGATCCCGAGGAGTTCCGTCGTCAGGCGCATCGGCTGACCGACTGGATCGCCGATTACCTCTCAGAATCAGGCAAGTACCCCGTCCTCGCACAGGTTGCTCCCGGCGACGTCGCGTCGGCGCTTCCGGTCGAGGCGCCGTCGCACGGCGAATCCTTCGATCGGATCTTTGCGGACTTCGAACGCATTCTCCTTCCGGGCATCACGCACTGGAATCATCCGGCGTTCTTCGCGTACTTCGCCATCACCGGAAGTGCACCGGGTGTCCTCGCTGACTTTCTGTCGGCCGCTCTGAACGTCCAGGCCATGTTGTGGCGTACCTCCCCGGCAGCCACGGAGCTGGAAGCCGTGACGCTGGCGTGGCTGCGCACGCTGCTCCATCTCCCGTCGGCGTTCGAGGGAGTGATTTACGACACCGCATCGATCTCGACGCTGCACGCCCTCGCGGCGGCGCGCGAGCGCGCTGTGCCCTCGGTGAGGGCACTCGGCCTGGCAGGACGGAACGACCTTCCTCGCATGCGGGTGTACTGCTCGGACCAGACGCACTCCTCGATCGACAAAGCGCTCATCCTGCTCGGCCTCGGACAGGAATCGCTTCGCAAGATTCCAAGCGACGCGGAGTTTCGGATGCGCGCCGATGCTCTGGCTGCGGCAGTTGCGGAGGATGGCGCAGCCGGATGGCTGCCGCTGGCCGTTGTGGCAACCGTCGGCACGACTTCGTCGACGAGCATCGATCCCGTTCGCGAGATCGCCGAACTGTGCAGGAGCGAGTCACTCTGGCTTCATGTTGACGCGGCGTATGCAGGCGTCGCGGCGATGGTTCCCGGATACGAGTGGATCCTCGAGGGTGCAGAACAGGCGGACTCGATCGTCGTGAACCCTCACAAGTGGTTGTTCACGCCATTCGATCTTTCCGTCCTGTACTGCAAGCATATGGATCTCATTCGCGCGGCATTCGCGCTGACACCCGAGTATTTGCAGACCATCGAAGCGGCCCCGGTGCGAAACCTGATGGACACCGGTATTCAACTCGGCCGGCGATTTCGGGCGCTGAAGCTATGGATGGTGATCCGCCATTTTGGCGCTGAAGGCCTCCGTGCCCGCCTCTCCGAACACATGCGACTTGCCCGTCTGTTCGCATCGTGGGTCGATGCAAGTCCCGACTTCGAGCGCGTGGCGCCGGTGCCGTTCAGCGTCGTGTGCTTTCGTGCGCGCCCCGGTTCGTCGACGACGGACGCCGACGCATTGAACGAACGCATTCTCGAAGCGGTGAACTCGACCGGCGACATGTTCATCTCGCACACACGGCTCGACGGTCGGTACGTCTTGCGCCTCGCAATTGGAAATCTCCACACGACCGAAGCGCACGTCGCCCGTGCGTGGGCGCTCCTCCAGGAACACGACAGACGGCTTCGTCGAACTGCCTGATCAGGGTTCGAGGTGGACTTTGGCTACTCACCGAACTTCTTCGGTGCGACGAACAACAACTCCAGCTTCGACCTCGTGGGCGACGGCAACGTCACGACCGCCATGGGCAACATCGTGGTCGGTGCACCACTCGTGGTGTGCGTCCGTATGCGTCGGGCGGCTTGGGCCTCATCGCATCGAGGGTCGACAATCCCGGGCAGTTCTTCGATAAGGCCTCCTCCCAGGATCTGGGCACTAACGTCGGCGGGGGCGTGATGTTCCTGGACGGAAAATGTGGGAGTCAGGGGGATCTCCGGTATTTCCGTTCGCTGCACAACAGCGACTCAAACAACGTGGATCTCGCTGGGAGATTTCCGCTTCTGGCGGGGAACAGTGGGCGTGACGTTCAAGTTCTGACGCCGGTCGTTGACAGCCATCCCTTGAGTTCGAGGAGGGCTGACGCAACCGCGTCCGGGTTGGTGGACTGCGGCGTCCGCTTCCTGGCAACAGATGCCGCCGGGCTGATCGCTTCGCGAACATCGGATTGAAAGAGTGGCGAGTGCGCTCGCCACTCTTCAATCGTGAGATCGCTGAACGACCGGCGTTGCTCGACCAGGCGGCGGACAAGGGAGCCGACGATCTCGTGAGCCTCGCGGAAGGGAACGCCCTGGGCCACGAGATAATCAGCCACGTCGGTCGCCAACAGCAGACCCGATGCGGCTGCCTCGGTAATCGCCGAGTTGATCGATAGCCCTTCGATAACCGCTGCGGCTGCGTCGATCGATGTGCGCAGCGTATCTTCAGCCTCGAACAAGCCCTCTTTGTCTTCCTGCAAATCTTTGCTGTAGCCGATCGGCAGTCCCTTCATCGTCGCCAACCACCCGGTGAGACGCCCGATCACGCGGCCCGTCTTGCCGCGCACGAGCTCCAGAGGATCCGGATTCTTCTTCTGCGGCATCAAGCTGCTTCCGGTTGCCGCCGTGTCGGCGAGATCGAAGAAGGCAAATTCCTCGGATGTAAAGAGAATGACGTCTTCAGAGAGGCGGCTGAGGTGCACCATCGCGAGCGCGCATGCGTGAAGGAACGATGCGACAAAATCACGATCGCCAGTGGCATCAATGCTGTTGGCGACGACGCGGCTAAACCCCAGGCTGGCCGCCAAGGACGTCACGTCGACGTCGTAGCTCGTCCCGGCTATCGCACCGGAGCCCAGCGGCAGTTCGTCGACTTCCGCCAGCACCGTGGAGAAACGACGATGGTCGCGCCGAAACGCGGATGCGTGCGCCAGGAAGAAATGCGCAGCCATGATCGGCTGGGCGCGTCGCATGTGAGTATAGGACGGCATCAGCGTGTGGCCGCTCACTTCCGCCTGGCGGCCGAGAACATTCACGAGTCCTGCAATGGTGTGTTGCAGCTGTGGAATCCGGCGTTTCAGGTAGAGCCGGAGGTCGAGCGACACCTGCTCGTTTCGTGATCGACCCGTGTGCAGGCGCCGCCCGGCATCGCCGACGCGCGCGACAAGCTCACGCTCGACGAACGAGTGCACGTCCTCGTCGTGCTGGGCGGCGTCCGATGCGAAGAAGGACGGATCGCCAGCGCCGGCGGTACCGATCTCCTGGAGCGCCGTTCGAATAAGCGTCGCGTCGGCTGGCGACAGCACGCCGGCCTTCTGCAGCGCCTCGGCCCATGCCACGCTTCCCGCGACATCATCCTCGAACAGACGGCGATCGAACTTGAACGATGCGCCGAATTCAAACAACCCGGCATCAGGATCGCCGGCAAAGCGGCCGGACCAGAGGTGCGCCATCGATCAGCGTCCCACCGGCGACGGCCGGCTCGCCTGCTTGCGAGCGGCGGTCTCGGTCGGCAAGCCCCAGATTTTGATGAAGCCCTCGGCGGCGGCGTGGTCGAATCGATCGCCAGCGTGATAGGTCGCAAGCTCGCGATCGTAGAGCGCGTATTCCGAGCGGCGACCCACGACCCGGCAATCACCCTTGAATAGTTTCAGCCGCACCGTGCCCGTCACGCGGGGCTGGATGGCAGCGACGAAGGCGTCGATCGCTTCCCTGGTTGGTGAAAACCACAACCCGTTGTACACAACGTCGGCATAGACACGCCCCATGTCCTGCTTGATCCGCTCGAGATCGCGTGCGATGACAAGTTTTTCGAGCTCCCGGTGCGCGGCGTGAAGAACAACGGCGGCGGGCGCCTCGTAGATTTCGCGCGACTTGATGCCCACCAGGCGGTTTTCAATCATGTCTATGCGTCCGACGCCGTGTGCCCCGGCGATCGTCTCCAGGGACTCGATCAGCTCGACGAGTGCCATGTCGATGCCATTCGCCCGCACCGGCACGCCGGCGTCAAAATCAACCTCGATGTAGGCGGGTTCATTGGGCGACTGCTCCGGCGAGCGCGTCAAGGTGTAGATGTCGTCGGGTGGCTCCTGCCAGGCATCCTCGAGCACACCACATTCGATTGAACGGCCCCACAGGTTGGAGTCGATGCTGTAGGGGCTGGCGATCGTGACGGGAACTGGAATGTTGCGGACACGCGCGTACTCGATCTCGTCGGGGCGACTCATGTCCCACTCACGCGCCGGAGCGATCAGCTCGAGCGACGGATCCAGCGCCCGCACCGAGATGTCCAGACCAACCTGGTCGTTGTCTTTGGCGGTGCAGCCGTGCGCGACGGCGGTGGCACCCTCCATGCGCGCGATCGCCACGAGGTGGCGAGCGATCAGCGGTCGAGCGAGCGCAGAAGCCAGCGGGTAGCCGTCTTCATAGATCGCCCGCGCCTGGAGGGCGGGCAGCACGTAGTCGCGGGCGAATTCCTCGCGCGCGTCAATGACGTGCGCGCGGACGGCGCCGAGCGCGAGCGCCCGCTCGCGGACGTTTGTCAGCTCCTCCCCTTGGCCGATGTCGAGCGTGACGGCGATGATCTCCGCGCCGTATTTCTCTGAGAGCCAGGGGATCGCGACCGATGTATCCAGACCGCCCGAATATGCCAAAACGATTCGCTTCATCTTCTCAATCCCCCACGAGGCAAGGGTGTCCTTTGTTCAGGACGTCCGCCAGCCCTCCAAACGCTTCGACAAACCAGCCGCAGCGGGAGCGTTCCGGCAGATGACCAGGATCGTGTCGTCGCCGGCAATCGTGCCGACGATCTCCGCGAGCCGCGCGCGATCGATCGCCACGGCAAGCGGCTGCGCCTGACCTGCGTCGGTCTTCAGCACCACGAGCTGGTCCACGACGTCGTAGCGACGGAGATAGTCATCAACCGCCGTCCGACACTCCACTTCAGGATCGACCGGAGCGCGCCCCTCCGAGCCGGCACGGCGATAGGCCCCGTCGGCCGCACGCTTAATCAGGCCCAGATCGCGTATGTCCCTGGACAAGGTGGCCTGGGTCGCTTCGATGCCTCGGACCCGCAACCGCTCTCGCAGCTGCTCCTGGCTCGTGATGGCCTCAGCGTCCACGAGCTCGAGAATGGCTGATTGTCGGTAGGACTTCATAATTATGCACAGGTAACGCTTGATTATACAGTATATGCATCGCCAAGCAAGGATTTCGTTCAGGCCAGCGTGAAAGATTTGTTAAATAGCATTTGATTAGAGATGCATAGTGTTGTATAACTAAACGTTCTGATGAATAACTATTCCTCGGTCAGGGTGGGGGTCGCAGGGGCCACGGGGTATGCCGGGCTGGAACTGCTGCGACGGCTGGCCAGACATCCGCACGCCGATGTGAAATACGCGATGGCGTCGAGCGCCTCTGAGTCGAAGCGGATGCCGGCGCTCGCCCGCATCTGGGACGCTCCGGTCGAACCGCTCGACGTTGAAAAGCTTGCAGGTCAGACCGACGCCGTGTTTCTCGCGCTGCCGGACGCGCTGGCTGCAGAGATTGCGCCCGCGCTGGCCAACCGTGGTGCGAGGGTTTTCGACCTGTCCGGAGCCTTCCGGCTGCGGGACACCACCTTGCGGGATCGGTGGTATCCCCATACCGGCACGACCTCGGTTCCCGTTGTGTACGGATTGACGGAGCGGCGGCGCCTCGAGCTGCCGAACGCGCGCCTCATCGCGTGTCCCGGTTGCTACCCCACGGCGGCAGTCCTCGCGCTTCAGCCGCTCGTCTCCGGCTCCCTGCTCGAGCCGGGCATCATCATCGACGCCAAGTCTGGTGTGTCGGGTGCTGGAAAGACGCCCACCGAGCGGACGCATTTTTCCGAATGTCACGGCAGCATTTCCGCCTACGGTGTATTCGCGCACCGTCATGCGGCCGAAATTGAGCAAGAGCTCGGAACGTCGGTGACATTCGTGCCGCATCTCGTTCCTCTCGATCGCGGCATCTTCGAGACGATTTACGCGCGGCTTCGCCCGGGAATTGACGAGGGGAGCGTGTCGACGGCTCTGGATCGCGCGTATGCCGATTCGCCGTTCGTCAGGCTCACCGGACCGGACCTCCCGGAAATCAAGCACGTCGCGCACACGAACTTCTGCGACATAGGCTGGCGGGTTCAGGGACAACAGCTCGTGATGGTCGCGTGCCTCGACAACCTGGTAAAGGGCGCCGCGGGACAGGCGATCCAGAACTTCAACGTGGTCTTCGGCTTCGACGAGGCGACGGCGCTCAATTAAAAGGGAAAGGGAAAGCGCCTGCGGCCTGAGCGAGGCGCGAAGCCGCCGAGCGAGTGCGAGTGGGGGTGGGCCGCCCCGCGTCGCATGAAGTGCCAAGCGCCTTCGGCCCGAGCCTAGGCGCGAAGCCGCCGAGCGAGTGCGAGCGGGGGTGGCCACGAGCAAGTGAGTAAAGCAGACAGCGATGCGAAGAGACCAATGACCACGGTGCTCAAACTGGGCGGCGAACTACTGGAAGATGCCGCGGCGATTCAAGGCGTCGCGTCAGCGATCGTGCGCCTGGCGTTACGAGAGCCGCTGGTCGTGGTCCACGGCGGTGGGCGAGCGATTGATGCCGAGCTGCGGGCACGGGGTGAGGAGCCACGCTTCATCGACGGCTTACGTGTGACCGACGCCGCAGCGCTCGACGCGGTGGTCTGCGTCCTTGCCGGGCGGAACAACACCGCACTCGTCGCCGCGATCGGCGCGATTGGCGCACGTGCGGTTGGGTTGACGGGCGCCGATGGACTGATCGGCCGCGCGACGCTCGCGAGTGCGTTCACCGCAGTCTCAGGCGAGCGGGTCGATCTCGGCCTGGTTGGTCAACCCGATGCGGCGGACGTGTCGCTGCTGAGCGATCTGGGGCGGCTTGGCTATATCCCGGTTGTCGCGAGCGTAGGCGTCAGCGTGGCCGGTGAGTTGCTCAACGTCAACGCCGACGCGCTTGCCGGCCATCTGGCCGCCGCGTTGCACGCCAGGCGCCTCATTGTCGCGGGCGCGACGAAAGGCGTGCTCGGTCCCGACGGTCAGACGATCGCGCACCTCACGCCAGAAGATATCGATCGCATGACCGCTTCGGGCACGGCTCACTCGGGAATGGTCGCGAAACTCGCCGCGTGCCGCCGCGCGCTCGATGGCGGCGTTCAGGACGTCGCGATTGTTGCCGGCCGCGGCGTTTCGGACTTCAGCAATCTGGATGGGACCCGGATCGAGCTCTCGGCCTCCCCGACAGGCCGTCGTTCATAAAGGGAATTTGCAGAAAGCGGAACACGAAGCATGACTACCGTTACCGACGTCATTGCCGTTGAAAAAGAACATCTGCTTCAGGTGTATCGCCGCGGATCCGTCGTCTTCGAGCGCGGCCGCGGGTGTCGTCTCTTCGACACCAACGGGCGAGTCTATCTCGACCTGATCTCAGGCGTGGGTGTGGCGTCGCTGGGACATGCCCATCCGGCGCTCGCGGCCGCCATCGCGGATCAGTCACAGCGACTCGTGCACACGTCGAACCTCTTCTTTCACCCACTGCAGGGAGAGCTGGCAACTCGCCTCGCGAGCCTGTCGGGCCTTCCGCGCGCGTTCTTCTGCAACAGCGGCGCTGAGGCGGTCGAAGCCACGCTCAAGTTCGCACGGCGTTACTTCTTTGCCCAGGGCCAGCCGCGCAGCGGATTCGTCGCGTTCGAGCGCTCGTTCCACGGGCGGACGATGGGGGCCGTCTCGGTGACGTGGGACGACCATTACCGTGCGCCTTTCCAGCCGCTGGTGCCCGACGTGACGTTCGTGGCCGCCGACGACGTCGCGGCGCTGCGCGCGGCGGTGACCGACCGTACAGCGGCAGTCATCGTCGAGCCGATACAGGGCGAAGGCGGTGTGCGGCCGATCAGCAGCGCCATGGGTGCGGCAATCACCGACGCGTGCCGGGCGACCGGGGCGCTGGTGATCGCCGACGAGGTGCAGTGCGGCCTGGGTCGCACGGGTCGACCCTTCTGTTCGCCAGCGATCGGCCTGCAGCCCGACCTGATGGCAATCGGCAAGTCGCTCGGGGCTGGTGTTCCGATTGCCGCGGCGCTGTTCAGCGAGCGCGTGGCGGCGGCGGCCGCATTCGGCGATCACGGCAGCACGTATGGCGGCAATCTCCTCGCCTGCCGGGCCGCGCTCGTGTTTCTCGACGAGCTCGTCTCGGGAGGGCTCATGGCGCATGTCGCGCGGGTGGGCGCTCACATGGAGGCCGAGCTGCAGAGGCTCAAGTCGCGGCACCCGGTGATCCGCGAAGTCCGAGGAGCGGGATTGATGTGGGGACTGGATCTGGATCGCCCCGCGGCGCCAATTGTCGACGCAGCGATTCAACGGGGACTGCTGGTCAACAGAACGGCCGATACGGTAATACGGCTGCTTCCGCCCTACATCATCACGGTGGAGGAGATAGACGAAGCCATGGGACTACTGGAGGCCGCGCTCATCGCGGCATTCGAGGGACAACAGCGATGACGATGGTGACGTTCAGACAGGCTGGCGTGTCGGATGCGGCGGCGATGCACACCCTGATCTCCGAGAATCTCGAGGTCGGCCACCTCCTTCCCCGCACGCTCGACGACATCGTCGCTCACGCAAGGCGGTTCATCGTGGCGGAGTTGGATCACCGAGTGATCGGATGCGCCGAGCTCGCCCGGTTGAGCGCAACCGTCGCGGAGGTTCGATCCCTGGTCGTCGATCAGCAGGCCCGCGGGAATCACATCGGGCCACGACTGGTGACGGAGTTGGCGACGAGCGCGGTTTCGCGCGGGTTTTCCACGCTCTGCGCGTTCACGCATCAGCCGTCTCACTTCGTCAAGATGGGCTTTACGATCGTGCCGCACGTGTGGGTCCCCGAGAAGATTGGCCACGATTGTACGTCGTGCCCGATTTTCCGGCGGTGCGGACAATACGCGGTCACGTTGCCGTTGCGTGCCGGCGTCAAGATCCGGCCCGAACAGCCGGCCGCGGTGATTTACGGAGGTCGATCGGTTGCCGCGCGGCGTCCGACCGTCGAGCGCCTCCAGCTCGATCCAGTTCCTGTGTTCGCCGATGCGGACGAACACGCGGTGCTCGCATGAGCGTGGTGTCGGCGCCGCGAGCCGAGGGCAGCGTCACCACTCCCAAAGGTTTTCGCGCTGCCGGCGTCTCATGCGGGATCAAGGCGAACGGGCTCGACCTGGCGTTGATCGTGTCCGATACCGCGGCAT
Organism: uncultured Acidobacteriota bacterium; assembly: GCA_963725335.1. Taxonomy (GTDB): domain Bacteria; phylum Acidobacteriota; class Vicinamibacteria; order Vicinamibacterales; family 2-12-FULL-66-21; genus JALZOC01. The sequence continues at coordinate 609,220 of CAVRYD010000014.1, read as the reverse complement.
CCGCGGCGGGTGTATTCACCCTCAACCGCGCGCAGGCCGCGCCTGTGACTGTCTCGCGGCGCAACCTCGCGGCTTCAGCCGGGCGCGCTCGAGCGATTGTCGTGAACAGCGGGTGCGCGAACGCATGCACCGGTGTCGACGGTATGCGGGACGCCGAAGCGATGGCTGCGCGGGCGGCATCCGCGGTCGGGTGTGCCCTCCCTGAAGTCCTCGTCGCGTCGACCGGCGTCATCGGAGTCCGGCTCGACATGGACAAGGTGACTCGGGGTATTACCACCGCCGCCGCCGCTTTGGCGGCAACGGGCGGCACCGACGCCGCGCGCGCGATCATGACGACCGATCCATTTCCGAAAGCTGCGTCGGTTGAAGTCGCAGGCGCCAACGGCACATTTCGCGTGGGAGGTATCGCCAAGGGTTCCGGCATGATCGAGCCGAACATGGCAACGATGCTCGGGTTCGTCACGACGGACGCGTCGGTTGAGCCCGGCCTGCTGCAGCGCGCGTTGAAGGCCGTGGTCGACGATACGTTCAATGCGATTACGGTGGACGGAGAGTGTTCCACCAACGACTGCGTTCTCGCCATGGCGAACGGTGCGAGCGGCGTGCGGCTGGGCGAGGCGGACTTCGCGCTGTTGACCGATGCGCTGCGTCGGGTGTGCGAGCCGCTCGCCGTCGGGATCGTTCGTGGAGGCGAGGGGGCAACAAAGCTCGTGACGATCCGGGTGACCGGCGCGGCCTCGGATGACGAGGCGCGCCGTGCTGCGAGGGCGATCGCGAATTCACCGTTGGTGAAGACCGCGATACACGGCGGCGACCCCAACTGGGGCCGACTGGTCGCGGTCGCTGGCCGATCGGGATCGAACTTCGTCCTCGAGGCGGCCGCGGTGCGCGTTGGACCGGTGGAGCTTTTCAGCGCGGGAACTCCGCACGACGAGCGCGCGCCACAGGCGGCGGAGTACCTGAAAGGAAACGACCTGGTGGTCGCGGTCGACATGGGGACCGGTGGGCCCGGACGCTCACAGATGTGGACCTGCGACCTGAGCGCCGAGTACGTCCGAATCAACGCAGAGTACCGCACGTAAAAAGGGAAAAGGCACAAGGGACAAGGAAAAAGGGAAGGAAAAAGGGATGGACAGCGTCACTGTGACTCCTATGCGTTTCCTGTCGATTCTCGACTTCGACCACGAGACGCTCAGCGCCTGCCTCGAACAGGCGGCGGCCTACAAGGCCGCACGCGCCGCGGGCGTGCCGGACGAGCACGTGCTTGCGCGCCGGCATGTGGCGTTACTGTTTGAAAAGCCGTCCCTGCGCACCCGATCCACGTTTCAGATCGCGGTTCGAGAGCTCGGCGGCGACGTGATCGAGCCTGGCAACGATGTCTCGCTTGGCGGAAGAGAATCGATCACCGATGTCGCCAGAAATCTTGAACGCTGGGTCTTTGCGGCCGTGGTCCGCACGTACGCGCAGGGTCGCCTGATCGAGTTCGCTGAAGCGGCGCCGCGTCTTCGCGTGCTGAACGCCCTGACGAACGAGGAACATCCCTGCCAGGCCCTCGCTGATTGCCTGACGCTCCAGGAGGCGTGGGGCAGCCTGCGCGGCCGCACCATCACGTTCGTCGGGGATGGCAACAATGTCGCGACGTCGCTGGCACAGGCGGCCGTCATGCTCGGCGGGCACGTTCGCATCGCCTCCCCGATCGGCTACGAGCTGCCCGACACCATCGTCGACGCCGTGCGCCGTGTCGCACGAACAGGAGGAAGCATCGAGCGGCTGACCGATCCCCGAGCCGCAGTATCGGGTGCGGACGCGGTGTATACCGATGTGTGGACGTCGATGGGACAGGAAGAAGAAACCAAACAGCGCCTCGCGGTGTTCGCGCCTTACCAGGTGAACGCCGCGCTCATGGCGAACGCTCGCGCGGACGCGCTGTTCATGCACTGCCTGCCGGCTCACCGCGGACAGGAAGTCACGGGTGAGGTGATCGATTCGCCGGCATCCGTGATCTTCGATCAGGCGGAAAACCGCCTCCACGTGCAGAAAGCGCTGCTCGCCCTGCTCGCGCGCTCCTGATCGGCGGCCGGCGACGGATATGGTAGGCTCCGGCCTGCCGATGCGTCAGGTCGTCATCCCGCGGTTCGGCTCGCCCGACGTGCTCGAAATGCGCCAGCTTCCCGATCCGTCTCCGGGAAATGGCGACCTGCGGATTCGCATTCGGGCAGCGGGCATCAACTTCGCCGACATCCTCGCGCGACTGGGTCTTTATCCGGATGCGCCAAAACTGCCCATGGTGGTCGGATATGAGGTGGCCGGCAACGTCGACGAGATCGGTCGAGACGTGGTCGGATTCTCACCGGGGGATCGCGTCGTCGCCCTCACCAGATTCGGCGGGTACGCAGATACCGTCGTCGTTCCTGCCACGCAGGCCTTTCACTTTCCGGATGAGCTGAGCGATTCTGAAGCGGCCGCTGTTCCCGTGAACTATCTCACCGCCTCGATGGCCCTTTATCGTATGGCCGCTCTCGCGCCCGGGGAAACCGTGCTGGTCCACAATGCGGGCGGCGGGGTCGGCATCGCGGCGACCCAGCTGGCCAGACTGCGCCGCGCGACGGTCATCGGTACCGCGTCGGCGTTCAAGCACGATGCGCTTCGCAGCTTCGGCGTCGACCATGCAATCGACTACCGCCACGCGAACGTCGCCGAAGAGGTGAAGAAGCTGACCCGGGGACGGGGCGTCGACGTGATTCTCGATCCGATCGGCGGGCGCAGCTTCACCGACAGCTATCGAATGCTCGCACCGCTCGGGAGGTTGATTATTTTCGGCTTGTCAGCCGCTGCGCCGGGAGAACGCCGGAACATCTGGCGAGCGTTCCACACCTGGCTCTCGACGCCGCGCTTCAATCCCATGTCGATGATCAATCGAAACCGCGGCGTGTTCGGCCTTCACATCGGCCATCTGTGGGACGAGCGCCGCCAGCTGGCGCCGTTGATGGAGATGCTCATCAGCGAGCTCTCGGCGGGCCGGCTCACACCCGTCGTCGCGCGCACCTTTCCGCTCGAGCGCGCCGCCGACGCGCATCGGTTCATACAGAACCGATCGAACATCGGTAAAGTCGTGCTGACGACGTGAAGGGTTCGGCAAGGTTCGGCAGGGTTCGGCAGGGTTCGGCAGGGTTCGGCAGGGTTCGGCAAGGTTCGGCAAGGTTTCGGCAAAGCCTGGTCGAACCCTGTCCGGAATTTCGTGTGTGGAGCCTGTTGACGACCTTGGGTCTTCGTTCCTCGTTCCTGTCAAAGGGTGATGCGTGTGGGCGCTGTGGGAAACCGCGTTCTGGGCGGTTTTCCCAAGGAGCGGTGGGCGCGTTCTGTGCGTCCACGGCTCCGGCAGCGTCCATGCGCGTTCGGCATTTTAGACGTTCGAGGGCGAAAAGCGCCCTTCGTAGAGAATCGCGAATTGATTCATCGCCAGTTTCCAGCAGACGTGGCTCCTTGCACCCACTTCGCCGTGATGTTGCGGAGCGCGAGCCACATGAGCTTCGTGGTGGCTTCGTCGGTGGGGAAATGGCCACGGGTTTTGATGATCTTGCGCAGCTGCGCGTGCACGCTCTCAAGCGCATTGGTCGTGTAGATCAGTCGGCGGACGTCGAGGGGAAACGCGAAGAACGGAATGACGTGCGTCCAGGCGCGGCGCCAGGACGCCACGACGGTCGGAAACTTCCGGCCCAGGGCCCGCGCTCGAAGTCGTCGAGCGCGGCGCTCGCCGGCCTCGGCGCTTGCCGCGGTGTAGATGACCCGCAGCGCGGTCGCCATGGGCTTGCGCTCTTTCCAATTCGCGAAGTCCAGACTGGATCGAATCAGATGCACGATGCAGGTCTGCGGGTCGTCGTCGCCGTGCACGAGCAGCACTGGCGATTTCCAGCCGTCGATCGCACCGATTGTCGATGACTTGATATGACACGGCGTCGGGATCGAGCGAGCTGCCCCAGAGGTGCACGCCCGCGAGGTCGACGCCTGCCTTGAAGATGTCGGAGTTGCGCGCGAGCGCCTGGGACGTCAGCACGCCGCCGTACGACAGGCCCCAGATGCCAAGGCGATTCGGATCGACATCCGCCCGCGTCTGCAGGTATTTCCCTGCAGGCAACGACGTCCTGATATTCCGCGTTGCCGCGCCGGCCCGGTGTTCGGCGCGGTGCTGGAGGATCGGCCGTAGCCGGTTCCGCTGCGATAGTTCACCGACATCACGATGTAGCCCTGGCTCGCGAGCCACTCGTTGATCGCCGTATGCCCAGTGATAGAACTGCATGTAGTGGTAGCCGAGGAGCATCTGACTGTACCGGCCCGCCGTGAACGAAGACGATGGCCGGACGACGCTCCCCGGCGCCAATTGCTTTCGGGAGAAACAGCTGGTTGTGGATCTCCAACCAAGCTGAGGCATTTGGTGTCTAAGGCGCGTATGATTCGAGGCCTGCGCACCAGATGCCTGCTCCTCGCTCACCTCCTGCTTGCGGCGGGGACCGCGGCAGCGCAGCAGCCGGCAACTGCCGCGCCGAGAACGGCTCCCATTCGCATCTTTCTCGACTGCAGTTTTTTCTGCGACGAAGACTTTCTCAAACAGGAAATCACGTTTGTCGACTACATGCGGGATCGGCGTGACGCGGATGTCCATGTGCTCGTGACGACGCAGAACACCGGAGGCGGGGGAACCGAGTACACGCTCAAGTTCATCGGCCTGGGATCGTTTGCCGGCGTGGAACAGACGCTTCGCTATTCGGCGCCGCAGACCGCCACGGCGGACGAGACCCGCAAGGCCATAGCGGAAGTCATCAAGCAGGGGCTCGTGCGTTACGTATCGGAATCCCCGTTGTCGAAGCGACTCAAAATCACGTTTTCACCGGAGGAGGGCTCAGCCAAATCGTCGGCCCGGAAGGATCCCTGGAATCTCTGGGTGTTCAAAACGAATGTGGGCGGCAGTTTCAACGGGGAACAATCCAGCAAGAGCCGCTCGATGCGAGGGTCCGCGTCCGCCAATCGGACAACAGACGACTGGCGACTGAATTTCTCCGCCAACATGGACTACCGTGACGAGACGTTTCACTTGAGCGAAACGGAAACGTTTGAAACCGTCACACGCAACTCGGGCGTCGATGCCACGATCGTCATGAGCCTGACACAGCATTGGTCTGCCGGACTTCTTGGCAACGCACAATCTTCGACGTTTCTCAACTACGATCTGCGCCTGCGAATCGCCCCGGGGATCGAGTACGACATCTTCCCATATTCACAATCTACCCGGCGGATGCTGACACTGCAGTACACCATCGGGTTCGATTCACACAACTATCGTGAGGAAACCATTTACGAGAAGACCCAGGAGAAGTTGCTCGATCACAAGCTGACGACGTCGCTCAGTCTTCGCCAGCCGTGGGGAACGGCCACAGGGTCCGTGGATTTTTCCCAGTACCTGACCGATCCGAGCAAGTACAGCATCTCCGCATTTGGCGGGACCAATGTCCGGCTGTTCAAGGGATTCTCGTTCAACATCTTCACGGAGCTGTCAAGGACGCGGGATCAGATCTACCTGCCGAAGGGGGAAGCGACCACCGAGGAAATCCTCGTCCGCCAGCGGCAGCTCGCGACCGGCTATCAGTACTTTCTGAACTTCGGGATTTCGTACTCGTTCGGATCTATCTTCAACAACATCGTCAATCCACGATTCGGCGGCGGCGGGGGGAACTTCTTCTTCTTCGATTGATCGAGTCGGGATCCGGGATCCGATCGAATCGAAGATTCGGGGATAGCGATCCGCGACTCGCGATCCGCGACTCGCGCTCTGATTCGCGATTCGGGATCGCGATTCGCGATTCGGGATTCGGGATTGGGATTCGGGATTCGGGATTGGTGATTCAGGATTAGTGATTAGCGATGAGTGATTGATCAGTCACACTTCCGCCGGCAGTCGACCGGCGGGAGTGTGACTGATCAGATCGCGCGAGATGCTGGAAGAGGCGGGACTACTTCAGGTGCTTGCCAACCAGCTTGGTCATCTCGAACATGTTGACCTGCTGTTTACCGCCGAAAACCACCTTCAGCGCCACGTCAGCCCTGATCATCCGGCGGTTCTTCGGATCCTGCAGCCCGTTCTTCTTGATGTAGGCCCACAGCTTCTTGGTGACCTCGGTCCGCGGCACCGGCTTGTCGCCGATGACTTCCGCCAGGGCGGCGCTTGGCGTCACAGGCTTCATGAAAGCGGCGTTCGGCTTCCGGGCGCTCTTCTTCTTTCCGGTCTTCGCGGTCGCGGTTTTCTTTTTCGCTGTCTTGGCCATTAACTCTCCTCTTGAAGACGCTCGAGGCGTCAGCGCGTAGTATCGCGCAAATTCGCGCACTACAGAGAAGAAAAGTGCAATTTATCGTCGATGGCGCCCGCCGGAGGGGTCTTCGAGGTCGGGCAGATTGCCGTCGCGATCTTCCGGATCCCGCGCGCCGGCGCGCTCTTCCACGACGATTTCCACCGCATTGCGCTTGTCCTCATTGAGCATGTCGTAGATACTGCCGGCCGCCCCAGGGCCCACATGTCCCCGGCGCCTTCGCTGTCGAGAGAAGGCGACAATCACCGCGACGATCGTAACGAGCCACACGAGTGCGGTTATGGCGCCGGGGGACATGGCAGCCCTCCTTTGCTGAGCCTGTCGCCGGACGGCAGCTCGCGCTCTGCGACTCGTCCCTGCTCGAGGACAATGACCTCGTTGGCCAGCTGCGCGGCTTCGGCCCTATCGTGAGTGACGTAGACGATAGGTACTCTGAGTTCGTCGCGGACTCGCTCGAGGTACGGCAGGATCCGGCGTCGGCGCTCGACGTCGACAGCGGCAAGCGGCTCGTCGAGGAGCAGCAGTTCCGGCGCGGACATCAGCGCGCGCGCCAGTGCGACCCGCTGCCGCTCCCCGCCCGACAGCTGCGGCACGCTGCGATCGAGCAACCTTTCGATCTCCAGCATGCGTGCAACCGCGGGCAGCGAGAGCTTCTGCCCATCACGGCGTCCGTAGAGAACGTTCCGCCGCACGCTCATATGAGGAAACAGCGCAACGTCCTGCGCCACATACCCAACGTGACGCTTATGCGTTGGGACCGTGAGCCCGGCTGCGCTGTCGAACAGCGCGCGTTCGTTGATCCTGATCGTGCCAGCGATCGGCGTGCGCAACCCGGCGATCGCATCGAGCACGGTCGTCTTGCCGGCGCCAGAAGGCCCGAAGAGCGCCGTCACCGGCTGATTCAGCCTGACGTTCATGTCGAGTGTAAACGACCCCTGCGATAAGCGAATATCGAGGACGATCACACCCGCACGCCTTCCCGCGAGGATATCCAGTTGGAGGCCGACAACGCAATGAAGGCAATCACCGCAGAGACCGTTACGAGGAGCGCCGCATCCCGATCCCGCCCCGTCTCGGCGAACGAATATATCGCCACCGCGAGCGTTCGCGTGGACCCCGGAATGCTGCCCGCGATCATGATCGTGGCGCCGAATTCACCGAGCGCGCGTGCAAATCCAAGGACCGCTCCAGCCAGGACCGCAGGACGGGCAAGGGGCAGCGTGACCGTCAAGAACACACGGATCGGTCCCGCGCCCAGCGTGGCTGCCGCAGCCTCATACCTGCGGTCAACCTGCTCGATGCCAGCGCGCGCCGTACGGACCAGGAGCGGCAGCCCCATGACCGTCATGGCAAGAACCACGGCTTTCCAGGTGAACACGACGTCAACGCCCATGCGTGCCAGCCATCCGCCCAACAGCCCGCGCGGCGCGACCAATGCGAGGAGCATCAGGCCCGTCGCCACCGGCGGCATCACCAGCGGCAGCGCAATCAGGGTGTCGACCAGAACCCGACCGTGAAAGCGGCCCCGCGCGAGCAGCCAGGCGAGAAGCAGTCCAGGCGGCAGCATCAGCAGCGTGGCCAACGCGGCGGTGGCGAGTGTGAACCCGGTGATTTCCCAGACGTCCGTCCCGGCCATTCAGAGCGTCAACGCCAGCGGGACGAAGCGAAAGCGCCGGAAGACGGCGCTCGCGGCCGTTCCGCGGAGAAACGAGAGAAACCGCCGGGCCGCCTCGGGCTGCCGCGACTGCGTCACCATCGCTGCGGGGTACACAATGCGTGGCGCTCTGGGGTCTGACACAACGACCACGGTGAGGGCGCCCGTGGAGAGCGCCGTATCCGATTCGTAAACAATGGCCGCGTCAGCGCTCCCGTTCTCGACGACGGCAAGCGCCGCACGGACATTGGCTACGGGAACGATTTTGGACTCGACGCGCGTCCACAGGCCGGCCGCCTCGAGGTAGGTCCGTGCGTAAACGCCGGCAGGCACAGCCGATGGATCGCCCAGCGCTATCCGGCGGACGTCCGGTCGAAGCAGATCCTGCGGCTGCTGTATCGGCGAGGCTCCCGGCGGCGCCGGCCTCGCGATCACCGCGAGGCGATTGCCCAGAAGGTTCAGGCGCGTTCGACTGTCGATCGCTCCGGCGCGCGCCGCCACATCCATCTGCGCCGCGTCGGCGCTGATAAACAGGTCAGCCGGCGCCCCGTTCACGAGCTGGCGCGCGAGCACATTCGATCCGGCGAAGTTGAACCGAACGGGTCCACCTCCCGCGTCGGCGTACGCCTTCGCAATCGCCTCCAGGGCGTCCGTCAGGCTGACGGCGGCCGATACGGTCAGCGGCTCCTGCGCCCGTACGGGGGCGACGATCGACAGCGCGACGACGGCGGCGAAGATCCGCATAAACGACAATTTTATACGGTTTTAGCTTGATTTGTATACAACTTGCGACGATTCTAGACCGATGGAACTGCTCACCCCGCGTGAGGCCGCACGGCGCCTCGGAGTCAGCTACCCAACGCTCAAGCAGTGGATCTACAAGGGGTCGATTCGCACGCGCCGCACTGCCGGGGGACATCACCGCGTGCCCGATACCGAGATCGATCGGCTGCTCGCCCGTGCCGGGCGCGGGCTGCCAAGAGCCAAACGAACGGCCGGCGCCATCGTGGCGCTGAGCGGACGGAATCAGCTTCGAGGGATAGTCGAGGAAGTGCGGGTCGAGGGCTTGCTCGCGCAGGTTCGCTTACGCGTCGGCGATCAAAGTCTGACCGCGATTATCACCCGCGACGCCGTCGACGAAGCTCAAGCTCACGCGAGGCGACGATGCGCTGGCCGTCGTGAAATCAACCGAGGTGATGATCGCGCGTGCCGTCGCCGAGGACGACGTCGCGCGTCGCCAGCGCCGGTGATCGACAGCGATCACGAAGAGGATCTTCAATCGGGCGTGACGCTGCGGAGCACGACGAGCGACCAGGCGTGCACGAGAACCCGATCGCCGGCCGCGATCGCCTCGCCCGGTTCGCCGGTCTCCTGCTCAGAGAGGAAGTCTCTCTCCTCGGCGGTATTCAGCACCATCGTCCATCGCTCGCCCCACTTCGCATCCGCCACGGTGAACTCGAGCGGTTCATGGTGCGAGTTGAACATCAGGTAGAAGCTGTCGTCGACGACTGGCTCACCTCGCTCGTTCGGACTGGGAATCGCGCGGCCGTTCAGAAACACAGCGAGGGATTTCGCGAACCCCGCGCGCCAGTCCTCCTCTGACATGTCCTTCCCGGCTGGCGTGAGCCAGCCGATGTCGCTCGCTTCCGTCCCGTGAATCGCCCGGCCCTGAAACCAGCGGCGCCGCGAGAAAACCGCGTGGCGACTGCGGAAGCCAATAAGCCGTCGCGTGAACTGCAGCAGGTCCTTGTCGACGTGCGCCCAGTCGTACCACGACGAGCTCGTTGTCCTGGCAGTATGCGTTATTGTTGCCCTGCTGCGTCCGTCCGATCTCGTCGCCGCCGACCATCATCGGCACTCCCTGCGACAGCATCAGTGTCGTCAGGAAATTGCGCGTCTGGCGACGCCGCAGCGCGAGGACCTCGGTGTTGTCGGTTGGGCCCTCGGCCCCGCAGTTCCACGAGCGATTGTGATTTTCGCCGTCGCGATTGCCTTCGCCGTTCGCCTCGTTGTGCTTGTCGTTGTAGGACACCAGATCGCGGAGTGTGAACCCGTCGTGAGCGGTGATGAAGTTGAGGCTCGCGTGCGGACGGCGCGCCGTGCCTTGATATAAATCCGAGCTGCCGGTGAAGCGCGACCCGAATTCGGCGAGGGTCTGGTCAGTGCCTCTCCAGAAATCACGCACGGTGTCGCGGTACTTTCCGTTCCACTCCGACCACAGTGGCGGGAAGTTGCCAACCTGATAGCCGCCTTCGCCGATGTCCCACGGCTCGGCAATGAGCTTCACCTGGCTGACGACCGGATCCTGTTGAATCAGGTCGAAAAAGGCTGACAACCGATCGACGTCGTGCAGCTCCCGCGCAAGCGCCGCGGCGAGATCGAAGCGGAATCCGTCCACGTGCATCTCGAGCACCCAGTACCGCAGGCTGTCCATGATGAGCTGCAGCACGTGAGGATGCCGCATATTGAGCGTATTGCCGGTGCCGGTGTAGTCCATGTAATAGCGGCGATTCTCCGCGACCAGCCGGTAATACGCGGGGTTGTCGATCCCCTTGAACGACAACACCGGTCCGAGATGATTGCCTTCGGCGGTGTGGTTGTACACGACGTCGAGGATCACCTCGATACCGGCGGCGTGGAGCGTCTTCACGAGATGCTTGAATTCGAGGACCTGCTCGCCGCGCTGTCCGCCAGCGGAATACTCGTTGTGCGGAGCCAGATATCCAATCGAGTTGTATCCCCAGTAATTGCGCAGGCCGCGCTCCGCAAGCGTGGAATCCTGCACGAACTGGTGAACTGGCAGCAGCTCGATAGCGGTGATTCCAAGGTTTCTCAGATACTCGACGGAGACCGGATGCGCGAGGCCTGCGTAGGTCCCGCGCAGTTCCTCGGGGATCCCAGGGTGCGTACTGGCTGAACCCCTTGACGTGAGCTTCGTACACGACCGTGCGGTGCCACGGCGTGTTCGGTTGGCGATCGTTCGACCAGTCGAAGAACGGGTTGATGACCACACTCTTGGGAACAAAGGGTGCGCTGTCCAGGTCGTTCTTCGAGTTCTCGGGTTCCTTGAAGTGATACGGGAAGATCGCCTCGCTCCACTCGCATAATCCGTCGATTGCCTTGGCGTACGGGTCAATCAGCACTTTGGCGGGATTGCACCATTGACCGTTCTCGGGCGCCCATGGACCGTGGACTCGGAATCCGTATCGCTGGCCGGGACGGACATTGGGCAGGTACCCGTGCCAGCAGAGCGCGGTGCTCTCCGGCAGATCGACGCGCGTCTCCCGATCATGGTCGTCGAACAGACAGAGCTCCACGCGCGAGGCGAGCTCTGAAAACATGGAAAAGCTGGTGCCCGATCCATCGAAAGTCGCGCCCAGGGGGTATGGCTTTCCGGGCCAGATCTGCATGCAGTCTCCGACTCAAAAATGTACGGTTTGCGGCGCTTCCAGCCAGAAGCCAGCCGCCAGTCGCCGCGATCCGTCCAGCTTGCTTCCCCGCGAGGCATCGGCGACCGTTTCAATTCTCGTGCCGCGGTCGGGTCGGTATAAGCTTTGTTCACCATTCTGTCGATGAGGTTCTCGTGCGCATCGATCTGCTGACTGTCGTCGTCGTCCTGTTGCTCTCGCTGCCCTCGGCAGACACCGTTGAGGATCGTGGTGTCGCCAGCAAGGACGGACTCGTGGTGTGCACGTCTGCGACGGCCTGCGATGCGGGGGCCTCGATCCTCGCGCACGGGGGCAACGCCGTCGATGCAGCCGTCGCCACGGCATTTGCGCTCGCGGTGACTCACCCGAGCGCGGGCAACATCGGCGGCGGCGGGTTCATGATCGTCCGCACCTCCAAGGGTCACGTCACCGCGTTCGACTATCGAGAGCGCGCACCGCTGGGATCCAGTCGCGGAATGTATCTCGGCAGCGACGGACAGATTGTGAGGGAACTCACCAACACGGGCTATCTTGCAGCCGGCGTGCCTGGCACGGTCCGCGGCCTGGATCTCGCGCACAAGCGGTTCGGCAGGCTCCCCTGGAAGGACGTAGTGATGCCGGCAGTTCTCCTGGCCGAACAGGGCTTCATCGTGCCTGCCGGACTCGCGCGCGATCTGAACGCACAACTCGCCGGCGGCATGAAGCCGTTTGCGGCGTCGGTGGCGGCTTACGGCAAGCCGGGCGGCGGCGAGTGGGCGGCCGGCGATCGCCTCGTGCTGACCGACCTTGGAAAGACACTGCGCGCGATCGCGACCGAGGGGGGCGACGTATTCTACCGGGCTGGATCGCCGACCGCATCGCTGACGACATGAAGGCGCATGGCGGCCTGATTACCAGGGACGATCTCGCCGCCTATCAGGCAAGGACTCGTACGCCGGTGACAGGCACCTACAGGGACTACCAGATCGTGTCGATGCCGCCGCCGAGTTCTGGCGGCGTCGCACTCGTGGAAATGCTCAACATCCTCGAGCCGTACCAGCTGAAGTCGAAGGGGCTTCTCACGCCACCGTCGCTGCACCTCCAAATCGAGGCGATGCGCCGTGCCTATCTCGATCGGGCAGGGATCTCGGCGATCCCGACTTCGTGAAGGTGCCCGTTGCGGAGCTGATCTCGAAGCGCCATGCGCGCACGGTCTCGGCCTCGATCGATCTGACCCGGGCATCCAGCAGCGTCGAACTCGGACGCGACATCGTGGCCGCGATCCATCCGGCGAGCCTGACGAGACGACCCACTTTTCCGTGATGGATCGCAGCGGCATGGCGGTTGCCAGCACCTACACACTCGAAGGTGGCTTCGGCTCGCACGTGGTCGTGAGCGGCGCCGGCTTCATTCTCAACAACGAAATGGGGGACTTCAACCGGAAGCCAGGCGAAACGAATATCCGCGGCGACATCGGCACCAGCCCCAACCTGATCGACCCTGGCAAACGCATGCTCAGTTCAATGACCCCCACGATGGTCACGAACAAGGGCAAGCTGGTACTGGTGACGGGATCGCCTGGCGGACGCACGATCATCAACACGGTGCTCACTATCGTGCTCGGCGTGGTCGAGTACGGCCTCACAGGGCGCGAGGCGGTCGATCTGCCGCGCCTTCATCATCAGTGGCTTCCCGACTCCGTCTCGATCGAGCGCGTCGGGGCACCTCCGGATGCCGTGCTCGCTGCGCTCGCGTCAATGGGACACACGGTTCGGCAGGGCGCGAATCAGGGAGATGCCGAGTCCATCTGGATCGACGTGGACGGCACGCCCTATGGCGTCAACGACAAGCGGAGTACCGAGTCGAAAGCATCGGCACCGTCGAATTTGACAGCGCCGGCCGCTGGACGATAGTCTTACAGCAATGTCCCGCGCGCACGCACACCGGCACCATCATCATTCCTGCTCTGGCGGGCCGGTCGAGCTGCACGCGCACTAACGACAAATTTTCGAGACACAACGCAGCCAACTGAAGCCCCGCTGGAGACATTTCAGCGGGGCTTTTTTCTTTCTGGACACCATGGACTTCTCGAAATTGAATGGGCTCGTTCCGGCCGTCATACAGGACGCGACCACGCAGGAAGTGCTGATGGTCGGTTTCATGAACCAGGACGCACTCGAGCGAACGATCGAAACCGGCTTTGCGACGTTCTTCAGCCGCACGCGGAACACGCTCTGGATGAAGGGAGAGACATCGGGCAACCGCTTGAAGGTCAACCGCATCCTCACCGACTGCGACGACGACACGCTGCTGCTGCTCGTGACGCGGCTTGGCGAAGGGAACGTGTGTCACACCGGTGAGAGAACGTGCTTCTATCGAACCTTTGAATTCAAGAAAACCGGAGAATAGAAAGGAGAGAGACTATGTCTCCCTTCTCCCTTTCTCCTGTCGATCTGGCACCTCGAGACATATGGTCAACACCTTGAAACTCGGCATCCCGAAAGGCTCGCTGCAGGACGCGACGATTCAGCTCTTCGCGCGCGCGCGGCTTCAACATCTACGCGAGCGCCCGGTCGTACTTTCCGGCGATCGACGATCCGGAGATCGACTGCATGCTGATCCGCGCGCAGGAGATGGCGCGCTACGTCGCCGACGGCGTCCTCGACGCGGGGCTCACGGGACAGGACTGGATTGCCGAGCACGCGGCGGCGAATGGCGGCGGGAGCGGCGTGACGCCGCTGGCGGATCTCGTCTACGCCAAGCAGAGCTTCGGCAAAGTCCGCTGGGTCCTGGCGGTGCCGGAGGAATCGCGCTATCAGAGCGCTCGCGATCTCGAAGGCGCGACGATTGCGACGGAATTGGTGCGCGCGACGCAGTCCTATTTCTCCCGGCAGGGCATCACCGTGAACGTCGAGTTTTCATGGGGCGCCACCGAGGTCAAGCCCCCGCGGCTGGCTGACGCGATCGTGGAAGTCACGGAAACCGGATCATCGCTTCGAGCGAACCGGCTGCGCATCATCGACACGGTGCTCGAATCGAACACGCAGCTCATCGGCAATCCTGCCGCCCTCTCGGATCCGTGGAAACGAACAAAGCTGGAGAACATCGCCTTGCTCTTGAAGGCGGCCATCGAGGCGCAGGGACGCGTCGGCATCATGTTGAACGTGCGGCGTGCCGATCTCGATGCGGTGCTCGCGCTGCTGCCCGCGCTCCAGCGACCGACGATCTCCCCGCTCAGCGACAACGAGTGGGTCGCGATCAACACGATCATCGAGGAGCGTACGGTCCGCGACCTCATACCGAAACTCAAGGCGGCCCGCGCGCAGGGCATCGTCGAATATCCGCTCAACAAGATCGTGATGTGATGGCCTTCAGCGTGCGAATCATCGACTCGGCGGACGAGGGGCGAGTGAGTCGTCTCATTGCCCGTCGCCGCCGTCACAATGCGGCGCTTGTCGGCCGCGTGGAAGTCATCGTCGATCGCGTCCGTCGCGGCGGCGACGCAGCGCGTGATTGGCTATGCGCGGCAGTTTGACAGGCTCGCGGAAGCTGTCGAGGTCACGCCGGATGAAATGCGACGGGCGTCGACGCGCGTGCCACGTGAGGTCCGACGCGCCATTTCACTCGCAGCAACAAATATCCGTCGTGTCGCGGTCCGCCAGTTGCCGGCATCCTGGTCGGTGCGGCCTGCGGCCGGTATCCGCATCACTCAACGCGTGCTTCCACTGGACTGTGTGGGCTGCTACGTGCCCGGCGGGCGGTACCCACTTCCCTCTTCGCTTCTGATGACCGCGATCCCTGCGCTGGTCGCGGGCGTCCGGGAGATCGTGGCGGTCTGTCCGCGTCCCGACGACACGATCATGCACGCCGCCGGTGTGGCAGGCGTCTCGCGGCTCTTCAGGCTGGGCGGCGCACATGCGGTCGCAGCGCTTGCCTACGGGACGGAAACGATCCCGGCGGTCGACAAGATCGTCGGACCCGGCAACGCCTTCGTCGCGGCGGCGAAGGCGATCGTGGCCCCCGACTGCGCGATCGATTTCCATGCCGGGCCGAGCGAAATCGCAGTGGTGTCGTCGTCGGGCCAGCCGTCGTGGATCGCCGCCGATCTCATCGCACAGGCCGAGCACGATCCGGATGCACGCGCGATCCTGCTGACGCCCTCGCGGCGGCTCGCCGATGCGGTCGCGCGCGAAGTCAGCGTCCGCATGCCTACCGAGGGCCCGGCCGCGAGTGCAATGAAGGTCAATGGCGGCATCATCGTCACGCGCACGCTGGCGGAGGCTATCGCTCTCTGCAACCGCATGGCCCCCGAGCACGTCGTGTGCGACACCGACCGGGTCGCGACCCGGATTACGAGGGCGGGCACGATTTTCGTCGGCGACTACAGTGCGCAAGCCTCGGGCGACTATGCGACCGGCTCCAATCATGTGCTGCCGACCAACGGAGCCGCGCGCGCACGGGGCGGGCTCAGCGCCGCCGATTTCGTCCGGGTGGCCACGGTTCAGCACGTGAGCCGAAACGGCCTGCGGCGCATCGGCACCGCCGCGGTCACGCTCGCGAACGCAGAAGGGCTGTCGGCACACGCGGCGTCCGTTGAAATCCGCTTGAACGAAACGCGGTCGGCCGGGACACGCCTCGGGAGGCGGCGATGAGCTACGAATACGAACGCGTCGCGACGCCGGCGAGCGGTCTGAGACTGCATCTCAACGAAAACACTGCCGGGTGCTCTCCCGCAGCCCTCGACGCGATCCGTTCGTTGACGAGGACGCAGGTTGCCGAGTATCCCGATTACGACGCGGCGCTCGCGGCGGCCGCAACACGCCTTGGCGTCGAGCCCGGTTCGCTGCTCCTCACGAACGGCCTCGATGAGGGGATTCTGGCCGCGGCGCTGCTGGCACTCCGCGGGGCCGGCGAACACGGCGAAGCGATCGTCGTCGTCCCCGCCTTTGACATGTATGCGGCCTGCACCGATGCCGTCGGCGGCCGCGTCATCGAAGTGCCGCTCGGCCCAGGGTTCGAATTCCCACTGGAGGGCGTGTTGTCGGCCATCAGCGACCGCACGCGACTCGTGTGGTTGACGAACCCCAACAATCCGACCGGCCAGAGCATCCCGCGCGAGGCGATTGTCCGAATCGCGGCCGCGGCGGCTCGTTCGATCGTGTTCGTCGACGAAGCCTATGCGGATTTCGGCGGCGAGACGTTCGTCGGCGACCCCGCGCTGCGTCAATTCCCAAGAATGGTCGTGGGCCGTACGTTTGCGAAGGCGTACGGCCTGGCTGGGTATCCGCGCCGGCGCGGTCGTCGGCGAACCAGCGACGATAGCGGCTCTGCGGCGGGTGACGCCTCCGTACAGTCTCAATGTCGCCGCGGCGGTCGCGATGGTGGCGGCATTCGGCGATGCCGCGTACTACGACTGGTACGTCGATCAGGTCGCGAACTCGAAGACCTTGCTCTATCGCGCCTTCGAGAATTTGGGCGTGACCTACTGGAAGAGCGACGCGAATTTCGTGCTCGCGAGGTTTGAAGCGCGCGGCGGCCGCATTGCGTCAGCGCTGTCCGCGCGTGGCGTTCACGTCCGCGACCGATCCCGCGACTCGGGCTGCGCCGACTGTCTGCGAATCACGGCGGGAGTTATCGAACATACGCGTGAGTTCTTGACTGCGCTCGAAAGTGTCCTATGAGACGAGCGACCATCAAGCGCGCGACCACCGAGACCCAGATCGCCCTTCGTCTGTCGCTTGACGGCAAGGGACGATACGACGTCCACACCGGGATCCGGTTTCTCGACCACATGCTCGAGCTGTTTGCGCGCCACGGGGGTTTCGATCTGAAGCTCGCGGCCACAGGCGACCTCGATGTCGATCAGCACCACACGGTCGAGGACATCGGTATCGCGCTTGGCGAGGCCGTCTCGTCGGCGCTCGGTAACCGTCGCGGGATCAACCGGGCTGGCTATTTCGTGATGCCGATGGATGAAACGCTGGCCGTCGCCGCGATCGATCTCAGTGGCCGCATCCACACGGTCGTCGGCCTTGGCCTGAAGGTTGAGCGAGTCGGCGATCTTCAGGCGGAGCTCGTCACGGATTTCTTCGAAGGTTTCGCGCAGGGCGCGAGGGCCAACGTGCACGTCAAAGTTCTCTATGGACGCTCGAGCCATCACCACGTCGAGGCCGTCTTCAAGGCCTTCGCCCGGGCGCTGCGCGTCGCCTGTGCCCGCGATCGGCGCCTTGCACGTATGCTGCCGAGCACGAAAGGGCTCCTGTGATCGCTCTCATCGATTACGGGGCGGGCAATCTGACCTCCGTGCGCAAGGGATTCTCGGCGGTGGGCGCGGAGCTTTACACGCCCGCAACGCCGGCCGACCTCGAGACCGCGCGCGCGATAGTCGTACCAGGCGTCGGCAACTTCGCGGCAACCTCGGCCCTCGAGGGGGGCTGGACCGAAGCTATCCGCAACGCCATTCGCCGTGGTGTGCCGCTCCTGGGCATTTGCCTCGGCCTGCAGTGGCTGTTCGAAGGGAGCGATGAGGCGCCGGGGGTGCGCGGGCTGGGCGCAGTCGCCGGTCGATGCTGGCGGCTTCCTCAAAAAAATGGACTCAAAGTGCCGCATGTCGGGTGGAATTCATTGCACGTCCCCCATCCCTCCCGGCTGCTGAGAGGCGTGAGTGAAAACGCGCAGGTCTATTTCACGCACTCCTACGCCGCGCCGGTCACGATCGAAGCCGCAGCAACCTGCGAGCATGGCGAGGTCTTCGCCGCCGCTATCGAGCGCGACAACGTATTCGGTGTCCAGTTTCATCCCGAGAAATCGAGCGATCCCGGCCTGTCTATTCTGCGGAATTTCGTGACGGCATCGCGAGGCTGACATGCTTTCGAAGCGCCTCATCGCCTGCCTCGATGTCCGGAACGGCTGCGTCGTCAAAGGTGTGAATTTCGAGGAATTGCGGACCGCTGGCGATCCCGCCTCGCTCGCGAGACGTTACAACCAGGAAGGCATCGACGAGGTGGTGGTCCTCGACGTGACTGCGACGCTGGAAGGCCGACGCGCATTCGAGGCCACGATCCGTGCCGTTTCCGGCGAACTGTTCATCCCCTTGACCGTGGGAGGAGGCATCCGCAGCGAGTCTGACGCGGCGGCCGCGATCGATGCGGGGGCGGACAAGGTTGGTGTGAATAGCGCCGCCCTGGCGGATCCTTCACTGCTGACGCGGCTCTCCGCCCGCTACGGCAGCCAGGCCATCGTCGTGGCAATCGATGCCAAGCGGGTCGACGGACGATTCCAGGTCTTCTCGCGAAGCGGCAGCACACCTACCCCCCGCGATGCGGTGGAGTGGGCCGTCGAGGCAGAGTCGCGCGGGGCGGGAGAGGTTCTGTTGACGTCCATCGATCGCGACGGCACCCGGTCCGGCTTCGACTGCGAATTGACGGCAGCCGTGTCCTCCGCGGTCTCAATCCCGGTGATTGCCTCGGGAGGGGCGGGTACATTCGATCACTTTACGGACGTGTTCAAAGAGGGACGAGCCGATGCGGCGCTCGCCGCCTCGGTCTTTCACTACTCCGAACACGCGGTCGCGGACCTGAAGCACCACTTACGGACGCGAGGGATTCCCGTCAGATGCTGATTCCGTCGATTGATCTTCAGGGCGGACGGATCGTGCAGCTCGTGCAGGGTGAGCGGCTCGCAATCGAAACCGACGATATAGATGCCTGGGTGACGAGATTTACGGGCTACCCGAAAGTCCAGCTCATCGATCTGGACGCGGCAAAAGGCGCGGGGACGAACGAGTCGCTCGTCGCGCGAATCTGCAAGGCGCTCCCCTGCCGTGTTGGGGGTGGCATCCGGTCGATTGACCGGGCGCGGGCTACGCTGGCGCTGGGCGCAACAAAGGTGATTCTGGGTTCCGCGCTATTCAAGGGACACCGGGTGGACGTCGAATTTGCGGAAAGCCTCGCCGAAGGCGTCGGCGCGGACCGGCTGATTGCTGCGGTGGATGGCAAGGGAGGAAGGGTCGTCGTCGATGGCTGGCGAACGTCTCTTGACGTCACTCCGACGGAGGCAATCGCGCTCCTCGAGCCATTCTTCGGTGAGTTCCTCTACACCCACGTGGATCTCGAGGGACTCATGCGCGGAACTGATATGGACGCGATCCGCGGCCTCCGTGCGGCGACCACGCGCGCGCTGACCGCTGCCGGCGGGATCACGACGCGTGAAGAAATCGACCAGCTCGATGCGATGAATGTCGATGCGGTCGTAGGGATGGCCCTGTATACAGGGAAATTGAAGGTCTAGCAATCAGCCGCGAGTCGCGAGACGCGAGACAGTGCATAAACTCTGGCGGCCGCAACCCCGTCTAATCAACCGCTATGAAACACACCCTCCTTGCTCTCCTGTTGGTTGGGCTGGTGGCCGGGCCGGCGGCCGCACAGAGAAAAGAAACCGAAACCGTCGACCGGACGCTCGCGTTTTCGAGCGGCGGAACGGTCAAGCTGAATAACTTCTCGGGCGACGCGCGAATCACAGGGACCGGCGGGAACGAGGTTATCGTTCACGCGGTTCGTAAGGGCACCCGAGAGCAGCTCGACAACATCAAGCTCGACATTCAAGCGTCAGGATCGACGATCGACATCGAAGCCAATCGCCGGGCACACGGCTGGGACCACCAGAACGACAATGTCGTCGAAACCGAATTCGAGATCCAGGTGCCGGCTGACACTTCGCTGGATCTCCACGCATTCTCGGGCAGACTAATCGTGCGAGGGACGACGGCGAGCATCGACGCGAAGACGTTCAGCGGCGACGTCGAACTCGACGTCTCAGCGGCACCGGTCATGCCCGAAGTGAAGGCGGAAACGTTCAGCGGCGACATTTCGACACGACTGCCAGAAGCTTCGAACGGTCACGTGCGATTCAACAGCTTCAGCGGCGACTTTCGGAGCGACTTCCCGGTACTCCTGAATCGGAAATCACGACGCGACATCTCGGCCGACCTCGGGGCCGGCGGCGGCGCTACGCTCGAGTTCAAGACCTTCAGCGGCGACCTGAAACTGGTCAAGTAACCGTCGTTGCATTACGCTGGCCGTCATGCGCCAGCGGACCCCTCTCGTCTGCCTGCTCGCTCTTCTTCCGGCGCTGACGGCGTGCAGCCGCAGCGTCGGCGTGTTTTCAGAACAGAACGCACGAACGCATGTGTCGATGCTCGCTGGAACCATCGGCAGCCGTCCGGTGGGAAGCGAGGCCAACGCGCGTGCGCGTGCGTACGTCATCGATCAGCTGAGGTTGTACGGCTACGAGGTTCGCGTGCAGGAGACGGACGCGCGCCGCGCGGAACTGGGGCGCACTGTCCACGTGTCGAACATCGTCGCAACGCTCAGTGGACGCCGTCCTGAAGCGATAGGCATCGTCTCGCATTACGACTCGGCTCCGGAGTCTCCGGGCGCAGCCGACGATGGGCTGGGCGTTGCCGTGTCGCTCGAGACTGCGAGGCTCGTGGCGGCGCGAACGGAACGGCAGTGGACGACGTTCGTGCTCGTGACCGACGGCGAGGAAGCCGGTCTGATGGGCGCGGCAGCCCTGGTCACGGACCGCGTCGTTGCCTCGAACCTGAAGGTGTACATCAATGTCGAAGCGGCTGGCTCTGATGGTGCGGCCGTGCTGTTCCAGGCGGGCCCCGGCAACGGATGGCTGACGGGCGCATGGTCGCGCTTCGCGCCGCACCCCCGCGGCGGATCGTTCGGAATCGAGATCTACCGCCGTCTCCCCAACGACACCGATTTCACGATTCTGGCCCGCGAGAGCATCCCCGGACTGAACTTCGCGGCGGTCGATGATGGTTACACCTATCACACGGCGCGCGACGAGCCAGAGCGGCTGACTTCCAGATCGCTCCGCATGACGGGCGAAAACGTTGCGGCGATCGTCGCGGCGCTCGACCGCATCGACATCACGAAGCGCGAGCGATGGGAAGCCACCTATTTCGATATCGGTCGGGTCGCGGCGCTCAGTTACGGAATGATTGTGAGCTGGGTCTTCGCCGCCGCGGCACTCCTGGTCGGCATCGTGGCGTGGGTTCGCATCACTTCCGCAGCGCTCCGGTTATCGGGACCGCTGCGATGGTCATTCACCGTCGTCTGGGCAATCATCGGGACCGCGGCGATTGTCGGAGCGATGAGCGGAACGACCTGGGCACT
Source organism: uncultured Acidobacteriota bacterium (assembly GCA_963725335.1). GTDB lineage: Bacteria > Acidobacteriota > Vicinamibacteria > Vicinamibacterales > 2-12-FULL-66-21 > JALZOC01. Next base: position 587,613 of record CAVRYD010000014.1, on the reverse strand, counting down.
GCGAGCCGCGCGCGAAGTGTACCATCCGTGGTACGCGCATCCCGATCGGCTGTTTCTGTTGCTTATCGCGGTCGCGATCACCATCGGCTGGGGTATGACACGCCTCGGCGCCTGGCTGCCGTTGAGCGTACGCGGCGTGCGTGATCCGCTCGTGACCTGGAGCCTAGCGCTCCCGATCTGGATTCTGCTGGGAGCGGCCGCGACGTGGTTCGCGCCGAGCGCCGCGTACTTGTGGACGCTGCCGCTACTCGTGGGCGCCGCGCTTCTGGTTGTGGTGCCGCTGCACAATGCCGATCTGATCAGGATCGTGTCCATCGTAGTGCTGGCCGTGGCTGGCACGTTGTGGCTTCGAAACGCCGTCGATCTACTCCGGTTCGCGACAGCGGTGTTCGGCCGCCTGCCATTCATCACACCCGTCTACGTGTACGCGGCGATTGCCGCGGCAGCGGGTCTCATGGTTGTTCCGCCCCTGGTGGCGACCGTGGCTCGACCGACGCCAGTCGGTCGACCGGCGCTCGTCACCGCGATATGCCTGGCGGCGGTCGCGATGGGGATCGGCGCGGCCGCGATGGCTCCTGCCTATACCTACGAGCGCCCTCTCCGCCGTCACATCCGCGCGCTGCAGGAACCGGACTCGGCATCAGCGGTCTGGGAAATTGCCTCCATCGAGCCAGGCCTCGATGTCGCAGCCGGGGCGCCGGCTGGATGGACCATCCCGAAAGAGCCCGCACGCGTGAGCATCCCATGGGGTCGCTTCAGCGATCCGTTCGTGTTCAGGACGAACGGCGAGCCGCTCGGATCACCTCCCGCCGAGGTAACCGGCTTCACCATCAGTCCCGGGCAGGGTGTCGTCGAGGTTTCGCTCAACGTCGTGCCGCGGCGCGGGAACCTTGCGGTCTCGTTCGTGCTCCCGACGGGCCTGGCCCCGCTGCGTTCGAGCTTGCCTGGCGTACAACGGCTGGGACAGTGGGCGGCGACGTTCGTCGCGCCGCCGGCTGAAGGGATCACCTGGCGCGCCACGTTTGCCAGCCCCGATGGCCCGCAACTCCGCGACATTCGTGTGGTCATCTCGGATTCGGGCTTTCCCGGCGGCATCGGCTGGCAGCGGCTGCCCGCCTGGCTGCCCCAGGACCACGCGGTATGGACCGCGACCGCGACGTGGGTGGTTCGCCCGTCGACGAGTGGGCCGATTGAGCCCGAGCCTCCATTACGGTAAACTACGTAATCGTTACGTCGTTTGACGTAATGCCGGTCATGAGAAGAGACCGCTCGTGAACAATCCGTTCGTGTATGGAGAGGTCGTGCCGGTCACCGCGTTCGTCGACCGTGAAGCCGAGCTCGATCGGCTGACGAGCGATCTCCTCGCCGGCCAGAAGATCTTCCTGATCTCTCCGCGCCGCTACGGGAAATCGTCGCTCGTCCGCCAGGCGCTTCGCGCCGTCGAGCGCGGGGGCGCTCTGACGGTGGACATTACGGTCAGCAGCTACAGTTTGTACGTCGCCTTTCTCGAAGGATATGCCCGCGCGCTTCTGGCGGTGGAAACACGCGTCGACAAGGCTCGGGCGTGGCTTCGCGAGATGCTCGGCGCCGTACAGTCCGGAAGTGCGGATCGAGCCCGACGAGCGGGGTGGAAGCCAGCTCGCGCTCTCCTTTCCGTCCGCCCGGACCGATAAGGACGTCTCGCGTCTCGCTCAGGAGGTCTTTGCGTTGCCCGGCCGGATCGCCAACCTGCGGCGCCGCAGGATGGCGATTGCACTCGACGAGTTCCAGGCCATCGCCTCCTTCAACGGCGGCAGCGTGGAGCATGCCCTGCGCGCGGCGGTGCAGCACCAGCGGGAAGTGGGATACGTGTTTTCTGGATCCGAACCCAGCCTGATGGAGCGGATGCTCGGCCGCAGCCGTCCGTTCTACAAGGCTGGGCCGGTCATGCGGCTGCAGAAGATCCCCGCCGACCGTTTCGCCGAGTTCATCGAAGCGCGCTTTCGGGCGACGAGGTTACGGCCGGCCGCAGGACTCGGCGCCGCGATCGTCGAGCTTGCGGGGAATCTCCCCTACGACGTCCAGCGCCTGGCGCACGAGGTCTGGGACGATGCAAGGGGTGGCAGGGCGGTGGGGGTGGACGATCTCCACGAGACGCTGCGGCGGCTGCTGGGAGAGCATGACGCGATCTTCGAGGCGACGTGGCAGCGGCTGACGCTCGCGCAACGTGCGGCGCTGCGCGGCGCGGTGCTTGAGGACGGGGCGCGAGCTGTTGTCCGCGGACGTCCGCTCCAGATATCGCCTCGGTGGCGCTTCCACCGTTCAGGCGTCCCTCAGCGCGCTCGTGCGCGAGGACATTCTTGCGCGCGAAGGCTCACGCTACGCGGTTGTCGATTCGCTGCTCCGGGAATGGGTCGCGCGGCAAACGCACTGAATCGCTAATCACTAATCACTGATCCTGAATCCCTAATCCTGAATCCTCGAATCCTCAATCCCGAATCGAATCCTGAATCCGAATCCCGAATCCAATCCCGAATCCGAATCCCGAATCCGAATCCGAATCCGAATCGCCAAGTCGCCAATCGCGAACCGTGAGCCGCCAATCGCGAGCCGCGAGTCGCGAGTGCTCGACCGAGCCTCGGGGTAAAGTCTGCAGCGATGCCCGCCTCTCCCCTCGTGCGCCTGCTCGCCAGGATGGCCTGCCGGCTGTTTTATCGCGTGGACTGCGTGAGCCGGCCGCCGGCGTCTGGGGCGGCACTGTTGCTGCCCAACCATCCGAACGCGCTCTTGGATCCGGCGGCCATCTGGGCAACGGCAGGCAGGGATGTCCGTTTTCTCGCAAAGTCGACACTCTTCGACGGTCCTCTCCGGTTCCTGGTCGCTGGTGCTGGCGCCATCCCGGTGTATCGAAAGCTGGATCAGGGTGCGGACGTTTCGAAGAACACCGAAACGTTCGCGGCTGTTGACGCCGCGCTTGCCGCGGGGGATGCCATCTGCATCTTTCCCGAGGGGGTCAGTCATTCGGAGGGCCGGCTCGTACCGCTCCGCACGGGCGCGGCCCGCATGGCGCTTGGCGCCGAACGCGGCGGCACTCGCGTCAACCTCGTTCCCGTTGGGTTGAACTTCGAGCGAAAGACGACGTTCCGCTCTCGTGTGACCGTGATCTACGGACAGCCATTCACCTGCGGGGACCTCGCGGACACGACGACGCATCCTGAGGGAGTCCGCGAGCTCACGGACCGGATTGCCGATCATATGAGACGGCTCCTCGTCGAAGCCGAACCGAAGACGGATGCTGCGATCGTGGATCGGGTCGACCGCATGTACGCGGCAGCGCGCGGACGCGGCCGTGATCCACACGAGCGTGTCGAGCGCCGGCGCATCATCGCAGCCGGCATCGAGCGGCTGCGGGCGGCAAATCCGCAGCGCTACGACGAGATCCTGCTCCGCTTTCACCGCTACCAGCAGCGCCTGGAGCGATTCGGCATTCGCGATCGGCACCTGGACTGGACGATCTCGGGAGCGGACGCCGTGACCTTTGCGGTCAGGGAACTTGCCTTCGGGATTGCTCTCGGACCACTGGCGCTGGCGGCATTGCTCCTGTTCGCCGTGCCGTACCGGTTGACGGGATACGGCGCACGATGGTTCACACGCGAGCCGGATGTGGCGGCGACCGCGAAAGTGGTGGGCGGATTTCTGATTTACGCTGCCTGGCTGCTGGTTCTCACCGCGGGCGCGTGGCGGCTGGGCGGCCTCCCGGCAGGCATGCTGACGCTGTTGATTCTGCCGCTCGTCGCCGTCGCCGGACTCTTCGCGATCGAACGTGAATCGGCGGTGATCGATGCCGTGCGCGCGTGGCTGTTGTTGACACGCACCCGCTCGGACACACGAGAGCGCCTGCGCCAGCGGCGCTCAGAGCTTGCCGACATCCTCGATGAAGTGAATACGTGGCTGAGTGAGAGTTCTGCGGCGGAGCCTTAGTTGAGGAGGTACTGCTTCAGGAACGCGATCCACGTGTAAAACCAGAAGTTGTTGTTTGCCGCCTTGGCCCAGAAATCGTGGCCTTCGTCCGAGTAGACGGTCAGCCAGACAGGCGCGCCGTTGGCCCGCACGGTTCGCGCCATCTCTTCAGCCTGCGCAACGGGCACGCGCGTGTCGTTGGCGCCGTGCACGATGAACAACGGAATTCTCAGCTTCGACGCGTTCACGATCGGTGAGACACGCTTCAGGAACTCGCGCATCTCTGGTATTCGTTCGTCGCCATACTCGGCGCGTCGATCCTCCGGTCGCGTCGGATCGGTCGTCTCGAGGTAGGTGATGAAGTCGGAGATGCCAGCGGCCGCCAGCGCGCCGCGCAGACGTGAGCTGTACATTTCAGCGACGGCGTATGTCATGTACCCGCCATAGCTGACGCCGGTCACCATGACGCGGTTCTTGTCGAGCGTCGGCTGCGTCTCAATCCAGTCGAGCAGTGCACCGACGTCCTTCACCGAGTCTTCCCGCTTCATCCCATCGTCCAGCCGCCCGAAGGCTTTGCCGAAGCCCCAGCTACCTCGCACGTTCGGGTAAATCAGCGCAATGCCCAGTTCGTTCAGGAGGTAGGCGCTGCGGCCCTGATAGCGCGGACGCTCCCGCGAGGACGACCCGCCAGGACCGCCGTGGATGCTGATGATGACCGGGCGCGGCCCGGTAAACCGCGCCGGAGGACGATACAGGATTCCGGAAATCATCAATCCGTCGAAGCTCTTCCAACGGACGATTTCGGGTTCGGGCAACGAGTCCGGATCGAACGCGCCGAATTCACTCTTGGTCCAACGCTCAACGGTCCCCGTGCGGGCGTTGACCGAAAACACGTCGGCAAATGTCCGGAGCGACGAGAGCGAAAAGGCCACCTCACTGCTGTCGTGGCGCCAGATCGGCGCCCTTGGCAGCAGCTGTCCAGGGGGCAGCTTCGGTGCCCAGCGAAGCTTGAACGTGTTCGCGTCGAGCAGTTCCACCCGGCTGCTCGTCGTGCTGTCGAACACGGCCGCAATCGTCCGTCCATCGGGAGACAGCGCGAACGACTCCAGATCGTCCGCCTCGACAGTGATCGGTGTCCACGATCCCGACGCCGGCTCACCTCGCCAGAGCCTGAGCGTCTCGGAGCCACGGTTGCTCAGCACGTAAACGTAGCGGCCATCAGGCGAGTAGGTCGGAGCTCGCCACACGACGGGATCTCCAGGAGGACTGACCTGTGTCTTCTGACCGGACTTGACGTTGACGCGCCACAGCGACGTCCGCGTGTTGGCTGCCGGCAGATTCACGACGAGAAGCTCGCTGTCATCCGGAGACCAGTCGGCGACGCTCCAGGTGCCTTCGACTTCGGAGACGAGCCTCGCGGTCGACGGATCGAGCGGATTCATGACCCAGATATCGCGATCGGCTCCGTCGTGACCACGGCGTCGTGTCGATTCGAACGCGATGAGACCCGATTGATGGGACCAGACCGGCACGCCGTTGCGCGACTTGCCATCGGTCAGCAACGTAGTCTTTTTCGTGTCGAGATCGAAACGAAAGAGCTGCATCGTTTCGCCGCCGCTCGACGAGTCCTTGTTGAAGACGAAGTAGGACCCGTCCGGAGCATACGAGGCGGCCACACTGTTCGCGGCGACTCCATTGCCGGTCGGAAAGAACGTCAACTGCTGCCGATCCATCCCAGGCCCGGCAACCGAGTGGATCTGAAAGGTGTTTCCGTCAAAGGCGGTCGTGATCAGGAGTTGACGTCGGGTCGGATGCCAGCCGAGCACCGCCGCCCGGCGCGACGATGCGTATGGCGCGAGGTCCTGAACAATTGACGCGGGAATCGGCGGCAGCCCTTCGGCCTTGACGTTCGCCGGGACCGGCAGAAACTCCGCCGCGGCATCACGGTTGGGCTCGGGACGGGCGGCAGGCGCCTGAGCGAGGACACTGCTCGCCAGCGCTGGCCCGGCGATGGCCAGAAAAGCGCGTCGAAAAAAGTGCATGAAACTGCAGCGGGGAGAGCCGGGGCCATTATAGTGCAAACTCATCACCCTCGCCGCTCGTCCAACACGCCGTATGAGAATCGTTATTGCTGGTGGCACGGGGTTCCTTGGGGTCGCGCTTGCGGAAACGTACGCCGAAGACGGCCACGATGTCCGTGTCCTGACGCGTGAGCTTCGGCCGGGCGAGTCACGTCACGATCCAGGGACGGGCGTGCCCGGCGTCACCAGGGTCGGCTGGCGCCCGGATGGACGCAGCGGGCCGTGGACTGACGTCGTGAACGGCGCCGACGCTATGGTCAATCTCGCCGGTGCGGGCCTCGGCGACGCGAGGTGGACACCCGAGCGCAAGGCGGTCCTGCGCGACAGCCGCATCCTGCCGACGCGGAGCCTCACGGCCGCGATCACCGAGGCTTCAGTTCGTCCAGCGGTCTTCATCAGTGCCAGCGCCGTCGGGTACTACGGCGCGGGAAGCGAGCCGAAGACCGAGGGGGCGCCGGGTGGCAGCGATTTCCTTGCGCAGCTCTGCGAGGACTGGGAGGCCGAGGCCGCACGCGCGGAAAGCGCCGCCACGCGCGTGGTCCCCATCCGCTCGGGCGTGGTGCTCGAACGGAGCGGCGGCGCGCTTCCAAGAATGATGAGGCCGTTCCGATTCTTTGCGGGCGGCCCACTGGGATCGGGGCGCCAATACTTGTCGTGGATTCACCGGATCGACTGGATCGAGCTGATCCGCTGGATCGTCGACACGCCCGCCATCGCCGGACCTGTCAACGCCACGGCACCGGTCCCCATCACCAATCGGGAGTTCGCCCGCGCGCTCGGCCGAGCGATGCATCGTCCGTCGTTGATGCCAGCGCCGTCATTCGCGCTGCGAATTCTTCTGGGCGAAATGGCGGAGCCGCTGGCTCTGACGGGACAACGCGTGATTCCACAGTGCGCGCTCTCGCGGGGCTTTCACTTCAGATACCCGGAGATCGATCTGGCGTTTAGAGGGATCTTCGGTGAGTGAGAGAAGATCAGACAGGAGGAAGGGAGAACGGGAGATTACTTTGTTTGTTGTGATCCACCTGCGCGCCTGCCCGTGATCTCACTTCGGCGTCAGTAATGATGAACAGCGCCCCCTTTCTCCCTTTTCTCCTGTTTGATCTTGGCAGTCTACAGAATCGCGGGGATCCGCTACTGTAGTTCCCTCCGAGCACTGACACGGAGTCTCCTCCCAGCCAGGAATCGATGACCTTCGCATAGACGGACCGGAAATCGGTCTCGTAATGCACGTCGTTTCCGCTGTTCTCGAGCGTCGGGTTGTCGGCGCCAATTCGCAGGTTCGGCGCGGTGCCGTAGATGCCGCCGCGAACGCTCCCGCCCATGACCATCATCACGCTTGCGGCGCCATGATCCGTCCCCTGGCTGCCGTTCTCATTGATGCGGCGGCCGAATTCCGAGAACTGAATGACCAGCGTGTCGGAGAGGAGGCCCTGGTTGAGCAGATCGGTGTAGAAGGCAAACAACCCGTCGTTGAGCGTGGTCATCAGGCCCGTGTACGAGCCGTTTGCCTGGTTCGGGTTCTGGGAAGCGTGTGTGTCGTAGCCGCCGGTCTGCACCCAGAAGACTTTCGTGCCCACCCCTTTCACCATCGCCCCGGCGACCGTGCGGAGCGCGAGAGCGAAGCCGTTGTTCGGATAGTTCAGGCTGGCGTTGTACGTGCCCACCTGGGCAACACGATCGAGCGTGGCGAACGCCGCCTGGGAGGTCGCATTCACGAACGCGAGATGCGGCTGATCGACGGGCAGGTGCGAGGCGATGCGCGTGGCACTATCGCGCGCGAACTGGGCTTCGGCTCCGGTGTTCGGGCTCGCGAACGCGTACCCCTGGACCGTGGGAATCGAGGGCACGCCGACGCGGTTGGCCTGCAGCGTGCGCGGAATCGTGCCGGCAGTGGACCAGGCGGTCAGCGGATCGACTGGCGACGGCAGCGTGTCGAGATACCGACCCAGCCATCCATTGCCCTGAGGCGATCGCGGATCGGCGGTCGACCAGATGTCGGTTCCCTCGAAATGCGATCGGCTCGAGTTCTCGTAGCCGGTGCGCTGAATGAAGGCCAGACGTCCGGCGTTGAAGATCGTCCGCAGCCCTGTCAGGCGCGGGTGCAGGCCGAGCGCGTTACCGGCTCGATCGGTGCCAATCTGCAGCACCGAAGCCGCCGGAACCGCAATCGTGGGTCGGCGCGCATAGTACCGCGGATCGTTGTAGGGGATCAGCGTACTCAAGGCATCGTTGCCGCCGCTCAGATACAGGACGACGAGATTCTGGCGTGAGCGTCCCTGTGCGCGCGCGAGGTCCGACAGGAAGGCGGGCGCGGCGAAGCTCACGGTGAAGGCGGCAACCCCGCCCCGCACGAACTCGCGTCTGGTGATCGCCATGTTCGTTGTCCCTACACGAGCTGATAATCACCGGAGCCAACGATCAGGTGTGCAAGGCCGGCAGCCTTGATCAGCAGCTGCGCGTCCGAACCTGTCCATGCGCCGCCGGCACGGGCGTAATCGAGCAGCGCCTGGTAGGGCTCGCGTGCGAACGGCGCGGCGGTCAATTGGTCGAGCATGAGAGAGACAAGCGCCTCAGGCGACGACCGTCCAGCGCGCGCGATATCGCGCAGGTTGAATTTCTGATTCGTCGCCAGCTGCGACGCGAAATTCATTCGGGTCAGCATCGCACCGCTCGAAAACCAGTTGGTCCCCAGATCCCACCCCGCGACGTCAGGCGGCTCGAAGAGTTGCTGGCCCATGTTCGACATCGGTCCGAGCGCATCGTTCACCGAAAACCCGATCCATCCAATTTCCTTGATCGACCTCGCCACGAATTCCGCCGGCCACGAATATCGTGTGTAGCGATTCTCGGCGGCGGTGAACTGCGACGAGAGCAGCAGTCGCTCGAGCACGGGCTTCATCTCGAACGAACTGCGGTAATAGGTATTCGCCAGATCCGCGATGAGGGCGGGATCCGGAGCCGAGATCTCGCTGACGAAGAATTGATACAACTTTCGCGCAAGGCGGGGGCCCGTCGCCGGATGGGAGGCGACGGCGTTAATCAGGTCGACGCCGTCCTGCATGCCCGCGTCCGCGGAGCGGGCCGGAATCACCTTGCTCCCGTTCGAGTAGATCGGGAACGTGAACTCCTTTGACGTCGTGTCGTGCTGCCCCGACACGTAACTGAAGGTGTAGTACGCATTCGATGGACGGGTGAGATTCCATCCCGTGAAAACTCGGGCACCGGCGTACACGTCGGTCTCGGCGAACGTGTCGACTCCCATCGTGAAGAGCTCCATCAACTCTCGGGCGAAGTTTTCCTGCGGCTTGCCCTTGACGTTGGTGCGGCCATCGAGCCATATCAGCATCGCCGTGTCCTTCGCGACCGCGAGGAGGAGATCGCGGAAGTTGCCGAGTGCGAACTGACGAAACAGCTCGATCTGGCCTTTGACCTGGTTGGGATCTTCACTCGGCTTCGCGGCCATGTAGCGCGCGCCTTCCTCGGCGCCCAGCGCTCCCGCGATCTTCGTGTAGGCGGTCGCGAAGTGGTTGTGCCAGAACAGCGTCATCTTCTCCTGGAGAGGACGCCGTGAGTGCACCATCCGGAACAGCCATCGCTGGCGTGAGTCGTTGATGACGGTGCGCGGCAGGAACTCGCCGCGCGCGGTGATGGCGACGTAACCCTGGCTTCCCGATCAGCGCGTCCACATCATCGGGGACACTCTCGTAGTCGAGCAGCTGCCGGACCGCCGTCGTCAGTCCGAGCTCCATGTAGTCGTCGATTTCGCCCTGGCCGGCACCAAAACCCGCTCGGCGCAGCAGGTGCTCGATGACGTGCTCGCCGTGTCGAACCCGCTCTCGCTCGACGGGATCGTGACGCGTTTGCTGCATGGCAGGGTCGCCGGCGGCCATGATACCCCTCCCCACAAGAGCAGAGCCGACTGCTTAGACACGCCCGTGAATCGGGACGTTACGTCAGCTCAAAGGACCCGCGAGAAGCCAAACAGATCGTCCCCCCTGGCGGATTCACCCTGGTAGTGACGGAGCAGAACCCGAGCGGCGAGCCACGTAAAGCCCGCGCCGTGCCGCGACCCGCCCATCGCAAATAAATGTCGGGGAAAATTGCGATGGAGACCCACAAACGGCAACCGATCGACAGTTTCGTAATGCCTGGACGACCACGCCCACTCCGCTGGCAAACCGGAAATCGCCGGATACAAGACCGACAGCTCATACATCAGCTGCCCGGTTCGCTGAACGAGAGCCTTGTCGCGTCCCCGATCCCCCGCGAACGCTTGATCGGCACCCGCGAACAGTGCGCGATCGTCCTTCAGCCATCGCAGTGTGTGTGGGGGGGTCTCGACGTCAATCAGAACGCTCGTCCGGCTCCCAGCCTCGCGCCTGGCGGCGGCGGGAAGCGGCGCGGTGACGACGGCGTAGGTGTCAGAGACCTTGAGATGACGACGAAGCGCACGCAAGTCGGCGAGAGGAGCAGAGGTCGCGATCACGACGGCCCTGGCGCGCACCGTGCCGCCAGCCGTCGTGACTTGCACGTCTTTCCGGCCGGCTCGAACGCGCCGGACGGGCGAGCGTTCGTGAAGCAACGCGCCGCGCGCGGTTGCCGCCGCGGCGAAACCCACGCACGCGCGATAGGGATCGAAAGAAAACCCACGTGTCCGAATCGCGCCCTCGCTTTCCGCCGCCGTCTCACGTTTCAGCGCCGCGGGCTTGACCCAGCCGTGCTCGAGCCCCGCCTCGCGTCGGGCTTGATATTCACGCTGGAGCGCCCGCGACAGGTCCGATCCGGAGCGCGCGATGGTCAGAAAATCGCACAGCGCCAGATCGCACCGGATCTCCATGCGCCGAAGCGCCGCGGAAAAGTCCAGCGCGGCACGGCGCATCGTCTGCCACATGGTGCGCGACGCTCGTAACCCGTGCGCCTGCACGCACTCGCGAAACGACGCGTGGAAGTCCTCCCGGATCAGACCGGGAGACTCCGACGTGCCGCCGCTGCCGATAGTCTCGGCCTCGAGAAGGAGGGTCTTTGTCCCCGCGCTGGCGAATGACCACGCGCATGCGCACCCTGTAAGGCCGCCTCCGATGACGACAACGTCTGTTTCGAAATCACCTCGGACGCGCGGGTAAGAGGGGCGGCGGCTCTTGGGAAAGCGGTCGAGCCAGAGCGGAACGTGGCGAATCGGCATGAAGACGTCGGCCCTCGCGAAAATGAGCCCAAACATCGGCAACGCTGAGCTGTGGACGGTAGTCTACTTGGCGTGCGAGACGTGGAGCAACGCTCGGGGGATTGGCCACCTCGATGCTCGACTCGGGCACGGGACTTGAAGTCTATACCGTCGACACAAATGGATGAGGAGGCGTATGGCCCTGACTAAACAACTCGAGCAGCTTGCGGGATTCGAGCCGGCTCCGTATCCCGTAGTGAGCCTCTATCTCGATACACGACCGAACCAGCATGGGCGCGACCAGCACCACGCGTTCACTCGCAAAGAGCTCAAAGCGCGCAGCCAAACCTACACGCTCAATTCACCTGAACGCGAGAGCCTCGACAAGGATATCGACCGGATTACCAGGTTCCTTGAAAACGAGCTGGAACCGTCCACCAACAGCGTGGCGATCTTCGCCTGTTCGGCAGGAGAGTTGTTCGAGACGGTCCAGTCGGCCGGCGTGATCCCGCAGCATGGCCTGCATATCGGCGACCGCCCGCACCTGTATGCGCTGGCGCGGCTCGAATCGCAGTCCCCCCGGTATGCGGCTCTCGTCACCGATACGAACACCGCTCGTATCCTCGTGTTTTCAGCCGGTCAACTGGTGGCGAACCGTGAAGTCCGGAACGTCAAGACGCGCGGCACCTCGCAGGGCGGGTGGTCTCAGGCTCGGTACCAGCGGCATATCGAGAACTTTCACCATCAGCACGTCAAAGAAGTTGTTGATGCGCTCGACCGCGTCGTGCAGGACGAGGGCATCACACACATCATCATTTCCTGCGATGAGGTCGCGCTGCCGCTCCTTCGCGAGCAGTTGCCCAAGCATCTATCCGACAAAGTCGTCGATCACATCCGTCTGGAGGCGCATGCGGCCGCGACAGACGTGCTCAAAGCGTCGCTCGAAGCCATGCACAAGGTGAACGCAAGAACGGACCGCGAGGGGGTGAACGCGGCGGTTGACGCGTACCGGGCCGGCGGCCTCGGGGTGGTTGGACTTGAAGTCACGCTGGCAGCGCTCATCAAGGGACAGGTCGAGGAGTTGCTGATCACGGCCGACATCAACCAGATGCGGAAAGTGACCGTAGGGACGGCCGGGGGCTCTGCGAATGATGCCGTGCTCGAGGAACCGGTGCTCGAGCCGATCTCGGCAGGCGAACCGGCGGAGGCTGAACCAGAAATCGTTCGGCTTGCAGACGAGCTGGTCGCGAAGGCAAAGCAGACGGGCGCTCGAGTGACATTCATCGAGGATCCCGCCTTGCTCTCGGACTACGGCGGCGTGGCGGCACTGTTGAGGTTCAGGATCTGACTCCCACACGCGGATGGCCACCTCCAAACTGCGGACCATCGCTTCTGGCGAGAAATGGAGACGAGCCAGCCCGGAGGAGAGTAGTAAGCTCAAGCACGGAACCTCAATGAAGACCGTCATTCTTGCGGCATGCATCGTTGCGGGAGCCGGCATCGGGTTGGATCAGACAAGCCGCGGGACCTCGGCGCAGACCGCGAAGGGCAGTGCGATGGACAGAAATGCGGAGCAGTACGTGAAGCTCGTGCTGGCACTGGGGCAACACGACGCCGATTACGTGGACGCGTACTACGGACCGCCCGAATGGAAGCAGGAAGCCGGCACCACGAAGATTGACCTGGAGACCATCGCCGCGCGCGCAAAGACCCTGTTGACGGAGATCGGTCGTGAGCGCCAGTCGGTGGGAACATCGACCACTGACGAGATGGCGACCCTCCGCGTGCAGTATCTGGAGCGGCAGCTGTCGGCTCTCTCCGCGCGCGTTCGGATGCTGAAAGGCGAGCGGCTGTCGTTCGACGACGAGTCGCGCGCGCTCTACGACACCGTGGCGCCCACGTATCCCGAATCGCACTTTCAGGAGATTCTGGACACGCTGGAAAAGCGCTTCCCGGGCACGGGCCCCCTCGTGGAGCGCTACGACGCGTTCCGGCGGTCCTTCGTGATCCCGCGCGACAAGCTCGATACAGTCTTTCAGCGCGCCATCCAGGCCGGCCGGGAGCGGACGCTTCAACACATCACGCTGCCGCCGGACGAAAAATTCACGGTCGAATACGTCACGAACAAATCGTGGAGCGGCTATAACTGGTACCAGGGCGGCTATCGAAGCCTGATTCAGGTCAATACCGATCTGCCCATCTACATCGATAGAGCGATCGACCTCGCGTGCCACGAGGGTTATCCGGGCCATCACGTCTACAACGCCCTGCTCGAGAAGCACCTCGTCCGAGATCGGGGTTGGGTCGAGTTCTCGGTGTATCCGCTCTTCTCGCCGCAATCGCTGATTGCGGAGGGAACCGCGAACTTCGGCATCGAAGTGGCGTTCCCGGGCAAGGAACGCGTCGAGTACGAACGGACGGTGCTCTTTCCCGCCGCGGGGCTGGATCCGTCGCGGGCCATCGAATACTACGAGGTTCAGGCGCTCGTCGAGCAGCTGTCGTACGCGGGCAACGAAGCCGCGAGGCGGTACATCAACAAGCAGATCGATGCGGCGCAGGCAGCTGCGTGGCTCGAGCGCTTCGCGCTCATGGCACACGATCGAGCCGTCCAGCGTGTGCGCTTCTTCGACCAGTATCGCAGCTACGTCATCAACTACAACCTCGGCAAGGACATGGTGCGCCGCTACATCGAGTCTCGCGGCGGCACGGCCGACGCGCCGGCGAAGCGCTGGGCGGAATTCGCACGCCTGATCTCGTCGCCGCGGCTGCCATCAGGGCTGAAGTGAATCCCGGTACGGCGTGGGCAATGTGACGGACGCACGCCACTACGATCGCTCCGCGTGGGTGTTACGGGGAGCGCTCGTGCTGTGCCTGCTCGGGTATGTGTTCGTCTACGCCAGCGGACGCGCCGAGAACCCGATACGGTCGGACGGCTTCAGTTATTACGTCTATCTTCCGTCGTGGTTCCTCTTTCACGACACCACGTTGTCCGCCGTCGCACGCGACTGCTGCGGCGGCGTCTACCCCGCCTACACCGCCATCATCCGGTGGCCGTCGACTCGCCGGTGGGTGAACGCGCATCCAATTGGCGTCGCGATCATGCAGTCGCCGCTCTTCGGCGTCGCGCACGCGCTGACGCGCTGGACCAATCTGTCGCCCGACGGGTTCACGCTGGACCATCAGCACGCAGCGGGCCTCTCAGGCCTGTTCTGGATCCTCGTGGGCCTGGCCGTTCTCGCCCGGCTGCTCCGGCGTCATTTCAGCGACGGCATCACCGCCGCCACGATCGCCACATTGCTCCTGGGAACCAACCTCTATCATTACGCCACCTTCGACAGCTCTTACAGTCATCCGTACTCGTTCTTCCTGTTCGCGGCGTTCCTCGATTTGACGGAACGGTGGTACGCGAGCCCTCGCGCTCGCACCTCGCTGCTCCTCGGTCTCGTCGCCGGTCTGATTGTGGTGACGCGGCACACCAACGCGCTCGTCCTGATTTGTTTTCCACTCCATGGAATCGACAGTGTCGGCGCGCTGCGCGCCCGCCTCGCGTTCCTGCAGCAGCGCCGCGGTCTCGCCGCGATCGCCGTGCTCACAGCGGCCGCCGTCACTGCGCCCCAACTCGCGATCTACTACCAGGCAACGGGACGCGTGCTGGTGAGCTCGTACGGAGATCTTGGGTTCAACTTCACGTCGCCTCGGTTCCTGCAAGTGCTCTTCAGCGTGCAGAAGGGTCTCTTCTTCTGGTCTCCCCTTCTGCTGGGCAGCGTCGTCGGATTCGTATGGCTCGCCAGGTCGCGGGACTCAGCCCGGGCGTTCGTGCTCCCGGCGGCACTCTTCCTGACACTCGACACTTACGTGATGGCCAGCTGGTGGGACTGGCAGTTCGGCGGCAGCTTCGGCCATCGCGGCTTCGTTGACACGCTTCCGCTGCTCGCGATCGGCATGGCCGCGTTCTTCGGACGTCTCGCGACGCACCACGCGCTGCGGCGCGCCATCACTGCCATCGTTGTCCTCGCCGTAGCGCTGAACCTGTTTCAGATGCTGCAGTACTGGAATCATGTGCTGCCGTTCAGCGACACGACGTGGAAGCAATATCGCGAAGTGTTTCTCCGTTGGCGCTGATGAACCGGCGACACATCGGTGTCGTGCTCCTGGCCGCGGCGTGCGCCGTCGCGGTGGTGGGATATCTTCGCGATCCCCCGTGGCTCCTCTCGACGACGTCCGGCATGCGCGGCTGGGAGACGGACGAATCCGGAACCAGGTTGAGGTGGATGGGCGGTCACGCTTCGTTCTTCGTCCCTTCGGAGGCGCGCTCGGTTGAGCTGCCTCTCCGCACGACGTTCGACAGGACGGACAACTGGCCAATCAGCGTCGCCGTCTCGATCGATGACCGACTGGCCGACCGGATCGTGCTCGCGGATGCACGGTGGCACCGGATTCTGCTGAACATGCCGACGCGTGGTTCGCGTAAAATACGACGGATCGATATACGAATGGATCGAACGCGGGACGACAATCGCGGCGCCGCCCTTGGAGAGATCGCCATTCGGTGAGTAGAAGTGGTTGAAAACGCGACGATTGTGATGGGAGGGACGCCTGCGGAGATCGCGGAGGATCTCGCGCAGAGAATCGCAGGGGACGCAGAGATCTCCAGTCTCGCGCTTCGCCGAGCCGCACTCCGTGCGGCAGCAGGTCGACGGCCGGCCCTCGGCGAAGCGCCTGACTGCTCAGCGGGCTCCGCGATCTCCGCGTGAGATCCGTCGCGATCTGCTCGGCGCGGGACCGCGCCGCATCAATCCGTCAGCATCGCCAGCGCGCGGCTCTGTTCCACCGGATACGTCGCATCGCCATTCAACGCTCGAAGCGGTGGCGGCAGCGTCGCGATCATTTCGCTGCAATGTTGGCGCGCCACGTTCATCGAGACCGGTGGCATGACGCGGACACCGTTTCGCATCACTAGCTGAAGCAATGCCGTCGCGCCCCGAGGGCCCGTCTCCTCGTCCAGAGCGACGACATCACCGGTCGCCACGCCGGCAGCCGCGGAGCGCCACACCTGCTTCGATCCGGGCCACGTGCCTTTTCCCTCGCTGCGTTTCATCACGCGCCGCACGACCCCGCCTTCCTCGAGTTGCACGAGCTTGTACACACCTCCCAGCGCCGGCGCGTCGTCCGACGTCGCGAGCGCGGTGCCGACGGCAAACGTGTCGATAGGCGCACCAGACGCGACGAGTTCGGCGATCTTCCATTCATCGAGATCGCCGCTGACGATGATTCGGGTGGATGACAGGCCGGCTCGATCGAGAAGGGCGCGCACATGCCTCGATGCGAGGGCGAGATTTCCGCTGTCGATTCGAACCCCCTGCGGCCGAAGCCCGGCGTCGATCAGCGTCCTCGTCGCGTCGGGGATATCAAACGTATCGAGCAGCAGCACCGCGTGCGGATCGAAAAGCTTTGCGTACGACGCGAACGCCTTGGCTTCAGACGGCGCCGCCAGGATCCAGGAGTGCGCCATCGTGCCAGTCAGCGGGATATCGAAACGTCTGCCCGCCTCAACGAACGATGTGCCGCCGCAGCCGGCCAGGTACGACGCTCGTGCGGCCAAGAGCGCCGCGTCGAGACCATGGGCGCGGCGTGCACCGAACTCCACCACAGGATGGCCGGCCGCCGCGGTGACGATGCGGATGGCCTTGCTCGCAATCGAGGTCTGAAAGTTCAGAATCGCGAGCAGGGCCGTCTCGACGAGCTGCGCCTCCGCAATCGGGGCAGATACGCGAAGAATGGGTTCCATCGGAAAGAACGGCGTTCCTTCGCGCATCGCCCAGACATCGCCGGTAAATCGAAATGACCCAAGGTATTCGAAGAATGCAGGGGGGACGCGACTGAACGGAGGCAGCTTTCGCAGCCAGGCGATCTCATCGCGCGAGAACGCCAGGCCTTCGAGATAGGCGAGCGCCTGATCCAGTCCCGCGGATATGAGGAATGCCCGATTCCGTGGCAAGCGCCGCACGAACAGCTCGAACGTGGCCCTGACCGTCAGGACTTCTGTTTCGAAGTAGCCAGCCATCATGGTCAGCTGGTAGAGATCGGTAGAGAATGCAGGTGTGGGCATGCGCCTTGCGGTACCTCGGTCGGAAGCATCCTGCAGTGAGTGTGCCTCCTTCCTGGAGTGATTGGTGAAGAGCTGGCTGGATGTGGTCGACGCGCTGTATGAAGGGTCGTGGAGTCAGGACCTGCAGCGCTTCCGATCTCCTTACGCCTTTCGCGGTCTCAATTCCGTGGAGCACACGCTCACGAGTTCCCTTTTGCGCCTGGCCGAGCCGGAGACAGATATCTCTCGGCTCGAACTGGCCTTGGTGCGCAATTTTCGCAAATACGGACACAGCGAGGCGACAAACACTGATTCGATCTGGGACTGGCTCGCCCTCGGACAGCATCGTGGTCTTCCCACCCGCCTGCTCGACTGGACGTACTCGCCGCTCGTGGCGCTGCACTTCGCAACGGAGGACACCTCCGAGTTCGGGCAGGACGGAATCGTATGGTGCGTCAATTTCGTGACGGCGAACAAACGACTGCCGTCGCAGCTGAAGGACATCCTGCACAAGGAAGGATCCGATACATTCACCGTTGAAATGCTATCGGCATTCTCATCTCTCCGCGATTTCGATGCGCTCAGCCGGGAGCCTTTCGTGGTGTTTCTCGAGCCCCCGGCGGTGGACCAGCGAATCCTGAACCAGCTGGCGCTCTTCTCGCTGATGTCGAGTCCCTCCGCAAGGCTCGATGCCTGGCTGGAGCAGCATCCCGACTTGTGCCGTCGCGTAATCGTGCCGGCACGGTTGAAATGGGAGATTCGGGACAAACTCGATCAGGCGAACGTGAACGAGCGTGTTCTCTTTCCCGGGCTCGACGGCCTGAGTCGGTGGCTGACTCGCTACTACACACCGGCCGCCCGGCGATCGGATCCCGCGTCCCGCGTCCAGCAACAGAAGCCGCGCACGGTTGAAGACAGCAAGGGATAGGACAAGTTCATGGCGAACGTGGCTTACATGACTGCGATCGAGATCGCGACCCCAGGCGGGCCTGAGGTGCTGCGGCCCGCCAAACGATCGGTGCCACGGCCGTCCGTTGGAGAGGTCCTTATCCGCGTCGCGGCCGCCGGCGTGAACAGACCAGACGTGCTGCAGCGACTCGGCCAGTACCCGCCGCCCGCTGGCGCATCGGACATTCCGGGTCTCGAGGTCGCCGGGACAATCGTAGACGTCGACTCAGCTGACTCGCGATGGCGCACGGGTGATCGAGTCTGCGCGCTGGTGGCCGGCGGTGGTTACGCCGAATACTGCGTCGCGCCGGCGGTGCAATGTCTTCCGCTTCCGGGCGAGATGGATGTGGTGTCGTCGGCCGCCATCCCCGAGACGTTCTTCACCGTCTGGACCAACCTGTTCCAGCGAGGCGCTCTTCGCTCGGGCGAGCGCGTGCTCATTCACGGCGGCAGCAGCGGCATTGGAACGACGGCCATTCAGCTCGCGCATGCGCTCGGATCGATCGTCTATGCGACGGCAGGATCGGACGAAAAATGCGACGCCTGCCGGCGCCTCGGCGCCGATGCCGCCATCAACTATCGTGACACCGACTTCGTCGAGGCGATTCGACAAGAAACCTCAGGGCACGGGGTCGATGTCGTCCTCGACATCGTCGGCGGCGATTACTTTGGCCGGAATCTCGACTGCCTGGCGATGAACGGACGCCTCCTCCAGATTGGCCTGCTCGGCGGCGCACGCACGGCGATCGATCTGACGCGCGTAATGCGTCGGCGGCTGACGATCACTGGTTCCACCCTCCGCGCGCGGACTGTCGAAGAAAAGGGCGCGCTCGCGCGCGAAGTGGAGAAACATGTGTGGCCGTTGCTTGCCACCGGGCGAGCAGCGCCAGTGATCGACCGGACGTTCCCATTGATAGCCGCTGCTGAGGCGCATCGCCGCATGGAGGGCGGGCAGCACATCGGCAAGCTCGTCCTCACGACCGGCCACGCATGAGGTGTGCCCACGCCGAACCCATCAAGACCTGTCTTCTGAAACGCCACGCTGTGGCATTTGTGCACGTCGCCCGATCGCTAACTGGGTCTGAGTATAACAATAAGCGTCAGTTTCACCATTAGATACTTCGATTACACCTGAATACGCCTACGGCAACACCATTGCAGCGGGTGTGGCAAGTACACTCTGCGCTGTTTATCCAGGAGGGGTTCTGTGAAGAAGATCGTTCTCGCACTCGCAATCGCCGTCGCCACCGCTGCAGCGGCGAACGCCCAGACTGCGGCGAAGCCCGCGGCGAAGCCGGCACACCAGACCAAGTCGACGCCAGCCAAGCCACCGGCCGAGAAGGCTGCGCCCATGAAGGCGGAAGTCGTGTCGACCGATGCGGCCGCCAAGACCATCACCGTCAAGGATGCGTCCGGCGCGAACGTCACGTTGACGGCCACCGGCAGCGCCGTGGCGGAGCTCTCGAAGGTCAAGGCTGGTGACATGGTGATGGTGACGAAGTCCGGCAACGACGCCACCAAGATCAGCAAGGTGAAGCCGACGACGACCAAGGAGAAGAAGTAAGGATCAGTCCGGCGAATACCGCGAGCGCACGCGGCGGGACCTTCGGAAATAGACGATCCATCCCGTCGCGTGCTTTTCCCTTTTCCCTTTTACACGTCGAGCTCCTCGGCTTCCTCCGCTCGGTCCATGATGAACCGGAAGCGAGCCGAGGGATCCTTGCCCATGAGCTCGTTGATGACGCGGTCGGTGACGATCTGATCGTTGATCTCGACCTTCAGCATGCGCCGCGTGCGGGGATTCATCGTGGTTTCCCAGAGCACCTTCGGCATCATCTCGCCCAACCCCTTGAACCGGGTGATCTCGGGATTCGATCGGCCATTCCCGTGGAGCTTCAACAGACGATTGCGATGGGCATCGTCGAGTGCCCAGTACGTTCTCTTTGCCGAAATCGATTCGATAGAGCGGAGGCTGTGCGAGAAACACGCGGCCCGAAGTGATGAGACCTGGCATGTGGCGGTAGATGAACGTCAGCAGCAGCGTGGCGATGTGATGTCCATCCGAATCGGCGTCGGACAGGATGATCACGCGTCCGTAGCGAAGCTTCGCCAGATCGAACGTTCTTGCCAAGACCACAGCCGAGCGCGACGACGAGATCCGAGAGCTCCTTGTTCTCCAGCACCTTGGCGAGCGACGCGCTTTCGGTGTTCAGCACCTTGCCGCGCAGCGGCAGAATCGCCTGGCGCGTCCGATCGCGTCCCTGCTTCGCGGAGCCTCCGGCCGAGTCTCCTTCGACGATGAAGATCTCGCTGTCCTCGCGCCCTGGCGCGCCGCAGTCGCTGAGCTTGCCGGGCAGCGTCAGGCGGCCGGATGTTGCGGTCTTCCGCGCCACTTCCTGTTGCGCCGCCCGGCTCGCCTCCCGGGCGCGCGCCGCGAGGATCACGCGGGCGACAATCGATTCCGCAACGCTGATGTTCGTGTTCAGCCAGTGCTCGAGCGCCGGGCGCACCTGAGAGTCGACGGCCGACAGCACTTCCGGATTGTTCAGACGATCCTTGGTCTGCCCCTGAAACTGCGGCTCGGCCACGAAGACGCTGAGCACGGCGACGAGCCCTTCGCGTATGTCCTCGGCCGTGAGCGTCACACCCTTGGGCGAGAGATTGTGCGTCTCGATGAAGTTGCGCACGGCCTTGCCCAGGCCGGCGCGAAAGCCGTTTTCGTGCGTGCCGCCCGACCCTGTCGGGATGCCGTTCACGTAGCTCCGTACGTGCTCGTCGGTCGACTGCGTCCACTGCAGCGCGAGGTCGATTCGCAGGCTTGTTTCGTCGCTGTCTTTCGACAACGTGAAGGGCGCCTCGTGCACGGGAGTCGCCGAACGTTCGCGTAGAATCGTCTTCAGGTAATCCGCGAGCCCCTCAGTGTGGTGAAAGACCTGACGGTCTTTTTTCGCCTCGTCCTCGAAAACGATCTTCAGTCCTTTATGCAGGTAGCTCGAGACCTCGAGTCTCTGCTTGATGACCTCG
Source organism: uncultured Acidobacteriota bacterium (assembly GCA_963725335.1). Classification (GTDB taxonomy): domain Bacteria; phylum Acidobacteriota; class Vicinamibacteria; order Vicinamibacterales; family 2-12-FULL-66-21; genus JALZOC01. The sequence goes on along the minus strand of CAVRYD010000014.1, from coordinate 566,369 downwards.
GGATCGAATTCCACTTTCGGGAAGATCGTGGAATCGGGTCGGAAGAACACCGTCGTTCCCGAGCCGCGCGCGGCACCGACTTTCTTCAATGGTGCGGCGGGTTGGCCCTGCTTGAAACGCAGTTCCCACTCGGCGCCGTCGCGACGCACGGTCGCCACGAGCTCCTTCGACAGCGCATTGACGACGCTCGCGCCAACGCCGTGCAGGCCTCCAGCGGTCTTGTAGTTGCCGGCGTCGAACTTGCCGCCGGCGTGCAGCGTCGTGAAGATCACCTCGACGGCGCTCTTCTTTGTTTTCGGGTGCTTGTCGACCGGAATGCCGCGCCCATCGTCGGCAATCGTGATCGAACTGCCGTCATCGTGCAGCGTCACGGTGACGTTCGAGGCGTACCCGTTCATCGCCTCGTCGATCGAGTTGTCGAGAATCTCCCAGACAAGGTGGTGGAGGCCGGTGGATCCGACGCCTCCGATGTACATGCCGGGACGTTTCCGGACGGGTTCCAGACCTTCGAGGACGGTTATGTCTTTAGCGGTGTATGAAGGCATTCAATCACTCATCACTAATCACTGATCCTGAATCACGAATCCCGAATCCCGAATCCCAATCCTGGAATCCCGAATCCCGAATCCAGAATCGTAGAATCCCGAATCCCGAATCCCGAATCCTAGAATCGTTGAATCCCTCAATCCTCGCCGCCGATGGGAAAGTTGCGGTGACTCACGCGTTCGTGGATCTAGGGATTGTGATTCAAGGATTCAGACGATTCAAGGATTAGCGATTCAAGGATTCAGGATTAGCGATTCAGGATCAGTGATAAGTGATTAAGGATTCGTGCGCTTCAGTCTAACAGGAGCGCGCCCGGATCTTCGACGAGCTGTTTGACGCGCACGAGGAACTGGACCGCCTCGGAGCCGTCGACGATGCGGTGATCGTAGGTCAGCGCGACGTACATCATTTGGTGGACGACGACCTGGCCGCTGACGGCCACGGGACGTTGCTGGATGGCATGGAGTCCCAGAATGGCGACCTGCGGTGGATTGAGGATCGGGGTGCTCAGAAGCGAGCCGAAGACGCCGCCGTTCGTGATCGTAAAGGTTCCGCCTTTGAGGTCGGCGAGCGAGAGCGACCCGTCTTCCGCACGCTTCGCGAATTCACGAATCTGCTGCTCGATCCGCGCGAACGAGAGGCGATCCGCGTCTCGAAGCACCGGCACCACCAGCCCTTCGCTGGCGCCCACTGCGACGCCGATGTCGTAGTAGTGCTTCAGCACCATCTCGTCTCCCTGGATCTCGGCGTTGAGCCGGGGAAACGCGCGCAGTGCGCCAATCGAGGCCTTCACGAAAAACGACGCGATGCCGAGGCTCACGCCGTGGCGCTCCTTGAACGCTTGCTTGTGCCGTTCGCGAAGCGCCATGACCGCTGACATGTCTACTTCGTTGAACGTCGTGAGCATCGCCGCGGTGCTCTGCGCCTCCACGAGGCGGCGCGCGATCGTTGCGCGACGCTTCGACATTCGGACGCGTTCTTCCGACCGCTCGCTTGGAACATGGCGGACTTCGGCAACGGGCGTCGCAGGACGTGGCTTGACAGGCTCGGGCGTCGCGGACGGCGCAGGTGCCGCATTGCGGCCGTTGCCGCCCGTGACCGCCTGCTCGACATCACGGCGCATGACGCGCCCCGCATCACCGCTTCCACGCACCCGGCTCAGATCGACGTCGTGCTCCTCCGCGGCCTTCCGAGCCGTCGGAGTGGAACGAGTCTTGTCGGTCGCCTTCGTCTCCTCCTCCGACTGTGTCGGTGCAGGTGGGGCCTGGCTCTGCGCGCCAGCAGATTCCTCGATCACACCCAGCACCTCGCCAACCTTGACGTCCTCCCCTTCCTTGTGATCGATACGCTTGAGCACTCCACCCTGCGGCGCGGCCACTTCCAGATCGATCTTGTCGGTCTCGAGCTCCACCAGCGGATCACCGACGGCAACGACTTCCCCTTCGCGACGAAGCCACTTCGCCACGCGGGCGTCGACAATCGATTCTCCAACTTCAGGCACGACGATGTTCGCTGGCATCAGGTACTTTTCCCTTTACTCAGTTGCTCGCGGGGCCCTTTTCCCTTGTCCCTTTTCCCTTGTCAGCGTCAGCCCTTGGTGCTCGTCAGCTGGCTATCCTGCTGTGCCGTTCGCGCCACCGCCCCGTCGCTCGGCGGGCCGCTCCGATCGGCAAATGCCTGATTGACCAGCGCCTGCTGATTCAGGGCATGTCGTGCGGCCGATCCTTCCGCCGGGCTCGCGCTTCGCGGGCGCGCGACGCGGCGAACAGCACGGCCGTTCGACACCTCCACGAGATGCGGACGGATGAAGTCCCACGTTCCCATGTTCTCCGGTTCTTCCTGCACCCACACGATTTCATCCGCGTTGGGGTAGCCGTCGAACATCGCACGAAGGTCGCGCATTGGAACCGGATAGAGCTGTTCGAGCCGGCAAATCGCAATGTCGCCTCGAGCGCCGCGGTGTTCGCTCGCGATCAGGTCGGTGTAGACCTTACCCGAGCATACGAGCACGCGCCGAATGTCGGCTGTCAGGGTGGCGTCCTCGTCGGGGAGCACCATCCGGAAGCGACCTTCAGCGAGGTCGCGCGGTGTGGAGGCGACAGTGGGATGCCGCAGGAGGCTCTTGGGCGTCAGCACCACGAGCGGCAGCGGATCTACGTGGAGCAGCGCCGCCTGGCGGCGCAGGAGGTGAAAGTATTGTGCGGCTGTCGTGCAGTTCGCGATCCGCACGTTGATGTCGGCTGCGAGTTGCAGGAACCGCTCGGGGCGCGCGCTTGCGTGGTCGGGCCCCTGGCCTTCATGTCCGTGTGGCAACAGAAACACCATGGATGGCCGAAGCCCCCACTTGCCGCGCGCCGACACGATGAATTCATCGATCATTGTCTGCGCGCCGTTGATGAAGTCGCCGTACTGCGCTTCCCAGATCACGAGCCGCGATGGTTCCTGGATGTTGTATCCGAACTCGAAGCCGACAAGCGCGTTTTCGGTGAGCGGACTGTTGTGGATCTCGAACGCCGCGCGCGCGTGCGGCAGCGACTGGAGCGGCACGTGCACCTTGCCATCGCTGGCATCGTGCAGCACGGCGTGCCGATGGCTGAAGGTGCCGCGCTCGACGTCCTCGCCGGTCACGCGGATGCTGATGCCGTCCGCAAGAATCGAGGCAAACGCCAACTCCTCAGCGGCGGACCAGTCAACTGTCCGCTCGTCACTGTTGTCGAGCATGTGCGTCCGCTTCTCGCGGACGCGCTCGAGCTTGCGGTGAATCGTGAAGTCCGACGGCATCCGCAGGAGCGCATCGTTCATCTCACGGAGCTGCGGGAGCGGAACCGCGGTCTCGGCTTTCGCGGCGGCGCCCGGCGGGGGCGCCTCCGGCTGCGGCTCGATGAAGTCCCGCTCCGGACTCAACGTGTCCATCACACGCTGGAGCTCGTCCGTGCACTTGCGCACGAGCTCGTCGGCAAGACCGGCCTTCAGGTCGCCGCGGGACTCGAGGGTTCGCGCCCAGAGTTCGCGCACGGTCGGGTGCGACGGGATGACCTGATACATCAAGGGCTGCGTGAACGACGGCTCATCCCCTTCGTTGTGGCCGTGGCGGCGGTATCCAATGAGGTCGATCAGAAAATCGCGCTGAAAACGTTCCCGGTAGGCGAACGACAGCCGCGCCGCCTCGACGCAGGCTTCGGGATCGTCGGCGTTGACGTGCACGATCGGAATCTTGAACCCTCGCGCGAGCCCGCTCGCGTACGACGTGCTGTAGGCATCCTCGGGGTCGGTGGTGAACCCGAGCTGATTGTTCATGATGATATGGATGGTGCCGCCGGTGCGGTAGCCGGGCAGTCGGCTCAAATTCAACGTCTCGGGCACAACGCCCTGCCCCGGAAACGCGGCGTCGCCATGAATCAGGATCGGAAGGCTGCGCGTGGGATCGAACGTCGGCGCCCCCGGCGAGTCGACCACCGTACCGGCCGCTCGAGCCATACCTTCGACGACGGGATCGATCGCTTCGAGATGACTGGGGTTGGGCGGCATTGCCACGACAACGTCCATCGCTCGGCCGCCGCGCAGCGCGCGGCGCGCGCCGGCGTGATACTTCACGTCGCCCGTCCAGGCCATGTCCTCGCGGAAGGAGCGCGACGAGATCGGCTCCTTGAACTCGGCCAGGATCTGCGCATACGGCTTGTTCAGGACGTGCGCCATCACGTTCAGGCGTCCACGATGCGCCATCCCGATCAGGATGTTGCGGGTACCGGACTCGGCAGCCTCACCGATGACCTCGTCGAGAACCGGCACGAGCATGTCCAGCCCCTCAATCGAGAAGCGAGTCTTGCCGGGAAACGCACGTTGAAGAAATCGCTCGAACACCTCGACCTGTGTGAGCCGCTCGAGGAGCGCCATCGGACTGATTGGATCGGAAGGCGCACGAAAACGCCCACCCTCAGCCGCCTGCCTCAGCCACCGTCGCTCTTCGGGGACGAACACGTGGTTGTAGTCGTACCCGGTTGTCGAACAGTACAACCCACGCAGCGCAGCGATAGCCTCCGACATGCTGCCGGCGTGCTCGGTGAGCGGCGAGGAGATCAAGGTCGGCGGAAGATGGCGAAGATCCTCGTCCGTGACGTTGTGGGTTTCGGGCTTGAGCGACGGATCCCCGGTCGGCACCCGAAGCCCGAGCGGATCCAGTTTCGCCGCAAGATGTCCGTAGCGACGGATGGACTGCGCCAGGCGCGCAGCGCCGACAATCTTCTCGTAGGCGACGCCGTCGTGAACCGGCACGGACTCGCCGGGCGGCGCCCACTGCTCGAAAATCGCGCGCGTTTCCGGATCAACCGAGGCGGGATCGTTGCGGTACTTTTCGTATAGCTCGAGAACGTATCCGCGGTTGAGCCCGGCGAAGTCCTGCCACCCTGCCATATTCATTAATCCTACCTTATGGGGATCCGCGATCCGCGATCCGCGATTCGCGACTCGCGACTCGCTAAGGGGACAGTCCGAAACAATAAAGCGAGTTCAGCGTGCGGATGTAGATCCGCTTGTCGACGAGCGCGGGGGTCGCGTAGATGTTGTCCTGCAGATCGTTGACCGCCAGCGCCTCGAGCCCCCCACCGGGCGGCAGGACGAGCACTTTCCCGCTCTCGCTGGCGATGAAGATCTTCCCGTCGCCGGCGACAGGCGAGGCATAGTAGCGGTCGCTCGGAACCTTGAGCCGGCCCTGCTGAATCAACGCGCCGCTGTCCGGGTTCAGGATCGTGACGAGCCCGCCGGCATCATTGACCATGTACAGCGCGTTGCCATAGAGGAGCGGCGATGGCAGCTGCGGGATGCCGCGCTGATATCGCCATCGCACGGCGGTGGCAGTCATGTCCCCGGTGCCGCCAAGCTTGATCGCCAGCATGCCGTTTTCCGATTCCATCGCGGCCTTGTAATAGTCCCATTCTGCGCGATCGATCATCTTGTCGCCGTTCAGATCGAAGAACGGGAGCGAATCCCGCGCGTGCGCGGTCGGCAGCTCGGTGTCCGTCAACTTCCCATCCTTGTTGACATCGTGCGTCGCAAAGACCTCCGTCGACGGTGCAACAGCGATCATCGCGCCGGGCTGGTTCTCCGGTGAGCCGAAGCCGTTGATGTACAGCGTGTCGCCGCTGATGACCGGAGTCGACTTCAACTCGAACGACAAGCCTCCGACCCACCAGAGCCGTTTGCCGTCGCCCGGGTCGTACGCGGAGAGGACAAACGATCCGGGAACCACGATCTGCGAGCGTCCACCCGCGGGCGTGTAGACAACTGGCGTCGAATGGCCGCTGCGCGCCTCGACGCGCGGCGTGCGCCACCGCTCGCGGCCGGTCTTCGTATCGAACGCCGCAATGAACGATCCAATGCTCTGGTCGCAATTCAGCACCACCACATCGTCGACAACAATCGGCGACGCACCCATCCCGTAGATGTTGTTGAATGGTCCGAGCGGTTTGCGCCAGAGCTCTTTGCCGCCGGCATCGTAGGCGAGCAGGCCGTAATCGGGAAAAAAGAAATAGACGTGGTCTCCGTCGGTGGCGGCGGAGGGGGATGCCGGGTGATTGCGCTGATCGAGCTTCTCGCGCCGGTCCCGCGGCGCCTCGCGCTCCCACAGGACTTTTCCGGTGATCCGGTCGAGTGCCAGGCTGAGAAGACGCCCGTCGCGCAATCCAGTCAGATAGACTCGGTCGCCGTGAATGATTGGCGACGAGTAGCCTGGCGGCAGGTCGGTCTTCCAGATGACGTTGCGTGCCGGACCGAATTCCACCGGCAATCCGGTGACGTCGGCAACGCCCGAGCCGTTCGGTCCGCGAAACCTCGCCCACTCGCCCGCCGGCCCGGACCGAGCGGCGACGACCATCAGGACGAGCATCCACAACGTGTGGGCGTTCATCGTGAACCTCTCATTCCGACAGCGGCTGCGGCGCTTCGGGCAGCGCCCACACAACCTTCGTGAACTGACCGCGCTGGAGCAGCTCGCGCCCCTTCCCACCCCGGCCGGTCACCTCGTATTTCGCGGTGCTGATCGTCTGCTCCGCACCGCGGCTCGTTTCGACGGTGATGAAATCACGGTCGCCAGTCGAGGCGACGAACCCGAGGACGCGGTCCGAGTCCGACGCGATCTTGATCAGGATCACGCCCCGGCCGGGTCCCGACAGAAAATTGACCTCGTCAACCCTGGTCAGAATCGCGCGCGCCTCGCGCGTCGCGGCGATCAGGATTTCGTCACCGGTTACTCGCGACACGCCGACGAACTCCGCGCCGTCGGCGGCCCTGGCAAATCGCCTCCCGGACCGCGTGCTCGGCTCGATGAAGGGCTCGAGACTGAAGCGCATGCTGTAGCCATCGCTCGTCACCGCGACGCGCGTGCACCGGCGGCACGTCCCCCTCCTTGCGCGGCGCAATGTTTCCAATGACGCGCGGATCGAGACTCAACGATCCCACGATGCGTTCGCCGTCCTTCAATTTGAAGAAGCGCTGGATTGGTTCACCGTAGCCGGTGGACGCAGGGATATCGATGATTCGCGAGGTATACGCCACACCGAAATTGCTGAAGAAGACGACCGACGACCGCGTGCTGCCCGGCAGCGCGGCCATGACCGCGTCCCCCTCACGGACACGCGTCGCGGCAATGTCTTTGACTTCCTTCTGTCGCTTGATCCACCCATCGCGCGACACGAGAACGACGTTGTCCTCCTCGACGATGAAGTCCTCGGCGGTATACTCGGCTTCCCCTTCGTCGCTGGCGATGCTCGTCCGCCGGGGATCGCCGTACTTCTTCTGGATTTCTTCGATCTCCACCTGGACGATGTCCCAGCGGCTGCTCTCGTCCTTCAGCAGCGTATTGATCTGGCGCATCCGCCGGCGCCGATCCTCGAGTTCCTTCCGGATGAGCAGAATCTCGAGCCGGGCGAGCCGATAGATCTTCAGCTCGAGAATCGCATCCGTCTGCTCGGCATCGAGCGCAAAGCGCTTGATGATCTGCTGCGCCGCATCGGCCTTGCCTTCGGACTTCCTGACGATTTTCAGGATCTCGTCCAACGCGTCGAACACCTTCTCGAACCCTTCGAGGATGTGGACGCGCTTCTTGATGGAGGCGAGCTCGTGCTCGAGGCGCTTGGTCACCACATCGAGCCGGAAATGCAGGAAGTGCCACAGCATCGCGTGCAGGTCGAGACGCTCGGGCCGGCCCACTTCGGCGTTCTCAGTGGGAATGAGGCACGTCAGGTTGACGATGAAGCTGGTTTGCAGCGGCGTGTGTTTGAAGAGATACGCCATGACCATTTTCTCGTCGGCGTCTTTCTTCAATTCGAGCGCAATCCGCACATCGTCGGTCGAAAGGTCCTTGACGTCGACGAGCGGCGGCAGCTTGCGGCTCAGCGCCACGTCCGCAATCCGCTCCACGAGCGTTGCCTTGTTCACCGTGTAGGGGATGCTGGTAATGTAAATCGTCTTGCCGCCGCGGGTGACGGGGCCTTCTTCCCATGTAGCGCGGAGCCGAATCGCGCCCGAGCCGGTCTTGTAAATCTCTTTCAGTTCCTCCGGCGAATTCAGCATCTGGCCGCCAGTCGGGAAATCCGGGCCTTTGACGTAGCGGCAGAGCTGGACGCTGCTCAAGTCGGCATTGCCGAGAAGCTTGATGAGCGCCGTGCAAATCTCGTTGAGGTTATGCGGCGGGATGTTCGTCGCCATGCCGACGGCGATGCCAGTGGCACCGTTGATCAGCAGATTGGGGATCCGCGAGGGCAGCACGACGGGCTCGGTCCGCGTGCCGTCGTAGTTCGGACGGAACGGCACTGTTGTCTGATCGATTTCCGTCAGCAGCTCGTCGCTGAGGCGCGCGAGGCGGCATTCCGTATAGCGCATCGCGGCGGCGCTGTCGCCGTCCAGCGACCCGAAGTTGCCGGAGCCGTCAATCAGCGGATAGCGCAGCGAGAACGGCTGCGCCATGCGCACGAGCGTCTCGTACAGCGCGGAATCGCCGTGCGGATGGTAGTTCCCCATCACATCGCCCACGACCTTGGCGCACTTCCTGTGCTTGGCGTCGGCTGTGAGGTTCTGCTGCCACATCGTGTACAGGATGCGGCGCTGGACGGGCTTCAGCCCGTCGCGGACGTCGGGAAGCGCGCGCGAGGTGATGACCGAAAGCGCGTAGTTCAGGTAACGGCTTTGTGCGGCTTCGTGGAGTGCGATGGCTTCCGGTTCGCCGTCGCCTGGCGGGCGTCCACTCGCATCGATCACGCCGCCATCGCCGCTCGTCACATCGAACAGCGTCGTTCCCGACTTCTTTCCGCGCTTCGCCACTGGGTATCCTCCGTAGGAGTCACAGGATAGCAGTAAGGTGCTTCCGCAGTAAGGTGCTTCCGCCTGAAGAAGGTCCTTCCACCTAAAGGTGGAAGCTACAGGGCGGACGCCAGGTCGGAAGCACACCATTGAACTAATGCACCTTGTGGTTCACCGCGCGGTCTGAGATGGTAGGCGGATGCGCTACCTCCATCTCGACGTGTTCACCGATCGCGCGCTCGAAGGCAATCAGCTCGCGGTCTTTCCGGAACCGGCCGGCCTCGACACCGCGATGATGCAGGCCATCACGCGCGAGATGAATTTCTCTGAATGCACATTCATCCTCCCTGCGGAGCGCGGCGGCGACGTCAGGATGCGGATCTTCACCCCGGGTGAAGAGCTCCCGATGGCCGGGCACCCGACGATTGGCTCGACGTTCGCCCTGGCGGTGGAAGGCACCATCGCGCGCGGGCGCACCGACTTCGTGTTCGAGCTGGGCGTTGGACCAACACCGGTGTCCCTTGAATGGAGCGGTGGCCAGTTGTCATTCGCGTGGATGACCCAGCAGCTGCCGACATTCGGGGCTGTGATTCGCGATCGGCAGTCGCTGGCACGTGCGATCGGTCTCAGCGCGGGGGACCTGCCTGATGATCTTCCCGCGCAGGTTGTGTCCTGCGGCGTGCCCTTCCTATTCGTCCCCATCACATCACGGCGGGCCGTTGATGCGGTGGAGATCGATCGGAGGGCGGTGTCTCAATGCTGCCGTGACAGCGGCGCGCAGGAACTGCCCACGTTCTTCTTCACCACAGAAGGCACACAGGACAAGGCCGCGGCGCAAACCGTCTACAGTCGAATGCTGGGTGGAGCATTCGGCATCGCAGAGGATCCAGCCACCGGCGGCGCGAGCGGACCGCTTGGCTGCTACCTGCTGCATTACAAGCTGGTCACTCCTGACACCGCCCGGAACGTTCTCAGCCTGCAGGGCGTGCAGATGAAGCGACCAAGCCGCATTCACATCTCCATCGACAGCCGCGACGGCGTCATCTCGCGCGTCCGCGTCGGCGGCCGATCCGTTCTCGTCGGCCACGGGGAACTCAGCATCAACAATCGGTGAGGAGGTTTGGTGCTTGGTCGGCGGCGTCAAGCCAGCGAACCCACTCCTCCTGCGGACGCCGACAGCGCCGGCGGGGTTGTGTCGACGCGACCTTTGAGCGGCGTGACTCGCGACAGCGCTAAATCCGCTTCGCAGGTGTCCCGATCGACGGCGGCGATGAGTACGCTATCAGCGCAGCGGCCAACCCCGCCGCCGAACAGTCGGCTCACCGGCGATCGGCCAGCCCCCAAGCCGCCTCCGTTCGCGCCAGCATCAGGCGCGAACTACGGCGAGCTCCTCGCCGTAGCTGTCGCGAAGGCGCACCGGAGAAGCGGATTTACCACGCCGCGAAAGGGAGCTAGGCGCAACCCCGCCGGCGCGGCGCTGTCGCTGTCCCCAGGAGGCGTGGGTCGCCGGTCGGTGCGTGAGTGTCGCGATACCGGGCGAGCCGAGTCGTTTGGTCCTGGTGGAAACGATGCGGAGCAGGCCGTTATTACTCATGAAAACTGCGGCGCAGGCCTGCGACAGGCCGCGCGAGCCTTAATGGTCGCGCGGCGCGTTCTGAGGACGCTAAGCCGGAGCCGCAGTTTTCCGGCCTGTGGAGCGGTTTCCACCAGGACCAAACGACTCGGCTCGCCGTCACCTCGACGACCATGCCGTTAGCCGAAGCCAGGTCTCCTGCGAACGCCTAGTCCGCGCGCGAGGCCGCCTGATCCGGCCCGACATGGTCAGGGACGATATCGGCGCTGCGGGCCGACGACCACGCGGCCTCGAGACGCGATCGAACCAGCACCGACACCTCCTGAACGCTGATGCTCTTCATGCACTGGTTGTCGTTGCAGGGTGACAGCCGCTGATTGTGCGGACCGATGCACGGGCTGCAGGTATATCCGGTGTGGACGACGTCCACGCGTGTCGTCAGCGGCCGATAGCGTTCGGGAATCTCGGGCCCGAAGAACACGACAACGTGGATCTTCGTCAGCGCCGCGAAGTGCGCGGGGCCCGAGTCGCTCGTCACCAGCACGTGCGCGAGATTGAACAGGTGCAGGAGCTCTTTCATCGTCGTTCGGCCGGTCAGGTCCAGCATGCGCCGGGACCCGACCCGTGTGCAGATGTACTGCGCGTCGGGTTTCTCGCTGGCCACGCCAGTGATCAGGAGGAAGACGTCGGGATCCTCCAGCAGCGTGCGAGCCAGCTCGGTGAACGAGTCGAGGGGCAGTCGTCGCATGGGAAACCGGGCACTCGAGTTCGGATTGAGCACCACGAGTTTGCGGGCGGGTCCGACGTCGCCGTCGATTGCGAGGAGCTTTCGCCAGAGGTCAGCGGCCGTGTCGGCGTCGGTCGTGATCTTTGGCACCTCGAGGCTGTCCATCGCCCGCGGTCGCTTCACCCGCGGCACCTGGTCCTGGGGTGCGTCGAGCGCGTGCACGAGATCGAGGAACGAATGCGCGGCGTGAACATGCGCGTTGTAGAGCACTTTGTGTGTCAGCAGATCTCCGGTGTAGAGCCCTTCCTGGTTGAACCGGTGAAAGCCAACGCGTCGCCGGGCGCCCGACAGATAGCTCAGCACGCTGCTGTACCTGACAAACGCCTCCATGTTGATCACCGTATCGATGCGGCGCCGGCGCGCACGCCAGGGAAGGGCAGCCGTGTCGCGAACGAGCGAGGTGACCGAGTCCGCGTCGATCGTGACGATGTTCTCGGGGGCGATCACTTCGAGCATCTCCACGCTGGACCGAATCTGCGTGAAGCACAGGAAGTGCAGCGTGGCGTCTGGAAAAAGCTCGCGCGCTCTTCTCAGCGACGGGTAGGCCACGACCATCGTTCCCATCTCAGCGAGTTGGATGAACAGGATGTTGCGCGGCGCCCCAACCGGCGAAGCCGTGAGCCCAACCAGGCGCAGGATGCGATCGATCGCTGTGAGCAGAAACGTGAGCGGGATCCCGACCCAGAAGTCGATGGCCCGCATGAGGTTCGCGTTCAAGGTGGCGTCCGCACCATTCTGCTCACGCCGTCACGAATGTGCAAATGGTACACTTCGATGCGTGCCGCCCCGCCTGCGATCGTCCCTCCGTTCCATCCTCCTCTTCGTGCTGATCGTCGCAGGCCTCTACAGCCTCCTTCGGCTCAAGCGCTCGGAACTGGTTGACTTCGTCGTTCCGCGCACCGCGGCCGCGCGCTTCGTTGCGCACGAAACGCTGTACCGGCCGGATGATGGTCACTATCAGTACAAATACCTGCCGGCGTTTGCGGCCGTCATGGTGCCCTTCACATGGATGTCGAGGCGAGTTGGAGAGGTGACGTGGTTCGCACTGACGGTGGCTATGACCTGGGCTTTCTTCCGCTTGTCTGTCGCCGCCCTGCCCGAACGGCGGCGCTCAGAGCGAGCGCTCATCTGGCTCGGGCTGCTCATGACCGGCAAGTTTCTCGTCAAGGAGCTGGCGTTCGGGCAGTTCAACCTGCCACTCGGGCTGCTCCTGATCGGCGCGGTCATCGCCGCGCAGCACCGTCGAGGATTCGCTGCCGCAGCGGCCATTGCCGCTGGCGTGTTCGTCAAGCCGTATGCGCTTGTCATGGTGCCGTGGCTGGCCTGGACGCTCGGCTGGCGCCCGATCATCATGTTTAGCATGGTGCTGGTCGCCGGACTCGCGTTGCCGGCGGTGTCCTACGGCTGGAACGGCAACCTGGTCCAGCTGCACGAGTGGTATCGCACCGTCTCCGAGACGACGGCACCGAACCTGCTAGCGCCTGAGACGATCTCGTTCGCCTCGATGTGGGCGAAGTGGATCCAGCCGGGACCTTTGGCGTCAAGGCTCGCCATGGCCTCCGTGGTCGTCGCCGTTGCGGCGGGATTGGCCGTCATGTCGTGGCGCCGACGCGTCACGGAGCCCAACTATCTGGAGGGCGGGTATTTCTTCGTGCTCGTGCCGCTCTTGTCGCCTCAGGGCTGGGACTACGTGCTCCTGCTCGGACTGCCCGCTTACATATGTCTCGTGGATCGATTTCGCGACCTCTCACTGGCCTGGCGAGGTGCGACCCTGCTCGGTTTCTTCCTCACGAGCTTCACGATCTTCGATCTGCTGGGCCGGACACTCTACGTCGAACTCATGCGGCTGGCCGGCGTGAGTGTCGGCGCCGTGCTGATTGCCGTGTGCCTGATCCACTTACGGTGGCGGGCTATCGCGTGAGTCGATTCGCACACGGGACGCTCGACTCTCCGGCGGCGCCACCCACTGGTGCAGACTGACTCTGCCGATACCGCCGGTCGGTCAATCGAATTCCACAACCGCGGCAGCCTGCTCGGGCCCGACGCGCCCCACAGCGATATCCGCCTTGAAATAGTTCTCGCCACGAACCGGCGCACCGGCAAGACGACGCAACATCGCAATCTGTCCGATGTGCGCGAGAGAATCGGCGACGGGACCCTGGAAGAGCTGCTCCGCGGAGCACGAAAGTGGCGCCCCGCCAGCCAGTCGTTCGTCGAACTTCCGAATCGCCTCGAAGAACCGGGCCGTCTCGTCGGTCCATGCCAGCGGCGTCGAGTTCTGCCATCGACGCTGGCCGTCAGCCAGGGCGAGCGCCCAGTCATAAAGATCGCCGATGTGCGCCAGGATCTGACCCGGCGTCCTCGATGAGTCAGCGACGCGGAACTCGGCAAAACCGTCGGGCACATCTCGAACAGCCTTGCCGCCCCGATACGCCACGGTCGCGAGCGTATGTCGTAATAGTGCCCGGGCATCATCCTGCATCACAATAAATCTCCCGTAAGCCAGCCGCCAGCCGCCACCCGCCAGCCAAGAATATAATGCTCCTTTTGCGTCGCTCGATCGGCGTAATAGACGAGGGCTGATGCGACCCGAACAGTGGGACATTTTCAAACGGGCGGCCAGGCGCGAAAAGCTGGACAAAGTGCCGATGGCGCTGATCGTGGACAGCCCATGGATTCCCGGGTATCTGGGAATCAAACACATGGATTACTACCTGGATCCGCAGCTGTGGTTCGAGTCGAACCTCAAGATCATGCGGGAGTTTCCCGACATCATCATGGTGCCCTCATGGTGGATGGAATATGGGATGGCGGCCGAGCCCTCGGTGCTCGGGCGCAAAGATCAAGTTCTGGCAGGACAACACGCCGAGCGAGTACCACACGCTCTATCGCCTCGAGGACATCGACCAGTTTCCCGAGTACGAGGTCGAAGCCGACGCGTTCGCGGCGATGACGCTGCACCGGATCGGCATGCACAAGCAGCAGATCCTCGATCACGGCTACATCCTTCCCATGATTACCTCGCGTGGGCCGTTGTGCACTGCCGGCTTCGTGCGAAGCACGACGAACCTGATGATCGAGTTGGTCGAAAACCCGGAGGGGTCTCACAAGCTGATTGATCTGTGCACGCGGGTCATCATCGACTGGCTGAAAGCGCAGCACAAAGTCATGGGCGATACGGTCGAAGGGCATCTTCATCCTCGACGACATCGTCGGCTTCATCAACGAGGAGCATTACGAGGAATTCGCCCACCCCTACCTGAAGCGCATCTGCGATGCCTTCCCCAACGACTGGGTCAAGCTCTATCACAACGATGCCGAAGTGGATGCGTGCCTCGATCATTTGCCGGACGCCGGTTTCAACGTGCTGAACTGGGGCAAACAGAAGGACATTCGCGAGGTTAAATCTCGTGTCGGCGATCGAATGTGCCTGATGGGAAACGTCAACCCGCTGGAGATTGCGGTACGCGGAACGCCGGAGGAAGTCAGAGAAGCCACGCTCGATGTGCTGGAAGGGTCGGGCGGTGACGGCATCATTCTCTCGGTCGGCGGAGGCGTCAGTCCGGGCATGCCGCGCGAGAACATCCTCGCCATGCTGACGGCGCTCGAAGAATTCAATTCGAGCCGCGTGTAGTCTCGCCGGAAAAGATGACGATGCCTGATTACGCGCTGATGAACCAGTACCTCTACGAGGGCAACGCCAAAGAGGTCGAGCAGATGACGAAGGACGCCCTTGCGAAGGGCGGCCGGTGCAGGAAGTCCTCACCGACGGACTGATCGCGGGCATGAGCGTCGTCGGCGAGGACTTCAAGCACAACGTGCTCTACGTGCCGGAAGTGCTGATCGCCGCGCGGGCCATGAAGGCGGGAATGGCGGTGCTCAAGCCGCTGCTCAGCGCGAAGGACAGCGGGGCGTCGAGCGCGTTGGCGTGCTGCTGATGGGAACCGTCCGCGGCGACCTCCACGACATCGGCAAGAACCTCGTCTGCATGATGGCCGAAGGTGCCGGCTTCGAAGTCCACGACATCGGCGTCGATCAGAGCGTCGAGAAGTTCATGGCGGCGGCCGAGAAGTGCCAGCCGGTCATCATTGGCATGAGCGCGCTGCTGACGACGACGATGACCTACATGAAGACCGTCATCGACGGCTTCGAGAAGGCCGGCAAGGGCCACATCAAGATGGCGGTCGGCGGCGCGCCCATCAGCCAGATGTTCGCCGACGAGATCGGCGCCGACGGCTATGGCCAGAACGCATCGGCGGCCGTCGACCTGTTCCTGCGGCTGGCCAAGCAACCCTGACAGCCGTGGCCACCTACACGATTCTCTACTGGCAGGAGATCCCGTCGCAGATCAAGGCGGAGGACGATCTCGACGACGTCACGCTGCCGCTCGATCGGCAGATTCATGGAGCGGATCGATCAGCTCGCCGCGCAGCGCGGGCTGCAGGGCACTGACGACTACCTCGCGCAGTGGCGATGGAGCGACGGCACAGGAGCGCGAAGGGTCAGCGCGAAGAAGTCGCGCGACGCCATCAAGCGCGAGCTCGAGGCCGCCGCCGACTGGTAAACCTGTCCACCTCACATGCCGGTCACGCTCACCGTCAACGGACACCGCATCGACGCGCCCGCGGGCATGTCGCTCTTCAGCGCCGCCGAACGGGCCGGGGTGCGCGTCCCCACGTCGTGCGTCACGCAGGGCAAGTGCAAGGAATGCGTCGTCGAAGTGACCGACGGACTGGAGCTGCTGTCGCCACCGACTGAGTGTGAAAGGCACCTCGACGTCCCAGCGGCCGCTTCCGCCTCTCGTGCCAGTGTCGGATCGCGGCCGACGACGGAGAGGTCGAGTGCCACACGATGCGGCGGGGCCAGATGCGCATCGAGCGAAGCGCGCTGCATCTTCCGGCCACGCCACCAGACGACGGCGCTCGATCCCGCGGTCGTGCGCGAAGGCGATCGCATCGTCGACGGGATCAGCGGCGAGGACGATCGCCCGCTCCGACCGGTCCGATCCATGGCCTCGCGATCGATCTCGGGACGACCACGATCGTCGTCCGGCTGATCGATCTCGAAACCGGCGAGCTCGTCGCCGATACGTCGTTCGAGAACCCGCAGCGCTTTGGCGGCTCGGACGTCATGTCGCGGATCCACTACGACACCGGACATCCCGGCCGGCTCCTGATGCGCACGCTCGCCGGCTACCTGAGCCATGCGATCGCCGATCTGCCGGCCGATCCCCGATCAATCTACGACGTTGTCCTCGTCGGCAACTCGACGATGCGCGATCTGTTCTTTCGACAGAGCGTCTACACGATCGGGCAGAACCCGTACCGCTCGATCACCGAGATCGAGATGGCGGAGGGCAAGCGCACGACGACGAGCCTGACGACGACCGGGCGGCGCAGCCTGCTGCCGATCCATCCCGAACGCCCGCGTCTACGGACTGCCCGATCATCAGCGGCCACGTGGGCGCCGACGCAGCGGCATGCCTGCTGGCCGTCGATCTCGCGCACGAGGATCGGCTCGTCGCGATCATGGACATCGGCACGAACACCGAGCTGCTCGCTGGGCAATCGTCATCGCATCCTCGCGGCATCGTGTCCCGGCCGGCCCGGCGTTCGAAGGCGGCGCGATCGCATGCGGCATGCCGGGCCTCGAAGGCGCGATCGAGGACGTCGCGCTCAACGACGACGGGACGTTCCGGCTCGGCGTGATCGGCGGCGGTCCGCCGGAAGGCATCTGCGGATCCGGGCTCGTCGATCTGCTGAGCGAGCTGCTCCGGACCGGCCGCATGAATGCGATGGGCCGCTTCGAGGACGGCATCGACCGGGTCACGCTCGACGCCGACCAGCGACGTCTATTTTCTCGAACGGGACGTCAACGAGCTGGCGCAGGCGAAAGGCGCCAACGTCGCCGGTCTGCAGGTCGTGTTCAGCCGACTACGGCATCCAGTTCGACGACATCGCGGTGTTCTATCTGGCGGGAGGCTTCGGCCGTCATCTGAAGAGAGTCGGCGTCGAAGCGCATCGGGCTCATTCCCAATCTCCCAGACGAGAAAATCGTGCAGGTTGGCAATGCGGCGCTCGAGGGCGCGACGATCGCTCTCGTCTCGCGCCCACGGCGACAGGAACTCGAGGCGCTGGTGAAGACGAGTCGAGCACTGCCGGCTCGAAACGCACCCCGGGTTCTTCGACTTCTTCGTCGATGGCTGCCAGTTCAGGCCCGTCGAGTCGCGGCACTCGGGTGAACGGGTGATCGAAATCCGCGACACGCTCGCCGCACGTCGACGTTCAGCCCGCCGAGTACATCCGATTGCTCGGGTATCCGCGCGGCTGGGCCCTCGAGCGCCGGGCGAAGGAGCTTGGCGACTGGGCGCGCGACTGGTACGCGGAACACGGACGTCCGTGGGTCTACGCGCGCGGAGTCGAGCGGCTTCGCATCGACGACGGCGGCGTCGATTCGATCGAAGGCGTGCGGTTCACCAGCAGCGCGCTGCAGAACACGCTTGGCGGCGGCGGGAGCCCACACGCGTCGTCCTTGTCGCCGTCAGCGCCGGACCGCGAGCTCGAAGAGGAGGCGCAGACGCGGTGGCGGGACGGGAAGCCCGACGAGTACTTCTTCCTCGAGGTCTTCGGCTCGGCCGTCGTCGAACACCTCGTGACGATGACGGGAGCGCGGTTGTGTGCCTGGGCAGACGGCGAAGGCACGCGCCGTTCTGCCGCACTACAGCCCGGGCTATCCCGAGTGGGCCATCGACGAGCAGCCGAGACTGCTCGAGCTGATTCGGCCGCACACCTGGCGGCGCCGTGCCACTGGAGGTGCTCGACTCCGGGATGCTGCGGCCGAAGAAGTCGCTGCTGGCCGTCTTTGGCGCTGACGCGCCACATCGATCGCGTCCGCCGGCTGACCGATCTGAGCCCCTGCGAAAACTGCTCGTTCGCCGGCTGCCAGTACCGCCGCGCGCCATATCGCCGTGCGCGTCGGGGCTTGAATCCGGAGGTCGTACCGAGTCGTCCGCGAGATCCGCGGACGACGGTGCTGAGGCCGACTCACTTGATCGCAACGCGCATTACAGCGTCAGCGTGAAGGCGCTGCAGCGATGGAGCCGCTGAACGCCTGACGATCGCGAGCGCGACGACGGCACGATCGACGGCGACATTCCGGTACGAAGGCACGACGTGCACCAACATGGGGAGGCCGCTGCAGTTTCACTATCATGTGACGTTGGGACCGCGCGAAGACGGCTACCCGATTCGGGAACAATCGTGCGGACCGGCGCCCGGCGACGAAGGCTACACGTCGATGTGCCAGTACATCAGCGATCACGAGGAACTGATGGCGTCGATCGCGCGGGAGCGGCCGCTCCACGGCCAGCCGCTCGACGACGTGCGTGCGGTGGACGCGGCCGGTCGAGCCCGGCTGGCTGCTACTGCGAGGCCGGAGAGCCGGCAGCACAAGTGGGGACTGGTGCTCGAAACGATCCACTACGCGCTGGCCCGGCACACGCGAACGCGAATCACGAAGTCAAACAGAAGTCGGAGCACTCGTGAAGAGACGCTGCAGGACGCGATTCGGGAACGGCCGCTGCTCGGCGACGGCGCGATGGGCACCCAGCTGATGCTCGCGGGCCTCGAGCAGGGCAACTGCGGCGAGGCGTGGAACCTCGTCGCACCCCGAGCGCGTGCTCGCCATTCAGCGGCGATACGTGGAGGCCGGATCCGACTGCCTTCTCACCAACACCTTCGGCGGCAGCCGGATCATGCTCAATCGCCACTCGCATGCCGACGACGTCGTCGGCGATCAACGCCGCCGGCGTCAGGATCGCGCGCGAGGCGTTTGGCGAGCGGGATGGCTATGTGATCGGCGACATCGGCCCGTTCGGCGGGTTGATGGAGCCGTACGGCGAGTTCACCGAGGCGCAGGTGCGCGACGCGTTCCGCGAGCAGGCGCAGGCGCTGGTCGACGCCGGCGCGGACGCGATCATCATCGAAACGCAGACATCGCTCGAGGAGCTGCGGCTCGGCCTGATGGCCGCGCGTGAAGCCGGCGCCGCCTGCGTCATCGGGTCGATGGCGTACGACGTCACGCTCGACGGATCGACGTTCCGGACGATGATGGGCGTCGATCCGGAGCGCGCCGCCGCAGTTCATGCAGGAGCACGGCGCCGACATCGTCGCGCTCAACTGCGGCACGGGCATGGACATGGAACGCGCCCGCCAGGCCGTGATCCGGTATCGAAGGTCACCGACCTGCCGATCATGGCGCAGCCCAACGCCGGCCAGCCGAAGCTCGTGGACATGAAGGTCGTCTACGATGAGACGCCTGAGCAGATGGTGGCGGGCGTCGTGCCGCTGCTCGAGGCCGGCGCCAACATCATCGGCGGCTGCTGCGGCAGCACGCCGGACCACATTCGAGCGTTCCGGCAGGCGATGGATCGGTTCCGACGGCGAAAGGCGCTCTCATGAAACAACGGTTGTGCGACGTCAACGCGGCCGCGGTCGACGAAGCTTCCACAGCACACCGACGACAAGTCCGGCATCGGCGTGCATTACGTCGATGCCTACCTCAAGCCGATGAACACGAAGCTCGAGGACGGCACGTCGGTCAAGTGCAAACGGCGTGGGCTGAAGATCGTGCTGTCGGTCGGCACGAAGAAGGGCGAGGGGCTGATGCGGCGGCTCGACGTCAGCCGCGACCCGATCGTGATGCTCGATGCGGCGCTTCAGGAAGCGGCGAAGGCAGCCGGGCGTCGAACTGACGGTCGAAGACGGCGCGATCTTCATTGTGAGCGCCGAGTCTTAGGATTCAAGGATCCGGGATCCGGGATCCGGGATTCAGGATCGGATTAGCTGATTAGTGATCAGTGATTCCAGGTTTCCTGACGACCCAAGTGGTCATCGCCCTTTGATCCTGCACAACAGTCGTCTTGATCGGATCGAGCAGCTCACCGCCAAGTTGGGCGGTGAGACTCAAGAGATACGCCTCATCGACGACGTAGCGCTCGCTGCCATCGGGCAGGCGACACCGCCGTCCAGCGAGGCGCAGCACTCGATTCTCGATGCCTATGGACGAGGCCAGCCGCGTGAACAGCATGCCCCCGGGCTTGAGCACTCGCCACATGCTCTCGACCATCGCCCAAAACTGTTCGTCGTCTGACGCGAAGTGCAGGACCGCGCTCCCGAACACCACATCCGCGTAAGCAGTGGGGAAGCTCATCGCCTCGATGGCTTCGGTATGAAAGTTGGTGACTGGGAGATCCGGTGCGAGCCGGGCGGCCAGGGCTCTCACCGTTTCGACCGCCGCGTGATCCCGATCGCAGCCGGCGACCTCGTATCCGTTGCGCAGGAAGTGCACGAGGTTGCGACCGCCCCCGCAGCCCGCGTCGAGAATCCGCATTCCCGGCGCGATTCGGCCGCGGAGCAGCTGATCGAAGAGGTAGATGTCGATATCGCCGAACTGCTGACGGATGCCGTTCATGAGCCGATTGCGTGGCGGACGACGGCACAAGATACGGTGTCGGCGCCGATCGACACGTACAGTTCCCGGTCGTGAATCGAGAGGCTGAACGCCATGCGCCGTTCGAGACGAGCCGCCACCAGTGCGATGAACCCGGGATCGAGCGCGTGGATCTCGACGTCTTCGGCGTGATGAATGCGTTCACCCTGCAGCGTGCGTAGCCACTGTCCGACGCCTCGGTGCGCGTAGACGGCGACACGCGGCGACAGTTTCGACGCCTTGTGCAGCCGGGTCGCATCCGGCGTCCCGATGTCGATCCATCCCCGCAACCCCCCCGTCAGGTCGCGAATCGCGATCGCGGGATCGTCCGGTTCGCATAGCCCCCGCGAAAACTCGATGCCCTCGGTGAACTCGAGCCCGTACGCCAGCACGCGGGCGATGAGAAAGTCCTCGGATTCCGACGGATGGCGAGCGACACGCAGCGAGACAGACTCATAGACGGACCGATCGGAGTCGGCCAGATCGATGTCGAAGTTATAGATGGTTGAGCCCAGCGCCACTAGGTCTTTCCAGCCGCACCTTTCGCGTGCAATTGATGTCGTTCATTCAACGATTCAACGACTCAGGGATTCGTGATTCAACGATTCAGGGATTCAGGATTCAGGATTCAGGATTCGGGATTCAGGATTCGGGATTCAGGATTAGTGATCAGTGATGAGTGATTCACCTACCGCTGCACTCTCCCTGACGCATCGCCGCGAGCGAGCGCATCCACCTCGCCAACGCTGACGCGATTGAAGTCCCCGGGAATCGTCTGCTTCAACGCGCTGGCCGCGACGGCGAAGCGCAGCGCCGCCTCGTTCGACCGTCCGGTGGCCAGCCCGTAAATCAGCCCTGCCGCGAAGCTGTCGCCGCCGCCGATGCGATCGACGAGCCGCACGTTGTAGCGCTGACTTTCGTGCATCGCCTTTCCGTCCCACAGCACCGCACTCCAGCCGTTGTCGCTGGCAGACAGGCTTTCGCGCAGCGTGATCGCGACCATCGGAGGACCGAGTTCGCGCGTGACCCGTTCGGCGGCGGCGCGATACGCGGCGCATTCAGCGCGCCGGAAGTGACGTCCGCGCCCTCGACATCGATCCCGAGCACGCACTGCAGATCTTCCTCGTTCGCGATCACGACGTCGACGTCGCGCATCAGCGGCCGCATCGTCTGTTGCGCCTGGGCCTGCGTCCACAGCTTCTTGCGGAAATTCAGATCGACGCTGATACGCGCCCCGGCACGTTTTGCCGCGGCCACCGCCGCGACCGTCGCGGCTGCCGCCCTGGCGCCGAGCGCGGGGGTGATTCCTGTCACGTGAAACCAGGCCGCCCCCTTCATCACGCGATCCCAATCCACCGCGTCCGGCGGGATCTCGCTGATCGCGGAGTTCGCGCGATCGTACAAAACGGTCGACGCGCGCTGGCTGGCCCCGTCTCGGTGAAATAGATGCCCATCCGGCCGCCGCCGCGCGACGATGAAATCAGTGATACGCCTTCGGCACGCAACGCGCGAATGGCGGCGTCGCCGATTGCGTTCGACGGCAGGCGTGTCACATAACGGCTGTCGAGGCCGAACTGCGCCAGACTGACCGCGACGTTGGCTTCGCCGCCGCCGAACGTCGCACACAGCATCGGCGACTGGAGCAGTCGCTCGAATCCGGGCGGCCCGAGCCGCAGCATCAGCTCGCCGAATGTAATGGCCGTCGCGCTCATTTCGTTCTCGCGGCGTTCACGTTCTCGACGAACTTGCGCGCATTGGCCGTGATCACCTCGTAGCGTCCGCTCTCGATGGCGGCGGCATCGAGCAGCGACGACCCCGCAGCCACCGCCACGGCCCCGGCACGAATCCAGTCGCCGGCGTTGTCCGGCGTCACGCCGCCGGTCGGCATGAGCTTCACCTGCGGCAGCGGTGCGCGAACGTCCTTGATGTACTGCGGCCCAAGCGTCGTCGCTGGAAACACCTTTACGATGTCGGCGCCGGCGTCGTGGGCGTCGAGTATCTCCGTCGGCGTGAAACATCCAGGCGCGCAGGCACACCTCGCTGCATGACATGCGTCGATGACCGCAGCGCCTGAAGACGGGAGAAATCACGAATTGCGCACCGGCATCAATCACCGCCCGCGCGGTTTCGGCATCGATGACCGTTCCGGCGCCCAGCAGGAATCCTTCCGGCAGCGTCGGCGCCAGGCCGCGAATCAGCTCGACGGCACCGGGCACCGTCATCGTCACCTCGAGCGCTCGCACGCCGCCCGCGACAATCGCGTCGACGACCGCCCGCAGTTTCGCCGGATCGCGGAGGCGTATAACCGCCACGATGCCGAGCTGTTCGATCTGTCGACGGTTTCGCTGTCTATCAAGCATGACCCTGGTCATGCGGTTGTTCCTTCATGAATCCAGCGATGGTCGGGATCTTCGTGAAGCGCCAGCCGCCGCTCGGCGCCCGCCATCGCCCAGAGGTAATAGAGCCGGTAGCCTGGCGGCGACGACACCGGATGATATCCGTACGGCAGCAGCACCGCATCGCCGTCGCGAACGACGTGAGCAGACGCACTCGCCATCGGCGGTATAGAGAAGCTGCTGGCCAAATCCCTGAGGCGGATCGATGCGGAAGTAGTAGACCTCTTCGAGCACCGGCTCGCCATCCTTGCCGTCGTGCTTGTGAGGTGGATAGCTGCTCCAGTGTCCGGCCGGGTTGAAGGTTTCACCGACCATGATGCGCTGAGCCAATCCATCCGTCACGAAGATGTCGTGCACCTCGCGCGAATAGTTTCCGCGACCCGCGCGCGTTGATGCGGACATCTTCGGGCGAGACGCGGCCGGCGCACCAGGCCGGCTGGCCGGCGTCGAGACGAGAATCGCTTCGAATTCCGATCCTTGCCGCGATTGTCAATCGCTTCACTCGGGCGGCGAGTAGACCGCGCTGGCGCGCTCCTCGAACACATCCTTCCGGCTGACCTCGAAGGTCTGGCCGCCGACAGTGACCGACGCCGCGCCACGTTGCACGACGAGGACGGATTCCTCGCCCGGGGCCGCATATCGCTGCTGCCCGCCCGGTGCAAGCCGCAAGTCGCCACGTCGTCAGTTCCCGGGCTCCGCCGTCCCACGGCGTTGGAGCAGTTGAAGCCCGGGCTGCCGTGGCAGCCGGTAGAGGGTGTCGCGCAACATCGGGACATGCTAACCTGCCCACGAGCCATGTCGAAAAACCTTTTCAGTCTCGAGGGTCGGGTTGCGGTCGTTGTCGGCGGAACGAGCGGGATAGGACGAGTGCTGGCGCTTGGTCTCGCCGAGGCCGGCGCGGACGTCGTCGCAACCGCGCGGAGGGCGCCGCTCATCGACGAGGTCGCGGCTCAGAAATCGAGGCCCGCGGCCGGCGGACGCTGCGGATCGCAACCGATGTGCTCGATCGACGGTCGCTGACCGCTGCGTCGGAAGGATCCTGAAGGCATTCGGCCGGATCGACGTGGTCATCTACTGCGCCGGGGTCAACAAGAAGGTCGCGACGATCGACATGACCGATGAAGACTGGCAGCGGATCATCGACACGAACCTGACCGGCGCCGTGCGCACATACCAGGTATTCGCCAGGCCGATGATCGCCAGACGATCGGGACGCTTGATCGGCATCGCGTCGCTCTCGTCATTCGTCGGCCTTCACGAGGTCAGCGCCTACACGGCATCGAAGGCGGGCGTCGCCGGATTGACACGCGCCCTCGCCGTCGAATGGGCGCCGCACGGGCTGACGGTGAATGCCATCGCGCCCGGAGTGTTTCGAACCGAGCTCAATGCCAAGCTCCTCGAGGGGCCGCGCGGACAGGAGTTTCTCCTGCGCACGCCGATGAAGCGCTACGGCAATCTCCAGGAGCTCGTCGGTGCGGCAATCTACCTGGCGTCCGACGCGTCAACGTTCGTGACGGGACAGATCATCGCCGTCGACGGCGGATTCCTGGCAAGCGGAGTGAACCAGTGAGCCACGTGCCCGCGCTCGTGATCAGCCCGCGCGACAACGTCGCGACCGCGCTGGAGCCGCTCGAGCGCGGACAGACGCTGGTGATCGGCGAACATTCAATCACGATTGCTGAAGCCACTCCGCGCGGACACAAGATCGCGTTGCGGCTCATTCGCGCCGGAGAAGACGTGTTGAAGTATGGCAGCACCATCGGCACCGCGACGGCCGACATCCTGCCTGGTGCGCACGTGCATACCCACAACGTCGCCAGCGGCAGAGGGCGCGGCGATCTGCATGCCAATCCTTCGGCTGAAGCGCCACGGATTGCTGAACCGCCCGATCGATCGCCGGTCACCGGGAAAACCGCGCAATGAGCACTATGACCTTCTCCGGTTATCGCAGGCCCGATGGGCGAGTGGGCGTCAGGAATCACGTGCTCGTGGTTCCCACGGTGATCTGCGCCTCCGTAGTGGCAGAACGGATCGCCAACGCCGTCGGGCCGCATGGGGCAGCGCTTCCCCATCTCGCAGGGTGCGGTCAGCTCGGACCTGATCGCCGCCTCACCCACGAAACGCTCGCGGCGTATTGCGGGCATCCGAACGTGGGCGCCGTGGTGGTTGTTGCGCTCGGATGCGAGCAGGTGATCGCGCAGCACCTCGCGGATGCGGCGCGGGCCACGGGCAAGCCGGCCGCCATCATCGCCATTCAGAGCGAGGGCGGGACGGTTCGCACGACCGTGCGAGGAACAGAGATCGCGGCCTCGTTCGCGTCGGGCTCGAAGCCGAACCGCGCGTCGCGTGCGATGCCTCGTCGCTCATTCTCTGCGTGAAGTGCGGCGGATCGGACTACACCTCCGGACTGGCCGCCAATCCCGCGCTCGGCCGCGTGGCCGATCGTCTGGTCGATGCTGGCGGTGCCGCGGTGCTTGGCGAGATCGCCGAGATCATGGGAGCCGAGCACCTGCTGGCCGCGCGCGCCGCATCGCCTGAGCCCGCCGCCCAGCTTCTGCGAATCATCAACCGCGTCGAGGCAGAAGCGGGCGCGCTAGGACTCGACATCCGCGGCACGCAGCCATCCCCAGGAAACATACGCGGCGGGCTGACGACGATCGAAGAGAAGTCGCTCGGCGCTACGCACAAGGGAGGCGAACGAACGCCCCCTTGACCGACGTCGTGCCGTACGCCGGACGCATCACCAAGCGTGGTCTGACGGTTATGGACACGCCGGGCCTCGACGTCGAGTCCGTCACGGGAATGGTCGGCGGCGGTGCACAAATTGTTGTCTTCACGACCGGCCTCGGCACCCCAACGGGCAACCCGATCGCGCCAGTGATCAAGATTACCGGCAACGCCGAGACGGCGAAATCGATGGCCGACAATCTCGACGACGACGTTAGTGGCATACTCGACGGCCGGGAGACACTCGATCAGGCCGCGGATCGGTTGTTCGACGACGTGCTGGCCGTCGCGTCCGGCAGGCTGACGGCCGCCGAGCGACTCGGCCATCGCGAGTTCGCGATCCATCGTCGGAACCCGACGATCTGAGCAACGAGTCGGGATCCGACTCGCGGTTCGCGGCTCGCGACTCGCGACTCGCCGCTGGCGGATGGCGGCTGGCCGGCTGGCGTCTGGCGGTTCGCGACTGGCGGTTTGCGGTTCGCGGCTCGCGCGACTCGCCGCTGGCGGGATATCGACTGGCGGCTGGAAATTCGGGATTCAACGATTCAGGATTCAGGATTCAGGATTCAGGGATTCGGGATTCGGGATTCGGGATTCGTCGGATGACGATTCACGATTAGCGATTAGGGATTAGTGATTCCATGGCCCTCCCGGCTGCTCATTCCACCGATCGCGTCACCGCAGCACGACGGGGCCATGTCCGTTGGGTGATCTGCGCGCTGCTGTTCTTCGCTGCGACCATCAACTACATCGACCGCCAGGTGCTCGCGATCCTCGCACCCGACCTGCAGAAGGAAATCGGCTGGTCCGAGCTCGATTACGGGCGCATCGTGATTGCCTTCCAGGTCGCGTACGCCGTCATGATGCTCGCGTGGGGACGCATCCTCGACAAAATCGGAACAAAGATCGGGTTCGCGGTCGCGGTCGTGTGGTGGTCGCTGGCGGCGATGGGAACGTCTTTCGCCCGTTCCGCGATGGGCTTCGGCGCGGCGCGGTTCCTGCTAGGAGTGGGCGAGGCGGCAAACTTCCCCGCGTCCATCAAGACCGTTGCCGAGTGGTTCCCGAAGAGCGAACGCGCGTTCTCCACCGGCATTTTCAATTCGGGGACCAACATTGGCGCGGTGCTGGCACCGCATCATCGTTCCGCTGCTCGCCGCACGCTGGGGCTGGCAGGCCGCCTTTATCGCAACGGGCGCGATTGGATTCGTTTGGGTGATCGCCTGGTGGATGTTGTATCACGGAGTCGACACGCATCCGCATGTGACGGAAGCGGAGCGACAGCTACATCCGTGACGGCGTCGAGGAGTCGGACACCACGAAGGTATCCATCGGACAGGTGGTCGGGTTCCCTCAGCTGTGGGCGTTCTCGGTCGGCAAGCTGCTGACCGACCCAATCTGGTGGTTCTATCTCTTCTGGCTCCCCAAGTTTCTCGCGCAGGAGCACGGCATCCGTGGCGTGGCCCTCATCCCGTACCTGACGACCGTGTACGTCGTTGCCGACGTCGGCTCCATCGCGGGCGGGTATGTGTCGTCCGCGTTGATTAAGCATGGCTGGACCGTGAACCGCGCACGTAAGACGGCGATGGGGATCATCGCGGGGACTGTGCCGCTGGTCATCCTCGCGCCGCTGACGAGCAGCGCGTGGCTCGCCGTTGCTTTCCTCAGCATCGGTGCGGCCTGCCACCAGGCGTGGTCGGCTAACCTCTTTACGCTGACGTCGGACATGTTCCCCCGGCGCGCCGTCGGGACGGTGGTGGGATTTGGCGGATGCGCCGGCGGCATCGGCGGCATCCTCATCGCCGAGCTCGCGGGACGCGTCCTGCAGCGCGACCCGAGCTTCTACCTGCCGATGTTCGTCGTCGCCGGTCTGATCTATCTCGTCGCGCTCGGCGTCATTCACGGGCTCGCGCCTCGACTCGAGCGCGTCATCCTGGCGGATTAGTCATGAAGGTCGACACCAGCGTCATCGGAACGGGCGCCGCATTCGCGGATCTCAAGGCCACAGATATGCGGTCGATCGTCGAGGACGCGCTGCGCGGCATCACACCGGGATCGCGTGTGCTGGCGGTCGTCTCGGATCGGACGCGCGACGACAACACGCCCGAGCTGTTCCCGCTCATCTCCCAGGCACTCGCACGGCTCGGCGCTGCTTCGCTCGACGTGCTCATCGCCCAGGGAACGCACGTGGCGATGAGCGACGGCGACAAGCGAGCGAAGATCGGTGCAGGGCTGGCCGCGATTCCGCTGCTCGGTACGCTCTTCGATCACCACTGGGATCGGGACTCCGAGCTCACGACCCTCGGCACGATCGGCGCGGATGTTATCGCCAGGGAGACCGGCGGCCTGCTGCGGGAATCGGTGAGGATCCGGCTGAACGCCCGTCTCGGGCCGGGCCAGTACGACGTCGTTCTCGTCATTGGCGCGACCGTACCGCATGAGGTGGCCGGGTTCGCGGGCGGTGCGAAGTATTTCTTCCCCGGTGTCGCCGGACCGGAACTGACCCACCTGACGCATTGGCTCGGCGCGCTCGCAACCATCGAGCGCGTCATCGGCCGCGTGGAAACGCCGACGCGGCACCTGATCGAGGCCGCCGCCGCCTTCGTGCCCGCCCCGGTTATCGCCTTCACAACCGTCGCGACCCGCGACGCGAACGGCTTGAAGACCCGCGCGCTCTTCGCCGGCGATCTTCGCGGCACCGTCCGCCGCGCCGCCGAGATCAGCCAGCAGGTTCACGTCCGCTACACTGGACGCCGCTACAAACGGGTCGTCGCCATCCTCGACGATCATTACGACGAGCTCTGGGTCGGCGGAAAAGCCAGCTACAAACTGGGCAGCATCATCGAACGCGGCGGGGAGCTGATCATCTACGCGCCGCAGCTATCGGCCATCTCGCTGACCCACGGTGCGCTGATCGAGAAGTACGGGTACGCGCCGCTCGAGCGCGTGCGCGACATGGTCGACGGTTCCGACGAGTTGCGGGCGAACCTGTGCGTCGCCGCCCACCTCGCGCACGTCGCGTATGCCGGCGAGAAGGGAGACGACGGCGTCGTCGTTCCGCGCTATCGGATCACCCTTGCGGCCAACCTCCCCGAGGCGACGTGCCGTCGAGTCAACCTCGGATACCTTGACATGCACACGTTCAACCCGCGCGCTTTCCGCGAGGACCCGGATACCTTCACCGTCGAAAACGCGGGAAGAGACCTGTATCTCGTAGACCGGGACGATCGACGATAGCGGCAACCTCCACTGTCACGCCGCCTTCGCCGTCAAGAGCCAACAGGAGAAGGGGAGGAAAGGGAGTTACTTATCTTTTCTTGCACATGGATTAAATCTCTTTCCTCAGTCGAATCGGTCGCAGTTCCTGCCATCCCACAAGCAGATTAGGTCGGCACAAATTCAACGGCTTGGAATCGTGTGCTGGCAAATTGTTCGCTAAGTCCTCAGCAGCAAATCTGGCGTGGCGCTTGCGATCGCAGATGCATGTTTCACGACACTGGCGGGCATGAACAACTGACAGCGGACATCATTGGATGCGGGATCCGCGTTCACGAAGCGTTCGGACCCGGCTTGTTCGAATCCGTGTACAAACCGTGCCTGGTGATCGAACTGAGGGCTGCGGGGCTCGAAGTGGACACGACGCGTCGCATCCCGCTCACCTATCGAGGGCACACCATCGACGCGCACTTCTGCCCCGACATCGTCGTTCAGAACAGCGTAATTATCGAACTGAAGGCCGTCGAAGCTGCTCACGCGCGTCCATAAGGCGCAGGTGATCACGTATCTCCGGCTCACCGGGCTGCCGGTCGGCCTTCTGATGAATTTCAACGTGGAAAGGCTGGTGGATGGAGTGAGAAGAGTGGTTCGACCCGATTTGTACTTGAGAGAGCCAGACAGAGCGGTGGCGGACAAAGAGGAGAAGGGGAAAAAGAGAGAAGCCATTTTCTAGAACAGCAGAAAGAAAAGAATTCTCCCTTTTCTCCCCTTCTCCTGTCTGGTCTTCTCCCTTTCTCCCCTTCTCCTGTGTGATCTTCTTCACCTCCGCGGCACGAGCCGTCCAATGAAGCCGCCGCCGGGACGCAGTGCGATGGAGAGCAAACCTTGACGAGTAAGCGTCGTCGCGTGCTCGAGGCGCTCCGCGGCCGCGTTGTCCGGATCATCGCGAACCAGCAGCGCACTGTACGTTCCGCCGGCGAGGAACTTCAAATCAACCTTGAGGGTGCGGGCCTCGGGCCCGTTCAGGACGGCAACAAACCACTCCTCCCCTTTGCGACGAGCGAATGCGGCCAGCTCGCCGATGCGACTCCCGGGCAGCACCACCGTCTCGTCCCAGGTGCTCGGCAGCGCCTTGATCAACTCAACGGCCGGATTCTCCAGCAGACTCTTTGGGTTGGCGCCGTAGACGAGCAGCGGTGACGTGAAGATGGCCGCGGTTGCGATCTGATGCGGCCAGGAAGTCTCCCGCCGACGGTCGCCAAACACAACCGGCGTGAAGTCGCCGTGGCCGGCAAGGTATCGGGTAAATGGAATGGTGGTGTCGTGACGGGCCCACGTCTGCGCACGGTGCTCCAGCCCATAGACACCTTCACGCGTCAGCTCGTTCGGCCAGGTGCGCGATTCACCGGCCGGCTTGTTAGCACCGTGAAAATCCGCCAGCAGATGAAACTCCGCCGTGTCGCGCAGGATCGCCTGATACAGATCGATGACCTCCTTCGCTTCGTGATCGAAGAAGTCGATCTTCACGCCCACCACGCCGAGAGCGCTCAACCTCTGAAACAGCGTGCGCCGCGTGTCGGCGTTCTGAAGGTCCCGACTGTGGACCCAGAGCAAGATGCCGACCTTTCGCTCTCTTGAGTAACTAATCAGATCGCGGAGCTGATCGTCGGTCCACCGGCGCCAGATCCCCTCGACCACCTGGTATTCGAATCCAAGCTTGGCCGCCAGGTCCGAGAATTCCTTGATGCCTTCGAATGTGTTCTCGCCCCCGTCGAGGTAGCGCCAGACTGCCCGGCCAGGCTTGATCCACGGCGTGTCGATTCCCTGCGGAAAAAGCGTGAGATCGGGTGGCGCTGATAGGTTCGCGATGACGTCGCTGTTGACGAGCGTATTCAGATCCGCGCCGGCGAGCACGACACGCCACGGCGTTGTGATCGTGCCGGTAATCGCGGCCGGGACCTCGAGCCGCCTGACGTCGAGTGCAGGATAACGAAGCCGGTACGGATACGACGCCGGTGCCGCGTGACCAAGGCGGGCTGTGAAACCGCCGCGGCGATCAGTCTGGAGAACCATCCCCGCGTAGTTCTTCAGGCCAGCCTCCGTCACCGAAGCGTATCCAGCACCATCCGGCAACTCCGCCGTGACTGGCGGCGCGGCCCAGTCTCCCTCAGGCACGTCTTCGATCTCTTTCTTCTCGTGAACTCCCTCGTAGTGCCCATCGAGATCGTGGTACCAGACGACACTTCGCGGAGGGAAGTTGAAAACGGTGGCTTCCTCGGGCACGCGAACGTCAGACGCGTTCCGGCCCGGCACGACATACCGGAAGGCCACACCATCGTCGAACGCACGCACCTCCATGGAATAGCGGGTTCCCGTTGGCTGATGGACGAGGGTCACCGTCGCGGCGTTGTCGCGATCGACGGCCGTCGAGTGCACCCCGCGCGTGCGATAGCGCTCGTCGTGCCGGGTCCGCTCGACGCCGGTTACCGCGACACCGTCGCCGAGGTTGTGCCCGTCGACAACGATGCCGGCCCGCGACTGTTCCACCACGGGATGGCCCTTCATCGTGATGCGATAGGACAGGCGGTCTTGCGACCGGACGGTGAGCTCCATCGTGATCCCTGACACCGGGCTCGTGACCGTGATCGGGAGCGCCACGTTCTTCGCTGGTTTCTCACCCGCCTTCGAGTTCTGCGTGTCGATCCAGAGAACCGGCTGGCGTATGAAGAAATTGCGGATGACCTCATCGACAGTGGAATCCGCCGGCAGCGTCGACCAGAGCGCGATGTAATCGGGTTTGTTGAGAGCGAGACCAGCGAAGAGCAGGCTCGGATGGCGCATCGGCCACTCCGCGTCGTACATGACGTCGGGCGGCTTCGGCCACGTCTTCTTGTTTTTGATGAACGGTGTCATGTATTCCATCACGCGCCCGAGGCCGCGGCCGTCAGGAAGCGTGAACGTCCACAGGTTGTCCACTGGGGTCGAGAGGATCTGAGCGACCGCCGCCATCGCGTCGAGGTTGAACAGCGAATACCCGTACGGTTTCGTCCGGCGAAGCTCCTCGGGAAAACTGCCATCCGGCGCAATCTGATTTGGCACGAGCACCGTCTTGAAGCGATCGCGCGAGTAGGCGAGCAGCTTCTCGTCTCCGGTCAGGTGCGCGAACGCGGCGACTTGCATCACCCAGCAGGTGCCGTGATTGTTTTTCGCGTCCCGCTCTGCGATGCCATAGGGATGGGTGGTCAACCAGGTCACATACTCGGTGAACCAGGCTCGGAGCGCCTGCCTGTCCCTGGGCTGCCAGCCCGGCGCCGTGTCGAGCATCTCGGCCGCACGCGCCACCTCGACGAGATGAATCGTGTCGATGATCCCGGTTCCACGTCCGGTAAATCGCCCGTGAATCGCTTGCGCGAACTGCAGGTTCGGATTCATCCGCGTTGCCGGATCGATGAACCACGCCCGGAGGTGCTCGATCGCGTGGTCCGCGTAACGGCGCTCTCCGGTCAGTTTCCACGCCGCCGTCAACGCCGGCACTTGAACTGAGAGCCGCATCAGATATCGGCGGTGATCGTTGAAATTGTCCGGATTCGACATCCCGTCGCGCTGAATGTACGGGCCATCAGGGTTCTGCGGGTCGGGCCACCAATAGTCCCCCTCCGAGAAGAAATCGTGTCGGCCTCCAGCGCTCCGCGAAGACGATGACGCAGTAATGGTGATCGGTTGTTCGGCGAGGTACTTTTGCGCGGCCGTCACGACCCGCGCTCGTTCGCGATCGAGATCGATGGGTTGCGATAGAGCAATGAGTAACGCGACGAACGGCATCAGCGCGAGCGCTCGCATCACGACGAACCTCCGGGCGTGAGTGGTGGGGATCAGAGAGGACCGCCGCTCGATCGCCGGACGATGAGCTGCGGTGGAATCACGACCGACTGAAATCTTTCTGACGGTTCCGGCCCGATTCGATCGAGCAGAAGCCTTGCGGCCTCCTTCCCCTGTTGATCGCGAGACCAGCTGACCGTAGTCAGCGGAACCCGCAGAAGATCACCGAGCGCAATGTCGCCGGCGCCGACGATGGCCACGTCGTCGGGGACGCGAAGTCCGGCGTCCCACACGGCCTTCATTGCGCCGATGGCCGACGGATCGTTTGCGGCAAACACGGCATCGACCCGTGGTTCTTGCACGAGCAGCTTCTTCATGGCGCGATAGCCGTCGGCGTCCATGAATCCGCCTCGCACGACCCATTCGGCGCGCGGCCGTTCACCGTGCTCTTTGAACGCAGCCCGATATCCTTCAGCGCGACGCTTCGCGTGCGTGATTGGAGGTCCCATGATGTGCGCGACCGCCTTCCGTCCCTGCTCGATGAGGTGCGTCGTCGCCAGCCGCCCAACCTGCACGTCGTCGGTGACCACACGGTCGCATTTCACGGCGGGATGATCGTCGCGATCGATCATGACCAGACCGATGCCGAGGGGCCCGAGGCGCTGAAGCAGGTCGGTGTTGCCGGTGGCATTGACCGAGGCGAGAATGATGCCGTCGACCTGCCGCTGCCGGAGCATGTCAATCTCGGCGCGCTCCTTGACCGCATCCTCGTTCGAGCTGCAGAGGAGGAGCCCGTATCCGCGGGCGCTGGCGACCGTTTCCAGGCCCGCCACGATTTCGACGAAGAACGAATGCATCAAGTCGGGAATGACCACACCAAGGGTATGGGTGCGGCGGAGGGTGAGGCTGCGCGCAACGGCGTTCGGCTGGTACCCGAGCTCGGCGACCTTGGCGAGCACACGGGCGCGGGTGGCGTGACCGATGTCCGTTCGGTTGTTGAGCACCTTGGACACCGTCGTGATGGACACGCCCAGCTCACTGGCGATCCGCTTCATCGTGGTGGTCGATGCCATCGGCCTTCTCTCCGTCACCCGCGCAGGCTTACCCAATCGGCGCCGTCGTGCGCGCGTCCTTTAGCGCTAAAGTTAGTTGACTTTACCGGTAAAGAATAGTATCACAAGCGCCGCGTCCCAGGGCCTGAGCGGCTCGCCGTCCGACCATTATCGATAATCGCCGATCGGGATGCGAGGCGGAGTCGGTGCGTCGCGACTGGCGGCTCGCCATCAGTTAGCGAAATACTTCACACGAAATGAACACCAGATCTGCTCGTTCGCACACCACCCTTGTCGTCCTGTGGCTTCTCTCGCTCCTGACGCTCGCGATGAGCGCACAGGCGCCTCCACCGCGCCCGCCGGATCCGGCGCGGGAAAAACGTCTCGAATGGTTTCGCGACGCGAAGTACGGTCTCTTCATTCACTGGGGTCTCTACGCCATCCCGGCCGGCGAATGGAAGGGCACACGGTCGCTTGGTCTCGGCGAGTGGATTATGAATCGTTCGAAGATTCCGGTTCGCGAATACGAGACGCTGGCCTCGCGGTTCAACCCCGTCAGGTTCGATCCCGATCAGTGGGTCCAGCTCGCGCAGGACGCCGGCATGAAGTACATCGTCATCACCTCGAAGCACCATGACGGCTTCGCGATGTTCCGATCGAAGGTCAGCCCGTACAACGTGGTTGATGCGACGCCGTTCAAACGCGACGTGCTCAAGGAGCTGGCGGACGCGTGCGCGAAGCGCGGGATGCGTCTGGGGTTTTACTACTCGCAGTCGCAGGACTGGCACGAGAAGGATGGCGCGGGCAACACCTGGGACTTCGGCCCGGACCAGAGCCCCGACGGTAAGGAGCTCAAGAACTACGACGCGTACCTGCGCGCGAAGGCGGAACCGCAGGTAAGGGAGCTGCTGACGGGATACGGCCCAGTGGCGCTCATCTGGTTCGACACACCGAGGATGATGACGCCCGAGCGTGGACAGCGCTTTGCCGACATCGTGCGATCGGTTCAACCGAACACGCTCATCGACGGACGACTCGGAACTGAAGGGGACTATCGATCGACAGGCGACAACGTCGTGCCCCCCGAAGCGTCGAGCGAAGCCTGGGAAACACCCGCGACCATCAACGATACGTGGGGCTTTCGAAAAGACGACACGAACTGGAAGTCTCCGGGCCAGATTACCTTCAAACTCGTGGACATCGTCAGCAAGGGCGGCAACTACCTGCTGAATGTGGGTCCAACCGCGGATGGGATTATTCCGCAGGCAAGCCAGGACATTCTTCGAACCGTGGGTCGCTGGTTGAAGGTGAACGGCGAGGCGGTCTATGGAACGGGCCCTTCACCATTTGGCCAGGAATACGGCGAATACACATCGAGAGGTACCAAAGACGTACGCGGCCAGCGGCTGTTTCTCCAACAGGCCGGAGTGGCGGGTCACGACCAAGCCAGGAAAGCTCTACATCACGTTTTTCAGCGAGCCGCGCGCGCCATTCGAGATCCCCGCGCTGAAGAACAAGATCACTCGCGCATATCGACTTGCCGATCGCGCTCCGGTCGAGCTGTCGACACAAGACGGCAAGACGACGTTGACTCTGGAACGGCCGATGCTTGACCCGATGGCCACGGTTGTCGTGGTTGAATTCGAGGGGAGCCGGGCAGACGTCGCCAAGTGAGGACCGACCCGAGTCGGCGACAGCCACAGTCAAGATCTAACAAGAGAAGGGGAGAAAGGGAGTTAATTGTGTTTTCATCTTTCCAGACTCACCGGTGTGATCTCGCGCCCGGGCGACTTCCGCAGTGATCAGTCGCGTAGATACCGAAGCCGAAAAGCGCTACGTGCGACAGTCCAGATCACACAGGTGACATGAAAACAAAACCAATTAGTCTTCTCCCTTTCTCCCCTTCTCCTATGTGGTCTTCGCCCACGCAGGGCCGTCGGGATAGCGGTAAGCGGCGCGCGACTCGGGCTTTATCTGGCTCGATACCCGGGTGCGGTCGGCGCCACGTAGCGCGCACGGCGGATGACGCAGGGATCCACGAAGTGTTCGTGCAGGTGATCGACGAACTCGGTGACCCGGTCGTCCATGCGAGCGGAGACGCACAGGAAGTCGAACATCGAGAGATGCTGAACGAGCTCGCACAGGCCGACGCCGCCGGCGTGGGGACACACCGGCACGCCGAACTTGGCGGCCATCAGAATGACGGCCAGGTTCTCGTTGACGCCGCCGAGGCGGCAGCTGTCGATCTGGCAGAAGTCGATCGCCTGGGCCTGGAGGAGCTGCTTGAAGATAATGCGGTTCTGCGCGTGCTCCCCGGTCGCCACGCCGATCGGCCGCACCGCCCGTGCGATCGCCGCGTGACCAAGAACGTCGTCAGGGCTCGTTGGCTCTTCGATCCAGAGCAGATTGAAGTCGGCGAGCGCGCGAACGCGCTCGATCGCTTCGCCAACGTCCCACCGTTGGTTCGCGTCGATCATCAGCTTGCTGGCCGGACCGATCTCCTGGCGCACGAGTCCAACCCGCGCCCGGTCGTCTTCGGGTGCGGCGCCGACCTTCACTTTGAAGTGCGTCCACCCTTCGGCAAGCGCGTCGCGACAGAGATGCCGGATCTTCTCGTCCGAGTACCCAATCCACCCGGCTGACGTCGTGTACGCCGGATACGCTTCACGGAGCAGACGGGCCTCGCGCTCCCCCTTCGTTTTCTCCTGCCGAGCCAGGATGTCGATGGCTTCATCCGGCGTGAGCGCATCGGTGATGTAGCGGAAGTCGATGCATCTCGCGATCTGTGTCGGGGTCATGTCGGCGAGAAGCTTCCAGACGGGCTTCTTCTCGCGCTTCGCATGCAGATCCCAGACGGCGTTGATGATCGCCGCCATGGAAATGTGGATGACGCCCTTTTCCGGGCCCAACCATCGCAGCTGACTCTCGGACGCCAGCTCGCGCCAGAATGCCGCCGGCTCCGCCACGATCTCCTCGAGGGTGCGTCCGACGACGAGCGGCCGGAAGGCGCGAATCGCTTCGACACAGACCTCGTTGCCGCGGCCGATGGTGAACGTGAAGCCGTGCCCTTCGAGATCGCCGTCCGTCTTCAGAATGACGTAGGCGGCCGAATAGTCCGGATCGGGGTGCATGGCATCGGTGCCGTCCGCCGTCCGCGAGGTGGGAAACCGCAGGTCGATAATTTCAAGGTCTCGAATCTTCATATCGTGCGTAGGGCGCGGTCTTCAGCCGCGCCTCGGGTCGATCGGATGCGATCGAGCGCGACCGCGGCCACGATGATGCCGCCCGTGACGATCTGCTGCACCCAGTTGGCCAAGCCCTTCTGCGAGCAGCCGACCTGAATGATCGTCATGATCGCCGCACCGATCAGCGTGCCCGCGACGGTGCCGCGCCCGCCCGACAGGCTGCCGCCGCCGATAATCACCGCGGCGATGACGTCGAGCTCGAGTCCGACGGCAACGGTCGGATCGCCGACCGACAGCTTCGAGAACTGCAGCAGTCCCGCGAAACCGACGAACGCGGCGGATAACGCGTAGACGATCACCTTGGTCCGCGTGATCGCGACGCCGCACAGCCGCGCCATCCGTTCGTTCGATCCGATCGCGAAGACATGGCGGCCAAAGCGCGTGTAGCGCAGCAATGCCGCCACGAGGACGGCCAGCGCAATGACGGCCCAGATGCCGGATGGCAGCAGCGTCTCGCCGCGCGTGACGCGCAGCAGATCGTTCAGCCACGTGGCCGGCGCCTCGATGCGCCGCTCCTCCGCCAAGCCCCTTCGCCGCGCCGCGAATGACCAGCATCGTCCCCAGCGTGACGATGAACGGCACCACGCGCAGCTGTGTAATGAGCACGCCGTTGACCAGGCCGCAGCAGCGCCGCCGTGACGATTGCGCCCAGCGCCGCGAACAACGGGCTTACACCGATGCGCAGCAGCTGCGCGATCACGACCGTGCATCAGCGCGATCATCGAGCCGACCGACAGATCGATGCCGCCCGACACAATCACGATCGTCATGCCGACGGCGGCGATGCTGACGATGGCCATCTGCCGCGCCATCAGCTCGAGATTGGTGGGCGCGAAGAACTGCGGGCCGATGAGCGCGCCGAAAATAATCGCGACGAGCACGAGGCCGACGAACGTTCCGGCGCGCTCGATGAGCGACCGCGTCGTCATGCGACGGTTCCGGCGGTGACGGCGACCATGAGGTCGTGCTCGGAGAGCGACTCGGCCGGCACGGCCTCTGCCAGGCGACCGCGCTGCATGACCGCAATGCGATCGCAGAGCCCGAGCAGCTCGGGAAGGTAGCTGCTGACCATCAGAACGGCGCGCGGTTTGTGGCCGGGCGCATCGGCGACCAGCGCGTCGATCAACCGGTAGATCTGCGCCTTGCTGCCGACGTCGATGCCGCGCGTCGGTTCATCGAGAACGAGAATGTCGACGTCGTGATGAAGGAGGCGCGCGATCGCGATCTTCTGCTGGTTGCCACCCGACAGCTCACCCGCTCTCTGCGCCGGCCCGGCGCACTTGATCGCGAGCTCGGAAATCCACCGTGGCCGCCGCGCTCCGCTGCCGGGCAGGGAACAGCAAACCCGCGGGACCAAACGGCGACAGCTTGCTCATCGTCAGGTTGTCGGCCACGTCGAGCGTCAGCGCAAGGCCTTCTTCCTTGCGGTCCTCGCTCAAGAGACCCATGCCATGCATCCATCGTTCGTGCGGACGCGCCGTGCCTGAGTACACACCAATCCGCACGCGCCCGCTCCGGACGGGTTCGAGACCGAACAGCGTCCGCAGCAGGCGCGTTCGGCCCGATCCGAGCACGCCGGCCACGCCGAAGATCTCCCCGCGATGAAGCGTGAACGACGCGGAACCAGGTTCCAGTCCGGCGACTTCAAGGATCGCCTCGCCTCGCGTGCGTGGCGAGCGAGGAAACAGGTTTCCGACCGACTCACCCACCATCAGCGCGACGATGTCGTCGTGAGTGGCAGACGTCGTCTCCCCGCCTCCGGCGTTACGTCCGTCCCGCAGCACGATGAATCGATCGGCGACGGTCTTGACCTCTTCGATGAAGTGCGAAATGTACACGATGGCATGCCCCTGCGCCTTCAGATGACGCAGCAGCTCGAACAAGTGCTCGACGTCCGCACGGCCGAGGCTGCTGGTCGGTTCGTCGAGCACCAGCACGCGGCAGCCGACCGCGATCGCGCGTGCGATCTCCACGAGCTGCTGCGCTGCGACCGACAGGCTGCCGACGATTGCATCGGGTGCAATGTCGTCGTGCCCGAGCGCCGCCAGCGCGCGCGCCGCCATCTCGCGCATGCGAGGCCAGTCGACGAGGCCGTACCGCATCGGCTCGGCGCCCATCATGATGTTTTCCATCACGGAGAGATGCGGCGCGAGCGACAGCTCCTGGTAAATCATCGCCACGCCGGCCTGGCGCGCGTCGAGCGGGCTGTGTGGAACGAACGGGTGCCCGTCGATCGACAGTTCGCCGGCATCCGGCTGCAACGCGCCGGAGAGCACGCTCATCAACGTGCTCTTCCCGGCGCCGTTCTGGCCGATCAGACCGCAGATTTCTCCCTCCGCGACCGAGAGGTCGACGCCGTCGAGCGCGACGGTCGCGCCGAATGCTTTCCGGATGCCGCGCATCGCGAAGCGGGGCGGCCCCGCGGCCGGCGGCTGAATTCATTTGGCGAGGTCGGGGTGAACCAGCTCCTTCATCCCCGGCTTATCCATGTTCTCGCGCGTGACGACCTGCACGCCGGTGTCGATGCGGCGTTCGACGGCTGTCCCCTTGATGTGCGCCACGAGCGTCTTGATGGCGAGATACCCCATCTTCACGGGATCCTGGAGGACCAGACCGTCGAGCGTGCCTTCCTGCAGCCCCTTGCACGAGATTCTCGGATGAATCGAACCCGACGAAGTGCAGCTTGCCGGCCCACCCGTTGTCCTTGAGCACCCGCATCGCGGCAAAGCTGGACGACTCGTTCGCGCAGAAGATTCCGTCGATGCTCAGGCTGCCGTCCGGCTTCTTGTAGGTGCTGAGGATGGATTCCGTGCGCTTGTAGGCTTCCTCGACATCGGTGCCGACATATTGATTCGAGCTGACGACCTCGATCGGAAGGGTGCGCCTTCATCGCGGCCAGAAACCCTTCTTCGCGCTTGGTCGTGCTGTCGTGCCCTTCCGCGTACCGAAGCAGCACGACTCTTCCTTTACCGCCCATCGATTCGATCAGCCGCTCGCCGCCAAGCTGTCCGCCCTTGACGTTGTCGGTCGCGACGAAGCTGACGTAGTTGTCGCCCTTCAGCCCCGAATCGAAGATCACCACAGGGATCTTTCTTGTCCATCGCGTCGTTGACCGGACCGACGAGGGCGGCCTCGTCGAGCGGCGCAATGGCGATTCCGGAGACGCCGCGGCTGATGAACCCTTCGATCTCGGACACCTGCGAGTCGCGATCGTCCTCGCGGAGCGGCCCGCGCCAGATCACCTCGACCCCGAGCTCCTTCGCCGCGCGGTTCGCGCCGGCATGGATGCTCTGCCAGAACGTGTGCGTCGTGCCCTTCGGGAATCATCGCAAGCGTCAGCGACGACGAGGTCCGCGGATGACGGCCGGCTGATTCTGCCTTTGCTGCACGCCGCAATGCAACCGCCGCGCACACCGCGGT
This sequence comes from uncultured Acidobacteriota bacterium, assembly GCA_963725335.1. Taxonomy (GTDB): domain Bacteria; phylum Acidobacteriota; class Vicinamibacteria; order Vicinamibacterales; family 2-12-FULL-66-21; genus JALZOC01. The sequence continues at coordinate 525,810 of CAVRYD010000014.1, read as the reverse complement.
GACGAAAATTCCAGCCGCCAAGCTTCGCCTCATTACTGGTGCTCCATCAGTTCTGCAGTTACGTATGACGCTCCACTCTGAACTTTTAACTGTTGACCTTTGCCTGGACGAATTCCAGAACCGCGCAGCCGTGCCGCCGAGAATGGCATCCTGTTCGTTCGACCGGCCGGCCGTCAATAGCCGTGCGGACGATGTCGAGGACCTCACGATATCCGGCCAGCGAGCGTGCAGACGGGCCAGTCCGAACCGATCATCAGACGTTGCGGGCCAAAAGCGTCCAGCGCCGCGTCGATGTACCGGTGCAGGTCCTCGATTGTCCAGCGATTCCAGTCTGCTTCGGTCACCAGGCCGGACAGTTTTGCACAAACGTTCGGGAGCGAGGCGATCCGGTCGAGATCGCGACGCCACCCAGTCGAATCCGCCTGCGCGGATGTCCGGCTTTCCCAGATGATCCAGAACCAGGCGAAGCCCCGGGAGCGCAGAGGCAAATTCGATAGCGGCGGGCAGCTGGCGCGCATAGATCGAGGATGTCGTAGGCGAGGCCGTGCCGGGCCAGCCGCGCCACGCCGCGGCGGAAACCATTCGTCGAGCAGGAAATCGTCGGCCTCAGCCTGGACGATGTGCCGGACGCCGACGAGCTTCGGATGCTTGACCGACTCGATCTGCTCGTCGAGATCGCCCGACCGCAGATCCACCCAGCCGACCACGCCGGCAATGAAGGGATGCGCATCGGCCAGCGCGAGCAGCCAGCGCGTCTCTTCCAGCGTCTGACGGACCTGAACAGCAACACAGGCGTCGATTCCCGCCTGCCGCATCTCTTGCGCTGCCTCCACCGGCAGGAAGTCCCGCCGGAGCCGATCATCGTGGCGTCGATCCAGCGCGTACTCGCTGGCGTTGTATCGCCAGAAGTGCATGTGGGCGTCGAGGCGCATCGATCAAAGGCCGGGTGGTGAATGTCCAGTGCCATTCGCCGGGATCGCTACCGCTCCATGCTCGCTGGAGTCGTAGCACGCCTCGACGATCGCCATCGTCTTGATCGCGTCGTCCACGGAGCTGACGAGCGCGGGATCTTCGCCCGCAATGACGCGTTGAAGGTTGGACATCGGCCCCTCGAAGGCTTCGATGAACCATGACCCGCGGAGCGGCAGCGTGCGCCAGGCCTCGTCAGTAAAGATCTCCATCGTATCTGGCGGCCCGTTTGGTACGACAGATTGACGCCCATCGTCACTCGCGCGGCTCCCAGCGTCCCCTCGACGAGCATGAGGATTCGCGGTAGCGAGGCCCGGCGCGATGGGTGTGGTTCAGGACGAGCGAGCAGCGGATGCGATCGCCGTAATCCAGGATGATCGAGCTGCGCGTGTCGCGCAGCCGCGGCAGCTCCGGATGCAGAACGGCCCGGCAGTACACGCCCTCCGGCTCGCCGGCCAGCGCGCGAATGGCGTCGAGTAGTGGATCGAGTGGTAGGGCACCTCGAGACGGGGTGCGCCTTCGAGGAACGTCCAGTTGTGCCACGGCTGGTCGATCACGATCCGGACGTCGATGTCCACGAGTGTGCCGAGGGTGCCGCCGCGAATCAGATCGCGCAGCGCGAGCATGTTCGGACTGAATCGCAGCTGGAGATTGACGGCGGCGATCGAACCCGCGATCGTGCGCGATCTGCCGGATGCGCCTCGCTTCGTCGAGGTCGCGTCCCATCGGCTTCTGCATGAGCACGCCGGAGCCCTCCGGCAGTTGTTTCAGGATGTCGACGATCTGATCGCCCGGGACGGCCAGGTCGTACACGACGTCCGTCGAGCGGCGCACGCCTCGTCGAGCGAATGGAACACGCGATCGACCGCGAACGCCGCGGCGGTTTGCCGGGCGGTGTCGCAGTTCACGTCGTACACGCCGGCAACGGGATACCCCAGGCGTCGATAAACCGGCAGGTGAGCCGTGCGGACGATTGCGCCGGCGCCGATGATTGCAATGGGAAGCGGATGCGAGGGCCTCGGCCAGGCCTGCGTCAGGTCAGTCATCAGGCGTATCCGTCAGCTCCGGCGAGCGGGCTCTGGGGTCGCGGAGACGTCCTCGGCGCGTTCCAGGTTGAAGACCGGTTCCATTCGGTGTCCACCATTCGCCGGGTGGGGCGCCGGGTGGCGGCACTTGAAGCGATCGCATGAGCGCTTCCCATTCGGCAACCCTGGGACTGGACGCGACATGCGCGGAAAAACATCGACGGAAGTCCGGGTCGTCGGTTTCGAGAATCATCACCAGGCGCCGGCCCAGCAGGTAGATGTCCATGCGCAGGATGCCTGACTCGACGCAGGCTGGCCAGAACCTCGGGCCAGACGCTGCCGGTGGTGCGCCGTAGGCCTCGATGCTGGAGGCGGACCCGTTCGAGGTCGACGGCGAGCACGGTGCGCGTTATCATCCGGTGCCTTCGGCGCGACTATTTCACACTTCAGCGCGGAGTCAAAAGCTTTCGCGAAGTTTGCTTTTACTTTAGCGTTAAAGTGTAGTTCCATCCCAGCCGGAACTGGTGTAGGATGGCGCCGGTTTCGACTGTCATCGGGACGATGGGGTCGAAGGGAGAGCGTAATGAAACGTGCGTGCTTTCTCGCTGTCGTGCTGCTCGCCACCCTCGTCGCTGCGGGCGACCGCACAGGACTTCCGCGGCGGAATCACCGGACGGATCACCGACGGACTCCGGCGGGCGGCTGCCGGGTGTCACCGTCACCGCCACGAACGTCGCCACCAAAGTCGCGTCGACCACGACGACCAACGGCGAAGGGGACTACACGATCCTCTATCTCACGCCTGGCGTCTATACGCTGGCCGCGGAGCTGTCAGGCTTCAAGAAAGTCATCCAGGACAACGTCGAGGTTCGGATCGGCGACCGCGTCGGCGTCGATCTGAAGCTGGATGTCGGCCGCATCGAAGAGACGATCTCGGTCACGCGCGGAGTCGCCGATCCTCCAGACGACGTCCGGGTCGACCGGACAGGTCATCGACGAGAAGCGCATTTCGATGATGCCGCTGTCGGACGGCAACCCATTCGTCCTTGCGCGACTCGCGCCGGGCATCGCGTACAACGGTGACCTGAAATTTTCGCGCCCGTTCGACAACGCCGGCACGTCGGGCATCGTCACCGGCGGCGCGAGTGGCGGCAACGAGTTCACGCTGGACGGTTCGCCGAACATGACCAGCGGCCGACGCGTCGCGTTCGTGCCGCCGGCCGGAGCGGTGCAGGAGTTCAAGGTCGAGACCGCCAGCTTCGACGCGGCCAGCGGCCATACCGGCGGGGCCAACGTGAACGTCACGCTGAAGAGCGGCACGAACTCGCTCAACGGATCGGCGTACATCGTATTACCGATCCGATAAGCTGGCCCAGACCGATTTCTTCCTCAAGCGATCGGAGCAGCCGAAGCCGGAACTCGGGTACAAGCGCCCGGGCGGAACGATCGGTGGCCCGATCCTGAAGAACCGGACGTTCTTTTTTGCCGCGTTCGAATGGCTACCCGACCGGTTTCCTGAACCAATTACCGACACCGTGCCCACCGAGAAGATGCGCAACGGCGACTTCTCCGAACTGCTGTCGCAGGGCATCATCATCTACGACCCGCTGACCGCGCAGACAGTCGGCGCGCGCGTGGTCCGCCAGCCGTTCCCCGGCAACATCATTCCGGCAGACCGCATCAACGCGATCGCGAAGAACGTGCTGAGTTACTACCCGTTGCCGAACGAGACCGCCCAGCGCATCGCTGCAGGACAACTTCGTTTACGAGAATCCGCGCACGGACACGTTCAACTCGCAGTCTTTCCGGGTCGACCACTCGATCACCCAGAAGCAGCGGATGTTCGTGCGCTACACGCGCAACGATCGACGGGAGTCCCGTAATGCCCAGCTCGGGACGGTCAACGGGATCGTGCCTACCGGCAACTTCCTGTACCGCAAGAACGACGGTGTGACGGTCGACCACACCTACGTGCAGTCATCGAGCACCTTGTGGGATATCCGAGCCGGCTGGCAGCGTTTCCAGGAACCGAATGTCAGACAGCACGAAGGGATATTCGATCCGGCGTCGCTTGGATTCGCGCCTGCGGTCGCCGCGCTTTTTGGCGGCGCGAAGTATTTCCCGCTTTTTGGCTTCGACACGATTCACGACATCGGCGACAGCCTGTCGTCGGACACGAACCACACGATCTATTCGTTTCAGCCGACCTATACCCGGCTTCTTGGGAGTCATTCGGTCCACGCCGGTTACGACCTTCGGCTGTACCACGAATCCGGCTCGAACCCAAACAGGCAGGCCGGCGAGTACCTGGCCACCCCAGGCGCGGCCTTCACGCGACAGCAGGACAACTCGGCGGCCCAGAATTTCCAGGACGTCGCCAGCTTCCTCCTTGGGTATCCGAACGGCCGGCGGCATTGACATCAACGGCGTGAGGGTGAACGACACCTGGTACCAGGCGGTGTTCGTCCAGGATGACTGGAAACTGTCCAATCGCCTGACGCTCAATCTCGGGCTGCGGTACGACTACGAGTCGCCGACAACCGACACGGAGAACCGCAACGTCCGCGGCTACGATCCGGCTGCGATCCTCTCGATTACCGGCGCGGCAGAGGCCGCCTACGTGGCACATCCGGATGTGGTTCCCGCATCGGCGTGGCGCGCACGGGGCGGCGTGATGTTCGCGTCCGACAGCACTCCCGGTTTCTGGAATCCCGACAAGAACAATTTCCAGCCTCGAGCCGGATTCGCGTACAAGCTGAACGACAAAACGGTGCTACGGGGTGGGACCGGCGTCTATGTGATTCCCTTCATCATCGCGGGCACGAATCAGATGGGCTACTCGCAATCGACGCCGTTCACCGCCACGCAGGATCGCGGTCTGACCTTTCAGTCCACGTTGAGCAATCCGTTCCCACAGGGAGTGCTGCAACCGGCGGGCAACTCGCTCGGGCCCGAACACGTTCCTTGGCCAGAGTCTCAGCCGGTTCGCGCCCCTGGATCTCGCGACCGCGCAGCTCCTCCGCTATCAGCTGACGGTGCAGCGGGAGCTGCCGGGACAGTGGCTGCTCGAGGCCGGGTAAGTCGGGAGCCACGGCTACAACCTGACGACGGACATCGAGCTGAACGGCGTGCCGGCGCAATACTTGTCAACCAGCCAGTCGCGCGATCAGGCGGTCATCGACTATCTCGGAACCCAGGTGACCAACCCATTCGCCGGCCTGCTGCCGACCGGTGCCACCGGCGCCAATGTCGCGCGCTCTCAGCTGCTGCGTCCGTATCCCGCAGTTCATCAACGTGCCGTCGAATAACAGCGACGGCACCAGCCAGTACGACTCCGCGCAGTTCAAGCTCGAGAAGCGCTTCACGAAGGGTTACTCGATCATCGGAACCTACACCTGGTCGCATTTCACCGAGCGCGTGTTTCAGTTGAATCCAACCGATGCCAGCTACGAGAACCGCCTCGCGCGAGACGACGTGCCGCACCGAGTCACGGCGAGCATTCTCTACGAGCTGCCGTTCGGCAGGGGGAAGAAGTGGGGCAGCGACGCCAACGGACTGGTCAACGGCTTCATCGGCGGCTGGAGCGTGAACGCCATCGGCCAGCTGCAGAGTGGCCGGCCGCTGGACTTCGCCAGCCGCAACATCTACTTCAGTGGAGACATCAACTCGCTGAAGGCGAAGTACAGCGACAACGCGGACGTGCCGGTCTGGGATCTCAGCGGCTTCTACTTCCACGACGCGGCGGTGCAGACCAACGGCGTGGACGATCCGGTGAAGCAGCGCGCGGATCAGCGGATTCGGCTCGCCAGCAACATCCGCTACTTCCCATCGCGCATCGATGGCGTGCGCAGTCCGTTCCTGAACCTGTGGGACATCTCGATCGTCAAGCAGGTGCCGCTGCAGGGACGCGTACGGCTGCAGTTCAACGTCGAGTTCCTGAACGCGTTCAACCGGGTCGTGTATAACGATGCGAACACGGATCCGACCAACGCGAACTTCGGGAAGGTGACGAGCCAGAACAACCTGCCGCGCGACATCCAGCTCGCGGCGAAGATCGTGTTCTAAGTAGCTCAAGATCAGGGGCCGAGGTCGCAAGACCCCGATCGCGATCACGGGTCCGCGATCACGAGTCGCAGAACCTACCGCGTCGCGATGGCGCTTCTGCGGCGCGAACGCCTGGTACGCCTTCTCGATATCCGCCGGCTTCGCCGTCCCGCCAAGGATCAGCACGCGGTAGTGGAACGTCACGGACTTGCCGGGCTCCAGCGTCAGATCGAAGTCCCGCTTGCCACCGCCTGGCAGCACTTTCTCGCCGAGCGGATTGATGGCAAAGAGGCCGTAGCCGCGCGCGTGCCAGTAGGCGGGGAAATTCGGGTTCGCCGGATTATCGAGCATCGCGATCGTCACCGGCTCGCTCTAGACGGTGCCGGTCAGCATCATCCATCGCGCGCGCTGGCCCCACACGTTGTCTCCCTTCAGTCCTTCGCTGCTGGTGTACATGCCGCTGACGCCGGTGTTGTCCATGATGGGTTTCGGCGTCGGCTTTCCGGATTCATCGGTCAACACCTCGGCCTTGTCGTAGGGCAGCTCCAGCTCGCGCGCCACGCGCATGCCGAAAAACGCTTCCTTGTTGTCCTTGAAGACCACGCGCTCGCCAAGCGCGGTCAACGTTGTGGTTCGGTCGATCGTCCGCGACTGCGCGTCGCCGCGGAACACGAACTCGGTGTGTTCCTTGACCAGCGCGTTGCCGTCCGGCTTCAGCCAGTCGGTTTCGACGACGAGACTGCCGCTGTCCTGTCCGCCTTTCGCTGAAACAATGCTGCGATGGACGACCGTGCCCATCTTCGGCTGCTGCTCGGGCTTGATGGCATCCGAGTTGTTCCAGAAGTCGAGGCCGTTGACGTCGCCGGAGTTCATCCACAGGCCGACGTGGTGCGGGTGATCGACACGCTCGTTTTTACGCGGCTCCAGCGGATAACCCCGCGTCACGACGTGCCCTTCGCGCTTCGAAGCGGGAACAGCGTTGGCTTCTTCAGCGTCGTCGGCCAGATGTACGACGTGAACGGCTTGCCGTCGATGAGGACGTCGACGCGGCGTCCCACCTCATTGACCAGAAGCTGAACACGCTGGGCCTGGGCCGCGCCATTCGCCAGAAGCGCGACGAGAAGCGCCGCAGTTGCGCACGAGGCTTTATAAAGTCGAGTCACGTATCGCATCTCCTAAGGTTCTACGGGGTTCGGCGAGGTTCTACGGGTTCTACGAGGTTCTGGGGTTCTTCGAGGTTCACCGCACCTCGCAGCACCCTGTAGAACCCCGTAGAACCATGTGAGAACCCCGTAGCACCCTGTAGAACCTGGCAGAACCTTGAATTTAGCGATAAAGTTTGTATCACTTCTGGAGTGACCATGCCACTACGACGACTGACATCCTGCCCGCCCTGGCCATCGCCCTGGCGGCCGCCTCGCTGGCTGCGGCTCAGCAAGCCAGTCCGGCTGCAAATACGCTGAGCGATGCGGAGAAAAAGGCGGGGTGGATCCTGCTTTTCGACGGACATTCGCTTGACGGTTGGCGGGGCTACAAAAAGCCCGACGCCATGGATTCTCGATGGAAGGTTGTCGACGGCACGTAACGCTGCCGGCCGACAACGGAAAAGACACCCACGGGCAGCGCGACATCATCACCAAAGACACGTTCGAGCAGTTCGAGTTGTCGGTCGACTGGAAAGATCGCGCCGGGCAGCAACAGCGGGATCAAGTACTTCGTTCTCGAAGACCGCGACTCAGCCATCGGCCACGAGTACCAGGTGATCGATGACGAGCGACATCCGGATGCGAAGGTCGGGCCTCATCGGCAGACGGCCGCGTTCTACGATGTCCTGCAGGCTACCGATCGGCCTTTGAAACCTGCCGGCGAATGGAACACGACGCGAATCGTCGTGCGCGGCCAGACGGTCGAGCACTGGCTGAACGGAAAGAAGGTGCTGCAGTACGAGCTCAACAGTCCGGCGCTCAATGCGGCAATCGAGAAGAGCAAGTTCAAGGGCATCGATCGTTTCGGCAAGCGCCAGAACGGCTACATCCTGCTGCAGGATCACGGCGACCAGGTCTGGTTCCGCAACATCAAGATTCGGCGTCTCGGCGTGAAGGTCGGCATCCTCGGCGGCGGCAACATCAGCGATACGCACGCGCGCGCGGCGCTCGGCATTCCGGGTGTCGAGATTGCGGCGGTGTGCGGCACGAACCGCGAGAAGGCGCAGCGTCTGGCGAAAGCGTACGGCGGCGCGGTCTACGATGATCTCAACAGCTTCCTCGATCACCGTCCCCTCGATATCGTCGCGATCGGCACGCCGTCGGGCATCCACGCCGAGCAGGCGATCGCGGCCATCGGCCGCGGGCTCCACGTCTTTCGCGAAAAGCCGCTCGACGTGACGACCGCAGAAGGTCGACAGCGTGATCGACGCGGCCGATCGCGCCGGCGTCAAGGTCGGCGTGTTCTTTCAGGATCGGCTGAAGCCAGACATCGCGGCGATGAAGCAGATGATCGTGTCGGGTCGTCTCGGAAAGCCGATCTTCATCGCCGGCCACGTGCGATGGTACCGGCCTCCCGAATACTACGCGACGTCGAAGTGGCGCGGGTCGTGGGCGCTCGACGGCGGCGGCGCGCTGATGAATCAGGCGATTCACACCGTGGATGTGCTGCAATGGCTGTTCGGGCCTGTCGCGCGCGTGGCTGGGCGCACGGGCACGTTGCTCCACGCGATCAAGACGGAAGACACCGCCGGCGCGGTGCTGGAGTTCGAGAGCGGCGCGCTTGGCATCATCGAAGCCACCACCTCGTCGTACCCGGGCTATGCGCGGCGCGTGGATGTCGAGCGGATCGGAAGGGACGCTGATCCTCGACAGCGACAAGCTGGTCGCCGACGGACTTGCGCGGTGCCGAACCGGCTAAGGCCGCGCCGCCGAGCCGCCGCCGGAGAACGCGGCGTCAGCGACTGTCAGCGACAGCGTGCCGCATCAGCGGATCTTCGAAGACTTCATCAGCGCGATTCGCACCAACCGCACACCCGCCTGCGACGCCCGCGAGGCGTCGCCCGAGCGTGGCGATTATCGAAGCGATCTACCGGTCGGCCAAGAGCGGAACGTTCGAGCGGCCTTCCGCCTTCGCTAAAGCTTCGGCGCGATCGTCAGAGTGACGCCACCTTACCTCACGAACAACATCTCCCGATACGTCGGCAGCGGCCAGAGGTCGTGCGGGACGATGGATTCGAGGCTCGTCGCCGATCTCGCGGAGCGCCGTCATCGCCGGAATGACCTTGTCGCGGAAGTACTTCGCGTGCTTCTCCGGATCGCCTTCGCCTTCGTGTTCGAGAAGGTGCTGCAGCTTGTCGACCGCGACCTTGAAGCCCTCGGTCAGGGTCACGATCTCATCCAGCGCCCGTCTTGGCTTCCTTGGGTGCCCCGCCGGCGGCCTTGACCGCCGATACGCTCTGCGCGACCTGCGTCTGATACCGAAGCGCCGCCGGCAGGATGTACCGGTTCGCCATCAGCGCCATCAGCTGCGCTTCGATGTTGACCGTCTTGTTGTACTGCTCGATCGCGACGTCGTAGCGGGCGCGCAGCTCGCGGTCGTTGAGCACGCTGTACTTTTCGAAGGCCTTCACCACGTCCGGCTTCATCAGCTCGCCGTAGGCGTCCACCGACGTCCGGAGGTTGAGCAGACCGCGCTTCGCCGCTTCCTTTTCCCAGTCGGCCGAGTAGTTGTTTCCATTGAAGATGATCCGCTTGTTCTCCTTGATCATCTTCGTCAGCAGCGCCTTGACGGCCGCGTCGAGCTTCTTTCCTTCCTTCACCGCCTTCTCGAGCTCGGTCGCCATGTAATCGAGCGCCTCGGTGACGGCGACATTGAGCGCGATGTTCGGGAACGCGATGCTCTGACCGGCCGACACCGCCCGGAACTCGAACTTGTTGCCGGTGAACGCGAACGGGCTCGTGCGGTTGCGGTCGCCAGCATCGCGCGGCAGCTTTGGCAGCACCGACACGCCGGTATCGAGGATGCCGCCGGACTTGGTCGTCTTCGCGCCTGCCCTTTTCGATTTGGCCGAAGATGTCGGTCAGCATGTCGCCCAGGAAGATCGACAGGATCGCCGGCGGCGCTTCGTTTGCGCCGAGGCGATGGTCGTTTCCGGCGCTCGCGATCGCGTAGCGCAGCAGTCCCTGGTACTTGTTGACCGCGCGCAGCACCGCCGCACAGAACACCAGGAACTGGATGTTATCGTGCGGCGTAGTCGCCGGGCTCAGCAGGTTGTTGCCGAGGTCGTCGCTCATGCTCCAGTTCAGGTGCTTGCCCGAGCCGTTGACTCCCGCGAACGGCTTCTCGTGCAGCAGGCACGCCAGGCCGTATTTCGGCGCAAAACGTCCGCATCATCTCCATCGTCATCATCTGATGATCGGTGGCGACGTTGGCGTTCTCGAAGACCGGCGCGACTCGGTACTGGCTCGGCGCAACCTCGTTATGCCGCGTCTTCACCGGGACGCCGACGCGGTACAGCTCGCGCTCGACATCGTGCATGAAGGCGAGCACGCGGTCGGGAATTGACCCGAAGTAGTGATCCTCCATCTCCTGACCCTTCGGCGGTTTGGCACCGAAGAGCGTGCGCCCGGCATTGATGAGGTCAGGGCGGTTGAAATAGAACTGCTGATCGATCAGGAAGTATTCCTGTTCGGGCCCGCAGGTCGTGAAGACGCGCTGCGCTTTCGAGCCGAACAGCTTCAGGATCCTGACCGCCTGCTTCGACAGCCCCTCCATCGAGCGCAGGAGCGGCGTTTTCTTGTCCAGCGCCTCACCGGTCCAGCTGACAAATGCCGTCGGAATCACCAGCGTGGTGCCGTTCGGGGTGACGAGCAGCCACGGCGCGCTGGTCGGGTCCCACGCGGTGTAGCCGCGGGCCTCGAACGTTGACCGCATGCCGCCCGAGGGGAAGCTCGAGGCGTCGGGTTCGCCCTTGATCAATTCCTTTCCGCCGAACTCGGCCACCGCGCGCCCATCCGAAGTCGGGCGAGAGAAACGAATCGTGTTTCTCAGCGGTGATTCCGGTCATCGGCTGGAACCAGTGCGTGTAGTGGGTCGCGCCATGCTCGACCGCCCAGTCTTTCAGCGCGCTGGCAATGGTGTCAGCGACGTGGGCGTCGATTGGCTCTCCCTGCGCGATCGGCGCGGCGGAGCGCGCGATAGACATCCTTCGGCAGGCGGGCCCGCTGCGCTTCGTCATTGAACGTCAGGGATCCAAATTCGTCGGTCATCTTCTTCGTCGCGGCGGAAACCGTCCGCTGTCCGAGTGTGTTACCCCAGTGACTGATGTTGCGAATGGCATCGCCGGTTGAAGCGGAACCCATGTCGGTTATGTCCTTTCTATTCGTCTCAATGGAAGAAAGATGAAGCCGACGCACGTCCGGCTATTATCCGCACGCGCGCGACGCGCTTCAAGCATTCGAATGGCTTTTGACGAAGTTCGACAAAACATGAAACGGATCAGACAAAATTGTCGGAATGATAATTTCGCTGTTTTGCCGCTCGCGCGCGCCCGCTGGCGCGTGTCAGCCGGCGCGCGGCTTGACTCGGCCGGCCAACCGGTGTATCCATAGAACGTCTATGGGAATAAAGAAACGCGAACGCCAGGATTTGCTGCCCGGCACACTCGACATGCTGATCCTCAAAACGCTGACGCGCGGCGTGATGCACGGCTATGGCATCGCCGAGCACATCCGCCAGATGTCGGAAGAAGTGCTGAGGTCGAGGAAGGCTCGCTGTATCCCGCACTCCAGCGCCTGCAATTGCAGGGACTGATTGCCTCGGAGTGGGGGCACTCGATCAACAACAGGAAGGCGCGGTATTACCGGCTGACGCGTGCCGGCCGCCGGCAGCTGGGAGAGACCGAATCGAGCTTTGCCCGGCTCGTCGACGCCATCACGCGGGTCATGAAGCCGGCCTGAGGTTCCCATGGCGCATCTACGGGACACGATTCAAATGGGTCTGCGGCGCCTCGCCTGGATGGTCCGGCGCGGCCGTCTCGACGCCGAGCTGCGCGACGAAGTGGAGCTCCACATCGCGCTTCGCCGTCAGGCGCTGGTCGATGCAGGAATGGACCCTCGCGAGGCGGAGGCGGAGGCGCGTCGGATGTTCGGCAACGCCACGGCGATCCGCGAGACGACGAGAGAGATGTGGGGATTCCCATCGATCGACACGCTCTGGCAGGACATCCGCTACGGTGCACGGCTGCTCCGCCGATCTCCAACGGTGACGCTTGCTGCCGTCGCGTCGCTCGCCATTGGCATCGGCGCGAGTGCGGCGGTTTTCAGCCTGGCCGACGTGATGTTGCTGCAGCCTCTGCCCGTTCGTGCGCCGGAGGAACTTCTCGCCTTTCAGTGGCGCTCCGGACCGACCTACCCGTTCCGGTCGCTGAGCGGGTACGTGCTGGGGGGACAACACCAGCGAAGGAAGCACGTCATTCTCGCTGGAGGCTCTTCGACAGTCACGACTCCAGGCCCAGGACGTGATCGACGTGTTCGGTTTTGCCGACCTCGATCGGGTCAATGTGTCAGTCAACGGGATCGCCGAACTCGGGGAAGCGACAGCGGTGTCGGGAAACTACTTCAACGTGCTTGGCTTGTCGCCCGCGCGGGGGCGTTTGCTGCTCGACGCCGACGATCGGACAGAGGCTGCGCCGGCGGCGGTGATCAGCGACGCGCTGTGGAGAAAACGGTTCAATGGAACGCCCGATGCCATTGGCGGGACGCTGGTCGTCAACGGTGCGTCATTCACGGTCGTGGGCGTGACGCCCGCATCGTTCCGCGGAACGGGGCAGGTCGGGAGCTCGCCCGACGTCTACGTTCCGTTGACTGCCAAAGGGCGGATCTCTCGCGACAGGGAGGACCCGAGCGATCCGAACTATTGGTGGGTCCTCATGATGGGGCGGCTCAGGGCTGGCGCGGATTCCGAGCGGGCCCGCGGGCGGCTGGACGTCATCCTCAAGCAGGCAGTCAGGTCTGCGCGGCCGGAAATCTCCGACAAGGACCTTCCCCGGATGGAGGCGATTCCTGGCGTGCGCGGTCAGGTCCAGGTGCGGGACCGCATGCGCGAGCCGCTGAAAATGATGTCGATCGTCGTGGCGATCGTGCTGCTCGTCGGCTGCGCGAACGTCGCGAATCTGCTGCTGGCGAGAGGCAGAGCACGTGCCCGCGAGCTGAGCGTGCGCATCGCGCTCGGAGCGCCGAGGCGTCGCGTCGTTCGGCAACTCCTCACGGAGGGCGTGATCCTGGCCGCGTGGGGCAGTGCAGTCGGATTGCTGGGCGCGCGCTGGATTACCGGAGCGCTGGTACCGGCGCTGGACGTCGGACCGGATCCGTTGACGGTCACCGCGGGGCTGAGCCTTCGTCTCGTTGGCTTCGTCGCGGCGCTGGCGAGCGGGTGTGTGGTGCTCTTTGCGCTGGTTCCGGCGCTGCGCACCACGGACGTGTCGCTCATAGAGGGACTGCACGAAGCGGGACGCGGATCCTCCGCCGGGCATCGGCGTCGAGGGCTCTCGGCCACGCTGGTCATCTCGCAGATCACGCTCTCGATGGTGCTCGTGGCGACAGCGCTTCTCCTCGTGCGATCCGTTCGACAGCTCCAGCAGGTCGATCTGGGCTTCGACGCCAGTCGTGTCCTCACGTTCAGGCTCGATCCCGCTTTGAATGCGTACAAGCCCGAGCGTGTCTTCGACATCTACTCCAGCATTCTCGACCGGCTGCGGGGAACTCCGGGTGTGGAAGCCGCCACGCTTTCGAGCCAGACGCTCATCAGCAACTCGGCACACGTCATCATCGCGGCCCGAACCGACGAACCGGTCGTCGATCGTGCGAGCGCGGACAGACCGGCCTTCACCTCTACGCATCGAACGTGGCGGTTGGTCGTCGACGCTCAGTTTTTCGAGACGATGGGGATCAGAATCGAACGGGGCCGAACGTTCGACGATCGCGACAACGCCACGAGCCCGCGGGTTGCCGTCATCAACCGCGCCCTGGCGCGACAGCTGTTCAACACGGAGGATGTGGTCGGGCGGCGATTCCGGACAGAATCGATGGCCGGTTCGCCGTCGTACGATATCGTCGGAGTGTGCACCGATGCCCTCTACAGCTCCCTCCGGGAATCGAAGCCACCGACGATGTACGTCGCGTACCGGCAGAACGGGCCCGGATCGATGACGTTCGAAGTGCGAACTGCGGGCGACCCAATCGGGTTCGTCTCGACTGCTCGCGAAATCGTACGCAGCGTCGATCCGGACGTGCCGATGTTCAGGGTGCAGTCGCAGGAGCAACAGGTTGCCGCGTCACTCCGCCGGGAACGGCTCTTTTCCAGACTGGCTGCGTGGCTCGGCGCTGTGGCACTGACGTTGTCGGCCATCGGGATCTATGCGCTCCTGGCGTACGCGGTCACGCTGCGGACTGGAGAAATCGGCATCCGGATGGCGCTCGGAGCCGGGCGCGGAAACGTCAGGTGGATGATCGTGCGACAGTCGCTTGTGGTCGCGATCTGCGGCCTCGTGCTTGGCAGCGCGGCAAGCGCCGCGGGCACTGATCTGCTGAGGGCGCTCCTCTTCAACGTCGAGCCGGGAGATTCGAGCACGCTGGCGATCTCGGCGGCGATCATCCTGGTTGTGACGACCGTCGCCGGGTACCTGCCCGCACAGCGAGCGTCGCATGTCGATCCGCTTAGAGCGCTCCGCGCGGAATAAAGGTTCTACAAGGGTTCTACCAGGTTTCCGCACGCCGTAGCGAAGAGGCGGATCAAGGCACATCATGGCCAATTCACGTTCCCCAACTCACCATTTCGGCTTACTCTGCCGACCATGTTCCTCGGTCATCTAGCTATCGGACTCGCCGGTAAGCGCGCAGCGCCGTCCGTATCGCTCGCCACGTGGCTGACGTCGGTGCAGTTCGTGGACTTACTCTGGCCGATCTTTCTCCTCGCCGGTCTCGAACACGTGCGCATCGCGCCGGGCATCACGGCCTTCACGCCGCTGGATTTCTACGACTACCCCATCACCCACAGCCTCGTCGGATCGGCAGCCTGGGCGGCGATCTTCGCCGTCGGCGCAATCGCCGCGTATCGAAACACTCGAGTCGCCGCGCTTCTTGCCGCCGGGGTCGTCAGCCACTGGGTGCTCGACGTGATCTCCCATCGTCCCGACATGCCGGTGCTCCCACGAGGCCCGTATCTCGGCCTCGGTCTCTGGAACTCCGTCCCGGCGACGCTGGCTGTGGAATTGACGATGTTCGCGGTCGGGTTGGTGATATATATGCGCGCGGGCGGCGCAGGGCGACGGCGGGTTTCTTTCTGGTTGCTCATTGCCTTTCTGGTAGTTGCCTACTTCGCCGCGGCGTTTGGCCCTCCGCCGCCCGACACACGTGTCCTGGCGTGGTCTGCGCTCACCGCGTGGCTCGTCGTACCATGGGCGTGGTGGGCAGATAGAATCACTAATCACTGATCACTAATCCTCGAATCCCGAATCCCGAATCCCGAATCCCGAATCCCGAATCTCGAATCGCCGAATCTCGAATCATTCGCCATGCGCCGCATTCTCCACATCGACATGGACGCGTTCTACGCGTCGGTCGAGCAGCGCGACAAGCCGGAGCTGCGAGGGCTTCCCGTTGCCGTGGGCGGCAGTCCCGAACAGCGGGGGGTGGTGGCGGCGGCGAGCTACGAGGCGCGGGCGTTCGGCGTGCGGTCTGCGATTCCGATGGCGCGCGCGGTCAGGCTTTGTCCATCGCTCGTGATCGTGCGGCCGGACTTCGCACGATACCGGGCCGCATCGCAGTCGGTCTTCGCGATCTTCCGCCGAGTGACGCCACTCGTCGAGCCATTGTCATTGGACGAGGCGTATCTCGACGTCACCGAGAACGCGTGGCGCGAGACGCTCGGGCAGACCGTTGCCCAACGCATCAAGCGCGAGATCAAGTCCGCAACCGGCTTGACCGCGTCCGCTGGCGTCGCGCCGAACAAGTTTCTCGCAAAGATCGCGTCGGGCTGGAAGAAGCCAGATGGCCTGACGGTGATTGCGCCGGAGCGCGTCGAACAGTTTCTTCACAAGCTGCCGGTGGACGCGCTGTGGGGAGTGGGCCCGGTCACCGCGAAACGGCTGCGCGACCGGGGAATCGAGCGTCTCGTCGATGTTCGGACCGCGAATCCCACGGTGCTTCAGGAAGCGGTGGGCAGCCTCGCCGACTGGCTGCGCCGGCTCGCCGAGGGTATCGACGATCGCCCGGTCGAGCCGAATCAATCGGCCAAGTCCTCTGGAACCGAGAACACGTTCGCGGAGGACCTGACCGATCTCGCCGACGTGCGCCGGGAGATCGACGAGATGGCGCGCGATGGCGCGGCGTGGCTCGAGCGCAAGTTGCTGCTCGTGCCGTACCGTCACGATCAAGGTCCGCTACAGCGACTTCACGACGATCACGCGCAGCCATTCGAGCGAGACGCCGACGCGCGACGCCGGACGACATTGCCGCGCGTGCGGTGGCACTGCTCGATCGGACCGAAGCGGGCCAACGGCCTGTCCGCCTGCTCGGCGTCAGCGTGCACAACCTCGTAGACCCGAGCGAGAAGCCCGAAGGCGCGTCCGCTGCCGTTATTCGATGATCCGTAAAGGTTCGGCAGGGTTCTACGGGTGTTCTACGGGGTTCTGCGCGGCGAACGAGGCTTCGCCGCGGCCTTGCGCGGCTTGACGGCTTTGCGGTTCCTTGCGCGCATTCCGACGATCCGTCGCGCGTGTCTCGGCTTGAGCGGCGTCGGCCTGGTGGGCGTCCGTTGAATTCGGCTTGGCGCGACGGCTTCCGCGCGCTCGTGTGGCGCGAGCCTCAGTCGTCGGCGCCTCGGCGGGCTGTGCAGCCGCCTCGGCATCGACTACGGGAGTCGGCTGCATTCATTTCCTGGACGACGTCGCCGTCCACGACGTCCGGCTCGGCGGCCGGCTCGCCGCTCGACCAATCCGACTCGGACCGGCTGCCGCAGCCATTGGCTCGGCCACGTTTCCGCGGTTGTCGTCGACGGCGTCGCCGGCTGCATCACGTTGCCCGGGAAGAGTCGCATGACGCCCTGGCGGTCGCGTTCGATCCGGAACAGCCCTTCACGCTGGCACGCGCGCATCAGGTCGACGAGGCTGGCGAAGCCGAACTTGCGCTCGTCGAACGAGGTGTCGACGTTGCGAAGGAACTGCTTCGCCTGCCGGATGTACATCGGCCAGCGCGGCGGATTCGGCGCAGCCTGAAAGAGCCGGCGCACCTCGCGGATACCGTCAGCCGTCCTCGGCTCAGTGCGCCCGCCATTGGCCGATGACGATCTTGCGGTCCCTCCTTGTCCTCGTGCCGCCGGTGCCCCGCGGACTGCGCCGCGGGCTGCGGCTGTTGCACGGCGCGCCGTCGTCACTGCCGCTGCCGTTGGTGCTCTCGGCGAGCTCGACGAGCACGTTGCGGCCCGACTCGCGCAGCACAACGTGGCCAGCCGCGGCGAGCTTCTGCGCGAAATCGCGGAAGCTGCCGGCGCCGTAGGTCCGCTCGGAAAACGTCGAGTCGAGCTGCAGCAGCGTGCTCTTCAGCAGACCGAGCTGCGGAGACACCTCGCGATCGACCAGCACCTTGAGCGCGCGCCGCACGAGCGGCACCGCCTGCTCGATCGACGCCTGCGAGGCTGACCGGACCCGACTGGCGTCCGCGGTCGGCCGAGCGCCGGGGCCCGACGAGATTCTCGTAGGCGATGAACTCGTGGCAGTTGCGCTGCATCACGAGGCTCGTGAACGCGCGGCCGCCGACCACGAAGATCTGCTTGTCGGTACTGCTTCAGCTTCTCGACGAGCGTGATGAAGTCGCTGTCGCCGCCGACGATCACGTAGGCGTTGATGTGGCTGTGCGTGAACGCCATTTCGAGCGCGTCGAGCGCGAGGTTGATGTCGGCGCCGTTCTTGTCGCCGCCGGGCGTCAGGTTGCGCTGGACCAGCTTCGTCGCGTGCTGCGTCAGCGATCGGCTGTAGTCGCCGGCGCGCGTCCAGTCGCCGTAGGCGATCTTCGAAACCACGTCGCCGCGCTCTCGAAGCGCCTCGAGGACGACGCCGATGTCGAACTGCACGCCCAGGGTGCTCTTGACGCCGATCTCGATGTTGTCGAAATCGATGAAAACCGCAATCTTCAGTCGTGTATCTGCCAAGACGTTCCGTGTTCCCTTCGACGCCGCGTGAATCGCGGCGTGGCCCTCCCGGCCATCCAGTTATTATGGCTCATTTCAGGGATCGATCCGGGATTCAGGATCAGTGATCAGTGATTAGGGATTCGGGTTTACCCGGATGACCTGGGCCTTTGTAAGTTCAATACGCGTCACGGGCGTCTCGCCGTTTACGGGCGTCTGTTCGATCGCATCCACCACCTGCAGCCCCTCGACGACGTGTCCGAACACCGTGTACTTACTGTCGAGCGAACTGGCATTCCCGGTCACGATGAAGAATGACGTCGTGGCGCTCGCGGGATCGTCGCCGCGCGCCATCGACACGATGCCTTTCACGTGCGGTGTGTCGCTGAACTCCGGCGCAAGCGTGTGGACGTACTTCTGTTGCTTCTCGGTGAGCGGCGCTCGACCGTTGAGAGCGCCGCCCTGGATCACGAAGCCGCGGACGACTCGATGAAACACCGTGCCGTCGAATACACCCGTCTGCGCGAGTCGCAGGAAATTGCGGACGTGTTCCGGCGCCTTATCCGGAAAGAACGCGATCGTGATCGGGCCAAGCGACGTGTCGAGCACGGCACGGTATTGCGCGAGCTCGGCTGCCGTGTCGGTCGAGAACGGCTCCGCCTCGGGCGGCGGAGCGTCACGGATGGTGACGCTCGCGATCACGATGCGATCGTTCGGGCTGCCGTCTCCGTCGGCAGCGCTTTCTGAAATCTTCTGTGCTACGTCCATGCCTTCGGACACCCGGCCGAAAATGGTGTACTTGCCGTCGAGCGGCAGTTGATCGGTGACGCAAATGAAGAATTGAGAGCCGCCGGAATCCGGCTTGTTCGGCTGCAACACGGCGGCGACGGCGCCTCGCGTTGCGTGTTCGGCGCTGAGCTCCGCCTTGAGCATCCCGAGGCCACCGGTGCCGTAGAGGGCGGCCTTCCCCGGATCCTTCGACAGCGGATCGCCGCCCTGAATGATCGCCATCCTGATTACGCGATGGAACGTCGTGCCGTCGTACCCATGCTCGCGCGCGAGCTTGATGAAATAGCCGACGTGATTCGGCGCCAGATCCGGTCTGAGATCGATGACGATCGTTCCGGCCGTCGTGTTCATCACCGCCTGCTTTCCCGTCATCTCGCTCATCGACAACGTCGTCGTGAACGGTGCGGGCGCGGGTTTCTGTATCGCTGAGCCGGGAGGCTGCGCGGTTCGCCTTTGCGCACTCACGGGGATCGCAACGAACGCGGCGAAGAGTCCGGCAAGGGTGAGAAACCTCAGCGGCTTACTCATGAACGGTGATTATAGTGGCCCGGGAGCCACCATTTCAGCAGTCGGTGTTGGAGTTCGGCCGGTTCGTCACTGGCGCACCCGGAAGGAACAGTGGGTCTGCAGCAGATCCCGTTTCACCCATTCCTCGGTGCCGGGCCTGACCACACTGGCATGCCGTAGCGGTTGACCGAGGCGATCCGGACAGGTCACGGTGAGTGCGGTTTCCGAACCGGTCGACGGATCGCGCTCGTACCAGATCGTCGCCTCTCCGACACCGTTTCCGCCCCACGTCTCGCGTATCGTTTGCCGACGCTCGTTGAAACCATACCGCGACCACGTGCCGTCCGACTGAGTGGATGTGGTTTCCACGACGCGATCGCCCTGCAGCGCGTAGTCGAACTGAAAGGACAGCGTCTCGTCGCTTCCCGGGAAGCGGTCCCGCTGCCTTGTGCATCGGCCGTCCGCGTTATAGGTATTCGTAATGCTGATCTGTGGATCCTCGGCGCTCGCCATCCGATCCTCGTCGGTATAGCCATAGCGGCGAACGGCGCCGTCACTCGACGAGACGCGTGACAGGCGGCCGCGCTCGTCATACTCGTAGTGCACGTCGTCCTTGTTACTGGCATACGCGCGGACGATGCGGTTGTCGCTGTCGTAGTCGAATGCGATCCAGCGATCTCCGGACGTTTCCATTCTTACCAGGCGTCCGGCACGGTCGCGGCGATAGTAAATGGTGTGGCCGTCGGCGTCGCGCGATTCCATCACCGAGCAGACGCTGCCCACTCCACACGGCCGAAAGCGGATGGTGCTTCCATCGCGCAGCCGAACCGTCCACGACATCCCTGTCCAGCCGACCAAGGCGCCATTCCATGGACCCGATTCCTCTCGGTTTTCGTAGAGCGCGTTCATGAACGAGCGTCCGGCCGAAATTCGTTTGAATTGAACGCGGCTGCCATCGGCCAGAATCAGCGCCGCCCAGGAGAACCGGTCGCCATCACCGACGAGATACCATTCGCCGTTATGAGTGGTTCCGATCCCGAACTGCTTCGACACCCGGTAATTGGAAAGGTAGGTTCGCCGAACGATGAGGGCCGGCGTGCCACGGACCACGATGTCCTCGTCCTCACGAATGTAGAGTCCGGTCGCCAGGTCGACGTGGCCTTTGTGGAGCGGTGTGTACATCGCAGGCAAATCGTGGGCAACGCGCGGCTGGCCAGCAGGTATGAGCAGGAGGACGGCCCCGGACGCAACCGGGCCGGCAAATACGGTCACCAGAACCGCAGCTGCAAGGATAATGAGTGTGACGAGCGCCTTTTTCACGATGGCGATCGAGCGCAACACTACTGCCATCGCAACCGGGACGAATTGCCCGCGTTCCGACGACAGAAGCGATCCGCCCATCACACTTTCGAGGCCTGGTTACAGATTCTGACGGGGCGGCGCCGTCCCCCGGGCTACAGCCCTGGCGCGACGGGTGTGGGAGCGGGATCGTAGGCCAAGTACGGGCCGAGCCAGCGCTCGGCCTCCTCGATCGAGATGCCCTTGCGCTCGGCGTACGACTCGAGCTGATCGCGGCCGATCCGGCCGACGTTGAAGTACTTCGCCGCGGGATGCGAGAAGTACAGGCCGCTGACCGAAGCGGCCGGCAGCATCGCGCCGCTGTCGGTCAGGGTAGATCCCTGCCGTCCGCGCGTCGAGCAGTCGGAACAGCTTGAACTTCTCGCTGTGATCCGGGCACGCGGGATATCCATACGCCGGTCGGATGCCGCGGTACTTCTCGGCAATCAGATCGTCGCTGCGAAAGCGCTTCGTTCGCGCCGTAGCCCCAGTCTCTGCGGCGCCTGCGCGTGCAGATACTCCGCGAACGCCTCGGCGAGCCGGTCGGCGAGCGCCTTCACCATGATGGCGTTGTAGTCGTCGTGGTCGCGCTCGAACCGTCGGACGAGGTCGTCGGCGCCGAGCCCAGCCGTGACGGCGAACATCCCGAGATAGTCGGGCACGCCGCTTTCGCGCGGCGCAATGAAGTCAGCCAGCGATCGGTTGGGGCGGCCGTCGGCAATCACCTCCTGCTGACGCAGCATCGGCAGCCGCGCAAGTTCCTCACGGCGCGAATCGTCCTTGTAGACGACGATGTCGTCGCCGATGGTGTTCGCCGCGCCAGAAGCGCGTACACGCCATTCGCCGTCAACAGCTGTTCGTTGATGATGCGCGTGAGGAGGGCCTGCGCGTGGTCGTACAACTCGCGTGCGGCGGCGCCGTATTGCGGATGCTCGAGGATGCCGGGGAAACGTCCCTTCAATTCCCATGCGGAGAAAAAGAACGTCCAGTCGATGAACTTCGCGATCTCCGCAAGCGGCACGTCATCGAGGTACCGCCGTCCGACGAACCACGGCGACGCGATCACGTGGTCGTCCCAGTCGGTCGGCGAGCCGGTTCGCGCGCGCCTGCTCGTAAGAGAGCAGCGGCTTCTGCCGGCGCGTCGCGTACGATTCGCGAATTTCCTGCTGCGATCGTCGGTTCGCCTCGTCGAAACGCAGACCGCTCGCGGCCGAGCAGGCTCGACACGACATCGACCGCACGCGACGCATCCAGCACGTGCACGACCGGGCCGCTGTACTCCTGGGCGATCTTCACCGCCGTATGCTGTCTGCTCGTCGTGGCGCCGCCGATCAGCAGCGGAAGCGTGAAGCCGCGCCGCTCCATCTCCCGCGCCACGAACGCCATCTCGTCGAGCGACGGCGTGATCAGCCCGCTCAGGCCGATGATGTCGGCCTTCTGCTCGATCGCCGCGTCGAGGATCTTCGCCGCCGGCACCATCACGCCGAGATCGATCACCTCGTAGTTGTTGCAGCCGAGCACGACCCCGACGATGTTCTTGCCGATGTCGTGGACGTCTCCCTTCACCGTCGCCATCAGGACCCTGCCCTGCGACGACGACCCGCCGGTGAGCCGCTTGCGCTCCTCCATGTACGGCAGCGAGGTACGCCACTGCCTTCTTCATCGCCCGTGCGCTCTTGACGACCTGCGGCAGGAACATCTTGCCGGCGCCGAACAGGTCGCCGACGATCTTCATGCCGTCCATCAGCGGGCCTTCGATGATGCGAAGCGGCTCCTGGTCCTGCTGCCGCGCCTCCTCGACGTCCGCCTCGATGAAGTCGACGATGCCGTGCACGAGCGCGTGCGAAAGCCGCGCTTCGACGGCCGCATCGCGCCACGCCAGATCGGCCTCGCGCTTCTTTCCGGTGCCCTTCACCGTTTCCGCAAACTGGACCAGCCGTTCGGTCGCGTCCGGCCGGCGATTGAAGATGATGTCCTCGACGTGCTCGAGGAGATCCTTCGGGATGTCCTCGTACACAACCAGCTGGCCGGCATTGACGATGCCCATGTCCATGCCGGCCTTGATGGCGTGATACAGGAACGCGGAGTGAATCGCTTCGCGAACGACGTCGTTGCCGCGGAACGAGAACGACAGGTTGCTGACGCCGCCGCTGATCTTCACGCCCGGGCACGTCGCCTTGATGATCCTCGTGGCCTCGATGTAGTTGATCGCGTAGTCGTTGTGTTCCTCGAGGCCGGTCGCGATCGCCAGGATGTTGGGATCAAAGATGATGTCGGACGGATCGAAGCCGGCGCGCTCGATGAGCAGCGTGTACGCGCGCTGACAGATGGCAACCTTGCGCGCGACCGTGTCGGCCTGACCGGTTTCGTCGAACGCCATGACCACCACGCCGGCGCCGTAACGGTGGATAGTGCGGGCCTTGGCGAGAAAGTCCTCTTCACCCTCCTTGAGGCTGATCGAGTTCACGACGCCCTTGCCCTGAATGCACTTCAGGCCGGCTTCGAGCACCGACCACCGGGAGCTGTCGATCACCACCGGAACCCTGGCGATCTCCGGCTCGGTCGCGATGTAATTGCAGGAAGGTCGTCATGGCCTGCTCGGAATCGAGCATGCCTTCGTCCATGTTGACGTCGATCAGGTTGGCGCCGCCGCGTACCTGATCGGCGGCCACGCCGACCGCTTCGGCGTAGTTGCCGGCCTTGATCAGACGTGCGAACCTCGCCGAGCCGGTGACGTTCGTCCGCTCGCCAATCATCTGAAAGTTGCTGTCGGGACGAATGGTCAGGACTTCGAGACCGGAGAACTGTGAATGGGCTCGCGGCTCGACTGGCTCGCGGCTCGCGACTCGTGGCTCGCGGCTCGCGACTCGCGGCTCGCGGCTCGCGACTCGCGGCTCGCGGCTCGCGTCGAGCCAGCTTTCAGCAGGCAACGGCCTCGGGGCCACACCATCCACCGCAGCCGCGATGGCTCTGATGTGATCCGGCGTGGTCCCGCAGCAGCCGCCGAGGATGTTGACGAATCCGCTGGAGGCAAAGTCGCGCAGCAGCGCGGCAGTTTCGTCCGGACGCTCGTCGTACTCGCCGAACGCATTCGGCAGACCGGCGTTGGGATAGCTCGTGACGTAGCATTCGGCCAGCCGCGCCAGCTCGGCAAGGTAGGGGCGCATGTCGCGCGCGCCGAGCGCGCAGTTGATGCCGACGGTGAAGGGTTTGGCGTGACGGATCGACACGTAAAAGGCGTCGATCGTCTGGCCCGAGAGGGTGCGGCCGCTCCGATCGGTAATCGTCACCGAGATCATCAGCGGCAGCCTGATGCCGGTCGCCTCGAACACATTCTCGATCGCGACAAGCGCCGCTTTCGCGACGAGCGTGTCGAAGATGGTCTCGAGCAGCAGGATGTCGCTGCCACCGTCGATCAGGCCGCGCACCTGCGTCTCGTACGCCTCACGCATCTCGTCGAACGTCGTCGCGCGAAAGGCGGGGTTGTTGACGTCCGGCGAGATCGAGAGCGTCCGGTTCGTCGGGCCCATCGATCCCGCGACGAAGCGCGGCCTATCCGGCGTCTTGCGGGTCCACTCGTCCGCAGCGGCGCGCGCGAGCCGTGCCCCTTCGAGGTTGATGTCGTAGACAGCATGCTCGAGGCCGTAGTCTCCCTGCGCGATCACCGTGCCGCCAAACGTATTCGTCTCGATGATGTCGGCGCCGGCGGCGAGGTATTCGTGGTGGATGGCGCTGATCACGTCCGGGCGCGTCAACACGAGAACGTCGCTGTCCCCCTTGAGATCTCGAGGGTGATCGGCGAAGCGAGTCGCCGCGAAAGTCCGCCTCGCTCAGCTTGTGGCGCTGAATCATCGTGCCCATCGCGCCGTCGAGGATGAGGATGCGACGGTCGAGAAGAGATCTCAGTCGGGATCCGTTGCGTGTATCAGTCATGGCGTTTCTGGCTTCGCTGTCTGCGCCGGCTTCGCACCCGACGCGACGAGAACGGTAAAAGGGTCGCCGGAGCGCCTGGCGCCGATAGTGACCTTCACGTCGGTGAAGCCCGGCGTCGCTCAAGAGCGATTTCAGCACGGCCGGCCTGAACCCAAGCCACCGATCGCCGAGGCGTTCGCGGACCCAGGATTCGGTGTGCTCGCGCAGGTCGAGGACCAGGACCCGTCCACCGGGCACCAGAATCCGGCACGCTTCGCGCAGCACGCGTAACGGATCCTCCGCGTGGTGGAGCGCCTGCGACAGCAGCGCCACCTCGATCGTGGCATCGGCAATCGGCAGGTTCTCGAGCGTTCCGCGCTTCCAGCTGATGTTGGATACGCGCCGCCGGGCCGCGAGCGCTCGCGCGCGTTTCAACACGTCCGGCGATCGATCCACGGCAATCACGCGCGAGGCCCAGCGACTCGCCTCGATCGTGAGGTAGCCTTCTCCGCATCCCAGATCCGCGACGCTGAGCGGCGGCAGCAGGTGCCCGAGGGCGCGCGCCCACGCCGCCCAGCTTCGTCCGGGCACGAGCTGGCGTTCGTTCGTGTCGGGGCCCGCGTGGGCGTCGAAATTCTCCTTGCGAAGGCGCCTGATCTCCTCGAGGCGGGCATTGTCGGCACGTCCCACGTCGGTCGCCGACGCCCGTTCGAACTGGTCCTGAAGCAGCATCCAGAGGGGCGCGTGGCCGTTGACGCCTCCGCGCACCGCTGGCGCGATCGCGTAGTACGTGAAGCCTGCCTCGCGCTCTTCGCTGACCAGCCCGCCCTCCTTCAGGAGGCCAAGGTGTCTCGACACCCCGGATTGCGCGATCCCGAGGATGGCGGTCAGCTCGGTCACGTTCAGGCGGTCCAGGGCGAGCAGCCTCAGGAGGCGCAAGCGCGCGTCGTCGCCGAGCAGCCGGTAGAGGGCCGGTGCATCATTCACATCTATAAATCTACATTGATGTATGCATATTTGGCAAGCCGGGATGGGTTGACGCCAACCCGGGACGCTGCGAGAATCCCGCCGCGGCCCGTCGTCGCGGATCGCTCAGACTCGAAAAGGAGATCTATGCGCGCACGGATTCTGGCGGCCGGGCTTATCGCACTCGGCTGCGCCACGGCGGCGTTCGCTCAGGCGGGTTCGAAGGCAGCGACTGAAAAGGCGTTGATCGCCAACGAAAACAAGATCAACGAGGCCGTCGCGAAACACGACACGAAGACGTTCACCGATCTCGTGGCCGCCGACGCCGTCTCGGCGGACATGAACGGCTTCATGAAAGTCTCGGATTTCGTGAAAACGATGGACCAGATGAAAGTGAATTCCTGGCACATCATGAATCCTCAGGTCGTGTGGGTGAACGACAAGACGGCGGTCGTCGGCTACACGTGGATGGGCAGTGGGACCTACATGAACCAGCCCGTTCCGGAGACGACCTACGCCTCGACGGTCTGGACCGAGCGAAACGGCAAGTGGGTCGCCGTGTTCCATCAGGAGAGCACCGCGGCGCCCCCGGCACCGGCCAAAAAGAAGTAAAGAAACCCGCTTGACAGGCGTGGCCACTTACTGGCAGAATCCCCAGTCCTCGGAAGCACCAAATCCTGCGAACCCGGAGCACTTGTGATGTCTCACAAAGCTGTTTGGTCTGTCTGAACGAACGCTGGCAGAACGCTGCAGACGGGATGGTTCACACCGGGCCCCCGCGGAGTTGAACACCTTCTCTGGAATCCACGAGCGCCGTACCTCACTAGTCAAACGGTAGCGGGTAGATTGGGTGCGCGTCGTCGGGTTATTTCTCGAGCCACGCGGCAAGCCGCGGCGCTTGTGCGTGGGCGAGATCTGCGCAAGCCGAGATCCGTTCCATGGCCTGCTGCAGCGTTCGCTCGGCCTCCGGAACCTTGTGCTCGCTGAAGAACTGTTCGATCTCTGACCGCGTCCGAGCGTCGCAAAACCCTCCGAGGGCACCGATCAGCATCGGGCTGCCAAACACCTGTCCGGTCTTCTTCTGAAGATCGTTCCAGCGCGTGCGCAGGAGCTCCCACGCGAGCGAGCGCGCGTCGGGGTTGCCGAGGAGCCGAGACAGAAAGATCGCCGCATCCTGGCTACGCACGTCGGGTCCCAGAATGTAGTCAACGGTGCGGCGCACGAGCGCCGGATCGCTGAAGTCGGCGAGCGCGTAAAGGTAGCGATAGTGCTGTTCGGGATCCAGGGCCTGTTTGCTCCGCGCCAGAAAGCCTTCGTACAGACCCGCATCGCCGCCAATCGCGGCGACGGGGACGGCGGCGTTGAGCAGCGTGGGGTCGATTGCGGTCTGTGAATCGAGCTGCACGGTCAGCAGACGGCGAGCCGCCTCGATGGCCTCCGGATCGCGCGCCGTCTGGCCCAGCCCCGAGAGCAGCAGGGCGCGCAGGGCCTGTCGATCTTCGGTCTCGCCCGGACGGGGGATAAACCCAACCTCCTGCATCGCAGGCTTCAACAGCGATGTGACCCACGCGTGGTATTTCGCGCGTGAGGCGTCCGTCGTCAGGCCGCCGATCGCGGACAGCTCACCGACCAGCGTCTCCACCACATCGGGCGTCCGCTCGTTCCTGAAGCCTTCGACGAGATCGAGAAATGTTCCGACGTCATGACGTCCCGCACGCACGAGCGCCCACTCGTCGGACAGCAGCGCAATCCGCTCGGTTGGTTCCAATGCCGCGACGTTGCGCGCGAGCGCACGAACCAGATCCGGAGGATAGATGACGCGGTAGTACCCGCGCGCACCGGCGTTGGCCATCACCCAAGGCGGACAGCTATTCACGGGAATCGTGGTGGCTGTACCGCCGGCCACGCTGCACGACGCTGCGCCTCCGGGTGTCTTCGCGCACACCGGAATCGTCCACTCAGCGGTGCTTCCGGCTGGTTTCCCGGCTCCGCTGCCTGAGGCTTCCTGTGCGATTGACACCGTGCCCTTGTTCCCGGCGCACGTCACCGACGCGTCAACCAACGGCACGCCGGGTCGATCGACGAAACCCGCCATGACCCGATCGACTGGCTTGCCGGTCACCTTAGTCAGCGTCCCCCAGAAATCCTCGGCTCGCGCGTTCCCGTACTTGAACCGATCGATGTACGCGTTCACGCCGGCGCGAAAGGGCTCCTCGCCGACCCACGCTTCGACCATGCGCAGCACCGCAGCGCCTTTCTCGTAGGCGATCGCGTCGAACAGCTCGCCGATTTCTGCGGGTGTCCATGCTTCCGCGCGGATCGGACGCGTCGACTTCAGCGAATCGAGCGTCATCGCCTTCTGGTTCGACTGAACCTCGTCGAGCTCCATGTGCCACTCGGGCTTCCAGGCTTTGAGCGGCTTGGTCTCCATCCAGTTGGCGAACCCCTCGTTCAGCCAGATGTCGTCCCACCACTTCATCGTCACCAGGTCGCCGAACCACTGATGCGCCATTTCGTGCGCGAGGACCACGCCGATGTCCTTGCGGACCTTCGCCGACGCATCCTTCGGATCCGCGAGCAGCAGCGTCTCTCGGTAGAAAATCGCGGCGGTGTTCTCCATGGCGCCCGCGGCAAAATCGGGCACGGCCACGACGTCGAGCTTCTTGAAGGGGTATTTCACGGCGTAGTACTTGTTGTAGTACCGCGTGATTGCTTCGGCAGCCTCCAGCGCAAAACCCGTCTGTCCTTTCTTGTCGGGCGTCGAGCAGACGCGGATCGGAATCCCGTCAGCCTCCCCCGACTGACACTCGAAGTCCCCGACGGCAAGCGCCACCAGGTACGTGGACATCCTGGGCGTCGTGTCGAACTTGACGGTGTGCTTGCCAGGATCCGGGCCTGGCGTATCGGTCACCACGGCGCCATTCGAGATCGCGTGATCACCCCGATCGATTGTCGCCGTCAGGCTGAACGTAGCCTTGAATGCGGGCTCATCGAACGACGGAAACATCCGTCGTGCGTCCGTGGCTTCCAATTGCGACACGGCATACCGTCGATTGTTCGCCTGGCTCAGATACAACCCACGCAGCTGATCGTTCAGAATGCCGCGATACTGGATCTCGATCTCCGCCACCCCTGCCGGTATGGGCCGAGCCACGGTGAAGGTCGCCTGCTCCTTCGACGGATCGAGCGAGACCTCCGCTTTCTGCGTACTCGCTCCCGATTTAATCGTGACGGCGTCGAACTCGATCTCGGCCGCGTTCATCACGATTGACGTCGACCCCTTCTTCAGTGTGACCGAGATCCGCTCACTGCCCGTGAAGGTCGCCGCCTGAAGGTTCGGCGCCACCGCAAGGTCGTAATGGCTGGGAACGACATCGCCCGAAAGGCGCTGCGCAAATGTTGGGGACGACAGAAAGATCAGCCAAACAGCGAACCAGCAGGAACGAAACATCACGTGAACCTCTCTTCACCAGCTTCCAGCTTCGGGCCACCAGCGTCCAGCCATTGGGTTCGAGTGGCCGGTCTGGCGTTTCGAGTTGCCAGAGGCTCGTCGCCAGCCGCGAGTCGCGAATCGCGAATCGTCCCTCGACGTTGCTCGGGACGACCCTGAGCGCAGTCGAAGGGGTCGCCGATGCGGGATACGGCAGGCGTCCGTATACTCACCAGCGTGGATCTCAAAGTGTACCCCAGCGATAAACCGTTCGCGGCGCTCGTGCTGGCGCATGGCGCAGGCGCCGGGCAGCTCAGCCCGTTCATGGTCGAGGCGGCGCTGGGCTTCGCTCACCGCGGCGTCAGCACGGCCACCTTCGATTTCCCCTATATGGCGGCGCGCCGGAAGATTCCAGATCGACCGCCCGTGCTGGAACAGGCATGGCGCGAGGCGATAGAGGCTGCGCGAAGCACGTTTGGCGCGTTGCCGCTCTTCATCGGTGGAAAGTCGATGGGAGGACGAATCTCATCACAGGTCGCGGCTCAGCACGGCGTCGGGACATTGCAGGGAGTGCTGTTGCTGGGCTACCCACTTCATCCACCGGGTAAACTCGACCAGCGCCGCGACTCGCATCTGCCTGACATCAGCGAGCCGATGCTCTTCGTACAAGGCACGCAGGATGCGTTCGGACATGCCGCGGAGATTCGGGAGCTGCTTCCCCGCCTTCAACGCGCGACGCTGCACGAGATTGCGGGCGGAGACCATTCGTTCCGGATACCCGGTGGAAAAGCGAAGCAGCAGGGTGCGCGCGCCGAGGTGTTGAACGTGGCCGCCGACTGGATCCGCTCACTAATCGGATGAGATCGTCGTCTTCAGGAACTCACCGATGGCGTCGGACACCTCCGCATTCCATTCGTGCGGAGCGTCGTAGACGAGGCGCGTCAGGGCAACGCCTCTCCCAGACAATGCGGCGGCGTCTTGTTCGAAGCGTGACTCGGCCAGCCACTCGTCACGGACGCCCCTCGCGAGCAGGACGGCTGGAAAGCGAAGCGACGCGTTGGCGATGAGTTCGGGAGGAACATCGCCGCCAACAGCAACGACTGCGCTCGCTGGCGAGTTGCCAAGCACGCCCGCCCTGAATGCCATGGCCACCCCTTGGGAGAATCCGGCGTAGACGATCGGTGTGGACCGATCGTGCGGCACCTGCTCGAGCGCCGCCGCCACGTAACCCACATTGTCGGCAATCGCATCGTCGCGATCCTCGTGCGTCATCCAGCTTGCGACAACGGTTCTGGTGCGGCCCCGATAGAAGCGGTGCAGCCCTTGGATCGACACGAGCGTCCACGCTGATGCTCCCGGAATCGCGTCGAGCCGCTCCATCTGAATCAGGGCGTTCTCCATGTATCCGTGAAATCCAACCAGCACTCCCCGGCGCGCCGCGGCCCGTGCCTGCCGCACCACCACCCGCCCGTGCGTCATCGTCGGCACCACATGCACTTCCATTCCGGTCTCCCCTCGACTCGCCTGTCTCATACCCTCGCGCACTCTTGGCACCCTTGGCACCCCCTGGCACCTCTGGCACCCCTGGCACCTCTGGCACCCCTGGCACCCCTGGCACCGTTATTTCGGCCTCATCTTCCAGGTGTGTCTCTGCTCTGCCTCTTCGATCGAGTGCGACTGGGTCAGGGTCGCGTCCCGCTGTGACATCTGGGCGAGACGAGCGTAATGCTTACGGAGCACGTTGAGCTCCTGCTCGGTGAGCGACTCGACATCGATCAGTCGGTTGCTCGCCCCTTCCAAAGCCGCGACGATCTCATTCAACTTCAGTTGAAGCGCGAGCGAGTCCTTGTTCTGGGTACGTTGAATGAGGAACACCATCAGGAAGGTGACGATGGTCGTTCCGGTGTTGATGACGAGCTGCCAGGTGTCCGAATAGTGAAACAGCGGTCCGGTCAGCGCCCATACGAGAATGATGCCGCATGCCAGACTGAAGGCGCTGGTGCTGCCGGTCCAGTGAGTTACGGCCGTCGCGGCCTGTTCGAGCGCCAGACTGACTGAGTTCTTGTTGCGAGCCATGAGGGTCCCTCGTGGCTCGCACTATAGTGCACGGCGGCACGCCGTCGCACGGCGGCTACCAGCGAAGCGCCAGCTGGGCCCCCGTTGCGCGTCGGCTCACAATCGGAGCGACGGTCAATCCGCTTGAAAAACTGTCAGGGTTGTTCTTGCGGGTATAGTGAGAAGATGCGCCCGATCACACTTTTCGATCCTGCCGACGTGGCAACGCCTGAGCCACCTCAGCTTGGCAGCCGCCGTCGAGACGACGTCCCGGATCGCTTCAAATGGAATCTGTCGGACATCTTCCCGGACTGGGACAGCCTGGGAGGCGGGCTACAAACAGCTCGAGGCCGGCATCGACCGCTACGCGGCGCTGAAAGGCACGCTGGCGGAGGGCCCGACGCCGCTGCTGGCGGCGTTCCGGCTCTCCGAGGAGCTCGGGCAGCTTGCGTACCGCGTCTGGTACTACCCGTCGCTCCAGCTACGACGAGGATCAGCGCGACAACACGGTCAACGCCAGACGCCAGCAGGTCCAGATCCTGTTCGCGCGGTGTGAAGCAGGCGGAGTCCTGGTTCAACCCCGAGCTGCTCGCAGATTCCGCTCGAGACCGTGCGCGGGTGGATGGACGCGAGTCCGAGCCGCTCGCGGCTCTACCGTTCGCCATCGAGAATCTCTACCGCCAGCAGGAGCACGTGCTCGACGAGGCGGGCGAGCGGCTGATGTCGCTGTCGAGCCGGCTTGCGTCGTCGCCCAACGACGCGTACTGGGCGCTCTCCACGGCGGACGCGCAAGTTCCCGACGATCACGCTGTCGACACGGCGAGCAGGTCACGGTCTCGTACGGCCAATACCGCGCGATGCTCGCGACGCGGCGCGAGCAGTCCGATCGCGAGGCGGCGTTCCGCGCGCTGCACGAGACGTATCGCAGGCGACGCTGAACACCTACGCCTCGCTCTACAACGGCGTCTGCCAGCGCGACTGGTTCCAGGCGCGCGCGCGCGGCTACAAGAGCACGCTCGAGGCCGCGCTGCACGGCGACAACATCCCGACGTCGGTCGTCGAGAACCTGATCGAGACGACGCAGGCCGGCGTCGAGCCGCTGCGCCGCTATCACCGCCTGCGCCGAAAGGCGCTCGGCGTGCCGTCCTATCAGGTCTACGACTTCTCGATTCCGCTCGTCACCTTCGACAAGAAATATCCACTACGACGACGTGCTCGACTGGATCGTCGACGGCGGTCGCGCCGCTCGGGCCCGAGTACCAGGCGCGGATGCGCGAGGGTTTCGCGGGCCGCTGGATCGACGTCTACGAGAACGAGGGCAAGCGGTCGGGCGCGTATTCCGCGCCGGTTTACGGCACGCACCCGTACATGCTGCTGAACTACACCGACACGCTGGACGACGTGTTCACGCTGGCGCACGAGATGGGGCACTCGATGCACACCATCCTGTCGCACGAGGCGCAGCCGTTCGTCTATTCGAGCTACACGATCTTCGTCGCCGAAGTGCCGTCGACGCTGAGCGAGGCGCTGCTGCTCGAATACATGCTGACGCGTTCGATCGGATCCCGATCGAGCGGATCGTCCTGCTGCAGCACGCGATCGACAACATCACCGGCACGTTCTTCACGCAGGTGCTGTTTGCCGACTACGAGCTGCGGGCGCACCGGCTCGCGGAACAGGATCAGCCGATCACGTCCGAGATCCTGACCGAGACCTACACGGCACTGCTGAAGGACTACTACGGCGACGCGGTCGACATGAACCCGCTCACCGGGCATCACCTGGGCGCGGATCCCGCACTTCTTCAACTCGCCGTACTACGTCTACCAGTACGCGACGTGCTTCGCGTCGGCGGCGAGGCTGGCGCACGCAGATCATGGGAGCGCGGAGCAGCCGAGGCGCGGGACCGCTACCTCGACGCTGCTCCGATCGGGCGGCAACGACTATCCGATGGAGCAGCTGAAGAAGGCGGGCGTCGACCTGTCGCAACCCGACACGGTCCTGCGCGGTCCTCGAGCAGCTCGACGATCTGGTCACGCCGGCTCGAGAGGGCGTCGCGAATCTGATCCGCGCGGAGATCGCTGAGGATCTCACGCGGAGATTGCAGAGGCGCAGAGACGACTCGCGCAGGGATCGCAGAGTTCGCGAGAAACGTGGCGGCGACCGTCACGCCAGGTTCTTCTGCGGCCTCGCGTCTCTGCGTGAGATCCGGTCTCCGCGTTCTCAGCGATCTCTGCGTGAGATCCTCTGCGCTCTCGCGCGGATCAGGGTTTCAGGTCGACCGATCGCTCGGGCTGATGATACGCGAAGGTCAGCGCGGCGGCGCCGATCAGCACGAGCGCCGCCGAGCCATAGGCGGTGCCTTCGCCGAATATCTGCAGCGCGCCGTTGCCCCACACGGGGCCCAGCGTGCGGCCCAGGCTCTCGAGCGCGCCCGCGGCCCCCTGGACGCGGCCCTGCTCGCGCGGTCGACGGCCGCCTTGCTGATGAGCGAACTCAGCGTGGCGTTGCACAGGCCGATGCCGATCGCGCCCGGCACGAGCATCGCGACGAACACCGGCAGCGAATGGGTCAGCGCGCTGCCGCCCCAGCCGACCGCCGCGAAGAGCAGTCCGACCGCCAGCGTTGGCCGCTCGCCGAGCGCGCTTCACGACCGGCCCGACCATCCCGCCCTGCACGATCACGCCGAGGAAGCCGAACGCGCTCAGCAGGTAGCCGGTATGCGCCGCGTCGAAGCCAAAACGGCGCGCGCCGAACAGCGCGAACGTCGTCTGGTACACGGCGAACGCCGTCCAGTACACGAAGTCGATGGTGAAGAGCACGCGCAGGTGCGGCAGGCGCCACGAATCGCCGAGCGCGCGCCACGGCGCACCGCCGCCGGCGTGAGCGCGATGGACGGTTTCGGGCAGCCAGAACCACGGCGAGCGCCGTCGCGACGACGGTGATGACCGCGGCCGCCCAGATCGGCGCGGTGTAGCTGATGTGCGAGAACGCGGCGCCGAGCGCCGGGCCGACGATGAAGCCGAGGCCGAAGGCGGCGCCGAGCACGCCGAAGGCTTTGGCGCGGTTCTCCTCGGTCGTGATGTCGGCGATGTAGGCGCGCGCGGTCGTGATGTTGCCGCCCGACAGGCCGTCGACGATCCGCGCCGCGAACAGCATCGCAGAGGCTGTTGCGCGACGGCGAGCATCACGAAGCTGACGACGGTGCCGAGCAGGCTGAAGATCAGCACCGGCCGTCTGCCCCAGCGATCGGAGATGCCGCCGAGCATCGGCGACGCCACGAGCTGGCTCAGCGAGAACGACGCGAACAGCAGGCCGATCACGAGCGGCGAAGCGCCGAACGTCTGCGCGTAGAACGGCAGCAGCGGGATGATGATCCCGAAGCCGACCAGGTTGACGAAGATGGTCAGGAAGATGATTACGAGAGGACGCACGCTGATGGCTGATTGACGACTGGATTAGTGAACAGAGTTAATCAGAGTCGAGTGATCAGCGATCGTCCCGCTACTTCGCGAGACGGACGCCCTTGATTATCACCGGCTCCACCGGCACATCGTCCATGGTCCTTTCGACGTGGTGGGTACGGCAGCGATGCGGTCCACGACGTCCATCCCGGAAAGCACGCGGCCGAACACGGCGTAGCCGAAGTCGTCCGGCGAAAAGCCGGTGTGATCCAGCGCGCGATTGTCGACGACGTTGATGTAGAACTGCGAGGTCGCGCTGCGCAGCGCTCTGCGTCGCGCCATCGCGACCGTGCCGCGCGCGTTGTGCAGCCCGTTGGTGGCCTCGTTCAGGATCGGCGGGCGAGTCGGCTTCTCCTCGAGCGTGGGCGTGAATCCGCCGCCCTGGATCATGAATCCCTTTCTGACCCGGTGGAAGACCGTCCCCGCGTAGAAGCCCTCGTTGACGTATTGCAGAAAGTTCTCCACCGAAACGGGCGCTTCCTGTCTTGAAGAGCTCCAGCGTGACGTCCCCGAACGAGGTCGACATCACGACGACGGGGTTACCGGGCGCGGGCGTCTCGGCTGAAGGCTGAAGTGGGGGAGCCTGGACCGGGCCGGTCTGGCGGCCCGCCCCGGCCGGCGCTGGCGCCTGGCCGGGCGACTCCAGACCGCCGAAACCGCCGATCCGGCCCTCCGCAGCACTGGTCCAGCCCAGAAGCGCGGACAAAAAGACCGCAAAAAGGCGAAGATTAATGGCGGTACGCATACGACTCCATGGGGCGAGAATTCAACTCGATGGATCTCGAATGTTAGGTCTGCTCGATAAGACGCGTCAATCCCGTGGCTGAACTACAATCACGGTCCGGCACGTAAATCGCAATGCTTTGGCCCGCACAGCGGGCCGGAGGAGATTCGCCATGGCGACAGAACTCCAGCGGGAGCAGCGCGAGCTCGCAGATTACATCCGGGCCGGCGCCACCCGCGGTCCGCAGTGCTTCGGCAGCTACTTCGACGAAAAGGGCGGGTCGTGTGCGCTCGGCGCGGTCTACGAGGGCGTGTATCACCTGCCGCGCGAGCACGGAAAGCTGATTCCCGATCATCTCGAACGGCTGTTCCGTGTCTGGACGAGATGACCAAAAAGTGTCCGCAGGGCTGCTCGAAACGGCTGCCGCTCGCGTCGATGATCGTGCACCTCAACGACGATCATCGGATGTCGCGGGAACAGATCGCCGAGTGGCTCACTCAAGAATCGAGCGGTTAACCGACTCCCGGTTTTCGAAAGAGCGGATTACAACCTCCGTAATTCGCTCTTCCTGATCCGGGGTGCAAGGCTCCCGATGTCTTTCCTCGACCGATTCAAGCCACAACCGAAATGGAAGCACGCCGACCCCGCCGTCCGCGCCGCGGCGGTCAGCGAGATGCCCGACGATCCGGAGCATCGGAACGCCATCGAGGAGCTTGCGGCGGCGGACCCTGACGTGCGGGTCCGCACGGCCGCGATCGAACGGATAGCCGACGCGGC
Organism: uncultured Acidobacteriota bacterium; assembly: GCA_963725335.1. Taxonomy (GTDB): domain Bacteria; phylum Acidobacteriota; class Vicinamibacteria; order Vicinamibacterales; family 2-12-FULL-66-21; genus JALZOC01. The sequence continues at coordinate 489,639 of CAVRYD010000014.1, read as the reverse complement.
GGTCCTCGCCCGCCTGGCGCGCACTGAACAGGACGCGGACCTTCGCCGCGCCCTTGCCGACCGGCTGGTCGAGATCGCCATCACTCCAGCGGAGACGGACGCCGACGCCGCACTCGCGCTCGACGGCCTGGACGATCCGAGGCAGTTCTCCACGGTCGCCAAGTCCTCTCCGCACGACACGGTTCGCGCGGCCGCGCTGGGCCGCGTCCACGACACGAAGGCGCTCAGCAGCATCGCCCGCCACGCGGCCGATCCGCAGACGGCGCTCGACGCCGTCGCGCGCGTCGCGGACCCGGCGGAGCTGCTGAACGTCGCGCTCAAGACCGACCACAAGGACGCCGGGGTCGCCGCGCTCGACAAGTCCATCGACCCGATCGTCGCCCGACGCGCGCGACGTCGCTCGACGGCGTCGCCAGCCGCGCGAAGAACAAGTCGGTCGTGAAGCGCGCACGCGCACTGCTCCAGGCGATGGACGACGCGGAGGCGGCGCGGAGAGCGGCGCTCGAAGAATGGCAGCAGCCGTCTGGCGGGCATTCTCGCAACGGTGGAAACGATCGCGGCCACACCGTCCATGTCGAACGCGGCAGCGCGAGCTCGCGGACGCCGAAGCAGAATGGCGGGATATGTCCTCAAACCCTGTATTCGAACTGGACCAGGAGACCTCGGCGCGCTTCGAGGCTCTCGTTGAAACGGCGCACGACGCCATTGCAGCGCCACGAGCACGCGGAGGCAGAACGCCGGGCGACCGCCGAACGCGACAGCGCGGCCCGCCGAGCGCGCGAAGCCATCTGCGAGCGTCTCGAGGCCGCGCACGCGGAGCAGGCGCTCGAGGAGATCGAGAAAGCGCGCGGAGAATGGGAAGGGCTGCCAGGACCGTCCACACAGGAGCTCGAAGACGAGCAAACGCGTGCGACGGTTCGAGGAGGCGTGCCGGCGCGCCGACGGAGCGGCACCGAAACCATCAGGTGCGGGCGGAGATCCACACGCGTCTCGACGGGCTGTCAACGGAGGCCGAGCGGCTGTCGTCCGGATCGCAACCCGACCAGGCGGCGTGGGACGCGGTGCGCCAGGAATGGCAGGCGCTGCAGGCGAAGGCCGACGGGCTCGATCCGTCAGTGTCCGAGCGGTTCGCCGCCGCAGACGCACGCGTGCGTCAGCGCGCGGAAGAACGGCGCGCGGCGGCCGAGCGGGCGCTGCGCCAGCAGGTCCAGCGCGTCGAGCAGTTGATCGAGCGCGTCACGATTCGCGCCGCCGCCGAGGACCTCACGCTGCGCGAGGCGGATCGCCTGGTGCGCGAATCTGCGGACGGCCATCGATGCGCCACCCGCGCTGCCGGAGCACGAGCAGCACACGCTCGTCGAGCGGCTGAAGGCAGCGCTGGCGGCCATCGCGCCGAAGCTGCACGAGCTGCGCGAGATGGACGAGTGGAAGCGCTTCGCCAACGCCGCCGTCCAGGAAGAGCTGATCGCGCAGACCGAGGCGCTGCGCGCGAAGTACCGGTTCGACACGCCCGAAGGCGTCCGAAGCCGGACGACATCGAGAAGGCCGCGCGCGAGCTGCACGAGATCCAGGAGCGCTGGAAGCAGGCGGCCGAGGCGCCGCGCGCGCAGGCGCAGGCGCTGTGGCACCGCTACCGGCAGGCCGCCGATCCGATCCAGGCCAAGGCGCGCGAGTTCTTCGCGCAGCGCGGCGAGGAGCGCAAGGCCAACCTCGAACGCGAAGCTCGCGCTGATCGAGCGCGCCGAGGCGCTGGCCGACTCGACCGACTGGATCAAGACCGCCGAGGAGCTGAAGAAGCTGCAGGCAGGAGTGGCAGGCAGATCGGCCCGGTGCCGCGGCAGGACACCCGCGTCGACGTGGAAGCGCTTCCGCGAGGCCTGCGACAAGTTCTTCACGCGGCGCAACGCCGACCTGGCGCGAGCGCAAGGAAACCTGGTCGGCGAACCTGGCGAAGAAGGAGGCGCTGTGCGTCGCGCGCCGAGGAGCTCGCCACCTCGACGCGAGTGGGAGCGGGCGGCCGCCGAAATCCGCCGGCTGCAGGCCGAGTGGAAGACGATCGGCCCGGTGCGCCGGAACAAGTCGGAGGCGATCTGGCAGCGCTTCCGCGCCGCGTGCGACACGTTCTTCGACCGCTACAAGCGGCGCGACGAGATCGAGCTCGAAGCCAAGCAGGCGGATCGCGAGGCGCTCGTCGCCGAGCTCGAGGCGCTGGTGCCAGTCGCACCGAGCGACGGCTCGAACGCGGTCGCCGACATCGCGCCGCCTCCGCCGCTGTCGATCGAGCACACCGCGCTCCTCGAGCGGGTGCGCTCGCTGCGCACCCGATGGAACCAGATCGACACCGGTCGTGCGCCACGGCGCCGATCCGCTGAGCGGCCGCTTCATGTCGCGCGCTCGAACGGCTGATGTCGGCCTACCCCGACGCGTTCCGCGGCACCGAGCTGGACGTCGACGCCAACCGCCAGAAGATGGAGAAGCTCTGCGAGCGGGTGGAAGGGCTTCCTCGCCGACGTCGCAGCCGACGCCGCCGAACTCGTCGCAGGCGCTCGCCGCATGCTGCGCGAGGCGCTGGCCTCGAACACCATCGGCGGACGCGCCGGCGAAGAAGCGAAGTGGCGCGCGATGGCGCGACGACGTCCGCCAGGCGCAGGCGTCCTGGAACCGCCTCGGTCCCGTGCCGGGCGAGGCGGGCCGGCAGCTCACCGACCGCTTCCACCGCGCCGTGCAGCCGCTTCTTCGATCAGTTCCGGCGCCACGTGCCGCAGCAGCGAACCGGCGCCCCGCGGCGCGCGCGAAGGCCGTCGGCAGCACGGTAAAAGCGGAGACTACGGCGAACATGCGGCGGCCTCACCTTTTGATACACGAACCTTCCCGCCCACGATCGTGTAGATCACCTGCGCGGTCGGAATCTCGTCCTCCGGAATCGTCATGATGTCCTTCGACAGCACGATCATGTCGGCGCAGCTTGCCGGCCTTCAGCGATCCGCGTGACGCTTCCTCGAACGCCGCGTACGCGCCGTTGAGCGTGTAGGACTTCAGCGCCTCCATGCGGCTCATGCGCTGGTCCGGATAGAACACCTTGCCGTCCTTCGGCTTGCGGCTCACGGTCGCGTAGTAGTTGGCAATCGGATCGACGTCCTCGACCGGCGCGTCGGTGCCGTTGCTGACGACGGCGCCGCTCTTCATCAGCTTCTGCCAGACGTACGCGCCTTCCTCGGCGCGCCTGGCGCCGAGCCGCGCCGAGCACGTACGGCGCGTCGGACGTGCAGTGGATGCCCTGCATCGACGCGATCACGCCGAGCTGGCCGAAACGCGGGATGTCCGGCAGCGCTCAGGTGCTGCGCGTGCTCGACGCGCCAGCGCAGATCCTTCTTCGTCGGGTTCGCCTTGAACGCCTGCTCGAAGATGTTCGAGCGTCTCGCGATTGGCGCGGTCGCCGATGGCGTGCACGCACAGCTGATAGCCGTTGGCGATCGCCAGCCGCGCCGTCTCGCGCGATCGTCGGCGACCGTGCGTCGTGTTCAGCCCGGTGCTGTCGGGCTTGTCGGTGTACGGCTCGAGCAGCCACGCGCCGCGCGAGCCGAGCGCGCCGTCGATCTGGCGCTTGATCGCGCGGACGGTCAGGTGGCCGTTGCCGTAGTCGATCATCCGGTACCTGCGCGAGCAGCGGCGCCTCGCGCCTCGTTGCCCTCGCGCACCATCACCCACAGCCGCACGCCGATCGTGTCCCTCGTCGACCATCTTCTTCATCAGGTCGATCGTCGCGAACGACGAGCCGGCGTCCTGGAACGACTGGTGATGCCCTTCGACAGCGCTTCTTGCGATCGCCAGCTCGAGCGACCTTGCGGGCCCGCGCGCGGCGCTCCTCCGGCGTGGCCGGGCTCGTGCGATCGAGACCCGACGCCGTCTCGCGCAGCAGGCCGGTCGGCTCGCCGGCCGCGTCCTTCAGGATTTCGCCGCCCGCCGGGTTCGGCGTCGTCGCGGTTGATGCCCGACATCTCCATCGCCTTGGCGTTGACGAAGCTGGCGTGACCGCTGGCGTGCGTCAGCACGACCGGGTTGTTCGGCGACACGCGTCGAGCGACGCGTGCGTCGGGAAACCCTTCGACGTTCGGGGTCGGCCGCGACGTCCATTTCTCCTGGTGCCAGCCGCGGCCGCGATCCACTCCCCTGGCTTCGCGGTCTTCGCCGCCTCGGCGACCATCGCCACGATCTCGTCCCAGATGTCGTCGTTCATCAGGTTCAGCTGAGCTGCGCCTCGCCGACGCCGGTGAAGTGGCCGTGGCCCTCGATGAAGCCGGGCATCACGAGCTGGCCCTGGAGTCGATCACCTCGTCGCCGGCCCGACGTATGCGCCGGATGTCGGCCTCGCTGCCGAGCGCCACGATGCGATCGCCGCGCGACGGCGACCGCCTGCGCCTCGGGCAGCGCCTCGTCGACCGTGACGATCCGGCCGTTGGTGAGGACGAGAGTCGGCGGGCTGGCCTGCCGGTGCAGCGTGCGCCGGCGACGGCGCGCAGCCGGCAGCGCGCACAGATCAGCGCGTGCAGCGACGATAACGATCAGACGGATCATGAGAGATCTTGCGGATCGGCGCTGTAGCTCGGCTCCGTCACGCGAGGAAACAGCCGCTCGAAGTTGCCGCCGAGGATCGCGCGCCGATCCGCTCGGCTGCGACGCCGATCGCGTCGAAGCGCCGCGTCCTGGGCATCGTAGACCGGCTGCTGCCAGCCGCGCGGGAAAAACGACGAGTCGGTGCCGAACAGCAGCCGTCCGGGCCGGCGACAGCGAGCGCCTGCTCGGAAGACGCCCTCGAGCGTCAGGCCGGGATAATACTTCATCCAGCTGTTCGAGCTGGAGGTGTCGAGATGGATGTTGGCGCACTGGTCGGCGGCCATCAGCGCTTCGCGGAAAATGCCGGCGCCGAAGTGCGGCACGATCACCGGGCACGTCCGGGAACCGTGACGCGACAGCCGCGAGCGCCAGCGGATCGCCGAGCCGCAGATCGAAGGGCGACGGCAGGCCGAGTTTCTTGCGGACGCCGACGGTCAGCACGCCGCAGTGCACGAACACGGCGCGCCGCGTGCCGCCGCCGCCGCGAACACCTCCTCCACCCGATCGTCGTCGAGCCGGTAGCCGTGCATCGCCGGGAAGAGGCAGATGCCGCGCAGGCTGCCGCTCCTCGAGCGCGCGCGCGAGCCGCGACGCGACATCGCCGGCGAGCGGGTTGAACATGAAGAAGCCGACGAAGCGCGACGGATGCCGGCGAACCGCGGCCGCGACCGACGCCTCGTCGCCGGGAATGCTGGCGATGAGCGCCGCGCGGGCGACGTGCGTGCTTGTCGAGCTCGGCCGACCCAGCGATCGGCCAGCTCCTCCGGCAGTGCCCGGATCGTCCCACCCGAGCGGTGCGATACTGCACGGGAGCGGTCCGCCTCCGCAAAGTCCGGCTGTCCCGAGGTCAGCAGATTCGAGGAAGCGGCTCGAGAAGAAATGGCAGTGAGCGTCGCAGATTCGCATCGTGAGCAGTCCATCATAATCGGCCTTGTGTCCGACACGCACGGGCTGATCCGCGACAGCCTCCTCAGGGCGCTGGCGGGTGTGTCGCAGATCCTGCACGCTGGCGACGTCGGCGGTCGGCCAGTGCTCGACGCGCTCGAGACGATCGCACCGGTGCTCGCCGTCTACGGGAACGTCGATCCGATCGATGGCATGCTGCCCCGGAGCGTGGCGATCGACGTGGACGGCCTATCGATCCACGTCAGCCATGGCCACGAGGTCGGCAGCCCGACTGCCCGACAGGCTTCTCGCACGCTATTCGGCAGATGTGATCGTCTACGGCCACACGCACCGCGCGCTCGTCGCGCGCGACGGCCGTCGGCTCGTCGTCAATCCCGGCGCGGCGGGACCGAGGCGCTTCGATGTTCAGCCCTCGGTCGCCATCCTGCGTATCGCAAAGGGCAATGCGGAGGTCGACATCGTGCAGCTGGGGGATTCGAATCACTAATCACTGATCACTGATCCTTGAATCCCGAATCCCCAATCCCCAGATCCCCAATCCCGAATCCCCAATCCGCGAATCGTTGAATCGTCTTGTAGTCACTCACGCTACATTGATCGTGACGCGGAACTCAGGGATTCAGGATTCAGGATTCGGGATTCAGGATCAGTGATTCAGGATCAGTGATTAGTGATTAGCGATTCCTTCATCCCGCAAACTTGTAGCCCATGCCGTGGACCGTGAGGATGTACTGCGGGTGCCGCGGGTTGGGCTCGATCTTCTGGCGCAGCCACGCGACGTGGACGTCGACCGTGCGCGTGGACGGCATCGACGTTGTAGCCCCACACCTCGTTGAGCAGCTCCTCGCGGGTGAGCGTCGCGCCTCGATGCTCGATGAAGTACTTCAGAAGCTGAAACTCGCGCGCTGAGAGCTCCAGTGGCTCGCCGTCGCTTTGGTCACTTCCGCCCGGCGGAAATCGACCCGCACGTCGTCGAACTGATACCCCTCCGACGGATGCGGCGCCGACGGCGACCGGCGAAGCTTTGCCTCGATTCGCGCGAGCAGCTCGACCATCTCGAACGGTTTCGTGACGTAATCGTCAGCTCCGAGCTTGAGGCCGACGACCTTGTCGACGACCTGGCCTTGCGCGGTGAGCATGATCACCGGCGTCTCGACGCCGCGCTTCCGCAGTTCGCGGAGGACGTCGAACCCGTTCAGCCGGGGCAGCATGACGTCGAGCAGCACGAGATCGAACGGCTTCGCCAGCGGCGCGTTCGAGGCCGCTCTCGCCGTCGCTGCTCGTTTCGATGGCGTATCCTTCGCGTGTGAGCCGATCGCGAAGCGTCAGCACGAGCCCTGGCTCGTCCTCGATCAGCAGCAGCCGCTTCACGCGTGGGATCCGTGACCCTGGGCGCTCGGACATTGCGGCGCGGCCTATCGGCTCTTCGCTCGCCGCAGGAAGCGTGACGGTGAACTCGCTGCCCTTGCCCGGCTCGCTTCGGACATTGATACCGCCGCCATGCGCCTGCACGATGCGCTGGACGAGACTCAGGCCAAGTCCGGCCCCTTGGATGCGCGCGGCGATCGACGTCCGGCGTGCGATAGAACGGGTCGAAAATTCGCGACTGCTCCGCCGACGCGATGCCGATTCCGCGATCCGCGACCGTGACCCTGAATCTCGCGGCCCAGGTGACTGGCGCGCACGCCGATCCACCGGCCTGCCTCCCCGTACTTGATGGCATTGCCGATCAGATTCTCGAACACCCGGCGAAGCGCGGCCTCGTCGCCAAGCACGGGAGGCAGATCGCTCAGCGATTTCGTACTCGACCTGAATGCCCGCGGATTCGAATCAGCGCCTGCGACGACTCGACGACCTCGTGCAGCATGGGCGCGACCGCGACCGGGCGAAGCGCAAACGCCCGCTGCCCCGACTCGATGCCTGCGAATTCGAGGATCTGCTCGACCATCTCGGTCAGTCGCCGTCCTTCGTTTCGCACCAGATCGCCGTACTTTCGAATCTGTTCGTCGTCTTTGACCACGCCGTCGGCGAGGTTTTCGGCCGGCGGAGCGAATCACCGCGAGCGGCGTCCGCAGCTCGTGCGACACCGCCGCCACGAACTCCATCTGCTGACGCGCCAGTTCCTGGGCGCGGCGTGTCGACAGCACGAGGAGCGCGACGCTGGCGCCGAGAACGGACAGGATGCTCGAGCTGATGATCAGGTTTCGCCGCCTTGCCGAGTTCACCGCCGCCTCGAGCGATCCTGAGGGATGCTTGACGAGAAGGCGCCAATGAGCTGAACCCGCCGCCGTCATCAAGCGGGCCGACGCAGATCCTCGTCGGCGTTGCAATCGAGTTCAGTGGAGCGTTCTGCTGCACATAGATCGAAATGGGACCTCCCTCACGCGGCGGTGTCGCGCGTCCGGCGTCGGGAGGAAGGACGATGTGCTCGCTGAAGGTGGTGGACGTGCCCGTGCCCTGCAGCGGCCCGGCCGTGAACGTGGACGTGAACCTTCGCACCTCCGAGACGATCGACCCGAAATCCTGCATCCGCACCTGGAACAAATCCATGGCCGCATCCACGGTCGCGTCCGGCTCGGCGTGAATGCCGTCGTCGATCGATAGACCACGTTGCGATCCGCGGTGCTGACGACCGCGAGTTGGTAGTCGAATCCGTCGCCGGTCTGACGGAAGTGCTGCTGCGCGAGCGCGGGCAGCATCTCGTCGATGATGTAGCCGCGATCGATCAGCACGACGATGTAGGAGAGGCCGGGGATCATCCGGACCTCCGTGCGCCCCGCCTGCTGATTGAGGGAGAACTGCGGTGTCGGAATGACCAGGGCCGGCACGCGCTCCCAGATCGGAGACGGTATGGAGCGGACGACGAGGCCCGGTGGACCGCTCTCCTGCTCCGGTGCCTTCGACAACTGCTGACGGATGGGGTCCATCGCCGCGGGCCAGTCGACCGGTTCGAGCGTTCGCGTCGTCGGCTTGAATCGCTGGAGCGCACCGCGTTCGCCCGGCTGGACGGTGTAGACCTCCTTGATCAGGCGCGGATATCGCGCTGTGGCCTGCCACCGTTCGACACGAAGCGCAATCCGCGAGTCGAGACTGCCGCCCGCCTGCGGATCGACCTGGAAGAGTAGGTAAGCGCGCGTCAGCTCGCCGTCGAAGTCCTGCTCAAAACCTGACGCGCGGGTGTTCAGCGTCGCGCGCATGTGCTCTCGCTCGGCATCGCTGATCCGGCCGAGCCACTTGTACTGCAGCGTCGCGAAAAGCGCGATCAGACCCAGCAACGCCAAACGCCACCACGAACATCGGCAGCCTGAATCGACCTCGCATCTGGCGAGTCTAGCACGCAGGTTTACCGCGCCGCGGAGGTGCCGCCGCGAGGTTTTACGTCTTTAACAATCTCTTTGCGCAGGCTTAACCAACGACGCGGGGCAAACCGGGATCATCGTTCGTCTCATTAGTCGTTCGGCACACGAGAGCCCCGCTCTCCTCGAGAGGAACGCAGTTATGCGCATTCAGATTTCGACAGCGCGCGCCATCGTCTTTGCGGTTCTGCTCGGTCTCGCGCGAGCGTCCGCAGGGCAGGACGCGAAGGCCGCGGAGGTCCTCGCGGGCACGCGAAAAGCCATCGGCGGAAAGAAGCTGGACACGCTCACGTCGCTCAGCGTGCAGGCGGCGGCTCAGCGCAACATCGGCAATTTTCAGATGACGAGCGACCTCGAATTGCTCGTCGAGTCTGCCGGACAAATATCTGCGTTCGGAAACGTCGAACAGCGCGATGGTCAACATGTCCAGCACGACCGGATTCAACGGCGATCGTCCGGTGACAGGCGGCGCGGGGGCCATGGTGCCCGGAGGCGGAATGATCATTCGCATGGGCGGGCCCGGTATCGCGATGCCCGGCGGCGGCGAGAAGCCGACGCCAGAGGAGCAGGCGAAGCTTGATAAGCAGATGGTCCGATCCGCGCGGCAGGAAATCAGCCGGCTGATGCTCGGCTGGTTCGCGATGACCCATCCAGCCGTGACCGTTCAATACACGTACGCGGGGGAAGCCGAGGCGCCAGACGGAAAGGCCTTCATCGTGGATGCCAGGAACGCCGACGGCTTCGCCGCACGGCTGTTTATCGATGAACAGACACACCTTCCGTTGATGCTCACGTACCAGGGACCGCAGCCGAGAATCGTCACCGCCGACGGACCACGGGGTACTGGCGGCGCCGGCAATTCATCCCGGGCCGTGACCGATGCCAAGAATCAGCTCGAAGAGATCCAGAAGCAGCCGCCGGTCATGGTCGAGTACACGCTCTTCTTCGACGACTGGCGGGAGGAGGACGGCATCAAGTTTCCGCACGCGCTGCGCCGCGCCTTCGGCGGAACGACGACCGAAGAGTGGACGGTCAGCAAGGTCAAGGTAAACCCAAAAATCGATCCGAAGAAATTCGCGGTCGAACACTGAAAAGGAGCGGTAGCCGCGTGAAACCAGTGTGTCTGTTCTGCGCGTGCGCCATGGCTCTGATTACAAACGGCGCGCACGCGATGGAAGCGCAACGATCGGCTGCCACTCTTCGAATTACCGTCCACGATCCGAGCGGCGCGGTTATTCCTGGGGCGGTCGTTCAGGTGGCGAGCGCCGATGGCAGTACCGCTCTGGTCGATGTCACCTCCGACGGACAGGGGATTGCCGTTGCCGGGCCGCTGGCGCCCGGGCGGTACGACGTGACGATCAGCTTTCCGGGATTCGAAACGAAAACGGTATCGGATGTTCGGGTCAGGAGCGGAGACACCCGGCGCGAAGTCACGCTTGCCATTCACAAACTCGATCAGTCCGTGTCGGTCGGACGAGATCCCGAGACTGTGGCGTCAGATCCCAACAGCGACCGCTTCAACACAGTCCTGTCGAAGCAGCAGATCGATGCGCTGCCCGACGATCCGGACGAAATGGAGAGCATGCTGAAGGAAATGGCGGGCCCTGGTGCAACGATTCGCGTCGACGGATTTCGCGGAGGCCGGTTGCCCCCGAAGGCACAGATCCGTTCGATTCGCTTCTCGCGCGACATGTTCGCCGCTGAAAACCACGGTGGAGGACTGGTCTTCGTCGATATCTCGACACAGCCTGGCCTTGGCCCGCTGCGCGGGGGTCTCGACTTCACCTTTCGCGACGACTCCCTGAACGCCCGGAACGCCTTCGTGCCCGAGAAGGGCGCGGAGCAGACGCAGCAGTACGGGTTCAATCTCAGTGGCACGCTGTTGAAAGAGCGAACGTCATTCTCGCTGTCGGCAGGCGGTGCCTCCCTCTACGACTCGGCCAGCGTGTATGCGGCGTTGCCGGATGGAGCGTATGCCTCGAACGTCCGGCGGCCGTCGGACCGTGTCAATTTCAGCACCCGGATCGATCACGCGCTGACCAAGGGCCATACGCTTCGTGCGACATTTCAGGGCAATCAGAACGATCAGAAGAATCTCGGCGTCGGCGGTTTCAACCTTGCCGAGCACGGCTACTCGCGATCGTCCGACGATCGTCTGTTCCGGGTCGCGGAAAGCGGATCGCTCAGCAGGAATGTCTTCGCTGAATCGCGCATGCAGCTGCACTGGGTCTCGACCGACGCGGAATCGGCTTCCGAACTTCCGACCTTGGAGGTTCTCGATGCCTTTACGGCCGGTGGAGCGCAGCAGGGGGAGGGCGCAGGAGCACCGAGCTCGAGTGGGCCACCAACGTGGATTGGTCAAAGGGTAAACACGCCGTCCGCACGGGCGCGCTCGTCGAAGGAGGCTCATACCGAAGCGACAGCCGGACGAATTACCTCGGCACGTTCACGTTCGCGAGCCTCGCTGACTACGAGGCCCGGCGCCCCTCTACGTTTACGCGACGAGCAGGAAATCCGCTCGTGCAGTTCACCGCGTGGCAGGCCGGACTCTTCGTTCAGGATGACTGGCGGGTACGAAAGAATCTGACGGTGAGCGCGCGGCCTCAGGCAGGAACTGCAGACACATCTCGACGATCGATTGAATCTTGCACCGCGATTCGGTCTGACCTGGTCCCCGTTCAAGAGCGGAAAGACGACCGTGCGCGCGGGCGGCGGCATCTTCTACGACTGGCTGGATGTCGACACTTACGAACAGACGCTTCGGGTCGACGGGGTGCACCAGCAGGACGCCGTCGTCCGCAACCCCGGCTTTCCGAATCCGTTCAGCGGCGGCTCGAGTCAGGAGGTTCTGCCTCCCAGCAAATATGCGCTCGCCGACGATCTCGTCTCGCCGAAGCGGACCATGGTCAACGTCGGAATCAGCCAGCAGTTGTCGCCGGTGTTGAATGCCAACGTGAGCCTCAATCACAGCGTCGGCACGAATCGCTTCCGGGGACTTAACGTAAACGCACCCTTCGCGGACGGCAGCCGGCCCGATCCGTCGCTTGGAAACGTGACGCAGGTCGAATCCACGGCGCACTTTCGCGGCGACTCGCTGAACGCTGGATTGAATCTCAACATCCCGAGCCGACGCACGGTGCTCTTCGCCAACTACACATGGCTCCATCAGCGTAATGACGCCGACGGTCCTTTCAGCCTGCCGGCCGACAACTACAGCGACGCCGGGGAGTGGGGGCCGGTCGCCGGCGTCCCGCACCATGTCTTCAGCGGAATGGTCAACACGGCATTTCGCCGGAACATACATCTGGGATTCACGGCCGCGGCCCGCACCGGCGTTCCTTACAACATCACGACCGGGCGCGACGACAACGGCGACACGGTCTTCACGGATCGCCCGGCCGGCGTCACGCGAAACAGCGGCTGGACCAAAGGGATGTGGGACGTCGGCGCCCGCGCGAGCTACGCATTCGGATTCGGCACGCGCGCGGCCGCAGGCGGCATGGCCGGCGGACCCACGGTCGTCATTCAGCGAGTGGGCGGAACCGGGGCTGCGACCGACATGCTGAACGCGGTAGGGGGCGGCGGCGCCGACGACAAACGCGTGCGGTTCGAGTTCTTCGTCTCGGCGCAGAACCTGCTCAATCACGTCAACCCGATCGGCTACTCCGGCGTGATGACGTCGCCGTTCTTCGGACAACCGACGGCGGCAATGCCCGCGCGGCACATCGACGTGGGCCTCCGGCTTGGGTTCTGAGAGTCGCGTCGACGGCGACCCGCTCCCGTGGCGCTGTCGGCCATCGCAGAAGGTGGGTTCGCCGCCGGCGTCGCTCGCTCCTGATGGAAAGCGGCGGCTCTACGACTCCCCGACTGCGGCGATAGGGATGCGCATGTGGAGACATGTGCGGCGCCGGCGCGGCGTGCTGGACAATCCGACAAGAGAAGAGTGGGTTCGGCGGCCGGCGCCTTGCGGAGCATGCCGACGCGGCGCGGACCCGGAAAGCGGGCAAGCCGATTGGCAGCCCAGCGCGGCTGCCGCGCGGGGGACCCCGCCCGTGTCGCGGCGAGTTCAGTCGGGTGTGATCGGCGGCGACGCTTTCCCGGCGAACCCACTCCTCCTGCGCACGCTGCACCGTTTATGCAACGACGGCCGCCGGTGCAGCGGATGTCGATGCCGCAGCTGTCAGGTTCGCTGCGCTTCGCCGTCCTCGACAGCGGCTCTCACAAAACGCCGGTCGATGAGCAGGAAGTATGGCAGGGCGAGCGCGGACAATGCGGCGGCAACACCAAAGGCCGCGCGAAAGCCGTAGTGCTGAATGACCCAGCCCATCGTGGTTGATCCGGTGCCGATGCCCGAGTCGAATGCGGCCAGGATTGCGCCAAACGCGGCGCCGCGACGATCCGGTGTGACGCCGCGCATCACGTATCCAATGTAGGAGGGATAGGCGCTTCCAAAACCGACACCGAAGATCACGGCCGAGAGCAGCATCCACGACCGCGTGCCTCCGGCCGCAAGACACGCGAGACCGATGCTGATCAGCACCAGACACGGAATGAACACGCGCTTGTAGCCAATCCGGTCGCCAACCCTGGCGAGCGCGGGCCTGGTCAACAGCATGACGATTGCAAGAGCGGTCAGGTAGAGGCTTTTCGGCGTCACCCCGTTGACGTCGGCATACATGGCCGTGAAGCTCGTAATGCCACCGTACCCGAAGGAATACAGCGCCAGCGTCACGGAAACCAAAAGGACGCGAAACTCGATGAGGCCGCGCCGCGGCGCGCGATGCGGTGGCGCAGGCATGCGATGCTCGGTCAGTGACGCCGCGATCGCGGCCATCCCGAGATTCAGCGCCGTCGCCCCCACACACAACCAGAGCCAGCCGCCGCTTCGATAGATCCAGAATCCGACTGTCGGTGCCACCGCAATCGCCGAAAGGGTCGAGAGACCCCAGTAACCGATCCCCTCGGCTCGCCGACTCTCCGGCAGAAGCGCGGTCATGTAGGCCGCCGATGCAGACAGCAGCCCGGACCAGAACACGCCATGGACGAGAACCAGTCCGAGCATGAGACGGTAGTCGGTGATCACCGCATACGCGACGGAGAACACCGCCAACGCGAGGCTCGAGACAATCAGAATCCGCCGCTGTCCGGCGCGATCGACGAAAGCGCCTGTCAGAGGCGCGGAAAAGGCAGACGAGTACGTGAGAAACCCGAGGAACAGGCCCGAGGCGAATGTGGTACCGCCGAGGTCGATGATGTGGAACGGCGCCGTCGGCAGCAGCTGAAACGCGGAAAGGAAGACCGTGAAGCTGAACCCGCACATGACGAAGAAACGCGGGGTGAAGAGGCGGTCCGACAAGGCTCGAACGTATCGTATACGATAAGATCTCGTGATGCAGGATTTCAGTGAGTTTCGTCCGTCCAAGCTTTGGAAAAAACTGTCTGCGGAGCGCCGCATGACGGCCGCCGAGCTGTTCTGGTCCGATGAGCAATCAACTGAGCAGCAGATAGAGGCCGTCGGTGCGCTCGCCGCGCACATGAAGTTCCGGCCAAAGAGCGTGATCAGCCTGCCGGTCGAGAAGAAGGCCAAGTACCTCGCCACGTTGCCGACGGTGCCGGATACGGTTGCGGCACGCGCGCTCGTGAGCTATCACCTCGAGCGACAACGCCCGATGATGGGAGCCTTTCTCGACAGTCTCGGCGTCGCGCACGAGGATGGCCTGATCAGCGAAGAGAACGCTGTCAAACCCGAGCCCGACAAACTCAAGTCGGCTGCCGCGGATCTCTCGGCGAAGTTTCCGAAAGACGACGTCGTGCTGTACTTCAGCACGCTCGTCTCTCAGGATCCGGACACGTGGGGAGGTCTGGCGGAGTTTACGAGCGATCCCGTTGGGAAAGAGCGCTGATTTCACCGGCGGCGGGTTGGCCATCGCCATACTCTTTCTGACGCTCGCTGCCGTGCTGCTCGCTCAGACTTCAAGTCCGCCTGCAAGCTCGCTCCAGGAACAAGTTCGCCACATCATCGCGTCGAGCGGCGCGGAGGTTGCGCTCGCCTACCGTACGCTCGACGGCCGCGGGGAGCTTTTCCTCGATGCCGACAAGCCATTTCACGCGGCGAGCACCATGAAGGTGCCGGTCATGATCGAGCTGTTCCGGCAGGCCCGCGGCGGGACCCTGTCGCTGGACGATCCGCTTCCCATTCGCAATGAATTCCGCAGCATCGTCGATGGCAGTCCCTACCAGCTGAGCGAGGGGGACGATTCCGACGTCCAGGTGTACGCGGCCGTTGGCAGGAGCATGACGCTCAGGCAGCTCTGCGAGCTGATGATCACCGTCAGCAGCAACTTCGCCGCGAATCTTCTGATCGAACGGCTCGGCGTCGAGAACATCCGCCACACCGTTGCCGAGCTTGACGCCGACGGCATGCAGCTTCTCAGAGGCGTGGAGGATCAGAAGGCGTTCGACAAGGGGATGAACAATACGACAACCGCGCGCGGGCTGCTGGTGCTGCTCGAGCGGATAGCGCGCGGAACGGCGGTGGACGCTACGGCGGATGCCGAAATGGTCGCGATCCTGAAGCGACAGAAGTTCAACGACGCGATTCCAGCCGGCCTGCCCGCCAGCACTGCCGTGGCGCACAAGACTGGCAACATCACGCGAATTCATCACGACGCGGCGATCGTGTTCGCGCCAAGACCGTACGTACTCGTCCTGCTGGTACGTGGGATCGACGACCAGAAGAGAAGCGCCGCCCTCATGGCGGACTTGTCGCGCGCCGTCTACACCTGGGGTCAGACGGGGTCAGACCGGGGTCAGACCGCTGTCAGAATCGATATACGAAGTTCACGATAGGCAGCGCGAAGAACTCGTCCGCCCCCACAGGGAAGCCCAGCGCCAGATCCGCGGACAGGCGTTCCCCGAAGAACCGCACGCCTGCTGACAGCACCCCGTTGCCTCCCTTCCAGACATAGTTCTCCGTCATTACTTTGAGATTCCGACGGATCTGCCGCTCGCCTCCCACCATGACGAGGCCGGCACGGCCTCCATCGTTGCCATACGCGAGACCGCCCCCGATCGTCAGTGACCCGCGTGTGCTGCCGGTTGTGCCAACCGCGTACGCGACACCACCCCCATCTCCCCCGCCGTTGAAGACGTGCATCACGCCAACGGCGACATCGGTTGATGACGTCGTCAGGATCTGAATTTTTGGAGTAATCCAGAACGGACGCTCGCCTTCATCGAAGCCGAAGACGAGTGGCGTTCCGCCACCTATGGAAAACCGATCGGTCACACCAACCTGGACAAACGGCATTAGAAACTCGTAGACCCCCAGGTATGCCTGGCCACGCCGCAAAGATCTTCCAGTGGGCGCGAAGAACAGCCGGGTCGAGTTCGGATCGGGCGGCATGAACTCGCCGTGAACCAACGTCCCTGTGACCTCTTTCACCGTTTCGATGTCGGACCGTTGTGCCGTCACGATTGCGCCGGTCTGGGTCTTGATCACGATCTCGCTCTGATCTTCTCGCTCGATCGTGCCGTACACCCTCGACCCGTCGCGCAATACGACCTCATATAACGTGATCTGCTGTTTTGTCGGCGTGGACGGCGGCGCATCGGTTGGCACCACCGCGGGTGGCGCAGCGAACGCCAAGGCAGCGCTCAACAGAATATGTGCGGTCATGATCGTTCTCCAGGGGGAGCCTGGTTCAACATCCGCAGGTGGTGCTCGTACCAGTCGCTCGTGAACGTTCCTTTCGGGTCGTACACGCGTTTACGATCGAGAAACTCGCATATGCGTGGATGACACCGCTCGACCTGATTGCGCGTGGCCCAGCGGTGATACGTGAGGTAGTAGCTGCCGCCAAAATCGGCGGCGCGATCGATCAGGCGACGGAAATCACGTTCGGCCTTCGCGATCCCTGACGGGTTGTGATCGACGTGAAGGTTGAACACCACGCAGGCCCACGGCTCACGGGCCCACGCCAGCACGCTCTCGTCGTCTTTCTCAATGAGGCGGATAGTGCCGTAGATGATGTTCACGTCGTGCCGACGTGCGTCGTCGCGTACCGTGGCCATAAAAGCCGGAAGATCCGGTCTTCGCACGTAGAGCTCCGAGATCATTTCGCTGCCCTTCACCAACGCGCCAGTCTGTCGATCAATGGCGGCGTGATACTCGTCGACGTAGGCGGCAAGTTGATGCGTATCGGACCAATAGAGCTGTCCGTCGGTAGACATGTAGAACCGCGCGTAATCTGCGAACGCGCGCGACTTGTTCACGTGCGCCAGCAGGAGCAGGCGCTGCCAATCAGCCACCGTCAACGTTCGCTGATCGTCAGGGATGGGCGTTTCGTCGGCAATGGGCCGGTAACACGAGAAAACACCGGCGTGAAGAAACTCTTCAGAACCTGGGTCGGTTGCGAACTGACAATCGCCGTACTCATAGCCGTCCGCGATACGCCGCTCGAACAGTTCCGGCACGTTCTCGAGCCACGCCATGGTGACGCGGCGCTCGATCTTGTGGCGCGGTGCGAGCCGGAGCGTCACTCTCGCAATCACGCCGAACAACCCGTAGCCGCCAATGGCGAGTGCGAACAGTTCGCGGTTCTGCAAGCGACTGCAGGTTAGGAGGGTGCCGGTGTCGTCCACCAGATCGAAGGATTCGATGTCGCCGATCATCGGACGGAGGCGAAGCCCCCGGCCGTGAATGTTCGCCGACAGGGCACCGCCAATCGTCAAGCGATCGGCGCCGGTCTGTTTCTGAACGATGCCCCACTGTGGCGATTGTCCGGCGCCGGCCCAAAGCAGATGGTTTACCAGTCGCGGCCAGTCGATTCCTGCTTCCACCGTGATGAGTCCGCGCTCGGAGTCGAGTTCGAGAACACGGCACAGACGTGTCATGTCGATAAGGACGGTGCCGGTGCCGAACTGCTGGCCGCCCATCGCATGACGCCCTCCGGCGATGCTGATCCGCAAACCGGCCGCTGCAGCGCTGCCTACGATGTGCTGCAGCCCGCGGACGGATTCGACTCCAATCACGCTGCCAACCCTTGTCGGATTCAGCTGCGAGTGAACGTCGTTGACCGCGCACGCCCCATCCGTCGGTGGCATCCACCGCTCGGGCGGCGTGAACGGCGCGATGGCTGGAAGCGATCGAAACGCCATGCGAGCACGATACGGGCGCGCTCGCTGAGAAGTCGTGAAGGAGGGCTGAAGAAGGCTGAAATTCAGCGCGTGTGCTGTGCCAGCGTGGTGAGAACTCCTTGAAACTCAGCACGTTGACGCAGCGGCGCAAACAGCGGTTCGATGGGAATCGTCCATCCTGTGAACGGCAGTTCCGGCCGGTCGACCAGTTTTTTCAGCAGGCCGACCGCCTCGTCTGAATGACCGCGGACGGCGTGCATGAACGCCTCGGCAAGCGTCGCCTCACTCCCCCGCCCTCCGCGGCGCAATGCCTCAATAGCGGCCGTGGCGTGCTTGAAAGCCGCGTCCGCCTCACGCTTTTCGCCGCCGGCACCGAGCGCTGCTCCCAGCCCGACGAGCGATCGCGCATGCTCTGGAAAGAGTTCCAACGCTCGCCGGAACGACGTGACCGCGCCAGCGGCGTCCTTGGTTTCGAGAGAAACGAATCCCAGGCCGTCGTACGCATTCATGGCAAACTCCGCCGCGTAGAGCTGCTTGGGGCCGACCTCAATCTCACGCTCGAACTCCGCGCGGGCTTCTCGTCCATCCCCGCGGGCTAAACGAACGAGGCCCAGAAGCCAGTGCAGGCCCTTCGCCGGATAGCGCTGCTTCAGATTTGCCTGCCGATCCTGAACGATGGTTCCTTCGCGCAGCACTGATTCGGCGCGCTCGAGCGAGCCGCGCGCAATGTGGACCATTGCGGCCTCGAAGTGCGCAAACGGGAAATCCGGGTACTGCTCCATCGCCCGCGCGAGCGTGCGGAGCCGGTCCTCCCCCCACTCAGCGTGTGCCAGACGGAATTGATTCCCCCAATAACCCGGCTCCAGCGCGACGGCCCGACGGGCCGCTGTCTGCGCCTCGCTGAAGCGGCCGGCGCTGACGAGCAGAAACGCCAGGGTCGCATGCGCTTCGGCCAGATCGCGCTCGAGCTCGATCGCCCGGCGCACGTGATCGATCGCCCGCGCAAGGAGCGCCGCATCCGGCTGGTTGCGCGCGCGTGACATCTCGTATTCCCAGAAGCGTGCATTCGCGAGGCCGACGTGCGCGAGCGCATACCGCGGATCGAGCGCCACCGCCCGCTCAAAGTCGGCGATCGCCGCCGATACGACGGAAGCGTCCAGTGATTCGAGGCGGACACGCCCTTCGGTAAACGCCTGGTAGGCCTCGAGGCTGCTCGTCTCGCGGTAGGTCCGCCTCGCCGACGATGCGGGATCGGGCCGCGCCGGGCCGAGGGTCTCGGCAAATTGCGTCACGATTCGATCCTGCAGCTCGAAGACCTGTTCGAGCGCGCCATCCGCCTTTGCTTCGGCAAGCGCCTCGCCGGAACCGGCGTCGACTACCCTTGCGGTGATTCTGAGCCGATCCGCGGATCGTTGAAAGCTGCCGACGACAGCGAGATCGAGATGCAGCTCCTTGCGAAGGCTGGAGAGATCCGTGCCCGTCCTGCGAACCGCCTCGACCACCCGGACGCGATCGATGATGCGATGGGTTCCAGCGGCACGGAGGTCGTTCGTAACCGTTTCGGCGATGCCGGAGGCGAGCCAGGCAAATTCCCGATCGGTGCTGACATTTGTGAAATCGAGCACGGCAATCGCTGGCATCTTCGATTCGGACATCGGCTCGGAAGCAGACGCAAGCGGGGGCTGCGCCGGCACGAGCGGCTCGACGGTCGCGATGAACCGATATCCGCGACGGGCGACCGTCTGGATGTAGGTCGGCTTCGACGAGTCGTCGCCAAGTGCCTGCCGGAGCTCCGAAACCGCCTGGGTCAACGCGTTGTCGGTGACCGCGACGTCAGGCCACAGCGCGGCGAACAGCTCGTCCTTGCCAACGAGCGCCGACTGCCGCGCAACGAGATACAGCAGGAGATCGATGATCTTGGGCGACAACGGAATCACGTCCGTGCCGCGCAGAAGACGGTAGGAGCTCGCGTCCACGACGAAGGGACCGAATCGATACGACGCAACCATTGTCATGTGGGGCGCCGGTATGCTCCGGCGCACTCAGCATAGCACCGCGTGTCCGTTTGGAATTGCGCCTTTATCGTAGAATCCGCGGATGCATCGCCGCGCGTTCCTGAAATCCATGACGGCCTCCGCCGCAGCCTGGGGTTTCCCAGCCTTGGCGCTGCAGCGTCAGGCACTCATCAAGCCGAAGCGTCTGGTCGCCGGCGATATGGTGGGCCTCGTCGCGCCGGCCAATGCAACCTTTCAGTCGGTCGAGTTGCAGATCGCGAAAGAGTCGCTCGAAGCGCTCGGCCTCCTGGTGAAAGTCGGCGGCCATCTGCTCGACCGCCACGGTTACCTGGCAGGCCAGGACAGGGATCGCGCGGCCGATATCAACATGTTCTTTTCCGATCCTGGCATCCGCGCGGTGCTGCCCATTCGTGGAGGCTGGGGCAGCAGCCGCGTGCTGCCGTATCTCGACTTCGACGCCATACGGCGGAATCCGAAAGTCGTCGTCGGCTTCAGCGACATCAGCGCGCTGCTTCTCGCCATCCACGCCAGGACTGGCCTGGTGACGTTTCACGGTCCCAACGGCATGGGCCGCTGGGACAGCCTGTCGGTCGAGTACTTCAAGCGCGTGCTGCTCCAGGGTGAAGCCGTGTCGTTCGCGAATCCACACGGCTTATCGGATCGCAACGCGCTGACCCAGATCGAGAACCGCACGCTGACGATCACGCCGGGCCGTGCTCGAGGGCGGCTGCTCGGCGGCAACCTCACGGTGCTGACCACGATCGTCGGATCGCCGTATCTGCCGACATGGGACGGTGCGATTTTCTTCTGCGAAGACGTCGGGGAAGATTTCTACCGCATCGATCGAATGCTGACGCAGTTGAAGCTGGCGGGCGTCCTCTCGAGGCTCGCCGGGTTCGTCTTCGGCACCTGTTCGGACTGCACGCCGGGAGATCCTGGCTTCGGCGCGCTCACGCTCGAAGAGATCTTCGCCGACCACATCAAGCCGCTCGGCATCCCCGCGTGGTCAGGGGCGATGATCGGCCACGGCATGCCGCAATGGACGCTCGCGGAAGGCATCGATGTCGAAATCGACGCGGTGGCCGGCACAATCCGCATGCTGGAGCCGGCAGTCACGTAGTCCTTCCGATCCGGCTGGTCCTCCTTTTCAAACGTAATCGACGCGATCTCCTCCCCTTCGGCGATGTCGTCGAGATCGTCGAGCGGAGAGGTCACCATGCCGAACACGGTGTATTCGAAGTCGAGCCGCGGATTGTCGACGAGGTTGATGAAGATTTGCGCGTCGCCGGTATCCCGTCCTCGGGTGGATATCCCGACAGCTCCGCGTACGTGCGACAGACCGCTGATTTCATCACGCATGTAGAGGGCATCGCCTGCGTATTCGTTCGCCGCTGGGCTGCCGCCCTGGATCACGAAGTTCGGGGCGATGCGATGAAACGTGAGGCCGTTGTAATACCTGGCGCGCGCCAGACGGACGAAGCGCGCCACAGCGAGCGGAGCAATCTCTGTTCGCAGGCCGATGTGAAACACCTTGCCGCTCTTGAGCCTTACACGTGCGGGTTCGGTTGACAGCTCCGCGCTGGTCGGGAGGGCTGGCCGTGGCAACAGCTGCGGATCGATTTCCTGCGGCTTGCCAGTCCACTGCTGGATGACCAGTCCGGCGAGCTGCGCGACGCGGATGTCGAAGTCGCGCAGCAGGGGGACGAGCGCACCCGCCTGATCCGGAGTGCCAAGCTCCTGCAGGCGTTCGAGGAGCGCGGCGCGCGTGTCGCGCGACGTTTCCTTCCTGTCGGCGGTCACACGCTGCAGCGCCCCGAGCAGCCCTGTTGCAAGCTGCGGCGTCGGCTTCGCCCCCTTCAACTCGGTTGCCGCCGTTCTTAGCAGCTGATAATCACTGCGGCTCAACGCGGCGACAAAGTACGGCTCGGCCTCATCTCCCTTCAGGCGCCGGAGCGGCGCCAGCGTTGCCTCGCGTACGTTGTCATCGGGATCGTACGCGAGCCCCTCGAGGGCGGAGACCTCGTTCACAATCGCGGCCGCGCGCGCCGCGTACATGCGGACCTGCCACGTGGCGTGCTGCACGTGGCCGCCGAGCAGGGGGATGAACGCGCGCCCCGGCGCCCGCTTCGCGAGCGCGACGAGCGCATGCGACGCACGATGCCACTGGTTGGGCTCCGGCGGCCGGGCCTCGGCCGTCAGCCGGTCGGTGACGTTGATGTCCTCTTTGCAGGCATCGCCGAGCGCATCGATCGCCGCGACAACGACCGATACGCTGGGATCCTTGAGAGTATCGAGAAGTCTCTGGCAGCCGCTTTCCCCAGACTCCTGGCGCGCCCACGCGCGCACCGCTTCTATCCGTACCACGATGGACTTGTCGCGAAGCAGGTCCGACAGCAGTTCCATCCGCTCGGTCGGTTTCACAGGCGCGCCGGCGCCGCCGAGGATTACGGCGGCCAGGCGCCGCAGTTTCTCCGTGTCTTCTGTGCTGTCGTTCGCCGCGGCGGTTGCCCGGACCGTCTCCTCGTCCACGCCGCGTGCGGCAACGAGCGCCATCATTGCATTGACACGTGCCGCGCTGCCGTAATCGTGACGCCGGTTGAGGACGATCGTGCGAAGCTGCTCGATCGAATCCGGGCTCAACATCGTGAGGCGACCGCGCATCCGGGCGAGCAGTTCCATGCCGCGAGCGATGGACGGCAGAGCGGGCCGCAGGATCGGATCGGTATCCGCCGCGCGCATCATTCGAAGCACGTAGGATTCGGCCGACTGGACCTGATCGGCACGCTCGTACGGCAGCCGCCCGACAGCGATCGACACGGCACCGATCGGTCCGGGCCGCTGACCGGCATCCATGGGGATCGCGCCAGCCGACACGAGTGCCTCCAGCGCGCGTTCGACCTGTTGTCCCGCGGTATCGCCGGGCAGAGTCGGACCGTGAAACGCTTGCGCGATCGCCTGTGCGGTCTCTGGCGTCGGTCCGAGGGTGAGATAGGGCAGAAGCTCTGGAATGATCTCCCGGCGCTCGAGCCTGCCCAGCGCCCGGATGGCTCTCGCCTGCGTGACCGTGTCCTTGGATCGCGCAAGCTCCACAAGGAGGCGTACATCCTCGATCTGTTTCGCACGAAGCACATCGATGGCGGGCGTGTGGAGATCGTCGGGCAGCGACAGGCGGGAATCCTCGGCGGCCAGGATGGCCTGCCACGCCTGGGATCGATCCACAGCCGATATAGAGGCCTGCGGCTGGAGAGTTGCTGGCGTCCGGGCTGCGCCTGCAACCTGGAGGCAGGCGACCAACAGCGCCGCAGCGGCCCCGCGTCTCATTTCTTTCGGCCGGAATACTCCAGCATCTGTGCGGTCAGATCGAGCGGATACGAGATCGTGACGTCGGTCATCGTTCCATCCGGCGCGATCACCGGCTCCAGCCTGCGGTTGCACGAACCCCGTGTAGGACGGCATGTTCAGGTGCTCGACGCGTGCGACAACCTCGTCGCGAAGCGCCGGGTCGAAGTGGACCCCATAGGTTTCGAACAGCGCCTTCGCCGCGCCGTAATCCCCTTCCGCCTTGATGCGCTGAACTTCGGCGAGCAGCCGGCCGACCGCTTCCTGGAAGGCCGCCGCGTCCATCATCGCGTAGTACGTCTTGCCGTCGCGGCGGCGTACCTCGATCGCGGACGAGTTGGCCATAAGCCACCGCACGATCATCTGACGATTGCGCATGTGGTCTTCCTCGATCTGGGTGCCTTCGCGAATGCGCCGCAACTGCACGAGCGCGTTCCGCGCGTACCCCTCGTATTCCGCAAGGACGATCTGCTCGTGATCGGCGGCCTCCACCAGACCGAGCTCGACCATCCGTGGATTGGGCAAGAAGTACAACGCCACGAGATCGGCGCGCGACTCCTCGAGCGCGGAGTACTGCTCCTTGAGGAACGACTGCGGGCTGCCCTTCAAATGCTCGGCAATCCTGCCCGACGCGTGCCCGATCACCTCGTGCAGGTCCGTCGTCAGTTCGCTGGCGATGCTGCTCCAGCTTCTCGGCGCGCTCGGCTTCCTCGGGCGTCCAGGCAAACTCCCTGCGGAACTCCGCCGACGTCGATTTGTCGTAGGCCTCGTTGACGTTCGTCAGCGAGACCGACTTGCTGCCGTACTTCTCGCGGATGTCCTGATCGTTCGGCAGGTTGATGCCGACCGGGGTGATCGGCCCCGAATCGCCGGACTCGACGACGACGTCGATGGCGTTGGCCGTGATGCCGCGCACGCCCTGCTTGCGGTACTGCGGCGCCCACGGCATCCGATCCTCGAACCACTGCGCGTCAGCGGCCAGCCTTCTGATGCCCTCTGTCTTCTCCCGGTTCACGTAAAAGACCAGCGCTTCCCACGCGCCCTTCATGCCGCGCGGAATCCATGTAGACCTCGACGAATCCGTTGATGGTGTCCACCGGCGAGGCCTTGTCCTGCACCCACGCGATGTCGTACGCGATCGCGATCGGCAGTCCGCTCCGGTCTGTAGAACCGAATCAGCGCCTGCAGCGCGGCAGCCATCGGCGGCGTCGCGTACGGGATGGCCGCGTCGAGGTGCCCGACGATGGTGCGGATCTGCTTTGTCGTACTTTCCGCCGACGCGATAGACCTCTTCCACGATCGTGCCGTCGCGCTTCACCAGCGCGCGAATTGAGCGGATGTTGTTCCTCGAACCCGTCGAGATCGCTCCATCGACACGCCGACGTAGAGGTTGTTCGCGCTCGACGCGAGAATGTCCTTCCCGGCGCCGGGGGTCTTGTTCGTGACGATCGGATCGACCGCAGGGTCGAAGAACATGCGGTGCAGCCGCGCCAGCATGCGCATCCAGCGTCTCCCCCGCGGCGAGCGGATACACCGCGCCGGACTGCGGCGCCGCACGCGCCGCATCAGCAAACGCTGCCGGCGTGCACTTGAGCACGAACTTCCGCGCGGTCAGGTTGTTGTGTGGACCGGTGTTCAGCCAGAACAGTTTCGTGTAGCGCTGGATCTCGCGCAGCGTCGCCGGATCGACGCCCGTCAGGATGCGTGAGGATTTCCTCGAGCACGTCGCGCATCTCCAGGTTGTGCGCGTAGCGCTGGTCGTAATAGATGTCGCGGCCGGCCAGCGCGGCCTGGTACAGGTGCCAGATCAGGATCTTCTGATCGAGTGGCAGCGTCGGAAACCCGTCCGCATACAACTGCGCCACCGCCGCATCGTCCACCCGTTCGAGCAGATACTTGCGATCCGCAGGCGGCGCGTGCGGCGAGAGCGCCGTGGCAATCGCCGCGGGCTTCGCTGAGTCCGTCACCGGCGTGTTCTCGTCATCTCCCTGAATCATGCCCTGTCCTGTCATCGACCCCGCCGGACCGCTTGTTCCGCGTGCGCCATGCTCCGGCGAACAACACTTCATTGTAAGGGGTCCAGGCTGACGGTCTCGCCGTGCTCCGGCATCTTTGTGACCCACCCGAGCCGATCGTGAATCGTCGCGCTGAGCGCCTCCATCGCCGCCGGCTCGCCGTGGACGATAAATGTCAAGTCGGGGCGGCCTGGTGAAGCCGCCGAGCCAGCGCAGGATCTCGTTCGAGTCCGCGTGCGCCGACATGGACTCGACGAGCTCGATGTGCGCGCGGACGGGAATCATCTCGCCGTGAATCTTGACCGACGGTCTCGCCGTCGACGAGCTGCCGCCCGCGGGTGCCGGCCGCCTGGTAGCCGACGAACAGAACGGTATTGCGCGCGATCCGGCAGGCGCCGCCTTCAGGTGGTGCAGGACGCGTCCGCCTGTCGCCATCCCGCTTGCGGAGATGACGATCGCCGGCATTTTCGACTGCCGTCAGCTGCTTCGATTCGGCGGCGCTGGAGATCGTCCGAAAGCGCTCGGTGCAGAACGCGCAGAGCTGGCGCTCGTGCAGCGCGTGGCGCTGCCGCTTCTGTGCCGCGTCGGCGTGGTCGGCCGGGCCGTGCGGCGCCTTGTCGTCACGCGCTTCGGGCTGCAGGTCCGGATCGAGCTCCGTGCAGCCGCTGCTGATATCGCGACAGCGCCTCGATCGCCATCGGGCTGTCGACGAACACGGGCAGCACCGGGATCCGCTGCTCCTCCTCGAGGCGTTTCAACCAGTAGAGCAGCTCCTCGACGCGGCCGATGGCGAAGGAGGGAATGATGACGCGCCCGCCGCGCGACGTCGTCCTTGTGATGACGTCCGCCAGCTGCGCGCCGTTGTCGTCGTGGTCGTGCACGCGATTGCCGTAGGTGGATTCGACGAGCAGGTAGTCGGCCTCGCGTGACCAGCGAGGGATCGGGCAGCACCGGACGGCTGAAGCGGCCGAGATCGCCGCCGAACAGGATCGTTGTGCCGCCGGTGCGGACGCGGGCGTACGCGGACCCGAGCAGATGCCCGGCGTTGATGAACTCCACCTCGACGCCCGGCACGACCGGCATCGGGCGTCGTAGCCGACGGGCTGCAGCTGGGAGACGGCGCGAAACGCGTCGGTTTCCGTGTAGAGCGGCAGCGCCGGCGCATGCTTCGAGTACCCGTGGCGGTTGGCGTTGGCCGCATCCTCTTCCTGGATGCGGCCCGCATCCGGCAGGACGATGCGGCACAGATCCTGCGTGCCGGCCGTGCAGAACACGCGGCCGCGAAACCCTTGCGCTACGAGCCGCGGCAGATACCCGCAATGATCGAGATGCGCGTGGGTGAGCACGATCGGCGTCGATGTCGGTTGCCGAAACCGGAAACGGCTGCCAGTTCCGCTCGCGCAGCTCCTTGAGCCCCTGGAAGAGCCCGGCATCGATCAGCACTTTCGAGACGCCAGTATCGAGCAGGTATTTCGAGCCGGTCACCGTGCGCGCGGCGCCGAGAAATCGAATGGAGGTCACTCATCGTCCTTGTCGTGAAGGAGTTGCCGTTGCTTTCCCTTAGCTTTTCTCACTTGCTCGCTCGGCGGCTACGCGCCTCGCTCGGGCCGCAGGCGCTTTCCCTTTTCCCTTTCTCAAGCGAATAGCCCCACCTGTCCGCCGGTGTGCCAGAACAGGACCGTCGTCACCGTTGGCGAAGGCGCCGGTGCGCGCGCGTGCGATCAGCCCGGCCATCGCTTTCGCGGTGTACGTCGGATCGAGAAAAACCGCTTCGGTCCGCGCCGTCAGCTCGATGGCTTCCTGCGAGGCGGGGGTCGGGATGCCATATCCTTCGCCGACGAACGCATCGTCCACAGTGACCGACGCCGTCGCAAATCGGCCGGCGCTCAATCCGCAGGAGATCTTCGAGGCCAGCGAGCAACCCACGGACCGTGGCTTCGAGCGCCACCGAAGGCTCGTCGGCGCTGATGCCGATCACTTGGGTCGTCCAACCGGCGAGGTCACAGCCGGCGACGAGCCCCGCCTGTGTGCCGCCGGACGAGGACGAGTGAATGATGACGTCGGGCGGCGGGATCTGTCCGCGCAGCTCGCGCACGGCCTCGCACGAAAGCAACCGCGCCGAGCGGTGTCGAAGCTCCTAAGCGGGATGACGAAGGGTGCACGCCTGGCGCGCACGAACGTCGTCTGCCGCGCGCGTCCATGCTCGGTCGCTCGATCCTCGCGCGACGCCACGTAGCGCACCTCGGCGCCGAGCAGCTGATCGAGCAGCGCGTTACCGGTGGGGTGGACCGGCCTGACGCCATTGACGACGAGTGATGCATTTCATGCCCAGTTTCGCGGCTGCGGCGGCCGTCACACGCGCGTGATTGGATTGCAGCGACGCCGCACGTGATCGAGCGTGTCGGCTCCCAACGCCTTGGCGTGGGCGGCAACGAAGCGCATCTTTCGCACCTTGTTGCCGCCAAACGCAAACGCGAATCGTGTCGTCCCGCTTGATGAGCAGCCTCGCATGGCACCCGAGCGCGTCACGAAGCCTGGGAAGTTCTTCACACGGCGACGGGCCGGGGGCGAATGAAATCGATGGCGGGAGCTCGAGCGACTCGAACATGCGGTTCAGTATAATTGTGGGTCCTCTTGACGCCCACCGCGGGTCGCCATATTCCATGCACACGCTTCTTGACCAGCTGCGATCGGGCACCCGGGTTATCGCCGCGGAACTGCGGCCGCCGCGCGCCGAGCTGGAAGCGGCAGCCAGCAGTGATGCGTGGATCGACACGTACCACGCGGTACGCAGCCTGACCCGGACGGGCACGTTCGTCTTCCTCACCGACAGCGCTGTCGGATCCAAGGAAGAAGACAACCTTCGGCATCTCGTCATCAATCTTGGCACCGACGTGCCCCGCTCCGGCGTTGTGCCGTTCCTGACGTGCAAGCATCCACTCGACTACTGTCTGGCGTATGCGGATCGCGCGCGGCAGCACGGTTTCGAAGCGCTCGTGGTTCTCGGCGGAGATAAGAACGTCGGCCCGGTGCGCTGCGTGGAGCATGCGTGGCAGTTGCGGGAGGAGATCAGGCGGCGCGTGCCCGACCTCGCGCTCGGCGGGTGGGCCAACCCGCATGCCGATCCGATTGCACAGGTCGATCATCTGCTGCAGGACCGCGTGCACGCGGAGTTCTACCTGACGCAGATCGTGTCGCACCACAGCCGTGACGGGGTGGAACGTTTCCTGGCGGAGGGCAGGCGCCGGGGTCTGACCTGCCAGGAATGTTCGGAGTCTTCTATTACCGATCGGCGAATCCCCGCACGCTGGCGGCGCTCAGGGATTTCCTGCCGGTGCCGGTGGAAGAGCTGACGCGCGAGTTCGCCAGCGGAGCGACGCCTGAAGAGATCTGTGCGCGGTCGATTCGCGCGCTTGCCGAGGCGGGCGCCGGACATTTCTACGTCAGCAACCTGCCGCTCGGACGCGCGGCGCTGACGCTCAACCGCATTCTGGCCGCCGTGAAATAGCTAGCTTCCCGATCCCTTGAACTGATCGCTCTCGTCGGCGAACAGCACGTTGAAGCTCGTCAACGAACCGTAGCAGCCGCTGATGTACCCCTGCAGCTTCACCTTCACATCCTCCGGCAGGTCGACGGCATTGACTTGCTGCTCGAGTGTCCGGAGGCGGTTTCGCAGCATTACGATCTTGTGGAAGAACGTTTCAATCGGCCAAATCTTCTCCTGAAGGCCGGCGGTGCCGGGGCGAAGCACGAGGTTCCCGCCGCGCCATTTCTCGGCAGGTGCGACCGCCGTGATTCCGGCTTCCTCGCGAATCACGCGTCGAAGAATCATCTCGATATCCATGCTGGAGCTCTCGTTCACAGGCGGCGCCACTCGCTCGCGCTCACTAACGATTGGAAAGGGCTGCCGGTCGGTCTTGGGGGCTGATCGCCGTGCCGGCTCTGAAGCGGATGCCTCCGCCTGAGCGGGCTCATCCGTGATCCGAGGGCCGCCCCGGTAATTATGCTCGCTCTGGCAGAAGCCGCACACGACCCGTATCGGGTGGCCGTCGCTGTCGGCGGCGACGACCGTGTGCATACGATCCGTCTTGCACGCGCGGCAGAAATCCTCGAGAGATTCACCGGCGCGGTATCGGCGTGTTGTCACAGACCCTCAGTATAGCGAGCGTGGGAAGATCACACAGGAGAAGTGGAGAACGGGAGAAATTCTCTATTTGTTGATCTCGATCCATTGTCTGGCTGTCGTCGGCATTAGGCGAATCTCGACGGTCTAACCCCTGACCATTAATTTGGCTCCCTTTCTCCGTTTTCTCCTGTGCGATCTTCTCGGGGCGTCGCGAGTCTATACTTCTCACGTGGGTCATTTCCTCGATGCCGTGCCGTTCTCCGGGATCATCCGGATTCGCGACATGATGTACGGCGTCAAGGACCCCTTCCGTCTCGACCAGGGTGACGTGAGCTTTGACGCGCCCGACACGGTCAAAACGCGCCATGCATCGTGCGATCGACGAGAACCACAGCCACTACGTGCAGACAACCGGAGTTCCACGGCTGCTCGACCTTCTCGTCGCGAAACTCAGATCCGTGAACGGCATTCCGGTCGGCGGACCAGACGAGGTCATGGTGACCAACGGCGGAATTCACGCGCTGTTCATTGTCTGTCAATCGCTCTTGGAGCCGGACGACGAAGTGATCGTTCCCGACCCTGAGTGGCCGCCGTGCATGGGGAACATTCGGGCCGCCCGTGCGACGCCCGTCGGGTGCCCGCTGCACGAAACGCTGGGCTGGCGTTACGACCTGAAAGAGCTGGAGTCGTCGATCACGCCGAGGACGAAGGCGATCTATCTCAACTCTCCTCATAACCCGACGGGGGGCGTGCTGACGCGAGAGGACGTAACAGCGATCACCGAGCTATGCCGCGAACGGGATCTCTGGCTGATTTCCGACGAGGCCTACGAGGATGTCGTGTTCGACGGCGCGGAGCACGTGAGCCCCGCGTCGATGCCTGGCACATACGAGCGCACCATTTCCGTCTTCACTCTCAGCAAGTCGTACGCGATGACTGGACTCCGGCTCGGCTACGTCGTCCTCGCAGACGCCACGCTGCGCGAGCGGATGAAGAAGGCGCTGTTCTATACCGCGAGCAACGTGTCTTCCGTTGTCCAGTATGGTGGCATCGGCGCCTTCGAAGGATCGCAGGACAGTGTCGCCCAGTTCCGCCGCGAGCTGCAGATGAGGCGAGATCTCTTCTATGCCGGAATCCAGGAGCACGCCAGTGGCGTGTTCAGCGGCGTTCCGCCGAGGGGCGCCTTTTATGCATTCCTGAAAATCGATCCAGCCTGGCGGCCCACCGAGATGCCGCCCTCCGGCTCCGTCTCCTGGGCAATGGCGGAATACCTGATTTCGCGCGGTCGGATTGGATGCGTGCCCGGGATCGACTTCGGGCCAAACGGCGAGGGCTACATTCGATTCTGCTTCGCACGCGATCGCGCCGAACTCGCGGGCGCCTTGGAGTCCATGCGAGCGCTGTTCGTCACCAACCCCACCGGTCGGTAGCAACACGGGCCCCAGCTACTGTCGCGCTGCACGCGCCGACGGCTCACGTCGAAGAATCGAAGAAACGAAGAAACGAAGAGAGAAACGAAGAGGGCTGGCGGGACGCCGGCCGTCCCGGCCGGCGTATGACCGAGGCACTGATCCAGAAACACAAACACCTCCCGATCATGTGGTGCTTGTGTTTCTGAATCAGTGTCTCGGTCAACCGCGCGAGCGCGGTCCCGTCAGCCGCAGCTGCGTCGAGAATCTGGCCTGCGTCTTCTCTTCGCTTCTTCGAGTCTTCGGATCTTCGACGTGAGCCGGGCGCGTGCCGCAACGTTGCCGCGCACTGGACTAGGAATCCAGATCGCATCCGTCCAGCAGTTCGATCAGGATCTCGGGATTCGTGATGTGTCCGAGGATGCAGGTGCGCGGCCCGGGCGATCGCTTGATCAGCGTGGGTGTCAACGTAATGCTGTCGGCGGTGCCCATCGTGGGCTTCCGCGCGAGGTCGCAGATCGTCAGGGTGACCTTGTCGGATCGGTAGCGCGACAGCACGCGTTTGATGTCGGTGATCGCGTTGGCCGAACGCGGTGATTCCGCACTGACGTAGAGAATCAGCTCTATTGGCTCCGGACAGTCGGAATGGCGGTCGTTTCCGCTTTTGCGCGATCCGCCAGGCCGGCGCGGCGGGGTGTCGCGCGTGCGCCGGGGGCCACTGTCATCGAGCCGCACGCGGACCTGGGCCACGAGGTCGTCCAGATCGAATGGCTTCTGGAACACATCGAATCCGTGAACGTCGGGCGGATTGGGATATGCGGTGACAACGAGCGCGGGCGTCGCGTCCAGAAGTCCTTCCTGCTGAGCCCGCTGCAGGAGCCACCCTCCTGTACGGTTTGGCAGCGCGTAGTCCGTCAGCACGAAGTCGAACGGCGCCTCCCTCAGCGCGTTCAGTCCCTGTTCTGCGGTGGCGCACGCGGTCGGCCTGTAGCCTGCCATCTCGAGCAGCGTCACGAGTAGATCGCGGATCTCGACGTCATCCTCGACGACGAGGATGCTAGCCCCGTCGAACTCGTGCTTCATCCCTGTCTGAATCCACGCATCGGCGGCAGGTACTCTGGTTCGATCTCGAACGATCCTTCATACCCCCCTCCCCGGCAGGCCAACCCGCCCTGACACGGTCAAAGCAATCTCTTTGCCGGGCGGTACGAACCCGTAACTGACACTTTTCCAGTAAGTTGCGGGGGCGCCGCTTTACACCTGCCGATGGAGGATGTATCGGAACGGTTCGGGCAGGGTGTCGCGTGTGTATCACCGGTTGGCAACGAGATGGACGATCGCGGCAGCAAATCTGTCGCCCGGAATGCCTCAGCGAACGTGTCGTCCGCCGTCGACTCGAAGGATCTCGCCAGTGATGAAATCCGACTCGAGGAGAAAGGCCACGGCTTTGACAATCTCGCCTTCACCGCCCCATCGTCCGAGCGGCGTCGAGCTCTCCACGGACGCGTACTCTTCAGCGGTGGTGCCTGGCGGCGCGACTATCGGGCCTGGAGCGATCGCGTTGACGAGGATCTGATCGGCGGCAAGTTCGAGCGCAAGCGCCTCGGTCAAACCGATCACCCCACGCTTGGCCACGTAGTAGGGAACGTAGTTCTTGTACCGCGGGCGGCCGCTTGCCGCGATCCAATCCGTGAAGTTGATGATGCGTGCGGTGCCCGCTGCGCGAAGATGCGGCAGCGCCG
Organism: uncultured Acidobacteriota bacterium; assembly: GCA_963725335.1. GTDB lineage: Bacteria > Acidobacteriota > Vicinamibacteria > Vicinamibacterales > 2-12-FULL-66-21 > JALZOC01. Next base: position 456,979 of record CAVRYD010000014.1, on the reverse strand, counting down.
CGGTCGAGCAGAGGAACGCCGCTCTGAGGTCGACGTTGACCACGCTATTCCACGCCGCCTCGTCCAACTGGTCGACCGGTATGGATCGATAGACGGACGCCATGTTGATCAGCACATCGAGCCGGCCAAGCGCCCGCACCGCATCACCGACAAGGCGCTGACACTCGGCGGCATTGGACAGATCTGCCTGAATCAGCTCGGCCCGTCGTCCTGCATCGCGCACCGCGGAAGCTACATCTTCGGTCTCCGCGCGGGAGCGGTTGTAGGAGAGCGCGATGTCCATCCCGCGCCGCGCGAGATCGATCGCAATCGCTCCGCCAATCCGCTTGCCGCCGGTGATGAGCGCGACACGGTCGACAAGTTCCATGGGGAGGGAAATTATATCGAAGGACGGAGCCTCTCCGACCGGCTTACCGTCGTCAAGATCAAAGAAGGAGAAAGGGAGAAACTGAGTTTTCTGGATTCAAGAAACGAAGCAGTCGATTCCCACCCCAACTCGCACGTATGAGACGATTCCGGTTGGTTGGTTCGAGGACAACAAACAAATGTTCTCCCCTTCTCCCGTTCTCTGTTCGATCTCACACCTCACACGCGCGGCAACGTCTGGCGGTGCCCGAAGAAGCTGGACCAGGGAGACTTCGCGCGCATGCGGCGCTCGGCGGTCTTGATGTTGAACAGAACGGGATCGAGGCGTGGGCTGACCTCGTCCCATTCGAGCGGCATCGAGACCGGCGCCCGAGGCCGCCACCGGACGGAAAACGGCGGAACGATAGTCTGTCCCGGTGCGTTGCGCTTGATGTCGAGATACACCGGCGCTCGCCGCCTCGCCTTCCGCGCCTCCACGGTGACGAGCCTCGGGTGCTCCCGCACCATCTCACCGGCGATCGCTGACGCGTAGGCGCGAACCTGTTCCTGGGGGGCGCCGCGGCGAAGCGGCACGAAGATGTGCAGTCCACGGCCTCCGGAGGTCTTCACGTACGGCTCCAGCCCGTGATCCTCGAGCTTGGTGCGCAGCAGCAGCGCCGCGCGGGCAGCCGACGGGAATCCGTCAGAGGGATCGAGATCGAATGTCAGCCAGTCCGGCTTGTCGACCTCGTCGACACGGCAGTTCATCACGTGTATCGCGACGCAACCAAGATTCACGAGCATCAGCAGCGTCTTGCGCGTGCCACCGACGACGTAGTTCACATCGGCTCCGGCCGACGGCTCGGGAATCGTGACCACTGGCACCGCGGCCGGCAGGTTCTGCGGCGCGCTCTTCTGATGGAAACATGACGCGCGGACGCCTTCCGGACACCGTTCCATCGTGACGGCGCGGCTCTTCATCCATGGCAGGATCTGGCCGGCGATGCGGGCGTAAAACTGCGCAAGATCCAGCTTCGTCAGGCCCTCGTCGGGCCAGAACGCTCTGGCGGGATTCGTGATGATCGCGCCACCAAGCCGGACGTCGGAACTCTTCACGGTGCTATCGAAATGAGGCCGCCGGACACGTGGTCAGGTCAGGCTATTTGTGTCGTGTACCCGCGTATTGTGTCACCGTTTCGGCCGGGAAGTACAGTAATCTCCCACTCCATGATTCAGGATCCGGGATCCGGGATGCGGGATCCGGGATTGCGGATGGCGATTCAGGATTAGTGATCAGTGATGAGGGATTCACCATGCTGAGCCGACGTTCGTTTCTTCACACGGCGGCCTCGACCGGAGCCCTCGCGCTGGCGGCTTTCCGCAGCGAGGGTCTGGCGCGGGTGCATGCCGCGGCGCGGCGCGTCGAGGCCGTCTCTCCGACTGATGTCGCCGCCGACGAGTCGCTACTGGCGCGAGATCCAGCAGGCGTTCACGCTCGATCGCACCATCATCAATCTGAACAACGGCGGCTGCTCGCCGAGCCCGCGCGTGGTTCATGAAGCGTTCAAGCGGTACCTCGACATCTCCAACCAGGCGCCCGTCTATCACATGTGGCAGATCCTGGAGCCGAATATCGAGAGCGTGCGGCGCCGGCTCGCGGCTGAATTCGGCTGCGATCCCGAGGAGCTCGCGATCACGCGAAACGCGAGCGAAGCGCTGCAGATCGCGCAGCTCGGCATGGACTTGAAGGCCGGCGACGAAGTGGTCACCACGAATCAGGACTACGGCCGCATGCTGACGACATGGGAACAGCGCGCGCGCCGCGACGGCATCCGCCTGAAGAAGATCTCGTTTCCGGTTCCCCCTCCGTCGATGGACGATCTGGCGACGCGGCTCCTGGGCGCGCTGACGCCAGCGACCCGAGGTGCTGCACTTCTGCCACATCACGAACCTCACGGGACAGATCTTCCCGGTCAAGAAGATCTGCGACGAGGCGAGGCGCCGCGGCGTCAGGACGATCGTCGACGGCGCGCACGCATTCGCGCAGTTCCCGTTCAAGGCCGCGGACCTTGGGTGCGACTACTACGGGACCAGCCTGCACAAATGGCTGCTCGCACCGATCGGTACGGGGTTCCTGTATGTGCGGCGCGAGAACATCGCCGGACTCTGGCCGCTGCAGCCGGCGGCCGCGTCACAAACAGATAACATCCGTAAGTTCGAGGAAATCGGCACGCACCCCGCCGCCAACCACAACGCCATCGCGGAAGCGTTGAGCTTTCACGAAGGCATCGGCGTCGAACGCAAGGCCGCGCGGCTGCGGTATCTCCGGGATCGCTGGGCCACGCGGCTGGCGCGCCAGCCAAAATTCCGGATTCATACCAGCATGGATCCGGCGCAGTCCTGTGCGATCGCGACGGTGCAGATCACGGGTGTGCCGACGACGAAGGTAGTGACCCGCCTGTGGGATCGCTGGCGAATCATCGCCACGCCGATCGTGCACGAGGAGTTCGAAGGCCTGCGCGTGACGCCGAACGTCTACACGACGCTCGAAGAGGTCGACACGTTTGCCTCGGCCATGGAGAACATCGCGGCCACCGGCGTCGAGTAAAACGGCGGCGCGCTACTTCATCGGGTTGCCTTCGGCGTCGTAGGTTTCGAGCGTACCTTTCTTACGAAGGATATCGGTGATCTTCGTCGCGTCGCCGACCGCCACGATCTGCAACCGGGCCGGCGTCCAGTACTTCTGCGCGGCTGCCTGCGCCTCGGCCGCGGTCACGGCCATGACCTTTGCCGGATACGCATCCCAGTAGTCCGCCGGCAGACCGTACAGCCAGTTGTCGATGTAGTAGCCGAGGACCTGCTGGGGACTCTCGAGGTCACGCGCGAAGCTGCCGACGATCGCGCGTTTCGCATCCGCGAGCTCATTGGCCGGCACCGGTTCATCGCGCAGCGCGGCAATCTCGGCGAGAAGATCGTTCAGCGCCGGCTCGGTCACGTCCGTACGGACGCTCGTGTTCGACGTCCACGAGCCCCGATATTGTGTGGCGGTGAAGCCGCTGCCGATGCCGTACGTATACCCCTTCTCCTCCCGAAGGTGGCGAAACAGCCGGCCCATCGTGCCGCCCAGCACCCGGTTCACGACGGTGAGGGCGACATAGTCCGGATCGGTTCGCTTCATCGACTGCGTTCCCACATACAGCGTCGTCTGAACCGAAGCAGGGCGGGCGACGAGGTACACCTTCGAGGGCCCTACCGGCGGAGGGTCGCTCACGTTCGGCTGTGCTGATCCCGACTTCTTCCAGCCCTCGAGCTTCGCCTCGACCAGCTTGCGCGCCTCGGCCATCGACAGGTCGCCCGCGAACGCGATCGCCGCACGATCGGGCACGTAATGCGTGCGATGGAACTCGATGAGCGACTCTGGCGTGATCGCATCGACATTCGCCGCCGTGGGCGAGACGCGCGCAGCGGGATGCGACCCGAACACCACCCGGTTGAACGTCTCGCTCGCGAGGAAGCCGGGGTTGGCGCGCTGCTGGATCAACCCGGCTTTCGTGCGCGTCTTGAATCGCTCCCACTCGGCGGCGTCGAAGAGCGGGTTGAGCAGGACGTCGGCGGTCAGGTCCATGAGCGTGCCGAAGTTCTCGGTGAGCGATCCGCCGGAAATCGAGGCCGTCGTTCCCGAGAGGCCGCTCCCAACCGTCAGGGTTGCCGCCATCGTTTCGAGCGCTTCGGAGATCTGCGGCGATGTTCGGGTCTTCGTCCCCTCGCGCATCAACGATGCGGTGTAGCTCGCCAGCCCGATCTTGTCGGGCGGATCGAAGTAGCCTCCCGCCCCCTGAATGATGATGTTGAACGTCACCTGCGGCAGCCGGCGATCCTCGAGGACGATGAGGTGCAGGCCATTCGGCAGGTCAGCTTCCTCCGGCCTTGGCAGCTTCACCTTGAGCACTTCATTCGAGACCGGTGCCTTGCCTTTCAACACCATTTGCGTCGTGGACGGCGGCGGCGGCGCGGACGGAGCCTGCGCCGGCTGGACTTCCATGAAACCGAGAACGACAAGGACGAACGTGAGGACGGGCATCACTGGCCTCCTCTTCCAGGCGCCGCTGGTTTCGGGATCGTCAGCACCACGCTGCGATTTGTCTGGACGAGATACGCCTTCGCGACGCGCTGCACATCCGCCGCGGTCACTTTCGCAATCCGGTCCGCGCGCGTGTTGATCCGATCGGGATCGTTGTAGAAGAGCGCGTTCTCCGAGAGCTGTATCGCGCGATTGAGCGAGCTGCCGAGCCCGGCGACGAACGAACGGCGGGCGCCAGTCCGCGCCTTCTCGATTTCCCAGTCCGCGATAGGGGCGGTCTTGACGCGTTCGACTTCCTGATCGATCGCCTCTTCCAGGTCCTTCAGCGTCTTGCCCGGGAGCGCGGTCGCGTCGATCGTGAAAAGGCCCGGGCCACGGCTGCCGTCCGTACCCGCGCTCACTCCACTCGACAGCTGCTTCTGCCGCACGATCGCCTCGTAGAAACGGGAGCTGCGACCACCTGAGAGGATGGTGCCAAGCACGGAGAGGGCGTCGATGTCGGGAGAGGAGCTGGGCGGGATTTTGTACGCGAGGTCGAGCCGGGGCAGCCGCGCGAGCGGATCGTCGAGGGTCAGGCGACGCTCCGCCGTCTGCGGCGGCTCCGTCATGTCCACCTGCGGCGGGGTGGGCTGCGTGGGAATTGCACCAAAATACTTTTCGACCTTGGCGAGAGCGGTCTTGGTATCGAGGTCGCCCACGATCGCCACGACCGCATTGTTCGGCGCGTAATAGGTCTTGAAGAACGCGGCTACGTCTTCGACGCTCGCGGCGTTCAGGTCCGGCATCGAACCGATGACCGAGTGTTCGTACGCGAAGTTTTCGTACGCGAGCTCGTCGATGGCTTCGAATGTCTTCCCGTAGGGTTGATTGTCGACACCGAGCCGCCGCTCCTCCTGAACGGCGTTGCGCTGATTGTCGAGGTTGTCCTTGGTGATCGTGAGCGCGCGCATGCGGTCAGCTTCCAGGAACAGCGCCAGATCCAGCTGATTGGCCGGAAGGATCTCGTAGTACATCGTGCGATCCTTACTCGTCGTTCCGTTCATGGATCCGCCGTTCATGAACATCAGGTAGGGATGCTCGTTCTGGCCGACATTCTCCGAGCCCTTGAACATCATGTGTTCGAAGAGGTGCGCAAACCCGGTGCGACCCTTGCGCTCGTCGCGCGATCCCACGTTGTAATTGACGACGATCGAGAAAACCGGCGCGGCATGATCTTCCGAAATGATCACGCGTAATCCGTTCTTCAGCTTCGTGTCGGTGAACTGAATTTTCCGGAGCGGCGCGGCGGCAACGCCGAGCGCCACGATGATCCCGGCGGCACACAATCGTTTGAACGCGCTCATAAGCGCTCCTCTACAGCTTCTGCAGGGTTCTGCAGGGTTCTGCAGGGTTCTGCAGGGTTCTACAAAGTTCTGCGGGGTTCCATAGGGTTCTGCGGGTTCCACAAATGCTGCTGGTTCTGACGGGCTCTTGAAGATCCTGCAGAACCTCGCAGAACCCCGTAGAACCTTGCAGAACCCGTAGAACCTTGCAGAACCCGTAGAACCTAGAAGAACCCCGTAGAACCTAGAAGTATACCGTTAACCCTGTGGTCCACATGGAGCCCTGGTACGAGGGCAGAAACCGGGCGCCTGAGCCGTTGTCCGAGAGATGGGATTTCGTGACCGCGCCAGCGATTGTGTCGGCGGTGAGCGGATCGGCCGCGCCGAATCGAAGGAAGGTATACCGGTAGTCCGCATAGAAAGCGGCGTGGCGCCCCATGCGCATTTCCGCGCCGAAGCCTGCGTGCGTCCCGACTCGCCGCGTCGTGATCGAATCGATCATCTGCTTCCCCGAGAGCTGTTCGACCGTGTGCGTGTACCATCCCACGCCGCCGAGCACGTACGGCGCGAACGCCGAAGGAACGGGCGCGAGAAGCACGGACGCTTGTAGCGGCGTGTCGCGCACCTCTTCGGTGAGCGTCTGGTTGCTCTGAGTTCGCCGGTCGATCGAAAGCTCCAGCGCTGTCCGCTTCGACAACCAGCCACGCACGTGGCCGCCCATGAAACGCTCGGCGCTCGTATCGGCGAGCACATCACCGCGGATCATGCTGACTCTGCCACCGATGCCAACCCCCTGCGCGGCACACGTCCAAGCCTGAACGAGAACAAACAGGAGAACGACAGCCGTGAGCCGGAGCGCGTGCGATCGCATGGGGAGTACCTCGCGATCGCGTATCGGTCAATGCACGGAGACGCTGTAGGTATGAGGCGTGCCTGGCGGCTCGCGATTCGCGATTCGCGATTGGGGATTGGGATTCGGGATTCGAGGATGAGCGATTCGGGATCAGTGATTAGTGATGAGGGATTCTGTGGTCGACCGGAAGCGGAACGCGAAGCACCCTGCGAAAGTGCTGACGTTTAGCCGCGGACGTGCCGCCGGACCATTCCGGCGATACCTCCAGCGTTCCGCCCCCGGTCCACCGCGCCGAACCCGTGGATCCGCCAGAAGTACGCGGACCCACGAGCGCGGCTTGCTACTCTGACCCGGACTAGGTCAGAACCTTGATGACAACGCGGCGGTTCTGCGCGCGGCCTTCCTTCGTCTTGTTCGGAGCGATCGGCTTCTCTTCGCCGTAGCTGATGACGCTGATCTTGTGGAGCGGCACCTGGTGCTGCTCGTAGAGATAGCGCTTCACGGCTTCTGCGCGCTCGAGGCCGAGCTTGTAGTTCAGATCCTTGGTTCCGGTGTTGTCCGTGTGGCCCTCGATCTCGATGTAGGCACCGTTCGGGTTCGCCTTGAGCTGCTGAACCAGCTGATCGATGTCGGCCTTCGCCTCGTCCGGCATCACGGCCTTGCCGAACTTGAATCCGCCCTTGTCTTCGCTGAGCGTGACTTCGTAGACGAGCCGCTTCGATGCGCGCTCGATCGCGTCAGCTCGCGCGTTCACCGCGTCCGCCGCGGCGTTTGCTTCGTCGGCCCGCTTTCCAGCCTGGTCGGCACGCTGTCCGGCCGCCTGAGCTTTCTGGTCGACTTCGCTGATTCGTCCTTCGTTGGCACGCGTTCTTTCCTGCGTCTCCTCGACGGACTTCGACAGCGTCTCGACCTTCCCGTTGACTTCGCCGACCTCTGTCCTGACCATCTTCTTGGTCGCGCAAGCGGTTGTGCCGCCGAGCGCGAGCGCAAGAATCGGCGCCGCGACCACGAGCTTCTTCATCTTTGCCTCCGAGCGAATATGTCCGAGTGAGCGAGTGAGTAAGAACTGGGGGTCATACGATTGTTGGGGTCGCCGGTGATATTCTCGGCGGTCCCGGATACGTAACCGGCGCGCGCACGAACCGTCAGCGCGCCATCTCGCGCTCGCACTTCCAGCGGGCGCCATCCTTCGCGGGCGGGCGAAGCCTCGAACGCGAGGATGTACTGGTGTCGCAGCTCATCCGACGATCTGCCGTGCCGCGAGGCTGGCATGCGCCGGCGCGCTGGCCACGAACATCTCGCCACCGGTCCACCGCGAGAGATCCGGCAGCGCACCTGACATTTCGGGGGCGGTGCCGACTGCCTGACGCGGATCGTCGACCATCGCGACGACGGCGACGATGTACACCGGGATGTCGATGCTGCTGGCAATCGTTGACACCTGCTCAGACGTCAACCGGCTTCGCGTATCGACACCGTCGGTCAGCACGACGACCGCGCTCCGCTGCGGAATGCGGCCCTTGCCGGGGCCTTCCGCCGAGACGGCCTTCGCGGTTTCTGCAATGGCGTCGTAGAGCGACGTCTGCCCGTACGGAGCGATCGACGCGATCGAGCGCTCCTTCGAGCGACGCGAAGATCCGAGGTGAAAGGCGTGACGCGCTGGAGCCGCGTGTCGAAGCTGAAAATCGCGGCCGCATCGCCCGGCCTCATCGCACCGAACACGTGCCGCGCCGCCTGCCGCGCGTCCACCGCCTTCGTGCCCACCCGCATGCTGCCGCTGACGTCGAAGAGCATCGCAAGCTTGACCGGCCCATCGGCCTGTGCGCGGAAGTCGAGAATCGGCCGGGGCTTTCCGGCTTCGGCTACGATGAAGTCCTTCCGCTCGAGATTCCCAACGAACCGTCCCTTTCGATCCCGGACGACGGCGCTCACCGACACGACGTCGATCGACGATCGAAATGTGGAGACCGGAGGCTCCTGGGCGCATAGCCGCGTCACGGTCCCAGGGGTGGGGAGCAGGGACAGTGCGAGAGCCGCGTTCAGCACGAGGAGACGCCTCGTCATGAACCTACCTATTCCAAGGAGTTTGCCAAGTTGTTAACTCATTAAGGGAGTGGCCTTTATCTCGTCAGCTGTCTGCTGAGGAGGTTCGCGAAATCACGAAAAACTGGTAAGAATTACGCGATCGACCGGTTTGTCGCCATCCATTTTTACACTCGGGCTCGAATACCCAACTTCTTGAGGCGTCAGGGCTTTTGCGCTCGTCTCGATTACAGAATTCGACCTTATCAGTGCCGGCCTGTCTCCAGATGTAGCTGCCCCTCAATGGAATCCGGATTCTCGAGGATGGGCGGTACAGATCCAGACATCATGATGCCTCGCGCGTCCTCCGCGATCCCTGTCGCTCAACGAGTCAGTGGCTTCAGCTATGCCATCCGCAACATCGTCGCGGAGGCTCGAAAGATAGAAGCGTCGGGACGCAAGGTGCGCTATCTCAATATCGGCGATCCGATCATTTTTGGGTTCCGCACGCCTCCGCACATGATCGAGGCGGTGGAACGCGCGATGCGGGACGGGGACAACGGATACGCCCCATCCGTCGGCATTCTCGCGGCCCGCGAAGCGGTTGCGGCCGAGTGCATTGGGCGCGGGATGCCGATGAATCCGGATCGGGTCGTCGTGACGTCCGGAACGTCGGAAGGAATCGAGCTCGCGCTGACCGCTCTGGCTGGGCCAGGCGACGAGGTGCTCATCCCCGTCCCGACCTATCCGCTCTACACAGCCGTTCTGGCGAAAATTGGAGCGCGGCCGGTCTTCTATCGCACCGACGAGCGACGAGGGTGGCAGCCGGATGTCGATCATGTCCGCAGTCTGATTGGTCCGTCGACGCGCGCGCTCGTAGTCATCGATCCGAACAACCCCACTGGCGCGACCTACTCGACTCAAGCGCGACAGGCACTCGTCGATCTCGCATGCGATCACAACTTTCCGCTGCTGGCAGACGAGGTGTACGCCGATCTGGCCTTCGACGGCCCGGTCGGCGCGATCGCGGCGCTGAACCCGGACGCGCCGGTGATCACGTTTTCGTCGTTGTCGAAGGCGTACCTGGCGCCTGGCTGGCGGGCTGGCTGGCTCGCGGTTGCCCAGACCGATCGGCTGGACGACGTGCTGGGAGGCATCAAGAAACTCGCGGACGGTCGATTGTGCAGCACGGGACCGATGGAGCACGCGCTTGCCGCCGCGCTCACCGGAGACCGATCGCACCAGCAGGCATTCCGCGACGCGCTGCGCGAACGCGCGGCAGTGACGCACGAATGTATGAACGCGATCGAGGGAGTCTCCTGCGTCGCCCCGACCGCGGCGTTCTATGCAATGCCGCGAGTGGCGCTTCCACCCGGGAAGACGGATGAAGACTTCGTGCTCGGTCTACTGCGGGCGACGGGCGTTCTTTGCGTCTACGGATCCGGATTCGCCACTGCGCCCGCTGACGGCTTCTTCCGTGTGGTGTTCCTCGCGTCGCCGGCGGAGCTCCGCGAGATCTATGCCTTGATGGCGGACTTCACCCGCGCGTTCGTCGCGGGACGCCAACCATAAGTGCCCAGCGATCAAGCAGCCCGGAAATCATTAATCCTGTGGACCATCGCGATGGCCGCTCTGGCGGTCATCGTGGTCTGGTGCGCGTTCCTCGTACGTGACGTGCTCCTGCTCGTCTACGTCAGCGGGTTGCTGGCTATCGGCTTCAGTCCGGTCGTCCGGCTGATCGAGCGACAGAAGGCATTGCCGATTGGTACCCGCCGGTTTCCGCGATGGCTTGCGATCCTGATCCTGTACGTCGTAATTCTGGGAACGCTGACCGGGATCGGGTTCTTGATGGCCCCCCCGCTGAACCAGCAGGCGCAGCAGCTCTGGACTGCATTTCCCGACATGTTCGATCGCGCGCAAGAATTCCTGATTGCGAAAGGGATTCTGACGGAGCACGTGACGATCACCGAAGCAGTCAAGCAAGCCCCTGTCGGCGGAGGAAACAAGGCTGTTGGTACCGTGTTCGGTGCGGTCGTCGGAGTGGTGGGCGGCCTGTTCGGCCTACTGACGATTCTGATTCTGACTTTCTACATCCTCATCGAGGCCGACAGCCTGCGGTCAACGATGCTGCACCTGTTCCCCGCTCGCGATCGCGCCCGCGTCGACGCCGTAAGCCGCGACATCACCATCAAAGTCAGCGCCTGGCTCGGCGGTCAGCTTCTGCTCGGTGCGATCATCGGCACGACTTCAGCGATCGGTCTGTGGCTGCTCGGCATCCCGTTCTTCTACGTCCTCGCGCTCGTCTCCGGCGTGGGTGAGCTGATCCCCGTCGTCGGTCCGGTGCTCTCGGCAATTCCGGCGGTGGCGATCGCCGCGACCGTCTCGCTGAACAAAGTCCTGTTCGTCATCCTCTTCTTTGTCGTGCAGCAGCAGTTCGAGAACCACGTGCTCGTCCCGAAAGTCATGCAGCGACAGGTGGGCGTCAGCCCGGTGACGGTCATCGTGGCGCTGCTCATCGGCGGGAAGCTGCTCGGCATCGTCGGCGCGATTCTCGCGGTTCCAACGGCCGCTATCCTTCAAGTGGTCGTCGCGCAAGTCTTCGCTGCGCGCGACGACAATCACTAATCGCTAATCACTGATCCTGAATCCCCAATCCTGAATCCTCCCGAATCCTGAATCCCGAATCCTGAATCCTGAATCCTGAATCCTCGAATCCTGAATCCTTGATTCGTCGGGTCCCGGATCCCGGTTTGGCCGTTCAGTAATAGAAGAGAATCGCGACCCAGGGAAAGACCGCGACGGCAAGGTACAGGGCCGCGAGGAGTGCTACGGCGCGATGGACGGCAGAGAGATGGAGCGCAATGCCGAAGAAGACCGCGGCACCCTTCGCGGTTGCAAGCGCGGCGCCTTCGCCTAGCAGCGTCATCAGCCACCCGATGATGGGATTGGCTTCGATGTGCAGCCCGTACGTGCTCACTCCGACATACGTCAGCACGCCATCGGACGCCTGGGCAATGAGAAAGACCAGGAGGGCGATGTCGCCGAACACATTGCGCCCGGTACGTCCGCGGGTGCCCACTTTCCCTCCCCATCTCCGCAAAGTCGGCAGTCTGTCTACCGCTTTCATGTCGAACCACTCCACATCGGCCCGTGTACTCAATGCCGGTGCCAATCACCGGACGGCGGGCCTTCACCGCCTGTGGCGGACTATACTCCGTCCATGCGCCAAGATCCGCTGTCGTATCTGGGCGAGGAACTCAACAGTCTTAAAAAGCAGAATCTATTCCGCCGGCTGAGAGTCCTCGAAAATGAGCAGAAATCGCATACCACGTTCGATGGGCGCTCAGTAGTCAACCTCTCGTCGAACAATTATCTGGGCCTTACCACCCATCCACGACTACGCGCCCGGGCGCTCGAGGCCATCAAGGAATTCGGCGTCGGATCGGGCTCGGTCAGGACGATTGCCGGAACGATGGCCATTCACCTGGAGCTCGAGCGGCGGCTGGCCGAGTTCAAGAAAGTCGAAGCGGTTGTCGTCTTTCAAAGCGGTTTCACCGCCAACGCCGGCACCGTCTCGGCCATCCTGACCAAAGACGACGTCGTCATCTCCGACGAGTTGAACCACGCCAGCATCATCGACGGGTGCCGCCTCAGCCGAGCGACGATCAAGGTGTTCCCGCACAAGGATGTTGACGCCGCCCGCCGGATCATCAGCGGTCTTCCAGCAAATCAGCGTCGCCTCCTTATTACCGATGGCGTGTTCAGCATGGATGGCGACCTCGGCCCTTTGCCCGCGCTGTGTGATCTCGCGGAAAACACCGGCTGCATCATGATGGTCGACGATGCGCATGCCAGTGGAGTGTTCGGGAAGAACGGGCGGGGAACGATCGACCATTTCGACGTGCACGGCCGGGTGGATATCCAGGTCGGTACGCTGTCGAAAGCGATCGGGGCTCTGGGCGGGTACGTGGCCGGCAGTCGCAACCTGATCGAGTTTCTCTATCACCGGGCGCGGCCGTTCCTGTTTTCGACGTCGCATCCGCCAGCCGTCGCGGCGGCCTGCATCGCCGCGCTCGATGTTCTTCAGGACGAGCCGGAAATCATGGAACGGCTGTGGGACAACACACGTTTCTTCAAAGAGGGACTGGTGCGGCTCGGATTCGATACGGGCATCAGCGAGAGTCCCGATTACGCCCGTGATTGCGGGCGACAGCGCCAAGGCAAACGCGCTGTCCGATCGGTTGTTCGAGGAGGGCGTGTTCGCGCAGGCGATTGGGTATCCGACCGTGGCGCGCGACAAGGCGCGCGTGCGCACGATCGTGACGGCAACCCACACCCGCGAAGACCTGCAGTACGCACTCGACGCCTTTGCGCGGGTGGGCCGGACGATCGGCCTCATCTGAGCGCGAGAAAGGCCAGTGAAGAGTTCCACCTCCGATCGCGCGCGCGAGCTGTTCGATACCTACACCCGGGATCTCTCCGCGAGACGACCTCCAGCGACTGTTCACCGACGACACGCGCGACGCCTACCGGTTCTTCACGCGCGGACGTGACGACGACAAGTTTGCCGGCTTGCCACTCTGGAAGAGCGCGCCGCTGCGGCTGCGCGAATTTTTCGTCGCGTTCACGCTGCGCCTGTCGCCAGCTCGTCGCGCGCTGTACGTCGGGGCGCTCATCATTGCGCTGACAGGAATCGTCAGGCTCTTTCGCGGATTCGCGTCCGTCGACTTTCCGTTCGGCGTTCCGTTCATCCAGGTCGGCGTGCTGATGCCCGTGTGGGCCGACGGGACGCTCGCGCTCCTCATCAGCCTGTTCCTCGTGAACCTGCTGATCCTCCTCGAAGTGGCGGATCGACTGTCGCTCAAGGGAGAACTGGAGGTCGCACGCGAGATCCAGCTCGCGATGCTTCCGAAGGGCACGTACCGCGCGGGCGACATCGAAATCTGCGGTATCACTCGTCCGGCAAACACGGTCGGCGGCGACTTCTATGACGTGCTCCCACTGACCGACGGACGGATCATCATTGCGCTCGGCGACGTGGCCGGCAAGGGCAGTCCGGCGGCGCTGCTGATGGCGTTGTTGCTGGCCGTGCTGCGAACGCTCGTCGACGAAGAACTGGACGCGCCAGCACTCGTCGAGCGACTGAACCTCCAGATCTGCCGGCACAGTCCCTCGTCGCGCTTCATCACCTTGTTTTATGCGGTGTATTCGCCGGCGAGCGGAGCCCTGACGTACGTCAACGCCGGGCAGAACCCGCCAATGATTCGCCGGCGTGACGGGCGCTACGAACGGCTGGGCAGCACCGGCGTCGCGCTCGGAATGTTCGAACATTCGAAGTTCGCATCGGTCGACACGACGCTGGAGCCAGGGGAAACGCTCATTCTCTACAGCGACGGCATCACGGAGGCGGAGGATCCGGCCGGGCGCCCGTTCGAAGAGTCAGGCCTCGAGCAGGTCGTCGAGCGCTATGCTGTCCAGGGTCCGGCGGAAATCTGTCTGCAGGTGCTGAAGGCCGTGGAAGCGCATGCCAAAGCCTCCCGGTTTATCGACGATTTGACGATTCTGCTCCTCAAGCGCGCCGGCGCGGCGTCGTGAACGCTCTGCCTCAACGAAACGCAAACACACGCGCGTCGCCAAGCACCGCAAGCGGCGTGAGCTGATGCACCGCCCGCTGTCCGGTCGCCTCGAACCGCTCGCGGAACACCTCGTACTCTCCAACATCCACAACGAGAATCGGTTCGTACCCCTGCGCACGAAACGTCGCGAGCGCCTGATCGAGCCGGGTTGGCGAGAGCAGATCCCACCGCAGCGTCGGACGGCTCGCGTAATACCGAATGCTGCCGCTGTGCTGGGCAGCCAGCACGAACGCATTCGGCGGCCCCTGCGTACGCACGTACTCTCCCGCGAGCGGATACTTGCGCTCCTGATTCCGTATGCCGAACGCGCCCTGTCGCGTCTGCATAGCGCAGCGTGGCCACTCCGACGAGGATCAAGAGCACGGCCGTGATCGCGGAACCCGCCACTCCGCCGGCAGCATCCGCACGATAACAAGGGCGCATGCGGAAGCGAAGCACAGCATCACTGGAATGGCAGGCAGAAGAAACCGCGTGTAGAACCACTCGTTTGGCTGGAAGAACAGGTAGGGCAGATACGCCGCCCAAACCGCCACCGACACAGCCAGCGCCGCCCATGCAGCCATTTGGTGTTTCGCCCGCCGAAGAATCCAGAAAGGCGCGGCCAGCGACAACCAGATGAATGGCGTGTGACTCTCAGTGATCCAGCGCGGATACCGGGCCAGGTTCGGCCGTACGTATTCCATCGAAAACACGTTCGAGGCGGATCCGTACCCTGATGCCAACGGCGACCCGTATCGAACCGCCTGAATCCAGCCCAGCGCCACAAGCCCGGGCGCGAGTGCGGCAGCGAACGCCATCGCGCGCCGTGGCCGTGACAGGTCGCCCGAGGCGATCGCAAGAACGGCAACAACGGCGGCGAGAGGGGCGAGATTGGGACGAATCAGAATGGCGATCGAACAGAGCGCGCCTGCGCCGGCTGACCCGCCGATCGAGCCTCGAGACGCCATCAGGAGCGCCGCCAGCCAGCACGCCGCGCACGGCACGTCGCTCATGGGCTGAACGACCTGGTACAGAAACGTTGGACTGAGCGCAACGAACGTCGCCGCCAGCGCCCCTGCGGCCGGGTCTCCCAATACAACGCCCAGCCGATAGGTCGTCCAGATCAGAATGACGCCGAATATCGGAACCACCCAGTACATCGCATTCTCGGACACCGCCGCGAACGGCGCGAGAAGAAGCGGAAATCCTGGCGGATACATGGGAGCAATCACGCCGGCTTTCGGACCTCGCGTGAAGCCCAGAGGGGTCATCGTGTAGTCCGGATCGGGCCACTGGTAGTCGCGGCTCACGGGAATCGTGTCCGTCAGTCTCCCGTGCGCGAGAAGACGGGCCTGGCCAACGTAGCCGTACGAATCGGAACCGCCGCTCGCAAATGTGCCAAAACCGATACCGATCGCCAGTGTCCAGATGGAAGCAGTCGCGACCATCCAGGGTGCAAAGCGCGACGAACCGAGGCCGACTGCAAGACGGCTCAAAGCCGTGGCAATCAGCTCGCGAGCTGCAATCAGGAGAACGAGTGCACCGGCGACCGCAACCACCGCGGGGCGCTGCCACTCGTGAGAACGGAGCCGAACGCCGCCAACACGGACATCGAACCCCCCTGTCAGCGCGACCGCAGTCGCATAGACGGACAGCGCACCAACGATCGCCAGGGTCCACCCGACCCAGCGTTCACGGTGATGTGCTGCTGGTCCCATGACTCATCACTGATCTGTGCACCTTTGCCTTCCACGCGGCCGGATGGGGTTCTAATATTGAGCCACCATGGCCGGGGTCCCACTACGTATCATCGCCGTCATCTACCTGATGATGACCCTCGCCGGGGTTCGCATCAGTACGGCCCAGCCAGCCGACGGCGTCACGACACTGCTGCGGCGCCTTCAACAGGCCGCGGCAGCGGGCGACAGGACGGCGCTCCTGGCGCTTGGCGATCCGCAGATCAGCCGTCCCAGTTTCGAGGATTTCGCCACGACGCTGGTCATCCCGCCGCCGACGCGGGTTGTGGTTACCGAACGCGATCGCGCGACGCTCGATGGCGGGATCCTGCGGCTGGTCGTCGAGATATTCGTCGAGCGCGGCATCGAAGGGCGGCTGGGCACCTGGCGCGTCGATGTTCATCCGGGCGTACGCGCGGCGGACCCGTGGGTGATTACCGCGGTCAGCCGGCTCTCGGTCGTGACCGGCCTGTACCGTCTGTCGCTCGACACCGCCACAGAGTACGACATTCACGAGCTCGTCGTCCGGGCGCCGGACTTGACAATCGAGATGCCGGCTGGCCGCGCCTTCATTGCCGAGACGCCGGACGGTGCCACCGCGATGGTGCTTCTCGGTCGCGGGCGAATGAAGTTCAGTCCCCCTGATCCGGCCGAACGCACGCAGGTTCGTATCTTCTCCGGCCACGACGAGCTGCTCGAGGAGATCGACATCGCGTTCTTGCGGTTCTCTCCTTATCAGTTCACGTCGATGATCGACAGGAACGCCCTGAAGCCCCGTACGGTCGACCAGGCCGATGTGCGTACGGCTGTCGGCGTCTTCAACGATCTCGCGCCGCGTACGCTGCAGATCGATCTGTCCGACATCAGCCGGGATCGCTGGTCCCTGACGCCATCGTTTGGCGATGTGATCGCCGAGCTGCGCACGAAGCGGTTCGGGACGCTGACGTACGCACGGTCGGGCAGCGAGGCTGAAGACATCAACGTGTTCGACCGGAAGCGGCGAAGGAACATCTCGGTCTACACGTCGGCCGACAAGCTCGCGCAGCGGGGCCGGTTCTACTCGGAGGATGACCGGCTCGATTACGACGTGCTCGCATACGACATCGACGTGCAGCTCAATCCCGAGCGCGTGCTGATCGACGGCGATGCCCGGATGAAGCTCAGGATTCTCGGGCAAGGAACGAGCTCGCTGACGTTGAAGCTGGCGGAAACCGTCACGATCCGCGGCGTATATTCCCCAGACTTCGGACGCCTCCTGCACCTCCGCGTCATCGGGCAGAACAGCATCATCGTGAATCTGCCGGAGGTGCTGGCCGCGGGCACCGAGATTTGGCTCGACGTGCGATACAGCGGCCCCGTTGCCCCGCAGGCGTTCGACCGCGAAGCGATGCAGATCGGTCAGCCGCCGGCCCAGCCCGAGCACATCGAGATCCCGTTGACGCAGCGCTACTTGTATAGCAATCGCAGCTACTGGTATCCGCAAGCGACGGTCACCGATTACGCGACCGCGACGATCCGCGTCACCGTACCGAACGACTACGACGCCATTGCGACAGGTCAGCCCGTGGAATCCCCCACGCTGCTGCCGGGCGGCGGAGATCCGCAGCGCCGGCGCAAGACGTTCGTGTTCGAGGCATCGCGTCCGGTCCGATACCTCGCCATGATCGTCAGTCGATTCAATCGCCTCGATAATGCGCGCATCGGCGTGGGGAGCTCCGAGGTCTCGCTCTACCTCCAGAGCACTCCGAGGGTGTCGGTTCGGGTGCGCGATACGAGCGACCGCGTTGCCGGTGTGCTCGCCTTCTATGGCTCACTCCTCGGCGACGCGCCGTATCCGAGCTTTACGTTGGCGCTCACTGAGAACGACCGCCCAGGCGGGCACAGTCCTCCGTACTTTGCGGTGCTGAATTACGTCGTGGCGGGCTCGGTGCTCGTGTGGCGCAACGACCCGGTCAGCTTTGAAAGCTTTCCGGCATTCTTTCTCGCCCACGAACTCGCGCATCAATGGTGGGGACAGGCGGTCGGCTGGAAGAACTATCACGAGCAATGGCTCAGCGAGGCGTTTGCCCAGTATTTCGCCATTCTCTACGCCGAAAGAGATCGGGAGAGCAATACGCTGCCGAGTCTGCTTCGCCAGATGCGGCGAACCGCCCTCGAGTCGTCTTCGAGCGGGCCGATATACCTCGGCTACCGCCTCGGGCACATCCAGGGCGACGATCGGATCTTTCGCGCCATCGTCTACAACAAGGGTGCGATGGTGCTGCACATGCTTCGTCGATTGGTGGGCGACGACGCGTTCTTCGCCGGGATCCGGGCGTTCTACCAGCAGTGGAAATTCAAGAAGGCGGGCACGGACGACTTCCGCAGCATCATGGAAAAAGCCGCGGACCGGGATCTTCATCGTTTCTTCGAAACCTGGGTTTTCGGATCGAGCATTCCACGGCTGAAGTTCAGCTTTCACGTGTCGGAAGAGGGCGCGACTCTGCGGTTCGACCAGCACGACGAGCCGGCCGATATTCCTGTCACCGTCACCATCACCTACGACTCGGGGGCGACGGAAAACATCGTGCTGCTGCTGGCCGACAAGCACACGGAACAGACCATTCCCCTGAAGGGCCGAGTTCGCACGATCGCCGCCAACGCTGACAACGCGGCGCTCGTAGAGGTCGAGCGGTAGGGCAGGTCCGGGGGGTCTTAGGCGGAAGAACCGCATGGGGCAACACGCTTCAGATCAGCAAAAAAATGTATGATCTGAGGTCTATGGATACCGTCACGCTGACGATTGATGGACGGCCTGTCACAGTCGAGAAGGGAAAGACCGTTCTTCAGGCCGCTATCGAGAGCGGGATCAATATTCCCTACTACTGCTACCACCCCGGGCTCGGGATCGACGGATCCTGCAGAGTCTGCATCGTCAAAATCGAGAAGATGCCGAAACTGCAGACATCGTGCTCGACGCCCGTCGCCGACGGAATGGTCGTGTCGACGCAGACCCCAGACGTCGTCGAAGCGCGTGCCAGCGTGTTCGAGTTCCTGCTCGTCAACCATCCACTCGACTGCCCGGTCTGCGATAAGGGAGGCGAGTGCCCGCTTCAGGATTTTTCGTATAGCTTCGGACCGAACGAAAGCCGCATGGAGTTTCCACGGCGCGTGTTCGACGGCGAAGGCGTCCGCGCGGACGTGGACTTCGGGCCGACGCTGATGCTCAACCGCAATCGCTGCATTCTGTGCACGAGGTGCGTCCGATTCATGCGCGAGATCGACACCGATGCGCAGATCAGCATCGCCGATCGCGGGTATGGCAGCGAGATCGCCACGTTCCAGGAGGAGGGTGTGCACTCGCTCCTTTCCGGGAACCTCATGGACGTGTGCCCGGTCGGCGCGATCACCACAAAGGACTATCGGTTCAAGTCACGGCCCTGGGACAACCCGGAAGCCGTGGACACGATCTGCACCCTGTGCGAGAAGGGCTGCAACACCACGGCGTGGATCAAAGCGAAGCCGGAGTGGGCGAAGGGCGCACAGCTGGTTCGAACGACGCCCCGCCTGAACCCGGACGTGAACGGGTACTGGATGTGCGACATCGGCCGGTTCGACTATCGCTGGATCGAAGGAGATGACCGGCTCCAGCGTCCACTGCTCCGTGAGGAGTCCGGCGCGCTCGAGCCTACTGACTGGACAAACGCGCTGTCGAAGCTTGCGGATCGAGTCGGAAGTATCGGCGGTCCGGCCTCACTGCGGTTTTTTGTTTCCGCGCACGCGTCGCTCGAAGAGCTGTTTCTGATTGGCCGTCTTGGTGGAGCTTTCGGCCTGCCCGAGGAGGGCGTGGCGATCGCGTGGCGCTACCGCGAAAAGCCACAGCCTCCAAGAGCAAAGTTCAAGATTCCACCTGTTGATGCCCCAAACATCAACGGCGCCAGGGATCTTGGATTCCCTGTCCGAGCGTCTGATAAGGGTGTGGCCGATCTCTCGACCTTCCGCGCCGACGTGGAGAACGGCCGTGTCGGTGGCCTTTACGTATTCGATCCAGGACCGGACGGATACATCGGCGACGTCTCGTGGATCATCAGTGCGCGCCAATCGGGACGATTGCCGCTGCTCATCGTTCAGGGCGTCCTGATGACGGAGCTTGCCAAGGCTGCTGACATCGTGCTGCCGGGTGCGTCCTGGGTTGAGAAGGATGGCGCCTTCGTCAACGATCAGGGACGCCTGCAGGCGGCCGCGCGGGCAATCAAACCTCCGGGCGATGCGCAGGAGGACTGGCAGATCTTCGTGAATGTCGGCCTGGCCCTTGGGGCGTCGCTCAGCTACACGAGCAGCGCGGCGGTTCGAGGGGACGTAGCGGCGACGCTGTCAGAAAACGACCGCTACGCTGGTCTGGCGTCGCTCGCATTTGGGCGGCCGGTGTCGGCCCGGAACTGGCTCCAGGCTTCCAACCCTTCCGAGCGCTGGAAGTGGGACTTCATGTTCCAGGATCTGCCGCCTGTCAAGTTCGCCGGGACACCGCGAGCAACCTCCCCGCAACACTTGATCCCGCTTCAGAAGGTCGACTGACGGCAGCGGCGTAGATCTGAATGTGAAGCGCGTCCTCGCTCTCGCGTTGGTGCTTATCGGTGGCGTATCGGCTGCCGCGCAACCGGCGCGCCCGAAAGCCACCGTCGAACCGCTCGTTGAGGGACCCGCGCATGCCGGATCGGCGGTGCGTCTCGCAGTGAAGGTCACGGTTCCTGAAGGCCTTCACACGCAGTCGAACAAGCCTCGAGATCGTCTGTTGATCCCGACGACGCTCAAGATCGATACGCCCGCTGACACGAACGTCGACGAGATCGTGTGGCCGCCCGCCATTGACCTGAAGCAGGTCACCGGCGATCAGCCGCTTTCCGTATTCGAGCGCGAATTCCTGATTGGCGTGAAGGTATCGCTCGGGGCATCCGTGCAACCCGGCGATTTGCGGGTTCCTGCAACCCTTCGCTATCAAGCGTGCGACGTCAACCTGTGTTATCCGCCGGCCACGGCTCCGGTCGAGTGGAGCGTTCGAGTCGTGCCCACGGGTTCGGCGACACGACCGGACCCCGCTCGGGCGGAGGAGTTCTCGCGTATTGCCTTCGGAACGGGAGAGAAGCCGGCGACGGAGAGCGTCAAGCCCGCGGCCCCGCCGGCGGCGGCCGTTGAGAAGGTCGCGCGCGAGGATGCATCGCTACTCGACGATTTCGTCGTCGCAGGGAAGACGGGCGGCTACCAGAACACGGCGGCCTTCCTTGAGTTCATTCGCAACGCTGAAGCCGGGATCGAGCCACGAGGCATGTTCGAAGGACGTGGACCTCTCGCGATTCTGCTACTGGTACTCATCGGTGGGCTGGCGCTCAATCTCACGCCGTGCGTCCTCCCGATGATTCCGATCAATCTTGCCATCATCGGCGCCGGGGCGCAGGCGCAGTCGAGGGGACGCGGATTCCTTCTGGGCTCTGCCTACGGCGGCGCAATGGCCTTCGTGTACGGAGTCCTCGGCCTGGTCGTCATCCTCACGGCGGGCACGTTCGGCACGATCAATTCGTCGCCGTGGTTCAACCTCGGGATCGCGATGCTGTTCGTGATCCTTGGTCTCGCGATGTTCGACCTGCTGCTGATCGATTTCTCGAAGTATTCCACGCGATTCGCGGGAAGCGGGGCCCGAGGCAGTGTCCTGCTGGCCTTCACGATGGGGGCAGTGGCCGCCCTTCTCGCGGGCGCGTGTGTGGCGCCGGTCGTCATCCAGGTTGTGCTCTTTTCCAGCAACCTGTACGCGACAGGCACGCGCGTCGCGCTCGCGCTGCCGTTTTTTCTGGGCATCGGCATGGCCATTCCCTGGCCGATCGCGGGCGCCGGCATTGCCACGTTGCCCAAACCCGGGATGTGGATGGTTCGGGTGAAACAGGCGTTCGGCGTGTTCATCCTCGCCACCGCGGCCTATTACGGCTACGAAGCCTATTCCATCTTCTCGAACCGATGGGTCGATCCCACCCTGGTGGCGTCCAGCGTCCAGGAACAGGTGAAAGCGGGATGGCATTCGTCGCTCGCCGAAGGCCTCGCGATTGCCAAGCGCGAAAAGAAACCGGTCCTCATCGATGCGTGGGCCACCTGGTGCAAGAACTGCCTGACGATGGACAGAACCACGCTGGCAAGCGATGACGTGAAGCAGGCGTTGGCCGGATACGTGAAGATCAAATTCGAGGCAGAAGACCCCGATGCCGAGCCGGCGAAGCAGATCCTCCAGCGCATGTCAGCGGCTGGACTTCCCGCGTACGCGATCCTGAAACCGAAGAGCTGATCCTTACGCGCGCGCCACACGAACCTTCAGCGCGGCAGGCAGAATCCGCACCTCAATTCGATCCTGGTGGATGCCAGGCTCACCGTCGACGTGGAACTCCATCGGGCCGTCGGCCTCGATGACCGCCCGGGTGATGCGCTTCATGAAGACGCTCGGCGCGCGATGCGCGGTGCCCCTCGCCAGGTGCCGCGCATCCCAAAACCGCAGGAGCGCCGGCCTTTGCTCAACAATCATCGCATCGAGCAACCCATCGTCGAGTTCTGCAAGCGGAGCGATTCGGGCTCCGATACCGTACTCGCGCCCGTTGGCGAAGGCGATCAACAGCGCGCGCACCCGACGACGATCGCCATCGAGATCGATCGAGTACTCAGCGCCGGCGTACCGGCAACCCTCACGGATTCCAATCACGATGTAAGGCCAGCCGCCACGTCGACCGGCGCCGCGCTCGTTGAACAACCGCGCGACGTGTGCGTCAAAACCAATGCCCGCGATGTTGAAGAAGGGATGATTCGCCAGCAGGCCGGCGTCGATCGTACGCGTGGCGCCATCGAATGCCATGGCGAGCGCGGCGTGAGGCTCGCGCGGTGTACCCAGTGCGGCCGCCAGGCCGTTTCCTGATCCCGCCGGAACCAGCGCGAGCGCGGTGTTCGTGCCGATCAGCGCGCCGCCGGCCTCATTGACCGTTCCGTCGCCGCCCCACACGATTACAAGATCGACATCGCTCGCGGCGCTCGCGGCCGCGAGATCGCGCGCGTGGCCGGCGCGTTCTGTCAAATGGATCTCGGCTGACAGATTTCGACGTCGCGCTTCATCGCGGACCACGTCAATTCGTCGCTGTGCCATCGTCGGATCCGCGCCGGCGCCCGAGATCGGATTGATGATCGCAACGATCGACAACATCTCCTCCGCTTTTGCCGCGCGCGTCGCGCACGAACCTTGTTATAGTAGCGTCACATCATCACCGTTCCGGAGGAGGCATGAAAAGTCTGGCGGTGCGCCTGGTGCTCCTGGCTGTGTTCATCATGGCTGGCGGCACGACGGCGTACTTCGTGTGGACCAGCGAATCTCACGCGCGACAGAGCGTTGATGATGTTCGGGCTTTCGACCAAGCAGCAAGAGAAGCGGAGCGCAGCGTTCTCGAAATGCGTGCCGCGCAGCACGCGTACGTCGCGGCCGGACAGGGTACGGCGGTCTGGATTACAAAGGTCGCCGAGTCAGCCAGAACGGTCAGCGGTCGTCTTGAATTCCTGCGGGCGCACGCGGCGTCACCAACGGCACAGTCCGCAATCGACAACGCCGCGAGCGCACTCCAGGATTTCGAACAGATCGATCGACGCGCGCGCGATTACGTGCGCAACGGTCAGGCGCTGCTCGCCTCGGACGTGATCTTCGCGGACGGGTTCGCGAGCACCGACGCCATGGCGGCCTCCATCGAGGACGCGCGCAGTGCGGAGACGGTGGCGCGGGACGCCGCGCATGTCTTCACGCGACGCGCCGAAGTCGGCGCGGTTGGCGCAACGACGTTGCTCGCGCTCGTCACAGTTGTGATGCTCGTTCCGGTACCGGCGACGATCCGCGCCCGTGAGACACGGAAGGATCCCCCGCTGATGAGGCCTGTCGGCGCGGCCGACCGGTCGCGACCCGTCGAACCTGCCGCAGGTCCCGCTTCGGCCGCGCCGTCGCACCAGACACCCGCGCCGTCCATGGACCTCGATTCGGTCGCGTCTCTCTGCTCCGATCTGGCACGCGTGGTGGACACGCGCGCGCTGCCGGCGCTTCTCGGCCGTGCCGCGGCCGTGCTCGACGCGCCTGGGATTGTCTTGTGGATCGCCGATCCTGACGGTCGGGAGCTCAGCCCGATCGTCACGTACGGCTACCCACAGCAGATGGTACTGCGGCTCGGGACGATTCTGCGCGACGCCGAGAACGCGACGGCCGCAGCGCTTCGGACTTCGCTGCTGCAAACCGTCGACACGGATTCGGTGTCGAACGGCGCCATTGCCGCTCCCCTCGTCACCCCGGTCGGCTGCGTGGGAATCATGGCCGCGGAGGTGCGCCGTCACGGCGAAAAGGATCCCGTGAAGCTGGCGACCGCCTCGATCATTGCTGCCCAGCTCGCAACGCTCGTCGGGCCGCCTTCAACACGGGCGCAGGCTCGCGCCGACGCCATCTAAACGGCGATCATGAGCCCTAAATAATCGAGCGATAGGTCCGCCGCGGCCGAGTGGTTTCGGCCTTACCCTTCAGCGTCAGGGTCTTTTTGTCGCGAACCACGCCCACCGTGAAATCCTCACCGTCTTCCAGACGCTGAATACGTCGACGCAGATCCGAAGCGCCGGTCACATCCGATCCGTTGAACGACGTGATGACGTCGCCGGCTTTGATACCTGCTTTCGACGCTGCCGAGTTGTCGGCCACCGAACTCACGAGCACACCGTCCTTGGTGCCGAAGTATTGGGCCAGTTGATCTGACAGCTCGCTCACGGTGATTCCAAGCCCGTTCCCGCTCCGCCAGATGAAGGTGTCGACGTCAGGAAACGCGGGCGGCGCGGGCGGTTTTGGCGCCGACGGAGGCACCGGCGTGGCCGGACGAGGGATATCGAATCGAAAGTCTCCGTCAAGATTTCCGAGCACCCCAAGATTCCGGTCTGCAAAGATATTGAACCCATCGCTCTCGCGGGGTTCGACGGTGACATTGACCCTTTGCCCGTCGCGCATCACCGCAGCCTGCGTTTTCCTTCCGGGCGGCGTTTCCTGCACGAGCCGGGTGAACTGCCGGACGCCGCGAACGCGCTCGCCGTCGAATTCGACAACGATGTCGCCTTTCTTCAGTCCGGCCTTCGCCGCAGGACTTTCTTCCGTCACTTCTTCGATGATGACTCCGGACGGTGCGGCCAGTTTCCCGGCCTTGGCATCCCCCTCCTCGACGTCACGAATGGTGACGCCAATCTGGCTGCCTCGACCGCCGAGAATCTGCAACGCGCGGGGCGCGCGCGCCGCCGCTTGGGCGTGTGCGGGCGGGAGCACTGCCGCGCCCACGCCTGCGGCGAATACCAACACCGCGGCAAGCGCGGCGATCTTCCATGCGTTCATAAATCAGCCTCCGACTGCAGAACAACTTCCTACAAGCGTCTCGAACCGAGTAGAACCCCGCAGGACCGAGTAGAACCCCGCAGAACCCCGCAGAACCCCGATAAAAGCCCTGTAGAAACGGCTCCGAGGTTCCGAAAAGTGAGACGAGGCCCTCCCGCAAAAGGTTGTGCCCTCGGCGGCGCGCCGGATCACCCGGGGCCGGCTGATGGTCCGGAGGCCATAAAGGGACGATTCGCCCCCATGATCTTCATTTCAGCCGCTATTCTGGGCGTGACCCTCCTTGCGCCCCCGCAGGCGCAAGACCCGCGCGCGGAGGCGGAACGGCTGGCCAAGTCCGGAGCGTATGAGGCAGCGCTGAAGCAGTTCCAAGCCCTCGCCGCTGCCAACCCGGACGACATCGAGGCGCGCCTCTGGATCGCCCGGCTCCATACACAACTCGGGCATCCAGAACACGCGGTTGAGGTCTACCGGTCGATTCTTGCGGCGCAGCCGCAGAACATGGGCGCCCTGACGGGCCTCGGAGAGTCGCTCGTGATGCTCGACCGCCTGAGCGAAGCCAGCGACGCGTTGAGCCGCGCGGAAAAGCTCGCCCCGGATCAGCCCGCGGTGCTGGCGGCTCAGGGCCGGCTGCATCGGGCAGCCAATCGCACGACGCTTGCGCTCGCCTATTACATGCGGGCGATCGCAATCGATCCAAACAACGCGCAGATTCGCGCGGAGGCCGATGCGCTGCGTGCCGAACGCGCGCACCGCCTCGAGCTCGACTACGATTTTGAACATGTGAACGTGGATGTCGACGACTCGCACGTGGGCACGTTCATCCTCAATGCACGCGCCGGCGATTCACTGCGCCTGATCGCGCAGGGACAGGTTGAAAGTCTATTCGGCATCGACGATCAGCGTGCCGGCGCAGGACTCGAGTGGGCCATCGCGCGTCATGCAAAGCTCAGCGGCGGAGCGCTCTTTGGCTTCGACCCCACATACCTGCCGAAGTCGGATGTGTATGGCGAGTTCGCATTCACAGAGCGACGAGCTACGTTCGGCGTACTCGTTCGGTATGCGGAATTCGAGGATGCCGACCTGTGGATCGGCGGGCCGGAGTTGACGATCAAGTTCTCCAACAGCGTCGATTCGTCGATCGCTTATCTTCACGGCAACACGACGGCTACGGGTCTTGACGACGTGCCCACCGACACCGTCGCGGTTCGACTGAGCGGAGCGATCACCAAAAGCTTTCGGCTCGGCGTGGGATACACGCACGGAATCGATCGGCTCGACTGGTTGACCATCGACCGCATCGCGATCGAGGCCGACACTTTCGCAGTGCGGGCGAGCTGCAGCTTTACGCCGTTCGTCACATTGGAGGTCGGGTACGACTTTCAAACCCGGCCGGACGACATACAGGTGCAGCGGGCGCGTGCCGGACTGACCTATCGTTTCTAATTTGCGCTGGCGCCCTCCGCCTCCGCGCGCGTACGACTGTGCCGCGCTACGGCGAGACCTCGCTGCAGCCTTGGCGAAGGCGGGCACCCCCAGCGCCTGCCAGCCCTCGTCCTTCGACCTCGCTCAGGACGACCCTGAGCCTGTCGAAGGGTCGCCTGGGCGAGACGGTTCACCCCACTGATTTGTTTCGAGGTCACGTGCGTCCCCGGCATGGGACGGTCACCGGTCTCGACATCGCCGTTTTGCTGAAGGATCCGCCAGGCATGCACGGGCACAGCCTTTGATGTAAGTCCTGGTGTCGCGCGGAATCAACGGGGTGCGTAACTCAGGCAGGCGCTGGCATCGCCGCATCCCGTCGTAAGTCAGGCAGATTCCGCGCGGCATTTTCATCTGGAGGGTTGTGCATGGCCAGAGCCTTCGCCCGTTTGATCGGACCGGTTGCCGTCGCGGCCGCATTGTCCGGCTGCGCGCTGCACACGCCCAGTGTCGCGGAACTGAAATACAACCCCGGTCGGTACCAGAATAAGACGGTTGCCATCAACGGCGTCGTCACCAGCGCGTGGGGGGTACCAATGGTTCCCTTCAAGGTGTACAAGATCGACGATGGAACCGGCGAGTTGACGGTGTTCTCGCAGAATGGCCACACGCCCACGAAAGGCGCGCGGGTTCGTGTAAAGGGGCGGGTGAACGATGTCGCCACCTTTGGTGGTCAGGCTGTGGGTCTCCACCTCGAGCAGACAGGCATCTCTTTTCAAGGTCGATGAACATGTCGCGGCTGGGCGCTGACTCCGGTCAGCGCTCACCGCGGGTCGCGCTCAGGCGGTGATCCGGACGGCCACCGCGGTCATGTCGTCGTTCGGCGGCGTCTCACCGCGCCAGTTGGCAACCGCCTCGAAGATGCCTTCCACGACGCGCGGCGCCGGCCGGTCGCGGAGCCCGGCGACGACCTCAATGAGGCGCGCCGCGGTGAACTCCTGTCCCTGCGCGTTCATCGCTTCGAACACCCCATCGGTGCAGATCACGAACAGGTCGCCGGCATGAAGGGCGAAGGTGACCTCATCGTACGTGGATCCCTGAAACGATCCGAGCGGCACGCCGGGCAGCTCGATCTGCAGCGCAGCCTTCCGCTGAGCAGCGGATCGGGTAAGGCAATCCTGAATTCGCGAGCGTCAGGAAACGCCGCTTCAAATCGAACACGGTATAGCACAGGGTGCAGTAATACTCCTCGAGCTGTCGCTGCTGGAGAATTGTATTGACCGACGAGAGCACGCCCGCGGGGCTCGATCGATCTGGAAGATACCGTCGCCGGAACGTTCGGCCGCGAACGAGCTCCGCTGCGAACGCGCTGTAGAGAGCAGCGGGAACGCCCTTTCCCGAGACATCACCGACCGCGACCACGAGCGTGTGCGCTTCTGGCGACAGGTAGTCGTGGAAATCGCCCCCAACCTCTCGCGCGGGCGCAAACGCCGCCGAGACTTCGATGCCTTTCAATCGCTTGGGCGGCCCGGCAGGCAGAAGAGCGGTCTGGACACGCTGAGCGAAGCGAAGTTCTTTCTCGAGGCGCTCCTCGTTCGCACGGACCTCCTCGTAGAGCCGCGCGTTCTCAATCGCCACAGCCGCCTGGCTGGCCAGCAGCGTCAGGATTTCCACGTCGCGCTTCGTGAACGCGTCGAGCTCGGGGCTCTCGAGATCGACGACGCCGATGCAGCGATCCTTCAGGAGCATCGGAATGACCAGCTCAGATCGCACATCGGGCACCAGCTTGATGTAGCGCGGATCCTGCGACACGTCCGAGACCAGCACCGGCTCACGATGGAGCGCCGCGTAGCCGACGAGACCTTCGCCAAGCCGCACGCGCGGCACGTCCACCTTTTCGCCATACTGCACCGCGACTTTCATCTCCAGCTCGCCGCTCTCCTCGTCCAGGAGCAGAATGCCGAAGGTGCGATAGTCGATCACCCGCTTGGTCAGCTGCGCGATTCGGGAGAACAGCTGGTCGAGGTCCAGCACCGAGCCGACATCGCGGCCGATCTCCGCCAGCGTCTCGAATGCCTCGGCATCGCGACGGCTGCGATCGAACAGTCGTGCATTCACGAGCGCGACAGCGACGTGCGCGCCGAACTGCCGCACGATCGCCACATCGTCGGGCGTGAACTGATTACGGTGGCGGCTGAGGATGTTGAGCGCGCCAATCGGCCGCGACTTGTGCAGCAGCGGGACGACGATCTCCGAGTTCATCCCCGGCACGAACTCGATGTAGCGAGGATCGGTCTGGAGATCGTTGACGAGCACGGGCTGCTCCGTCGCGACCGCCACGCCAACGAGCCCCATGCCGGGCCTCAACCGAATCGGCTTCTCGACCGGTGGGTAACCGACCGCGTATGCGACGCGCAGATCGCCGCGCCGCTCGTCGAGGAGGTAGACGGCGAACGACTCGAACGAGATCAGACGACCGATCAGTCTGGGGATCTGGTGCAGCAGATCATCGAAATCCAGCACCGCGGTAACCTGACGGCCCAGATCGAATAGCGTCGTGACGAGCTCCTGCTCGGACGCCTTCGACTGTTCTCCCGCATTTTGATCTGCCGGGGCCTTATCTGAGGGAAATGACTGGCTCACGTAGAGGTGTCATCCTTCCGCTGGGAGGAATACCGATTATACTTCGCGCTGCGGCTATGCGACCTATTCCTTACCACTGGACTACAGCGCGATCGAGCGGATTCTTCCGCATCGCTATCCATTTCTGCTCGTCGATCGCATTACAGAGTTCGAGCCCGACAAGCGCATCGTCGGGATCAAGAACGTGACGCTGAACGAACGGTACCTGGCGCACCAGCCTGGCGGCCCTCCGGCGCTGCCTCCCACAATCCTGACCGAGGCGGTGGCGCAGGTCGGCGCGATCATGATCCTCGCGAAGCCCGAGAACCGCGAAAAGCTGATCTACTTCATGGGGATCGAGCGTGTGCGCTACCGAAAGCCCGTACACCCGGGGGATCAGGTCGTCATCGAAGCCGTGGTGCGACGACTGCGAAGCCGCATGGGAGTCCTTCGCGGGATCGCGCGCGTGAACGATCAGGTCGTCGTCGAGGGTACGATGACGTTCGCGCTTGGCCCGCGTAACGAGCCCACTGAGCCGCCTGCTACCGTACAACCATAACAACCATCCCGATTTTGACACCGCGAGAGGTCCAGACCGCCCATTTCGCATTCGGGTGGTAATAGCGCCAGGCATCCAGCAGCGCCGGGGTCAGGACAAGCGCGCCGATCCATGGCTCGTCGATCCGCGAAGAGGCCGCCATCCCGCGTGTATCGCGCTCGGCCGGACCCGTCCTTGCGAATGCCGCCCCAGCGTACGCGACTGATGCGAGGACGTTGAAGGCGAGTAAGCCCTTCGCCATCGGCGCGTGCTCCGACTTGAGGTCTGGACGCTTGGTCAGCAGCCACTCGTTCTCGGCGTGCTGCATCCAGAAGCCAGCCGATGAAATGACGAACTCCTGATCGGCTGACACCCCGCTCCGATGGGTGATGGCGAAGAACGGAAGGCCGTGGAAATCCACTTTCTGTAGACCTGGCTTCTCACCAAACGCGAGATTGGCAATCACGTGCCCTGCTTCGTGCGCCGCGAACCCGATCGCACCGCCTGTCAGAAACAAAACGGCCTGTTTACCGGTTGACGTCGAGTTGGTCGGCTGAGCTGGCTCGCTTTCCTGTGCGAATACCGCCGAGGAAAGCCCGCCAATCGTCACAAAACACAAGACTAGTGCCAGGCAGAACGGGAATCTGACTGAACACCGTTTACGCGTCCCGCTGGTGCGGCACAGCCGTTGCTGGGGCATCGAAGGTCAAGAAACCGGCCGCGGGAAACGCCGCGGCAAGGAGAAGAACATGCTCGAAACGATTGCGATCATCCTCATCGTATTGTGGCTGCTTGGGATGGTCAGCGGGTACACTCTCGGAAACTTCATCTACATACTGCTGGTCATCGCCATCGTCCTCTTCCTGGTGCGCTTGATCAGCGGTCGACGCGTCTGATTGAGTCGGAGTCGACGGAGTGTTCAAGAGATATCAGAGTGTCCTCACCACAGAGGAAGCAGAGTGAACAGAGATCTATAAAAATATACTCTGCTCACTCCGCTGCCTCTGTGGTGCAGAACCTCCGCTGACTCCGACGACCTCTGCTGACTCTTACGTCGACGGCTCCGCCTGGGCTTCCAGACCGGAGTCCGAGACGGCCTTCCGTCCGCTCCAGCGTACGACCGCGACGCCGCAGAACACGAGCGCGGCCGAAACCGCCATTCGCGAGTCGAACGATTCGTGCAGAATCAGCACGCCCAGCGTGACGGCGATGATCGGATTGATGTAGGCGTACAAGGACACGAACGACACGGGAAGGTGCCGCAGCAGCGTACGTGTAAGCCACAAAGCCACCGATCGCGCCAACAGTAGCTAGGTATACCAGCGCGATCGTCGTTTCCCGATTGAACCACAGATGCGACCATTCGCCGCGGACTGTGCCGGCGGCGGTCATCAGGATTCCGCCGGCCAGCATCTGACACGCAGTTGTGCCGAGCACGTTGTCCTTGCGCGCATGCCGTCTTGATTACGCGGATCCAAGCGACCACCCGATCGACGCGACCTGCAGCGCAATGACGCCCGCGAGAAAGCCGCGACGATCCCCCGCTCGGAGCGTCAGATCCGGCCACACGAGCACGAGGATCCCGGTAAATCCGATACTGAGGCCGACGATGATGTTGGCGCGCAGCCGCTCGCCGTCCGGAAGGGCGGCCTCGACCGCCGCCATCCAGAATGGGTTCGACGCCACGATCACCGCCGCGAGACCGCTCGGCACCCACTGTTCCGCGACGACGACGCCACCGTTCCCCAAACCGAGCATGAGGAAACCAAGCAGCGCGATGCCGCCCCACCTTCGGGGACTTGGCAGCGTGTTTCCGCTCGCGACGACATAGGCGGCCAGGAGCGCGCCTGCCGAAAACCAGCGGAAGCCGCCCATCAGCATCGGAGGCATCGTTTCCAGGCTGATGCGAATCCCGAGAAACGTCGTGCCCCACACGATACAGACGGTGATCCACGAAAGGTAGGCCAGACGGCGCTGGCGAGCTGTCGGAGGCGTCATGCGCCCGAAGACAGAACTGCGCGGGAGGCGTGTCGGTGCATCAAACTCAAACCATTATGACGCTGACGGGGAATCGGGCGCGGCCAAGTTGCGGTTGGACGTGCGATTACACGAACCGAAACGGCCCCTTGCCGAGCCACGCGCCGCCATCGACGGTCAGGATTTCACCCGTGATGAATCCCGCATGATCGGAAACCAGAAAGGTGACGGCGTCCGCAA
Organism: uncultured Acidobacteriota bacterium; assembly: GCA_963725335.1. Taxonomy (GTDB): domain Bacteria; phylum Acidobacteriota; class Vicinamibacteria; order Vicinamibacterales; family 2-12-FULL-66-21; genus JALZOC01. The sequence goes on along the minus strand of CAVRYD010000014.1, from coordinate 424,809 downwards.
CATCGTCCGGCTTGCCCCACCGCTTCAATGGAATCGAATCGGTTATCCGGCGAACCGCATCCGGCGTGTTCCACAGTTGCTGCGCCGCTCCGGGCGTTTCGATCGGACCTGGCGCGACCGCATTGACGCGGATGTTGTGCTCGGCCCATTCGACCGCAAGCGTCTGCGTCATGGACATCACACCGGCCTTTGCGGCGGCGGAGTGCACGGTTCCCGCACTTCCGGTCCACACGTAATTCGCCAGAATCGAGACGATGGACCCGCCCCGCCCGCGACCGATCATGTGGCGACCGACGGCGCGTGAGCAGTAGAAGCTGCCGTTCAGGACAATTCCAACCACCGAGTTCCATCCGTTGGGCGACAGGTCCTCAGCGCGACAGATGAAGTTGCCCGCGGCGTTGTTGATCAGGATGTCGATGTGACCGAAATGCCGCAGCACGCGGCCGACCATCTCATCGACCTGCTCTGGCTTTCTCACGTCGACCTGCACGGCAAGCGGATCGAGCCCGGCATGGCGCAGGTCGGCCGTTCCGTGTTCGAGGTGCTCGGCGTGGCGGCTGCCCACGGCAATATCGGCGCCGAGCTCTCCCATTCGCTTTGCAATGGCGAGCCCCAGACCGGTGCCGCCGCCCGTAATGATGGCGACCTTGTCCTTGAGCAACGACGACGTGAACATCGCGTCAGATTACCGGCGTCGCCGTGCCGATGTCCACGGGTGTTAAGATGACGATGTGAGCAGGTTTCGCGCCGCGTGGGTCGTTTTGACGATGACGGTGGCATTTGGTGGACTCGGGTGCCGCTCAGAGGACCGTCCGGCACCGGTCGCGGATGCGTCACCCGCCTCCGCACCGCCACCCGCTGTCGAGGCTCCGCCACCAGCGCTCGTTCAGTTCACGCCCCCTCCTCCAGCGTACACGGGAGAGCTGCCGCCGCTGCCGACAACTCCCTATGAGGTGCCCCGGCCGGCGGAGGTGGTTCGCGCCGTCTATACGTTCGCCGCACGCCACCCCGAAGTGCTGCACTATGTGCCGTGTTTCTGCGGCTGCCAGCGCTCGGGCCACAAGGACAACGACGACTGTTTCATCCAGAGCCGCGACGCCAGCGGGCGTCCGACGTGGGATCCTCACGGCATGACCTGAGGCATCTGCCTCGATGTCGCGCGTGACGCGATGCAGATGCACAGGTCCGGAGTCAGCGTGTCGAAGATCCGATCCACCATCGAAGAGCGTTATCGGACTCAATACGCCACCATGACGCCGACGTCACCCGTTCCGGAAGGAAAGTAAGGCCTTCAGCCCGGCGCGAACACTCGTATAATCCCCTCGTGCCCGACCCCCAGCTGACGTCGGCTCCGCCCGAAGCGTTCGCACGGTTGTTCGAGTCAGTGCACGAAGGCGTCTATATCGGCACGCTGTCGGATGCCGCGGCGGAGACGCTGTCGGCGAATCCCTTTCTGAAGCTGATGTTCGGCTACGCGGCGGAGACGCCGCAGGAAGACGTGCGGCCGTTCGAGCTCGAACGGTTTGTCGATCCGCAGGCACGCGACGGATTCGTCGAACGGCTTCGGCGGGACGGCGCCATTTCGGATTATCTCCTGCGACTCCGGCGCGCGGACCGATCGGCCATGTGGGTCGAGGTCACCGCGCATGCGGAGCCGTCTGCCGACGGCATTCGCGTGGAAGCGCTGATGCGCGATGTCAGCGAGCGCAAGCGGCTCGAGGATCAGGCCCGCGATCTCTATCATCAGCTGCTACAGGCGGAAAAACTGGCGGCCCTTGGTCAGACGATTTCCGGAGTGGCCCACGAGCTGAACAATCCGCTCGCGACGATTCTGACCTGGGCCGAGCGGCTCGCGCAGCGTTCGGTGGACGATCAGACGAAGCGGGGCCTCGAAACCATCCTTAGCGAATCCGAGCGCGCAGCAAAGATTGTCCGCAACCTCCTGACATTCGCCCGCAAGCGGCACACCACGCGGGCAATGGTCAACTTGAACCAGGTCGTCCGCGAGACGCTCGCGCTGCGGTCATACGAACAGCGGATCAGCAACATCAATATTCTGGAGGCGCTCGCGTCCGGTTTGCCCGAGGTGTTTTCCGATCCTCACCAGATCCAGCAGGTGCTGCTCAATCTGATCATCAACGCGGAACAGGCGATGCTGAGCGCCCACGGCAGAGGGACGCTCATCGTGCGCACCTGGCACGACGCCGACCGCGACGCGGTGATCCTCGAGGTGAACGACGATGGCCCCGGTGTGCCCGAGGACGTGCAGCCGAAGATTTTCGACCCGTTTTTTACGACCAAGGAGGTCGGCAAGGGGACCGGCCTGGGACTGACGGTAGCCTACGCTATCGTGCAGGAGCACGGCGGCCGGATCACTGTGAAGTCCGAGCCGGGACGCGGCGCATCTTTCTACGTCGAACTGCCAGTAGGCGCGGGTCCGCTCAAACCACCGTTGCCGCGGGTGCCTGAACGCAGCAACACGCCCGGCGACGTGCGCGTCGGAGCTGCCGCGCTGGTCGTGGAAGATGAGGTCGCGCTTGGAGCCGCCGTCGCGGAAGCGCTGGCGGACGCAGGATTTCTCGTCGACCGCGCCAGCGATGGCATCGAGGCGCTCGATCGTCTGAAGGAACGCCCCTACGATCTCATCGTGTGCGACCTGAAGATGCCCAGACTCGACGGCACCGCGTTCTATCGCGAGCTCGCCACCGCGGATCCGGCAATGGCGCGGCGCGTGCTGTTCGTCACCGGCGACGTCGCCGGCACGGACGCCGAACGTTTTCTCGAAGAGGCCGGCTGCCGGTGGCTTGCCAAACCATTTCGATTGAAAGATCTGCTGCGAGTCTCACGCGAAATGCTGGAATAGAGCTCGACGGGCTCTCGGTGATCTGCCATCCCCCGCGTGAGATCCGAGTGAGCGACTCTGCGCCCTCCGCGATCCTCCGCGTGAGATCCGAGTGAGCGGGTCTGCGCCCTCTGCGATCATCCGCGTGAGATCCAGTGAGCGATTCTGCGCCTCTGCTCCGCGTGAGATCCAGTGAGCGAGTCTCGCCTCTGCGATCCCCGCGTGAGATCCGAGTGAGCGGGCTGCGCCTCGCGATCCCGCGTGAGATCCCACCTCAGCGCGCTGCAGCAACCGGCTCGCGTCGGATCGATGACGCTCTGCGTCTCGGCGCGGGTTTCGGCTGGGCAACCTGAGGCGTCCGATACTGCAAGACCACGCCGGGTTCGTGCGGCATCTCGGCCTTCGCCATGCGCAGCCGCCGCATCGTGCTCTGAAACGACAGGACGGCCGGGCTGATGGCATCGCTCGGGCAATCCGCTCCGAGCGCCTTCCGCAGCCGCTGAACGGCGCGCGCGTGCAGCTGCGAGACGCGCGATTCATTGACGCCAATCTCGGCGCCGATCTGCTTCATGGTGGCTTCGCCGTAGTAGTAGAGGCCGATCACCTTGCGTTCCCGCGGCGGGAGCGACGCAATCGCCGCACGGATCCGATCGCGGACTTCCTGCTCTTCATAGGCCTTGTCGGGAGACTGCGGCTCAGAAGGCACCAGCGCGGGAGGCAGCGAGGATCCGTCGACGTTGTCCCCCGCCGACAGCGGCGAGGTCGACTCGATCGTGTTGATCCGGACGATCGTGCGGCCCAGACGCACCTCGTCGGACCCGATGCGCGCGGCGAGATCGGCGAGCGACGGTTCCGCGCCGAGCTCGCGGCGGAGCTCTTCGCGCGCGGCTTCGAGCTCACGCCGCTGCCGGCGGACTCCCCGGGGCCAGGCATCCCGCCGAAGCGCGTCGATCATGGCGCCGCGCACACGACGCTCGGCAAAGGTCTCGAACTTGATCCCGCGGTCTTCATCGAACCGGCACGCCGCATCGATGAGGCCAATCATCCCGTCCTGCACCAGATCTCCCAGCTCGATCGAGTGCGGCATGGATGCGGCCACGCGGCGCGCCAGGGACTCGACGAACGGAAGGCCTGCGGCGATTCGCTGACGGTGACGGGCGGCGAGGGGCTGACGCTGCATTGATCGTGTCCTCCAGCAACTGCGATGGCGACGGCCGCGGGCAGTTCACCCAGCGGCCGGGCTGGATCACCGCAACGCCGGTACCACTGGAAAAACGATCAAAAAGCGAAATCGGTTGCGCGCGTGTGAAGTGATGTGAAGATATTCAGATTCAATCAGTTACGGGGAGTGCTGAGGCGTGAAGGAGCGTGAAATCGTGGGCTGAACGGCCGGGCTAATCGTCAATAATATGACCGTATTGGACGTAATGGTCAAATAATTGACATGTCAAGCGTTCTTGGTTCGCGAGCGGATCTCACGGGCGGTCGACATGGCGTCGAGCACGCTCGCCACGACTTGCGAGGCGCGCGCGCGGGTCATCTCGTCGGTCACTTTCGCCTCGAGAAGTTCCGCATTCGCCAGGATAATGCCGAGCTGGTTGTTCAGACGGTGAAACAGCAGGCCGAGGTCTGGCGGTTCGTCCACGGACGTCATCGCACTTCTCGGATCGGCGGCCGGCGTCATGAGGCTTCTTTGCTGGTCAGCTCGTGCGTGCGCCCGGGCTCGCGCCAGAGCGTGTCGACGAAGATGCGAACCGATCCGCCCGCGGTTCTGACGTACTCGACCTTCCCGCTGGCAATCCAGTTGTAGATGGTGCGCCGGCTGACGCCAACCAGCTCGCACGCCTTCATGATTGAAATGGTCTTGCGGTCAGTCATCATTGCTTTTCACGTCGGCCCCAGCTTGCGGGGCCATGTGGGGTTACCGCTCGCCGTACGTTGAGATGTATCGGAACACCCGACCCACTGCTATAGGGCCGGTGCCGTCGCGAATTGACCGGCCCGGCGACGGGGTGTCAAAATACCGCCCACTCGAATTGAATGGCTGACGGCCAGAAGCATCTGTTGATCGTCGACGACGAGCCTGCGCTGCGCGAGGCGATTGCCGAACGCCTCGCCGATCACGACTTCATCGTTGAACAGGCCGGAAGCGGCGAACAGGCGTTGCAGCGGCTCGCCGACTTCGCGTTCGACATCCTCATCACCGATCTACGGCTTCCAGGCATCGACGGCGCGAAGGTGATCGAAGCGGCGCTCGAGCGCTACCCCGAAATCATCGCCATCGTGATCACTGGCTACGGCACGGTGAAGGACGCGGTGGAGGCGATCAAGCAGGGCGCGGCGGACTTCATCACGAAGCCGTTCCAGTTCGACGCGCTGTTGCATGTGCTCCGTTCCGCAGTCGAACAACGGCGTTTGAAATCGGAAAATGCCTATCTGCGATCGCAGCTCGAGGAGCGGTATCGGATCGACGGCCTGGTCGGCCGCAGCCGCATCATGCGCGAGCTGTTCCAGCTTCTCGAAACGGTTGCCGCGACCTCGAGCACCGTGCTCATCACGGGCGAGACCGGCACCGGAAAGGAGCTCGCCGCCCGCGCGATTCATCACAACAGCCCGCGGCGCGCCAACCGGTTCGTCGCGCTGAACTGCAGCGCCATTCCCGAGACCCTGCTCGAAGCGGAGCTGTTCGGTCACGTGCGCGGCGCCTTCACGGGAGCGGTCGGCGCCCGCCAGGGACGACTCGAGCAGGCGCACAAGGGCACACTCTTTCTCGACGAAGTGGGGACGATGAGCCCCGCGCTGCAGGCAAAGCTCCTGCGCGTGCTGCAGGAGCGCGAGTTCGAGCGCGTCGGCGATTCGCACACGATCAAGATCGACGTTCGCGTGATCGCGGCCACTCACTCCGATCTCGGCAAGATGGTGGCGGAGGGAACGTTTCGCGAGGATCTGTTCTACCGGCTGAACGTCATCCCCGTCCAATTGCCGCCGCTCCGCGATCGTCGCGAAGACATTCCTCTCCTGGTGCAGCATTTTCTCCAGAAGCTGTCGGCGGAATCCGGCCGCAGCCCCGTCACCATCTCGCAGGACGCGCTCCGTCGTCTCATGGCCTACCACTGGCCGGGCAACATCAGGCAGCTCGAGAATGCGATCGAGCGGGCGCTCGCCTTCAGTCAGGGACGATCGCAGATCGACGTCCACGATCTGACCGCCGACATTCAGCAGCAGGCGCCGGCAGAGGATTCGTCAGAGGTGTGGTTCCCTGACGACGGGCTGGACTTCGCGCGATACATCGAGACCGTCGAGCTTTCATTGATTCGGCGTTCGCTCGAGCGTACGCAAGGCAACAAACGGCAGGCGGCGAAGCTGCTGAATCTGAAACGCACGACGCTCATCGAAAAGCTCAAACGGCTCGAGCCGCACGCGAGCACGCCAAAGCTGCCATAATCGGCAGCATGCCTCCCCGGCACCATTACTGGACGATCATTCTCGAAGGAAAGCCGACCGCCTTCCGCGCACATACACAGGAAGAGTTGATGCCGACGCTGCGTCAGTTGCAGGCGCGGCATCCGGACGCCGTCATGAAATGGTTCGCGCGTGGACGGCTGTGGGAGACCCAGGACCAGGAACGCGCCGACGCCCTCGCGAGGCGTCGTCCCAGGACAGGCGCGGCGGTGGACCGCCGTCCCCGCGATTGGCGTCCCGGCGGGGAACATCAGGATCCCCGCGATCGGTTCAAGGTTCCGCGCGATGAGAAGCGTCGCCGGTTCGCGCAGAACTTGAGGCGCGATCGGAACGAGTCCCCAGCGGGCGACAGGACGCGTGAACCGAATGAGGATCGGCCGCGGCCGCCTGCTCGAGCGCCACGCCTCGAGCGCCCGCAGCGGTTCGGTCGGCCGGCCCGGCCGGACAGTCGTGCGAAGCCGCCCTGGAATCGAGAACCCAATCGCGACGGCAAACCGGGCGGGTGGAAACACGGCGCCGACCGAACGGAGGAGCGCCGCCGATCGGGCAACGATCTGCGACCGCACGGTTCTGGAAAGCCGGATTCACGGCGCCCACACGGCGCGGGTCGCGGCCAGCGCCCAGCCGGTGGACGAAAACCGCCGGGTGGCGGAAATCGGGGAGGCAGCGGAGGCCGATGATCGTACAGCGTGGTTCTGTTCAGCCCGAAGCCGAATCTGTCTGCGGCAGATCGACTGGCGCTGCTCGACACGCTCGCGGCGGCGTCAACGCAGATTCCCTCAATCAAGCGATTGCGGGTGGGACGCCGCGTCAAGCATTCGCTGCCAGGCTACGAGCAGCTGATGCGCGACGACTACGAGTTTGCCGTGATGATCGAGTTCGAGGATCTTGCCGGATTGAAGAGCTATCTTCAGCATCCCTCGCACGCGGCCGCGGGACGCCACTTCACTGAATCCGCAGATCGCTCGCTCGCGTACGACTACGAGCTCGCGGAATCACTGATCACTGATCACTAATCCTGAATCCTGAATCCCGAATCCTCGGATCGCTGAATCGCGGGCTCGAAGAAAAAGTCCTCAATAATACCCCGCAGGTGGGCGATCGAGTCCGCGGAGTTGATGGCGATGCGGAGGTGGGAACCGTTGTCGAGGCCCTTCGTGTACCACGAGTTCAGTGCCCGAAGTTTGTTGATCACCCAGCGCTCGTGACCCCGCGCCGGCTGGGTGGGCTCTGCGGGCTGTCCGGGAGCCACATGCCGAAACCCTTCCGCCTCATCGACGCGCTCGTTCATCAGAAGGTCGATGTAGTCGAGCAGGAACTGACCGCGCTCGGCTGGCGACACGTCACGGGGCGTGTCGCCCGAGGCAAGAGCCGCCGCCTGCTCGAAGATCCACGGATTCCGCAACGCTCCGCGGCCGACCAGCACGCCGCCCACCTTTCCGGCGCGCATCCGCTGGACGATCTGCTCGGGATCGACGCAGTCGCCGCTGCCGAAGACCGGAATCGACAGACCATCCGCCACTCGAGCGATCAGCTCCCAGTCGGAAAACCCTGAATAGGACTGCGCCGCGGTGCGACCGTGAACCGCCACCGCGGCGGCGCCAGCGTCTTCCATCCGCTTCGCCAGATCCGGAGCGTTGATCGCATCCGCATCCCACCCGGCGCGCATCTTGACCGTCACCGGAATTTTCACCGCGCGCGCCATCGCGCGAACGACATCGGCCGCGTGCGCGGGCTCGCGCATCAGGCTGCACCCCGCGTTGTGCTTGGCGATCTTTGGCACCGGGCAACCCATGTTGACGTCGACAATATCGGCGCCGATGCCCTCGACAATCTGGGCGGCTGCGGCCATCTTCTCCGGATCGCCGCCGAAAATCTGAATCGACACCGGCCGCTCTTCTTCGGTGTACTCGGCGTACTCCAGCGTTCGATCGATCCCGCGCACGAGCCCCTCGGAGCTGACCATTTCGCTCACGACCAGCCCGCAGCCGCCCTTGCGTTTCACGAGACGGCGGAACGCCGTGTCCGTCATCCCCGCCATGGGCGCGAGTGCAAACGGCGGCGACAAGATCAATCGAGCCGATCTTCATGTCGTTTGCAGCTTCCGCCCCTCGACTCGCCTTCTCGAGCGCTCGCTCGGGACAGGCCGTGGCACTCTGGGCACGCCCGGCACCTCACCGGCACCCCTGGCACCCCGGGCACCCCTGGCACTCTAGTACGGTTTCACATCCGCCGCATCGACTTCGACGCTGACCGCCTGACCGATGAGATCCACCGCAAGGATTAGACGCGCATGCGCGCCTTTCCTCAGCAGTCGCCCCACCACGCCTTTGAGCGGCCCGTGGACGACTTCGACCATCATCCCTTCATGAATGAGAGGACAGGGATCGAACTGAAGGTCGCTCTGAACGAGACGCCGAATGCCTTCGATCTCGAAGTCCGGAATCGGCGCGATGTCGCCGTCGAAGGAGACGATGTTGACGACTCCCGTGCAGGAGAGAATCGGCAGCCGCTCCTTGTTGTCGAATCGGGCAAAGCAGTAGCCGGGGAAGAGCGGCCAGTCGATCTTTTTCTTGCGATCCTTCCAGCGGCTCCATTTCGTGATCGTCGGAAGAAAAGCCTCGTAGCCCTTGCGTTCGAGCTGCTCACGAACGACGTTCTCGTGGCGTGAACGCGTCCAGATCGCGTACCAGGGCTGCTGCGGATCGTTCACCATGTCTCAGTCAGCGCCGCCGGTCTCGAGCGCGACCTGCTTCTCGTACAGTTTCTTCAGCTCGTCGTTCTTCCACTCAATAAGCGCCTGGCTGCGCACCCGCGACATGAATTTTCGGACTTCCGTCTGCTGCCGCACGTCGTGCACTTTGTCGGCGACGACGTCGCGCACGGCTCTCGAACGGTGGAGTGGACGCCGGCTTGATGGTCTCGAGCTTCAGAATCTGGACAGCCGCGATTCGTGCGAATCGGCGTCGAGATCTCGCCCGGCTTCATCTTGGCAATCAGCTCCTGCACCGCCACCGACACCTCGGCGAGGTTGATCGGGCCGATCAGGCCTCCGTTGGCCTTGGACGCTGAAGCCGACGACTCGGCGGCGACCTTGGCGAAGTCCTCGCCCGCGAGCAGACGCGCGCGAATCGCCTCCGCCTTCTGCTTCTGCATCGTCCTGCGCGGCCACGCTGATGCTGGCCTGTCCACCCTTGGTCGTCGACGGGACCTCGATCAGGATTTCCCGGAGCGTGACCGTTGCCGGCTCGGCAAACTCATTCTTGTGCGTCAGGTAGTACTGCCGCGCCTCTTCCTCGGTGATGCTCAGTTTGGACCCGACCTCGTCACGCTGCACCTGACTGACGAGGAACTGCTTTTCGACATTCTTGCGGAGATCCTCGATCGACATGCCTTCCTGCTTCAGCGCGGCCTGAAACTTCTGATCGTCGGTCAGGTTCTGCTCCTTACGCAGATTGTCGAGCCAGCCTTTGAACTGTTCGTCGCTCAGGTGGTAGCCCTTCTCCTTGCCCATCTGGAGCAGCAGCAGCTCGTCGATCGCGTCCACCAGCAACTGCGGCGTCACCTCGTCCAGCGCCTTCTTCAGTTCCTCATTGTTGTTGACCATATCCGGCTTGAAGTCGACCCCCATGCGCGCGCGAATGGCCGCCGTCTGCCGCTCCTCCAGCTCCGTCTGGGTAAAGATGTCGCCGTTGACCTTGACCAGCACGCGCTCAATGGTCTGAGCGTGAAGCGAGATCGACAGGGCGCATAGGAGAACCAGGGTGGAAACGTATTTCATAAAGTTGCCCTAAACTTGCTGTAGCTCAATATTTTACTCGATCGAGCGACCCCCACTCAACTCGCGCAGCAGGCCCGACACCCGTGAAAAGACCCCATCGACAGCTCGCGGGTCTTCCTTCGCGGGCCGCATGATTTCGTCCTTCGTGAACCCTGGCGCGACCTCGCCCGCTTGCGCCCGCGCCGCCCACCACGACCCTCCGGCCACTGGATCGCGCCCTTTCTTGCCGAGCTGTGCGACTGGCCGCGATTGGGTGGCGGCCTTCGAGGCGACCGACTTCTTCAAATCGAGTTTCAGGGTCGCAGGAGGAACGAGGATGGTGTCTCCCCGCTGCTGCACGACGCGGAACAGCCAGGCCGGATCGAGCTTCGCATCCGGCCTGAACTTTAGGACGACGGAGGAGCCTTCGCGGTCTAGCGACTCCAACCCAATCCGATCGGCCAGGATCCGAATCGACGCGTATTCAGCCAGATTGAGCACCGATTCGGTCGGTGGACCATACCGGTCCCTGACCTCGAGCGACCAGACGATCCAGCTCTTCGTCGGTCCGGACCGCAGCCATACGGCGGTAGACCGTCAGCCGCTGGTTCATGTCCGGGATGTACTCGTCATTGATTCTGAGGTCGACCCGGAGATTGACGTTGGCCCGTATCTCGTCCTCGACCTCTTCGCCCTTCAGCTCCTTGATCGTCTGTTCGAGCAGCTTCATGTACATGTCGAAGCCGACGGCTTCGATATGGCCGCTCTGTTCGCCGCCCAGGAGGTTGCCTGCGCCTCGGATCTCGAGATCCAGTGCGGCGACGCGGAACCCGCTTCCAAGGTCGCTGAATTCACGTATCGCCGCGAGCCGCTTCTTCGCGACCGGTGACAGCGCCTCTTCGGGCGGAATGAGCAGATAGGCGTAGGCACGGCGATCGGAGCGACCGACCCGGCCTCGAAGCTGGTAGAGCTGCGACAGTCCGTACCGATCCGCGCGGTTGATGATGATGGTGTTCGCGTTCGGAATGTCGAGGCCGTTCTCGATGATGGTCGTCGCCAGCAGCACGTCGTGCTTGTGGGCGACGAAATCCACCATCGCGCGCTCGAGCTCTTCCTCGCTCATCTGCCCATGCCCGACCACGACGCGCGCTTCCGGAACGAGTCGCGTGATCAGGTTGCCCAGCGAGTAGATCGACTCGACCCGGTTGTGAACGAAGTACACCTGACCGGCGCGTTCCATCTCGGTGAGAATCGCGCGCCGGATGACCTCCTGATCGAACTTCACGACGTTGGTCTGGATCGACAGCCGGTCCTTCGGAGGCGTCTCGATGATGGACATGTCGCGGATGCCCGCGAGCGACATGTTCAGCGTTCTCGGGATCGGCGTCGCGGTCATCGTGAGCACGTCGACCCGCTTCCGCATCTGCTTGATGCGTTCTTTGTGGGCCACGCCGAACCGCTGCTCTTCGTCCACGATGAGCAGCCCCAGGTCCCTGAACTGCACGTCCTTCGAGAGCAGGCGATGCGTGCCGACGATGATTTCCACTTTGCCGTTCTTCAGATCCTCGAGCGTCTGTTTCTGCTCCGCCTTCGTCCGGAATCGGCTGACCATATCGATGCGGACTGGGAACGCGGCAAAACGGTCCCTGAGCGTCTTCAGGTGCTGAAACGCGAGGACCGTGGTCGGGGCAAGCAGCGCGACCTGCTTTCCGTCCATGACCGCCTTGAACGCCGCGCGCATGGCCACTTCGGTCTTGCCATACCCGACGTCGCCGCAGAGAAGGCGATCCATCGTCGCCGACATCTGCATGTCGCGTTTGATGTCGGTAATCGCATTCGCCTGATCAATCGTCAGCTCCCACTCGAAGGCGTCCTCGAATTCCTGCTGCCAGTGTGAATCGGGCGTGAACGCGTGACCGGGCATGGCCTTGCGGGCTGCGTACAGCTTCAGCAGCTCTTCGGCCATGTCGCGCATCGCCTTCTTGACACGCGTTTTGGCTTTTTCCCAGGTCGTCCCGCCCAGCTTGTCGAGCGATGGCCTCGTCGCGCCGGTGTATTTCTGAACGAGATCGAGCCGCTCGACGGGAACGAACAGCTTGTCCTCGCCAGCGTAGCGGAGCTCCATGAACTCCTGTGGCGCGAGCCCGACGTCGATGCGCTTGAGGCCGACGAACACGCCGATGCCGTGATCCACGTGCACGACGAGGTCGTCGACCTTCAAATCGCGGAAGTCTGAGAGAAAGGTCCGTGTTGCCGATCGCCGGCGCTCGTGCGTCTTGCGCTCTTCCTCGAAGACGTCGGTTTCGGCCCAGAACTGCAGCGCGGCGTCCGGCAGCCGAAACCCGCGCGACAGGTAACCGACTCCGACGAGCACAGACGCCGTGCGGACCTCTTCGGCGCCCTCGATGGGCGCCGCGTAGATTTCGTAGTCGCCGAGCACTTCAATGGTGCGTTCGGCGCGGCCTGCGGAATTCGCGACGAAGATCATCGTCTCGCCGAGCTCGCGACTGCGTCGAATCTCCGATACCCAGTCAGGCACCCGGCCGGCGAATTCCAGTGCCGGCTGACACGCAATGTGCTGCGCGTCGCCGTCAACAGCCAGCGTTTCGAGAGCGGTTGAGCCAGCCAGCCACATCGCCACGTCGTCCCACGCGAGCACGAGATTCGAGGGGGGCGCGACTCGATTTCCCTTCGCGATTGCCTCGTCATAGCTTCGCTGGATCTGCTGCGCGGTCTTTTCCCCCTGCGTTCGCACATCGTCGGGTTCCGACACAATCACCATGGGACGGCCGCGGGCCCAGAAGTGATCGAAAGCCGTCGACGATCGATCAAGGACCTCGATGTCCCCGATCAGTTCCTGAAGGGGAATAATCGCTGCCTGATCCAGCGCCGCGGTTGATCGCTGGGTCGCGGGATCGTACGGACCGAATCGACTCGATCGTGTCGCCAATGAACTCGAGGCGGATGGGCTCACGAGCACCGGCCGGATAGAAGTCGACGACACCGCCGCGCACGCAGAACTCACCATGTTCGTCGACCGGGTCCTGCCGCGTGTACCCCGCCGAGGCGAGCAGATCGCCAAGATCGGTCGGCGAGATCTCGTGTCCCGGAACAAGCGTCCGTGAAACGGCGCTCAGCCTTCCCGGCGGGCTGATTCTTGGCAGAAGCGCCGCTGCCGACGCGACGATCAGCTTGACGGCGCCGTCGGCGGCGCCGCTGAGTGCGCGCGCGCGGGCGGAAGCAATGTCGAAGTGCGGCGCCAGCCCGCGGTATGGGTCGACCTCGTGCGAGGGGAACGGAAGGACGGCCCGCTCGACGTCGGTTTCTGACAACCCTTCGAGCGCTGAGTAGAAGAAGCGCGCGTCCCGCGTCATTGTCTCGACGTCGGCGTCCGTAGGAACGATAAGCACTACACGATGGCGTTCGGCAGCCGCGGCGGCAAACAAGGCTTTCGCGGGCGCTGTCAGACCGGAGACGCGGGGCGCGGGCGCACCAAGCCGCAGGCGGCTGGCGGCCGTCTTCAGCAGCGAGCGCAGCGTGAGCGAACTGGAGGTGTATGAGGACACGGTGAGCGACGTGCCAATAGCTCGAACCTTATATTTTAGACGGTGAGCGCCGGAGCGGCAACGCGTACCGAGATCAAGCAGGAGAAGGGGAGAAAAGGGAGTTACTTCTTGTTTTTCTGTCGTGGTACTGACGCGACTTCGTCAATGTGATCCGGCAGGCGGGCGCGTTCCCTTCGGGGGTTGACAACGTAGCGCTAACCCGCGCTTCTGACACGGTCGATGATCGAGGAAGTGGAATATCCCTGCTCGACGGTCACGAGCACAACCGTTCCTCCGCGGGACTCGACGGTATCGCGGCCGACGATCTGGTCGGCGGGCCAGTCAGCCCCCTTGACGAGGATGTCGGGCTGCACGAGCCGGACGATCTCGGCGGGGGTGGCCTGACTGAAGATGACCACGGCATCGACGCATTCCAGTGCGGCGAGCACCTCGGCGCGTTCGCTTTCGGGCGTGATGGGCCGGCCCGGCCCCTTGTTCCTGCTGACCGAGACGTCCGCGTTGAGTCCAACGATCAGCAGGTCTCCCAGGCTGCGGGCGTGCTGGAGATATCGCACGTGGCCGGGATGAAGAAGATCGAAGACGCCATTCGTAAAGACGATGCGCCGTCCAGAAGCGCGCGCGGACTTCACGAACTCGTCGGTCTGTTCCCAGGTCAACACGCGCGCCGGACGGCCGGCGTCAGGCTTCATGTCCGACGCGGTCGAAGGCGACGCCGCTGGAGAACTTCCACTCGTGCCGCGGACGATAGATCCCGACGTCTTTCGTTCGCGATTTCACGCGGAACGTGTAGAGCAGCCGATGGTAGTCGTAGGGATATCCGTCGAGCTTGTGAATCGCGACGTCGAGCTTGTAGGTGCCCTCCACGAGGTCCAGGCTTTCGATCGTGAAGAAGGCTTCAGCATCGCCGAAAATGCTGATGGCCTTCAGCTCTTCGATGTTCGTGTTCGTACCGTAGCAGCAGACCCCCTCCGCGTTGAAGATCCCGATCCCGATGACAAAGTCCTGGTTTTCAATCGGCGATCGCAGGCCGATGCGGATCGTCAGCGGCTCACCGCTGTGAAACACATGGCCCGGCTGCTGATCCGGGCCGCTGGAACTGGACACTGGTGATTTCGATCTCGCGCGATCCCCACCGGCCTTCGGTCGCGCGAAACATGTCGGCCGGGCCTTCCGCTGTCTCGACCGGATGATCGGGAAGGACCGCAGTCGCTGGCTCATCAGGTGAGATCACCGTCGCCGATTCCTGCGCCTTGGCGTCGCCGGCGGCGAGTTGTTGCTCCTCGCTCACTTCAACGTCTGTGATGTACGCACCAACGACGCGTTTCGGGTCGCCGAGCGCGCGCATGGTACCCGCGTCCATCCAGAGCGCTTCGTCGCAGAATCGCTCGACCAGGCCAAGCGCGTGCGTGACGAGCAGGATCGTCTTACCGCGGCGTTTGAACTCGGCGAACTTGTCGAGGCACTTGTGGGTGAATCCCTCGTCACCGACGGCAAGCACCTCGTCGACCAGGAGCACGTCCGGATCGACGTGAATTGCGACGGCAAACCCGAGTCGCATGTACATGCCGGACGAATAGGTCTTCACCGGCGCATCGATGAAGTCCTTCATTTCCGCGAACTCCACGATCTCGTCGAACCGGCGCGCGACCTCCCTCTTCGTCAACCCGAGCATGATGCCGTTGATGAAGACGTTTTCGCGTCCGGAGATCTCCGGATGAAATCCTGCGCCCAATTCGATCAGCGCAGAGATCCGGCCGTTGACGTGCACCGTGCCGCTCGTCGGTTTCGTGATCCCCGCAACCAGCTTCAGCAGCGTGCTCTTGCCCGAGCCGTTCCGACCAATGACGCCAAGCGTGCGGCCGCGAGGGACTTTGACCGTCACATCGCGCACCGCCGCGAAAGTTTCGTCCGGCCGCAGATCGCGAATCAAGCTGCGCGCGAGGAGCGCGCTCTTCAGCGTCGTGAACTGGTGCCGCCGGCTGTAGCGGCGATACACCTTGGATGCGCGGGTAATCTCGATGGCATTCATACTTCCTGCCGCGCCGCTGTCAGCTACCAGCTGCCCGCTTTCAGCTTGTTCCGGATCGCGGACAGAAATCGAGCGGGGAGCGGGAAGCTGGCAGCAGGAACCTGGAAGCCGATTCACACTTCCTCCGCAAAAGTATCGCGCAACCGGTCGAAGACGAAATAGCCGAACAGGAAGAACACGATCGAAATGGCGCCGAGGACCAGAAGCCATTTCAAGTGGCCAACAGGACCGGCGAAGAACAGGATCTCCTGGTACGTGATCGCGAGATGCGTGAAGGGATTCAGCTTCAGCAGCTTGGCCTGCCAGATCACGCGGCCGGGATTGGTCGGATCCTCGAACAGGAAATAGGGATAGATGATCGGCGTCGCGAAGAACCAGAACGTGAGCAGGTTCGACAGAATGTCGCGAATATCGCGGAAGTGCACGGTCAGCGACGACAGGATCAGCGCGAAGCCCATGGTCAACACGAGCTGAACGAGAACGACGAGCGGAAAGATCGCGAGCTCGCTGGCGTTGAGCGGACGGTGATAGTAAATAAGGAATCCCGCCAGGATCGGCAGCCCGAAGAAGAAATGCACCATGTTCGCCAGCACGCTGACGATCGGCAGAATCTCCGCCGGGAAGAGCACTTTCTTGATCAGGTTCCCGCCGGAGATGAGCACACCGGCCGATTCCGCAAGCGACGACGAGAACCAGGTCCACGGCAGGATCCCACAGAACATGAAGAGGGCGTACGGCTCGATGCGCGAATCGTGCGACGCGGGCATCACGAAAGTGAACACGAACGAGTAGACCAGCAGCAGCAACAGGGGATTGATGAAGGACCAGAAGAAGCCGAGCACCGATCCGCGATATCGCGCTTTCAGCTCGCGCGCCACCAGGCTTTGAATCAGGCCGCGGTAGCGGAACAACCCGGCGAGGTTACGGAGCATCGATCTGCAGAATCAGCGCCGTGATGTTGTCGGGCCCGCCCGCCTCGTTTGCCGCCGCGACCAGTTCGCGGGCAATCGCGTCGAGTGGCGCCTTCATGTCTCCCAGGAGTTCCGCGATGCGATGGTCGGGCACCATGGTGAAAAGGCCATCGGAGCAGAGGAGGTACCGTTCGCCGGGACGCGGCGCCACCTCGGTCACATCAACTTCAGGATCTTCGCCGCCCGACAGCGCGCGTGTGACTACGTTCCGCCAGGGATGCTGCCGTGCGGCCGTTGGCGTCAACGTGCCCGCACGCACTTGCTCTTCCACCCAGGAGTGATCGTGCGTGATTTGTTCGAGCTTGCCGCCGCGAAGGACGTACACGCGACTGTCGCCGACGTGCGCAACGCTGGCGCTCTTGGCGCCCAGCAGCACGGCGGAGGCCGTCGTGGCCATGCCGCGCAGATCCTGAGAGTCGGCAATCGCGGATGCGATCTTGCGGTTTGCGAGACGAAACGCGGCCCGTAGACGGTTGGCTTCGAGGCTGATCGTGGGATCGAAGGGGAAGGGCCAGGTGCGGTTCTTATCGGCGCCCGCGGTTTCCTGGATGAACGCTTCGATGGCTTCGACCGCGACGCGGGACGCGACTTCGCCGGCGACGTGCCCGCCCATGCCGTCGGCCACGACGAACAGACCGACGTCCGGGCGTGACGAGTAGCTGTCCTCGTTGCTGGTTCGCTTGAGACCGGGATCGGAGGTAACGGCCCACGTCAGCGAAGGCAGCGGCGTCATGATGCCCGCGTCAACCCCTCGCCGAGTCGCGCATCCGCTTCAGCTCTCCGATGCGGGCCCCTCCCGGCAACCGCGCGGATACCTGCAGCCGCATCAGCGATTTCGTGAGCGCAATCCGGGCACGCTCGTAGTCGATCTCCGACTTCGACTGGTTCAGCCGCTCCTCTGCGCGGCGGCGCGCCTGCTCCGCGCGCTCGACGTTGATATCCTCGGCACGCTCAGCGAGCCGAGCCAGAATCGTCACGCGATCCGGCAGCACCTCGGCGAATCCATACGCAATCGACAGGTAGGACTTCTCTTCCCCCTGCCGATACCACAGCTCGCCAAGCGACAGCGCCGCCAGCATCGGCCGGTGGCCAGGCAGAACGCCGAAATACCCTTCCGCGCCGGGGATTTCGACCTCGTCGACCTTGGCCTGAACAATGCCCCTGTCGGGTGTCACGATCTGCAGATCAATATGTGTCGGTAAAGCCATCGATCTCAGTTTCCAGCTACCCTCGACTTGCCCCTAAGACCGCCCGCTCGGGGCCGCCCCTTGGCACCCCGGGCACCCTTGGCACCCCAGGCACCCTTGGCACCCCAGGCACCCTTGGCACTCTATCCCTTCATCTTCTCAGCCTTTTCGGCCGCTTCGTCAATGGTCCCGACCATGAAGAACGCCTGCTCCGGAAGGTGATCGTACTTCCCATCGACGATTTCCCGGAAGCTCCGCACCGTATCGGCAACAGGGACATACTTGCCCGGAAGACCGGTGAACTGCTCCCCGACGAAGAACGGCTGCGACATGAACCTCTGGATGCGCCGCGCCCGGCCGACCGTCAGCTTGTCCTCTTCCGACAGCTCATCGATGCCGAGAATCGCGATGATGTCCTGCAGATCCTTGTAGCGCTGCAGAATCTGCTTCACCGCACGAGCCGTATTGTAGTGTTCGTCCCCTATTATCCGGGCATCGAGAATACGCGACGTCGACGCCAGCGGATCGACGGCCGGGTAAATCCCGAGTTCGACAATGGCGCGCGAGAGGTTGGTGGTAGCGTCGAGGTGCGCGAAGGTGGTGGCCGGCGCCGGGTCCGTATAATCGTCGGCCGGGACGTAAATCGCCTGCACGGACGTGATCGATCCCTTCTTGGTCGACGTGATCCGCTCCTGCAACTCGCCCATTTCGGTCAGCAGCGTCGGCTGGTATCCGACCGCCGACGGCATTCGGCCGAGCAGCGCCGACACTTCCGACCCCGCCTGGGTGAAGCGGAAGATGTTGTCGATGAAGAGCAGGACGTCCTTGTTTTCAGCATCGCGGAAATACTCCGCGACCGTCAGCCCGCTCAGCGCCACGCGAAGCCGCGCACCAGGCGGCTCCGTCATCTGGCCGTAGACGAGCGCGGCGCGGGATTTCTCGAAGTCGTTGATGTTGATGACCCCGCTTTCCTGGAACTCCAGCCAGAGGTCGTTGCCTTCACGCGTGCGTTCACCGACACCGGCAAAGACCGACACGCCGCCGTGCTTCATCGCGACGTTGTGAATCAGTTCCTGGATGATGACCGTCTTGCCAACGCCGGCGCCGCCGAACAGCCCGATCTTCCCGCCGCGGACGTAAGGCTCGAGCAGGTCGATGACCTTGATGCCGGTCTCGAACATCTGCAGCTCGGTCGACTGCTGTTCGAGCGTCGGGGCCTTCCGGTGGATAGACCAGCGCTCCTTCGACAGGACCGGGCGGTCGGGAAAGTCCACCGGTTCACCCAGCACGTTGAGCACGCGTCCGAGCGTCGCGGGTCCGACAGGCATTGAAATCGGTGCGCCGGTATCGACCGCCTCCATGCCGCGCTGCATGCCGTCGGTCCGCTTCATCGCAACGGTCCTGACGCGGTTCTCACCGAGATGCTGCTCGACTTCGACGATGACGTCGATCGCATGGCCACCCGTGCCCGACGAGTGAACGCGTACGGCGTTGTAGATATCGGGCAGGTGTCCGCCCTCGAATTCAATATCCACGACAGGGCCGATGACTTGGACGACTTTACCGATTTTCTGTCCTGCTGGTGCTGCTGTTGCCATCTTTAATGCCTGATTATCCGCCTGACCGAGGGTGCCTTCCGCCTGAAGGTGGTGCTTTCGTCTAAGAAAGGTGCTTCCGCCTAAAGGCGGAAGCTACACTGTTTTTGTTCGACCCCGCCCTGCGCTCTCGGCCGACGCTCTCACGCCGACGTTCTCACGCCGACGTTGTAGCTTCCACCTTTAAGTGGAAGACCGTCGCTGGAAGACCTCACAATGCCTGGGCTCCCGAGACCACCTCAATAATTTCTCTCGTAATCGCCGCCTGCCTCACCTTATTCATGTACAGGGTCAGCTGCTCAATCATCTCGCCGGAGTTTCGTGTGGCCGCGTCCATGGCCGTCATCTGCGCGGCGAAAAACGCCGCGTTCGATTCGAGCAGGGCGCGAAAGACCTGGACCTCGACGTACGTTGGAAGCAGGTTCTTGAAGAGTTCCTCCGGCTTCGGCTCGTACAGATACTCGATCGGTGGTTGAGACGCGGCCGCTGTGGCCTGTCCCTGCTCGAACGCACCACGCGGAATCGGCAGGAGCTGTTCGACGGAGACGTGCTGAACCATCACGGACTTGAACTCGTTGTACGCAAGATACACGCCGTCGACCGCGCCGCCCACGAACGCCTCGATCGCCGCCGCCGCCACGTCACGCGCATTGTCGAATTTCAAGTTGGCGAAGAGGTTGACCTGCTCGTAGAGCACCTCGAATCCGCGCCGTGCATAGAAGTCGCGACCCCGGCGTCCGACAAGGCCGAGGGTCACATGGCGGCCGGGCTTCTCGGTGATGAACGCGCCAGAGGCCTTGATGACGTTGGTGTTGAAGCTGCCGCACAAGCCGCGATCGGCGGTGATGACGAACAGGAGCGTGCGCCCGTTCGCCTTCGGCACTGCGCGATCGTCGAGCAGGGGATGCGCCGACGGCTCGACGCGTGACGCGAGACTCTGGAGCACGCGCCGCATCTCGAACGCGAACGGGCGCGCCTGCTGAATGCGCTCCTGCGCGCGCCGCAGCCGTGAGGCCGCGACCATCTTCATCGCCTTGGTGATCTGCTGCGTCGACTTGACCGCACGAACCCGGCGCCGAATATCCAAAAGTGAAGGCATTGCTGTGTCATGTGTCGGCTATCAGCGGTCAGCTTTCAGCTGTCAGCGGGGACGCTGAGAGCTGATAGCCGATAGCTGTCTTATGCCGCTGCCGTCTTCCGTCCTGCGGCGAACGAATCGCCAAATTCCTTGAACACCTGGGCCAGCTCGGTCTTGATCTGATCATCGATCTGCTTCTTCTCCGACAGATCCGCGAGCAGTTGTGCGCGTCTCGTGTCGAGGAACTGGAACAGCCCGGTTTCGTACGCCCGCACCTGCTCGACCTCCACGTTGTCGAGAAACCCGTTGGTCGCGGCGTAGATGATCGCGACCTGCTTCTCCACCGCGAGCGGCTGATACTGCGGCTGCTTCAGCACCTCGACGAGCCGCCGGCCGCGATTGAGCTGGTTGAGCGTCGCCTTGTCCAGGTCGCTGCCAAACTGCGCGAAGGCGGCCAGCTCGCGATACTGCGCAAGGTCGAGCCGGAGCGAGCCGGCAACCTGACGCATCGCCTTCACTTGCGCAGAGCCGCCGACGCGAGACACGGAATTGCCGACGTTGATCGCCGGCCGAACGCCCTGGTGGAACAGATCGCTCTCCAGGAAGATCTGGCCGTCCGTGATCGAGATGACATTCGTCGGGATGTAGGCCGACAGATCTCCTGCCTGCGTCTCGATGATCGGCAACGCGGTGAGCGACCCGCCGCCGAGCTCCTTGCGCAGCTTGGCCGCTCGTTCCAGCAGCCGCGAATGCAGATAGAAGACGTCGCCCGGATAGGCTTCGCGCCCTGGCGGACGCCGCAGCAGGAGTGAAATTTCCCGATAGGCCTGCGCGTGTTTGGAGAGATCGTCGTACACACACAGCGCGTGGCGTCCACTGTCGCGGAAGTACTCGCCCATCGCGCACGCCGCGTACGGGCTGAGGAAGAGCAGCGGCGCCGGATCCGACGCGCCCGCCGCGACCACGATGGTGTATTCCATCGCGCCCGCCTCCTCGAGAGTCCGCACCACCTGCGCGATCGTGGACTGCTTCTGTCCAATCGCGTTGTAGATGCAGATGACGTCTTTCCCTTTCTGGTTGATGATCGTGTCGACCGCGACGGCCGTCTTTCCCGTCTGCCGGTCGCCGATAATCAGCTCGCGCTGGCCGCGCCCGATCGGCACCATCGCGTCGATCGCCTTCAGCCCGGTCTGGAGCGGCTCCTTCACGGGGGTGCGATCGACGACGCCAGGAGCAAGGCGCTCGATCTCGCTCATCTGCTTCGACACGATCGGCCCCTTGCCGTCAACCGGCTGGCCGAGTGCGTCGACAACGCGTCCGACGAGGTCTTCGCCGACGGGCACCGAAATGATCCGCCCGGTGCGCTTGACCGTATCGCCCTCGCGAATCTCGGCATATTCGCCGAGCAGCACCACGCCAACACTATCTTCTTCGAGATTGAGCGCGATGCCGTAGATCCCATGCGGGAACTCGAGCATCTCGCCCGCCATGGTTTTTTCCACGCCATGCACGCGCGCGATGCCGTCGCCAATCGACACAATCGTGCCGACCTCCGCGACGTCGACGTCAACGGCATAGCTGCCAATCTGGTCGCGAATGATTTTGGAGATCTCTTCGGCTTTGATGTCCATCGTTACTCACTTGCTCGCGGGGCTTCGCCTTGTCCCTTGTCCCTTGTCCTTGTCCCTTTTTACGACCCCGCCGTCAGCGCTTCTTTCAGCTTTTCGAGCTGCCGTGTGACGCTGCCGTCGTACACCGTGCTGCCGACGCGCGCAATCGCCCCGCCGATGATGGACGGGTCCACGCGGCTTTCGAGCTGGACCTGTCGGCCCGCGGCCTGCGCCAGTCCCTGCTGCAGCGCGGCCACGCGATCGGCCGGAAGCCCGACAGCGGTCACGATTTCCGCGCGCACGACTTTCGCGTCGTCCATCAGCCGGTTCTGATAGGCGATCACGATACCCGGCAACAGCGTCAGCCGGTCGCGCTCCGCGAGCAGAACCAGCAGCTTCGCGACAATCGGCGACACTCGCCCGGCGTGCGCCAGGAGCCCTTCGACGAGCGCCTTCTTTTTCGGTGTCGGGATCGCCGGATTCGAGAAAATCTTCGCAAGCGCCTCATGACGCGACACGAGCTCGGTGAAGCTCGCGAGATCCTGTCCCGCCTGCTGGAGGTCCCCTTCTTTCCTCGCCACGTCGAACAGCGCGCGCGCGTAGCGTGTCCCGGACGAACGGCTCGTCATTGCGCCTCCCGCAGTTGCGCCGCGTAGCGATCCACCAGCCGCAGCTGATCGTCGGGCGTAATCGTGCGCCTGATCCGCTCTTCGGCAATCTTGACGGCGAGCGTGGCGGCGTGCTCGGTCAACTGGCGGCGCGCCATGCGCAGCCGCGTTTCGATCTCACGATGTGTCTGCGCGATCAATCGCTCGCGTTCTGCCGCAGCGGCTTGCGCGATCCGTGCCTGTTCGGCTTTGACGTCTTGTGCGCCCTGGACTTTGAGCGCGTCGAGCTCCGCAGGCAGCGCCTGAAGCTTGCGTTCGATCTCCGCCAGTTGCGCCGCGGCGGTCGCCCTCGTCTCGGACGCGGTCACCAGGTCCTGCCGAATCTGCGTGCCACGCGAGACGAGATAGGCGTTGATGGGGGTCTTGAGAAAATAGGCGAGCACACCGCCGAGAATGACGAAGTTCACCACCTTGGCGACGGACTGGAGGAGCGTCTGGCCGTGGGGCGCCTCGGTTTCCGACGTGGTGGCCGTTTCGTGCTGTTGAGCAGCGATCGCCACGACAGGAAACGCCGAGGCGGAAAGCACGACGGCCGCCAACACCGAAGCGCCCAGCCACACGCGGATCCGTCGGTGATGGCAGTCGAGTGTCATATGCGGCGAATCACACATGCTTCAGGGATGCGGGGAGTCAGGATGCCTTGCGGCCCAGGATGCGTTCTGCGATCGCCGAGCCGAGTGCCTCGGCCTCCGCGGACAGCCGACGCTGGGCTTCGTCGGCCTCTGCCTGCAGTTTGGCGGATGCCGCGGTGATTTCCGATTCCGCCTCAGCGCGGGTACGGGCCATGATGGCGGCGCGCTCATCGAGAGCCGTCCGGCGCATCTCGTCCATCTGACGGTACAGTTCCGCGCGAGCCTCGCCGGTTTTTCGATCGAACTCCGCGGCTGCACGCCTCGCCTCGTGTGCGGAACGCTCCGCCAGCTCACGGGCCGAGGTGATGGCACGCTGCCGCTCCTCCATGACACGCAGCAGCGGCTTGAACAGCAGCCGGTCGAGCACGACCGTGAGCAGCAGCACGAAAAAGATGACCCAGAGGACCGACAGATCCGGGAGCACAGAACCTCCGAGGCGGCGAGCCTCTCACGCCGCGAATTCGCGCGGCAGACAAAACATCAATTTATACCATTCCGCCACAGTGCAAGGCAATCCCGGTCGCAGAATACCGGCGGAAGACATGTCGTTCAGAAACGCACTCGCTCGACCTGTTCCTCTCAGTTCTGTCGTGAGATCAAACCACCTCGATGCGCACATCGGAGGGAGAAGTGGCGCGGCCGATCCTGGTCGCTCTGAGTCCGGCGGCGGTCAGAGCGCCGCGGAGCGCGTCGGCGTCCGCCTCGGCCACGGCAATCAGGAGACCTCCCGACGTCTGGGGATCGTAGAGCACGTCGAGGATCGTGCTGTCCACGTGCGCCGCGGCCCGCACACCCGCTGCGAAGTGCTCCCGGTTCGTTCGCGCGCCGCCCGAGAGGTTGCCAGATACGAGTTCCAGAACTCCAGCGAGCATGGGGACCTGGCTCGCCTCAATCTCGATGGAGCAATGGCTCGCGACGGCCATTTCCGACGCATGTCCAATCAGGCCGAACCCCGTGATATCGGTGCACGCATGCACCAGCCCGGCAGGGAAGTCCCCAATGACCTGCGCCGCCGCTCGATTCAACGTCGTCATTTCGCGTGTCGCCGCATCGATGGCGGCGTGCGGCGCCCGCCCAAATTTCAGGGCGGTGGACACGATCCCGGTGCCGAGCGGTTTGGTCAGAAGAAGCGCATCCCCGGGGCGTGCCCCGGCATTCGACAGCACACGGGCGGGATCGATTTCTCCCGTGATGGCGTAGCCGAACTTGATTTCCGAATCCTGGACCGTATGGCCGCCGAGCAGGACGACGTGGGCTTCCCGAAGCTTGTCGACACCGCCGGCGAAGATCTGCCGGAGAATCTCTCGCTCGGCGTCCTTGGGGAACGCAGCAATGGCGAGCGCCGTCAGTGGGCGTCCGCCCATCGCGTACACATCGCTCAGCGCGTTGGCTGCCGCGATCTGCCCGTAGGCGAACGGGTCGTCGACGATCGGAGTGAAGAAGTCGACGGTTTGGACGAGGGCGCGATGCTCGCTGATCCTGTACACACCGGCATCGTCCGAAGTCCGATAATCGATTAGGACCCGGTCGTCATGCTGCACGGGCAAATCGCCCAGCACCTGGGCGAGCTCACCAGCCGCGAGCTTGCTCGCTCAACCGGCGCAGGCCGCGTAGTCAGTCAGTCGCTTCTTCATGTCCCTCCAGATTCGAGCGGCCGAACCCCGTCGAACCCCGTCGAACCCCGTACGAACCCTGTCGAACCCCGTAGAACCCTGTCGAACCCCGTAGAACCCTGCCGAACCCGATAGATCCGTTATTCCCCGTCCGTGAGCATCTCGAAAATCCGCTGCAGCTCTTCTTCGGAACCGAAGTCGATTTCGATCTGACCTCCTTTTCGCTTGCGCACAATCCGTACGCGCGTGCCGAGCGCAAACCTGAGGCGTTCCTCGGCCGCACGCGTGTGGACATCCTTCTCGACTGGCGTCTTCGGCGGCGCGGGCTCGACGACTTTCTTGACGAGCGCTTCGGTTTCGCGCACCGACAGGTTTCTGGCGATCACGTCGTGGGAAATCCGCAGCTGCGACACGTCGTCGGGAAGCGCCAGCAGCGCGCGGGCGTGCCCCATCGAGAGCGCGCCCGATCCGACTTCGGCGCGGATCTCCTGGGGCAGCTTCAACAGCCGCAGGTGGTTTGCGACGGAGGAGCGATCCTTTCCGACGGCATCAGCGATTTGCTCCTGCGTCAGGTGATAGTCGTCGGCAAGGCGGCGGTACGCGTGAGCCTCTTCGATCGGATTCAAGTCCTCGCGCTGGATGTTCTCGACGAGCGCGGCGGCAAGAAGCCTGTCGTCGGGAATCTCGCGAACCACTACCGGAACTTTGAGGAGGCCGGCGCGTTGCGAGGCACGCCACCGGCGCTCGCCTGCCACGATTTCGTAGCCGCCTTCGACGCGTCGAACGACAATCGGCTGGATGATGCCGTTGCTGCGGATCGATCTGGCCAGCTCCTCGATCTTGGTTTCATCCATCGTCGTTCGAGGCTGAAACGGGTTGGGCCGGAGGAGATCGGTGTCGACGTCGAGCGATCGTTCGCTGGCGGACGGCGCGGAAGCGTCGGGGATTAATGCCGAGAGACCTCGTCCAAGTGCGGGGCGTTTGTCAGCCATGGTGCGGCTCCGTGGTCGTTGCTGCGGCGTCTCGATCGCGTGCCAGAACTTCGCGCGCGAGTGCGAGGTAGGCTTCCGCGCCGCGCGATTTCACGTCGTACAGAATTGCGGGCATGCCGTGGCTCGGCGCCTCGCCGAGCCGGATGTTGCGAGGGATGACGGTGTCGTATACGCGGTCCTGAAAAAATGCGCGGATATCACGGGACACCTGCTGTCCGAGATTCGTCCGCTCGTCGTACATCGTCATCAGGACGCCGGCGATGTCGAGGGACGGATTGAACGCGGCGCGAACGCGCCGGAGTGTCGCGACGAGATCGGCGAGACCTTCGAGCGCGAAGTACTCGCAATTGAGCGGAATGAGTACCGCGTCGGCGGCGACGAGCGCGTTGAGAGTGAGGAGGCCGAGCGAGGGCGGCGTGTCGATCAGGATGTACTCGAACCCGGTGCGCAGGCGATCGAGGCAGTTGCGAAGCCGGTGCTCTCGTCGCGGGAGCGTGACGAGATCGATTTCGGCACCCGTCAGGTTTCGGTCGGCCGGGACCAGTGAGAGGCCTTGAATGGATGTCTTCAAGACGAATTGAAACGGATCCTCGATCTCGGCCGTGAGCGCCTGATAGACCGTTCCGCCGGGCGCCACCTGACCCTTGAGACCTACACCGCTGGTCAAATTGGCCTGCGGATCCAGATCTACCAGAAGGACGCGCTGCTCCGCCATGGCGAGGGACGCCGCGAGGTTTATCGCGGTTGTCGTTTTTCCGACACCCCCCTTTTGGTTGGCGACGGCTCTAATCTTCGCGGTCATATTTGGTTAAATGACCAATAATTAAGGTGAGGGCACCTGAGGATACCAATTCATGTTCATGAGGGGCAAACTAATCGCAAACAAGGCATGTTTTGAGAATTGTTCCACGTGGAACAGTCCTCAGAGCACCTTTTGAAGGACGGTGAGCCGACTCTGGAGCGTTTCCATCAGCGAGAACGTTCCGGCCCACCGGAGGGGTGGGACCACTTCCGGCGCATCTGGCCCACTCGGCCCTCTGAAGAGAAACACGAGGCCGCCTCGTCTGACAAACGCCTGTAAAGTGAAAAGTGTGCGGCCTTCGATACGCACCGCGCGTAGCGACAGAACGTCAAACATCTCGTGAAGTTCGGGCCGGGCGAGAAGCTCCTCGTACCGGGCTGTTTCCACGTTGGTTCGCTCGAGCTGGAGGGTCCTCACCGCCTCGCGCAAGAACGCGGATTTCCGCGCTTTGGCTTCCACCATGGTCAGCGACACGCCAGTGGCGGATAGCTTGAGCGGAATAGCTGGAGATCCGCCGCCTGAACCGACGTCCATTAAATGAGCTGCTGCCGACGGCAGATGACGTCCAGCCACGATGGGCTCCAGCAGCAGCCGATCGATGGCTTCATCCGGATTTTCAAGCGACGTCAGGTTGATCTTCTTGTTCCAGCGGTCGAGTAATTCGTAATAGCACGACAGGCGAGCAGCCAGGTCGTCCGGCAGAAAGATTCCAGCTTTCTTCGCACGGCCGGCCAAGCGAGTCCGGAAATCTCGAGGCGCCACGTCATGAGAGTAGCAGAGAGATGAGTGTTTTCGGCGACTTGCCCAGTGCGGCGTAAAGGCCACGCCGACGGCCGGGATCGATGGCCGGGGTCTGACCCCATTGGCATGAATCTTCCGGCAGTGGGGGTCAGACCCCGACAGTTGGGGGTCAGACCACGACAGCGGGGGGTCAAGACCCAGGGCATGGGGGTCAGACCCCGGCATGGGGTGAACGGCATGGGCCACATCCAGGCATGAGGTCAGACCCCGACAGTGGGGTCAGACCCCTGCGCGCGAGCTGCGGCTTACGTGGCCGGCTCAGGAGGGTGGCGTCTTCGATCCAGGTGCGTGCCGACCAAGGCCACGGCGGCAGGCGTGACCCCGGGAATGCGGGACGCTTGACCGAGTGTGGCCGGGCGGATTTGCGTGAGGCGATCCACCATTTCTCGCGACAGCCCGGGTATGCCGTTGAAGACGAAATCCCGAGGAATTGGTCTCAACTCGTGGCGACGCTGACGCTCCACAACGACGGCCTGCCGGCGTAAGTAGCCTTCGTACTTGAACTCAGTTTCGACGCTCGCCAGATCGATCGCCGCATCGCGCGGCTCGATGCGCAGCGAGACTTGGCCGTTCCCGGCAAGTTCTGCCAGCCGCACATCAGAATGTTTCAGCGCCCGCGTCGCCGGGAGCCTGTCTCCGGAGGACAGGGAGACGCTTGCCCGTCTGACCGCGGCAATGTTCTCCTCAAACCTGGACCGCCGTGCCATGAACCGATCCCATCTCTCCGGCGAGACAAGACCAACCTCTCGACCGCGACTCGTGAGGCGCAGATCAGCGTTGTCTATCCGGAGGAGCAGCCGGTGTTCCGCCCGTGACGTGAACATCCGATACGGCTCGAGGCATCCCCGCGTGGTCAAATCATCAATCAGGATTCCGATATAGGCCTCATCCCGACGGAGCGTGAAAGGCTCGCGATCGGGGTACAGGGCGGCGTTGATGCCGGCGAGGAGGCCTTGCGCAGCCGCTTCCTCGTAGCCAGACGTCCCGTTGATTTGCCCCGCGAGAAAAAGACCCCGCAGCCGCTTAGCCTCGAGAGTCAGGTCGAGTTCGGTGGGCTGGATGAAGTCGTATTCGACCGCGTAACCGGGTCGCACCATGACGGCGGTCTCCAGTCCTGGCAGCGAATGCACCAGTTCGAGCTGCACTTCCGCAGACAGACTCATCGAAAAGCCATTCACGTATATCTCGTCGACATCGAGACCTTCGGGTTCCAGGAAGATCTGGTGCCGCTCGCGATGCGGGAACCGCATCACCTTGTCTTCGAGGGACGGACAGTACCGCGGGCCGATCCCCTTGATCTGCCCGTTGAAGAGCGGCGAGCTGCCGATGTGTGTTCGCACGAGGTCGTGCACGCGATCGGTCGTGTAGAGCACGTGACACTCGATCTGTGGACGATCGATCGAGTCTGTTTCGAAAGAGAACGGCACCGGCGGCGTGTCGCCGCGCTCGGCCTGGAATCGCGAGAAGTCAATGCTCTTGCGATCCAGACGGGGAGGGGTTCCTGTCTTCAGGCGGCCCCACACGAACCCGAACGATTTCAGGGAGGTCGCCAGATCGCGAGATGGAGGCTCGCCGAACCGCCCTGCCGGTCGCTGCTCGGCGCCGATGTGAATCAGTCCATTGAGGAACGTGCCGGTGGTGACGACGAGCGACGTGCAGCAATAAATGTCGCCGTTCTCGAGCTCGAGCCCTGTCACTCGTCCGTCGGCAGCCAGGATCCGTGCAGCTTTGCCAATGATCCACGAGATGTTCGGCTCGGCTTGCAGCGCGCCTCTCACCCACGCACTGTAGAGGCGCTTGTCCGCCTGCGCGCGAGGAGACCACACCGCGGGTCCGCGACTCCTGTTCAGGAGCTTGAACTGGATGCCGGTCGCATCGATCGCGCGGCCCATCAACCCCCCAAGCGCGTCGATCTCTCTCACCAGGTGGCCCTTTGCCGTACCTCCAACCGCCGGGTTGCACGGCATGTGTGCAACCGTCGCGTCCGACAGGGTGCAGATGGCGACGCGCCGACCTATCCGAGCCGCCGCCCACGCCGCCTCGGCGCCCGCATGGCCGGCGCCGATCACGATCACATCAAACGACAGACTACTTTGCTGTGACAATTACTTTCCTATACAGAACTTACTGAAGATTTCTTCCAGGACATCGTCCGGCGTGCGCGATCCGGTCACCTCTTCGAGCAGCGCACGCGCCTCGGCGAGATCCGCAGCCACGAATTCTTCGGCGGTGCGATCCGCTGCCGCCTGTGCCGCACGCTGGAGCGCCGCGCCCGCCATGGAAAGGAGGTCGACGTGGCGTGCATTCGTGACGGCTGGGGGATCGTGCAGCCGCTCGCTCTCCGAGAGCACCGTCGCAATCGACCGACGCAGATCGTCCATGCCCTCTCCGGTCTTCGCGGATACCTCGAGCCCGCCCCCTTGCAGCTCCGCAGCGTGCCATACGGCGAGAAGATCGCACTTGTTCGCAATCAGGAGCCGCGGACGATTCGCGGTCGAAGCCAGCAGCGCCTGATCGTCTGCCTGGAGCGCTCGCGATCGATCGAGCACCACGATTGCCAGATCCGCGATCGCCTCGGCCGCGCGGGCGCGGGCGATGCCTTCCTGCTCCACCGCATCCTGTGGTCTGCCGTGCACTCCCGCTGTATCGACGAGTGTAATGGCGATGCCCTCGATGTCGATCAGTTCGCTGACGAGATCCCGCGTCGTCCCCGGTATATCCGTAACGATTGCGCGCCCGGAGCCCGCGAGCTGGTTGAAGAGGCTCGACTTCCCGGAGTTCGGCCGGCCCACTATCGCAACCTGCGCGCCCTCTCGGACGAGGCGTCCCCGCCTCGCGTCGGTGAGCAACCGCTCTATCTGGCCGCTGATCGTCAGGATCTCCGAAGCAGCCGATCCCGGCTGCACGAAGTGATATCCCTCTTCCGGAAAGTCCAGCGATGCCTCGAGACGCGCCGAGAGTTCGAACAGGGCGGTGTCGATTTCGCGAATCTTCGCCGTCAGCGTTCCTTCGAGCTGGTCGAACGCGGCCCTCGCCTGGAGCGGCGTTACCGAATTGACGAGATCCCGCACGGCCTCAGCCTGCACCAGGTCCATCCTCCCGTGCAGGTACGCCCGAAACGTGAACTCTCCCGGTTCCGCGCGTCGCGCGCCCGCCCTCACCGCTGACTCCACGATGGCGTTCAGTACCGACGGGACTTCCGTGCGCACTGATTTCCACGACGTCCTCCCCGGTATAGGAATGGGGCTGCGGGAAAAAGGTCACGACCGCGCGATCGATCACCGCGGCGTCGACTCGGACTCTTGTCAGCGTCGCGCGCCGAGGCTCGAGCGTGGTGCCACGCTCGTCAACGCCGGCCGCAACCTCACGGGCGAGCGACCCGCTGATGCGGACCACACCAATCCCGCCGCGGCCAACAGGTGTTGCGATGGCGACGATGGTGTCGGTGGGGGAGAACATGAGGGGTTCTACGGGTTCCACGAGGTTCTACGGGGTTCCACGAGGTTCTGCTGGGTTCCACGAGGTTCTGCTGGGTTCCACGAGGTTCTGCGGGTTCTACGAGGTTCTCCAAGGTTCGCGAAAAAAACCTCGTCGAACCTCGTAGAACCCTGTAGAACCCCGTAGAACCTGAGTCTTATTTTCTCACCGAGATAATCACTGTCTTCAGGAACGCATCGCCGATACTTTCCGACGACATCTCGGGATCCTCCGCGACGGTTAGATGCACGAGTCGGCGCGCGTACGGATTGAGCGGACCCATCTCCTGCGGACCGCCGACGCGCGCCTTCTCCATCATGAATCGCGCCATCTGCTTCAGCTCGGCGTCCTTCGCCTTGCGATAGTCCATGCAGTCGACCACGAACGAGCGATCGTCCTTGAGCTCCCGGCGGAACGCCGTGTTGACGATCTGCTGGAGAGCGTCCAGTGCCTCGGCCCGGCGACGGAGCAACACCTCTCCGCCCTCGCCGGACAACTCGACGCGGATGTTGTCGCCGGCGTCGGTGATGGTCACTTCGAGTGGCACGCCCATCGCAGCGACAGTCTGCTTCGTGAACTCGCGAACGCGTTCGTGCAAGTCCATTACTTTCGCTCCTTCACGGCCTGATCCGTTCGGCTCCCGCCGACGTTCTTGATCCGCCGCTCGGCAGGCGGACGGACCGTGTGCGGCTTGGCTGGCCCGATGAGACGATTGGTCAGCACCTGCTGGCCGATCGCCCAGAGGTTGCTCGTCGTCCAGTACAGAACGAGGCCGCTCGGCGCCCAGAGGAAGAACGACATCATGACGAGCGGCATGAACATCATCATCTTCTGCTGCGCCGGATCGGCCGTCGATGGGGTCATCTTCGTCTGGACGAACTGCGTGATGCCCATCAGAATCGGCGTGATGAAAAGCGGGTCGTGAACCGAGAGATCGTGAATCCACCCCGCGAACGGCGCGCCGCGCAACTCGATCGCGACCGATAGCATCGAATAGAACGCGAACAGCACCGGAAGCGTCAACAGCATCGGGACACAGCCGCTCGCAGGATTGACACCGCGCTCGCGATACAGGCTCATGAGCTCGGTGTTCATCTTCTGCTTCGCCGGATCCGTCATCTTCAGGTTCGCATAGCGATCCTGGATTGCCTTGACCTGCGGCTGAATCTCCTGCATCCGCCGCATCGACACGACGCTCTTGTGCCGCAGCGGGAACATCGCCACGTTGATCAGGACCGTGAGGATGATGATTGACCAGCCGTAGTTGCCGACGTAGCCGTTCACCCATTTGAGCGCGCGCAGCAGCGGAACCACCAGCCAGGCAAACATGCCGAAGTCGATCGAGCGAACCAGATCGCGGTCGACCGATGCCAGCACATCGAAGTCTTTCGGCCCCAGAAAGAATCGGGCCTTCACGGGAGTCGTGGCGTAGCGGATGGACCAGTCGATGAAATGCGCCACGGTCCCGCCGGCCGGAAGCGGCACATCGAGCGTCCGGTATTCCAGGTGCACGGGCTGCGGTCCTGGCAGCGTCGCAACAAGGAAGTAGTGATCGTCAACCCCTGCAAATGGCACCGAGCCATCCTGGACCGCGTTCTCAGCGACCTTGTTGGGGCGAATCCGGTTGACGCTCCCGTCGCGGTAAAAGATCGGCTGGGGCGCAGGGTTGTAGGATCGAGTACTCGCCACGACACCGCTTCCGATACCCGGTCCCCACTGAACCGTGACCGGCAGATCCTTGTCCGCCAGCGAAACGGCAGCGGAGAAGTCAGCGACGTAAGGCAGGTCCGACGAGAAGACGAACGCCTTTCGCGCGGTGAGGCCGCTCGCATCCTTGTAGTCGAACGAAAGCGTTGCCGTCCCCGAGGTGACGACCAGCTGATCTGCACTCGGCTTGAACAACGCGTCTGCGAGGATGGCGCTGCTCGGGTCGTCCGGCACCGACACCGTGAACGGCCTCGGTGTACCAGGCGGGACTGTGTGGGGAACGAGCTCGAGTGGCTGACCCGCCGAGTCCTGATACTTCTTCAGCCGCCAGCTTTTCAGCGCGGCGCCACGCGTGGTGAAGACCGCAGCAACGGAGGAGTTCTCGACCGTGATATCGCGCTCGGCGTTGTCGGAGACGAGCGGCGCTGCTGCCGCCACTGCCTGTGTCGGGCTCACCTGCGCCGGATTCTCTGCAGTCGGAGGTGGCGTCGGGGACGGCTGGGCAGTCGCAGGAGATTGACCGGCTGGGCCGGCTGCCGGTGCGGTCGGCCCTTTCCCGATCGACGGCTTCGGCGGTGGGAACAACGCCTGGTAGCCGTACAGGACGATGAAGGACAGAATGACCGCGAGCAGTACGCGCTTTTCCATGAACGTCGTTAACGAGACTTCCGCGTATCGGCCGGAACGGCGTCGACGCCATGGCCGCCGAGCGGGTGACAGCGCGCAAGCCGACGAGCGGCCAGCACGGACCCGCGAATGACTCCGAACCGCTGAATCGCTTCCGCCGCGTAATCCGAACACGACGGCAGGTAGCGGCAGGATCCGGCAAACATTGGAGAAATAAGAACCTTATACGAACGAAGTACGCAGAAGCGCGCCTCGCTGCGCGCGAGAGAGATCAGTGGGCTGCATCGACAGGGTCTGGCAGCCTGGCTGCCAGACGTCGGATTGTGACGCGCAAGTCGGACTCAAGGCTGGAATAGACGGCATCGAACAGCTCTCGCCGGGGGATGACCACCACGTCGAGACCTTTGCCAGGCGGCAGCAGATCTGATCGCCTGAAAACCTCTCGTATCAATCTCTTAGCGCGGTTTCTGCGAACCGCGTCCCCGAGCTTCCTGGAGGCAACGATTCCGAGCCTTGCGATTCCGGCGTCGTTGGGGGCCGCCAGCACCGTGGCATATCTGCCTTTTGCCCGGTGCGAAAAGTCGAACACGCGCTGGAACTCATCGCGGCGCCTCACCCGGCTGGCCTTCGTGAAGCGCTCGGACGGCATGCGCTTTCTCGCGGAATCGGGGCTCCGCGCGACCGGTTACGAGGAGGAAACCGTCAGGCGTTTGCGCCCTTTTGCCCGGCGCCGTTTCAGTACCTGTCGGCCGTTCTTGGTCGCCATCCGCACGAGGAACCCATGCGTGCGCCTGCGGCGCCGGCGGTTTGGCTGGAACGTCACACTCATTGTCGGATCCCCTGCAGCGGAAGAAATAGAGCGGAGAAACTTAGATAGTAATCAAAGCGTTCAAATGCTGTCAATCGCCGACGACGGTTGTCCGCTGCCGAAACCGTGTGTTACAGTCGCTTCCCCTGCGGCTCCCGCCGTAGGGTCACCCCCCGAAGTTTTCCACAACTGTGGAAAAAAATGTGGAAAAGAGCCGGTTTTCCGACGGTCAGGAGGCACGGACGCCACAATGAGGCCGTTCTCGCCCTGGGCGAAGGCGGGAACTGCACGGATTTTGATGGGTTGAGCGACGGTTTGTTGGGAATATCCGGGTAATTCGGACTTACGTCGAGGCGAAAGCCCCGCCAACATAACGGCACTTTCCGGCGACAGGCGTGCAAATGACCGGCAGATATCTGGGACCAGGTTCTCTCCCGCATCGAGACGAAGGTCAACCGTCACATCTTCTACACCTGGTTCAAGCCGACGACTTTTGTCGCGGATAACGGGTCGACGCATGGAGATCCGAGTCCCCAACGGCTCTTCCGCGACTGGCTGACTAAGCACTATGCGGCTGTACTTGATGAAGCACTCGGGGAAGTCGATCGCAAGGGCACGGCTGTGTCGTTCGTGACGGATGCGGCTGAAATCAAAGCTCCCGCCACCGAACGGCACCCGTTCCGGAACTCTTCATGGAGGCGGAACCAGAGGGCGACGCTCCGGCCGGCAGCCTCGCCCCGCGCTACTCCTTCGACACCTTCATCGTCGGCCCATCGAATCAATTCGCCCACGCCGCTTGCCGAGCGGTCGCCGAAGCGCCGTCGCGCTCCTACAATCCGCTATTCATCTACGGCGGGGTGGGGCTCGGAAAGACGCACCTGATGCACGCGATCGGCCATTACGTGCTCACCCATCTCCGCACGTTGAAGCTGACCTACATCTCGTCCGAGCGGTTCATGAACGAGATGATCAACGCGGTGCGATACGATCGCGATCCTCGACTTTCGAGAGCGTTACCGGAGCGTTGACGTGCTGCTCGTCGACGACGTTCAGTTTCTTGCCGGGAAAGAAGGCACCCAGACGGAGTTCTTTCACACCTTCAATGCGCTGTACGACTCGCAGAAACAGATCGTGATCAGCAGCGATTGTCCGCCGCACGAAATTCCGCAGCTCGAGGAGCGCTTGCGCTCGCGCTTCGAGTGGGGACTGATTGCTGATATCCAACCCCCCGATCTCGAGACCAAAGTGGCGATCCTCAAGAAGAAGGCCGAGACGGAAGGGGTGCCGCTCCCCGACAACGTCGCGATCTACATCGCGGGAAAGATCAAGTCGAATATCCGCGAGCTCGAAGGGTCGCTCATTCGCCTGATTGCGTATGCCTCGCTGACAGGGCGGGAGATCTCCCTGCCGCTCGCGCAGGACGTGCTGCGGAACGTTCTGCAACACGACGAGCGCGCGGTCACCATCGAGGGTATTCAGAAGTTCGTCTCGGACTACTATCAGCTGAAACACGGGGAGCTCAAGTCCCGGAACAACTCGAAATCGATTGCGATGCCCCGGCAGATTGCGATGTACCTGTGCAAGAGCCTGACGACCGCTTCGCTTCCGGAGATCGGCCGCAGCTTTGGCGGCAAGCACCATTCAACGGTGATTCACTCCATCCGGAAGATCGAAGACCTCCGCCAGCGCAACGGAGATTTCAACACCCTTATCAACACGTTGATGGAGTCGTTTCGATAGCAGTGTCGACAGGAGTTTTCCACAGAGCCGTATGGCCGGGCTTGCGGATGGATTGTGGACGGCAATCGGCTCGCGATTTATCCACCGGACGGCACCTGAAATCACCCAGCGGTACCGAAGGCGAGTCCACAGCCTAAATATCAGATTTACAAGGATTAATGGCTCGTTTTCTTGTTTTCAACAGCACCTCTTTCCTGTTATAATTCTTTGTTTCCTGATCTCCCTCAACATTGAAGAGATCAACGCGCCGTCGACCGAAACGGACGGCGCCTTCCCCCGAGGTCATCACCGACATGGAACTGGTCGTACGCAAGGCCGATCTGCTGCGCGAACTGCAATTGTTCCAGGGCATTGTCGAGCGCAAGAACACCATTCCCATCCTCGCGAACGTGCTGATCGAGACCGATGGGGATCAGGTCAAGCTGCTCGCGACCGACCTCGAAGTGGGGTTGCGAAGCCGCTGCCAGGCAGCGGTGACAAAAAAGGGATCGCTGACGCTTCCGGCAAAGAAGCTGTACGAAATCATCAAAGCGCTTCCCGAAACCGACGTGCGGATCGAGGAAGACAAGAGCGGCGTCAAGGTGGCGGCCGATCGATTCGACTCGCGCATGCAGACGCTGCCTCGGGAAGACTTCCCGACGCTGCCCGATGGAACGGGCACCTATACCGCCACGCTTCCACGCGATGTGCTGAAGCACATGGTGGCGAAGACGCAGTTCGCCATAACCGGGGAAGACACGCGATATTTTCTGAACGGCGCGCTGTTCATTCAGCGCCCGGACTCGATGAGCCTCGTCTCGACCGACGGTCATCGTCTCGCACTCATCACCGTCCCGCGCGACAAGGCGCGCAATCGCGCCAAGTCGGCCGAGGAGGAGCGCGTGATTCTGCCGAGAAAGACGCTGCTCGAACTCGGCCGTCTCCTGTCGGAAGGGGAAGGCGATATTCAGTACGAGCGGGGCGAGAACCATCTGTTCTTCGAAGTCGGTGGGCGCCTGCTGATTTCGCGGATGATCGATGGCCAGTTTCCGGCGTTCGAGCGCGTCATTCCCAAAGGGAACGACAAACGCGTGGAGTTCGATCGCGATCGGCTGACGAGCGCGGTCAAACGCGTGGCGCTTCTTTCGAACGAGCGCTCGCGTGCCGTCAAGTTCCAGATCGACAAAGGGAAAGTCGAGATCGCCTCGAGCAGCCCGGAGTTCGGAGAAGCGAAGGAAGTCCTGATGGTGGACTACACGGCCGCGCCCGTGACGATCTGCTTCAACGCGCAGTATGTGCTGGATTTCCTCAGTGTGGTGGAAACCGATTCGGTTGGCCTCGAGTTCAAGGATGAAATGAGCCAGGCCGTGATGAAACCCATCGGCGCGGAAGGGTATGACTACACCTACGTGATCATGCCGATGAGAGTGTGACGGGCAAATTGGTGAATTCGTGACTAGGGCAACTGGTGAATCGCGGCTCCCGCCATTTGCCAATTCCCCGCGTGACCAACTCACGAATTTATCGATTCACCAACTCACGAATTCACCAATTTCTATTGATTGATGTCTGATTTGGAACATCAGAACGACGAGCAGCGGTCCGCCGCGGCCACGCCGGAGGCGCACATCGACCCGGCATCCGGGTCGGCAGCGACCCCGAAGGTGTCGGACAACGGGACCGGTGCGTCCGACGATTACGGCGCGGACAAAATCAAGGTCCTCGAAGGACTCGAGGCGGTCCGCAAGCGCCCGGCGATGTACATCGGATCGACCGGGACGCCTGGCCTGCACCATCTCGTCTACGAAATCGTCGACAACTCGATCGACGAGGCGCTTGCCGGACACTGCGATCAGGTCAACGTCACGCTGCACATCGACAATTCCGTCACCGTCGTCGACAACGGCCGCGGCATCCCGGTCGATCAGCACGTCAGCGGAAAGTCGGCGGCGGAAGTGGTGCTCACGGTGCTGCACGCCGGCGGCAAGTTCGACAACGACAGCTACAAGGTGTCGGGCGGCCTGCACGGCGTCGGCGTATCGGTCGTCAACGCGCTGTCGGAGACGCTCGATCTCGAGATCTGGCGGAACGGCCAGGTCTACAAGCAGAGCTACGAGCGCGGCACTCCGGTAGCGGACATCGAGGTGACGGGCACGACGAAGAAGCGCGGCACGAAGATCACGTTCAAGCCCGACTCGCAGATCTTCGAGACGACCGAATACAGCTTCGACACGCTCGCGCAGCGCCTGCGCGAGCTCGCCTTCCTCAACGGCGGCGTCACGATCACGCTCGACGACGAGCGCGACGGCAAGTCGCACAAGTTCCTGTACGAGGGGGGCATCATCTCGTTCGTCGAGTACCTGAACCAGAACAAGGCGACGGTCAACGACAAGCCGATCTACATGCACGGCGAGAAGGACGGGATCGACGTCGAGATCGCGCTGCAGTGGAACGACGGCTACGCCGAGACGGTGTACTCGTTCGCGAACAACATCAACACGCACGAAGGCGGCACGCACCTCTCGGGCTTCCGCTCGGCGCTGACGCGGACGATCAACTTCTACGCGGGCAGAAACAACCTCGCGAAGGACCTGAAGGACGCCAGCATCGGCGGCGACGACATCCGCGAAGGACTGATTGCGGTCGTCAGCGTGAAGATTCCGCGGCCGCAGTTCGAGGGTCAGACCAAGACGAAGCTCGGCAACACCGAGGTGAAGGGCATCGTCGAGGCGATCCTCAACGACAAGCTCGGCGCGTACCTCGAAGAGAACCCCTCGGTCGCGAAGCGGGTCGTCGCCAAGGCGGTGGACGCGGCGCGAGCGCGCGAGGCGGCGCGCAAGGCGCGCGATCTGGTGCGGCGCAAGGGCGCGCTCGACAACAGCTCGCTGCCCGGCAAGCTGGCCGACTGCCAGGAGCGCGATCCGGCGCAGAGCGAGATCTACATCGTCGAGGGCGAGTCCGCAGGCGGCTCGGCGAAGCAGGGGCGCGACCGCCGCTTCCAGGCGATCCTGCCGATCAAGGGCAAGATCCTGAACGTCGAGAAGGCGCGCTTCGACAAGATGCTCGGCAGCGACGAGATCAAGACGATGATCGCGGCGCTCGGGCTGCGGCATCGGCGCCGAGGATTTCGACATCAGCAAGCTCCGCTACCACCGCATCATCATCATGACCGACGCGGACGTCGACGGATCGCACATCCGCACGCTGCTGCTGACGTTCTTCTACCGGCAGATGCGACCGCTGGTCGAGTGCGGCTACGTCTACATCGCGCAGCCGCCGCTGTTCCGCGCCAAGCGCGGGCGCAGCGAGGTGTTCATCCGCGACGAGCGCGCGCTCGAGACGTGGCTGATGAAGCGCGCGGTCGAATCGCGCGTGGTCGTGCTGCCGGACGGCACGGAGATCTCGGGCGAGCAGCTGGAGCACCGGCTCGAGAGGCTGATTGCCTTCCGAAAGCTCCTGCAGATCGTCGAGCGCCGCGGGCCGTCGCGCGACGTCGTCCTGGGGCTGCTCGAACGGGACGCCAAGCGACAAGGCGTTCTTCGCCGATCGCGAGCGCGTCGAGGCGCTTGCCGCGGCGCTGACGACGCAGACGCGCACCGCCAGCGTGCAGCCCGACGAGGAGCATCAGGCGTTCGCGCTGGCCATCGAGGATCGCAGCGGCGGCTATCCGCGTCACCACCGCGTCGACCTGGACTTCGTGACGACGGGCGAATTCCGGACGCTCGCGTCGAGCTACCAGGACGTCAAGGACATCCGCGGGCCGATGATCGTGAAGACGACCGGCGCTATGGCTGCCGACGAGGCGGCGAGCGAAACCGGCGAGAGCGCTGCCGCGGCCAACGACACGGCGATTGGCGGCGCGCCGCTCGACGAGGCGACCCGGCTGGCCGCTGAGCCGAAGCCGCTCGACGCGTCCTCCGGGCCGAAACAGCCCCACAAGGCCGGCCGTGAGGCGGACGTCCGGATCGAATCGCTGGACGACCTCGTCGAGTTCTTCATCGCCGCCGGCAAGAAGGGCGTCGCGGTGAATCGCTACAAGGGTCTCGGCGAGATGAATCCCGGACACCTGTGGGAAACGACGATGGACCCGGAAGGCGATCGCTGCGCAGGTGCGCGCCGAAGATCATATGGAAGCGGACCTGATGTTCACGACGCTGATGGGCGACCAGGTCGAGCCGCGCCGCAAGTTCATCGAGGACAACGCGCTCGACGTGAAGAACCTCGATATCTAGTTCTTGATCCGGGGGCTTCGCCCCCGAACCCCATCGCCGTCGCTCGCGGGGGCCCGGGGGCCCCACGCGCTCCGGCGGCGTCCAGAATCGCGATCTAGACTGTCCTGATTAGCTATGACTGACACCATCCCTGAACCGCTTCCCCGTCAACATCGAAGACGAGATGAAGCGCTCGTACATGGATTACGCGATGAGCGTAATCATCGGGCGAGCGCTGCCAGACGTCCGCGACGGGCTGAAGCCGGCGCACCGGCGCGTGCTCTACGGCATGCGGCACGATGGGGCTGGCGTCGAACCGGGCGTATCGCAAGTGCGCGAAGATCGTCGGCGAGGTGATGGGCAACTACCACCCGCACGGCGACGCCTCGATCTACGACACGCTCGTCCGCCTCGCGCAGGAATTCAACATGCGCTACCCCCTGGTCGACGGCCAGGGAAACTTCGGTTCGATCGACGGCGACCCGCCGGCGGC
Source organism: uncultured Acidobacteriota bacterium (assembly GCA_963725335.1). Lineage (GTDB taxonomy): Bacteria > Acidobacteriota > Vicinamibacteria > Vicinamibacterales > 2-12-FULL-66-21 > JALZOC01. The sequence goes on along the minus strand of CAVRYD010000014.1, from coordinate 384,159 downwards.
GATGCGCTACACGGAGGCGCGCCCGCGAGCCGCTCGCCGAAGCGATGATGACGGATCTCGACAAGGAGACCGTCGACTTCGTTCCCAACTACGACGAGACCACCGAAGAGCCCACCGTCCTTCCGACGACCTTCCCGAACCTGCTGGTGAACGGGTCGTCGGGCATCGCGGTCGGCATGGCGACGAACATCCCGCCGCACAACATGCGCGAGGTGATCGACGGCGTCATCGCCGTCATCGAGCAGCGCGGTCAGTCCAAGGAGGCGCGGCTGAAGGCCGTTCTCAAGACGATTCCCGGCCCCGACTTCCCGACCGGCGGCTTCATCGTCGGGCGGCACGGCATCTTCCAGGCGTATACGACCGGCCGCGGCGCGATCACGATGCGCGCGAAGGCGACGACGGAGGAATCAAAGAAGGGCGACAAGGTCTCGATCGTCGTCACCGAGATTCCGTATCAGGTCAACAAGAAGCGGCTGCTCGAGAACATCGCCGAGCTGGTGCGCGAGAAGACGATCGAGGGCATCTCCGATCTGCGCGACGAATCCGATCGCGACGGCATGCGGATCGTCATCGAGCTGAAGCGCGGCGAAGTGCCCGAGGTCGTGCTCAACAATCTCTACAAGCACACCCAGCTGCAGACGACGTTCGGCATCATCATGCTGGCGATCGTCGGCGGCCGGCCCGAAGGTCCTGCCGCTGCTCGAAATCCTCGAGCACTTCGTCGAGTTCCGGCGCGAAGTCGTCCGGCGCCGCACCGAGTTCGAGCTGCGCAAGGCGGAAGCCCGCGCCCACATCCTCGAAGGCCTCAAGATCGCGCTCGATCACCTCGACGAAGTGATCAAGCTGATTCGCGGCGTCGAAGAGCCCGGCCGAGGCGCGCGACGGCCTGATGACGCAGTTCAAGCTGTCGCAGCTCCAGGCGCAGGCGATCCTCGACATGCAGCTGCAGCGCCTGACCGGTCTCGAGCGGCAGAAGATCCTCGACGAGCTGGTCGAGCTGCTGAAGACGATCGAGCGCCTGCGCGCGATCCTGTCGAGCGACGAGCTGCTGATGCAGGTCGTGCTCGAACGAGCTGAAGGCAGTGCGCGACAAGTACGCCGACGAGCGCCGCACCGATGATCATCGACGAGAGCGGCGAGCTCCGCATCGAGGACCTGATCGCCGACGAGGACATGGCGATCACGGTGACGAACACCGGCTACATCAAGCGCACGGCGATCTCGACGTACCGCGCGCAGCGCCGCGGCGGCAAGGGGCGCATCGGCATGCGCACGCGCGAAGAGGACTTCGTCAGCCACCTGTTCATCGCGTCCACGCACGCCTACATCATGATCTTCTCGGACCGCGGCCGCGCCTACTGGCTCAAGGTCCACGAGATCCCGGACGTCGGTCCGGGCGGGAAGGGCAAGGCCATCGCCAACCTCGTGGCGATGGAGGAAGGGGAGCAGATCGCCGCGCTGCTCGCCGTCAAGGAGTTCCCGGAGCAGGAAGATCAGCAGTTCGTCGTCATGGGCAGCCGCAAGGGCGTGATCAAGAAGACCGACCTCTCCGTCGTTCAGCAATCCCGCGCGCCGGCGGCATCATCGCGATGGGCGTCGAGGAAGGGGACGCGGTCATCGCGGTCGAGATGTCCGACGGCAAGGAACAGATCTTCCTCGGCACGCGCGACGGCATGGCCATCCGCTTCGACGAGACCGACGTGCGGCCGATGGGCCGCACCGCGTACGGCGTCCGCGGCATCACGCTGCGAGACGACGACGAGGTCGTGGCGATGGAGGTGGTGCGCCAGGGCGGCACGCTGCTGACCGTCGCGCAGAACGGCTACGGCAAGCGCACCGAGCTCGAGGAGTACCGCCTGCAGTCGCGCGGCGGCGTCGGCATCATCAACATCCAGACCTCCGATCGCAACGGCAAGGTCGTCGGCATCGCGTACGTCGCACGAAGACGACGAGCTGATGATCATCAGCCAGCAGGGCATGATCCTGCGCATGCGGGCCGGCGACGTCAGGGCCATCGGCCGCGCCACGCAGGGCGTGCGGCTGATCGAGATGGAAGAAGGCGACGCGGTGGTCGCGATCGCGAAGCTGGCGGAGAAGGATGAAGAGAACGGCGAACCGGATGAATTCAGCCGTTACGCCGGCTCCAGCTTCGCGTACTTCGCCAGCAGCTTCTTCACGCCGACGAGATTGAAGCGGACGGTGATCTTCAAGTCGTCGTTGTGTTCCTCGACGGAGACGCACCGTTCCCGACGCCGAACTGCGCGTGCCGGACGCGCATGCCGGTTCGCAGCTCGCGGACCGACTGATCCTCTTCCTCGTACCGGTAGGCTGTCATCCGCCTCCTTGAATCGCGCGGCCTTGCCCTTTCGCGGCCGTACGGGTTCGTCCGGAACTCGTAGTGGCCGTGCGCGAAAGCGCTCTGGTACGCGGACGAGTAGGCCGGCGTCGATGCGCTCGATCAGCTCGGACGGGATCTCGTCGAGGAACCGCGACGGCTCGGTGGACTGGTATTCGCCGAACACGCGGCGCCGCGCCGCGCTGGTCAGCACCAGCTGCGATCTGCGCGCGCGTCATGCCCGACGTAGCACAGCCGTCGCTCCTCCTCGAGCTCCTCCTCGTCTTCGCTCGACCGCGAATGCGGGAACAGGCCTTCCTCGAGCCCGGCGATGATGACCAGCGGGAACTCCAGGCCCTTCGCCGCGTGCATCGTCATCAGCCAGACCTTGCGCTTCACGCGTGCCGGACTCCTCGTCCGCTTCCGAGAGGAGCGACAGCCGATCGACGAATCCGCCGAGCGACGCTTCGGGCTCGCGCGTCTCGTATTCCCGCGCGGCCGAGACACGAGCTCCATCAGGTTCTCGATCCGCTCGTTGGCTTCTTCGCTGTTTTCGTCGCGCAGGTCCTTCAGGTACCCGGTCTGATCGAGCATCTTGCCGATCGCGATCGAGACGGAGTCCTTGCGCGCGACCTCCGCCAGCGCGCGCGATCAGGTCGCGGAACACGCCAGCGACGCCGTGGCGCGCGATGTCGAGCTTGCCGTCGTCGACCGCGTACACGAGCTTTGCCCACAGCGATCGAGCCGAGCTGATCTCCTGGAGCCCGGCGGCGAGCAGCGGCGGCGCGTCGGCGAGCACCGCGTTCGGGATCGATGGCCTGCAGTGAATCCATCACGCCCTTGCCGATGCCGCGCGCCGGCACGTTGATCACCCGCCGCAGGCTCACGTCGTCGTGCGGGTTGATGATCAGCTTCAGGTAGGCGAGCGCGTCCTTGATTTCCTTGCGCTCGTAGAACCGGACGCCGCCGATGATCTTGTAGGGGATGCTCTCCCGCATCAACGAGTCTTCGATCGCGCGCGACTGCGCGTTCGTGCGGTAGAGCACGGCCATCGTCGCGTCGACGTCCTCGGACCGCGTCCTGCTTGATCGATCGCGGTGATGAAGTCGGCCTCCTCGAGCTCGTCGTTGCCGCGGAAGTAGACGATCTTCGAGCCGCCCTTGCGGTCGGTCCACAGTCGCTTGTCCTTGCGGTTGCGGTTCTGGCTGATGACGGCGGTCGCGGCGTCGAGGATCGTCTGCGTCGAGCGGTAGTTCTGCTCGAGCCGGACGACGCGGGCCTCGCCGAAATCGTGCTCGAAGTCGAGGATGTTGCGCAGGTCGGCGCCGCGCCACTTGTAGATCGACTGATCGGGATCGCCAACGACGGCGATGTTGCGGTGGATTTCCGCGAGGCGGCGGATGAGCAGGTACTGCGGCCGATTCGTGTCCTGGTACTCGTCCACCATCACGTACTTGAACTTGTGCGCGTAGAACTCGCGCACCTGCTGCGAGGTCTCGAACAGCTCGACCGTTTTCAGCAGCAGGTCGTCGAAGTCGAGCGCGTTGGCGTCCTTCAGCGCGACGAGATACCGCTCGTAGATCTTCGCCGATCTGCTCGTCGCGGATGTTCCATCCGCCGCGCAGCGTGTCGGGCCCTTCCATGCGGTTCTTCGCCTGGCTGATCCGGACAGCGCCATCCGCGGCGGCACCAGCTTGTCGTCGATGCCGAGCTCGCGCTGCGCCTGCTTCACGACCGCCACCTGATCGGACGAGTCGTAGATCACGAAGTCGCGCGACAACCCGATCTTCGGCGCTTCGCGGCGCAGCAGCCGCGCACACAGCGAGTGGAACGTCGAGAGCCAGACGCCGCTCGCCGTCGACGCCGATCAGCGACTCGACGCGCTCGCGCATCTCCTGCGACGCCTTGTTCGTGAACGTCACCGCCAGCACCTGATCCGGCTCGGCGTGGCCGTCGCCGATGAGGTAGGCGATACGAAAGGTGATGACGCGCGTCTTCCCCGATCCCGCGCCCGCGAGAATCAGCAGCGGGCCGTCGCGATGCAGTACCGCTTCGCGCTGTTCGGGGTTCAGCTTTTCGAGGAAAGTCATGGGGGGAGTCTCAGTATAGCGTGTCGGGATCGCGGCTCGGGATCCGGGATCCGGGATCCGGATCCGGGATCTCGCGATCTGAAGCAGATCATCGGACTGCCACGCGGACATGGCTGGATCACGAGACAGCAGCGTGACGCTACACAGGAGCGCCGCAATCGACACATCCGGCCATCGACCGTCGTCGCGATGGAGCGACTGCAGTCCGTGGAGCAGCTGACGCGTGCGCGTCAAGTCTGCGCTTCAGTTGAGCGCAGCAGCATCGGCTGGCGACGTACTTCAAGCGGTTAGCGAGCTCGAGCTGCGTTGTCGAGTTCGGCCGAGTGATCCGAGCGCAATACGGACATGATTGCGGTAACGCCGGCCAGGGCCGATTCGCCTGACCTTCGGCCACGTTCGAAGGAACTGAAACCGCCGCGCGCCGCATTTGAGACGACGAGTTCGAATCGCTCTGTCGCGAGGCAGTGATCGCGCAAGCTCGTAAGTCGGCCAGGACGAGATCCATCGCGGCCTGCCAGGCGTCGAGGTCGCGATAACTGACGATCGTCTGATCATTGCTCGCATGTACTCAGTTTCTGCGACTCGCAGGCGCCGTGAGGCAGTGCAGTATTCTGCCAACCGATCGTCACTGCAAGTCGTTGAGACCGTAGTGGAAGCCCAGCTGGTTAGCAAGAACACGTCCGATCCGATGCCCCGGATCCCGGATCCCGGAGTCCCGCGAGACCGCGAATCGCCGGACCCGATCGGATCCCGCGACCCGCGAGCCGCCGACCGTCCGATCCCGGAGCCCGAATCGCCTCGTAGTACCATCGACTTCATGCCAGGGACTCTGCTGCAGAAGGTCTGGGACGCGCACACGGTGCGCAAGCTGCCGAACGGGCAGACGCAGCTGTTCGTCGGTCTGCACCTGATCCACGAGGTGACGACGCCGCAGGCGTTCGACATGCTGCGGGCGCGCGGGTGGGGCGTGCGATTCCCCGAGCGGACGATCGCCACCGTCGATCACATCGTCCCGACGCGCGATCAGCGGCGGCCGTTTCTCGACGTCATGGCCGAGGACATGTTTTCGGCGCTGGAGCGGAACTGCCGCGACGCCGGCATTCGGCTGTTCGACATGTCGACACGGCGCGCAGGGAATCGTCCACGTGATTGGCCCGGAGATGGGACTGACGCAGCCGGGGATGACTATCGCGTGCGGCGACAGCCACACGTCGACGCACGGCGCGTTGGGTGCCGTCGCGTTTGGCATCGGCACGTCGCAGGTGCGCGACGTGCTCGCGTCGCAGTGCCTGGCGATGGATCCGCTCCACGTGCGCCGCATCCATGTCCGCGGACGCCTAGCCCGCGGCGTCTACGCGAAGGACGTCATCCTCGAGATCATTCGACGGCTGGGCGTGAAAGGCGGCGTCGGCTACGCCTACGAGTACGCCGGCGACACGATCGAGCGCATGTCGATGGACGAGCGGATGACGATCTGCAACATGTCGATCGAAGGAGGCGCGCGCGTCGGGTACGTGAACCCGGACCAGGTCACGTTCGACTACCTGCGCGGACGTCGGTTCGCGCCGCAAGGCGACGAGTTCGAGAAGGCGTGCCGCTGGTGGCGCGGCATGGCGTCGGACGCGAATGCGCGCCTACGACGACGAAGTGGAGATCGATGCCGGCGTCGATCAGGCCGACGGTGACGTGGGGCATCAACCCGGGACAGTCGGTGTACGTCGACGAGCCGCTGCCCACTCCGTCGAATGCGGCGCAGTCGGAGCGCGCGGCGATCGATGAGGCGCTGGATTTCATGGGGCTCGCGGCCGGCTCACGCATCCGGGGCACGCGCATCGACGTGGCGTTCGTCGGATCGTGCACGAACGCGCGCCTGTCCGACCTCCGCGAGGCGGCAAGAGTCGTTCGGGGACGCCACGTCGCGCCGCACGTTCAGGCGCTGGTCGTCCCGGGTTCGCAGCCGGTGCGCCTGGCGGCGGAGCGCGAGGGGCTCGACCGCGTGTTCATCGAAGCCGGCTTCGATTGGCGGGGCGCCGGCTGTTCGATGTGCCTGGCGATGAATCCCGACAAGCTCGAAGGACGCGAGATCTGCGCGTCGTCGTCGAACCGAAACTTCAAGGGACGGCAGGGCAGCCCGACGGGCCGGACGCTGCTCATGAGCCCGGCGATGGTCGCCGCCGCGGCGGTTGCAGGTGAAGTCGTCGACGTCCGGGAGTTCGGCAATGGCCATTGAGAAGATCCGCCGCGTCAGCGGCCGGCGCTGTCGCTTCCGCGGCGACAACATCGACACCGACCGGATCATTCCGGCGCGGTTTCTCCGATCGATCACGTTCGAAGGGCTCGAGACGCACCTGTTCGAGGACGACCGGACACAGCTGGCCGCCGCGGGCGCCACGCACCCCGTCGCAGACTCGCGGTACGCCGGCGCGTCGATCCTGCTGGTGAACGCCAACTTCGGGTGCGGATCGTCGCGCGAGCACGCGCCGCAGGCCATTCGCCGCTGCGGCATTCGCGCGGTGGTCGGGCGAGTCGTTTTCGGAAATCTTCTTTGGCAACTCCGTCGCGCTTGGCATGCCGTGCGTGACGGCCGAGCCCAGCGACAATTGCGGCTCTGATGGAGATCGTCGAGCGAAACCCGGCGCTGAACTGACGGTCGATCTCGACGGCATGCGAGTCTCGGCGGGAGTCGCGTCCTACCCGATCACGCTGCCGCGCCGCCGCCCGCGAGTCGTTCCTGGACGGCACGTGGGACGCGACCGGCCTGCTGCTGGATCGGTTCGAGGAAGTGGAGGCCGTCGCGCGACGCCTGCCGTATGTGAGCGGGTAGAGATGCGAGCTGTAGCGACTCAGCGTCAGCTCCTTCGCGTTCGAGTCAACTCCGTTTCCGCTCGATGTCGCCGTCCGCTGCTCGCGCCGCGCCAGCTCCAGAAATGCCGGCGGCCGCCCGCGACAGCTCGCCAGCCTTGCCGAAACACGAACCGCACCGAGCGCGGCGAGCCGAGCTCAGGCACCTTGACCGCCACGAGCTGGCCGCGCGCGATCTCGGCGAGCGCGCACCGGCGCGGCAGCACGGCCACGCCAAGTCCCATCTCGACCGCGCGCTTGATCCCGTCGAGGCTCGGCAGCGCAATTTGAATGTTGATCGGCGCATGCCGCCGCTCGTAGACGCGCAGCACGCGCTCGCGCGCCGGCGAGGGATCGTTGTGCGCGATGACCGTTTCGCGGCCGACCTCTTCGATCGAGACGCGCCGCTTCGAGGCGAGCCGGTGCGTCGGGTTCGCGAGCATGACCAGCTCGTCGCCGCCCAGCGAGATCGACTGCAGGCCCTTGTCCGGCGGCTGGAACGTGAGGACGCCGAAATCGAGGCTTCGCTCGAGAAGTTCCGTGGCGATCTGCCGCGATGCGACGCGCCGCACCTCCACCCGCGCCTGGGGATGTTCGCGAGCGAATCGGTCGATGATCGGGAGCAGCGAGTGCACCGCCGCCTCGTTGGCGCCGATGACCACGCGGCCGCGTCGAACCTGCTGCAGTTCGCGCACCGCTGCTTCGGCTTCCGCCGCAAGACGCAGCAAGCGGGTCGCGTGTTCCTGCAGCAGCGCCCCGGCCTCGGTGAGTGCCCCGTTTCGAGACGTGCGGTCGAACAGCCGGTCGCCGAGTTCATCCTCGAGCCGCCGGATCGCCTGGCTGATGGCCGGCTGGGTGCGGTGCAGCTTCTTCGCGGCCTTCGAGAAGCTGCGATCCGAAGCGACGGCGATGAATGCGTTCAGATCCTGCAGCTGCATTCGACGATCATAAGCACTATTGATAGAAAGTCAAAAACTATAAATTGGACGAAAGCCCCCCTGCCGGGTACAACTGTCAGAGGAGGACTCTATGTCTGCCGATCGGCTCACGATCTTCGATACGACCCTGCGCGACGGCGAACAGGCGCCCGGCTTCTCCATGCGGATCGACGAGAAGCTCAAGCTTGCCCGGCAGCTGGCGACGCTCGGGGTGGACATCATCGAGGCCGGTTTCCCGATCGCGTCGGAGGCGGACGCGGAATCCGTTCGCGTCATCTCGGCGCAGATTCGCGGTCCGGTCATCGCGGCGCTCGCGCGCTGCAGTCCCGCCGGATATCGATCGCGCCGGCGAGGCGCTCGGGACCGCCCCGCGCCGCCGCATTCACGTCTTCATCGCCACGTCCGATCTGCACCTCGAGCGCAAGCTTCGGATGACGCGCGAGGCCTGCCTCGACGCGGCGGTCGCCGCGATCCATCGCGCGCGACGCTATACCGACGACGTGCAGTTTTCGGCGGAAGACGCGACGCGAAGCGACATGGATTTCCTGTGCCGGGTGATTCAGGAAGTCATTTCGGCCGGCTGCACGACGGTCAATCTGCCTGACACGGTCGGCTACTCGACGCCGGACGAAATCGGCGCGTTCTTCGAGACGGTGCTCAGCCGCGTGCCGAACGCCGGGCACGCCACCTTCAGCGCCCACTGCCACGACGATCTCGGGTCTCGCGGTCGCCAACACGCTGGCGGCGGTGCGGCGCCGGCGCCCGTCAGGTCGAGTGCACGATCAACGGCATCGGCGAGCGCGCCGGCAATGCGTCGCTCGAGGAAATCGTCATGGCGACGCGCGTCCGCGCGGATCGGCTGCCGTACACCACCGGCATCGAGCCCCGCGAGATCTATCCCTCGAGCCAGATGCTGACCGCGCTGACCGGCGAAGCGGTTCAGGCGAACAAGGCCATCGTCGGCCGCAACGCGTTCGCGCACGAGGCCGGGATTCACCAGGACGGCATGCTGAAGGATCGCCGGACCTACGAAATCATGCGGCCGGAAGAAGTCGGCGTGCCGCAGGCGACGCTCGTCCTCGGCAAGCACTCGGGCCGCCACGCCGTGCAGCGCCGCTGCGAGCAGATCGGCCTCGCGCTCGAACGCCATGAAGTCGAAACGGTGTACTGGGCGATCATGTCCATCGCGGACCGAGAGAAAGTCGTCAGCGATCGACGATCTCGCCGACGTCATCGGGCGCATCCGCGGCAAGCGACAGACTGCCGGCACGCCGGCCAGCGTCACCGACTTCAACGGCACGCCTGCCGAAGTTGGCTACGGCCACGGGGTCTAGTCAAGGGTTCTACAGGGTTCTACGGGGTTCTACAAGGTTCTACAAGGTTCTAGGTTCCCGAACCGGTGGAACCTCGTCGAACCCTGGCCGAACCCTGCCGAACCCTGCCGAACCCTGATTTTCGAACCCGATGAAAGCTTCGATTCTGTTGTTGCCCGGCGACGGCGTCGGCCCCGAAGTGGTGGCTGCGGCGGCGTCGGTCCTTCGGACCGTCGCATCGCGGTTCGGCCATCAGTTCGATCTGCACGACGCGATGATTGGGGCGTCGGCTCTTCGTCAAGGGCTCCCGCCGCTGCCCGACGAGACGCTCGCCGCGGCGCGCGTGGCGAATGCGATTCTCCTGGGGGCTGTGGGAGATCCGGCCTTTGACAAAGGAGACTCCAGCCGACGGCCGGAAACTGCGCTGCTGCAGATCCGGCGTGAACTGAAGCTCTATGCGAACCTTCGTCCGGCGAAAATGTGGCGCGGCCTGGAGTCGGCTGGCCCACTGAAGCCGGAGATCGTCGCCGGCACCGACATGCTCGTCGTGCGCGAATTGACCGGCGGGCTCTATTACGGCGAGCCGCGCGGGATCGCCGCCGATGGCAGCTCCGCGCACAACACGATGCGATATTCGCGGGCGGAGATCGAGCGGATCGCACGTCGGGCGTTCGACGCCGCGCGTGTCAGACGAAAGCGCGTCACGTCAGTGGACAAGATGAACGTGCTCGAGACGTCGCGGCTCTGGCGGCAGGTCGTCACGGACGTGGCGTCCGCCTATCCGGACGTCTCGCTCGACCACATGCTGGTCGATTCGTGCGCGATGCGGATCGCGCTGGCACCCGCCAGCTTCGACGTAATCGTGACCGAGAACATGTTCGGAGACATTCTGTCGGACGAGGCAGGCGCCGTGGTCGGATCGCTGGGGCTGCTGCCATCGGCCAGCCTCGGCGACGGCACCGGCCTCTTCGAGCCCGTTCACGGGTCCGCGCCAGACATCGCCGGTCGAGACATCGCGAACCCGATCGGTGCGATTGGCTCGGCGGCGATGCTGCTTCGCCACGCACTGGGTCTGGAGCAGGAAGCCGTGGCTGTCGAAGCCGCCATTGGCCGCGCGCTCGACGCCGGCCATCGAACCGCTGATCTCGCCGTCGGCAACGAACGGCCCATCGGAACATGGGCAATGGCGAACGTCATTGAATCACTCATCACTGATCACTAATCCTGAATCCCTGATCCATCCTGAATCCGATCTCGAATCCTTTGAATCGTCGAATCCTTTGAATCCTCGAATCAGGATTGTGGATTCAGGGATTGTGGATTCACCGATTCAGGATTATAGGATTCAGGATCAGGGATTCAGGATCAGTGATTAGTGATGAGCGATTCATTCATTCCACGGTCACGCTTTTCGCGAGGTTCCTCGGCTGATCGACGTCGCAGCCGCGGCGAATGGCGATGTGGTACGCGAGCAGCTGCAGCGGCACCACCATCAGCACGGGCGTCAGCAGCGGGTGGCTCTCCGGCACTTCAATCAGGAAATCCTGGCTCGGATCGAGCAGGCTCCTGATGCTCTCGTGCCCCTGGGTCGTCAGCGCGATCACCGACCCGCCTCGCGCCTTCGCCTCCTGGATGTTGCCGATCATCTTCTCGAACACGTGATCGTGCGGCGCGATTGTCACCACCGGCATCTTTTCGTCGATCAGCGCGATCGGCCCGTGCTTCATCTCACCCGCGGGATACCCCTCGGCGTGAATGTACGAGATCTCTTTCAGCTTGAGGGCGCCTTCGAGCGCGATCGGATAGTTGATGCCGCGCCCGAGATACAGAAAATCGCTGCGCTGATAGAACCGCTTCGCGATCTCCTCGGTGAGGCTCTCGCATCGAAGCGTCTGCTCGATGAGCAGCGGCAGCTGCGCGAGCCCCTCGATGTGCGGGCGTGACGCCTCGGGCGTGAGCGTGCCCCGGATCTGTCCGAGATACATCGCCAGCAGGTGCAGCGCGACGATCTGCGTCGTGAAGGCTTTGGTCGAGGCGACGCCGATCTCCGGTCCGGCGTGCGTGTAGACCGTGCCGTCGGTCTCGCGCGTCGCCATGCTGCCGACGACGTTGCAGATGGCGATGCTGCGGGCCCCTTTCTTCTTCGCCTCGCGCAGCGCGGCCAGCGTGTCGGCCGTCTCGCCGGACTGCGTGATCACGATCGCGAGCGTGTTCGCCGACACGATCGGATCGCGATACCGGTACTCGGAGCCGTAGTCGACGTCCACCGGCACGCGCGCCAGCGTTTCGAACAGGAACTTCGCCGACGAGCGCCGCATGCCACGACGTGCCGCATGCGAGGATGACGATCCGCTCGACTTCGCGCAGCACCTGATCCGGGATCTCGATCTCGTGCAGGAACACCTTGCCGCTCTCCTGCGAGGCGCGGCCGAGCACCGTCTCCTTCACCGCCCAGGGCTGCTCGAAGATCTCCTTGAGCATGAAGTGCTTGTATCCGGCCTTCTCCGCCATGACCGGGTCCCACGACACCTTCGTGCTCTTCTTCGAGACCGCCCGCCCGGAGTAGTCGGTGAACTCCACGCCGGCCGGTGTGATGACCGCCATCTCTTCGTCGCCGAGGAACACGACGTCGCGCGTGTGGCTGAGGATCGCGGGGATGTCCGACGCGACGAAGAACTCGCCGTCGCCGAGTCCGACGACAATCGGCGGGCCGTTGCGGACCGTGACGATCTTGTTGGGATCGTCAGCCGAGATCAGCACGAGCGCGAACAGCCCGCGCATGTAGAGCAGCGCCCGGCGCACCGCATTCTCGAGCCCGTCATCTTTCATCTCGCGTTCGACGAGGTGCGCGACGATCTCGGTGTCGGTCTCGGTGACGAACTGGTGCCCTTCCTTCTGCAGCTGCTGCTTCAGGTCCAGGTAGTTCTCGATGATGCCGTTGTGCACGACCACGATCCGGCCGGTGCAGTCGCGATGCGGATGGGCATTCTCTTCGGTCGGCCGGCCGTGCGTCGCCCAGCGCGTGTGGCCGATGCCGTACTCGCCATCGATGCGGAGTCGTGGCAATGACCTCTTCGAGCCGCGCCAGCTTGCCGGCGCTGCGGCGCAGCTCGATCGTGCCGTCACGGACGACCGCGACGCCGGCTGAATCGTAGCCGCGATATTCCAGCCGCCGCAGCCCGTCGATCAGGATGGGCACGACCTGCTTGGAGCCGATGTAGCCGATGATTCCGCACATAGCCGTGTCTAGTCCCGTCGCTTCCGTGTCCGACGTCCGATTTCGTCCAGCCCTCTTTGTTGACCTGCTTTCCGCGGCCGATTGCCAGCGAGTCCGGCGGGACGTCCTCGGTGATCGACGAGCCGGCCGCGACGTACGCGCCCTTGCCGACGCGCACCGGCGCGATGAGCTGCGTGTCGCTGCCGATGAACGCGCCGTCCTCGATCACGGTCGGGTGCTTCGCCATGCCGTCGTAGTTGCAGGTGATCGTGCCGGCGCCGATGTTGACCTTCTCGCCGATCGTGGCATCGCCGAGATACGCCAGGTGACTGGCCTTCGAGCCGCGGCCCAGCGTCGTCTTCTTCAGCTCCACGAAGTTGCCGACGTTGGCGTGTTCACCGATGTGCGGACAGCGGCCGCAGGTGCGCGAACGGTCCGACCTGCGCGCCGCTCGCGATGTGCGACTCGATGATCACGCAGAAGTTGTTGATGACGGCGCCGTCGTCAACCGTCGAGTTCACGATGCGGACGCCCGAGTGGATCTCGCAGCCGCGAGCCGATGCGCGTGCGGCCCTCGAGGAACACGCCAGGGTGGATGATCGTGTCGGCGCCGATCGTCACGTCGGGATCGATGTAGGCGCGTCGCTGGATCGACGATCGTCACGCCGGCCGCCATCAGCTCTTCGTTCTTTCGCGATCTCAGGATCGTCGCCACGTCCGCCAGCTCCTTCCGGCTGTTCACGCCGAGAATCTCGTCGCGATCGTCCAGCCTGACCGTCTTCGACCCTCAGCCCCCGCGCGCGGTAAATTCGCACGAGGTCCGGCAGGTAGTATTCGCCCTGCGCGTTTGCCGACCCGATCGCCCGCAGCGCGTCGAACAGCGGCGCGAGGTCGAACGCGTAGACTCCGCTGTTGATCTCCGTGATCTCCGCTCGGCCGGCGTCGCATCCTTGTGCTCGACGATCGCGGCGATCTCGCCGCCCTCGCGGATCGACACGGCCGTAGCCGGCGGGATCGTCGACGACGGCGGTGAGCACCGTTGCGGCTGCCGATCGTTCTTCGTGCGTCGTCACGAGACGCTCGAGCGTCTTGCGGCGCAGCAACGGCACGTCGCCCGACAACAGCAGCACCGTCCCCCGCGCCCCTTCGAGGAAGGGTTCCGCCTGCAGCAGCGCATGGCCTGTTCCCAGCTGCGGCTCCTGCAAAGCAAAGCGAAGGCCCAGCCGTTTTCCAAGCGCCTCCTTCAGCTGCTCGACCTGGTGACCGACCACGACCACGATGTAGAGGCCGGGCCGAGCGATTCCGCCGTCCGCAGGACGTGATCGATGAGCGGCAAGTCCGGCGGCGCGATGCAACACCTTGGGTATCGCCGATTTCATCCGGGTTCCCTTGCCGGCGGCGAGGATGACGACGTGGAGATCAGCCATGCGAGGCGACAAGTGTACCTGTTCGCCGGCGGCGAGGCGGATCGGAGTCAGCGACGACGACCTGCGCGCCGGCGATTGGGGGCGGGCGGCGTGTCGAGGGCGGCACGGAAACCGGGTGTGATCGCGCAGGCTGTCCAGATCCGGATCCTGCTTCGGCGCAGGCCTACGGTTTTCAGGATTAAGCGCAATCGCCTGCCGCAAGTGCTCGAGCGCCTCGTCCGTTCGGTCGCGCATGCCCAGCGCAACCGCCATGATGTAGTGGGCGTGATCGCTTTCGGGGTCCTCCCCGAGCGCCCGCTGCAGATGGTCGAGTGCTCCAGTGTGATCGCCGGAGTTGAGCGCCACGGTTGCCGCGTAGACCCGCTCGGCGGCGGTCTTCGGTCCGGCGGGCTGACGGGACGTCTCTCGCTCGCAGACTCGCAGATACAGCCGGGCGCGTTCGAGCAGTTCCCGCTCCTCGGGATATTGCTCGAGGACGGTTCGGAAGAAATCTGGCGGCGCCCGAAAATCGTGGCGCTGCAGCGCCTGGACGCCGCGTTCGTAGATGGCGACCGCCTCGTAGAATCCGGGCTTGCGCGGGGCGGCTGGGGGAGGTGCCGGTGCGGGCGGCGCTGGCTCGGCTTTTCGCACGGCGCCACGAGGCCTGGGCCTGGCGCGAACCGTGCCTTCCTGAGCGATCTTCTTTCGTGGTTTCAAGCCGTTTTGCGTGCCGGCCCGGCTTGGCGGCTACCTTGACGGCCCTGCGCTGCTTTGCCATGCGCCTCCTGCACTTTCGGGCGGGGTGACAGTAACAAATCAGCTTCACGAGGGTCAAGAGTCGCCTATGTGGCGAGTGCGCAAGGCCAGTAAATTGGTCATTCGCCAGAGTTCTTGGCCTGCTCCAGGAGACTTGAAGACCTCTCTGACTGCAGATTCCATGGCGCTGCGAGAGCGTCCTTAATGGCCTCCCGCCTCGTGGCGCGCCTATTATCTGGTCAATTGACCAATTTCTGTTGCCAGTCTGATCGGCGCTTGGAGTCTCGGCTGGCAGTTCTGTGTAACGGCCTGAGCACCCTGCGACGACGATTGTAAACTCCCCTCTCTCCTCCAGCGAGCCTGATCAGGTGGCTCGAAATAGGTCTGTACGACCAATTCCTCGTGAGCCTTCGTCAGCTCTCGGCCTAGCGCCACAACCCTATCGCCAAAGATCTGTAACATCTCCTGCAGTGTCGGTCGTATCCGGTGAGGAGCCTCGTAGAAGACCAGCACGCGGCTTTCGCTGGCCAGCTTGCTCAACCACTGTTGTCTGGCTTTTGACCTATTTGGTGGAAAGCCCGACGAACAGGAATTCCTGCTCGGCCAGACCCGATGCCGAAAGCGCCGCAATCGCGGCGCTCGGCCCGGGAATCGGCTCGACGGTTATTCCGGCGCGGTGGGCCGCGGCGACCAGGTGCGCCCCGGGATCGGAGATGAGCGGGCGTTCCGGCGTCCGAGACGAGCGCGATCGACTCGCCGGCCGCGAGCCGCGCGATGAGCGACGCCGTTTTTGCTCGCTCGTTGTGCTCGTGAAGGCTCGTCGTGCGCGTCGAGATGGAGTAGTGTTGAAGGAGCCGCGCGGTCCGGCGGGTATCTTCCGCCGCGATCAGGGAGACTTCGCGCAGGACGCGAAGCGCCCGTAGCGTAACATCCTCGAGGTTGCCGATGGGTGTTGCGACCACATAGAGAGTGCCGGGCATGTCGTCGGCCGGCCGATTCTACCAAATGTATTCAGCCGAACCCCTGCCGCATTTCGTTGACGAATACCTGTCGTATCTCTACGAAGTCCATCCGACCAACGCGACGTTCGACGGCGTGCACCTGCACGATGACCTGCTCGAGGACTTGAGCCGTCAGGCGATCGACGCGCAGATTCGCGACCTCGGCGGCTTCGCGCGCCGTCTCGCGCGCGATCGATCCCGCTCGTCTGACCGACACCGAGCGGCTCGAGCGGCCCGCGCTCGACGCCAGCATCCGCGCGCGGCTCTTCGAGCTCGAAGAGGTCCGTCCGTGGGAACGCAACCCGCAGCACTACGCCGACGTCCTCGCGACGAGCCTCGCCGGTCAGGCGCTGTTCGACTACGCGCCGCTCGCCGAACGCGCGCGGCGGGTCCTCTCGAAGCTGCGCCAGGTGCCGCGGTTCATCCAGGCGGCGCGCGACAACATCAAGGATCCCCCCGGCATCTTCGTCAAGGTCGGGCTCGAGAGCATGCGCGGCACGCTGCGCTTCATCGACGAGGATCTGCCGCGCGCCTTCGGCGGCCTGAGCGACCTCGCACCTGCTCGGCGATCTCGCGGACGCCTCGACGGAGGCCGCAACGGCGATCGGCGCATACCTCGACTACCTCGAGCGCGATCTCGCGCCGCGCAGCAAGGGCTCGTTCCGGCTCGGACGCGATCGGTTCGAGCAGAAGCTGCGGCTTGACGAGGGCATCGCGCTCGACGCCGATCGGCTGCTGTCGATCGCGACGCGCGAGCTGCAGCAGACGCAGGAGGAATTCCGCCGCGTGGCGTCGCGGCTCAACGGCGGCGATCCGCTCGCCGCCTGGGCGCGGACGAAGGACGATCATCCGCCGGCGGGGCAGCTCGTTCCCGTGGCGCAGCAGCAGCTCGACGAGCTCGTCGACTTCATCAACCGGCAGCGGATCGTCACGATTCCCGAATGGCGCACCGGTGGAGGTCGCGCCGACGCCGCGCTTCTACCGCTGGACGTTTGCCAGCATGTGGACGCCGGGCCCGTTCGAGGCGCGGCCGCTGCGCGCGTTCTACTACATCACCGACGTCGAGCCATCGTGGCCGACCGAACGCAAGAACGAGCACCTGCGCGACTTCAACTACGGCGCGCTCTGGGCGATCTCGATGCACGAAGTGTTTCCCGGCCACTTCCTGCACTACCAGCATCTGCGGCAGGTGGACTCGAAGCTGCGCAAGTCGATCCTGTTTTCCTCGACGGCGTTCGTCGAAGGCTGGGCGCACTACTGCGAGCAGATGATGATCGAGGAGGGCTTCCGGAAGAGCGATCACGCCGTCCGTCTCGGACAGCTCGCCGAAGCCCTCATCCGCCTCTGCCGCTTCATCGTCGGTATCCGCCTGCACTGCGAGGACATGTCGGTCGAGCAGGGCGTGCGGGTCTTCCGCGACGAGGCGTTTCTCGAAGAAGCGAGCGCGCGCCGGGAGGCCGAGCGCGGCACGTTCGATCCGTCGTACATCCTCTACAGCGCGGGAAAGCTGATGCTCCTGAAGCTGCGCGAGGACTACAAGGCGCACGCGGGTGCGAAGTATTCGCTTCGCGGATTCCACGACACGCTGCTGGCCAACGGCACGGTGCCGGTGTGGCTCCATCGCGCCCTGATGCTCGGCGAGCAGAATGGCGACATGCTCGAGTAACCGAATCCGCCGCGATCAGCACCTCGGGATCACGCACTGCACCTTCAGGACTGACCTTCATGCCGTTGTACGAATATCAGTGCGAAGCTGCAACACCCGGTTCGAACGGATTCAGAAATTCTCGGATCCCCTCGTCGAAGTCTGCCCGTCCTGCGGCAAGGGACCGGTGCGCAAGCTGATTTCGTCGCCGGCGATCCAGTTCAAGGGCTCGGGCTGGTACATCACCGACTACGCGAAGAAGTCGTCGAGCCGACGCGGGCTCGACGGTCAGCAAAGAGGCTGCTGCCGACAAGAAGTCCGACAAGGACAAGAGCGACAAAAGCGAAAAGAGCGAAAAGAGCGAATCGGGAAGCAAGTCAGACACGTCCTCGACGAGCAGCGCACCGCCGGCAAATACGACGAAGTCCGACTAGTCGGAGACCGAACCGTCCCGGTCTAGCGGGACGAATTCACCTGTTCGAGGTCGATTCCCATCAGATACTGCCGGAAGTGCTCGCCGAGATCTGGGCGGCGAAGGGCGAAGTAGACGACCGCCTTCAGGAATCCGAGCTTGTTGCCGGTGTCGTGGCGGACGCCGTCGATCCGGCAGCCGTAGATCGGCCGTGACTTCAGCAGGTGGCGGAGACCGTTGGTCAGCTGGATCTCGCCCGTCCGGTCCCTGACCGTCGCTTCGAGCGCGGGGAAGATGTCCGGCGTCAGAATGTATCGGCCGATGATGGCGAGATCGGACGGCGCCTCGTTGCGCGGCGGCTTCTCGACCAGATCGCGGATCCGGTACACGCCCGGCCGAATTTCTTCCGCGTCGATGATGCCGTACGAGCTGACGTCCTCGCGCGGAACCCGCTCGATGGCGAGCACCGGCCCCTGCACCTCCTGAAACACGTCGATCATCTGGCGCAGCGCCGGCGGCTTCGCATCGATCACGTCGTCTCCGAGGATGACCGCGAAGGGCTCGTTGCCGACGAGCGCCTTGGTCACCAGCACCGCGTGGCCGAGTCCGAGCGGCTCTCCCTGGCGCACGTACGAGAAGTTGATCAGGTTGGAGATCTTGCGGATTTCGGCGAGCAGCTCTTTCTTGCCGCGGGCCTCGAGGAACGTCTCGAGTTCGACCGACACGTCGAAGTGATCCTCGATCGCGTTCTTGCCGCGTCCGGTGACGAGGATGATGTTGTCCACGCCCGACGCCACGGCCTCCTCGACGCCGGTACTGAATGATCGGCTTGTCGACGAGCGGCAGCATTTCCTTGGGCTGGGCCTTGGTGGCCGGCAGGAAACGGGTTCCAAGACCCGCGGCGGGGAATACGGCTTTGCGAATCACACTGTTCAACGTCTCCACCCCCAGTAGCTCGCCGGCGATCGTACAACAAAACCCCGCGGCGGCCCGAATCCAGAAGTTACGGTATAGGATCGTTCGGATGCTCGATGCCGCTTTCGTGCGCGATCACATGGACGAAGTCCGGACCGGCCTGCGCAATCGCGGGCTGCAGCCTGACGCGGAACTCGAGCAGCTGGCCACGCTCGAAACGCGGCGGCGGCGTCTGATTCCGGAGATCGAAGGGCTGAAGCGGGAGCAGAACGCCGCGGGAGACGAGGTCGCGCGTGCCAAGCGGCAGGGGAAGGATGCATCGGACATCTTCGCCGCCAACAAGGCTCGCGCCCAGCAAATCCGCCAGCTCGAGATGCAGCTCGACCAGGTCGAGCAGCAGCGCGGCGCGCTGCTGATGACGATGCCCAATCTGCCGCATGCCAGCGTGCCCGTCGGTGCAAGCGCCGCGGACAACCAGGAGGTGCGCCGGCACGGCGAGCCCCGGACGTTTGATTTCGAACCGCGCCCGCACTGGGATATCGGCCCGGCGCTCGGGATCCTCGACTTCGATCGCGCGACGAAGATGTCCGGCTCCCGCTTTTCCGTGTTGATGGGCGCGGGCGCCCGCCTCGAGCGCGCGCTGATCAACTTCATGCTCGATGTGCACACGCGCGAGCACGGGTACGTCGAGGTTGAGCCGCCGTTCCTCGTGAACGCCGAGACGCTGCGGGGGACCGCGCAGCTCCCGAAGTTCGAGGCGGATCTTTTCAAAATCGCCGGCGACTGGGATCTGTACCTGATTCCTACGGCGGAGGTTCCGCTGACGAACCTTCATCGCGGGGAAATTCTGGACGGACGGCAGCTGCCGCTCCGCTATACCGCCTACACGCCCTGCTTCAGATCAGAGGCCGGGTCGTACGGCGCCGACGTGCGCGGGCTGATTCGCCAGCACCAGTTCGACAAGGTCGAGCTCGTGAAGTTCACGACGCCGGAGCAGTCCTACGACGAGCTCGAAGCGTTGACGCTGAACGCCGAAGAGATCCTGAAGCGCCTCGAACTGCCGTATCGCACGATGCGTCCTCTGCACCGGAGACATGGGCTTTGCCGCAGCGAAGACCTACGACATCGAGGTGTGGCTGCCGAGCCAGAAGACGTATCGAGAGATTTCATCCTGCAGCAACACCGAAGCATTCCAGGCGCGCCGCGCGAACATCAAGTTCCGCCCGGACGGGCACGGGCAAGGCGGAGTTCGTCCACACGCTGAACGGCTCAGGCCTCGCCGTCGGTCGGACGCTCATTGCGATTCTCGAGAACTACCAGCAGGCCGACGGCTCAGTCAGTCATTCCCGGCTGCGCTTCGGCCGTACATGGGAAGCGAGCGAATCACTAATCACTAATCACTGATCCTCGAATCCCGAATCCCGAATCCCGAATCCGATCTGAATCCCGAATCGATCCTTGAATCGCTGAATCCTGAATCTCTGAATCGCGCAGGCAGAGTCACACTAAGTCAACGAAATCGTCGCCACAAAAACCGCGACTCGCGTTCCAATGATTTCGGCTCGCAGATTGGAGATTCGAGATTCGCCGGATTCGGGATTGGATTCAAGGATTCAAGGATTCGGGATTGGGATCAGGATTCAGGATGAGTGATCAGTGATTAGTGATTGAGATCAGTGATTCAGATGGAACGGGACGCTGGTCACAACCACGTTCGGTCGAAATAGCAAGCGCACCTTTGATCAGCAGCGCGCGCTGATTATGAAAGACGTGATGCCACCAGCGGGCGGGCACGAATTCGGGAAGCACGATGGTGACGAAGTCGTCGGGCTGCGCGGCGTCGACCTGGTCGATGTATTCGAGCAGCGGCTCCATCAGTGACCGATAAGGCGACTCCAGCACCACGAGCGGCACGCCGTCGCCCCATTTCTTCCACTGCCCGCACAGTTGAGCCGTCGCCACCGGATCGATGCTGACGTAGACCGCTCTCACATCCGGCGACAAAGTCTTGGCGTACTGGAGCGCCTGGACGACGGCGCGATGCACGCCGCTCATCGGCACCAGGACGGTGTTCTTGTGCCGCGTGCCGTTCGTCCACCCATCCAGCGACAACTGCCGCGCGACCTCGTCGTAGTGCCGACGCGTCGCGCGAAACATGAGCACGTGCAGGGGGATCAGCAGCATGATGACCCATGCGCCCTCGCGAACCTTCGTGATGGCCACAACGATGAGCACGAGGCCCGTGACGAAGGCACCGAGTCCATTGATGAACGCGCTCGTCTTCCATCCAGGGCCCTTCAGCCTTCGCCAATGGACGACCATGCCCGCCTGCGACAGCGTGAACGAGACGAACACTCCGATCATGTAGAGCGGAATGAGCGCGTGCGTGTCGCCGCCGTATGCGACCAGCAGCGCCGCTGCAAACAGGCTCAGCCCGATGATGCCGTTCGAGAACGCGAGCCGGTCCCCTTGATTCATCAGCTGCCGTGGGACGTACTTGTCTCGCGCGAGGATCGACGCGAGCCGTGGAAAATCCGCGTACGCGGTATTCGCGGCCAGCACCAGAATCAACATGGTCCCGGCCTGAACGACGTAGTAGGGCCACGATCGGCCCCCGAACACCCCCCGCGCGATCTGCGAGACGACGGTTTCCTGCTCGCTCGGGATCACGTGGTACGCGTGCGCGAGCAGCGTGATGCCCACGAACATCGTGATCGACAGCCCCGCCATCATCAGCATCGTCGCCGCGGCATTCTTCCACTCGGGAGCCCTGAACGCCGGAACGCCGTTCGACACCGCCTCGACGCCGGTCATCGCGGTGCACCCGTTGGAAAACGCAGTGAGCAACAGGATGAGTGTCAAGGCGTCGCCGACGGGCTGGATGGGTTGGGCGGTGGCGATCGGATGAATCGAGCCGGTCATCGCGCGCCAGCCGCCGACCGCAATCAAGGCGAGCAGACTGACGACAAATACATAGGTGGGGATCGCGAAGATCCGGCCCGACTCCCTGATCCCGCGCAGATTGCCGAGCGTCAGCACCAGCACGAACCCCAGCGTCATCTCGACGCGGTTCACGTGCCACTGCGGAAAGGCCGACGTCAGCGCCGCGACGCCGGCTGCGATGCTGACCGCCACCGTGAGCACGTAGTCGATGAGCAGCGACGCGGCGGCGATGAGCGCCGGCATCTCTCCGAGGTTGTCTTTTGAGACGATGTAGGCGCCGCCACCGCCCGGATACGCGTGAATGGTTTGCCGATAAGAGAAAACGACAATCGCCAGAATCGCCGCGATGACGAATGCGATTGGCGTCGCAAAGCTCAACGCCGCGAACCCCACGAGAACCAGCACGCGGAGTATTTCTTCGGTGGCGTATGCCACCGACGACAACGCGTCGGACGACAGAACGGCCAGGCCGGTGAATCGCGAGAATCGTTCGTGGTGTGCGAGGTGTGACGGGATCGGCTCACCAACGATGAGCCGTTTGGCTTGCGAGAGCAGGCCTTCTGTCGGCATGGTCCTTCCAATCGCCGACGGGGTTAGCTGACGGGCTCGAGGTTGGAATCCTCTATTCGCCTTCGCCCTTCGGGCTACGGCGCAACAGGTCCGTTGCGCCCCTCGGGCTTCCGCGCCACAAGTTCGCCCGCAACTTCTCGGCTGCGGCGCGGCAGGCGCGGTCCCTGGACTCCGACGAAATTCGCCCCCGACCGAGCGGAATGCTCGAACTGGGTCCCCCGCATCGCATCGCTGGTGCGACGCGATTTTGGCAATGTTGTGATTATGCGAGGAAAACGGCCCGTTTCCGCGGGCGCGGAGGCCGGTACTTATGAACTTTTTACGACTTTCTTATGCGGGTCGGCGTGAGGCTACGACCCGAGGTACAAATTTGTGGGTAACGGCACCATCGACGGCCTCGATGCGTCGCGACAGACGGCGCTCGCGCGCGAGTTCGACGATCCATGCCCAGACAGGTGGAACCAGGCACAGGGCGACGGTGACCACACGGGCAACGGGAGAGAACCCGCGAAAGACGGTTTCGAGCAGTGCCGCCAGCAGCGCCAGCAAGCCGAAACGCACGACCATCAGCCGCCGGAAGATTCGTGCACGATCGAGCGCCAGGTAGTCCGACAGGATGCGACCCAGTTCCTGCGAAGGGGCGCCGGACGCCGGGAGCGAAACGAGCCTGTGCATGTCGACCTGCTCTTCAACCCTACCGCCCGTGTCCGTAAGAAAGCCGTAAAAGATCGATAAGAAGTTGACCGTTGACGCCGCACGAGCCGTGCGAGATGTCAGAATTGCCGTGAGCACATGTCCCGTCGGAGACCGACACGCGACGTCCTCGTCCTTCTGGGAAGCGCCGCGGCGATTGCTGGTGTGACTGCCGCGCTCCGCGCGCTGCGCGACGTAAGCCCTACGACCGTTGCGCTCGCGTTCCTGCTGGTCGTGCTCGGCGCGGCAACCCTCGCTCGTCTTCGAATCGCGATCCTCGTGTCGGTCGTGGCGATGCTCACGCTGAACTTCTTCTTTCTTCCTCCGGTCGGAACGTTCACGATCGCCGATCCCCAGAACTGGATCGCGCTGGTCGCATTTCTGATCGTGGCGGTGATTGCCAGCAATCTGTCAGCGGCGGCACAGGACAGGACCCGCGAAGCGATCGCGCGACGAAACGAAGTGACGCGCCTGTTCGATCTGACACGCGATGTGTTGTTGACCACGGAGACGGCGAGCGCCATCGACGTCCTCGCCCGGCATGTTGCCCGCCGCTTCGAACTGGAGCGCGTCGCGATCTGCCTTCCGGGCGATCACGGCTGGCAAATCCACCAGGGCGCGGCCGAGGAAGTCTCAATCGACGTCAACGTTCTGAACACCGCCCTGGCCAAGGCTCGCGGAACGCTCGAATTCGATGCGCATCAACGTGCGTACGGCGGGCACATCCGCGTCGGAGAGAACAACGAGGTGTCGATCGTTCCGCTGAGACACGGAACACGGGCGGTCGGCCTGCTCGCCGCGGCCTCACCTTCGCTGGACATCGGCACGCTCGACGCCGTCGCCGGAGTTGTGGCGATTGCCATCGAGCGGGCGCAGTTCCTCGCGGAACGTGACGCGGCAGAGCTCGTCAGACAGAAAGCGGATCTCGCGGCGACCTTGCTGGCATCACTGAGCCACGACCTGAGAACGCCGTTGACGGCGATCAAAGTCGCCGTCGAAAACCTTCGCGGTGACCTTTCGGCCGAGGAGCGACGCGTCCAGGCTGGCGCAGCGATATCCGAGCTCGATCGGCTGACACGGCTGTTCCAGGACATCCTCGACATGGCGCGCATCGATGCGGCCGCGATTCACGTCGAGCGGCAGTGGGTCGCCGCCGCTGACGTGGTCGATGCGGCTGGCGCGCTCGTCAGGCACACGCTGGAGGGGCACGCGCTGCGCGTCGATGCCGACACCGACATGACGGTGGAGATCGATCCCCGGCTGGCATCGGTCGCACTGTCGCATCTGCTCGAGAACGCGGCGTTGTATTCGCCCCCGGCCGGGGACATCGTCGTGCATGCCCGCGTCGAACGGGATGGGCTGCACGTGTCGGTGACCGACCATGGCCCCGGGCTTGATCCCGGTGAGCTCGATCACCTGTTCGAGCGTTTCTACCGGGGCCGCGCGGCCCGACAGACAGCGTTCGGTACCGGAATGGGACTTTCGATCACCCGGGGACTATTGGCAGCGGCGGGGGTCGCGTCTGGGCCGAGAACGTGCCTGGAGCCGGTGCGAGGTTCTCGATCGTTGTGCCGGGAGCCGTGCGACCGGTCACGGTGGCGCAGTAGCCATGGCTGCGCGCATTCTCATCGTCGACGACGAACCGAACATCCTGGCACGCTGGCGCCCCTCGTGCGGGCGCGAGGGTACGAAGTCTTCTCGGCCATGACCGGTCGAGCTGCGCTCGAAGCCGTCGAGCGCGACAAGCCGGATCTGATTGTCCTCGATCTCGGGTTTGCCGGATATTGACGGAGTCGAAGTGTGCCGGTTGGTGCGAGAGACGTCGAACGTTCCGATCCTGGTGCTATCCGCCCGCGGAGCCGAAGGCGACAAGGTGGCTGCACTGGACGCTGGTGCCGACGACTACGTGACGAAGCCGTTCGGGACCGATGAACTGCTCGCACGCATTCGCGCGACGCTGCGCCGGATCGAGAATCCGTCACCCGCGACCGACCCGATTGTGCGTGGCGGCCTCGTGATCGACCGAGAACGATTTCGGGTTCTCAGAGACGGCGAAGAAGTGCGCCTGACGCCCAAGGAATTCGAGCTGCTCAGCTTTCTCGCCCAGCATCCAGGGCGCGTGCTGACACATCGGACCATCCTCAAGGCGATTTGGGGCCCGCATTTCGTCGATCAGCCAGAGCACCTGCGAGTGCTGGTCGGATCGCTGCGAAAGAAAATCGAGCCCAACCCTGCCTCGCCGAAGTACATCCTCACCGAGCCATGGGTCGGCTACCGCTTTGCCGACTCATGACGGCATGGGTGGTCAAGCGGGCCCCCTCGATTCGCGTTGCACGCGGTTCTACCGAGTAGCCGTGAACTCACGTTTCGCAAGAGCATCCTGAAGCGCATGCAGGCGATCCTCGCACGCAGCGGTGAGCGTCCGCTTCTGGCCCAGTGCCAGCGCGAGCGAGCGAACGTTCGTGTTGCGGCGGGACAACTCGATGATTTGAGCGTTGATGCCCATGAACCGGTCGAGAGCGGCCGTGGCCGCGTCGAGCTGAGGACGGGATGCGGGCTGCGCCACGGTCCTCAGAGTCGCCAACGCGCTCCGGGCCGCCGCCTCCTCGGTTGCCATCTGCTTTTCGATTCGAGTCATCGCGGCCTCGTCGGCTTCCGCGATGTGTGGCGCCTGAAGCACCTGGATCTCGCGCAGGGCCGCGACGGCGTTTGCGGCCATCGCCTTTACGCGCCAGCTGTCCTTCGCGGCATCCATGGGCGCGACTAGTCGAAAGCGAATCCCGGAACGCGCCAGCCGCCTCCTGAGCGGGACCAAACGACAAACGCTGCGCCTTGAGGTTCGTGTTCTCGACCGCCAGGTCGAGGATCTTGCGGTCCAGCGCACGATATTCCGCAAACCGGCTGTTGAATTCCTCGAGCAGCCGCGTTTCGTTCGAGTAGCCGAGGCCGCTGAGAATCGGATCCAACGCCGCAGCGTCCTTTTCGAGCGCCTGCGTGGCCTGTTCAGCTTCGCGGGCGAACGCGATGGACGTCTTCGTCCGTGTCCGCCATCACCGCGCGATTCGAGGCGTCAGCAGCCTTGGTGAACTGAACGAGAAGGTCCGACGACAAGGCGACGCGATTCGATGAGCTGTTCGAGCGCCGTTTGCGGCGACTTGGTGCAGCTCGTCGCCGCGCTCATCATGACTGCGGCGAGCACACAGCCGGCCGCTCGGGTTGCGCAACGCAAAATCACGGGTCGAGCGAGCAGACGGCTTAGCTGGTGAACCCTCACAGAAGCAGACGATAGCATGACAGGTTCATCGGTGCCCGGTTGCTGACGCGGCGTGGATGAAGGAGTCACGTGACGAAACGGGTTGTGGGTGTCCTCATGTTGGTCTTTGTCGTTGTACCCGCGGTCTTCGTGCTGGAAGAAGCGGTGCGTACGCTGGGCACGCTCGACAGGGTGGAGCGCGAACGTGACTCGTGGCAACGGCCGGATGAAATCATTCGGCAACTCGATCTGCATCCCGGGACTGACGGTCGTCGATCTGGGTTCGGGCGCCGGCTACTTCTCTTTGAAGATCGCCCCTCTCGTGGCCCCGAACGGTCGGGTCTTTCGCGGTCGATCTCCGCAGGCAATCGCTGGCCTTTCTGTGGATCCGCGCTGTGCTCGGCGGCCACTGGAACCTTCACGTCATCCGCGGCCGTGTCGACGATCCGGAGCTGCCAGCGGCGCCGGTCGATGCGGTGCTGATCGCGAACACTTATCACGAGCTGACCGCGCCGGAGCAGATTCTGAAAGCGCTCAACGCGTCCATGCGTCCTGGCGGCAGGCTGGTCGTCGTGGATAGGGCGCCGCGCAGTAGTGGGGACATCCGCGCCACGGCCGAGGGGCATCACGAGATAACCCGGGCCGTGGCCGAACGTCAAATCAATCAGCAAGGATTCCAGACGGTCTTTCGCGAGAATGCGTTCATCGATCGATCCGGCGACGAGGACCTCTGGTGGCTCATCGTGTTTCGCAAGCCCTGACTACTTCTTAAGCGGATACTGCGAATCGAGCGCGAGGTTCAGCTCGAGTACGTTGACGCGCGCCTCTCCAAAGAAGCCGAGCTGCCTTCCTTGCAGTGCTGGCCTCCACCAGACGCCTCGCGTCCGCCTCGGAGATGCCCCGCTCGCGGGCCACACGCGGAACCTGAAAGTCGGCCGCGGCGGGCGTGATGTGCGGATCGAATCCGGAGGCCGACGCCGTTACGAGATCGATGGGCACGGGTGCGTTGGGGTTCTCCCTGCGCGCGGCTTCGACATTGGCCTTGACCCCGTCAATCAGCTTCTTGTTCGTGGGCCCGAGCTGGCTGCCCGCCGAATTGGCTGCGTCGTAGCCCGTTCCGGCCGCAGACGGCCTTGAATGAAAGTATCCCGGCGAAGAGAATCCTTGGCCGATGATCCGCGAACCGATCACGGCTCCGTTCCGCTCGATGAGCTGACCGTTGGCCTGATTGGGAAATGCCACTTGGGCGATGCCCGTAATCGCCAGGGGATAAATCACCCCCAGGATCACTGTGGTGACGATGGTCATCAGGATCGCAGCGATGAAGTTGCCCTTGATGTTCATGAGAGTTCCCCTATGCAAGCCGCAGCGCGGTGATGACGACGTCAATCGCTTTGATTCCGATGAATGGGATGATGACGCCGCCGACGCCGTAGATCAGGAGATTGCGCCTCAGCAACGCCGCTGCGCCTTCCGGTCGGTATTTGATCCCCCGCAATGCCAGCGGGACCAACGCGACAATGATGAGCGCGTTGAAGATCACCGCCGACAGGATCGCCGACTGCGGCGTCCGCAGTCCCATGATGTTGAGCGCGCCGAGCAGCGGGAACGTCGCCAGGAACATGGCCGGGATGATCGCGAAGTACTTTGCGACGTCATTGGCAATTGAAAACGTAGTCAACGCGCCCCGGGTAATGAGCAGCTGCTTGCCGATCTCCACGACCTCGATCAGCTTCGTCGGGTTCGAGTCGAGATCGACCATGTTGCCGGCTTCCTTCGCCGCCTGAGTACCGGTATTCATTGCGACGCCCACGTCGGCTTGTGCAAGCGCCGGGGCGTCGTTGGTGCCGTCACCGGTCATGGCCACAAGCTTTCCGTCGCCCTGCTCGCGTTTGATGAGCGCCATTTTGTCTTCCGGCGTCGCCTGGGCCAGGAAGTCGTCCACGCCCGCTTCGGACGCGATCGCGGCGGCGGTGAGCGGGTTGTCGCCGGTGATCATGACGGTCTTGATCCCCATCGCGCGAAGATGCGCGAATCGCTCGCGGATGCCTCCCTTGACGATGTCCTTGAGGTAGATGACGCCAAGCGCATGGCGGCCCTCCGCCACGACCAGTGGCGTGCCACCCGCGCGTGCGATGCGCTGCACGATGGCGGCAAGCTGCTCGGGAATGGTGCCGCCCCTCGATACCACCCACTTCTCGATAGCGTCGGCGGCCCCCTTCCGGATCTCCCGGACATCGGCCGTCTCGACCGCCCCTCGATCCGCCCCCGCCGCCGGCCGCAACCATCGCAGGCCGCTGCGCGTGCAGGTCGACACCTGACATGCGGGTTTGAGCCGTGAACGCGACGAACGTCGCCTGCTGTGGCGACAGTTCCCGTCCGCGCAGCCCGTACTTCTCTTTTGCCAGAACAACGATCGACCGGCCTTCAGGCGTCTCGTCCGGCAGCGACGCGAGTTGAGCGGCATCAGCGAGCGCAGCTTCGCTGATGCCCGGGAGCGGAATGAACTCGGCTGCCTGGCGGTTACCGAGTGTGATCGTTCCCGTCTTGTCGAGCAGCAACGTGTGGACGTCGCCGGCGGCCTCGACCGCGCGTCCGGACATCGCCAGCACATTGTGCTGCACCAGCCGATCCATGCCGGCGATGCCGATTGCCGACAGTAACCCACCAATCGTCGTCGGGATGAGGCAGACCAGCAGCGAGACGAGCACGAACAGCGACTGCGGCGCGCCCGAATAGATGGCAAACGGCTGCAAGGTAACTACGGCGATCAGAAAGACGATCGTCAGCCCGGCCAGCAGGATGTTGAGGGCGATCTCGTTCGGCGTCTTCTGCCGCTCGGCTCCCTCGACGAGCGCGATCATCCGGTCGAGAAACGTCTCACCTGGATTGACCGTCACCTTCACCCGAATCCAGTCAGACAGCACCTTCGTGCCGCCGGTCACGGCGGAGCGATCGCCGCCCGATTCGCGAATGACCGGCGCCGACTCGCCGGTGATGGCGCTTTCATCGACAGACGCGACGCCTTCGATGATGTCGCCGTCGGCGGGGATTACCTCTCCGGCCGCGACTCGCACGATGTCCCCTTTGCGGAGCGCCGGCGCGGGCACGACGTCGTATGTCCCGTCCGGGCGTTCCCGGTTGGCCACGGTCTCGGTCTTCGCCCGCCGCAGCGCATCCGCCTGCGCCTTGCCGCGTCCCTCGGCCATGGCTTCGGCGAAGTTAGCAAAGAGCACGGTCAGCCAAAGCCAGAACGTGATTTGAAACTCGAAGCCCAGCCCGGGCCCGCCTGTCGCGATGTCGCGAACGAGCCGAATCGTGGTGAGCACGCTGCCGATTTCGACGACGAACATCACCGGATTGCGCGCCATCGTGCGCGGATGGAGCTTCCAGAATGAGTCGGCGATCGCGCGCCGAACGATCTGTGGATCCCAAATGGATTTTGCGTGTGCAGTCATGGCAGCTCGTCTTGAAACCTATGCGTGAACGGTTGTCCGTAAATCAGCATTCAGCAATCAGCATTCAGTAATCTTTAGAACGCCTGCCCCGCGTTCATCATGAAGTGCTCAACGATTGGGCCCAGGCTCAGCGCCGGGAAGAACGTCAGCGCCCCGACGATGAGGATCACGCCCACGAGCAACGCCGTGAAAAGCGGCGTCGTCACCGGGAAGGTGCCGAGCGACTCGGGAATCTTCTTCTTCCGGCTCAAGCTTCCCGCGATCGCCAGCGGCGGAATGATCATGAAGAACCGGCCGAACAGCATCGTCAATCCCGAGCGTCGTGTTGTACCAATGCGTGTTCACGCTGATGCCACCGAATGCCGAACCGTTGTTCGCGGCGGCCGACGAGTAGGCATAGAGCATTTCCGACAACCCGTGCGGGCCAGGGTTGAAGACGCTCGAGGTGCCAAAGCTTGGGGATACCGATGACGTCGCCGTGAAGGCCAGGATCAGCAGCGAGAAGATCAGGACGGTCAGCATGGACATCTGCACCTCGAACGCCTGAATCTTCTTGCCGAGGTACTCCGGTGTTCGGCCGACCATTAGTCCGGCAATGAACACCGAGAGGATGATGTAGACCAGCACGCCGTACAACCCGGCGCCGACGCCTCCGAAAACGACTTCGCTCAACTCGATGTTGGCGAGCGGCACGAGTCCTCCGAGAGGCGTGAACGAGTCGTGCCAGCCGTTGATGGCGCCGCAGCTGGCGTCGGTGGTGACGGTGGCGAAGAGCGCCGTGTTGGCGATGCCGAACCGGACCTCTTTGCCCTCCATGTTGCCACCAGGGGCGGCCGCCGTCGTCGTCTGATCGGCGCCGGCAGCCGTCAGCATCGGGTTTCCCCGCGCTTCAGCCCAGTACGCCACCGTGACGCCGCGAGGAAGAGAAACGCCATCGCCGCCCAGACGGCCCAGCCATGACGCTTCGACCCAGTCATCGAGCCGAGCGTGTATGTCAGCCCAGACGAAATCGCGAAGATGCCGAACATGGCGAGGAAGTTCGTCAGCGGCGTCGGGTTCTCGAACGGGTGCGCGCTGTTCGCGTTGAAGAAGCCGCCGCCGTTGGTGCCGAACTGCTTGATGATCTCCTGCGACGCGACCGGCCCTTGCGCGATCGTCTGTTCGGTGACCTTCTGCGACTGAGGCTTGCCATCGGCGCCGGTCGTGGTCACGGTCTGCGGATCGACGACGGTGACCTTGTCGTACGCCTTGAGGTTCTGCACCTCGCCCTGCGAGACGAGGAACAGGGCTCCGACGATTGCGATCGGCAGCAGCACCCAGAGCGACGCGCGCACCAGGTCCACCCAGAAGTTGCCGATCGTGTCCTTCTCTTTCTGGGCAATGCCGCGAATGAACGCGATGGCCACCGAGATGCCGACCGCCGCCGACACGAAGTTGTGATAGGCGAGCCCGGCCATCTGCGTGAAGTAGCTCATCGTCGACTCGCCGCTGTACGCCTGCCAGTTCGTGTTGGTGGTGAACGACGCGGCGGTGTTGAAGGCGAGATCCGGCGCGACGCCGGCAAATCCCTGCGGGTTGAACGGCAGCATCGCCTGGGCACGCTGCATCAGGTACAGCACCAGCATCGAGACGACGCTGAAGAGGAGCAGCGCGACCGAGTACTCGGTCCATCGCATCTCGCGCGCCTCGTCGACACCGGTCAGCCGGTAGACGAGCCGCTCGAGCGGCCGCATCACCGGATCGAGGAACGTGCGCTGCCGGTTGAACACCCGGGCCATATAGCCGCCGAGAACCGGCGTCACGAGAAAGATGGCGAGCAGAAAGAAGAGAATCTGTAGCCAGCCGTTGAGAGTCATGTCAGAACTTCTCCGGTTTCAGCATCGCGAGCACGAGGTAACCGAGCGTGAGAATGCTGACGAGCAGAGTGATAGCGGTGTCGATGCCCATGTGTCACCTCACTTCATGAGCCGGTCGCACAGGGCGACGTAGCCGATGCTCACGGCGAAGAAGAGAATTGTCAGCGCGACGAAAATGAAGTCGGACACGGTATCCTGCCTTCCTCAAAGCGCGGAGCCGCTCAACGCCCTAGAGGGATGTCGACATCCAGCTGCGCCGTCCACATGTACTTGGTGCCGCCCGGCTGCAGGTTCTTGTCGAGGAAGAACACCGGCCCAACCAGGAGCGACACGTTGTCAGCGAAATATATATTCGTGCCGAAGCCCCACGCCCCAAGGACGTTCTTGCCGGTCTGCACGTCTCCGGCGATGTTGATCTTCTTGAGACCTTTGAGGTCGATCTTGATGTCGGGCGAGACCGCGGCGATCATCGCGCCAGTCTTGGAGACGTTCCCGTCGCTGTTGGTGAAGAGCGTGCTGTTCAGACCGTGGTAGAACCCGGCCGCAACATAGCCTCCTTTGGGGAACGCCTTCTGAAACATGAGATGCAGCACGTTGTAATTGCTGACGTCATCCTTGAAGCCCCAGTTGTAGATCCCGAAACTGATGCCGGGAGATCCTTTGAACAACGAAGATTCGGGCGTGCACAGCTTCATGTTGAGAAAGAACGGATACGGGCTGGGTAGCAGAAGGTCGAAGCCGACTTCACCCTGTACCTTATCGAACGGCAGAACCCCCGCGGTCAGGCCGGTGTCGATTGGGTAGCCGGGCGCGCCCTGGGCGCCAGTGGCGGGCCCCTTCCAGAAGTACGTATCGTAAGTGACGTGCGGGACTCCCCGCGCCTGGCACGAGGCCGTGGACGGCGCCCAGTACGTCGTGCTTGGCGTCGCGTAGGCCGCGGTCGGTACGAGTCCGACGAACCCAGTCGCCAGCAGGGCGCGAGTCATCTCTTTCAGTGCCACAAAAGGCTCCTTTCCTCTCACGATTTCAGCGTAGGCCGCTTCGTCGTAAGAAGGGGGTCAAGACTTCGTAAAGAAGTCATAAGGTCCAGTGACCGATAGCGAAAAACAGCAAAACGGCGACCGCTCCCACGACAACGCCTGCCGTGAACCAGCCCCATGCCGGATGTACGCCTTCCCGGGAATTACGGGCAGCTTTTGTCGGATCGCGCGCGAGGCTGCGGCGGAGCTGTTCGAGATAAACGATCAGGGTGTCGAGTTTCCGCAGCTTCTCGCCACGAGATCCCGTCAATTCCACCGATGGAATGAAATGCGATATGGCCGCGTCCGTCTCACCGGATGCCATTTCGCGGTCCTCTTCAAGCCTCTCCACCCACTCACGCTACCCCTCGCAGAACTAAACGGCGCGCCAAAAAACCGTAAAGAGTTCGTAAAGAGTTCTATTCGGGCCAATGTGGCACGCTAGGATGAGACTCGTGCAGGAACGAAGCCGGCCCACCGCCGAGCAGGTGCTCGCCAAGATCCAGACGGAGCAGCGCGCCCGTCTTCGCATCTACATTGGCGCTGCGCCTGGGGTTGGCAAGACCTACTCGATGATTGAGGACGCGCACGCACTCCGGCGCGAGGGGATCGACGTCGTCATCGGATACGTCGAGGCGCACGGGCGGGCGGAGACCGAAGCCAAGCTTGGCGACCTGGAGATCGTTCCGCGGCGGAAGATCGACTACCGCGGCGTGATCCTCGAGGAGATGGATATCGACGCCATCCTCGCGCGCAAGCCGGCGCTCTGCATGATCGACGAGCTTGCGCACACGAATGCTCCCGGCAGCCGCCACGAAAAGCGCTATCAGGACGTGCTCGAGATCCTCGATGCCGGCATCGGTGTGATGACGGCGGTGAACATCCAGCACCTCGAAACGCTCAACGACGCCGTCGGGCGAGTGACCGGCGTACGTGTCCGCGAGACCGTCCCAGACACGTTCCTCGATCGGGCAGACGAAGTCGTCAACGTGGACATCACCGTAGAGGAACTTCGCACGCGGTTGCGGCAGGGAAAGATCTACAAGCCGGAGAAAGTCGAACAGGCGCTCACGAATTTCTTCCGGGAAACCAACCTATCCACCCTGCGGGAACTGGCGCTTCGCGCCGTGGCCGACGAAGTGGGTGAGAAGGCGGCGTCGCATCGGCAGCGTGAAGGGCTCGAGCCGGCGCTCATTCCGGAACGCGTGATGGTCTGTATGAGTTCGAATGCCGACGCGCCGAGAGTGCTTCGCACCGGCGCACGAATTGCCGGACGTCTGGGTGCACGGTGGTACGCTGTGTATGTGGAAACGCCTCGCGAAGCGCCCGGCCAGATCAAGGCGGGGGACCGCGATGCCCTGCAGCGCAATATCGCGCTCGCCGAGGAACTCGGCGCAACGGTGGTTCGAGTAAGAGCCGATCGTCCGGCAGACGGCCTCATTGCATTCGCCCAGCGTGAGGGCATTACTCACGTCATTTTCGGGCAGAGCGCCCGGAGCCGGTGGGAGATCCTCATGAAGGGATCGACGCTGAACAGGTTCCTCGAGGAAGTCCGCGACGCCGCGATTCAGGTGGTGCCGTTGGGGGAGGCGAGCGCGCCGGGATCATGATACCTGTCGGGATCCGGGATCCGGAATCTATCTCCGGTGCCCCGCGGAGACTCCCACATCATGAATGTCATTCTCTTCGGCGCGACCGGGATGATCGGCCAGGGCGTACTCCGTGAATGCCTGCTCGATCCCGGCGTGCTGCGCGTTCTGACCATTGGCCGGACGGCGACCAGCGTGCAGCATCCGAAGCTTCGCGAGATCGTTCACAGCGACATGTGGCGCTACGAGTCGATCGCCGGCGACCTGCGGGGCTTTGACGCGTGCTTCTTCTGCCTGGGGGTGTCGTCCGCCGGCATGACGGAACCCGACTACGAGCGCGTGACGTATGGGATCACGATCGCGGCGGCCGAGACGCTCTGTCGACTCAATCCAGACATGACGTTCGTTTTCGTGTCCGGAGCCGGTGCTGACAGCTCAGAACGCGGACGCATCATGTGGGCGCGAGTGAAGGGCAAAACCGAGAACGCCATCCTCGGGCTGCCCTTCAAGGGGTCGTACGTTTTTCGTCCGGGTGTTGTCCAACCAGTGCACGGCGCGAGGTCGCGAACGACGGCTTATCGCGTTCTGTATTCGTTGACCGAGCCCCTGCTGCCGTTGCTGCGCCGGCTGTGGCCAGGGTACATCCTGACAACAGAACAGTTCGGCCGCGCCATGTTGACGGTTGCGCGGCATGGCGCTCCAAAGCGCGTCCTCGAAAGCCCCGACATCAGCGCGCTGGCGCCCGCGTAACTGGTCTCTCGCAGAGATGGCGACGAATCTCACACGTCTGCACTGCGGAGCCGCAGAGTTCCCCAGTCTGGCGCTTTGCCGAGGGCCGACCGTCTGCCGTCCAGTTACCGCACGGAGTGCGGCTCGGCGAAGCGCACGAGCTCTCTGCGTTCCCTGCGAATCTCTGCGAGATCCTCCGTGATTTCAGCAGTTTGGAGGGGTCAAGACCTCTAGCGAGGTACCAGCGCATCGCGCTCGCGGAGACTTCTCGCGACAGGCGCGAGATCGTGCAGCTGCTTCTCGCTGAGTGCCGATACGTAGGGTGGAATCGATCCCGTCGATGCGATGCCGGCTAGTTCTGTCGCGTGGTGAAGCACGCGCGCGGGGCCCCATGCGTCCCTCAGATCCTCGAGCGGCATGAACTGCGCGCGCAGGTCCTCGGCGCGCGACCAGTCCCTGCGAACGCACGCGTCGAACAGGTTGCTGCACGTGCGCGATGCAATGCAGCCCGATCCGGTCGTGAATCCCGGCAGCGCGAAGTCCCGCATGTGCACGATAGCGGGACGTTCGCCCATGCCGCTGATCACGCGAGAACGCTCGACGCGCCGGAGCAGCCCTTCGAGATAAGAATCCCGGCGCGGCTCGTCGAGCACGACGGCATACTTGATCGCGACCGCCACACCATCGGCGATCAGTCGACCGACCGCATCGAGTCCGGCATCCTTATCGCTGCCGAAGGCATCTTCTGATTTCAGGTAGAGAATGAGCGGAACACCTGCGGCGTCGGCGATCTCGCGGAGGCCCGCCTCCATTCCCCGCGCGTCACGGGGATCGTTGCAGGGCAGCACCATCACGGTTCGGAACGCATGCCGCTTGAGGCGCTTCGCTTGATCCATGGCGCGCCCGAAGGACGGACCGACGCTCGGGACAGCCCACCGCGTCGACGCAAATCCGCTCAGCCAGTCGAGCAGTGCCTCATACTCGTCGAGCGTGATGTGATAGAGGAACGCGTTGCCCCCATACAGGTATCGCGTGATGCCGCCGTCCTCGATGTGCTTCGCGACCCGTTCGGCCGCATCGAAGTCGAGCGTGCGTCTGCTGTCGGCGCGGCGAGGGAGCGGCGGAACCGCGAAAACGCCGGCGAGGTCCGCCACGGCGATCGGCGTAGATGTCATCAGCAGAGGATAGCGCGAAACGCATGCCGCGGCTGGTTCGGCCGCATCATTGCCGCGATGCTCCAAGAATGATTTGGCGGGAAGACCTCGAGTCGCTCGACACTTAGCCTTGACGGCGACACAAACTCGTCCTTTGTGCCGTCTCTGTGAAGTCACGTGGGTCCTCGAGACGGCGTACCGGTACTCACGATTCGAGATCGCCGACGTCCTCGAGCGTATCCTCGCTACCGCGCAGTTCGAAGTCGAGCGAGCAGAGGAAGCGCGGCACGCGCTTGGCGATTTCCGATCCACGAAAGCGGGATTCGCGGACGCGCTGATCGGACGTGTCAACCGGGCCCTGGGTGCGACCCGTACGGCGACATTCGACCGGGACTTGAAGTCACTCGATACCTTCACCGTCTTGTAGGGTTCGCTGACACGAGCCGAGGCGGATGGCTTGCCTAGCCGAAGCTCACAGATGGTGGTTGAAGGCAAGGAGTCCGCCATCGCCCCGTCGGGGCTACGGGCGGAGAGGGAGGGAAGCGACCAGGCGCGGAACGATTGGGCGTTGCGGCAGTAATAATCGACGTGCGGCCACGCATTATTCGATGACTTGCGACCTTCGCCTGCTTTCGCTATAGCATCACTCGCAACCGCTCGTGCACCACCCGGCCGTCGTGTTTCTCCGCTCGTTTCCGATTTCTCTATCGACGGAAAGGATTACTTCAGCAACGCGCATTCAACCAACATGCGCCATAGGAGAAGCGTCGATGAGAACCGTAAACCGGATACTGCTTGTCATTGTGGCACTGGCGCTCACCGCGTCGGCGAGCGCTGCAGCTGCCCCAGTTGACACGAGGAAGACCAAAGATGTTTGCGTCGCCGATGTGTCACCGGGATTCCCGGTGAACTTCTTCGTGTTTCGCGATGTGGAGCCTCTGGCGCTCAATCAACCAGTGGACCTGAAAGGCTTGTATTACGTCCCGACGCGGCTGCCAGCGCCGCTTCACGGGAGCGCGGTGCTCGTCTCGGATGGATCGGTTCGCATCGGATTCTTCGTGCACTCGAGCGCGGTTCCGACCGCCGACCCGAACGACTTCACGATCTCAGGGAAGACCGATGCGAACTTCGTCGGCGTTGTGACGTTCGACAACGACGGAGATTTCAAACCGAACGGCACTCTCGATCTGAGAGTCGTGGACTGCGGCACCGTCATCATTCCCTGATTGTCAGGATTTGCGCAGGGTCTGGCCGGGCGATGCCCGGCCTGGCTGAAGCTCTGACCGAACGTTCAGTCAGCCCTCCTTCGCGTGGCTTGCCGAGCCGAAGCTCACGCTTCGGCGTAAGCGCGCGTGAGCGAAGGCTGGCGGAGAGGGAGGGATTCGCCCGCCTTCGCGCTACGCGCTACGGCGCGATCTCATCGTGTCAGCGAGCCATCGCGCCATAGCTCGCCTGAATTATTCGCGAGCGAAGGCGGATGGGCCTGCCTAGCCGAAGCTCACGCTTCGGCGTAAGCGTGCGTGAGCGAAGGCTGGCGGAGAGGGAGGGATTCGAACCCCCGGTACCCTTCCGGGTACAGTGGTTTTCAAGACCACCGCCATCGACCACTCGGCCACCTCTCCATTCTTTATCGGCGGGGTCCCCTGCACCCCGCCTAGCTCACTGCGCTACGCTCGCTCTCCGCCGCTCGCTCCGCTCCGTTCGCACTCTGTCTCGGCGGGGCCCCCTGCTTGCCTCGCCGAAGCAACCTGTACTCTCACGGTTGCGAAGGCGGGCACCCCGCCTAGCGGCCTTCACTCGCTCTCGCTCCGTTCCGGCCGCGCCCGCGCACCGGCGGGGACGCATTTACTTAGCGTCCGATTTTACGACACTTGCGACTTGCGCTGGATGACGACGTTTTCACTCAGACCCGCATAGTGCCAGCGCGCTGGGACCGCAGCTTGCACGTGAAGATCGACAGCAACGGGGAGGAGCTGAGCTATGGCGATCTCTACAGCCTTAACGCTCGCGCTCGTGCTCTGCATCGCGCTGTGGGTTCCGTTCTTCATCGTGAACATCCGTCGGGGGAAGGCGCGTGGACATACCTGGCTCACATGGTGGAAGCCGCGGGGGCACTCCGACATTTGGTCCGGACATTGGATCCCCACAGACTCGACCCGGCGCGGACGATGCGCGCGGGGCTCGTTATTGATTGGGGCGACTCGGGGATGATCAGGAAAACGCGATTCAGTCGCTGGGACAGCGGACCGTGGGCGGGAACTTCGAGAAGACACGGCGCCGTCTGGCTGGCGCTTTTCCTTCTGACAGCCTGCGCCAGTCGCACCCACCCGGTCGTACCGCCACCGCCTGCAACGCGCAGTTCCGCCGGGCCGTTGACGTTCACGGCTACGGCGTACTGCTACCGGCCGCGTAACCGCAGCCGGTACCTCAGTGTCCGCGGGTGTTGTCGCGGCCGATCCGGCAGTGCTGCCGATTGGCACGGTGATTCAGATCACGGGCGCGGCTCCATATGACGGATCGTACCGGGTCCTCGATACTGGCGCTCGAGTGCGCAACCGGCATGTGGATCTCTACATCGCCGATTGTGCCGCGGCGCGACGATTCGGCCGTCGATCCGTTCACGTGACAATCGTTGGACCCGCGCCCTAGACGATGCAGGATTTGCAGGTACTCGACGGTCTTGGCGAGTTCCGCCATCCGGTCCGATCCTTCCGGAACGGGATATTCGAATTCGATCGCCGCCATGAACTTCCACTTGTTGTCACGCATCAACTGGAGCACTTCTTTGATCGGCGTGTCACCCTGGCCAAACGGCACGTTGGGCCCGTTGTTCAGCTTCCGATCCTTCACGTGCACGTGGGTGATGCGGTCGTGGATACTGCTTGATGAACGGCACGGGCGACATGCTGTTGCCGGCGACGAAATGTCCGAGGTCGACGATTGGCCGCGTTGTACTTCGCTTCGGCGAACGTCGCCTCCCAGATGGCGGGCGTCACGGCGGTGTGGCCGTGATAGCCGATCTGCATCTTGTGCTTGTCTGCGAAGGCTCCAACCTTCTTCGTCTGGCCGACCGAAATCTCGCTCGACAGCGCACGGGCACCAAGCGCCTTTGACACCTGGAACGCATAGTCGAGCTCATCGTCCGAAAACCCGAAGATGCCGTCCCATTTGACGATGTCGATCAACACCCCGGCGTCTTCGTACTTCTTCCGGAATTCCTTGACCTTGTCGAGCGAGACGCCCGCGCGCCATTTGCGCGTTTCTTCGGCCGCTGCTTTCTGAGCGGCCTCCTGTTCCGGCGTCAGCGGCCCGCGGCCGCGCCCGCGCCCTTCGGCCCCGGCGGGCTCGGCTCCGCCAGCACCGCGCGCCGGTGGGGCGCCAGCTGCAGCCGCCGCGCCTTGACCTGCCGCCGCGCGCAGCATCAGCGCCCGCGCCCCGGCGACCGCCGCCGCGTCCGCGTCCCGCATTCGCCGCTCCTGCGATGGCAGCTGGCGATCCGAGAAACAGCTCGACCGGCTGCGCACGGAGTTCGACGGCGCTGATCCCCAGCTGCACACAGCGCTGCAGAATCTCGTCGCCGGTCGTGTAGTTGCCGGTGCCGAAGTTGTACGGCACGTTCATACCAACCTGTACACCCTTCCATTTCGAATTCGGTTTCTCAGCGGCGGACAGGATCGTCAATCCAGGATTTGCCAAGAAGTGTCGCCGGCACGCCCGCCAGTGCGAGTCTTCCGAACTCCCGTCGCGAATACTGCATGATGCTGCTCCTCGTGGAAAAGCTGCCGACCAAAACCTGGATTGCCGCCGGCCTACCGTGCGCCAGGGCCGCCGCCGGCCAGTGCGGTCAGTTCCGCATTGGTCCACGGCCGGGTCCGTCCCGCGACGGCCGCGCGAGTCTCCTTAACGACCTGAACATCGACGGGCGTTCCGGTGTTGCCCCACTGCCGGCGCACATACGTGAGGACATTTGCGATCTGATCGTCCGTGAACGTCTGACCGAGCGGCGGCATCAAGCCGACAGGTCCTTCCTTGCCGTTTATGAGAATGCGCACGGGAACAGCTGGCGCGCCGGTGGCGAATGCCGAAGCGACGAGACTCGGGGCAATCGCCTCCTTGCCGCGGCCGTCTTCCTGATGGCATGGAAGGCAGATGCTCTGGTATACGGTCTGCCCTGCAGCAAACCGCTGCTGTTCTTCGGCTGTAAGCGGCGTCACCGGTGCGGAGGCGCCGGGCTTACCTGGCCACTCGATTCGCGCGAGCAGCGCAGCGGCGCGTGTGCCGAGATCGCCGCCAGCTGCGGCAAGAGCGCTCAACTCGGCAGGCTCGCGATTGAGTCGCAGCAGGTTTCCGCCGCCACCACCCCGACCTCCGCGGCCACCGCGTCCCGCCGCACCAGCGGCGGCATCGTCTGCCACTACGGCGGCTCGCCCCGCGCCGCCTTCGCGCGGAAACGCTGGCGCCCCGCCCGGTCCACCTCGTGCCCCAGGTGCGTTTGGATCTCCGCCGCGACCGGCAGCAGCGCCACCGCCGCGGCCTCCACGGCCTGCCGGCGTGCCGGGCGCAGGCGCACCGAGCAGCGCAACCTCCGCGCCCCGTAGCAATGCAGCGCGCTGCCACGCAGGACGGGCGGGCTCCGCTACCCGCTGCAATATCGTCTGCACGGCGGCGTCCTGCGCGCCGCGCACGAGCGTCGCGGCCAGCATCGTGATTGCGGTTTCTCGTGTCGGCGACGTCTCGGTTGACTGCAGCAGATTCGCGAGGACTGTCGCCTCTCCCCCGCGGAGGCTGCTCAGCGCCGCATCGAGGAGCACCGCATCGTCGCCGTGTCGTTCGATCAGAGAGGTCAAGGCTGTTTCACGCGGACCCGCGGGCAACGTCCCGAGCGACGCGGCCAGCTGCTCGCGCACCCACCAGTCCGCATCATCAACGTGCTTCATCACGGCCGCCTGCACTTGAGAATTCGGTTCGGCGAGAAATCGTTCGGAGAGACGCATGGCGTTCGCGCGCACGTCGCGAGACTTATCTTCGAGCGCCGCGACCACGGTCGCAGAGTCGAGGCTGTCAAGGCCATCCAGCGTCCACAGCGCATGCAGCCGTGTCCGGGGATCCGCCGCCGATTCGGCGAGCTTCTTCAAAGCCGGGACGACTTTCCGGTCGCCGCGTTGCAGCAGCAGCTGCTGCGCCATGTCGCGCCACCATCCGTTCGGATGACTGAGCCGGGTAACCAGCTGCGACGGCGATTCTGACCCGAGCGCGGGCGGTCCGTCGCGCCGCGTGGTGTCGTGCACGATGCGCCAGATCCGGCCCATGTGGATCGGCTGCTCGAGTCTGTGCGCGACGATGTGGTCTCGAAGATACTCGGTGATGAAACCTTTCTGCTGAATGATGCCGTGATAGATATCGACCACGTAGATCGTGCCGTCAGGCGCCGAGGACAAATACACCGGCCGGAACCGCTCGTCGGTCGACGCGAGAAACTCGGCGTTCGCATACGCTTTTCGTCCTCGCATCGTCGTGCCATCGTCGTTGACGATGATGCGGCTGACGAGATTGCCAGAGGGCTCGGCGATGAATAGATTGCCCGAGAGC
The DNA here is from genome assembly GCA_963725335.1 of uncultured Acidobacteriota bacterium. Lineage (GTDB taxonomy): Bacteria > Acidobacteriota > Vicinamibacteria > Vicinamibacterales > 2-12-FULL-66-21 > JALZOC01. The sequence goes on along the minus strand of CAVRYD010000014.1, from coordinate 342,437 downwards.
TCCTTGGGCAGACGGTCACCGCGATACACGATCGGTGAATTGACGGCTGTGTAAGTGGCGAGGGTGCCGTCGGCGCGCAGCTGACCGGTCTGGTAGCCTCGGTTCACGCCTTTGTTCGGTCGAGCCGGATATGTGGCGTTCAGCTCGTCCGGGTCCCCCATGAATTCATAGCTACCGCGCGTCCGAAGAAGGTTTGGGTTTCGCAAATAGTACGGCGTCGACACCAGATCGATGTGCAGCGCCGAACTGTTCGAGTTGCGATAGACGCGACCGAAATCGTCCTGCGTCGTCGCCCCACTGGCCGCGCGACAACGTCTTTCGCGTCTCCATCTTTCCGTCCTTGAAACGGAAATACGTGTCCCCCTCCGACGTGTGCATCCAGTTGTCCATCGCCCACATCAAACTGTTCTCGTTGTGCTCGACATTGCCGAGCTCCGTCCCGAAGCAGTCACAGACGAGGTCCTTGGTGTCAGCCTTCAGATCGCCGTTGGTGTCGCGCGCGAGCCAGAGGTGCGGAGGCTCACCCACCAGTACCCCTTTGTCGAGCACCTTGAGCGCTCGTGGCAGGACCAGTCCGTCGAGAAAGACGGTCTTCTTGTCCATCTTGCCGTCGCGGTTGGTGTCTTCGAGCACGCTGATGCGCCCGACGGGGGCGCGTTCGTTCGTCGCGGGAAGGTCCTGCATGTACCCGAGCAGCTCGATCACCCACATCCTGCCGTTGGCGTCCCAATCGATCAGAATCGGGTCCTCCACCATCGGCTCGCTGGCGACGAGCTCGGCGTGATAGCCGGGCGGCAGAAAAAACGTCTTCATCTCCGCGTCCGGGGACAGGGCCGGCGATTCGTCCGACACCTGTTGTAATCCTGGCGGCCATGACGTCGCAGCCGGAGGACGTGACTGCAAGGCGGACGTCGTGGAAAGGGCGGCTGCAACGAGACCCACGACAACGAGAGTTCGAAGGAGCTTCATAGACGTCAGAACGAAAACCTCACCTGAAACTGCACGTTGCGGGGCGCCTGGTACGTGTTCGCCACGCCGAAACCGGCGTTCTTCGGCTTCGAGCGATCAGGGCTCACCGCGCCCGTCGACGTCAGGTTGACGCCGTTGTTCAACAGCCCAGTGATCGGATCGAACGCCGGTGCGACGTTCGTGACCGGATCGCTTGGACTCGACAGTTGCAGTGTTGTGTTGCGCCCCGTGATGATCGCCTGGTTTGGCGCATTGAACAGGTCGGCCCGTAATTGAATGTTGCGCCCCTCGCCCAGCGGGATGTTTCGCGCGATCGACAAATCCAGCACCTGGGTGAAGCATCCATTCAGATAGCTGTTGCCGGACTCGAGGCCCACGCTGCCAGTGAGCGGCCCCTGGAAGGATGCCGTGTTGAACTGCCGATACGGATCGCTCGAACAGCCGGCACCGGTGTCGCCGACGAGGCGAGCGCGCGCCGCCGTAATCTGGCGACCCCGTGAGGTTCACGTTGCCGCCGCCGTTCTGATAGATGAAGCCCACGGCGTAGGTGCCCGCGGTCGCCGCGGTCCAGACGCCTGAGAGCTGCCAGTCATTGACGAGGAAGCCCACCGCGCGCAGCACGGTCTCGCTGCTCTTCAGATCGGGCATATCCCAAACGAAGTTAGCCTTCATCGTGTGGCGGATCGGCGGTGTCTGAAAGAGTGCGTCGGCCTGCGCCTGGTCGGCCCGGTAGCCAACAGTGCCATCCGCGTTGTGCTGCAGACGTGCCGCCGTGCTGCCCTTACTCGACAGTCCGATCGTGTCGTTGAATCCGTACGACAGACCGTGACTGAAGCGGCGGTTGAATGAAATCTGCAGCGAGTGGTGCGTGACCCAGCCGCGCGAGACGTTCTGAGTGATCCCGCTGTACCCGAGAAACGCACGCATCTGATCGCTGGCGACCGCCGTTGCTCCGGGCGTCGTCGGGGCGAGCGTCGGATCCTGGTATCTGCGGCAGGTACGCGTTGCCGAAATCGACCGCATTCAGGTTGATGCCTTCGACGATGTTGTAACCGTGCTGGCCGACGTATTCGATGTCGAGGACCGTCGCCCAAGGCAGCGCGAGCTGGACGCCGCCGTTCCACTGCGCGGAAGACGGCAGCGGACTGTCGTACTCGTAGACGCGTCAGCGACGACGGCGCCTCGGTAGCGAGTCCGCCGGTGTTAAGCGTCTGAAGCTGTCCGAAGCGAAGCGTCACGGATCGCCGCGACGGACGGATTCAACACCTGACCGAACACGGCATTGCCCGACGGCCGATCGAAGTAGAAACCGCCGCCGCCCCGCAGCACGATCTGCTGTCGGCCGCTGAGGTCGTAGGCCATTCCAAATCGCGGTGCCCAGCCGAGCGCAGGCTGAAGATAGGTCGCTGAGCGGAATGCCGTTGCCCGCCTGGACCAGGCCGTTGGTCGAGTTGCCGCTGTTCGGCACGATGGTGCCGATGGCAAGTGTGCGTATTCGGTCCGAGGAACTGGTTCGGTCAACGGATTCATCGCCTGACGGTTGGTGCCCGTGCATGGATACACGCCGTTGGCGCAGCCCGCGACATAGAGGACCGGTGCTGCCGATCGATTCCATTTGTCGACGAAGAAATTCGACGCCTGACCGCGCGCATCATACTGCGGCGTCTGGTGCACCAGCCGCACGCCGTAATCGAGCGTGAGATTCCGGTTCACCTTCCAGTTGTCCTGCACGTACCCTTCGACGTTGTAGTAGATGTATTCCCCTTCGACACCTTTCGATCCCTGCGCATAGGAGCTGAAGCAGCCCGTCGCCGCATTCGCGAACCCGAACGACGTGTCGCACGGATTGGTGCCAACGCGTGTCCTGCTGGAAGTTCAGACTCGGCCCGCCGGCCGCGCCCCCCTGCACCTGCTGCTTGTTGCTGTATTGCGTGTAGAGCGCCGGTCTTGATCGTGTGCTTCCCCCACACCTTGGTCAAGCTGGCCGCGACGTCCGTGCTCGACGCGATGTTCTGGCTGGGAAACCCGATATTCGGCGGCGCGTAATTCGGGCTGTTGTTGCTGACGCGGCTGCCCCACGAGAAACTCGGCGGCAGCAGCACGCGCGTGCCGTCCCACATAGGCGATGCGCTCTCGATTCAGCAAGCTGTAAACGAAGTAGCGGGTGTCGATCACGCCCGCATCCGGAAAGATGAACGGCAGGTCGCCGAGACCCGACGTTGAAGCGGTTGGAGTTGTCAACGGTCGGAAACGCGTTGCAGAACTGCGGGCCGCCTCCGCTGCCGACGCCAAAGCAGCCGCCCTGGTACGCGAGGCTGTGGCCGATCGTTCCTTCAATGAACAACGTCGGCTTCCAGGTGTAGTTGACGGTTGACGCAATGAGCGCGACGTGCGGACTGACCATCCGCGTGTCATTCCATCCGGGAATCGAGCCCTGCTGCGTCTGCTCGCGTTGTGTGAATCCGGAGTACTTGAAGCTCGCGCGCAGGGATTGCAGCGGTTGATAGTCGAAACGCATCGCGGGCTGAGTGCTCAGGATGCTCTCGGACGGTCGCGTCAGCTCGAAGTTGTAGGCCTGCCCAGGCGGCACGTTGGCAATATTGGGCATCGGCCATGTCTTGAGGATGTTCAGGCCCGTCTGATAGAGCGCCGAGGCCGGGATGCGACCCAGCACGCCGCCATCGGCGTAACAGCCCGCCTGACTGGTGGCTGAACATGTACCTGACAGCGCCGGGTTCTTGATGTACGGATACGGATTGCCGTTGTTGTCGCTCGTCTGGGAGAAGTCGCCCTGCCGCTCGAGCGCGGTCGGCACCCGGAACCGGCTGACGTCGTTGCCGCCGGTGCGCGGTTCGAACTCCTGCGTGTAGAAGAAGAACAGCTTGTTGGAGCCGCCCGGCTTGCCTATGGGACCGCCGATCGAATAGCCCAATTCGCGCTGCCGCAGCACCGTCTTCGGATCGCCGTTGAGGATGTTCGTGCGGCTGTTGGCATTCCAGTCGGAGTTGCGCTCGACGTCGTAGACGGACCCGCGAAACCGGTTCGTGCCGCTCTTGGTCACCGCGGTAATCTGCAGCCCACTCGATCGGCCGAACTCCGCCTGATAATTCGAGACGAGCACTTTCACTTCAGCGATCGATTCGACGTTGAGATCGATGATCGCGCGATTGCTGCCGGTGTCCATCGTCGACACCCCATCCATCTGCACGTTGGTGTCGCCGCCGCCCGTCGACGATCGATCCCCGATCCGCGACGTGCCAGTGACACCAGGCGCCAGCGCGGCGAGCTGCGTGAATGAGCGTCCCTGAATCGGCAGGTTCTGCACGGCGTCCGTGGTCACGGTGAAGGACCGTTCGCCGGAACTCGCCTGGACAAGAGAGGCTTCCGCCCTGACCTCCACGACTTCCTTGAGCTCGCCGACTTCGAGGACCACGGCAGGCACGACGACACGATCGCCGGGACTGACCGTCACACCGGCACGCTTCACAGTCTTGAACCCGGAGAGGACGACCTCAATGGTATAGGCGTCGGGCGTCACGTTGGGGAAGACGTAGTCTCCCTGGGCGTCGGTGGTGAATTCTTTCCTGCTGCCCTTGGTCTCGCTGACGAGCGCGACCATCGCCCCTGGTATCGCAGCCCCTTGGCTGTCCCGAACCGACCCCGCGATGGTGCCGGTCGTCAGCTGCGCGAATGCGGATGCCGTCCATCCGCCTGGCAGCAATAGCACTACGACAAGCACTGCAAGTCTTCCTCTCACCGCCATGGTCGTCTCCTCCCCTTTTACGGCTACCGAGGTTGCTGTTCGTCCGGTTCCTCCGCCTGCTGATCGCGTTCCGCCTGAATGAGGTGCGACTGACGCCGATGTCGCGTACCAGTTCTCGCTCGGTTGGCAGCCGCTGACCGGGCCTGAGATTCCCTCGGACGATGAGTTCGCGGACATGGTGAACGACGAGTTCGTTCGCCATGACCTCGCCGCAGGTCCGATGTATGCACGGTGTTTACGTCGGGCTGTCATACGACTTAGAGTCGCGAGACGTTACTGCCGCGTGCCGTGGCTGTCAATTGAACTATCTGGAGCGCTATTTCGGCAATATGGTTCAGCAGGGCGGCAATGGTGGGAACCCTTGCGTGGATGGCGAGGACTGGTCATACCAATTCTCGAGCGGCTGGCGTTCTGCGATAGCGCGCGGGCTTTGGCGAAAGCTCCGCTCGTCCGCATACAATTCCAAGTCATGCATCGCGGCGCGTTTTCCTTGCTCGTCCTCCTGGTGTGCGGCGCGACGAGCGCGGCGGGTCAAACGCCGGGGCCGGCCGAGGGCATGGGTCGAACGGGCGAGCAGATCTTCAAGGCGGCGTGCGTGGCCTGTCATGGTCCCGACGGCAAGGGCCAGCCGCAGTCGGTCCTCGGCTTCGAGCCGCCGGCGTCGTTTCCCGACTTCACGGACTGTCGCCGTCTCGTCGGTCGAGCCGGACGATATCTGGATCGCGGTCGTCCACCGCGGCGGCCGCGTGCGCGGCCAGAGCCACATCATGCCGGCGTTCCAGGACGTGCTCACCGACGCCGAGATTCGATCGCGTCGTTCAATATCTCCATTCGCTCTGCGCGGAGCCTCGCTGGCCGCGCGGCAACCTGAACTTCCCGCGCGCCTTCTTCACCGAGAAAGCCTTTCCCGAGAACGAGACGGTGTTCACGGTGAACGCCGTGCCGAGCCATCCGCAGGCGTTCGAGAACCGGGTCGACTACGAGCACCGCATCGGCCGGCGCGCCCAATAGAAGTCGGCGGGTCCATTCCATCGTGCAGCAGGACGACGCCGGCTCGTGGAGCCAGGGGCTTGGCGACATCAACGCGGCAATCAAGTACGCGCTCTTCGACAGCAATCGCCGAGGCTCCATTGTCTCGGCCGGCGGCGAAGTGACGCTGCCGACCGGAAAAGAAACAGAAGGTCTGGGCGGCGGCGTCACGATCTTCGAAGCGTTCGGCATGTATGACCAGGCGCTGCCGCACGACGGTTCGTCCAGTTCCACGCGGGATTCGAGTGGCCGACCGACCATGAGGTCGAGCCACAACTCCATGTACTGGCGGACCGCCATCGGCAAAACGCTCGCGCAGAACCGATGGGGCCGCATGTGGACACCGATGGTCGAGATGCCTGAGCGCACAAGGAGCTCACGGACGGTGCCGCAGACCGAGTGGGATCTCGTGCCGCAGATGCAGGTCACGCCTCAGCGTCTTTCCAGCACGTTCGGCTGAGCGTTGGCATCCGTCTCCCGGTAAACGAGCGCCAGACGCGCAGCAAGTCAGTGCTGGCTTATTTGCTCTGGGATTGGGGCGACGGCGGCTTGTTCCAGTTGTGGAGGGCACACTGATGCGGCGGCTGATCTGCCCTTGGTCCTCTCGCGCTGGCGACGCCACGGTCGTTCTGGTCTGGAGCGGGTGCACGGCACGCAGACCGAGTCGCCGTCCAATCAGCCGTCGGTCATCGCGATGCACGCCGATCCGAACGTCCTCTTCAAGACGGCCGGCAACTGCATGCCTGCCACAACAGCCTGGTCGTCGCCGTCGGGCGAGGACGTCTCGATGGGATCGAGCTGGCGCGCGTCGATCATGGCCAACTCGGCGCGCGACCCATACTGGCAGGCTGGCGTCCGCCGGGAAACGATCGACCATCCGAGCGCCGCGCGCCGATATCGAGGACGAATGCTCCATCTGCCATATGCCGATGGCGCGGGCGACGGCGCGAGCGAACGGTCGCAAAGGCCAGGTCTTTGCGCACCTGCCGGTCGAACGATCACGACGACACCGAGGATCTGCTGGCGCACGACGGCGTGTCCTGCACGATGTGCCATCAGATTTCGAGCGAGAAGCTCGGCACGCGCGAGAGTTTCGTCGGCGGCTTCGTCGTCGCAGGCCGGCAAACCGACGCCACGCCCGATCTTCGGACCGTTCGAGATCGAGAAGGGCCTCGACGACGCGTCATGCGGTCGTCGGCGGAGTTCCAACCGACCGAAGGGCGAGCACATCCGGTCAGTCCGAGCTGTGCGCGACCTGTCACACGCTCATCACCAAGGCGCTGGATCCGCAGGGCCAGGTCATCGGCGAGCTGCCGGAACAGGTGATGTACCTGGAGTGGAAGCACAGCGCATATTCCGGCCGAGCAAGACCTGCCAGTCGTGCCATATGCCGGTCGTCGAAGAGGCGATGCCGATCGCATCCGTGCTCGGCCAGCCGCGCGAGGGACTCGCCAGGCATGTATTCGTCGGCGGCAACTTCTTCATGCTGCGGATGCTCAATCGTTATCGCCTCGACCTCGGCGTCGAGGCGACGGCCGCGCGAGTTGGACGCAGTCGGCGCTCCGCACGGTTCAGCAATCTCCAGCCGCAAACGGCCACTCGTGTCGGTGGAGCGGCGGAGGTGGCTGGCGGCCGGCTGAATTTCGATCGTCGCCGTGCAGAATCTGACCGGCCACAAGTTGCCCACGGGCTATCCGGCCCGCCGGGCCTGGCTGCACGTCACCGTCCGGGATCGGAACGGCCGAGCCGGTGTTCGAGTCCGGCGCCATCACGCCGAACGGCCTGATCCAGGGAAACGACAACGACGCGGACGCGACGAAGTTCGAGCCGCACTACACCGAGATCCGCCAGCCCGACCAGGTGCAGATCTACGAATCGATCATGGGCGACCCGGCCGGCGCGCCGACGACGGGCCTGTCTGACGGCGGTGCGATATCTGAAGGACAACCGGCTGCTGCCGCGCGGCTTCGACAAGGCGACGGCCGAACCGGATCTATCCAGGTCGTGGGCGGCGCCGGCGAGGACGCCGATTTCACGGGCGGCGGCGATCGCGTCCGCTACTCAATCGATGTGGGCGAGGCGCCAAGGCCCGTTTCAGGTAGACGTCGAGTTGCGCTTCCAGCCGATCGGCTTCCGGTGGGCGCAGAACCTGAAGCCCTACGACGCGCCCGAACCGAAGCGCTTCGTGAGCTACTACGACTCGATGAGCGCCGCCGCGTCGGAAGTGGTCGCGCAGGCACGCGTACGCAGCCGATGACCGTCAAGCTTGGAACCGAATGGGACGGCCCGCTCCCGGTCGAATCTGCCGAGCCCACGGCATTTCGGAGTCCCCCAGACGTCGCACGAATACTCGTTGGCGATCCATCTGACTGCCAGTCGCCGCCAAACATTACAGCAGCAATGACTTCGCACGATCGGTCGATGTTTCTGACCGGCACATGCTGAGCTGGTATAAGTGTTGGTTGTCAGCAGTCGCGTTCGGTTGCGCGGCCGCTGACAGGTGCGCAGGTGTTGACCGAGGACAAGAGGCCCGATTGATACTCAACCTGACAAGAATCCGGTCCGCCGTGTGCGTGGCGCTTGTTCTCCTGCCCTTCTGTCAGACAGCCTTCGGCCAGGAGGATCGCCCGGACGATCCCCCACCGAATGATCCAGCGCCGTCTGGTCAGATTCAGCCAGCGCCGTCAAAGTATCGGGATCCTAAGACGCTGTCGCCGAATGTGTTCAATCTGGCGGCCTCGGGCGGTCGCGGTTTGATCGGAACGTTGTCTCCCTATTCGCTCCCTCCCGGAAAGGTCGGTGTGGGGGCGACACTCATGAACTTCGATCGCAACCCCGGGGATGTCGACTTCGTCGAGGGCGGCTTGCAACTGGCGTTTGGCCTGCCAGGACGCATGGAGGTGTTTTTTCGCGGAGCGCCGGTTCTGCGGACCAATAGCGTGGGACAGGATCCAGTCGGATTCCCCGTTCCGCCCCTGGACCTGTTTGTGGATACCTACCCGACCGATGCGCTTCGACGTGGTCCGCATTTCGCCTTTGCCCAGGAGGCGCCGTTCAAGTCCTACTACCTGGCCGGCGTAAACATCGATCCGCCCGGGCACGGGGCGTTTGGACAATCGTCCGGTGATGTCGCGGTTGGCCTCAAAGTGAATCTGTTATCGGAGGATCGAGACAACCCGATGGGATTCGGCGTTCGCGGGTACGTGGAAGTTCCAACTGAAAGGCCCTGGTACAACACGCCTTACTGGCGCGATCGGGCTGGCGTGTCGGGAAAAACAGACATGGGTTTCGATCTCCTCGCGGCGAAGAGACTTCGAATCACCGAACTCTTGATGAACGTCGGATACAGGCATGTTGGGGATCCCTATCGCGGGATACGCCTGCAGTACGTCGATTCATCGCGCACTGACGCCGGATTCCTGGTCGGTCCAACGCAGGAGATCAGGCTCGATCTGCACGACCGGCTCAAGGTTTCAGCTGGCGGCTCGTTCCCGGTATTCGCGATCAAGCAGCGCCAGGTCTTTCTAGTGACGGAGTTCGACTACACCCGCTACATCGGCCATGGCACCCCGGTGGATCGGCTCGCGCACCCCGTCGAGTTGCGCACCGGTCTTCAGGTGAACTTCCCCTGGTACAAGCCAGTGGCGGCCGGTATCGCGTATCAAGTGCTGCTAACCCATGTGAATGGAGACCTCCGAGCGAGCGTCTTACGCACAGCGGATGGGAAGGGGGACATCAACTTCAGCGAGAACGTCAATCCATCGCTCTCGGCCGAGGTCCAGGCGTTTCTCGCGAGCAGAGGCGCCACGTTCTCGCCAAACAGCTCGAGGGTGTTCTCGACCAACAATTCAGACTTTGACATGTGGCGGAACATCTCGCCAGCGGCGCAGCGAGTCGTCGCGCAGGGTAATGCGAATCTCCTCATCTACGTCACCTGGCGCGTGAACTGACTGCGTCGCCAGCCACCAGCCGCCAGACGACTCACTTGATCGTGCGAATCAACGTCGCAATGGCCCTGGTGTCGCGTGTGTAACCGCGTCCCGCTGCGGCCGGCTCACGCCGTTCGCTCCGGATCCTTCCTCCAGGCGAAATACGAGTAAACGACGCTCACGCCGGCGCTTGCGGCGAGCGCGCCGATCATGACGGCCGGTGCAGCGTCGGGACGGATGAGCGTCGTCATGAATGTCAGCAGCCCGCCAACCGTGAACAGCCAGCCTGCGAGCCGGTGTGTCTGGCGCCACGAGGCTTCGCTGCTCAGCGTCCACGGCGTGCGCACGCCAACGAACCAGTTGGATTTCACCTTCGGCAGGTAATTGCCCATCACGACCAGCGCAATGCCGATCTCCGCGGCCACTACTGTGTTCAAGTGAGTACGCTGCCCCCGAATCCACAGGATGACGACCGCATCGATGCCGAGCAGGAGCGCAACCACCGCCGTGCGGATCATGGCGAAGGGAACCGCGAATGCCTCGTAATTCTTTCGCCTCGGATCGAGACGAGGAAGAAACAGCAGGAGCGCGTAGACGCCAGCGGCTGCGAGGGGGAGGCCGAGCAAGCCTTCGACGCGTCCGCCGAACCGGTCTGGCTCTCCTGCCCAGTTCCAGTGCACGGGAATCAGATCCGGTGCCATGGGCCACATCACCGCGGCGAGCACGAACATCGTGGCGATCATGCCGAGCGCGAGGGCATCCGCCTTCCACGTGGCGTTCACGATTTCTCTCCTTCTTTCGAATGATCACTATCAGTCGTCGCGCGCAGGCCGTCTCCGTCCGGTCGCATCCCGAACACCGCGAGCACCGCCGCCATCGTTTCCTCGAAGACCGACAGGTTGAGGCTGTAGAGAATCGTCTGCCCTTGTCGCTCGGTTGAAACCAGGTCGGCCGCCTTGAGCACGTTGAAATGCGCCGACAGCGTGGAGCGGTTCTGCGGAAAATGGTCCGCGATGGCCCCGGCCGACATCGGCCCGCGGCGCAGGAGTTTGAGGATCTCCCGCCGCGTCGGGTCTGCCAGCGCGCGAAAAACGCTATTCACACGAGCAGCTTAGCATATATTTTGATGTTTTACGAAATATCGAAATAGCGTATTTATTGGTCTTTATTCTCGCGTTCTTCTACTGCCTCTTGGAATGAGCCTCTGCCGTAGCGCGTTTTGTCGTCGCTTCGGCGCTTATGCGTTGGATGAACTGCTGTATCTCGCGTGGATCTTGCCGGCTTGCCTTGGCGAGAGCGTCGGAAAGATCCCGTGATATCTCACTATGAACCAGTCCTCGGCGCACTGTCGGATCTTCGATGGAGGCCCCAACGGCTGCGGATCGCTTCGATGGCTGCCGCGGTTGGGGGCGCCGCCCTCCACTCCACTGTGAGTTGCTCGAATAGTCGCCAAGTCTGCACGGTAAGAACTCGATCACGAAATATCAGCGAGATGTCATCATCGTCGCCCACAGCGACATCGTTGTCGAACACGACGGCCGTTGGCGCTGCATCTACCGACACCACCGCAGCTGGTTTCGCCGATGCGGGCAGCATGCTGATTTTGATGGTATATCGGCCATTCGGAGGAAGACTCGATGTGTGTGTCGAGCCCCGCCGCAAGCGAGTCATAGCCATCGGTCGCACACACGCCCGGTTCCAATCGTCTTGTCGTCGAAAAAAGCACGTCCCTCTACCGTCAATGCTGCGATGGTACGGTCGCCAACATTGTGAACCGTGACAGCTAGTTGTCCGCGCACTACTTCGGCGCGTTCCACGACCAAAGCCGCTTGTTGAGTGGCCATAACGGCGCCGGACAGAACAAGTGCGCACGCCCCCGCAATCAATCCGACCCGCGTGACTGTTTCCTTTGTCATTCAACTCTCCCTGCATGCTCCTGACCGACCTGTCCCGGGTGGCCCTGTTTACCGATTTTCCATCACTCTTGTCCAAATTAGCCCGGAGCGGAATGAAACAAGAAGGGGTTGAACCGGGCGCGTATGACGGCGGTGCAGTCGCCAAACTGCACCACATCGACGCGGAGGTCAACCCCTATGATGAGAGTTTGCAGCATCTTCTGACGCCCTCATTCCCACCGCTCCACCGACACCTCGGCCTGATGCGCAATCCCCAGACTATCTGGTCGTGCAGCTCGAGGTCTCGTCGCCGGGCTCCCTCTCCCACCACTTTCTCGCCTCGTAGTCGTTGTGCGCGCGGCAGCGGAGCTGCAGGTTCTCCACAGTCGTTTCTCCGCCGTCTGCAAACGGAATCACATGATGGAATTCGAGGAACCCACGTTCCTCGCAGCGGCCCCTGGTCCCGACAAACGCGCACTGTCCCTCGTCGCGCGCCCATACCTTCCGCCTTATCGACGCTGGCACATGTCGACGTGTCGGGTTGACGCACGCCCGGATTCCGGGGTCGATCAACCATGGCGATCTTCTGCCGCTCCATTTCCCTGAGCAACAGCGACAGCGCACGATCGAAGATCTCAGCGAGGTCGGCATTGGGCACCGAGTGTCGCAGGAGATCCTGGAGCCGACGTAGCTTCCGGTGCGTCTCCAGCCCGATGCCTGAAACTGAACCTTGTACAGTTCGGAAGCAAGCGGGTCGCACGATGGGCGGCGCAGGCGGGCGAGCCGGCGTCGGCTTCGCGCTGACCGACGTCGGTGCCGGACTCGCAACTGCCGACGCACTTGATGCTTCGATCTTCACTTCCGCTGGAGATAACGCGAGCGCCCTCGGCTGAGTCAATCTGCGAACCGACGACGGCACCGGCGGCATCGGATGAAGCGCCGCGACCAGCCCCTCCACCTCTCTTCTCGTCTTGTGCCTTGCTGCTTTGAGCAACTGCTCGTGGTTTTCCTCGGTCAGATGATTCGAGAGCAGGCAGATCGTCGTCAGCGTGATCGATCCCTCGGCGAGCATGTGGAGGATCGCCGGGAACTTCCGCGACACACGCGCGGCCTCGATGCGGCCGTATGCGGCGTGTTCAGACAGGCGCAGGCGTTTCGTGCAGTACCACGAACAACGAAGAATAGCCCTGCTCCAGATACAACCGGCGGGCATCGATCTCCGCGAGCAGCGCGATGAGGTGCCCCGTCGCGCCGCGTTCATGGGCAGCTGCGCCTTCGACGTTGCGAATCAGTTCCTTCGTCCGACAGCGATTGAACGGAGTTCATGTTCATGACCCCGTTGTAGCATCGCAGTATTTGCCACGCGACGATGGCTTGAGACGCGATTTCCACAGGGTGATTCGCGTCGCGGGCGATGGATCTGGAGCAGCGACGCCCCAGCGAGTTTGTGACGCCTTGGTGAGCTGTCAAAGCGATGCTCGGGGCAGGTTCGCCTGTGATCCGAGAAACCTTGTCAAGTGATTTCGGTCAGCGCGTGCAGATTTTCTTCGCGCACACGATGGGAGACGCTTGACCCAGGTTTCCGACTCGGTTCAAACCGAGTTGAACGGCGGCATTAACCTCGTGCCGGGTGCATCTTAGAAAAAGTCTTCCACGGGGACGGATCCTTGGACCGACTAATGAGCAGTGAAAAAGTCTATCCAATGCTTGTCCAAACTCGTACACGAACGGTGTTCCCTCCGCCACGCTATGAATTTCGCCCTCCTTCTGGGCCTCGGTGGACACCCAAAACCCGGCCATTAATGGACAGCTGAAAACCGGCCATTTCGAGTAGCAGGTCGAGACGTTGACGCCGGCGAGGAACGCAGAGTTCCTACGCTGCATGAGCAACGTCTTGGGTGACGATAAACAGCACCAGATTGTGGCGCTGGGGCGACTTGGATGGTCGCTGCGGCGCATCGAGCAGGCGACCGGCGTCCGGCGCGAAACCGCCAGCGGCTATTTGAAGGCCGCCGGTATTGCCGTGCGGAGCCGAGGGCGTCCCAGCGAATCAAAACCAAAACCGGCCGATTTCGTCGGAGGTGTCCACCGACTCCGGCCCTCAAAACCGGCAATTTCGGCAGCAGGTGTCCACCACTCGGGAGGGCCAAAACCGGCCACCCGGACGGAGGTGTCCACCGACTCTGCTCCGGTCGCCCGGCCGGGTCGTGCGCCGAGTGCGAGCGCGTGCGAGCCGTACCCGAGAGCTGATCGCCGAGGCATTCGGACGCGGCCGGAACGCGATGGCCATCTGGCAGGATCTCGTTGACGAGCCACGGGTTCACCGCGCGGTATGCGAGCGTCCGGCGCTTCGTCGTGACGCTGCGGGGAACGTCAGCCCCCGAGGCGCGCGTCGTGATCACCACGGCGCCAGGCGAAGAAGGCCAAGTCGATTACGGCGACGGCCCGATGGTGCGTTATCCGCAGACCGGCAAGTACCCGGCGCACGCGGCTCTTCGTCCTGACGCTCGGCTACTCGCGCAAAGCGGTCCGGCTCCTCGTGTGGCACTCGAGCACACAGGTCTGGGCCGAGCTTCCACGAGCGCGCGTTTCGTCGCCTGGGTGGGACGGTCCGCGTCATCATCCTCGACAATCTCAAAGAAGGTGTCCTCACCCCGGACATCTACGATCCGGCGCTGAATCCGCTCTACCGCGATGTCCTCGCGCACTACGGCGCCGTCGCGCTGCCGTGTCGGGTCGGCGATCCCGATCGCAAGGGCAAGGTCGAAGCGGGCGTCGGGCACGTGAAGAAGACGCCGCTGCGTGGCCTGCGTTTCGAGTCGCTGGAGGCGGCGCAAGCCTATCTCGATCGCTGGGAAGCGCACTGGGCCGACACGCGCATTCACGGCACGACGAAACGTCAGGTCGCCGCGATGTTTGCCGAGGAGCAGCCTGCGCTCGGCGCACTGCCGCTCGAGCCGTTTCGGTATTACCGCTTCGCCGTCCGCACCGTGCACCTCGATGGATGCGTGGAAGTCGACGCGGCCTACTACGGGGCGCCGCCTGGGTGGATCGGCCGCCGCGTCGACGTGCAGTGGAACGACCTTTTTCGTCCGCCTGCTCGATCCCAAGACCGGCCAGCTCCTGCGCGAGCATGTCCGGCGCCCCGCGGGTGGCACCGGATTGCGGACGCCGACCGCCCACGCCGCACACCGCCGAAGACCGTGGCGCTGCTTGAAGCCGCCATGCGCATCGGGCCCTCGGTCAGCGCGATCTGCGATCACATCCATCGCCACGAAGGCGAAAGCGGGCGTCCGTCGCATCCTCGGCGTGCTCGCCCTGGCGAAGAAACACGGGCCCGCCGTCGTCGATCGAAGACGCCGCCAAAGCCGCCCTCGATCTCGCCGTGCCGACGTATCGCTTCCTCCGCCGCTACCTCGAACGCCGCCCACCGGTGCCGCTGACGCTCCGCCAGGTCGATCCGCTCATTCGGCAGCTCACCCTCTACCGCGATCTTCATCGATTCGCACGACAGGAGACCCGTCATGAATCTCGTCGAACTCGATCGCGCCCTCCGGCAACTCCGACTCTCCGGCATGGCCGCCGTCCTCGACACACGGCTGCGGCAAGCCCAAGCCGAGAAGATGGTGCCGATCGATCTCGTGCTCGGCGCTCGTCACCGACGAACTCCGTCGGCGCCAGGACCGCCTGCTTGAGCGCCGCCACAAGCTCGCGCGCTTTCGCGACCCCGAGCGCTCGCTCGACACCTTTGACTTTGATTTCAACAAGAAGATGAATCGCGCACTCGTCTACGAACTCGCCACCGCGCGCTTCATCGCCCAACACGAGGACGTGCTCTTCCTCGGACCGCCGGGCACGGGCAAGAGCCACTTCGGCGCAAGCCCTCGGCCGCGCCGCCATTCTCCAAGGCTACCGCGTCATCTATCGTGAAGCCCACACCTTACTCGAAGAACTCGCCGAGGCCACGCTCGCCGGCACGCGCAAGGACTACCTCACTGAGCTCGCGACCGTGCCGCTGCTGATCATCGACGACCTCGGCATGCGGAAGCTCGCCCACACCGCGGCGGAAGATCTCCTCGAGCTGATCATGCGGCGCTACGAACGCGCCTCGACACTCTTAACCTCGAACCGCCCGGTCGATGACTGGGGAAAGCTACTGGGTGACACCGCGGCGGTCACCGCCTTGCTCGACCGGCTGCTGCACCACGCGCATGTACTGCAAATGCGGGCCACGGAGCTGGCGCACGAAAGTCCATACCGATTTGCAGTCTGGGGACAGCGTCGAGATAGAACTCAATCGGTCTCGGCCACTACCAGGAAATGGCCGGTTTTGAAGCGTCGACAAATGGCCGGTTTTGCCCTGTCCACCGAGGTTCTGGGTTTTCTGTCGTTCTCAAACCTCGAACCGGACAGATAGCTCTCCGCATCCTGAAGATACTGAATGCCCTCATCCCCTGTCATACGGCTCCGCCCAATGAGACGATAGGAAACGCTCTGCATTAGGGTCGTCTCCGCGGTTAGCATAACGCCCGTTCTCTCAGACCCTCGTCAGCTCTCCCCCTCACGGCCGGCTCCACGTGGCGCGGCGGACGGCGCTTCAAAGACCCTCGATCGACGACGTCGTATGTGGCGCAATCATTGAAACTTGTCAACGAGCATCAGATTGCTCTTTACGCTATCGACCACTGAGTACAGAAGGTACTTCTCGTCTGGAGACAGTGCCAATCCCAGCCAGGCGGCTTTGTCCAACTTAACGATCGGCGAGCGCTTGCCCGTACTGAATTCTAAAAACTCAATGGAGGGAGTCTGCGGCGTATTTCCGAAGTTCACAAAGTAAAGGCCATCTTTCGCAACCGCAAACGTCCATGACGTTGGAGTGGTGACAAGTGCTGTCTCAGCTCCGCCGTCGACCGGCACTTGCCAGATCTCCTCGTGGTTTCGGACTCCCTTGGCGTAGTAGAGGACGCGACCGTTATACGACTCGAGCGCAAAATCTCCGCCTTCCCTGGTGACCTGCACCGGCGTGCCGCCCGTGACCGGCATTCTCCAGATCTGATGCCCGGATTTGTCTGACGCGAAATAGATTGTTCTACCGTTTCGCGACCAACTTGCCTGAGTGGCGACCGCCGAGTCGTCCGTCAAACGCTTTATGTTTCCGGTTTTTACCTCCAGCAAATACACTTGCCGGCTGCTTTCACGGCCGCCCGAATGGAATACGATTGTTTGTCCGTTAGGCGACCAGCGCGGGCCAGAGCACACTGGTCCGCCCATGGTCGTTACCTGCTTCGGATTCGTCCCATCGGCGTTCGCGATGTAAATCTCTTCCGCGCCGGTTCGCGTCGAAGCAAACGCGATTTGTTCTCCGTTGGGCGAATAATCCGGCATGTGTTCGAGGAGCGTGGATCGGATTAATCGGAACCGCACTCAATCGATCTGATCCGGTCAATGAGAGCCTCAAAATATTCGTGTCTTGCTCATACTTGGAATAGACCAGACGCCCCGTTCTCGAGACACTGATCGTGTAACCGTTCTCACCAAAGGGCAGCAACTTGGGTGGACCCGCCGCTGCCAACCGGTTTGGTGCAAGCATGATCTGTTGGAGGTGCGAAAGCCCCAGGTGACCGGACGAGAAAATATCAGACCGCGATCGTCCGGCAGCCAGGCAATGTCTGGGATAAACGGAAACTCGGGGATCACTTGAGCGGGCGGTCCCGCAGCCTTCAGGTCTGATGTCAGGGGAAGAACATGGCCGGTCAAACCGCCGGC
This sequence comes from uncultured Acidobacteriota bacterium, assembly GCA_963725335.1. GTDB lineage: Bacteria > Acidobacteriota > Vicinamibacteria > Vicinamibacterales > 2-12-FULL-66-21 > JALZOC01. Next base: position 325,086 of record CAVRYD010000014.1, on the reverse strand, counting down.
TTGGCCGGCCTTAATGAACGCCATATAGCGGCCATCGGTGGAAAATGCAGGACCGCCTCCTGGTTCCGTCAGCTGTCGTGTTTCGGATCCATCAGACCTGACTAACCAAATCCCTGGGCGGTCCATATTGCTCGAATACGCAAGCCACTTGCTGTCCGGCGACCAACTCAGAATGCCGAAAATCTGATAAAACCCCGACTGGTTGGTCGTCGCCAGTTTCTTTTCCCCTCCGCCGAGCGCTGGAACGACGTACACGTCTGACTTCGACCCGACGGGCCGGGCAAGGCGCCTGAACGCAATCAATCGACCGTCCGGCGACCAGGTGGGCCGGAAATCGTTTGTCGAGGGATCGGCGGTTACTCTGTGCGGCTCTCCCTGTCCGACGAGCTTGACGTAGATGTCAAAATCGTCCCCGTTCGGCCCGTTCCACGCGAACGCAACTTGGCTGCCGTCGGGAGAGAGACTTGGAGCAGTCGCGAACCCGGGATACGCGGTAAGCGGCACAACGACCGGTGGCGCCGATTGACGCTTTCGCCTTCGCGTGTTCTGAAGATGGCCCAGAATGCGACGGCGACTAGCAGTGCGAGGACCAACAAGACAACGACCCACCTCGTGGTAGCGAGCGTCGTCTTCGTGGTCGACGTTGACTCACGCTGCCGCGTAGGAATTTGCCGCGGCTCGTCGTCCCCTCCCGAGATGGCTCTTACGTCCGCAACGAGTCGATAGCCATGCTTCGGCAGTGTCTCGATCCATTGCGCGCCCCCGTTCCCAAGAGCCTTGCGTAACGTGGAGATTCTGAAACGTCAAATTCGCTTCTTCGACAAACGTGTCGGGCCAGAGCGCGCTCATCAACTCGTGTTTCGAGACCGCACGCCCGTCACTCTGAACGAGTAGCAACAGAAGGTCGAATGTCTTGGGAGGCAGCGGGACGACGCGGTCCTCGCGCATGAAGACCCGACGGTGGACGTTCAGCCTGTACGGTCCGAACGTGTACCTGTCAATGGTGCCGCTGGACATAGAACTTCTGAAATCCTCTGGAATCTCTTAAAGAACGCCGTCTATCCCAAAGGACTTCCTCATGAGCCGCCGCCGAACGTCGGCTCATGTCAACCATACATTACGTCACCGGCTGGTTCGAACTCGGCCCCAGTCTACGCCTGTTCTGGAAGACGGGATTGGTCGTTCTGTGCGGGCTCGCGGCAATGTCCAGCGCTCCCAACGCCTACTGCCAGTCCCGCGAATGGTCAACACCGCGCGAGCTGCTGACGACGGACCCCATGGCCTTCCTGCAGTGGCTCGAGGCCGCCCGGCCCGCACCCGTCGAAGCACACGCTAAGGCCCGCGTGGCGGGCTACGCGGGAAGATGGCGTTGTATGCCCTCGCCCAGACATTGCGGACGCGCGTGCTCACACCGCTGGTCCGATTCGAAGGGTTGGCCGGCGAGTTTTCGCAGCACAACGTCGGCGAAGTGCTCGACACGTATGCCGACGGGACTGAAACAAAGGTCCACCTGCGCGCCAAATCGAAATCGCACTGGGATCGCGCTGAATCAGGAACGATCGAGGTGTGAAACAGTCACTCCTTCGAAGGCGCGCACAGCTTCCTCCCTGGTGGCAAGGATGTCGAAGACCCGGTGCATCCGGACCAGCTCGAACACCCCGCGCACCGGCTTCGACATGCCACAGAGTTTCAGGTCGCCGCCCTTCGCGTTCAGCTTCCGCAGGCAAGAGATAAACGCACCCAACCCCGAACTGTCGACGAAGCGCAGGCGCGACAGATCGAGAACGAGCTTGGCGTGAGCCTCGAGCAACGGCGCAATGTCGCGCTTGAACTCGGCAACATTGCCCGCATCAAGCTCCTCCACCGGAATGGCCGTAATTGCCACTGTCCCGACTTTCTCGATCCCTAGTTGCATGGCGTGGTCCTTCCCAAAGCGGGGTTGAGAACCTTGATGAGAGCGACACGGTTCCTCCCGCGTTCGTCGCGCGAATACCGAACATCGTCAACGCTTCTGGCGATGAGATAGACGCCAAAACCTGATTCTCGCGAGCCATCCAGCGCGGGCGGCGAGACGGAAGCCGGGTCGAACGAATCTCCAAGATGGTGAAGTTGGATGGACACGCGGTCTGGAAACGCGTCAGCTTCGAGCTCGATTCGCTGATCGGTGCGGCCGTGATACGCGTGCTTCATGATGTTGCTGGCCGCCTCATTCACCGCCAGCTCGAGATCTGCGACGTCGTCCTCACCGAGAAGCCCCGCGGGCACCGAGCGGCAGAAGTCGCGGACGAAGGCGCGGGCGCGCGCGAGATCCACGAGATCGCTGCGAATCTCCAGTTCGGATCGCGCAAGCGTCCGCTCTACGGCGGTGACCCTCACTGCCACGCAGGTCAAGTCGTCGGTCAGGCGATCGGACCCTGCAAACGCCACGGCCGCCTTGTGGACCGTGTCCACAAGCGCGTCCGGCGCAAGCGTGTGGCTCGTCCGAACGCACTCGGCGAGGCGGTCCAGGCCGAACAGCTCGCCACTGCCATTCCGCATGTCCGTGATCCCGTCCGAGTAGAACAGAAACAGGTCTCCTGCGTCGAACGGAACGGCAATCTGGTCGAAGATTTCACCCTCGCGAATGCCGAGCGGAAGGTTGTTGCCGTGGACCATCTCGCACACACCGGTCTTGCTTCGTACCACCATCATCCCGGTGTGCCCACAGTCGACGAGGTCGAGGACGCGCCGTTTCAAGTCCAACCGGGCATAGCAGAGAGTGACGAAGCTCTCGAGATCGATCAACTGTCGAACCATGTCGGCATGAGCGAGCGTGACGATCGCCTTCGGCTCCGGGAGCCCACCGTCCCTGGACAGTGCCATCAGGTGGCACAGTGCCTCGAGGAAGTTGCTCTTGGTCGCCCCGGCCAGGAGTGCAGCGGGGATGCCCTTGCCCATGACGTCGGCGACGATCACGTCCAGACACTCGTTCTCATGCCTGAAGAAATCGTAGAAGTCGCCGTCGATCCGCTGCGACGGTATGGTCAGCGCCGCCACCTGCACTCCGGGAACATCCGTCGGCGGCTGCGTGAGCAACAGCATCTGCTGAATCCTGAACCCGATCGTCGCTTCCCGATCGCGGGCGGCCTCGAGGTCGGCGGTGCGCGCACGGACGCGCTCCTCGAGCTCGGCATTCAACGTGCGGACTTCCTTCTCCGCCTTTTCCCTGTCAGCCTCAGTTCGTAGGGCGACGATGCCAAATGCCGAGATCGCTCGCCAACTCGGTCAGCAGCTCCACTTCATGGTCGCTGAATACGTCAGCCTCTGCCGATAGATGGCCAGCGCGCCAAACGTGTCTGCATCGACCACGAGCGGGATCGCAATGACCGACGCGTACCCGCGCTTGAGCGCCTCCGCACGCCACGGGGCGAATGCCGGATCGATGGCCGTATCCCTGACGATCTGGGTTCGTCGCGTTCGGATGCACGTTCCGACCGGTCCCCGTCCGCGGTCCGAGTCGGCCCACGTCACGCTGACCGACTTCAGATAGCCCTCGTCGAATCCGGCCCGCGCCACGGCCGTGACCGTCTTCGCTTCATCAGGCTCGGCGCGGCCCACCCAGCAGAAGCGATATCCCGCCTCGTCGACGATGATGTCGCAAACCTGCCGGAGCCACGCCGATTCCTCGGTGGCGCGGATCAAGGACTGGTTGCAGAGGCTCAACGCGCGGAGCGCTCGATTGGCCCGCACCAACTGCTGCTGCGCGTGCTTCCGTTCCGTGATGTCCTGAACCGTGCCGATGCCCTTCACCGCGCGCCCGTTCGAGTCGACCTCGACTTTGGCCCGCTCACGCACCCACTTGAGCACACCGTCCAAGAGGATGCGGTGCTCGATGTCATATGTCGCCCCGCGCATGGCGGCCGTCCAAGCCTTGTCGACGGCTTCCTTGTCGGCGGGATGAATCGAGCCAAGAAACGACTCGTACGTGAGAGGCGTGCCCTTGGGTATGCCAAAGATGCGAAAGACCTCATCCGACCACGTAAGCTGGTTGCGCGCGACGTCCAGGTGCCAACTGCCGATGTGAGCGATCTCTTGCGCCTTGTTGAGGTTGGCCTCGCTCTCGCGCAACGCCTTTTCAGCCCGTTTGTGCTCGGTCACATCATGGACGGTGCCACGCACGAGGGTGACCCGGCCGGCGGCATCACGCTCTGCTTCGCCGTGGCTGGTTATGGATTGGACCGTGCCGTCGGCGCGCACCATCTCCAGCTCGAGCCCGAACGACGTCCCGGTCTGGACGGCCCGCTCCACTGCGGTGGTCAGTCGCGCGAAGCTCTCCGCGGTGTAGAAGCGCGACTGCTCCTCGAGGCCCGGAGCCAGCGTCTTCGGGTCGCGGCCCGCAATGCGATACAACCCTTCGGACCATGTGACGGTGTCGGTCGCGGGATCCCACCACCAACTGCCCATCCGCGACAGACGTTGTGCCTCTCGTAACTCCTCCTCGCTTCGAAGCAGCGATCTCTCCGCTTGCCGGCGTTCGGCGTCGCTGCGATCGATGCGTTGCGCGCTCCAGACCGTCGAACCAGCCAGCAGTGTGATCATCGCGACGATCATGCCGGTGATCGCGCTCCACTCCGAGAACATCCCGGCGGAATAGACCATCCACGACGCGCTGCCGATCAGCAGCGGAACGACGATGGCCGCGGGCCACAGCCAGCGTGTCAGCATGCCGCCGTAGCTGGAGCTGGTGAACAGCGCTCCGAGTCCAGAGTCCGTGCGCGCGCACGCTACCGCGAAAGACAACACGAATAACGCGACGGCCGTCTGGAGTGCGATGTGGGTATACGAGGCGTGGGACCCGAGCAGGAAATCGAGGAGTCCGACGATGGCGCCGGTGTTGGCTGCGAAGGCGAGGAACTGCGCCGGGCCAACGCGCTGCGACCTGTACTCGATCGTCCAGTCCAGCCAGAGCAGTGCGAGGCCGATGAATACGAAGTCGAGCGCGGTAACCGGGGCCATCAGACCCGGACGCACGCTGCCGAACGCCTGCCACGGGTTCTCGTCGCGGAAGAACAATTGATCGATGCCCGGATCCCAGCCCACCAGATGCTCGGACAGGCTCAGCAGCCCCACCACGGCCACCACCAATGCCAGCATCTGACCGACACGCCGTCGGGTTCCGTGGGGAGGCTGGCCGCCCTTGGTTCGCAGCAGCCACAACGAACCGCCACATAACGCGAGAGCGACCGCGGCGTTCGGTTTGATGATCGTCTGACCCGGGATAACGCTCTTGAGGACGGCGATGTCGAGGGTCCAGCCGATGAGCCCGAGCACGCCAATTCCAATGGCAAAGAGGCTCGCAAATGCGACGAAGTGGTTCAGAGCCCGTACCACAGTGGTGTCCGACAGCGCGACTGGTGGCCTTCCAGCAGACGTGGAAATCGAGCGAACGGCTGCCACGACCCCGATCACCGTTCCTTCATCGTCGCGATGCAACGACGCACTGTAGACGACCGAGGTCACGTGACCGTCCTGATGGCGGAGCTCCAACGGACGATCTCGCACGAACCCCTCGCGGAGAACCTCGCGATAGAGGGCGCGGGCTTGCTCCGGCTGGGCAAAGCACTCCGAGAAGTCGGTGCCGATAAGGGCTGCTCGTGAACGACCAGTCAGCGCTTCGATCGCGGAGTTGACGTCGTCGATCCTGCCGTCGGTGCCGATCGTGACGAGCGCATCGAGGCTTGCCTCGAGCAGGCTCCGACTTCTGATGCCCGCCAGCCTGGCTGCTGTACGGACCGCCCCCGCCTCCGCCGCGCGCCGTTTGGCCAACTCGGAGAGCTGGCCGGCCGTGATGGCCGTAACGAGAAACGCCGCCAGCGCGACCCAATTCTGCGGATCCGCGATCGTCAGCGTGTAGACGGGCGCCAGAAAGAAGAAGTTGAAGCACAAGACGCCGAGGGCGGCAGCCATCGAGGCTGGCCAGCTCCCCCACGCGGTTGCGACAAAGAGGACCACCAGCAGGTAGGCCAGGGCGACGGTTGTGTTGGCCAGTGTCTCGTGAAATGGTGCCCCGACAGCCGTCACCGCGGCGATGCCCAGCCCTGCGGCCATGTAGCCGGCACCCTTCGTGCGAAAGAGGCTGGTCAGCATGCTCACCCGCTACTTCACGCCGACGATTCCCCAGATATCCCTGGCGTACTCCGCGACCGTCCGATCGCTGGAGAACCTCCCAATCCGCGCCACGTTCAGAATGGCCTTCGACATCCACGGTGCCGGCTGCCTGAAGGCGTCGTCGACCCGGTGCTGCGCCTCGAAGTACGCCGGCAAGTCAGCGAGATGGAAATGGGCGTCTCCGCCGTCGATGATGGACTCGACGATCCAGTGGAACAGTCCCGGCTCTCTCGGGGAGAAAAGGGTCGAGTCGAACGCATCCAGGATCCGTCTCACGCGCGCGTCTTGCTCGTAGAGATCCCGCGGTCGATAGCTTCCCTCCGAGCGTAGCGCCTGGATCCGATCTGCCGTCAATCCGAAGATGAACATGTTCTCGGCACCCACCGCCTCCAGAATCTCGACGTTGGCGCCGTCGAGCGTGCCGATCGTCACCGCGCCGTTCATGGCGAGTTTCATATTCCCGGTTCCAGATGCCTCGGAGCCCGCGGTTGAAATCTGCTCGCTGAGGTCGGTAGCGGGGATGATGATTTCGGCCAGCGACACGCGGAAGTCGGGAACGAACACGACCTTGATGTGCCCGTTCGCCCGTGGATCGTCGTTGACGATCGAGCCCACGCTGCAGATCAATTTGATGATCTGCTTCGCCGCCCAGTATCCCGGTGCCGCCTTCCCCGCAAAGAGGTACGTTCTGGGGACCGACGGCTGTATGCCGTCTTCGATGAGGCGCAGGTACTCGTGCACGATTCGCATGATGTTGAGCAGCTGTCGCTTGTACTCGTGAATGCGCTTGACCTGAACATCGAAGAGCGAATCAGGGTCGACGCGGATCGACGTCGACTGCTCGATCACGCGGGCGAGTCGTTCCTTGTTGGCGCGTTTGATTGCCCCAAACTCTTGCCGGAAGGCACTGTCGTTCGCGTACTTTTCCAATCCGCTGACCCGTTCGAGGTCGGCAATCCAGGTGTCGCCGAGTGTCCTGGTAATGAGTCCGGCCAGGAGGGGATTGGCCTGCAGCAGCCAGCGCCGCGGCGTGACGCCGTTCGTCTTGTTGTTGAACCGCTCCGGCCAGAGGTCGTAGAAGTCGGGAGCCAGCGTCTTTCGGACGAGCCGGCTGTGGAGCGCAGACACCCCGTTGATGGAATGACTGCCGACGATGCTCACATGAGCCATGCGCACCTGTTTGGGTTCCCCTTCTTCGATGAGAGACATCCGTTGCAGGCGGCCGTTATCACCGGGCCAGACCGAGCCAACGTGTGCCAGGAAGCGCCGATTGATCTCGTAGATGATCTGCAGGTGCCGCGGCACGACGCGCTCGAGCAGGGCCACCGGCCACTTCTCGAGCGCCTCCGGCAGCAGCGTGTGATTCGTGTATCCCATCGTCGACTGGGTCATCTGCCACGCGGTATCCCAGGGCAGATCCCGTTCGTCGACGAGAATCCGCATCAGCTCGGCGATTGCCAGCGCCGGATGCGTGTCGTTCAGCTGAATGGCAACCTTCGCGGCAAAGGCATCGAAGGTGGCGTGATCCCGCCGGTACCGTGCGACGACATCGCGCATCGCGCAGGCGACCAGGAGGTACTCCTGCAGCAGGCGCAGCTCCTGACCGGGGGGCACCGCGTCAGAGGGGTACAGGACTTTCGAGATCGTCTCCGAGGCGATCTGTTGTTCCACCGCCTTCAGGTAGTCCCCCGTGTTGAAGATCTGCACGTCGAAGTCACGCGACGACCGCGCGGAGAACAGCCGGAGCACGTTGACAGTTCGTCCTCCATAGCCGGCTACGAACACGTCGTGCGGAACACCGATGAACAGCCGCCAGTCCAGCCACATCGGGTTGTACCGACCCGATCGATCGACGCCGTGTTCGATGCGGCCGTAGACGGGAACGAGACAGGCTTCGTCGGGCCGCTCGACTTCCCAGGGAGTCCGGAACGCCAGCCAGTTGTCCGGCTTTTCCTTCTGATAACCGTTGTCGATCTCCTGACGGAACAGGCCGTATTCGTAGTTGATGCCGTACCCGCATGCGGGCATGTCGAGCGTGGCCAGCGAGTCCAGAAAGCAGGCTGCCAACCGTCCCAGGCCGCCGTTGCCGAGCGCGGGATCACGCTCGGCCTCCTCGGCGGCCGCTAGCGTCACACCCATCTGACGAAGCGTGTCGCGGCACAGGTCGTAGATACCGAGGTTAATCAGGTTGTTGGTGAGCAGTCGGCCCAGCAGATATTCGATTGACAGGTAGGACAGCTGCTTGGCGTCCGCCTGTCGAAAGCGCCGTTCACTTTCAAGCTGGCGATCAATCAGCACATCCCGCACGGCAAGGCTGACGCACTCGAACACCTGGCGGGGCGACAGGCTTTCCCAGGGCTGCGCCAACGAGTAACGCGCATGCCGCTCGATGGATTGTCGAAACGCCGAGACGGACGTGGGTACGGTTTCCGCCGATATTGCTGGAGCCACTGCCTGTCGAAATGCAAAGCCCAATCCGCACCTGCACCCTGGGAAGCGCTATACGCCATACCTGGCCGACGGTTTTAGGGTCGTTTCCGGTGAGAAAACCCGCACCCGCACGAAATTATCCGCACTCGCATCCGCGGATACTCTGACGTGCCGAGAGAAGACAACGGTACGCAAGTTGCCCATCTGACGTCGGATGTCCGGACTACCGCCTGGCGACGAGCAGCTTGATGAACTGGAACGTCTCCTCGCTGTGTGCGAGGTGCAAGCTGTCCGGTCGGGCTCGCCGCTTCCCCTGGGGGCGCACTTCCGTGGTTCCGGGGTGAACTTTGCCATCTTCAGCCGGCACGCCACTGGTGTCCGGCTCGACCTCTTCGATCGTGCAGAAGACGTGACACCTGCCCGCAGCATCATCTTCGATGCGGTTCGGAACAAGACGGGCGACATCTGGCACGTCTGGCTCGAGGGGATTCGGTCCGGCCAGCTCTATGGCTTTCGCGTCGCCGGGCCGTACGCGCCCCATGACGGCCATCGCTTCAACCCGAACAAGCTGGTGCTGGATCCGTGCGCCAAGGCCATTATTCCGCCGGCCGGTCGAGATTCCGGACTTGCCGTGGGCTACGACCCGTCGTCGCCGCAAAAGGACGTGTCGTTCTCCGGTGTCGACAACGCGGGTTCGGCGCCCAAGTGCGTCGTCCCGTACGAGGACTTCGACTGGGAGGGAGATCAGCCGCTCCGCCTGCCATGGACGTCGACCGTGATCTACGAGCTGCACGTGCGTGGGTACACGATTGACCCGAGCGCGGGCGTGCAGTCTCCAGGGACCTATCACGGCTTGATCGAGAAGATCCCCTACCTGAAGGATCTTGGCGTCACGGCCGTCGAGCTCATGCCTGTGCAGGAGTTCAACGACTACGAGTCGCTGCGTAGCAACCCCCAGACCGGCGAGCGTCTCAGAAATTTCTGGGGATACGACCCGGTGAGCTTCTTCGCCCCCAAGGCGTCATACGGCAGCGTTCGCCATCACGGAGTACAAGTCCTGGAATTCAGGCAGATGGTCCGCGCGTTCCATCGCGCCGGGCTCGAAGTGATCCTGGACGTGGTGTTCAATCACACCGGCGAAGCCAACGAGCTGGGTCCGACGGTTTCGTTCCGCGGCATCGATAACGCGATCTACTACTGGCTCGCCGACGACAAACGCTACTACAGGGATTTCACCGGCACCGGCCAGACCGTCAACGCGAGCCATCCCGTCGTCCGTGACCTCATCCTCGACGCGCTGCGCTATTGGGTCATGGAGATGCACGTGGACGGCTTCCGCTTCGATCTCGCCTCGGTGCTCGGCCGCGACGCGCATGGTCGGGTGCTTGCCGATGCGCCACTCCTCGAACGTATCGCCGAGGATCCCATCCTTCGTGATGCCAAGCTCATCGCTGAAGCCTGGGATGTTGCTGGCGCATATCAGGTCGGGTGCTTCTCGCAGCGACGCTGGGCCGAATGGAATGGTCATTTCCGCGACGATGTGCGGCGCTTCTGGCGTGGCGATCCGGGCATGATCGGCCACTTCGCGAGTCGCATTTGTGGCAGTGCCGATCTGTACGAGGGATCCGGCAAGGGCCCGGAGTGCAGCGTCAACTTTGTCACGTGCCACGATGGGTTCACGTTGAACGATCTGGTGAGCTACGCGCGAAGACACAACACCGCCAACGGCGAGGGCAACCGTGACGGCGCGGAGGAGAATGTCAGCTCGAACTATGGCGTCGAAGGCCCGGCCGCGGACGCTGAGATCGAGGCCGTTCGCCAGCGCCAAATCAAGAATTTCCTGCTGACCCTGGCCCTCTCCAGAGGTGTCCCGATGCTCCTCGCGGGGGACGAGTTCCGCCGCACTCAGCGTGGCAACAACAACGCCTACTGTCAGGACAATGAAACCAGCTGGGTCGACTGGTCGCTCGCAGTGCGGCATGAGGATCTCGTGCGCTTCACTCGTCGGGTGTTCGCCCTTCGACGAGCGCATCCCGTGCTGCGACAGGAAGCGTTCTATACCGACCAGGACGTCCAATGGTTCGATTCAAGCGGTCGCACACCGGATTGGCAGGACCCCAATCAGAAACGTCTGGCGTGTTTGCTCCACGGTCAGGATGGGCCGGATCTCTATCTGATGTTCAACGCCGACGTGGATCCAGCCTCCTTCGTGCTGCCTGAAGTGGTTGGCACCGGACGATGGCGCGTCGCGATCGACACAGCCCAGCCCACATACACGGATGCCGATCTTGCCGATCAACATGCGAGCGTTGTGAACGGACTGCTCTACGCGCTCGGCTCACGCTCCAGCGCGATTCTGGTGGCTACGTCTCCCACACCGTGAGTTCCGGTTGTCACCAGGTTTTCACCGGACCTTCAGGCACGGCCCTTCGCCTCCTCGGTGATGCGCCTCACAACCTCGTCGACCGCGGCGTCGACGTCAGGGGATAGCCCTTCTCCCGGACTGAAGTCGCGACCCTCGATTCCAAACACTACGACGTGAGAGGGAAGCCGTCCCAGCGCGCGTGCCAGCTCGACCGCCTCCGCGACGCCGAACGAATGCGTGGACGATCGAGAGAACGCGGAGGGCAGGAGTCCTTCGCGCGCATCGTACCGCCGGATGGTTCCAGGCTCTGATCCCGAGGAAGTGGCATCGACGATGACGACCGCGTCAATGCCCTGCCAGTCGTCGAGAAGAGAGGCGAAGTCCCCTTCCTTCGCGAGCACTTTGATGTCGCCGGACAGCGCCCCACGGAGTCGATTGGCCGCGATCAGTCCGGCCGCATCATCTCTCCGCAGGGCATTTCCAGCACCGACGATCAGGGTCGACGGCGCCATCACTCGTGGCGGTCGACCTGCAGGTTGAGGAAGTGCGTCGCGCACGAGATGCAGGGGTCATAGTTTCGGATGGCCTGCTCACACTTCCACGTCAGCGCCTCTTTGGTGAGTTGAAGATGCTGCTCGACGAATCCGGCGAGGTCGCTCTCGATCGCTTTCTGGTTCTGAGAGGTCGGCGGAACGATCTTGGCGTCGGCGATCGTTCCGTCGGCATTCAGGCGGTATCGATGGAACAGAATGCCGCGCGGAGCCTCGGTGCAGCCAAACCCAGTTCCTTCACGGGGCTCGGCGCCCACGGCCGCGTGCGGAGGTGGTTGATACGCCGCGATGATGCGCAGCGCTTCATCGACGGCGTAGAGCACCTCGATGGCCCGGACCACGATGCTCTGAAACGGATTGCGGCAGATCGGTGAGAGGTTCGCGTCGCGCGCCGCCTGCTGCACGTGCGGCGGAAGACGATCGAAGTTCAGGCTGTAGCGCGCCATCGGGCCAACCAGATATGAGGGACGCCCATCGAGAACGGAGTGGAGGGCGTTCGAGTGGGCAACATGCTCTTCAGTAAAATGTGCATCGTACTCGCGGACGGCGATGTCGAGTCCTTTGTTCGACACCAGGCGGCCTTCGTTGAACGGGTACTCCAGTGGATGGCGGAGTGCCACGAACTCATAGTCCTGCACGAAGTCGGGCACGTCGAACGTCGAAACCCAGCGGACGGTCTCGAGTGCGTGCTCGCGGGCGCGTTCCAGCGGATCAACGAGCGTCATCAATTCGGCGCGCGTCGGTACCCGGTAGAATCCCCCGACGCGCACATTCACCGGATGGATCTCACGGCCGCCGACAAGGCGGACGATCGCGTTCCCGGCTTTCTTGAGATCGAGCGCGCGCTGGACTTCCTTCGGGTGATCCTTGGACATTCGGATCACATCCTCGTACCCGAGAAAGTCTGGCGCGTGGAGGATGGCCACATGCAGGGTGTGGCTCTCGATCCATTCGCCGCAGTACAGGAGCCGCCTGAGATCGCGCAGCGCGCCCTCGACTTTGATGCCGAGCGCATCCTCCATCGCATGCACGGCGCTCATCTGATACGCGATCGGACAGATCCCGCAGATACGTGCCGTGATATCCGGTGATTCGTCGAACGCCCGACCCCGCAACAACGCTTCGAAGAAGCGCGGCGGCTCGAAGATTTGAAGCCGAACCTCCTCCACGCGGTTCCCTTTGACCCTGAGATAGAGCGCTCCTTCGCCTTCGACCCGGGCCAGGTAGTCAACCTTGATAACGCGGGTCTTACTCATGAGTGGCGCTCTCTTTTCGGAACGCCTCCGCGTTCGCATTGAAGCTGCGGAACACGCGGACGAGCGCAGCCTCCGGCGCGCCGAGTTCGGTCCAGCGGCGAGCGAGCGAGGCCGTGTTGGGCGTCTCCATCGGACCGAAGCACCCATAGCAGCCCCGGTCGTACGCGGGACAGAGCGCACCGCACCCAGCGTGCGTCACCGGTCCCAGACACGGAGTGCCCTTCGCCACCATCACGCACACCACGCCACGACGTTTGCACTCGATACAGACGCTGTGTGACGGAATGTTCGGTGTTCTGCCGTGGATAAACGCCGTCAAGACATCGAGGAGCTGGTGTTTGTCCACAGGACAGCCGCGAAGCTCGAAGTCGACCTTCACGTGATCGGCGATCGCGGTGGAGGTGGCGAGGGTCTCGATGTAGTCGGGTCGGGCGTACACGATCGACGTGAACGCCTTCACGTCCTTGAAATTCCGCAGCGCCTGAATGCCGCCGGCCGTGGCGCACGCGCCGATGGTCACGAGCGATCTTCGATACGCGGCGAACCTCGCGAATACGCTCGGCGTCACGAGGCGTCGTAATCGACCCTTCCACGAGCGACACATCGTAAGGACCGCGCACGTTCGCGCGGGTCGCTTCCAGGAAATGCGCGATCTCCACCGCGCCCGCGACGGCGAGCAGTTCGTCCTCGCAGTCGAGAAGACTCAGCTGACAGCCGTCACAGGATGCGAATTTCCAGACCGCGAGCTTGGGCTTACGTTTCACGAGCACACCACTAAATCTCACGGGTTCGCAAACTGGTTTCGATGTGTGAGTACGAAAACACGGGGCCATCCTTGCAGACGAAAGCGGGCCCGAACTGGCAGTGGCCACACACGCCGACCGCGCATTTCATGTTCCGCTCCATGGACAGGAAGATCATCTCCGGCGGCACGCCACGATGAACCAGGTCCGCTGCGGCAAACCGCATCATGACCTCCGGTCCGCAGACGAACGCCGTTGTTCTGACGGCATCAAATGTTGCACGAGGAATGAGAGTGGTAATCACGCCGACATCTCCGTTCCACGTCAGGTCACCGGCATCGACGGTCGCATGGACCTCGAGATCGAATCTTGAACGCCAGCGTGACAGCTCGCGCGAGAAGAGCAGCGTCGCCGGGGTGCGCGCTCCGATCAGGAGCACGACGCGGCCGAACGATCCGCGCCGCGCCACGACCGCGCGCACGAGCGGACGGAGGGGCGCCAACCCAAGCCCACCCGCCATGATGACCACGTCACGCCCGAGGGCGGCTTCGAGCGGCCAGCCTTTGCCTGTACGGTCCACGGACGCCGAGGACGTCCCCTTTCTTTACTGCGCACACAACCCGTGTCACGGTGCCCACGGCGCGGACGGTGTGAACCAGCACGTCCGACTTCGCCGGATCTCCGCTGATCGAGAGCGCGACCTCGCCAACCCCAAGGGCGTACACCATAGTGAACTGCCCCGGCTGGAACGCGATCGGGCCTTCGCTGTCCGAGGCTTCGAGCTCGAGCGTCCACACATCAGCCAGCTCACGCCTTTTCCGTGTGACGCGGAACGGGCGCGGCAGAAGCGTCGCGCTATCTCGAAGGTCCAGGGCCATAGACGTCGAGCAGTTGGCGCCTGGCGGCTTCGAGCCTGCTGGAGACGAGCCGGGCCAGGCGTTTCATGAGCTCATAGCCCAGGGCCGGATCCGCATCGCATTTGGCCCGCAGGCACGCCCCGTCGAACGCTGTGGCGCGAACCTCTTCCCGCGCACGCGCATCGAACTGCCACACATACGGCGGAAACAACCACGACCAGCCCAGAATTTCTCCTTCGCCGAGAGTTTGAAGCGTCAGCGCACCCCGCGAGGGATCGTAGGTCTCGACGGCGACGCTGCCATGACGAATCGCGAAGAACCGATCGGCCGTCTGGCCTTCGCGAGCAAGATATGCCCCCTCGGCAACGTGAACGTTCTGCGCGCACCCGGCGATGAGGGTGAGATACGCCGGCTTCAGACCTTTGAAGAATGGATGCCGGGAGAGCAGCTCATCGATCGTTTCCATGCGCTCCCTCGCTGTTCCTGATGGCCGCGACTTCTTGCGTGAGGTCGATCGCCACCGGACACCACGTGATACATCGACCGCAGCCGACGCAGCCGGACGTCCCGAACTGGTCATGCCAGGTAGACAGCTTGTGGGTCAGCCACTGCCGGTAGCGCGCCTTCGTCGACGTCCGCACGCTGCCGCCGTGAACATGCGAGAAGTCCATCGTGAAACACGAATCCCACAATCGCCACCGCTCCGCGTGATCGCCGGTGAGATCCGTCGAGTCCTCGACCGTACTGCAGAAACAGGTCGGGCACGCCAAGGTGCAGTTGCCGCAGGCCAGGCACCGTGACGCCACATCGTCCCAGCGCGGGTGCTCGATATTGCGGGCGAGCAGTTCAGGCACGCCCTCGGCCACCATGGTCCTTCCCATTTGCTGGATGGCGCGGTCGGTACACTGAGCGGAGCTTTCGAGATCGGCGGCGCCAGCCTCCATCGTCGGCAGGTCGCGGAGCAGCTCCCTGCCGCGATCGGAGCCCACCTCGATCGTGAACGCGTGCCGCCCGGCGTCCAGCAGCTCCGTCAGCGCGAGGTCGAAACCAGACTCGGCGCGCGGGCCGGTCTTCATGGACGCGCAGAAGCAGGTCCCACCTGCCTGACCGCAGTTGACCGCAACGAGAAACGCCCGTTCGCGGTGCGCACGATACTGGGGGTCCGTGTCCAGGAAGACTTTGTCCTGAATGGCGATTGCGTGAAGCTCGCAGGAACGCACGCCCAGGAACGCATACGGGGCCGTGTCGAGAGGCTCGGGCCGGAACATCAATCCCTGCGACTGTCGATCGACCTGCCAGAGACGAGCTCGCGGCGGGAACAGAAACTTCTTCCACGAGTGTGGACCAACCGCGTAGCCAAACAGGGCGGCGTCGTGGCGCCTTTCCAGCCTGTAGGTGCCACCATCCTGCCGATCGGTCCAGCCTTCGGGCAGGTCTGCTGCCTCGTGGATTTCGCCGTAGACAATCGCGCCATCACGAACCGTCGGCCCGACGGTGCGGTAGCCGCGCTTCGCAAGCGCGTTCAGCAGGTGCTGGAAGTCGCGGCGATGCAGGACGCGGACGGGATCGGTCATGTCAACTCCACGCCGTGAGTGACACTAGCTCAGTTCTCTCCTTGATTCTGGCAGAAACTCCGCGCGTTGTAGACTTATCGTTTCGAGGGGGTCGCCGCGATGTCGTTCCTTGCCAGGATCATCGATCTCTATTCGCTCGTCGTCCTGGTCGCCGTCATTTTGTCGTGGCTACGGCTGGATCGCCGAAATCCGCTGGTGGTCATTACGCGCGCACTCACCGAACCAGTCCTCGGGCCCATCCGCAACATAATCCCAGTGATGGGAGGTCTCGATTTGTCGCCAATGGTTCTGCTGATCGCGCTGCAGCTATTGAAAAGACTTTTCGGTTTCTAGGTTCCTTCAGATCCACTTCCTTCGAAGAAGCCACATCTTGACGAACTGCGTCAGCAGGCCGTAGCACAACAGCGTCAGCGCCAGCAGCGGCCAGTACAGCCGCGGCAACGGTGTGAAGCCAAGATAGCCTCCCAATTGCGTGAACGGAATCGCGATGCCGATCAGCATGATGGTGACGGATGTCGCGATCAGGGGCCACGACGCGCGGCTTTGCAGAAACGGAATTCTGTTGGTCCGGATGATGTGGATGATGAGCGTCTGCGTCAGCAGGCTCTCGACGAACCAGCCAGTCTGAAACAGACTCGCGCTATGCGCCGCAGCCAGCGGCGTGGAGACGTTCCAGCAGTTGAAGACATACAGCATCATGAAATACGTCGTGTAGTCGAAGATCGATGAGCACGGGCCGATAAAGACGATGAAACGGGTCAGCTGTCGGATGTCCCAGGGGCGGGGCTTCTCAACCTGCTCGGGATCGACGTCGTCTGTCGGTATGGCGGTCTGGCTCAGATCGTACAGCAGGTTGTTGGCCAGGATCTGAATCGGAGCCATCGGCAGGAACGGGACAAAAACGCTCGCTCCAAGCACGCTGAACATGTTTCCGAAGTTGCTGCTCGCGCCCATGCGGACATACTTGAGAATGTTCGCGAAGACTTTTCGTCCTTCGACGACACCGGCTTCCAGCACCAGTAGTGACTTTTCCAGCAGGATCATGTCCGCTGATTCTTTGGCGACATCCACGGCGGTATCGACGCTGATTCCTACGTCCGCAGCGTGCAGGGCTGGAGCGTCGTTGATGCCGTCGCCCATGAAGCCGACGGCATGCTTCCGCGACTGCAGGGCTCTGATGATGCGCTCCTTGTGGGAAGGAGAGACGCGCGCGAACAGCGTCGTTCTGGCCGCCGCGTCCGCGAGTTCGACATCGGTCATCTTCTCGACTTCCCCGCCGAGTAGCACGAACTCTGTCGGCAGCCCGACCTCTTTGCAGATCTTGCGAGCGACCAGCTCGTTGTCGCCAGTCACGACCTTGACTGCGACGCCGTGGCCTTGAAGGGTCCTGATCGCCGCCGCGGCCGTCTCCTTCGGAGGGTCGAGGAACGCTGCATACCCATTCAGGATCAGGTCGACTTCGTCGGCTTTGGAGTAAGGAGTGGCGTCGCCGGCAACGATACCGAGGGGCTCAACGTCCTTGCTGGCGATCGCGAGCACACGGAAACCATCGGTCGAGAGCTGTTCGTACTCCTGCTTGAGCCCATCGATGTGTGCGTGATCCATCGGGTAGAGCTTGCCGTCGAGCTCGAAGTTTGCGCAGCGAGGGAAGATGGCCTCGGGCGCCCCTTTGCTGATGATGCGATCCTTGCCTTCGGGCGTCCTGACGACGACCGACATGATGCGGCGCTGGAAGTCGAAGGGGATCTCGTCCACCTTCGCGTATTCGGGAATCTTGGCGCGAGCAAGGATCTCGGTTTGCGCGAGCACCGCGCGGTCGAGCACGTTCCTCAAACCCGTTTGGAAATGACTGTTCATGTACACCAGCGCCAGAACGCCGTCGTCTTCCTTCAGCGCGACGTCGCAATGCTTCTCGAGGATGACGTGATCCATCGTCAAGGTGCCGGTCTTGTCCGTGCAGAGCACGTCCATTGCACCCAGGTTCTGAATCGCGTTGATCCGTTTGACGATGACCTTCTTGCGGCACATCGCCAGCGCCCCATTCGAAAGGCACACCGTCACGATCATCGGCAGCATTTCCGGCGTCAGGCCCACTGCCACGGCGACGGCGAAAAAGAAGGCGGCGACCCAGTTGCCCTTGGTCAAGCCGTTGATGACGAAGACCAGAGGCACCATGACGAGAATGAATCGCAGCATCAGCCAGGTGAATTGCGCGATTCCCTTGTCGAATGCGGTTGCCGTTGTTTCCGACAATGAGTGGGCCACGCCGCCGAGGAACGTCTCTCGTCCGGTCGCGATGACCACGGCCCTGGCCGAACCGCTTTCAACGCTCGAGCCGAGGAAGGCGATGCTGGTCAGATCGATCGGCGCTGTCGTACCCGGGCTCCTTTCAATCTCGAACTTTTCAACCGGGAAGCTCTCACCTGTGAGCGAGCTTTGCGTCACGAACAGGTCTTTAGCCGACACCATGCGCACATCGGCCGGGATCATGTCGCCAGCCGCCAGTTCCACGATGTCGCCGGGTACCAGTTGGGAAACGGCGATCTCGTGGGGACTGCCCTCACGGATTACGGTGGCAGTCACAGAAATCATGGCCTTCAGTTTGTCGGCCGCGCGGTCGGCTTTCGCTTCTTGAAAGAGCTTCAGCCCAACCCCCAGCGCGATCATGAGCGACATCATGATTCCAGCCCGAGGGTCCCCGGTGGCGAATGAGATGGTCGCCAGGACGGCGAGCAGGACCACCAGCGGATTGAGAACGGCATGCCACAGCAGCTTCCCGATGCCCGTTCGCTGGTCCTTGGCCAGCACGTTCGGCCCGTACTCAGCATATCGGGCGCGAGCGTCGTCGGTGGTCAACCCTTCGAGACTGGTCGACAGCCGCGCAAGGACTGACGCGATTTCAGTGGTCGCCGCTTCGACCAGGGCCTGAGACGGTTGGGTGTGGGCCCGATTGTTCCGAATGGCCGCAAGGAGCTTCTTGGGAAGAACCCCAGACTGGACGTTGAACATGCAGATCCCGTCGTCTTCGAGGCGGTCTCGGTGACGTCACGTGGTGTCCACGGCTGTCCAGAACACCGCGGTGATATGACAGCCGAATGCCGGAATCGAAATGATATGCGACCGACCAGGGACTAATTCTTGGTCCACGACCAGCCGGTGATCCGCCAGCCAGCGGGAACCTTCTGCAGGGCGACCGTCAGACGCGAGCCGACCTCCTTCACAGGCTTTCCCTTCTCCTTGTACGAATAATCCGCTGGAACGACGACGTAGGCCCGATCTGCCGTGACGGTGACGTGCTTCGGTGTGCCGAGCGTGACAGGTCCGTCAGTAATGCCGTTCTTCTTGGCGTCGGCGTCGTAGTCGGTCATCCATTTCGCGCAGCCGCCAGCGCCGTGCCACTCATGGGGTGGGAACTCGTCGATGATGGACGTCTGATCCGCACACGCGGCCGCCGCCGTTTTGGTGTCGCCCTTGTTTAAAGCGTCCGTGAACTGATTCACGACAGCCATCACGGCGGTTCTTTCGGGGCTGGCAGGCTGACTTTGGAGGAAGGCTGCCAATCCGATCGCTATCAATGAGTTGTACATGACTATTCCTTCATGAGTGGCAAAACGGTGGCCCACCGCCAGATCCGAGTGAATAACGACGGCGGCATTCGCGCCGTCGTTATGCGACCTGCTACTTGAGGATTATCTCTCGCGCGTACTTGGTGCCGACGACTTCGCGGTATTTGCTGCGGTCCTGGTAACCCTGCATTTGGACCTGGTCGGTGCCTTCGACCTGCTGCGCGAGCGCATCGGCCTTCTCTTCGTTCGCCTCGAGCGAGGCAAGGCTCGCATATTCCCTGAGGATCAGCATGTTCCACGCACCACCATCGTCCATCGTCCGGAGGATCTTGTACGACTTCTGGAACCCTGCCTTGACGGACGCATCCTCGCCCTTCTTGAATTGGCCATCCAGGTATTGCATGTACATCTGGTCCATGCCGGACGCGATACGGATCATGGTGACGGTCCAGACTGTGCCAGGCGAGTAATACTTGTGCACCTGGGCTGCGACTGTCCCGCTCACGGCTGCGGCCAGGACTCCGGCCAACAAAACTTTCTTCAGCATTCTCATCGTCCTCTCTTGCTTTCTCATTACAGACGCTCCAGACGTTGAGCGCACGTGGAGCCTGACCGACCGAACCGGTTGACAAAGAAGTCCGGTTGGTGTGTCTCGACGGCGTTCAGACTGTCTCGATGTGCGACGACTATATCACTCGGAGGGCGCGCGATCGCGATCGAATTTCAGTGGGGAGCGGCAGCCTGAGTATACTCGCCGCTGACGATGTCTCTCACTGCTGGCAAGAAGCTGGGGACCTGCGAGATTCTCGCGCCGCTTGGTGCGGGGGGCATGGGCGAAGTGTACCGGGCTCGCGACACCGCGCTCGGCCGCGAGGTCGCCGTCAAGGTGATGCCGGCAGGCTTCGTCGCCGATCCTGATCGTCTGCGACGGTTCACTCAGGAGGCGCAGGCGACGGCCGCACTGAACCATCCGAACATTCTGGCCATCTATCACGTTGGCGAGCAGGAGGGCGCGCCCTACATCGTCTCCGAGTTGCTGGAGGGAGAGACGCTTCGCGATCGATTGCGCACCGGGAGCCTGCCCGTGCGGAAGGCCGTCGACTTCGCGATACAGGTGGCCAGCGGACTCGCCGCAGCACACGACAAGGGTATCGTGCACCGCGACCTGAAACCGGAGAACCTGTTCGTCACGAACGACGGCCACGTGAAGATTCTCGACTTCGGTCTCGCGAAGCTGACGCGGCCGGAGGGCGACGATCCGGCAGCCCAGCACGCCACGGTCACGGCTGGTACGGGTGCCGGCCTGGTGCTCGGGACCGTCGGTTACATGTCGCCCGAGCAGGTGCGCGCGCAAGCGGTGGATGCGCGAACGGATATCTTTAGCCTGGGTGCGATTCTCTACGAAATGGTGTCGGGCAAGCGCGCCTTCCAGGGCGAGACGCCTGCCGACACCATGAGTTCGATTCTCCGCGAGGAACCGCCGCCGCTCACGGCGACAATCGCCTCGGTCCCTCCAGCGCTCGAACGGGTCGTCCGCCATTGCCTCGAAAAGAATCCCTACGAGCGGTTTCAGTCGGCGCGCGATCTAAAGTTCGACCTCTCTGAGATCTCATCGCCGTCGTCGCTGTCATCCTCCAGCCTGAAAGCCGACCTCGCGGTTGCACCCGCATCGTCCGGATTCAAACGGATTGCCCTGCTGGCGACCGGCATCGCGTTGTTAGTCTTGGCTGCCGCGGCTGCCGGATGGTGGTGGCACCCACCGTCCGCGCAGAGGCAGCCGACGTTCCAGCGTCTGACTTTCCGGCGCGGGACCGTCAGCACAGCGAGATTTGCAGCCGACAGGAAGACGATCGTGTACGGCGCGGCCTGGGAAGGCGCACCTCCGGAGATCTTTGTCGTGACAGCTGACAGTCCGGAGTCGCGGTCGCTCGGCGTGCCGCGCAGCGACGTCCATGCGGTTTCGGCTTCAAACGAGCTCGCATTGTCGCTTTGTACGGGCAGGCCGCTTCCTCCGCAGTCCGGTACGCTCGCTCGCGCGCCGCTCCTGGGCGGAGCCGCGCCGCGCCAGGTGATGGACAAGGTGGAGTACGCCGACTGGGGCCCGGGGGACACGCTGGCGGTGACGCTCGACACCGGGCTCGGAGATCGCCTCGAGTACCCCATTGGCACTCCCCTGTACGAAGCCCCGGGGCCAATCCATCAGATTCGAGTTTCGCCCGACGGCGCGCGGGTCGCCTTTCAAGAGATCGTGCGAGGAAAGTATGCCATCGCTGCGATCGATCGAAAGAAACAGAAGACGACACTCGTCGACGGCTGGGCGGAAATCCTCGGTCTGGCATGGACGGCTGAAGGCGACGAAATCTGGTTTGGCGGAAAGAGCGAGGATTCGGGTTGGGGGATTTACGGCGTGACGCTGTCAGGCACGGTGCACCTGATTCTGAGATTTCCCGGACCGCTTCGCCTTGAAGACCTTGCACCCGACCGGCGCGCTCTGATCAATTTCTTCAGCACGCAAACAGGCATCCGGTATCTGGCGCCCGGCGCATCACAGGAAACGGATTTGTCCTGGCTGGACGCGTCATCCATCAGCGACCTATCGGCCGACGGTCAATGGGTCCTTTTCAGTGAGTTCGGTGAGGCGGCAGGAGCTCAAGGCGCCGTGTACCTTCGCAAGACCGATGGCTCGCCGGCCGTGCGCCTCGGAACTGGCGGCGCACTCGCGTTATCGCCCGATGGCAAGCTGGCCCTGACGATGGCGAGATCGCGCCAGGAGCTGCGCATTCTGCCGGTGGGGGTAGGGGAGCCGCGCACGCTGACGCTGCCAGCCACCTTCGATCGCTACGAAGGAGCGCGGTGGCTGCCGGACGGCCGCTTACTCATCGGGGCGATCGAGCACGGGAAGGATCCGCGCTTGTACGTCCAGAAGATTGGCGGAGACTTGAAAGCGATTTCGCCGGAAGGCCTGCTATCGACGGCCGTCGTCTCGCCCGATGGTCAGCGGGTCCTGGTAGCCATCAATAGCAAGCCGCTCATGTTGAGCGTGGACGGCGGGGAAGCCGTGACGATGGCCGCGATCGAAGCCGGGGAGACACCGGTGGCGTGGTCCGCTGACGGCCAGTCCGTGCTCGTCTCTCGCTCGCGAGATCAATCGAGGACCGTATCCAGGATCAATCTGAAGACCGGCGCGCGGATTGTGTGGAAGACGCTCGCGCCAGCCGACCTCGCGGGTGTGATGCGGCTTTCCGCTCTTCACCTCAGCGCTGACGAGAGGTCTTACGCCTACTCCTACACGCGCGAGTTGGGTGAGCTGTATCTCGTCGATGGTCTGCGATAGACCAGGGAGATTGGAAACCGGCCACCGCTGTCGAGGAGGCGATCGGTCGCTCGCCCCGCCTTCGGACTCCCCATACTTTCTGGCCGAACGTGCGGGCTTGTCACCTTTTGCCAGATTGCGAATCTATCCAATGAAGGGTGGATACGTATGAGGGACTTTCCGCATCACTACATCGTTGCGGCAGCCGGGGTGCCGGCCGGGGATGTGCAGCTGACGGCCGAGGCGCTGCCCCGACTTGCGACCGCATCTCCGGCGGAATTCGGCGGCCCGGGTGATCGTTGGTCGCCTGAAACGCTGCTGGTCGGGGCCGTCGCTGATTGTTTCGTTCTGACGTTTCGAGGCGTCGCCGCTGCATCGAAGCTTTCATGGACATCTTTGACGTGCCGCGTGAGCGGCACGCTCGACCGGATCGAGCGCGCGACGCAGTTCACGAACTTCGAGATTGATGCTCATCTTGAAGTGCCGGCGGGGGTCGATCGCGATCGGGCGCAACGCGCGCTCGAAAAGGCGGAACAGAACTGCCTCATCACGAATTCGCTCAAAGGAACGATTCACTTGAACGGTGAGGTTTCGGTCGCTGAGCCGGTAGGCGAATTGACCGCCATGTCGCGGGGAGGGTCATAAGCGTGGACTGGATCTGGTTCCTCGGTGTGCTTGCCATCTGGTGGGGCGTGCAAGCGTGGCTGCTGCCACGCTTGGGCGTGCCCACGTGAGCGGTGCCGGAGCCGCGCCGGTCGGCGCGGACGACCACAGGCTCAGAGCAGCGTGATGGCGATGCGAGAATCGACCGTTCGATCCATCGCCGCTGAGTGCCGATCTAAGGTTTGGTGAGCGCCTTGCGCGTCCGTTCCATCGTGAACGTGAGCGACTCGCGCGGGATGCCCGTGACGAACGGTTTGACGACCCATCCAAAACCTAATGGGATGTCGCGGGTCAGCGTGATCGATTCGCACTGGATGTAGGTGCCACCGTCGCGCTCGACGAATCGCCAGTACGTGTTCAGGCGCCACAGGTAGCCGCCGTCCTGTCCGACGGGCCTTTCGTGTTCCGACGGCGTCCCTGCGTCGGCGACCTCCGCGATCCGCGTGCTGTGGATCCGACTGTAGACCCGCCCCTCGCCGGCGCGCACGAACTCCGCATCGTGCTCGCTGTTGAGCGTCACGGCGATCACCTTCTTTTGATAGAAGCGCAGAAACACGTGGAAGTGGTCGCCATCGCGAGACAGAATTTTCGAGCGCTGGACGGCCGGTTGGTAGATCTCCGCGTGGTGGTCATAGTCCTGCAGCAGCTTGACGGCGTCGTCCACGCCGACGCCAGCGACGTATGCCATACCCACCCAGTGGTGGACGAGACCATGGGGAATGACCACGGCCTTGCCGCCATCGCGAACCTGGAGCGGTTCGATGACGACCTCTCCTCGGCGCAATGCCTGATCGATCCGGAGGCGGTCGGCCTCTCCACGCGTGTCCAAGGAGAGGAACCGGTCGCCCTTCCGAATGTCATCGTCCATTGCGGTTTCGGCCAGACGAACGTAGGTATCGAACCCGGCGACGGTACCCGGCTTCAACTCCGCATCGAGGGCATCAGGAAGGGCACTTGGAGCCATCGAGATGTACCCGACGGCGACGACGGCGGCCAGCATTTTCAGCATCACTGTGATCCTTACGGTGAATGCGATAGACCCGCGCTAACCGGCTCATCGTGTGTCGCGTAGTGGCTACTGGCCGTCTCGGCCGCACGAATCTCATCGTACGGCGAACCGCTCCTCGTGGAGCAGGTTGCCATCAGTGCTCCTGATCTCGACCCGCCACTCCCCGCTGTCCACGGTCTGCCGGCTGAAGGTACGAAACCCCTCGGTCGCGTTGGCCCGAATCGTGAGTCTCACCGATTGCCGCAGCGTGTCTCCGCGATACCAGCGATGCACCACCGCGGTATCGCGCGGGGACCTGACGCGCGTGTAGTACACGACTGGTCCTGGTGCCGCGGAGCGGCCCAGCTGATCGCAGCGCCAGGTGCCGCCGCCGATCGAGAAGGTGCGGCATAGCTGCGCGGTGGCCACGATCACCCCATCTGCTGCGGGCGGCTGTTTCGTGGCAACGTTTCGATCGTTGCCACGAGGTGCCGCTGTGCGTGGTTCGGCCTGTCCGATCGGCGCGGGCGGTGTAGGCGATGCGGCGAGTGGCGGTCGCGCCGCCTCGGCAGGCAGCGCCGCCGCCGGCGTGGGTGTTTGCACGGGCATCGATGTATGGGGAGACGACCACGGACGTATCACGAGGAGCACGGCGGCCGTCGCCAGAACCACCACTCCGATCGCGAGCCCTGCAAGCGACCGCGATGGACGACCTGCGGTTGGAGCCGGTGGGACCGGCCGAGAAGCAATCGGCACGGGCGGGCCAGGATCGGTCCGCGGCGGAATCGACGATGGAACCGCAGTCTCGCCGGCGGTGACGGTGTCGGCAGATCGGGCAGCAGCAGGCGCCTTCATTTCCCTGTCGATGTCCCGCATTGGCGTGATGACAGCGGGTGCATCGATTGATAGCCCGTGAGCGCGACAGAAGTCTTCCAGGTTCTGTCGACTTGCCACGACCATTGGATGGTCGGAAGAAAACGCCGCCACCGCGATCGCTGCCGCGCGCCGATAGAGCGTCTCAGCCTCGTCCGGGTGTCCCGTTCTTTCGGCAACGACGGCGAGGTTGTTGAGCGTGTTGGCGAGATCCGGATGCAGCGATCCCAGCTCTTCTTCCTGAATGCGGGCGGCGCTTCTCAGCAACTGCTCAGCGACCGCAAAGTCGCCCGCTATCGCCGCGTGTTCGGCACGATCGAGCAGGTCACCAGCCTTCTGATCAGCCATCGCATCTCCGGCGGTTCGTCAGCGGTTCGTTACGGGGAAACTGTGATTGTAGTCTAGCGTCAGTCTAGGAGGACTTCGTCGGCCGACGGTACAGCATGTACTGAGAATCGGCCCTGCAGCCAGGCTTCGCCCGTGGCGTCGTTGTGGCGCGGGTCGATGTGCTCGTCGAGAACATGTGCGTAGTGGCCGCCAAGACGCGCGATCTCCTGCTCCAGCCTCGAGGCGGCATTCGACATCAGCTCCTCGTAGCACCGATTCCAGAGTTCATCTCGGTGGCTGATCGTCCCAGGCACACGGCTGCTGGTCGCCTCGAGCGTATGTTCTCCGATAGACTCCGCCTCGAAGGGCGGAAGGTCGCGATGCCAGTAGATGATCTTGTTATCGTCGGGGCTGTGTGTGGGTTTCACCTGATCGGCTCCAGAAGATGCGCGGCGTGTTTCACGAGCGAGATTCACTCAAACGGACTGACCAGGTTTCCTTTTTCGTCCCACTTTATGTCGATCTCTCCTTCGACCTCGATCCGAGGCTGTCTCTCAATCTGCGGCCGCAGGTTGTGACTGATCGCCAATCGATCGAGTTCGAGCGTGTTCAGAATCCAGCCGTACGTCACCTCCGCCGGATCCGTCTTGCCGGCTGTGGCCCCCACCCACTCCAGACATTCGCGATCGCTCGCAAAGTGTGTGGGCACGCGAATCCGCGACGGGGCGCCGGAACTTAGCGCGTTGATTCGCGTGGACTCCCAATCGATCTGACTGACGAGCCGATCCGTCGTCACGTCGGCCAGCCCGGTTCCGAGGCCGTTTCCGCGGGTCCTTGGATCCAAGTCGCGGACGAAGATTCTCTTGATTGACGGCAATCCGGGCCACGGGTTGTATTCGCAGCCGGGTCCGCGGTTGACGACCTTCGCGTCCATCCCCGTGCCGCTGATGTTCTTACCCATGCGATCCACGATGAGGACATCGAGATCGCTCGGCAGCCGCGGCATCCAGGATTTCACGAGCGCGAGATTGTCTTCGTCGCGCCGTTCCATGCAGGCGGCGGGCACGGCGTCGAGCCTGGCCGTGTTGTGATGCGCATCCTCGAGTATCGCCAAGCCGCCGATCATTCTTCCCGATTCCAGCACCCGCCGTCCCACGGTGCGGATGACGTGTTCGAGCCCAAGCCGCTGCGCGTGCGCATGATACCTCTGCGCGCCGGCAAACTTTCCCAGCCCGATCGCCATCATCTTCATGAGGCCGCTTTCGATCCGGCCCTCGAAGTTGGTGTGCCACTTCACGCGGCCAACGATCAACACGCCGTCGGCAGCATGCGCGGCCGCGTCCATGAAGACTTCAACGCCATCGTCTGTCTTGCCGAGCGACACAACGTCAAGGCGGCTGACGACGGGACAACCCATCGTCTGTTCGCTGATCCCGAAATGCGCCAGGACGTCCGCCTGACCTTCAGGCGTCGCAGCGCCATGACTCCCCATAGCGGGAAAAATGAACGGCGCCATCCCGTGACTGCGCCAGTACTGGACGACGCTGTTGACGATGGCCGCGATGTTGGCGATGCCGCGGCTTCCGACGCCAATCGCGATGCGTGCACCTGGCTGAAAGCTGGTCGCGAAACCGCTCTGATCGAGCTGGTGGCGCGCCTCCGCCGGCACGTCGGCTAAACGGCGGTCTTCAAAGTTCTGACGGACGAGGAGCAGCCGGGACGGGAGCATCAAGGAAGGATAACTGAACGTCGGCCTTCTTCGAGCGGCGTTAATTGAAGGGCGTGTCGTTCGCGAAGCCGGGCGTCGAGGGTCAGAAGGGTCACGATTCGGGCAAGAGCCCAGCGCTGGTGACGTCAGCCGCGCGTGCGAGAGCGACTCCAGTCAGCGGGAGGCGAACCGCGAGAGTGGTGCCGCGCCTCGGAGCACGAGAAATGGACATCGTCCCTTCAAGCTCCCTGACGCGCTCCTCGATACCGCGCAGACCCAGGCCGTGCCGGCGTCGACCGGCATCGATCCCCACACCATCATCACTGACCGACACCTTGAGTTGCCGACCTTCGGCGGCGACTCTGATTTGGATGTTCTCCGCCTGCGCGTGTCTGACGCAGTTCGTCATCGCCTCTTGCACGACGCGATACACGCAGGTTCGGTGCTTCTCCGGCAAGGTGTCGAGATCTCCCTCGATCGTGAGGTCCACATTGATGGCAGATCGGCCCATGAAGTCGCGCGCGTGCCATTCGAGGGCGGCCTGAAGGCCGAAGTCGTCCAACATGCTGGGCCGGAGGCCGAGCGCCAGGTTGCGCACCGTGTGGAACATGTCGTCCACGAGCTTTTTGCACTCGGCGACCGCGGGGGCGACTCCGGCGCTCATGCGCTCGATTCGTCCCAGTTCCATCCTGAGTCCGGTGAGGACCTGCGCGACGTGATCATGCAGTTCACGGGAGAGGTTCTTGCGCTCCTCCTCCTGCGTAGCCACCAGCCGCTGCGACAGTTCACGCATCTGCTGCTCTGCCTGTTCAGAACGCCGCTCGAGCACGCGCAGCCGGACGACGACGACCACCGCGACGAACAGGCCCAACAACACGGTCTGCCAGAGCAACCGATGCAGGTCGGCACGCAGAGCCTCGTGCCGCCGCGAGACCTCTTCGCGCTGCGCCGCGAGATTGGCGTTGTTCAGCTCTTCAATCTCCTGGGCAATTGCCAGCGCTGCTTCGCGGCGCGGTACAACCTCGCGCCGCAGAAAATTCGCGCTCTCGGCGATCTTCTCTGCCGGAGTCCAGTCGAACAGCGGCTCGAATGTTTCCCAGTAGTCATCCAGCTTCGCCTGCAGGCTCGCGATTTGATCGTCCTGCTTGATCAACGTTTTGAGTTCGGCCAGCGTCGTCATGTTCGTGTGGCGGAACTCGGCGATCCGTTCGCGGTATTCGGGGGCCCGTTCCCGAGCAACGTCGAGGAGATAATCACGGACGAAAATCCCGGAGAGATTGAGGTCGGACCGGAGCCGTCGAAGATTCGCGTCGACGCGACTGTGGTGACCGTTGAGCTGGTCCAGTTGGGCGTAAATGTCCTGGGCCTTGCGTGACGAGGCCAGCATGGATACGGCGATGAGGACGAGGAGACTGCCGAGACCGAGCGCTGCCACCAGCCACGTTTTCAACCTCATGTGGACCTCCGGGCTCGCACGCTTCAAGCGTACGCGATCCGACTGCAGGACGGTCATCCTGTCAACGGGGGAGCCCGCGACGGCTTTTCAGGCAACTTTGCTCGCTCTCCCCTCGCGGAAGCCGCCGGTTCTCCACTGTCTGCCCGATGGCGCGATGGCGCAAGGCATTGTGTACTTCGATGAGCACTGCGAAGCTCGGAGAGGTTCATGCTCAGGCAACCACCGCGCGACGGCTCCTTGGGAAATCCTTCGCTCCTCGGTCACCGCGTGATTGTTCTGTCCAACCGCGCGCCGTTCAGGCACGAGCGTGCCGCCGACGGTAGCCTCACCATCAAGCGATCCGCCAGCGGCCTGGTGACGGCGCTCGAGCCATTGGTGGAAGCGTATTCCGGGACATGGGTGGCACACGGAGCCGGGAACGCCGACATGAGCGTCGTCGACCACCGCGGGGGACTGAGTGTGCCGATCGCCAACCCCCGCTACCGTCTCCGTTACGTCAGATTGAGAGACGAAGAGCACCGTCGGTTCTACTACGGGTTTTCCAACGAAGGGCTCTGGCCGCTGTGCCACGCGGTCAACGTTCAGCCTGTCTTTCGGTCGCTCGACTTCGAGATGTACCAGAGAGCGAATGCCCGCTTCGCAGCGGCCGTCTGCGACGAGGCGGCGAGTGATTCAGCGCTCGTCCTCGTGCAGGATTACCACTTTGCCCTGGCGCCCCGCATGCTGCGACGTCGACTTCCGTCGAGCACCGTGGTGGCCTTCTGGCACATTCCATGGCCAACCCCGGACGTATTCAAGGTCTGTCCATGGGCGGGACAGTTGCTCGAAGGGCTGCTCGGCAGCGATGTCGTCGGTTTCCAGACGCGGGGAAATTGCGTCAACTTCCTCCGATGTGTCGAGTCTCTGCTCGGCGCAACGCTTCATCGCCGTGACCACGACACTCTGGTGTGGCACCGAGGGCGGTCGACGATCGTCCGTGAGTACCCAGTGGGGATCGAATGGGGGAATGCCGCGGTGTGCTCAACCCCGCCCGCCGAAGTGTGTCGTGAGCACGTGTGTCGAACCCTGAGTCTAGCCTCCGACGCGCGAATCGGAATCGGGATCGATCGGCTGGACTACACGAAGGGTATTCACCACAAGTTCCTGGCGGTCGAGCGCCTGCTGGAGGGCTATCCCGAGCTGCGAGAACGTTTCGTGTTCGTGCAGGTCGCCGAAGCCAGTCGAGATTGTCTGCCAGCCTATCGGGCCGCACGCGCTGAACTGCTGGACACGGGCGCGCGCGTGAACGCACGGTTTGGGACCAACCGGTATCAACCCGTGATCCTGCTGGAGGGCCATCATGAGCCGGACGAGGTCTACCAACTGTATCGGGCGGCCGACCTCTGCTACGTGGGCAGCTTGCACGATGGGATGAACCTGGTCGCCAAAGAATTCGTGTGTGCGCGCAACGATGAACGCGGGGTTCTCGTCCTCAGCCGATTTGCCGGAGCGGCGCGGCAACTTGGCGCGGCTCTCATGGTCGATCCGCGTGCCGTCGGTTCGTCGGCCGATGTGCTGCGAAAAGCGCTCGACATGCCATATGCCGAGCAGGCAGAGCGCATGCAACGTCTGCGCGCAAACGTCGCGACGTTCGACGCTCGCTGGTGGGCACATCAGCTCATTCACGACGCCATGCAAAAGGGGGGCGCCGCCCGTGGACTCTCAGATTCGTTGTTCGCCCAGCCGAGATGGGCGTGAGCGCGGCGCGGTAGCCTGAACCCTGTCTGGTGCGACACATTCTTGCGAAACGGCATGTTCCGACCCTCAGGCGGTTCGCGACGTCAAATGTCGTGCTCGTGCTCGACTACGACGGGACGCTGGCGCCCATCAGGGCTGAACCATCGCGTGTGCGATTGCGGGCTCGAACCCAGCGTCTGCTGTTCGCTGTTGCCACACTGTATCCGTGCGTGGTGATCTCCGGTCGGGGACGAGCGGATCTGGTGCGGCGTCTCGAGGGGTTTCCCATCCGCTACATGTTCGGGAATCATGGCCTCGAACCTTGGGGACAGGACTCGGTGTACCCGCAGCGCGTCAGGGAATGGCTGGCGTATCTGAAACGCTGGCTGCCGAACGAGCCCGGGTTGACTATTGAAGACAAGACCTACTCGCTGACGATTCACTATCGTCGCGTTCGCCGGCATCGAAAGGGGTCCGTCGAGAACGCCATCCGCGACGCAATTCCCGGTCTCCGCGCCGCGCGAGTCCTCTCAGGCGACCAGGCCGTCAGTGTTGTACCGAAAGAGGCTCCGCACAAGGGTGCGGCACTGGAGTACGCCCGAGGGCTCGTGGCGTGCGACTGTGCGATCGTCGTGGGCGATGACGCGACTGACGAGGACGCGTTCAGGGCCGGGCCGCCGGCACGCCTGCTGTCGATCCGTGTGGGTGCGAGTCGAACTTCGACCGCACGCTATTATCTCAAGACCCAGTCGGAGATGGATGCCTTCTTGGATCTCCTCGCCCGCATGCGTTCGAGCGTCCACGATCTGGCGGTGAGCCGAGGCGAGCCAGTATCGATACCGACAGTGAGAACCACAGACTAACCCACGGCCATAGTGGGACTGTCGTCGACACGACACGTGACCTGCTCAGCGCGTCGCACGAGGTCTTCGAATGCGGTCGGAGCCGTCTGTTTTTTCACGACACAGACGAGAAGGCGATGCGGTACCGAGCCGCCCTCGCAGTCATGCGGAATGTGGCCCGTCACGACGCTGGTGCACAGGATGAAGCCGTGAACCAGCCGATGCGGCGCCCCTGGTGGCTGAAACCAATGCACACCCATGAAGTCATCGATTCGGACCTCCGCGCAGTGCCATCCATCCCATTGGTCATATACGCGGATGAGCGTCGCGGCCTGCGGTGGCATATGTCCTCCATTCATGGGCAGATTGACCGATCGATATCAACAAATCAGACCCTTGCGAACCGCGTAGAGAACAATCTCTGCGGTGTTATGCAGGTTGAGCTTTTGCATGAGATTTCCGCGATGCGTTTCGACCGTCGATAGTCCGAGATCCAGGAGCGTGGCCACCTCCTTGTTCGATCGACCCTCGGCGAGCAGGTGAAGCACTTCTTTCTCCCGGTCGGTCAGCAGGTGATACGAGTCAGCCAACCCACGCTTCTGCAACGTCCGCATGTAGTCCTGGACGAGAACAGCGGTGACGGCCGGGCTGAAAAACGGTTTGCCGGCTGCTACGGCACGCACCGCGGGCAGGAGATCCTCATCAGTGGCGTCCTTGAGCAGGTACGCGCGGGCGCCCGCCGCGAGGGCGCGAATGATGTAGGACTCATCGGAGTGCATGCTCAGAATGATAACGCCCGGCGCCCGGTCCAGTTTCTGTGCCCGTGCGGCCACTTCGATACCACTGAGCCTTGGCATGGCAATGTCGACAATCAGCAGGTCGGGCCGATGCAGCTCGAGCAGGCGCACCGCTTCCAGGCCGTCTGCCGCTTCGGCGACAACAGACAGGCCTTCTTCTTCGAGGATGCTTTTCAAACCTCGACGCACGATTCCGTGATCGTCCGCAAGCAGCACGCGCACGGGTCGGCTCTCTCCTCTGAAGAGCCTAACTTTTTTCGACGCGTGTAGGACATCCCTTCCATACCGGAGGGTGGGCAGCCACGCTAGAGCCGGCTCAAATGTTGACGTGGCGCGTGCAAGGCTCGTCATGTCCGACGAAGGAACCGCCGAGATGGCGGTTCGGCGCCTCCTCGCACATCTCGTGCGCCGCCACAAGCGACAGACAACGGTCCGCCCTCGGCGCGGCTGAACGTCAGGCGTCTTCGAGCGAACCAACGCGTTCGTTCATCAGAAGCCAGTAGGCGAGTGCGCCACCCCCGAGGAGAAACCCGCACAACACGAAGGCGGAGGCAAACGAGCCCGTCCTGTGCGCGATGGCGCCCGTCAGCCACGGCGCGATGATGCCGGCCACATTGCCGCCGAAGTTCTGAATGCCGGAGACCGTGCCGACGAGACGTTTCGTGCAGCATGCCTGTGTGATGCTCCAGGTGTTTGGCGCGGCCAGGCCGAGCCCGCAGAGCGAGATCAACAACAGCCAGACCGACGTGGCGTTGTCGTGGACGAGCGCGGCAGGCACAATCGCTGCCGCTATGGCGAAGCCGACCGCGATGAACGTCTTGCGCACGCGCAGCTCACGGAAACCGGCGGCGATCAATCGATCGGTGGCGATGCCGGACAGCACGATCACGACCGACATCACGAGGAACGGCACGGACGCGTAAAACGCCATTTGCGCCGGTGTGAAGTGGCGTTCCAGCCTGAGATAGCCCGGGCAGCCAATACACGAACACGAACCAGACGTAGTCGAACGCGAAGAACCCGAGGAAGGTCCCCAGCACCGTGGGATGCCGCAGCAGACCAAAGCTCGAGGCAAACGTGAAACGGTTCGACACGACGGGCGCGGCGGCACTGGCTCCTTTCATCTCCCAACGGCGCAGCCCCATCGTCCACGGCACGAGCCACAGCAAGGGGACGAGGCCGCTCATGACGAAGAACATCCGCCAGCCGTAGAGGGCGATCAGTCCAACGCCTGCGGCGTTTACCAGCGCCTGTCCGAGCCGGACGCCGATGAGGTAGCTGGAATTCACGAGTCCACGCTCAGTATCGGGAAACCAGTTCGCGACCGTGCGGGCGCTCGCTGGAAACGCGACCGACTGGCCCACGCCCATCGCAACCCGGAAGAACATGATCGCGGCGATGTTTCCAAACGCGCCCGTCAGCGCACAGGCGACAGACCAGAGGCCAAAGCCCCACGCGTAGGCACGACGGACACCGAATCGATCCACGATCCAACCCGACGGCACCTGCATGAAGCAGTAGCACCACGAAAAGGCCGACAGCATGAGCCCCATCGTTTCCGTGTTGATCGCGAACTCCCGGACCATGAAGGGAGCGGCAACGGAGAGGGTGCCGCGCTGGGCGTAACAGAAGGTCATGCCGCTCGTGAGCAGCGCCACCAGCCACCAGCGCCCGGTCGCGGCTCCGGCGTCGACGGCATCTTGCGGCGCCGCCGAGCCGCCGGCTGTAGACATCATCAGGTCCTTTTGTGAAGCCGGCATTCTATCAGGCGTCATCAGCACCCAGTCGGGAACCGTGACCGTTAACCGAGCAACTTCCTCGCGGCGTCGACGATGTGGCCGATGATAACGGGCCGAGTCATCACGTGATAGCCAAGGCGCCGGATATCTTCGACTGCCATCGTGGCGATGGCCGCAATGATGAGGACACGCTCTGGCGGAATCACGAGCCGGATCTGATCGAGGGCGGCGCGAGGCTCCGGCAAGCCCGCAAGGTCGACGATCAACGCGCGAGGTGTCATGGGCCGACGGAGATACAGCGCGGGCATAGGCCAGCCGTCGATGGCGACGACGTCGTACCCCGCTTCTATGAGCTGTGCCCGCAGCAGAGCGCGGTCGCGCCACTGAGCGCCGATCAGCATGATGTCGGGCGGGGTCGGGTCCATGGCAGTGAGCAGCAGCTTCTATCCGGAACGGTTCGACGATCCGAGGCTTCGCCTGTCTGGCGTATCGTTGGGCCGGCAGCGTGGAACGATTCTCGGCGGTGGCATCATGCCGATGATTGCCAGGTCGCTGCTGGCGCTGTCGGGCGGTCGCCTGACGTGGGTGCTCGCCTATTTCTCGCTCGTCTGCGCGGCGGCCGTTGCGGTCATATCAGCGCGCGAGACGTCGGGTCTTCCACTGGATCGGTTCTGCCCTCGCGCGGCGCTGCCTGTATTGCGGGCGTCGTTGCCGTCCGCTGCTGCCGGTCACGGCGTCATGCGCGTGAAGGTCAGCGACTGAATGCGGAGTGTCGGAGTGGGCGCGAGCAGCACTTGCCCCCTGACGCGACCGCGCTCGCAACGCCACATGAACTCGCCGGACAGCGCACCCGTCGGTGCGATCGGCGCGGCTGTCTCGCAGGTCGCCGACCTGTGCCTTCAGCGCAGTGATCTCGCGCGCCCAGTGTTCCGCGTCGCGGTCCATCAGAAAATTCATCGCGAACACATCGCCCGCGGAGGTCACCGAGCCCGCCGAGGAACATCTTCGTGACCGCGGCGTACGTGCTGGCGAGTGCGCTCGATGGCTGCGACGATCGCGGCTTCAAACGTCCTGCCCGCAGCAGCGTCACGGCCGCATCCCACACGGGCGGACGGGGTCCGGCATACGTACGGTTGGCCAGGGCAAAGATCCCCACACCATAGTCGGGCAGCAGCAGCACGTGCGATCCGTAGCCCGGGTACCCGCCGCCGTGGCTCAGCGTCAGGCCGAGCTCGCAGTCGCTGGCCGCGTAAAACCCCATGGCGTAGGTGGACGCTTCACGGCACGCGTCTGGCCCACTCGATCCGGGACGCACGCGGACCGAAGGAAAGTTGGCGCCTTGCGACAGCTCGCGCACGCTCGATCGCCGCACCGGCCCCGAGTCGGCGCCGTCGCGCGGCGGCCACGCCGAGAGCAGGTACGCCACCCACTTCGCGTAGTCGTGTCGCGCTCGTCTGGATGCCGCCCATCGCGCCAAACGCCCCGTGCGCCATCGTCGGCTCGAGCTTCCAGGCGTCGTCCTCCCAGCGGTAGCCGAGCGCCCGACGCTCAGCGGGCGCAGTGGACACGTCGTAGGTCGGTGGATGTCATGCCGAGTGGCGCGAACAGCAATCGCTGAACGAAGTCCTTGTAGGGCTGCCCGGAGACGTTGGCGATGATGCGGCCGAGCAGCGCGTAACCCAGGTTCGAGTACTCCATCGCCGTCGCCGGCGGGCGCGTGAAGGGACACCGTCGCGAAGAAGACGAGTGAAGTCGCTCCTCGGGCAGCGGCGTCTGCCGATCGCCCCACGGATCGTCGGTGACGAATCCCGCGGTGTGCGTCAACAACTCGCGCACGCGGATCTTCGGCGAGTCGTCGGTCGGGTACTTCCATCCCCGAAGTTCCGGCACGTACGTTTCCACCGGCGCGTCCAGCGCAAGCTTCCCTCGTCTCTGAGCTTCAGGATGGACAGCGCGGTGAACGCCTTCGTCATCGACGCGATGCGGAAGAGCGTGTCAGCGGTGACCGGGCGTTTCGTGTCGATGTCCTGCACGCCCGCGCCCTTCACGTGTATCACCCGGCCGTCCTGCACGATGGCCCACACCATGCCGGGGATGTGCGCGTCGAGCCGGTAGTTCTCCATCGTCCGATCGATCTCGGCGAGGGCGGCGTCCTGCTGCGCCAGCGCGGGGCTCACAAAGACAGCGGTCAGCAACACAGAGTGAATCGCGAAGAGCGCGCGAGTACGCGAAAGACCGGAGACGCCTGTCATAGAAACTCCCAATCCGCTACGTGAATATGCAGGCGCATAGCGTAACAGATGGCGCTGCCCGTCAAGGTCACGGGTGGCCAGTGGCCGCGAGGGGCCGAGAACGGTTATGCCGTGGATGAACGAAGACGCTCAACGCTTAGCGTGCACGAGGAATAGATCGGACGAAGTCACGCGGCGGTAGGAGTAGGCATACGACTGGCCGTCTCGGGCGACCACAATCGGACCAATCTCGGTGACGCCTGCCGGATTGGCCGGCATCAGTTTCCGCCAGGGCGTGCGCACGCCCGTCCGCGAATCCATCCGATGGAGCTCGGCGGGAAGTGTGTCCTCGACCACCGAATAGATGGCGCCGTCAGCGGACCACGCCACGAGATTCTGATCGGAGGGCAACGGCGGGCCCGGTACAAGCCGACGCGAGCCGTCCGGCGCGATCGCTTCGATGTGGCCATCCGGAAGCAGCCGCGCGGTACCCATCTCGCGATCGCCGAACACGACGCCGCGGTCCCTTACGAACGCCGAGCCTGCGCCGCCCTCGGCAACGGTGAACGGCCGCACGATTCCAGACTGCAGATCGATGGTGTGGAACGCCATCTGGCCCTGCCCGGCCTCCGATCCGAACACGACACGCGCTCCGTCGGGCGTGAAGACGCCGCCGTTGGGCTCGAACTCGCCCGTGTCGAGCGTTCGTGGCACGCCGGCACCGGTCGGCAGCATGACCAGACGCGCCGGCCTTTGCACGGAGATCGCCAGCACCCATCTGCCGTCGCGAGACAAGTCGAGCGGATGACCGTCGCCGAGCCTGATCGGCAGCGCCCCGTCGGTCTTGCGGATGTAGACGTCGCCGCGAGGACCGGCACCGTGCAGCGTCTCGGTGAACAGGATCCATGCCCCATCGTCCGAGAGGCTGCGCAACTGCGACCCGTCGAGCCACGACAGGTCGCGCTCGCGATCGTCGCCGGGCCCGTGATAGAGAATGCCACGCCGTGACGTGGCACGCTCCACGAGGAGATCGCCGTTCTTCGCCACGTCGTGCAGCAGGAGATTGACGCCTGCCGCCTCGAGCAGCACACGCTCGCGGCCGGTCAGATCGACACGCCTGAGCGCCGACTCGCGATCGTCCGGGCCGGCGACCACGTACAGCGCATCGGCAGACGGAGCCCACGCCACATCGACCGCACGGCCGGATGTGCCCCAATCACGGCGCAGGACGACCGTCCCGCTCGACGCATCGAGCACGAGCAGCTGTCCTTCGGCAATGAGTCCCACACGGCGCCCGTCGGGCGACATCCTCATCGCCCGAATCGAGGCTGACGTGTACAGAACGTGGCCGATGGGATACTCCAGGCGCTGCAGGCCGTCGGGCGCGCGGCGGACGACCGCCAGGTCGTCCCGGTTCGGCGCCCAATCGGCGGCGAACACGTCTTCGAGCAGATCGCGGGGAGCTCCGCCGCCGAGCGAGAGACGTGCGAGCGTCCCCCGGCCGCCCGGCGCGTGCGCGGGCAATCGGATGATCGCCAGCTCCGACTTGGAAGAGACAGCGGCGAGATCGGCGTTCCCGAGATCGAGCGGCCGTGATTCCCCGCCGTCCACGCGGACGGTGAACAGACCGGGCGCGGCGCCCTCCCACGACGCGGCGTACACGACCGTGGCGCCGTCCGGCGAGAAGCGCGCGTCGAGGATATTTCCCGGACGGAACGTCAGGCGCTCGAACTGGAGCGCGTCCGAGCGGTCGCCAGGGTGGGCGCTCCACCTGCCACCGGCGAAGGCGGCAAGCGCAGCGGCGATCGCGGCGCCCGCCCACAGGAGCCTCCGCGCCTGGTGACGCGGCGCCTGAGGCAGCGTGGCAGTGGGTCCTGACGTTGAGGGGGACGAAATCTGCTGGAGCGCAAACGCCAGATCGCTCGCTGACTGGAATCGCGCGGCCGGTGACTTTTCCAGGCAGCGATCGATCAACCTCTGAAGCGCCGGCGGAGATCCATCGGCGGGCAGCCACACGGGCTCGGCCTGCACGATGGCGTTCATCGTCTCCACCGGAGAGGGACCCTCGAAGGGGCGGCGTCCGTTCACCATCTCGTAGAGGAGGATGCCGAACGAGAAGATGTCGGTTCGCGCATCCGTGTCAGCGCCCCGCACCTGTTCGGGCGACATGTAGCCGACGGTCCCGAGCACGGTCCCCGGCACGGTCGGCGTCTGCAGGATCGTGCTGCCTTCAGATGCCGCGGCGAATGCCGCCGTCGTCTGAGCGAGACCGAAGTCCAGCAGCGTGACGCGGCCGTCGGATGTGATGAACACGTTCTCCGGCTTCAGGTCCCGATGCACGATTCCCCGATCGTGCGCGGCGGCCAGACCAGACGCGATGGCCACGCCGTACTCGAGTGCTCGCCGGATTGCGATCGGACCGCCGTCGAGCCAATCGCGCAGGGTCCGTCCGTCGAGGAGCGCCATCACGGCATATGCGGTGCCGCCGCTGACGCCGAAATCGTGGATGGGCAGGATGTTCGGATGCGAGAGCGCGGCGAGCGTGTGCGCTTCGCGCTCGAAGCGCGTATGGTGCTCCGGGTCCAGGGCCAGGTGAGGCGGCAGCACTTTGACGGCGACGTCGCGCTGCAGCTTCGTGTCGCGGGCCCGATACACTTCACCCATCCCACCGGCGCCAATCGCCGCGACGATTTGGTCCGGACCGAGGCGAGTGCCCGGAGTGAGTGGCATGGTTCGGTATCCAGGGATGGCGGCCGTCAGGATGTGCGTGCATTCTAGCGCCGACAGGGGACGCCTTCGAAGCGTGCGGCCACAGAAAACCGGCCCGGCGTTTGTTCGTAGCAGGTAACCCGCTTCTCGCCCTGCTCCTTGCGATAATCTACAGCGCGTTCACTTCGGATCCAACAGCCGTGGCGTTGATCCCGATCGACAAATTTCTTCCGACAGCCAACTCGCCGCGACCTACGGACCGGCGCGCCGGGCGAGCCGCGTCGATCCTGCTGCAACCCTGCGGACGCCATAGTCGGTCGAGGGGCAGACAAGCCGCCGCATTACATCGGCTGGAGGTGAGCCATCTGCGGGCGCTCACGCCCACAAATCGCAGAGAGTGGCGCCGCGTTGCAGACACATCGCGACGCTATTCTTCGCTGGCGCTCGGTGCGCTGATACGGCGCACCGTCGCGAAGGCACGGGGCCAGGTGCGTCAATGCTTCTGGAACAGCAGCGGCGCAAACTCCGACAGCGCCCAGCGCCACACCGGCCAGACGTGTCCGCCCGTGCGATTGGCGTAGGCGTGTTTGATTTGCAGCTTCGTCAGCTCGGCGTCGAACGTCTTAGCTGACTTGTCGAGAGGATCTTCGGTCCCGCAGCCTATCCAGAAGACGTCGATCTTTGCATTGGTTCCCTTCGGGTCCGCCGCCAGCTGCGGATACCGCGTCGCGAAATCTGCTCCACCTCCTCCCGCCGCGCTGAACATGCCGAAGCTGCTGAAGAGCTCCAGATGCTTCAGCCCAACGTTGTAGGTGGCCGCTCCGCCGGCTGACAGTCCCGCCATTGCCCGGTTCTGCCGCCCGGGTGCGACGCGATACTTCCCGTCCACGTAGGGAATGAGCTCGTTGACCATGTAGCTCTCGAACGGTGAGGGCGCCGGCGCGCCGCCGGCACTCGCTGCAGGGGTGGCCGGCACCGGATTGTTGCTGCCGTTGAACGGCATGACGACGATCATTGGGATCGCCTTCTTCTC
This sequence comes from uncultured Acidobacteriota bacterium, assembly GCA_963725335.1. Classification (GTDB taxonomy): domain Bacteria; phylum Acidobacteriota; class Vicinamibacteria; order Vicinamibacterales; family 2-12-FULL-66-21; genus JALZOC01. Next base: position 285,202 of record CAVRYD010000014.1, on the reverse strand, counting down.
GGCGATCAGGCTGTCGAGGATCAAATTCGTGGCGCCGGCCGTCGTCCATCCGAGCGCCGTGTCGCCGGCGCCGTGAACGAGATACAGGACGGGATAGCGCGCGTTGCTCTTGAAGTAGCCGGGCGGCAGGTAGACCAGGAACTCGTGCGTGTCGTTGTACGACGACGAGTGGTGCACGTTCCAGTCGACGCTGCCGTGAGGCACGTCGCGCACCTGCCAGAGCGGCGTCGGTGTGCCGGGCACCTCGACTAGGCTGGCTGACGTGCGCACGCGCAGTTTGATCTTCGGGTTGATCGGATCCGCGATGGCGAGCCCATCGACGGTGAAGAAATACAGGTGGACCGTCGGTTCGAGCGGCTCGCTCGTGACGCTCCACACCCCGTTTGCGTCCTTCGTCATCGGCATGACACCGCCGGTCGCGGATGCCGGCGTGGCCAGCCAGTCGCCCGTCAGCGTGACAGTCGTGGCTTGCGGGGCACGGACCCGGAAGGTCACGGTACGGTCGGCATGCACCTCCGGTGAAACGAGCGTGTCTTGCGCGCCCCGGCCGCCGCGACCGCCTGCCGGCGGTTGCGCCGGAGGCGCTGCCGGAGCCTGTTGGGTCCACGCGAGATGTCCGATCCCCAATACCGAAACCAGACAGGCGGCGACGACGATCCGTGCGTTCACAGCGTCTCCGTTCGAAGTGATGGCAACGTGGGTTCAGGAGAAACTCGAACAGTCTACCCCTTCTGTGCGGCCGGACCATGCCCGACGTCCTCGGAACGCCAGGATTCGGGATTCGAGGATTCGGGATTCGGGATCCAGGATCAGTGATTAGTGATTAGCGATTGACCGACTTTGACGCGCTTCGGTCGTGAGGCGTATGCTCGATCACGCCGAATCCGGGTCTCGCGGCGCGGAGCGGGGGAACCAGTGGGGCGAGCTGCCGGCTTGCCAGGGGCGCATCCGGGTTGAACCGGAGGAGGACCTTCAACCTCCAGCCCGTCAGCTAACCTCGCAGGCCTTTGGAGGCTGTTGAATGCCGTCTTTCACCGGGGTATGGCGCCTGCTTTCTGGTAATTCCCCGACTTCCTCTCCTCGATCGTCATCTTCGATTTCCCGCACGGCCGATGACGCGCACCAGAGGGCCCACCCGGAGCACGCTTCCACTCTCGGACTGCTCACGCTTGGCGCGCTCGGCGTCGTCTATGGCGACATCGGCACGAGCCCGCTCTACGCGCTGAGGGAGTGCTTTCACGGCGCCCACGGCGTCGCCGCGACGCACGAGAACGTGCTCGGCGTGCTGTCGCTGATCTTCTGGTCGCTGACGCTGATCATCTCGGTCAAGTACCTCATCTTCGTGATGCGCGCGGACAACAAGGGCGAAGGCGGCATCCTGGCGCTGATGGCGCTCGTCTCGCAGAGCCCGGTCGCGAAGCGTGGGCAGCCGCGCGGCCTCATCGCGCTCGGACTGTTCGGCGCGGCGCTGCTCTATGGCGACGGCATGATCACGCCCGCCATTTCGGTCCTCGGCGCCGTCGAGGGCCTGAACATCGCCACGCACGTCTTCGAGCCGTACATCGTCCCGCATCACGCTGGCGATCCTGCTCGCCCTGTTCATGATCCAGTCGCGCGGCACCGGCACGGTCGGTCGCGCTGTTCGGCCCGGTGATGGTGGTGTGGTTCATCACGCATCGCGATCCTCGGCATGCCGTGGATCATGCGCGAACCGCACGTGCTGGCCGCGTTCAATCCGGTCGACGGGTCGCGTTCTTTCTCGCACAACGGCTGGCACGGGTTCGTCGTCCTCGGCTCCGTCTTTCTGGTCGTGACCGGCGGGGAAGCGCTCTATGCCGACATGGGACACTTCGGCCGACGGCCCGATTCGCCTGGCGTGGTTTGCGCTCGTCCTGCCGGCGCTCCTGCTCAACTACCTCGGGCAGGGCGCGATGTCCTGCTCGATCCCGCGAGCTGCGTCGTCACCGTTCTACCTGATGGCGCCGCGCTGGGCGACTGCTACCCGCTCGTGGTGCTCGCGACGATGGCGGCGGTCATCGCGTCGCAAGCGTTGATCTCCGGCGCGTTCTCGCTGACGCGCCAGGCGATCCAGCTCGGCTACTCGCCCGCGCCTCGACATCGCGCACACGTCCGCGACCCATCAGGGCCAGATCTACGTGCCCCAGGTGAACTGGGCGTTGATGATCGCTACGCTCGGCCTCGTGCTGGGATTCCGTCATCGAGCGCGCCTGGCCGCCGCATACGGCATCGCCGTCACGTCTGACGATGCTGATTACGACGATGCTGGCGTACCTGGTGGCGCGCGGCGCGTGGGGCGTGCGGCGCGCCGGTCGCCGGCTCGCTCGCCGCTGTTCTTCTTCCTGATCGAGCTCGGCGTTCTTCGGCGCGAACCTGACCAAGGTCACGCACGGCGGCTGGTTCCCGCTGGTAGTCGGCGCGCTCGTCTACACCGTCGCTGTCGACCTGGAAAGCAGGGCCGCGCGCTGCTCGCCGCAGCGCATGCGGCGAGCGGATGTATCCGTTCGACCAGTTCCTTCAAGGACATCGCAGGCAGCCGCCGCTACCGCGTGTCCGGGCACGGCGATCTTCATGACGAGCAACCTGCAGGGCACGCCGCCGACGCTGCTTCACAACCTCGAGCACAACAACGTGCTGCACGAGCGGGTCATTCTGCTTGACCGTTGACGACGAGCGACATACCGCACGTGTCCGCTCGCGAGCGCGTGCGCAGGTCGAGCCGCTCGGCCACGGCTTCTATCGGCTGACGCTGCGGTACGGCTTCATGGAGGAGCCGGACGTGCCCGCGGCGCTGCTCACGGCCGTCGCGTCACGGTTTTCCGATCGACCTGAACGAAACCACGTTCTTCCTTGGCGTCGAAACGCTGCTGGCCACTCGCCGTCCCGGCCTGCCGCTCTGGCGGGAGCGGCTGTTCGTGCTGATGCCCGCAACGCCGTTCGCGCCACGCCTTCTTCAAAATCCCGCCTGAGCGCGTCGTGGAAATTGGGATGCAGGTCGAGCTGTAGAAAGACTCGAATCCCTCATCACTAATCACTCATCCTGAATCCGAATCCCGAATCCCGAATCCTTGAATCCCGAATCCTTGAATCCTTGAATCCCGAATCGGACACGTCCTTCACGGATTGGCTCGCGGCGCTCGAGAAACGGCATCTCGAGAGATCTCAGGCCGTCCGAGGTCGCTCGCGCGCTGCGTTCGCTTTCATCGTGCTACGTCGAGCGCAGGTCGAAGCTGGCGCAAGGAGCCGCACTGAAGACGGCAGGAAAGCGAGCCGCGTTCGCGCTGTTCTACGGCCCGTTGCATTTTCTGGTCACCCGAGAAATCGTCCGCGCGATCGATCGCGCGCGATATGTCGCACAGATCCTCGATCTCGGCTGTGGGACAGGAGCGGCGGGCGCCGCGTGGGCGATAGAGAGCGGCCGCTTTCCATCAACGGCATCGATCAACATCCGTGGGCCGTGTCCGAAGCCAGCTGGACGTACCGCCACTTCGGTCTCAGCGGATACGCGGGACAGGGAGACATGATTCGAGCGCCAATCCGAGGCCGCAAAGGCCACGGAATCCTGGCAGCCTATTCGATCAACGAGCTCGACGAGGAGGAACGGTCGGCATTGCTGGACGAAGACTGACCTGAGGCGCGCGAACGAGGCGCGCGTGTGCTCGTGATCGAGCCGATCGCGAAACGAGCACTCTCCTGGTGGACCGAATGGCAGGACCGATTCATGGCCGGCCGGCGGCAGAGCGACGAGTGGCGTTTCAGAGTCGATCTTCCTGAGCGGCAGCGGGTCCTCGGTCGCGCCGCAGGCCTGGATCCGCGTGAGCTGACCGCGCGTCGCTCTGGATTAACTCTACTGTCTTGCAGCCATCGTGAAGGATCTCGCGCGGAGAGCGCAGAGAACGCTGAGATTCAGGCTCGTCGTACCTTCAGGCGCTTCGCCGAGGGCCGGCCGTCGTCCTGTGGCCGCACGTCGTGCGGCCGGCGAAGCGCCTGGAGTCGCTCTGCGCTCCCAGCGATCTCCGCGTGAGATCTTTCGCGACTTCCGCGAGCGTTCTTGGATCACAGTCTTCCGGATTTGAAAACACTTGTAACTACCCAGCCGGCGCCGGACGCGAGTTCGGATAAAATTCCGAGGCCCGGCGCGTCCGGGGAGGACACGATACGAATGGAACAGGCCACAACGCCGCTCCGCCCGCCGCGGCTTCACTCTTACCCAGCAGATTTTCACCGGCCTGATCCATCGGCATCATCGTCGGCGCCATTAGTCGACGCAACCCACCCGCGCTACGCCGTCTACTTCCGTCCGTTCAGCCAGCTCTTCCTTCGGCTGATCAAGATGGTCATCGCGCCGCTGATCTTCGCGACGCTCGTCGCGGGATCGCCGGCGCGGGCCACTTCAAGGTCGTCGGGCGCATGGGACTGCGGGCGCTCATCTACTTCGAAGTCGTCACGACGCTCGCGCTGGTCATCGGGCTCGCCGCCGTCAACCTGACGAAGCCCGGCGTCGGCGTCAACCTGCCGATGGGCCAGCGCAGTCGGACATCACGGCCAAGCCGCAGACGTGGGATCAGATCCTTCTGCACGTCGTTCCCGACTCGCTGATGGATGCGATGGCGAAGGGCGATGTGCTCCAGATCGTCGTGTTCAGCATCTTCTTCGGGATCGCGCTGGGCATGATCGGCGACAAGGGCCGGCCGGTCCTCGCGTGGTGCGAAGCGCTGGCCGAAACGATGTTCAAGTTCACGAACATCGTGATGCACTACGCGCCGATCGGCGTCGGCGCGGCGATTGCCTATACGGTCGGCCATGGCGGCCTTGGCGTGCTGTACAACCTGGCCTGGCTCGTCGCGACGCTCTACGGCGCGCTCGCCGTTCTCATCCTCGCCGTGTTCCTGCCGATCGCGCTCGTGTTCAAGGTGCCGCTCCGGAAGTTCATCCGCGCGGTCAAGGAACCGGCGATCATCGCGTTCTCCACGACCTCGAGCGAGGCCGCGCTGCCGCGCGCGATGGAGGCGCTCGAGCGGCTCGGCGTGCCGCGGCGCATCGTGTCGTTCGTGCTTCCGCTCGGCTACAGCTTCAACCTCGATGGGACGACGCTGTATCTCTCGCTGGCCGCCGTGTTTGTCGCGCAGGCCGCGGGCGTGCACCTGTCGATCGGGCAGCAGATCACGATGCTGCTCACGCTGATGCTGACGAGCAAAGGCGTCGCCGGCGTGCCGCGGGCATCGCTGGTCATTCTCGCCGGCACGCTCGCCAGCTACGGGCTGCCGCTCGAAGGGGTCACACTCATTCTCGGCGTCGACGAGCTGATGGACATGGCCCGAACGATGACGAACGTCATCGGCAACTGCCTGGCGACGGTGGTGATCGCCAAGTGGGAAGGAGAGTTCGTCGAGGCGACCGATCAGCAGCTCGAGCTGGCCGCCGCACGGGGAGAGATCTGAACCTACTCGGTTGCCACATGGGTTCTACCGGGTTCGCGGGGTTCTACGGGTTCTGCAGAACCCGTAGAACCCTGCGGCACCCGTCGAACCCTGTAGAACCCGACTCACCGCACGAGCCACACGGCGCATTCATCCACGCCGTGGCCCTTGACGGCCGGTCACTTCCAGCTGCAGGCGCTCGTAGCGCACGTGTCGCCGACCGCAGGAGGCCGGCCGAGCAGCGTGAGCACCAGGCCGCTGACGCTGTCGACATCCTCGTGCTCCAGATCGAGATCGAATTCCTGGCCCAGCTCGTCGAGCCGCATCGTTCCCGGCACGCGCAGCCGTCCGCTCGGCGTCGCGATACACCTGCGGTGCCGCTGCCGGGCCCTTCCTCGATTTCGCCGACGACCTCCTCGAACAGGTCCTCGAGCGTGACGACGCCGGAGGTGCCCCCGTGCTCGTCGAGCACGATCACCATCTGCGTCCGCTCCCGCCGCATCGTCGACAGCACCGAATCGAGCGGCGCGGTCTCGGGAACGAGCGGCAGGGGCCGCGCGTGGCTCCGCCGGATCGCCTCGTCGCGCAGCAGCACACGCAGCAGATCCTTGATGTGGACCATGCCGATGATGTGATCCAGATCGCCGCTCGTATACCGGGTAGCGCGTGTGAGGCGTGCGGCCGAGAAGCTCGCGGATCTGGTCCGGCGGCGTGCCGAGCGGAATGCCGACGACGCGGACGCGCGGCACCATGGCCTCGCCGGCCGTCAGGTCGCCGAACTCGAAGAGCTCCTGCAGCATCTGACCGGACTCGGCGCGAATCGCGCCGAGGTCCTCGCTCTCCTGGACGATGAGCTGCAGTTCCTCGGACGTGTAGTACCGATCGGCGTTCTGCGCCTGGCGGTTGACGCCGAGCAGCTTCAGCACCTGGTTCCCGAGGCCGTTCAGCGCGAGGACGAACGGGAAGAGGGCGTTCCTGATCCAGAGCATCGGCGGCGTGATCCACAGCGCCATCTGCTCGGCGTGCTGCAGCGCGAGCGACTTCGGCACCATCTCGCCGATGACGATGTGGAAGTAGGTCAGGATCACGACCGCGATCGTGCTCGCGAGGCCGTGCGACGCGAGCCATGACGGCAGCCCGGGCGCGCCGAGCAGTCGCGTAGAGCCCGTCGGCCAGCACGTGCTCGCCATACATGCCCAGGCCGAGGCTCGCGACGGTGATGCCGAGCTGCGCGGTCGCGATGTACCGATCCTGCTGCCGCGGATCGTCGAGCACGCGCTGAACGAGCCGCGCGAGCCTGTTGCCGTCGCTGCGCCTTGCGGTCGATCGCCGCTCGCGGGCGCGCCGACGATGGCGAACTCCGCGGCGACGAAGATGCCGTTCAGCAGGATCAGCGCCGCGATGATCAGGAAGGCCGTCATGGCTCGCCGTCCTCGTCCTGTCTCGGACGGTCGCCGACAATCACCGACGCGATGACGTCCCCCTCGACGGCCTCGACTTCGACGTCGACGTCCGCAACGTCGACTTCCTCCCCAGCTTCGGGGACGCGGCCGGCCGTGGCGGTGATGTGCTCGGCGACCGTCCGATCCAGACTGGGCCAGGCGCGCCCACGAGCCGGCGCCGCCTGATCCAGCCGCATCGATCCGGGAAGCCGCAGGCGTCCGTCCGACAAGCCGGATGGGCGCGCGCCTGCACCGTCTTGAACTCGTCGGCGACGCCGCCGAGCAGCTCGGCCACCACGTCCTCGAGCGTGATGAGCCCGACGACCGACGCCATTGGCGTCAACCACGAGCGCCTGATGGCTGCGGCGCTCGCGCAGGAACGCCAGCAGCCGATCGGCAGGCATCGTGTCGGGCACGCGGACGATCGGCCGCAGCAGCGACGCAACGGTCAGGCGGCCAGCCTGCACGTATCGCGTGACCACATCCTTGGTGTGCAGGATGCCGGCGATGTTGTCGATCGAGCCGCGGTAGACCGGCAGCCGGCTGTAGGGACTCGATGCGACGATCCGCAGAACCTCTTCGAACGGCAGCGAGGCGTCGATGGCGGCGAGCCGCTCGCGCGGCACCATCAGCTGCCGCGCGCTGCGCAGGCCCAGCCGCAGCGCGCGATGAAGCCGAACCTGCTCCTGTGGCTCGAGCAGGCCGCCGTCGCGGCTCTCGGCGATCAGCAGCGCGATCTCTTCTGGCGAATGCACGTGACGATGTCCGGTGGTCGGAACTGCGAAGCGCGCGCAGCAGCAAGACGCCGCTGCCGTTGAGGAAGCGCGATCGACCACGAAAAGGCGCGCAGCGACCACTGCATCGGCAGCACGGTGAAGAGCGCCGTTCGCGTCGGATTCTGCAGCGCGAGCGATTTCGGCACGAGCTCGCCCAGGATCACGGCGAGCATCGTGAGAAAGACGAGGACGATGGCCGCGGAGGCGGACTCGACCGTCGCCGGTTCCAGCCGTCCGGAGCGCTCGAGGAGCGGCTCGAGCCGGGGCGCGAGTGTCGCCTGCCCGTAGGCGCCGAGGATCAGGCTCGACAGCGTGATGCCGACCTGCGACGCGGCGATGTAACGGTCGAGCGCGCGCGGGATCTTCGAGGACCGGCAGAAGTCGCGCGGCCAGGAGGTGTCCGTCCTCCGCCAGCCTGCGAAGGCGGCTGCGGCGCGCGCTGACGGCCGCAAACTCCGCCGCGACGTACAGAGCCGTCAGAAGGATGAGCAGGACGATGACCGCCCACGCCGACCAGCATGCACGCGAATCGTACCGCAAAAGACGGCAGAGGCTCGCATGCGGCTCAATTGACGACTGACCCGGTGTTTCTTACTCGGCCCGCAGCGCGATCACTGGATCGACGCGTGTCGCGCGCAGCCCGGGAACGTAGCTGGCCAGAACAGCCACCGCCGCGAGGAGGACCGCCACGGCAGCGAACGTCAGCGGATCGCCAGGTCTGACGCTGAAGAGCAGCTTCGTCATCAGCCGCGTCAACCCGAACGCGCCCAGGGCCCCGAGCGTGATGCCGACGATCGCCAGCACCATGGCGTGGCCGACCACCATCCGCAGCACATCGCCGCGCTGGGCCCCGAGTGCCATCCGGATGCCGATCTCCTGCGTGCGCTGACTCACGGAGTAGCTGATGACGCCGTAAATCCCGACCGACGCGAGCACCAGCGCCACCGCCGAGAAGATCATCAGCATGATCATGATCAGCCGGCGCTGCGCCGTCGATATGGCGATGACTTCGGACATCGGCCGGACGTCGGCGACCGGCACGTTCGGCGTCGATTTCGTGCACGGCGTTGATCAACGACGGTACGACACCCATGCCGTCATCTCGAGGTCTTGACCACCACACTCGTGAACGGGTACGCGAAGCGAGCAGGTGGCAGATAACTCGCTCCACGCGGCTCGGTCTCGAGGCTTGCCGATCGCACGTCGCCGACGACGCCGATAATCTCGTCCGGTCCCGCGTTGTTCCACGACGAGGACGATGCGCTGACCGATTGGATCGCTGTCGCCGAAGTACTTCTTCACCAGCGTCTCGCTGACGATGACGCGCCGCGTGTTCGGGGCGGTGTCGCGGCTGTCGAAGAGCCGTCCCCGCAGCAGCGGAATGCCCATCGCCTTGAAGTAGTCGTGCGTGACGACCTTCGACCTCCGCGACGGGCTCTTCGCCAGCGCGGGGTGGTTCGCGTCCTTCGATGGAGAAGCTGGTCGCCGCGCCGAGTCCGTTGAGCGGCAGGAAGCTGACTCCGCCGGCGGCCCGCACGCCCGGCAGCGCATCGATTCGATCGAACAGTCGGTCGAAGAACGCGATCATCTCGCCGTCGCCGCGATAGCTCGCCGACGGCAGCGTGACCTTCATCGTCACCGTGCGCGATGGATCGAAGCCGGGATCGACCTGCATCAGCGTCATGAAACTGCGGACGAGCAGCCCGGCGCCGACGAGAAGCACGAGCGCGAGCGCCGTCTCGATGACCACGAGCGCCTGCCGCGCACCCGGCCGCCGCGGCTGGCGGTGCCGGTGCGTCCGCCTTCTTTGAGCGCGTCGGTCAGTGCGGCTCCGGCAGCCGTGAACGCGGGGATGACGCCGAACAGCAAACCGCTGACCGTGGTCGCAGCGCACAGGCAAAGAGAAGTACCCACCCGTTCATACCGACAAACTCGAGTCTGGGGATCGGCAGGCTCGCAGCCACGGCGGTGCGCAGGAACCTGAGCCCCCACCAGGCGAGCGCGATGCCGGCGGCGCCCCCAATCGTTGACAGCAGCAGACTCTCGGCAAGCAACTGTCGAATCAGACCGTCGTCGATCAGCTCCCAGCGCGGCGCGAACCGCAAGCTCTCGCTGCCGAGTCGTCGCACGCGCCAGCAGCAGGTTGGCTACGTTCGCGCACGCGATCAGCAGCACGAACCCGACCGCGCCCAGCAGCACGAGCAGCGCGGGCCGAACGTCGCCCGTGAGCTGCTCCTTCAGAGGCACCACCCTCGCGGTCCAACCGGTGTCGAAATTCGGAAACATGCCGCGTCAGCTGGCTGGCGACGCGGGTCATGTCGTCCTGCGCCTGCCGAAACGTCACACCGTCCTTCAGCCTGGCTATGACCATCAACCATCGTCCGCGTGGCGTGCGTGTTTGGGCGGAAAACCCTGCAGGAATCCAGACGTCGACGTCCTTGTCGAGAATCGAAAATCCGGCCGGCATGACGCCCACCACCGTATAGAGATCGCCGTCGAGACGGATGCCACGATTGATGACGTTGACATCGGCGCCGAATCGGCGTTTCCAGAAACGATCGCTGATGAGGACGACGCGATTGGCCTGCGGCTGATCCTCTGAAGGCGTAAAGACACGACCGAGCGCGGCGTTCACTCCAAGGATCGGGAAACAGCGTCGCGTTCACTATCTGTTGCGCGACTTCCTCGGGCTCGCCGTCGCCGGTGTACGCAGCGCGGAAGGTCATGCTGACCACGGACATCTCGGCAAACACGCCGTTCATCTCGCGCCAGTGGAGATAGTTGCCCGGCGATACGACGTTGTTCTTCCGATCGCGAGGGATGTTGTGCTCCCAGATGATCGCGAGGCGATCCGGATCTTTGTAGGGGAGGGGCTGAATGAGCAGCGTGTTGACGACCGCGAAGATCGCGGTGTTCGCGCCGATGCCGATCGCAAGCGCGGCGACCGCCACGATCGTGAAACCTGGCGAGCCAAGGAGCAGCCGCGCGCCATGCCGGAGATCCTGCAGTGTTGTACGGAACATGGTGTTATTCGCTCCGCAGGGTCACGATTGGATCGACTGACGCGGCGCGGCGTGCTGGTGCTGCGGTCGCCGCAAGCGCGACAACACCCAGCAGCAACACCACGGCGCCAAGGCTCGCCGGATCGGTGGCCCCAACGCCGAAGAGCTGCGTACTCAGGAAGCGCGTGAGCGCGATTGCGCCGGCAAGACCGGCCACGACGCCCACGGCAGCCAGCGCGAGTGCCCTCGCGTACGACGAGACTCACCAAATCAGATGGTCGCGCACCCAGCGCCAGACGGATCCCGATTTCTCTGCGCCGTTGCAACACCGCGTAACTGAGGACGCCGTGAATGCCGAGCGCCGCCAGGAAGAGCGCCACCGTCGCAAACAGGCCCAGCAGCAGCATGGTGAATCGCCGCTGCCCTATCGAGCGCGACATCGTGATCTGGAGCGGTTCGACGCCGAACACGGCGAGCCCGGCATCGACCTGGTGGATTGCGCCCGTCACCGCGGTAGCGAGGGAAGAGGGCTCTCCCGCTGTGCGCACGAGCAGGACTCCGGCGCCATTCGCAGAGGGCGCTTGAGCGATTGCCGCGTAGACCGCAATAGGCGACGACTCGGCGATGCCGTGGAATTTCTCGTCTCCGACGATCCCGACGATAGTCCGGGCGCTGCCCCAGAAGCTGATGCGGGCGCCCAGCGGGTCGCGTCCCGGGAAGAATCGCCGGGCCGCGGCCGTGTTGATGAGCGCGACCGGAGCGGCTTCGGTGGTGTCGCTGTCCAGCAGGAGCCGGCCGCGCAGGAGCTCTACCCCCACCGTGGAAAAGTACGACGGGCTCACCCGGCGGACCGAAATCTCCGGCCACGATCTCGACTCGGCCTCTCGACCGACAATCGTGAACGAGTTGGTGAACCCCGGGTCGAGCGGATGATTTCCCGCGAGTGCCGCCGAGCGCACACCGGGGAGCGCAGACGCGCGCGCCAGCAGCGCGCGATTGAAGGCATGCTGCTCCTTGAAGTTCGGCCAGACGCGGAAGTCGACGGGGTAGCGCGACAGCGGCAGCTGGTACTCCGCTTTCAGGATCCCATCGGTCTGGAATCCGGGATTCACCTGCTGCAGCATCCAGAAACTCCGAATCAACAACGTCGCGCCGCAGACGAGCACCACCGCCATCGCCAGCTCGGCCACGACCAGCGCATTTCGGACGCGACTGCTCGCTGGTCCCGCAGAGGCGCGCCCCGTACCGTCCGCGAGGAAAGCCTGCAAGGTTTCGGCGACGGGCCTGCAACGCCGGCAGCAGACCGAAGACCAAACCGATCAGCAGCGAGAGGCCCATCGTGGTGACCAGGACGCGGCCGTTGACCGCCGCGAGCGTGAGCCTCGGCACATCGGCAGGCGCGATCGCCACCAGCGCGCGAACGCCCACGAACGCGAGAACGGTGCCCACAATCGCGGCTGCGATCGTCAACAACATCGTCTCCGCGAGCGCATGCCGGAAGAGCCTGGCCGGAGTGGCACCGAGAGCGCAGCGAACCGCGGCTTCCTGGGTACGGGCGCCGGCCCGCGCGAGGAGGAGATTTGCGACGTTCGCGCACGCGACGATGAGGACGAGGGCGACCGCCGTCAGCAGGATGAAGAGCGCTGGTCGCACGGGTCCGAAGATGACTGCGTCGAGCGGCTCGACGTGGGCACCGCGCGCGGCGTTGTCAGGATACGTCCGTTCCAGATCGGCGGCGATGCCGGCGAGCTCGCTCTGCGCCGCATCGGATGTCGCCTTCGGCGCCAGCCGGCCGAGAACGAAGAGCGGATGCGTGGAGCGTGGAAGCTGCTGCGCGTCGGCCTGCATCGGCGTCCAGATGTCGACCTCCGACTCTCATGCCGCGATCCGCGAAGCCACGCGAGTAGGCGGCGGCCGATAAAATCTGCAACACGCCGAAGTCAGCGCCGGCGGGCATGACGCCGACGATCGTGTAGGGGCGGTCATCGAGGCGCAGCGTCGATCCGAGTGCCGCCTCGCGCCGCTGGAAGTTGCGCTCCCAGAAGCTCTCGCTGATCACGACGACGGATGGTCCTCCCGGCCGATCCTCATCAGCGGTGAAGGTCCTGCCGGCGATTGGCGCGATGCCAAGCATCGGCAGCGCGTCTGAGGAGACGTTCAGGACTGGCAAACGAAGCGGGTCGCCGCGATCGGGTGTCAGGTTCACTTCCCCGGCCATTACCGCCGCGAGCGTGTCGAACGTGCGTGTTCGGGCTTTGAAGTCGAGATAGTCGGGGAACGACGCGGGTTCCCGCGTGGTCCCCGTGTTTCGGTCGGTTTCCCAGACCATCGCGAGCCGATCGAGATGGTCGAGCGGCGTCGGCCGCAGCAGCACGGCGTCGATGACGCTGAAGATCGCGGTGTTTGCTCCGATGCCCAGCGCGAGCGTCAGGACCAGAATCGCCGTGAACGCCGGTGTCTTCCGAAGGGAACGCGCCGCATATCGAAAGTCCGACCACATGCTGAGGTCCTCACTTGCCGATCGCGCCGATTGCCCATGCTGCCTGTTTTCTCACGCCCGCGTCTGCGTCCTTGAGCGACGGCAGCAGGCCCGACAGCGCGCGCGCATCGCCGATGGCGCCGAGCGCCCAGGCCGCCTGCTGACGGACGCCGGTGCTCTGATCCGACAGCGCGCGCAGGAGCGCGTCGACGGCGCGGGCATCATCAATTGCACCGAGCGCCCACGCGGCCTGTTTGCGGACGCGGTCGGCCGGATCGCTCAGTGAACGAACCAGCGCCGGTACAGCACTATTGTCGTCGATCGCGCCAAGCGCCCACGCGGCTTGTTCCCGCGTGCGCTCGTCATCGTCGGCGAGCGCGGCCGACAACGCGGGTGCGGCGCTCACGTCATCGATGGCTCCGAGCGCCCATGCTGACTGACGTCGAACGCGCGGGTCCGTGTCTTTGAGCGTAGCGACGAGCGGCTGAACCGCCCGTTTGTCATCCAGCGCACCGAGCGCCCAGGCGACCTGCTCGCGGACGGCCGGTTCGCGATCCTTCAACGCGTCCACGAGCGCGTCGACGGCGCGCTGATCGTCAAAGGCGCCCAGCGCCCAGGCCGCATTCCGTCGCGCGGCCCAGGCTGGGCTGTGAAGCGCGTTCAAGACCGGCTCAAACGCACGCGTGCCGATCGCCACGAGCGCCGCGGCCGCCTGTTCACCGGGCGAGGTCAGATCCGCCGCGTTACCGCGCCACCAGCTGCGACTGCAGACGAGCGCTTCCACCGGCGCCGCATCAGCCAGCATGGCGGCGAGCGGCTGGATCGCGTCGGAGGCGGCATCTCCAAGCTCGCGGATATCACACGCGGCGCGAGCGCGCGTCGCTGGGTCGCCGGCGGCGAGATCCGCGATCAATTCACGGACTCCGCGCGTTTGCGCGCGAGCTTCTCCGTAGTCGCTGGCGGAACCGGTCAGCGTCAGCAGCGCGAGGAGCGAAGTGACGGCCGTGCGGATCACGTCAGGGCTCCCGTTCGAGCCGGGGGTTTGGATTGGGATTTGGGTTGGGATTCGGGTTTGGATTTGGATGGGGATGTGGGTGCGGGTGCGGGTGCGGATGCGGCACGTGGACGCTGTGGCCGCCGCCGTCGCCGCCAATTTCCGCAATCGCCTGGATGGCCGCTCGGCGGACCGCAACGTCTTCGTCCTTGAGCGCTGCCGTCAGTGCCTGCAGCGCTCGCGCATCCGAGAGTTCTCCGAGTGCCGAAATCACATGACGCCGTACGTCGGCGTTGGCGTCACGGATCGCGGCCATGAGCGGTTCAACCGCAGCCGCGTCTCCCAACTCGCCGAGCGCGCTGCGCGGCTCTGCTCCGGATCGACGGCGAGCTGTCTTTCAACGCACCGATGATCGCGCCGACCGCGCGCGCATCGCCAATCTCGCCGAGCGCCGACAAAGCGTGCTGACGGACCTCAGGGTCGGCGTCCTTCAGTGCGTCGATTAATCCCGGGACCGCGCGCGTGTTGCCAATTTCCCCGAGCGCGGCGGCGGCCTGCCGGCGCACACCGGCATCGCTGTCCTTCAGCAGCGAGACGAGGCCGTCGATGGCGCCTTCGCGCGGACTCTGCCGCGCCGTGACGCCCGGCGATGCCGAGCTGCCATTCGAGCGATGGATGGAGCATCACCGCGGTGAAGCCGATGAAGATCGCGCTCGTTTTCAACAACGTACGAACAAAGACAGCGAGGGGAGTCATGCGCATCTCCTGCTAAAAACCTAGCATCACGAAACACGACGAATCGCTGGCGCGGTCCGAAGACCCTGCTCTACCGAGCGTTCTCTTATCGAGCGAGTTGTCCGAGCGCGAACGCGGCCTGCTGCCGCACGTCGGCGCTGGTGTCCTTCAGCGCGGCGGTCAGGCCGTCGATCGCGCGGGGATCGCGGATCTGACCGAGCGCGAACGCCGCCTGCTGGCGCACGTCCGCGACGCTGTCCTTGAGCGCGATCACGAGCGGTTCGACCGCGCGCGCATCACGGATCTGACCCGAGCGCAAACGCGGCCTGCTCCCTGCACGTCACCGTCGGGATCCTTCAACGCGGAGATGAGCGGTTCGACCGCCCGCCGATCGCGGATCTGCCCGAGGGCGAACACCGCCTGCTCCCTGACATTGGACTTGCTGTCGCGGACGGCGCCGATGATCGCGTCGACGGAAGCCGGATCGCGGATTTGCCCGAGCGCGAATACCGCCTGCTCGCGCACGTCATCATCGGCATCCTTCAACGCGCCGCTCAGACCAGGAACGGCACTGCGGTCGCGCAATCTGGCCGAGCGCGAATGCTGCCTGCTCGCGCACGTCAGCGTTCGGATCCTTGAGCGCGTTCGTCAATGGCTCGACCGCGCGATGGTCGCGCAGCTGGCCGAGACCGAAGGCTGCCTGCTCGCGGACGTCGGCCGCACCGTCGGACAGCGCCTGGACGAGCGGATCGAAGATGCTGGGATCGCGCATCTGCACGAGCGCGTGCAGCGCGGTTTCGCGAACATCCTTGTCGCTGTCCTTCAGCGCTGCCGTGAGCGCCGCGACGGTTCGCGGGTCGGCCTTCGCTCTGCGCCGCCATCTCTTGGCGCCATGGCCGTTCGCGCGTCCGTCTCCCTGCGCATGCAACGCCGCGTCGACGGTCATGCCGACGTCGAAGCTGCCGAGCGCCGACATGCACGCCCGTCGCCACGGCAGATGCGATTCCAGACTGCACACTGGCTCTCGACGGTGCTCTGGACATCGACTCTCCACGCGCTTTGCACACGGCTCTGGACGTTCGACTGAACCGCGCTCTGCACTGCGGATTGCACGGTCGCGTCCACCGAAGTCGCTCCGCGCTTCCGCAGGGCGTTTGCTCCGTGCCGTCGGCGCGGGCGCGGGCTCCGGAGTCGGCTGCGGGTTTTGAACGGCGAGAACCTGCGCGTCCGGCAGCTGGCGCGCGTTTGCGGCTCGGCGGCGCTCGCGATCTTCCACGGCTGAACCGCACGCCAGCGGCATGACTGCTAGAGCGAAGGCGGCGGTTGTTGCGCTGGTTCGGAGCGCGCGAGAGTGCCGCACGCGGAACGCTCGGATCGAGGATCGCCATGAGGCGTCCCTCGAGCTCGGATCGGTGCGCCATCGCCAGGCTTGCGCCCGCGAGGACCGCGGGGAAGCGACCGGAGCGCATCACTCGGGCGATCTCGATCAGCTGATCGGCGTAGTCGGGGCCGCGTGTGCCTGCTGCGAGGACGAGATCGTCGCAGGCGCGCTCGCGTTCCGTGCGAACGTGCCGAGCGGCCATCCACGCCAGCGGGTTGAACCAGTGCAACCCGCAGGACGCCTGCGCCAGCATGTGCGTGAGGCAATCGCGCCGCTTGACGTGCGCCAGCTCGTGCAGCAGCACGATCCGAAGCCGTTCAGCCGGCCACTCGTCGGCCGCCGCCGGCATCAGCACGGCGGGACGGAACATGCCCCACGCCATCGGCATGGCGGCCCCCTGGCTTCGAAGGAACACGATCCGTGGCGAAACGCCAAGCTCCGCGGCCAGCGATTGCGCCTGCTCCAGCCAGGGAGCGTCGGTCACGCGCTCGGTTCGCCGCGACATCCATTGCACCGCAATCACGCCGGCCGCGAGCCGCGCAAAGATGAGCAGCGCGCCAATGGCCCACACGCTCACCAGCAGCGCGGTCCACGATACCGGTGTTCGCGTTGGTGAAGGTGTCGCAGTCGCCGCCGGCTGCGAACGTTGCGTCGAGCTGTGAACGCTCGGACCTGCAACTTCAGCGCGGCCCTCTCGATCTGGCGCTCTAGCTGAAAGCTGATAGCTGGAAGCTGATAGCTGACCTGCGCCCTCAATCGTGACGATCGGTAACTGCCAGTGCGGCAGCGCAATCGACAAAACGGGCAGCACGAGCACCGCCGCGAGCGCGAGCGTCCAGATCATGTGCCGCAGCGCGGCAGACGCTCGACGCAGGAAGAACGAGACCAGGCCAGCGGCAGCAAACAGCAGCGTCGCTTTGAGAATGAGATCGACGACCACCATCCATGAGGTGCCGAAATCGACAAACAGCAAGTCAAAGATCCTCATGGTTATGCTCCGGCGTTGCGGGCCTGGTCGATCAGCCGAGCCAGGCGATCCAGTTCGGCGTCAGAGAGTTTCTGGGACGATTCGTCCAGCAGACGCGGAGATGGCCTGTTCGGCAGATCCGCCGAAGAATGTCTTCAACATGTGGTGCAGCGCCGATCGCTGAGCGTTGTCACGGCCGACCGTAGGCAGATATACATAGCGAGGACCGTCCTGTTCGTGCCGGACGTGTCCCTTTTCCTCGAGGATCCGGAGCATTGCCCGAACGGCCGAATAGCTCGGCGGCTCGGGTAGGGCCGCCTGGACTTCGGCGGCTGTGGCCCGGCCATTCGCATAGAGTATGTCAATAATTTGACGCTCTCGTCGGCTGAGACCGTCATGGGTTCGTCTCATCATTTATTAATAGCTCCGTCCCGATTATAGCTCCGTCCCGCAGGTCCAAAACCGCCTGCGCCTCTCACGTTCACGGCTCGCGGGCTCGCTCTCGTCTCGCCATAGCCTTGGCGAAGGCGGACTCCGCGCCTCGCTCGGGCCGCAGGCGCTTCTAAGGCATTGGACGAATCAGAACGGCAAAAGGTGCTACGAAAATAGCACAACGCGAAAAATATAGCATTCTCCCCCGAATCGCCACAAACGCACCGATCGGACTATGCTCCTCTCTTATGTACAAGGTGTTGGTGTCGACGGTCGCGGCCGCGACGGTTTCGGTCTGGACCGCTCAAGCCCCCGCCACGTTGCCGCTCAATGAAATCAAGCTGCCTCCCGGCTTCAGCATCGATCTGTACGCCACCGGCATCCCGCATGCGCGAGAGATGGTGCTCGGCGCGAAGGGCACCCTGTTTGTTGGCACGCGCGACTACAACAAGGTGTACGCGATTGTCGACCGCGATCACGATCAGAAGGCCGATCAGGTGCTGACCATCGCCGAAGGGCTCAAGGATCCGAGCGGCGTCGCCTTTCGCAACGGGTCGCTCTACGTCGCCGAGATCAGCCGCATCACGCGCTATGACAACATCGAGGCGATCAGATCTTCATTGCCGAGCACGGCTCGTGGAATCGGACCGTGCCGATCGGATATCGCGTGATGCTGGCAAAGCTCGATGGAGGCAAAGTCACCAGCTTCACGCCGTTTGCAGAGGGTTGGCTGCAGGGCGTTGCCGGCACCCGCGGCAATACGACGACCGGAAAGACCTGGGGACGTCCAGCCGACGTGCTCGTGATGCCCGACGGCGCGCTCCTCGTCTCTGATGACTTTGCCGGTGTGATTTATCGCATCAGCTACAAGAAGTAAGCGACTCGCGGCTCGCGGCTCGCGGCTCGCGGCTCGCGGCTCGCGACTCGCGACTCGGCGGACTGGCACCACTTACCGACGGCGGCACGCCGTTCGCCGGTTGCATCTGGAGATCCACGAGTCACGACGGGAAACTGTTGACCAGCTACGCTCGAGGAACAGGCCGATGTCCATGATGAAGGAATTCCGGGAGTTCGCGGCGCGCGGCAACGTGGTGGATCTCGCGGTCGGCGTGATCATTGGCGCCGCCTTCGGCAAGATCGTGACCTCGCTGGTCAACGACATCGTCATGCCCCCCATCGGCATGATCATCGGCCGCATCGACTTCAAGAATCTGTTCGTGGCTCTCAATCGTCAGCAGTACACGTCGCTGGTGGACGCGCAGAAGGCGGGCGCTCCGACGATCAACTACGGCATGTTCCTGAACACGTGCTGGAGTTCCTGATCGTCGCCTTCGTCATCTTTCTCATGGTGCGGCAGATCAATAAGTTGAAGACGCCTGCTCCGGCGCCTGCGACGCCGGACGCTGAGATTGTCCGTTTTGCGTATCTCGGATTTCGATTAAGGCCACGCGATGCCCGAACTGCACGTCCGATCTTCGGCAGGCAGCTCGTTGAGCGCCGTGGCCACAGGCTTGATTGCGTTCGGGGACCCGACGCTACACTCCCACAACCGGGATGAAACCCGCTCCATCGCTCGGCAGTCACGGGGACTGACGGTCGCAGTGCTCCTGCTGTTGCTCGTCGCGGCGTGCGGACCGTCGCCCCGCCGCGACAGGTCCAGCACCGCCGCCCAGCGGGCCCCCGAACCCGACGCTCCGTATCAAGCCGAAGTGGAGGAGGGCCTGGGCGCCGCGGTCGCCATTCTGGTCGACACCTCAGGGTCGATGAAGGACAAAGCGCCCGGCGACTCACGGCCGAAGTACGTGTCGCGCAGGAAGCGCTCGAAGCCATGCTGGACGCCACCGACGCCTTCATCGCCAAGCGTCCGGATTTTCCAATCAAGATTGGCGTGTACAGCTTTTCGAGCAGCGTCCACGTGTTGCGCCCGATTCAGCCGTACGATCGCAGCGCCGTTCGCGCGACGCTGGCGAGTCTCCCGCGGCCTGGCGGTGGCACGGCCATCGGCGAGGCGATGCGCGAAGCGCGGCCCGACCTGTATCGCGCCGGCGTTTTCCGCAAGTACCTGCTCGTCGTGACCGACGGAGAGAACACGAACGGCCGCAGCCCCGACGCGGTCGCCCGCGAGATCTGGCAGAAGAGCGAAGGCGGCGTGCAGACCTACTTCGTCGCGTTCGATACCAGCCCCGAGAAGTTTGCCTTCCTCAAGGACGTCGGCGGCGACGTCATCGGCGCCGGAACGGGCGTCGAGCTGCGCACGGCGCTCGACGGCATCTATCAGGGCAAGATTCTGGCCGAGGCGGTCGGCGGCGAACGGGAACCCGCCAGAAAGTAACTCGTAGGTTTTCAAAGGAGCCCCCGTGATTCTTCACAAGTTCTGGTCCGCGTTTGTCGCGCAGATCAACAAGGTTGCGAACCTGTTCTGGGAGGCCGATCCCATTGCCCAGATGCGATACGAGTACGACCGTGCCGTGGAGCAGCTGAAGGAAGGCCGCATAGGGCTCGAACAGTATCGCGGGCTCGTCGAGCGGGTGACGCGGCAGGTTTCCGCGAATCGCTCGCACGTGCAGAAACTCGAAGCGGAGACGAAAGCCTATCTCAAGGCGGGCGATCGCGACGACCGCCGCCAAGTTCGCGCTCGAGTTGCAGAAAGCGAAGGCGGAGCTGGCGGCCAATGAAGGCCAGCTGCAGATGCACGAGACGGCGTACGGCAACAATCTGAAGAAGATCCAGCACGCCAACGAGAAGCTGATCGAGCTTCGCGAGAGGATCCAGAAGTACGACGCCGAACTCAAGATGAGTTCCGCCGAAGCCGAAATCGCCAAGCTCTCCGAAACGTTCGACGTGAATCTGACGACGGACTTCGGCGAAATCGAGAGTGTGATCCAGCAGAAGATCGATCAGAACCGCGGGAAGGTCCGGGTGGCTGCCGATCTCTCGCAGAAAGGGATTGCCGAGATTCAAGCCGAGGAACGCATGGAGACGCAGCTCGCCGAGCAGGCGCTCACCGACTTCGAAGTCGAGTTGGGGTTGAAGTCGCCCGAGACGTCGCCGATGGCGCAGACCACGAAGGACCTCGGGCCGGCAGCCGAGAAGGCCACCGAGAAACAAACGAATTGACATTAGACCGGCATGTGAGCGCAGCCCTTCAGGGCTGCCACAAGGATCAACAGGAGCATCTTTTCATGGCCAACGGACAGCCCAGACCTGCGTTCTACGTTGCCGTCCTGCTCATGGTGCTCGGCCTCGTGGGTCTTGCGCTCTGGCGGTATGGCGCGATCGGGCCCAATCGCAGTCGGGTAAATTCTCGGCGGATGAATTGAAGAAGATGCAGACGGGGCGCCGAAGCGCCCGACAGCGCGGGCATCACGACGGTCAAGGAATACAACTACGTCGCCGCCACGCGCCTGCCCGAGGTCAAGGGCATCTCCAGCTACAAGCCGACTGGCAGACCGCACGGTTCGCTTCGGCATCAATGTCTGGGCGGGCTGGAGCCCGATCATTCTCGCCAACAACGGATTCAAACCGGGCAAGACGTGGAAGACGCCCGGCGGCAAGGACTTCAAAGTCGAGCTCGTGCTGATTGACGATCCGATCGCGATGCGCGACGCGTACGCCGCCGGCAATCTGCATATCGGCTGGGCGACGCTCGACATGCTGCCGCTGTTTTTGGAAGGCCTGCGCAAGGACTCCCGCGTCATGCCGCGCGTCTACCAACAGGTCGACTGGTCGAACGGCGGCGACGGCATCGTGGTTCGCGACACGATCAAGACGATGTCCGATCTGCGCGGCAAGACGGTGGTGCTGGCGCAGAACTCACCGTCGCATTTCTTCATCCTGAACGCGCTCATCAACGCCGGCGTGCAGCCCGCCGAAGTGGAGTTCAAATTCACCCAGGACGCCTTCCAGGCTGCGGCCGCGTTCAACGCCGACAAGCGGCTCGCCGGCTGCGTCAGCTGGGCCCCCGACATCTACAACCTGGAGAAGGTCAAGGGCAACCACATGCTCGTGACGACGTCGACAGCCAACAAGCTGATCGCCGACGTCTGGTTCGCGCGCGCGGACTTCGCCAAGGACAACCCCGACATCATGGAAGGGATCACGCGCGGCATCTTCGATGCGATGGTCGATCTCAAGTCGCAGGAACCGAAACAGAAAGTGGCCAAGCTGATGGCGGCCGGCTACTCCATTCCTGAAGGCGACGCGCTCGGCATGCTCGGCGACGCGCACTCGACGAACTACGCGGAGAATCGCGATTTCTTCCTCAATCAGAACAACCCCACGAGTTTCGAGCGAACCTGGACGACCGCGTATTTCCTCTATAAGCGAATCAACGCGGTCACCGAACAGACGCCGTTCGACCAGGTGATGGACTTCTCGATGATCCAGAAACTCGGCAGCGAGCCGAAGTACTCGACGCAGAAGAACGAGTACGACATCCAGTTTGCGCCGGCGACCGCGGGAACCGTTCAGGGCGAGAAAGACGAAATCCTGACCAAGACAGTCGTCATCCATTTCTTCCCCAATTCGTGGGATCTCAACAAGAAGATCACGCGCGACTCCGGCTGGCAAGGAAGTGGAAGAACTGTACGATCCCAACGTCGGCTTCGTGGTCGAAGAGATCGGCAAGCTGGCCGGCCAGTACGGCGCCGCACGCATCGTCATCGAGGGGCACACCGACGCGTCCATGAAGTCGTCGGTTCCAAAGAGCCTGGTTCAGGAGCTGTCGTTGAACCGCGCGAATGCGGTGAAAGAATCTATTCTTCGCAAGTTCCCCTCGCTGCAGCCGAATCAGTTCTCGACCGCAGGGCTCGGGTGGGACCGGCCAGCGGATTCCGCCGATCCGGAGAACAGCGCGAAGAATCGCCGGGTCGAGATCAAGGTCTATCCGGCCGAGGCCGCGCCGGCCGCCAAGTAGATGCCGGCCATCGCGAAACCGGAGCTCCTGGCGCTCCGCATCCTGCCGCCGCGGATGACGCGACGGCTCGTGGGTGTGATGAGCATGGGCGCTGTCGTTGCGGTCTGGTGGCTGGCGACCTCGGGTCTCGGATCCGAGGACCGCTGGATCTCTCCGGTGATTCTGCCGAGTCCGGCGGAAGTCATTCGAAGCTTTCCGAGCCTGCTGCACGAGCGCGCGTTGCTGCAAAGCATCGCGGCCACATTGAAGCGCGTGCTGATTGGCTTCGGTCTGGCGGTGCTCGTCGGCGTGCCGCTCGGGATTGTGGCTGGCGCTTGGCGCGTCTTCGAAGCCGCCGGCGCGCCGCTGGCGCTCTTTGGCCGCAACTTGCCGGTCGCCGCGCTGATTCCGTTGACGATCCTCTGGTTCGGTATCGACGAGACGCAGAAGGTGATGTTCATCTTCATTGCGTGCGTGCCGTTCGTCTATTCGGATGCGGTCGCGGCTGTGGTCGGCGTGCCGGATCGCTATGTCGAAACGGCGCAGACGCTCGGCGCGAAGTCCCACCAGGTGGTGATGAAGGTGCTCGTCACGCTCGCGCTGCCGGACATCTATAACAGCCTGCGCCATCTGTTCGGACTGGCCTTCGGCTATATCATGCTGGCCGAGCTGATCAACGCCGAGCACGGCCTGGGCTACCTGTTCATGGCCAGTCAGCGGCGCGGTATGTCCGAGCACATCATCCTGATCCTCATCATCATCGGCTTGCTCGCGTACGGTATCGACCGCGTCCTGTTCTGGTTTCAGCGCGGACTATTTCCATACCGCTCGGTCGAGGACTGAGGTGACCGAGCCCGCGGTGACGCCCGCTCCTCACCCCAACATCGTCGAGTTCAACAAGGTCTCGAAGCGTTTTGGTGCGCTGACGGTGGTACGGGATGTCACATTCACCGTGCCTGATCTACCGCACAAGGGAGAGTTCATCTCGATTCATCGGGCCGTCGGGGTGCGGAAAGTCGACGGTGCTGCGGCTCATCGCGGGCCTGCGGCCGCATCACCCGGCGACTGAGGGAACCGTGCTGGTTGCTGGCAATCCCGTCGTGCGGCCGGGATCCGACCGCAGCATGGTCTTCCAGGACTACACCTCCTTCGACAACCGCACGGTTGAAGACAACGTGGCCTTTGGTTTGGAGTGTCGGGGCGTGTCTGCGCGCGAGCGCCGGGAAAGCGCTCGCGAGTGGATCGCCAAAGTCGGTCTCGACGTAACTCGCGACGCGACGAAGTTTCCGAGCGAGCTGTCGGGTGGTATGCGGCAGCGCGTGGCGATCGCGCGTACGCTCATACTGTCTCCGCGGATCATTCTCATGGACGAGCCGTTCGGGGCGCTCGATCCCACGACCCGGCTCCACATGCAGGCGCTGCTCGTCGATCTATGGAGGGAAGCCGAGGCGACCGTGTTCTTCGTCACCCATTCGATCGAAGAGGCGGTCTATCTCGGCGACCGCGTCTACGTGTTTTCGTCCTCGCCTGGAACAATCCTCCGGCAGATGGAGGTGCCGCCGCCGAATCGTCCTCCGAAGGAGGCGCAGCGCGAGCCCGAAGTTTCTCAAGTACGTCTTCGAGATTCGCGACATCCTCGACAACCAGGCGAGCTCCACTCGAGCAGGCGATGATTAAGCGCCCTGGGGACGCACCGTCGGATCTTCCTCCGCAGGGGGCGGGAACGGCCGACTACGTCAAGGAAGCGTTTCTGTTCCGATGGAATCTTCTGTTCTTCCTCGGTGGCACGGCGGCCGCGGCGCTGACGCCGCTGGCACCGGTGCTGCTGCCGCTCGTCGGCGCTGGAGAGCTGGCGTATCTGGCAGGATTGATTTCCGTACCGCGCTTCCGCGCGGCGATCGACGCGAAAGTCCACGCCGAGCCGTCAGCGATCGTCCAGCGACGGTACGGCCCCTGCGCCCGCGGTCTCGCTGGCGACGATGCTGAACGGACTTCCTGCGGAATCACGAACACGATTCGAGCGGCTGCACGCACGCTGTGTCGAGATGCGCGGCATCGCGGCCGGTGTTCGAGGCACCGCGGGCACGCAGGCGGGTCCGGCAGAGGAAATTCGGACGCCCGGTCTCGATCGCCTGCTTTGGTTATTTCTGCGGCTGCTTCTGTCGAAGGCCGCGCTCGATCGCTTTCTGGCAACCATGGACGGCCAGGAGATTACCAACCGTCTCGAAGAGCTGCGGAAGAATCTGGCCACAGCGCAAACCGCTAACGACGAGCGCGTCGTGCGATCGCTGCAGGACAGCATCGCGATGGGTGAACTGCGCCTCGATAATTTCGGCAGGGCACGCAAGAACGCGGAATTCGTGACCGTCGAGCTCGATCGAATCGAAGGAAAGATTCAGGCGCTCGCTGAAGTGGCCGTGAACCGGCAGGATCCGGACTTCCTCAGCAGTCAGGTCGACTCTGCCGCCGAGAGCATGCGACAGACGGAGAAGGCGGTGAGCGAACTGCAGCACCTCACGGGCCTGGGCGAGCAGCTCGAGGAACCGCCGCCAATACTGGAATCCGATCTGCGGGGAGTGCTCCGGCATGATGCCTGACCCGGCAGCATCGCCGTCTCGCGGACCTGCCCGCCTGGTTTCCACCATGGGCGTCGCAGCTCGCCGACCTCTATTTTTCCGGAACGACAGCGGCTTTCGTGCTGTTCGGCAATACCTACGATCTCTTCCGGATCGGCGGCGACGAGGCGATGCGGTATGGCGTGCTGGCCGAGTTCCTCGCGGAGCAACTGTTCGGACGCTGGTCGCTCGTGCTGCACTACGATCTGGGTCGAGGACTTCGCGCGGTCGCGGGGCGCGACGAGCACCGCCTGAAAGAGATGGTGACGCTCGCGAACCGAAAGCTCGGCGACCTCAGCGCCCTGCCCAAGGACCCGGCCGCCACGTTCGCGCTCCTGGATCGGTTCGTCCGCACCAACATCATGGCGCCCGAAGAAGACCGCCAGAGCCTCGCGCTCATCATGGACCAGGCGTCGTACGTCTTTCCCGCCGGCGAGCCCGGACGCCTCAACATGCAGGCGTCGTCTCAGCTCGTGACGATGCTGAACTGGGCGATGAGTCCGCACGTCAAGCGGCTCAACATGGCGTTCGTCATGATCGACGAGAAACTCGCGGACTTGAGCGATCGACTCACCGGCAATCCGCACGTCGCGACCATTGAGGTGCCGCTGCCCGAGGAGTCGTCGCGCGAAGCGTTCATCAAGGCGACGACGGTCGACCGCGCGATCACCGAGTACTCCGACTTCGACGCCTCCCAGTTGGCGAAACTGACCGCTGGTATTTCGCAGACCGACCTCAACGTGCTCGTCCAGTCCGCACGCGAAAACAGCAAGCGGCTCGACGCGACGGTATTTCGGTCGCTCAAGAAGCGGCTGCTGGAACGGCAATGCCACGGTTTGCTCGAGTTCATCGAGCCGCGATGGACGCTCGACACCGTGGTCGGACACGAGGCCGCGAAAACGCGACTGCGTGAAGATGCCGCGTTGTTGAAGCGAGGCGCTCTGGACAGCCTGCCGATGGGGTACCTGCTGTGCGGGCCCGTCGGGACAGGCAAGTCGTTTCTGGCGCAGTGCGTGAGCGGAGAAATCGGCGTTCCCTGCGTGATTCTCAAGAACTTCCGTTCCAAGTACGTGGGTGAGACCGAAGGCAACCTCGAGCGCGTGCTGTCGGTGCTGCGCGCGATGGGTCCGGTCGTGGTCGTCGTTGACGAAGCCGACGCCGCGCTGGGAAGCCGCGAGTCTGACGGCGATTCGGGAACGTCGAGCCGCGTCTTCGGGATGATCGCGGCGCAGATGGGGGATACGCGATATCGAGGGCAGATCCTCTGGATGCTGCTGACCGCCCGCCCCGATCTTCTCCCGATCGATTTGAAGCGGCAGGGTCGCGCTGAGGTGCATATTCCGCTGTTCTACCCGACGGACGAAAACGAAATTCGCCAGATGTTCGTGATCCTGGCGAAGAAGCTGGGATCGCGCATCGCGCTCGAAGACGTGCCGCCGATTCCGCAACTCGGTCAGCTCTCCGGCGCCGACATCGAGGGCATGGTTGGACGCGCGTGGCGCGCATCGATTCTTGCCGGCGCCGATCATGTGACGCGAGAGGCGCTTGCCGGTGTCGTCGCGGAGTTCATGCCATCGACACAGGGGCTGGAACGCGAGCTCCAGGAGACCGCGGCGATTCTCGAATGCACCGATCGGCAGTTCCTGCCGGCCGCCATTCTCGAGAAGACGAACGCGCAGGGAGGCCGTGCGACGCTGCAGGCGAGGCTCACCGCGCTGAAGCAATTGGTAAAAGATCTGTAAGCAGAAAGTCGTAGCGATCAGTCGGCGCGAGCGAACGAGCGAGCGCTGGCACAGCAGGAAATGAGGCTACCCGTGGCAAGAACGAGCTGGTTCGATGAGAAGTCAGAGCACCCCGCGATTCAGGAACGCGTCAGCAAACTCGCATCCTTCACGGATGCCCTGGCGGATGGAATGGTCACGAAGCAGGAGCTGGCGGGCCAGGAGGAGCGCCTGGTCGCGGCGATGAAGATGGTCGAGCCGGGGCTGAGCGACGAGCTTCACGCGAAAGTGACGTCGGTGCTCGTCGAGCTGACGGCGTACAACATCATGCGCCTGCTGCACGAGCTACAGGCGGAGCGGATGCGGATAGCCACGGGAAGCCATTAGCAGCGACGCATCTCAGCCGCTCGTTTTTTCGCGTTCCTGACGGAGTGTTTATGCATCGACTTGGAATCGTCAGCAGCGTAGCCGTCTCAGCGTCCGCGCTGCTCGTTGCTGACCAGGCTGGACCCCCCGCGAAGATGGATCCGGCGAAGTTTCTCACCCAGCCACTCGTCACCGCGATCTATACGGCTGATCCGTCCGCTCACGTCTTCAACGGCAAGATCTTCATCTACCCATCCCACGACATCGACGCGGGCGTTCCGGCGGACGATCTCGGCAGTCACTTCGCGATGCGCGACTACCACGTGCTGTCGATGGACAGTGTCGGCGGACCGGTCACCGATCACGGCGTGGCCCTCGACATCAAGAACGTACCGTGGGCGGGTCGTCAGATGTGGGCGCCCGATGCCGCTGAAAAAGGCGGAAAGTACTACTTGTACTTTCCCGTGAAGGACAAGCAGGATGTCTTCCGCATCGGCGCCGCCGTCGCCAACAACCCGGCGGGCCCATTTACTCCCCAGCCCGAGCCGATAAAAGGCAGCTTCAGCATCGATCCTGCCGTGTTCAAGGACTCCGACGGGAAGTACTACATGTATTTCGGAGGCATCTGGGGCGGACAACTGCAGCGCTGGGCCAGCGGCAGCTACAAGGCAGACGACTCGCAGCCGGCGAAGGATCAGCCGGCGCTGACGGCCAAAGTGGCCAGGCTCGGCGACGACATGGTGAGTTTCGCCGAGCCGCCGAGGGACGTCGTACTCCTCGACGAGAACGGCAAGCCGCTGCTATCCGGCGACAATAGCCGGCGTTTCTTCGAAGCCTCATGGATGCACAAGTACAACGGGACGTACTATTTCTGGTACTCGACGGGCGACACGCACTTCATCATGTACGCGACCGGTACCTCACCGCTGGGCCCGTTCACCATACGCGGGAAGGTCCTCGAGCCGGTGCTCGGCTGGACCAACCATCACTCGATCGTCGAGTTCAAAGGAAAGTGGTATCTCTTCTACCACGACTCGCAGCTGTCGGGCGGGCAGACGCATCTCCGCAACATCAAGGTGACCGAGCTGAAGTACCGCGCCGATGGTTCGATAGAAACCATCGACGCGTACTTCCAATGATCTGGGCGAAGAGCGCGCGACAGGAAGGGGCCGGCGTCAGTCTGCCAGGACCGCCGCCGGCATCATGGACGAAGAAAGGTAGGCAGGACGACTGGAAGTACGACTGTCGACGAGGGATGGCTGCGGGACTTGGTCCGCCCAGAATCCGATGACGTGCTCGATGATTTCGTCGAGATGCACGGTTGGACGGTAACCGATGAACCGTCCAATCTTGGTGATGTCGGGCACTCGCCGCGGCATATCCTCGAAGCCCGCATCGAACACCTGGCTGTAAGGAACGAACAACAAGGGTGAGTTGCTGCCGGTCAGTTGCTTCACCTTCAGGGCGAGATCACGGATGCTGATTTCGGCGCCGTTTCCGATATTGAAAACCTCACCCGCGGTGGTCGGCTCCTCAATCAGGTCAATCAGTGCCGAAACGACGTCGCCAACCCATGTGAAACTACGGGTCTGACTGCCGTCGCCATGGACGACGATAGGCTCGTTGGCGAGGGCGCGGCGCACGAAGTTCGGCAGCACCATGCCGTATCGGCTGCTTTGACGCGGTCCGACCGTGTTGAACAGCCGGACGACCCTGACGGGAAGCCGCTCCTCCTTCCAGTAACCCAGCGCAAGGAACTCATCGAGCAGCTTGCTTGTCGCATAGCCCCAGCGGGTCTTGTTCGGCGGTCCAAGCACGAGATCGGCATCCTCGCGAAAAGGAAGCGAGGCGCTCTTGCCGTACACTTCTGACGTGGAGACGACCAGCACGTCCTTCCGGCCGCGGCTCGCATGCCGGAGCACCGTTTCGGTTCCATGAACATTTGTGTGGATCGTACGAACCGGTTCGTCGCATACCAGCCTGACGCCCACCGCGGCGGCAAGATGAAAGATGCAGTCGGCGTCGTCGACCAGGGAGGCGACCAGTGATTCGTCCATGACTGAACCGATGGTCGAGGAGAAACGCGGGTGATCGGCCAGGTGCTCGATGTTTTCCAGGCGGCCAGTGGACAGGTCGTCGAGAATCGAGACCGCATGGCCCTGCTCCAGAAGCCGTTCCGCCAGATGCGATCCGATGAAACCCGCGCCGCCCGTGATCAACGCTCTCATCCCGATGTCTCCTTGGTGTGATTAGAAGCGGCGAACGAGTGCCGCTCCCGCGCCGAATCCGCGAAACGCGCCGCTGTCGAGTCGACCGTTGAGCGTCGCGCTGGCATTGACTTTCAAAACCCAGGGGCGATAGATGCCGAACGTGGCTTCACCACCGACGTTCCCGCCGAAGTGAAACGATGGCGAGACCTTGTCTCGCTGCGCGCCCAGAGCGACCGTCATCGCCAGCCCGACATTCTCCCCAACCTTGAAGTACGGATTCATCGTGGCGGCGTAGTACTGGTACCGTCGTGGGTCGTAGTAGCCGTGATCGAAATCGTGACTGGTCTCGAGGCGGTAGGCTGTTGCGCCCAGGTCGAGATTGAAGCGGGCCCTGTGAGCCAGGGTCAGTCGGGGCGAGATGGTCATCTCCCATCGACGATTTCCGTCGGACAGATTCTGAGCCGATCCGTCAAAGACAACGTGGTATCGCGATGCCGCTGTCCAGTCGATTTGTGCGCGATGCGACGCTGCCGTCAACTCGAGATCGACGGTCCTGGGCGACACAACGATGGGGGCGGACGTCCTCGACAGCGCGACCCGCAGATCGTCGGTGAGCCACGCATCGAAACCGATTGCATAGGTCGTGCTGGTGTGATCGGCCGCTGTCGCATAGCCGACCTGGCCGTTGACGGTGAGCGAGCCAAAACGCTGCGCCGCACCGGCCCACAGATGCTCGTATCGAGCCACGGTGGAGCCGTGGATGCCATCGAGACCGCTTCCGGCGCGTGCGTCGAGCCTGCTGACTTCGTATCCCCCTGAAAACTGCGCGCCGCTGTTCAGCGCGAAGGTGGCGCGGGGCGCGAACCGCTGCACCTGCAGGTCGTCGGAGTCGCCATACACGCTGAACGGCGACTCCGCGGACGACGACAGGAGCGTGCGGAGCACGCGCTCCGCCGTGTGCGTCTCAGGGCTCTCCGGCGAGAGCTTGCGCACCGTTTCCAGCGACTCGAACGCTTCCCGGGCCCGGCCCTGCCTCGCCAGCGCCGTCGCGTGGATGAGATTCAGCTCGAAGTTCTCTGGCGACTCTGCCAACAGTGGCCGCAGCAGGCTCTCTGCCTTGGCTGGGTGTCCGGCATTGGCGAGCACGGCGGCCATCGCACTCTGATACTTCGCCGTCTTGCCGACGCGCACACCATACGTGTTGAGCGCCTCGATCGCTCCGACGTAATTGCCTCGCCAGGATTCGGCCTTCGCGAGCTCGAGCCACACTTCGGGGTTGGCGCCCTCGGCCTGCAGATAACGTTTGTACTGCTTGACCGACTCGTCGGTATCACCCGACCAGGCGCTCACGCGGGCGAACGCCAGAGCGATCTCGAGATCGGCCGGAGCCGCAAGCGCGAGCTGCTGGTAACTTTCCTGAGCGGCGCGATAGTCGCCAGCCCATGTGGCCAGCGTGGCCTTGGCGCGGAGGTATTCGGGCTCGCGCGGTTTCAAAGCCAGGGCTCCATCGATCGCGCGTAGTGCCGCAAGCGGGGAGCCCGAGGTCGCATAAGCCTGAGACAGACGAGAGTAAAGAGGTGCGCTCGCCGGCGATGCCGCAACCGCCTGTTCGAGCGCGGTGATAGAGGCCGCGAGGTTGCCGCGCCGAGCCTCGATATCGGCAATCCGCACCCAAAGGTCCGATCGGCGTGGATCGGCCGCGATCGCCTGCACGGTGCAACCGGATCGCCTCGTCCCACTGCGCAGCGCCTTCGGCCTGCGACGCGGTGATCGAGTCGACGACCTGCGCAAAGAGCAGCGTAGGAGCGAAGCAGCCGATCGTCGAGAGCACAAGGATCCGTAGTTTCATTTGCGCCATTTCCTGTTGTTGGTGATCCAGAGATCGCACGCGAACCGCCCGATCGTGATCAGCTCCGACCCCAGAAGGGCATAACGAACAGGCGTCACCGCGAGCCCCTTGAGCACGTACTCCACACGCTTGCCCTTCATGACAATCGCAAGCGCGGCCACGCAGATTGCGGTTTCGCATGCGACCGTCACCGCAAGGCCCTCCCAGTTCCGAAGAATCAGCATGATCAGGAGCGCCGTGGGGAAGAACACCTTCTCAACGGCCGACATCATGAGGATCCATCCCGCAGGCCTTCCATACGCTTCGGTATGTGGACGGCCGAAGGCCTGACGGTACGGCTCGCGGATGACGCGGCGATCGTCGATCGGTCGAGACGTCGAACCCTGTCCAGCGGAGGCACGCGCGCGATCGAGCTGCGCATCAACGACCGGGGGCAGCTCCCGCCTGCCGATGGTGAACGTCGCGGCCATCGGCGATCCGAAACCGGCAGCAACCGGCCGCGCCGGAGCGAACCCGTCCGATCGACCGCTGGACGTCAGTCCGCGCGCAGCCGTCCTGGTCCAGGCCGGCGCCCGGCGTGCGAGCCAGCGCTTGATCATCCTGAATGGACTTCGGACGAGCGGATCGAAGTAGTAGCAGGACTGTAAGAACGATGAGGACCACAAGTACGTCTGCCGCGGCAGCTTCTGAATTTCGGGCTCGACCGTCCGCGCGTACACGTCGGTCAGCTGAATATTCCGGTAGCCCTCGTTCAGCATCGAGAACCCGATGAAGATGTCCTCGGAATTCGTGAGGTCATCGCCCAGAATCGGTCCGATGTAGTCAAACAGCGCACGCACGTACTTGCGGCGGTAGGCAACGGCGCAACCGACAGGGTTCGTGGTCGTCCCAAAGAACGCCATCTGGCCTCGATAGACCACCCGCTGAAGAAAGAGGTAGAGCACCTCGCGATACATGTTGGTGATCCCGCGCCGCGAGATCCCGGGTCCAGCTGGGTTTGCTCGCCGGCCACACTGGCTGCAGTGCGTTGACCGTCCGCACCGCGCGAGCTTGTTCAACCTGGCGCCGGTCGCGAATGCGCTGGGGAAGAATCGTTCCGAATGCGGCGGCGATGCCGACGGCCTGATAGAGCTCCTGCACGGTCCGTTCGATATAGTTGTTCGACTCGAGAACCGTGTCCGCGTCCAGGATGAATTCGACGTCGGAATCAAGCTCGCGTGCCTGCCGTTTGATCGTCGGCGTCTTTCCGATGGGCGCTCGGCGCTGGATGGCGACCAGATCGATCTGCTGCAATGCGCAAAACGCTTTCGCGCGTTCGATGGTTCCGTCGTGGCTTCCGTCGTCGACAAGGACGACGCGCCTGACGCGGAGAGTTTGCCGCGCGACCGACTCGAGACATAAGACGATGTTCTCGGCCTCGTTCAGCGCAGGAATCACGACGTCGACGGTTGCGGATCGCCAGTCTTCCGCGGGAGTCGGCGTCGTCCTGTCCGGTCCGCGGAGCAGACCACTCAGGCTCAGGATCGTGCTCGGACTGAAAATGAAATAGGGTAGCGTAGCCATTGTTCATCGGATGTAGAGCAAGGGGCGAGCCGGCCCTGTTCTGCACCTGCGAACTGGCGCGAAGTCCTTGATCGCGAGTGGTTATCGCGGATGCCGGCGATCGCGCCGGTCGCGGCGGCGGCCGTGGGAATCTGGCCCCGCCCAGATAAACCGCTGATGGGCGCAAGAACATGAAGTCATTCCTCAGTCCGTTGCTGCGCGCCGGTTCGACACCGCACCTGCTCGAGAACAGCCGGACGCACTGTGCCGTGGCCACGACGCTGCTGACGGCATTCGACTCCGCCGATCGTCGTAAAGGACTGCTCGGACGCGATTCGCTGCCGGATGGCACCGCGCTCATCATTGCGCCCTCGAACGCCGTGCATACCTTCTTCATGCGTTTTCCCATCGACGTCGCGTTCGTCCAGCGCAGCGGCCGCGTGATCAAAGTGCGATCGGCGGTCAATCCGTGGCGAATTGCCGCGGCGTTCCGCGCGTTCGCGGTCATCGAGCTGGCGGCCGGCGCCCTGGCGCGGTCGGACACGCGGCCGCGGTGACATCGTGATCTGCCGCGCCATCGATCCTTCGCTCGAATCCTGAACGCCTCGTTCTGGCGGTCGCGGCTCCGAGAAGGCGTGTCCTGCGCCGCTCTTGTTCTGGCTGGAACAAGATTCAACGCCCACGTCATCACTTCGACCTCCCGGCACATCGCGACCTAAAAACTGCGACAACGCCAACACTGGCGCGGTGAAATCACTCTTCGGACCAATCCGGCATTGCGATTGCGATGAGGTGATGCGCAAGACAAGGCGCGCGAGCGGGTCTGGCAACAGCAACGTCCCAGTTCGAGTGCGATCGATTCATCAACGCGGAGAGGTTGCTGATGTCAGTACGGAGACGAGACTCACGATTGGAGATCGTCAATGCCGAAGGGGTTCTGCGAGTGTTGCGGGATGTCATCGTCGATCGAACTGACCACCGCGAATTCGTCGCGCTGAGCACCGAAGCTGGCGTCAAGGGTGAAGTGCTCACGATCTACTTTGCGAAGGATGGCAACGCGCCGGTTTCAGTACGTGTCGTCGACAGTCGGCCCACGATGGTCGAAGGGTCCGTGCGGCACCGGCTCCGTTTGATGACCGTCCAGGACGCGGCGGGGCCGCTCGATCGAACTCGGACGGGTTGTCGGGAGGCGGAATGATCTACTGGACCGACCGGTCTTCGGGGACCGACAGACAGGAAATCGCAGCGCTCACCACCGAAGTCAAGGTCCGCGTTCTGAACATAAGCGCAGCCGGATGCCTGCTCGAAGCGAACAGACCGCTCGAGATCGGGAGTGCAGCGACGCTGCGGATCAATTTTTCGGGCGGCGACTTCGAGGAGATCGTCCAGATCGTTCGCTGCCAGGAGATCACGGGTGCCGGTGCCGTGTATCACGTCGGCACCTCATTTCTGACGACGACGCCGCCTTCGATTGAATCGCTGAGATATCTGATTCGTCGTGAGTCAGGCCGCTCGACCGGATGGATCCGGATGGAAGAGAAACATTGACGACCGTGGCGCTCAAGGTTCAGGCGGCGCCAGACGTGAAGGCGAACTGAAGACTCGAGATTGCCGCCAGATTCCCTGGCGGCTCCACTCGCATCCGGGGGCGCAGCGGATGCGAGGTGGCGTGTGAACTGCGCCTGGTTCGAAACCGCTCCATCGGCCACTCACCAGTTTTGGTGAACCGCGTTGGCGACAACGACAAGGTGCCCAGAACGGAGCGGACTCGGGCCAACCCGGCAGGGGGTTCCCTGCAGTTGACAACAGACTGATTGAGGAGAGACGGAAATGAAGAACCTGGTGAATCGCTTCGTTCGTGAGGAAGAGGGACAGGACCTGATCGAGTACTCGCTTCTGGCGGCGTTGATCGCGGTCGCGTGCATCGTGGCGATGAAGGCACTCGCGGTCAACATCAACGGAATCTTCACCAAGATCGGGGCAGCCCTCGCCGCCGCGTAATCAACCTGGAGATGAAACGCGCCGGGGTAAGCGCCCCGGTGCGTTTCAGATTCACACGACTCAAACGTTGAACGAGACCGGAGAAGAGCACGAGCGCAGTTGCAGGAGAGTCTATGAAGAGAACGGCCACACGACTCGTTCGAGAGGAGACCGCACAGGATCTGATTGAGTACGCGCTGTTAGCTGCGCTGCTGGCGGTGGCCTGTATTACCGGCATCCTTCAGCTGACGGGGATTCGGGAGTTCTTTGTGACGGTAGGCCAGGCTCTCGTTGATGCCCTCTAGAGCAGGCCACGCGAGTAACGAAATGCTGAAGATGAAGAACGCGATCGCCACATGGGACAGGTTCAGATCGGAGGAATCTGGTCAGGACATTGTCGAATACGCGCTGCTCGGCGCACTTGTCGGCATCGCGTCGATTCTGACCTGGCAGCTGCTGGTTGTAACCGTGGGCAACGTGTACACAGCGGCCGACACGGGCGTTCAAACCACATCGGGGTGCACGCCCGATCCGATCGCCGCCGGCGGAGGCTGTCCGTAATCGTGGCTCCGAACATTCATGTTCTTGTGGCCATCGGTGGTTTATCTGGTCGGGGCCAAAATGCCGCGGCCGAGGGTTCGACTGTCGCGATAGCGACCGTCGGCGCTACCTGCTCACGATCAAGGACTTCGCAGGGTGCCGGCGTGCAGAACAGGCCCGGCTCGCGCCTTGCTCTAACACCCGATGGAACAAGGCGACGCGACCGGATTTCATTTTCAGAACGTGGCAACCCGGCAGGGGGTTCCCTGCAGTTAACAACAGACTGAATTGAGGAGAAACGGAAATGAAGAACCTGGTGAATCGCTTCGTTCGTGAGGAAGAGGGACAGGACCTGATCGAGTACTCGCTCCTGGCGGCGTTGATCGCGGTCGCGTGCATCGTGGCGATGAAGGCACTCGCCGTCGACATCAACGGACTCTTCACCAAGATCGGGGCAGCCCTCGCCGCCGCGTAATAGACCCGGAGATGAGACGCGCCGGGGGAAACGCCCCGGTGCGTTTCAGATTCGCGCGATTCAAAGCGAAAAACATTGTGGTGTTCACACGGGATCTCGTTTCAGCGATGTGATCGAATTATGACTGCTCTCAACATTTTCGTCGGCATACTCCTGGCGCTGGCGTGCCTGTCGGACTTGCGCACGCGACGCATCCCGAATGTGCTGACCATATCGGCGGCAGCCGGCGCGCTGCTCTTTCACCTGGCGACCGGCGGGTGGTCAGCCGCGGGCTGGAGCGTCGCCGGACTGTTCCTGGGTGCCTTGCTGTTCTTTCCGATGTTCGCCCTGCGCGGGATGGGCGCTGGCGACGTGAAGCTGCTGGCGGCCGTCGGGGCATGGCTTGGTCCTGGACAGGTGGCCACCGTCGCCCTCGCGACGAGCATTGCGGGAGGCGTGATCGCCCTGGTCGTCGCGCTGGCGCACGGGTATCTCCGCAAG
The DNA here is from genome assembly GCA_963725335.1 of uncultured Acidobacteriota bacterium. Classification (GTDB taxonomy): domain Bacteria; phylum Acidobacteriota; class Vicinamibacteria; order Vicinamibacterales; family 2-12-FULL-66-21; genus JALZOC01. The sequence goes on along the minus strand of CAVRYD010000014.1, from coordinate 248,884 downwards.
GCCCTGACCAACCTCTATCTCATCCTGATGCACTGGCGCATCGCAGGCGTCCGGCCGCTGCCGGCGCTCACGCTGGAGCGAGCCCGCGGACCCAGACTCGCTTACGCATTTCCAATCGCTATCGGAACAGTGGTGACGTTATGGCTCAATTGAGACAGCTGCTCAGGCGTTTCTGCGATGACCAGGCGGCGCAACTCGTGGAGTTTGCGCTTGTGCTTCCGATGTTGCTGCTCATCGTCCTCGGCATCGCGGAGTTTGGCTTCATTTTTCAGCGTTATGAAGTCGTGACCAACGCCGCACGCGAGGGCGCTCGGATGGCCGTGCTGCCCGGTTACACAGACGCTGATGTCGACGCACGAGTGCGTGTCTATGTCACGCAGGGAAAGGTGCCGACGACGGGCACCAATCCGACCGTCGCGATCACGAACGTGAGTATTCCGGTGGGTGCTGGGCTGCCCCCGATAAATGCGAAGCGGGTGGTCGTGACCTACACCCACAGCTACACCTTCCTCCCGAAGATCAGCACGTGGTTTGGTTCGACCTATACGACGGTGCCTCTCAAGGCAGTCGCGGAGATGCGCAAGGAAGCCGGCAGTTAGACACAGAAGGAGATTGGATCAATGGATCGCAGTAAACGCACAGCCGTAGTCGTCGGTATCGCGGTCGTTCTGGCCGCGGTGGCGAGTCTCGGCATGTATCGCATCGTGTCCCGCATGCCCGCGAGAACCGCTGACGTGAAAACCATCGACGTGGTCGTGGCGCAGCATCCGCTGAAGCTTGGGACGCGGATCACCGCGGATCACGTGAAGCTGGTGCAGTGGCCGGCAAATGCACCGGTCGCGAATTCGTTCTCGAAGATCGAAGACGTGGTGAATCGCGGCCTGATCAGCCCCGTCGAGGAGAACGAGCCGCTGACCAACTCGAAGCTGGCCGCGCTCGAGGCCGGGGCGGGGTTGCCTCCCTCGATACCACCGGGCATGCGCGCCATTTCCGTGAAAGTGAACGAGGTCGTTGGCGTCGCCGGGTTCGTCGTGCCCGGCACCCGCGTGGACGTCATGGTCACACTGTCCGGTAAGAACCCAACGAGGACAGCACGACCCGAATCGTGGTCAGCAACGCTCAAGTCCTGACCGCCGGCACGCGCTACGACCAGGAGAAGGCCAAGGATGGTGCGCCGATTCCGTCGACGGTCGTGACCTTGCTCGTGACGCCTGACGACGGCGAGCGCGTCGCGCTCGCGGCATCCGAAGGACAGATCATGCTGACGCTTCGCAACCCGCTCGACCAGGATCCGACCATCACGCCTGGCGTGCGGACGGGGGCCCTGTTCGGTCAGCCTGCGCCGGCGAAGGTGCCGCCGGTTCGTCGCGGCCCCGCCAAGCCGCTACAACCAACCGTCGTGGCGAATCCAGCACCGCCCGTTTACACCGTTGAGGCCTATCCGAGGCGCGAAGCGATCCCAGGAGATTGTCCGATGAGCATATTGAGATGGCAGATGCGCCCCGCGCATGTGGGCGGGTTGGCACTCACGCTGGTGCTGGCCAGTCAGTGCCAGCTTCCGATGTCGGCACAGCAGGCGCCCCTTCCGCCGCCGCCGGCCGCGCCGCCCGTTGCCGCGCCGCCCGTTGCGACGGCACCTGCGCAGGCCGCCGTCACGCCGGCACGTCCGCAGTTCGATCGCGTGCTCGTGACCGCCGGCCGGTCCACAGTCGTGGCGACCGATTTCGCGGTGACCCGCATCGCGGTCACCAATCCAGAGATCGCTGATGCGGTGGTCGTGGCACCGCGTGAGGTGCTCGTTGACGGCAAGAAGGCTGGAACCGTCAGCCTGATCCTCTGGTCGTCCGACCAGCGCAAGCAGTACGACGTCGTGGTCGAACCGTCGATTACCGCGCTCGAGCAGCAGCTGCAGGCGCTGTTTCCAGGTGAAGACATTGCGGTCAGCGTCAGCGAAGAAGCGATTGTTCTTTCCGGCCACGTCTCGAGCACGAATGTCATGCTGCGGGCCGCAGAGATCGCGACCGCGTCGGCCTCGAAAAGCAAGGTCATCAACATGCTGCAGGTGCCGGGCGGCTCCGAGAGCCAACAGGTGATGCTGCAAGTCCGCTTCGCCGAGGTCAACCGCCGGGCACTGACCGAACTCGGTGTGTCGCTCTTCCTCAACGCCACCCGTACGCCGGACGCTCAACGACCCAGCAATTCTCCGGCACCAATTTTCGACGACCAAAAACCGAACGGCCTGGTCTTCAGCGACTTGCTGAACTTGATGTTCTTCGACAAGAAGGAGGGGATTGGCGGCGTCATCCGAGCGCTGCAGCAGCACGGCGGCTTCCAGAGCCTGGCCGAGCCGAACCTCATCGCCTATAACGGCCAGGAGGCCAGCTTCCTCGCCGGCGGCGAGTTTCCCGTTCCCGTCGTGCAGGGAGGAAACACCAACGCCGTCACCGATCGTGTTCAAGGAGTTCGGCATCCGACTGAATTTCAAGCCGACGATTGCCGGCGATGTCATCCGCCTCAAGGTGCGTCCGGAAGTCAGCACGCTGGACTTGCAAATGGCGTGACGCTCCAGGGCTTCCGCATCCCGGCGCTCACGACACGGCGCGCGGAAACCGATGTCGAGCTGCGTGATGGGCAGTCGTTCGCGATTGCCGGGCTGCTCGATAACGTCAGACAGGACGATGCGGCGGCGATCCCGATTCTGAGCAAACTGCCGATCATCGGCACCTGTTCAAGAGCAAGGCCGAGCGGTCGGAGGAGACGGAGCTGATGGTGCTCATCACCCCTCGTCTCGTGCGCGCCCTGAATCCGGATGAAGTGCCGCCGCTGCCGACCAGCATTCGCCCGCTCATCAAGAAGTGGCGACATCGGTCAACAGCTCGATGGCGCGGGCGGCGTCGTGGATGCCCGCGCAAGGGAGAACCCGTATCACCCGCGAGTCCGGAGAGAGCAATGAGCCAGACGCGCGCGGCGTCGTTCATCACGCCTCGACAACGAGCAGGGTGCCGTGCTGATCCAGGTGGCGGTGGCGATGCTCGCCCTGCTCGCACTCTCGGCGTTTGTCTTCGACTACGGAGTGATGTGGGTCGAGCCGTGGTCAGGCACAGAACGCCGCGGATGCGGGCGCCTTGTCCGGCGCTATCTCGCTCGCCTTCAACAGCCCGACCGATCAGGCTGCTGCGCGCGCGCGGGCGATTGCGATGGCTCAGGCAACCAGGTGTGGAACCAGGCGCCCAGTGTCACGCGACCCGGACGTGACGTTCCCGCGCCTGCCCGCCCGGAATCCCAGGGCCGCAGGACAAGTGCGTGAAGGTCAACGTCTTTCGGAACCAGGCCCGCGGCAATGCGCTGCCGACATTCTTTGCCAAGCTGGCCGGCGTTGTGAATCAGGGAACGCTTGCCACCGCGACCGCACAGGTCGTGACCGGCGACACGCACTTCTTGCCTCAGGCCGTGGGCCGTCGTCGATCGGTGGAACGAATTCGGACCGGAGGGTCCGGCACCATTGCCGTCGTCCACGTTCGACAAGTACTCGACGGGGCAGGGGAACAACCCTCCGCAGGAGAACGACGTCTACATTCCACCGTCTGCGGCCGGCCCCGGCACCGGTACTCGCTCCCGGCGGACCTCGGGCGACAGTTTGCGATCAAGATGGGACCTACGGGAGGAAACGAGATCTCTTCGGGGTGGTTCAGAACGCTCGATCTGCCGCGGGCCGACACCACGCAGTTGGGGAACAACACAGTTCAGAACAACATTCTGACCTGCAACGGTCTGCCCGCCAGCTTTGCGGATCCGACCACTGTCTGTCCCGCATCGATCCCCAATACCTGGGCGGACACGGCGTACTGGGCAGCCCGCGGCTGTTACCGGGTGCAGACCGGCGCAACCGTTGGTTCCACGCGCAACTCAATCGAAGATCTGATCGCGCTTGATGGCGGTGCGCGATGGTCGAACGGCGACCATTACCGGAAGTCAGTTCGACCCGGCCGCGACCAGTCCCAGGGTCGTTCCGATTGGTGTGATGGATATCGACTGGTATCTCAGCAACGATCCAACCGGAAACAACGGCGTCCTGCGGATGGTCAACATCTTCGGCTTCTTCATCGAAGGCATGGGCGACGTCGATCGGAACACCGGCGCGATCACACTCGCGGCCAACGGGCAGTCGGTGATCGGCCGGATCATGACTCTTCCAGGGATAGCCGGTGGCAACTCCACGCTGCCGGGGAACTCGTCGTTTCTCGTGACTGTCAGACTCGTTCGTTAAAGGGGATACCGTGACTAGTGTATTGACGATTGTTGGTCCGCGCGATCCAAAGCTCGAGGAGCTCGTTCGCGCATCTGGTCGGGTGACAACTGTCACCTGGCTATCCGATCTGAGCACGCTCGTCGACGCGAAAGCCGCGCAACCTGATGTGCTGCTGATCGACGTGCGCCGCGCTCCCGGGGTTCCGCCGCAGTTGACGACCCTGAAGCGCCAGCATCCGGCGACCAACGTCATCCTGCTGGCGGCGACCCTCGACCCTGCACTGATGCTCGAAGGCATGCGTGCTGGCGTGAACGAGTGCATCGCGGAACCGCTTCGCCAGGCGGAAATCGACGCGGCTCTGAGTCATTTGCTCGGGCAGCACACCAAGGGCGTCGCGGGCCCCGTGTTCGCCTTCGTCGGAGCCAAGGGGGGCGTCGGGACGACCACGACGGCGGTGAACGTTGCGACGACGCTCACGAAGCTCTCGCCCGCCGGTGCGCTCTTGATCGACTTGCACCTGGCCTACGGCGATGCCGCGGTATTCCTCGGCGCTGATGCCCGATTCTCCGTGCTCGACGCGCTCGAGAATCTGCATCGGCTGGATGCGCAATTCCTGAAGAGCCTCGTCTGCCGCACGGTTTCGGGACTCGATCTGCTCGCGTCAGCGGATCGGCCGGCGACGCGGCTTCTCGACGTGCGCCGCCTCGGTTCGGTGATCCAGCTGGCCGCCGTCGCAGTACACGCTACACGGTCCTCGATGTGCCGCGCTCGGACTTGACGGTGCTCGACAGCCTCGACAATGTCGCAAACCTCGTGGTCGTGGCCAATCAGGAACTCGCCACCGTTCGCAACGCCGGTCGCATGGCCGCGGCGATGCGCGCGCGATATCCGAAGACGAACGTCATGACCGTCATCAATCGTACCGACGGTCGTTCGGAGATCAATCAGCAGGATGTCGAAAAGGTCGTGGGGGGCACGATTGCCCACCAGGTTCCCAGCGACTACCGCCGCGCGCTACTGGCCATGCACAAGGGCCGACCACTCGCGCTCGACAACCACAATCAGCTCTCGGCGTCATTTACCGCGCTCGCCCGAGATCTGGCCGGTGTCGAGACGAAGAAATCTGAACGCGCGACCAGCGGCTTCAAAGGATTGCTGTCCGGGCGACGGTGACCGGCAGCCACACAAAGGACCTCGATGACCATGACTTCCCTCGCTACTCTCGATACGCAGTCGTCGTTCGCGAGCGACACTCGTAATGTCGGCTATCAGGAGCTCAAGAGCCGCATCCACCAGGATCTGCTGAACCGGCTCAATCTCGATCGTCTCACGCGCGTCCGACGTGAAGACGCCGAGCCCGAGATTCGTTCGCTGATCGGCGGCATGCTGGATCGGGAACGCGACACGACACCGCTCAGCCTGTACGAGCGCGAGAGCATGGTCAATGACGTGCTGCACGAGCTGTTCGGTCTCGGGCCGCTCGAGCTGTTGCTGCAGGATCCGTCGGTGTCGGACATTCTCGTGAACCGCTTCGATCAGATCTACGTGGAGCGGAACGGACGGCTCGAGCCGACCGACATCACCTTCAAGGACGAGCGGCACCTGCAGCAGATCATCGAACGCATCGTCAGCTCGATTGGACGGCGTATCGACGAATCGAGCCCGATGGTCGATGCCCGCCTCGCGGACGGTTCGCGTGTCAACGCGATCATCCCGCCGCTGGCGCTCGACGGGTCGGCGATGTCGATCAGGCGCTTTCGCACCGACAAGCTTGGCGCCGAAGACCTCGTCGGCCGCGAGTCCTGGACCGAGCCGATGAAGCAGTTCCTCGAAGCCGCGGTCGGGTGCCGGCTCAACGTCCTCGTGTCCGGCGGCACGGGTGCCGGAAAGACGACGCTGCTGAACATTCTTTCGAGCTTCATCAACGACCACGAGCGCGTGGTCACGATCGAAGACGCGGCGGAACTGAAGCTGCGGCAGCGGCATGTCGTCCGGCTGGAAACGCGTCCGCCCAACATCGAAGGCAAAGGGCGCTGTCCGGCAGCGCGACCTGGTCGTCAATGCTCTGCGTATGCGTCCGGACCGCATCATCGTCGGCGAGGTCCGCAGCGAGGAAGCGCTCGACATGCTGCAGGCCATGAACACCGGTCACGACGGCAGCTTGACGACGATCCACGCCAACACGCCGCGCGACGCGCTGTACCGCCTCGACACGATGGTCGCGATGGCGAACCTGAACATCCCGGAGAAGGCCATCCGCCAGCAGATCGCGTCGGCCATCAACGTCGTGGTGCAGGTCAGCCGACTGTCCGACGGAACCAGGAAGGTGATGGCAATTTCTGAGCTCACCGGCATGGAAGGTGAGGTCATCACGATGCAGGACATCTTCCGGTTCGACCGTGCCGGCCTTGGCCCTGATGGCAAGGTACAAGGGCAGTTCAGAGCGACGGGCATTCGGCCGAAGTGCGCGGACCGACTGGCATCGGCAGGAGTCCTGCTACCCGGCGGACCTGTTCGAGCACGTCAAGGTCATTCAGTAAAGCAAGAAGGACATATGGTCATCGTTGCCTTCACATTTGCGTCGTTCTCGCGATCGTGCTCGGCGCGTATTTCGCGCTGGTCGTTCGGCCGGAGTCTTTCGAGCCGATCGAAGCTGCTCAGCCGTCTCGGCGAAAGCGACCGGCGCCGGAGTGGCGAAAGTGGCACAGCTCGAGCGACCGGTCGAACGGCTGAGTAATGTCCGCGCCATGCAGCGATTTTGTCGCGCGCGAAAGGCGTGTCCGGGCCGTCTGGATCGCCTCGTCACCCAATCGGGTCTGAAGATGACGGTCGGCACGCTGATCATCGCCTCGGTCCTCCTGGCCATTGCTGGCTTCGGCTGGTGAAGTGGCTGACGTACTACACCTACCTGGCCCTCGTCGCCGCGCCGCTGTTTGGTCTGCTTCCATACCTCTTCGTTCGCCACGCGCGGACGAAGCGTCTCGAGCTGTTCGAGGAACAGTTTCCGGAGTCGATCGAGCTCATTGCGCGCGCGCTGCGCGCCGGCCACGCATTTCCCGACCGGCCTTCAGATGGTCGCTGACGAAATTCCCGACGCCGGTCGGTGCGGAGTTCAAGCTGGTCTACGACCGACAGAATTTCGGCATGTCGATGAACGACGCGCTGAAGGGCCTCGCGGACCGCGTACCGATCATCGATGCGAAGTTCTTCGCGACGGCGGTGCTCACGCAGCGCGAGACGGGCGGCAACCTGTCGGAGGTCCTCGATAACCTTGCGAGTGTCATCCGTGAGCGATTCAAGGTGAAGCGCCAGGTGCGCGTCGTCACGGCTCACGGCCGCATCACCGGGTGGATTCTGGCGGCGCTGCCACCGGTGCTGGCACTGATTCTCTGTTTCGTATCGCCCGAGCACATGAAGACGATGATCACCGATCCGCTTGGCATCAAGATGCTGGCGATCGGCGGCACGATGCAGGCCCTCGGCACCGCTCATCATTCGCAAACTCGTCAACATCCGGTACTAGGAGCGAGCTGATGCCACTCGATCTGCTGGTCACACTTGTCGCCGGGTTCCTGTTCGTCGCCCTCGTGGCGGGCTACGGGGCGTCGGCGCTCTTTTCCGCCTGGTCTCCGGAGCGGCGCCGACTTCGTCAGATGGCGGTCGGAGGTCCCAGCGGTGTCATCGACGCCGCCCAGGTCACCCTGGTCGACACCGTCGATCCCGAGACTGAAGCGGATTCCAGGCCTGCCAAAGTCGCCCGAAGGAAATGGGCCGCTTGCGGCGCCGCCTCGCCAGGGCCGGATACACGAGCATGACGGCGGTCCTGATCTACACGGCAGCCACCGTCTTTACGCCAATCGCGTTGGCGCTGGTGGCCATTTCGCTGCTTGGCATCGGCCAGGGATGGATCCTTGCGCTGATCGGGGCCGCGATCGGTTACCTGCTTCCTGGTATCGTGCTCGGAAGGCTGACCGAACGGAGAAAGCGCGAGATTCGCGAGGGGCTTCCCGATGCGCTCGATCTGTTCATCGTCTGCGTCGAGGCGGGCTGCGGTCTCGATCAGGCAATTGTGAAGGCCTCCGACGAGCTCGGACTCACCTATCCGGCGCTGGCCTATGAGCTCCGACTGATTACGACGGAAGTCCGAGCCGGCAAGTCCCGCATGGAGGCGTTCAAGAACTTCGCGGCGCGGACTCTCGTGGACGACGTGCAGTCGCTGGTGGCGCTGCTGGTGCAGACCGACAAGTTCGGCACGAGCATCGCGCAGGCGCTTCGTACGCACGCCGAGACATCGAGGATCAAGCGTCGCCAGAACGCCGAAGAGCGCGCGGGAAAAATCGGCGTGAAGCTGGTGTTCCCGCTTGGTCCTCTTCCTGTTTCCAGCTCTCTACATCGTCATCCTTGGCCCCGCTGTGATCAGTTTCGTTCGAGTGTTCGGAGACGTCGCTAATTAATCATTCAAAGGAGAAGTGAGATGGACATCACCACAATCGTTCTGCTCGCGGTTCTTGGAGTATTTCTCGTGCTCTACGTCGCTCGTCGCAATAGCCGCCTCAACCAGGAAGACTAATCGTCGTGACGAGTCTCCTGAAGAGAACATCGGTTGCTGTCGCTGTCACGCTGCTCGTCGGGTGCGCCGCCCGCGGGCCGCGTGCGGCGACGCCGCCCTCCGCCGCCGCGCCAGGCGCGGCGGATTTGGGAACGGCGGCGTCACTCGCGGAGTACATAGAGAAGGTGCGGCACCTGAGCGCCAGCGCGAAACCGCCGAGCGCGAAAGAGACCGCCGAGACGCTGGAGACTCGTGATCCTGTCCTCGCGTCCGATCTTCTGCTGGCCGCCTCCGCGCCGACAGCCGAGCGTCACCTGGCGATTGCGGAGCGGTATCGCGACCTTGGAGTCCTCGACGCCGCCTACCGGCACTTTACCAGCGCGTTGGCCCTGAACACCTCGTGACGCCGCGGCCTACGAAGGGCTGGCGCGCGTGTGGCGGGATTGGGGACTGCCCGAGCTCGCCGTCGGCGACGCTCATCGCGCCACCTTTTATGCACCACAGTCCGCGTCCGCGCGGAATACCTACGGGACGATCATGCAGGCACTTGGGCGCTACTCGGACGCCAGGACCGCGTACGAGCTGGCGTCGTGGCTCGATCCGAGCGCTGCCTACGCGCGTCAATAATCTTTGCTATCTCGCGTTCGTCAACGGGCACTTGGACGACGCGATCGACAGATGCACGGCGGCACTGCAGCTCGATCCGTCCCTGGCAGCCGCACGCAATAATCTTGCGCTCGCGTTTGCCGCTACCGGGCGCATGGACCTCGCGCGCGCGCAGTTTCTCGACGCTGGCGACCGGGCGAGCGGCCTCTATAACACCGCCATCGCCTATCTCGCGTCCGGCGACGAACGGAACGCGCTCGCGGCCTTCGATGCGGCGAGCAAGGCAAGACCCACATTCAATGTCTCGCGAGAACGTGCGGAACAAATCCGTGCCCGACTCGCGCTCGCCGCTGCAGCCGAACGCCGCGCCGACAGCTCTGGACAATAGGAATCTCATGGCCACTATCACTGCCTCTTCGGACATCGTTCCGTTTCCAGCATCGCCTCAGAGTGTCGAAGAGGCGGGCATCCCGCTCGACCTGATCCTGCAGCTCGCGTTGAAGTCGCTGCATTTCGCGGGCGAGCTGTCCGGGACCGAGCTGTGCTCGCCGGCTCGGCCTGCGATTTTCATGTCATTCGAGCCGGCGCTCGACCTGCTGAAGTCCAGCAGCAGATTTCGAGTCGTCGGCGGCGGGTTCGTCGGCGGCGCGTCGTACCGCTATCGGATCACCGACAGCGGCCGCGACGCGGGCCGCGCTCTTCCTCGAGACCAGCCATTACGTCGGCGTCGCACCGGTTCCGCTGGCGCAGTACCAGGCACTACATGCACGCCTTCCGTGCAGTCCGCGCCCGCGAAGCGCGACGCGGGAACGGGTCCGCCAGGCCTTCTCGCACCTGGTCATCAGCGACTCGCGTGCTCGACCAGCTCGGGCCGGCGATCAACGCCGGCCATTCGATGTTCGTCTACGGGCCCCCCGGGAAACGGCAAGACGGTCATCTCGCAGGCCATCCACAAGCTGCTGGACGGCGACATCGCGATTCCGCACGCGCTCGAAGTCGAAGGGCAGCATCGTCCGGCTCTTCGATCCGGTCAATCACGAGGTCGTGGCCGACGAACGCGACGAGGACGAGCCTGACGAGCTGCAGCGCCGGCGACCGCCGCTGGGTTCGCTGCCGTCGACCGATGGTGATGGTCGGGCGGCGAGCTCACGCTGACGTCGCTCGAGCTGAGCTACAGCCCGACGACCGGGTTCTACCGGCCCCGTGCAGGCCGTCGCCAACGGCGGCGTGCTGGTCATCGACGACTTCGGCCGCCAGCAGTGCTCGCCGCGCGAGCTGCTGAACCGCTGGATCGTGCCGCTCGAGAGCCGCGTCGACTTCCTGACGCTGCAGACGCGGGCAGAAGTTCGAGCTGCCGTTCATGACGCTGATCGTCTTCGCGACGAACATCCGCCCGCCGGAGCTCGTGGACGAGGCGTTCCTGCGCCGCATCCAGTACAAGATCTTCGCGGAGAGCCCGACGGTTCGAGGACTTCATGACCATCTTCGAGACCTGCTGCCGGGACCTGGAGCGACCGTCGAGCCCGGCCTCGTCGAGGATCTGCTCGACGGACTACTACCGGCCGCGCAACATTCCGCTGCGCGGCTGCCAGCCGCGCGATCTGATCAAGCAGGCGCTGTCGCTCGCCGCGTACCTGGGGCGGCCGGCGCACCTCACGCCGGACCTGCTGGAAGCCGCGTGCAACAGCTACTTCGTCGACGACCGCGACGAGTCAGCCGTCTACGCCTGACGTCCATATGGCTGATCGTGCCGGGCTTCCTCGCTGTTCGTGTCGCAGACGGGTGTCGCCGGTGGCTCCGCGCCCAGTAGCCCGGCCGCGTCGACTGCGGCGACGCCGGCACCCGCCGACGCTGGCCGTCCGGATCACCTCGCCGCTCGGCCGCACCGGCACGCCGGCAGCATCCGCATCGTCGCGCAGATCCAGCCGACCGAGGTGCAGACGTCAGGGCCGGTGCGCTTCTTCATCGACGGTCAGTTGCTCAAGACCGATAGTGACGGCCCACCCTATGTAGCGGAATGGGTCGACGAGAATCCGTTCGAACGCCGTGAAATCGCGGTCGCGGTCTCCGATGCGCTCGGCCACGAGGTTCGCGATCGCGTGGTCGCTCGAACCCTTCGATATCGTCGAAGAGTCGCAGGTCACGAGCGTGCTGGTGGACGCGGCCGTGCAGGACAAGAACGGCCGCTTCCTCAAGAGCCTTCCCGCCTCTGCGTTCACGCTGCTGGAGGACGGCGTCCCGCAGGTGCTCGATCTCGCGCGCCAGGAGACGGTGGGCGCGACCTTCGCGCTGCTGGTCGACAGCAGCGCCAGCATGTCGCGCCGCCTGGACTTCGTTCAGCGGACGGCCGGCCTGCTCTACGACTACATGACGCCGCTCGACCGCATGATCGTCGCGCCATTCGCCAAGAGTCTACTCTCGGTCACAGGACCAACCGATGATCGGCAGACCGTGGCCGAGGCCATCCGCGCGATCCATAGCAGCGGCGGGACCGCAATCCTGGATTCGCTGATACAGCTGGCGCACGGCTTCCCGGAGTCGCCAGGTCGGCGCGTCGTCATCCTGATCACCGACGGCTACGACGAGAACAGCGCGTCGAGCGTCGACGAAGCGCTCGCCGCGCTGAAGGAGGCGCGCGTCACCGTGTATGCCGTGGGGATCGGCGGTGTCGCGGGCGTCTCGTTGAAAGGCGAGAAGGTGCTGAGGAGACTCGCCGCCGAAACAGGCGGGCGCGTCTTTCTGCCATCGACGGAGTCGCAGCTCGAGCTCGTCCACACGGCACTCGTGGACGAAGTCCGCAACCGCTATCTCCTGACCTACACGCCCGACGCAATCAGAATCAGGACGGCAAGTGGCGGCAGCATCACCGTGCAAGTCCCGGACCCGACCTATCACGTCGCCGCGCGCGCCGGTTATTTCGCGCCGAAGCCTCCGCCGGTGCGACCGACGATCGAGTTCACGGCCACCGATCCGCAGGGTGCGTATCTGTCGATCATCGGCCGACGACCTCGAGGTCGTCGAGGACGACGTGCCGCAGCATGTCGAGACGTTCCAGGAAGCCTCACAACCGGTGTCCATCATCCTGGCGCTCGATGCGAGCGGCAGCATGCGGCGGCGCGAGGCTGATGTCATCGCAAGCGCACGAGCATTCGCAGCGGCGCTCCGGCCGGAAGACAAACTGGCGATTATGCTCTTCGCCGACGACGTACTGCTGGTTCAGGATTTCACCACCGACCGCGCCTTGAGTCGTCGAAGCCATCGACACCTACAAGACCGGAGGAGGCACGGCCCTCTACGACGCGGTATCGACAGCTCTGAGCCGGCTGGAACGCACTGAGGGACGGCGAGTCATTGTGGCGATGACCGACGGACGGGACGAGAACAATCCCGGGACCGCGCCGGGCAGCACGCACACACTCGCCGACGTTAGACACGAATTGAAAGAGAGCGGTGCGACGATGTTCGCCATCGGCCTTGGCACCAAAGTGGATTCCGCACCGCTCAAGGAACTGGCGGGTCTCAGCGGAGGGCGAGCCCTGCTGCCCCAGGATGTTTCGGAACTGGGAAATGAGTTCCAGCGAGTCGTGGAAGACCTGAGACGCCGCTACGTCGTGGGCTATACGTCAACCAACGGCGCGCGTAACGGCCAGTGGCGCAACGTCAGCATCAGCCTCAGGTCTGCGCCCCAGGTCACGGTGCGAAGTGCGGGCGGATACAGTGCGCCCGAGCGATAACTACTCGGGAAGAGCACGAACGGGAGGGTCTTGAAGATGCGCACATCAGGAGGCCGCGGAGCAGACGCGTGGATGCTCGCGATACCGGTTCTTGCGCTGGTGGTGGCCGGGTCGATGTCCGCAGGCGGCTTGGACGCCGCACTGCTGACGCTCGAGAGCACCATTCGGCATACGTTCAACGCCGGTCTGGCATTCGTCACGAAACTTTTCTAACAGGATCCATAACGGAGTGAGCCGGAAGGCCGTGAGAACATCATGCAAAATCGACTCGATGACTTGCTCGCGCGCGACGTCGTCCCGCAGTGGTTCGAAGGGATCGCCGTCGTCCAGTTAGTCTGTCGTCAGCTGCGCACACAGGGGCTCGAAACCTCTAGCTTCCCGGGCGCGGCGGACATCCTGATCGCACCCGGAGGCTCGGTTACTGATTACCGGACGATCCGACGGAGAACCCTGTTGAAGCCGCGGCGCACGTGCTCGGGCTCATGCTGGGCGACGACGTTCCTGTGCGCCTGCGGCTCGCCGTAAGCCAGGCCACGGCCGCGGAGAGCGGCTACGCGAGCCTGACGGAATTTTCCGAGGCACTCGCGTACTTCGAGCGGCCCAACCCGGAGTCGATCGTCGAGGCGTTCCGCCAGCGCGCCATCGCGGCGGCTCGCCGCGACATCACACCCGCGGTGCGGATTGATGCTCCTCAAGCCATTCATAAACATGCCGCACCCGTTCCGACAGCTCCGCCACGACGCGTCAGTCGTTTGCCTGTGATCGCCGCGACCTTCGCAGTACTGGCGTGTGGGTCGGCATGGCTGTTCGGCAAGCCAGTCATCAACCTGCTGACACCGAAGATCGTGATGGCTGAGACGGCCGAAAACGCGCCGCCGGCGGCTGCGAAGGCCACGGCCCCCCGGGTGCCGCACCACGAAGGCGTTTCAGTTACAGCACCAACGACTCGACCGGCGGAGCCGACAGTGTCGGCGCGGAAGTCTGTCGTCGAGCCAACGCAGGAGCTGCAAGTGTCGGTCAGGGCGTCGTCCTACGAGTACCCCGAGTTATCGATGTTAAAGCCCGTTTCAGTGTTTCCCGCGACAACAGAAGTAAGACTCGCCGTTTCCGAGCCCGGCATCGCAGCCCATCCTGAGGAAGCATCGGACAGAATCTACTCCCGAGCGGATTCGCAGGTCACACCGCCTCTGAACGTGTACCCGAGGCTTCCCAACGAACCACCGGACGCACCCGCCGCCAGCCGCACCATCCTGGAACTGACGATCGCCACCAATGGCTTGGTGGAGCGGGTGAAAATGCTCACCGCTCCGCGAAACATCCATGAGTGGATGCTCCTGAGCGCCGCGAAGGCATGGCGGTTCGAGCCGGCGAGAATCGACGGGCGTGCGGTCCGGTTCCGCCACACGATGGTTCTCGTGGCGATGCCCTGAAAGGGAACTGACATTACTGATACGCTACTGTCCTGTGAAGTCCTTATGTGTCCGTCTATGCAAACGTGGATCATAATGGAACATTCGAGTAACTCGTTATTGACTAGTTGTTTGAAGGAATTATAAGTCGACCAGTGTGTCGACTTGGAACAATCGCCAAGCAATCACGCTTTCGTTAGCCAGCTAACTCATTTAAAATCAACAATATATGTAGACGCTCGTCTGGCCGAAGCCTTGCTCTAGAGTTCCAAGGTTGAACCTGTCCCCAGCCGGTTCAGCACTGGGTGAAACCATGGGCCAAGGCCAAACGACAGTTGCGGAACCTCTATCTCCCGGAATTTCCAGACGCGCGGCGACGCCGATCGTGGCAAGTCCGCAGATGCGCGAAGTGATGCTCTTCGCCGAACGTGCCGCGAAGGGCGATGCCAAGGTGCTTATTACCGGAGAGACGGGGGTCGGAAAGGACGTCGTCGCCAGTCATATTCACCGCAACTCCGCACGGAGCCGCGCCGAGTACGTCGCCGTCAACTGCGCCGGTGTCACCGAGTCCCTGCTCGAATCCGAATTATTCGGACATGTGAAAGGGAGTTTTACCGGCGCATTTCGCGACAAGGTCGGCAAGTTCCTGCTCGCCCACGGCGGAACGCTCTTCCTCGACGAAGTCGGGGAGATGAGCCTTCGCATGCAGGCACTGCTGCTGCGCTTTCTCGAGAACGGTGAGATCCAGGCCGTGGGCAGCGACGCTACGCGGAAGGTGGACGTCCGCGTCGTCGCCGCCACCAACAAGAACCTCACTGAGATGGTCCGGTCCGGTCAGTTCCGCGAAGATCTTCTCTACCGTTTGCAGGTCATCCATCTCCATGTGCCGCCGCTGCGTGACCGGCGAGCCGACATTCGCCCGCTTGCGATGCATTTCATCAACACATCAAGGCAGCCCGTCTCGCTGACCGAGGCTGCCTGGAAGGCGCTCGAACGTTATCGCTGGCCGGGGAATGTCCGGGAGTTGCAGAATGTCGTCGAGCAGATCGTGTGGCGCTCGGCTGAGGACGGCACCGTCGATGTGAAGCAGCTTCCACATGCCATCAGCTCCGCCGGAGTGGCTCTACAGCCCCATCGCGAGCGCCGCCGACAGCTGGCTGACGAACTCTACCAGGCGATCGTGAATGGCGGGTACTCCTTCTGGGAGCACATCCATCCTCTTTTCCTGAATCGCGATATCACGCGCCACGATATCCGGCAACTCGTTCGCCGGGGGCTGAGCGTCAGCCGCGGCAACTATCGCGGGCTCCTCCACCTCTTCGGGATGCCGCCGGAGGACTACAAGCGCTTCATGAACTTTCTGGCCACCCACGATTGCCGCGCCGAATTCCGAGAGTTCCGGAATCCCAACAGCGAAGAGGCGCCGCAGCCGCGGGCCGTGCTCTCGCTGCTGCCTCCGCTTCCTGAGCGGCGAGTGCCTGGGGAACCCGCTCAACCCGAGGCTCAATCAGACAAGGCCGCCTCTTAATCGGACGCTGCCGTACGCGAAGCTGAAATACCGCGCCGATGGATCGATTGAAACCATCGACGCGTACTTCCAGTGACACCTGCGTCGCAGGTCGCGCTACGAGCATGTATCCGCGGTGTTGCCGTCGAACACGTTGTCCTTGAGCGTATTGCCGTCGGTCGGCCCTTTGAGCCCGCAGACGTTGGTCGACAACGTGTTTCCCTTCAGCTCGTTGCCCTGCGCTGAGCCGGTTGGCGTCACGAGGAACTCGATACCGGCCGCGTTCGACCACACGGTGTTGTCCTTGAGCACGTTGCCAGACGCGATGACGTTGAGCCGGATGCCCGCAAACGTGCTGCCGGACACGTTGTTGTCCTTTACCGTGTTGTCGATCCCTCCGAAGATCAGAATGCCGACGCGGTTATTGGTGAAGGTGTTGCTCTTGATGTCGTTGTCGCGCGCGTTTTGCCTGAGCATGATGCCCCGGATGGTCCTGTCGCGAAACAGGTTCTCCTTGACGGTGTTGTCGACGCTCCCCGCCTGAAAGTCAATCCCCTCGGGGTTTCCAGCGAATGCGATGTGCTTGATTTCGACGTCGGTGGAGGCGTTGACTCGCACGGCCGTGGCGAACCCGCTGATTGTCCCACCAGAAATCGAGATGTCGTGACGGCCGTTGATCACCATGCCGGCACCGACTCCGGATCCGCTCAGCGTGAACCCGTTCAGGTCGATCCTGATGCCGTCGGCGCCGGCAATCAGCCCATCACCGGTGCAGGCCACATCATGATCCAGCGTCAAGTCCTCCAGAATCGTGGCGCCGCACAAGGTGTCGGCAGTCACGGCTCCAGTTGCCGCACACATGAAGGCGTAAGCAAGTCCGAAGGTACCGCCCCACCGAGTAATTGAGCGAAATCGCTTCCCATTTGTTCCCGCGTTCCAGTGACCACTGTGCATAGCGTTCCTCCTCGCTGTGTCACGCGTCCGCGAGGAATACGCCAGCGCCGTCTCGATAGTCCTTGCAGAAAGCCCTCAAATAGCTCCAAAATTCCCCGCGCGACTTCTTCCATTCCCCGGAGGCGTGATGAGCGGCGAGAAGAGGCCGTCTTACGAGTTCGGGCCTTTCAGACTCGACCTTGCGGAACACAGGGTGACGCACGACGGCCAGGTCGTGCCGCTCACGCCGAAGGTGTTTGAAGTCCTTCGCGTCCTGGTCGAAAACGCCGGACATCTCGTCGAGAAGGAGACCCTGCTGAAGGCCGTGTGGCCCGACAACTTCGTGGAGGAGGGCGCACTCAATCGATGCATTTCGGTGATTCGCAAAGCCCTTGGTGAAACCGTCGAACACAAGTACATCGAGACGGTTCCGAAGCTGGGGTACCGCTTCATCGCGCCTGTCAGGAGTTGCGATGATCGACCATCGCTTCGCGATCGCGGGTTCGAAGCCGCCGGTACGGGTTCCGGGTCATCGGAGACGCGAGGGGAGCTCACCGCCCGAGTGCGCGGCGTCTTCGCGAGTATCCCGTCTCGACGAGCGGCGATCGTCGTGACTGTCCTTCTGGTTGTGGCCGCGGTCTCGAGCATCCTGCTGCGCGAGGCGGAACGTCCCGCAGTCATCCCCGTAAGACTCGACCCACAGCACAAACAGGTCACCTTCACGGGGAAGGAGAGTGCGCCGGCGCTGTCTCCTGATGGGAAACGCATTGCGTATGTGTCGAACGATGCGCCCGAGAAAAAGGTCCTGGTTCAGGAACTGGCCGGCGGATCGGCGTTGGCAATTCTTACGGCACCGGAAGCAGGTCACTTGCGCTGGTCTCCCGACGGCTCCGAGCTGCTCGTCTGGGCCCGCGGCGCAAGGTACAACGGCGTGTATGTCATCCCTCAGATGGGTGGAACCCCTCGCCTGGTCGCCCCCAGGAATGTACGTGGCGTGCTGGTCCCCTGATGGATCAACCGTGGTGATTCCCGGCTTCCTTGGCGGGAAGATCTGGTTCGTCAACAAGGAGGGAGCCCGCCAGAGAACCCTGTCGATGCACGATGTCAGCTCGGCGATATGGGACATCGACTGGTCGCCGACCTCAGGGCTGCTTACGTTCACCAGCAGCGACTTCCAGGGACGATTCACGTTGTGGACGGTCCGCCCGGACGGCACGGAGCAGACTCGAATTCTCACTGAGCGCTCAGGAATCTATTCTGCGCGATGGACGCCGAAGGGAGACGCCATCTACTATCTGCAACAGCTCAACCAGACCGACACGCTCTATAAGGTGCGGGTTCATCCGGGGCAGCCAGCACGTGAGCCCGAGTCAACGAGCCTGCTGACGGGCCTCGAAACCGATCAGTCCTTCGCGCTCTCGTCCGACGGAGGTCGACTGGTCTACGCGAGAGCCCCGTATCACTCGAATCTGTGGGCGCTCGACGTTGGCCCGGACGGCGGCACGGTCACCAGAGAACTGACCCACGGAACGTCACTCATCGAGAGACCGCACATCTCGCCCGACGGGCAGTCGATCGCATTCAATATCGGCCACGAGCCCACGGCCAACATCTACACGATGCCGATTGCCGGCGGCGCGCCGAAGCAGCTCACGTTCTTCGACTCGTTCAACCTGACCGGCGGCTGGTCCTCGGACGGACAGTCGATTGCTTTTGCGTCGACAGAGGGAGATAGAGCTCGTGTCTGGACCGTCGAGCGCCGACGGAGGACAGCTGCGACCGCTCTCGTCCGGCGATATGAGCGACACCTTCAACGTGTCGTGGTCTCCGAGCCACAACATCCTTTATCAGCAGGCGGGCAATCGCAATTACTACCAGCTCGATCCTGGAACTGCGAGGGAACAGCCGTTGGTCTCCAACAGCGACGTGGGCTGGATGTTCTCGCCGGTTCCGTCGCCGGACGGCCGGCGGGTGGCCGTCATGTGGAGCCGTCCGAAAAGCCGCGGCATCTGGGTGGTGGACACTGTCGATCAGCGGCAGAGCTTTGTGTACAAGAGCGACGCAAACTGGACGGCGCCGATCGGATGGGCCGCCGATGGAACGGCGATCTACGCCGTCGAAGGAAAGACGCTCGCTTTACGCGGGCTGACCTCTCCTCTCGGTGAGACGCTCACGGATGCCAGGATTCTGCGGATCCCTCTGAACGGCGAGCCCAAAACCATCGCGGCCTTGCC
The DNA here is from genome assembly GCA_963725335.1 of uncultured Acidobacteriota bacterium. GTDB lineage: Bacteria > Acidobacteriota > Vicinamibacteria > Vicinamibacterales > 2-12-FULL-66-21 > JALZOC01. Next base: position 229,663 of record CAVRYD010000014.1, on the reverse strand, counting down.
GTCGCAGGAAACCGGTGGGATCAGCATGACGGCTGATGGCCGCAGGTTCGTCTATGCCGCGTACTCGTCAAGGTCCGACGTGTGGATTGTCGACAGCTTTGACGATCCGCCGGTGCAACGCCTCAGCCGGAAGAAATGAGATTCGACGCTTGGCTCACCGTTTCTTCACATCCAGGTTGACCGTCAGATCCGCCGGCGCGATCGCGTCCTCGACGCCGCGCGGCGGGACCTCGACCTTCGCAATCCACAGGAGCGCGTTCAGTACCACCTTGCGCTGATTCACATCACCCCAGTTGGTGTGCGTGTGGCCGCCGGTGAAACCGAAACTGCGTCCTCCGTCGGGCCGCTCGTAGACCCACATCATGGTTTCGACCTTGCCGCTGTCGGCAATGATGTGCGGATATGGGCCGGCCGGAAACACGTAGGGTCCCTTCCGCACGTCGTCGCTCGGCTTAGAAGTGAGGATAGGAGTGATTCGTGCTTTGGCCGCGGCATCGGCCGTCCATCGCATGTTGAAGTACCACTCGTCGCGGTTGCCGAACGGGCGCACGCCGCGCGTGACGGGGTGATTGGGCAGCGCGTCGAACGTCGGCGTCCACATCGGATTGACCGAAAAATTCGTCTCGTAATACCCCGCGTTCCAGCGTTGCATCGCTTCGCCCGGCGCACCAGCCGGAACCTCGACGCCGTAGTGCGCGAAGCCAAGCCCGACACCCTTTGCTGCCAGCGCGTCGATGACCTTCATGTGGTCGCGCTGAATCGCGGGATGCCCGGCGCCGCCGTCGGCGTAAATCAACACGGCATCCGCGCCATCGAGCGCGGCATTGTCGTCAACGACCGCGCCGTCAACGGTTTTGCTCGGCCAGCCGTTCGTGTACACGTCAACCGTGACACCGCTGACGCCGGACAACGCTTTCTGGAGAAGCAGCGAGCCAGCGCGGAACTCGTGCTCGCCCGCCGGATGGCTGGGCTTGCCGGCGATGAGAACGATGCGCTTGTTGGCGCCATGGACAAAATGGGCCGAGGCGACAATCGCAACCGCGATGAGCAACCCACTCATCCGGGTCCAGCGCGTGAATGCCAGCGTCATCAGAACCCTTTCACGGCGGGATGATACCGGTCAGCACGCGAGACGTCAATGAATCACTCATCACTAATCACTGATCCTCGAATCCCGAATCCCGAATCCCGAATCCTCGAATCCCGAATCCGTCGCAATCCCGAATCCTTGAATCCTTGGATCCCGAATCGTGAGACTCCCGTTCGGGAAGCGCGAATTGGTGGATACCTCACCCGTAGAACCTCGCAATCCGACTCGTCCAGTCGATGCGAGGATGCAAGGATTCGAGGATTCAAGGATTCAGGGATTCAGGATTCAGGATTAGCGATTCAGGATCAGTGATTAGTGATGAGTGATTACACTATCAGGGAGACGTGTATGCGACGGCTGCTGGAAGCCTTGACCCAGGATCTTGGATATGCCGTTCGGTCGTTCAGGCGCAGTCCAGCCTTTACCTTGGTGTCGCTGCTGTCGCTGACGCTCGGGATCGGCGCCACCACAGCGATCTTCAGCGTGATTCATGGTGTGCTCATTGCGCCGTATCCCTACGCGCGCCCGGGCGAGATCTGGGCTCCAGAGATTCGAGGACTCGACGGCCGCGGGGGACGTGCTTACCGCCTGGAGGAGCTACGTCAGCTATCCGAGATCCCGGCCTTTTCCGACGTGATGGCGACGTCGCTGGAAACCGTCCTCATGACCGGAGAGTTCGCGCCGGAGAGTTTCGGTGGTGTGCTCCTGACCGGCAACGCGTTCAATTTCCTCGGCGTGCCGCCTGTCGCCGGACGGACGATCCAGCCGTCGGACATTCGTCCCGACGCACAGGCTGAACCGGTCGTCGTGCTGAGCTACAAGTTGTGGCTGCGGCTGTTCGACGGCAGTCCATCAGCCATCGGGCGGACGCTCGTGCTCAACGGGCGTCCGCACACGATTATCGGCGTGATGCCGCCGCGGTTTGGCTGGTACGGCAACGACGGGTTCTGGCTGCCGCTGTCGCCGACACGGACCGACGTGTCCTTCGTCAATCCGATCATGCGGCTGACGCCGGGCGTGTCGAAGGCTGCCGCCGAGGAGCAGCTGAAGGCACTCGTTCAGCGCCTGGCGTCGGAGAAACCCTCGACCTTTCCACCGCAGGGCTTCACGACCGCGCTCAGAAACTATCTCGACGTGACCGTCGCGAGCGGCGAAATGCGAACGAGCTTGCTTCTGCTGCTCGCGGCTGTCGGGTTCCTGCTGCTGATCGCGTGCGCGAATGTCGCGAACCTCCAGCTGGCACGCGGGACCGCCAGGACGCGTGAAATGGCGGTCAGGATGTCGATCGGCGCGGGCCGTTCCCGGCTGCTGCGTCAACTGCTGACCGAGAGTGTGATGCTGTCGCTGGCGGGTGGCGCTCTCGGCGTGCTGTTCGCCTTCGAAGCCACTCGGACTATCGTCACGCTGATGCCGGAGTTCTACGTTCCCAATGAATCGCGCGTGACGATCAACATGCCCGTGCTCGGGTTCTCGCTTGTGGTCTCAGTGTTGACCGGCATCCTGTTCGGCCTCGTGCCCGCCCTTCGCATGTCGAGGCCTGGCGTTGCGGATGCCCTGAAAGCCGGACGCAGCACGGGCTTCGAAGGCGACGGCGGGCGCAGTCGCCACGTGCTGGTCATTGCGGAGGTCGCGTTGTCGGTCGTGCTCCTCGTCAGTGCAGGACTGATGATTCGAACCTTCCTCGTTCTTCATGACGTGGATCCCGGTATCCGGCCGGATCGCGTGCTGCTCGTCGGCGTTCCGCTGCCGCCCGCCAAATACAGAACGCTCGATGAGCGCAATCAGTTTGTCCAGGGGCTGCTCGAACGCGTCAGCACCTTGCCGGGCGTCGACGCCGCCTCGATCGGGCATCCGTTTGGCGGACCGCAAACGGCGTTTGCCATCATCGGACAGACGCCGGACGCATCGAAGCGACTCACTATCAACCTTGTCGGCGCCAATCACCTGCGCGCGTTCGGAATTCGATTGCTTGGCGGTCGAATGTTCGATGACGCAGAGGTCCGGCGGGGCGATCGGGTCGCGGTGATCAACGAGGCGGCGGCCAGGCTGTTCCCGCCCGGCGAGAATCCGATCGGCGCGCGGGTTCGGCTCGATGTGCTGGAGCATCCGCCTGCCCGCACGCTTGTCGACACCAGCCGAGGCGCGGAGGTAACGGTTGTTGGGGTCATGGCAAACACACGAAATGCCGGCCTGAAGAACGAGCCGACGCCAGCCATGGCGCTTCCATACACCGTCGTGGCTCCCTTGCAGCGCATGCTCGCGGTCGAGGCGAGGACCGATCCGATGCTCCAGTTGAACGCGGTGCGTGCCGTGGTCCGTGCGATCGATCCGGATCAACCGCTGGGACGGCCAATCACGGTCAGCGAGGTGCTTGGCCAGGAAGTCGTTCAGCCGCGTTTTACGATGGCGCTCTTCACCGCATTCGCCATCATCGGCCTCGCGCTCGCAGCCGCAGGCATCTACAGCGTGCTCTCATTCCACGTGCTTCGTCGCACTCACGAACTGGGCGTGCGGATGGCGCTTGGGGCGCCACGACGTCACGTCCTCGGCCTGATGCTGATGATGGGAGGCAGGCTCGTGTTCGCGGGTCTGGTGACCGGCGTCGCCGTGAGTCTTGGCGCGACGCGGATGCTCCGCAGTCAGCTCTTCGGTGTGCAGCCTGCAGATCCGATCTCGTATGTCGGCGTCGCGACGCTGCTGTCCCTGGTCGCGCTCGCTGCGTGCTATGTGCCGGCGCGTCGCGCGGCGACGGTCGATCCGATCATCGCGTTGCGACAGGAATGAACGGTTCACGCATGTGCCGCATGGTGGTTCCGCTTTAGAATGAGCGGATGATCAATCGACCAGCCAAGGTTATCCTGGCAGGGCTTGTGCTGCTGTCAGTGGCGACCGGTGCCGGGTACTTTGGCATGCGTGTGGGCCGTTCGTTCGCGCTGAATCAGATGTGCTGTCAGATTCCGCGATGGCACAACTTTGATATCAGCGTTCGAGAACGACTCGGACTCCTGAAATTTCCGTCGCAAATCGGCCAGGATCGCTGGGTCGCGGAGAAAGTGTTCCCGGACGTGACCGACGGCTATTTTCTCGATGTCGGCTCGGCTGACGGTGTCGTCGATTCGAACACGTGGGCGCTCGAACGGCGAGGCTGGAAAGGCATCTGCGTGGATCCCTTTCCGTCGAACATGTCGGGTCGCACGTGCCAGATGTTCCGAGAGGCAGTGGCTGCCGAAAGCGGCGTGAAGGTCACGTTTGCGCAGGCCGGAGAGCTCGGCGGGATTACCAGCCATCTCGATCGGTGGAAAGACATCGTGAAAGACACCAAGACGGTGGACCTGACGACCGTGACGTTAGCCGATATCCTGCGGCGGGCCCACGCTCCGTCGTACATTCACTTCATGAGCCTCGATATCGAAGGCGCAGAGTTCGAAGCGCTGCGTGGGTTTCCGTTCGACGAGTTCAAGCTCGGATCCATGGCGATCGAACACAATTACGAGGAACCCAAACGGTCCGAGATTGAGCAGTTCCTGAACAGCAAAGGCTACAAGAGGGACCACACCTGGATGCAGGACGATTTCTACGTGCCTGCGTCGCGGCCGATGACACATTAGCCGGCTCAGCCCCGCGGCGGTGAGGCCGCGGGACTGAGCGGGGATCACTTACTTCCTGGGCGGTTCGATCGACCCGCCCGCGGCAATCAGTCGGGCCAGCATCGCGTTGACCAGACCGCCGCTGCCGTCGCCGCTGACAGCGATGTCGGGCACCAGCTTGACCTTGTTCTCGCCGAGGATCGCGGCCATCTGCATCGCCGTATATCCCCCGGCGCCGACCGCCTCGATGCCCTGACGATACGCGTCGGCCTTGGCGGCGCCGACGGCGCGCACCGATGCTGCTTCACCTTCACCGGCGAGCCGGACCGCCGCGGCGGCGCCTTCCGCACGCAACCGCGTCGCGTTGGCCTCACCCTTTGCCGTCTCCGCGGCCGCGAGCGCATTCTGCTGCGCGATGCGGACCATCTGCTCGGATCGAACCACCTCGCTCTGCAGGTTCGCAATCGCGGTTTCGCGCTCGAGCGTCTGACGCTGGACTTCCGCCTCGCGCTGCGCGTCGTACGTTCGCTCCAGCTCGGCGGCAATCTTGCGATCCGTCTGCGTCTTCATCAATTCCGCTGGCGGCGCGATGTCGCCAATCAGCGTGTCGATACACTCCACGTTGTACGCCTCGACCGCCTTCCGGATGTTCTGGAACGCCTCGCGCTGCCGCTCGGATCGCGCCCAGAGAAAATCGAGAACGGTGACCTCCTGCGCCGAGTTCCGGAAGTAGTTGCCAACCGTCGGTTGAAGCACGTGGTCCACCAGGTTCTGCATCGATCCGACTCGAGAAATCACCCGCGGCGCGTTCTTCATTCCGATATGGATGATCTGCGACACATCCAGGCTGAACGAAAACCCATCCTTCGACCGCACCAGAATCGACGACAGACGTTCGTCGTAATGATGGGCCTCCGTCCTCTGCGCCCAGTTGAGGACGATGTTCGTGGTTGGCACGAGCTCGACCTTCATGACCCGCACGTTGATCGGATGCTTGCCGGGCAGCAGCGGCTCGACCCACACGCCCTTACGTCCGCGCTCGACCAGATCGCCGTGCGTGAACGTGTCTCCCGACACATCGAGATGTTCCCGGCCCACGTAGCTGACCACGACGCCGACGTAGCCGATGGGAATCTCCGTCAACGGAACCTGCTCGATCTGAACCAGCCATGGGTTCAGGTTCCACGAGCCAGACAACAGGACCTCCTCCTGCAGTCCGCGGCAGCCGCCGGCGTCCACGAACGCCTGGCCGCGCTGAAAACTCTCGTGTCCGTTCACGATCGGCCCGGCAAGGTCCCCAGCCGCAATCGGCCGCCCATCCAGCATCGTCACGATGCCGACGCGATCCGGCGGCATCTGGTACACGTGCAACTGCGCGGGCACCATGTCGTGCTGCTTGGCCGTCGCCGGCGTCACCACCTCGAAGAGCGCCGGATTGATCCGGTAGGTGCCAGCCGTCAGCACCGAGATCTGGCGGCCGCGCTCCCCGTGATTGCGAAGAAAGGCTTCGGCGTCCTGAAAGTCATTGCAGACCACCGCACGCGCGAGCACCCGCTCCGGCGGAATCGCCGCGCCGTCGGCCGCGACGACCAGCGCAATCTCGCCAGGCTGGATCACCGTCAGCGGCACGCGCGTCACCTTGTAGCGCCAGCGCCAGACTCCGACGTGCCACCCCGGCGGGAGCAGCCGCGCCTGATAGCCGGCCTCGCCTTCGAGCGCGATGATTCGTCCCGACGACAGCTGTCTGCCAAACCGCTTGATGACGAGGCCCGATTCGTACTCTCTGATCACGCGGATGCTGGCCAGGACTGCCAGCGCTGTCAGCAGCACCAGGAAGGCACCAGCGATCTCGAAGATGAACGGGTAATGGATGGTCATGTGCTCTGTCCTCCAGGCGTCCATACGTGCGGACCGCCGGAGGCTTGGAAGTGCATGCCCCTGGCCTGACGGAAATCCTCGAAATCGGCCCGATTTGTGTGTTACCGCATCTCAATACGTTATTCAATTACTGATAAATAGTTATTAGAATCACGTTATGACTCAGATCGGATGGCACGGGCTGGCGGCGCCGGCGTCGGTGGCGAGAGCGCTTCGCGCAGCAGGACTCGAGATTGCCGGCCGCGATGTGTCCCCTTTGGTGCTGTCCACATCGACCGCCAGGCCGCCGACCGTGCGTCAAGCGACGGCGCGATGGATCTGGCTGTCGAGCGCGGCGGTCACGACCGGGCAGGCGGTGACCGCTGTAACGCGGGGTGCCTACGCCGTCATCTCGCTCCGCCGGCCCGATGCACCCGAGACGCTCGTCGCGAGGTTGCAAGAGCTCCTCGTCGCGGACGAAGCGCCACCGCCTCCGGCTCACGTCGTGGCGGAGAGCGCGGCGATGCGTGCGGTGGTTGCGCACGCTGCGCGCGTGGCGCTGACGTCTATGCCTGTGCTGATCACTGGAGAAACCGGCACCGGCAAGGAAGTGGTCGCGCAGTTGCTGCATGCCTGGTCGCCCCGCGCCCCGAAGCGATTCGTGGCCATCAACTGCGGGGCGATTCCAAACGAGCTGATGGAGGCCGAGCTCTTTGGCTACGCGCGCGGTGCGTTTTCAGGTGCGGTGCAGCGCTACGACGGTCAGCTGATGGCGGCGTCGGGAGGAACGGTCTTTCTCGACGAGATCGACGACACACCTCTCGAGACGCAGACCAAGCTGCTGCGGGTGCTCGAGGATCGTGTTGTCAGTCGGCTTGGCGAGAACGTCTGGCACGAAGTGGATTTTCGGCTGCTCGCCGCGACCAATCGGGATCTGCGGCCGCTCATCGACTCCGGGCTCTTCGGGGCGGACTTGTACGAGCGGCTGGCGATCGTGACGATCCATCTGCTGCCGCTCCGTGAACGGCCCGAAGATCTGCCGCCGCTGGCACGCCACTTCATGCGCCGTTTCGCGCGTGAGGAGAAGCGCCCCGAGGTCGAGGCGATTGCGCCCGATGCGCTCGCCGCTCTCCAGGCGTATCCATGGCCGGGCAATGTCCGGGAACTGCGCAACGTGATGTATGAAACGCTGGTCTACAAGCGCGCCGGCACCGAGGTGCTGCTCTCGGATCTGCCGAAGCGCGTCTTGATGCGAGGGTCCGACCTCGATCGCGAAACCAGTGTCAATCGCGCCGCGGTCGCGAGAAGGATCGAACGCGGTGCCATGAGCCTGAAGGACGAGGTGTCCTCACTTCAGCGGATCGCGATCGAGGAGGCGCTCAGGCGCACCGGCGGCAATGCCGCACAGGCGGCGCGATTGCTTGGCGAGGTCGGTCGCGGCGTTGCCCGCGATCCGGGCGGCACGCTACGCGCGATGATGCGGCGACTGGGACGCGCATGATTACTGAGCGCGCAGCGCGATCCGGCTCTGGGCTATGCGTACCTCGTCCTCGGTGTACACCGCGGCAAAGAATCCCTGGGACTCGAGAAACGCGGCCACATCCTTCAACGAGAACCCAAGCGTTCGGAGTTTCTCTGTGTCGAGATGCATCTCGTTGTTGGCGGCGTCGTTGTAATACTGGATGACGGTTCCGCCTGAAAGTGAGAAGCGCTTATCGACGAGGGCGCTGATATCGTCCATGTAGTGGCGGCCGCCTGGGCGAGGTTCGCCAGGCATGCCGTGATCCGAGACGAATGTCGTCACGAGGTGGTCCTCACCGGCTTTCCGCGCGATGATGCTCAGCGCGCGCGTGATCTGGCGATCCAGCTCCGTCAACTCCGCCTTCATCTCTGCCGATGCCGGCCCGTACGCGTGGCCGACGTAGTCGGATCCTTTGAGATTCACCAGGACGCAGATCGGTGACGTCGTCGGCGCCGATGGGCTCACGCTCCAGCACGGCGGCGAGGGCGTCACCTTCGAACCGTTGAAAAACCGCCGAGTGTCGGAACTTAATAGAATCGGAAATGTCGTGCCCCATCCACTTCCCGTCCAGCTCCTCCCAGTACTTGTGAGCGTTCAGCGGTTTCAAGGCCTCCGACATCGTGTAGCAGGCAGGATTTGTTTCCCATCCGGCATCGCGGGTGCTGTAGCTCGCGGCGAGTACGCGCCGGCCGTTGAGGATGCAGGCGCCGTGGCCCACCAGTCCCGCGGTGGCCCGGATCGCGCCCCCCTGTCCGATGATGATCGCTCGCCCGTCCGTCTCGATGTTCCACACGTCAGCGAGCGTCAGCGCCATCAGCTCGCCGGGATCCAGTCCGTTGTAGGCCTCCTGCGGCTTGCCCGTCACGCGATTGAACAGGTGGTTGACCACGAGGCCGTGAATGCGCGGTTCGGACCCGGTTCCGAGATTCGCATGGCCGACAGCGGTCAACGTTGGCACGGATGTCACGCGCGCATGGCTGAACCACGCACCTTCGCGCCGGAGGCGTGAGAGCGTCGGCATCACGTCCGCGTACGTCTCGAAATAGTCGACCCGCGCGCCATCGAGTACGAAAAGCGCGACGACTCGCGGCCGTACGGTCGTCGACGCGAGTGCCTGCTGCAGAGGGCGACCGATCGCGGTTGCCGGTGGAGCCGTGCCCAGCAGCGCCGCCAGCGTCGGCGCGACATCCTGCTGCGTCACCGTGTCGTTCACGACACCTTGCTTGATGAATGTCCGTCCGTGGAAGAGGAGCGGCACGTGAGTGTCGTAGTCCCACGGTGAGCCGTGCATGAACGCGTACAGCGGATCGCGATCGACGATGAAGTCGCCTTCTCGCGGGACGAGAAAGAGCTGACCGCTGCGGCCGGGGAATAACCCCGGGCGAATTGATCCAGCCAGACCTCTCTGCCGGTGCTGGTGCTTTTGCTACAGGCGCCGGAGGCGGCAGCGCTGCGTGACAGGCCGTGCCCGCGAGCGACAGAACCATCAAGAGGACGAGAAAACGATGCGAGACACGCCGTCAGTGTAGCCCGGGTCCACCACGAAACGTTTCAGCCGCCGGCAAGGACGAACCAGAAAGCAGTCATGAGAAAAACCTGATGAAAACACCCGGAAAACACCAAAGTTCATTGGCGACCGCCGATGGTAGCGTGAGCGCGTTTGTATTTCTGGCGGCCCTATACCGCGATCCGCGAGGGAGACAACGACGGCAATCCTCGGACCGTTGGCGATCCGAACTGGACGCCGTTCCTGGCAACTCCCCCGTACCCTGACCATACCTCGGGCGCGAACAACATCACTGGCGCCGTCACGACCCTCCTGCAGCTCTTCTTCGACACCGACGAGTTCGAGTTCACCGTCTCGAGTCCGAATGCGGGTCTCTTGACGAACCCGCGTTCGTTTAGCCGGTTCTCCGACGCGGCGCAAGAGGTCGTGGATGTGCGAATTCTGCAGGGCATTCACTTCCGCCGCGCGGATGAACTGGGACGCCTGCAGGGTGCGCGTGTCGAGCACTGGGCGTTCCAGAAGTTCCTGCGCCCGCTGCCCGGAAGCGATTAACATAAGTCTGGCGGGGGCAGGTCAGCCTGCCCCCGCGCTCTGCATGAAACAGTGGCTCTTGGCGGCTGCGCTCGCGGCATTGTTGCCGTCCACCGGCCCCGCTCCGGCCGCGCGGGTGCCCGTGCTCGTCGAGTTATATACGTCGGAAGGGTGTTCGAGCTGCCCACCCGCCGATGCGCTGCTCGAGGCGCTCCAGCGGGAGCAGCCGGTCGAGGGCGCCGAAGTCATTCCCATCGGTCTTCACGTCGATTACTTCAATCATCTCGGTTGGAAGGACACGTTCTCTTCGTCCTCGTATACCAGGCGGCAGCAGGCGTACTCGCCGGTCTTCGGCAACGAAAACCTGTATACGCCGCAGATGGTCGTCGACGGCGACGTGGCGATCCCTGGAACCGAAAGCGATCTGATCCGTCGCGCGATCGCGTCGGCCGCAGTCCGGTCGCATCTGCCAATTCGTGTATCTGCGGCTGCCGCCGCTGGCAAAGTCGACCTGAAGATCGACCTGCCCGCCGCGCCGGCGGCTACCGAAAAGATCGAGGTCGTGATAGCCATCACTCAAGACGGTCTGACGACGATGGTCAAGAGTGGGGAGAACAAGGGCCGAACGCTGCACCATGTGGCGGTCACTCGTGACCTGCGGGTTCTGGATCCACTCAGCGCCAAGACTACCGTCGTCGAAAAACAGCTGCCGATCGCAGCCGCCTGGGGACCAGACAACCTGAAGGCGCTGGTGTGGCTGCAGGGCGCGAAGTCGCGGCAGGTCTACGGCGCCGCCACGGCAGCCATCAGTAGATAGATTCCGCTCCACGCTATCCGCTCGCTCGAAGCACACCATAGGTACGGTGGCTATCGCACGCGGTACACGTAAAGGTCTTCGTCACGTCGCTCATCCCGAGCACTTACAGGATGACGTGATCCGAAGGCAATGATCTGGCCCCCGTCGTCGAGCGTCGGCGCCCAGCTGTTGTCCATCCACGCTTCGTTTCCTTCAGTACTGACCCACGTGGTCCGCTGCGTGGATCGGTCATACAGGAAGACGTCCCAAAGCAGGTTGATGTCGGTCTTCTCGTCGCGACACTTGCCCTCGCACACAAGATTGCAGGCGAGCGACTGAAACGCGACTCTGGAACCGTCATGCGAGAGAGCCGGTCGGAGGCTGGCGCCATTTGCCAGACGGCCGCTCGGCGACCGACTGACCAGTTCAGTGCTTCCGGTCACGACGTCCTGCAGGTAGACGTGGGCGCCGCGCTTGATTGAATCAGGCGTGAGGTTCGATGCCTCAGAGACGAAAGCCACGAACCGTCCGTCGCCGCTGATTGCCGGGTCGTAACTGGGGCCGTCCGGATCACCGCCGCGATAACTGCGGGTGACGCGCCTCACGGCGGCCATCGTCGTGTCTCGGACGTAGATGTCTGCGACACCGTTCCTGTCAGAAGGCTCGGAAACACACTCGGACGCCGATCCACACGTCAAATCATTCGTCGACACGAATGCGACGAATCGGCCGTCGGCGCTGATGGCAGGCGACATGCTCGACCCGGTGAGTGGTCGTCCATCGGTCCTGACGTCCAACCGCGTGCGCGATCCGGAGGTGAGCTGAAACAGGTAGATGCCGACCGAGTTGCGGACGTTTTCGTGTGTGGCGATCAGGTCGGTGGCACTCGATTCGAAAACTACGGCGGTGCCATCCGCGTTGATTACCGGGTTCCCGCTGGCGCCATTCGCAGGCTCTCCATTCGCATTCGTCGTCAACAGCCGCGTCACACCGTCCTTCGGTCGCGCAGGAATACGTGAAAGGTGCCGGACAGGAACGGCGTATCCGTCAGATTGCCCGCAGCCGACTCGAAGACCACGAACTGTCCGTCCCTGCTGATGCCTGGGCTGAGACTCTCGCCGTTGCCTGGCGATCCATCTGGTCCGACGCTCTCGAAGGAGCACTCACCGGTCGCGAGATCCAGCACGTACACATCCTGGAACTGATTGTGGTCGGCATCGACGAGTCGTGCCGAAGAGGTGAACACGACAAAGCGTCCGCCGCCACTGATACGCGAAGAACGCGGCGACAGCGGAGTCGCGTCAACATCCTGCTGTATCACGGTCGTCATCAGTTCGGTGTTGGTGTCGGCTGGCCGATAGCTCGCGTTTCTTATATCGGCCCCCATTCTGATTTCTCGGGCGACGCGCTTGCCGGCCTCGATCGCGCGCCGCGTCTCGAACGCGCCATCGTCGCTCTTCCACACGGCGCCGCTGCCGGCCTGTGTCTTCAGATCCACCCCATCCAACTGCTCGAGGATGTGCTCAATTTCATGGGCGACCAGCTCCGGCACGTCCAGACCCGGGTTGAGATAGACCTGCGCCGCAACCAGGTACCGGTTTGACGCGTGAGGACGGTGCGGGCGTGCAGGGACAGCGACCGACGCTGCCGATCCTCCACGAGCACGCTCACACGCAGCCCGGTTCCTGCCGCAAGCCTGCGGCACTGCCCCCTGAACGTCGGCGACGACTGCCACATCTTGTCGAGGAAGGGCTGAAAGACGGCAGTGACCTCGAGGTTCGAGGGCATGCCGAGCGGTGCGGCCTCCAAGTCTGCCAGTTGTGCGACGATCAGAAAAGCGAGAGAAACCGCTGAAAACCGGATCGCCATCTCGTCCCTCCCGGCAGCCCAAGGCCGCCTGTCGGGGAGGGAGGCGCAGTCAGGAGAGAACAGCTGTCATGGCAGGCGGGCGTAGAATGGGCGCGCTGTGCCCGACGTCAAATCCCGCAGCAGTTCCGGCCCGAAAGACCCTTCGACACGCTCAGGGTCGTCCCGAGCCAGGTTGAGGGACGAGGCTCGAGGTGGCCGACCGGAAGCGACCGGGGGAGAGGTCCAGCGAGGGTCGGGCAAGGTGACCGCGTTGCTCATCGAATGGCGAGGCGGCAACCAGGCGGCCATCGACAAGCTGTTGCCGCTCGTGCACGACGAGCTGCGGCGCATTGCGAAACGGCACATGGCGGGCGAGCGACCGTCCCACATCCTTCAGGCCACGGCGCTCGTCAACGAGGTCTACATCCGGCTGGTTGATATCCGGCGCGTCCAGTGGCAGGATCGCGCGCACTTTTTCGCGATGGCCGCTCGTCTGATGCGCCGCGTGCTCGTGGACTTCGCCCGGGCCCGAAAGAACCAGAAGCGCGGCGGCGCACTTCATCGAGTGACGCTCGATCAGAACCTGCTGGTCGCCAGCGATGGGCCGCACGATCTGATCGCCATCGACGAGGCGCTTCACGCGCTTGCGGCGCAGTACCAGCGAAAGGCCCAGGTCGTCGAGCTGCGGTTCTTCGGCGGCTTGAGCGTCGAGGAAACGGCGGAAGTATTGAAGATCTCCCAGGAGACCGTGATGAGGGATTGGAAGTTCGCGAAGAACTGGTTGATGCGCGAGCTGTCCCGCAGCGGATCGCCGGACCGCCGTCCCTGACAGCTCTCAGCTGATTTTTTCGCCTCCTATCTCGACGCGCGTGACCTCTGCGAGTTTATGGAGCCTGACCGACGCAAACGGATCTCGGAGCTTCACCATGCGGCGCTGGCGCGTCCCGCAGCGGAGCGCGCTGCGTTTCTGCGGGCGGCGTGCGACGGCGATGAGGTTTTGCGGCAGGAAATCGAGTCACTGCTCGCGTACGAGTCGGCGTCGAGTGGCTTCCTCGAAACGCCCGCTGCGGCTGTCGTCGCAGGCGCGGCCACCGGAATACCGATGCTGAACCGGCAGATCGGCCCGTACACAATCGTCGCGCCGCTCGGAGCCGGCGGCATGGGAGAGGTCTATCGAGCGTGCGACAGCAAGCTGGGGCGGGACGTCGCGATCAAGATCCTGCCGTTGCACTTCACATCAGACCCCGAGCGACGGGCGCGCTTCGCGCGTGAGGCGCCACGGGAAGCGGAGTCTGGTCACCGGAATCGAAGATCGCCGTTGTGAGCTCACAAGGCCGGCGGTGGATCGAGATCACCGATGGCAGGTTCTGGAACGACAAACCACGCTGGAGCGCGGTTGGGCGGCTCCTGTATTTCTCCTCCGACCGCGGAGGCTTGTTCAATGTCTGGGCGATCGCCTTCGATTCCACCAAGGGGACGACCGTCGGCGATCCGTTCCCTATGACGACGTTCACCGGAGTCGGTGAGCAAGCCCCGTTGAACATCGTGGGATTGGAGCTGGATATCGCTCGCGGCCGGCTGGCCATCCCGGTCGTGAATCCCACTGGCGGCATCTGGATGCTCGACAACATCAGCCGCTGACACTGGGTCCGGACCGAGTCGTTGTGGAGTAACGCCACTCGGCGACCTCCCTTACCAGCAGCGGCAACCGACTCCCAAAGTACTGCCCCGCTTCGTACATGTTGTGTGCCCGACAGCGCAACTCGAGGTTCTCGACGACTGTCGCTCCGCCGTCTGCATACGGCTTCACATGGTGGAACTCGAGGAACCCTCGCTCGGTGCACCGCCCCGACCCTCCAACGAACGCGCACCGGCCGCCGTCGCGTTTCCACACTTCTCTCCGTACCGAGGCGGGAATATGACGCGACTCTGATGGCGATCGTCGCACCGTCTGCGGCCGCGCGGACGCTCCGAGTTTTGTGCGCTCCAAATCAATCAGCAGCAGCGTCAGCGCTCGATCGAAAATCGCGGCAGGATCACCGTTCGGGATCGAGTGTCGCAGCAGATCCTGGGCACGGCGCAGTTTGTCATGCGTGTCGCGCGACACGGTGAACTGCACTTTGTAGCGTTCCGGCGCGATCGGCATCACGGCGGCACGAGGTGGCGCTGGCGGGCGAAGGGTTCGCGGTTCGTCGCCAGAATGAGAGTCAACCAGAGGCATCGTCACAGCGGTGGTAACTGGTGTCGCCGCCGGAAGCTTGCGCACGCTTGGGGCAACCGGCGGCTGTGGGCGGAGGCGCGCGACGATGTGCTCGATGTCGCGCTTGCTCTTGTGACGTGCACTGTTCAGTACGTCTTTATGGTTAGCCGACGTCAGGTTTGGTGCGAGGAGGGTGATGGTGGTGAGTGTAATCGCGTCCTCCGCGAGCAGATCCAGCATGACTGGAAACCGTCGTGCCGCCCGCGCGGCCTCGATGCGTCCGTAGGCCGCGTGCTCGGAGAGGTGGAGCACCTGCGTACAGTAGGTGAAGAGTGACGAGCAGCCCTCACCGAGATACAGCCGTCGCGCATCGACCTGTGCGAGCAAGGCGATGAGCCGTGCGGTCGCATGGCGCTCGCTTTCTGCGGCGGCCTTCACCTCGACGAGGAGCTCCGAATCCGAAAGGCGCGAAGCGGTCTCGAGAGTCGTCATTTGCCCTTATAGCATCGTCATTTCTGACGCCCCAGAATGGCCCGAGGGAAGCGAACGACATCCGACAGCGTCCGTTGAGCCTCGATGACGTCGAAGTACCTGCTGTCGCGCAGCCTGCGCGTTCAGGAGCGCATCTGGATCGCCGGCTCAGACTCGCGCGATCGATTCGACGAAACCTTGTCAAGACATTTCTCTTCTTTCTTCAATGAAAGCGAGTCGTGACTGGACGGTCCTCTGCGCGGACTGGTGCTTCGAATCGGAAACCCGGTCCAGACCGAGTTCCAGTCGTCATCGGGATCATCCGGGATCCGGGATCCGGGATCCGGGATCCGGGATTCGGGATTCGGGATCCGGATCCGAGTTATTCTCAGTTGAAATTTGGGTGGCGCCTCCAGATCGGGCAGACTGCTTTCGACCAAGAAAGTTCGTCAGCTCAAGGAGGACCACCCATGAAGAGGACAGTACGTCAGAACGTCGAGAAACGGAAGAACACCTGGAGCGCGGGGTGAGATGTCAGCCGCGTTGCCGAGGTTTGATCTGAGCACGGTGGATACGCAGGTGGCGCTGCTGCAGGCGTTGATTCCGATTGCCTTGGACCATGTCGGCGAGTTGCTGGCCAGGGAAGTGGCGAGCATCGCCGGTCGCCGCTATGCGCGAGACGACGGCGCACCGTCGCGGGTGCGGTGGGGACAGCAGCGGGGTTCAATCTACTTGGGACATCAGAAGGTGGGGGTCGCAGTGCCGCGCGTCCGAGACCGTGCGACGAATACGGAAGTCGCGCTGCAGACCTATGCCGCGTTGCAGCAGCCCCGGGCGATTGACCAGGCCCTCATGCGGACAATCTTAGGGGGCGTGTCGACGCGCGAATATGGTCGCTGCGTCTCGTTGATCCCGTCCGCGTTTGGGCTGAGCGGGTCGACCATCTCGCGGCGGTTTCAGTGCGCGACCCGGCGGCGGTTGCGCGCCTTGCACGAGCGGTGGCTCGGCGGCGAACAGATCGTTGCCGTGGTGCTCGACGGGAAGACCTTCGCCGCGGATGCGATGGTCGTGGCGGTCGGCGTCTGGACGACTGGGGAAAAACGCATTCTGGGGTTCGTCCAGACGGCGACGGAGAATCGGGTCGTATGTGCCGACTTTCTGCGGAGCTTACTCGCGCGAGGGCTCTGCATCGAGCACGGTCTCCTGGTCGTGATCGATGGCAGCAAAGGGTTACGGGCCGCGGTCGCCGAGGCGTTCGGCGCGCGGGGGATCGTGCAGCGGTGTCAGTGGCACAAGCGGGAAAACGTGATGCGCTATCTGCCCCCGCAGCATCAACGCGGCATCCGCAAGAAGCTGCAAGCGGCGTACGAACAGCCGACCTATGAGCGCGCCAAGAAAGCACTCCAGCAAGTGCGCCGCGAGGTCGCGCTGCTGAATCTGTCGGCTGCCGGCAGTCTCGACGAAGGCTGTGAGGAAACCTTAACGCTGCACCGATTGGGCTGCTTCCGCACGGTCGGCGTCAGTCTGAAAACCACGAATATTCTCGAATCGATTCACGCACGCATCGCCAGCCGCACCGACAAAGTCGATCACTGGAAAACCAGCGAGCAGAAGCAGCGCTGGGTGGCCACCGCCCTGCTCGACCTCGAGCCTCGACTCCATCGCATTAAACACTTTGAGGCATTACCCGAGCTGCAGCGCGCGTTAGCGCACGCCGTTCGCGCCACAACCAAAGGTCAAGCTGCGTGATCGCCAAGCGTCACCCATTTTCAACTAAGAATGGCATTGACCCTTCGGGATCCAGAGATCCGGGATCCCGGATTCAGGATTCGGGATTCACGATCAGTGATCAGTGATTAGTGATTCAGCCGCCTATCCGCGGACGCTCGTCGCGCTCAGGTGGGCACGACAGGCGGCGGCTGGTTCTCTCAACCCGAGTACGCATCCGTTCGTGCGGATGCCCGAACGGTCACGGGCCTGATTGCGACGTCAGGCAGCCAGACGCTGGCGATCGCACCAGAGACCGCATCGGGCAATGTCACGCCGATGACGGCAGACTTTGTGTCCGACAATTTCTTCTCGGTGCTTCGTGGCCTTATTCCTCATGGGCGTTGCCTTCACGGCTGTGTCATTGCCCGTCCAGCGAGCCACCCGACCCGATGGAGGCACTTCGTCATTCCTAGCCTGAGTCTCGCATCGCGTTCGCCCCAGGCGGCATGAACTGAAGCGGCTCGCACACTGAGTGCAAACGGCAAGTCTCTGCTTCGTTGACGCTCTCAAACGTCGGCAGTATCTTTTAGGTCCATCGCTAACACCGGATGCCAGAACTGCCGTCGCACTTCGGGCCATACGAGATCATCGCGCCGCTCGGCGCCGGCGGCATGGGGCAGGTACATCGCGGACGTGATACACGTCTCCAGCGATTCGTCGCGATCAAGATCCTTCACGATCATGCCGCGCTCGATCCCGATCGGCAGCGGAGATTCGCCCAGGAAGCGGTCGCTGCAAGCGCGCTCAACCACCCAAACATCCTGACGGTCTACGACGTCGGCGCCCAGGGCGACGTCCAGTATCTCGTCTCCGAGCTGATCGAGGGCGAGTCGCTTCGGACCGAGATGAACCGCAACCGCATGCCGCTCAAACGCGTGATCGAGGTCGCGCATCAGATCGCCGAGGGACTCGCGGCGGCGCACGAGGCGGGAATCGTCCATCGCGATCTGAAGCCCGAGAACGTGATGGTCACGCCAGACGGCCGCGTGAAGATCGTGGACTTCGGTCTCGCGAAGACGGCGGACGCGGAGCCGTCGCTGATCGGGGCCTACACCGCGACCGAGACCGCTGCCGGTCTTGTGATGGGCACGGTGCCGTACATGAGCCCCGAGCAGGCACGCGGGGGGCCTGCGGACTTCAAATCCGACCAGTTCATGGAGATCGGCTATCTCACCGGACGGCAGGACGGTGTTCTTTCTTCGGATTCCACCGGTGCGAGAGCTGGAGGATCGACGCCGGGTGCACATCTCTGGCTCGCCGATACGGTCACGGGGCGCCTTGTTCCTTTGACGACCACTCCCGGGAACGAAGGCTCGCCGAGCGTGTCGTCGGCCGGCAACACCATTGCGGCGACCTGGGAGGCGACGGACTTCGATGTTGTCGCAATCCCGCTGGACGGTTCTCCGGCGCGCCCCGTCCTCAACACCACGCGCGACGAATTTGACCCGGCCGTTTCTCCCGTCGGTGACCAGTTCGCGTTCGTGACGAACCGGACCGGGTATCCGCAGATCTGGCTACAGAGTCAGCACGATTCGCGGCCGGTGGCCGAGAGATCAGCAGCGCGAGCAAATCAAATGCTTTCGGAGAAAGCCGGACTTCTTTCTTGCGCGTCCAGACTTGCCGGCTCTGCGGATCGAACGTCAGGTCGTCAAACTGCAGGCGCACTCGTCAATCCTGCGCCTTGTGTGACGACTCGACCAGCACCAGTCCGCTCTGGAGCGATCCCGGCAGCTTGAGTGCGCCCCCGAAGCCGCTCAGATCGTACCCTTCCTCCAGACGACCGGTCACATTCACCTTCGCACCTTTGCTCGGCGCTCCGCTGCTGGTGACGACCCACAGGCCCTTGTCGCCGTCTGTGATCCGATAGGCTCCCCTACCAAGGATCGACGCGCTTTCCTCCACGGTGCCGTGCACCGTAATCGTTTGGTTGCGGTACTTGGCCGGATCCGCCAGCACCTGGTTGATGCTCTTGGCGCCGCAGCCTGCCGCCAGCAGCGCGAGAGCGAACACTGGGCCGATTCGCCGTTGCCGGTTCGTCATCGTGTCCTCACTGCCGAGCAGAATAGCCTCGCCCGCCATTGTTTTCCAACTGCCCGGCCGAGGTTGGTGTCCGGGCAGCGGTTTGCAATACCGGTCGCAACGTTGTCGATCGGCGGACGTTTCTGTCCGGATTGACGGAATTCCGACGGTGTTTCCGGCGATTGCTCTCGGATTTCCGGCGAACAGTGTCCGGAGGGGCCATGGAGGATCGCGTCGTCCGGCTCGAGTCGCGGATCGCTCACCTGACCGATCGAATCAGCGATCTGGAACAGCGGCTGTCTGTTCTCGAAGGGCGGACCCCTGCGCCAATCCGCGAAGCCGCCGCGGACGACGGACTCGCCGCGATCGTTGGGTTCGACCGAACCCCGGTTCAGCAATGGCTCGGGCTCGCCGGGCGCACACTGGTCGTGCTCGGCGGCGCCTATCTGCTGCGTGCGCTGACCGGCTCGCACGTGGTGCCGGCCGAGGCCGGTGTGGCTCTCGGCCTTCTGTATGGCGCGCCCTGGTTGCTGTTGGCGTCGCGGGCGGCGGCGCGCGGCGCGCAGATCGACGCGTTTGCCCACGCGCTGACCGCCGCCCTCATTGGCTATCCGCTTGTCTGGGAGGCGACGCTCCGGTTCAACGTCGTCTCCCCTGCGCAGAGTGCCGCGCTTCTCGGTGCGCTGACGGCCGCAGCGCTTCTCCTGTCGTCGACGCGCACGCTCGAGGGGCTGGCGTGGGTCGTCTCCTTTGGGGCGCTGATCTCCGCCTCGGGTCTTGCGATTGTGACCGGCAGCTGGACGGCTTACACCATCCTCGCGATCGGCGTCGGCGTCGCGACGTTGTGGCTGGGGTACATCAAGGACTGGACCGTGCTTCGCTGGCCGGCCGCCGCGGTGGCTAACGGCATGTTGCTCATCCTGACCGCGCGCGTCGCGGGGACGGCTCAGATCAGCGCCGTGCTCGTTGTGCAGATGTTGATGTTGGGCGCGTATCTGGGAAGCTTCGCGATCCGTACGCTGCTCATTGGCCGGCCGGTGATCCCCTTCGAGGTCGTGCAGTCCGTCGGCGTGCTGACGGTTGCGTTTGGCGGCGCGATCTATCTGATCCGATCCAGCGGCTCGAATGTCGTCATGGTCGGTATCGCGAGCCTCGTTCTCGCGATTCTCGGCTACGTCGTCGCGTTCGCCTTTGTGGAGCGCCATCGGCATGTGAAGAACTTCTTCTTCTACGCGCTGATGGCGCAGCTCTTCGCGATCGTCGGGGTGGCACTCTGTGCGGGCACCAGTACCGGCTCAGTTGTCTATTCAGCAGCGTGCGTTGTTTGCGCCGCGCTCGCTCATCGCAACGGCCGGCTGACGCTCGCATTGCAGACGACGGTGTATGCGATCGCCGCTGCGCTTGCCTCCGGGTTGGTGAACACCGCGGCGATCGCTCTGCTGTTCCCGCCGTCGGCATGGACGGCTGCTTCTCTCTCGCAGCTCGTGGCGCTGACAGCCGTGGCGATCGCGACGTTCCTGCCGATCCGTCGTGCCTTCGAATCATGGCGCATCCTCGCGAGCATCCCGCGACTGGTGCTGATTGTGACGCTTGTGTGCACCGCCGTGGGGCTGGCGATCACCGAGGCCGTGACCTTGCTGCTGGACGTCGAGCACATCGACGACTCGGTGCTGGCCACGATCAGGACGGCTGTGCTCGTGGCCGCCACGCTGGCGCTCGCGGCCAGCGCGCGATATCCGGCCGGACGCGAGGCCGCATGGCTCGTCTACCCATTAATTCTCGTCACCGGCGCCAAGCTGGTATTGGCGGATTTCCCGCAGGGACGCCCTGAAACTCTGTTTGCCGCGCTCGCCCTCTACGGATTCGCGCTGATCGCCGCTCCCCGCATGCTGCGGCGGACGCCTCCGGTCTCGACCGCCGTCTCCTTCAGCCGGATCGAATCTGCCGAACCTTCGGTTTCAACCACTGCAGCGACTGCAGGTGGCGGAAGGAAGTAGAGCCCAGAAAGGCCATGCAGCTTCCAAACAGCGTTCCCGAACAGGTCGATGTGATCGTGGTTGGCTCGGGCGCATCCGGCGGCTGGGCGGCGAAGCGCCTGTGCGAAGCCGGGGTCAAGGTCGCGCTGGTCGATGCCGGACGTGCGCACGGCGCCAGCGACTACCGCGAGCACGCGCGGCCCTTCGATCTCAAGTACCGCGACGAGGCTCCGGAGATAGTCCGCCGTACGCGGCCGACGCAGAAGGACTGCTACGCCTGCACGGAATACAACTACGACTGGTTCGCCAACGATCTCGAGGAGCCGTACACCTCGCCCGGCGACAAGCCGTTCAGCTGGCAGGGGCGCATGCGGATCGTTGGCGGCCGCACGAACGTGTGGGGACGTCAGAGCTATCGGCTCAGCGAACTGGATTTCAAGGCCGCGCAGCACGACGGCTACGGCGAGGACTGGCCCATCGGCTACGCAGACGTCGCGCCGTATTACGAC
The DNA here is from genome assembly GCA_963725335.1 of uncultured Acidobacteriota bacterium. Lineage (GTDB taxonomy): Bacteria > Acidobacteriota > Vicinamibacteria > Vicinamibacterales > 2-12-FULL-66-21 > JALZOC01. The sequence goes on along the minus strand of CAVRYD010000014.1, from coordinate 207,980 downwards.
ATCGTCGAGGACTACGTCGGGATTACCGGGATGACGGAGGGGTCTTACGAGCTGCCCGATGGCCGCTTCCATCCGCCTATGGGATTGCGCTGCGCCGAAGTCCGACTCCGCAACCGGGCGAAGGAGAAACTCGGCCGGATCGTGACGCTCGGCCGCGCGGCGAACCTGACCAGGGCCATCAACGGGCGTTCGCAGTGCCACTACTGTGGACCGTGCGAGCGCGGGTGCGCGACGAAATCGTATTTCAACTCCGCGTTCACCACTGTCGTTGATGCGATCGCGACGGGCCGCTGCACGCTCGTCACCAACGCGATGGTTTACAAGGTCCTGACGGACGCCGGACGGAACCGCGCGAGCGGCATCCTCTATATCGATCGGACGACCAGGCAGGCCAGGGAGATTATCGCTCCGGTCGTCGTGCTCTGCGCGCAAGCGCTGGAGTCGGCGAGGATTCTCTTCAATTCGGCCACGCGCGAGTATCCAAACGGGCTGGCGAATTCGAGCGGCGTGCTCGGGCACTACCTGCAGGACCACCTGTGGGTGGCCGGTGGCGCAACCGGCGAGTTTCCGGATCTGCCGGAGAAGCCGAGCCTCGACGGCCCGAACCGGCCGAACGGCCTGTATGTCATCCGGTTCAGGAATACGAAGAAGGAGCCAGGCTACAAGAAGTTCCTTCGCGGATATGGCTTTCAGGGTGGCGCCGGTGTCGCGTTCAACATGAAGGCGCCTGGATTCGGCGAGGCATTCAAGCGCGGGTTGCTCGATCCGGTGACGACGGTCGGGCTGTCAGGATTCGGCGAATGTCTTGCGCGCCGAGAGAACTACGTCGAGCTGGATCCCCATGTCGTCGACATCTTCGGCATTCCCGTCCTGCGAATCACCATGGGCTGGAGTGATAACGAGCGGGCGATGATTCCCGACATGGCGGAATCCGCCGCCGAAATGCTCGATGCCGCCGGCGCTAGAAACATCCGACCGTGGATGGTGCCCAATCGTGTTCCCGGCATGGGCATCCACGAGATCGGCGTCGCACGGATGGGCAGCGATCCCAAGACGGCAGTTCTGAACCAGTTCCAGCAGACGCACGACCTCAGGAACCTGTTCGTCATGGACGGCTCCTGCTTCGTGTCGAGTGCCTGCCAGAACCCGACCTTGACAATCATGGCGCTGGCCGTGCGATCGACTGATTACCTGCTCGGCGAGATGAAGAAGGGAAATCTCACGTAGGATCACCCATGTCGAACGACAAGAGGATCCGGTTGCATTCCCAGTCTGCACAGGCCTCCGGCTTGAGCCGGCGGGATGTCATGCAGATCCTCGCCGGCACGATCGGGGCCGGCGTCGCGATCCCAGGGTTCGCGGAGGGTCACCCGATGCAATCGCATCTGGCAAACCACGCGACGATCGCTCAGGCGGACGCAAAGGCGACGGCCGCCGACTGGAAGCCGGAGTTTCTCGACACCCATCAGTTCGAGACGCTGCAGTCGCTGGCCGAGCGGATCGTGCCCGGCGCGTCGAAGGCGAAGACCGCCGAGTTCATCGATCAACTGCTTGCAGTCGACACGCAGGGCAACCAGCGCAGCTTTCTCAGCGCGATTGGCGCATTCGAGGGGCGCGCTCTCGATCGGACGAGGCGACCCTGGATCGCGCTGAGCGCCGCCGAACAGGACGAGATCCTTCGCAACGCGTCCGGGATGTCCTCCGGCGTGCCGCCGGAGCCGCCGTGGACGACCGGGCAGCCGATCGGCGCGCGAGGACCTGCGGGGCCGGTTCGCCTTACGCTGCGCGATCACTTCGATCTGCTGAAAGGCTGGATTGCCGGCGCGTACTACTCGTCGGAAATCGGCATGCGCGAGCTGGGCTGGACGGGGAACGTGTTCTTCGCTGAGTTCCCAGGCTGCCAGCATCCTAACGGGCACCCGTAGAAAAGAGGCAGCGGGCTGATGCGCACGTTCCGACGCTGTCTCACGATCGGGCTCGCGGTCGGGCTGTGGACCGCGGGGTCCTTCAGAGCCCAGAGTGACTCGGCGCCTCAGCACGTTGAGCGGCCTGGCGCGCACGCGCATACGCATCCCCCTGGCAGGCTCCCCGCAGGCCCTCCGGCTTTACCCGCGGAGACCGCGTCGCACGTACACGACATGGGCACGACGAGCGGGGAGGCGGACGTTCCCCGCCAGGAGCACGATCACCTCGGCGCCGCCGCGGTGGATCACGAGCTGGCGCAGCACCACGCCAATGCGCCGACCGTGCCCGATGGCTGGTTCGTGGGGTTGCTCCTCGGGGCCACACTTTCGCTGGCCGCGCTGCTCTCCATCGTCGCACGCAGGCACGGCGGCGCCGATCCACGAATGCCAGCACTGAGCGGCAAGGATCTGCTAACCGTCCCGTTTCTCGGCGCGTTCCTCCGCTGGCGTCACTTCAACACGCTGCTCCTCGCGCCGACGCTCCTCTTCTTTGGGCTCGTCGTGGGCACCGGCCTCTTCGGCGAACAGACCACGGACAACCCGGCGATTCTGTTGACGTGGATCCTTTGGTGGCCGGCAGTCATTTTCACGTTCTTTCTGGTCGGCCGCGTCTGGTGCGTCATTTGCCCGTTCGGCTACGTGGGCGACGTGATTCAGAAGATCGGGACGCTCGGTCGAAAGGCGCCGCGCCTGCTCAAGAACATGTGGTGGCGGCTTGGTCTGTTCCTGCTGCTGACGTGGTTCACGGCACTCTTCTCGCTCGACCGGACGCCGCGGAGCACGGCTTGGCTCGCGCTCGTCCTCACGTTCGGCACCGTCGCGCTCGCGGTCGTCTACCAGAAGCGCGTGTTCTGCCGCTACGTATGTCCAGTTGGCGGCATCTTCGGGTTGTACTCGATGACGGCGCCGCTCGCCTTGTCGGCGCGCGACCACATGGTTTGCCAGAGCCGGTGCCGAAGTAAGGACTGCGCCGCTGCGTGCATGTGGTTCCAGTTCCCGCCGCACATGGACCGCGGTGCCGAGTGCAGCCGATGCCTCGACTGCGTGCGCGCATGCCCGTTCGACAACTTGGCGCTCACGACGCAGCCAATAGGCCACGATCTGTCGCTGTTCCGATCGCACCGCACTTCGGTCGATGAAGCCACAACGGTTGCGGCCATCCTTGGTGTGTCGCTCCTGCAGACGGTCGTGATGCTGAACGCGTGGTCGGTGTATCAGGTGGGTCCGCTCCTTTACACCGTGATCTTCTTCGTGTTCGGCGTCGGGATCCCACTCGCGCTGCTCGCAGGGGTGTCGTTCCTCGCGTCGCGGGGGGATCGCTCGTCGCCAGGTGTCGCCGCGTCGCTGAGAACCTACGCGTACTCGTTCCTGCCTCTCGGGCTAGGCCTGCACGCGGCGCACAACTTCCATCATCTGTTTGGCGAAGGCAGGGCGCTCTGGACTGGTCTTCTGGCATGGACAGCGAACGCGACCGGCTGGGAACTCGCGCGGCCTGCCAGCGGCGGCGTGTCGGCCATGAACGCAAACGCGCTGTTCTTGATGCAGTGGTTGGCCCTCGCCGGCGGACTGTATCTGGCGTGGCAGGTCAGCGCGCATCTGGCCGGGCGACACGCGACCGATCGCACGACGGCCCTCCGCATGGCGCTGCCGATTCAACTCTTCGCGGTGGCCTACACCGTTCTGAACGTCCTCGTGCTCGCCTCGCCGATGGCACATCGGCACTGAGTCGAGCTCGGCCTGAAGGCGACGAGCTTCACGCCGCCCGCCAGAAGGAAGGGATCGAGGAGGCGACAAGTCGCGGTTTGAAGACTCGCGCTACCGCGCCTGCCTGGCCGCGTGCAGGACGCCGTGATAGTGCCAGCTCACCAGAAACAGCACGCCGACAACAATCAGCGACCCCGAGATAATGGCCACCCAGTCCATGCGCCATCGCACCATCACGGCGTACAGCACGGCAAGTCCCAGAAAGGCAACCGTACCGATCCATTCGAAACGCCACGCGATAGCCACGACCACCAGCACGACATACGACGGGATGAGATGGATCGCAAACGCGGGCAGCCCTTCGACGAACGATCGTCCGTCGAAGGCATCGAGTGCAAAGATCCCCAGAAGGGCCGCCAGGAGGATTCCGGCGATACGCGGAATCCACAACAGAAGCGTTGCCGTTGTTCTGGTCATGATCGTCCTCCAGGAAGAAGTGACGATCCCAATATGGACCCATGGAAGCGCGATGTCATGAAGGAAGGGTGTGTAAACGTGAAATTGCGCTGAAAAAGATAGTTGCCCCGCCGCCAGCCGCGACACGCGTTACGCGACGGCGTTCTTCGCAATGACCTCTCGGTAGAAATCGGCGCTCAGCTTCGGCGTGCGCTTCTGCGTCTGGTAATCGACGTAATGCAGACCGAAGCGATTGGTATAGCCATCGGCCCACTCGAAGTTGTCCATCAGGCTCCAGGCGAAGTAACCCCGCACAGGGACGCCCTCGGCCGCCGCGCGCTGGAGCTGCTCGAGATAGTTGCGCAGATACATGACACGATCGGTGTCGTACACCTTGCCGTCCGCCGCCGGGATGTCCGACGACGAGCAGCCGTTCTCGGTGATGTAGATCTCGCGCACCTTCCAGATGCCGGCGAGGTGCCGCGGTCCCCAGTAGAGCGCCTCTGGTCCGATGAAGAGCCACGGCGAGGCCATGTGGGGAAACGATCGAGGATGCGGAACCGCCGCGTATCCGGCGGGCGAGTTGTCGGCGCGAACGTACATCGGTGTATAGATGTTGAGTCCCATGAAATCGAGCGGACTGGAGATGATCTTCAGGTCGTCAGGTGTGAACTTCGGCGCATCCGCCCCTGCATTCCTGAGGTACGCCTCAGTGTATTTGCCCTCCATGATGACCGTCATGTACTGCGCGTTCACCTCGCGGGTGGCGCGGGTCGCCGCGTCGATATGAGGCGCTGACTCGATCACCGGCACGCAGATCGTCATGTTCTCGGCGAGCCCGACCTTCGTGCCGGCTTTGGCATTGGCGCGAATCGCCTGGACAGCGAGCCCATGTCCGAGGACGGCGTGGTGGCGCGTCTGATTGAACCGCCCGGGCGGCAACCTCAGTCCAGGCGCGTGCACGCCGACCCTGTAGCCGAGTTCCACAAAGGCGCCGAACTCGTTGATCGTGAAGATGTGCTTCACGCGATCGGTGAGCTGTTGTGCCACGTACCCGGCATAATCAGCGAACGCCTTCGAGGTGTCGCGCGACTCCCAGCCGCCGCCGAGATCCTGCAGCGTCTGCGGCAGATCCCAGTGATACAACGTCGCAAACGGTTGGATGCGGTTCGCAAGAAGTTCGTCGATCAGCCTCTTGTAGAAGTCGAGCCCCTTGGGGTTCGGTTGCCCGCTGCCTTGGGGAAACACTCGCGGCCATGCGATGGAGAATCGGTAGGCGCCCACGCCCAGCGCCTTCATCAATTGCACGTCTTCTTTGTAGCGGTGATAGTGATCGTCGGCCACATCACCGGTGGCGTTCTCGACCGTCTTACCGGCGGTGTGGGAAAAGGTGTCCCAGATCGACGGAAGACGGCCATCCTCTGCGGCGGCGCCTTCTACCTGATACGCGGCCGTCGCCGTGCCCCAGAGGAATCCGTGAGGAAACTTTCTGCCTGTCGCGCTCGGAGCGGTGGCCGTTCCACGCTGTGCGGCGGTGCCGCCCGCGGTCGAGGATGGGATCGCAGCGCCAAGTGCCGCGACACTCGCCAAGTGAGCAAATGTCCGCCTTGTAAATCTCCGGCTCATGGTATCTCCACGATATCTTTCAGTACGTGTGGCGTGAATCTTACTGAGAATTCCGGATGAGCGGCGCGAATATGTGTCCCCGTCTGAACCAATCCGCCTTCCGATCCGTAATAGCCGAACGGGCGACTGATCGCGCTCCGAGCTTCATATACTGGTCTTGATCGCTTAACGTCCCTGTCCATACCGCCGGAGACCTGCTCATGTCTGCGCTGATGAAGGAAATCCGGTACAGCTGGCGTGCGCTGGTCAAGCGTCCGTTTGTCACGCTCACCGTCGCAGGCACGCTAGCGCTGGGTCTGGGTGCGAACGCCGCCATCTTCAATCTCATCGATCGGCTCGTGCTTCGGCCGTACCCACTGGATGATCCCGATTCGGTCGTCCTGCTGTCGGAAACCGGCCCCAACCTGGAATTCAGGAAGGAAGCGGTCGCACCGGCGAACTTCTTCGACTGGCGGGCGGATACTCGCACGCTCGATTTCCTGTCAGCGTATGTGTGGTGGGACGCGAACCTTGTCGATCGCGGGAATCCGGAGCGCCTTCCTGGATTCCAGATCACGAGCGGATTCTTCGAAGCCTTGAGTGTTCGACCGGCGCTCGGCCGAACCTTCGTGCGCGACGACGAGACATTCGGTCGCCATCACGTCGTGATCATCAGCGACGCGCTGTGGAAGCGGCGTTTTGACGCGGACCCATCCATTATCGGCCGCGCGGTCGTCGTCGATGGCGTACCGCACGAGATTGTGGGTGTCATGCCGCCGCGGTTCGCCTTTCCGGATGGCAGCCAGATCTGGGCGCCCGTTGCATTCGATCCCAAAACGCCGCCAACCCGAAACGGTCGTTACGTCACGACCATCGGCCGGATCAAGCCCGGGCGCACGCTCGACGACGTGCAGTCCGAGATGTCGCTGCTGGCCTCGCGGCTCGCTCGAGAATACCCGGATACGAACCGGGATCACGGGGTCCAGGTGTACACGCTGACACGCGGCATGCTGGACGAGGGCACGGGTCCGATGCTCTCGCTGTGGCAGGCTTCTGCCGTCATCGTGCTGCTGATTGCCTGTGCGAACATCGCGAACCTTCTGCTGGCTCGCGCCGCCGAACGGCGTCATGAAACCGGCGTGCGCATCGCGCTCGGGGCCAGTCGGGGCCGCATTGCGCGCGAGTCGCTCATTGAAAGCGCGTTGCTCGCGTTGATCGCGGTTCCTCCCGCGCTGGCATTCGCGTGGCTCAGCCTGTACGCGATCCGCGTCAGCATGCCGGCGAACATCCTGCGATTCGTGCCCGGCTTCGAATCGCTGGGCCCAGACGTTCGCTTGGTTGGGTTCACGATCGGCATCGCCGCAGTGACCGCATGCGTCTTCGGTCTGTTACCGGCGCTGCAGTCGGCGCGATCGTCGGTCACGGAAACACTCAAGGAAGGTGGACGCACGTCAACGGGCCGCCAGACGCTCCGCCGCGCCATCGTCATTCTCGAGATCTCGATTGCGCTGCCTCTGCTCGTGGCAGCGGGACTTGGCGTAGTCGGAACCGAACGATTCCTCACGGGGCCGCAGGGCTACGACGCTGACGGCCTGCTGACGATGAAACTCATCCTGCCCGAGCGGACCTACCCCGACGATGCGGCCCGTCGTCTTTTTGTGGCGAACGCGCTCGACTCGCTGCGCACTGTCGCCGGTGTCGAGCAGGTGGCCGCCATCAACAACATGCCGACCAGCGGGTCGAACTCGTCTCGTCGGATCGAGATCGAAGGTCATCCTCCGGCGGACCCGAAGGATCTGCCGGCGGTCGATTTTCGGACGGCCACCGCCGACTACTTCTCCGCTCTGCGCATTCCCGTATTGAGCGGACGGGCCTTCACGGCTGCCGATCGCGGGGACACGCAGCCGGTGGTCATCGTTTCTCAGTCGATGGCACGGAAGTTCTGGGGCGATGAGAACGTCATCGGACGCCGGCTGCGAACGGTCAACGGCCCGTGGCTGACGGTCGTCGGCATCTCGGGGGACGTGATCCACGACTGGTTCAACCGGCGCAACACACCCGCGATGTACCGGCCGCTGCCGCAGGCGCCCACCGACTTCCTCTGCCTCGTGCTTCGCACATCCGCCGAGCCGGCCTCGATTGCTCCGGAGGCGCGTCGAGCGCTGCTCCGCGTCGATCCGGATCAGCCGGTGTTCGATGTGATGACGATGCGGCGAGCGCTCCATGAGCGGACGATCGGATTGCAGTATCTGGCGGCGATCATGACGACGTTCGCGGGAATTGCGCTGCTGCTCTCGTCCGTCGGTCTGTACGCCCTCATCACCTACTTCGTCGCGCAGCGCCGCCACGAGATCGGCGTACGTATGGCGCTCGGCGCGTCCGCGGGCGATGTGGTTCGTCTGACCGTCGGGCAGGCGCTGCGGCTCACCCTCGCGGGTGCAGCCATCGGTCTCGTGCTGTCGATCGCGCTCAGCCGCCTCATGCAGGCCGGCATGCTCGGCATCGCGACCGCCGACGCGCGTATCTTCGGCGGCTTCGCGGCGGTGCTGATTGCCACCGCGCTCGTCGCAGGCTATCTGCCCGCGCGCCGCGCCGCCGCGATCGATCCGATGACGGCGCTGAGAGTCGAGTAGTCGCCGCCGCCTATCGATCGTACTCGTCGTGACGACGAACCCAGTACGGCCCTCGTCCGCCTTCATCCCGTCCCTTTGGCACCAGATCGAGATAGTGATAGTGAATATTCAGCTTGTCGTTGCCGCGGTCGTAGCACGAGTAAGTGTGAAAGACCGAGCCGTCTTCGTCTTTGTAGAAGAAGCTATGCCCTTCACGCTCGGGTGCGAGCGGATCGCGCAGCGTGTAGTTGTAGAAGGCGCGCCTGGTTGACATCTCCTCCGGTGTGAACGACACCTGGTAATCGAAGTTGAAATCCGAGCCGCCAGACGAGACCCACTTGAAGGTCCAACCCAGTCGCTTCTGGTACTCCGCGAGCTTTGCATAAGGGGCGCGCGAGACCACAACCATCGAGACATCGCGATGGTTCAGATGTACGCCGATGCCGTCGAAGCCGTCAGCTCGCAGCGAGCAGTGCGGGCAGCCGGCCCTATCGTCGGGATGAAACATGAAGTGATAAATGACGAGTTGACTGCGGCCGTCGAATAGGTCGGCCAACGTCTCCCGGCCGCCGGCCCCATCGAAGACGTACTCCTTGGTCACGCGTTCCCATGGTAGTGCGCGCTGCTGTTGACTCATCTCGTCGCATTGACGCGTGAAGGCCTTCTCCTTTTCAAGGAGCGCCCGCCGCGCGGCGAGCCATTCGTCGTGCGACACCACGGGATGGTTTTTGATCACACTGCTTTCCGCTGATGACATGGTGCCCTCCCGTTCTCGACCAGCCCGAGTGAGCGGTCATTATCCGGCATTATCGGCGAGGTCCGCTGTCGGCGGGTTGGCTGGTATATCTTTGCCGTCGACACACCGCCCAGTCCAAGTTGTATATACCCGTGCCGGCGTTGGTGAGGCGCTGACTCGGGATACTGAGGAGGCTGTATGAACGGATCGCGTGTACTCGTTGCGGGCGCTACTGGTCAGCTTGGAGGCGTCATTGCGCGGCGGCTCTTGACCGCCGGTACCACGGTCCGCGTGCTCGCTCGCAACGAAAAGGCGCTCGCTGAACGTTTCCCCGACGCCGAGATCGCCGCCGTGGACCTCCGCGATGTACCAAAGCTCACGGACGCGTGCCGGGGCGTCGAGCAGATCGTCGCGACCGCCAACAACAACATGGGCAAGGGAGCCATCAGTCCGACTCGCATCGATCTGTCCGGATACCAGAACCTCTGCGCCGCGGCACGGAATACCGGTGTCCGGCGGCTGATTTACGTGTCGTACAAGGGTGTTGAACAGGACGCACCCGTCGATATTTTCCGGGTCAAGTGGTACATCGAAGACGCGATCCGGCGGAGCGGCGTGCCTCACGTGATGCTGCGACCGACAGCCTTCATGGACATCTGGATCGATCAGATCCTCGCGAAGGGCATCCGCGAGAAGGGTGTTGCGACAATTTTTGGAGATGGAAACACCGTGGGCAACTACATCGCTGTTGCCGACGTGGCTGAGTTCGCCGTGAAGATTCTGTCCCGGCCCGAGGTCGTCAACGAGGCGGTTGACGCCGGGGGTCCATCGAATGTGTCGATGAACGACCTGGCCACGCTCGTGGAACGGCGGTTGAAGTCGTCCGGGAAGCGGCGGCACGTACCGGTCGCCGCCATGCGTCTGCTCCCACCCATCATCAAACCGTTCAACGAGGTGGCGGCCCGGCTGATGACGCTGGGCCTGTACTCCGCGACGAAGGCCGCGCCATTTCCAGGCTGGAAGGCGTCCGCGGACCGCTTTGGCGTCGCACCCCGAACCGTCGAAACGTACATCGATCAGATGCCTGACTGAACAGGGCCCGACGTTGACATCCGCCTGCCTCGAGACGGACCATGATCATCATGCTCCGCGCGCTGATTCTGGCAACGCTCGTGTCGATTGTGCCGGGCCCTGCGGTCGTCCAGACAACCAGCGTGCTCCATATCAAGGTTGTTCTGCTGGATGCCGAACAAAAAGCGGCCCCCGTGCCCCGCCACGCTCTTCTTATCAGCGACAACCCCGCGACCGCGCCGCCGCGCAAGGTCGTGACGGCGATCGATGGCACGGCCGACGTTCAGTTGCGCCCAGGCAACTACACCGTGGAATCGGACCAGCCAGTCGTGTTTCTCGGGAAGGCGTATGGGTGGACGCAGATGGTCGATATCGTCGCTGGCCGCGACGCCGTTCTCCAGCTGACCACGGACAACGCGGAGGTCGGGCCAGTCACGGAGACGATGGCTACTGCCGCCGCGAACGCGGAGGCCGATATCTCTCTCCACCTGCCGCAATGGCAGGACAGCGTCGTCGCACTCTGGTCTCCCACGGCTCACGGCACCGGATTCGTGTTCGACGCGAAGGGTCTCGTCGTTACCAATCAACGCATCGTCGGGACGGCGACGTCGGTCGAGGTGCAGTTGACTCCGGCCATCAAAGTGGCCGGCACGGTCGTCGCGGCCGACGCCGCGCGTGATGTGGCGGTGCTGTTGATCGATCCCTCGGTTGTGACATCGATCAAACCAGTGCCGCTGGGATGTGGCGTCGCCAGGACACCCCTTCTCGAACGGCAGGAAGTCGTCACCATTGGAACGCCTCTTCGCGGGCAGAAGCGCGTGACCTCGGCAAGTGTGAGCCGTGTGGACGCTCAGAGCATCGAGTCGGACCTCACGCTCGCGACCGGCAGCTCGGGCGGACCCGTCTTCGGACCCGGCGGTGTGGTCGTCGGGATCACCTCGTTCGTCGACGAGAAGGACGAGCGCATCCTCGGCGAGTCTCGAATTATCAGGATCGACGACGTCTGCGAAACCGTGGCGGCCGCGGAGAAGAAGATAAAAGATGCGACACGGCCAGGGAGTATGCATCTTCCCGTCGAGCCCGCGGTGTCCTTTCCAGTAGATACGCTCAAGGACACTGTGGAGCGCCGACTGGGCAACCTGAATCCGTACCAGATGTCGTCGGGGGATTACGACGTCGCGTTCATTACGCCCCTGCTGACCTACGCCGCGCATTATCAGGCTGAGCAGGCCCGCCGACTCGAGCGCAGCGGCGGAAAACACGACTCCGGCAGCGACACGCCAGTCGTGAAGCCGATGATGGATTTCGGCAGCTGGTCCGACTACGTCGACGACTTTCCGCCGGTGCTGCTCGTTCGCGTGACGCCGAAGCTGGTCGAAGGACTCTGGACGAAGGTGGCGCGCGGCGCCGCGCAGACACAAGGGGTCGCGCTCCCGCCGATGAAGCGGTTCAAGTCAGGGTTCTCTCGAATGCGTGCGTACTGCGGCGACACGGAGATCACTCCAATTCATCCCTTCAAGCTCGAACAGCACGTGTCGGAAACCAACACCATCGTTGAAGGCCTGTACGTGTTTTCCCCTGACGCGCTCACGCCGCAGTGCGGCACCGTCAAGCTCGTCCTGTATTCAGAGAAGGAGCCGGAGAAGGGGGACAGCCGGGTGGTCGATCCGAAGGTGGTCGAGCAAATCTGGCAGGACTTCGCACCGTACCGCGGGACGAAATGAATTGGACAACGGGCCGGACTTCGAGTCCCGGTCCGTCCACATCGCTCCTGGACATGTCGGTAGCACGGGACCGATTTGACCAGCCGTTGCCCGGACAATCGCCTATGCTGGCATCATGAGCAGATGCCACGCAGCCATTGATCGAGCGAACTGTGGAGACGATTGATTTTCCGCGCCGGCGATCCGCCCGCAACCGGGTGCTGCTCCTCCTGGTGCTGCTCGGTACGCTGCTCTTCGGCACGGAGACATTCCTGTCGTACTACGTGGACGCGCTGTGGTTTGGCGCGCTCGGGTACGGCGACGTGTTCTGGAAGACGCTGAACTTCCAGGCGGCCATCTTCACCATCGCCGGGGTCGCGACCTTCGGGCTCCTTTTCGGCGCGTTCCGTGCGTTGCGGCCACGCGGTTTCGGAGCAAGCCACAGCATCCTCGTGAACGGACGACCAGTTACGATTCCGATCGGTCCTGTTCTCTCCTTTGCTGCCGCTGTTGCCTCAGTGCTGATCGCCCTCGTGGCCGCCGCGGGGTTGTCGTCCGACTGGTCGACATTCGCGATGTGGTGGTACGGGCAGCCGACGGCCAATCCAGCGTCCGTCGTCGATCCGATCTTTGGCCGGCCGTTGGAGTTCTACCTCTTCACGCTTCCTGCCTGGCAGCTCGCCGCGGGGTGGTTCACGACCGTCGCGGCGTTGACGTTCGGCATGGGTCTGTTCTTTTTCATCATATCCGGCGGAACCACGTCCCTCCGGGGGCGCGGCTTCGTCGATTCGGTCAACAAGCGGCGATTCCTGCTCGCGAGCGCACCGCTGATCGCCGCGATAGCCGCGCAGATCTATCTCGGCCGATTCCAGCGCCTGTTCAGCGATCACACCACGTTCGCCGGCATCACCTACACCGACGCGCACGTGACCGTGACGGGTATGCTGCTCGTGGCCGTCGCGCTGCTGCTCGCCGCAGTTGCGGTTGTTGGGGCGGCGTTCGTCGCGCCTCGACTCCGCTGGCTTGTCGCCGCAGTATTGCCCGCGGTGGTGCTGTATCTGGGAACCGGCGCAATTGGCGCGTATGTCGAGAGCTTCGTCGTGAGGCCCAACCAGCTGGTACGCGAGCAACCCTACATCACCCACAACATCGAGTTCACTCGACAAGCGTTCGGCCTCAATCGGATTGCTCGCCGGCCGTTTCCCGCGGAAACGACAGTCGAGGCGGCTGACCCCGCGAACAATCAGGCGACGCTGCAGAACATCCGACTCTGGGATTGGCGCGTCCTGCAGGATACGCTGCGGCAACTCCAGGAAATCCGCACCTATTACGACTTCCCGGACATCGACATCGATCGCTACGTCATCGATGGTACGGTCCGCCAGGTCATGCTCGCCACGCGCGAGCTGAACGTGTCGAAACTGCCCGAGAGCAGCCGCACGTGGATCAACGAGAAGCTGATCTACACCCACGGGTACGGGATCACGATGAACGCCGTCAACGGATTCACGCCTGAAGGGCTCCCGGCGCTTCTCGTGAAAGACATGCCGGTGCAGAGTGCGTCGCCGCAGCTGAAGGTCAGTCGCCCCGAAGTCTATTTCGGTGAGATGACGAACGCCGACGTCTACGTGAAAACGCGTCAGCAGGAATTCAACTATCCGCAGGGACAATCGAACAGCTTGACGTCGTACGAAGGCACCGGCGGAATCCTGCTCGGCGGCTTCCTGCGGCGTGTCCTGATCGCCTTCGCTCGCGGCGACCTTGGCAAGCTGCCGTTCAGCGACGATGTCACATCCGAGAGTCGCCTGCTGATGCGACGAAACGTCCGCGACCGCACCGCCGCGCTGGCGCCGTTTCTTCGATTCGATTCCGATCCGTATATCGTGCTCGGCACCGACGGACGGCTGTCGTGGATCATGGACGGTTTCACCGTTTCGGATCACTTCCCGTACTCGCGGCGATATCGCTTGGAGAGCGAGCAGGTCAACTACCTGAGAAATAGCGTGAAGGTGGTGATCGACGCGTACGACGGCACGACCACTTTCTATGTATTCGACGCCGAAGATCCCGTGCTCGGCGCCTACCGCCGCATGTTTCCGACGCTCTTCAAGGAGGTGGCCACCATGCCGGCCGCCCTGCGCGCGCACGTGCGCTATCCGGAGCTGCTCCTCGCGCTCCAGGCCGAGGTGTACGGTCTCTACCACATGACCGAACCGCAGGCGTTCTACAACCGCGAAGATCTCTGGACCGTGGCGTCCGATATCGCCGTGAACGTGCAGGGCGACCAGACCGCTCAGCCGATAGATCCGAACTTCCTCCTGATGCGCCTTCCTGGAGAGCGAGACCTGGAATTTGTCGAGATCCTGCCTTTCACGCCGGCAAACCGGAACAACTTGATCGGCTGGATCGCTGGCCGCAGCGATGGCGAGCACTACGGCGATGCTGTGGCGTTCGATTTCCCGAAGACGCGTCTCGTCGACGGCCCGCTGCAGGTTGAAGCGCGAATCGATCAAAATGCACAGCTCTCGGGCCAGCTGACCCTCTGGAACCAGCAGGGATCGCACGTGCGAAGAGGCCCTTTGCTCGTCATCCCGATCGGCCGCGCGCTCCTGTATGCGGAAGCCATCTATCTTCAGGCCGCGCGCAGCCCGATGCCGGAGCTGCGCCTGATCGTGTTGGCCCTGCAAGATCGATTGGTGTACGCGCCGACGTTCGAGGCGGCGCTCACGGAGTTGTTTGGTGCCGCGGGCACGTCTGCTGCCGCATCCCTACCTTCCGCCGTCTCGACGGTCCGAGAACCCGCTCCTGCTTCATCGTCGAGCGCAGAGATCCAGAAGCTCATTGAGGAAGCGGCTCGTAACCTGTCGGACTACCAGCGGCTGACCGCGGAAGGCAAGCTCGGCGAAGCGGGGCAAAAGCTCGAACAGTTGAAGCGCACCCTCGAGGAGTTACAGAAGCGCAGGTAACAGGACTCCATCGAGTCCGCGAGTCGATGTCGGAGCGGCATTCGACCAACAGCACCTGGCGCGCGATCCTCGGTTCCTGCAGTACCAGTTCTTTCAGGACTCCCTTTTCCCTTTTCCCTTTTAAGACTTATCGTCTTCAGCGATCAAAACGACCGGCGGACCGCCGGTCGAGATCTCCATCGCGTGGGCAACCGTGGCTTGGCCACCAGGTGAGGCGATCGCGGACTGCAATGATTCCATTGAGTCGAAATACAACTCTGCCACCCGCTGATAGGGAGCGGTCCCGGCCGGTGTTCCCAGTACTTTCGCTGCGAAGAATTTCTTCAGCCCCGGAATCCTCTCCAGCACCATGGGGGCGTGCTCCGACTGATATCTGCGCTCGAAGGCAGCCACGTCAGACGGTGGCGGATAGAGGACGATCAGCTTCGGCATCGGTTGATTCCTCCAACGTCACTAAATCTGTCGAAGAGGTGGGACGCGCGCAATCTTAGCCGATGACCCGCCAACCCTTCACGTCTTTATTCCGTCCAAGGTGCCATGAGCTCCGTCATCGCCGACCTGCGCTACGCGGCGCGGGAGTTCCGGCGTCGTCCAGGATTCGCTCTCACCGCGATTCTCTCGCTCGCTCTAGGGATTGGTGCCACGAGCGCCGTGTTCAGCGTCGTCTACGGTGTGCTCATCAATCCGTTTCCGTACGTGGGCGCCGACCGAATGATGCAGCTCGCTCTCAGGGACAATGCGGGCCGGTTCAGGTACTCCGGCATGTCGGGCGCCCAAATGGATCAGCTCCGGCAGGCCAGGAGCGTTGAGAGCGCCGTTCTAGAGGACGGGTGGAACCTCACGACCACAGATGGCGACATCCCCGAAGATGTGGTCGCGTCGTACGTTTCGCCGAACGCGCCGAATCACTGGGGTGTTCCCGCGCTGCTCGGTCGATGGCTCGTGCCATCCGACGCCCCGCCGGGTCAGGACCCCGCGCGCGTCGTGGTGCTCGGATACCAGTTCTGGCAACGTTATTATTCCGGCGACCCTGGAGTCGTCGGACGCACGCTGCAGCTCGTTCGCAAGGACTATCAAATCGTCGGAGTCATGCCTCCACGATTTCGCTGGCGTGAGGCCGACATCTACGTACCGCTCAAGGTCCGTTTCGAGCCGAACATCTACTACGGTGCAAACATCAAAATCCGGCCTGGCGTGTCCACCGCGGAAGCCAACGCAGAGCTGCAGCCGATCCTCGAGCAGTTTGCCAAGGACACGCCTGGACGTTATCCGGACCAATTTCGAGTGAACCTGCGCAGCATCATCGAAATGTATGCGCGGCCGATGGGGCCGCGGCTGTACTCTGCTGCTCGGAGCAGTGACGTCGCTGCTGCTCGTTGGCTGCGCCAATGTTTCGATACTGCTCCTCGTGCGCGGAGCCCACCGGCAGCAGGAGCTCGCGGTGCGGGCGGCACTCGGCGCGGGACGTCTCCGCATCGTCCAGCAGCTGCTGACAGAGGCGCTGGCAATTGCCGCGGTCGGCGCGTTGCTTGGTGTCTTGATTGCCTGGAGGGGGCTGGCGGCGATCGTGGCATGGGTGCCGACGAATTCATTCGCGTCGGAGTCGGTCATCGAGATGAACCTGCCCGTGCTGCTCTTCAGCACGGCCCTGGCGATCGTTGCATCAGTCGTGTTCGGCGTCTGGCCTGCGCTGCAGCTCTCGCGTCCGGATCTTGGACGCGTGGCGCAAGTCAGCGCTCGACGCGTACTCGGCAGTCAACAAGGACGACGTCTCCATCGTGTGATGGTCAGCGTTCAGGTCGCGTTGACGCTGCTGATGCTCACTGCAGCGGGTGCGGCTCAAAAGGGATTTCTCCGCCTGGCCAATGCGGATCTCGGGTACGACCCTCGGAACACCATGTCCCTGCCGATTCCCGTCCACGACGGAACATATCGGACATGGAAGGAGCGATCCGAGTACTTCGAACGGCTCCGCGCGGCGGTGGCCGCCATGCCGCAAGTCGTGTCGGCAGGGATCTCCACGAATGCCACGCCGCCAGCCAACGGAGGTGACACGGCCATCGAGATTCTCGGCAGCACCGCGCTCGAAAAGCCCGTGGCTCGTTCCAACTTCGTCAGCTCTGAATACTTTCCGCTCCTGCACATTCCAGTAGCGCAAGGGCGCCTCTGGAATCGTGACGAGATGGCACGCGGTGCGTCCCTTGCCGTGATCAACCAGACGATGGCGCGGCAATACTGGCCGAACGGCGACGCGATTGGGCGGCGGTTCAGGTTCGTGAACATGAAGGATGAACCACCGTATTCGCCGGCGTCCGCCGGCGCCGATGGAGCGATCGAGATCATCGGTGTCGTCGCCGATGCGCGCAACGATGGCCTGCGCAACCCGATCAAGTCGGCCTTTTACGTTCCGTATCCCCTGAAGATGAGAATGTTCACGCAGATTCTGGTGCGCACGCGCGTCGCGCCGCTTTCCATACTGCGTGATGTGCGCGCCGAGCTCGTTCGTGTCGATCGTGAACAGCAGGTCATGCGTGTGCGCGATCTCGACGGCTGGATTACGAACCTCCCCGAATACGCGCAGCAACGCCTGGTGGCGAGGCTGTTCGGCATCTTCTCGATCCTCGCGCTGGTTCTTTCGGCGGTTGGACTCTACAGCGTGGTCTCCTACGGCGTCACGGCGAGGACGAACGAATTCGGCATCCGCATGGCGCTCGGGGCCAAACGGAGCGATGTCGTCAGAATGGTGCTGTCTGCCACGTCCTGGAATGTTGCCGCCGGGCTGGTGGCAGGTGTGCTCTTGTGCGTCGTCCTCGACAACGTGGCCTCGCGCTGGGTCACCGAGAGCTCGCGTGATCCATTGATCCTCGGCGGGGTGACCGTTCTGTTGCTTGCCGTTGGAGCGGCGGCTTGTCTTGCGCCGGCCCGCCGCGCGGCTTCAATCGATCCAATGGCGGCAGTTCGCCATGAGTGACGTCGACTCGGCATCTGATGTATTCGCTTCCGGGCGCGCCTATTCCGCAGTGCGGGACCGTCAAGTTCGTGTTGTACTCGGAAAAGGAGCCGACAAGAGAGGAGCGAGGTCGGAAATGACGAAGATCGGCAGGCGTGGCGCGCTTTCTTAACTGACCTCGGTCACTCGTACCGCAGCGACGCGAGAGGATCGAGGGCCGCGGCGCGGCGCGCAGGGATCCAGATGGCTCCAACGGCCGCCAGGAGCAGAAGCAGCGACACGACAATCAACGTGAATGGATCGCGTGGATTGACTCCGACGAGAACAGATCTCATGATCCCCGCCAGCGTGAGCGCGAGACCGAGTCCGGCGACCAGCCCTCCGCTTACGGGCGCCGCACCCGAACGCAAAATGAGCGCGATGACGTCGGAACGCTGGGCGCCGAGTGCGGTGCGGATTCCGATTTCGCGAACGCGCTGACTGACCGAGAACGACACAACGGCATACACCCCCGTCAGCGCGAGCAGCAGCGCCAGGATTCCTGCGGCGGAGCTATACATCATTACGGGCTTCATCTGTTCGCCCTGGCGCTCGACGGTAGAAGCCAGCGTGACCACAGTGAGCGCCATCTGCGGATCGATGTCGCGCACGATTTCGCGGATAGACGCTGCTGGAGTCCGCGTGTCGCCCGACACGCGAACGAGCATGTAGGGCGGCCTCGTTTGCTGTACGTCGAGAGGCCGATAGTAAAACGGCCCGTCGTCCTGCATGTACCTCACGCTTTGCACGTCTCGGCATACCCCAATCACCTCGTGGACGATGGGCGAACGCGGCGTGTTCGCCCGTCGACTGCCGAGCCGGAACTGGTGACCAATCGGATCCCGACCCGGCCAATAGCGCTGCGCCATTGCCTCTGAGATGACCACCGGAACGACCGAAGTCTTCGACGACAGTTCCGCGCGCGTGAAGACTCGGCCGCGGAGCAACCCGATATCCAGCGTCGTGAAGTACTCGGGCACGACCATCCTTCGTGCCGGGTCATCACGCATGTCTCCAGTGGTGGGCACTGGCGCGCCGTCGATCTCGCCTACGGCCGTGATATTTCGTCCTGACCATGGCGCGATCGAGGTGAAACTCATCTGAACGACCCCCGGCACCGCCGCCAGGCGCGCCTGGAGCTCCTCATAGAACGAGACGGGCGGTGTGAAGCCGGCTATCACGGAGGCGAACGTCACGTTGAGGACCTGGTGCGTCTCGAATCCAGGGTCGTACGAAAAAAACCGCCGCTCTGTCTTCGTGAAGAGCCCCACTTGCACCAGCAATAACAAACTAAGAGCAATCTGCACGGCAACGAGAGTGCCGCGAAGCCGAGACCGGCGCGGTCCGGTTGTCACCGCTCCACTGCTTCCCTTCAGCGATTCGGAAACCTGAGGCCTGAACGACTCCAGCGCAGGCGACAATCCGGCGACTACTCCGGTCAACATCGCAACCGCCAGGCAGTAGACGAGCACTCGCCAGTCGGGCTTCAGATCGAACGGCGCCGGAAAGGACACGGCTGAATTCCACAGCACCGCGGGACCGCGCTGGACGATGAGGAGGCTCAATCCGGCCGACACGCCGCTGAGCACGAGTCCTTCCGTGAGCAACTGCCTCAGGAGCCGGAACCGTCCCGCGCCGAGCGACAGACGGACGGCGATCTCCCGCTGACGCGCGGCCGATCGGGACAGCAGGAGCGTTGTCACGTTCACGCACGCCAAGAGGAGCAGCACGGTTGTCGTCCCGAGCGTGACCGCAAAGATGACCGGCGCCCGTTGGCGGACGTCGGGGTCGTTGATCAAGGCTCCATCGGTCATGAGCGTGACATTCATCAGCCGGTAGGCCGCAAGAACGGAGAGCGACTCTGCAGAATCACGCAGACCTGCGTAGTCAGGCTGCGACATCCCTCCATCGGAATAGCGAAGGTTGTAGTCTCCCGAGTATCGGGGAGACACGCTGATGAGCGTCTCAGGTTCGCTCCGCACCCAGGGGCGCAAGAGGTAGCCGTTTACGAGGCTGAAGACGCTGACATTGAGCGCAATGCCGGTCGTCAGCGTGGCGACGATAGTTGCGCTGAGCCAGGGGTTTCTCGCGATCAGTCGGAAGGCGAAGTGGACGTCCTGCCAGAGCGTGTCGAGCCAGTACCACGCATGCTTTTCCCGCACGGTCTCTTTCGCAGCCTCTACGTTGCCGAACGTTCGCATCGCCGCCTCCCGTGCGGCGGCCGGATGCATGCCCCGCGCGATGTTGTCGGCAGTCTCCTCGGCAATGTGAGACGCGACTTCTTCATCGAGGCGACTTCGGCGGCGCCAGAACATCAGGTTTCTTCCTGTTCCGGATGCTGCAGCACTCGTCCGATCGCGCGCACCATCCGTTCCCATTTGCCGGTCTCCGCGGTGAGCTTCTGTCGCCCCGCCCGGGTGAGCTCGTAAAAACGGGCGCGGCGCTTGAGATCGGAGACACCCCACTTCGACTTGATGAGACGCTGCCGTTCCAGCCGCTGCAGCGCCGGATACAACGAGCCATGATCGACGAGGAGGTCGTCCTCGGACGTGCGCTGGATGGCGACGGCTATGCCGTGGCCGTGCCGTGGCCCGAATATCAGCGTCCTGAGGATCAGCATGTCGAGCGTCCCCTGGAGCAGGGACAGGGGTATCTGGTCAGCCATGGTCTAGTAGATGTCCTACCAGAGTCTACGTCGGCTCTAGTAGAGAGTCAACCAGACGAGACCGCTATCCGCGCTACACTGTGCCGCCGATTCCTTTCCAGCTGTAGATCTCTACTCTCTCATTGAGGAGACATACACCCATGCGCCGAGGCAGCCTTTCAGCAGCGTGCATACTCGTCCTCTGGTCCGTCGTCCCCGCCGCGGCGCAGGCTCCGGATGCCTCCTGGCCGCAATTCAGGGGTGCCAACGCCAGTGGTATCGCGGACGGGACGGCGTCGACGCCGCTCGAATTCGGTGCGACGAAGAATCAGTTGTGGAAGACGGTGCTGCCGGCCGGACATAGCTCTCCCGCCATCTGGAAGGACCGCATCTTTCTCGAGGCCGTCGACCCCGCCGCCAAGAAGCTCGAAACGATTGCGCTGGATCGCACGACCGGGCAGATCGTCTGGCGACAGGCGACGACTGTCGAGCAGCTCGAGAAAGTGCATACAGTGGGGAACGCGGCGACCGCGACACCCGCCGTCGACGGCGAGCGCGTCTACGCCTACTTTGGTTCCTTTGGCGTCATCGCGTATGACCTCAACGGCAGGGTCGTCTGGCAGCTGCAATTGCCCGCCGTCCAACATAATTTCGGCAGCGGCACCTCACCGGTCGTCGCCGGCGAGCTGGTGATCCTCAACCGTCAGGAGCCGAAGGATCCGTTCATCGTCGCCGTCGATCGGAAGACCGGGAAAGAAGTCTGGAAGCGCCAGTACCAGATTCCTCCTGGTATGGCCACTGGATATGCCAGCTACTCGACGCCGTTGATCGTCGGACAGCAGGTGGTCGTGCACGGGATGAACAGACTCGAAGCGTTCGATCTCGCCAGCGGTGAGACGAAATGGTGGGTCAGCATCATCTCGAGCGGCACGAGCTCGCCCATCGTCGCCGGCGATACGATCTATGTGGCCACGTGGTCTCCATTCGGCGAGTCCGATCAGATGCAGGCGCTCCCCGATTTCGAGACGCTGGTCAAGAACAACGACAAGGACGGCAACGGCTCGATCAGCCGCGATGAAGTACCTGCATCTCTGAACGTGTTCAGCCGGCCTGACACGCCCGATGTGCCAGGCGCCACGTGGTCGATCAAGTCGGCGTTCGCCAGAATTGACGTCAACAAGGACGGTGAGTTGCAGAAAGAGGAATGGGAGGGTGGTCGAACCGTGATCTCGAGTATGAAGATCGAGCACGGGCTTCTGGCCGTCCGGCTGGGCGGCAGCGGCGACGTCACGGCTACGCACGTCGCGTGGAAAGAGAAGACGTCCATCCCCGAAGTGCCCACACCGCTCGCGTATCAGAACAAGATCTACATGATCAGAAACGGCGGCATCCTGACCTGTATGGATGCGGTGACGGGGAAGGTGCTCTATCGCAGCAGGATCGGCGCTCCCGGTCCCTACTTCTCCTCACCGATTGTCGCCAGCGGTCGCCTGATCCTGGCATCCGGCGATGGCGTCGTTTCCGTGCTGGGCACCGGCGACCATCTCGAAGTCCTCGCGAAGAATGACCTCGGAGAGGACATCAAGGCCACTCCAGCCGTTGTTGGCGGCGTCCTCTACGTCCGCACGGCATCCGGCCTGGCCGCGTTCGGGCAGAAGTAGCGCGGTTTCGGGTCGCCCTGATGTGTCCTATCGTCCCGAGGTCGGACGCGACGCGCTGGCGCCGACCACTCGGTGAATCCACTCGACGACGCGCTGCTTGTAGAACATCCACTCCGGGTGCCCTTCCCAGTTCTCCATCCCGTGAGGCGCGCCCTCGAGCGCGACGACCTCGTGCCGAACGCCGAGTTCGGTCAATCGTCGATCGAAGGTCTGCGCCTGAGTCCACAGACGCTCTCCAGTGCCGTTGACCAGCAGCACCGGAGGCATGTCCTTGTGCGCACGGTACAAGGGTGAATAGTTCTGAAGCTGCGCACGGGCGTCTTCGTTCAAGACGTTCCGGCGGAACAAACGCACAAGAAGGGATCGCGGGGAAGCGTCGGCCACCATCACGGTGAAGTCATACACGCCATAGAACGACACGACACCTGCAAGCGAGCGATCCTCGGTCGCCACCTTTGTCACCATCTGCCCGCTCGCTGATTCGCCCAGCAGGACGATACGGGTGGGATCGATGTTGAACCGTTTGTGCTCAGAGCGCACGAATCGGATCGCCTGCCGCAGATCGTCGAGCTGATCCTCATGCACGAATGCCGGCGTGAGCCGGTAGTCGATTGAAAACCAGGCGAGGCCGGCGCGGGCGAGCGGCTCGAGCATTGGCGTGATGTAGGTCACTTTGTCGCCCGCTTCCCAGCCGCCGCCGTGGGCCACGATCACGGCGGGAACCGGCGTGCGCGACGACGGAATGTACGCATCGAGCGCCAGCTTCGGCTGACGGACTGTAGGGGATGTCCTTCTGAATCTCACTGGCAACCGGTCGGTGCGTCAACGGTGGGCGGTCTGTGATACTCCCGATCCACTCGACCATCAGCCGCTTGTAGTGCCACTGACCCGGCCACCAGTTCTCGCTGCGATGGCTTGCGCCTGCGACCTCCATGAACTCGCAGCGGCCTCCCGACTGAATCATCCGATCGCAGTAGCGCCGCGCCTGCTGGCTCGGCGCTTCGTCGTCGGCGCCGCCATGGATCACGAGCAGAGGCATCGTCGGAGCGGATCGCGCGGCTGGCGACGCGCTGGTCAGAACATCGTGGCCGATACCGGCCGACGAAGCGGGAATTGCCTCGAGGTCGTAAAACCCGCCGATGAGCACCGCGCCGCGGACGCCGTCGAGATGCTCTGCAGCAAGCAACGCGGCCAGGTGCGCGCCGGAGTCTTCGCCGAGCAAGATCAGCTGGTTGGCGTCGATTTGGAAGTCTGCGGCATGGCAGCGAATGAACGCCACACCGGCACGCAGGTCGGCGAGTGAGTCCTCGAACCGAGCGAGTCCGCCAAGCCGGTAGTCGAGCGAGAACCAGTTGAACCCGGCGCGCGTCAGAGTCTCGAGGATTTGTCCGACGTGTGCGACGCGACTGCCAGACGACCAGCCGCCACCGTGGATCACGATGACCGATGGCGGGCGCGGGCGCGCGGATCCTTGCTGCACGTAGGCGTCAAGCGCGAGGTTGCCTGAATACGGAATGTCGCCTTTGACGCCGGGGACGATGTAGTTTCCTGTGGGATTGCGGACGTGTAGTGCCGGGCAGGATTGTGCGAGGACAGGCGCGTCAAGCGCCAGCAGCGCGATACCGGTGAGGATTATGCGGCAGCGCGTCAACATCTGGAAGCCAGCAATTCCGACGCTGGAAGCTGGAAGCCGGAAGCTACTTCGTCTCCTTCGAAAACCGCAGCTGCTCCTGCTGAAGCTCCTCGGGTCCGAGATGCGCGTCGCGGATCAGAATCCGGAAGCGGAACGTGGCCGATTTGCCCGGTGCCAACGTCAGTACGCGCTCGGGCTGCTTCGGATCGTACGCGTGCCGGCCGATCGGATTCGCGGCAAAAAGGCCGTAGCCGCGCGCGTGCCAATAGGTCGGATAGTTAGAGCTCGAGGGGTGATTGAGAATCGCAATGGTGATCGGCTTTCCCTCCACCTCGCCGGTCAGGCCCATCCACGGACCGGTCGTGCCCCACACGTCGTCGCCCGTCTTCCCGTCGCTGCCGATGTATTGACCGGTGACGCCCTTGTTATCGTCGGGTTGGGGCGCACCGCGTTTGCCATCGGCGCCGACGAACGCGTCGCGCTGTTGGGTCGGAGAATCGAGCGATCGGGCGACTCGAATCCCGAAGGCGCCTTCCTTGGTGTCGTTGAACGTCAGCGCCTTGTCCGCCGCGGTCCACGTCGTCGTGCGATCGATGGTGCGCGTGCCGGGACCGCCTGCGAAGATGAAGCGCGTTTGCTCATGCAGCAGCACCGATCCGTCAGCTATCATCCAGTCCGCGTTGATCGACAGCTCTCCCGATTTGTCTCCGCCTGCGGCCCGCGTAACCGCCTTCTGAACAATCACACCCGTCTTCGGTTTGAGATTCGCGGGCGTCTCGCTGGAATTACCCCAGAAGTCGTAGCCGTTCACATCGCCGTAATTGAACCAGTGGCCGACGTGATGGGGATGATCCGCGCGCTCGCCTGGACGTGGCTCCAGTGGGTACCCGCGCGTGACGACGAGCCCGGCTGCGCTGCGGATCGGATAGAGCACCGGTTTCTCGAGCGACTGCGGATAGATATAGGAGGTGAAGGGTTGGCCATCGATCGAGACGTCAACACGCTTATCAGCCGGACGGCTCGTGACGCTGACCCCACTCGGCGGCGGCGCAGACCTTACCAGTGCAAGCGCACAGGGTAGAAGCGAGAGTGCTACGAGCTTTAGACGAAACTGGTTAGCCATTGCGCAGCCTCCATCCAGCCCACCTGTTCATCAGCAGGAGCCTGCCAGCGTACCACGCAGTCAATACCAAGGTGTGGCCAGAACCGAGTCCACCCGGCCTGGCCTCACACGCCCAAGCCGGGCACGGAGACATTTATCG
Source organism: uncultured Acidobacteriota bacterium (assembly GCA_963725335.1). Classification (GTDB taxonomy): domain Bacteria; phylum Acidobacteriota; class Vicinamibacteria; order Vicinamibacterales; family 2-12-FULL-66-21; genus JALZOC01. The sequence goes on along the minus strand of CAVRYD010000014.1, from coordinate 182,974 downwards.
CTGCCTCTCGCTTGGCGCGTGCATCGAGACCGAAGTCGTTGCGGACGCGCTCGTACCACGCGTCGTCGGAAAGCGCTCCCCACTCGACCCAGGCCTGGTCACTCAGTGACGCACGCCACGCGAGAAATCCTTCGGCGTCTGGCCCGACGGGATGGCGAAGGGTTTGTGTGCCACTCTCGATGATGTGGCGGATTTTTTCCGCGACGATCGTGGGGGGCGTCGGCGTGTCCAGCGACGCCTCAAACATGTGGCCGAAGCGCCGCGCCTGCGGATAGACGGGGTCTGCGGGTGCATGCTCGATGCGGCGCGCCATCCTGGTGTCGATGATCCCCGGTTCAACAATCGCCACCCGGACGTTGAAGGAGCGGACCTCCTGAGCGAGGACCTCGCTGAGCGCCTCGAGCGCGAATTTCGAGGCGCTATACGGCGCCAACGGTGACGCCGCGATCCGCCCCGCGACGGACGTGATGTTGATGATGCATCCGCTCCGTCGCTGGCGCATGTCGGGCAGCCAGGCCTGGATCGTGCGGAGAGCGCCAAAGTAGTTCGTCTCCATCACCGCCTTGAAATCGGCGAGCGTCAAGCCTTCAATCGACCCCGCGCGCTCGATCCCCGCGTTGTTCACGAGTACGTCGATGCTTCCGATCTGGTCACGAACCGCGGACGTTGCCGCGTCGACGGAACCATCTGAATCGACGTCCATCTGCACGATCGAAACCGGCAAGCGTTCGCGTTCGACTGCCGCTCGCAGCGCCACGCCTCGTTCAAGGTTTCGCATGGTGGCAATGACGGTGTGCCCCGCTCGCCCCAGGACCATCGCCGTCTCGAAGCCGATGCCCGCGCTGGTCCCCGTAATGAGCACATTCGACATGACTGTCACCTTTCTGGGTCGGCGCGATCGTCAATGCGATGAGGAACTCGCCGCAGCAGATGGCGCAGAGCCTTCCCGGTCAACTCGAGCATTCTACTCGACCATGAAAAATGGGCAGCTACTTCACCCAGCCCTGCGCGGTCATGTAGGCGTAGAGCTCACGGTACAACGGCTGCTCGAGTTTGAGCGTGTCGACCACGAGATCCATGAAAGAACGATCCTCCTGGCGCGGGAAGATCTCGGCGAACTGCATCTGAAAGTACGCCTGGGTTGGCCGTTCGCGCTCGGTTCCCTTGGTGCGTACCGCCAGGTTGTCGAGGAGGCGATACAAGGACTGCTGCTGCGCCTCCGAGACGCCGTACTGTGCGAGCACCGCGTCGAGCGGCCTGGTCGTGGAGATGATTCGAAGGGTCAGTGCCTGAAGCGCCTCGACTTCGCTCAACCTGGCGTCGAGCTCGGCAATCTTTGCGGCAAGGTCATCGTCGGGATTCGCCATCGGCTCTCTGGCGGGAGAGATTATCACCAAGAGCCCAACACGCCCTATCGTCACAGAATACAGCGCGCGTGCGATCTGGACGAGAGCCTTCTTGCGAAGGGTCTATCAGCCAAGGCGCTTTAGGTCATACGTGATTCAGCTTGTCGTCACCACTGGGCTCCTGAAGCTGGCGGTCGAGCGCGCGGCTGACGGTGTCCCGGGCACCCAGTCCGACAGCGAGGGCGAGCGCAAGCACCACGCCGCCAAACAGAATCCCGAACGCCAGTAGCAGCACCGTTCGGCCGAGCCCGATATGCTCGAGCGCCATGGCAGTGGCCACGATGAGCACAAGCCACTTCACCATCAGGCTGAGGAGCCGCGCATACTGCACCCCCATATTGACGGCGCCAATCAGCACCGCGCGTGCTAGATACCGCGCGACGATACCGCCCACCACGAGGATCGCGAAGGCAGCTATGAGGTTCGGAACATACTGAAGCACGGACACGGCGAATCGCGATGGCAACGCGGCATCGAGCGCGGTCAGACCTAACAGCAGCCCCAGCGCGAGGACCGTCCAAAACGCGATAGAGGCCACGAGCACTGAGGCGCTGTGCGAAGGCGTCCACTCCGCCAGCGAGATTCCGAGCAGTGCCGCGCGCCGGTCGAAATCCAGCCCCCGCAATGCCCGCCGCAGCACGGAACGCACGACCAGTGCGACGACCAGCGCGAACACCACCAGCGCGACGAACACCAGCGCGCCTGGGAGGAAGTTGGCGATACTGTCGACGATGCGAGTGCCGGCCAGCCTGAGGGCCCGGTTGAACTGTTCCACCATGGCTCTGCTCCTTGCGTTCTCTCAGCCGGTCCGAAGCCGCTCGGGCCAGCGCCACCGGGAGATCAAGTACGGCTTCTGTGCTTCGAACGTCAAAGCCAGATCTTCGACGCGCTGGTCCACCGCCTCGAGACCGAGCTCGCGGACCTGAAGGATGAACGACGCTAACCATCCCGAATACAGTGGCACGAGCGATCGCAGCAGGTGATGGCGAGGGAGGACACGCAGCCGGTATCCCAGCGCAAAATCGTATACGACGCGCGCCCACAAGTCGTCGCTCAGCCGGAACTCCGTTGGAGCACGGTCCACGAGCCTGCGCAAATCAACGATGGTCCGTGGTGGCAGTACCCATGTCCAGATGTCACGGAGCTCCCGGTGCCCGAGGCGGAAGGACTCGATCAGCCGCTCGACATCGACCGCCGAAGCTGGTGGTGGTTCCCTGCCGGCCACTGTGCCAAAGCGCTGCACGGCAACGGAGCCGCGTACGCGTTGCCATCGCTCGGCGCGCCCTTCCAAGTCAGCGAACAGCGATCCCACCACCTGCACGATCGTCGTACCCAGATCCAGCGTCTCTTCGCCTCGCGAGTGATGCGTCCGAATCCCAAGCTCAGCTTCGCCCAGGCGGAAGTCCCCTGAGGCGGCCGATGATGTCAACCAGAGGTCGATCCCGACCTGGGCCCCGTCTCGCCCCCACAGATCCTGATTGAGAAAATGGTCAATGAGCCGCCGGGAGCAGGCGAACTCGGCGGCCGCAGGTTGGCGCAGGCGCACGCCGTAGAGTGCGCGGACCAGCGGATAGACGATTCCCTTGGTGAGGGCGCCCTCAAAGGGATGCCGTCGGTAGTACGGGGAGACAAAATCGAAGGCGTGCTGCACCACCGGCCGGGCCAGCCACTCGACCCATTGCGGTGTAACGGTACCGACGCTGGCATCGAGGATTATGCAAGCGCTGGCGCCCAGGTCTCGGACCTTGACGAGCGTAGCCTGCAGCGCTCGTGCCTTCCCCGGAAGACCGTGATACGGAACTTGGAGGACGTCCGCCGAGGGACGGACTTGTGGCAGCTCCAGGAGATTATCGCCACCAAGCGTGTCGCGCGCCCGAGCGACCGTGCCATCGCTCGATCCACAATCGACCAGGACGATTTTGCCCGCCAGACCATCGAAATTGCGCGCGAGCCCGTCGCGCACGGCAGCGGTCACCAGGCCGATCGTGTCCACGTCCTGATGGCTGAGCAGGACAACCACGAGCATCGCCTGCGCACGCTCATCCATCCCGGCGCTGGAGCTCAAACCAATAGAAGCCATAAGGGCCCAGCGTCAGAAAGTACGGCTGCTTTCCAACGACGGGGAAATCGGTATATCCGAGCATCTCCACCGGGGTGAGGCCCGCAAACGCGCCCAGATCCAATTCCACCGGCTGGACGGCTCGCGACAGGTTCGCCACGCAGAGGATCCCATCAGGGCCATGGCGCCTCACGTAGGCGAGAATCTTCCGGTTGGCGGGCTGCAGAAATTCCAGGCTGCCCAGTCCGAACGCAGGAAAGAGCTTTCGGAGACCGATCAGATTCTTCATCCACTGGAGCAGTGACGACCCGTCGCGTTCCTGGGCTTCCACGTTGATCGCGTGGTACCCGTAGATCGGATCCATGATGACTGGGCTGTACAGGCGAGCAGGATCCGCGCGCGAGAAGCGTGCGTTCCGATCGCTCGTCCACTGCATCGGGGTTCGCACCCCGTTGCGGTCGCCCAGATACGTGTTGTCGCCCATGCCGATCTCGTCGCCGTAGTACACGATCGGTGTCCCCGGAAACGAGAAAAGCAGACTGTTGAGGAGCTCGATGCGCCGCCGGTTGTTTCCGACGAGCGGTGCCAGGCGCCGGCGGATGCCGAGGTTGAGGCGAGCCTGTGGATCCGCGCTGTACGCGAGGTACATGTAGTCGCGCTCTTCGTCGGTGACCATTTCAAGCGTCAGCTCGTCATGGTTGCGCAGAAACAGCGCCCACTGGCAGACGTCGGGAATCGCCGGCGTCTGTTGCATGATGTCGACGATGGGCTGCCGGTCTTCGAGATGCAGCCCCATGAACATGCGCGGCATCAGCGGAGAGTGGTACGACATGTGGCATTCATCGCCATCGCCAAAATACGCGCGAACCTCGGTGGGCCACTGATTCGCTTCCGCCAGCAGCATGCAGGACGGCCACCGTGTGTCGACGTGCTGCCGGATGGCTTTCAGCACGGCATGTGTTTCCTGGAGGTTTTCGCAGCTTGTCCCCTCGCGCTCCATCAGGTAAGGCACTGCATCGAGGCGGAACCCGTCGACGCCCAGCTCCGCCCAGAAATCGATGATGCGTAACAGCTCTTGCAGCACCGCCGGATTGTCGTAGTTGAGATCCGGCTGGTGATGCAAAAACCGGTGCCAGTAGTACGCGTTCGCCACCGGATCCCAGCTCCAGTTGGACAGTTCTCTGTCGACGAAGATGATCCGCGCGTCGCGGTATCTCTGGTCGGTGTCGCTCCACACGTAGTACTCGCGTTCGATCGACCCGGGCGCCGCCGCGCGGGCGCGCTGGAACCACGGGTGCGCGTCGGACGTGTGATTGAGCACGAATTCGATTACCACGTGCAGGTGCCGCTCGTGCGCCGCATGGAGAAACCGCTTGAAGTCTTCGAGGGTTCCGTAGCTCTGGTGAATGGCGCAGTAATCGGCGATGTCATAGCCGTCATCGCGCAGCGGCGAGGGAAAGAACGGAAGGAGCCCGAGGCAGGTGACGCCGAGTGACTCGACATAGTCGAGCTTCTCGATGAGTCCCGGAAAGTCGCCAATGCCGTCGGCGTTGGAATCGCAGAACGACTTGACGGGGAGCTCGTAAATAATCGCCCGCTTGTACCAACCCGGTTCGCGCACAGTCTGTGTCTGCTGCATCAAGCCGGGACCTCTCCCTCCTGAGACGCGCAGATGCTCACGTAGTGTATGACAGGATAGCAGGCGGACGGGGGTTTCAGCTTTGCTGATGTGTGTCGGCACGCTGACGCATGCGTCGACCTGTTGTGGCTAGTGGTGTGACGATCACGCGCGCGATCGCGGTCGCACCGCGCCTGAGCTGAGGCATTAGTCACGTCTCTCACACAACCCGTATAATCGCCGCGGCTGCAGGTCTTCCGTCCAGAGCTGATCGGAACCGGGCGCGTGGCCGAGCGTTTCTCTCGTCACCAGCGAGGATAAGACGATGTCTGATACGAGGGCACAAATGCCGGCGTATATCGAACGAGGCGGCGAACAGGAGATGGTGCCGCCGTGCGGTTTGTACGGCTCTCAGTTCTATGTCTTCATCCTGCAGGGCAGCAGGGTCAATCTGCAGAACCTGGTTGACCGGCTTTTCAACCAACCGAGCGGCGGCGCGCTCAAGTACGAAGCCTTTTCCAGCTACGTGGCGGTGATGTTCACGCACGTTGACAGGCTCACATCAGCGGAACCGGCTCAGGGGTGGGCGGCTTACGGAGACATCGCGATGTGGGTACCCGTGATCGATCGGCAGGGCATCCTGCCATCCTTCAAGATGTACCCCGTCTACATGGTCGTCGATAACGGATCCACCATGGCGACGGGCCGTGAGATCTACGGGTTTCCAAAGGAGATGGGCTGGTTCCTCGAGCCGCAGATCCCAGAGTTCATCGGTGATCTTGCCGTCGACGTGACCGGCTACGCGGCAGACAGTTCGACGAAGCAGTCGATCCGGAGTCGCCTGTATACGGTCCAGCGCGACACCGGTAATGCGCCGGCCGCGTTCAATCCGCTGGCGAGCGCCCGCGCCGTGTTTGACGAGGTCGAAAAGGCGATGACGTTGCTCCACCGCGGCAGCCTCGAAGACGAATTCATCGTCGGGTTCGACATCTTCAAAAACATGTTCAGCATTCCGGCACTCGGCCTCAAACAAATCCGCGACATTCAGACGCCATCGAACGCCGTCTTTCAATCGGTCGTCGAGGCGCCGCTCGGCATCACGAAGTTCCGTGACGCGCGGCTGCTCACGGATAAGTACACGTTCACTCTCAACGATCTGGGTTCGCATCCGGTTGCAAACGACACGGGCTTGAAGATCGGCGCACAGGATGTCGTGCTTGCGTTCTGGCTCTTTGCCGACTTTGAACTTGGCATTGGTCGAACCAACTGGCAGTCCGCTGCGATCTCCTGAGGAACCGACATGTCTACCGACCTTCAATCGACCGGCTCTACTCCGGTTAAAACAAAAATTGCCGTCCTCGGCGCCGGAATGGGCTCTATAGCGGCGCTCTACGAACTGACACAGCTCCCTGAGAACCGGGCGAAGTACGACATCACCGTCTACACGCTGGGCTGGCGCGTCGGCGGCAAGGGTGCGAGCGCGCGCAACCAGCAGATGGGTGGACGCATCGAAGAGCACGGGCTGCATATCTGGTTCGGGTTCTATGACAACGCATTCAAGGTCATGAAAGACGCGTATCAGGAGATGCAACGATCGCCCGAGTTGCCTCTGAGTAGTTTCGAGAAAGCCTTCACGCCCCACGACTACATCGTCCTGATGGACGAGTACAAGGGCGAGTGGCGAAGTCCCTGGCAATACACCTTTCCGGTCACCGGCGGCAGTCCCGGCGATGGCGGCGACCTGCCGTCGTTCTGGGAGATTGCGTGGCTCGAGCTCCAGTGGGTGATGACCGACATTCACACGTTCCTCCTGAACCTGCATCAGCCCTGCGGCGCCGACGTCGATCAGAGCCACAACCACCCGAAGGAAGGCTGGTGGGACGCAATCAAGGGCGTCGTCGGTGATATCGATCATCGCATTCGCGATCTGGAGACGGTGCCGGCCTCCGACATGCTGGCGCTGGCTCTCGGTGTCATCTCGTCGGTCGACAAGAAGCTGGAATCGCTCGACAAAGGGGCGATCGCAGACATCGAGGCCAGCGTCTGCTCGCTCCTCGAGAAATTCCGGGCGTGGCTCTGGGAAAAGTACGGCTGTCACGTGGACGATGATGTGGCGCGGCGGTGCCTGATCATGGCCGACATCGGCACCACATGCATCATCGGACTGCTCCGCGACCAGGTGCGCAGCAAAGGTATCTTCAGCATCGATGTCTATGAGCTGTCGGATTGGATGACGCGGCACGGCGCGAATCCACTTACCCTCACCAGCCCCATGATCCGTGCGCTGTACGACAACATCTTCGCATACGAAAACGGCGACGCGGCCAAGCCGAACGCCGCAGCCGGCACGTCGCTGGTCTGGCTGACGCGGATGGTGTTCACCTACAAAGGGCACCTCATGTACAAGATGAACGCCGGGATGGGCGACACCATCTTCACGCCGTTCTACCAGGTGCTCAAAGCGCGCGGTGTCACGTTCAAATTCTTCCAGTGCGTGCAGAACCTCGGGCTCGACGCCGGCAAGCAGCGCATCGAGACAATCCAGGTGATGCCGCAGGTGGACCTCACCGTGGACGAATACGATCCGTTGATCGAGGTCAAGGGCCTGCCCTCCTGGCCGAACCAGCCAAACTGGGATCAGATCAAAGATGGCGATGTGCTGCGTGCGAAGGGCGTGAATCTCGAGGCCGTCTGCACGCCCACTGACGGCAGAAGTCCAACGACCCTGAAGCGCGGACAGGATTTCGATCTTGTCATTCTGGGGATTCCGGTCGCGGCAGTCGCGCCGATCACGAAAGAGCTCGCCGAGAACAGCAACAAGCCGGCATGGGAAAAGATGCTCGAGTCCGTGAAGACGGTGCAAACCCAGGCCTATCAACTCTGGTCGAACCGAACGCTGGAAGAGCTCGGATGGATCAGTGGCAGTGATTCGCCTGTTCTCGGCACCTACGTCGAGCTGATCGATACCTATGCGGATATGTCACACCTGATTCCCGTGGAGAATCAGCCGGCGGACCAGCAGGTCAAGAGCATCGCGTACTTCTGCGGCGCCATGCCGGATACCAAGACCCAAGCCGACGCGGACGCGCTGGCCTACAGGAACGCGGTCGAAAATACCGTCGACAATATGCCGCGCCTCTGGAAGCAGTTTCAGAACCCGGACGGATCGATCCACTGGGACTGGCTCGTCGATCCGCAAAATCGCGAAGGTCAGGCGCGCTTCAACGCGCAGTTTGTTCGCGCCAATTGGACCGGCACGGAACGCTACACCCTGTCGGTAGCCGGCTCGACACAATATCGCCTGAAGACCGATCAGACCGGCTACGACAATCTCTACATCGTAGGCGACTGGATCGAGAACGGATTCAACTCCGGATGCATCGAGGCGTCCACGATGTCTGGTATGCAGGCGTCGCGCGCCATCTGCGGATATCCAACGAAGATCGTCGGCGAAGACAGCGTCGAATGGTTGGGTGATTAAATACTTGCCGGCCGTCCCATCAGCGCGCGTGTCCTGCGCTGGTGATATTCGAGTCCGAGGCGCTCGAAGATCTCAAACGCGCGATGCAGGTGGTCGGCTCCATTCGCGTCGAAGCGGCCCATGTCGTAATAGACGAGCGCTTTCTCGTAGACCTTGTTGAATCGGTCCGCTTCCGTCATGGCGCGCGTCCAGTGCTGCCTGGCCTCGTCATGACGGCCCTGCTGCCAGGCATGCCAACCTTCGACGCGTTGAACGTGGGGACGCGAGGCGGGAAACGCTTTGGCGAAGGCGCGCAGCCGTTTCATGGCAAGCTTCGTGTCGGCAGCGATCGTGGCGCGATCGGACTCGGGTCGATCGGGGTGCTCCGCCATAGTCAGCAGGGCTTCCGCCGTCGCCGTATAACCTTCCTGCGTGTAGAAGGCATTCGGCAGCGGCACTTCCTTTAATAAGGCCAGAGCGCTGGCCGCCGCCTGCTTCATCGCCGGATAGTCCCCGCGCATCGTGTGCAGTCGGGCGGCCAACCCATGCATCCAGGCTCGCTCCGTGTGCCCGAGACGATGGGTCACGCGACGGCTTTTGTCGATGAATTCTTCCGCCTGCTCCAGATCCCCTCGGAGGAGCGCGTACTCAGCGATGCCCAGGAACGCCCAGCCCATGGCGTGCTCGTTGCCGGTCTGGATCGCGTGGGCGTGAGTGATCTCTCGCAGTTCTGCGGCCTTGTCGAACAATCCCATCCGATAGTAGTCCATCCACAAGAGCGTCGAGCACTCGAGCCATCGGGAGAGATATCCGATCGACATCGCCTGCTCCGCGCCCTTCTGATAGCGCTCGACCGAGGTGGCGAACTCTCCCTTCGATGAATAGAAATACGCCGTGATCTCCCAGACCCAGGGCTCTGCCGGCAGCCCTTGCCGCTCGAGAAGGTCGGCCACCGCGAGACATTTGCGGTCGTAGAAGTGTGCGAGCGGATATTGAGGCACCAGCCCGATGCTGTAACAGATGGTGCCGTACGCACGAGCCAGCTCCGGCGAGGGCGGCGCCGTCTCAGCGAGATTGAGGCACCGCATGGACGCATACAGAAGCGGCACCGTTTTGTTCTCGAAGAAAATGATGTGGGACAAGCGCTCGTAGCACAGCGAGGCGAGCAGTGTTTTTTGAGCTTCCACTTCGTTCCTCTTGTACAGGCGCGCGGGCAGCACGCGGTGCACGATCTGCACGAGGATCTCCTTCACGAGGCCGACAACCATTCCCACGGGGGTTTTCGGCACGGCGGCGCCGAGCAATCCGGCACTCTTGGCCAGCGACGCGCGAGCTTCCGCCATCTGTCCATCGCTGAAATATGCCTCGCCGAGCGCGCGTTCCAGTTCGGCGATAGGCGCGCCGCGATCCGGGGACGGGCCGTAAAGGTCTAAGGCGCGGGTCAGATGCGAGATAGCCTCCTTGTAGCTGCCGCGTTCCAGCAATTGTCGGCCGGCAATCCCCGCGAAGTGACGCTCCTTGTCCGGATGCGTGCCCGCATCTCTCCAGTGCAACGCCAATGCAATGGCGTGCTCGGCAATCGTGTCTGCGTGCACGCGCTCAATCGCACTCGCGAGCTGACCGTGCAACCCGGGGACCGCGACCGGGTCAATTGAGGCGATCAGTCCCTCGCGGATCTTGTCATGCGCAAATCGATAGGAGAGCTCGTGCGGGGAAAGAATGCCCTGCGCCGAAGCGACTGACAGAAGCAGGGCGATATCTTGCTCCGATCCCGCTGCGGACTCGAGCACCGCGACGTCGATGACGCGTCCTTGGATGGCCGCAAGCTGAAGTGGCCGCTGCAGGGCTGCCGGAATGCGCTTCAACTTGAAGCGAATCAGATTGTCGAGGCTGCCGCCGATCGTCTCTCTCGATAGGGGAATCCGCCCGATGTTGTCGAGGCTGCCGGCCTGCTGGGCAAGCGACCGAAGCGCCTCGACGGCGAAAAATGCGTTGCCGGCAGTCTCGCGGTACAGCAGGTCTACCAACGAGGCGGCCTGACCGGTTGCTGCCTCGCCAAGCACCGAGCGCGCCAAGGCTACGAGTTCATCCTTCGCGAAGCGCTCGATCTGAATGTGGTGCGCATACGGAAACAGGTCTTTGAGATACGGCGCCTCTTCGCTGCGATAGTTCGCCACAATCATGATCGGGCGATCGGCAATCTCCTCTGTGACACGCTGCAACAGTGACAGGTTGACGCTGCCGGCCCACTGCAGGTCTTCGAGAATCATCAGCGTTGGCCGCTCATAGCGCATCAGGAGGGTCAAGAAGAGACGCCTCAGGCGTTCTTCAGAGGCCTGGGCCTCCAGTTCCGGAGCGTCCGCGACAGGATGGTCGACGAGCGAGGCAATGTCTGGAACGATGGCCTTCAGAACCGATTCCTCGAACGGCGCGAGATCGCCGCGCAAGGCGAGATAACGCGCAATGTCCCGCCATAGCTGGTAAGACACGGCGCCTCGATTGACTGCCTGTCCTCGCATCACCAGCGCTCCGCTGACCAGCGCGTGGATGCGGAGCTCGTCCGTCAGTCGAGATTTGCCAACGCCGCTTTCACCGCCAAGGAGCAAAAACCGCGGCTTGCCGTGATGGCACGTGTCACGCCACGCGTCGAGGAGCTGCCCCAGCTGCGCCTCGCGGCCGACGAATCGCGCCGACTGCAGCAGGCTCTCGCGCGTTTCGACCGTCTCCGTAATATCGGACCGCCCGACGATGCCAGCAAGGGCAGTCAGCACGTCGGCGGCCGCAGGACGATGCTGTGGTGCTTTCGACATCAGGCGCTGCACGACCTCGATCAGCCTGGCGTCAACTCCTGCGGCAGCGACGGCGTCGAAGTCGGGGGTATCGGTCACCACTTTTCGGATCAAGGTGTCGCGATCGGTGTAGGCGAACGGATGTCGGCCGGCAAGCACCTCGTACATCACCGTGCCGAGGCTGTACAGGTCCGACGCTTCGTTCGGTCTGCCGCCGTCGAGCACTTCCGGCGCCATGTACGCCACGCTGCCGTAGATCAGGCCGGAGTGGTCGAGGCCGCCACGGTATTCCGCAATCCCGAAGTCCAGCACTTTGACGGCGCCGTCCTGCGCGATGAGGATGTTCCCTGGCTTCAGATCGCAGTGAAAGATCCCTTGCCGGTGCAGATACACCAGCGCGTGAAGCACCGGCACGATCAGGTCGATGCGGCCCGCCGGGGGTTGCTCTCGAGAGACGTCAAAAATGGTCCGGGCCTTGGGAAGCCAGTCCATGCCGTAGTACGGACGTCTCTCGTCGTCGAATCCGAAATCGAGCACGCTGACGATGTTCGGATGGCGCAGGGACGCCAGGAACCGGAATTCGTTCGCCAGCGCCAGGTCGTTCGCGTCTGTCTTCTCCGCTTCGCTGGTGTCGAACGCCAGCTCCCTCGACGGCGTCGGCGCCACGGCCAGCGTGGTGGTCTGACTGTGCGACCACACCTCGGTCTGTCGGCCGGTCACCACCGTCTTGGCGAGCACGCGCTTGACGGCGACTTGTCGTTGCAGGAGACGGTCGGTGGCTCGATAAACCACGCCCATGCCGCCGCGACCGACTTCATTAAGAAGGCGATATCGAGTGGAAAGGGGGTCCGCAGTCCTCATTTGGCGGTAGGTGACCTGATCGTATCTCGAGTGCTGTAGGGGAGAGTACCACGTCCATGGCAGCACGCGCAGGAGCTCGGCGCGAACGCGGTCGTCGGCATCCGTTACGACGCGACCGAGGTGCTGAGCGGCGTCACCGAGGTGCTCTGCTACGGAACAGCAGTTACTGTGACTCCCGCGTCGTAGCGCGACTCATGGCGTGTTCTTCAACTTTGCTTTGTGCGTGAGATCGAGCGCGCGATACACCTCGCCCATCCCGCCCCGGCAGGCCAACCCGAGAATGCGGAACCGCTCGCCAGCGTTTGTCCCGGCAGGGAAGCGGCCTTCTTCTATTGATGGAAACGAGCTGTGCGGTGGCGTGGGGTCGCCGCCCGAGGCGAGCCGGGTCGGCTGAGACTGGTCGGACACCGCGGGAATATATCGCAGGCGTCGCTCAAATGCGCCGGCGGACATCGCGGAGAATCTCACGCGGAGTTCGCGGGGGCCGCAGAGATCTCGAGTCTGGCGCTTCGCCGAGCCGCACTCCGTGCGGCAACAGGACGTGAGATCCCCAGATACAAGCGGCGTCCGAGTCATGAGCCGTTTGTATCTGAGGATCTCACGTCCTGCTGAGGGCCGGCCGACGGCCGGCCCTCGGCGAAGCGCCCGACGAGTGTGTCGAACCGCCTGGCCCTCAGCACTTCTTTTTGCTCTCCGCGCGAGATCCGCTCTGCGGCCTCCGCGATCTCCGCGTGCGATCCGTCGTGATCTCTGCGAGGCGCGTGATTAGTTGTGCCTGTCACTTCTCCCCGACGGGCCGGTGTCCCGAGTTCTGAATGACAACGCGAATGTTCTTCGCCTTCGCGTCGAGCGTGGTCTGCGCGTTGTAGTTGGTGCCGTCCGGCAGCGTAGCGAACTGAACGGCCAGCGTGACGACGTCGTCTGGCTTCTCCAGGTACGAGGCGATGTTGATGCCGAGCAGCTTGTTGTTTGCGCTATCCAGATTCACGGTGAGGCGATCGCCGGGTTTGAGATAGTCGTTGATATCCAGGCCGACTTGTCCGGCCGCCCCAGGTTTGGTGGCGACCTTTCCGGCGGCCTTCGACTTCTCGATGAGCTCTGGATTCGGCGGGACATACTGGTGAACGAGGGCGACGGCCTCTTTCATGTAGTCGCTGATCTCCTCTTTCTTGTTTTCTACGATGGACTCCTTGACCTTGCCGCCGCCGCGCCGCCGGCCGCCCCCACCCCCGCTCTCCTTGGCCGGAGCGGCAGCCTGACCGGCGTCGATGGGGAGCTTCTGGATCTTCCCATCCGCGCCGTAATAGCAGCGCTGCTGCTTGCGGGACTTCTCCTCGCCCTTCATGCTGATAATCGTCGTCTCGATCCACTGGTACTGCCGGAGTTGTTTCTGGCTGGTCGCCATGGACTGCTTGAGCGCGGCCACACGATCGGGTCCCTGGCCGCCTGCCGGCTGCTGCGCCCTTCCATCGACCACGAACCACGCGCCCAGCAGCGCCAGTGAGGTCCCAATAACCCGTCGTCGATATGAGTTCATAGATGCTCGCCTTTTCTCTAATCTTATCCGAGGGGCTTCGCCCCTCGGACTCCCCTCCACGCTCTCTCGCGCGCCGCTTCGCCGGCGCGCTTCCGCCTCCGCTGAAGCTACGGCGAGACCTCGCCGAAGCGCCTACGGCGCGAAGGCGGGCCGTTCGCGTGGCTCACTCGCTGTCGCTCGCTCGCCGTAGCGTTCCGCTGATTTCGCAGGTCCGTTGATTACCGGCCGCCTGCAGCCGGGAGCCAGTCCACCTTGCCGGTCTCGAGCGAGTAGACCGCGCCGACGATACGCAGCTTACCCGTCGCGACAAGTTCCGAGAGCACTGGTTTCGCTGCACGGAGCTGTTCCACAACGTGCACGACGTTGTCGCGGACGGCGTTGTCGAGACGATCGCCGGGCTCGTGCGCCGATTGATCCACCGCGGGACGGAGCGCCGCCATCAGATCCGGAAGCTTGCCCGGGAGCGCCCCGCCCTCCAGCGCTGCGGAGACGGCGCCGCAGTGCGTGTGCCCCATCACGACGATCAGTGGCACGTGCAAGTGCTCGGCCGCGTATTCGAGGCTCGCCGTCTCGTCGTCGCCCGCGACGTTCCCGGCCACGCGGACGTCGAAGATGTCGCCGAGCCCCTTGTCGAAGACGATCTCGGGTGGCACGCGGGAGTCGGCACACGTCAGGATCGCGCAGTGAGGGCTTTGGCTCGATTCCAGCGCATGCTGACGCGTCGCGGTCTGATGTGGCCGCTGGTACCTCTTGGCGATGTGATTAGCGTTGCCGGCCTTGAGTTCAGCGAGCGCGGCGTCGGCGGACGGCAACGACTCCTGTGCGCCCAACACCAGGAGGCCCGCGGCAACGAGTGAGGTTGCGTCAATCCATCTCACGGGCGGCTCCTCTCGGAATGCATACCAATATAGATCGACGTGACAGATACAGTGCCGCGATGCCGGACAACAAAATGCCGTCGAACGTTCCAGCACCACCTATCTGAACGGCATCGAAAAGCTCTACGATATCGCGTCTTCTCGACTACGGAGACGCAGAGAAGCGGATAAATGGGAGCTGATGGCATTGCGCCGGCGCTCCGCAAAAGAGATGAATCAACGCAATCGGAGCGGGAAGCGTCTTGGCGACAACCACAGCGAATGAGTGGAAGCCCCACCACCGCTCGGGCTGGATCTCGTGGTTGTTGGGCGCCGCCCTGCTGGCCGCCGTCATAGTCGGCGCCCTCCATTTCTCGGAGGAGCGGGCATTCGTCCGGCTCGCGGAACGTGCCGAACCATGGTGGTTGGCCGTGGCTGTCTTCCTCCAGGTGGCAACGTACGTCGCTCAGGGTGCGATTTGGCGGCGCGTCGCCGTTACGTGTGGTTATTCCCTCTCGCGCCGGAGCGCCTTCGAGCTCAGTCTTGCCAAATTGTTCGCCGACCAGGCGCTGCCTTCAGGCGGTCTGAGCAGCAGCGTCCTGATTGCGAAGGCCCTCGAGCAACGCCAACTGCCGCCGCGAGCGGTGCAAGCATCGGTTCTCATCAACATCGTCTCGTACCACCTGGCCTATGTGGTCGCACTCCTTGCGGCAGTAGCGATTGTGACGCTGCGACACCAAGGCAATGCCCTCATCATCACCACCTCTGTGCTCTTCCTCCTGTTCTCGCTCGGGGTGAGCGCCACCGTCCTGGCCCTTGCCGGCCAACCCCATGAGCGGCTGGCACGAACGTTCCGCCGACTGCCGGCCATTGTGAGGACGTTGGATTTCGTCGCCGGCGCCGACAGCCGACTCGTGCGCAGCCCTCGCATCTTGACCGACACGATCGGCCATCAAGTGGCCATCATCCTCCTCGATGCTGCGACCATGTGGGTACTGATTCTCGCACTCGGGGAACGGGCCTCCGTGACCGGCGTATTCGCCAGCTTCATGATCGCCAGCTTGTTCCGGACGATGGGCATCGTGCCCGGAGGGCTCGGCACTTTCGAGGCCACGTCCGTGCTGATGTTGCGGATGGTGGGAGTCCCTCTCGCCGTCGCGCTATCCGCCACCTTGCTGTTTCGCGGCCTCAGCTTCTGGCTGCCGATGGTGCCCGGGTATTGGTACTCGCGCCGTGCGTTCACCCCACGTTCGAGTGTGACGCCGCAATAGGCGCCCGTCGATATGCCTGAAACCTTCGACGCATGGGCTCGGGGCCCGATACCGGAGTCTGCTACTCGGTTGTCTGTCCCGCGAAATGCTCCTTCGACGCCAGAGCATGAGCCTTCGTAACATGCACCGTGCCATCCGCGTGTTCGGGAGGTCCGTAGAGCGTGTACAGCTTCAACGGTTTAGCACCGGTGTTCTTGACGTTGTGCCGCGCGCCTGCAGGCACGACGATCGCGAAGCCGCTATTGATCTTGGTCTTGTGGCCGTCGATCCAGACTTCGCCTTCGCCTTTCTCGACCCGGAAGAATTGGTCGCGGTCGGAATGCACCTCCTCTCCAATGTCTTCGCCGGGCGCCAGCGACATGAGCACGAGCTGCAGCTGCTTGCCGGTGTACAGCACGCGGCGGAAATCGGAGTGCTGCTCGGTTAGTTCTTCGATGTCATCCACGAACCCTCTCATAGCAATCTCCTTTTGGCGTCGTAGTCGGCCGGGTGTGAACGTGGAAATCACGCAAGAGAGGTGCCTGAGATGTGGCACACACATTCCGAGATGCCGGAATGGCCCGCTACGGGAACCGCAGACTTTTCCGGGTCCGCCCGTAGTCTTTCACCCATGAGCTTGCTCCGGCGTTAGCGTGCGCGATTCGAGGGCGTGCCGGACTTCCACCGGATGCAACGGGAACCCGCAAGATGTCGTGGACAGCGACCGGGACGGCCTCGCAGCCGTCAACAATCCGTGATCTCATCGATTCAGCGGTTTAGTTGGTTCCTTGGTTCGCGGAGGTTACTCAGGTCTCTGCGCGTGGCCGCCGGACCACGCGATCCATCAGGTGTTCCAGGCTCGCGACCGGATCCGACGTGCGGCCGGTGTGGACTGCCGACGGCTGAATGATCGTGCTGCGGGGCGACACCAGCCAGCGGAAGCGTCCGCGCGCCGGCAGCTCGCCTATCGGTCCTGCCTCCGGACCGCCGCGGCACACCGCCGGGATCGTGTCCAGGTTGGCGCGAATCGCGGCAATATCGACGACGGGATCGAGCGCGCGCAGCGCCGCCTCGTCGAGTTCGATCCGGGCATCGAGGAAGTTCATCTCGGGGCAGGACAGGATGACGCCTACGTTGATCCGCTCCCCGCGATCAACGCGCGGAACGACGCGGACGATCGAGTAGTCGTAGGTGTACTCAGCGGACACGCAGCGCCTCCTCGACGAACGCCCTCGGCGGCGCCAGCCGCTCGAGGAGATACCGCCGATACGCCGCGCGGACGGTCGCGGGCGCGGCCTCGCTCATCCACGTGTCCGGCACGAGCGCCAGGATCGCGTCGATGACTTCCGCCGTCAGCAGGTGCGCCAGCCTCTCGTCCTCTTCCTCGAGTCTCGTCGCGAAACGCAGAAGAACATGATCCTTAATCGCCTCGAATGCGGCACGGGGACGGGCGCCGCCCCCGTCACCCCAGCCCGGCGAGTGGTGAAAGTACAGCGTGGACCCGTGATCGATCAACCACACCGCGCGGTGCCACATGAGCATGTTGGTGTTTCGCGCGGTGCGATCGACGTTGCTCACGAGCGCGTCGAACCAGACGATGCGCGACGCCAGATCCGACGATACGGCGTGAACGACGGGATCGTAATTCACCGATCCAGGCAGGTAGTCGAGCGCGACGTTCAAACCGGCGCTGTCGTGGATCAGCGCGTGGATTTCAGGATCGGGCTCGGTGCGCGCGAGATCGGGATCGAGCGAGGCCATCACGATCTCCGGTACCGGCAGCCCGAGCGCACGCGCAAGCTCGCCAGAAATCAGCTCCGCCGTCAGCGCCAGCGGGCCGTGCCCGGCGCCTCGAAACTTCAGAACGTACAACCCGTCGTCATCTGCCTCGACGATGGCGGGCAGCGAACCTCCTTCGCGAAGGGGCGTGACGTACCGCGTGACGGCAACCGTCCGGAGCGCTGGCACGAAGTTCATTCTCTCCCATCTCCGCCGATACGCCTCTGTCGGAGCACATCATGACAAGACGCCGATTTGCGAACCGGGACCGGTCCGCGTACCGTAGGGGACCAACTGCATCCGTGACAGCGAGGCAGAACCGCGATGACCAGTGCCCTACACCTGCGTGAACCTGACCGGAGGATGCTGTCTCTGGACGTGGTGCGCGGGATCACGATCGCGTTCATGATCATGGTCAACAACAACGGCGGACCTGGCTCGTGGCACTTCATGAACCACGCCGCCTGGAATGGCCTGACCGCCACCGATCTCGTGTTTCCCACCTTCGTGTTCGTGATGGGCATATCGGTGGTGTTTGCCATCGAATCCAGGCTGGCGCGCGGTGCGACGCGGGGGCAGCTGGCACGGCACGCGGTGCAGCGGGCAGTCATCCTTTGCCTGCTGGGCATCGTCGTCAACAGCTTTCCGTTCTTCGAGCTCGACCACATGCGTTTCTATGGCGTGCTGCAGCGCATCGCGGTCTGCTACCTGGCGGTGTCGCTCTTGTACCTGTGGGACAGTCGCGCCTGGCCTCTGGCGGCGGCCCTGCTGGTGACGCTCGTCGGCTACTGGGTGCTCGTGCGCTGGATTCCCGTCCCTGGTGCGGGCATGCCAGGCCGCGACGTGCCGTTCATGGACGTGCGCCAGAACCTGGTGTCGTGGATCGATCGCCAGCTGTTCCCGCATCACCTGTACCGCGATGTGCCGGACCACAACGTGCGCGATCCGGAAGGCCTGTTGAGCGACCTCCCGGCCATCGGCACGGCGCTGATGGGCATGTTGAGCGGCGTCTGGCTGCGGACGCGCCGATCGATTCCTGCGAAGGTGAGGGGGTTGGCCGTCGCGGCCATCGGCAGCCTGGCGCTGGGTTATTTGTGGTCGCTCTGGTTTCCGCTGAACAAGAACCTGTGGACCAGCTCCTATGTCCTGGTGGCGGGAGGCTACTCGCTGGCGCTGATGACGGTCGCGTTCTGGGCGGTAGAGCAGAACGGATGGCGGACGGGCTGGACCTGGATATGGCTCGTCCTGGGCTCCAACGCGATTGCGGCGTACATGTTCAGCGAACTGCTGCCCGGAGTGTTGAACAACATCCACTTCATATCCGGCGGAAAGCGGACCAACGTGATCACCTTTGTGTTCGACCACGTATTCGCGCACATTCCTGACCCGGGGTGGGCCGCGTTTGCCTATTCGGTCAGCTTCACCGCGTTCTGCTTCGTTCCGGTATGGATGCTGTACCGCAGGCGGATTTTCCTGAAGGTGTGAGGCATCGATGCGAGTTCGGCATCTGCGAAGCGGAGCCTTCCGCCGGAAGGTCAGCTGCCAGCGGGCGATCCCGTCGCGGGCACGGCGCGCACGATGAACCGCTGCGGGGCCGGGCCCACGTGATAGAACGGGTAGCAGCCGACGAGCGTCACCGCCGGACCTGGCGTCGGTTCGATCACGCTGACGTCGTCGGGGGTGGTGAGCCGGATCCACTCGACCCGGTATTGCTCGGTCGCGACGGGCGTATCCAGCACCAGCGCGTCGCCTTCCTTGAGGTCCTTCAGCACCCGGAAGAAGCCGTCTCGGTGAGCCGCGATGCCGACGTTGCCCGGCGTACCGGGTAGTGCTGTGTCCTCGATCCGACCGGCCGCGAGATCGAGCACCGCGTCCGAGGTGCCGTCGTAGACCGGCACCTCGAGCTTGAGCCGCGGGATGCGCAGGATGGCGAGCGTGGGCGGCGCTTGCAGCGCCAGGGCGGCCTTGTACGCCTTCACCCGGCCCGGCGACCAGAGCTTCATGTCGACCTTGCCGCTCCAGGCGAGCTCGCGCGGCGGCGGTGGTGGCGGTCCGGGTGCCGGTGCGGCTTTGTCGGCAGCCGGCCGGCTGTTGGCCGGGGATGTGTCAGCGCCGCGGCTGCACGACGTCAGCGTCGCCGCGAGGACGAGCGCGAGGCCAAGGACAGGAACGGTGCTCGAGCGAGCCAGGTGCGGGACCATCATGACACTCCATTGCGTCGATCCAGAGTGGGCATCTACGCTCCGTTTTTGGTGCGGGGCAAAGGCTATCTTATCGCGTCACCCGCTCGGCGGACCTCTTGTGTAGGAGTGTTCCGGACCCTCGGCGTCAGGCAGAATCCGATACCGCGTTCTTTCGCGGTGTGGCAGCGAGTCCTGCGCGCCAACGCCAGAAGGCCCGCGGCAACGAGCGAGGTTGCGTCACTGCATCTCACAAGCGTGTCCTTTCGCAAAGCACGCCTGAATCGCCCACACGACGAGATGTCGTTCAGCCTCCTTATGAGTGTGACGGCACTATCGGAAGTGTTCGATCAGCATCAGGTCAGACGGCTGAAGGGTCCGATGGACCAGAATCGTCTTTCCGTCGGGAGATACGGCAGCTTGGACTGATTCGAATGGCATCTTCACGCTACCCAGAACCTGCACGCGACCTGACGGGAGTTCGAGCAGCTGTATAGGGATCTCCGCATCCGGCGCCCAGGTTTGCAGACGGCCGCTGTCGCGATTCCGGTCTTGCCGATCCCCACAGGGACTGTAGTACACACCCGCGGCACCCACGACGAAACTAAGCGCTTTCACGCACGGGAGCAGCTGACGTGGATTGCCGCCGGAAAGGGCAACCGACTTGAGCGGCGCGTCGCCAAGCGTCTTGTAGAGCAGGGCGGTACCATTTGGCGACTCTTGCGCCAACGGGCCGCTGCCGCCTTCAGTCACTCGCTTGGCCGATCCACCTTCGGCCATTACCTGCCACGTGTCGTGACTGCCCCAGATATCTCCCCCGCTGCGACTCGACAAGAAGTAGATCCGCCGGCTGTCGCGCGACCACGTCGGCGAGGTGTTCGGGCCTGGATCCGTCGTGACTTGTCGCGGGACGCCGCCACCGGCCCCGATAACCCAGATGTTTGTATGTCCATCGGTCGTGCTCGACTCGAACGCGATGCTCTGGGCGTTAGGCGACCAGGACGGCCAGCCTTGCCGGACCCCGGGACCGTGCGTGAGCTGGTGTGCATTGGACCCATCCGCCGACGCAATCCAGATCTCGTCAATGTCGCCGGCCCGTCGCGAGGTAAAGACAATCCGGCTTCCATCCGGAGAAAACGACGGCTGTTGATCCCAACCCGACGAGACCAGCACAGGTTCGGGCTCCTGAGGCGGCCGCAACCGATACACGCTGCGCACCGGATGGTTTCGTTCGAAGACCAGCTGATCGACGCCCGCGCTGAGCGCGCTGATCGCAGGAGCGCGCGAATGATCGCCTGCGATCTTCGAGCTGTTCAGGCTCGTGTCGACTGTCAAGTCCGACGCGCCAAATCTCCCAGCGACCGCGTCCGTTCGTGTCGTAGATGAGTGACAGGCCGTCACGGCTCCAGGCGACCGTCATGATCATCATGCCGATCTTTGCGACCTGGCGCGGTGGTCCGGCTGGCAAATAGTCCGAGCGCAGGTCGACGACATTCAGGTCGCAGACGCGCCGAATGAGACTCGGGCAGAAGGCATACGCGAGGCGCCTGCCGTCAGGAGAAAATGCCGGCGCGACGTCGAGATCGGGACCTCTCGCGGTGGTGAGCCGTTGCGGCGCGCCGCCGTCGAGCGGGATCGAATAGAAGCTCCAATTGCCCTGCTTGCCGACATCCTCCGTCAGATCAGGCCTCGCGACGATGCTTCGGCCATCGGGAGACCAGGCGATGTGTGCGGATATTCCAGTGCCCACGAAGAAACTGGTCAGGCGCCGTTCGCCGTCCCCAGTGGGCAACACCGAGTGCAGAGTCCCGCCGCTATCGGGATGCTCGCGCACGAACGCGATCTGCGTCCCATTGGGCGACCAGACCGGCAACGTATCCGCGAGTGGGTCCGTCGTGAGCCGTGTGACCTCGGACGATCCGATTGTCTTCACGTAAATGTCGAAGTTGTCTTCCTTCTCGCCATTCCAGGAGAACGCGACCTGTCTGCCGTCCGGCGAGATGGTGGGGTCGAGCTCCCGACCATTGAGCGCCGTCAGCTGCACGACCTTCATAGGCGGCGGCGCGGATGGCTGCGTGAGTCGTGCCCACGGGAGCAGCCACGCGGCGAGGAAAACACCCCCCGCGACACCGACTCCGGCAAGAATCGGACGCCAGCGCGAACGACGCTCACCCGTCACCTGCGCTGAACCTTCAAGGCGCGCGACACCCTGCAGCGCCTCTTTCACATCGAGCATGCGACTGAAACGCTGATCCGGCACTTTCTCCAGGCAGCGCATGATGACCGTCTCCAGAGGTCGCCACGCAATCGCGGGGGCCGGTCCGGATCGGGACTGGATCGGCAACGGACCTGGCGGCTCGGGGCTGAGGATGGCTGCCATCAGTGCTTCGGACGTAGCACCCGTGAATGGAGAGCGGCCCGACACCATTTCGTACAGCACACTTCCAAGGGCGAAGATGTCGCTCCGCGGGTCAGCCTCCTCGCCGCGCACTTGTTCCGGTGACATGTACCGCAGTGTACCCGCGACCGCGCCTCGCGTTGGCAGCTCGGCGCCATCGTCAAGCGGCAGCCCGAGGTCAGCGGTCAGTATGGTCTGCTGAAAGCGAGCGACCCCGAAGTCCAGCAGCTTCGCTTCGGATCGTCCATCGCCGTCCGGCCCTGCATCGACCAGCACAATATTGGCTGGCTTGAGGTCTCGGTGCACAATCCCCTGAGCATGAGCCACGGCCAGCGCGCCGGTCAGCGCGATGCCGTGACGCAGCGTCTCGTGCAGCGAGAGCGGTGCTGTGCGCAATCGCTCGGCGAGCGTTTCTCCGTCCAGGAATTCCATGACCAGGAACGGTACCTCTGGTTCGCCTTCTCCAGGCGATGCCGATCCGAAGTTGTAGCACGTAGAATGTGGGGATGGTTGAGACGCGAGATGCTGCGGGCCTCCCGTTCGAGTCGCAGGCGCGCCTCCGAGTCGGCAGTCGCTTTGCCGCGCAACACTTTCAGCGCGACGATTCTGTCGAGCCGCGTATCACGTGCCTTGTAAACTTCGCCCATCCCGCCCTGACCCGCGACACTCAGAATCTCGAATGCGCCGAGCCTGGAGCCAGGTGCCAGGTGGGTCCAGCCGGCAAGCCGAGAGCCGGCGCCGGAACCTGGACCGAGTGCTGGATGCTCGAGGAAATCCTCGGCGTCTGACTGCACCGCCAGCAAAGCCTCCACCTCGCGGCGAATCTCGTCGTCACCCCCACATGCGGCAGCGATGAATGCGGAGCGATCGCTGACTGGGCGCTCGCGTGCGGCGTGAAACAGCTCGCCGATCTGTTGCCATTGAAGCGGGCCGATCATGGAGGAGCGCCTTGCAGTTGCCGGTAGAGCCACACCTTCGCGAGTGCCCAATCGCGCTTCACGGTAATCGGCGCGACGTCCAGGACGGCGGCGGTTTCCTCGACCGTGAGACCGCCGAAGAATCGTAGCTCGACGATGCGGGCCTGACGAGGCTCGAGATCGGCGAGTCGATCGAGTGCAAGGTCGAGCGCAAGAACGTCCACGTCAGTCGGTGAAAGTTCGCCCGCGCCTTCCTCCAGCGGAACCCGATCGCCCTTGCCTCGCTTGACGGCGCCATGCGCTCTGGCGTGATCCACGAGGATTCGGCGCATGAGATGCGCCGCAATGGCAAAAAAGTGCGCGCGGTTCTGCCACCGGGTGCGCCGCTGGTCAATCAGCTTGAGATACGTCTCGTGAACGAGTGCAGTGGGAGAGAGGGAGTGGTCGGGCCGCTCTCGGTGGAGTACCCCGCGGCCAACCGACGCAACTCGCCGTAGATCGCCTCGACGAGGGCCGCGTCACCTTTGCCGCCGCCCTGGTCCCATTCGACCAGCAGCGCCGTGATATCCGACGAGTCTTCCATGACAGACCGTGATTCTCCCCTTTATATCCCAGTCCTGACTGAGACGCCTTTTATCTCATTTCCGCGTTTCCTATGTGGCGCTTCCTGCAGATCCCAGGACCTTGGTCATTGTGCTCACCCTTGGATACATCTGCGCCATCGGAATCGACCGAGCGTTGGCTCAGCCCTCGGCATCGGACGCGGCGAGACTACCAGCGAACCTTACGGTTGCTGCCGTATTCGGACCGACTGTTGATCGCATGTTGCGCTTGTCGCCGACCTTCCGGCGCCAGTGCCGGCGACTCGCCGAAGCGACGAACGTGATCGTGGTCATTCGGCTCGAAGAGTTGCAGCGTCGGCCGTCTTTCAACGCCCGTACCGCGTTCGCGCATCGCAACCACGGCGAGCTGATCGCGGTCGACGTGTTTCTTCGGTTGTCTGCCAACGCGGCGGAGCTCATTGCCCACGAAATCGAGCACGTCCTCGAACAGCTCGATGGTGTCGACCTCGAAGCGCAGCTCGGGTCTGGAAATGTCTGGAAGCGCGAGGATGGCGCGTTCGAAACGCGGCGTGCGATTGAAGTGGGCAGGCGTGTCGCGCGCGAAATCAAGCAGGAGTCAAATGCCAGGTTGTCGAAATGACGATGGTGTCCAACCTTCCGGTGTCTGTCATGACTGTGACGCTCCTGACGGCGAGCAGTGGCAGTTCGAATCAAGCGACGGACAACCAGCTGATGACCGTCGTGCAGCAGGACAATGCCGCCGGTTCTCTCGACCCGCCGTCAGCCCGAGTCAGCGCGGACGGCCGCCACGTGGCGTTTGCCTCGTATGCGCAGCTCTTGCCAAGTGATACGAACCATGTTCGGGACGTCTACGTCCTGGATTTGTTGACGAGGCAACTGACGCTCGAGAGCCTCGGCCGCGATCAATCGAGTGCGAACGGCGACAGCTTTGCCCCGGACATCAGCGGAGACGGAAGATACGTCGTGTTCGTGTCTTCGGCCGGCAACCTCGGCGACACGCCGATGCCGTCCGGCACTCCCCGGGTGTTCCTGCGCGATCGCGAGCGTCACACGACCCGGGCACTGGTCGTCAACAGCGCGGGACGGCCTGCAGACGGCTGGAGCGGGAGCCCGGTCATCAGCGCGGACGGCTTGACGATTGCGTTCGAATCGACTGCACCCGATCTCGTCGAGGACCGAACGGCGACCAACACGCCCGCGGTGTATATGATTCGACTCCCGGCCGGAGTGTTCGAGCGAGTGAGCGTGTCGAGCGCCGGAGGAGCGACCATGGGGCCAGGCGTTTCTCCCAGCGTGAACGCTGATGGTCGTTACGTCGCGTTCATGTCGACGGCGGACCTGACATGTGACGGTGCGCCGCGGTGTCGACCGGACACGGACGGCGTCCCCGATGTCTACCTGAGAGACACTCTCGCCCATACCACGCGGCGCCTTGTCGTTGGTCACACCGGAGATGAGGCACGCTACCACCCCGCCCTCAGCGGCGACGGTCGATATGTTGCGTTCGTCTCCGAATCGCCGGCGCTGCCGCACTCACGCCGGCGCACGTCGCAGGTCTACGTGTATGACACAAGAACCGATAAAACCGAGCTTGTCAGCCGCTCGCCGAACGGTCGTCCTGCGAACGCCGCAAGCACGCGCCCCACGCTCTCCTATGATGGTGCGCGGGTCGCCTTTCAATCGCTCGCCTCCGACCTCCTCTGCGCGCGGAAGTGCAAGGGCGTCGAGCAGGATGCCAATCTGGTTTGGGACGTGTTCCTGCGCGACAGGCTCGCCGGGCGGACCTATCGGGTCAGCGCGGACGCTGCAGAAGAATGGATGGAGAGCAGTCGGAGCCCCTCCCTTGACCAAACTGGGCGCATCATCGCCTTCTCCTCCCGGCATCCCCGGAACATCCAGGACGAGCAACACGACGAAGACCTGTACATTTGGCTCGCCAAGTCTCAACACTGATTTCGGCATAACACGTTCCAAGTCGCGCTAGATGCGGCCGGAAAAGACCGGGCCCGATGTCTTCCCCGCGTCCAGCATGCGTTTCCGTCACACCGAACGACATCGCCCCACTGTGTGCCCCGGTGAGTCTGATCGTTCCGTACAGCCTAGAAGACGCGATGTGGGTCCCGTTACGGATAATCCTTGACCGCCGGCTCCTGGGGGCACCGTTACATGTATCTCGCTGCCCTCCTCCTCGCTATAATCGGCCACCGCACATGACCGGCCTGATGAACACGTGAGCCTCGCGATCGGTACGAGAATCGGTCCCTATCAAGTGATCGGCTCGCTTGGTGAGGGCGGAATGGGCGTGGTGTACCGCGCGCGCGACACGCGCTTGAACCGCGATACCGCCATCAAGGTCCTGCCGGCGGCCTTCGCGCGGGATGCCGACCGCGTGGCCCGCTTCAGGCGCGAAGCGCAGGTCCTTGCGGCGCTCAACCATCCGAACATCGCGGCCATCCACGGTCTCGAAGAAACGGGTGACACTGTGGCCCTGGCACTCGAGTATGTCGAGGGCGAGGATCTGGCCGAG
This sequence comes from uncultured Acidobacteriota bacterium, assembly GCA_963725335.1. Classification (GTDB taxonomy): domain Bacteria; phylum Acidobacteriota; class Vicinamibacteria; order Vicinamibacterales; family 2-12-FULL-66-21; genus JALZOC01. The sequence continues at coordinate 156,752 of CAVRYD010000014.1, read as the reverse complement.
CGTCTGACACGCGGCGCCATCCCGCTCGACGACGCGCTGGCCATCGCCCGTCAGATTGCGGAGGGCCTGGAAGCCGCTCACGACAAGGGCATCGTTCATCGCGACCTGAAGCCGGCGAACATCAAGATCGGCAGCGATGGCACCGTCAAGATCCTCGACTTCGGGCTCGCCAAGGCGCTCGACGTCGACGCCTCGTCGTCGCTCACCCTTGCCAATTCGCCGACGGTCATGAGCCCGGTCGGGATGACCGTGCAGGGGATGATCCTCGGCACAGCCGCCTACATGAGCCCCGAACAAGCTCGTGGCGCACCCGTGGACAGGCGCACCGACGTCTGGGCTCTGGGCTGCGTGATCTACGAGATGTTGACGGGCAGACCGGCGTTTGCCTGCGCGAATCTTTCCGACACCATTGCTGCCGTTCTTCGCGGAGAGCCGAACTGGCAGGCGCTTCCCGATGAGACGCCGCCACGGATTCGGTTAGTGCTCGGACGTTGCTTGCGAAAGGATCCGCGACAGCGCGTCCACGATGCGGCGGACGTGCGCATCGAACTCAATGACGTTGCCGCGGATGTCGACAGCCTGGCTACTCGTCCGCGGGCATCGATCGATCGGCGGCTCGCACCCATCGTGCTGGCGCTGCTTGGGGGCGCTGCAATCGCGAGTGCGCTCTGGTGGGTTCGCGTATTGACTTCACGCGAGACGCCAACCCCCATCCATCTGAGCCTCACGTCGGTTCCTCGAACCTCATCGTCTCTCTATCTGAACGCGAATCATCAAGTGTCGATCTCTCCGGATGGCAGGAACATTGTCTTTGTCGCAAACCCCAACGGGCATCGCCAATTGTTCCTCCGCTCGATTGGAGAGGCCGACGCGAGACCGATCGACGGCACCGATGATGCCAGGACGGCTTTCTTCTCCCGCGATGGCGAGTGGATTGCGTTTGGCACTGGACGGGAGCTGCAGAAAATCGCCGTCAGTGGCGGATCGCCCACGACGATTTGCAAACTGTCAAGTACGGGATTCTACGGAGGCGACTGGGGTGCCGACGGGACCATCGTCTTCGTGCCCGATTACAACAGCGGCCTATGGAGCGTGCCCTCGACCGGAGGCACACCGCAACCGCTCCTCAAGACCGATCCGGAACACGACCGAGTGGTGTACGCCGACCCTGAGGTGCTGCCCAACGGCAAGGGCGTTCTGTTCACTCTCGCGTCCGGCCACGCCGTAGCCGCCGATGATCAGGACATTGCCGTTCTGAGCCCCGGCGCACACGAGCCTCGCATCCTGATACGAGGCGGCAGCAACGCTAGATACCTTCCCACCGGATACCTTGTGTATGTTCGCGCGGGGGCATTGCTGTCCGTCGAATTCGATGTGGCCACACTGACGGTGACCGGCACGCCCGTGTCAGTGATCGAGGGACTGGGACGGACTTGGAGTGGCGACGCCGACTACGCCATTTCGGACAATGGAACGCTGATCTACGAGCCCGATACTGGCATCAAGAGCGGTCGCGTGTTTGCGACGGTCGATCGAACGGGACACGTTCAGCCGATCACCGCCCGGGGCAATTACAGCGAGTTTTCCATATCACCCAATGGGCGAGCCCTTGCGACCAGAATCTTCGCGATCAATGACGACATCTGGATCTACGACATCGCGACCGGCACCCCGGTCCGGTTCACTTCCGAGCCGCTCGACGAAATCTTTCCACAATGGACGCACGACGGTACTCGTATCGCGTTTGGAACACGGACGGGAAAAATCTTCTGGAAGCCGTCGGATGGCTCCGGCGAGCGAGAAGAACTCTCTCACGGTGAGTACCCCCGATATCCGGATTCGTTCTCGCCGGACGGCCAGTCCATGGTTTTCGTCGAGATCCATCCGTCACGGCGGCGAGACATCTGGTTGATGCCGCTCGGTGGTGATCGACACCCCCGACCGCTGCTGACGACCGACGCTGATGAATGGGGTGCGAGGGTGTCACCCGATGGACATTGGCTCGCGTATGTCTCCGATGAGACTGGTCGGAACGAGATCTTCATCCGTCCGATTGACTCGACCGGCGGACGAAAGCGATTGTCATCGGAGGGCGGTGTCGGTCCCATGTGGTCGCCGCATGGCCGCGAGATTTTTTTTGTGAGAGGCGACCAACTCGCTGTGGTCACGTTGGACGGGCAGCTCAATCCGGTCGGCCGGGATCGCGTCCTTTTTACCGTGCCGCGATTCGAAGATGTTCAGTTCGACCCCCAAACGCCCGACGTCGACATCATGCCCGACGGCGAGCATTTTGTGCTTGCCTTGGGGACGCAGTCGTCGTCTGCCACGCGTTACAACGTGGTGCTCAATTGGTTTGAAGAGCTGAAAAAGAGACGGTCGACTCGGTGATCTAAGCCAGTCCTAATCGCCGCCGCAACGCGGCGAGATCTGGTTGGACGATTGACATCCGTTCCCCAGAGCGATCGAGACCGCTGAGAAGCGCTTCGAGCCGCTCGCGGCCGCGAGCCGTTTTGGCCGCCTGGCGAGGCGTCCGGTTCCCGAGCGCCGGCACTTTCGTGTCGATCCACGCCTCCCAGTGCTTTTCCACCAATTCTGCCTCGAGCGCCTGGATTTCGGGGGTGCGCTCCAAGTCCGGTGACGCCGCCGCCGGCTCGTCCCGACGCGCCCGTCCGTCCTGGAGTTCCTTGACGATGTCAGTGATCTTCGTCTCGACGAGTCTTGCGGTCGAGCCGAGTCGTTTCGAGATCTCTTTCGCGATCCGTTCCCGTCGACGTGCCGAATTCACCTCGACGACCAGTCGCGATCCCTCCAGCCGCAAAGTGCCGAGCGTGGTGTTGTCCCAGTCCTTGTGCTTGCGGTTGCCCGCTTTGAGCCAGGTCATCACTGCCGCTTCGATGGCACCGGCTGCGTCCCGGCGCTCGACGTCGACATGTACTTCTCCGCGAAGTGTTGCGAGAGGCAGCAGGCGCTCGAAGGCCTCGGATGCCCTCACACCGAGCTCATAGGTCATCGTCGTCAATTCGATCGGATCGCCGTCGGTGTTCAGCAGCACCGGCGGCCGTGGGTTCGCGATCGCCTCCGCGATCTGGTGATAGAACTGGCGAATCTCGATCTCGTTGTTGGACAGATCGGCGCGTGACATGAGCCGGCGCGGGCAGAGTCGATCGCGGAGCTCGATGACCGGCAAGTGCCACGCTGGCGGAATGAGCCATGGCGAGGCGCCGATCATGATGCTCGCACCACCAGCGGTCACGACGCGCGTGAACGTGAGATCGCCTTGGCGAAATGTACGGGACGCGCTTTGTTCGAGGACGTGAAAGCGCCGGCCCGTCAGGATGTCCTTGAGATCGATCGATCGGCCTGGCGCGGTTGATTCGACCGCGAAGAAGCTCGGGTGGCTCCTGCACGCGTACTCGATGAACTCGCGGTGGAAGTCGGGACAGGACTCGACTTCCTGGTGCAGGAAGTGCAATGCAATTGGCTCGGTCGGCCAGCCCGGTGGCAGCTCGTCCTCGGAGGCGTCGGGCACGAATGAGAAGACAAAGAACGGGTCGAACGTCGTGCCCAATTCGGGAGAGTCCTCGATGGCGTCGGGAACCGCATTCCAGAGGAAGAATTCTTCCCAGGCTTCTTCGAAGAATTCTTTGCCGAATTCTTCCAGTGCATACGTGAAGAGCGCCGGGACCAGCACACCTTCAGCCGTGCGGAGACGCACCCTGGCTGCGTCATCGGCCTCAAGCCTGCTCAAGCAGCAGTGTTTGAACTTGCGGCCGCTGCCGCAGGGGCACGGGTCGTTGCGACCAGTTGATGGCATGAGCACCGCTACGTAATGCGATCGTAATCGTACCTCAGCGACGAGTTCACGCCGCGCGAAACGGCATTCGCTGCCAGTACGTCAGCGATCGCCAGAGCCATTCGAACGGACCGAACGAGAAGTGGCGAAGCCACCAGCGCGCAGCTGCAAGCTGCACGATCCAGATCGCCACAACGATGAGGAGTTGTTGCACGCGGCTGACCGCGCCAAACAGGCCGAGTCCGTTGCCATAGAAGATTGCGGAGCAGATCAGCGTCTGCAGGATGTAATTGCTGAACGCCGTGCGGCCGAGCGCGGCGAGCGCCGCTTTCAGCGCCGGGAGGTGGGCCGAGGCGCAGAACAGCATGATCGCGCCGATCCATCCCATGTCTACGACGATGGCGCCCCAGTAGTTGTACTGCGAGCCAAAAAAGAACGAATACCGGCCGTCCCACCCACCGGCGAAGTCCTTCCAGATGCCGAAGGCCACGATCGGCAGCCCGATGAGGAACCCCGCGGCCGCCATCCGTTTGTAGAACATCCGGGGCCGCTCGCCCGTGATCACGCGCCACTTGAAGAGCGCCATGCCGAAGAGCATGTTGGCGATCGTCTTCCATCCGAGGAACATGAGAAAGACGGCGATCTCCATGAACAGCGCGTCGCTGCTCCGGAGCGGCATCTGGCGCATCCACCCGGCGCGGTAGGTCGCAATCTCGTCCTGAATCATCTCCGGCGTCGGCTGCCAGTTTTCCTGCGTGAATGCCTGGTAGTCGTCCGGCGGCAGGCTCCGCACGAGGGCTCCCACCGAAGCGAACGTCGCCGATCCGATCGCGAAAAAGACCACTGCAGCCGCGACCAGCCTGCGAGGCGGCCACCTCCGGAACGCGTAGACGATCAGTCCGCCGACGCCGTAGAACCAGAGGATGTCACCGGACCAGAGCAGGTGGCCATGCAGCAGGCCGAACAGCATGAGCCACGCCATGCGGCGAAAGTGCAGGCGCGCCGGCCGTGCGCCGCGCGCTTCGACGCGGCCGGTCATCAGCAGGATTCCGGCGCCGAACAGCATCGAGAAGATGCCGTACATCTTCTCGTCCGCGAACAAGCGGCCAGCGAGCCAGATCCACAGATTGGCGCCCGTCAAGTCGCCATAGACCGTGGGGTTCAAGTACGCCGCATCCGGCATGGCGAACGACTGGATGTTCATCACGAGGATGCCGAGCAGCGCGACGCCGCGCAGGACGTCGATCGGCAGGATTCGCTGGCCGGGACCGACGGGTTCGGCGCCGGGCACGTGCGGGAGGGTCGGAGTGGCGATGTCGTGCGCAGCCACAGTGCGACATCATGGATCAGGACCGCACGGGGGTGCAGCCTATTCGTACCAGACAGCGAGGATTGATATCAGCGCTCGCTTACTTGAAGGCGAGACTCTTGAGGAACTGATCGAACGCGCCGCCCGGCGCTGTCGATCGTTTCGCCGGGTCGGTGCCCCAAGATATACTCGATGTGAGCGCCATGCGCCATCCTGTACGCACCCTTCGCCGTCTGCTCCTGGTGATCTGTGGGTTCGTGCTGCTGCTGCCCGGTGTCGCGGCCGCAACGCCATCCCTCGCCGTCGACCTGGACGGCGATGACCGGGACGACCGGGTCGCGGTCGATAGTCACGATCCGTCGGTCCTCTGCATCTGGCTGTCAGCGTCGAATACGATCCAGCTGATTCGCACGGATGCGCCGCTCCAGAGAGTGATCGCGGCCGATCTCGATGGCGATCACCGGCTCGAGCTGGTCGCCCACGACAGCCGCTCGCGGATTCGCATCTGGACGCGGACGCATCAGGAGTTTCGTGAATTCCGCGCGCGCCACTCGGTTGGCGGCCTGCTGTGGACGGCCAACCAGCAGCGCGTGGACGAGCACGACGCCCTCGCACCGTGCGCGTTGATGCCGTGTGCGGCGGCGACCGGGCCGGCACTCGAGACGTTCCACGCGCAAGCGCCCAGGATGTCAGGCGCCTGCCGATTGCTCCCCGCGATCGACCCGTTCGCCCCTCGTCCCCCTCCGCCACACATCTCGCTTTAGTTCATCCCGTCGCCTCGCCTGATTGCGTCGGCTGCTCCGACGAGTTGTCGCGTGACGTGAATGGGTTGAGCTCTCGTGCACTGTGCGGTGTGACCGGCGCCGCGTGTCGTCAACCACCTCTCAAATGCGCAGGGACAACAGCTATGGCCGCTATCGCAAGATTTGGCTCCCGGGTAGTTCCGGACATGCCGCAGATCATCCAGGAATGCCGTGCCCGCAAACAGCTCGTCCAGGGACCGCACATCGAGGCGTTCGAGCAGGAGTTCGTGCGCCTCCTCGGGTCGGGACACGTCCGCACGTGTTCGACCGAGTACGGAAGGATGGCGCTGTATTTCATCCTCCGTTCGATGGATTTTCCGCCGGGCTCCGAGATCATCGTGCCGGCGCTGACATTCTGGGTCGTTCCCGAGATCACACGTGTCGCCGGCCTCACGCCGGTGTTTGCGGACATCGATCCGAGGACGTTCACCTTGAGCCCCAAGGCAGTCGAGCGCGCGATCACGCCGAGGACCCGCGCCGTGTTGCCGACACATCTCTACGGGATGTCGTGCGACATGGATCCCATCCTCGAGCTGGCGCGGCGCCACAACCTGAAAGTCGTCGAAGACTGCGCGCACTCGCTCGGTGCCTTGTACAAAGGGCGGATGGTCGGAACGCTCGGTGACGCGAGTTTCTTCAGCTTCCAGGCGTTCAAGCCGCTCAACTCCTACGGCGGCGGGCTCGCGTGGGTGCGCGACGGGGACATGGCGCGGCGCGTGGGCGAGTTCGCCGAGGGTGAGCAGTGGCCGAGCGAGAAGCGGGTCGAGGCGATCCTGCGCAGCGGCAAGTGGCAGCACACCTTCATTCGGCCGAAGGTCTTCACCTACTCACTGTTTCCCATTTGGTACGCCGCGTCATGGGTGAATGCCAAGCCGGAAGAACGGCTCTGGGAAGGCGTGCGGCGCCTGGACCCGCTCCCCGAGCACTACCGCGGCCGCTTCACCAACGTGCAGGCGGCGATCGGGCTGGCTGGTTTGAAGCGCCTCCCCGAGTTCATCGAGCGTACCCGGCTGCACGCGCGGATGCTGGACGACATGCTCGGCGATCTCCCCGGGATCACGATCCCGCAGATCCCGGCAGACCGCACGCACGTGTATTACCAGGTACTGCGCGTACGTGCCGGACAGCGAGGCGATCGTAAAGCGGTGCATCCGCCGCGGCGTAGACGTGGCGCCGATGCACGTGGATGTCTGCACGAAGATGGAGTTGTTTGGCTGGACCGGCAGTGCCATGCCCGGTGCAGACAAAGCGGCGACCGCGGTGCAGGTCCCCGTCTACGAGTCCCTGTCCCGGCAGGAGATTGAACGAGTCGGCCGCCTGGTTGCGGGATCAGGTTGTCCGGCTGTCCAGGCAGGGCGCTGCAGCCTGACTCAATTGGGTTCTACAAGGTTCTACAAGGTTCTACAAGTTCTGCGGGGTTCTATGAACCAACTCGAACCATGCCGAACCTCGTAGAACCCTGTAGAACCCTGTAGAACCCCGTAGAACCTTGCTTGACTCCGTGCACTTCGCGTCACTTCAACGAATGCACACGATTTATGATTGGTGCAGCGGAGGCCCGGGATCATGACGACGACGACACACACCGATCGCACGCAACGCCCGTTCGCAATGGATGAAGCGACTGCCATCCTGGCGCGCACCCCCGCCACACTCGACGCGATGCTGCGCGGCCTTGGGGACGGATGGATCGCGGCGAACGAGGGCGACAACACATGGAGTGCGTTCGACGTCGTCGGCCACCTGATCCATGGCGAGCGAACCAACTGGATGCCGCGCGTCAGAATCATTCTGGAGGACGGCGAGGGGCGGGTCTTCGACACGTTCGATCGCTTCGCGCAGTTTGCCGCGTCGGAGGGGCGAACGCTGGCCAGCTTGCTCGACGAATTCGCGACGCTGCGTCGGGACAACCTGCGCGACCTGGCAAACTTGCGCCTGACGGATGCCGACCTCGATCGCCGCGGGAGACACTCCGTGTTCGGTGCAGTGACGCTTCGCCAGCTCCTCGCTACATGGATGGCGCACGACCTCGATCACGTTGTTCAGATTTCACGCGTGCTGGCCCGCCAGTACTCGAGCGAGGTGGGACCCTGGAAAGCCTATCTACGGATCATCAGCGGACAACAGGGATGACGTGGCCTTGCGGAGTCCCTTGATCGGGTTGTTCTCTCCGTCGAGAAACCACCCTGACCGGATTCCTACTGCCAGCAGAGCTTCTGCACCCGATCGCTGATTTCACGAGGCGTCGGCGGGTTTTCGCCGAGGCCGAGCGAGTGCAGCATCTCGTGTATGAGCGTCGCCACAATTTCCCGCGGCTCCCTGTTCCAGGTGCGCGCGAAATCTCGTCCGCACACATAGACCACCCTGCTGCCGACTTGAGTAAACGCCAGGATGCCATGGCGTTTACACGCCGGGTTGAGTTCACCATCGTGGAAATAGACCAGGCGCAGGTATTCGGCGGGCGTGGACTGGAGCTGACGCAACCGCGCACCCAACGGCTGTCCGTCTACATCCTGGAACTCCAAAAACAGCCGCGCACACTGTGACGCACTCAGCCACCTGGCAGCGCCGTCCAAGGCCCGTCTCGTCGCATCGCGGGTGACTGGATCGACGATCTGTACCTTCGGCCACCGGTCGGCAGCTTTGGCGATGCCGGTTGAAACGCCAGCGTCCTCGCGTTGCGTGGCAGCCGCGTCGATCGAAAGCAACGTCCGAGGTATGTCCGCTGGCGGACCGGTCAGTATCGGGCTTGAGAGGATGCAGGTGATCCACCATGGCGAGAGACGTCTGGGCACGTCCCTGACGGTGATTGCGCCCCGCTGGACAAAGCTTGAAGTCTGGCCTGAATTCCTCGGACATTCTTCCTACACGACAACGTATAATCGCCTCCCCCCGCCAATGGACGCCGACCAGAGCCTGCACGGCGATTTCCGTCTTGGCGACTGGCGTGTGCAGCCGACGCTGTGCCGGCTGTCGCAAGACGGCCGCACGGTGCAGGTGCGTCCGAAGGTCATGGACCTGCTCGTCTTCCTCGCGCGATCGCCTGGCGCAGTCATCTCGAAAGAGGCCCTGCTCAACGAGGTGTGGAGGACTGAAGCGGTCAGCGAATCCGCCCTGACGCGAACCGTGACCGAGCTGCGTCAGGCCCTCGGCGATAATGCGGAACGCCCTCACATCCTGGAAACGATTCCAAAGCGTGGCTACCGACTGATTGCCCCCGTCTCGGATGCCGAGGCTTCGCCGCCGTCAGCCGGCGACGTTGGGAGCCGGGCGTGGCCCGGCCGGGCCTACGCGCTGATCCTGGTATCGCTGATAGGGCTAGTTGTCGCGGGCACGCTGTTTGCGAGCAGCGTCTTCGGCAAACGAGCCGGAATTCTGACGCCGGCGGCTGAGAGTGGTGCGGTTCGCTCATTCACTGCACGCGATTGGGTGCTCGTCGCACCGTTTGTCAACCGCACGGGCGACCCGACCTTCGACGAGGTCGTGGAGTTGGCGCTCGAGCGTGAACTCGTAAACTCCAAGTTCGTCAACGTGGTGCCGCGGCCACGCGTCGAGGACGTGCTAGCGCTGATGAAAAAGCCACCCGATACGCGGCTCGATGACACGCTGGCGCGGGAGGTTGCTGTACGCGACGCTGGGATCCGCGCGTTGCTCACGGGGCGCATCGATCGTATCGGCGCCGCCTACGTGCTCACGACGAGGATCCTCGATCCCGTTGACGGGCGAACGCTCGCGACCATCAGCCATAACGCCGAGCAATCGAGCGAGCTGGTCGCTACGATCCGTACGCAGGCGTTGGACGTGCGGCGGGCACTTGGCGAAACGATGTCGTCCATCGAGCGCAGCCGCGAGGCGCTTGCCAAAGTGACGACACCCTCGTTGAAGGCACTGCAGCTGTATTCGAGAGCGGCGTCGTTGCTGAACGGCGAAGTCTGGCGGTACCGTCCCGACGCCGAGAGCCGTTATGCATCGGCGGAAGCCTTGCTGACCGATGCGACCGCGCTCGATCCGACGTTCGCTTCTGCCTGGTTGCTGCTGGCCCACTCCAGCTTTCAGCAGGATCGGCCAAAAGCCGAGTATCTTCCGATCGCAGAGCGCGCACTGCAGCTCACGTCAGGAGTGAGCGACGTCGAGCGGTACTTCATCGAAGGCTATACCCACTGGCGGCGAGGTAGGGATCAGGAGGATCCATCGGAAGCCGAAGCGGCGGCGCGCGCATTCGAGGCCGTTCTTCAGCTGTCCCCCGATCATTACTGGACGTTGCTCGAATTAGTCCCGGTGTACCGGCAATTGAACCGTTTCGCCGATGCGGAGCGTCTCGTCATTCACGAGGCAGACGTGCGGCCGCGATCCGTGCGCTTCACGGTCGAAGCGGCCCGGGTCCACCTGCGGCGAGGGGAGAGAACGCAGGCGCGCGCGATGATTGCGCGCGCGAGGGCGGTGGCCAGAGAAGACGCGGACAACACCGCCGCAGCGCCGTTTGATCCTCTCGAATGGATGCGCCTCTGGGAGGCGCACGAAGCGTGGATTGACAATGATCCTGCTCGGGTGTTGGCTGCAGCTCAACGCGCCGAGCAGGAGACGACCGACAGCGCGAACGAAGTATGGTTCGTCAGGCTCGCATACGTTTATAGCGGGCTCGGCCGCTATGACGATGCGCTGCGCGTCGCGAAGCGGATGCCGTCCATACGCTACAAGTGGACCCGCGATCAGTTCAATCTACAGCGCGGCCGGATCGCAGAGCTGCGAGAGCTCGTTCAACCGCAGCACCACGACTTCGACGTGCTGAACGCACGCTTGATGATTCTCGCGTGGGCGGGCTGGCTTGACGACGCTGAATGGGTCCTGGCGGAGCGGCGGCGGCGCGGATTGCATCTTCCGTGGTTTGTCGACGCGGACACGATAGGCCAGTTGCGGGTCCAAGAGGGTCGCTACGCTGAAGGCCTTGCCCTGCTCGAACGGCTGAAGCCGGATCCAATGGGGCCTCGGTACCACGTGGTGGAGCACATCGCCATGGCCCGGCGTGGACTCGGTGACGCCGACGGTGCAATTCGGGAACTGGAGCATGCCGGCGAGACCCGCGCCGAGGCTGTGACCCACGAGGGCTGGCAAGTCTCCAGTTGGCTGCGGTGCCGAGTCCTGCTAGCCGAAATGTATCGGGATGCGGGACGCGGACGCGATGCCGAGCGTGTCGCGCTGGAAGTGCGAAACCTGCTCCGGCTGGCCGACGATGACAATCCGCTCCTGGCGCGCGTCTCGAAACTGAATTCAACTTTGGCGAAGTCGGTCCACTGATTCACCGCACTCTTTCCCATCTCCTTCCTTTCAACAGAGGCTCGTCAAGTTGTTCCCGATTGTCGGCGCCGCAGCGCTAACCATGAGGAGACGCGGCCGTACCGGTTTCTGTCTCGGCACATGCGTGCTGTTGCTGACAGGATTGCTGCAAGCGCAAACCAGGACGCTGTCCACGGCTGTCGCGACCGACCTTATCGACGGCAAGCGGATCTTCGATGCGCAGTGCGCCTGGTGTCACGGCACCGACGGCGTCGGTGGCGCGGGCCCCAGCCTTCAACGCGTCTTTTGAAGAGCCCCGATCGTGCCCCAGTGCCGATGTTCTCGTTCAGCGTGATCCAAAGAACGGAAACAGGCGCTTGATTTCATCGGTGTCGGGCCGCCGGCCGTATTCCGAGATCTCGAAAGCTTCAGCCGCAACGACCGCATCGCCGCGCTCGTTTCCATACAGCTCGCGCAACTTCGCGCGATACTGCGTGGCGGTGGCGGTAAAGCGGCGCTTGAAGGACTCTCGCACTTCGTTCTTGCGGCGCGCCTTGCCGGCCTCGTCGTTAGGGACTAGCTGCGGTCCGCCATTCGCGCCCCCTTCATAGAACTGCGAGGGCAACGCCTCAACAGCGGCCAGTTTCTTCTCCAACACGTCGTCGATCGCGACGACGATGTCCGCCCGGAACGGGTTCGGCCTCGTGAAGTCGTCTTCGTACGAGAGGAAGACCGGATTGCGCGTCAACGGTGGCGTGTCCGGACAGAAGAACGGCACCGTTACCATGTAGGACGCATCCTGAACGAGCTGCCCGACGGCGCGGTGATCCGGGTGATAGTCGTTCGGCCGATGGCCGAGGACGATATCGGCCTTCCAGTCGCGAATGAGCCTGGTGATCGTGCGCCGATTCTCGAGCGTCGGCTCGAGTTCGCCGTCGTGGATGTCGAGCACCTGCGTGGTGATCCCGAGGATCCGTGCTGTTTCCAGCGACTCCGCGGTCCGCCGGCGGGCCAGGGGCCCGCCGGCCTCGCGCCAGTGTCCGATGTCGCCGTTGGTGACGGCGACGAATTTCACCTGATGTCCGAGCGCCGCCCACTTCGCGGCCGTCCCCGCGAGCCGCAGCTCGTTGTCGTCGGGATGCGCCCCGAACGCGATGATTCGCAAGGGCGCACCTTGTGCCGCTGCGGGCAGAACGTTTCCGGCGAACGCGAACAGCACAGCCATCGCGCCTAGCGTGGCCGACTTTCTCATACGACCTCCGTGACCGCCCGATGGGCACCAGACCAACGTTGATTCAGAAACTGTATCGAACCGCGAGCCGCACCTGCCGCTCGGCGTATGAGGGATTCAAGGCGAAGATGTGCATGAAATCCCCGCTGGTGACGCTGCTCGTCGGATTGGCGAATTTGAATGTGTTCGTCAGGTTCGTCGCTTCGACGCGGACTTCGACTCGATGGGTCCCGCCGAGTGGGAACGAACGGAAGAGCGACATGTCGAGGTTCCAGCCACCGGGGCCGCGGAACTGATTCAAACGCGACGTCCCGAAGCGAACGCCTTCGGGTTGCGCCCATGCGGCGGGATCGTAGTACGGACCCTCTGCGCCAATCTGGCCGATCTTTGTCACGGTGCCCACCAGGTCACCCGTCTGGGTGTTTCCTGGCGTGTTCAATGTCGTCCCGTCGGCGGTCACGCTGAAGGGCGAGCCGCTGAATGCCGCGACGATGCCGTTGATCTGCCAATCGTTGATCAACATTCGAGCGATACTGTGGCTTCCTTCACTGCGCCAGGGCAGCTGGTAGACCGCCGCCATCTGGAATATATGCGTGCGATCGCTGTTGGCCAGCGCCCAATTGAGTTCCTGAACCTCGGGAGTGGGAACCTCGTAGTCGGTTCGCAACGCCATCGATCGGCTCAGCGTGTAATGCCCTTTCAGCAGCAGACCCTGAACAAATGGCCTCGTAATGCCCACTTGCAGCGCGTGATACGTCGTCTTGCGATACGGCGAGTAGATCTCGATGTCGTTGATACGTCCGAATGACTGAAAATATGGGCGATCCGTATCGCCGCCACCGATGTGCTGCACGTTGTTGATGTTGATCGTCTGCCCTTCGGCGGGCGGCAGGCCGCCGACCAGCCTGTTGCCGACGTAGGCGACATCAACCGAGACGTTCAGAGCTATCCGCCGCTCGAACGCGACGTTCCACGAATGCGTGCGGCCGCGATGCGTCGATTCCGGTATCGCGGTCTGCATGCCGTAGGAATTCGGCAGCCGCATGCGTCCAGTGCTCAGATCGGGTCCTACGAGAAGCGGAATACCCTGATTGATCGTTCCGTACCAACCGAAGGTAGATGTGCCCGGCGCGGGAGGGAAACTCGCGTTCAGCACGAGCGGATAACTGAAATCGCCGCGGAACGCTTCCTGCGCAGACATCCCGCGCGCCTCGAGCGTCGCGCCGTAGCCGGCTCGCATGACCGTCTTGTCGTTCAGCCGATAGACGGCGCCGACCCGAGGCGTGAAACCGTCCTTTGGAGCGACGAGCCCCATGTTCTGTGGATTCCCACCGACGCCACCGATGAGGACGTCGAGTGTCTGCCGATCGAGCATTTCGATCTGTCGATCGACGCGGTGCATGATCGGGTAGTACTTCCACCGCACCCCGAGGTCCAGCGTCAGCTGCGGTTTCACGGTCCATCGGTCACGGAAGAACATCGCATGCTGCCATTCGCGCCCGGTGAAGAGCTGGTACTGGTAGCTCTTGCTCGCAGTGCCGACGAGGCCGAGCAGGAACGCGGCGTACTGGTTGTAGAAGTTGCCGGTCTGCGAACCGGTTCCAAACGTCCGCGTGGAATTGGTCGCAAAGTCGAACCGGCCGCGCGGGTTCGCGCGCTCGGGCTGCCAGTTGTCGAGATGGAGGTAATCCACGCGATAGCCAGCTCTGAAATCATGGCTTCCCTGGACCTTCGTGACGTTGGTGCTGAACGACACCGTTCCCTCGTCGCGATAGGTCGGGGTCCATGTCGGCGAGTTGCCGAGCGTGGTGAAGCCGGTCCTGAACTCCGGCATGCCGGCGTAGCGTGGATCGCCTCGCCCTTGATCGTTGGTGCCGGGGATGCCCGCATCCAGACCCAACATTCCCAACCCGAAATCGGCCGCACTGCAGAACTGATCGAACATCGATACGCCAAAAGCACTATCGAGGAGGAGATTCTTGCCGAACGACCAGGTCTGCCCCCCAGTGATCAGATTCACTTTCGTATCGCCACCGTCATTGTCGCTACTGCCCAGTGGGAAGTTGAAGAGATCATCGACGAGCGCATTCATGCGGCTGTACTTGCCCCACAGCTGATGCGCCGGCGTCCGGTTCCAATTGACTTTGAGATCGTAATTGTCACGGTCCGTCCTGTTATTACGGATGGCTCGATAGTTGGCCGTCAGTCCGCCAGCGCCGGTCCCCTCGACGTTCGGTAGCGGGAAGAGCGCCTGCAATTGTTTCGTGATGGCATTGATCCGACCGGCGGGGATGATGTTGTTCTCAAACTGTACTCGTCCGGTTCCCGTGGCCAGGTCTCCGGTGAACGGATCGTAGATGCGCTGGACAGTGAGATTCGTGTTCAAAGCGTTGCTGAAATCGCCATTTCGCAACGCGGCATTCGGCACGTTAAAGAACGCAAACAGGTCCTGTTTGCCTCGGTAACCCTCGTACGAACCGAAGAAAAACACATGATCGCGCCGGATCGGTCCGCCGAACGTGCCGCCGAATGTCTGCCGTTCGATCGGGAGCTTCTGCGGGACTGCGCCGCGTCCGAAGTAGTAAGGAGAGGCGTTGAGCTTCTCGTTGTTGAAGAACTCGAAGGCCGATCCCCTGTAGGTGTTCGTGCCAGATTTGGTGATCACCGTAATTGCAGCGCCCGCCGCCATGCCCTCTTCGGCATCCATGCTCCCGGTCGTGATATTGACCGACTCGATGGTCTCTGCCGGCGGGATGTAGATGTTGTGATGCGGCAAGCCGACGTTGACATTGCGCGTTCCATCGGTCAGCGTGGTATTGGCCGCCCCTTCCTGTCCATTGACCGGAACGTTCAACGACCGTTCCGGCGTGTCGGTCTCGGCATTCGGGAGCGTTGCCGGCATCGACCCTGGCACGAGGACCACCAACGCCTGATAGTTCCGGAATTGATTGAGCGGCAGATTCGTGATCTCGGTGGACTTGAGCTCGGTGTGGACGTCTGCCTTGTCGGTCTGCAGGAGCTCCGCGGCTGATTGAACCGTAACGTTCTCCGTCAAAGCGCCGACTGCGAGCGTCAGATCGACGCGGCTGATTTGGCCAACGGTGACAGGAACGCGGGATTGGATAGCCTCCTTGAATCCCTCGAGCATCACCTTGACGTCATACGGGCCAGCCTGAACGTTCGTGAACGAGTAGCTGCCCTGTGTGTCGGTAACCGTCTCGCGGCTGAAGTTGGTGTCTTTGTTGACGATGGTTACCCTCGCCCCGGGAACGACCGCTCCCTGCGCGTCGACGACGGCGCCGACGATGCTGCCATAGAGAAGCTGCGCTTCGGCACGGCCAGATGCGGCGACAGAGATAGCGAGAGCGAAAGTGAGAAGACGAAGACGCGATCGTACCAATCCTGTGTAAGTAGTCACAGCAACCTCCCGGTCAGGTCGGTTCAACGCTGCGCGCTCCACCCGAATGATGAAACGGCCTACAAATCGTGGGCAGTCTGCTCGCACCTGTGCGGGCTGTCAAGAACCGCCCGGCTCCATCCCCCGATTGATCTGGAACTATTGGAAACGGCCGCCGGCCGGCCCCAGAAGGTTCGCTGTGCGATGATGTGCGGCGATGAGCGCGACGCGCCGCTGGACCCTTTGCGTGTCGATGGCCCTGCTGGGCGCGGGTTCGTCTGCGTCCTCCACGATCGAGCATCAGACCCAGGGTCCGGATCGTCAAAGTCAGCGAGCGGCCGGACCGTTGTCTCCGGACGAGGCTCTGGCCGGTTTCGAGCTCGAGCCGGGTTACAGGATCGAGCTGGCAGCCGCGGAGCCCTTGATCAAGGACCCTGTGGCGATCGCGTTCGACGAGCGTGGTCGCATGTACGTCGTGGAGAATCGGGGTTATCCCGGCCCGCTGGAAGGGTCTCCTCAACCTGCTGCCCGCGAGGGTGTCATCGCGCTGCTGGAGGACACCAACCGCGACGGACGCTTCGACAAGCGAACGGACTTTGCCCGAAATCTCACGTATCCGAACGGCATCATGCCGTGGAACGGCGGCGTGTTCGTCACGTGCGCGCCCGATCTCCTGTACTTCAAAGACACGAACGGCGACGGGATCGCGGATGAACGGCGCGTGATCCTGACGGGGTTCGATGCGACCCGGACGCCGCAGATTCGGTTCAGCCACCCGACACTCGGGATCGACAACTGGGTGTATCTCACCAGCGGATTGACCGGTGGCCGCGTGACCGTCCCGGATCATCCCGAGCGCCCACCGGTCACGTTCGGCACGAGCGACTCACGCTTCAATCCCGTCACGCTTGCGTTCGAACTCACCGGAGGGCAGGGGCAGTACGGACTGACGTTCGATGATTACGGCCGCCGCTTCACCTGCTCCAACCGGCGTCCGGTCATGCATGCCGTCCTCGAGCCGCGCTACCTGAAGCGCAATCCGCACCTGGCGTTTTCCGAGACGGTGGAAGACGTGTCTGCCGCTGGCGCGCGCGCGACGGTCTGGCCGATCAGTGGCGACACGACGACGGCGTCGTTCATGCCGAGCCTGATGAGCGCGCCACACGCCGGCACGTTCACCGCGGCCAGTGGTGTGCACATCCATCGCGGCGACGCGCTGCCGTCAGGTGACCGCGACAGCATCTTCATCTGCGAATCGGCGCAAAACCTGGTGCAGAGACAAGATCCGCTCGCCGAACGGCGTGACGTTCACATCGCGGCCGGCGCAGACCGGCCGCGACTTCCTCTCGTCACGCGACACCTGGTTCCGGCCTGTCTTCGCCGCCAACGGTCCCGATGGCGCCCTCTACATCGTCGACATGTACCGCAAGATCATCGACCACCCGCAGTACGTGCCGGAGCAGAGCCGCGCGCTGCTCGATTTCGAGGCGGGGAAGGAACGCGGCCGGATTTATCGGCTCGCGGCCCGCGACTGGAAGGCGGACCGGCACCCGATTGATCTCGGCCGGATGAGCGCAGACGAATTGACGCGGACTCTCGAACATCCGAATGCGTGGTGGCGCGAGACACGGCGCAGCGTCTGCTCGTGGAGCGCCTCGACCGCGGCGCGATTCCGCTTCTTCGCACGCTTGCGCGAGAGGGTCGCGGTGACGTCGCTCGCATCCACGCGCTGTGGACCCTCGAAGGGCTGGGAGGGCTCGAGGTCGCAGACATCGTCACGGCCCTGCAGGACCAGAATGCTCCCGTGCGCGAGAATGCGGTGCTCCTCGCTGAAGCGCGAGTGGGAGCCTCTCGGGATCTCGTGAGCGGCCTGCTTCGCCTGGTTGACGATGCTGACGACCGCGTCCGCCTGCGCGTGGCACTCGCTCTGGGCGAGACGGACGATCCCCGTGCCATCAACGCGCTCGCCTCCATCGCTCGTCGTGATGGCGCGCAGTCGTGGATGCGCGCCGCCATCCTCAGCTCCGTGAGAGATCGATCGACCGAGTTCCTTCGCGCGTTCGTGGCCTCACCCGCATCTTCTCCCGGCGTGAAGGCGGCGGTGATGCAGGATCTCGGTCGACTGTTCGGCGCGGGCGAGACTCCGGAACGCTGCCTCGATTTGATCATCCAGATCACCGAGCCGAGCACAGAGTTCGGCTGGCAGCCTGCGGCGCTCGCCGGCATCGCGCAGGGGTTAAGGTCGCGTGGGCTCGGCCAGGAGAGCCGTTCCGCATTGATGACGCTCTTGTCCGCCGATTCCCCGCAGGCGCGCTCAGCTCTGGGCCGGGTACAGATTCTTCTGTCGCGATCGTCGACCATGGCACTGGACTCGAACGCGCCTGCGGATCAGCGCCTGGCCGCGATCAGACTGTTGAGCCATACCGACTATTCACTGGCGGGAAAGACGCTGGAGAGTCTGCTGGCGCCGCAGCAGCCGTCCGAGATCCAGGTCGCGGCCGTCAGAGCATTGGCACAGCTGCCCGAGCCTGTTGCCGCAGCCGCACTCGTGGAATCACGTCGCTGGCAGGCGTTCACGCCGCAGGTCCGCGAGGCGGTGATTTCCATTCTCGTGACCGGCGAGCAGCAGACGCTGGTCCTGCTCGACGCCGTCGAAAAGGGGACCATCACTGCCACGGACCTGGGCCCCTCCCGGCGAAGCCGGCTCATGAATCATCGGAACGCCGACATTCAGACGCGCGCGCGCGCACTGTTCGCTGCGGTGGACTCGGGAGATCGCATGCAGGTCTACGAGCGGATTGCGCGCGACGGTCCTGACGCGGACGGCAAATGCGACAAACGGCAAACTGGTGTTTGCCAGACACTGCGCGTCGTGTCACGCGGTCGATGGCACGGGCGGGCAGGTGGGACCGGACCTGAGTGGCATCCGCAACCAGCCAGCCGATGCCATCCTGCTCCATGTGGTGGTGCCGGACTACGAGATCGCTCCGGGCTACCAGGCGTACGCGGTGCAGACTCGGGACGGACGGACGCTCGTCGGCCGGCTGGAATCAGAAGCGCCCAACAGCGTGACGATCCGCGACGGCTCGTCGCAGCAGCACGTGATCCTGCGAAGCGAGGTGGTCTCGATCTCGGCCTCGACCTACTCGCTGATGCCAAACGAGCTCGAACGCACGATGTCTGAGCAGGATCTGGCCGATCTGATCGGCTATCTCAAAGCAGACCCGCGTCCACAGTAATTAAGTCGGACACGCCTCCGCTCATTTCTGATGAGGCTGCGCCTCAGACCGGCGAGGGCTCCGCCTCGCTAGACCATAAGCTTGATAACGCCCCGCTGCCGCGGGGACGGTCTTGACCGAGAAACTTGACTCATTTGTACAAGTTCGAAGGGGTCAAGACCTCTACTAGCGGTTTCATAACCTGCTCCGGTTCGCCACTTAGCTCTCACGCGAAGATCGCACAGCGTTTCCCGCAGCGCACGCCGAACAAACCGATCCTCGCGCAGAGACCGCCGAGGCCGCCGAGAAGAAAGGTGCTGACACGTTCTCGCACGGCGCGAGTGACGAATCCCTGCTGACTTCAGGCGACAGCCCCATGTCGAGCTGCACGAGCCGACGGCTCGCGTCGAAGAATCGAAGATCCGAAGATCCGAAGGGGACGGGGCGGGATAGCCGCAACGTGCTTGGACTGCACCGCAGACGCCTCGCAGGATCCGCACGGCCTGATCCGGCACACAGGCTGCAGGACGCCGGCCGATTCGAGCCGGCGGCAGAGACGGACCCTGACCCCCAAACACAAACACCTTGAATCACCGTGGTGCTTGTGTTTTGGGATCAGGGTCTCGTTCAACCGCGCGACGCGCGGTCCTGCAGCCCGCAGCGTGACTCTCTTCCTTCGGATCTTCGCTTCTTCGGATCTTCGACGTAGCCGTCAGCGCGTGCACTATGAGTGCGGCTGTCGGTCAAATGAATGGAAGTGTCGACAAGCGGTTTCACAACCTGCTCGGGTTGGCCACCCACCCCTCTCGCGAAGATCGCTCTGCGTGCTCCGCGGCCTCTGCGCGAGGTTGGTTTTCTCCTGCCCTCCGAGTGTGACGCGTTCTCAGCGAGTGACGTGAGTGCCGCGTTGAGAAGGTGTTCGAGTAGCGCCCGCTATCCACGCAGTCACCGCACGCGCAAATGCCCGGCGTTCGGATAGCGTCGGATAACCACGTTCGTCGACCATCGGCGCGCGGAACTCTCGGTTGTAGCGGGTGATTTTCTCTACACCTGTCATGAGTCGCGACGGATCGAGGCCGAGCCCGTCAAGGATGACGATGGCGATCGCGTCGCACATCAGCTCCAGCTGTTTCAGCCGGGTGTAGTCCCTGTGTTCGGATGCACGCTGATATTCGGCCCAGATGTCCTCGTGCCCGAGTTCGTGTGCCATCAACGCCTGCAGGTCCTCTCCGTCGGTGAGGGCAAGCGCATTCTCCGAGATGAAGACAACCGACCGCTCGAATAACCCAATTCTCGCCTGCGGAATGTCGATCACTTTGATCTCGTAGTCAGAACCATGGCCGGAGGCGCGAAGCAGCTGGGCGAGGGCGGCCAGCTTCCGACGAGCAGCGTCATTGAGGTTGGTCACTTCGCCTTCGGTGGGCAACTTTTCCAGAATCTGCGCTCTGTCCTGTGCTGGCACGGCCTTAGGCCGCTCGGTTTCCAGCCATTCGGCAAAGACGCGGGGATCGGTCTCGAGCAGATGCTGTGGCGTGGACAACATCGACGTCTGCCCGTAGGCATTCGTGGCGGTCAACGCGGCGCCGATGAGCCAGAGACCAACCGAGCGAGACTGCTGAAACAGGCGTAGACTGAGCCCGGTTTCGGCTTTCTTCGAACAGTGTGGGTATCGCATGAACCGACGCTAGGTGGCGGCTCATGAGCAAGTCCTTTGAGATGGACCAGAATCGCCAAAGCAATTCCAGAGGGATTTGTTAGCGAGATAGCAGGGGGTTCTCAGAAACCCGGAGCCGGAGGAATTCCAGATGCCGGCAGCATCCTCAGTTCACGAATTCGGATTGTTTCGGCTGGATTCGGCCGAGCGGCTCCTGCTGCGAGAGGGCCAGCCCGTCTCGCTGACTCCCAAGGCGTTCGACCTGCTGGTCTATCTGGTCGACCACGCGGGCCGGCTGGTGACGAAACAGGCGCTGATGAGCGCACTGTGGCCCGACAGCTTCGTGGAGGAGGCAAATCTCACCTTTACGGTTTCGGCGCTTCGTAAGGCTCTCGGAGACGGTCAGGACGGCGAGCAGTTCATTCAGACCGTCCCGACCCGGGGGTACCGCTTCGTCGCCCCTGTCACCCACGACGAGGACTGGGCCGGTACGCGTCCATTTCCGAGACACCGGCTCGTTCTTTCAAGTCTCTCATTCGCCCAGTCGCGACCATCGCTCTGGCGGTTGCCTTCGTCCCCATGCTGCTCGTCGTCGTCCGACATCTGCGCGAAAGGACGGATGTCCCAGCCCCCGCGAGGTTCACCATTCCCGTGCCGGAGTCCACACCGGCCATCGGCCAGATTCCCATGGCGTCAGATCTCGCCGGATGGCAGACGTGTGGCTCTCATTGCGGCATCGAGGGTCGCGCATCTGGCTGCACAATATCGACGGCTCTGGTTGCGCTGCCCATCGCGGGTACCGAAGGCGCGCAGATCACTCTTCTGGGCGCCTGACAGTCAACAGTTGGCCTTCAGCACTACGATCGCAGTTGAAGAGGCTTAACGTGTCCGACGGGACCATCCAGACGCTCTGCGACACCTGTCAGCCGACAGGAGGCGGGACCTGGAGCCGCAGTGGAATGATCCTGTTCACGACTCAGGAAGGGTCGCTGCTCAGCATCCCAGCTGACGGCGGACGGACTCAGCCGGTGACCACCCTGGATCGATCGCAAGGGGAGATCAGCCACCTCTATCCTCATTTTCTGCCCGACGGCGTCCGGTTTCTCTTCGCCAAACGAAACAAGGACGCGACACGAAACGGACTGTACGTCGGGCAAGGTCGGCTCGGCGGCGCCCCGATTTGTTGCTCGAAGGCGACCTCCCAGCAATCTACTCCAGTCCCGGCTACCTGTTGTTTCTTCGCGGTGGTACCCTCCTGGCCCAGCGATTCGATTTGAGGCGCCTCACGTTCAGCGGAGAAGCAAGAACGCTCGTTTCCGCATCATCGAACTCCCTCGTGGGTCAACCAACCTTCTCGGCTTCTGAGACAGGTGGGCTGACCTACACCATCATCGAACGCGCACTGACGCAGTTCCAATGGGTGGGCCGTGACGGCAAGCTGCAGCAGCTCGTCGGAGAACCGGGCCGTTACTACACCTTCGATCTCTCGGCAGACGCCAGCCGGCTCGCCTTCGCACGGTGGGAGGCCGGCTATGCGAACCTTCGAATTCTCGATCTGAGGCGCGATGTCACAACAGATGTGACGTTTGGAGCATCCATCCATGCCGATCCGCGGTGGATGCCGGGAGGTGAAAAAATAGTAGCGACGCGGTGGCGACCATTACCGCAGTCAATTGTCCAGATTTCACGAGACGGTCTCGAATCCATGATTCCAATCTCTGGAGACGGGAACATGGTCGAGGACGTATCAGCGGGATGGGCAGTATCTCTTGTTCCGCGCGCGGGCCCAGCAGCTTCTGGCGATGTCCCTCAGCGAGGGATCGAAGCCCGTTGTCGTCCGCAAGGCGCCGGCCGGCGGTATTAATCAGGCACAATTCTCGCCAGACAGCCGCTGGATTGCCTACCACGCGAACGAATCCGGCCGCTTCGAAGTGTACGTCACGCCCTTTCCGCCAACCGGTAAGCCCTCCCTAGTTTCCTCCGGCGGTGGAGTGCAGCCGGTCTGGCGGCAGGATGGTCGCGAGCTGTACTACTTGGGGCTTGACGGTCACCTTGAACGCCGTCGCGGTACGGATGGGGGAACATCCTGAGTTTTCGACCCGCCCGTTGTTTCAGACAGGACTCGTGCCGAGCCGACAACGTTGAGCAGTATGCCGCGAGCCGCGACGGCCAACGCTTTCTCCTGCTCAAAGTGGTCGACGACAAGAACCGGAGCAGCATCGGTGTGGTTCTCAACTGGCCGGCGCTGCTGACGGCTTCTCCGTCACGGTGAAGCTACTTTTCCGCGATGTCGTTCAACAATTGAATCGCGGTCTCCACGAGCCGTTCACCGCCGCCGGGCGCGATCCGCGAATTCACGGTTTCGTAGCTGCCTTCCTTGAACGCCTTTTCCGTCGGGATGTAGGCCGGATTGTCGTTGCTGAGTTCGATCACCAGCGTGTGCTTGAACGGTGACCGGCGCTTGATCGCAAGACCCAGATCGGCGAACACCTCGCCGGGGAGCAACACGACCGCGACGTCCGGATGCAGCCTGAACACCTGCACCTCGGTGTCGAGCGTCGATCCGCGCCTCAAGAGGTCGAGCGTGGTCACGGCCTCGACCTGCGCCAGAAACGGCAGGTCGTTCGTGCCAACTTTAGGCATGTTCGCTTTTGCCGACGCCGCCTGCTCCGTGGACACGCTTCTCAGCGGCAGCGACAGTTGCGCGGACGACACGCTCAACGCGGGGCGATCCAGCGCCAGCCTCGAGCGCGCGGACAGGATGTCGATGGCGAGCTGCTGTCCGATCAGTCGGGCGGTGTACCGCCGCTGGCCGCTGACGTCGATGTGATTGATGTCGCCGCAGGTACCCGTGCCGAAGACGGAGATGAACTCGTCGCCGAACTCCCGGCGCAGTTCGGCGGCGAGATGTCCGGGATAGTCGGCGGAGTACTCGGTACCGCCGACGGTATCGAGATGCATCGCGAACACGCTCAACGAGCCGATCGGTTTCTTATCCTTCGTGAACAGCAGGAATGGCACATCAGGATCGATCGGGCCCGCCGCCTGCACGATGTCCGGATTCAGACACCCCGGGGTTGAACCGCACGGAGCCGTCCTTCAGATGGAAGCGCCGGTTGAACGAGAGCCGGTCTTCCTGGGCGAGCACGAATTCCATGGCCGCCGGTGATACCCGTGCACTCGCGGCCGCAATGACCTCGACCAGCTTGTCGCGCAGCGCTTCGGGATACTTCACTGCCGCCAGTGGATCAGTTCCGAACTTCGCCGCCGCCTGTTCACTGAAGACCCGCGCCCGTTCGCCAGCAAAGAGCGGACCCGTGTGGGTGTGCGTCGCCGTGATGGCGATGTTGGCCGCCGGAATGCCAGTCCGCTTCGCCGCCAGGGCGCGAACCTCGCTCGACATCGACTGCGGCATGCCAAGCAGATCGCAGACGACGAGCGCTGCCCGCGTCGCGCCCTGCTGGAACACCACCGCTTTTGCCATGAGCGGATCGCGCTGCCCGGTGTTCAGGCGCTCGTAGAAATACCCGTCCATCCGGTAGCCTACCGGCGGCGTGATATCGATCTCGGCCAGGCCTACCTGAAACTGAGTCTCCTGCGCCACCGCGCTCCACATCACGATCGCGACGAGCGACGCAATCATCCGCATGGGTCACCTCAGGGACGCATCTGAATTGCTGAATGCTGAATTGCTGAATTTTGATTGAAGGCGCGCGGGAGCGCGCCCATTCAACATTCAGCAATCAACATTCAGCATTCAGCATTCCCGTCGGGTCACCCGATCATCATTCCCCGGATCACGATCAGCGTCAGGAATACCGCGCCGGACGCGGCTGCGACAAGAAATCCTCTCTGGATGTTGGTCTTCCGCGCCACGAGGCCGATGAGCATCGGGACCACCGTCCAGCCCACCGAGGCGAAAAAGAAGAAGAACCCCACGGCGCGCCCCATGGTGTCGGGCTGCACGCTCAGCAGGACGACGGCCATCATCGTGGGGAACACCGGTCCGCAGGCCAACCCGGCGAGGAGGATCGTCGCCGACGTTGCGGCGCGTCCTCGCACGAATACCAGCGCGAGCATGAGCACGACGCAGCCCACGCCCAGCGCCACGAGCAGCGCCTGTTCGTTGGTGCTTCCAAGAAGACGCGTCAGGATGCCGGTGGCCCCGAGGATTGAGGCGATCAGGCGGCTGCCCGTGAAGCCGAGCCAGAAACCCGACAGCGTCAGCGCGGCAAATCGCTTCGCGCGTGGCTCTGGTACATCGGGCGGCGTTTGTCGAAGGACCAGCGTCGTCGCCCACCCGGCCGCGGACGTCTCCAGTGGCACGAAGAACAGGAACGCGAAGCCCAGCACCCAGAAAACCGGGCTCGAGAGAAGTGCTGCCGATCCGCTTGCGGCCGTCGTCTGCGCGATCGGCCCGGATGCGGATAGCGCCTGCGCTGCCGCCGGGGGCGGATGCATCTCGGCGACGGCACCGAGCACCACAGGCGTTGTCGCGAGTATCGCCAGCAGCAGGAGGCCTTCGAGTACCCGAGCCGTCGAAGAATCAGCGCCAGCACCATGGGCGTCACGAACGCGCCGAAGCCAAAGGCGAAATCGAAGAAGTTGGTGGCCCACACGAGTTGTTCGCGTGGACGATCGGCCGGAACCGCGACCCGCATGAGGACGTTGCTCACATTGACTTGCGCCGCCCAGCCAATTCCCAACAGCACCACGGCGACGAGCGCGCCACGGTAGGTGCGTGTGCGGGCGAGGATCAGAATGGAGGCCGCGACCGCGACCGACCCTGCCAGCCAGACCCCCTTGCGGCCCACCGCGTCGGTCAGGAATCCGCAGAGCAGAATCGTCGGGCCGAACATCATTCCAAACCCCCCGACGAGACGGCCGACCTTCCCTTCATCGATCTGCAGTCGATCGACCAGCGAGAGCTTCAGTCCGCCGACGAGCGCATACGCCAGACCCATGATGGGCAGACTTGCTGTCAGGAAGATCTGCAGCAAGGTCGGATGGGAAAAATCCACGTCAGATCGCCGGGCTCTCGCGTCGTCTCATCCAGGTAACTCCCGCGGGAATCTACCACGCGGTGTTCATTCAATTGCTGTTTTTCAGTTGCGCTCCCGAAGAGCGCGCCGTAGCATGGGCGCCGTTCTGCGATGACCCCAACCTGGAAAGGAGAGCCCAGATGCTGAAAAAAGTCCTGTTGCTGGCGTTGGGCGTGTGCGTTCTCATTGCGGCCGCTGCGGCCGCGGCCGACCCCCAGATTGGCACGTGGAAGCTGAACGAAGCCAAATCGAAGTTCAGTCCCGGCGCGCCGAAGAATCACACCGTCATTTACGAGTCCGCAGGCGACGAGGTGAAGGTCACCGTCGACGGAGTCGACGCTAAAGGACGGCCGGCGCATTTTGTGTGGACTGGCAAGTTCGATGGCAAAGACTACGCCGTCACCGGCAATCCGGCGGAAGACACACGTTCGTACAAGAGAGTGAACGAGCAGACGCTTACGTTCGAGCAGAAGAAGGGGGGGAAGGTGGTGCTGACGGGCCGGGTTGTGGTGGCGGCGGATGGCAAGAGCCGCACCGTCACGACGTCAGGCACCGTAGACGGTCAGAAGATCACCACGACCGCTGTGTACGACAAGCAGTAGTGGTCCAAGGGAGACGCCGATTGTGGGCGGCGGACGGGTAGAGTCTCGTTTCGTGAAATGGACGATCGCCGCGCTGGCGGGTGCTCTCGTAGTCGCCGGATGTTCCGCGCCGCCGGGTCGCGATGGTAATGCCGCCCGCGGCCCGGCCGCGGATCCGCAACTCGCCGCGTTCATCGCCAGGATTCGCGCCGTCGACAATCACACGCACGTGAACAGCGTGACGCCGGGTGACTCGGACTACGACGCCCTGCCGCTGGATCCGGTCGCGCCGTTCGAGCTGCCGGTCCGCGTCCGCAACGAGAGCCCGATCTGGCCGCCCGCCCTCAAGGCGCTCTACGGCTATCCCCACGACGATCTGAGCGACGCGCACCGCGCGGAGCTGCGCGCGGCCGTGAAGCGCACGATGGACGGGCAGGGCGACAAGTTCCCGGCATGGGCGCTGGATCGGATCGGCACCGAAGTCATGCTCGCCAATCGCATCGCGATGGGTCCAGGGCTCGCGCCGCCGAGATTCCGCTGGGTGTCCTACGCAGATGCGTTGATCTTCCCGCTCTCGAACAACGCTGAAGCGAAGGCGACGCCCGACCGCGAGAAACTGTTTCCGCTCGAGGACAAACTGCTCGAGCGCTATCTGTCCGACCTTCACATCACAAAGATCCCGCCGTCGCTCGACGCCTACCTCGAGACGGTTGTGACACCGACACTCGAGGCGCAAAGGCGCGCCGGCTGTGTGGCGGTGAAGTTCGAGGCCGCGTATCTTCGGAGCCTCGATTTCGCCCTGGCGACGAGAGAGGACGCCGCCAGAATCTACGCACGCTATGCGGCGCGCGGCGAGCCTTCGCACGGCGACTACAAGACGCTGCAGGACTTTCTGTTCCGCTTCATCGCACGCGAGGCGGGTCGTCTGGGCATGGCCGTACACATTCATTCGTTCGAGGGCGCCGGCAACTACTTTGTGACGAGCGGCGCCGATCCCCTGCTGCTCGAGCCGGTTTTCAACGATCCGGTCCTGGGCACGACGAGGTTCGTGATCATCCACGGCGGCGGGGTCTTCGCGGCGCATGCGGGCGCGATGCTCTGGAAGCCGAATGTGTTTGTCGACACGTCGCTGATGTCGTTCGCCTATCCGCCCGAGCGGCTCGCCGGCGTGTTGCGCGCATGGCTCACGCAGTTTCCGGAGAAAGTGCTCTTCGGATCCGATGCGTCGGCATTTGGCCCCGATCTGGGGTGGGAGGTGGCCGCGCAGGCCGGCACCGACAACGTGCGTGAGGCCCTGGCGCTCGCGCTGACGGAAATGATGCGCGCCGGCGAGGTGTCACGGCCGCGCGCTGAAGAGATCGCGACGATGGTGATGCGAACGAACGCGTCGAGGCTGTACAACCTGGGCTTGAGCCAGTGATCGATTCCGACACCTATGCGAGCGGCGTCGCCCCTTCGACCAGCCCCATCGCGATGAAGTGGCGGCCGTCGCAGTCGCCGATGTCGTGAACGGTGCAGATGTTCGGACGATTCAGCGGCAACGCCGCACGAGCTTCGCGATGAAGCCGCTCGCATGAGGACAGATCAATGAGACAATGCCCGCACTTCCATGACATTCGCAGCCGGAACCAGGCTTGGCCCGTACGAGGTCGTCCGCTCGCTCGGCGCTGGCGGAATGGGCGAGGTCTACAAGGGGCGGGACATTCGCGTCGATCGGTCGGTGGCCATCAAAATCCTGCCCCCCTCGACGTCGAACGACGCCGAGGCCGAGGGGCGGTTCGAACGCGAGGCCCGCGCGCTCGCTTCGCTGAGCCACCCGCGCATTTGTGCGCTGTTCGAGTTCACCCGCCTCGAAGGCCACGCGCTCCTGATCATGGAGTACCTGGAAGGCCAGTCCCTTGCGGAACGGCTGGCCAAGGGCAAGGTGCCTCTGAACGAAGCGCTGCGGCTTGGCATCGACATCGCCGACGGCCTCGCCGCCGCGCATCGCGCCGGTCTCGTGCATCGCGACCTGAAGCCTGGCAACGTCATGCTCACGAAGACTGGTGCCAAGCTCCTCGACTTCGGACTCGCGAAGGCAGCTGGCCATGATGCCATCGAGAGCGCTCGAGATCTGACGCGTCAGGAGCTCACTCGAACCGGCGTGGTCTGCGGAACCGTATCCTTCATGGCGCCCGAACAGCTGGATGGCCGGCCGGTCGATCAACGGACGGACGTGTGGGCGTTCGGATGCGTGCTCTACGAGATGGTCACGGGGCGGCGAGCATTCGACGGCCCGACCACACCGGCTGTAGCGGCGGCAATTCTCGAACGCGATCCGCCGGCCCTTTCGAACATCGACGCGGGTGCGTCGTCGGCACTGGATCGCGTGGTCCGGAAATGCCTGTCGCGGGATCCAGACAGCCGGTGGCAGAGCGCCGGTGATCTCCGCGACGAGCTGCAGTGGATCGCGTCAGGCGGAGCGGACACGATCGCGTCCACCACGCCTCCGCGTCGAACGCGCTGGCGCCCGGCATTGTTCGGCGCGGCGGCGGGCGCGACCATCGCCATCGCTGCGATCCTGATGGCTCGGCCGTGGCAGGGATCATCGGGAACTGCTCCGACGCGGCAGCTCGAGGTCAGCATCCCGCGCATCCAGGCGCTCGAAAGCGTCACGCTCTCGCCAGACGGTTCAAAGCTGGCGTTCATCGCCGCGGGATCCACCGGTGTTTCGTCGCTATGGGTGCGCTCGCTGGTGAACGGCAGCATACGTTCCGTTGCCGGCACTGAAGGCATCGTTGCCTCGTCTTCGCTGATCTGGTCGCCCGATGGCGACAACATCGCATTCGTTGTCGGCACGACGTTTCGGCGCGCCAGCCTCACGACGGGGCAGATCCAGACAATCGCCGATGTCCAAGGTCAGATCTACAGCGGTGACTGGGCCTCCGACGGGACAATCCTGCTGGGCACGTACCGGGTTTCGAAAACGCACGGCATTTACCGTGTGCCGGCGACCGGCGGACAACTGACACCGGTGACCACGATCGAGCCGGACGTCCTGCTGCACGCACAGCCCAGATTCCTGCCAGACGGACGCCGATTCATGTTCCTCGAGTGGGCATTCGACGAGCGGCGGCGAGACGTGTGTGTCTCATCGATCGACTCGGTCGCCCCCCGCTGCCTCGGGTTGCAGGCGCACTTCTTCGGAGGGCTGACGGATCGCTACATCGTGTATTCGCGCGACGGCCGCCTGTACGCCCATCCCTACGACGCCGCCACAGCGACGCTCTCGGGGAATCCAATCGTGCTAGCGGAGCAGCTTGCGGAAGACAGCCTCGGCCGCAGCGGCGTGTCGGTCGCCGGCGCTGGCACGCTCGTGTACACCCCCGCCGCTTACCCCCGCCGGCAGCTCGTATGGGTCGATCGCGCCGGAGCCCGGCGGGAGACCGTCGGGGACGCTACAGTGCAGGATGCCTTCGACATCGACAGCAGCGGCAACGTCGTGGCGGTGGAGCGCCGCGGCGACGACGGCGTCCAGCTCTGGCTGATCGACGCGGCTCGCAACGTCACGGCAAGAGTGGATACCGGCAGTGATGCCGTCTCATCGCCCGTTCTGTCGCATGACGGTGCCCGGCTGACCTACATCGCACGGCAGGAGGGTCGCGCCACGGTGATCGAGCGTACAACCCGCGGCGGGGACAGGCAGACTGTCTTCGATTACCGCGGCGAAGGCGTGGTGTATCTGTCGGACCGTTCGTGGGACGGCCTCCTCACGCTCGTCGGCATCGCGGAACGGAATCGCCGCATCGTGCAGCTCGTCCCGAGGGATGGCGGGGAAGCGGTCGTGGTCGCCGAAGGCGCTCTTGGGCTGGCGACTGCCCGTCTCTCACCCGATGGTAAGTGGGTGGCGTTTTCGTCGAGGAAATCGGGGCGGTTGGAGGTGTATGTCTCACCCATTCCTGCCAGGGGCGATCCATGGCAGGTCTCGTCGGCCGGCGGGGACTATCCGCAGTGGCGCGGCGACGGCCACGAGCTCTTTTACATCGCGCCAGACGGCTCGATGATGTCGACGTCGATTACTACGACGCCCCGGTTCGACACCTCATCACCGCAACCGTTGTTCAAGACCGGCCTGGTGGCGGATCGATTCTCGCAGCGGTTCGCCGCGACGGGCGACGGGAGACGCTTCCTGTTCAATATGTTCCCGGAGGGGGACAAGCCGCCGGCAACCACCACCGTGCACGTCGTCCTCAATTGGGCCGAGGGGCTGGCACGCAGGTAAGTCCCATCCAGTAAGAGACTCAGGACTGAGCAGACCGCCTTCGGCCGGTTGTTCGCGCTGCGGACGTTATGTTGAGACGGCGAGGCCGAACTGGCTTGTTCCAACAGCTCGGAACCGATCCGGCCGACAAGCGTCGCATCGTCGTCGACTCGGGTCACGCGGTGATGACGCCAGAGACTCAGAATGCGGTGATCAGAGCGGTGCTGGATTGGTTTGAGAAGTATCTCTGATGGGTCGATCGAGAGCAGTCCCCAGGCTACTGCGGCCCGACGTTTGAACGATCACACTCGGCGAGCCATCGCCGCCAGCTTCGCCACGGTATTCATGTTGCGTGCGGTGCCTTGTGCCGCGGCGGGAATCCTGAGCTTCGACCTTCCCATGCCTTCGCCGTACCAGACGTAGATCTCCTGACGACCGAGCGCGAGCTTCTCGTCTTTCTGGCCGCTGATCTTGTCGAGCGCATCCCGCGGCGGCGGTGCGTCGAGAAAGATCGCGACCGCACGGTTCGGCGGTGCCTCACGAAAGGGATTGGCCTCGAGGACCGCGGCCATCTCCGGACCAGTGCGAACGACGACGCCGACCGGCTTGCCCGCGTAGCGCTTCAAACTGGCTTCGAGCGCCGCTTTGACCTCAGGCGCCGACTTGGTGCTATCGAAAACGACATTGCCGCTGGCGATGTACGTCTGCACGTTGGTGCAGCCCGCCTTGGAACACAGGCGGGTGAGGTCGGTCATCGGCAGCTTGCCGGTGCCGCCGACGTTGACCGCGCGGAGCAGAGCGATGAAGGTGGGCATGGAGTAACTTGGTTCGTGACGTCATGAGTCGCGTCCGACTCGACCAATCTCTATTTTCCTATGGTACCTCCGACGGAACGGACACAAAGATTCGCGTCGGCGCTCGTGCGCGAAGCGCTCCGTGCCCATCTGCGGCGGCTGACGATCGCCGATTTGTCAGCGTCGCGGGAGTGCCGCCGAGGTGCCCGTTGAATCCGGAACGAGCATTCGAATCACGCCATCCTGCCTCGAGGTGAGCAGCAGCTCGCCGTCGCGGGTTCGGCTGATGTGCAGATCGACACGAGGAAGGCTCGTACCCATCGTTCGTTCGACGAGCTCCCGCATCGACACGCCGATGCGGTTGCCGTTCGCGTCGCGCACGTAGAGTTGGACTTCTTCGATGGGCGCGACGGTCTGAGGAATGCCATCGTCGGCCTTCTTCAACTCTGCGAGATCCGCCGCGAACAGACGCCCGTTCTGGATGTCGCCAAAAACGAACTTGCCGCGGAGGGACGCTATCCGGCCGTGATAGGCGAAGCCGTCGGTGATTGCCCGCCCCTCGTCGTGGTCGTAGATCGCGACGGGATACGTCAAGCCATCCTTCTCACGCCCGCTCTAGAACTTCCTGAGGAAGAGGAAACAATTCGTTGAGTTGGCCGCCGCGCCACCGGCCATTCTCCCAATATCCCTCTCGTTTCATCCAGCCATAGTTCTCGCCATTTCGGACGATGTTGATCTCCTCGATGTTGTTCATGCCGATGTCCGAGGCGAACATCGTCCCATCTGTGTCCCATGAGATGCGGTGGGCGTTCCGGAAGCCGTACGCATAGATTTCGCCGAGCGTGCTCGGGTCGCCGTCCGCTGCGAATTTATTGGCCATCGGAATGGTGTAGTCGCCGAGACCCTTCGTTCCGCCGGTCACCTTCGAACTGCGCGGATCGAATCGCAGAATCGCGGTGATGATCGAATCGAGACGCTGTGTCTGGCTTGCCGTGTTCGAGTTCGGTCCCCCGCCGTTGCTGAATCCATGATCGCTGCCGCTGGTGTACAGCAGTCCGTAGTCAGGATCGCCGGGCTTTGCCGTGGGGTTGAATTCGGCGGTCCCCATCGGGTGCCCGAGGTTTGCGACCACGTGCGCCTCACGAAGAAGCTCTCGTCGTGTTCCATCAAACGTGCTGGCCGCGGGATTTGTGGCGTGCCATTCCGTGATGATGTTGTGGTAGGTCACGTCCTTCGCCGTGAACCCGGGCGGGATGAAGTCGGGCGTCTTTGGATTGCCCGGGCCGCGCTCGGCGTGGACGGTGTAGAACAAGCCGTTTCGCGCGAACTCGGGATGGAAGGCGAACCCGATGAATCCGCTCTCGAGCCGGGTATAGACGGCATGAGGAAACACTGCGGCAAGGTCTGCATAAATTTGCGGCTTGTTGTTGGCGTCGATGAGATACAGGAAGCCGCGCGAATCGTTGGCGAAGCGGCGGCCGTCAGGCAGATCGCGCACAAACTGAATGCGCGCCCATCCTGCGGGCGTCACGTCCTGATCGGCAGGACGTATCCCGCGCGTATCCGGAAGGCGCACGACGTCTTTGATCTCGACCTGCAGTCCGCGTTTCAAGATTGGGGCGGGGATTGGGTTGGCCGTGATTTGCGCTGCGATCGTCCTCAAGGTGCCGATCGCGAGCAGGAGAACGATGACGAACCGTATCCCGTTCCGCATCAGAACCTCCCTGCGAACCTGACGAGAAAGGCGCCGACCCGCACCAGCCACTGGGTGCTGAGGGCCAGCATCTTACACCCGGCAGGCAGTCCTCGACACCCTTTGATGAAACGATGACCAGCCGCGGCGCCTGAGCTCTTCTAATGCACTCGCGAGGACAATTCAGATACCCAGTTCAGCACAACGTGGATGCCCTGGGCGTTCTGACCTGTCACACCGGCTGCGCTCACGGCGCTGATGACGCGGCCATCTGGTGCGACGTCGTACGTCCGCGGCATCGTTGGGGGAGCGGCGGGGAAGAGCCTGGGGACCGGGATCGGGTTGCCAAACAGGAAGTTGGGAGCCGTCGCGACGCTGACGGCTTCGAACCCACCCACACGGGGGATGTAGAAGAGTTCCTTCATATCAGGTGACCACATCGCATGATGCGGGTTGTCGCCCGGCGGAGCATACACCTGATACTTGGCATTCAACGCCGGATATGGCTGGACGTTGACAGTCGTGTCGTTGGTTGAAGACTGAGAGGTCGAGTAGGCGATCCATCGTCCGTCCGGCGAGAACACTGCAGTCGGAACAGCGGGCGAGCCGCCATCGCTGATCTGTCGGATCTTGCCATCCTTCAGCGAGAGGACCCACAGCGAGAATTGATTCATCTTGCGAACCGAGAAGAGCAACTCCGAGCCGTCCGGCGACCACGACTCGGGTAGATGTTCGACGTTGGGCTCCGGCTTGGTCAGATGTTCGGCTGTGCCTGTTCCGTCGGCTCGTTGAGCGAAGATCCCCAGATCACCCTCGCGATCCGACTGGAATGCCACCCGCTGACTGTCGGGCGCCCACACGGGAAACCGGTTCGCACCGTTGAGCGTCAGGCGCCGTTGCGCCCCTTTGCTCCGAAGGTCGTAGATCCAGACCGCGGACTGTTTTCCGTCGTTCGTCTGATAGGCGACACTCCTGCCGTCGCGCGAGATGCGTGGATAGGCGTACGGTCCCTTTGGCAGATTGAATGGTTCGACAGCGCCCTTGCGATCGGTGAACGCAATATCGAACGCGGATTGGGTCGTTCCTGGAGGTCCTGAAATGTACGCGAGGGAACCATTGTCCGAGACGCTGAATTGAGCGGCGCCGGTCGCTCCGGCGTCCGAGCGCCGTACGCCCTCGAGGACTGGTAGCGGATTGCCAGACACAGACAGCGTGGACAGATCGAAGCGCACCGCGTACAAAGTCCCGCCCAGGGCGTACACGAGGTGACCGCTCGGAAGGTATCGCGCGTCTGAACCACCTTCAATCAGGAGTTTGCGGTCCGTGCCATTCACCGACTGAACGAAGATGGAGGCGCGATCCCACTGATCGGCTCCGACGCCGTTGCTCAGTGAATAGAGAACCTGCCGGCCTCCAGGGAGGAGCTGCGGTCCGTAGACCATATTGGTGCTCTCGGTCTTGACGATCAACTCAGGCTGTTTTCGATCCTCGATGAGCCGCATGATTCCGTTTTGTTGACCGAAGACGATGCCATCGGTGCTCCAGCTCATTCCCTGCGGCGCACCGGCGGCACATACGGCTACAGGCGCTCCGCCGACGGTTGCAATCCGTCTGATGACTCCATCGGGTGACCAGAACAGGAGAAATCGGCCATCCGGTGAAAACGCGGGGACGCTCACGTTTCGACCGCCCTGCACTCCTTGAATCTGGATGGATTCGAGGCTCGCCATCGCTCGCAGGAAGAGTGCACCTCCGGAGACGTAGACGATCGAGTCGCCCGTCGGAGAAATCGCAACCATTTGAGAGCCCAGCGACGAGAACAGTCGGCCCTCCGGCGGCTGGACGACGAAGCGAGTCACCGTCCCGGTTGCACTGCTTGCCAGGGACGCGATCACGAGACGACGAGTCACTACAGCGGTCGCCGCGACGGCGAGCGCGGCGACCAGAACCAGCGGCCACGCCCGTTGCCAGAGCGGTTGCGGTGGGGCGCCGACGGCCGCGACCTCTCGTGTCTCCGGCTGCGTGGCCAGGATCGTTTCGATCTCGGCTCGCAGATCACCTGCCGCCTGCCATCGCCGCTTGGGCGATTTTTCCAGGCACCGTTTGAGCAGCTCGACGATGCGCGGATTGAGCGTGGGCGGCAGTGCGCTGAGATCGGGATCGCGGACCAGCACCGAGGCCATGATGTCGGGCGCCGTTTCTCCGCGGAACGGCGTGCGGCCCGTGAGCATTTCGTACAAAACGGTGCCGAACGAGAAGACGTCGCTGCGATGATCGGCTGGCAGTCCCTTCGCCTGCTCAGGCGACATGTAGGCGGCGGTGCCAAGGATCAGGCCGGCCTCGGTGGCCATCATGCTGAGCGTGGGCGAGTTGGCGATGTTGGACGCCTGCGACGGCGAGTCGAGCGCTTTGGCCAGGCCGAAGTCCAGCACTTTGACTTCGTCGTCGGCGGTGATCTTCACGTTCCCGGGTTTGAGGTCGCGATGGACGACGCCTTTGTCGTGCGCCGCCTCGAGCGCTTCGACGATCTGGGCGCCGATTCGGAGCGCCTCTTTGACTGGCAGCGGCCCGCCGCGAAGCCGCTGGTCGAGGGTCTCTCCCTCGACCAGTTCCATCACCAGCAGATGCCGGCCGTCAACCTGATCGAGGCTGTACAGCGCCGCGACGCGCGGATGGTTGAGCGCGGCGAGCATTTTCGCTTCGCGCTCGAACCTGGCTATGCGGTCGGGATTCGACAGGAAGACGTCGGGCAGTACCTTGATCGCGACGCGACGCCCCAGCCGCGTATCCCTCGCGCGATAGACCTCGCCCATTCCGCCGGCGCCGAGGGAGTCGTTGATTTCGTAGGACCCGAGGGTCGACCCGATCGCGAGAGGCATGCGCGTCCCGAGTATGTATCATTTCAGGGTGCGCTGCCGCCACTAGGCTCGCGAAGGTGTGGGCCGCTCCCGCAGGATCATCCAGTTGATGCCGAACCGATCCCGCAGCTGTCCGAACCGCGTGGCGAAGAACGTTTCCTGCATTGGCATGAACGCTTCGCCGCCGTCCGAGAGCACCGAAAAGATGCGCTCCGCTTCGGCGTCGCTGGTGACGAGCAGCGACAGGTAAGCGCTGCGCATGGGTTCGGCCGTCGGAATATCCGCGCCCATCAGCTCGGTTCCGGCGATGGAAAGTCGTGCGTGCAGGACGAGGTCCTTCCATTCGCGCTTCACCCGAGTCTGGTCGGGTGCGTCCCCGTGCGTCATCATCATCCCGATCTTTGCGCCCAGGTGCCGTTCGTAGTAGCGGAACGCCTCGGCGCACGTGCCGGCGAAATTCACGTAGGTGTACATCGTCATGGTCAGTGGCATCCTTTCCGTTCACTGAATAGACGAACGGCGCCTGCAGAAATCGACAGCGGAGACGCGCAGGCCGTCGCGGCTGATTTCGATCGGAATCGGTACGAGCCGGGGGTTGTCAGCGATGATCTCGTCCACCATGGCGCCCTTCGCTTCCGCCCGGTCGCTGGCGAGCAGAGTAATCGATCCACCGTCGCCGCCCGCACCATTCACCTTCCATCCCATCGCACCGTGCGCGATTGCGATCTCGATGGCCCGCCACGCGTCTCGGTGAACGAGCTCCGGATGCAGCAGCGCCTGCACCTGTGTGTTTTCCTGCATCGCCGATCCCAGCGCAGCGAGGTCACCGGCAACGAGCGCGTCCCGCGCATGCTCCGCCGCTCGACGTAATGCATCGAGCGGCTCACAATCAGGCCCCAGTCGCTCGAGATTCTTCACGACCTTCTCGTGAACAGCCGACGAGCTGTGCGGTCTGCCTAAATAGATGAGCGCGAGCCGCCGATCGAGTTCGTGACAGAGCGGATCGGGCAGCGGCAGCGGCGTTACCACCGCGCGGGGATATTCGCTCATCTCGATGAAGCTGGCGCCGCCATAGGCAGCACACAACTGATCCTGAATGCCGGACTGCTGCCCGAGGTGAATGGTTTCGACCGCATGCGCCGCACCGGCGATCTCCTGCTTTGTGCGCCGGCCTCCCGCGAGATGATCGAGCGCGCCGAGCAGCGCGACCACGACGGACGCTGACGTGCCGGTCGATGCGCCCGCTGGTGCGTCGGATCGAATCGTGACTTCGATGTCGAGATCTTCCGGGGGCCCGATTTCGCGAAACGCCGCTTCGAGCAAGGGGTGCGGTCCCCAGGTCGACGCCTGGAGATCGGGCGCGTACCTCATCCCGCGGTTCTGCACGTCGAGGACGACGCGTGAGTCCCGGCTGGCGTGAGGAAAAACGTCTACGCGCACGGTGACGAGTGGACGGACGGCGATGTTGAACACCTTGCCGTGCCGGGCGACCCACGTGTCGGTCCAGCCGCCGTTGTCGCAGATGCGTATGGGAGCGGTGGCGTGCAGAGTGCGGAGCGGCATCATCTGAGAATTCGTAGCGAGAGACGTCGGTATTCTAGCGAGGATGCGCCTCAGACCGTCGAGGATTGACGTCGTGCAGCGCCCGGTCGACGCGCGGCGCGTGCTGGGGGTTGTCCCGCAGGAGGTCGCGCTCTACTCGGACCTCTCCGCGCGCGACAATCTGGGGTTCTTCGGGAAGCTGTACGGACTGCGCGGCGATAGCGCTCCGCCGCCGGATCGATACGGTCCTCGAACAGGTGAACCTGGCGGACCGGGCGCGGGAACCGATCTAACGGTCTCCGGCGGCATGCTGCGCCGGCTGAATATCGCCGCGGGGATTCTCCACGAACCGTGCATCGTCCTCCTCGATGAGCCAACGGTGGGCCTCGATCCGCGTCGCGCGCGGCGATCCTCGACCTCGTGCGGGCGATTGCCGCGAACGCTGCGGTCCTCTACACCACGCACTATCTAGACGAGGCCGAACGCCTCTGCGACCGCCTGGCGATTATCGATCACGGCGAAGGTGCTGGCGGAAGGCTCGCTCGCCGAGCTGAGGGAGGCGGCGGGCGAGCGGGAGATCATCGCGCTGCGCGGCGAATTCCGCG
The DNA here is from genome assembly GCA_963725335.1 of uncultured Acidobacteriota bacterium. Taxonomy (GTDB): domain Bacteria; phylum Acidobacteriota; class Vicinamibacteria; order Vicinamibacterales; family 2-12-FULL-66-21; genus JALZOC01. The sequence continues at coordinate 118,718 of CAVRYD010000014.1, read as the reverse complement.
CCGAGGCGGTCCCGGCCGTCCTCGGGCCGCACGCCGACATCCAGTTGATCAAAGGCGACAGCGACGAGCTGCTGTTCAGCGTGACGAGCGCGGAGCGCGAGCTGTCCGTCGTTGATGGCGATGGCGGTCGCATTCGGGACGGTGCGCGAGGTGGCGATCAAGCAGCCAAGCCTCGAGAACTGTTTATCAAGCTGACCGGCCGCGCGCTCAGGGAGTAATCTGACGTGGGTCCGCTGATCATCACGCACCACCATCTTCTTCGGATCTTCCGAAGCCCCGGCCTCATTCTGATTCTGCTCGCCGTTCCGGTGACGCTCGCCGCGATCGAGTACCGGCCTTCGGGCCGACAGTGGCATCGGGCAGGCTGCCGCCTATCAAGGTCCTCATTTTCGACGAGGACAAACGCTCGTGTCCGGGGTGGTGCCGCAGGTATTCACGGCCGGCGGGCCGGTCAGGGACATGTTCGAGACGTCGCCGTTGCCGTCGGGCGGCCGCGCGCAGGCTGTTTCAGAAGAACGAAGCGTCGGCGCTCGTGATCGTCCCGAAGGGATTCCAGGATGCACTGCTCGCAGGCATCCGGGCCGAGCTGCAGTTCGCGCCGAACCCGCTGCAGACCTTCTCGCCCGCCATCGCCGCTGCCGTGCTCGACGTGACGGCCCTGATCGGCACGGCATCTACGGACAAGCCGCCGCGCCGCTGCAGCGGATCAACGAGGCGCGCGTCGGCCGGCCGGCCGATGACCGCGGACGACGCCGCGGAGATCGCGCGGGGCTTCTTCGAGGCCGCGCGCCGGCTGAGCGGGTTGACCGCCGTCGGCATCTGACGGTGACGGCGGTTCGTCCGACCAGGGGAGAAGGAAGGGCCCGGAGTCGACACAAAGCAGTTCTTCGCGTTCATCTTTCCCGGGCTCGTCATCTTCGGCGTCATGTTCATCAGCCAGTCCCTGGCCCTGCGCCTTCTTCGAGACCGCGTCCGCGGCGTCGAGCGCCCGCTGGCGATCACGCCGCTCTCGCCGCGCGCGCTGATTGCCGGCGCGTTCCTGTTCATGGTCGCCGGCCTCATGGTCGTCCTGGTGTTGTTGATGGCCGTCGGTGCGGTCGTGTTCGGCATCCAGTTGAAAAATCCGCCTGCGCTGCTGGCGCTCGCCGCAGGGTTTGCGGTGTTCGCGGCGGCGCTTCACCTCGCGATCATCGCGATCGCGCGCAACGAGCGCAGCGCCTCGTTCATGGGAAGCGGACTGATCATGCTGCTCTCCCTTCTCGGCGGCACGTTCTTTCCCGGCGAAAAGCATGCCCCCGTTCCTTCGGAATCTCGCCTTCGTGATGCCGAACGGCGCCGCCCAACAGGGGTTCGTGGACGTGCTGGCGCACGGACGCACGCTCGCTGAGGCGTCCGTCCGCATCCTCGTCATCTGGGGCTGGGCGCTGGCGATGATGGCGATTGCCGTCGCCGGCCGCGCGGCGGCACGCCAGACACACATGATCCCCATCTACATCGCGATCAACGGACTGCGTTTGACGCTGAAGAGCCGCGAAGCCATCTTCTGGGTCTTCATCGGCCCGCTGCTCATGGCGACGTTCTTCGGCATCCTGTTCAAGCCGCAGCCGCCCTCGAAAGTGCACCTCGAGGTTGTGAACGCCGACACGACCGGCACCGTCGCCGAGAATCATCACGACGCACTGGCCGAAGGATGGGATCGTCGTCACGCATCGCTGCGGCGGTTACGCCGGGCCGCACGACGCTCGTCGTTTCCGCAGGCGCCGAAGCGGCCCTGGCCGCGGCCCGCCGCTCTATCTCCAGCTACATACCGGGGTGGAAGAGACGCGCGCGGATGCGAATCTCCGGTTCATGATATTCAAGGCGCTGGTCTCGTCCGCCCTTGGGGTCAAGTCCGACCGACCCGGCCGGCCCTCTTGCGATCGTGAACGCTGACGTCGGCGCGAAAGCCCAGGAGGTCACGGCGGGCTTCCAGCGCTCGGTGCCGAGCTACATGGTGATGTACTCCGCCTCGCTAGCACATATTCTTGATAACGCCCCGCTGACGCGGGGACGGTCTTGACCCAAGAAAGTATCAGAACATCGCGCACGGGGCGCCGCCGGCGATGGTTGTCTCCGGTCCGATGGAGCAGCAGGACCGCAGAGGCTCCTTGCGGCCAGCCGGTGCACGGCCGCACATTAATTCATCTCGTCAACGGGACCGGACACCAGGACACCGCATACTTTCCGCCGCTGGAGATTCGCGACATCCGAATCGATCTGGCACGCGACGTCCATCGGGTGCATGCCGTGGCGCTCGATCGCTCGCTGCCGTTCGCCAGTAACGGCCGTTTCCGATCTTTCACGGTCCCGCGCCTTCAAGCGTACGAGGTCATCGTGGTTGAGTGAGAAGCCTCGTCCGCGGTAGCCCGCAGGGAGGAATTCCTGGTCGACGCGAGCTTGGTGGCTCCGTACAGGTCCACTTCTGAACGCCCGATTGCGAAACGGAGATCGCGCGCAGTCCAGCGCTCCGCGACGGGTCGGCTAACTACTATTGTCACATGCACTTACGATCGCACCGGCGCTGGTCCGAGAGTTGTTACTGTCTGGGGAGGTACGTCGCAGTCGCGAATCCGCCGACAACCGTATGCGCCATCCCATGCCCGACGAAACCGTCCCGCCTCCAGAGCTCTCAACGCAGCCAACGCACTGGCTATGGTGGAAGCGCGTCACCGGCGGCGTCTCGCTCTCGCGGGTCCAGGCCATCGTCGGAACGGTGGCAGGAATCATCTCGATCGCCGGAGCCGTGTTTTCGATATCGCCGCTCGCGCAAGCGTCTACCACGGGCGAGCTGGTCGCGACGGTGCAGGAGGCGGGCTCTCATCGTGCTGTCAGCGACGCGACGATCGAGGTCCTCACGACGCAGAACGACGTCGTCGCGACCTTGACGCCCGATACGAGCGGGCGCGCGACGCAGGATCTGAAAGAGGGTGTCTACGTCGTACGCGTCAGCCATCCGCGGTACGCCGCGGAAGTTCGGCGCGTTCAGGTCACGTCGCGGCAGACCGTCGAAATCCGGGCGACTCTGCACGCGGGTTCGTCATCGCCGCTCGACCGCGCGGTGAACAGCGGCGTGCGCGCCGTCCGCAAGGCGCTTCGCTTCTGACCTAGTCTCCCGTCGGCAAAGGAACGACTCTGCTACAGCGCGACCGCGTTCTCGGCAATGTACCTGCTCTAGCCTGCTCACCGGCCCCCCGATGTAATGAAAGCCTTCCGCCCATTCGAGGCCATATCGCCGGCCCAGCTCCCGATCCGACGGTACGCCTCGCAGCGCCGGCGAATCGAGATCCAGGACGATATGTTTGATGTACTGGCGGTTGGCGGTCTCGTCATCGTCGCCGAGGATAGGCAGGCGGCGTTTCTCAGCCGCGAGCCGCGCTCTGAGACGCGCGCCATTTTCACCCGCAGGACCCTGCGTCACGTTCACACGATTGCACTCCACCTTCCGATCGATGCTGCCGCTGATATCGACGATGCGATTGATAAGCTGCGGGCCGCGAGCGAAGTAGTATTTTTCGCTCACGCCGTGTGGCTTCAATCCCGCCTCGAGCTGCTCGACGTAGTCGCGGCTCGACCCCGCCATCCAGCACGCTGATTCGACCACCTGGCCAGTCACGTAATGGTCAGGGTTCTCTTCGTAGTGTGCCCACGGGTCGTAGCAGACGATCGTGTCGACCTTCATGAGCCGAAAGATGTGAATCAGCCGGCCGCGTATTTCCTGCCGCGACTCGTTATCCATCCGGTGATTGCGGTAATTCAGGTTGAACACCTTCGTCAGGCCGAGCGCTCCGGCGACGGCATCGTTGTCGCGCTCGTTGTTCAGCACGACTTCTCCGGTCGTGGCGCCCCGTCCGGCCTTCTCGTCGTTGGTCATGCGGATCAGGCATCCAGCAAACCCTTCAGTTACGAGCTTGGCGACGGTGCCAGCCGCGAACAGCGGAAGGTCATCGGAGTGCGGTTGAATGGCCGCGAGCACCTTCCCGGCATGGGGGCGCCCTGCCAGCGGCCGTTCGATCACGAGGTCTCCTTCGCGCATCATTTCCGCACGCGGGCTGGTGGGGTTCGGTTGCGCAGCGTCCCGCCCGATCAAGAGAGATGGGCGACGAGGCGTGACGCGCCGCGTCGCCAATGATCCTGTCGACAAGGCTTCGAGAAACGTCCTTCGAGTCCACATCGTTGTGACCTCCGTGCGTACGCCTGAGCGGCGCGCCGCTCACTCTCCGATCATCTGCACCACAATCTCGCGACGCCTGGCGCTGGTGTCGAACTCGACGACCATGATCTGCTGCCAGGTGCCGAGGGTCAGCACCCCATCGACGAAGGGGATCGTCAGCGACGGTCCGAGCAGCGCCGCGCGCACGTGGCTCGACCCGTTGTCGTCGCCCCAGCGCAGGTGATGCCGGTACTCGCCTCGCCGGGGCGCGAGCTGTTCGAAGAGGCGGTTCAAATCCGACACCGCGCCGGGCTCGAACTCGATCGTCGTGACCGCCGCGGTAGACCCGGTCACGAACACCGTCATCACGCCTGATTTCAAACCGGATTCCTTCAGTGCCCCAGCGGCTTTCGCCGTGATGTCGTGGGCATCGCCCTGGCCGGACGTGGAGAGATGGAGGCGGACCGAGCGTATCATTCCGTCATTATCGGGCCGCGCGTCCTGTGATCAGAACACCAGCCGCACCTTGATCTGCCCGACTCGCGGCGTGTTCGTCTGCGAGCTCACCCTGCCGAAGTTGGAGTTGGTGATGTTGGTCTGGATGCCGCCGAAGACGACCGTGTTGAACACGTTGAACACGTCGAAGCCGAGCCCGAGCTTCATCCTGGCGATAGGGAAATCCCGGCGCACGCTGAGATCCTGATTGAAGTAGCTCGGGTTGCGGAGATCGAACGCGAGCGTCCGTGGCGTGTTGCCGTAGGTGAACGGCGGGGGCGACTGGAACGCGTTGCGATCGATATAAGTGGGCGGCGTCGCTCCGAGCACGTCGCCGTCGCCGTAGTCGCCGTTGATGCGGACGGGTCCTGAGAAGTTGGGGTTGTAATCGGCGTAGCACGTTCCCGCGTTCGGCAGATTGCACGCCGCGCCAATCGATCCCAGCGGACGGCCGGACCGGAACTGCGTGATCCCGGAGATCTGCCAGTCCTTGACGATCGCACGGACGACCGGATTGCCGCTGCCCGGTTTCCCGTCCGCGCCCCACGGCATGTTGTAGACGACCGTCGCGTTCCACACGTGCGGCTGATCGTTGACGCCGACGGCCCAGTCCTGGTCGAAGTTGTAGCCGGTTCGCGCGGCGAGATTGTCCTTCGTGCGGCTGAACGTGTAATTGAAATTCACGATCAGCCCATCGTCGGACCGCCGCTTCTCGGCGGTCAGCTGGAGCGAATGATAAGTGGATCGCGCGACGTCGCCGTAGACGTCGCTCACCGCGGAGTACTGCGGGAACGGCCGCAGCATCTGCCCGATGGTGCCGGAGAAATTCGCATAGGGCACCTTGACGGCGGGGATGATCGCCTGCGCAGCGGCGATGTTGGCTGCCGTCGCCTGTTGCGTGAGCAGATTGCCGAGGACGAGGAAACTCGGATCGAGCTGATTCGAATAGAAGCCGCGTCCGCTCCCGCCAAGGAAGTCGCCCCGGCTTCCGGCATAGGTGGCGCCGACCGTGACGGTTCGTGTCAAGGCGTACTGAAGGCCGGCGTTCCAGTTCTGATAGCGAGGCGGCCGTCCGCCGATGTCCGGATCGCCGTAGGTCACGCTTCCGCCGGTTCCGCGGCCCACGACGAAGCCGGCGTTCAACGTCGGATCGAGGAAGGGCGGCGGTGGATACGGCGGCACTCCGTTGTCCCAGTTGTACGAGGGATCGAACCCGTTCGGGCTCGGGAAGCTCGCGTTGGCGGAGAGGCCGAGTGTCCCGGTGCCGTTGCGCGCTCCCGCGCGGCCGCCAACGGCGCCGCGGCGGGAATAGTTGATGCCGTACGCGGCCCGCGCCACCAGGCGCTCGCTCAAGCTGTACGCCACGCCGAGCCGGGGTCCGACCGCCCCGTAGTAGGTCTTGATCGGCGTCCGGCAATGGCAGCTGTTCGCGCCGTCACCGGCGAAGACGATGGCCCCCGGGTATCCGCCGACGGCCGGATTCGCCAGCGTCGGATCCATGAACGACCACCGATCGTAGACCTCGGTGTAGGGCTTCATGATGTCGTAACGCAGCCCGAGGTTGAGCGTGAGGTCGGGGGTCACCTTGTAATTGTCCTGCGCCCAGAACGCATACGCGAAGAACCGCCCGCTCGTCGCGACTTGCGAGTCCTCGATCACGTTGGTCCCGTTCAGTTCGCCGAGGAGAAAGCTCGCGTAAGCGTTGCCCGTGGTCGTCAGGAGCGTGCCGGTCGAACTGAATCCGGCCGTCTGCACGTTGCTGAAGGCGAACGTGGCGAGGCTTCCGTAGGTGCGTTCGCGCTCATTGGCGTCCATGCGCTGCCCCTGAAAGCCGAACGTCATCGCGTGCTTGCCCCGCGTCCAGTTCAGGTTGTCCTGCAGCGTGTAGTTGTTGAGATACTCGGTGAACGCTCGCGCGTCCGTCCCCCGCCACATGGTCGGTACGTTCGGTCCGGCAAACGAGATCTCGGGAAAGGACGAATCGGCCTCACCGGCCGGCAGCCCTGTCAGACCCGCCTTGATCGGATACTGCTCGTCGATCGTCGCGTTGAAAATCGGCACCGACAGCCGCGAGAAGCCGACACTGACCTGATTCACCCACGTCGGACCAAGAACGTACGTGTGCTTGACTTGCGCGCTTGTGGGGGCCTCTTCGACGAGGCGCGTCTCCGTGTACGGCAAGGGCAGCGCCGTCTGCGGGTTGGTCCCGCCGCGGTACGGCGTCGCCTGGCTGCGCTTGCCGTGCGCGAACAGCACCGAGAGTTGTTGCCGTTCGCTCATCCTGAGGTCCACTTTCCCCGTGACGTTCTCGTTGTTGAAGCCGGTCGGCAGCGCCCCGCCGAGATAGTTGTTCTGCAGGCCGCCGCTGGTCGGCGCAGGCAGGAATGACTGGAAATATCGGGAGATGGACGAAATCCGATCGCTCGGGATGATGTTCCCGGGAAACGGATCGCGCACGAAGCCGGTGCCATTGGGATTGGGCCTGGTGGTTCGCGGATCGTAAATCGTCACGGGCAGCGCGCTGAAATCGCCGTTGCGTTCCGCCGCCGTGGGAATCGACGTGAGCGTCGGGGGGTCTCGCGGCGGTCGCGGTATCCGTCGTACGACCATGAAGAAGAACATCTGGTTCTTGCGTATCGGACCACCGAGCGTGGCGCCGTACTCGTGCTGGTTGTCGGACGGCTTGACCGTGGCAAAGAACGCCTTCGCATCGAGCGCCTTGTTTCGGTAGTACTCGAACACGCTGCCGTGGAACGTGTTCGTCCCGGACTTGACGACGTAGTTGGACGCGCCCTGGCCGTTGAACATCACGGCGGTGCCGCTCGTCTCGACCTGGAACTGGTCGACCGCGTCCACCGAGATCCCGAACGACAGGTTTCGGCCTTCACCCTGGACGACGGCGTTCGTGATCGGAATCCCCTCGACGTACATGTCGGTGGTGAAATCCTGCCCGCCCATGACGTTGCCCCAGCGCCCGATCGACTGCACCCCGGGCATCAGAAACATGAACGCGGTCGGATCGCGCGGCCCGCCGGTGTTCAGGACGAGCGGAAGCGCCGTGTACACTTCGTTCCGAATCGTTTGGCCGAGCCTGGCGTCGGCTGTCGCGAGCGGTGGTGAGGCCGCGCTCACGACGACCTCCTGTTTGAGGCCGGCGACCTGGAGCGTGACGTTCAGGCCGACCACGCTCAACGCATCAACGACGAGGCCTTCCCGGACGAACCGCTCAAAGCCATCGAGCGTAACCGTGACCCGATACTCGCCCGGTGGCAGCGGCGTCACCGCATAGACACCCGCAGTCGTCGTCAGCCTGACCGTGTCGATGCCCGTGGCGACGTTGGTCGCCGTGACCGTCGCGCCCGGCACCGGCGCGTTGGATGCGTCGCGGACGGTTCCCTGAATGGAGCCGCCGCCGCCCACCTGGGCGTTCGCGACGTCTGACGCGAGCAGCAAGAGCGCGGTCGATGCGAGCACCATGGCAACTCTGTACATGAACACTCCTTTGCGCGATCCGGCGGCGAAAACGCTACGCCCGCGTCACAGGTGAGTCAAGCCCTGCTGCCGCGTGCGCGTGTTTCGTGTTGAGAAATGCACCACGACACTCGGATCCATCGAAATGCTCGGTGTTATGACTTCGCTTTCCAGGCTGCGACTCGGCCGCAACGACTGACGTTTCACGATGATGTTCCGTGATGCAAAACTCAGCCTGGCTGACCTTCATCTCCGGCCGCAGCGGGTGTAGCATCCACGTCCATGAAAACGTGGCTGGTCCTCGCGCGTGGCTATGGCTGCGGGCGTCGGCTGTTCGCAGCTCTCAGGAATCGGTGCCGAGGGAGTGGATCGATCCGGACACCGGTCATCGCGTCGTCCGCCTGTCGGACGAGCCCGGCAGCCAGAGTCTGTACTTTCACCAGTACGCCTACACGCCCGACGGCAAGAACCTCCTCATCACGACGCCGACCGGCGTGTCGGCGATCGATCTGAAGACGCGGGCCATTGAGAAGGTGGTCGATGGCCGCGTCTCGCTGCTCATGACCGGGAGAAAGACCGGACGCGCGTACTACGTCAAAGAGGGTACGGTGTACGCGACTGATCCGGACACCAAAGCGAGTCGCGCGATCGCCAAGGTCCCTGCTCACGGAACAGTCGTAGCGGTGAACGCAGACGAGACGTTGCTCGCCGGCACGATTACGGAGGGCTCAGTGCCGGACGAGCCGCCGCCGTCGGCCGGCACGTCGACGTCGCTCGGCACGAATTCCAGGGGTCAGCTCGGGCGAGACAACTATCCGGGCAAAGGGTCGATGATGGAACGGCGCCTCGCGGCACGGCTGCCGATGCAGTTGTTCGTGGTGAACACCGGGACCGGCGAGATGAAAACCATCCTGCGCAGCACAGACTGGCTGAACCACGTCCAGTTCTCGCCGACTGACCCGGCGCTGTTGCTCTTCTGTCACGAAGGACCGTGGCACAAGGTGGATCGGACGTGGACGATCCGTACCGGACGGCACGGGCCTGACGCAGATTCACCACCGCACCATGAACATGGAGATCGAGGGCCACGAGTTCTTCAGTGCTGACGGACGCACGATCTGGTACGACCTGCAGACGCCGCGGAGCGAAGTGTTCTGGCTTGCCGGGTATGAATTGGCGACGGGCAAGCGAACCTGGTATCACCTCGAACGCAGCGAGTGGTCAGTGCATTTCAATCAGTCTCCCGACGGAACGCTCTTTGCCGGGGACGGCGGAGGGCCTTCCAGCGTCGCCGCGCCAGGCAACGGTCAATGGATTTATCTCTTCCGTCCCGAGCTCGTGCCGGACCGCACGGATGGCGGACTGCCACACTCCTCCGACCTCATTCAGCCGGGCATCCTGCGAGCGGAGAAACTGGTGAACCTGGCGCGCCACGATTACAGCCTCGAACCGAACGTCACGTTCACGCCGGATGGGCACTGGGTCGTCTTTCGCTCGAACATGTTTGGACCGACTCACGTGTTCGCCGTCGAGGTCAAGGAAAGTAAGCAGTAGCACCCCCCACCGGCTTTCTCATCAGCACTCCCCAGAGCGACAGGACCCGAACGACCGTGACCAGGATCGCGGTCCTGGCGATGCCGGTCAGCTTCACCGCTGTCGCGCGCTGTGAACGGTCTTTGGAAGTGAGCCTCGGTGTGGCTGGCGCCAATGAGCAGCCTTACGTCCTTCAAAAGTGTAACAAGAGTCGCGCTTTTGGATGACTCCTGAGCGACTGGTCACCGAAATGCCTCAAACGCGCGGCTTTGGGGCGGCACCTGATTTGTGTGTCCCGCAGTTCGTCCCGGGTTCAACAACAGGAGTAGCTTCGTGACCAAACGCATTCCTCATGCCTTGATTGCCGCTGTTGCAATCGCCAGCGCAACGGTCATGCTGACCGCGCAGCAGGGTCCGCCCTCGAACCGAGGACAGGCACCCATTCGACTCAAGGCGATAACGTTCACGCCGGCGCGAGGCGAACAGCCGAATATCCCGCCCGGCCTGACAATCGCGGGATACGGGGCGAACCAGCGTGGCTACTACCTGGTGCAGTTCGAGGGTCCGGTCCTCGAATCGTGGAAAACTGATCTGACTGCCGCCGGCGTCGACATCCTTGATTACGTGCCGGACTTCGCGTTCAAGGCCCGCATGACGCCTGCGCAGGCGGAACAAGTTCGCCGGCTGGCATCCGTGGTTTGGGTCGGTCTGTTCCACCCCGCGTACAAACTCGGTCCCGAAGTAACACGCAATGGGGCGCGACCGTACACGGTCCGGATCGAACGCGGCGCGGACGCGGCCGCGGCACAGGCGGCGATTGCCGCCACTGGCGCGCAGATTCAGAAACGCGACGGATTGTTGCTCGAGGTGACCGCGACATCGGCGCAGCTTGATGCGATCGCCCACGTGCTCGACGTCGCCAGCGTGGAGAATCTGCTGCTGCGGAAGAAGAACAACGAGTACGGCGGCGGCGCAATTATGGGGGCCGCTGTCGCCAACAGTCACGGGTTCGACGGATCGACGCAGACGGTCGCTGTGGCGGACACGGGCCTCGGAAATGGAACGGCCGCCTCGGCCTTCATCGACATTCCGGCAGGCCGTATCACCGGGATCTTCAACTGGCCCGGCGCGTCCGGTGGATGTTTCTCCAGCATTACCAACGACGGAGCAGTAGACGTGGACAGCGGCCACGGGACGCATACCACGACATCGATACTCGGCGCCGGCGGTCCAAGCGGTGAGGGGCGCGGTACTGCTCCAGGAGCGCATCTCATCTTCCAGGCCGTGGAGAATTGGGCGACCACGTCAAACTTCTGCAAAGCGTTCTATGGGATTGCCAACGGCTATTACCTCGTCGGCATTCCAGCGGACATTCGCGAGCTTTTCCTGCAGGGCTACAACAACGGCGCGCGAATCCACTCCAATTCGTGGGGAAGCGACGCAGCCGGTGCGTACACGACCGACAGCGCGAACGCCGACGAGTTCGTCTGGAGCCATCGCGACATGACACTCACGTTCTCGGCGGGCAACGCGGGCGTCGATGCCAACGGTGACGGCATCATCGACGCCGGCTCCATCGGCTCCCCCGCAACCGGCAAGAACGTCATCAGTGTTGGCGCGAGCGAAAACGATCGGTCCGGACAGTGGTCCTGCGATACCGGTCTGACGTACACGAACTGCGCGGCACAAGGCGGCCAGAACACGGTGTTCACCTACGGCGCGGCATGGCCGGCCGACTATCCAGCCAACCCGATCAAGGATGACCCGAGCGCGGGGAATGCGGAGCAGATGGCTGCCTTCAGCAGCCGCGGTCCCGTGAGCGACGGCCGCATCAAGCCTGACCTCGTCGCGCCTGGCACCTGGGTGCTGTCAGGCTACTCCGACAAATTCCAGCAACAGTACGATGCATCCGCAAACCCGCAGAACGGCGCGTATCAGTACCGATGGATGGGGATTCCCGTTCAATTCGTACTACAAGTACATGGGTGGCACATCCATGTCGAACCCGCTGGTCGCCGGCGGCGCTGCGGTCATTCGCGATTTCTACCAGAAGTCGGCCGGACATACGGCCAGCGCCGCACTCGTCAAGGCAACACTGGTCAACTCCGCCGTCGATCTCCTCGATGAGAACAACGACGGCATCAACGACAACGCCAACCCGATTCCAAATCGTCACGAAGGCTGGGGACGAGTCGATCTCGCTGCTGCGACGGACGGCACCCGTCAGTTTGCCGACGGTCCGACGGCGCTCACCACGAACGTCAGTGCGACCTACGCATATTCGCTCGCCACGGCCGGCTCACCGTTCAAGGTCACGCTCGCGTGGAGCGACTACCCGTCGACGACGTCCGCCGCGAAGAACCTGGTCAATGATCTCGATTTGATCGTCACGGCACCCGACGGCACGCGATATCTCGGGAACGTTTTCGCAGGCGGTTGGTCCCTGCCTGCAGGCTCGGCCGATCGCACGAACAACCTGGAAAACGTCTTCGTGCAGTCCGCCGCCAGCGGGAGTTGGACTGTGGAGGTGCGAGGCTTCAACGTTCCGAACGGTCCCCAGCCTTTCGCGCTGGTGGTCGACGGAGAGTTCGGCACACCGGCGCCACCGCCCGCGCCGCTGGCGCCAAGTAATCTGGTGGCAACCGCGATCGCCGCCAACCGGATCGACCTGAGCTGGTCGGACAACTCCAGCGATGAAGTTGGATTCGAGATCGAACGATGCGAGGGCAGTGGCTGTACGACGTTCATCTCCATCGGTCAGGTCGGAGCGGGCGTCACCGGTTTCAGCAACACTGGGCTTTCGGGAGGAACGACGTATACGTATCGGGTCCGCGCATTCAATAATGGCGGCCCGTCTGACTACTCGAACACCGGCGAGGCGACGACCCCGGCAGCGTCGGTTCCGCCTGCGGCGCCAGGCGGCCTGACAGCAACAGCCACGTCAATCAGCCAGATTGATCTGACCTGGGGCGACAACTCGTCGAACGAGGATGGCTTCGAGATCGAGCGGTGTCAGGGTGCCGGCTGCGCGAACTTCATCAGCATCGCTCAGAGAGCGGCAGGTACGACCAGCTACAGCGATACCGGACGATCGGCTGGGACGACGTATCAATACCGCGTGCGCGCATTTAATGCCGGTGGTTCGTCCGGGTACTCCAACACCGCGAGCGCGACGACTCCGGCGCCGCCACAGTCTCACGTCGGGGACTTGGACGGAAGCACGACGAACACCAAGAACTCGTGGCAGGCGGCCGTCACGGTAACGGTTCATAACGCGGCCCATGATGGACTGAGCGGCGCGACGGTGACTGGTACGTGGAGCGGCGGTTTCTCCGGATCCGCCTCGTGCACGACCAACGCTGCGGGCCAGTGCGTCGTTCAAACCGGTAGCATGAGTCGCAACCGGCCGAGCGTCACGTTTACGGTGACCAACGTCACGAGCTCGCTGACCTACGCGGCCGCGAGCAATCACGATCCGGATGGGAGCAGCAACGGATCGAGCATCACCGTGATTAAGCCGTAGTCCGCCTTTGCCAAGGCTCTGCGAGGGAGGAGAGCGGACTAGCCGCGCGCCCCATTTTTGGCCCGCCATTGAGGGAAGGGTTTACCCCCGCGGACAGTAGAGGTAAGCTTTTCTCGCAATGTTTTGTCCGAGCTGTGCCCATGCCCTTCAGGGCCCAGTGGAAGTGTGTCCCGAATGCCGCGTCGATCTGCGCCCGCTCGCGCGGACCGGATTCTTTGCGGCGATCGCAGGGCGAACGCCCTCGCCTCTGGCGCAGCCGGACATGACGGTACTCGCCGACGCATCATTGCTGGCTGCTGACGGCGCAACGGTTCTCAGCGGGCTGGCGGCGCCGGGGCCGCAGCTCGATCCGGACGTCACGCGTCTGGGTATCGGCGGCGCGCCGGCTGTCGTGCTGACGCCTCCGCCTGTCACGCGCGGAACGATACCTTCCAGACCGCGCACGGGCGGGGCCGCGGCCGCCAGAGAAGGGCCGCTCGAGATCGGTGAAGTGCTGGGCGGCCGATACCACATCATCCGGCTCCTCGGCATTGGCGGGATGGGCGCCGTCTACCAGGCCTGGGACTCGGAGCTGGAGGTCGCGCTCGCCTTCAAGGTGATTCGCTCCGATGGGACGGATCCGGCCGAGGCGGCAGCCGTGGAGGCGCGATTCAAGCGAGAGCTGCTGCTTGCCCGTCAGGTCACGCATCCCAACGTGGTGCGCATCCACGACCTGGGTGAAATCGACGGCCTGAAGTACATCACCATGCCCTACATCGAGGGGCAGGATCTCTCCGCGATTCTCAACGAGTTCGCGACGCTGCCGGTGCCCAGAGTGCTGAAGATCGCGAAGCAGGTCGCGTCGGGGCTGTGCGCCGCGCACGAGGCGGGCGTCGTGCACCGGGATCTGAAACCGGCCAACATCATGATCGACGCCGAGGATCGCGCGCTGATCATGGATTTCGGCATCGCGCGCGCGACGAGCGACGCCGTCGACTCGAGCGGTGCCGGGCTGCCGCAGCGGCGCGTGAACGTCGGGGAGACGCGCGTCGGTACGGTGGTGGGGACGATCGAATACATGGCGCCCGAGCAGGCGAGGGCGCAGCCGGTCGATCACCGCGCCGACATCTATGCCTTCGGGATGATCCTCTACCGGATGACCGTCGGCCGCCGGCTCGCCGAGGGCGCCACCGACACGTACACCGATCTGATGGCGCGGATGAAGGCGGAGCCTGCGCGGCTTCGCGAAATCGATCCGGCACTGCCCGAAGGGCTCGAGAAGATCGTGTCGACCTGCCTCCAGCCGGATCCGGCCGCGCGGTATGCGACGACCGCCGATCTCGTGGAGGCGCTCGAGCGCCTCGACGAGAACGGTATCCCGCTGCCCGAGCCGGCGCCGATGTGGCGGTCGTGGAAGTTCTGGGCGGCCGCCGCGAGCCTGACTGCCGTCCTCATGACCGGGACGTGGTGGTCCGCGCAATGGTTTGCCCCTCCCAGCCCGGTTCAGCACCAGCCAGTGTCTGTGCTCATTGCCGACTTCACGAACGGAACCGGCGACCCCATGTTCAACGGTGTGCTCGAGCAGCAGCTCGGAGTCGGCGTAGAAGGCGCGTCATTCGTCACTGCGTACGATCGGAGGGCAGCCCTTCGTGTCGCCACCCAGTTGAACAAGGAGAACGCCGGTAAACCGCTCGACGAGGGGCGCGCCATGCTGGTCGCCCAGCGTGAAGGCGTGAAGGTGGTGCTCGCGGGCGGCATCATACCGGACGGCTCCGGCTACAGGCTCTCGGTGCGTGGCATCAACCCGGCCGACGGCCAGCCCAGTCTGAGCAGCGACGTGCGTGTCGCGAGCAAGAATGACGTGCTGACCGCCATCGATCGCCTGGCTGGCGATGTTCGGAAGAGCCTGGGCGACACCAGGAAAACGAAGCCCGGGGCCAACGAGATGCTCAGTGCGTCGTCACTCGAGGCGGTCGCCGAGTACACCAAGGGCCAGGAACTCACGCGGCAGGTCCGCGACGCAGACGCTATTGCCTATTTCAAGCACGCGACAGAACTGGATCCGAACTTCGGGCGCGCGTACTCCGCGTGGGGCACAGCGGCTTCCCGGCTTGGACGGCAGAAAGAGGCCGAAGATCAATACAAGAAGGCGCTGTCGCTTCTCGATCGCATGACCGAGCGTGAAAAATACCGCACGCTCGGCGTTTACTATCTGGGTGTCAGCAAGAACTACGACAAGGCGATCGAGAACTTCTCGACGCTGGTCAAGCTGTACCCGTCCGACGCCGCCGCCTACAACAACCTCGCAATCGCGTACAACAACAAGCGCGACTTCAAGCAGGCCTCCGAGAACGGGCGCAAGGCGCTCGAGATCTATCCGATGAACCGCTTGTATCGATCGAATTTCGCGCTCTACGCGATGTACGCGAGCGACTTCAAGGTCGCCGAGACCGAGGCGAACAAGCTGCTGAAAGTCGATCCCAATTACTTCATGGCGTATCTGCCGCTCGCCATGGAGGCGCTCTCGCGCGGCGACACGGACGCGGCGCGCGGGTTTTACGAGCAGATGCGGGGGGTGAACTCGACCGCCGCATCGCTCGCCACCACCGGCCTGGCCGATGTCGCGATCTTCGAAGGGCGCACAGCCGATGCGATCGAGTTACTCCGGATAGGCATTGCGGCCGACGGTGTGGCGAAAAGCGAGGCTGGCGCGACCGTCAAGCGAATGGCCATGGCTGAAGCTTACGAGTTGGACGGGGATTTGGATGGCGCGCTGACCATCGCGACAGCCGCGGTTTCGAACTTGAAGACCGAACCGATTCTGGTGCCCGCCAGCCGTATCTTCGCCGCCTCGCGGCGACAGCGCGACATTGACGGCATTGCCAAGATTCTGGCGAATCAGTTTGAGCCGCAAAAACGCGCCTACGGCCGGATTGTTGATGCGCTGGACTACCTGAGCCGAGAACGTTACGTGGATGCCGTGGATTCTTTGAACGAAGCGGTCAAGTTCGCGGACCTGTGGCTGGCCCGCTTCTATCTCGGCGTCGCGTACAAAACCGCCGGACGACATACCGAGGCGATCTCGGAACTGATGATCTGTCAGAAGCGCATCGGCGAGGCGACAGCTCTGTTCTTCGACGAGGTGCCGACCTATCGCTACGCCGCGCCGCTGCCGTACTGGATGGGGCGAGCGCAGGAAGGCCTCGGCCAGATCGCGGAGGCCAAGGCGAACTACGCCGCATTCCTCGCACTGAAAAAAGGCCCGGGCAAGGACCCGCTAGTGAAGGACGCCCGGCGGCGGCTGAGCGCACTCGCCGCCCATTGAGGGTCGTACATCAGAAGGCCGGGCGCAAGGCCCGGCCTTCTGGTGATTGCTTGATTACCCGCCACTCTGATCGTGCACATTGACGACAATTGGCGTGGCGGCGGTGGCGTTGCCAGCCTTGTCGATCGCCGTGACGTTGATCGTGTAATGCCGTCCGTCTTTGTCGCTGCCTTTACGATCGCGCAACAACAGGATCTGGAAGCTGAATGGTCCGTTGGTGACCGCGATGCTGCCGCTCGGTTCGACCTGACGGTATTCGTCCTTGACCGCCCAGCTGATGCTCGCCATCCCCGACAGGCTATCGTTGGCGGTGCCACTGACGGTTACTGTCACGTACGTCCCATCGGGCGGCCAGAGCAGCATCGGGGACACCGAGTCGGCCACTGTGGGGCCGACATTATCCAACGTGACCGTCACCGTGAAACTCGTCGTGGCGGTATTGGGTGTCGGCGTGGCCGTGTCCTTGGCCGTGCATGTCACCGTGGTCGTTCCCACCGGGAACGTGCTCCCCGAGACGGGCGAACACGTCACGGTCCTCACGCCTGAGACAATGTCGAATGCCGTCGGCAGGGCGTAGGTGACGACGACACCGGTACTGCCGAACACCGCAATGTTACCGGGCGTGCCTGTTATCACCGGCGGCGTAGTGTCCCTCACCGTCACGGTGAACGAACCGGTTCCGGTGTTTGTGCCGTCGCTGGCGGAGCATACGACGGTCGTCGTCCCCAACGGGAATGTTGCGCCCGACGTCGGCGTGCACGCGGCAGGCAACGATCCGGCGACCAGGTCTATGGCTGACGCTGCGGGGAAGGTGACTACCGCGCCGCTTGGTCCCGTGGCCTCCCACATCCACGTTCGCCGGCACGGTTACCACGGGCGCCGTCGTGTCCTTCACCGTCACGGTGAAACTGCTCTGACCGGTATTGAATCCATCGCTGGCGGAGCACTTGACGGTCGTCGCTCCCAATGGGAACGTCGTGCCTGATGCCGGCGTGCAGGTTGGTGTCAGCGTCCCCGCGATGGTATCGGTCGCCGACGCGGAGAACGTGACGGCCGCTCCCGCTGCACTGGTGGCTTCCTGCAGGATGTTGGCCGGCACTGTTACCACTGGCGGCGTGGTGTCGGCGACGATCACGTTGAACGTGCCGGTCGCGGTGTTCCCCGCGATGTCCTGGGCGCTGCAATTCACCGGGGTCGTGCCGAGCGGGAACGTCGCGCCCGAGGCCGGACTGCAGGACACAGCGACCGCGCCGTCCGAATCGTCCTCCGCCGACGCCGTGTATGTCACGATCGCGCCCTGAGCGCTCGTTGCCTCCGCAGTGACCTTGAAGTCCGGCGCGCCCGGCAGCGTGAGCACCGGCGCGGACACATCCGGGGGGGAATGTCGTTGTCGAGTGGCTCGCTCGCCGGCGGTCCTGGCTGGGACTGAACAATCGTCCCAACCCGGCTCGGGCTGAAACCTGCCACATCGCCCCACACCCGCAACGTGAGGTAAACGGCGCTGCCCGGCGGGACCGCGAAGCTCGGCTCGCTGGATGTCGGATTCACGAGATCCGGCGGGGCGGAATTGTTCGTCAACACAGGATCCGGCACGTTCGCAATCACTTGATAGTTACTGACGCGGGCCGGCGCGCACGTTGCCCCCCGGACGTCGCTGGTCCGGTACCGGCGCGAGATGAGGAGCTGCGACTTCCCGGGTCCGATCGCCGCCTTGAGTTCGGCCAGCTTGGCATCGCTCACGGCCAGGAACACCTTCGCCGTCATCGACGTGGTCGTGTTCCCTTTCAGGGCGACCTTCCACGTGATCTGCGTCATTTTCTGTCCGCTATTGTTGGTGTTGTTCGAGGTGTCCGGGTCGAAAACGCTCGACGAAGGAATCGCCGCGTCGTCTATCGAGGGATCGTCGATGGACGGATCGTCAATGGACGGATCGTCAATGGACGGATCGTCGATCGAGGGATCATCGATGGACGGATCGTCAATCGAGGGGTCGTCAATCGAGGGGTCGTCGATCGAGGGGTCGTCGATCGAGGGATCGTCGATCGACGGATCGTCGATCGAGGGGTCGTCGATTGAGGGGTCGTCGATCGACGGCGTGCCGATCGACGTGGCGCGATACAGGATGTCCGGCGTGTGCACTTCGACCGAGTCGACCTCGCCGCCACCCGTAATGCGGTCGTTCGGATCGAGCGGATCGTCGAGCGGAGCGGCAGACGGATTTGCATTCAGGTACGTTGTCGCGACAATCCCGCCGTTTTCACGAAGGTTGATCTTCACGACCGGCCTGTCGATCGAGACCGGCGACGTGACGTATACAGTGCGCGCGAGACTGGAGTGGCGCGGCAGGGTGATCCCTTCCAGGGTGAGCAAGGGCGTCGGGAGCGCGGTCGTAAGCTTCCGGAAGGACGCCGTCACTCCGGGTTGCGCGGGGACGATCTCGAGCGCGATCGTCTTGTCCACGCCGACGTTGACCGGCGGCGTGTTCTGGACGAACACCGAGTAACTGCGCAGAACGCTGTGACTGCCGGTGAGGTCGCTGAAAACGGTCGGCTTGGATGCGGACGCCGACAGCAGCACGAGCGTCGGCGTGATGCGCGCCGCCATCACGGTCTGGTCCCGCGTGCCCGCCGTCGCTGGCGCACACACTCCCCTCGCGGTCGTCGTGTCGATTCTCACTCTGGGTCGACAGCGGTGGCGGTGTGTAGGTAGTCGCGGCAGTGTCAACCAGGCCGGCCGAGACGTCGCCGCGCACGAGCCGATTGTCCGTCCACGCGAGATGGAAGATCGGCTGCACGTTGGCCACGCCCGCGGAGCTGACCCACTCGCCAGGGCTGGCGACTGGATCTTTTCGGGACGAACCGGACCGCGGCCGCGGCAGTGTAGTCACCTTGGAACGGGACCTTGCCCGTTTGGAACATGCGCGCGTTGATCTTGCCTCGCTCGAGCACGCGCGGTGTTGCGTCGCCAGGGAATAGGCCGAACAGGTACCGTGACACCACCTTTGGCAGACCGAAGGTCGGCGACTGACCGGCGAACGCCTCGGCCGCGAGGATGTCGGCCGAGCGTCGGCGGACCTTGGTCTTGCCGGCGAAGACATAGTCGTTGATGTACGGATCGGGTGTCGGATCGGGGAATGAACCTCCAACGCGCACGTCATTCCTCGTATCCATCCACGACACCAGAATGCGATTTCCGGACGCCACGATTGCCGGCTGGAACTCGTGACCGCGCCGGCTGGCGGGCGAGACAGTATCAACGACCGCGCGGTTCGACCATTTGGGATTGCCCGCCTGAAACGACAAGTTGGACATCACGATCCGCGAGTAACCGGTCGGGCTCGTTCCGCATGTTCCCTGTCGCTCGGCCCACACCACGTGAAATGCCGTCCCGTCGAATGTGATGAAGGGATGCGTGGTGGTGCGGAAGGTGGACGCCGTCGTGCCTTGCGTGAACGTGCAGATGTTCGCAACCAAGGTCGGCTTGGTGAAGGATTTCCCATCGTCGCTCGAGATCGCGGACATGATCGCGTCGGTCTGCTTCAGGTTCGGATCGGCAAATCGTCGCCAGACGACGACCACGCGGTGGGTGGCCGCGTCTGTCGCGATATCCGGCGCCTGGTTGACGCTCTGACTCTCGCTGAGGCTGGTGTCCGGATCCAGGCTGTCTCCGTAATCGGCCGACCTGGTGTAGACGATTTTCGTGCCTAGCTGCTGATCGTTGCCGGTGAAGACCGCATACGCGATATGCACGATACCGGCGGGAACCTTCTGGATCCGCGTGTTGGCTGGATTCGCGGGCGTGGGGTCGGGCACGGTGAAACTGTAGGTGTTGGTTCCGGGCACCAGCGTCAGAGCCATTGCCGGTTTGTCGAGGAAACGGCCCGACTCGCCGGGCGATCCGGTCCCTTTCGCGATCTGCTTGGTGTCTTTCCATGCGTATGGGAAACCACTCTCGATGGTCCGCTCGTACCAGCGGCTCATCAGGAGTGCGCCCACGCCCTGGCGATTGAACGCGATGAATGTGAAGAGCCCGATGCCCGGCGCCAGGCGGACGACAGGATCTGCCGCGGTATCGTACCCGAGAGAAGGCGCGAGCGGCGTGGGGCCCGCAGGATCCAATGGCGCGAACCCCGGATGGAGGTGGCTCTTCCAGGTGAGTCCGCCGTCCATGGTGAAGGAGGCGCCGACCCAGGGCTCGCCAACAATGTCGGGGCGATCGACCGCGCTGTACGTGTTCATGCCGCAGAAGACGATGAGCGGATTGTTCGGCGAGATGTCGCACGACGGCTCGTTCTGCTGCTTCTTGTCAGGGTCCCCAAGGAAGAACGGATTCGAACCCGCCGGATCGTAGGGGGCCGACCCAGAGGGACCGACGATGTCAACATTCTTGCCGCTCTGGAACTCCGGCGTCCCCCCCTGCGCGATGAGGCGGGGCGCGGTGGAAATCGTCAGCGCCGCCAGCGCACCGCCGAGAGTGAACGCCACGGCGAGGCGAGCGAGGACAGGGGGAACAGGCCGCCACCGGCGGACATCGTCATGAGCCATAAATCTTCCATCCGGAAAGGGAAAACGTTTGTTAATCCGGAGGGAAGACAGACGTCCGTCGATCACGCAGCCCACACCACCATCGTTCCGGCCCCTCCGGGCGGAGCCGCAGCGGCCCCGGTCAGAACATGACGATGTCGCTTGTGAGAAGAGCTAAACCTTATACCGTCGGGGCTTGTGAATGCAAGAGTCTGCGCCGACGCCGGGTTCGGCCCGTCAGCCTCGACGGCTCATTCGTCGCAGTTCGCCGAGCAGCCCGGTCGAGTCGTCCAAACGGGTAGCGTCAGCGTGCACTCGAGTGTGTCGACGGCGAGGACGAGTCCTCGGGTTTCGGATCACCGCCGCCTGTATCTGAAGCTCACACGATCCGCGCGCCGTTCCTGGTATCGAGGTTCCCGGTCGGCTCGTCCGCGAGCAGGATCTGCGGCCGGTTCGAGAAGGCGCGTGCAATCGCAAACGCGCCGCGGCGCTCGGGACAATCTTGGGGACAGCCGCCTGGAGGAATCGCCCCGACCGGAACTCATTCGCGGTGGGCGTCTTAATTGCTCCAGTCTTCGATGCGAAGACCAGGCACACGCGTCATGTGATCGAGGTTCGCCGTGACGAGGGTCGCATCGAGAGCGAGGGCGTGCGCCGCGATCGCGGCGTCGAAGTCCTCGATTCGCGTTCCCCTCCGCTCAAGCGTGGCCTTGATGCGGCCGTACGCCTGGCTGACCGCATCGGTCCACTCGGCTCGTGGGAGTTCCGCGCTCAGAAGATCGAAGCGGCCCTGGAGCGCGGTTCGGCGTTTCGAACGTGGCAGCCGCTCGATGCCGAATGCGATTTCCGCCAGCACCGGCTGTGGTACTGCGACCTGCGCCCGTTCGGTTGCCGCCAGTCGATCGACAACGGCGGTGCTGCCCTTCATGAGTGCTGAGACCACGTTAGTGTCCAGCACATAGGTCATAGGTCGCGCGGCTGCTTCGAATGGCGCGCCTGGTTCACCGCCGCCAGCAGGTCGTCCACGGCATCACTCGTCTCGCGGTCCACGTTTCGCAACCGGTCGAGGAATTCCGGCGTCCAGCTCGAGCGTTCGCTGACGGCTTCTTCCAACGCGCGCACAATCAGACGGTTGCGACTCACGCCGAGCGCCTTTGCACGGCGGTCGACCGATTTCAGCAGCGCCGCGGGAATATGGACTGTCGTCGGCATGAATACATTTACGAATATATCACGCTTGGGCCAAGCAGCAGCCTCGAATTGAGAAACCTCCAGCGGCTCGAGGAACTCTTTCACGTGGGAGGGCGATAGCTGGGCAGCATTGAAGTTCCTCAATGATAGTCGGTGCACCAGTCCCGACGCTGCTGCCAGAATCACTCGACTGCACTATCATCGAGGCATGCCGAGCGAAGCGACGGACCTCTTTCTTGGTAGCCTGACGCGCTGCCTCGCAGTGCCCGCGTTTCTGGAAGGCTTCTACGACCGATTCGTCGGCGCCTCGGAGGAAGTGCGCGAGAAGTTCCGCGGGGTGGATCTCAGGCGGCAGGTCCGCATGCTCGAGGACTCGCTGTACGTGGTGGCAGTGGCCGCGCAGGGCCAGGAGGGAAGCCCCGCCCGGAATGCTCTGCCATGGCTGGCGGAGCGCCACAGCCGGCGCGACCTCGACATCCGACCCGAACTCTACGACCTGTGGATTGATTGTCTCATCCAGACGGCGCGTGCTCATGACCCAGAGTTCAGTCCGGCAGTCGAGGGGGCATGGCGTGAGACCCTCACGATCGGCGCCAACTACATGCGCGAGCGGGTACTGAGGACGTATCCTGCGAGGCCGGCGTTCCCGCGAGCGGTCTAAGCCCGGGCCTGCCCCTACGTCAGCGGCCAGTTGCTCGGCACGCTGACGACGTAAGTACCAGCAATCTT
Source organism: uncultured Acidobacteriota bacterium (assembly GCA_963725335.1). Taxonomy (GTDB): domain Bacteria; phylum Acidobacteriota; class Vicinamibacteria; order Vicinamibacterales; family 2-12-FULL-66-21; genus JALZOC01. The sequence continues at coordinate 95,760 of CAVRYD010000014.1, read as the reverse complement.
GTCGTGCCAGGACTGGCGTTCTTCGTCACGACGATCCAGAGGCAGCCGAGCCCCAGCGCGGCGAGCGAGAAGCTGCCTGCGATTCCGCGAGCGATTGCGTCGACGGGACGCGTGCGGTTCGAAGAAGCGGGCTTGGCGCCCGCCCCCGAGGCGCTCGCTTCACTCAAGCAGTGCCAGCCGGCACGGCCTCCGATCTACCGCGACGGCGATCATTACTCACTCGATCCGCATGACGACGAAGCCGACCTGTGGGCGTTTCGGCTTGGCCTCAGACCGGTTCGCGCCGTTCCGCTTCACGCGGTGCGACCCAATTCAGGGCCACCGCGAACACCTGACCAGTGCTTGACCGTTCCGGAATTGGACGAGGCCTGGCGGGAAGGTATTCCCGACTCGTGGTCGGCACAACGGAACGCCGCGGCGGTGCTCGATGCGCACGACACCTCGATGTCTGCCGACGACGTGCTCGCGTTTGTTGAGGTGCGCAGCCAGGCGCATCTCCTGCGAATGGATTCCGCTCAGTACTGGCGTCACGGTGCCGCCGTTCGAGTACGGGACGCCGGCCGTTGGGAGCTCCAAGCGGCGCTGAGCAGCGTCTACGTGAGCTGATGCACCGGTGGAACGACGGCGCGCGCTATTGATCCGCGAGTCATTGGCAAATGTCGGTCCAGCGATCGATGGCCGATTTCACGGACCATTTCCACGGTGTGCCCAAGAGTGTGCCCATGCAAATGATGAATACAGGCCACGAACCTGATCACGACATTCGAGTCACGGTCGACGGCAGGTCGCGGACGGTCCGATACGTCAGCGTGACAGAACCGAACTGGATCTCGTCGCCGTCTTTGAGCGCGACCGGCTGGCTGACGGGCTGTTCGTTGACGTGCTGTACCGTTCTTGCTTCCGAGATCCTCGACCGTCGCGTGTCTGTCCGCCACCCGACGATCTGAGCGTGCCGCCGCGAGAGCGTGGCCGAATCGATCCGAATCGCGCACTCAGGATCGCGGCCCACAAGGTTCAGCCCGTCCGAGAGCAGCCACTCTTCGGACCCGGACGTCAATCGCAAGCCCGATCCCCCGATTCTCGACTGGCTGCTGGTAGTCAGCCGGCGCGCGTCACCATGAAATGCGTAGCCGTATCTCGGCACCGTTCGGATGTATCGCGACAGGCGAGGGGCGTCACCGAGCGCAGCTCGGACTTCTGCCACTAGATTGTGCAGGCTCGCGTCGGAGACAAACGTGCCGGGCCACAACTGCTCGATGAGCTCCGTCTTCGAGATGGCTTCGGGCCGCCTATCCAGAAGCACCTCCAGGAGTTGGAATGCCTTGAGAGAAAGCGGTCGGTCGCTCCCGTGCCGAAGAAGCACACGACGGCCCGAGTCGAACTCGCAGTCGCCAAACGCCACACGCATCGAGAAACCCAGAAATCAGATTTCTATGAGATTTCGCGGAGAACGTCGACGCTCCGCCGAGCTTATATTGACACAAGGAGTCAGGTCATGAAGCAATTGCAGGCCGTCGCCGTCATTCTGCTATGTCTCTCCTGTGAGATGGGTCACAGCCAGCCGGCGTCGCTGCCGGATGTCAGCTCGAAGATCTGGATCGGTCGCTACCACGAGATGGAGGAATACTTGAGAACGGCCGACTGCGACCGGATCGAGGTATTCAAGCCATCGTACGCCGCGCGGTGCACGTTCAAGCCGGGTGGCCCGATTTCACAGCATGGCCTGGAGATCACCGTCCCCCGGCCCGAATCGTGGTTTTCACGAATCCTACAAGACCGAGATCGCCGCATATGAAGCTGGACAAGCTGCTGAAGATGGACATGGTACCTCCCACGGTGGAACGGCGGCTTCAGGGGAACGACGGTGCCGCCCAATTGTGGGTGGAGAACATTGTCGACGGAAAAGCTGGCGTATCCCCCGACCAGGCGCACCGAAGCGCGTGGGAGGACCAGATTGTCGTGATGACGATGTTCGATAATCTCATCGGGAACCGGGACAGGAACGTGGGGAACATGCTCCGCGACCCGGCGTGGAACCTGATCCTGATCGATCATTCACGAGCCTTCGGGACCGATACCGGGCTCGGTCAGAAGATGAACCGGGCTGACAAGGCGTTCTGGGCGAAGATCGAGAGCCTGACGCGCAAACAGCTCGACATTGCCCTGGGCACTTCGCTGGACGAGGGGCAGATTGCGGCCATTCTCGAGCGGCGCGACAGAATGCGGGCCGAGATCAGTTCGCTTCTGAAATAGTCAGACATCTCAATCGACAGGCGTCCACGTGTGATCACCAAGACCATCGCTCATTACGAGCTGGTGACGCCGATAGGTGAAGGCGGCATGGGCGTCGTCTATCGCGCCGTTGATACGCGGCTCGGGCGCCCAGTCGCGGTCAAGCTGCTCCGCTCCGAAGGCCAAATCAGCGCAGAAGGCAGGAAACGTTTCGTGCAGGAGGCACGTGCAGCCTCTGCGTTGAACCATCCGAACATCATCACCATTTACGACATCGGGCGCGACGGGGACGACGACTTCATCGCGATGGAGTATGTCGACGGCATGTCGCTGGCGTCCGTCATTTCGCAGAGCAGACTCGGCATCGACGACGCGCTGACCTACGCGATTCAGATCGCGGACGCGCTCGCGGCAGCGCATGCCGCCGGAATACTCCATCGGGATCTGAAGCCGGCGAACATCATGGTCACCGGCAAAGGCTCGATCAAGGTGCTCGACTTCGGACTCGCGAAACTGACCGAACCTGCCGCCTACACGCAGATAGATGAAGGCATTTCGACCGCAAGCGCGCGCGCTGGCCTCCGCCATCAAACGGAGGAAGGAACAATCCTCGGCACGGCTGCATACATGTCGCCGGAACAAGCGGACGGGAAAACCGGCGGACGCGCGTTCCGACGTGTTCTCGTTCGGCGTCGTTCTCTACGAAATGCTCACCGGCCGGCGTGCGTTCAAGGGCGATACGAAGATGTCCACGCTCGCGGCGATTCTCGCGTCCGAGCCCACAGCGCCGAGTCAATTGATCGATGGCCTTCCTTCGGACCTGGAGAAGCTGATCGGCCGATGCCTTCGCAAGAATCGCGAGCGACGGTGGCAGTCGATGGCAGACCTCAAGGTCGCGCTCCAGGATCTGCAGAGAAGAATTTCAGGGCCGCGGTCCGGGCACGCGCCTATCAGCGCCGGCCGTCGTTGGTCACGCAGCACTCGTCGGCGGCTGGCTATCGCTGCGATTGGCGCCGCGACGTACGGCGCGTGGCTGCGGCAGACACGCTCAGAGCCAGGCCGGAACAGTCCCAGACCTTTCCTGACCAGACTCACGTCTGACGTGGCTTGGACTGATTACCCATCGTCTCGCTCGATGGCAAGATGCTCGCGTACGCTTCGGATCGCAGCGGCGATGGCAATCTCGACATCTGGGTTCAGCAGTTCCAGATGGCGCTCCAGTCAGGCTGACCCGTGATCCGGCAGACGAGACAGAACCGTCGTTCTCGGCTGACGGAACAGTGTCGCGTTTCAATCCAGCCGGCTGGGTGGTGGTATCTACGTCGTGCCGACGCTCGGTGGCGAAGCAAGGCTGATCGCGGCACGTGGTTTTTCGCCTCGCTTTTCCCCCGACGGAACTGGATCGCGTACGGGATCGCGGAACAGGGCCGCAGTCGAATCTACGTCGCTTCCGCCACTGGCGGGCCCGCAACACCTCTCGCATCCGCCTTCTATCGCGCCCAGGCCACAAGCCTGGTCACCTGACGGCCGTCACCTGCTCTTCTGGGCGCAGCGGGAACGGGACGCGCCGCCCGAGAACAATGCCGATTGGTACATCGTCGCGGTCCCCGACGGCTCGGCCGTGCCTGCACAAGCTCGCAGGGTGCTGATGGCGCGAAGGCTTCCGTGCTTTTCAGGGGCTGCCGCTTCCTGATGCCTGGGCCACGGGAAATCGCATCCTCTTTCATGGCAGCATCGGCGATTCGTCGAACATCTGGTCCGTGCCGATCTCACCGGAGCGCTTGCAGATTGGCGGCGCACCGCGGCGGGCGACGTTCGGCACGACCGACGAAGCGGCGCCATCAGTCGCGTCCGACGGGAGGATGGTATTCATCAGCAGGACACTCGGCGCGGATATCTGGAGCCTGCCGGTTGATGCAAACCGTGGGAAGGTCGAAGGACCACGGAGGAGAGTCACGCAGGATGCGGCAGATGATTACGATCCGACGCTTTCCGACGACGGGCAAACGTTGGTGTTTCGTTCGCGGCGCAACGGCCGGTTCGCCGTCATCTTGCGCAGGTCCGGGTCCACCGACGAGACGGTCTTGACACGGACGGCGGCCGATCACTACCCGGCGGTCAGCCGTGATGGAACGCGCGTCGCGTATTCGTTCTCCCGGAATGGCAAGATGCCCATCTTCATCGTTGCCACGAATGGCGGGGCGCCCGAGCAGGTGTGCGACGACTGCGGCGAGATCGAGGAATGGTCGCCGCGCGGCGACGAGATCCTCTATCTCACGCAGCACGATCCGTCAGGCGTCGGGCTTCTGAAGATCGGCGCGGAGAAAAACGAAGCGTGGCTCCAGCGCCAGGGCTACGGCATCTACAACGCGCGTCTGTCATCCGATGGCGAGTGGGTCGTATTCAACGCCAGAACAGACAGGCTCGCGCCGGCGGCAGCATTCGTCGCGAAGGTCCAGGGCAACGTCGTTACGCCGGAGAAGGAGTGGATCCTTGTCGATACGGATGCAGACGCGCCGCGCTGGTCGCCGCAATCGAGTCTTCTGTACTTCTGGTCCGATCGCGACGGATCTCCGTGCCTGTGGGCGCAGCGTCTGGATCCAACCACGAAGCGACCGTCCGGCCCTCCTCTGAACATCCAGCACTTCCACAGCAGAGGTCTGTCATGGAGGAATCTGTATCTCGGCGCGGCCGACATCGCCGTCGCCCGGGACAGGATCGTCTTCAATCTGGGCGAGCAGTCGGGCAATGTGTGGATGACGGAGCTTCCGAGAGCGACGACGAAGTAGCAGCACACTCCCCTCTGGCTTCCTGTGATCCGCAAAAATGACGTGCGGCGACGACATGCGTTCCCGCACTTCAAGCCGCCAGAACAGGCGGAACCCCTTGCGATGCCACCGGATCAGCGTGTCCGGTTGTCACGATCGTGCGCATCGCTCTCCAACTGACGCACGACGGTACGCGAATAGCGTCTGGCACGAGGGGCGACCAACTCGCTGTGGTCGAGTTGGACGGGCAGCACCATCCGATTGGCCGGGATCGCGTCCTCTTTATCGTGCCGCGATTCGAAGATCTTCAGTTCGACCCCGAAACTCCCGAGTTCGACATCATGCCCGACGGCGACCGAAGCCCCGCGCCTTTTCGCGAGGTCGAATCCCTCGTCCCCAGAGGAGAGGCCTTGCCATGATTGCCCGCCGCCTTGCCTGTCGCTCGCGGCCACGACGATTCTGCGACAGCGTGTGCCACGGTTGAAGGTGCGCTTCGCCAACGTGGTGGTTCCGGTGTGGATGATGTACCGCAGGCGGATCTTCCTGAAGGTGTGAGCGTTCACCGCCGCCTGTATCTGAAGCTCACCACTGTTTCCTCGTCGATGACGAGGGGCTTGACGAACCGGTGCGACGTGCCGGCGCGCGGTACTTCGATGCGAATCGGAAGCACGCCAGCCGCACGCCGCTGCAGGCTTTGCACGTTCGCTGACGGCACGTCCGTTCGCTGGGCGTTATCGCTCTGCATCGTCTTTGGCTCATTCATCCGAATCGTCTGACCCGACTCCGACGATCTGTTGATGAACGGTGCTTCGGCGGTAACGGTCACCGTTTCCTGAACTCCGCCGACGTGCAGCATCAAGTCCGCCTGACGAGGACGTTGGTCGAACACGAAGGATCGGCGGGCAGAACTGAAGCCGTTCAGCTGCCCCGTCACGGTGACTGGCCCCGAGGGTACGTCCGAGATCACGAACACGCCCCGCTGATCGGAGACCGCCGACTGCGTTCGCCCCGATCCCGACGCTGTAATCGTGGCCCCCGGCAGCGGCGCGCCATTCGCATCGACGACCCGCCCGACGATCTGGCCGCTTGAGGCCATGATGAGCTCGTCCCGAAACGTTCCTCCACCCAGGCCGCCACCGGTCCCTCGCCCGATCGCGCTACCATCTCCCAGCCCCTACACCTCGACCCTCGCGCACGTCCGACTCCTCATCGATTGGACCGACGAGATTCGCCGCGAATGCGTTGCCGGCGAACCGATCGGCGCGGTACCGGTCCGGCACGAACAGCTCCCATTCGACGACGCTGATCGGAAGGTCCATTTTCGGGAGCGTCATCTGCATGTTCCCTTTTTTGTCGAACGGTGATCCGGCATGGACATACACGAACGACACCGCGTACGGCCCATCCGATCGGAAGCCGGGTCGCAACAGCGGCACGCGCGTGCCGTCCTTGCCCTCGACCGGCTTGGCGGGCGCGCCGGCCACCTCGACGGAGAGCATCGATGCCCCGGTTGGCAGCGCGACCTTGATAAACGGCTGCGCGCGGTTTCGCACCCAGAGCGAGACTTCGGTCAGCGCCCGCCCTTCGCTCGTCACGAGCGTGGTTGCAATCGCGCGCTCGGCGACTGCGGCCAGAACAGGAGCATCGGCGAACCGGGTCACGCCGAGCGCCAGCATTGGCACGGCGCCTGACCCACGCTGATATCGAAACGCCGCGAGGAGCGCCTGTCGCGCCGCCGACGCGAGAGCGGGATCGACTTCTCGCACGTCGATCCGCCGCAATCCGGGAGTCTCCGGGACGGAAATTTCCAGCGTGCCGACACCTTCGACGGCAATCTCGCCGGTTTCTCTCTGAGCGGAGGGGAGCGCGGGAATGCCCGTCTCCAGCTTGAAGGAGCCACCGCTGTTGGATCGTTCGAGACTGACGAGGAATTGGTGACGGCGTTGTGATGGAGTCGTCACGAAAAGGACGATGACGCCGGGTCGTTCTTCGTGGCGTTCGAGCGACGCGCCAGAGACGCCGGTCACCTCGTAACCGGCGGGGATCGTGACCTCGATCGCCGACGGATCTCCCTGCACGACGGTGAGGTCGACGAGCGTGACTAGCCGGAGCTCCGCTTCTCCGATCGTCACGAGGGTTTTCACATCGGCCAGCAGTCGCGTCTCACGCGGCGAGGCCTCCGGCGCCTCGCGGGTCGACCACGACACCTGTGTCTGTGATCCAGGTTCGAGCGTCGCCTCGACCGTCGTCAGTCCGTTGGCGGATGTTCGCCGAAGGACGAGTCCCGGAGACAAGCGGACGTCAGTCTGCTCGCCAGGGACCTCAATCACGGCAGTCGCGCTGCCGGCGGGCGGCACCGGCATCACGAAGGCACCGCGGCCAGGCGTTGTCGTCAACGGCGCACCCCATTCGAGGACGGCAGAAAAGGTCGAAGGCCCGGTAATCACGGCGACGTGCGCGTTGCCTTCGATGATGAGCGGCAGAGGGCCACCGTCCATCCGCGCTTCGATGAGCGTTGCTCCGGCCACAAGCGGGACCTTTGCCGGACCCGTTCGGAACACCTCTCCGTCGACTTGCATCGTCGCGCGAACGACGCCCGCGCCAACTCGGGCGCGAATGTCGGCGCGAGTCAGCGCGCCCGCGATCGGTGGGGCCTCCGCAGGGCGCGGCTGCCGGCTGGCGAGATCGAGAAGTCGATCGTACTCAGGCCGCGAGATCGTGACACTCCCCGCCGGCCCGGCAGCGACGGTACCCGACACTTGCGCCTGGACAGCACGCGGCAAGAGCAGAAGCCCTGCCGCCAGAATCGCCAAACGAGATATCTGTCGAGTCATGTCGCGCTCCTTATTCACTTCACGCGCTTGTAAGCGAGCTCGAGTACAGGCGATCGCGTTTCAGCCGTCAGTTCGGCGGCGAGAAAGATTGACGGGCCGAATTCCGGAAGTCGTACACGCACGGGAACGATGCCGGTGGTTGTCCGGCCCGTCTCCTTCTGGAAGCGGTCGACGAGCGCTTGCAGATCCTTCGAGGCGCCGAGGTCGGAGCCAACCTGCGGACGGGCCGTCCCCGCGCCGCTCGGTGTTGCACTCGACGGATCCATTCGCAGCGCGGACGACCATGGCCCGGTATCGTTCTCGACGCGGAAGGATCCAGGTAGGGGCTCGACGTGGAAGCGGGGTGAATGGTGCAGCAGGAGCCCTGTGCGGGAGACTGGCAGGTCCAGCGACGGCAGCTCGATGTGCGCGTCTCCGTCTCCGGTCCACGCGTCAGATCGCTGCAGATAGACGAGCTCGACTACGAAGGTTGGAGCGTCCTCTCCCGTGCGCCCTTTCTGCAACGGCAGCAGGAGCCCGCCGCTCGTGCCCATACCAGGCCGTATCGGACGGCCGGCGAGCGTCGCGCTCCACAACGTCGAGTGCGGGGGCAACTCGGCTCCCAGAAAGCTGCGCTGATTGTTCCGCACGGCGTAACGGGCGCGGACGAGCATCTTCCCGTCCTCACTGACCAGCGCGTCGTAGCGGGCTTCCTCGACGTTCGCGATGAGGACGGACTGGGCTGTGTATCGAGAGACCGTGACCGTGAGCTCTCGCGGAGACGTGCCGGCCAACGGCTTGAAGCGGAATGCCGCCATCGACGGAGATTCGCGGCCTGTCACGATGTCGCCGAGGTCGCTGGCATCCGCCACGTCGAACCCTCGAGGCTGCCGCTCGCCAATTTCGCCGGGGCCGATCACGTCCACCGCGATCCCTCCGGTCTCGCGATCGGCGGCCGGCAGCCGCACGATCGGGATTGTCACGAGCCCTTCGCGAGGCGATCGCGTTTCGGCGCTGACGAGCATGGAGGCATCAGCGCCGATCGGTTCCAGGAACGACACTGTCAGCACGCCCTGTTCCTGGTTCCAGTCGCTGACGGTCGCTCCCTGGACCTGGTTGACAACGAGGTCGGCCGGCACCGCCAGCAGAATCTGACGCGCGAGGCCTTGCGTGACCTCGACGCGCACGCTTACGCTCACCTGGCTCGTCTCCTCGCCGAGTGTCACCAACTCGGTGATGCGGCCACGCAGCCGGAGCGGCAGTGTCTCGCGACGGTCGTCGGTCTTCTTCTTCCATGAGAATCCCAGCGTGCGCCCCGAGCTGCCATACACGACCCAACGGCTCTCGGTCGCCGACTCGGTACGCTCGGCGACGAAGCCTCCGCTCACCGAGAGCTCGACGCCGGTTCGCGGGATGATCAGCGTGACGCCGGAGACGGCCGATCCCGACGCGGGCAAAAGCATCGAGTCGCTGCCGGCCGACGACGCGAGTGGAACGACCACATCGAGGGTGAGCGTCGATCGTCCAGCTTTCGAGATCAGCACGCGCGGTGGCGTTCCAGCGACGAGCGCCGTGCGCTCGCCGTCGAGACGCGCGTCCCGCACGAGCAGCCCGGAAGGCACCTGAACGCTGACCCACCCCTGCTTCAGGACATCAATAGCCAGCCGCGCTTCTCCGCTCACCGTATCGGCCGTTGCGCGGAGCGTGTAGTCCACTCTCGTCAGCGCGGCATCGACTGGCGGCGACCCTGGTTCTGGAGGAGAGGGCAGCGCCCTGGCGCGCAGGGTGCGATAGTCGTCGAGGGAGAGCACGACCCAGCCATCAGGCGATGGTGGCGCTTGTGCCCATGAGGAATGCGCCAACAGCACTACGCTCAAAACGCCGATGGTTGCGCGAATCATCGCGGCCTCCTTTTCAGCAGACACACGTCGGGCGCAGAAACAACGCGAGAGTCAAATCAGTTCGTTGCTACCCCACCACGTTCAGACGCTCACCGAGCCGTTTCCGCCGGAAGTTGCAAAACCGTCAGCGGAGAGTGGAGAGGCCGTCACCGGCACTGCAAGCGGGTGACCCGCGGGTGAGGGAGGATCGTTCACGTTACTGACGAACGATGGGAAATGAAGGAACTCTCGGCGGACGGCGAGGTTAGCGTCGAATCTTCAGGCCGTGCACGCGAGCGATGGCGGTTGTCCCGTTCGAAAATCCGGGACAAGCGATCCACCGAATTGAAGTGTGCCCACCCAACTCCCTTTTCTCGGCCTGCGTACACGAATTCCAGATTCTGAATTCGCAATTCACATTGCGTGTTTCAGCTATAGTGCGCGGCATGCGAGCATCCGTGACAGCCGCCGCTTTCATCTGTCTGCTCGTGCTGGCGAGCGTACCGCGCGCGCAGACACCGATCTACGACCTCCTCATCAAGAACGGCCGGCTTGTCGACGGAACCGGCAGCCCGTGGTACCGCGCCGACGTCGCCGTGCAAGGCGACACCATCGCGCGCATCGCGCCGCGGATTGACGCGCCCGCCACGCGCACGATTGACGCCACTGGCAAAGTCGTCTCGCCCGGCTTCATCGATCTCCATACGCATGCGCGCCGCGGCATCTTTCAAGTGCCCGGGGCCGACAATTACGTACGGCAGGGGGTGACCACGATCATGGAAGGGCCGGACGGGTCGTCGCCGCTGCCGATCAAGCCGTTTCTCGATCGCGTGGCGGCGCTCGGGGTGACGCCGAACTTCGGCCTGTTCGTCGGCCAGGGTTCCGTGCGCGACGAAGTCATCGGCTCCGATCAACCGCAAGGCGACCGACGCGGAGCTCGAGCAGATGCGCGGGCTCGTGCGTCAGGGGATGGAAGACGGAGCGTTCGGGTTGAGCTCGGGACTCTTCTACGTGCCCGGCACGTTCACGCCGACCGCTGAAGTCGTCGAGCTGGCGAAGGTCGCCGGACGCATGGGTGGCATCTACATCTCGCACATGCGCGACGAAGCGAACGGCGTCCTCGACAGCGTCAGGGAGACGATCGAAATTGGCGAGAAAGGCGGCTTGCCGACGCAGATCACGCACCACAAGGTGATCGGCAAGAAGAACTGGGGACGCGCGGTCGACACCTTGAAGCTGGTGGACGAGGCGCGCGCGCGCGGCGTCGACGCGACCATCGATCAATATCCGTACACGGCCTCGGCGACGAGCATTCAGGCGGCGCTGATGCCGGCGTACGCGCTCGAGGGCGGCCGCGAGGCGGTGCTCAAGCGGCTGCAGACGCCCGGCATGCGCAACGAGCTGCGCAAGGAGACGGCGCGCCTCATCGCCGAGGAGCGCGGCGGCGGCGATCCGAACAACGTGCAGCTGTCCCGCTGCGACTGGGATCATTCGCTCGACGGCAAGCGCCTCGGCGACGTCACCAAGGGCCGCGGCCTCGAGCCGACGATCGACAACGCCGCCGAAACGGTGTTCTGGATCGTCGAGCAGGGCGGCTGCGGCGGCATCTTCCACGCGATCGACGAAGACGATCTCCAGCGCATCCTGCGGCATCCCGCGACGATGATCGCATCCGACGGCGAGGTGCCGGTTTTCGGGCAGGCCAGTCCGCACCCGCGCAGCTACGGCACGTTCGTGCGCGTGCTCGGGCGCTACGCGCGCGACCTGAAGACGATCACGCTGGAGGAGGCGGTGCGCAAGATGTCGGCCTTTCCGGCGCAGCGCATCGGCCTCGCCGACCGCGGCGTGCTGCGGGAAGGCATGAAAGCGGACATCGCCGTGTTCGACCCGGCCACCGTGCGCGACATGGCGACCTTCGAGCGGCCCCATCAGTATGCGGAAGGCGTCACCCAGGTCATCGTCAACGGCCAGGTGGTGGTCGACGCGGGGCGGATGACCGACGCACGCCCGGGCCGTATCCTCTATGGCCCGGCACGGCGTTGAACGCGCGGCGCGCGGAGGCGGCGACGAGCTGGTCGATCAGTGCCCCCGTCACGAACGAATGGACAGGGCGTGATAGAACACGTTGCGCCGATCCCAGCGACTCATCATGTCGTGAGCGATGGAGACATAGTCGGCAACTCCGACGTCGTTGGCCGCGAGCGCATCAGTACCCAGATGCCAAGCGCGAGCGCGACTCCTTGGCCGAGCAGCACCAGGACCAGGTCAATGCTGTCCGGGAGTGGTGGCGGGCCCACGATCACCACCCACATCACTCCAAGCGCGATCGCCATCGAGTACCTGTGTCTGACTTCGGCGGCGAGCAACGCCAACAACCAGAGCATCGGGGCGGTCACATATGCCGACGGAGCGACCGGGCTCCGCAAGGCAGCAAGATTCAGCAGAGCGAGCCAGGCCATCGCCTGAAAGCGCCGGTTGGGCGATGCAATCCTCGCTCTCCAGGCAAGCCACAGAAGCAACATCGTGTAGCCCCATGTGAGCACATGCGCCGTCGTCGATCCCACACCCGCCAAACCCAGGAGGCGCAACTTCGCGGCGATCCCGTAGATGGAAAAGTTGCGGGAGACAATGAACGAAGGAACGTCCGCGCGCTCGATGAATGAGAACGCCTCGCCGCTCACGATGCGCGGCAACTGATACGAGACAAACGCGACGAAGGGATCCGTCCCGAGGATCAGCAGCGCGAGCATCACAAACGCGACGCCGAAACCCAGTGTCCAACCAATCTCGCGCCACCTCCTCTGACCCGCGAGCATGACCAGCAACAATCCTGGAAAGATTTTCGAGAGGATGGCGAATGACAGTAACGCTCCCCCGACGGCAAAGTGACGCCGATCGAACGCGACCATCGCCGCAATGGCGAGCATGATGGCCATCGCGTGGAACTGACCAAACTGGAAATTCAGCATCGTCGGGATTGATGCGAGAATCGCCGGTAGCAGCAGGCCGGTGACCATCCCCTCTCGGCCGCCAATCCAGCGCACCAGCAGCAATCCGCCCACGACGAGACACAGTGCCTGGATCACGAACCATCCCGTTCGAATGTGTTCGAATGAGTTCGGTGATCGCCAACGCCGCGCGCGGCAGCAACAAGAACGGCGGAGGGTACTCGTACGGGTCCACGACCCAGCGACCCAGCCCCGCGACGGGCGAGTCGACGCCGCGCGGCTTCTGTATAGAGCGGCGTCGTGAAGGCGGGATACCACCGTTCGTCGTACACGTTGCTCTCACCGCGCCGACACAGATCTGCTGCGTGCACATACGCTGCGAGGCACTGATGATTTGCGACGGCCGGATCCGGAATCGTCGAGCCCCAGAGACGCGACGAATCGACCATGAAGGCTGACAGCCGCGTCATCTGGACAACGGCGATCAGGACGAGAACGAACCAGGCAACTGAGAGCACAGGACGCCGCTGACGCGCACCGCTCAGCATCTCCGGCATCCGCTCGGCGATCCAGCGTATCGGTGCGAAACACAGGACGGCCGTCGACGCTCCGGCCCAGACGTTCACGCTGACGACGACAGGCGTGGTGATGGCCGCGGCGACGGCCGAGATCGCGAAGGCGGCCGCCCACTGTTCATGGCTCGGGTGACAACGCCGATTGAGCATCTGCTCCATTGGTAGACGTCAGGCTTATCGACTCGCTCCAGTTCCCGGCGGCATCGTCGACGGCCGATCGCTGTTATGGATGGCGTATGCGATCTTCCAGTCTCCGCCCGTGCGCTTTAGCATAACGATGTACTTGCCCGTGTCGTCAACCATCCCGTCACGAGTCGACAGACGTTGTGTGTAGGTGCCCACGTCGTACGCCGTGTCGCCTGAGATGGTGGATTCCGTGTGGGTGAGCACGAAGGTGGTTATCTTCACTTCCTTCATGAGGCCACGAAAGTACTGCTCGATTTCTGCTCGGCCCTTGACCAGGGGGCGGCAGTTGGGCATTTCGACGGCGTCCTCCTGATACAGCGCGGCAACCATCGCCGCGTCTGAGGCCAGCATGGCTGTGACGTAGGCATTGGCGACTCTCACGATCTCCGGCTGCGGCGTCGGCGGATTCGGTGCTTCAATCGCGGGGAACGCCGGGCCGAATAGAGCTCTCAGCGCAAATATCATCGCAATCGTCTTCTGCATGGCAGCCTCCTGAACACTTCTGAAACCGGAATCATTCGCGGTTGAGCACGCCGTAACGGCGTGGCACAATCGTCGCCGGAGTGGACGCTAGGCGACCATGACCGCACGCGCCGATCGTTTGACTAAGCGCGCCAAACCCGCGGACCCAAAGGGTTCGGTACCGTCAACCGACCCTGCGAGCACCGTGCGCGTCTTCGTCGATGCGCTCGAACGGCTGGACTGCCGCATGGAACGCTGCCTGACGGACGCCGGTATCCGTCGGGCAGACCTGGATGATCCGGACGCGCGCATACCGTGCACAGTGTGGGTTCCGATGCTTTGCGTGGCGCTGGAAAAACGCCCGATGAAGAATGCGGGCATGCGGTTGGCCACCGTGACGCCGATCGGAGCGTTCCCGCTCATTGACTACTTGATCGTGACGTCCCGAAATGTTGGCGAGGGGCTCGAACGACTTGCGCGCTATCTACGTATCGCCGAGGCTCCATCTATCCCCTCCCTTCAGCAGGACGAGGACCCGATCCGCGTGTTATTCGAGGGCCGCGATAACCCGATGTCAGCGGAATTCAGCGTGACGCTCAACGTGCTGCATTTTCGTGAGGAAACGGAAGACCGGTTTCGTGCGGGCTATGCGAGCTTCATCCACACCCCGGATGACGTTGCCGAAATGGAACGGGTGCTCGGTTCCCGGTGCACACTGGTGCGTCGTGGAACGGCTGGGCGCTGTCGCGCGAGACGTGGCAGCTTCCGCTGCGGAGACGCGACCCGGTGTTGGGCGGTCTACTCCAGCGACAGGCCGACGAGGCCATCGGACGCCTGCCGCCCATGGACGGTGTGGCGCTCGACGTGCGCCGCGCGCTGGCCTCGCGCGTCGGGGGCGGCGACACGCGCATCCAGGCGGTTGCACGGACGCTGGCGACGTCGGCCCGCTCGCTTCAGCGCCGGCTGGCTGCCGCAGGCTGTTCGTATCAGCAATTGCTGGATCTTGCGCGAAAGGACGCCGCCGAGCGCTATCTGTCTGAATCACCGCTGTCGATCGGTGAGGTCGGGTACCTGCTTGGCTATTCTGAACCCGCAGCCTTCAACAGAGCGTTCAGGCGATGGCATCACGAAACGCCACAGGCGTTCCGTAAGCGCCGACGAAATGAGCCTGTTCGTATGCCCCTGTGATCGAGAAACGCCTTGACCGCACTCGGAGCCACTTCGCCAGGCCGAAGGATCTTGCCTTGAATCGAGAATAGATGACAGAGTCATCTGGGCGAGATCATAGTGGTCTACTCAATCGGGGGTACGAATGCTGAATCCATCCATCGTCGTCGTCGTGGCCCTGTGCGTCGGCCTGGTGCAGGGCGCAACCACGAACAAGAAGGTTATCGTGCCGAGGGGCGCGCAGCCGAGTGCGGCCTGGAGTCACGGACTCCTGGTCGATGGCACGCTGTACGTGTCCGGCATGGGCGGCGAGGACGCCGCCGGCAAGATCCCCGCGACCTTCGAGGCGGAAGTGAAGCAGTCCCTGGATAACATCGACGCGGTGTTGAAAGAGGCCGGCATGGCGTTGTCGGACGTGGTGAGCGTGCAGGTCTACCTCACCGATGGCGCACTGTTCGATCGGATGAACACCGTCTATAAGGCGACCTTCAAGGATCCCAAGCCCACTCGCACCACCGTCGTCGTCGCCAAACTCGTTGGCGCGGGACATATCGAGATCACCGCGACAGCCAGAAAATAGACAACAGGCGGCTTCCACAGCATGTCCTGACAAAAGAAAAACGGGCCGCATCGTTCTCTCGGGCGTCCATCCTCCTCCGGACGCCCGGCAAAGTTTCGTGGCGCCTCCGCAAAGCATTCCAGCCTCGCCGGACTGGCGGTCAAGAACTTCAACCGCGCGGGCATGGCCAGCCAGTGAGAGGTCCCGCAGAATCGCTCCTGTAGTCGCAAGGTTGCCTTGACGAGAGCCTTCGCACGAGGCACCCTCGTCGTTCCAGTCCTCTTTGCCACTCTGTTTGTGGCCCTGCCGGCCTCTGCGCAGTCGCCGCTTTCGCTTTCGGAGGCGATTGCGCGCGCCAAGGCCCGCAACCCCGACGCCGGATCGGCGGCGGCAGCCGAGCGGGAAGCGGCCGACCGCGTCACACAGGCTCGCGGCGGCTACTTCCCAAAGGTGGACGTCGCGGAGTCCTGGCAGCGCGGCAACCACCCGGTGTTCGTGTTCAGTTCGCTTCTTGCGCAGCGGCAGTTCACCGCGGCCGACTTCGCCCTTGATGCGCTCAATCACCCCGATGCCACGGACAACTTCCGCACGGCGTTCTCCGTTGAGCAGTCGCTGTTCGATCGCACCACCTCGGCGAATGTCCGAGCCGCGTCGATCGGCGCGGGACATGGCGGCCACCGGCAAGCGACTCGTCGACCATGACCTGACGGCGGCGGTGACTGACGCGTTTGGCCGCGTCCTCATCGCTGCCGCGACTGCTCGTTCGGCAGCGGCCACGGTCGAGACCGCCCGGGCAGACCGCGAGCTGGCCGGCAACCGCCGCGACGCCGGCCGGGTGACCGACGCGGATGTCCTGCAGCTGGACGTCTACCTGGCACGCACGCTCGAACAGCAGGTGCAGGCGACGTCGGACGAACGCATCGCGCGCGCCCGGCTGAATCAGTTGATGGGCGAGCCCTTGAGCAGCGATGTTCTCGCTCGATCTCACGCCACCGGCGATCGCCATCGACATCACCAATCCCGCAGGCCTTGAAGAGGAAGCATTGAAGAACCGGCCCGAAGTCGCCCTCGCCATGCAGCAGGAACAGCTGGCGGCCGCCACGGTGGACGCGGCGCAGGCGGCGTTTCTGCCGCAAGTGGCCGCGCAGGGCGGGTGGGAACTGAACGGCGGCGCCTGGAATTCGCGGTCGTCGAGCTGGGTGGCTGGCGCGGTCGCCCGGATCAACCTGTTCCATGGTTTTGCCGACAAGGCCCGGCTCGCTGAAGCGCGCGAGCAGGCGACGCGTCGAGCGCTCGAAAAGGGCAAAGCCGAGACCATGGCGCGGCTCGATGTGCAGATCGCGATCGCCCGGCTCGAGGCCGCGCGGGCGAGCGAAGCGGTTGGACGGGCGGCCGCCGATCAGGCACGAGAGAGCCGCCGCATTATCCGGGACCGCTATGAGAGCGGCCTCACGGATGCGGCCATGCTGCTGCGCTCGGCCGACGCCGTGCAGCAGGCCGATGCCCAACAAATCGCTGCGCGTGTGAATGTGCTCACTGCAACAGCGACCCTGCAACGAGCGATAGGAAGGCCATGAAACAGATCACCGCGAGTCATCACGTCATCGTTGCGGCGTTACGGCAGCACTCTTGATGAGCGCGGCGCTGGCCGGATGCTCGGCTCGCCGGGCCGCCGCCGCTCCGGCCGACGCGGCAGAGCCCATCGCCGTCACCATCGCCCAGGTTGCGATGACCGACGTGGCGAGTGCGATCGACTCGGGCGGCGTGGTGCAGGCTCGCACCACGGCCACGATCACGGCGCGCATCCTGGCGCCGGTGCGCGAGGTCCGCGTGTCGCCAGGCGATCAGGTCCGCAAAGGCCAGACGCTCATCGTGCTCGACGGCGACGATCTCGCCGCCGGCGCCCGCGCCGCGCGCTCAGCGGCCCTTGCCGCCGAACAGGGGTCGAAGGCCGCGGCCGCCGAGCTCCAGGCCGCGGAAGCTGGCCTGGCCCTCGCACGCGCGTCCCACGATCGCATCGCCGGCCTGCAGGCCAAGCGGTCCGCCACCGCGCAGGAACTCGATGACGCGACCGCGACGCTGCGGAGCGCCGAAGCGCGCGTCGCCGGTGCGTCCGCGCGGGCGTTGCAGGCCGCGTCGGCAGTCGAGAGCGCCCGGGCCGCCAGCGACCAGGCGAGCACCACCGAATCCTTCACCACGATTGCCGCGCCCTTCGACGGCATGGTCACCGAGAAGATGGTCGAGCCCGGAAACATGGCGTCACCAGGCACGCCCCTTCTCCGCCTGGAAGACACTCGCGGATTCCGCCTCGAGGTCCGCGTGGACGAATCACGCGTCGGCCAGATTCGAAACGGCGACAGCGTCCCGGTCTTCCTCGGGCCCGGGACCTCCTTGATCAAGGGCACGGTGGTTGAAGTCAGCCGGGCGGTGGATGCAGATGCGCGCGCGTTTCTCGTCAAGATCGCGTTGCCCGATGCACCCGGCCTTCGATCCGGCGAATTCGGCAAGGCGCGATTTGGCGGGACGCCGCGACGCGCGTTGACCGTTCCACCGTCGGCGATCGTGCGCCGCGGACAGCTCACCTCGGTATTCGTGGTCGACGAAGGCGTGGCGCGCGTGCGTCTCGTCAACCTCAGCGAGTCCGAAGTACTGGCGGGCCTGACGGAATCGGAGGTCGGTGATTCTTTCGCCGCCGGCCGGCGTCACCGACGGACGCCGCGTCAGCGTGGAGGGCCGGTAGATGGCCAGGACCTACGGCATTGCCGGCCGGATGGCCGCGGCGTTCATCCACTCCAAGCTGACGCCGCTCTTCATCCTGACCTCGATGGCGCTTGGCGCCCTGGCGGTGGTGGCGCTGCCGCGCGAAGAGGAACCGCAGATCATCGTGCCGATGGTTGACGTGTTCGTCGAGATGCCGGGGGCGACACCGGCGGATGTTGAACAGCGGGTCACGCGTCCGATGGAGCAGCTGCTCTGGGAAGTGCCCGGCGTGGAGTACGTCTACTCGACCTCGAGTCCCGGACAGTCGATGGTCGTCGTCCGCTTCAAGGTGGACGAGCCGCTGGAACCAGCGCTCGTTCGCCTCAATCAGAAACTGGCCGCGAATGCGGATCGCATCCCACCAGGCGTCATCGGGCCCATCGTCAAGCCGCGCTCGATCGACGATGTGCCGATCCTGGCGGTCACGGTGTGGTCGGCGCGTTACGCGGACGATCAACTGCGATCGCTCGCCGTCCAACTGCGAGATGCCATCGCCGAAGTCAACGACGTGTCGGAGGTGACCATCATCGGCGGGCGCCCCCGGCAGGTTCGCGTGGACATCGACCCCGCGAGGCTGTCGGCCTACGATCTCGATCCGCTCTCGGTTCAGCAGGCGATCGCCCGCACCAACGTGCGCGGCACCGCGTCGGGCCCCGTCGCGGGCGGTTTGACGACCGGCCTCGAGGCGGGGAGCCGCCTGCGCACGGCCGATGAACTGCGCAATACCGTCGTGACCTCCGCAAGCGGGCGTCCGGTGTTCGTGCGCGACGTGGCGGACGTGGTGGAGGGCGACGCCGAGCCCACGTCGTATGTCACCTTCCAGTCGAAGACGTCCGGCGCGCAACCGGCCGTCACCATCGCCGTCGCCAAGCGGAAGGGCACCAACGCCACCGACGTCGCCCACCGCGTCGCCGCGAAGCTCGACACGCTCAAGGGATCGCTCGTGCCGTCGGACGTGCATCTCACCATCACCCGTGATTATGGTGAGACCGCCGCCGACAAGAGCAACGAACTGCTGTGGCACATGCTGCTCGCCGTCCTCTCGGTCTCGGCGCTGATCTGGCTGGTCCTCGGCCGGCGCGAGGCGGCCGTCGTGCTGATCGCGATTCCGGTCACGCTCGCGCTCACGCTCTTCATGTTCTATCTCTATGGCTACACGCTGAACCGCATCACGCTCTTCGCGCTGATCTTCTCGATCGGCATCCTGGTGGACGATGCGATCGTCGTGGTGGAGAACATCGTCCGCCACGCGCGGATGAGCGGCGGGAAGCGGGGCGGGCTGACGGCGATTGCGATTCGCGCCATTGACGAAGTAGGCAACCCCACGATCCTCGCGACACTCGCGGTGGTGGCGGCGATCCTGCCGATGGCGTTCGTCCGCGGAATGTCGGGGCCCTACATGCGGCCGATTCCGGTGGGCGCGTCGGCGGCGATGGTCTTCTCGCTGGTGGTCGCCTTCGTCGTGACGCCGTGGGCCGCGGTCCGGCTGCTCAAGCCCTCCGCGCATCACGATCACGGCGAGGAAGATCTCCTCACGCGGCTCTATCGCCGCGTGATGGGGCCGCTCATCGCCAGCGGCAGGAGGCGCGCGATCTTCCTGGCGGGCGTGGCCGTCCTGCTGCTGGCGGCCGTCGCGCTCGTACCGCTCGAACTGGTGACGGTGAAGATGATGCCGTTCGACAACAAGAGCGAGTTCCAGGTCATGATCGACATGCCCGAGGGCACCGCGCTCGAGACGACGGCGCGCGTCGCGTCGGCGATGGCGTCGGCCACGCTGGACGACGAGACGGTCGTCAACGTCCAGCAGTACGTGGGCGTGTCGGCGCCTTACAACTTCAACGGCCTCGTGCGGCACTACTTTCTGAGGCGCGCGCCGCACCTCGCCGATCTGCAGGTGAACCTCGTGCCGAAGGGCGAACGCTCGGCGCAGAGCCACGAAGTGGCCGGACGCGTGCGCGAGCGGCTGGTTCCGATCGCGAAACAATTCGGCGCGACCATCCAGGTGGCGGAAGTGCCGCCGGGCCCGCCCGTGCTGCAAACCCTCGTCGCGGAAGTCTATGGGCCGGATCCGGCGCGGCGGACGGCGGTGGCCGCGCAAATCAAGTCGATCTTCGAGCAGACCCCCGGCGTGGTCGATACCGACTGGTACGTCGAAGCCCCGCACGCGAAGATCACGCTCGCCGTCGATGGCGAAAAAGCCGCGGCGGCGGGCCTCTCGCCGGCGGCGGTGGCGGCGGTCGTACGGATGGCCGGCTCGGGAGAATCCGCGGGCCTGCTGCACGACGAACGGGCGCGCGAGGACGTGCCGATCGTGATCCGCCTCCCTCGCGACGATCGCAGTCTCGAGGCCGTCCAGTCGATCCGGCTTCGCGGCCGGAGGCCGGTTGCCGTGGGCGAGCTCACGAGCGCCGTGACCACCGAGGAGGAGGCAAGCCTGTATCACAAGAATCTGCAGGCGGTGACGTACGTCACCGGCGACCTGGCAGGAAAGAACGGGAGCCCGGTCTACGCCATCCTCCAGATGAACAAGCCGATCGGGCAGCTGTCGCTGCCCGAGGGTTATGGGCTCGAGGTCTTCAACGCGGTCCAGCCGTTCGACACCTCGCGTTACGCGATGAAGTGGGACGGCGAGTGGCACCTCACGATCGAGGTGTTCCGCGACCTCGGCCTCGCGTTCGCGGCCGTGCTCGTGCTCATCTACGTCCTGGTGGTCGGCTGGTTCCAGTCGTTCAAGACGCCGCTGCTGATCATGGCCCCCATCCCGTTCTCGCTGGTGGGCATCCTGCCGGCGCACGCGGCGATGGGCGCGTTCTTCACGGCCACGTCGATGATCGGCTTCATCGCCGGTGCGGGCATCGTGGTGCGCAATTCGATCATCCTGGTGGACTTCATCGAGCTGCGGTTGCGCGAAGGCCTTCCCCTCGAGCAGGCCGTCGTCGACGCCGGCGCGGTGCGGTTCCGCCCCATGGCCCTCACCGCCGCCGCCATGATCGTCGGCGCCGCGGTCATCCTGTTCGACCCGATTTTCCAGGGCCTGGCGATCTCGCTGATGGCCGGCGAGGTGGCGTCGCTCCTGCTCTCGCGCATGGCCGTGCCCGTCCTCTACTACATGGCGAAGCGCCACGAGCGTACCGAACCGGTGCCCACTGCAGCGCCGATGGAGGCCGTGGCATGACCCGAGCTCACACTTCTGACCTCGGCGATCGAGGCGAGCTCGCAGGATTCCTGCTTTGGCGCCGGTACCGGGCCGGCGGCACTTCGAATGCGCGCCTGAAGGCCCGGTTGAACGCCGCTTCAGACTCGTAGCCCACATCGGCCGCGATATCCGCCACTCCCTTCGGGGTCGACGTCAACGCCTGGGCCGCCAGACGCAGCCGCCAGCCCGTCAAATACGCGATAGGGGGAACCGAGAGGTAGCGCGTGAAACGCTCCACGAGCACGGAGCGAGACAGGCCGACGTCCATGGCGAGCTCGGCAATGGTCCACGGGTGACTCGGGCGGCTGTGAAGCAGCGCGAGGCTCTTGCCCACGATAGGGTCTCGTGCGCCCGCGAGCCACCCGGTCGTCTTATCGGGGAGGCCCGTGACGTATCGCCTCATCGTGTCCACGAACAGGACTTCCGACAGCTTGGCGAGCATCACGTCGCTACCTGCGCGGTCCGAGGCGGCCTCCTCGACGAGATGCAGGATCGAATGCTCCAGCCATTGCCCGGAGCGGTCGGTCCTGATGTTCACCTTGAGCATGGGCGGCAAGCTCTCGAGAATCGGACCGCAGAGGAGCGGGTCGCACGTCAAGTACCCACACACGAACCCGGTCGTCGCCCCACCGCCACCGGCGCGCATCGGCGAAAGGTCCCGTGTCGCGACCTTCCGCAAGAGCGCAGCACCATCGATCTGGTTCGATCCAGAGCCGCCGCTCAAGCGGTGCGGATCCCCGTGCGGAAATAGCACGATGTCGCCTGGCGACAGCTCGACATCAGACTCGCCTTCCAGACATACCCGAGCCGAGCCATCCACGACGAAGTGATAGATCAACATGTGCGGCGCGCCGGGCGCCAGCGTCGGCGCCAATGCGCGACAGTGGGGCGTCGAGAGCCGCCAGGGGGCCGAGAACTCCGCCCTGAAGAACATCGCCCCCTTCAACCGAACGCCGTTCAACACCTCTGAGAACGCGTCCATCGTCCTCCGGCTTCCTCCGGACGCCCCGCAAAGTCTCGTGGCGCCCGCGCGAAGCATTCTAAGCCCACCGGTTCTCACCCAATCTGATCGAGCGTCGCGCGTGCCGCCGCGAGGTCCGCGGTGCCAAGGCCTTCGGTGAACCAAGCGTAGACCGGCCCGAGCACGGCGCGCGCCTCGGCGTGACGGCCGCACGCGATCAGCAGTTGCGCCCATCCGGCGGCGGCGCGCAACTCGAGCGAGCGGGCCTGTTGCCCGCGAGCGTACTCGACGGCTGCCGCGAATTCAGCCTCCGCGCCGGCGATGTCCCCCTGGAGTCGCAGCAGTTCCGCCTTTGCACGGTGCAGTTCCGCCATGTATCCGCCCTCGCCGTGCTGCTCCGCGTGCGCGAAGCCCTCGCTCAGCGCGCGCTGCGCCTCGTCCAGACGGCCGGCGAACCGCAGCAGATCGGCGAGCACGCCGAGGAACGCGCTGCGCACCAGGCCGGCGCCGATAGCGCGCTGGACCGCGAGGCTGTCCGAAAGCACATCGATTCCCTCGTCGAGCCGGCCCACCGCGGCGAGCGCCGCGCCGTGGAACGATCGGCTCCATTCGCGTTCCTGCGGGAGCCCGAATTCGCGACAGAGCGCGTCGACCTCGTCGCCAATCGTCAACGCCTCGGCGGCTTCGCCGCGGACGAGGTGCACACCCTGCGTGACGAGCAGCGCGAAGACGAGTGTCATCGGCTGGCGCTGGGAGCGTGCGAGCTCGAGCGTCTCTCGCGCGCGGGCCTTGGCGCGATCGGGGTAGCCGAGGACCCAGAGCGGCCGGCTCGACATCGCGCGCGCGATCATGCCCGGGTCGAGGCCGAACATGTCTGTGTAGGCGCGATGCTGCGCCGGGTCGTGCAGCACGCGGCCGCAGTCGAGGATGCGGCTCGACTCCGTCATGTCGCCGGCGAACTCGAGGCATACACCGAGCAGGTGATCGGCGGCCATCAGGAACGCAGGATTGCCGGACCGCTTCGCCTCCGCCATCAGCAGGTCGGCACGGCTGCGGAACTGCCGCAGATCGCCCTTGACCACCTGGAACAGCGCGATCGCCCAGAGCACGGGGAACAATTGCGGCGGGTCGCCGAGCTGCTGGCACAGCTCGCGGGCACGGGCGAAGACGGGCTCGATCTCCGGGCTCGCCCAGCCCTTCATCATCCGGAGCGCCAGCCCGCGGATCATCTGGAGCCCCAGCTCGTGCTGCAGGCGCTCGGGACCGGCCGGCATGCCGCGCAACACCGCCAGCCCACGCTCGGCGAGCGACAGCGCTTCGCGAAACGCGAACAGCCCGACCGCGTGCCGCGCGCCGGCGAGAAAGTACTGCGCGCTCTGACCGAAATTGCGAGCGGATTCGAAGAGTGCACCGAGCCGGCCCGCGATGGCGGCGTGTTCACCCGGGTGGTGCGTCACGAGCGCGGTCGCGACACGGCCGCTCAGCGCTGCACGACGCGTCGGCTGGAGCGTGGCATATAGCGCGTTCTGGTAGAGCACGTGGACGAACTGATACTGCAGCGACAGCGTCAGGTCGGGGAACTCGTGCTCTTTGGTCCGCTTGACGAACACGTGCACGTGCTCGAGTGCGTCGAGCCGTTCCTCGACTTCGGCCGGGTCCATCTCGATCGCTTCCGCGACGACCGCCGAGTCGAACTCGTGCCCCTGCACGCTCGCGGCCACCAGGAGTCTCCGATCCACCTCGTCGAGCCGCTCGATCTTCCTCGCGATCATGCTGCGGATCGAGGCCGGCAGTTCGCCGAACGCATCGGCCTCGGGGCGCGCCAGTACCCACGTCCCGTCGCGTTCGACGATGCTGCCCGAATCGCGCAGGTAACGGACGACGTCGGCCATGAAGAGCGGGTTGCCTTCGGTCTTCGCGTGAATCAGCTCCGCAAGCGAAGCGGGGAAGTGGTGCTGCGGAAACATCAAGGCGAGGTAGCGCTCGACGTCGCGCCGCTCGAGGAAGCCGAGCTTGATCTCTTCGAGCGCGCCGCGCGCGCCGAGCTCGTCACGAATGGCGAGGAACGGATGCTGCGCGAGCGTCATGTCCGCAGGCCGGTAGGTGGCCAGCACGAGCAGCCGCATCTGATCGAACCGGCCGGCCAGATAGTTCAGCATGTCGATCGTGGAGACATCCGCCCAATGCAGGTCGTCGAGGAAGAGGACGAACGGGCGCTGCTGCGACGCTCCCAGCAGGAGCGCGCCGAGCTCGCGCTTCATTCGTTCCTGCGACACGGCGGGTGCGTCCTCGCGCACGCGCGCGACCGAGGCCTGGCTGGATTCCGCATGCGCCACTTGCACGTACCACGTCGGCGCGACGGTCTTGATGAGCGAGGGCACCGAGCTCCACGACGACTGGTGCAGCAGGCTGTCGAGCGCCTCGAGTAGGGGCAGATACGCCTCGGCGCCGGCGAGCCGTTCCGAGCAGCGGCCGCGCACCACGAACGGACGCTCCGGCAGTTGTGCGAGCTCAGCCAGGAAGTCTTCCACGAGGATCGTCTTCCCGATTCCCGGCTCTCCCATCACCGTCAGGAACCGGCCGCGGCCCTCGCGCGCTTCCTCGTAGGCCCCGCGGAGCGTCGCCCTCTGGTACTCGCGCCCGACGGTGCGGCGCTCGGCGATCGCGGGGCTGCTCTGAAACGGCGACTTCTGCGAGTCTCCCGCTGCGAGCGCCGCAAGTGCCTGCTCGACCTCGCTCGCCGAAGGACGCAGCCCAGGATCCTTCGCGATCATGCGGTGCACGAGTTTCTCGATCGCGGGAGGCACCGACGGGTTCAGCCGCGACAGCGGCACGGCATCCTCCAACAAGACCGCCGCCAGCACCGCCGGCATCGTCGACGCGACCCACGGCCGGCGTCCGGCAAGCATCTCGTAGAGTGTGACACCCAGCGCGAAGACATCCGACGGCGCGCCCGCGGGAGCGCCACGGGCGTGCTCGGGGGATATGTAGGCCATCGTGCCGAGCAATACGAGCGGATTCGATTCCGTGCCCGAATGCGTTTCCGTGGTGGTCCCGGACTCGTGAACGCGAGCCAGACCGAAGTCCAGCACTTTGGCGTAGCCGTCGCCGCGCACCATCACGTTCTCGGGCTTGATGTCGCGATGGATGATGCCGGCGGCATGGGCCGCGGCAAGCGCCTTCGCGACTTGGCGGCCGACGTCGAGGACCGCCGCCAGCGTGTTCTCACTCTCCATCTTCGCGCGCAGCGTCACACCGTCGATAAACTCCTGGACGATGTAATGGCGGCCGTCATCGGTCTCGCCGATGTCGTGGACGACCACGATGTTGGGGTGATTGAGGGCGGAGGCCGCGCGTGCCTCGCGCAGGAACCGGGTGATCGTGAGGGCACTGTCCCCGGTTTTGTCGCGCATCAGCTTGACGGCAACGGGACGGTGGAGCCGGGTGTCCACCGCGCGGTAGACCTCGCCCATGCCTCCGCGGCCGATCAGCTCATCGAGGCGATAGTGATTGATGGTAATTGGCAGCATCGAGGCGCAGCCGGATCACGGCGTGCAGTATCAACAGATTGCGGGATCAGGGCATTATAATCCTCAGCTTGGTAGAGAGTCTGAAGTCGTCGGCTGCCGCACCAGGACCATGGGTGCGCCATGGGGCCACCATCGCCGCCGCGGCGTCAGTGCTGGCCGGGAAAGTGCTGATTGCCGCGGGACTCCGACGTCAGCCCGAAGGCTGGCGTCGCACGGTCGGCATCCTTCTCCGGTCGGAGTCGACCCGCTTCGCGCTCTCGGCATTCGGCCTTCGAGTGCCTGAATCCGGCACGGCACTTCCTCCAGGGCGCAACGGTGTCCAGCTCCGAACGGCTCCCGCCCTCCAGGCATTCCTGGCGAGTGAGGACGATGCGCACTTCGCGCTCGAGTGGCTGCCACCGGTCACGAATCGCCGGCGAATTCCTGTCGTGGACGTCGTCGTACTGCGGTTCGGGCACGACGGCCGGCTCGAAGCCATCGATCCGCACCTGGCGGCTTCCACTTCCTCCGTGCCGGCACGGGATGTGTGGGCACGCGTGCACGACGCGATCGTCCACGGCTACAACGAGACGTCGAAGTTGCCCGAGGTCGATCGGCCCGGCAGGCTGCGGGACGCGGTTCGGGCGGCGCTAGCGTCAGCGGGTTTGCTGGCCCACGAGCCCTGCGCCCAGCGGCTGCTTGCCGCATCCTGTCTGTCGTTCGAGGCGATCGACCCGTCCGATCCCGCGCAGCGCTTCCGGCCACCAACGTTCGCCGCGCGTCGGACGCTCGGTTTCGGTTACCTGTCGTGGGTGGCCCGGACGGCGTCGTCTGACACGGTTGATCTCTGGGTCAGCGCGCACCACGTCGGGATCGACGGTGTGCCGCTTCAGGATCTGCTGAACCGGCTCGAACGTGCGTGGGGCACCGGTGAAGTCGTCGCGTTTCCGCCTCCATCGCCCGCTCGCGCGTTCATCGATCCGCATCCCTGCCACGTGCCAGGCGAACGTGAAGTCGATCAGCTCGTGGCGTTTGTCGATCTGACGCCGGTGTTCGCGCTTCGGGAGGATCTCAACGCGCGGTACGCGGGCGCGATCGGAGGGCCGGTGACGTTCGGCACGCTCATCGCGTGGCTGCTCAGTCAGGAACCCGAGTTTGCAGGCGTGCGCATCGCCTCCACAGTCGATGTGGCGGCGTCATCGGGGTACGAACGTGATGTGGATGTCGTTTCGCTGCGCGCCGCCGATTTCGCGACAGGCGAGGGACCATGGGGCGGGTTCCTCGAGTACGCGCGTGAGTTCAACCGGCTGATCGCTGCTGCGCGCGGCCGAACGAGCCCGGTGCGCGTCGGAATGCAGGTGGCGGGGCTGATTCCGGCGTGGGCGCATGCCGCGGTCGTCCGCGCGAATCCTGCATCCCTCGACGACGCCTTCGGCACACTGTGCGTGACGATCGTGCGCGAGGCCCGGGTGTTCATCGCGCCGATGACCGATCTCGGCCTGGCTCATGGTTTCTTCGCGATCGGGAGCGCCCGGCTGCCATCGCCCACGGGAGCACCGGTGACGTCGATCTCCGTGAAGGGGGAGGCCGGACGGATCGCGCACTACCCGGCGATCCTTCAACGGCTGATCGAGCGGACCGCGGCGCTGAGGGCTGGCGTGGCGAGCTGAGGCCGCGGCCGATGAAAGCGGCCGAAGCGTTCGCTCGAGCGGCAGGAGTGCCAGCGTCGACGACGGCGAGGGCTATGACGTCGCCGCCGTCCAACGCCTGGCTGCGGGCGTGGGACACGCAAGGGTCTTCGCCGCTCGCGAAGTATGGCTGCGATCCGTCGGCTTCGGTCACGACGACTCTCAGCTCGCCGAGCCGCGGCACCCCACGCGCCGATGATCTGGATCTCTGTCTCGAGAGACAAGCCCATCGAAAAAAGTTCGATCAAAGAAGTCTTCCGAGAGCGTTGTCATCGGTGCTCCCTCTGGTCCGTCTTGTCACGAAGTAGTCGAAGGCCAGACTCCGTGCCGCTGAATCGACAGCACCTGCTGGTGCGCGTGATCGACCTGCAGCGTCGTGTGCGCGATCTTGAAGCGCTCGTTCAGCATCCGCTCGAGCGCGCGGCGGACCGCATGACAGTCTTCGCCGGGCGCGACGAGCACATGCGCGGTCAAGATGGGATGGCCCGGTGCAAGTTCCCACAGGTGCAGATCGTGCACCTCTTTCACGTGCTCGCCACGCGCCATCGCCACGCCGACCTCGGCAGGTGGCATCCCTTCCGGCGCGCCTTCGAGGAGCACGCGGATGGCTTTGCGCTGGAGATCGAACCCTGATCGGAGCATCAGAACCGCCACGAGGAGCGATGCAATCGCGTCCGCTCGGTCGAACCCGGTGACGAGGATCACGATGCCAGCGATGAGCGTGCCGATGAAGGCATACAAGTCGGTCAGGATGTGCTGAAAGCTGCCCTCGATGTTCAGGCTGTGACGATTGGCCTTCGCCATGATCCATGCCGCGGCGAGGTTCACGACCACGCCGGCAGCCGCCACCATCGTCACCGCGAGCCCGGCGACGTCGGGTGGTGTGATCAAGCGTGCAATCGCCTCGTAGATCACGATCAGTCCGAGCACGAGGAGCACAGCGCCATTGGCTTGGCCGCTCAGCACCTCAGCCCGCCGTCTGCCGTAGGTCAGCGCCTCGCCACCTGGGCGCTGAACGTATCGCAGGACAACGAGTGACAGGGCAAGCGCACCTGCGTCCGTGAGCATATGGGCAGCGTCGGACAGGAGCGCGAGCGAGTGCGCCACGATTCCCACGACAACCTCGAAGGCCATGAACCCGACAATCAGCAGCAACGCGATGGTCAGATACCGACCGTCCGCGTCCGCGCTCACGCCGTGCGTGTGGCCGCCGACCCCGTGCTTGTGACCAGCGTGATCGTGCCCATGCACGCCCATCTCAGCATGCCGATCCTGATCGCGATCTAATCGTCCATGGTCGTCCACGTCACACCTCGACATTCGAGCTGACCATCTCACGCGTGGCGGCGGCGTGGGCGTGGTGACGGTCGTATGCCATGTCGGTTTCTCAGATCCACGCGCGCCGAATCAGCCACGTTTTCACGCCCTGTGTCAGCAGCATGTACGCCAGCAGCGTCACTGCCAGAAGGAACCAATACAGCCGCGGGAGGCGCGTGAAGCCGAGATACCGTCCGAGCGGCGTCATCGGAATGATCACGCCGATCGCCATGATCACCGAGGTCATGGCAATCAGCGAGCCACGACGCGCGACTTTGGAGAAATGGTATCTTCTGGGTCCGGATCACGTGAACGATCAGCGTCTGCGTCAGCAAGCTCTCCACGAACCACCCCGTCTGGAACAACGCGGCCTCTCTCGACGGCCCACGCGTTGAACACGTAGAGCATCATCAGGAACGTCGTGTAATCGAAGACCGATGAGCACGGCCCGATGAACAAGATGAACTTCGCGATCGATCCGATGTCCCAGGGACGTGGCTTCGCGATCTGCTCAGGGTCGACGGCGTCGGTCGGAATGGCGGTCTGCGAAATGTCGTAGAGCAGATTGTTCGTGAGGATCTGGATCGGGGTCATCGGCAGGTAGGGCACGAAGATGCTCGCCCCGAGCACGCTGAACATGTTGCCGAAGCTGCTGCTCGCGCCCATCCCGATGTACTTGAGGATGTTGGCAAAGACCTTTCGGCCCTCGAGCACGCCTTCTTCCAGCACGAGCAGGCTCTTCTCGAGCAGGATCATGTCCGCCGATTCTTTCGCGATATCCACCGCGGTATCGACACTGACACCGACATCCGCCGCTCGCAAGCCGGGCGCATCGTTGATCCCATCACCCATGAAGCCGACGGTGTGCCCGCGCATCTGCAGAGCCTGAATGATGCGTTGTTTGTGTGCGGGCGAGACTCGGGCGAAGAGCGTCGTGCGCTGGGCCGCGTCGGCGAGTGCGTCGTCCGTCATCGCCGTCGATGTCCACGCCGAGCAGTGTGTGTTCGGTCGAGAGGCCGACGTCCGCGCAGATCTTCCCTGCGACGAGATCGTTGTCGCCGGTCACCACTTTCACGGAAATGCCGTGCTGCTGGAGCGCCTGGATCGCTGGTGCGGCCGTTTCCTTCGGTGGATCAAGAAACGCGAGGTAGCCATTGAGAATGAGGCCGTTCTCATCGTCGCGGCCGTAGGCCGCGTTCTTGGGTTCCACGTCTTTCGATGCAATTGCGAGCACGCGAAACCCGTGACGACTGTGTTGCTCGTACTCGCGCCGCAGCTCGTCGATGCGGACGTGCTCCATCGGAAGAGTTGGCCGTCCAGTTCGAACTGTCCGCAGCGGGGGAAGATTGCCTCGGGGGCGCCCTTGCTGATGATCCGGTCTTTCCCCTCGGGTGTCCGCACCACGACCGACATGATGCGCCGCTGAAAGTCGAACGGAATCTCGTCCACCTTGGCGTGCTCGGGAATGTGCGCGTGGTCGTGTGTCTTCCGGGTGGGCGAGCACCGCCCGATCCATCACATTCCTGAGGCCCGTCTGGAAGTAGCTGTTCAGATACGCCAGCGCCAGCACGCCATCGTCCTCCTTGAGGACGACGTCGCAGTGTGAGTCCAGGATCACGCGGTCGAGTGTCAGCGTCCCCGTCTTGTCCGTGCAGAGCACATCCATGGCGCCAAGGTTCTGGATGGCGTTGATTCGCTTCACGATGACCTTCTTCTTGGCCATCGCCATCGCACCCTTGGAGAGACAGACCGTGACGATCATCGGAAGCATTTCAGGCGTGAGCCCCACAGCGACCGCCAGGGCGAAGAAGAAGGCGTCGTGCCACTGCCCCTTCGTCAGACCATTGATGATGAAGACCAACGGCACCATGACGAGGATGAAGCGAAGCATCAACCACGTGAAACGCGCCACGCCCTTGTCGAAGGCCGTCTGGGTCGGCTGCTCCGCGAGGGACTCGGCCATGCTCCCGAGATACGTCTCTCGACCGGTGGCGACAATCGCTGCCGACGCAGTCCCGCTTTCGACGCTCGTCCCCAGGAAAGCCAGGTTCGCAAGCTCGATCGGCGATCGCTCTGCCGAAGCCGGTGTCTGTTTCGAACTTTTCGACCGGGAAGGATTCGCCGGTCAGCGGGCCCTGTATGACGAACAAGTCCTTGGCATTGAGGATCCGCACGTCCGCCGGGATCATGTCGCCGGCCGCCAACCTCACCACGTCGCCCGGGACCAGTTGTGCGACGGGCAGTTCTTGCAGCTCGCCATCCCGGAACACGGCGGCGGTCACCGAGATCATGGCCTTCAGCTTCGCCGCCGTCGTGTCGGCCCGTCGCTCCTGCGTGAGTCGAATGCCGACTCCGAGCACGATCATCAGGGACATCACGACGCCGGCGCGGACATCACCGGTGGAGAACGAAATCGTTGCGAGCACCGCCAGCAGCAGGACCAGCGGGTTGATCACGGCGTGCCACAGGAGCAGCCCGATGCTCTTGCGCCCATCGGCGGCGACCATGTTGGGGCCGTGCTCACTGCAGTCGTGCCTCGGCTTCGCCGGTAGTGAGACCGGTCGCACGGGTCCGCAGCCGCTGCATAGAGAGCCTCGGCCGACAGCGACGCGGCCTCAAGCAGGATCGGGGCGACGCGAATAGGCGGCGGCTGGCGGCGGAGCGCGGCAAAGATGCCCTTGGGCAGTCCAACGGAGGCGCCCGGTCTCAACAAGCGAACGATGCGATGTGGTGCGCGAGTCATCCCGTACTCCGTCGAGGCGCACCTCAGTGAGCGTGCGTGTGCCGATCGTCGTGTGCGTGCGGTGTTGGCGCTGTGTGAGTTCCGGCATCGGTCGCGGGGGCAACGTGGACCATCGCGCCCGATAAGTCGGAGGTGATGCTGGAGTTGATGCTCGACCGTCTTTGCGATCTCGTGCGCAGCGTCTACCCTCAGCTCCGGCTTGCACCGAGATGTTGAGGTCGGCCCGGAGACGGTGGCCCAGCCATCGTGCCCGCACCTCCGTGACGTCGGCCACGCCCTGCACCTGCGCGGCGATGGCGCGGATGTGATCGATAACCTCCGGCTCGACGCCATCGAGCATTCGGGACACGACCATCCTGGCCGATCCCCAGGCGATGCCGAGGATCGCCACCGTGATGACCAGCCCGATCATCGGATCTGCCATCGGGTAGCCCAGATGAACTCCCACAGCGCCGACCAGCACGGCGAGGCTCGTCCAACCATCGGTCCGCGCGTGGTAGCCATCGGCCACGAGGGCCGCGCTGTCGATCTGCTTGCCGACTCGGATGCGGAAGATCGCGACCGCCTCGTTACCGACGAATCCGATGATCGAGGCGACGACGATGGCGCCGAGATTGGAGACGGCTTGCGGATGCAGGAGGCGATGGATTGCCACGTATCCCGCAACGGCAGCGCTCGCGGCGATCGTCAGCGACGACCGCCAAGCCGGCGAGATCCTCGACGCGTCCGAAGTCCGAATGTGAAGCGTCGGCTCGGCGGGCGCCGGCCAGGACGAACGCCGACGCTCAGCGGAATGGCGGTCGCCGCGTCCCCGAAGTTGTGGATGGTGTCCGCCATCAGCGCCACGCTGTTCGACAAGAAGCACCACCGCGAGTTGGAGCAGGGCGGTCGTCGACCAGGGCGATGAAGGACCATTTCACCGTCCACAATCCGCGCGCGGTCGTCGCGATCGCCGGATCCACGATGCCGTGCACGTGCCCGTGTCCCGTGGCATGATCGTGTCCGCCGTGGCCATGCTCCGCGTGGACGAGGAAGTGGCTGCCATGGCCGTGGACTGGTTTGGGCATCAGTGGTTCACTTGATAAAGTTATCAACTATGGTAACGCAGACGAGGCACGCGCTGCCCGAAATCGTCAGCGCAAAGAAAGTGAGGGCGACTCGAGAAGGGCTTCCAGCACCCGAGGTGCTCGCAGAGGCCGCGGAAGTGTTCAAGGTCCTTGCGAACCCCGTCCGGCTGGCGCTCCTGCACGCGCTCACGCACGACGAGCTGACCGTGGGGGATCTCGCGCGGGCGTTGGATCTCTCGCTGTCGGTGACGAGTCACCAGCTGGCGCGGCTGCGACGCATGCGCCTCGTCGCGTCACGCGATGAGAGCCGGCTCACCTACTACCGTGTCACGGACGAGTTCGTCGGCCACCTGGTCCATGATTGCCTCGCCCATTCAGGGGCGACCTTGGGGGCACTGAGCGCCCCTCATCACCATCCACACCAGCTGCAGCCTTCTCGACACCAGGTGCCGGCGCGTGGACCCGATCGGAGCCGACGCGATCGTTCATGAACGCAGCGCCAGTGGTGTTGCGTCGCGCTCGACAACAGCTCACCGCGGTGCCTACAGCAGCATCGTCAGCGTGCTGGTCGCCACCAGCGCGGCTGCCCAAATTACATCGAGGTTAATCCAGGCGCGGCGCAGGATGCCCACTCCAAGCTTCTCGAACACCAGCACTGCGATGAACGCAGTGACCGTACAGATAGCCCACAGCGTGTAAGCCGGTGGCAAGGAGCGCGGTTCCCGCGCCAGCCCCGGTTGCGGCCATGCGGTGCGCGTGCCCGCCCTCAGCCGCCACAGATATCTCGTCAGGCTACCGGCGCGCTGGCTCGCGCTCGCCGCCAATTCTTCTCGTAATCCCCGCCGCCGCTAAAGCCTAGCCGCGCGTGAACGGCCGCTGGGAGGGCACGATGCGGCGGGGAGCATCCTCCCTTCCCATTGCCGTCGACCTGCGTGGCCGAGGCGCAGGAGCAGTCCTCTGGATTCCCTGCATGCGCCTTCCCTCATAGCAACGTCCCGCGCAGGACGAGCAGGCCGACGGAGAAATAGATGATCAGCCCGGTGACGTCGACCAGAGTGGCGACAAACGGTGCAGACGAAGTGGCCGGATCGAATCCCAGCCGCCGCAGGACGAAGGGCAGCACCGAGCCGACCAACGATTCCCCACAGGACGACGCCGACGAGCGCAAACGCGACCGTCACCGCGACCAGCAGCCAGTGCGGACCATAGATATCCGAGAACGCCGACCAGATCGCGATGCGCGCAAAGCCGATGGCGCCGAGTATGGCGCCGAGCGCGAATCCTGAGAAGAGTTCCCGCCGCACGACTCGGAACAGGTCGTGGCAGCTTCAGTTCCCCGACCGCGAGCGCGCGAATCACGAGCGTGGACGCCTGCGAGCCGGAGTTGCCGCCGCTCGAAATGATCAGCGGCACGAAGAGCGCGAGGACGACTGCCTTGGCGATCTCCTTCTCGAAGAATCCCATCGCCGTGGCCGTCAGCATCTCGCCGAGGAACAGGAACACCAGCCAGCCGGCGCGCTTGCGACCATGCGGAACGGCGAGATGGCGAGATACGGTTCGCCGAGGGCCTCCGATCCGCCGATCTGCTGAGATGGCGCGCGTCGCCTCTTCTTCCGCGACGTCGAGCACGTCGTCAATCGTGACCACGCCGATCAGCACGCCGGCGGTGTCGGTCACAGGCAACGCGCTGCGATCCTCGCGGCGGAACACCTCGACCGCCGACCCCTGTGTGTCGGTCGCTTTCAGGGTGACGTAGCGCGGTCCATCAGATCCACGACACGCGCACTCGTCGCGCGCGACCAGGAAGTCACGTGTGCGGATGTCGTCGATGAGGACGCCGGCGTCGTCGACGACGTAAATGACGTTCAGAGTTCGCTGTTGTGCCGCGCTCGCGGATGTCGTCGAGCACCTGCTGCACCGTCCAGTCTTCCTTGACGGCGATGTAGTGCGGGGTCATCAGCC
Organism: uncultured Acidobacteriota bacterium; assembly: GCA_963725335.1. Lineage (GTDB taxonomy): Bacteria > Acidobacteriota > Vicinamibacteria > Vicinamibacterales > 2-12-FULL-66-21 > JALZOC01. The sequence continues at coordinate 60,967 of CAVRYD010000014.1, read as the reverse complement.
GGCCGACCGTACCCGGCGCGTAGCCGAGGAGCGTGACGGCCTCTTCGCGTTCCTCGCCGTCAACAGCGCCAGCAGCTGCTTCGTTGCGTTCGCCGGCAGCTCGCTGAGGAACATGTCCGGTCGTCCGGCGCCATGTCGTTGAGCAGGTCCGCGATCTCCTCCTGCCCCATCGCCTTGACCAGCGCACGCTGAGTGGCCGGCGCCATGTACTCGAAACAGCCGCGGCGAGGCGGCGCGGCAGGATGCGAAATGCGATGACCCGGTTTCCGCGGTCAGGCCTGACGGTATGGTCAAGATTCTGGACTTCGGCTTGGTTCTTCTTGCCCGGCGCCGGCGTCCGCTGAAGTCTACTTCCCCTCCACCACGAACAACGTCGACAGCGTCCTCGACATCCGATACGTGTACACCCGGCCGTCGTCGATCCACTGATCCACGCGGAGCGCGATGACGCCTGAGCGGTCCGGCGGGGCGAGGTCGGCGGCCGGCGTGCGCCCGCCGGTCGAGAGGTCGATGCGATCGATGTGCATCGGAATACTCGCGCCCACCCGCACGAACATCGAGCGGTTGTCCTGGCTGAACCCGACTGGCTGATTGGCCGTCGCCAGGCCAGGTGCGCGTGTCGGCGCGGCGGAGTTGCCGAACGAAGTCAGCCAGTACGCGCCCTCCCCGTCGCGGTACATCAGCGTCCGGTCGTCGTGCGCGAGCATCGCAAGGTCGCTGCCGTCGGGCGTGATCGGCGCCGGTGCGCCACCGTCGATCGACTGCTGGTAGCACCGCGACGCGCCCGACTTGTCCGTGCCACATACCAGCACGTGCCTGCCGTCGGCAAACCACTGGGCCACGTAGCCGTAGCTGACGATAGGCCCGCGGTCGATTTTGACTGGCGATCCGGCGCCGGTGGGGTAGAGCAGCATCTGAGGAACCGATGGAACGAGCGAGAGCGCCCACTTCGCGTCCGGCGAGAGCCCGAGTGTCCTGCCGGGTCCGAGACGCACGACAGGGGATCCGTCGTTGCGGCGCAGCGCAACCTGGTAGTCGGCGCCGGCGGCGTCGTTGAGGTCCGAGAAGACCATGATCCGCCCGTCCGCCGAAAAGAACGCGCTGACCGGATAGTCGAGCCACGGGTATTCGCGCTCGGACGCTTCGCCCGGCGCGCGGCCCATGATGGTGTGGTGCAGATAATCGCGCGCGACGAGGATCTGTCCGGTCGCCGACACGTCCAGCACGTACGTCTCGCCGGCGCTCGAGAACGACATCTCGGCCGGGGACCGTCCTGACGCGTCGACGGCAAACGGCTGAAGCGCGACGCCCTCCGCGGCGCCGAAGATGAGCGTCCGGCCGTCGCGCATCCACGCGAGGCCTTCCAACGCGGCGTATTCCTTCGTGAGCGTCCTCGCCTTTCCCGATTGGTCGACGACGATAACGACACCGCGGTCGTCGGTTGGAATCTGGTGCTCGAAGAACGCGACGCGCGTGCCGTCCGGCGAGACACGCACGTCGCTCAGATAGCCCGGAACTTTGTGGAGCACGCGGCCGATCGGATACTCGAGATGGCTCTGGCCGTTGATGCGGCGAATGACGGCGAAACTCTCGCCGTCCGGCGCCCAGTCGGCTTCGGTCACGTTTTCGAGGACGGGGCGCTGGCCGCCGTCGAGCGTCATGCGTGTTAGCGTGCCGGTGAAGATGCGATGGCCGATGAGCTTTACGCCGGTGAGCACGGCCAGCTCGCTCCGGCTGGAGACGGCGAGCAGCTCGGTGTCGGCTGCCCCGATGGGCTGCGGGACGATCGATTCCCGACGAAGCGCGAACACGGACGGCACGTTGCCGGTGCGCGCAGCGCTGAACACGATCGTCTGACCGTCGGGCGTGAAGCGCGCGTTGGTGATCCATTGCGCGTCATAGGTCTTGGGTGCAAAGGTCACCAGACGGGCTTTCTTCGCCAGCAGCGTCGCGCCTGCGTACGTCCCACCGGCGAGGCCGACGACGAGCGCGGCGGCGACAGGGATCCAACGCGGCCAGCGCGCGTTCGGCGGCGCCAGTGTCGCGGCAACGGCGCCGGACGCGATGGTCGATCCCGACAACGCGTCGAGCGCGAAGGCGACGTCGCGCGCCGACTGGAATCGCTCATTCGGATTCTTTTCGAGGCAGTGGCGGACGATCCGATCGAGCGCGGGCGAGAGATCGGGTCGCGATCCGACGATCTCGGGTGGATCCTGCGTGAGGATCGCCGTCATGGTGTCGGCCGATGTCTCGCGCTGAAACGCGCGACGGCCCGACAACATTTCATAGAGCACCGCACCGAACGCGAAGACATCAGCGCGCGCGTCGACCGTCTGCGCGCGCACCTGCTCGGGCGCCATGTAGCCGACCGTGCCCATCACCGTTCCCGGCTGGGTCGCGGCGATCGTGCGCGTCGCGCCCGAATGATCCGACTCCGTCGCCTGCCGCGCGAGACCGAAGTCGAGAATCTTCACCTGCCCGTCGTCGAGGAGAAAAATGTTCTCGGGCTTGAGGTCGCGATGGACCAGGCCTTTGGCGTGGGCGGCGCCGAGGCCGCGCGCGATTTGGATCGCGATGTCGATGGCTTTCCGCCGGGGCAATCCGTCATGACTCAATGCGGGTAGGGCCCCACCCCCCAGGCGCCCCGCTCCGGCGCTCGAAGATTCGCTCTCGTCGCCGGGACCCCAGGCGCCTGCGGTCAGCAAGCGTTCACGCAGCGTCATGCCTTCCAACAGCTCCATGACGACAAAGGCGCGCCCGTCGGCGACACCTGTGTCGAAGACGGCGACGATGTTCGGATGGGAAAGGGCGGCGACGGCCTGCGCCTCGCGCTCGAAGCGCTCGCGGCGGTCGGGATCGGTGGCGAACGCTTCGGGAAGGACTTTGATCGCGACGTCACGGGCGAGACGCGTGTCGCGCGCGCGATAGACTTCTCCCATCCCACCCGCGCCGATGGTGGCGATGATTTCGTACGGACCTAAGCGGGGGCCAGGGGTGAGAGCCATCGCCGAATGTGCGGCGGCCACTGTACCAGAATCACGTGTGGTCCGCCGATGCCGAGTACACTACCCCACACTGGCTCTGGCCCTCCTCGAAGGCGGACCATATGCCACAATCTGCTCCAGGACGCAGCGTGACGCGGCTCACGGCGTGACACCATGACGGACATCGCTCATCCTCGCCGGGCGGATTTCCCGGTGTTCCGCGCCGTGCCCACCCGCTGGATGGACAACGACCACTACGGCCACGTCAACAACGTTGTCTACTATTCCTACTTCGATACCGCCGTGAACGGCTTCCTGATCGAGGCGAGCGGCACCGACGTGCGCGAGCTGCCGGCGATCGGCATCGTCGCCGAGTCAGGCTGCCGGTTCCTCCGGGCAGCGAGCTTTCCAGACACCCTCCACGCCGGGCTCGCGGTCGAGCGGCTGGGTACGTCGAGCGTCGTCTACCGAATTGCGCTGTTTCGCAATGACGAGGAGACGGCGTGCGCCGTGGGCCGGTTCGTGCACGTCTACGTGGACCGGATCACGCGCCGGCCGGTGCCGATCCCGCGAGCGATCAGGAGCGTGGTTGACGGGCTGAAAACACCCTAGCCCGATGCGCCTATAATCCCTGCATTCCATGCAACTGAACCCCGGTTCGACACTCGGCCCGTACCGCATCGTGTCGTCGCTCGGTGCCGGCGGAATGGGTGAAGTCTATAGAGCGCACGACGCGAAGCTCCACCGCGACGTGGCCATCAAGGTGCTCGCGTCGCTCTTCGCTGCTGATCCGGATCGCGTGAGCCGATTCGAGCGCGAGGCCCAGACGCTCGCCGCAGTCAACGATCCGCACATCGCCCACATCTACGGGCTCGAAGAGACCGCCGGCGCGCTGGCGCTCGTCATGGAACTCGTCGAGGGGGAGGATCTTGCCCGGCGCATTGCGCGCGGCCCGGTTCCAATCGATGACGCGATCCCGATTGCACGCCAGATCGCCGAGGCGCTGGAAGCGGCTCACGAGCAAGGGATCATGCACCGCGACCTGAAGCCCGCGAACGTGATGGTCAGGCCTGACGGTATGGTCAAGATTCTGGACTTCGGCCTCGCCAAGATGGTCAGCGGTGCGCCGGGCCCCGATGCGACCGTCGCGACCATGTCGTCTCCAACCGTCCTGTCGCCGGCGATGACGCAGATCGGGATCATTCTTGGCACGGCCGCCTACATGGCGCCCGAGCAGGCACGAGGGAAGGCGCATCGATCGCCGCGTGGACGTCTGGGCCTTTGGTTGCATTCTCTTCGAGATGCTGTCCGGCACTCGTCCGTTCGACGGTGAGACCGTCACTGACGTCTTGTCAGCCATCGTGTCGCGCGATCCGGACTGGACGGCGCTGCCAGAGCAGACCTCCGTCGAGATCCGGAAACTCCTTCACCGATGTCTGGAAAAGGATCCTCGTCGACGTCTTCGCGATATCGGTGAGGCCAGGCTGATTTGCGAGAATCCGCATACGGGTGACGTTGCCAGCGCGGCAGCGGCCCCAGCCCGCAGGCCGAAATGGATCCTTCCTGCACTAGGAGCAGCGCTGGTCATCGTTTCGTTGATCGCGTCAGCGTTGCTTGTCGCCTCGAGGAAGCCCAAGACTGGCGCCCCAGAGAAGTCACGCAGTTCGACCTGCGCCCGCCTGACAACGCGACCTTGAACATCGTGTTCCGGCCTGCCGTATCAGTGTCCGCCGACGGGTCTGCGATCGCCTTCACCGCGATCACCGAGGGCGTGAGCCGCATCTACATCCGATCCCGGATGAATGTCGATATTCACGTGGTGCCCGGCAGCGACGGCGGTACAAATCCGTCGCTGTCGCCCGACGGCAAGTGGGTTGCGTTTTTTGTCGATGGCAGCATCCGGAAGTCGAGCATCGACGGCCCGGCGACAACCATTGGACGCGTGGCTGACAACCGCGGCATCGCATGGTCGGACGATGGCGCGCTGATTTTCCCGCCTCAGGCCTCGGGCCCCCTCGTGCGGATGTCAGTCGACGGCGGCGAACAACGGCCCATCACGACGATTGGCTCGGGCGAGCGCACCCACCGCTGGCCGGACGTGTTGCCGGGCGGCAAGGCAGTCCTTTTCACGATCGGGACGCTCGGGAGCCCGGACAGCTACGACGCCTCGAACATCGAAGCCGTGCTCCTGGCTACTGGAGAGCGGCGGATCGTCATCAAAGGCGCAGCCATGGCTCGTTACTGCGGCGACCACCACCTCGTCTACTCGAAAGGACCAGCCCTGTTTGCTGTTCCATTCGATCCCGAGCGCCTCACGACAACCGGTCCTCCAGTTCAGATCGTTGCAGGCGTCGAGCGCGATTCCAGTACTGGTGCTGCGCACTTCGATTGCGCAGACGATGGCACGCTGGCGTTCGTACCGGGATCGCCTGTCGGGGACCTTCGACGGCTTGTCTGGGTAGACCAACAGGGACAGAAGACAGTCGTGGGACTGGCGCCCGGCCCCTATCAGGAGGCGCGGGTGTCGCCCGATGGCACCCGTGCGGTCCTGCTCAAGGGGACGACCGGAGGCGGCGATGTCTGGACGTATGACTTCAGCAACGGCACGCTCAATCGCCTGACATTCACCAGCACGAACGCCGCCCCGATGTGGTCGCCTGACGGGAAGATGGTGTATTACACCGCGTTCGAGCCGACCGGCGACGCGTCAACCATCATGAGGAAGGTGGCGGATGGGAGTCGGGAGGCCGAAGTGGTACGGAAAGTGCCGGGCCGTGCGTATCTCGACTGGATCGACGATCAACAGACCATGTCGGTCATCGATTCAGTAAACGCCGCGTCTGATAGAGGCGATCTGCTGCGGTGCGCCTTCGATCCGTCAGTACCGCCGCAACCGCTCGTCGCCGGATCGGCGAACGAGTTCTCGGGCTCAGTCAGTCCGACGGGGCGCTGGCTCGCGTATCAGTCGGACGAGACCGATCGGTTTGAGGTTCATGTGCGCGATTTGACCATAGCTGGTGCGCATTGGCAGGTGACCACGTCGGGAGGCGAGGAACCCCGTTGGTCGGCGGATGGCCGCGAGATGTTTTACCGGATCGCCAATCGTCTGGTTGGGGTGCCTCTCGGTGAAGGCGCAGCCTTTCGTGCCGGCAAGGCCCGTCCGCTTTTCGATGCGCTCTATAACCTGGGAATCGAGTCCGGCCGAAGCTACGACGTGGATCCGAAGACCGGCCGTTTTCTCATCGTTGTGCCTGCCGAGGGCGCTACGGCTTCCGGCGTCGTGCGCGTCGTCCTCAACTGGGATGCCGCGGCTGCGACGGTTGGCAAGTGATTCAGCCCACTGCCGGTTGGAGGATGCGTATCGGTATCTCGCGCGCCTGACGGAGCGCGGTCTCGAAGTGCTCGCGCGCCCGGTCGGCCAGCCCGGCGGCGTCGGCCGCCAGCGCCGCCGCGAGCTGCGGATTGCTGAGGGCGACCGTCGCGAACACCTGACCGGTGCGGATGTAGTCGAGTCTCAGCGGGTACAGCCCGCCACATGGCTCGCGATCGCCGGTGAGCGCGAGGCCCGTGACGAGTCCGTCGAACGCGTAGAACGCGCCGTGCACGTTTCGCTTCCCGGCGACCGGCAGCCACGGGACCACCGTGGGCGATAACGTTACTTTGCAGGTACGAGTCGATTCAGTTCCTGATCCCAGTGCTGGATGACGACAATGGATGCCTTGTTGGAAATGCCGGTGGGCTCGATCATGATCAGCCGGCCATCGGTGGCCGCATCGAAGAAGCGAAGACCCGGGTCTGTATCGTCGTGCGCGAATCCCCCTTCGAAGAGCAGTTGAACCGGCTCGAGCCGAAGGCTTGGAGTCTCTTTGATCACGCGTGCCGACATCAGCTTTCCCGCGTTCTCGAAAAAGATTTCTTTTCCATCACGCGCCCAGACCGGATCGTGTCCCCCTTCTGATGAAACTCGGACGGGCGCGCCCGGCCCCGGAAACGGACGCGCGTAGATTTCCATTCGGCCGGTCGGGTTCGATGAATAGGCGACCCACTGACCGCTCGGGGAGAAACTGCTCGCGTGCTCGCTGAAGGGTGTCGGCACCCACGGTCGACTCGTCCGGTCCCTCAGATCAACCTGCCAGATATCGTCATTCCTACGGAACAGGACGTACCTGCCGTCTGGAGACGACGTGAGCGGAACTTCCCCAGCATCTCCGGTCGGAATCACGCGCTCGGGCTGCAGCGAGCTTCCGTCAGCGGGAAGCGAGTACATGTGTCCACCGGCCGGAGTGATCGAGAGATAGATGATCCGCCTTCCGTCTGGGGACCACACCGGGAATGTGTTGTGGTTTTGAAAGGTCAGCTTCTGCGGCTGACCGGCGCGATCGAGATCGTAGATCCAGATATCGGCGTGGCCGCTCGTTCCGACCGTCAGCGCCAGTCGGCGGCCATCAGGCGACAGCCGCGGGTTGCGCGCCAACTCGAGCGGTTCGTCGATCACCCGCGACACGTGAGTCCCCTGCCGAGTGACCCAGACGACGCGTCGGAGTGACCCCGCATTATGTCCGGACACGTATGCGGCGGTGCCGTCTGCGGCGACGCTGACATTCGCGATGGCATCGGTGATCTTTGTGAACACCGTATCCTGTACGGCAACTGCTGGGCTGGTGGCTTGGAGGGTGGTGGGATTGAATCGAACCGCCATCAACCGTTCATCCTGGCCGAACACCACGAATCCCGAAGACAAGTATTGAGATCCGAACCCTCCTTGCGCCACCGTCGCCGCGTCGCCGCCGCTCAACTTGCGCGCCGCGACTCGAGAATGTCCACCATTGAGAAGGACGGTGTAAAGAAGCGTGTCGGTGCCAGGTACCAGGCTTGGGTGAAGGTAACTCTGCTCGTTCCGTGACGCATCGGGTGCGGCGACTTGTTTTGGAACACCTCCGGATGCCGGGACGCGAAGCAGCCCGACCCCTCCATCCTTCCCAAAAACGATGACGTTGTCCTGACCCCAGGTCGCGCCGCGAAAGCCCGCATCGACAGGGCAGATGCTGACGCTCGCGCCGCCTTCGGCGGACACGCGTTTCAGCTCGTCGAGCGTGGCATAGCCAATCTGGGCGCCGTCTGGAGAAAAGAACGGGAATGTGGCTCCATCGGTGCCGGCAAGCGGCTGCGCGTCGAAACCGTCGAGGCGGTGAACCATCAGCTGCAGAACCCCGTTGCGATTCGCTGTGTATGCGACGCGCGAGCCATCAGGCGAGATGGCGATGTTGCTGCCGAACGTGTCTGCGGCGAAGGAGTCGGCTTGCGACGCCGTCAGCTCGAAGCGCCCCACCGGGTGGGGATGAGTTCGACCGCCGAATCGCACGACGGAACCAATCGTGGCACCACCGACGACGAGACCAGCGATTGCGGCAGCTCCGATCCACCACGAAGGACGCGCGGTCGACTCGGAGGCGGGGGCGGTCGTGATCGATCGCGCGCTCGCGTCTTCCAACCACTGGCTGACGTCGCCGATATCACGCAATCGACGGTTCCGATCTTTTTCGAGGCATCGCCGCAGGATTCCAGACAGCGGCACCGCCGGAGCGGGCAGCGCGTTCCAGTCCGGCTCTCGCTCGAGCAACGCCGCGATGGTGTCCGACACCGTGTTGCCAGGGAACACCATTCGTCCAGTCAGCATCTCGTAGAGAACGCAGCCGAACGACCAGATGTCGCTGCGCTTGTCGAGCGCCTGGCCGCGGGCCTGCTCGGGACTCATATAGGCCGCTGTGCCCAGGACGATGCCGGCTTCCGACAGTGCCGGCGAGGTGATGGTCGGCAACTGCGCGACGCTGGACGCGCTACCGGCCGCCTCCATCGTTTTCGCCAAACCGAAATCCAGCACCTTGACGCGGCCGTCCGGCCGCATTTTGATGTTGGCCGGCTTCAAGTCGCGATGGATGATCCCTTGATCGTGCGCTGCTTGCAGTGCCTCGGCGATCTGCGTCGCGATCGCAACCGCGGCGTCCAGCGGAATCGCGCCTTGAGCGATCCGGTCGGCAAGCGTCGCGCCTTCGACCAGTTCCATCACGAGGGCCGTGACGCCGTCGGTCGTTTCCAGCCCGTGAATCTGCGCGATATGGGGGTGGTTCAGCGCGGCGAGCACCTGTGCTTCGCGATGGAATCTCGCCAGACGATCCGGATCGCTCGAGAGGGAGGCGGGGAGAACTTTGATCGCGACAGCCCGGTTCAGGTTCGTGTCGGTCGCGCGATAGACTTCACCCATGCCCCCGGCGCCAATCAGCGCGGTGACCTGGTATGGTCCGATGCGGGTGCCCGGAGACAGCGACACTGGGAAGGCGGAGTGAAGCGATTATACCGGGAACGCGGGGGCCCGCAGCGATGGACCGCAACGCATCGGATGCTTCCCGGTATCAGGCGTGGCGGCGCACGCGGCGGGGCTCAGCCGCTTTCTCCTTCGGCGATTCGGCTTCGATCCACTTGTGCGCCCAGTCGGCGATCGCGTCAATGGCGGTGACCAGCGATCGACCTTTCCTCGTCAACGAGTATTCCACGCGCACAGGGGTTTCAGGAACCACCGTGCGCGCGACGATGCCTTCCGCCTCCAGTTCCTGCAAGCGATCGCTGAGCATGCGGTCTGTGATGTCGGGGATCGCCTCCCGCAACGCTGCGAACCGGCAGCTCGACCGGAGGAGAACATAGATGATGGCCCCGGTCCAACGGCGTCCGATCAGCTCGCTGGCACGGTGAAACCGCGAACACAACTCTGGTGGGCGTGAGGGAGAACCAGCCATGTGTCAACAGGATAGCGCCTCCGTCCATTTTATGCAAGTAACTACTTGACATATAGTCGATATATTTAATATAGTTACTTCCTAAGTTGATATCGCGGAGGTTATGACATGGATGCAGGCTTGTTGATTGCTCGGTCGGTATTCGGCCTTCTGATGGCCGCGCACGGGGCGCAGAAACTGTTTGGTTGGTTCGGCGGCTACGGGTTGACGGCGGTTTCAGGATTCTTTGAGACGCTCGGCTTCCGGCCGGGCCGGTTCTTCGCAACGGCGGCGTCCGCCACCGAGCTGATCGGCGGGTTGCTCGTGGCGATGGGATTTCTGGGTCCAATCGGCCCCGCGCTTGTGCTGGCGGTCATGATCGTGGCCGCGATCAGCGTCCACCTGCAGCACGGCCTGTTCGCGCAGAGCAACGGTATCGAAGTGCCGCTGCTTTATGGAGCGGCCGCTGTCGCACTCGGATTGACCGGTCCCGGTGCCTATTCACTCGACGCGACGCTCGGACTCGCGAGTGTCTGGACACCGCCCGTCGTCTGGATCGTCCTGTTGATCGGTGCCATCGGCGGTGTGTTGAACCTCACCGTGCGCCGCACGCCGGAGCAGGTGCCGGCAACGTCATAAACACAGACCACGGATGAACACGGACCCAGCCACGAAAAGCTCGTCCGTGTTCTTCGTTTTGTTCGCGTGAAGAGGTTGCGCACTACGGCACGAACCTCTCGCCCTGCAGATCCGGAAGCCGGCGAACACGTCGCAGTGAGGATACCGTCCTTCGGATCACTACCGGTCAGCGCCGCGTTGCCGGAGGATCGATGCAATCCCCGCATGTTGACGCCGTTCGGCCCACGCGAGCGGGGTGGCCCACGGCTCGGCCTCGGGCTCGATCGGATCCGCTCCTCGGGCCAGCAGCAGCTTGACCAGCTCCACACGGCCCCAGCGACACGCCCACCCGAGAGGCGTACTCTTCAGGAACTCGTCCCGGACGTCCGTGCGCGCCCCCGCATCCAGCAGGATGGACGCCAGGGCCACGCCTACCCCGTGGTCTCGCGCGACCACCTCGTGCAGCATCGTCTGTCCCGATTCCGCTGCGCGCAGGTTCGGATCGCAGCGCTCGAGAATCAGCCGAAACGACTCGCGGCAGTCCGCCTGCTCGGCGTCGTTCAGGTCCTCATGCCCGGGAAGCGGACGCCACAGCATCCAGAACCATCGCGGATCGTCCCGCGGCCAGTCGAGGCGCTCGAGCCCCATACGCACGATCTCCGGGCTCCCGCCACTCGCGCCGCTCCACAGGATCTGCTCCGCGACTGTCTGAGCCCCCGTGCCGGACTCCACATGCGGGTCCAGTTCGCCCGCGAGCATGCGCCGTGCGAGGTCCGTGTTACGCAAGTACCCGACGGAGGCGGCGTCAATCCAGCCCCCGTGTTTCACCATCAAGTCGATCATGGCCTGGTCAGGGCACTCACACGTGGCGAACCGCAGCGGTATGCCGCGTAGGTCGGCGAGCCCGAGGTGAACACGTTGGCGTTCGGATCGGCGCCGTGCGCCAGCAGCACGCGCGCCATGTCGATCCGTCCGGTGTTGACCGCCTCCAGCAGCGGGCCGCCCGCCGAGTAGGTCTGATCTTCTGATGGCCGATTCGTGTGCGCTCGTCCGGGTCCAGGCCCATGTCGAGCATGAGTCCGGTGCACGGTCATGACGAGCTCCTCTCCCGGCTGTGCCTACCGCACAGCCATCCGCGCCCGCTGTCCGCTCTCCCGGGCAGGAAAGAGATCATCCTGACGATGACGAGACCGATGTCGGGGTGGACGCAGTCCTTTCCGCGGACGTGGATGACGCCCCGATGCGCCAGCGCCCACTATACCGCGCCGGTCCATGCGCCTCCTGCGCAGGCGCCGCATGCAGTCCGAGCAACATTACCCGCGATAGGTCGCCCGGGGCGGGCCTGCCGAGCACCGTTCCATCCGGCTCACTGGAGGGCGCACCTCGTCGCAGACGTGAGTGCGCACACCAAACCTGACGTCACTAAATGCCGGGCGTTGCGCTACCGAACTCAATTTGATCGTCGGCTCACAACGCGAGAAACGGACCATGAGCACCCCTGCGCTCGGGGCAGTCCAAGCGCGCGGCAACCGAGGAGAGTTCCATTCGACCAGGTCGCGGTCACCGAACGCGGGTCTCATGAGCCCTTCCTGCATGTGTCCCCGACCGCCAAGCCAGTGCCCGAGTTCGTGAGCCAGGACACGGCCGAGGCCGCGTCCGAGAAGAACCTGCTGGAGGAAGTCCGGGAGCTTCGCAACCGGCTTGTTCAGATACGAGCTGCCCATCACCAGGGATGTGATGGCCTCGAACGATACCTCGATGAGATTCCCAGGCCCGTCTTCACCGAACGGCACTTGACCGAGGAGGGGCAAGGCGGGGCCTTTCGAAGGGACCGCGCTGAAACTGGGCGGCCGCTTCAGCCCGCGTTGAATCATCACGACGACGGTCCGATTGTCCGTCAGATCGAGGGGAGCAGGTGGGAACGCCCACGTCAGGCGCAGACCGGCCGTCGCCCAGATCGCGCTGGCCTCCAGGATGGCAGTGTCGAGCGTCTGAGGCGAGGCGGAGGCTTCGTTGATGACATAGAGGTGCAGCGCGCGCGACGACGACGGGGGGCAGTCAGTCGACATCGATGCCGTTGCCGCTGGCCGCGCGGCCGCGACGTGAGTGGCCACCGACGCGGCAAGGACGAAGGGGATAGTACTTTGAGCGTAGCGTTTGTTCATGGCGCACTCCACATTCCGAGATGAACGATACTCTACTGACCTATCAGTAGATAGATAATCTGGCCAAAAAAAAGCAAACTACGTGACCTTCGCGATCCACTCTCTGGGCTGCCAGGCTGGCCTTGTGTGGGCGTGAAGTCGGCTGAGGAGCAATGAGCTCCTGCCGTGTGGTCTCGACACTATCTATCAGATGATAGGTACATGTCAAGGAATCAAGACTCCTTCCTTTGCCCTACGCCTAATTCGAAGGGAAGCCCGCCCGTTCAGGCCGCGATGCGCCTTGTCACCGGTGCTCTGGCTGAGCGACCCCACCACCACGCTCGGAAGACAAAGAGGAGTCCGACGACGAATGTGTACGTCTCTGGGCGGCGTACGTCGGCCTTCACCAGCCACCAGTAGTGGAGCACTGCGGCAGTTGCCGCTACATAGGTCAGTCTGTGCAGCAACTGCCATCGACGCCCGCCCAGTCGTCGAATCATGCCCGCCGTCGACGTGAGCGCCAGGGGCAACATGCAAAGCCACGAGGCGAAGCCCACGGTGATGAACGGCCGCTTGAGCACATCAGGCAGAGTCGCTTTGGCGAGAGCGCCCACCGTCTGCCACGCGACGATACCGCCGGGAAAATCAAGACCGGCCAGACGGTCCGCAACGAGATAGGTCAGAAGATGAAGGGATCCGTAGAAGAAGGCGAAGAGGCCGAGCATTCGCCGAAACCGGATCGCACCATTCCAACCGGTCATTCGCCTGAGCGGCGTCATGGCTAACGTGATGCAGAGAAAACGGAGCGTCCATACGCCCGTTTCGTTGGTGATGTCGGCGAGAGGGTCGGCGCTGAGCTGCTCGGTCAGGGCGGCCAGCACTAGCCACGCAGCCGGAGCGAGTGATCCGAGAAACAATGCGGGCTTTGCCACCCACCGTACAGTTTGATTCGACGTCACGACTCAGAAGTTCTTCCTCAAGTCCATGCCCGAGTACAGACTTGCGACCTGATCGGCGTACCCGTTGAACAGTAGCGTTTTGCGACTCTTGAAGATTCCGGGCAGACGCCGTTCCGTGGCCTGGCTCCATCGCGGGTGGTCCACTGTCGGATTCACGTTGGCGTAGAAGCCGTACTCCTGTGGCGCCAGCCTCCGCCATGAATTCAGCGGCTGCTGCTCCACGAAACGAATCTTGACGATGGACTTGGCGTGCTTGAAGCCGTACTTCCAGGGCACCGCCAGCCGAAGCGGCGCGCCATTCTGGTTGGGCAGCACCTCGCCGTACAAGCCGACGACGAGGATCGTCAGCGGGTGCATGGCCTCGTCCATCCGAAGACCTTCGACGTACGGCCATGACAGCACCGGTATCCGCGTGCCCGGCATCTGTTTCGGGTCACTCAAGGAGGTGAACTCGACGAAGCGTCGCCCTCGATGTGGGTTCGCATTTCTTGATGAAGTCGGCCAGCGGAAACCCGACCCACGGAATCACCATCGACCACGCTTCGACGCAGCGATGTCGATACACGCGCTCTTCGAGTGTTCTCCCCTTGAGCACGTCTTCGAGGTGGTAGACCGCCGGCTTGTTGCACTCGCCCTCGACGGCCACGGTCCACGGCTCCGTCACGAGCGTGCGGGCGAGGCGCGCCGGTTGTTCCTGGTCGGTGCCGAACTCGTAGTAGTTGTTGTAGCTGGTGATTTGCTCCCACGTGTTGGGTCGCTCATCAGTGCTGTAGCTGCTCGCCCTGACGTTCTCCAGTTTCTTTCCATGGGACGCCGGCTGCGCGGCCTGAACGAGTGCGTCGGCGCCCAGCATCGCCCCGGCTGTCGCCAACGCTGTGGCGGACCGCATGAACGTCCGCCGGTCCATGTACAGGCGCTTGTCGGTGATTTCGGAGCTTGGAATGCTCGCTGAAGATTTGATCAACATGATTTCGTGGTCCGATTACGATCAACGCCGAGACAATCAGGCCTCGGCGCTACGTACAGTCATCTAATGCCGACGGTGCGTGGATTTATTCCGGCCTCGACGGAGGCGCGCGATGTGCCCATGACGTTGTTCGCATCACCAGGCGACGCACTGCGCGCGCGGCCAGGCCCATCCTGTGCGATCAGTTGGCGTCGGTAGGAGAGATACGAGCCACCGACCAGGACCAACCCGATGAGTGCCGGCATCCAGCCGCTGGGGGAGTCGCCGACCGACAGGTGTGAATACAGGGCCCCGATCACGTCAAAGACCAAGCCGGCGTATGCCCACTCCTTGAGTCTTTGGAAGACCGGAACAAGAACCGCGATGATGCCGAGCGTCTTGGCCGTACCGAGGAATGGCAGTAGATACACTGGATAGCCGAGATGCCCAAAGATGGACACGGCTTGAGGCAGCCTCAGGACATCCGGAATAGAGGCCAGCAGCATGAACGCCGCCATGAGGCTTGTAATAATCCAGTAGAGAGTCTTCGCGTTCTTCACGTGTTGTGCTCCTGAGTCAGATATCGACGAACCGATCTCGGCTCGTAGGAATCGTCATGTTCCGTTCATGAGCGGTAACGGGGAGTCCGGTCGACTCCCTGCCACCTCGAGTGCGCGCGTTCAATTGCGATCCCGGTCGCCAGCCGAGAGAACCGCCACGCCGTTCGCGTCGGCCACGCCAACCGTGATCGGCGTCCCTTGCGCGGTGAGTTCGCCGAACTCGTTGTAAGCTGAACAGCGACAAGTGAGACTGGCCGGCGCCGTGGTCGATCACGCCGAGAACGCCTGCGTCCGCGTCGATGTCGGCCGGGGCTCCCCCGGTGGCAATGACTGCAGCGACCTGGCTGTCCACGAACACATGGCTTCCCGTGCCAATCAAGCGGCTGATCGTCTTGCTGCCCGTGTTGGCGGTGAACACGTATTTCCCAACTCTGGTCATCCAGCAGTCAGCCGCCTGGCCGGCGTCCACCACTGACGTAAACGCGCCGTTGCGGAATAGACCGTCCTGATTGGAGTGTGCCAGGGTGATGACGGCCGTCCCGTCGCGGTAGACGGCAAAGCCGAACGGCGTCAGGGTGCCCTGGGGTGCGGAGACTGCCGTGGGAATCGCTCCGGTCACGCGACCGTCGTCGAGCGACACGAGATCGACGGTGCCCGGATCCGGATCGGTCTTCAGCGTCACGAGCAATTGCTTGTCATTGATCACCCCCACCTGCGCCGTGCTGCCGCTGGGAGGAGCGCCGCCTCCGACCAGTTCCAGTCCGCTCGTGCCATCGAGCCATTCCACCGTGTTCCCATGCAGTGCGAACGAGTCGACGGTGGTCGCGCCCGCGACATACATGTGGTCGTTTCCGAAATCCACGCTCACCGGCGCGCTGCTGGTTGAGACCACCTTGTCGAACTTCAGAATGTCGCCGTCGCGCCTGAACACGGCAACGGTATTGGATCCGTTGTTGACCGCCGCAACCAGTTCGCCATCGTGTTGTCTGACCCCTCGTGCATTATCTCCCGCGCCACCTTTCCCATGTGTCGCCAGGCTTTGCAGCAGCGTGTGAGTGTCAGCGTCGTACACGTTGATTCGGTTCTCGATCGGATCGTTCGTCATCGTGACGACCAGGGTTCGGCCACGATGTTCCGCACGCACGTTGGCGACGCCGGCGGCGCACACCAGCACAAGTGCGGCACTGCACAATGCAATTCGCTTAGACATACCGTTCTCTTCCTTTCGCTGTGAGTTCTTGTTCACGGGCGCGCCCCTGTTTCGATCGAGGCATCGCGTCCGAAGGGTGTATGTCCGAGCCGCGGCAAAATATTCCGATGACGCGAGCGGCCTCAGGTGGTGGGGCGGCACGCGACGGGAATGGCATCGTTCGCGAGCAGAGTCCAGCTCGGTCTCGCAGCGATTCCCGCGATTACGCGTTCAGATGCGTCTGCGTTGGAAGGAGACGATGGATGCGGATTCCGGAACTACGTCAAGAACGCCGCGAGATCACTCAACGTCTCGCCTGAGCCATCCGGAAGAGCGCCCATCTCCTCATGAGGAGCGCGTTGTCGATTGACCCAGTACGTGGGATACCCGAACAGTGCGGCACCAGCGGCATCCCATCCCGCGAACGCGACGAATAGAATCTCCTCTCGCTTCACCTTGAGCGCGTCCACACCCAGCTGATACGCGCGCGGATCAGGCTTGAAGGTCCTGGCCTCGTCGGTACTGAGCACCCGTTCAAACATCCCGTCCAGTCCGGCGCTCCTGATGTTGGCACGCAGCATCGTCGGCGTGAGATTCGACAGCAACGCCAGCTTCAACCCAGAGGCCTTGAGCGATTCAAGGGCTGGACGAACATCCGGCCACGCCTTCAATGCGAGATACGCGTTCATCAGTCTGGCGCGATCGTCTGGGCGGAGTCTGAGCTTCAGCTTGGTCGTCGCAAAGAGCAACGCCTCTCCGGTCACCTGCCAGAAATCCGCATAGTGATGCGCGGCCACCCGCAGCCAGGTGTATTCGAACTGTCGCGTCCGCCATTCATCGCCGAGACCCGTGCCCGGAAACAACTCTTCCGCGAGAGCAAAGACCGGTCGCGGATCGAAAATCGGAAATGCGTCGAAGGCAACGGCCTTGATGCGTGCCTTCGTTGCCGGTGATGACCGGAAGGGCACGCGGAACCGCCGTCCAGGATCGTATTGCCAATCCGGTGGCTGAAAGTGTCATGAACAGCCGGCGATTCATCACCACGTCGCAGATCTCCATTGTTCGACTTAGGGCTCGAATCTCCACAACCCTCAATCGCCCCGGAATATTTCAGGCCGCTGCGGACATCTAGGTCCACGTGAGCGTGGCGAACCCTTGTTCGCACCTTGGAGTTCCCTAACGAGCATTCCTTCTCGAGGAGAGACCAATGAAGTGGAGTATGTCGAGCGTTGCAATCCTGGTCGCGGCAGTGTCGTCGGTGGCTGTCGGCGCCCAGTCCGGTGGCACGATGGCCAAGGGCGACAAGATGGACAAGATGGAGATGATGGACGCCAACTATACCGGCTGCATCGAAGCCGGAAGCGCTGCTGGCACGTTCATGTTGACGCATGTCGCGACGGCTGATCACATGGGCAAGGACATGATGAAGAAAGACACCATGGCAAAAGACACCATGACGAAGGATGCCATGGCGAAGGACGGCATGAGCCACGAGTCGATGGCGCCGACAACACTGACCCTGACGGGCTCGTCGGTCGATCTGAGCAAGCACTTGGGCCACGAGGTGTCACTCACTGGATCGCTTGCGCACGAAAAGATGGACGCGATGGAAAAGGGCACGATGGGCAAGTCGACCTCCACGTTCACCGTCAAGTCGCTGAAGATGATCGCGGCGACGTGCTCATAGTCGGATGCGTCAGCAGTTTGCTGGCGCTCAACATGAGAGGAGATGAACGATGGTAACGGTTGCGTTGTTGGTGCGATTGGAAGCCAAGCCCGGCAAGGAAGCGGATGTCGAAGCGTTTCTCCGCGGTGGCCTCACGCTGGTCGAAGCAGAGCCCGCGACAACGGCCTGGTTCGGCATTCGCCTCGATCGGTCGACCTTTGGCATCTTCGATGCGTTTCCCGATGAGGCCGGCAGAAGCGCACACCTGTCAGGACGCGTCGCGGCGGCACTCGGGGAGAAGGCGTCCGAACTGCTCGCCAAGCCGCCGACGATTGAGCGAGTCGATGTCCTGGCGGTCAAGCTACCCCGGTAGATCCGGAACGGGCTGAATCCATCGTCGGGAATAGATCGTCCTATCGATGACATGATCCCTCTCGATACGATCTTGGCCTGACGTTGATGGCACAGAAGTCAGCGCCAGCCGCCGCCGATCCTACGTGGGCTGCCTTCGAGGCGGAGGCCCTGCCCCACCTCGATCGGCTGTTCCGGCTGGCGATGTGGTTCGAGCGGAATCGGTCCGAAGCCGAAGACCTGGTGCAGGAAACGATGATGCAGGCGCTTCAGTCGTTTCACCGCTTCCAGCCGGGCACGAACTGTCGGGCCTGGCTGACCACGATTCTCCAGAACGTGCGGAGCAATCGTCGCCGGGCGCGCGGTCGATCACCGCTCGTCGACGATCCGGACGACCGGATCGGCCAAGCGACTCCCTTTGTCCCGCCGGTGCCACAGGAGCTGACGGACGAAGAGCTCCTCGGCGCGCTGGGGCGGATTCCTGTTTTGTTTCAAGAAGTGATCGTCCTTTGTGACGTGGAGGAGTTGACGTACAAGGAAATTGCCGACGCGCTTGCGATTCCGCTGGGAACTGTGATGTCACGGCTCCACCGCGGCCGCGCGTTGCTTCGCGCGGAGCTAGCGCATCGACGGCAGTCAATCGTCAGCGGGCTGAAATCTGAGACCACCCATGGAATGCCGCGACGTTCGTGAAATGGCAGATTCGTTTCTCGGCGAGGAGCTCCTCACCGAAACGAACCACGAGATTCTGCGTCACCTGGACACGTGTCCGGTGTGTCGCGCCGATCTCGCTGGCCGTCGCGCGTTGCGTGAGGGCGTGCAACGGGCCTTTCACCGCGCACCCGAGCTCGGCCCAAGCCCTGAGTTTATCGCGCAGTTGCGGACTAAGCTGCAGGACACGGCCCATCAGCGGCTCCGCTCGTCGTGGCGTCAGATTCCAAGGCTGGTGGGCGTTGGCTGCGACGGTGCTGTTGGCTGTGGCGCTCGGCCTCGCGTATCGTGGCCGCGACTGGATCACAGCGACGGGTGCGCTCGCGCGTGCTCGCTGTTGGCGATCATCGATATTGCGCGCTGCAATTCCGATTGGCGGAGAAGCCGATCTCGCTCGAAGAAGCCGCACAACGCTACGGCGCCGCCTATCGTGTCCTCGAACGCCTGCCGCCAGACGACGTCATGACTGCGGTCGGTCCGGCACACGTCCTGGAACGGCATGCGTGTGTGTACGAAGGGCGACGATTCGCGCACATCGTGTTCACGTATCGCGGCGAGCGCGTGTCATTGCTCGTGACGGCGGTCGATGGCGGTGTCACCCCCGCGCTTCCAGGAGAGACACTTCCGCATCTCACATCGCCGAGTCGGATCGACGGCATGTCGGTCGTGTCCTTTCGCGCGTCGCGTCAGATGGTCTTCTTCGCCGGGGACGTCGTACAAAACGACCTGTTGAAGCTGGCCGAGGCCGTCGGCGAGCCACTCTATCGTGGGCTGGCGGCGACTGAGAGCGCTGGTGCTCGGCGTCGATCGCAGACGAGTGCGGTCGAAGATCTCTACGCGCTCGATCTCGGAATCGGGAGCAGCCCCGTCAGCGTTCACGTGTTTCGTGCTCGATAGTCGCCATCGATGAAGATCTTGCAACGTGCCATGTGTACACGATCGCACGGGCCCGGCCCAAGGATCTCGCGGTGCTGCCAGCGATAGAGCTCGCGGCTGCCAGACTCCTTGTTGGCCACGCACCGGAGTCAGTTCTCAACGAGACGACCAGCGACGAAGTCCTGAACACCGCCCAACGTCACGGCCATCTCTGGGTCGCCCTCGCGGATGATGTTCCCGTGGGGTTTGCGCACATCGAGGTCATCGAGCCAACCGTCGCTCATCTCGAGGAGATCGATGTTCATCCCCAACACGGGCGCCGCGGCCTCGGGACGAAACTCGTCAGAGCCATCTGCGCCTGGGCGATCGCTGCGGGCTACCACTCAGTCACGCTCACCACGTTCCGAGACGTCCCGTGGAACATGCCGTTCTATGCGCGACTTGGATTCGAGGTGATCCCGTCGGAGGCGCTCAGTCCTGCCTTGCGTTCGGTCGTCCAGGACGAAACCCGTCGAGGCCTCGATCCGACGCGACGGGTGGCCATGCGACGATACCGTTTACTGAGGGCCGACAGCTGGACACTGTGCGAGCGAGCACGGCGAGCGAGCCACGCGACCGGCCGCCTTCGCGCGAAGCGCTTCGGCGAGCGAGGGCGCGTGTAGGGGAGTTCCAAGGTGCGTAGTCGAGCCACGGCGAGCGAGCCACGCGACCGGAGCGAGCCGCCGCAGCGTCTAGCGAGAGCGCGTGTAGGGGAGTCCGAGGGGCGAAGCCCCTCGGATTGAGACTAGTGTTGGATAGCGATGGAGAACGCCGGACCCACGAACCATCACCGGCTGATCGTGCTGGACCCGCGGCAGGCGACGCATGTGGCGATCGAGCGGACGCGCGGCGTCGCATTGCCAAGCGTCGATACCGACGACCGTCACACGGCCGAAGTCGACCACGTCAACGATGCCGTTCTGCAGCGTTACGGCGTCAGGACGACAGTGCGATGCAGCTTATTCCACGGCGACCCGCACGACGGAGTCGTCGAACGCGTGCACGTGCTCGAGCTGCACGGCGGCGCGGCGCTCGAGTGGCGTCCGGCGAGGGCGCTGCTCAGCGAACTCGTCGGCGACGATCGACGCGCGCTCGAGCTATGGCTCGCGGCGAACGGCGTCGTCGACGGCCGTGAATGGACGGCGCCGGGGTGGTACGTGGGCGCATGCCGTTGGATCGAACGGTGTACTCGCGACGGTGGCTTGGGCGTGCCCGTTCACATTCGTCAGCGGCGGGCGTGGGCGTCGTCTTGCGTGCTCGAGGTGCAATGCGAATCAGCGACGGCGTACTTCAAGGCGCTGCCGCGCAGCGGTCGGGTCGAGTTTGCCGTCACGCGATGGCTGTCCGAGGCGTTCCCGGACGTCGTGCCCCGGGTGATCGCGTGTGACGCCGGTCGTCGCTGGTTGCTGATGCAGGCATGCGCGGGGGTGCCGCTCGAGGGCGTCCCCGACATGACGGCGTGGGCGTGCGCCGCGAGGCGTTACGGGCAGTTGCAGGTCGCCTGCGCGGCACGCGGCGATGCGTTGCAGGCGCTCGGATGTCGAGTGCGCGGCCTCGCTTCGCTCGTTCCCGCGATGACCTCGCTCGCCGGCGATCGCGAGGCGCTGCGCGTCGGTCAGCCTGACGGGGTCACAGAGGCGCAGCTCGAGCAGCTTCGTGATTCGCTGCCGACGCTGGAGCGCCGCTGTGTCGAACTCGACGGCATTGGCGTTCCGTACACGCTCGAACACGGGGATCTGTGGCCGGGCAACGTCTTCGTGGAACCCTCGGACGGCGCGTGTGCGATCATCGACTGGGAAGATGCCGCGATCGCGCATCCGTTCCTCGGTCTCGCGCCGTTGACGGTGGGACTCGGCAACGCCGGACTCGCAACGCCCGATAATGTGGCTGTTCTCGAGCGAGCGTACGCAGCGCCATTCGAGTCATTTGGTTCGGCGGCGCAGCTCCGCGGAGCGCTCGCGCGCGCCGCACCGCTGTGCTTTTTCGACATGGCGGTGCGCTATCGCGCTCAACGCGGCTCGATGGTCGCACTGCATCCGTGGATGCGCGACCTCGTACCGTACGCCGTTCGGCTGGCGTTGGAGCGCCTGTAGCGCCCGGTCAGACGACCCGGCCGTTGCGGTAGACCACGTCGTTGAACCACGGGCAGTTACGCTCGGTTCTTGCGACGACGCGGACGTTTGGGCGGCTCTCGCAGACCCAGCGCGTTGAGGCGCGATATCAACGTGGTTGGTTTGACCCCGAGTATGTCCGCCGCTCCGTCAGGTCCGTAGATCCGTCCCTTCGCGAGTTGAAGCGCGGTGCGCACGTTCTCCCGCTCCCGGCGCCGCCACTCTATCTCTGGTATGACGGCCTGCAATGCCACCGGCGTTGACTCATTGGATTTGGCACGAGTCGTTTCTTCCGGTTCGGCGAGCGCACCGTCAAGCCGCAACACACCACCGCGCGACAGCAGCACGGCCCGTTCGATGACGTGGTGCAGTTCGCGAACGTTTCCGGGCCACGCGTAGGCCTCCAACGTTTTGATCGCGCGCGCACTGAGTCTGAGCCCACGCCGCCCGTAACGCTGTGCGGCTTGCTCGAGGAAGTGGGTCGCGAGGCGGGGAAGGTCATCGGCTCGCTCGCGGAGCGGTGGCAGCACGATCGGAAACACGCTGAGGCGATAGAACAAGTCGCGGCGGAAATGACCGGAGGCGACTTCTTGTTGAAGGTCCCTGTTGGTCGCGGCTATCACTCGGACGTCGACTCTTCGTGTTGTTTCGTCGCCGACGCGTTCGAATCGACCTTCCTGCAGCACGCGCAGCAGCTTTCCCTGGAGGTCGAGCGGGATCTCGCCAACCTCATCCAGAAACAGCGTTCCGCCGTCCGCCGCCTGAAACCGGCCGGCGCGGTCGCGCAACGCTCCGGTAAATGCCCCCTTCACGTGGCCGAAGAATTCGCTTTCGAACAGCTCGCGCGGTATTGATGCGCAGTTCACGCTGATGAGTGCGCGGTGGCGTCTGGGGCTTCGATCATGGATGGCGCGCGCGACGAGTTCCTTGCCGGTTCCCGATTCGCCCTGGATCAGCACCGTGGCCGTTGTCGGCGCAACGATCGCCACCTGTTCGATCACATTGCGAAGTGCCGGACTGCTACCAATGATGCCGTCCGGGGCATCGCTCCGAACGTCCTCGCGGAGGTAGGTGTTTTCGAGTTCCAGCTGCTCCTTTAGCTGTTCGATCTGCCTGAGCGCCCGCGCGTGCGCGATCGCGATCGCCGCGTGGTCGGCAAACGTACGAAGCCAGGCGAAGGTGCGACGGTCGCACGGATCGCGATTGAACACGCCCAGCACGCCCAGGATCTCGCCGTTGAAAACCAGCGGCTGGCCGCCAAAGCTGCCGATGCGCTCGCGACGCACCCAATCCGGGCGAGCGATCCAATCGTGATCGCGGGTCACGTCTTCAATGAAGAGTCCGTCCCCGCTGGCACCGATGCGGCCGATCTTCCGCACGCCAAGGGGAAATCGCCTGAACGCTCCGTCCAGCCGGGACCAGTCAGCGCGGCCGTCCAAGGGCGCGCCGGCACTCGCCGACAGATGAAGGCACTGGGTCTGATCAGGGCACTCAGCGCGCAGCGGGCACGTAGCGCAAATATCCCCGGGCGCAATCAACCAGACGCGGGCCAGCGCCACTGCCGTGTGGGCAACCAGGCCCTCGACGATCTGAGTCAGGACGCGATCGACAGACGTTTCCGCGGCGACCGCTAACGCGACCGCCTGCAGGGCTTCCGGGTTCATCCCGGCACTCTACAACGAATACTCGATATCAGAGAACGGATATTCGTTGTAATAACGATATATCGCTATCATGACTGCGGCGGGATCATCCTCGTAAACAACTGATTATGCACAAGATGGTCTCGCGGATCTCATTGGATCGACGTTCGCAGGTGGACGGCTCATGGCGACACACGATGGTCAGATTGACTGACCATTCGGATGGTTTCGCCGAGGAGCTATTGCGATGAGCCGGATCCCGCCTGTCGATCGAAACACCACCAATGACAGCGTTCGAAGGAACTTCGACGCGGTTCAGAAACAACTCGGCGTCGTGCCGAACATGATGCGGACCATGGCACAGTCCCCGTCGGTCCTCGAAGGGTACCTTGGCTTCGGTGCCGCCCTGAGGCGCGGCCGCTTGCCTGGCGCGCTGCACGAGCAAATCGCGCTCGCCGTCGCCGAGACGAATTCGTGCGATTACTGTCTCTCCGCGCATACCGCGCTTGGCCGTGGAGTAGGACTCTCGAATGACGAGCTCGCGGCGTCTCGCGAGGCGCGCGCGGCCGATCCGAAGGCCGCCGCCGCGCTCCAGTTCGCCCGCGCCGTCCTCGATCGTCGCGGGGATGTTCGCGACCAGGACCTCGTGCGTGTCCGCACCGCCGGCTACACCGACGGCGAGATTGCCGAAATCATCGCGCACGTGGCGCTTGAACGTCTTTACGAACTACTTCAATCGAGCGGCGCAAACCGACATCGACTTTCCGTTGGTGACGGCAGCCCAGCTCGCCTAAGCACGCCATGTCTCGCCCACGCATTGCCGGATTCCGACTCGGCGTCTATATCTTCAAGGACGCCGAGGTCGTCGATTTTGCGGCGCCCTACGGCGTCTTTTCCGTTGCGCGCCGCTTCGATCCAGAACTCGATGCCTTTCTGATCGCCGACGCCGCACGACCCGTGCAGGCGCAGGCCGGTCTGACCGTCCTGCCGAATTACAGCTTCCACGACAACCCTGCCATGGATGCCTTCCTGATTCCGGGCGGTTTCGGAACGAGGCAGGAGATGCACAACCGCCGGCTCCACGAATTTGTTCGTTCGTTGCCGGAGACCACATTGCTCACGAGTGTGTGCACCGGGTCCTGGGTGTACGGGCGCATGGGTCTCCTTGACGGTGTCTGCGCAACGAACCGCAAGGAGCCCGATCGCATCGAGGCGTCCGGCTTCGGCAAGGTGCCGATCGACCGGCTGGCTGAGATCGCCCCAGCATGTCGGATCAGCCGCGCGCGCGTCGTTGATGCGGGGCGGATCGTCACGGCCGGCGGCATCGCGTCGGGGATGGAACTCGGATTCCATCTCCTGCGGCGTGCCGGTTATGACGAAGGCTTCATCTCGGAGGTCGCGCGCGTGATGGAATACCACCATGCCTATGAGCTCTATCGCAGCGACTTCGAACTGGCGACGGAGGTGGCGCGGGTGAGCGCCTGACCAATGATGACAGTGACAGCGATCTGGCGATACCCGGTCAAGTCGATGGGCAGAAGCGGGTCGTCGCCTGCGCTCCGCACGCCGCCGCCGACGCGGTCGGCGGGAACTCAAGCCGGCGTGTTACCTGTCTCGACCAATCGCTGCAACAGGGCAGCGAAACGCGGATGGTCCCTCAGGCCGGCAAACGCCGGGTCCAAGCGCACGTAGTTCAGCCAGTTCCCGCCGTCTTCAAACGCCTGCTCGAGCTGTTCGAGCGCGGCGTTATGGTCGTGCAGGCCCATGTGCACGAGCGCCACGTCGTACGAGCGCACGTACGACCGGGTGGCCCTCAACCTCTCGAGCACAGCGCGCGCGTCCTCCCGGCGGCCGGATACGCCCAGGGCCCGGCCGTAGTCTCCGAGCACGGCTGTCCACTGGGAGCCCTCCAAGAGGGGCTGGAGGAACTCGAGGGCGCTGGCCGCGTCGCCCTGACCAAGCAGCGCCTTTCCCAGAATCCACTGGGCTGGGGCGTACCCGGGGCTCAAATCCAGCGCGTCACGACACTCGGCAGCCGCGGCGTCGAACTCCCCGAAGAAGTACCGGACCAGGCCGTGGGCAGTGCGCGCAATCGTGGCGAGTGGATCCAGCTCGATGGCGAGGCGCATCTGTTCCACCGCCGCGTCGCGCTCGCCACGGCTCGTCAGCAGGAGGGCGTACCAGTGCCGCCCGTTCATGTCGTCCGGTTCGAGACGCAGGCCCTCCTCGAACGCTTTCGCGGCTGCGCCGAGCTCCCAGCGGTAGTGGGTGGCAACATAGCCCAGGACGATGTATGCCGACGCCGACGACGGATCCAGCTGCAAGGCCCGTCGGGCGGCGGCCTTCGCAGGGCCATACGCGTTACGGGGCGCGATGGCGCCGAAAAAACCGAGGACGCCATAGCACTCGGCGATTCCTGAATACGCGCGTGCGTAGGTGGGATCCAAATCGATGGCTCGTTCGTAGCACGCGATGGCCTGGCGCAGTGCGCCGGTCGTTCGCTTGGCCCAGGCGTGCCGTCCGCGCAAATACTCGACGTATGCGTCGGCGTGGACGGCTCGATGCGCGGCGGCCCCTTGAACCATCGTCGGGGCCAGCCCCTCGGGACCAGGTGTGGTGAGCCGTGGCTGGATACCGTGCACGATGGCCCTGGCGACGTCGTCCTGCAGGTCGAGGACATCCGTGAGGTCGCGGTCGTAGGTCTCGGCCCAGAGGTGCTCGTCCGCGCGCGCATCGACGAGCTGCGCCGCGACGCGGACGCGATTTCCGGCCCGGATGACCGAACCCTCCACCACGGCATCGGCGTTCAACAGGCGCGCAATCTCGGGAAGCGGCGGCCGTTGCCGCTTTAACTGCATCGCCGACGTCCGGGAGATCACCCGAATCGACCCCAGACGGGCGATGGCCGCCGTGATCGCCTCCGTCATGCCGTCCGCGAAGAACTCCTGCGAGTCGTCTCCGGAGAGGTTCTCGAAGGGCAGGACGACGATTGTGCGCAGGCCCTCTTCCCGTGCGGGATTGCCGTGCCCTCGTGCCGCGGCGTCGAGTGCCTCGCGGAAGGCGGCCGCAGTCGGGAAGCGCGCGCCGGGGTCCTTCGACAGCGCCCTCGTTATGAGCGCGCCCAGGGGCGCTGGGACGTGTGGCGGAAGCGGCGGCGGTTCCGACCCGAGAATCGCCGCGCTCATCTCAAAGGGCGTGGCTCCTTCGAAGGGACGGCGTGACGCGCACATTTCGAACAGGGTCACCGCCAGAGCCCAGAGGTCTGCTCGTTCGTCTGCTTTCCCGCCCCGCAGGAGCTCGGGCGACATGTAGGCCAGCGTGCCGGCGATGACCCCAGCTTCCGTCAGCGTCTCGGGAGACCGCGTGACGTCGTCGGCGGCAACGGTGGTTCGCCGCGACAGGCCGAAGTCGAGCACTTTGACCCGATTCTCCGCCCCGAACACGATGTTCGCGCTCTTGAGGTCGCGGTGGACGACACCACGACCGTGCGCGTGAACGAGCGCCGCCGCGACCTGCGCGCCGATTGCGATCACATCGTCGGGCGAGAAAGGCCGCGCGGCCATCCGATCCGACAGCGTCTCACCCTCGACGTACTCCATCACGATGTACGCGTCCGACCCCGACTCTCCAACCTCGTGGACCGTGCAGATACCTGGATGGTTCAGCGCGGAGGCGGCGCGCGCCTCGCGGAGCAGTTGCCTGGCGCCGCCCGGATCGCTGGGCGTGCGGACGAACTTGAGTGCCACGGGTCGATCGAGGCGCGTGTCGCGGGCGAGATAGACGACCCCCATTCCGCCGCTGCCAATCTTCCTGACGATTTCGTAATGGCCGACCGTGCTGCCGATCATGGTCTCGCCAATCATACTGATTGGAGGCCGGCTGCGTCGTCGTCCGCTTCGAACCTTCCGGCCTTCGTTCAGTCGAAAACTCGATCGACACACCAGGGCCGCCGCCTCCGAAATTCGAAGCCGGCGGCATCGCCCGGCGACCGCCGGCTGTGTTGAGTGGTGCATCGCTGGGTGCACCACTGGACTGGTGCGCCGAGCCCGGCCCTGGTTGCCGCACTGATGTCCGAGGCCCTACCAGCGCTTGAAGACGTTATGGCCGACCTCGATCACGTGAAACGTCGCGGCTATGGCGAACGCGACCACCACACCTCGAGCGTTTTTGGCTTTGGGGAGTTGCGTTCGCACTCGATCTTGGAACGCCGTGGCTGGCCGTTCGCCATAGCGTCAAGATTCCTCCAGACGCCGCTCACCTGCCCGAACGTTTTGGGCTGTTCACGCTCATCTTGCTCGGCGAGTCCGTCGTAGCCGTCATGCGGGGTATGGAGAGCCAAGAGGACTGGACGCCCTCAGCGGCGACCTCCGCGTTCTTGGGAATGGGCATCTCCTTTCTGATCTGGTGGTGGTATTTTGACGGAGCGTCAGGTGCCTCCGAACAGCCAGTTCATACCAGGCGCGACGCCCTTCGCTTTCACGTGTGGACTTACTCGCATTTCCCTCTCTATCTCGGCATCGTGATTCTCGGGTACTGGGATCCAGCGCATCGTCACTGCGGCATCTCGCGCCACGTTGACGACGACGGAAGGTGCCATTCTGACGGGCGCAGCCACTGTCGTCATGATCGCAATGAGCGTGATTGGAAGTGCATCGGCCGGTCGCCGTCTTCGCATTTCGTCAGCGACATCGAGGAGCATGGCGCTCACCCTTGCGATGCTACTGGTCGGCTTCACCGTGAGCGCTTTCGGATCGCCAGTTGCTATGGTCGTCGTGATCGCCAGCCTGTCCCTCGGCCAGCTCGCCGTGGCGCTCTCGGGAACATCGCCGCTCAAATCGAACGCCCGCCTAGCGGCTGCGACGGAGCAAGTGAGCATGTAGTTCGGCGCCATGCCGCTCGATGTTTGGCCATGGATGCCTTCTTCGCCGACCTTCTCTACGTCCACGTCGATTCTTCAACGTGACGGAGGTACAGCGCCGCGCGATGGTCACCGTACCAGTGAACCTGGGCCAGTGACGTTCTTCATCGTGTCGGCACCCGTGCCTTCAGGTCCTCGAACCAGTTGAGGACTACTTGGATCTGATCATTCTGGCTGCGGATGTACTCCATCTGTCCCGCTGTGATCCGCCCCACGAGCCTGCCGTCGGGTGCGATGTCGTAGGGCGTCCGCAGGCCCGCTCCTGCCATCAAGAACAGCTTCGGCACCGCCACGGCGTTCCCGAACGCCAGCGTCGGTTGCGTCGTGATGCTCACGGCTTCGAAGCCGGTGACCTGCGGATTCGCGTCGTAGAACAGCTCTTTTCCATCCGGCGACCAGCGCGGATGGTGTGGAGAGTCGGACCCTTTCGCGAAGAGCTGATACTTGATCCCAGTGGCTGGGAATGGCTGGACGTAGATCGTCCCCATGCCCCGTTCCGTGCTCGCGTAAGCCACCCAATTCCCATCGGGCGAAAAGGCGGCGTTGGTCGGATTCGACGAGTGAACGGCGCCGAATGGCGTCGCCTTCCTGTCCCGAAGTGAGAAGGTCCACAGCGACACGTCAGAGCCTTTTGTGACGCTGAACAGGAAACTGTCGCCCTTCGGAGACCAGGACTCCGGCGCATGTGACTCGCCCTGCTCCGGCCTGGTGAGGCGTTCCGCGATGCCCCCATCGGCAGGCTGCCAGAAGATGGCGAGGTCGCCGTCGCGGTCCGACTGAAAGGCGACGCGCTTGCTGTCCGAGGTCCAGATCGGAAAACGGTT
Source organism: uncultured Acidobacteriota bacterium (assembly GCA_963725335.1). Taxonomy (GTDB): domain Bacteria; phylum Acidobacteriota; class Vicinamibacteria; order Vicinamibacterales; family 2-12-FULL-66-21; genus JALZOC01. Next base: position 31,658 of record CAVRYD010000014.1, on the reverse strand, counting down.
GTTCCCTCCGGACGTGAGTCGCTGCATCGCGCGCGTGCCGGAAAGGTCGTAGATCCAGATGGTCGCTTCCTTGTCGTCATCGCTCGCAACTGCGAGGCGCTTGCCGTCTGGAGACACACGGGGCCACTCGTAGGTCCCGGGGGGAAGTCTCAGGGGCTCGACCTTCCCCTTTCGATCCATCAGGCCGATATCCAGGAGTGCTGATGCCGCGACCGGGCCACGGACGTACACAAGGGAGCCGGTGCTGGAGAACGCGAAATTGGCCGCGCCCGTCACACTCGCTGTATCTCGACTCACGCCTTCGACAATCGGGACGGGCGCGCCCTTCACCTCCAACCGCTGCGCGTTGAACGCGACGGCGTAGAGGCTTCCGCTGAGGGCGTACACGAGGTGGCCCGTCGGTACGTAACGGGCATCGCTGCCACCTTGGATGAGCGTTTTTCGTTCTCCCGACTTCAACGACTGCACGACGATATGCGATCGATCGGATCTATCTCGGGCGGTGCCGGTGGCCAGCGTGAACAGCACATGCTGGCCGCCGGGCAGTATCTGCGGGGCTTGTGCCACTTCACCGTCCTTGACGCGCACGAGCACCTGCGGCGTGCCGCCATCTGCGGAGACGCGCATTATGCCCTTCCGCCCCTGGCCGAAGACGATGCCGTCTGGCCCCCAGGTGATGCCGGTCGGGCTGTCGGCCTGGCAGATGGTCGTCACCGTATCGCCCGTGACCGTCGCTTTCTTGAGCGTCTGATCGGCGGCGTAAAAGGCGATCGAGGCGCCATCTGGCGAAAAGACAGGCTCTCTCACGCCCAGATAGCGTTCAGTGCCCGGCATTGCCTTCACGTCCAGCTCCGACATCGATCGGAGATAGAGCCGAGCGGCGAGGTACGCCAGCCGTGCGCCGTCCGGCGAAAGGGCGAGCGAGTGCCCTCCGCCGTTTCCGTTGAGCAGTTGACCGGGCGTCAGCGCCAGCGCAAATCGAGTGACGGGCAGTGGCGGGGCGGGTCGTCTGAAGTTCCACGCGATTGCGCCTGCAAGCCCGACCGCAAGCGCGCCGGCCACGACCCACGGCAGGGCACGACGAGGCACACGAATACCGTTCGGCGCCGGAAGCAGCGCGGCGGTGACGCCGGTCTCCGACAACACGGCCAGGCCGAACGCGAGATCGCGCGCCGACTGAAACCGCATGTCGCGCGTTTTTTCCAAACAGCGCGCGACGATGCGCGCGAGCGCCGGCGACACGTCAGACGACAGCGGCTGCGGTGGATCCTCCTTCAGGATGGCGGTCATCGTCTCGGCCGCGGTCTCGCGCATGAACAGCTGACGCCCGGCCAGCATCTCGTAGAGAATCGTTCCGAGGCTGAAGATATCGGAGCGGGCATCGACCTCTGTGCCGCGAACCTGCTCAGGCGACATGTAGCCGGCTGTGCCCACCACCATTCCGGCCTCGGTCTCGGCTTGGAGGGTGGTGTGCCGGCCACCTCGTCGCTCGGCCGCGTGAGCTTGGCAATGCCGAAGTCGAGGATTTGATCCGGCCGTCGTTGGTGATGAAGAGGTTGTCCGGTTTCACGTCGCGGTGGACGATGTTCTTGTCGTGCGCGGCGGCGAGCCCCTCTGCAATCTGGCGCGCGTAGTCGATGGCTTTGCGCGACGGCAGCGCGCCGCCCCGCAGCCGGCTGCGGAGCGATTCTCCCTCGAGCAGTTCGGAAACGATGTAGGGCGCGCCCTCATGGACGCCGACATCGTAGACAGCAAGAATGTTCGGGTGATTGAGTTGTCCTGCGGCGCGCGCTTCCTGCTCAAAGCGCCGCACGTGACTCGCATCTGTCGCGAGCGCTTCGGGGATGACCTTGATCGCGACGTCACGCGTCAACCGGGCATCGCGTGCGCGATAGACGTCGCCCATGCCGCCAGCGCCAAGCCAGCCGAGGATCTCATAAGGACCGATCCTGGCACCGACCGCGATGGGCATGGCAGCAGCCGGATCATCGTGCGGGCCGCGCGTGCGTGTCCGTCGACATCGCTCCTGCGCGCACATGGAAGGTCACGAGTAGCGAGCCGAGGTGGATCGCATCACCATCGGCGAGCTGGATTGGCACGCTGACGCGCTCGCTGCCGCGAAACGTGCCGTTCTTGCTCCCGAAATCCTCGAGGACTGTTCCTTCAGGTTTCACCACGAGCCGCGCGTGACGGCGGGAAACCGTCGACCCTTCGAGCCTGATGTCAACATCCGGATCGCGTCCGATGACGTGTTCCCCGATTGACAGAGGAAAGCGCTGGGTGTCCCACTCGAGCCAGCACGTGGGTCGATCCGCTCCCGTTTCACGGCGGCCCGGCAGCGTTGTGGCGTCTCCGCAAAACGCGTAGCCGAACCCGTGCATGGTCCGCACGTACACAGGCGCGCGAGCGTGGTCACCGAGTGCTGCGCGAATCTCGGCCACGAGATTCGAGAGATTGGCTTCTTCGACGACAGTGTCCCGCCAGAGGCGCTTTAGCAGCTCAGCCTTGGAGAGCGCTTTCGGACGATCCAGCACGAGCGTCGCCAGCAGCTCGAACGCCTTCGGCTCGAGGTGGATCTCGCGGCCTGCCTGCGTCAGCTGCCTGGTGTCGAGATCGAGCGTGAACGGGCCGAAGCATATCTTCACAAAAGCCCTCTTGGCCGCCCGCGGTGCCACCCCAGCATACGCCTTGCGGTACGGGCGGCCTGAAAAAAACCTGCGGAATCCCTGGAAGTCCCATGAGACTCTCGATTGGTTGAGGGATATCTTCGCTCACACGAGCATGTTGCGGCGCAACGCGACGCCAGCTGGCGGCCGAACCTCGACCCGTCTCCTGTAGAAGGGAACACGTGAAAACATCATCTCTCTGCGAAAGGCGATCCGGCACCCGATCGCGGCGCACACTGTTGCTGTTGTGTGCCGCCGCGTGTGTCGTGTTCCCTCGTGTGACTGCCGCGCAGGGGCTGACCGGCGCCCTCATCGGCACCGTCAAGGATGGGCAGGGCGGCGTCCTTCCCGGCGCCGTCATTCGCGTCACCTCGCCGGCGCTGATTGGCGGTGTCGACCGTGACGACGAACGAGAAAGGACAGCTGCGGTTCGCCGCTCTGCCTCCAGGGTCGTACTCACTCGACATCGAGACTGCAGGGGTTTGCAACGTACCACGAGGACGACATCAGCATCGGCGCGGGTGCGACCATCGAGAGAACGGCTGTGTCTGAACCTGGCGGGTGTGGCCGAATCGCTCGTCGGTCGAAGGACGCGGGCTCGCGCATCGAAGCGCGAGGCAGCGGGTTCGAGACGCGCTTCGGTCCGGACGACCTCAGAGCAATCCCGACCGCGACGCTTCAGCATGTTTGACTTCGATCGGGGCCGCCCCTGGCATTTCGCCCACGTCGCCGGCGAGCGGCACGACGACCTCCGTCTCCGCGTTCGGCTCCGGCGCCAACGAGAACAGTTTCTGATCGACGGCACGAACTTCACCTGCCCGGGCAACGGCGTCGCGCGAGCCGAGCCGGGCGTCGACTTCATTCAGGAAATACACGTTCAGTCGGTCGGGGCGTCAGCCGAATTCGGCAACGTGCAAGGCGCCGTCGTCAACGTCATCACCAGGCAGGGCAGCGATCGGTTTCTGTATGACGCGTCGTACTACGGGCAGCCGGCGGGACTGACCAGCCAGCCGGTGCGACTTGTCATTCGCCGGCGCCGGCGACCGGACGAGCGGGTACGAGCGTGCCCGCTACCGCGACTCCACGACGAACATCGGTGGACCAGTCGTTCGCGATCGACTGTGGTTCTTCGCGCGGATACCAGTACCTCCGCGACTACGACAGTCAGCCAGGCACCGACCCGGATTTCCCGAGGACCTACGAGCAGAACAAAGTTTTCGCGAAGCTCACCTGGCGACTGGCTCCGGCCTGGCAGTTGATGCAGAGCATTCACGACGAGCACTGGGTCAACCCTGAGGTCCCGACGTCGGTGAAGCCGTTCGACGCAACCACTGCGACAAGCGCATCAGTGCCGGCGATCACCTTCGGCCGATCTGACGCACACGTGTCCGCCAATACGCTGTGGGAGGTGCGCGTCGGACGGTTCGACTACTCCCAGGACAGCTCGCCGAGCTCCGGCAATCTTGGGACGCCCAGCCAGTTCGACTCCGTGACGGGAGTCACGAGCGGCGCACCGCAACAAGTTGGCGAGCGGAAGCAAATCCGCACGACCGCCGAAGGCAACACTCACCCACTATCGGCCCGCACTGTGGCGCGCCGATCACGAATGGAAGATCGGGCGTGCAATTCGAGCGGGGCGAGCACCACGCCCTCCACGGTCATTCCGACCGGTCCTGGGTACATCGACAACAATGGACAGCCATCCCAGTCCACGTCACGCGATCCCGTCAAACGCCGGCGGTCAGTTCATCACGATCGGCGCGTTCGCAAGCGACGCCATGACGATCGGGAACCGGCTGACGATCAATGCCGGCCTGCGTTTCGACCATACGCGCGCCATCAGTCAGGATCTGCGCGCGCTCGATGCCGCACGGGAACGAAACCGGGATCGTCATCAGCGGTCTGGGCACGTTGTACACCTGGAATCTCGTGTCGCCGCGCCTCGGCGTCGACCGCGAAGCTCAGTGCCGACGGCCGGACGATTGCTTCGTGCCAGCTACGGAAGATTCAACCAGGGCGTGGTGACCGGCGAGCTCGGCTCCATTCCATCCCGGCATGACCGCCGTCACGACGAGAGGCTTTCGATGCGGCGACCGGTGGATACACGAGGATCATTTCGGTCGTCGATCCCAAACGCAACCTGCAACTCGATTCCGCGATGCGCCCGCCCCGCACGGACCAGTACTCGATCGGCGTGGATCGCGAGCTCGGTCGCCGTCGCGATCGGCGTTGCGTACGTCCACAAGCAGGGTGACGACTTCATCGGATGGACGGACATTGGCGGCCAGTATCGCGCGGAGACGCGGACCCTCGCCGACGGCAGCACGCTGCCGGTGTGGGTGCTCGTCAACGGCACCGCGCTCGCCGCTTCCAGCTGACCAATCCCGACGGGTACTCGCTGACCTACAACGGCCTCGTGACCGTCGTCGAGAAGCGCCGGTCCAACGGCTGGCAGGCTTTTGGCTCCTACACATTCTCGAGAGCCGATGGACTGCAGGCATCCAGCGGGACAACTGCCGCCGGCCCCCAGGTCAGCACCGTGGCGCCCCTCCCGGGGCTTCTCCACGGACCCATTACATTCGGGCGCGATCCGAACGATCTCACGAACGCGCGCGGCCGGCTGCCAAACGACCGGCCGCACATGTTCCGGGTCATGGGCAGCGTCGACGTGCCACGGACCGGCTTCGTGTTCGCCGCCAATTACAGGTCTTCAGCGGCAAGCCGTGGGCGGCGACGACGCGGTCTCGCTGCCGCAGAACGGCAGCAGCGCATTCTGCTCGAGCCGCGCGGCTCGCGCCGGCTGTCGTCGCAGTCGCTGCTCGATCTTCGGCTGTCGAGGGAGCTCCCATCGGCGGCATGGGCCGCGTCGAACTGCTCGTGGATCTGCTCAATGTGCTCAACGACACGGCAGAGGAGGGCGTGGCGACCGACAACCTTTTCAGCTCGAATTTTGGGCAACCCACCGTTTTCATGGACCCGAGACGCGCGATGCTCGGCGTGAGGCTGAACCTGGGACGATGATGTCTATGCTAAATGCGAACGGTGTGACGCGTCGCACCCTGCTGCGCTGTGCCGCCCTTGGGACTGTCGCACTGGCCTCGGGTACGAAAAACAGATTTGGCCAGACCGTGTCCAGTCCTCCGAACATCGTCTTCATCATGGCTGATGATCTCGGCTATGCCGACGTGTCGTGCTACGGACGTCCCGATCTCAGCACACCGAATATTGATCGCCTGGCTGCGAACGGCGTACGCTTCCTGCAGGCGTACGCGAACTCCGCGGTCTGTTCGGCAACGCGCCTCGCGCTCGTCACCGGCCGCTACCAATATCGACTGCCACTCGGGTTGGAAGAGCCGCTGACTGGCCGCGACGTCGGTCTGCCGCCGGAGCATCCCACGCTGCCCTCGTTGCTGAGGAAGGCCGGCTATGGCACGACGCTCGTCGGGAAGTGGCACCTGGGCGCGCTGCCGCGATTCGGTCCGCTGCAGAGCGGCTACGATCACTTCTACGGCTTCCGCGGCGGCGGCGTGGACTACTACACGCACACCGGCGTCAATCAGAAGGACGATCTCTGGGACGACGACGTGCAGGTGCATCAGATCGGCTATCTGACGGATCTGCTCGGCAGCCGCGCGGTGGACGTCGTCAACGGCTACGCGAAATCAGGCCGGCCATTTCTTGTCAGCCTTCACTTCAATGCCCCCCACTGGCCGTGGGAAGCGCCGGGCGACGAGGCGGAGTCCGAGCGTCTGCGCGGGAAGAGCCTGTTTGATTTTGACGGCGGGACGCAGAAAACGTATCAGCGCATGATCGAGCACATGGACCTCCAGATTGGACGGGTGTTGCAGGCGTTGGACGCGAACGGTTTGATGGAGAACACGATCGTCATCTTCACCAGCGACAACGGCGGGGAACGCTTCGCCGACACGTGGCCGTTCACCGGCAGAAAGAGCGAGTTGCTCGAAGGCGGCGTGCGCATACCGGCGGTGATTTCCTGGCCGGCTCGTGTTCCTCGGGGGCGAACGACAGATCAGGTGGCCATCAGCATGGACTGGCTGCCAACGCTGTTGGCGGCTGCGGGCACCGCACTAGACGCAGCATTCGCGTCCGACGGGGTCAACCTGTTACCGGTGCTTACGCAGAATGCCCCATCAATCCCGCGCAAGCTGTTCTGGCGCTATAAATCAAACGCCCAGCGCGCGTTGCGAGATGGCGACTACAAGTATCTCAAGATTCTCGACAACACGTTCCTCTTCAACGTCGTCGACGACCCGATGGAGCGTGCCAATCTGAAGATCCGCCAGAAGGACGTCTACGATCGGTTGGTGGCGGAGTGGCACGAATGGAACGCCACCATGCTGGCGGAAATTGACGAAAGCAACACGGGCGGCATCAGCGGCGACGAGTGGGCGGATCACATTGGCGCACAGAAAGCCAGCGGCAAGGCGGACAATCCTCATCCGCCGAAAACCTCGTCGGCAGGATCTCGCTAGTCCTTTCAAGAGTATCGAGGATTTGCGCGTCTTCGTCAGGCTCGTGAGTCGTGCGTGTGTCGAAATGGGCACACATACTTTTGAGATTGGGCACGTAAAGTCAGCCCTTGCTGTCGATCCTGCTGTACGTGTTCGGCGTGGTTGGCGCGGTGGCCGCACTGGCACTGATCCGGCCGATTTCGCGTGTGGGACTGAGCACCCGGCGCCGAGCCTTGTCTGCGTGGCTTGCGGCCACGGCCGCCTGCGTGCTGTCACTGACGTGGCCGACGCACGATATCCACGTGGCGTCAGTGGTCAGCCGACTCGACGAGATCGTTCCCGTCTACCAATTCAGCGAGGTCCACGAAATCATGATCGACGGGCCCGCGGATCGGACGTACCGCGCGATTTGCACCGTCACGGCGGATCGATCTGTCCCGCTCGACGCTCACGCGTCTGACCTCTGATCCGGGGCTCGAGAACTATCCGGTCTGGACGCCTGATGGCCGCGGGCTGGTCTTCAGCTCGGAGCGGGAAGGCGCGCGGAATCTCTTCGTTCAAGTCGACAGCGCTGGCACGACTACGCGCCTGACCAATAGCGCCAACGCGCAATACCCCACATCCATCTCGCCTGATGGCAAGCGGCTCGTGTTCACGGAGATCGCGACAGCGGCGGGGGACGTACTGCAGCTCGATTTGGGCGGCGCCCATGCCGTGACGCCGCTCGTCCAGACGCCTTTCAATGAGCGCAACGGCGAGGTGTCGCCCGATGGCCGATGGCTCGCCTACGATGCGAACAACTCGGGCCGATTTGAAGTCTACGTGCGGCCGTTTCCGGACGTCACCGCGGGATTATGGCAGGTGTCGACGGACGGCGGCACGCGGCCGCTCTGGGCGCGCGACAGTCATGAGTTGTTCTACCTGACCGAGACGGGCGCCCTCATGCGCGTCGGCGTGACCGGTGGAGCCTCGTGGTCGGCAACCACACCGACGAAGTTGTTCGAGGGACGTTACGGCGCCGCAGCCTTCCATTCCGGGCGGACGTACGACGTCTCAGCCGATGGCCGGCGCTTCCTGATGATCAAGGGCAGCGCGGCCGGCGATCCGAACGCCACACCGGTCAGCATGGTCGTCGTTCTCAACTGGTTGGAAGAGCTCAAGCACCGCGTGTCGACGAACGGAAGATGACGCTTCACGTAATTGGCGTCTCGCGCCTTCGCGCGCACACGGGGGAAGTGTCCGCTTTGACGGTCCTTGGAATCGTCACCTGCGGCGAGAAAAGTCAACGGGGCAATCCACTTCGCTATCATCCGCTGAGGAATACGGATGAAATCGGATCACACCGCAAGATCCTCAGGTCAAGTTGGTTATGGAATCGCGGTTCGAGATCCGAAAGAAGCCCTCCGGGACGGCCGCGATATTGCTGGATGCGCGGCGGCCCAACCAATCAAGTGGAGGAGGGACTAGATCATGAAAATTGTGAGAGGTTTTCTCGCTCGTCCAGCAGCCATCGCCGCGGCGGCGGTGATGCTTGCCCTCGTGGCGGTGGCGTGCTCGCAGCAATCAAGCAGCCCGGTTTCGCCAAGCGCGAGCCGGGGCGGCACCCTCGCCGTTCAGGACGATGGCCTGAAGGGCGTGATCTGTCACGCCACAGGGTCCGCATCCAATCCGTTCACTGGCGTCGTCGTTGGCTTACAGACAACGGACACGACGGTTATCTTCTCCAACAACGGACACCTAGACGCGAACGGAAGTACCTTGTCCGGTCACGAGGATGACTTCTACCTCGGTCCGAGTCCGCCCAATACCAAACAGGACTGCCCAGGTGGTCCGACGCCGACGCCGACGCCGACCCCGACGCCTGGAGTCTAACGACGCGTGGGTGACGCACCGTAGCCTTTGACCTCGAGGGGGACCGCGCCGGGCAATTGCATTGCCCGGCGTTTCCTCCCTCGCCGGCAGTGAGGTGAAGAGGCTCGCAGTGACGCCGCTCCGAGGGAGTTCTCAATGACGCCCTTCGTTTCGATCATCGTCCCGGCCTATAACGAAGCGTCGCGCCTGAAGGTTTCCCTGCTCGCGATTTCCGGTCCTTGAGCCAATGCGGTAACAGTGAGCTCATACTCGTGGATGACGGCTCGGCCGACCAAACAGCTGAAGTCGCCCAAGAGATTCTCGAGGATCGACGTCTCGAGGGTCGAAATCAGGTGAGCACGCGCCTGATCCGATACAGTCCAAATCGTGGTAAGGGATACGCAGTTCGGGCAGGTTTGCTCGCTGCTCGCGCCCCCATCGCGTTGTTCACCGACGCCGACCTTTCTTCGCCTATCACCGAACTGCCGAAATTGGTGGAACCGATCGCCTCCGGCGAATGTGACGTCACGTTTGGTTCCAGGGCGCTCGACCGCTCGCTCATCGGGGTGCATCAGCCATTCATGCGCGAAACTGGTGGGCGGGTGTTCAACCTCATGGTCCGCCTGGCGACCGGATTACCGTTTTGGGATACGCAGTGCGGCTTCAAAGCCTTCCGGATGAGCGCTTGCCGCCCCATCGTAGCCGCCGCGACTGTCGACCGCTTTGGGTTCGACGTGGAACTGCTGTACGTCGCCCATCGAGCCGGGCTGCGGATGCGCGAAGTTCCCGTGAGATGGAACCACTGCGACGGGAGCAAGGTCAGCGTCAGGCGTGACGCCGTGCGCATGATGGGTGAAATCCTCACGGTCCGACAGCAGGAGGCGCGGGGAATCTACGACGGCGCCATCAGCGAGGCTTGCGCGACGTCCACGAGCAGGCAGACCGAAGGAACTTGGCGTTTGGCTGGCTGAGGGATACCCTCAAGTGTGGCTGCCATCGCTGAGATGTTGCTCACGCTGGGCATTGCCTCCGTCCCGATAATCTGCGGCACACTCGCCACATATGCGTACGAGGATGACGCGTCCCTCGCCTGGCGTCTCTCCGCAGGTGTATGCACGGGTTTGGTTGTGCTCGGGCTGTTTGGCCTGTGCTTGGCTTCATGGTTTGGGCTGACCCCGCTTACGTCCATTGTTGCCGCCGGCTTGGCCGCCTTCACACTGCTCCTGCTTTCAACCAGTCACCCCCTTGCGCAGTTCCGCGCTGATATCGAGGCAGCCGCCGCTCGCGCGCGAACGTCCGTCGCGCACCCGACGCGACGCACAGTCGTTTCCGCAACTCTTTGCCTTCTCGTCGGATTGCTGGTCTGGACAGTCCTCGATCGGGTGACGTTCGATCGTCCGGATGGGCTCTACACGGGCGTGGCCAACAACCTCGGCGATCTTCCATTCCATCTGGGCGTGATCACGAGGTTCGCCTTCGGCGACAACTTTCCGCCCGAACACCCGGCCTACGCGGGCGCCCGGTTTACCTACTCCTTCCTGGTGGATCTCGTGGCGGCGATGTTCGTGCGCAGCGGAATGAGCATCCGAGGGGCGATGCTGCTCGAGAATTTCGTACTGGCGATCTCCCTTATTGTTCTGCTCCATCGCTGGGCATTCGCCCTGACGCGGGATCGCGCCGCAGCTGGGCTGACTGTCGCTCTCGTGCTCATGAGCGGAGGGCTAGGCTGGTTGCTACTGGTGCAGGAGCTGACCAAAAGTGGCGGCTCGTTCACGGTGCTGACCCGTTTGCCGCATGACTATACGGTCATGAACGGTACCGACTGGCGCTGGGGCAACATGGTGACGGCGCTCCTCGTCCCCCAGCGCAGCCTCCTGTTCGGCCTTCCGGTAGCGATCATCGTTTTCACATTGTGGTGGAAGTCGTTCGAAGATGCAGCGGTTGTCGACGCAGGCTCGCGTCCGATGCCAGCCGAAATGAATCTGGCCACACGTCGCATGGTTGCCGCAGGGATCCTGACGGGTCTGCTTCCACTTGCGCACGCACACACGTATGCCGTGGTGATGGCTATGGGCGGCTGCTTCGCATTGATCCTGGGAGGCCTGCGGCTCTGGGTGGTCTTTTTCGCCGCATCGCTCGCGCTCAGTCTGCCCCAGCTGATTTGGCTGGCTGGTGGCACGTCCATCGAGACCGAGCGGTTCGTCGGCTGGCACCTCGGCTGGGATCACGGCAATCAGAACATCCTCTGGTTCTGGCTGAAGAACACCGGGGCGCTGATCCCCCTCCTCGTCGTTGCCGCGCTCTGGCGCGGGGCCGGTGCACCTGTGCCGCGGCCGCTCTGGCGCGTGTATCTTCCGTTCACTCTCTGTTTTCTTATCCCCAACGTCGTGATGCTCGCGCCGTGGATCTGGGACAACATCAAGGTGCTCATCTATTGGTACGTGGCCTCGGCGCCCATCGTCGCCTTGGTGCTCGTCCACCTCTGGCGGCGTGGGCGCTTTCTTCGCGTCACGTCTGCGGCGCTCGCCGTATCCCTGATGCTGGCCGGCGCGCTCGACGTGTGGCGAGTGATCTCCCACGCGTCGGAGCTTCGCATCTTTACACGCGAGGGTATCGAATTTGCCGAGCTCGTGCGAACCGTCGTCCCCACTCGCTCCCTGATTCTCCACGCGCCCATCTACAATCATCCCGTGTTCCTGAGCGGCCGTCGTTCGCTCATGGGCTATCCCGCTCATGTCTGGTCGCATGGCCTTCCGTACGCGGAGCGTGAGGGGGACATCAAGCGGATCTACGCAGGGGCTCCGGACGCCAGCGCCTTGATAGAACGGTACGGTGTCGAATTTGTCGTAATGAGCCCGATTGAGCGCACGATGATGCGAGTAAGCGACGTGTTTCTGGAACGTTACTCGACGGCTGGACAGACGGGCTCCTTCGTGCTCTACCGGACGTCGCCATCGCCGACCTCGGCGGTTCGCCCGTGACCACCCATTTGGAGCTGGCTCAATTTGACGATACGGTTTGCCGGCGCGCTGACCGGCAACGCGGAGCAGTTACGTCGTGTGGTGATTCTCACCACGGCTGTTCTGGGGACTCTTTCTGAGGATGCAACGCGAAGCTGACGGCTCGTCGCGAATCTCGCCCATCGCGTGGTCGCTGGTGGGCATCCTCATCGTGACGGTGGCGATTGCCTTCCGCCTTTCTTACCTCGAGCTCAACCCACTACATCACGACGAGGGCGTCAACGGCCTGTTCGTGATACGGCTCATGCGTCCGCCGTACCTGGTACCACTACGACCCCGCCAATTATCACGGTCCGACGCTCTTCTATCTGGCGAAGGTTGCAGCACAGGCGGTTGGCCTGACGACGTACGGGATCCGACTGGTTCCGGCTCTCTGTGGAATCGCTATCGTCGTGCTGACAATCTATCTACGGCCATGGATAGGCTCGGCGGGCTCGCTCGCCGCGGCGGCTCTCGTCGCCATTTCGCCGGGCGCCATCTATTTTTCCCGTTACTTCATTCACGAGTCACTGCTGGTGTGCTTCACCCTGGGGACCGTCGTTGCGGCGTGGTACTGCTTCGAGCACCGGCGCGCTGCTTACCTGATCGTCGCCTCACTAACGGCCGGGCTCATGTTTGCCACGAAGGAGACCGCCATCATCACGGCCGGCATCCTGGTCATCTCCGCCGTTCTGACGCGGCTGCTCTGGGCATTCAAGCAGCGAACAGGCGGAAGGCTGTTCGAGGAACGCGAAACGACGCGTCGGAGCCGTCTCACGCTGCGTCGGATCGGCCTCGTCGCCGTCTGCGTCGCCACATTCGTGGGCGTCAACGTACTCTTTTACAGTTCGTTCTTCCAGAATCGCCAGGGGTTGACGGACGCGCTTCGGAGTTTCGCGCTCTGGACGCACACAGGGACCCGCGATCACGTGCATCGGTGGGATACCTACCTTTGGTGGCTGGCCCGGGAAGAGATGCCGTCGCTCGCGTTGGGTCTCGTCGGCAGCGGTCTCGCATTCCTGTACGCGCGCAATGCTTTTGTCGTCTTTGCTTCTCTGTGGGCGATGGGAACGCTCCTGGCCTACTCGATTATCCCTTACAAGACTCCGTGGCTCACGCTCAACATGATTGTTCCATTCGCCATCGTGGGCGGGTGGGCGGCAGATGTGCTCTACGTCCGCGCGTCGAACGTGTGGCGCCGAGTGCTCGTCGCACTGGCCATCCTGGCCGTTTCAATCTCCGTGTACCGGGCAGTGGGCCTCAATTTCGTTTGGTATGACGACGATCGCTATCCATACGTCTACGCGCACACCCGGCGCGCCGTGCTGGATTTGACGAGACGCATCGAGCAGATCCGTGAACACGCCGGTTCAGAGTTGACCATCGCCGTCGTGTCGCCAGACCAGTTCCCACTGTCGTGGTACCTTCGTGACTACTCGGCCGGATACTACGGCCATCTTGCCAAGACTAAGGACCCAATCGTCATCGGATCCCAACGCCAGGACGACGCGCTCCGAGCTCAGCTCGGTGACAATTACGTGCGGCTCGGGTCGTACGCTCTGAGGCCGGGCGTCGACCTGGTCCTCTACGTGCGCCGCGATCTCGCGACTCCCTGACCAGACATCGATTGTCGTCGGACAGCCACGGTGCGACCTGCGCCTGCGTGGTCGGGGAACCGCTGCGTGTTTCGGAGGGCTCGCACAGCGACCTCTTGTCCTCGCGCATCGCTCGAGCGGCGGGGCTGATTCAAGAAGTGGACATCGCTCATCCGGGGAAACCAACACTTGTTTCGAAGCTTTCGGACTTACCACGTCGCGAGAAAAACGCTGCATTCGGATTCATCACGCGGTCGCGGGTGCGGTCGGGGATCTGAGACGAGTGTGAACTGGTCGGAGGAGTTGAAGCAGCGTTTACCGGCGCCGCGATAGCCGTATCAGCGGCTTTTTCGGCCCGGAAGTAACATAGGACACCGCCGCGCCAGACCGACACGGCAACGATGACGCCAGGCTCTCGCCTCGGACCGTACGAAATCCTCGGCTCGCTCGGCGCAGGCGGGATGGGCGAAGTGTATCGCGCCGCCGACACGAATCTGAAGCGCCAGGTCGCAATCAAAGTGCTCCCGGCGTCGGTCGCGACTGATGCCGACAGGCTCGCGCGTTTTCAGCGCGAAGCCGAAGTCCTTGCCGCGCTCAACCATCCGAACATCGCCCACATTTTCGGCGTCGAGAAGTCCGGAGGCACGTTCGCGTTGGCGATGGAGCTCGTCGAGGGGCCGACGCTTGCCGATCGCATTGCGCGGGGTGCTGTTCCGCTCGACGAAGCGATTCCAGTCGCGAGGCAGATCGCGGACGCGCTCGAATCGGCACACGAGCAGGGAATCATCCATCGCGACCTCAAGCCGGCAAACATCAAGCTACGCGATGACGGCACCGTCAAGGTGTTGGATTTTGGACTCGCGAAGGCGCTCGATCCGGATCCGAGACTCGAGAATGCAGGGTCGAGACAGGCGGTGGCGGTCACCTCTCCAGCGGTCACCGCCGCAGGCATCATCCTCGGGACTGCGGCCTACATGGCGCCGGAACAGGCCAAAGGGCGATCGGTCGATGCGCGCGCTGATATCTGGGCGTTTGGATGCGTGCTGTTCGAGATGCTCGCGGGACGCGCGCCCTTCGCCGGCGAGAGCGTTGTCGACATCCTCTCCACCGTCATTCAGCGAGACCCGGATTGGGCGGCACTACCAGAGCACACGCCGGCCGCTCTCCGCCGATTGTTGAGACGCTGCCTCGAAAAGGACCCGAAGCACCGCCTTGCGGCAATCGCCGACGCTCGCCTCGATCTCGATGAGGCTGCGAGACCACCATCGCCAGACGATGTGCGTGCGCTTGCAGCAACTCCGCGCCGGTCGACCGCCATGCTTGCGGTCGGTGGCGCCCTCGTCCTCATGACCGCCGTCACGTCGTGGGGATGGTGGCGAGCGTCACGCGTCGAGGCACCGGCCGCGGCGAAAGGGACCTACGTTGCCGCCACTCTTGGCGTCGGCATTCCGAATCTTGCAACGCTGACCGACCGATTCGCCGTCTCGCCCGACGGGACGATGCTTGTGATCGTCGACCGTGATTACGGCGGACTCGCGTTGCGACACATGTCCGCGCTCGAGCTGTCGCCGATCGCGGGAGCGCCGCCGAACGCAAACGCTCCCGTCTTCTCCCCTGACGGCAAGTGGATCGCGTTCCGTACGGACGCCGGCTTGATGAAGATCCCGACGCAGGGCGGAACGCCCGCACAGATCGCAGAGGGGAACGACTATTTCATCAACCTCACATGGGGAGCGGACGATCGGATTCGCTACCCATCTCTCCGCAACGACGCGATCCGATCGGTCTCAGCCAACGGCGGGCCGGTGGACACGATCTCGTTCGGTCCTCGCGCGTATGTCAGTCGTGCGGAGGGACTGCCGAACGGCCGTCTGCTGGTGTCGATGATGACCGGCAGCGAAAACAGATCGCCGTGCGCGAGCCGGATGGCACGCTGCGCAAACTGCTCACGGGCTGGGACGCCAGACTCACGCCGACAGGGCATCTGCTGTTCTCGCGTCAGGAGGGCGCGACCTGGTCCATCGCCGCCGCGCCGTTCGATGTGGAGACGGCCAGCGTCACCGGCGAGGTCACGGTGTTGTCGCGCGACGTTCCAGTGCGCTATGCCACGCCGGCGGCCGCGAGTGCGGCCGGGGACGTGTTTTATATTGCCGGCTCGCCACGCTCGGACCGTCGAGTCGTCATCGTGGACCGCTCGGGGGCAGAACGTGACATCCGGGTGCCGCAAGGCGCCTGGCTCTGGCCGACCGCGTCACCCGACGGTCTTCGCCTGGCGCTCGGCCGCTGGGAAGGCGCTCGACGAACCCTCTGGACGCTGACGCTCGACACGGGCGCGTTGACGCAGGTGACTTACCTCGATGACACGCTTGGATCTCGCTGGATGCCGGACGGCAAGCGCATCCTCTTTGCGCAGTTTCGGATCGACCCCGACCAGCGCACGACGAGCATGTGGAGCGTGCTGACCGACGGAGACAGGCAAGATCGAGCCCATTCCCGCGCAATGGGATGCGTACCCGACCGGCGTGTCCGCGGATGGCCGGACGTTGTACTACAGCGCCTATCAGTCCAATCAGGCCCAGGAGGACCTCATGTCCGTGGCGCTCGGCGATGCGGCCGCGAAGCCCGTCGTGCGGCTCGCGACACCTGCGGCGGAGGAGTTGCCGACACCGTCACCCGACGGCCGATGGCTCGCGTATCAGACAAATGCGTCCGGCACCGCCGAGACGCGCGTCGCACCACTCACGGATCTGACCGCATTTGTGCAAGTCTCGACCCGTGGCGGCAGTCCCATTCGCTGGAATCGAGACGGGTCCACGTTGTATTTCAAAGACGGAGACACAGTTGCCGCTATCGACATCGGCCCGCGCGGGCCGGTGTTGACATCGAGGCGAGCGCTCTTTTCGGTGCCGCGCGACGGTGGCCGCCTCGACGTCATGCCCGACGGCGAGCACGCGATCATGATCCGCGGCGGTCCCATCTACTCCGACATCGTCGTCATGCAGGGAGCGCTGACGCGAGGGCGATAACGCTGTTCGCCTGATCGTGTAGCACTACCGTTCGCAGCCGACTTCATTCCAAGTCTGGCAATTGCGCTCGCGTAAGACAGAGCCTGATTGAGCGCGCCTTACCTGGTTCACGTTCGATGAACCCGCGCGCGTGGAGCGTTTTGATCATCTCGTGTACTACAGGCGGCGTCACGCGAAAGAACCGCCGGAAATCTGCTTCCGCCGGTGGCATGCTGTGAATCTTCGTGTAGTAATAAATGAACGCGAGATATTGCCCTTGCTTGGCTGTGAATGTCCTCGCGTCGGGCATATGTCGTTCCCTCCCCACTGTCAGCTCGGGTTCGGTCGGCCTTGGCGGTACTGCACCGGTCCTCACCGGCGGCTATTTGTCGTCTGTCGCGCGGACACGACGAACCGGACGCGTCGTCCAATTTTCGAGCGTCAGACCTTTAACGCGATTGAATTCGGCGATGTTGTTCGTCACCAGTCTGAGCCCGAGGCTGTGGGCGTGAGCGGCAATGAAGAGATCATTGGCGCCAATCATCTGGCATCGTTTCTTCAGGTCAGCACGGATCTGCGCGTAGTGGGCAGCAGCGTCGTCGGGAAACTCCAGGACCGCGACGTGCGGAAGAAACGCGTGGAGGGCGGTGGCGTCCTGCATTCGGCGCGGAGACACTTCAACGCCGTAGAGCAGTTCCGACTTGGTAATCACCGACATGCAGACTTCGGTGACCGGTACGCTGCTCAGCCGCTTGATCACCGCCTCGCTCGAGCGCTTCATGATGTAGGAGCACGTGTCGGTGTCGAGCATGTATCGAGCCATCAGGGCTCGCGCTCCTGGACGGGCAGGTCCTCGAGGTTCGTCATGTACGCGTCAGACGCGACGGGACCATTCTCGAGATACGATGCCCAATCCGTCGGGCGGGGCGACAGAATGACATCCTCACCCTCCTTGCGGATGAACACTTCCTCGGTGTCGAATTGAAACTCTTTCGGCAGCCGGACGGCCTGGCTCCGGTTGTTCATAAACACCTTGGCTCGTCGCTGCATCGTTGGACCTCCAATGGGCGCCGTATACATCAGTATATGCCAGGTGGGCCAGGTCAACAAGCGCGCCCACGTGACGAGCGATCATGGCCGCTCGGAACCCATCGAAAAACAGCAGATGACGAAGCAATCACGGTATCTACTATCGGCACGACGAGGAGGTCCTGATCGCCAGAGTGCTCCCCGGCCGTCGCGATCAGGCAGCCGCCTGGTCTCAGTGATCACCGCCACACGCAGAATTCGCGATTACTCAACGGGCACCAGCGTCCCGACCACCGCGCGCCGGTAGGCAGGCTCCACTTCATCCGGCCGTGCGGCGGCGAACCCCAAATCGCGCAGCCGCCCGTCGCGCAGTCCGTATATCCAGCCGTGAACGACCAGTGCGGCGCCGCGAGCCCACGCGTCCTGCACCACCGTTGTTTCGCAGACGTGCCGCGCCTGTTCGACGACGTTCAGCTCGCACAGTCGATCGAACGCCGCGTCGGAAGGCAGCTGGTGCAGCGATCGATGATGCCGTTGCCGCACATCGTCTACATGACGGAGCCAGGTGTCGATCAGACCCAGCTTCGCGGCGTCGAATACCGCGCGGACCCCGCCGCAGCCGTAGTGGCCAGTAACGATCACGTGGCGGACGCGTAGCACGTCGACGGCGTACTGAAGCACCGAGAGGCAATTGAGATCCGTGTTCACGACGACGTTCGCGACGTTGCGGTGGACGAAGAGTTCGCCGGGAGCGAGCCCGACGATCTCGTTCGCCGGCACGCGGCTGTCCGAACAGCCGATCCACAAGAACTCGGGCGTCTGCTGCGCCTGCAGTCGCGCGAAGAAACCGGCATCGGACTCGACCATCCGCGCCGCCCAGGCTGCGTTGTTGCTGAGCAGGCGGGCGAGAGAAGACGACATTACGACCGCACCTCCAATGACCTGATCGCGACCTGCCCGTTTTCGGGATCGGCGGGAGGGCTTCTTCGATCGATCGAACCCGAGATCCCGCGGCAACGTCAGCGACGCGATCTACGCGCCGTGGCGCCGGTCCCTCGCGATGGCCGTGCCATCACATTGGCTCATGGTACCCCAGGCGCGCCTCCGGCTCGCGATGCTCGCGGCGTTCTATTTTGTTGGAGTCTGACCTCCGCCAGGGACGCGCTCGAGCACAAGCGCTCGGCCCTCTTCGCGGTCCTCGGCTGAGGCCGCCTCACATGGTGATCAAGATTTTTCCTCTAGGGTGCCGCTCTTCCAGATAGCGCATCGCCTCCCGGACTTCGCTGAGCGGGTAGGTCCTGTCGATGACCGGCGTGGGACCGCGTTTGGGCACACTTCTGGGCACACTGCGACGATGCCAATGTGTGCTTTGTGGGCACACGTCGAAGGTTGATTCCCGAGCGATCGTCAGGTACCTTGCCGGCCGCAGTGCGTCGCACTACAATTGCAGTGCACGCATTGGAGGACCCTTTCGTGGACGATCAGATCACGGTCCGTCTGCCCTCATCGTTGGGTCGCACTCTCCGGCGGACATCCCGCCGCCTGGGCCGTCGGCCCTCGGACGTCGTCCGCATGGCGCTCGAGGCGTTCCTTCAGGGAGAACCTTCAGCCGACGGTAGACGCGCCGAACGCGTGGAACACCTTATCGGTTCGTTGTCGTCAGGAGTCCCGGACTTGGCGGAGCGACATCGTGAGTACGTTCTCGCGTCGTTGAAGCATGCCCGGTGAGCTGCTGCTCGATACCGGTGCGCTGGTCTCGCTCCTCGATCGCAGCCAGACACACCACCTGAAGTGCCGTCGTGCCTTCGCCGACTGGACCGGCCCTGTGGTGTCGACCGAGGCGGTGCTGACCGAAGCCACTCACCTCCTGGCCGGTGTTCAAGGCGGACGCGCCGCCTGCGTCGATTTCTTCCTTTCCGGCGGTGCGGTTCTCGTTCCTTCTACCCCTACGTCGTTACAGCGCGTTCGGAAGCTGCTCGACAAGTACGCCGATCTGCCGATGGACTTTGCGGATGCGACGCTGGTGGCACTGGCCGAAGAGCTCGATTGCACGTCCGTGTTCACAACGGATCGCACCGACTTCTCCGTCTACCGGCTTAAAGGCCGGAAGCCTTTTCGGATGGTCCCGACGATTGATCGTTCCGATCGCGCCGAAGTGCGGTGTCAGCGACGGTGCGTTTTGCGCCGTGCACCCTGGTCGCCCTGTCCCCATCTGAGCAGCAGTCCGGTGACCTCTGGGTTGTGGTCAGTAATCCCTGCATTTAGGCCTCTTCACCT
Source organism: uncultured Acidobacteriota bacterium (assembly GCA_963725335.1). Taxonomy (GTDB): domain Bacteria; phylum Acidobacteriota; class Vicinamibacteria; order Vicinamibacterales; family 2-12-FULL-66-21; genus JALZOC01. The sequence goes on along the minus strand of CAVRYD010000014.1, from coordinate 11,764 downwards.
TCAGGTCACCGTTCCCGCCTCTTAGACAGGAGGAGCGAGGATGACGAAGAGAACGCGCACCATCCACTGGGGACGATCATTTGCGGCGAGCCTGCTGATGGTTTGCGGCGTCGCCGGGTGCGGTGGCGGCCCAACGGCCCCGTCCGCGACACAACCGGCCACGTCCGCGACAGCACCTGCCACGCCCGCGACACCACCGAGGGGCCCCGCCCCGACCATTCTCTCGGTCTCGCCGTCGATCGGATCGACCGGCGGTGGCGCATCGATCATGATCACAGGAACCGGGCTGGCGCCGGGCATCCGTGTGGGCTTCGGCGCGACGAACGTGGTCGCGGATTCTTCGGTACCAGTAATTCCCGACCGGATCTACGTGACCACGCCGAGCCACGCGCTCGGATCGGTCGACGTCATGGTGACCAACCCCGATGGTCAGAACGCCGTGGCGATTGGCGCGTATACGTTCGCTGCCCCTGAGTCCTTCGACGTCAATGGCAATTGGGGAGGAGTTCTCCTTCGCTGGCGACGACGACGAACCGTTCACGTTCACCGTCGTGAACGGCGCGGTCGTGAGCATGACATGCGCGACGTCAGGGTTGGTGAGGCTGTCGCCGCCGGCCCCAATCATCCACGGTGAATTCTCGGTTCGGAGGAGAGGATGGTATCGCCATCGCCGGCAGGATCGTGGCACCGAACGAAGAGACGGGTGTCCTAACGTCACCCAGTCGTCAACGTCCGCCGTTGCGTCGGAGCGGAATGGCACGCCAACAAGAAATAGTCGCTACGGCCGGCGCGTCAACCGTCGTCCCCGATGGGATGGCCACGAAGCGGTGTGGCCGCCTCGTGGAGAGCTACCGAGGCCCTAAGCTGAGTCTCAGCTGTCCATCGCGCGCCTCGGGTCGACGAAGACGTCCCCCGCCGAAGTTGGTGGTCGCCGAGCTTGCCCGGGCGATGGATTCCTCTGCCGTCTCGTTCAGAGATTGAGCACGTCGATCATCCGGTTGACCGTTCCGACGCCGCGGATCTGGAACGGACGCGCCACGCGCAGTCGACGAGCGACTGTGACGGCAGCCGGCGCGAGCCGCGCGGCTCGAGCAGAATGCGCTGGTCGCCCTGCGGCAGCGACATCTGGGTCGTCGCCGCCCACGGCTTGCCGCTGAAGTGTTGCAGGTTCGCGGCCAGCATGATGCTCGTCCGCGGCAGTGTCACCGAGCCCATCAGACGGAACGCGTGCGGCCGGTCGTTCGGCAGCCGCCCGGTCGCGTTGGTGAGGCGTCGACTGAATCTGGATTTCCTGAATCGCGTCCACGCTCGGCTCGGCGCGCGACACGCCCTGGCACGGACACGTGAAGTTCGTGCCGTCGATCAGGAACTGGTTCTCGTTCACCCCGGACCCGAACGACGACACGGTGTTGACGGTGCCGCTCGACGGCGACGTGGCCGACACGCCGGGTGCCGCACGGATCATGTCGAACATGCTGTAGCGGCGCGTTGGAATGTTGCGCAGCTGCTCCTGGCCGAATCGCGTCGCGAAACCGCTCTCGCCCGCCCCGATCAGCGACCCGGCCTCGACGACAAGCGACTCGGCAACCCCGACCCGGAGCACCGGCGTCCACTCGCGGGTCATCCCGGCGCCAATCGTGATGTTCTCCACGCGGGACGGCGCGAACCGCGGCGGCAGCTCGACGACGAGCGTGTACGTTCCGGGCGCGAGGACAGGAAATCGCACGTGGCCCCGGTCGTTCGTCGTGGCCGTGAGCGGGCCGCCGATGAGCGCGGGCGATGAGAGGGTGACGCGCGCGCCGGGAAGCACGCCGCCCTGTTCGTCTTTGACCGTGGCACCCAGAGCGCCGGTCAGGCCTTGTGCGCCGGTCGCTGCGGGGACCATCAGGGTGGCGCCGACGAGAATCAGCCCAGCGACATGCCGCAGGCCCGCTGAGACCATCCGGAGAATGCCGTCCATAACAGGTTCCTTTCGGGCCGGAGGGCCGGCCTCACCCTCAGAAGCGGGAACCGCCTGCCGAAACTGGCATTCACCCCTATTTACGCTGCGGAAGATCGATCAGCACGATGTCCGAATTGTCGCTCGACCGGTCGAAGATGATGTGCTTGCCATCGGCAGTGATGTCGAAGGTTTGAATCTTGCCCTGACTCGTGGTCCAGGTAATTTGGGTCAGTTGCCGCGTCTTCATGGTGGTCAGATCCAGCAGCCAGAAGTCCGGTTGCCCCCCACGTCCGCCTTTAAGGAACACGACACCACGGCCATTCGGCGGCAGAAATCGGAGCCGCCCAGTGATGGTGGAGGCGACCGTCTGCCCTGGCGACAGTTCCACAGGCCTTCCATCGGATCGAACCGCGAGCAGCGGGGCTTGAGCGCCCACGTTCGCGCCGGTGTAGACGATGAGGTCTTCGGCCGGGGACCACACCGGGTCGAATGCCGGCACGGTCGTCAGGGGGACCGGGTCGCCGCCGTCAACGGAAATCTTGAACAGGCCCTCGACCTCTCCGACGGCGCCGCCGACGACCACCGACTGTCCATCCGGTGACCAGTCGGAGGTGCCTGCGACATCGATGGACTCGCCAATCGCCCGCGGCTGGGACCCTTCGACACGCTCGAGCGTCAGGGTCCGTTTCCCGCCCTGTCGCAGCACGACGGCGACCTGAAGCCCGTCGGGAGAGACCGACGCCGGCTCGAGGAGGGCGCCGCGCGACCCGCGCCAGATCTCTGTCGCCTGATTGTCCTGCAGCCGCCACAGGCCGTCGCCCGTCCCCTGGCCCGACAGGTAGAACAGGGCCTGGCCCCTGAAGCGCGGGGCGAGCGCGCGAACACCTGGCACGCCGTACGGTCGCACGTCGTCAACGGTAGTGAGCCTCGACATGATCGGCATGATCAAGAGTTCGGCGCGCGGTCTGGCGACGGACGCGACGAGCCGTCGCCCATCGGCAGACGCCGCGATCGAGGTGTCCTGCTCGAGGCCCGGGCTCACCCGGTGCGATGTTCTCGTTTCCGTGTCGAGCGCCCACAGCCACGGGCCGGCGCCTACCGCATCGCGCGCCGTGTACAACACCGTGCGCGGGTCGAGCGGCGCGAGCGACGTGACAATCTCGCGGCCGGTCAACGCTTCGGGCGCGCGCTCCCCCGTCGGCCGTACTCGCCAGATGCTCATGCGGTCGGCGTCCGGGTCGCCGTGGATAAAGTAGATCCACTGTCCATCGGTAGACCATACTGGCGCATGATTGTGGACCCCTTCTTCGGCTACGTAGATGCGCTTCGGATTCGCACCATTGCCGTCCGCGACCGTGATCGGATCGCCGACGGCATTGGTCATGTAGACCACGCGGCTGCCATCGCGAGACCACGACAGCTCCCTGTCGGCTCTTGTCAAGAAACGGTCACGGCGCGCCGCCGATCAGCGGCACCAGCCGCGTGCTGTCCAGCCGGATCGCCAGCTCGGCGGAGTCCGCGGTGAAGGTGAGGCTGCGCCTCCCCGATCCTCCACGTGGGCTGTCACCGTCCGCCGTTCCCTTTCGCGAGCGGGTAGTCGTGCCGCTCTCGATTTGAGTGAGAAACGCTTCGAATTTCCCATCCCGATCCGCGAGGAACGCCACGAATCGGCCGTCGGGCGAGATGGCGGCATCCGACTCGGTGCCGGGAAAACTCGTCAAGGTACTTGAACGTCGCATCGGCGAGCGGATTCTGCCAGGCATCGTGATGGCCACCAGGCCACCGCTGCCGCAATCAATCCTGCCGCGGCGACGAGCCAGGGAATCACGGCATGCCGCCGCACGACCGCGGTGCTCGCCTTCGACCCGTCGCCGGCCGCTCTGTCCGCCGACGGTCGGGCGAGCGCGTCGTCGATCTCCGCGCGGGCGTCGCCGATGTCGCGCTTGCGTTTCTTCGCGTCTTTCTCGAGACAGCGGCGCAGGAGCGTCATGACGCCCGGCGGGAGATCGCGTGGCAGTTGGTTCCAGTCTGGCTCGCGGTTCAGGATCGCGCCGATCGTGTCGGAGGCCGTCTCGCCAGGGAACGCCGCCCGTCCGGTGAGCAGCTCGTAGAGCACGCAGCCGAACGCCCAGACGTCCGCGCGTTTGTCCACGGCGCGGCCGCGCGCCTGCTCCGGGCTCATGTAGGCCGCGGTGCCGAGGATCAGTCCCGCCACGGTCCCGCCGACCGTGATCGTCGGCGAGTTGGCCAGCTCCGACGCGCCGCCCGGGTCGCTCTTCGCCAACCCGAAGTCCAGCACTTTGACCACCCCGTCCGGCGTGATCTTGATGTTGGCCGGTTTCAGATCGCGATGGACGACGCCCTTGTCGTGCGCGGCTTCGAGCGCGTCGGCGATCTGTCGCGCAATCGCGAGAGTCTCGGGAATCGGCAGCGGCCCGCGGGCGACGCGGTCCGCGAGGGTGTCACCCTCGACGAGCTCGAGGACGAGCGCGCGCATTCCCTCGGCTTCTTCGAAGCCGTGAATCGTGCCGATGTTGGGATGGTTGAGCGATGCGAGGAGGCGCGCCTCGCGCGTGAATCGGGTGAGCCGATCGGCGTCTGCGGTAAAGCCGGGCGGCAGCAGCTTGAGCGCGACGTCGCGTCCGAGCCGCGTGTCGTGCGCGCGGTAGACCTCGCCCATGCCGCCGCGGCCGAGCAGCGACTGCAGGTGATAGACACCGATGTGCCGTCCGACCCAGGACGGTTCGGGAGTTTCGGCAGCCGACGCCGCGGCCAGCGCCGCAGCCACCGCCAGTGCCGGCTCTTCGAGGAAGCCCGGCATCGAGGGCTGATCGAGGAGCGACTGCACGTCGAATCCAAGCGCCTCGTCGCCCGCGCAGGCTTCCGCCAGAAACGCGGGACGTTCTGCGGCCGGGCGCTCTAGTGCGTCGTGGTAGAGCCGCTCGACCAGTCGCCAGCGCTCTGAGGTCATGTCAGGAACGGGAAGGCGGTCATCTTACGCCGAATCATTGGTCATGACATGGCTGATGAACTCAATCGCGCGGTGTCGGATTTGATCTTTTGAAGGGTCCCGCGGCTCAGTCGGACCGCTCTTCATGCGCAACAGCGCGTATCCGAGGTCGTTCAGCTCAGACTCGCTACCACCTGCGAGGGCCACTCGTCGAATGTCGCCCACGCGGTGGTCATTGCTCCGCAAATCACGATCACGCCGAAGACTTTCATCGCACGCATTGGACAGCCCTCGAGACCGACATGGAGACGCATAGACGACCGACGTGCTCAGCGCGCCGTCGCGCTCGCGATGTTCGAGTACGGCGATCTCCCCACGGCGTTGGACGCGGACACGCGATAGCGATACGTCGATCGCGACTTCACCCCCGTGTCGGTCCAGGACTTCGCCGTCGCGGCGAGCTGGGCGACGGCGACAAACCCCGTGCACGAGCTCCCGCTGCAGCGCTGCACGGTGATCGACGTCGCGTTGGTGGCCGTGTTGATCCACGTGAGGTTGATCCTGCGCGCGGGTGCTCGAGCTCGCGGCCAGGTTCGTCGGCGCGGTGGGCACGCTCGATGCGCCCGTCGTGACATTGATGGTTACGGAGGTCGTGTTCGATGCACCGCCGTTGTCGGTCACCGTCACGTTCGCGACGTAGAATCCCGCGGCGGAGTAGACGTGGGTGATCATCGGTCCGCTCCCCGAGGTGCCGTCGCCGAAGGACCAGGCCCAGGTCGCGATGGTTCCGTCGGGATCCGACGACGCGAGCCGTTGAACGCCACGCTCAGGGGCGCAACTCCGGTTGTGGGAACGGCCGATATCACCGCTGTCGGCGGTTGATTGGCCGCCCCGACCAGGATGCTCGCGATGTTGGAATAGGCTGAGTACCCACCGCTGTTGTAAGCGCGGACGCGGTAGCTGTAGCGTTGCCCTGTGACGGCCGAGTAGTCGGTGTAGCTTGGGACGTTGGGCCACTGGGTGGCGATGAAGCTCCCGAAGTCCGTGCAGCCGACGCCCTGGCACCGCTCGATGTAGAAGACAGTCTCGTTCGACGAATTGTCCTGCCACGTGAGCACGACCAAGTGCCGGATTGCGAGGCAGTCAGGCCGGATGGCGCGGCCGGAGGCGAAGGGTTCGCGACGATGGAACCCGTAGCCACGCTCGACGCTCCGGTGCTATCGGTGACCGTCAGGGACGCCGCGTACGTCCCCGGATCCGTGTACAGGTGAGTGATCAGAGGCCCCGTACCGAAGGCCCCATCGCCGAATGACCATGTCCATGAGGTTATCGTTCCGTTGGGAGTCGTCGATCGTGGAACCGTCGAACGACACGAGGAGAGGCGCGACGCCGGTCGACGGAGCGGCGGACATCACCGCCCTCACCGCGCCCGAGACCCGCCAGCATGTGATGAACGCGTCGTAGCCGCCGGCGGCACACACGTCGCCATTCGGAAGCGCCGTGGCCCAGACCGTGGCCATCCTCGAGAACGCCTCCCAGAGCAGTTCACCGTTCGAGCTGTAGCCGGCCGTCACTCCCGGGATGTACCCGCCCGGAAGGTTGGGACCGCCTTTTCCAGTCACCACGGTTGTGCCGTCTGCCAGCACCAAGACGCCCGCCGGAATCTCGTCTGTGTTCAATCCGCCGTCGCGAACGGCCTCCCAGCGCACCGCTCCCGTGGTCTCGAACGCAACCGTGTACCAGTCGAGGAACCCACGATTCGTCTGGCCGGTCACGACCAGGCTCCCGTCCGGCGCCATGGCCATCCGGAGACCAGCGGCGTCGTAGGCATCGGCCGGCTTCTTGTCCTTGCGCCACAGCCGCGCTCCGGTCGCCCGGTCATAGGCGACCACAGTCAGGAAGTACGCGAGCGCGGGGGTGCCCGCGCCGGTCACACCCTGACCGGTCACGTACACGCGCGAGGCGTCCACCACGACGTCCCTGGCGGCGGTGCCCTCGGCGGCCGTCGCCTGCCATCGGCGAACGCCCGTCGTGGCATCGTAGACGGCCGTGATCCATGTCGCGCCGCCCGAGACACTCCCTGTCACCGCCACATCGGCGCCGTCGGGGCTCAACGCCAGCGAGGAGGCGATGGCGTAGCCGCCGCCGGTCGGAGTCCGCCTGCGACCAGAGCAAGGCACCGGACGGACTGTACTTCTGCACGAACAAGCCACTTCCGACCGCGCTCCAGGCCAGATAGGCGTTGCCCGCAGCGTCGACCAAGAGCCGCCCGACTGTCGGGAAGAATCCGACGCGGAGAAGTCCACCCGCCACAGGAGCGTCCCGTTCGAGTCGTACCGGAGCATGGTGCTGGCGATCGGACGGCCGTGAGAGTCCTGGTTGTGCCCGATCGCGACGAAATCGCCGTTGGGCGCAGCGACCACCCAGTCTCCGACGAACGTGCCCAACGCCGGGCGTGACGGTACTGCGCCAGCGGAGCGTCCCATCCGCCGTGTACGACGTGACAGCCAGATCACGTCCGCCGGATGGTCCCGACACCACGGCAACATTGCCAGAGGCATCGGAGGCGATCCGTGCGGCCTGACCCGCGCTATCGGTGCCCGCAGACAGGCCTCCGGCAGTCCATAGCTCGGACAGGAGGGTGGCGGCGCCGACCGCGAGGCTCATGCCGGCCACGAGCATCAGAATCACCGCGGCCGGCGCCGCCGCCAGCATCAGGTGATGAACGATTCGACGCACACGTCGCAGGTGAGTCTGCATAGGTCATCTCCAATTCGCCGCCGACACGGCAATGCCGACGCTGGTCCGTCACGCCCTCACGCCGGACTGGCTCAGGGTGGCGATCAGGGTCAATCTGTAGCGGAGGCCGGCACCGGCTGTCTGTGACCGTTGTCACACAGTGAGCGAGCGTTCGCGTACCGAGCGCGGGACGCAAGGTTGAGGTGGCGTGCGCTCGTCGCACGCCAGGAAGGAGATTCGGCGGGACTCTGCCGACCTCAGCCGCCCTGGACTCGGTGGAGCCGGTCCAATGCGACCCGGTCCAGGATCTCGATCCGCTTTCGGCCGAGCCTGATCATCCCGGATTGCTGGAACGTCTCCAGGATCCGGCTCACGACTTCGCGGCTCGTCCCCAGCTCGTCGGCGAGCATCTGATGGGTTGTGGCGTCGGGCTGCCGCTGGAGAAGCAGGCGCGAAGCCAGCCGCTGGTCGACTCGGCGGAAAGCCACGTCGTCAACGAGGGCCATCAGGTGCGCCATCCTCTGGGAGAGGGAGTTGAACACGAAGACTCGGAAGGCCGGGGACTCCAGGATCATCTCCAGGAACACGCTCCGGGGGACGCCCAGCAGAGAGAGCGGCGTGTCGGCCGTTCCGGCAGCCGGAAAGGACGTCTCGCCGAGCAGCGCCACGACCGTGATGACGCAGCTCTCCCCGGGATTGAGAAGGTACAGGAGGAGTTCGTGGCCATCGGGACTGGATTTCGAGATCCGGACGATCCCTTCGAGAAGCAGCGGGTAGTTGGCGCAGGGACTGCCGTCACCGAACAGCCGTAGACCACCCGGCGCCTGGACCGGCTTGGCCGTCTCTTCGACCTTCTTCAGAAGAACAGGTGGCAGCTCCCGGAGCACCGGGTAGATGCGAAGGAGTCTTCCACGGTCTGTCGTATTCAACTTGCACCCTCCCGCTGAAGAACGACGCACAGTGGCGCCGCGACGCCGGTTGTCGTCCGCGCGCCTGAGCTCGGAGCCGTCGTAGCAAGATGTCCGCCGAGACCTCCTGGATAGCCAGCGTAAACGATGGGATATGCGCCGCTCTATGGCTATCTCTTTCCGCTCTCAGTTGGTTACACGCTACCGCCATCCAGGGGTCGGGAGCAGTTCGAGTGCGGGTTCAGAGGATTCGCTTTCAAGGAATGAAAAGCGAGATACATCGAGTGGTCGTCCGAGACCCGAACTCAGCGGTCGCATGAGGTCTATGCGGTTGGCTCTGGAGGGCTGTTTTTGGGCGCTGTCAGGGACAATTCGGGGGACAGCCCAGCGTGCGTCGCGTGTCCGTTTATGTCAAATATTGACAATATCGGCTATGGCCTCTAGGCTCGATGCGAGGGCTGATTTGTATGAACGTCTCGTTGACGCCAGAGCTCGAACGACTCGTGAACGAAAAGGTTGAGAGCGGTCTTTACCAGACGGCCAGCGAAGTTGTCCGCGAGGCACTGCGCCTTTTGAAGGAACGCGACCAGACGCGGGAGCAGTTGCGCGCCGACGTGCAGGCAGGTTTTGATCAGCTTGCTCGTGGCGAAGGTCGAGCCTACGACAAGGCTTCGGGCCGGCAACTCGCCGATCGAATCAAGTCGCGCGGTCGTACGAGTCGCGCCAAGCACTCGTAGATGCCCTACGTCGCCGAGGATGCCAGCCGCACGACCGCAACCGAGGTGAACTGAGCGTCAGTCGCGTCTTCGAGGCTTTATTCGCGGCGCCGCCGTCCACCGAAGGTCCGCCGCTTCTCCGAATCCCGGTACTCACGGATAGCGCAGCGAACCTCCTCGAGCGCGTCGCGAGATGAAAGGCGGTCGAGCGCGGAGCGGATCTGCGCGATGATCGTGTCGAGTCGTTCCACTTCACGCGGCCCGTCGATGATCACCGGCAGGCCGAACGGCCCCTCCATGATGAGGGCCGCATATCGCGGATGGAGCCGCAACGATTGGCTTTCGTCCGCGAGCTCAGCCGCTTGCTGCTTCAACAGCTCGGTGTACACCCGCAGCTTGTCTTGGCTCAGACGAACCGCGTCGCCGCTCGATCCACCGAGCCACTCGAGTTCGAGCTGGAGCAACGCGTGCAAATCACCTCGGGCGTACGCGGCGGTGATCTCCTGCATAACGCGGCTCTTCTTTTCGCGCTCGGCCGGATCGCGCTCGAGATCCGGATGCACCTCCTTGGCGAGCCGGCGGTAGACGGCACCCAGGCTGTCCTTCCGCAGCTGCTCGTGCCGGCGGGCCCGCTCCTCTGCAGCCCGTGCCGTTTTCTCGTGTCGCGACTTCTGCTTCGCGCCGTCGCGGCTCTCCTCAGCACGGCGGAGTTCGTGTGCCAACTGGGCGGCCGCGATTGCGGCGTCCTCCTCGGTCATGTCCGCGCGCAGCTCCGGTACTTCAACATCGAGCCCGAGCTCGTCGAAGAGGGCTGCCATTCCGGCCTGCGCCTCCTTCATATCGTCCTGCACCGCCTGCGCATAGCTGACGTCGTGTAGCCGTTCAAATAGAGCCTGCAGATCAGGGTCCGGCTTCTCGAGGTGCGTCAACACGTCATCGAGCTGCTCGCCCAGGATCCGCCGGAGCACGCGGTGTTGTGCCTTCGTTAACCGGCGATCATCGAAGAATGGTGCGAGCGCCCGTACAGACCGACGCGCAGCGCAATGGCTCGGTCGGTGCGCGGACGGATTTCCGCTGCATGGAAGACCAGTAACCGATCGAGCCGGCGCTTCTCCTCATCCAGTGCGCGGCTGAGCGCCTGAAGCCTGGCGAGCGCGCGATTGAACGCGCGTTCCTCTTTGCCGAGTGGCCGACCGGGTGTGGACTGGATGGCGAGCGAACGATCCGTCGGCGATGAGGGCAGATCGTCGGGATCGAACAGCAAAGGATCTGTTGGAAGCATGATGCAGCATACGAAACAGCCGCGATTCTGGCCACTGCCCGACGCGACCTTTTGCAGCTCGCTGGCTACGAGGGTATATTTCTCCCATCATGCGCTTCGAGAAGATCTGGATCGAGCAATGCCGCGCCACGCGTGCGATCAAGCGACGCTTCGGCGTGAAGGACGCGCTCGACTATCTCGTCGGTGAGAAACTGCGGATGTTTGCGGACGCCGCCCGGCACGACGCCGCGTTCGCGCGCGAGATGCCGCGATTCCTGGCGGCGGTTTGGCGAGTGTTCAACGAGTACGAAATCGCCGGCTATGTTGCCATGCAGAAGCCGACCGTCCGCAGGCAGCTCCGCGCGCTTCTCTACTTCTCCTCACGCTTGGGAAACGCACCAGTCGTCTAGCGGACCGCTGCCGCGGCAGCTTCGTGAGCGATTCCAGGCGACTGGAATCGGCAACGGTTTGGCGGAGCGATGTCTGTCGCGCGGCGTGTCCGACGGGTGCTTCCCCTCGCGTCTGATCGCACAAGGTGGCTTCGTCACAAAAGTGGACAGAAGCTCATGCCTGAAGCCGCTGTTGGGTAGCGGATTGTGGCATTGTTTGCCGACGAAAAAGATTCGAGGACGTGGTGTTTCACATCGAGCGCGGGGATCTGCTCGACATCCTGGAACACCCGAACCCCGACCGATATGCCGGCCAGTGCGTCTTCGTCGTCCAGCGCGATGACTACGTGTACTTAGTGCCGTTCCCGCCTTCGCCCGCCGTCTCGCGCCGCGGGCTATGGCGAGGTCACGCCGAAGCGCTTCGCGCGGAGGCGGACGTGGAGGGCGAGCACACGGTGTTCCTGAAGACGATCATCCCGAGCCGGAAGGCAACGAAGGAGTACCTTGGTGAGGAGTCGGACCATGAAGATTGAGGCCGACGAGAAGGAGCTGCTCGAGTCTGTCGAGCGCGGCGAGTGGAAGGCAGCCAAGGGTGGCAAGCGCGAGCGCGCCCGATACTCCCGCTACGCGAGGGCCACGTTCCGCAAGGATCGACGGCTGAACATCCGGCTGTCGAGCAAGGACCTGGAGGCGATTCAGAAGCGCGCGCTCGCCGAGGGCCTGCCCTACCAGACGCTGATCGCGAGCCTGCTGCACAGGTACGCAACGGGGCGGCTCAAAGAGATTTGAATATCCAGCAGCGACAATTTTAGGGACAGTTCCGGTACCTGTCTTGTGGCGCCACTATCCGATGGTTGCG
>CAVRYD010000013.1:0-627280 GCA_963725335.1 uncultured Acidobacteriota bacterium | reverse complement strand
CAAAGCCCACGATCCGGCGCGTGCATTGGTCCATCACGACGAGCACCCAGTGTGTGTGCAGGACGGCCGATTCGCATCGAAACAGATCGAGACTCCACAGACTGTCTTTTGTGTGACCGAGCACGGTGAGCCAGGACGGCCCCGCCGAGTCTGGTTCCGGCTGGTACCGAGCTGCGAGAAGCGCCGCACCACATCCTTGGTGATGGGAATACCGAAGGCCAGGGCGATCTGTTGAGCGATTCGTGGACAACCCCACGTCGGATTCCGCTGTTTCAGGTCGACGACTGCGGCGATGACTTCATCGGCGGGGCCCTTCGGCCCCGGCTTCGTCGGCGCCGTGGATGAGAAGAGCCGCCGATATTTTCGCTGTGTCAGGGCTCGATGAAGGCTCAATAGCGTTGACGGTTTGAGGACGATCGCGGACGAATCAGCCGGCCCGGGCGCATGACGAGCGTACACAGGCCGGCGACCACGCGATCAGCGAAGCGGAGATTGGGAGACCGTTTCCTGGCACGATTGAGGATCAGCAGTTGGTGCTGACGAGCACGGATTCGGCGACCACGGAACGCACGCCTCCGGGTCCCGCCAGTCGGGCGACCGTCGCCAGCAGATGCAGAAAAAGAACGGCCAGATCGCGCACGGCACGATCCGACCAAGGTCGCGACATCCCTAAGAAACGCTCACGAATTCAGAAATTCCCCATGCACAGGGTCCTAACACTGTTGCAACAGAAAAAACAATAAATACAAGATTGAATATTTAGTTATTTAGGAGAAAGAAGTGGGAAAGGCATTCTCACTTTCACTCTTCACCCCTGGGTCCCTTTGCGATGGTTGTGTCGCCGTGATGTTCGTTCGGCGGCCGCGTGATCTCGTGAAGGATTGTTCACGAGAAATAAGGGCGAAAGGCCACAATGTCGACGCTCACTTGTCGCTTGAGTTTTCTCGTCGTCACGTCGGCCGCTTCGATGTGTTTTGCTTCGTCAAGCCAGGCGCAATCCTCGATGACCACCACGGGAGCGCAGCCCGGCGCCAATGCCGCACCAGCCGCGGCCCCTCCCCGCCGGCTCGATGTCTTCGGAGACGGGCAGTTCGGGCTGGTGAACGGCTTCGTCAGTGCGCGGGAGTTCAACGTCGAGGGCGATCGGTTTCGCTTCGGTGATCTTGACGTGCACACCGCGGAGAGCGCGAGTGTCGGAGTGCGATTCCATAAAAGCGACAAGACCACGTTGGAAGCTACGACGACGTTCGTCCACCTGCGAGGGAGCACAACCCTCGCGTCCGACAAGGTTTTCAACCAGACGACTCTCGAGGGGGGCACGCGGCTTGACAGCGAGCCGGAATGGATTGAGGTGCGATTTACGTATCTCCGTCGACTGACGGGGAAGCCCGCGGAAAGAACTCGGTCTCGTTGCTCCTCGGAGTCGATTATCACTACATCAACTGGAGCTTCGGTGCGACAGTCGCCCTGGCAGCATCCGGAAGGAGCCGAGCGAGGACTTCTACGCCCAGACGTTTCCTCTTCCGGTCCTCGGACTGCGGTATTCAACCCAGCTCTCGCCCACCTGGTCTCTCGAGCTCCGCGGCGATGGGTTTCGTGCCAGCCATTGGCGGCACTGGAATGATGAAGGGGGACCGACTCACACCTCGAGCACCATCCTCGATGCGATTGGGACCGTGCACTGGCGCGGACACGGTAACTGGTTCAGTGAGTTCGGCTACAGATTCAACTACTACACGCTGGACGAGACCGGACCCGAGGATGGAAATCACCTCCAGGCGAGGACGCACGGCCCACTCGCACGCATCGGCTACTCGTTCTGACTACCAAGTCGGCCGATACGAAGCATGCTAGTGAGACAAGAAGTTTCGGAGCACCCAAGGATTTCCAAATCCGATCGTTGCACGCCCCACCGACCGCTCCTCCTGGCGTAACGCCACAGGAATTACCAATCCCAGTGGCGACCTCGCTGGGCCCCCTAACCTCCTTCCACCGCCAACAAAATCCCCCTCCCCCACCTCTCCTTCGGCCCCCGCCCCTCGGTAGATTTATTTGGACGCTCAAAAATTCCTGGCGGCTCGGGTACCTGCCTTATATGTCCCTGCCCGCATGGTGGTGAAGAGTGAAGGTGAAGGGCGGGTTCTAAACTAAAGCAACTGCACCCTCAGCCCATCTGGGTCAACCACGTGAAATCCCGCTCCCGTTCCCGTGAAACTGGGTTCGTCAATCGGGACGACGCCTTGTGCTTTCAGCTGCTGAGTAACTCGCTCTTTGTTGAAGTCGCTCAGAGCGATGCAGAAGTGATCGACGGCTCCGGCGGGCTTCGCATTGCGGAGCGTCACGTATCCACCGCGAGGAAGGTTCAGTCGCACTGACCCATCGGGTCTCGTTCCTGACGCTAATGTAAAACCAAGCACATCGCGATAGAACCTCGTCGATCGGTCAGGATCGCTCGACTTGTAGACCGAGGTGATCAAGCGCGCCGCCAGCCGCCGAGCACTCGGTGCTAGCAGCGACGAGACCAGCCAATGCAGCCACGGCTTGCCGCCGACTTATTGCTCCACTCTCATACTTAGCGAGCAGAATGCTGACAGTCTTTCGCACGTCGCCTCCTCCCGTCGGACTTGCAAGGAGCACCGTCGCCCGAATCAACAGGACACCGTTTCCAGTTCGCCAGCCCAACAAGTATTTGATTCAACTCCGTAGCCCCTATACTTGAACAGCGCCCGCAGTGTATGCCGACGATGGCAACGCTCCAATGTGTTCGGACCACGCATTGCCGCATTTGCTGGCAACTCTGGCGCTTGGGCGACAGGAATACTCTTGCCTTGTCGCCTAGTTTACCTATCCGCCCGAGGAACCCTCGCGATCGCGCTGTTCGGGTGGAGCGAATACCCGTCACGAATCTGGGGCCAATCCGCACAGCAGCTCATATCGACATCGACGTCAGTTTCGCGGGAGCGCAGGTGCGAAAACCCCTCCCCTACCTCTCAAAACGGCGGGAAGGGGTGGCAATTTCATTTCAGTGCAGCGCAGCAGCAACTACGAACAATCCGGTTTCGAATGTGCTCATCGGATTCGAGACTCAAAACGAGGTGCGGTTTTCGTCAGCCTCGCCCCGAAGCTGTAACCGCAAGACCTTCTGTGCTGCTCTCGCCAGTAGATCTGTCTTCGGCGCTGGCGGCATCGCACTTGCCTTACCGGACCGTAAGGCTGATGTATCGATCGCTACTCGTGGCCGGCGTATTGGCTTGTCTCCCGGCGTGCGGGCTTCGCCAAACGCACCTGGGCTGTCCAGACGCAGGTGACCGGCCGATGGAGCGGCACGTTCGAGTCGAGCTGGGGCGTGCAGCCGGCAAGTGCGAACCTGACAAATGAGCGAGGCACGCTGAACATCTCGGGGGACTTTACCGTCGACGGCCAGCGCGCGAGCGGGACGGTCAGCGGAATGCTCGAGACCAGACGACAGATACGCCGGGCCAATGTTCTGGGGATCGCTGACCATCTCGTATCGGACGGCTGCCGGAGAAATGTGCCGGAGCGAGAGTGCATTGACTACACTTCCGGAACCGCCTCAGAAAAGACCGTTGACCTCTTCGCCCAAGGCTTTCCCAAAGGCAACTGCCCCGACCCGCCGACGAACGTCCACATCGCGCTGCGTCGCTGATAGAAGTGCGCCGATCGCTATTGCCGCACGGCGGCAGCCTTTGCCTCCGCGAGCGCCTGATCGAGGGCACTCCTGTCCTGGAAACATCCCGCGGCCATCGCAGCCCGAAAACCCCCACCCCCACCTCCCGATTCGGTCCCCACCCCGGGGCAGATTTATCTGCGCGGCATTGTAGGACGCTCTCCGCGACGTCAGAGACGTTTCACGAGCATGGCCGCCAAGTATCCACTCGTCGTCTTTTTTGCACTGGCTTATGCGTGGGCCTGGCTTGTGTACGTGCCGATGGTCATCGTCCAGGCGGCCCATCAATGGATATTCGTCGCTACATTGGGACCGACACTCGCGGCGGTCATCACGCACCGCGCTGCGGTGGGAAACTACCAAGCCTTTCGATTTCGCACCACGTGGTTGCGCACACTCGGTGCGACGGTGATCGGCGTGGCGCTGATCGTTCTGGCATACGTCGTTCTCCCCTCCGTGACGACCGCCGATCCGCGGCATCTCCACTGGGGCATCCTCACTTCCGTGTCCGTCTACAACTATTCAACGCTTCTCGGCGGCCCCCTGTTTGAAGAACCCGGCTGGAGGGGATTCGCGCTGCCTCGGCTTGAAGCGCGTTTCGGACCGCTTCGCGCGTCGATGCTTCTCGCGCTGCTCTGGGCCGGCTGGCACCTGCCACTCTTCTTCTATTTTGACTGGATCACCGCGCCAGCGTGGATCGACGTCCTGATCGTGATCGGTACAACCTTCCTCCTGACGTATGGCACCAACCTCGCGCGCTTCGGCGTGATCACACCGATCGCGATGCACGCCGCCTTCAACACGACGTCCAGGTTCCTCAATGGCCTGTTCGTGGGCACCGCCGGACCACGCATACACATTCCGTTTGAACTGGTGCTGGCGTTGTGTGGACTTGCCACCGCCGGCGTGCTTATTCTTGTTACGCGAGGCCAGCTTGGATACGGTGGCAGTCGAGACCTCGCCCCAGGTCGCGGGTAAGAGGCTTCAAGTCTGCCGTGTGTCAATCGCGACAATACAAGCGACGAAGGACTTTCACCACCGGCTGCTATATGCCTGCCCGCATGGTGGTGAAGAGTGAAGGTGAAAGGCGAGTTCCTACACTCTTGTTCTAGGAAAATGAAGATACAGATGAATTTATATTTATATAGGAGAAAGAAATAAGAAGGGCCTTTCACCTTCACCTTCACTTTCCTCATAATCCCTTAACAACTCCCTTAACCGGCACTCGTCGGGTGGATGCCTTTGTGCGGATTATTAAACACTGGGCGACCAACCGGGAGTTATCGCAACGTCATCCCCGGGGCGTCGGCGGCACTGGCTTCGCGGCAAGCCCGGCGTCGATCTGGCGCATCAAGAGCGCCATCACTCCTCCGAGCGAGCCGCTTCCCTCGCTGCCGCCCATGACCAACGTGTTCGGCATAAACGGCACATTGCTCTTCGAAAGGGCTTCGACGGCGTTCACCAGCGCCGTGGCGGTCGCTCCCAGGGCGGCAACCTGCCTCTCGTACGCCTCCGCCCTTGCCAGACCGACAGATCTGACCTGCGCGCCCTGGGCCGCGCCGGTCTGCTCGATGAACGTGGCCTCTCCCTGGGCTTCCATTTTCCGGGCCGCAGTCCGGTTGCTTTGGATGTCCACACCGACCTGAGACTTCGCGAGGTCCGCCTGCATGTCCGCAGTGCCTTTGGCCTTCTCGGTTTCGGTGCGCTGGTCCTGAGCCGACTTCTGCATCTTGTAGGTGTCCACTTGTTGATTGGCGATCTCCCGTTCCGTCAGCACTTCCACCAATTGCTCTGGGAGCACCACTGCCTGGATATAGACGCCGCGCGTTTCGACCCGATATTTCGCCAGTTCTTCTTTGATGTACTCGAATGCACCCTGTTGCACCGCTTCGCGAGTGGCAATGAAGCTCACCGCTGGCATGCTTTGCAGCTTGTTGCGAAAATGGTTGCCCACCGCGGCCTGCAACACTTCGTTGACAAGGTTCGCCACGCTTCCAACCATGGAGATGACATACGGAGCCTGGGTGTCTGGAATGTGAATCTGCACCTGCAGATCGATCGCGAAGTGAAACCCCTCACTGCTCTTTGCCTCAATCTGCTTCAGTTGCGCATCAAGATTGTGCGCTTGCGACACAACATCGGCCCAGTTCAGCGTGATGATAAACGTCGGCACAATGACGGCCTGGTAACAGCGAGGATTGATCGGGTACTTTCCCGTTCGCAGCGGCTCCTGCCAGATGCCGCGATGGCCGGGCCGCACGAGGCTGCCGAACTTGAACTCAATCCCCGACGTATCTTGCGTCGGCAGACCGACGTACGCTTTCATCACGGCAACCTGACCTTGCTCGACGACTAGCATGGGCACTTCTTCGACCCGGACCAGAAAAGGGTTGAGGTTGTACGCCCCATACAGCAGGGGGTCGTGTTGCAGCCCGATCTTGCCGCCCAGTTGCAAAAACTTCTGAAAATCCTGGTAGGCGCTGTGCTTGTCATTTTGGTTGCCCAGAATGGTCTCGATGAGCCGCGCATCCGTGGCGGAGCTCGCGCCAGCGACGGACTCCAACGCTTCGATATCTTTGAATCCGCCCAGGCGGCTCGCGATATCACCGGCAGGCAACGGCTCGCCTTCCAACGTCGTGACGACACCCACCATGTCGAGGACTTTTCCGGCCTCGGTTGGATGCGGAGAGATTCGCGTAACTTCGAGTTGCCGTGCGTCGAGCCCGAACGCCTCGTACGTGAGCGCGCCCTTCTTGTGAGCTAACGCGCTGAGATCCCAAGAAATGGGTTGGCCGAACACCTCCGGCTTGGTAATCACCATGAAGGCGACGGGATGAATCGGAGCCAGTGTGCCGGGAGACAACACCGGCCGCTGAACGCCCTTTTGACCGCCTTTCTCGATGAACGTGTTCAGGTCACTGAAATTACCGAACTCCGGTTTGTACACCGCCGACTTAGCGCCGATTGGCAGCGGCTGTCCAACTTGGGCAATCACCACGCCGATTTGGCCCGCGGGCACCTGCACCCACGGGTGCTTCGTCACGGCGAACACCAGGCCGAATTTGAAGCGGAGGCCGGGCATGAGCAATTGCGCTTGGTACCCCGCTTCCCCACTGAACGCCAGGGGATTATCTCCGGGCAGTTTGGCTCCGAATCGTTTGCGGACCAGTCCGATCTGGGTGGGACCGATGCTATAGGTTGAGTGAAGAAGAGAGATCAGGACCACGACTGCTGCGATGAAGAGAGACGATGATCCAGCGTCGATTATCACAGGGCAGCTCCTTGCAACCGTCTTGACTTTGGCAGGAGTCTACCATTTCGCGTCAGAGGCGAGGCGTGAGTCCGCGTCAGCTTCAAAGCACCGCCGCATGCGACGTCGGCATCGATTGGCAATCGAGCCCAATCACTTGGCGCAGTCGGCGGGTGATGCGTGCCTTCGCATCGGCAAAGGCGACCCGTTCCGTTCGGATGCCGCACGTCTGACAATCGACCCGCCGCTGGCAATAGACCAGGCTCACTCGCTGCTCGGCGCACGGCAGATCATCCCAGGTCCGCTCCGCCCGATCGCGCACGCGCCACGTCCGCCGTCGGCAGCCAGAACATCCTAACCCCAGATGCCGCGCCGCTCAATGTGGACCCGCACCGACCCACACACCTCCTCACTCTCCCATTCGACTCGCTCTACCCGAAAGCCATCCAGACCCAGAATCCGAGTACACTCTCGCTGCACAATCCCATGTGCCCTCTGAGCGTGTTTGACAACGCGGAGAGGACACCATCGGTTCCGAGGGCCAGTGGATCGCTTTATCCTGTGAGATGTCCAGGCCGCCGAGCAGGCCGCCCCCTTTTGCGGCCCTGCAAGCGGCGGTTTGGCTTCAACTGAGCCTTCGGCGTCGCCTTTTTCGCATAAGGGAGCGAGGATGAACACGCCATGAAATCGGCCCTGTCGCTCACATTGATCGTTTGTTTGGTTGGGTGGGCCCTTCCGGTCTCAGCTCAGGAAGCCTTTCGCGAGACGACGCAGGGACCGATGACCCGCGCCACTGTCAGCGAAGCCGTCCGACTGGCGCTCACCCAGCAGAACCCGCCAACTGCCCTATCTCCAAAGGCGAGTGGTCCGCTTTCCGAATCTGCCTCACGCCAAGCAGCGAAACTCGCCGCGGCCTCTGCGCGGGACGCTGTCTTGGAGCAACGCCTCGGTCTCGCAGCATCACTTCTTCAACAGCGTCTGCCAATTGAGGATCACGTAGATGGGCTGCGGCACGTCCGACATCGGCGCGACGATGACAAACCGCTTGCCGTCGGGGTGCACAGCGTATTGATAAGTCGCCAACATCGTGCCGGGATCGATCGGCGTCCGGAACAGCTTCGAAGCGGGTCCAACGGTCAACGTCGGGTTGGTGTTCACCGGCGCCGCCATCAGATCCCCTTCCGGTGACAGGAAGAACAGCTCCCCGCTGTCGCGGCGCCACACCGGTCGGACACCTCCGCCTTGTGAGACCTGTTTTTTGTCGCGACCGTCACCGTCAAAGGACTGGACGAAAATGTCCACTGGCCCGGTCGGGTCCGGGTTGGACGCATACGCGACCGCGCGGCCGTCGGGCGACAGGCGTGCCTGATATTCGGCCGCGGGAGTCGCCCGCCAGGTGTGACGGTCGGTGGGATTCGCCATGGGACCGGTATAGATGTCGAAGTCCCCGTCTGGAGCGACGCTCGTATAGAGAAGTGTCTGACCATCGGGGGTGACTTGTGGTTGAAGCACCCCCGCGTCAGGGAGTTTCAGGAGCGGCGCCAACGCGGCGCCCTCTTTTGCGGCCACGCGGCCAATCGTATACGCCGGAGAACTTGCCACCGCCAGAAGCTCCGACTGGTTCACCCACGACGCCTGTATCAGACCCGTGCCATACGCCAGATGGGAACTCGTGTCGCGAGACAGATCAATAACCAAGAGGTCGGAGCGCCGGTCGCCGTTGTTGTATCGCGATACTGCCAGGCGCGTTCCATCTGGTGAGAATGCAAGGTCTCGAAAGAAGCCGGTTTCGCGACTCGCCTGACCTAACGGGTGGCCCTCCCGACTGAACCACATCAGCCGACGCGCATTGGCGGTGCCACTGAGGTAGGCCAGCACGGACTCCTGAGCAGACCCTGGCACGGCGCCGCCGGTAGTGGGAAGCGGGGCGACACCCTGGGCGATAGGCGTGGGCGTCCCGGTGACTCGTCCAGCGCCATCGA
This sequence comes from uncultured Acidobacteriota bacterium, assembly GCA_963725335.1. GTDB lineage: Bacteria > Acidobacteriota > Vicinamibacteria > Vicinamibacterales > 2-12-FULL-66-21 > JALZOC01. The sequence continues at coordinate 618,360 of CAVRYD010000013.1, read as the reverse complement.
TCTGCTGCGCCACGAGCGTGGTTTGGCGAATGAACAGCAGCTGTCCATCGGTTCGAGCAGGGCCAAGGAGCCACGGCGCTTGAAGCAAAGCTCGCGGCACGTCTGAGATGAGCGGCTCAGCCGTGCGCTGATCCGTCGTGCTGATGCCGAGGCCGCGCAAGCCTCCGAAGCCGAAGATGAAGTGTTTTCGGTCCGACAGGAATCCGGTCACCATTTGCGTGTTCTCACGGGCTGGATCGAATGGCGTCGCGGGAACGGGCGTCCCGCCTGATGCCGCGACGCGAAGGACCGGCCCAACGGTTCGGCTGAACACGATCGTGTCGTCGACCCACACACCCGGCCCCGCAGGGTTTGGCACCGAGCAGACGTCCTGCACAGCTCCCGTCGTCACCTCCACCGTCTTCAGACGCCCATTTGCGAAAAAGGCCAATCGCCGTCCGTCGTGCGACCAGAACGGATACACCGCGCGGTCGGTCCCCGCAACCAACTGAGCGGTCTCGTTATCGAACGATCTCAAGTAGATCGCGTGCCGGCCGGAATCGCGGTCGAGCGCCGCCAGCGCAATCCGCGAACCATCGGGAGACACCGCCGGCGGCTGGGCCAGTAGCACGCTGATGCTCTCTGGCATCAACAGTTGCACGCGCACCACTGGTTTCGCGTCGGCTGTGGCCGTTTGCGCGAACCACGAAAGCCGTGCCAGCCCTCCCGCGCCGACGAGCAGCCCGACCGCGAGCAATACCGCGGCGGTCGTCCAACGCCCGAGCCTTGGCCGAGAGGCCGCTGCAGCGGCCGAGCGGCCTTCCCCCGACGATGACGAAGCCGCCGATAACGACTCGAGGGCGAACGCCAGATCGTCGGCGGATCGAAATCGCGCGTTGGGACTCTTGGCCACGCACCGATCGACGATCCGCGCGAGCCCGGGCGGAATATGCCGCGCTTCCAACGGAAGAACGGGTGGGTCTTCCTTCAGGATCCCGGTCATCACGTCAGCGGCAGTGTCGCCGCCGAACGCACGCGTCCCCGACAACATCTCATACAGAATCGCGCCGAACGCGAAGATGTCGGCGCGCTGGTCGGCCGGGAGGCCGCGGATCTGCTCCGGTGCCATGTAGCCCATGGTGCCGAGGACCACGCCCTCGCGCGTATGCGTCGCGGCCGTCGGCAGGGCAGTGGCGCTGGACGTCTCCGGCTGCACGAGCTTGGCGAGGCCGAAATCCAGAATCTTCACGCGCTCGTCCGTGGTGACGAACAGGTTCTCCGGCTTCAGGTCACGGTGGACAATTCCCTTCTCGTGCGCCGCGGCCAGACCACGCGCGATCTGGATGGCGTATTCAACCGCCGTTCGCACGGGCAGGGGCGACGCGCCCCGCTCGCGCAACGTCTCGCCGTCGAGCAGCTCCGAGACGATGTAGGGTGAACCGTCGTGCTGCCCGATGTCGTAGACCGCCAGGATGTTGGGATGATTCAGTGCGGCCGCCGCGCGCGCTTCGTGTTCAAAGCGGTGCAGGCGATCCGGATCGGTGCGGGACGCGGCCGCGACGATCTTGATCGCCACGTCGCGCGAGAGGCGAGCATCGTGAGCCTTGTAGACCTCGCCCATGCCGCCGGCACCAATAGGGCCGAGGACTTGGTACGGGCCGAGCCGCGTGCCTGTCATCAGTGACATGGAGGAACTACTCGCCGGAGTATACGTGCATCGGGGAAGCGGCTCGAGGCGCCTTACGTCCCATCCTCCCCCGCTCCCGCCACCTCCCCGTCGCGGTCGTCGACGGCAGCCTAACCGAAAACACCAATAAAACCGGGGTGCGGTTGTGGACCGAATGCTCCCTCGATGAGCACGGTGAAATCGGTCGCGGCGACACGCTCGATGCGGTCGCGCACCGTGCGGACGGCGACGCTGGATCCGATGAGCGGTGCGGCACCGCCGTCTGCGGTTTCACCCGCTCGGGTTTGCGCCGGAAGATGAGCCAGAGCCGGAGGAAGACGAAGACGAGCGCGAGGGTGTCACACCGGATCTTTCAGATTGGCGACCGGTAGCCGGAACCAAGGTCCGTGCCGCACCGTTGTGCTGCAGAACAGGCAATCCTGCGCCAGCCTGGAGATGAGCGGCATCGCTATCCGAATCGTCAGTTCCCTGCGTCCCGCAATTCGGTTCCGGAGCGGTGGGACGTCCGACCCGTCCTGCGTTCCTGCTTCCCACCACTCGCATCGCTCGTCGAATTGCAGGGCGCCGCGATAGGTGATGCCTTCGAGCGAGTCGAGCATCCAGACCGCGCATCGAAGCACCCGAGCCGTCAGGCGGAACTCGCGGCGCCCTATGACGAAATGAAAGTGCAGGCGTGCTCCCGGACGCAGCGGGCGGTCTGCCTGCACCAGTGCGCCGCTGGCGCTCAGGTCGACGACCTGCACGATGCGACCGGGCCGAAGCGTCGCACGCGTGATATCGTCCGGCGACCCGACGTAGCGAGGCTCGCGGCGGCGATCCTTTACGGGCTGACCCACGATCGAGAACCTGGTTCGTATTTCAAAACCCGCGTCCGCCCTGTCGCACCGAGCACGCGCACCGCGTACTGCGCCTTCCCACCCCGCACGTACAGCGTTCCAGATGTTGCCGTCCCATCCGGGCTCATCGTCAAAATGCGCGCGGTGCCGATGCGAACGCCATCCGGACTTGTATTGAGCACGGCGTCCACGTCCGGCAGGCCGATCGCCAGGCCGAAGCGAACGCCACGAAAGTCGGATCCCAGCTGACGCGATGGAGCGATCATCGTGTCGATGCCTGCTTGAATATCAGTCGTTCTCACGCCGTCTCCATTGCCATCGGCGTAGGCGGTGAACTGGTAATCCAGCGCCGATGCCAGGAAGCGAAGCCCGACGGCCCGAGATCGGTTGATAGCGCTCAACCTGTTGCTGGCGATACGGCCGGCCATGTAACGAGCGGCGGCACGCGTGCGCATGTCGTCGAGCGCGTCTCCGCCAACCGGCAAGGCCATGCCGGTGAAGACCACGACCAGGGCCATGGCTAAGAGCAGCTCCGTGAGAGTGAAGCCGCGCGAAGTGGAAGCCTGAGTCTTCATTGAGGCCACTCGAAGCTGGCGGCCGCGCGAGCGCGGCCGACCACACTTGCCATCGAGCTACTTCTCGGCGCCCGGCCGATCTGCTTTCTCCGCGCCGACAACGATGAGGGGCTTGAGTTTGAGGAAGCTCTTCTCTCCGATCCCTTTGACGTTCATCAGCTCTTCGATCTTCTTGAATGCGCCGTTCTTCTGCCGGTATTCCACGATCCGCTGGGCCGTGCTGGCACCGATCCCGGGAAGTGTCTGCAATTGTGCGACCGAGGCAGAGTTGAGATTCACCGGGTTCGCAGCCGTGGCTCGAGCCTTTGCCGCACTCCCCGCCTTCACGGCCTGTGCCGAAACCATCGAGGATCCACCGAGAACCATGGTCACCAGAGTCACCATCGCGAGCACGAGTCGACGCATGCTGTCCTCCACATGAAAAGAAAAGAAAGGCGCGGCAGCACCCGGGTCAAGCGGTGAGGTCGGGCCGCCTGTTGTGGAATGGGTGTCCGCGCCGACGAATGACAGGGCAAGGCAGGCGCCATCGCGCCCCGCATCGAGTCCGTTCGTAGAACTCGTTGTGGGATGAGGCTTTTTCTGGTTTGCTCAGGAAGGGCGATTCAGTGTCTGGCCCAGGCAGCAGCAGAATCGGGAAACGCTGGCTGACGTGACATCGCTTGATCGTGTAGTCCCGCCGCGTTTACCTACGCAACAGGCGCGGTCATGCGATCACTCCAGTTGCGGTCGCCAAACGCAAACACAGTGAAGGAGCCTCCGCATCGTCAAGTTCACGAGTCCAATGTTCCCATCAGGAGGGTAGGTGATTCTCGAGGACCGTTGAAGGAGGAGAAACAGCGAGTGCCGGCGGTGGGGCGAGCCTGCCGTGCAGGAAAGGCTGGAGATCTGATGTATCGAGTGCTCGCGCAACCCGGCGCCCGAACGCCCGCCTGCCGCTACGGGAGCGGCAAGGCGGGCAGGTGCTTAGGTCATTCTACGTGGCTCGAAACGGTTCACACCCTGCAGGATCGGGCTTCCGCGCTGCAATTGGCAGCCCTGAAGGGCTGCGCTACGGTTCTTGAAACTCCTTCGCGTTACTTGAGAGCGCGTCGGTGATAGCGATGGTAGAGATCGGGGCCAATGCAGGCTCCGATTGTCAGCGCCATCACGCTCCAGATCATCCAGGAGCGCAGCGGGACGCCGCGGCTGTGAAGCGGCGGCACGATAACAGCCAGAAGCACCCCGGCCAGCAGGAACCCGACGATCGCCTTGAAAAACAGGGTGACGACAGACTTGTGCTGTGCCTGGCGTGCATTCCACGCGACGATGCGATCGAACAGCCTCATGAGGGGTCCTCCTTCCGGCACGCGAGTCTACTGGAGTTTGAACGCGGAGCACTGCGCAAATTGAGTTTCCGCGCTGATCGCTCCTGCCAGAAACTCCGCGCCGCAGAGAAGCCGCTCTGCAGCTCTTGCAAAAAACGAGTCAAGGCCGTCGGCCGCGTCCAGACACTGTGTCTGGCGCTCGTCGTTCGCGATCAGCGCCAGCTCGTAGTCCGTCACGCAGTCCCGCTGCTGCCAGGCAGCCGCTCGAATCTTCGCCGCGATGCGGCGCCGAATGAGATCGCGTGTGCGCCCGAGCGCGTTCGGATCGCCAGCGAGCTCGCCCACGAACGCCGCCGACAGCAGGACAGAGTACGCGAACGGCGACAAGGCGTCACTCAGTGTCGCCTGGTCGTCGGCGAGCCGCCGCTCGTACGAGCCGACCCGGTATCGAAACGCGGTGATCGCCCGTCCGCCGGTCATCATGCGGATCGCTTCGGCGTTGTCTTCTCCCGGGTTGACGACCACGATCCTCCCGCCTCGCTCGATGGTCAGCCGGTTTGACCCACCGATATGAATGACCAGAGCGGACTCCGCTCCCGTACCGGCGATGGTGATCACGCTCTCCCCCGTCTGCGGCACAGTCACGCGTGTGAACGTGAAGTCGGCCGCCGCCAGCGTGTACACCAATCGATTGTCCGTCGTCCTGCTTGCCTTGTAGTCTCCAAGACCCGCAAAGCTCTGCCCTGCGGACGTCGTGGCAGCCGACCAGGCGAATGTGATCAACAGAACACCAATGAGCCGGAACTTTCGCATCAACCCACCTCCATCTCAACGCGGTACCTTTCGGACCGCAATTGACTGGCAGGAGGGCAAGCTCAGCGCCACTCTTGTCCGTGGAGGATTGTTCGCGGAAGCTGTTGCCGCGACTGGCTTTCCGGGCTACGGAGATTCGGGAGACGGACGGCGTCGAGAGAGGGGGCGCCATCGGTCGCCGCTGGCTGTCAATGACGTTGCGATCGCCCCAGCACGCGGGCTTACGCGGGTTGCGGGTCCGAGCACGCGGGTTGCCGATGTGGGCCGCCGTGAAGGGTCCCGATCGGGCGGGTTCGATCGAGCGTGATTCCTTACGCCGTAGTCGTGGCGCCGGCAGCGCGATACCAGGCAATCGTCCGGGCCAGCCCTTCTTCGAAGGACGACGATCGGCTCGTAGCCAAGGAGCGCTTTCGCTTTGCGGATATCCGCCTGCGAATCGCGGACGTCTCCCTTTCGCGACTCGACGTAGGTCGGCTCGAGAGTGCCGCCGATCGACATCCCGCATCGAATAGAACAGCGCGTTCAGTGAAATTCGGCCGCCAGTAGCGACGTTGATCACTTCACCGCTGGCCTTCGGCGCTTCGCACGCACGCAGCACGCCGTCCACGACATTGGCCACGTAGGTAAAGTCGCGGGTCTGCTCGCCGTCGCCGTAGATGCGTGGCGATCGGTTCTCGATGAGGCACGTCGCAAACACCGAAATGACCCCTGAGTAAGGCGAAGACGGATCCTGACGCGGGCCGAAGACGTTGAAATACCGGATGCTCACGGTCTCGAGCCCATAGAGCCGTGTGAACATCTGCAGATACTGTTCGCCGACGACTTTCTGCAGAGCGTATGGGGACAACGGATTCGTCGGCATGCCCTCGTGCTTCGGCAGCGTCGGCGTGTCGCCGTACGCGGACGACGATGCGGCGAAGACGAGCCGTTTCACGCCAGCGTCTCGCGCTGCGACGAGCATGTTCAGCGTTGCGTCGACGTTCGCGCGATTCGACGTAATCGGATCCGTCACCGATCGCGGCACCGACGGAATTGCCGCCTGATGCAGCACGTAGTCGCAACCCGCGGCGGCTTCGGTTCGCGAACGCCAGGTCGGCCAGATCGCCTTCCAGAAACTCCACACCCGGCAGATGATCGAGGTTGCTGCGCTTGCCAGTGATCAGAGAATCCGCGACGCGGACGCGGTGGCCACGGCGGACGAGTTCCTCAGATAAGTGTGATCCGATGAAGCCGGCGCCGCCGGTCACGAGGTAATGAGCCATGTCGGGACCTTAGCAATAGCGTGATGAGCGGCTCAATTCGGGAATCCGGTCTTCGGCATCCCAGGCACGAGCTTCAACGCATTCTTGTAATAGAGCTTCTTGAGAACTTCGTCCGGAAGCGAGATGCCGTAGAGCTTCCAGAACGCGTGATAGTCCCGGTAATAGTCGAAGTATTCGTCTGCCGTCTCGAACACGCGCCAGTAATAAGGATATTCATCCGGCTGGAAGCTGTCCTTGCCGAACAGAATCCGATCCTGGTACTTGATGAAGAACTCCCGCGCGAAGCGCGGCTGCCGGCCGATGTCGTAGAGGATTGCTCCGACCTCGGTGTACATGTTCGGATTGGCGTCGAACATCTTGCCGAGCCGCGCCAGATCGTTGGCGTGCCATCCCATGTGGGCGAGAATGAATGTCGTCTTCGGATGTTTCTTCACCATCCGATCGCGTTCGGCCATCAGCTCTTCGAAGCGAACCCCTTCCTGGTGCCGACGATCGGGAAACAGCGCCAGCTCGAGCCAGCGTTCGTTGTTGTAGTCGAGGGGCTCGAAAAACGCCTGGGGCTCGCCGGTGTGAATGAACACGGGGATGTTCAGATTCCCTGCCATGTCCCAGACCGCGTCGAGCTCGGGATCGTCGAGCTTCAGGCGTGTGCCATCCGGATTATTGATGCGCATGCCGAGGTCCTTGCCAATCTCACCGAGACCCTTCGCGCCTGCCTTGATGTCGGCCTCGAGCTGTTGTGCCGCCGTTGCGCCAAAACCCGGCTTGATGCCACGCCAGTTCACGCTCGTGAAGACGACGAATCGGTCGGTCGTGACCGCTCGCCGCGATGGCATCGAGCTGTTGCTTCAAGCGATCGCCAGACACGCCGTTCGCCTGCACCATCACCTGGACGTTCAGCTGATTCATTGCGTCGAGCACGGTCTGAATCGCCTGCGGATTCACCAGCGCCGGCGGATGCCCGTGGATGTCGACGACCGGGAACTTCGCACGAGGCACAGGATGCTCGGGAACGACGAGGGTCGATTTCGGCTTGTAGTCGGTGATTTTCGGCGCAGGGAATTCCGGTTCGCGACCGGTGCCCGGGCGGGGTCGAATCTGACCCGGCCCCTGTGGCTGCTGCGCGGCCACGGCGGCCAGCGCGAGAGCGACGAGCATCAGAACTGGAAGCAAACCCCTGCGCATTCGTGCCTCCGAAAGAAATGCCTTGCCCGCCGACGCATAGCGAAGGCGGAAGCCTTGCGTCGCATCGTATCACCGCCAAAAACAAAAAGGACAGCCACGGAAGTGACTGTCCTTGAAAGGCCGCCGCAGTGGACCGTAAGCCGAATTCTGTCCCCGCCTCCGCCCTTGCGGGCTTCGGCGAGGCAACAATCATTCCTCTAGCCCCGCCATTGCTGGCGGGATCAAGCGACCTACCCGGAAGCTTCGAACGGGCCGTTCTGATAGCGCTTCCCTATTTGGCCTTGCTCCGTGCGGGGTTTTGCCTGCCACCCGTGTTGCCACGAGCGCGGTGCGCTCTTACCGCACCTTTTCACCCTTACCCACCTCCGCCCTTCGGGCTACGGCGGGCAAGCCCGTCGAATCCATCCGAGCGGCTTGGATTCCGTTAAACGGGCCTGCCCGCCGTAGCGCCGAAGGCGCGAAGGTGGGCGGTGTATTTTCTGTGCCACTTTCCTTCAGGTCACCCTGACCGGGCGTTACCCGGCGCACTGCCCTGCGGAGTTCGGACTTTCCTCTCGCCTTCGCGCCCTTCGGGCGCTACGGCGCAGCAGGCCCTTCGCTCGAGACTATCCAGGGGCTTGCGGCGCCGAAGCGCGCGAAGCGCGCGAAGGCGGGCGATCGTCTGGTCCACTGCGGCGGCGAATCGAATGTTGAATTCTGAATGCTGAATGTTGAATTCAGCATTCAACCCTCAGCACTCAACACTTCTTCTCATCCATCGACCTCCTGAGAGATTCCGTACTGCTCCAACTTCTTGTAGAGATTGCTGCGCGGTGTGCCAATCACCTCAGCCGTCTTTGAGATGTTCCAGTTGTTCTCGCGGAGTTTCCCGACGAGGAACGTCCGCTCGGCGGATTCCTTGAACTCGCGCAGCGTGCCGGGGCGCTCTTTCTCATTATCGCCTGCCACGGCCTTCGGCTCCAGGCGGACGATGTCGCGGAGGTCGTCCACATCGATCACCTCGCCCGGCGTCATGATGATCAGCCGCTCGACGGTATTTTTCAGCTCCCGGACGTTTCCTTTCCAGCGCGACCGCTGCAGGTGCTCGAGCGCGGCGGGTGTGAACCGCTGCGGCCGCCGATTGTTGTCGCGGCTGAAGAGATCCGCGAAATGCCGGACGAGCGCCGGAATGTCCTCGCGCCGATCCCTGAGCGGCGGCACGCGGATGGGAATGACGCTCAGACGGAAGTAGAGATCTTCGCGGAAGTTGCCTTTCTCGATCTCCGCCTCCAGGTCCTTGTTCGTTGCGGCAATCACCCGAACGTCGACCTTGATCGTCCGCGCGGACCCCAGGCGCTCGACTTCCCCTTCCTGGAGCACGCGCAGGACCTTGGCCTGTGTCTTCGCGCTCATGTCGCCGACTTCGTCGAGAAAGATCGTTCCGCGATCCGCCTGCTCGAACTTGCCGATCTGCTTCTCGGTGGCGCCGGTAAACGATCCTTTCTCGTGACCGAACAGCTCCGATTCGATCAACTCCTCCGGGATCGCCGCGCAGTTCACCTGGACGAAGCGGTCTCGGCTGCGCAGGCTGTTGCGATGAATCGACCGCGCCACGAGTTCCTTCCCAGACCCGCTTTCGCCGAGCAGAAGCACGGTGGCGTTGGTTGGAGCGGCACGCTTGACGGCGTCCCAAACCTGCCGGAGAGCCGGCGACTCGCCCACCATCTGGTGGCGCACTTCGACGGCGCGCTTCAGCGACGTGTTCTCGTCGCGCAACCGCGTCTGATCGAGCGCGTTCCGGATCGTCACCAGGACGCGCTCGGTCGCCAGCGGCTTCTCAATGAAATCGAACGCACCGGCCTTCGTCGCCTCGACGGCGGTGCTCACGGTGCCGTGGCCGGAAATGATCACCACGGGCAAGGTGTCGTTCGAGGTCCTGATGCGCTGCAACGCATCGAGACCGTCCATCCCCGGCATCTTGATGTCGAGGAACACCAGATCGGGGGTGTCGCGTTCGGCCAGCGTCACGCCTTCAGGCCCGCTGGATGCCTCGATGACCTCGTATCCTTCATACTCGAGGATCATCCGAAGCGATCGGCGGATCTCCGCCTCGTCGTCAATGACCAGGATGCGGGATTTCATGAAGTGAGTATTGTGATGAACGGTGATCGGTTCGTAGTTGCGGCCGGCACGTCAGCGTCCTATTCAACCGTGACCGTGACCAGCGTTCGTTGCTCGAACGTTGGATCGTAACAGTACAAGGCGAGCACATCGCCCGGCTTGGCGGCTCCGATCAATCGCTGATAGTCGGCCACCGATCGCACGGCATGCCGGTTGATTTCCATGATGACAAAGCCGCGTCGGATGGCTGCCGCGAATGCCGACCCGGTGGGCTCGACGTGCGACACCATGACGCCTTTGACGGAATCCGGCAACTCGCTCCGACTCGTGAATTCACGATTCAACTCGCGAACCGTCAGCCCGAGGGGGACATCGTTGCACCGGTTCCGGCGTGCGCGGCGGCCGCGGCCGATTGTCCAGGCGATCGCGATCCGTATCTTCAGGAACAGGGCGTTCGGCAAGCTTGACGTGCACCGTGAGACGCCGTGCGTCCCGCAAGACGCCAAGCCGCGTCGTCGTACCGGGCTGGCGCGCTGAAATCTCGCGAATCAACTCCTCGTTCGTCCCAATGTCGCGGCCCTCGACATCGAGTATGACGTCGTAAGTGTGGAGCCCCGCCCGCTCGGCCGGCGATCCGTTCGTCACATCCTGCACCAACGCGCCGTGGGTGGCCGACAGATTCAACGAGTGCTGCAGCGCCGGCGTCACATCTGTCAGAAACACACCCATGTATCCGCGCGACACGTGCCCCGTGGTCTTCAGCTGTGGAAGAATGTCGACGGCCTGATTGATGGGAACGGCGAAACCAATATTGCTTGCTTTTGAACTGATCGCGGAGTTGATGCCGATCACCTCGCCGCGTGCATTGATCAGTGGACCGCCGCTGTTTCCGAAATTGATCCCCGCATCGGTCTGGATGTAGTCATCGAGGCTCGGATCGAACAGCTTCCGCCCAATGAAGCTGACGACCCCGACGGTGACGGAATGGACGTACCCGAGCGGATTCCCGATCGCGCACACCCATTCGCCGACCCGTAGCTCGTCAGAATTCCCCAGCGGCGCCTCCGGCAAATCGGCGCTGCCGGGAATCTTCAGCAGCGCCACGTCAATCGCGGGATCCGCGCCGGCGACCTGCGCCCGGAACTCTCGGCCATCCGCCAGAGTCACGGTGATTCGCTGCGCGCCGTCGATCACGTGGTGATTGGTCAGAATGTAGCCGTCGTGATTGATGATGAATCCCGAGCCGGAACCCTGACGCGGCAGTTCGAAATCGCGCGGTGAATCCGAGGGCGCTTCTCCCCGGCGAAAATAGCCCTGCGGATCGCGCGCCTCGATCGTTTTCGACATCGACTCGATGTTCACGACAGCCGCGTTCATGCGCTCGACGACGTCGGCGAAGTTGACGACCGCTGGGCCGAGTGAGAGAGCGGCCGGGCGAGCCGCCTCGCCGCTGCGCGGCACGCCGCGCGGGGCGGTTGCGACAATCGACGACGGCGTGAACTCGCCGGCGATGATGAGGCCGACGAGAAATGCCACCACCGTGGAGAGCGCGACCGTGACGAACGTAAATCGCTTCGACATAACAACCTGCTGCGCGCGACCGTCACCGACCGCGATTGCGGTGGTCCTGAACGTCGGCAGACCGAAAGGTGGCTGGCACCTTTGCTGAAAAGGTGCCAGCCACCTATTTCGGACTACCCCATTATAAGCGTCCTGAATTCAGCCTCGGTGAGGGTTGTGACACCGAGAGCACGCGCTTTCTCGAGCTTGGAGCCGGCGTCGGCGCCCACGACCAGATAAGAGGTTTTCCGGCTCACGGAGCCGGCCACCTTGCCGCCCAGCCGCTCGATCTCAGCTTCGGCATCCTCTCGCGACATGGTTTCGAGTGTTCCGGTCAACACGAAGGTCTTGCCGGCGAGTCGGCCCGCCACCGCCACCACAGGGTCGGGCTGACGCGTGACCATGTTGACGCCAGCCGAGGCAAGCTTCGCAATCAGCGCCTGGTTGTGCGGCTCGTCCGCAAACGCCCGCACCGACGCCGCGAGCACCGGCCCCACATCGGGCACCGCCTGCAGCGCCTCCAGCGGCGCGTTCAGGATCGCGTCCATCGTTCTCAGATACCGGGCCAGCGTTGTCGCAGCCTTTTCCCCTACGTGCCGGATCCCGAGCGCGTAGACCAGGCGGGACAGGTCGTTTTCCCTGCTGCGGGCAATCTGTTCGAAGACGTTGCGGCCAACCTTGCCGAGCTTGCGTGGAACCGCTCGATCCGAGCGGGGCGCCCGCGGCGCCACGACGAGCTCTTCGAGCTGGGCAGCATCGAGATGGTAGAGATCCGCGAAGTCCCGAACGAGGCCTCGCTCGATCAGCTGGTCGACGAGAGACTCGCCGAGGCCTTCGATGTTCATCGCGCTGCGCGATGCGAAGTGTTCGAGACTCCGGCGCAGCCGTGCGGGGCACGACGAGTTCTCGCAGCGCCACACGACCTCCTCTTCGTCGCGCCACAGCTCGCTGCCGCAGACCTTGCAGGTGGTCGGCATCACCCAGGGGACAGAGCCCGCGGGCCGCAGGTTCAGAACCGGGGCGACGACCCGCGGGATCACGTCGCCGGCTTTCTCGATGATGACGGTGTCCCCTTCGCGGAGATCCTTGCGCGCGAGATCCTCCGCGTTGTGAAGGGTCGCCATCGAGATCGTCGACCCGGCCAGAAACACCGGCTCCAGAATCGCGTAGGGTGTATTGGCGCCGGTTCGGCCGACGTTCACGTCAATCTTCAGCAGCTTCGTGTGCGCCTGCTGCGCCGGGAATTTGAATGCCGTCGCCCATCTCGGAAACTTCGCCGTCGTTCCCAGGCGATCCCGAAGGGCAAGGTCGTCGACTTTGATGACCACACCGTCGGTGCCGAACTCGAGGCTCTGGCGGCCGTCGGCCCATTTGCGGCAGAAGGCGATGGCGGCGGCGATGTTCTCGCAGCGTTCCCAATGCGGCTCCACCGGCGCCCCGAAGTCGCGCATCGCTTCGAGCGTCGCCGAGTGGGTGTCCTTCCGCCTGAAGGCGGAAGCTACAGGATCTTGGGACGGTACAGGCTCTTCGGACGGTACAGGCTCTTGGGAAGCTACAGGATCTTCGAAGCCTATCCTGTAGCTTCCGCCTTGAGGCGGAAGATCGGTCTCCCGCGGAAAGACAACCTGATACGTGAATGCCGCCAGGTTGCGCTTGGCGACGAGCGCCGGATCCAGATTGCGCATTGTTCCGGCAGCGGCATTTCGCGGGTTCTGGAAGGGCGGCTCCCCTTCCTTCTCGCGTTCGGCGTTGATGCGCTCAAACGAACGCCGAGGCAAATACACTTCTCCTCGGATTTCGATTCGACCCGACGGCGCCCGGCGCAGCGACAGCGGAATGGCCCGGATCGTCCGCACATTGGCGGTCACGTCTTCGCCGCGCACGCCGTCGCCGCGGGTTGCGCCGCGTACGAGCCGGCCATTCTCGTAGGTCAGCGCAATGCTCAAGCCATCGATCTTCAATTCGGCGACGTACGCGACCGGCTGATCGCCGCGTCCGGCCCCTCGGCGGACGCGCTCGTCGAACGCGCGCAGCTCCTCCTCGTCATACGCGTTGTCGAGGCTGAGCATTGGCGCGATGTGCTCGACCGTCGGGAAGCTTTCCGTGGGTCTGCCGGCGACCCGCTGGGTCGGTGAATCGGGCGTCACCAGGTCCGGATGCTCCGCTTCCAGCCGCTCCAGCTCGTGAAGCAGACGGTCGAACTCCTCGTCGGAAATGTCCGGCGCGTTGTGGATGTAGTACCGCTCTTCGTGGTACCGGATCTCGGTGCGAAGCTGATTGATTCTGGTGAGGGGATCCATCAGGTCTGACGGCCCTTTCGACGAAGCGCAGGGCCGTCCTGATCGAAAGTCGAGGGACGGCTGTCGACAGCCCCGCGCGATGGGCGTGAACTCAGTGGCTAGCGATCTCTCGCCAGGACGTAATCCGGCAGCGCCGTCAGCGCGTCGCGCTCGCGACTGGGAGGAAAGGCCGACAGGCAGCTCTTCGCGCGGTTCGCGTATTCCACGGCACGATCGTACGCCAGGCCGGTGGCCCGATGCTCCCGCAGAAGTGCCAGGATGTCGCGCCATTGCTCCGCGGAAACCGCGCGATCCTGAACGACCCTCCGGATCAGTCGATCGGCCTCCTTGCCGCCGCGCTGGAGCAGGAAAATCACGGGCAGCGTCACTTTGCCTTCACGCAAATCGCCGCCGATGGGCTTTCCGAGCACGACCTGATCGGCCGTGTAGTCCAGCAAGTCGTCGACGAGCTGGAACGCCACCCCCAGGTTGAAGCCGTATTCGCGAAGCGCGTCTTCGCATTCCGCGCGTGACCCCGCCGAGCATCCCGCCAATCTGCGCGCAGCCGCCGAAGAGAAACGCCGTCTTACGCCGGATGATCTCGAAGTGCTCGTCTTCTGAAATATCGACGTCGCCGGTCTTGGTGAGCTGGTACAGCTCTCCTTCAATCATCCGCAAGGTCACGTCGCACAGCAGTCGGATGATTTCCAGCGAATCCTGGGTCAGCGCCATCGCCATCGACTTGATGTACAGATAGTCGCCGAGCAGGACCGTGATGTCGTTGCCCCAGCGCGAATGCACGGCCAGGCGGCCGCGGCGAAGGTCGGCGCCGTCGATGATGTCGTCGTGCACCAGCGTGGCGGTGTGAATGAACTCGACCACCGACGCGTAGAGCACGGCGCGCTCCCCCTCGTACCCGCTGAGGCGGGCCGCCATCAACAGGACGGCCGGGCGGACCCGTTTCCCGCCGCTATTCTGGATGTACCGCCCCATCTCGGGGATGAGCGCGACACGGGACTGGATATGACGGACGAATTCCCGTTCAACGGCCTCGAGATCTTCGCGAATCGGCTCGAAGATCTGCGCCAGATCGGCAGAGAGCGGGGAGTTCTGCATTATGTCGGCCAAGAAGGTGCTGCCACGGTAAAGACCGCTTCACAATACTGAACTTCGTCGCGGGGTGTCAACGCGCTAAGCCGTTGCTACTCAGTAGCTTCCGCCAAACTTCCAAAGAGCGTGACGAAATTGCGGCGCAGCTGGCCGGCGAGATCCGCCACCGAGACTCCCGAATCTCGGCCAGTTTGCGCAACGACCTCGGCGACAAACGCCGGTTCGTTGCGCTTGCCGCGGTGCGGAACCGGGGCCAGATATGGCGCGTCCGTTTCGGCCAGAAGGCGGTCGGCGGGAACGATTCGCGCAGCCGCGCGAATCGACTCGGCGCGCGGGAACGTGACGATTCCCGCGAACGACAGGTAGAAGTCCTGGTCGAACGCCGAACGTGCCATCGCCTCGTCGCCGGTAAACAATGAAAGACGCCGCGCAGCCGTCCGCCGCCGGCATCGCGCATGATCGCGAATGTGTCGTCGGTCGCTTCGCGCGTGTGTATGACCACCGGCAGGCGCAGCTCGAGCGCCAGTTCGATTTGCGCGCGGAAGATCTCGAGCTGCACGGCCCGCGGGGAGAAATCGTAATGGTAGTCGAGACCGATCTCGCCGATCGCACAGGCGTGACCCTGCGCCGCTCCGCGGCGGACGATCTCGCACGCGTCGGCGACGCGTCCGGTGAACTCGCCGGCCTGATGAGGATGCACGCCGACAGCGAATCGGTACGTCGGGCCACACCTCACGAACGCGCATTGCACGCGCCGCTTCCGGCTCATCGCCAGCCGACAGGATGCACAGCGCGCTCGAGACACCCGGCCTCGCGGGCGCGCGACGACCACCGACTCGAGATCGCGCCGCGAATTCCTCCCCCGCCAGGTGGCAGTGCGAATCGATCATCGCACCCTGGTGCCGGGCGGAATCTCCTGGTCGAATCCAACCAGCTTCGGTGCTGCCGCCGTCCGGGCTCGCCGCGAGGACCATGCCGTTCGACTCGATCCCCATGAGTTTGGCCGGCTTGAGGTTGAAGACCATGACGACCGTCCGGCCCGACGAGTGCTTCCGGTTCGTAGGCTTCGGCAATCCCTGCGACGAGCGTGCGCTGCTCGGCACCCACATCCACGCTCAGCTTGATCAGCTTCCGGGAGTTCGGAACCTTCTCGGCGGCCAGCACCTTCGCGGTTCGCAGCTCCACCTTCATGAAGTCGTCGATGGAAATCCTGTTGTCGCCCGCGGCCGCCGCAGCCGGTGAGGCTGCTGGCGCGGGCGGTGCGGCTGAGGCCGCCGGTGCTGACGGCGGCGCGGCCGGCGGCCTGGAGTGTAACCGGTGTTCTTCGTCTCTTCCACGCGTGTGCTCCTTTGAGTCGTGTCCGTTCGAGGCCACAAGCGCGTCAGCTTTGGCGATCATCCGTTCGCCGCCCGGCCGCCATTCGGCATCTGCCAGTCGGATGTCCGTGCCGGTTTCATTTCGCCGACGCGGCGCAGAATCTCCGCTGCAGATCGCGGCATGATCGGAAGCAGCAGGATGGCCGCGACTCGAATCGCTTCCGCCACGTCGAACAGCGCCTGGCTCAGCTGATCGGCGCGTCCCGCGTCGCGCGCCAGCACCCAGGGCTCGCTGCTGGCGATGAATTCGTTCGCCGCGTCCACGATCCGGAACGCGGCTGCCGCGCCACGCTCGAGCGCGAAGGCGTCCATCGCGGTCTGATAATCCTGCACGCTCGCCGTGGCCACTTCAGCCAGTCGGCCGGGCTGCAGCGGGCCGGTCACGCGGCCGCCGCGATATTTTTCGGCCATCGCCGCGATGCGGCTCACGAGATTCCCAGGTTGTTCGCGAGATCGACGTTATATCGATCCTCGAATCGCTCCCACGTGAAATCGCCGTCGTTGCCGAACGCGATCTCCTTGACCAGGTAGAGCCGGAGCGGATCCGGGCCCGAACCGCTGCGCCGCCTCCAGCGGCTCGATCGCGGTCCCGAGCGATTTGCTCATCTTCTCGCCGCGGAAATTCACCCAGCCGTGGCCGAAGATCTGTTTCGGCACCGGCAGATGCCAGCGCTCATCAGCATCGCCGGCCAGATCACCGCGTGAAATCGAGTGATGTCCTTGCCAATGACGTGCAAGTCGGCGGGCCACCATTTGGCCACCGATTTTCGCATTCGTGCCGTAACCGACCGCGCTGAGGTAGTTGATGAGCGCGTCTACCCAGACGTAAATCACGCTGCGACGGGTCGTTGGGCATCGGGATGCCCCACGCCTGACCCGGCGCGGCTGACCGAAATGTCCTCGAGCCCCACCTCGATCAGCCTGAGAATCTCGTTGCGCCGCACCTCGGGCAGAAGAAAATCCGGATGCCATTCGAAATGGTGACGCAGCCGGTCGGTGTATTTCGACAGACGGAAAAAGTAGTTCTTCTCGCGGATCCACTCCGGCTTCGTGCGATGGATCGGACAGTTCCCATCGATCAGATCCTTCTCCTGCTTGAACGCCTCGCAGGAGACGCAATACCACCCCTCGTAATGTCCCTCGAAGATGTCGCCCGCGTCGGACATCTTCCTGACGAGCTCCTGAACGCCCGACTCTGTGCCGCGGCTCGGTCGTCCGGATGAAGTCATCGAACGAGATGTCCAAACGCTTCCAGACGTCCAGGAACTCGGCAGCCATCCGATCGCAGTACGCCTGTGGATCCTCGCCAAGCTCGCGCGCCTTGCGGAACACGTTCTGCGAGTGCTCGTCGTTACCCATCACGAAATAGGTATCGATTCCGCACAGCCGCTTGTAGCGCGCAATCACATCGGCAGCAATCTTCTCGTACGCCGTCCCAAGGTGCGGACGACTGTTCACGTAGTCGATGGCCGTGGTCAAGTAGAAGCGAGACATTCAATGAATCCCTAATCACTAATCACTGATCCTGAATCCCGAATCCCGAATCCCGAATCCTTTGAATCCTTGGATCCGAATCCTTGAATCAGAGATCGCACCGGCCGCCGAGCCGCCAGGCTCCAATCGCGAGCCGCCAGTCGCGAGCCGCGGGTCGCGAGTCGCGAATCGCGAATCGCGAGTCGCGAGCCGCGAGCCGCGAGCCGCGGACCGCCGAGTCGCCAACCGCGAGCGCTTCATCGTCGCGTTTCGAGCCAGGCACGCATGGCGATGGCCTGCACCTCTTTGATCGGCATGCCGCGCTCGGCGGCGACGCGGGCGCAGTCGTCGAATTCCGCGGCGGCATTCAGCAGTCGACCGTCGCGGCCCGCCACTTTGATGCGCAGCGGACCGAGCGGCGTGTCAACGGACACGACGGTGCGCTCCAGCGTGTCCCGCCGCATCTCCTGATACCGCACGCCGATCGTCGTCGTGTGCGTAAACAACGCGCTGCTGATGGCTTCGCGCTTGTCGGGAGGCGCGATGGCGGTCACGAGGGTGCCCGGGCCGGTTCTTCTTCATCTGTACGGCGGCATAAAACACGTCCAGCGCACCGGCCTCGGCGAGGCGATCCATCAGCGGGCCGAAAAGCTGCGGATTCATGTCGTCGATCTCGCACTCAATCTGGACGACGCGTTGTTCCTTTGTCGCCTCCATGCGCTGCCCCAGAAACACGCGGAGGACGTTCGGCGTCTCTTTGGGATCGCGATCCCCTGCGCCGTACCCGATGCGATCGATTCGCATTGCCGGCAACGGCCCGAATTCGCGTGCGTAGCCGGTCAACAGCAGCGCGCCGGTTGGCGTCACCAACTCCATCGTGCCGTCGCCATAGACAGGGACGCCGGCAAGCAGCAGTGCGGTCGCCGGTGCAGGCACTGGAAAGACGCCGTGAGCGCAACGAACGGTCCCGCCTCCGACATTCAGCCGCGACGCGACGACGTCGTCGATGCCGAACCATTCGAGCGCGTACACGGCTCCGACGATGTCGATGATCGAATCGAGCGCGCCGACTTCGTGGAGGTGCACTCGTTCGATCGGCGTGTTATGAATGGCGGCTTCGGCTTCCGCGAGACGCTCGAAGAGATGAACGGCGCGATCCTGGCCCGCTGCAGACAAGGAGGACCGCCTGATAGCGCCAACGATGTGCTTCAGGTGATGGTGTTCGTGCGCGCCAGCCGGCGAGCCATCCGCCGCACGTTCGATGAGCCGGAACTTCGTCGCGGACACGCCGGCACGAGTCACGCGTTCGGCCGACACGTCTCCGTACTCGATCGCGAGACTGCCCAGCGCGTCGCGGAGCCCCTGAAGCGGCAGCCCGAGATCGAGCAGCGCGCCGAGAATCATGTCTCCCGAGGCCCCCGAGAAACAGTCGAAGTACAGTGTAGCCAACTAGAAACTGCCTTCTTCCTTGAAGCTGTAATACCGCACGTCCGCCAGGATCACGTGATCGATCACGTCGATCCCCATCAGCACACCAGCCGCTGCCAACCGACGCGTTAGCTCGACATCGTCCTGGCTCGGCCTCGGGTCGCCCGAAGGATGATTGTGAAACAGCACAAGCGCGGCGGCGCCAGCCGCCGCTGCCGCGCCGAACACCTCGCGCGGATGGACGATGCTGGCGTCGAGCGTGCCGACCGACAGCACAAGCGTCCGGATGACCCGGTGTCTCGTATCGAGCAGCAGGACGCCGAACTGCTCGACCGGCCGGCTGCCGTATTGCGGCAGCAGAAACTCGGCGGCCGACCGCGCATTCACGATCTGGACGCGCTCCCGAAGCGGCCGGGTCAGTGTTCGCCGCCCGAGCTCGACGGCGGCGAGAATCTGCGCGGCGCGCGCGGGGCCAATCCCCGGAATCGCGCACAGATCGTCGTAGCGCGTGCGAACCAGGCCGTGCGCGCCATCGGCGGCTTCGAGCACGGCATTGGCCATGTCGAGGGCGCTGGCGCGCGATCGGCCGTGCCCCAGCACGATTGCGAGCAACTCGTTGTCGCCGAGCGCGGCGGCACCAAGACGCTGCAGCTTCTCGCGCGGCCGATCGTGCGGCGCGACGGCCTTCATCGTACACCATACCCTGCTATACTTTCGTGCTGATGTCTCGCCTGTCCGCCCTGCTTTGCACGATCATGTGCGCGGTCGTGCTCTCCGCGGCATGTTCGGAACCCCCCACGAAAGAGATCGATCGGGCGCAGCAAGCCATCGACCAGGCGAAAGCTGCAGGCGCGGAACAGTACGCCCCTGAAATCTTCGCAGCGGCCACGGCGGCACTGCAGCAGTCGCACGAAGCAGTCGATCAGCGCGATTACCGGCTGGCACTGTCGCGCGCGGTTGATGCGAGCGATCGCGCGCAAGAAGCCGCCACCGCTGCCGCCGACAACAAAGCCAAGGCGCGCAGCCAGAGCGAAGCCGCCGTCAATGCCGTCAACGCAGCCGTCATGCAGCTCCAGGCACGATTGAAGGTGGCCGAGGAAGCGCACGTTCCCCCCCGCGAACTCGCGCCCGCACGCGCGACGCTCAAGGATGCCGAGACCGCGCTGCAAAAAGCACGCACGCTGCTCGCCGCGCAGAACTACACGGCCGCGACGGAAACCGTGTCGGCTCTTGACGCGCAGATTCGTTCGGAAATCCGTGTCGTAGAAGCGGCGATCACGCTGCGGACCGCTCACCGGCCCGCCAAGAAGCGCTGACCGACATCGCAGAGGGCGCTGCGGTCCCTGGGACAGACGATGGCAGAAGCTGTGACGCCTGAGGGATCTGCGACAGTGAGATCGTCAGGACCGGACCGGCGGAAGCCATGCCGCTTCGGCAATCAGCTCGGCCCAGCCAGTTAGAAACAGCCCATCGTTCGTCCATTCCACGCGCTGCGATCCGCCGGGCGACACGATTTCGACATCGCGGGCAGCTCCGCCGAACTGGATTGCCGCAACCGCCGCGGCGCACGCACCCGTCCCCGATGCTTCGGTCGGTCCGACGCCGCGTTCCCAGATCAGGATCCGCACTCGACCCGGCGCCTCGACCGCCGCAAGCTCGACGTTCGTGCCTTCGGGGAAATGAGGATGGACGGCGAGCTGCGAGGCGATCGTGCGCAGCCGCGCCTCGGTGACCTCGCCGAGCACCACACACTGCGGGTTCCCAACCCGCAGGGTGACGACCTCGACGGCCTCTTGCCCGACCTGCAGCGTGGTCTTCGCCACCTGCTCCGGCATCCCCATCGCGGCGCGAAACGTATAGCGTCCGTCCTCATACGCCAGAAGCTCCAGCCTCTTCACGCCCGCATCTGTCTGGATCTCGATCGGCGCCTGCTGACCCGGCATGGGCACGCCGCGCTGTGAGGCAATCCAGGCGCCCAGACACCGGACGCCGTTGCCCGACACCTCGGACCGGCTGCCATCGGCGTTGAGGAGGCGCATCGAGGCGCCTGAGGGCGTCGTCGAGTAGACGATCAGGCCGTCGGCGCCGATGCCGCGATGTCTCGCGCAAATCGCCTGCGCCAGTGCGGACAGATCGCGAGCGCCCTGCACCGCCCTCGACTCGACCAGCACGAAGTCATTGCCAAACGCGTGAGCCTTGACGATCATGATCGGCCTCATTTGCGGCAGAACGCGAGAAGATGCCATCCGAATCGCCTCACGAGCGATCGGGGCAGCGCATTGAACGCGCCGACAAAGAACGTATTGAAGAGCGTGCCCTTCCAGCCCCCATGCAGTCGCGACTTCACGGGAAAGCGTTCCTCGACGATACGGACCTCCTTGAAACCGCTCAGCAACTGCCGGAACTCGGCCGCGCTGTACTTGAGAAGGACCGGTGCATCCTCATGTTCGAGCGGGACCTTCATCAGCTTCGAGAGCGCGTTCAGCCACGAGATGCGGTTGTACACCTGAAACACGGCCTCGCCACCGGGCTTGAGTACGCGCCGGCACTCGTCTACCAGCTTCTGCGGGTAGGCGGTGTACTGGACGACGCCGTGGGCATAGACGAGGTCGAAGGCATCGTTCGCAAACGGCAACCGCTCGCCATCGGCTTCACGCAGATCGGCCTGCAAATCCTGCTGCTCGAAGTTCTTCCTCGCCAGGGCAATTGCCGACGACGATAGATCGACGCCGGATACACGCGCGCCGCCCCGCGCGAACCGGACGAGATCGGTTCCAGCTCCGCATCCAACCTCGAGGACGCGTCGGCCCGCATAGCCGTCGAACCGGATCAGTTGGAGCAGGTGATGAAGCTTCTCGAAGTGATACTGATCGAGGTCGGCAAAAAAACCCGGCGTGCCAACCGGATGCGTGGTGATTTCCAGATCGTGGATGTGGCGATTCCAGTATTCACGGATATCGTCTGTCGATGCCGGCGCCGATGAGGACACGGGCCTACTATAAGATAAAGGTTCACATGAAGACATCCACCGGCGTGGACGTCATCACGTCGACTCGAGTGACATGCGGCCGCGCGATCTGACTCGGTTCGACGGATACCCCTACGACGTGCTGGTCGTCGGCGGGGGCATCCAGGGGCTGGCCTGCGCCTACGAGGCCGCAAGCCGCGGCCTTCGCGCGGCGCTCGTCGAAGCGGGCGACTTCGGCAGCGGCGCCTCGTTCAATCATCAGAAAACCGCGCATGGCGGTCTTCGATCTCTCGGGAGCGGACACTTCTCCCGAGCGCGCGAGGCGATTCGTGAGCGGCGGGCGCTGGCGCGCATCGCGCCCTGGTTTCTGCGGCCCCTTCCGTTTCTGGTCGGTACCTATCGATCCGTCGCGAAGAATCGCCTCGCCCTTCGTGCCGCATTCAAGGTCGATGCGTGGCTCGGCCGGCATCGGAACGAAGGGCTCGAGCCCGAGCTGCACTTACCAGTCGCGCGTCTGGTGTCCAAAGCGGCGACACTGAAACTGTTTCCCGGCATTCATCAGGATGGGCTGACCGGGGGCGCCCAGTGGTACGACTACCAGATGGTCGAAGCCGATCGCCTCACGCTCGCGTTTGCCGCCGCCGCCGATCGAGCGGGAGCAGATCTCGCCAACTATGCACAGGCGATCGAGAGCATCCGAGAAGGCGACCGGATCGCCGGAGTAGTTGTGCGCGATCGGCTGACCGATCAGACCTTCGAGATCAAGGCGCGCGTGACACTGAATGCGACAGGCAGCCGAGCAGGCGAAGTGATGCGGTTCTTCGGGGTGGCTCGCCCGTTCCCTCTCGTCAAAGCCATGAACCTCGTCACGTCCAGGCGAGCGAGCGACATGGCCGTGGCCGCACCGACACCCGGCGGCCGGATGCTGACCCTGGTTCCCTGGCGAGGCCGCGCGCTGGTCGGCACGAGTCAGTCAGCGCAGCTCGTCGAGCCCGGCGAGGAGTCCGTCACGGCGGCCGAGGTGGACGCGTTCATCGCCGACGCGAACGATGCCTTTCCCGCCCTGAAGCTGTCGGCTGCCGACGTCACGCTGGTGCATCGCGGCACCGTCCCAGCGGTCATGGCGCGCGACGGGAGTCCCGACCTCAAGCCGTCAGCGGAGATCATCAACCACGGGAATGGCGCCGTCACGGTCGTTGGAGTGAAATATACGACTGCGAGAGGCGTAGCGCAGCGTGCGATCGAGGTGGTGGCACGGCAGCTTCGACGCCCGCTACCGGCGTCGAGGACGGCAGTCACACCATTACCCGGCGCCGCGATCGCGGATCACGAAGCGCTGGCCATCGAGACCGCTCGAGATCTTCACTTCCATGTAGCGCTTCCGCTGATCCGTCATCTGATCGCGCTGTACGCAGAGGGAGCAGCCGAAATCATTCGCGCGATGCACGAGCGACCTGACCTTCGAGATCCGCTCGCCGCAGGAATCGAGACGATCAAGGCAGAGGTCGTCCACACCATCCGCCACGAGATGGCCGTGCGGTTGACGGACGTGCTCGTGCGCCGCACCGGAATCGGATCGATGGGTGCTCCGTCGGCGGAGGCGGTCACGGCCGCCGCGGAAATCGCGCAGGCTGAATTAGGGTGGGGCGCGGCCCGGGTGGCAGAGGAGACTGCCGCCGTCAACGCCTTCTACGCCCTGCGCTAGTCAGCCTCGCGTTTTCGCCGCGGGAGGATCTCACGCGGAGTGCGCTGAGAACGCTGAGAAACCGGGGGGAGGGTCACACTCGTTTCAGGCGCTTCGCCGAGGGCCGGCCGTCGGCCGGCCCACAGCACGTAGTGCGGCTCGGCGAAGCGCGAGACTGACATCTCTGCGTGCTCTGCGATCTCTGCGCGCGACCCTCCATGATGTCCGCAGCTCTCCTTGCATCACGGTCTGGTTTGGAAGAAAACAGTCGTACTTTTCGGCAGAACATCAGGGAATCGTGAAGCCCTTGAACACCCACGTCACACCGACCGTGAGCCCGATGCTCGGATCGCGAGACGTCAGCCCGAAGATCAGTCCGGCGTCAGCCCTCACGGTTGAGCGCGTGAATCGGCCGCCGATCCGCATCGCCCCGCTGCTCTCCGTGCCGGCGGGCGGCGTGCCATTGAGCGTGCTCAAGTGCCCGTTGACTTCGCCGACGATCTCGAGCCCTTGCTTCACCGCTCGCGCGATTGAAAACCCGTACGTGAACACGTCGTTCTGGCGATTGCCATTGACCGGGTCGCCGAGTATGCCGAGCCCGGCGTTCCCGACGAACCGGATCGAGCGGACGGTCTTTCCAAACAGCCCCGACACGTAGAAGTCCGTGGTGTCGAGTCCAAGGCCGCTCTCGTTGGAGGCATTGGGCAGCTTCGTCGCAAAACGCAGGCCGAACGCTGGGCCGGACGGCGACTCTGCCACCAGCCGGATCTTGGTGCCAATGACGATGTCGTCCACGTCGTGGGTGCTGTCGCCGGTGAAGTCGAGCTGATTCGACAGTGGCGCATCCCGCTTCGATGTGATCAAGAGCCGGTCTGTACGGACCGCCGTCGATCTGCAGCTCGGCAATCGAGCTGATGCCGAAGCTAACGCCCAGCATTGGCAGGCGCAGCAGGTTTCCCTTCAGGCCCGATGCCGGATAGAACACGTCCTGCTGCAGATCGAAGCCGCCTTCGATGAGCACCAGTCCGGAACCGATGGTCTCAGGATCCTCAGTTACGAGGGGGCGTTGCTGGGCGTAGGCAGATGGAGCGATCGCGGTCAGAAAGGTCGCAATAAGAAACGCTCTTCTCATCAAGTCATCTCCGCCGTCGCCGTCGCTGGGAGCTGGAATCCGGGGGCTATCGCTTCAGCCTCAAGGGCACGGCCCCTGTCGCGAGGGCCGCGTCACGAAGCTCCGGCAGGGGATTGAGCCGTCGATCCAGCAGGTGACGGCTGGCGACGTTGCCGAGCGCTCGGATCATCGAGTTCTTGACTTCCGGATGCTCGACCTCGAGCTGCGCGATGAGGCGCTTCACTCGCTGTCGCTGGAGGCTCAGGTCGCCGCACGCCGGACAGCAGCAGCTGACGATCGGCAGCGCTTCGTCCTTCGCGTAGGCTCGCGCTTCGGACTCGGTGACGTGCACCAGCGGACGAACCACGACGTGTTCGCCGTTGTCGGAAACCAGGCGCGCCGGCATCGCCTTGAGGGCCCCCGCAAAGAACAGATTCAGGAGCAGCGTCTCGATGAAGTCATCGAGATGGTGGCCGAGCGCGATCTTCGTGGCACCGACCTCGGTGGCCAGCCGGTACAGCACGCCTCGTCGAAGACGTGCGCAAAGCGAACATGGTGTGGCACCGTCCAGCAGGTCGTCCATCACGTCGCCGATACCGGTATGCTCGATGCGATACTCCCAGCCGCGCTGCTCGCATGTGCTCGCGATGACGTCGTGCCGATACCCTTCATACCCTGAATCGACACACACGGCGACGAGCGAGAACTGGATCGGCGCGCGTTTTCTCAACACGTCAAGAATGTTGAGCAGCGCCCAGCTGTCCTTGCCGCCCGAGAGGCCGACCATCACGCGGTCGCCGTCCTCGATCAGCGAGTACTCGGTAATGGCCTTGGTGACTTTCTTGGCGAGCCGCGTTTCGAGCGGCGATTTGTATGACATGCCGTCCTGAAGCCTGTTTCAAACTGTAGCGCAGGGTGTGGGCGATCCCCAAGCAGCCCGACGCAATTCCCCCAGGCCGCCCTAACAAACCCTGCCCTGATCACCGAGAAGCTACGCCATCAGCTGGGCTACCGCGTCGCGCCAATTGAGCCTGGCGCTCGATTCGAACGCGTGGGTGCCCAGGCGCACCGCAGTGGCTGGATCCTGCATGACGCGCCGCAGCGCTTCCGCCAACGCCGCCGGATTGGGATCGCAAATCGCGCCGTTGACACCGTCCTCGACGAGCTCCGCCGGACCGCCGCTGTCCCGGCAAGTGATGACGGCCTTCTTCGACGCGAAGGCCTCGGGGGTCACGAAGCCATAATCTTCTTCGAATGGCGGAAAACACACTACCCGGCACCGCGCCAGATGCGCCACCAGCTCATCGTCGGTGATTCGTCCGGCAAAGGTCACGCGATCCGACACACCTCTGGCACGAGCGAGTTCTTCCAGCGGCCGCAGCTCTTCACCCTCGCCGGCGATCACCGCGCGCACGGTCGAGGCCGCCGGCTGCGCCAGCGCCTCGATCAGCAGGTCAGCCCGTTTGAGTCGCGTCAGGCGCGAGACGAGGAAGACGTAATCGCCATACCCGTCGCACCGATACGCACGCTGTGGTGCTGGCGGATACAACACCGTCGAACGAAGCTCCGGCCATATGGCGAGCCGGCGCTGAATCGTTTGTGACTGGACGAACAGTCGCGTCACGTTGCGCGTCAGCAGGTAGCGATCGGCCGTATGAATCGCCGCCCGTCGGACGCTTTCCTTGAGTCGTCCCGCTGCGCTCAGGCCCGAGCAGAAGCGATCCCACAGGTCGTAGTACTCACGCATCGTGTGGTTCAGCCAGCACACATGCGTCCGGTGCCGAACGGCGTAGCTTGGATAACGCAGGCTAATGACTCGATCGATCGGCTGGCCGTCGGAGGATTCAACGTCCGTAAACCACGTCGCGAGGTATGCGGACGCTTGCCGTCCAAACCGATTCTGGGGGGTGACAACGATGTCGGCTGTGTGTCCGGCGTCGCGGAGCGCCTGCACCAGCGACCTCGCGATCACCATGTGCCCACCCTCGACCATCGGTGGACTCGAGGTGACGACGGCAACTCTCACTGCGGGCGGGCCTCGAGCACCGGCTTCACGCGAACGCCGAGATACCGGCTGTCGGTTGAGTTCGAATCGAAGAAGATCGGGGTGAACCCATTGCTGCTGGACACCGATGCCGTCCAGACGAGCGCTTGGACTTCCTTCTCGTACGGCAATCCCGGCGGCATCGCGAAGGCGACGTCGTGTGAATCCCCAGGCTGCAGGTGGACGTCCTGACGCCGCCCGCCAATCGAGATGCGCACATCCGTGGCCACCGGCCCTGCCGTCAGCGTGAAGGTCGCTCGCCGGATAGGCTTGTCGGTTTTGATGATGAACTCCGCCCGCGCGCCGCCTCGTGTCCAGAAACTCTTGTCGGGTTCGCGATCGTATGCGTTGTCGTCCAGGAAGTAGACGAGAAACCCCGGGTCGCCCTGTCCCGTATCGCCAAACCAGAGTCGTGCGTGTTCGGGCTCGTTGTTCACCGGCAAGTCGTTGACGAGCGTCAACTCGACAGGGAGCAACCGGAGCGGTCCGCTCTTCGCGTTATCGGCAGGATGTGAGGATGAGACGAAAGGATTCAAGACCATTGGCGCCACGAAGAGGCTGCCGACAGCCCACTGCGCGAAGGCCGCACCAAGCGATTGAATCGGCGGCAGGACGAACAACATCACGCCGTAGCCGCTGAAGAAGTACCGGTTGCCGACGCCGCCGCCGCTCCATGTGTACGGCGTGGCCAGGATGAAGACGAGGCCCTGCAGCAATCCGGAGGCGAGCACCAGCCATTGCCAGGCGGGACGCCGACGTGGCGCAAGGAGGAACGCCCCCATCGCAAAGACAGACGGGAAAAAGTACCCAGCAGCCCGGTGTGGCGGCCGATAAAGAAGTACTCGAGGTTGTGGGTCAGGTTCGACGTGAACGTTCGGGGATTGAAGATAATGTCCGGCATCACGCCTTCACGCGACTTTGCCTGCCCGAGCTCGTGTTTCGGCACGTCGTTCTGAAACGGAAACTCGACGTAGTACGTATCGCGGTCGCCGCCTTGGTAATTCCACTCGCCGGAAATCGCCTTGTTGACGGCGAACAGACCGCCGGCGAGAAGCGCGAAGGCGATCGCGCTCGCGATGATCTTCCGTCCGCCGATCGACTTTCGGCCAAAGAACGACCACAGTTGCCAGAGCACGATCGGCGCGAACAGCAGCGCGTTGGTCACCTTCGAGAAGGTGGCGATCCCGAGGAGCACCGCTGCGACGACGTCGCTGCGCCCGCAGAACAGCCATTGCATCCCGCGCGGAGAGGCATCCGGCCGCGCGACCTCTTTATAAAGCCAGCAGAAGTACGCCAGAAACACCAGCGAAAAGTTGAAGAGCTCCGGCATCAGCCACACGAAGTAGACCGGTACAACCGACGCCATCACGAAGCCTGATACAAGGAGTGCCGACACTATTGGCCCCGAGCGCGCGTGCAGGAAGAGGTACCCGCACAAAAGGACGAGTGCCAGCAACAGCGCGTGCAGCACCAGAAACCCGTTCGTCCCGAGCACCCTGACAAACGGTGAGGCGACCAGCGGGTAGATGAACGATTTTCCGTAATACAGCCGATTGGGATTCGGATCCGGTGCGCCGTTCAGCGCACGCCCCTTCTTCAGGAATACGCCGGAGGGACCGCCCGGGAATTCACGCCAGACGCGCGCGAGGTCTTCCTTGGTGTAGGTGAGGTCACCATCTTTAGCCAGGCTGTAGGCCATCATGTAATAGGTGGCCTCGTCGCTCTTGAATCCTGAGACGGCGCGGGGAAAATCGACGGTCAGGGCCAGCGTCCCATAGACGCACAGCAGCACGGCCGACGCGATCACGCCTGGCCGAAGGCTCACGTTCGCCCCCCTTCAGTGAGGAACGTCAGGTCGGCCTCCAGGACGCCGCGACGCTTCGTCGCCCGCGACACTCGGTGCAGCAGGTCGTAGAGCTGCTCCATCTTGCGAACGAACGCGGCAATGTTGTACTTCTTCCCGGTCTCGTAGGCGCCGGAGCGAATACGCAGCCGCGTCGCCGGCTCATCGATCGCACGGATCAGGCCGGCGGCCAACGCCTGTGCGTCACGTTTCGGGACGATGATCGCGTCCTTTTCGGGGGTCAGCACGTCAACGAGGCCGTCGGCATCGGTCGCAACGATCGCCTTGCCCATCGCGAGCGCTTCGAACACCGTGAGCGGTGTGCCTTCCCAGAGCGACGGAAACACACTGACGTCGAACGCCGACACCACCCGCGCGACGTCCTTCGCAAACCCCGCGAACACGAACCGGTCGCCGAGCTTCAGCGCGCGTGCCTGTTGTTCGAGTGACTCGCGAAGCGGCCCCTCGCCAACGATGAAGAATCGGGCGTACGGACGCTCGTTGAGGACGAGCCGCGCGGCATCCACGAGGTATGAATTGCCTTTCGAGTCGTGCAGCCGCGTCACCGTGCCAATCGCAAAGTCTCCCGGCACGATGCCTAGCTCCTCGCGGGCGGCACTCACCTCGGCGTCCGATCGCTCACGGCTGAACTCTTCGAGCGGGACGCCGAGGTACACCACCTTGACCTTCTCGGGTGGAATCTTTCGCGCCTTGATGACGAAGTCCGCGGTGCTTTGGGAGACGGCGATGGCAATGTCGGTGAACGGCTCGAGCGAGGCGTCAGCGATCTTCTGGAACCAGGGCGTGTCGGTCAGGTTTGCGTGCTCGTGCACGATCGTCGGGAGTCCGCGCATGGCACCGGCAATCCGGCCGAACGTCGTCGCGCCGTACCCGTGGAGGTGCAGGATGTCGGTCTTCTTGCGATCGATCACCTTCAACAGCGCGGGCAGCGTCGCGGGATCGAACTTCGACTTGTGCAGATACGTGATGTCGACGCCGAACGACTCGAGCGTTTCCTCCGAGAGGTCTTTCTTACGAAGGCTCACGAGCGACACGTTGTAGCGATCCGCATCGAAGCGCGGGATCATCCACGCGAAGAGCCGCTTGACGCCGTGCATCCGCGACCCTTCCCACCCCAGGTGATCGCACACCTGGAGCA
Organism: uncultured Acidobacteriota bacterium; assembly: GCA_963725335.1. Taxonomy (GTDB): domain Bacteria; phylum Acidobacteriota; class Vicinamibacteria; order Vicinamibacterales; family 2-12-FULL-66-21; genus JALZOC01. Next base: position 588,584 of record CAVRYD010000013.1, on the reverse strand, counting down.
CGTTGAGCGTCACCGACGCTCCAGCCCTGGAATGGCGGGCGCGCGATCCGTGTGCGCGTCATCGCGCTGCCCGACGACGCGCGCCGGAATGCCGACAGCAATCGCCCCATCGGGAACCGCTTCGCGGACTACGGCCCCCGCACCGACGACGGCGCGTGCGCCGATGGTGACGCCATCCAGGATTTTTGCCCCCGCGCCCAGCCAGGCGCCCGCGCCGACGGTGACCCCGGCCGATCGGCGGACCTGCGCCAGCACCGGCTGCGACGAGTCTCGGAAGTCGTGATCGCCGCCAATCAGGTAGCAATACGCCGCCACGAGCGTGTCACGACCGACCCGCACGGAGCTCGCTGAGAAGATCTCGCAGTTGAAGCCGATGTTCGCGCGATCCTCCAGGTCGATATCGCCGTTCTTGCACGAGAGGATGGTGTTGCGACCGATGAAGACGCCGCTGCCAATCGTGATCCCGCGATTGGCATCCCCTTTCGCATCGATCAGGCAGTTGTCATCGATGACCACGTCGTCTCCAATCCGGATCTTGTGCGGATGGCGCAGCACAACGTTCTGCCCGAAGATGACATTGCGCCCGCAGGCGCCGAGAAGCGATGGATACAACGTCTTGCGAAGAACGAGCCCAAGAGCGCCTGGCACGTTCTGCGACGCAAGCGTGATCAGCTCGTGTTTGATCAGCGCGCCCCATCCCGGGCGTCCGACGACGAGCGCGGCGTACTTGTCGCGCGCTGACGTGCCGCGATCGAACAACTGGTCCTGCGCGCGCGGAATGTCGCTCATCTGCTCAAAGGCGCTAGCATATGATACAGGCCGAATGGACGCAGAGCACGCCGTCAACCGCGCATCCGATTCGCGCGAGTGGTGGATCAGTGCCGGCGTAATCGTCTTGATCGTGCTGCTTCGTTCGACGTTCTTCCTCGTCTGGCCGCTGTCGCAGTTCGATTCCGATCAGGCGATCACCGGCCTGATGGCCAAGCATCTCAGCGAGCTTCGCGCCTTCCCCGTCTTCTACTACGGACAGAACTACATGCTCGCCGTGGAGGCCTGGCTGACCGCGCCGGTGTTTCTCGTTGCGGGCGTCTCGCCGATGACGCTTCGCGTGCCGCTCGTCGCCGTCAACATCGCGATTGCGCTCATGCTGATGCGCCTGCTCGTGCGGGACGTCGGCTTGAGACCCGCCGTGGCGGCCGTGCCCGTCCTGTTCTTTGCACTGCCGGCGCCCGGAACGACTGCGCACCTCCTCGAGACCAATGGGGGCAACGTCGAACCGCTCGCCTACATCCTGCTCTTGTGGATCACGCGTTTCGCGCCGCGCTGGTGTGGATTCATCTTCGCCATTGGTTTTCTTCAGCGGGAGTTCGCGCTGTACGGACTGCTCGCACTGCTCCTGCTGGAGGCGTGTCGCGGCGTGCTTTTCACGCGCGCGGGGCTGGTTCGGCGCGGCATCATGCTCCGCACAGCCGCGATTACCTGGCTCACCGTCCAATGGCTGAAGTCGCTGTCGTCGGCCGCGGGGCCAGGCACGTCGATGATCGATATCTTTCAGCCCCACGACAACCTTGCCGAACTGGCCGGGCGTGTTTGTTTCGATCTTCGGACCGTACCGACGGGCATCTGGAAACTGATCACGGTTCACTGGCCGGTGTTGTTCGGCTCGGCGCGGCAGCCCGTGCTCAACTTCGGCGTCGATACGACCGCCACCCAAGGGATGCCAGGCGGCTCCTTCGTGCTCGCAGCCGTACTGCTGCTCCCCGTCGCGGTCATCGCCAGGCGGTGGATCGGCGAACGGCAGTGGCGGCCCGAGCATGACTTCTGTGCCTACCTGGTGCTCACGGCGCTGCTATCGTGCGCCGGATACATCGTAGCCCGCTGTGGCGAAATGGGGTTCGTCTCGATGCGATACGAGCTCCTCTCGGTCCTCGGCGCCGTCGGCCTTGGAGCCTGGGGTCTGGCGATCGCGCGAGGGTGGACGAGGCGCGTCTGGATCGCGCTGGCATGTGCGACGGTTACGATCTCGGCTGTGTCGCACGGAAGCATGGTGGCGCAGTACCTGTCGCATCCGCCCGTCAGCGCCAAGCAGCTGATCGAACGGCAACTCGAGGCGCGCGGGATCCGATATGCCACCGCGGACTACTGGATCGCATATGCGGTCACATTCCTGAGCAACGAGCGCACCATCATTGCCTCGACCGACCTCGTGCGGATTCGCGAGTACAACCGGCTCGTGGATGCGCACCGGGATGCTGCCATTCGCATATCCCGAACGCCTTGCCCCGAGGGGCGCGAGGTGGTGCGGGGCGTGTATTTCTGCTCACCTTGAGAGCACGCCCCGCGCGTTTCTTTAGACCCATCCTTCACGGCGGTACCACTCGAGCGTCTTCCGGATGCCGTCGCGCAGCGCGGTCGCGGGCGTATAGCCAAGCTCCGCGCGCGCGCGGCTGATGTCGAATGCACGGCTCTTGGTGAAGAAGTCCACCCGTCTGCGATAGAGCGGCGGCTCGATTCGGAGCGGAGCGCAGATCGCTTCGCACAGCGCGCCCGCGACCCAAAACGGCCACACCGGCAAATGCAACCGCGGAGGAGTGACGCGCGCTTCATCCGCGATGATCTCGACCAGCCGGTTCAGCGTCGTCACTTCGCCGCCGGCGAGGATGTAGGTGCGACCCGCGGCAGCGGACACCGTGCCGCACAAGTGGAGGCCTGCGACGAGGTCGTCGATGTACGTCAAGTGATAGAAGATCTCGCCATCACCAAGAATCACGAAGCGCCGCCGAGCCACACCACGAAACAACTTCAGCAGGCGCCGGTCGCCCGGTCCGTAGATTCCGGTGGGCCTTGCGATGACGACTTCGACCCCTGTTTCGCGCGATGCCGCGCGGGCGACCTCTTCCCCTTCGAGCTTCGTCTGCTGATAGATGTCGCCAGGCCGCAGCGGCGCGTCTTCGTTGGCCGGCGGATGCTCGACATCGCCGTGCACGCCGACGGTACTGCAGTGCACCACTCGCCGGGCACCGGCGGCTTTGGCGGCCTCGACAACCGTCCGCACGGCGGTGGCGTTTACCGCCCGATATTGCTCGTCGCGCAGGCCGGCCTGCCGGTAGATCGCGGCGATGTGATAGACGACGTCGACCCCTTCGGCGGCTCGCCTGAGCGCGTCTGCATCCCGCACGTCTCCGTGCACGATCTCCACCCCTCCGGGGTCTGACCCCGCCTCGGGACTGGGGTCTGACCCCGCCTTGGGACCGGGGTCTGACCCCAAGGATCGGGTGCCAGCGTCGGCGGCACCACCTCCAGATTGTGTGTTTCGGCCGAGAGAGCCCTTGGAGTCCGACCCGGTGTGTATGGTTTCAAGACTGGGGTCTGACCCCAGTGGGATGGGGCCGGGGTCTGACCCCAGTGGGATGGTTTCACGACCGGGGTCTGACCCCCGTTGGCGGACGAGCGCGCGGACGTGATCGCCACGACTGGCCAGCCACCGCGCCAGGTGGCCGCCGGTGAATCCCGTCGCGCCGGTGACTAGGACGCGCAACGCTGCGCCACGACGGTCACCGGGGATCCCAGGAGCCGCGTGAGCCCTGCGCGCGACAACATCCCTTCGATTCGGGCGGTCGCGGTCTCAGAGTTCAATTTCTTGTGAAGGGCTATCGGCAGCACGAACTGACGATCCTCGTCCATCACGCGAAATCCGTTGGCTTCGAACGCCGCGGCGACGGCACGGCCGCGAAACACTCGATACGCCTCGACCGGCGCGCCCACGGCGTGGACGACGCGGCGAGTGGCTGACTGAAACGCCGCGGCGCTCCAGAACGAGGGATAGTCCAGCACGACGCGATCCCGGGCCACCCGGCACAACTCGGCGAGCGATTGTCGCCAATCAGGTGTGTGCATGAGCACGCGCAGGCAGATCACCGCGTCGAACGACCGATCGGGAAAAACCAGACCGTGGGCGTCGCCCGGCGCAAACGTCACCTCGACGCCAGCCTCTCGGGCGCGGCGATCGGCGACCGCCAGCATGTGGGTGGACGCATCGACGCCGGTCACAGACGCCCCGCGGCGTGCCAACGCGATGGCGGCGCGACCCGTACCCGTTCCAACGTCCAGCACGGATCGTCCGGCCAGAGGCTCGAGAAATCGAGCAATTACCTGTTCCTGGGCTCTCGCGATCAGCTGTCCAATCGGACCGCTGAATCGCAGGCCGTCGAACGCCTCGGCCATGGCGGCGTCGGCATAGACGCGATAGCTGTAATGATCGGGACGCGGCGCTGGCGCGCCGGTCACGCGACGCCTCCGGCGACCTGTGGCGCCGATTCGCGGATCAAGTACGCGCATGCCTGACGCGTCCGCGCGAGATAGGCTTCGTAGCTGTACTTGGTGGCGGCAAGCTGACGCGCGGAATCAGCCACGGTTCGGGCCCGAGTCGGGTCCGCCAACGCGGCCAGAATTCCGGCCCCGAATCCCTCGGCAGTCGCCGCTGTCAGGAACGCGACTTCGTCGTCGAGAACCTGGGTGTGGGTCAACAGCCGTGTCGCCACGATTGGGCGGCCCGATCGCAGGTACTGATAGATCTTCAGCGGCGTATTCGTCCCTGAACTTCGCGGCGATACGAGCACGCTCGCGGCGTCGAGGAACAAGGGAATCTCTTCCGCCGGGCGCTGGCCTGCAAACACGACGGCCGTCCCGACGCCCGCGACGGTCGCCTGTTCTCGCGCCGCCTCCACCTGTTCCGGGCGCCCGCCCGCGAGCACGAATCGAACGTCGGGCTTTGCGGCAACCACGTGTCGAGCGGCGGCGAAGAGCAGATCGAGCCCTTGATAACTCTCGAACGTGCCCGTATACAGCACGATCGGCGTCCCCTCGACGAGGCCCAGTTCGGTTCGAATGCGATCGCCCGAGCCGCTCAGCGGCGTATCGCCGGAGCCAGGTGCGTTCTCGATGAGGACCGATGGAACCGACGGCTCAATTTCTTTCACGAGATTCGCGAGGTGCGGGCAAATCACTACGACCACGTTCGATCGACGCACGACGAACCGTTCCATCCGCGCGAAGAGATGTCTCAGCACGCGGGACTTCGTGAACTCGAAATTCGTCAGCTGCTGCGGCAGACTCGAGTGCATGTCGTACAGATGCGGGACGCCAAGCGCGAGGGCCAGAAGCACGCCGATGATGCTGCCTTCTTCATGCGAGTGCACGGCATCGTAGCGATCCGACACCGCGCGTCGGATCGCCGTCAGCGCCAGTGTCATATCGAGAGGCACCTTCGCCAGCGACGGACCGATTCGCACATCCCGAACCAACGGAGGACGCGCACAACGAAAAAGGCGCAGTCCAGGCATCGTGACATCCCGCCCGAACGGATACGTGACCAGATCGACAGTGTGGCCAAGGTCGATCAAAGCCCGAATTCGATGATATTGGCTGAACGGAGTACCACGGGGCTCGAAGAACGGCTCCGGGGCAATCATCAGGATTTTCACGATATCTCATGAATTGTAGGGAACGTGCCGTGAAAGGTCAACGAATTGGCGCCGATTTTGCCGCGTGGCGCGCGGCACCTGCGCGGTGGTCACGTGGCTGCAACTGCGCGATCGGCGGACCTACTTCGATCGACGCACATTCATCATCACCTGGCGATGCGCAATCAAGAGGTGCGCATTGTCGGTGCCGTTAACCGTACCGCTCGTCCTGGTGGCGCTCGGCCGCAGCACACGGCCTGCGGTTGAGTTAAAAGCCACGCAGATCGTGCTACCATGCTTGCACGATCGGGACGTCATCTGCCGCATTCCTTTTGTCAATGATTTCCAACTCCGATTCGTCCTCGGTTGCAAATCCGAGGCGTGCTCTGCTGATGTCTGTCGCGAAGGCGGCGGTCAGCGTCGCCCTTCTGTGGCTCCTGTTCACTCGCGTCGATGTCAACCGGCTGTGGCTGGCGGCCCGACAGGCCTCCCCCGCATGGCTCGTTGCCGCGCTCGCCATCTATCTCGGTATGACGCTCGCGAGCACCTGGCGGTGGAGTCTTCTGCTGAAGGCTCAGCATCTGGATTTCCCCTTCCGCCGGCTAGCCTCCTCGTTCATGGTCGCGACATTCTTCAATAACTTTCTCCCGAGCAACATCGGCGGCGACGTGATCAGGATCGCGGACACGGCCCCAGTCGCCCGTTCGCGGACGCTGGCCACGACCGTGGTTCTTCTCGACCGCGGCATCGGGTTACTGGCGCTCGTTCTTGTCGCCGCGATCGGAGCCACGTTTCACCCACGCTTCGGAAACGGCTATACGGTCGGCGCCGGCGCTCTTTGGTTGGGATTCGCGGCTGCGGCCAGCTTCGCCACGGTCGCGGTACGCTTTCCTCACGCGTTCACCCGGCTCGCACATCCGCTCCGCCGGCTGCACGCCGAGTGGGTCGACGAACGGATCGCGAGGTTGACGGCCACGCTATATCGCTTCCGGGAGACGCCGGCTGCGCTCGGGGGATGCTTCGCCGGTGCCGTTGCCGTTCAAGCGGCCATCGTCGTCTTTTACATGGCAATCGCGCACAGCATGCGCATTCCCATTGGATTCGCCGAGCTCGCGGTCATCGTTCCGGTTACGCTCATCGTGCAAATGCTGCCCGTTTCGATGAATGGGTTCGGCGTCCGCGAGGCGACGTTCGGTTTCTATTTCACCAGACTCGGGCTCCCACTCGAGGCGGCCCTGCTCGTGTCGTTCATGGGTGCCGCCCTGATCCTCCTGTTTTCGCTCTCCGGCGGCGTCATGTATCTGATTCGGCAGGCCGGAAGGGCCCAGGCAGGGTTCGGCGGCGTTCTCGCCGAAGAATAACGTTCCGCTGAGCTTGACGAAGCCTGGCGACGCGCCCATCATCAATATGCTCGAGGCGGCAGCCGCCTTCCATTACCACACTGAGGACATCTGACTAGCTGCAGGGCGTAGCTTGACTGAGGATCTTCAGGGGTTTATTCTGAAAAAGCTCGGCAATACAGCCAGCTCCCCTGAAGTCGACTCCCGCTCCTGCCGATAGTGTGTCTGCACGCGGCTGCTCTGCGTCTACGCGCCTGCAAAGAAAAAGTCGATCGAGGGATCCATGTCGAACTATCGCTCCGGACTGGCGGCGCTTTGCATGGCGGTCACCGTCGCGCTCGCCGGATGCGAGGCACAGAAGAGCAGCACCCCGCTGAGCCCATCCGTCGCCGGCCCCATCGCCGGTGTGAACATCACGGCGCCGAAGCTGATTGAGCCGGCGCAAGGCTTCAGATACAAGGAATCCCAGCAGCCCATCAAGCTCACGATCGAGAACGCGGTCTCGAATGGCGTCCGCCCCGTCACGTACATGTTCGAGGTGGCCTCGGATTCCAGTTTCACGTCGAAAGTCTACGCACGCAGCGGCGTCCCGCCGGGCGACAACAATCGAACGAGCGTGCAGATCGATCGTCTCGATCTCGGACGCGCGTACTACTGGCGCGCAAAGGCCGACGATGGCGCAAATTCCAGCGCCTTTTCGTCTTCCCAATTCGAGGTTCTTCCCAAGCCCGTTTTGAATGCGCCGGCGATCGTCTCACCGGTCAACGGCGATCGTGTGGCGTCGCGGCGACCGACTCTCATCGTCAACAATTCCGATCGAAATGCAGCGGTTGGCGCGCTCACGTACGAATTTCAGGTCGCGACGGATCAGGCGTTCGCGAAGATCGTCGCCGCTGGCACATCCGGTGAGGGATCTGGCCAAACGACCTTCACACCCAACGCAGATCTTGGTGTAGACCTGCTGCACTACTGGCGCGCGCGCGCAGGTGACGGTGATACGACCAGCGCCTGGGCAGGCACGCAGACGTTCCGCACGCCGGTCGCGGCTCCGGCGCCCTCGCCGTCGCCCTCGCCAAGTCCCGGACCGAGGCCCGGCGGGCCGTGTGCGTCGAATAACGGTCCCGCGATCGTCAACTGCATCGCGGCCAAGTATCCCGAGTACCTCGCGGCCGGAGTATCCCTCGACCAGCGACAGGCCAACATGAGCTTCCTCCGGGATCGCATCATCGAAGCAGGCAAATGCGGAGGGCTCGATCTCGGGCAAAACCTGAAGCGAGGCGGGCCGGACCTCAGCATCGATTTTCTCGCCTGGCGCCAGGCTGGCGGCGATATGGGAGTCGATCTCGCCACCGACTACGACAATACATCGACGCCTCTGCGTCTTGGATGGAACGAGGCAGGGTTCGGAGCGAGCTACAAGGCGTTTCCAGTCGGCAGTTGTTCAGGGATTTGACCAGTGGACGGCGGGGCTACGACCCACCCCTTCTCTGCCTCAAATCAATCAGCCGCGTGCCCGCTGGCGCGCCGTCGATCGGCACATCCTGATACAGCTCGAGAAACGCCGCAGCGTCAGGCTTGGCGTTCTTCACTTCAGGCCACCGCGTCGTGACGAAATACCGTGCGCCCAGCTGGCGCAGGTTGTCGATGACAGACGGAGACACATCGGTAGGCTCGAAGCTCCATCCCTTCAGGTGAGCGAAGTACAGGAAGATTGGCGACATAATGCCGTAGTCGTCCACGACGACGGCCACGCTGTTGTCGTCGGTGACGGCGTCGACCACCCGACCTGCTTGCCGCATCTTTTCCGCCATGTCGCGCGGAGCGAAATACAGCTGGGTGACGCTGCTGCAGTAGATGGACACGATCGCCATCACCGCGACCATAGCCGCGTACCGGACCAGCCGCAGCGAGCTGCCGCCAAGATGCTGGCGCAGCCAGGCGTCGTCGAACAGCGGGCCCGCGGCAGCGCCGAAAAAGATCGCCGCGACCACGACGAACGGCAGCTGGTAATACTCGTGGACGCGATGCACCTCGCCGGCGATGAAGAAGAAGACCGTGAGCGAAATCAGCCACGCGATCATTGGGCGCCGTCCGTCTGCTCTCCAGAGAAAGCCTCCGAGAATGGAGCCGACGAATCCGAACGGGAGCAGCAGCACGTGGTAGAAGCGCACGAACATCCGTTCGTAAAAGCCGGGATCTGACAGGAGCGCTGCGGTGCTCCACTTCGAGTACACGTTCGGCCATGGACCCGGGCTGACGTATGCGGGATACATCTTGGTCGGCGCGCCGAGAATCCCCATCGTGAGACCGGTTCTCTCGAAAATCACGTGGGCTCGCCAGTACCACGCCGCGGTCAACGCGAGCGGAACGACTCCAGCCATCCAGACGCGAGGATCGCGAAACGCGCTCCATCCGCGATACTGAACGAGCAGCGCCACGATCGCCGGTCCAACAAAGATCGCCGGCAGCTTCAGCAGGCACGCAATCGTCAACGCCGCGGCGCCGGTCCACATCCATCGCTCCGAGCCGTTGCGGCTGAACTCCGCAAATCCCACCAGCGCGAGGACTGTGAAAAACACCATCGGCGTATCCGGGATCACGATCCGGCCGAAAAAGATCGCGGCCGGTGAGACAGCCATCAGGAACGCGGCCCCTCTGGCCACCGAAGACCGCCCATCGAGAATCAGCGCAAGCCTGTAGGTCGCCCAGATCAGTCCGAGCGAGAAGGCGATGATGATGACGCGCCCCACCGTCTCGTGGAGACCCGTCACTCTGTAGACGATGGCAATCAGCGCGGGAATGAGCGGGCACTCGGCCTCCAGGTAGCCGTTGCGGCCGCCCCAGTCGACCTGGGGATCGAAAGGAATGAACGAGCCTTCGTAGAAGTTCCGCGCCATGGCGGCGGTATCGAGCTGCCGCCACGCATGAGCATCGACAAAGGGTGCGGTCAGATGGAATAGGCGGAGGGCGGCCCCAAACGCCAGGATCAGGAGGAAGGCTGCGCGGTCGCGATCCGTCGCCGTCCGCGGCGGCTGAGCGACACGGACGGCGGGCTCGAGGTCAGTAGTCTGGATGTATGCGTCCTCTGCGACGAACGCTACTTAGAACCGGTAGCGTCCGCCGATGCCGATCTGGAATCCGCCGACGGTCAGGGAATCCTTCGCCCCATCGATATCGACCGATCCCCACGTATATCGGAGAATGCCTCCGACGCCCATCTTCGGGGTCAACAGATAGGTGACGTCTACTCCGAGGTTGATCCCCGCGCCGGTCTTGCTCTGGCTGTCCTTCGCAACGCCCGTCACAGTGGGACCCGGTTCGGTAAACGTGATCGCACCCGGAAGCTCCTGTTTCACGATGAAGATGGATGGACCGAACGAGATACCTACGTCAACCTTATCCGTCACGGGCACCATCCACACACCCATGAAGTTGATCGCATGCTCGGCATGGCTGAGGTCATTAGCCGTGGTGGTGACGGTACGCAGCTGACCAAACACGTTGGGGTCGGGGATGCTCGCCGTCACGGCTCCATCCGTTGAATCCGACATGAACGTATAGCCCACGGCTGCTACGAGGTTGTGCCAGACCTTGTATCCGCCGTTGATATCGAACAAGAATCCGCCGCCGGTCTTCTGCGTCGTGCTGACCTGCGCGTCCTCGTCATAAACGACAAACGTCGTCGTGGTTTCGAGGTTGTGGGAGCCGGACTGGCCTCCAATGTTGATGTTCGCAAAGCCCTTATCTGTCCACTTCATCTGTGCGTGCGCACGAGGCGCGGCAAAAGCACTGAACACAAGGCAGAGCACGGCAGCTTTTCTCATGTGCAAAACGATGTACTCCTATTTAGGTGACCGTCCGCGACCGATACGCTGGGAAGATGCGCGCGGGGTCTAAGGTCGGAACATGGTAGCACGGTAAATGTAATGACAGGGCGAGACCGTTGTAGTAATATTCGCGCATCCGGGCGGCTCTTCCCAGCGGGCCCCAAAAAACCACAGTCGAGGTTCTACCAAGATGTTCCAGAAAAGGTTCGTCCTTTGTTCAGCAGCGTGTGTACTGGCTCTCGCGATAGCGTGCTCGAAGTCCTCGCAAACACCGGTGTCACCGAGCGTCACCGAAAATGGTGGAGTAGAGACGGTAGCTGATGGCGTGACCTTGAAGGCGACAGCACCGACCGTCATCTCTCCCATAAACGGTGCTCAGCCGGACACGCTCGTGTTGACCGCCTCAAAGGCCGAGGGCAAGTTCAACAAGTCGATGCCCCTCACATATCAGTTCCAGATCTCAACGGACTCCGGGTCGATCGTCTCCGCGTGCACAGCGACGGTCCCGGACTCAGGCGCAAACGTCACCTACACGCCGACGTGCGGACTTGATTTCGATGCGCCGTACAAGTGGAAGGTGCGTGCGCGCAACGGAGACTACGTTGGACCATGGTCCGCTGAGGCCTCGTTCAAGACGCCTTCTGGCGGGTATATCAATGGCAACGAGGTGTTCGATCCTCTGACCAACGGCAAGACGGCCGGAGAACCAAGCGGGCCGGTCCAGTTCATTCCCGGCCAGGGTGCAAAGCTGATTGACCATAGCAGCTTCATTCGGTACCGGCTGCCGGTAAACCTGCAGCAAGGCGAGTTCTCGATGATGATCCTCGGCGCAGACGAGGGGTCGGAGGGAGACAAGAGCAAGGTCTTTGCAATGCAGGAAGGGCCCGACGAAGGGGACCTCACCGACGACGACTACCGGTTCACCGCCGAGTTGCGAGGGGCGAACTACCCCGCTCCCGGATCGGTGACGTATCGCATCATCGCCGGCGATGGCGTCTCGCGTGATGGCGCGCGCCAGGTGATTAACTTCAACAGCTCGCGCTGGTATTTCTGGAAGTTCAGCTGGCAGACGGGCAGTGCCCGACTCGAGGTGCGCCTGGACAATGAAACCGGCCAGACGATTTACAGTTCGGGCATCGGGACGGGCAGCCACCCGTATCGGCCCGATCCGCACTATCTGTATCTCGGCGCGCCGATAGGTCGGGCCGGGGCGATGGACGCGACGCTGCCGGGTGGCATCTACAAGAATGTCTGGGCGTCCTCACGGCAGCGCCCAAGCTTCCCGAACTGATTCAGCTCGTTCGCAATCCAGGGCAGAAGACAAGGGCCGCAAACCCTTTGTCTTCTGCCTTTTACGTTTGCCTTCCATCGGCCCTCGCGATACGATGGTAGGTCATAGCTGAATGGCTACCAATACCTTCCGCCTGCACTACCTCGCGAAAGCCGCCGCAGGCGTTCCCCGCGACCTCGTCAATACGTTCGTCAGTGCGAAACTCCACGCAATTCGCCCGACGGTGCTGATCTACAACTGCACGTGGGTGTGCGACGCGCGCTGCACCATGTGCAGCAACTGGAAGTGGGGGGACCGGAAGTCGGACATGACGCTCGATCAACTCGAGCCGGTCTTGAACAGCCCATTCTGGGGCGCCGTCGAGAATCTGAACATCTCGGGCGGCGAACCGACGACGAGAAACGACCTGCCCGAGATGGTCGAGATGTTCCACCGCCACCTGCCACGGATGCGGAAGATCGGCATCAACACGACCGGCCTGACGCCCAAGCGCGCCATCCCGATGCTGACGCGCATCGTCGAGTTCTGCGCGGCGAACGGGATTCTGATCAGCATCCGCGTATCGCTCGACGGTATCGGCGACGTGCACGATCAGGTACGCGCGGTGAAGAAGGGGTTCGACAAGGCGTCACAGACCATCGAAGCGATGCACGCGCTGTCGCACGTCCACGACAACTTCTCGTTTGGCATCGCGTCGACGATCTTCGCGACAAACCTCACCGATGCCGAGAATATCCTCGCGTGGGCGCGCAAGAAGGGCCTCGACGTCGTATTCAACATGCTGCGTTTCACCGACGCCATGCTGCACAACAAGGAACTCGAGGAGAAGATCGGCTTCCGCCAGCGCGAGGAAGAGTTCATGCGGAAGTTCTTCATCGATCGCGTGCAGGAAGAGTCGGTGCTCAGCGGGCAGTCGTTCCTGTACCTGCACTACGCCGACATGATCGCGAACGGCTACAAGCGCACGATGCCGTGCCCGTTCCAGAGCCAGGGGCTGCTGCTCAACCCCACTGGGGATCTGCACTACTGCGAGAACTCCGAGAAAATCGGCAACGTGCTGGACGATGCGGCCGATGCGTTGTATTTCAAGGCCGAGAACCTGATGCATCGCGAACACCTGAAGAAGCAGGTGTGCCCGACCTGCCTCAGCCCATGCCAGGTGAACGTCGGGGCAATGAAGCAGTTCGTGCCGTACGCGAAGTTCCTGAAGCGCGCCTACAAAGTGAAGCGCGATCCGGACCGACATCTCGACACGCTGCCGGTGGCGGAGCAGGTGCGGTAGACTGCCGCCTTGCCGCGGATTCTCCGAATCCTTGTCGCGGTTGTCCTGACCGCGATTGTTCTCTACACAGCACATCCTTCCACCGTAGCTCGTGCCGCTGCCGGTGCTGACCTTCGATGGATCGCCGCCGCCGTGGCCCTCGTTCTCATTGATCGGACTTTGATGGCGCTGCGCTGGATCGATCTCCTGGCGGCGTTGACGCCTGGCTCGCGACCCTCGTTCGGACGCGTGCTGCGGATCTTCTTCGTCAGTTCATTCGTCAGCAACTTCGTCCCCAGCGTGGCTGCTGACATGTACCGCGCCTACGCGCTGGCGCGCTGCGACGTGCACCTGGCCGAATCGACGGCGTCGGTGCTGATGGACCGCGTGCTCGGCGTGCTGTCGATGGTCATCGTGGGCGCGTGTTCCCTGCCGTTCGCGCGTGGACTGAGCATCGAGCGGGGGTTGATGTTCGCGCTGTCGGTGGCGTTTGCCGGCTGCGCCGTCGCCGGACTGATTGTCTTCAGCGAACGCGCTAGTGCCAGCCTGGTCCGCATGGCGCGCGTTGTACCGCTGGCCGCGATTCAGCGGATGACGCAGGCGCTGACCGATGCCGTGAGGCGGTACTCACGCCATCATGCCGAGCTGACGCGCGTGCTGGCGATGTCGATCGCGGTGCAGGCGATCCGAGTCGTTCAGGCCTGGTGCCTGGGTGAAGCACTCGGCGTCGATCTCCCGCTCCTGACGTACTTCGCGGTCATTCCGGTCATCCTGCTGATCATGCAGGTGCCGGTGACGATCAACGGACTGGGGACGACACAGGTCGCGTTTGTCGCCCTGCTGGGCGCCAGCGGCGTCGACGCGGCACGGGCGACCGCCCTTTCGCTGCTGTTTCTCGCGCTCGGCGTGATCGGCAGCCTGCCCGGGGGATTGTTCTACGCGTTTGCCGATCACGTCGAGCGCCCTGGGGCACAGCCTTCGTGATGGTCCGCTCCATCACACTCATCGTCTTCTGCGCGCTGCTCGCCAGCGCGGCGTGGCTGGTTGGCGGCGCCGCCGGATGGCTCTACGTGTTGTGTTACGCGGCGGCGATGGTACCCGGCCTGCCGCTCGGATTTGCCCTGTTCGGCAGAGATCATGCGGCGGGATGGATCGCGGGCGCCGTCATCGGGTACGCCTTGACGGCCTTCGCGATCTGGGCACCGATCGCCGCCCACCTGCCCTCGCGGACGGCCTTCGCTGGTGCCTGGATCGCGGTGACCGCGCTTGTCTGGTTCTGGTCGCCGAAGGGCTCGTCAGCGCTGACGCCGATTCCACGCTGGACACCAGCCGGATCGTCGGCCCTGCTTGCCGTCCTGGTCTTGACGCTTGCGGTTGCCACGCCTCCGCTCGCTCACGTTGGCAGGGTGGATGCTCAAGGCAATCGCTACTACCGCGCTTACTTCACTGCCGATTTCGTGTGGCACACCGCGCTGACCTCCGAGATCGCAAAATTCTCGATGCCGCCGCGCAACCCATATCTCGCGCGGCAGCCTATTCATTACTACTGGACCTACTACCTTCTGCCGGCGGCAGTCTCTGAAACAGGGCCGGCACCACTTCGCGACGTCCAGCTGTGCCTGAAGGTCAATGCGCTCATGACCGGCCTGCTACTGATGTCGTCGGTGTTTCTGGGGGCCTGGGTGGTCTCCGCGTCGCCGATCGCGTCAGGAGTTGCGACCGCTCTGGCGCTGGTGGCGTCCAGCGCAGAGGGAATCTTTGAAACGTTGAAACTGTGGGCACGCGGCGTTCCTTTAACGGAACTTCGCAACTGGAATATCGACGCGGTCACCGCGTGGCCTCCGTTCGGTGGCCATCGCATCGACGGATTGCAGCGATGTCTCTGGTACGTGCCGCAGCATTCGATGGCGTATGCGCTTGGAGTCGTGGCGCTCGTGGTGGCGGGAGCCGGCGGGAGCGCATCCCCCGTATCCGCAATCGCGATTGCCGGAGTCTCGTTGGGCTGTTCCGTCGCGTTCAACCCGCTGGTGGGTGGTATTTTCGCGCTGACGTACGGCGTCGCGGTCGTCGCAGACGGATGGCGCCGTCCCGGCGCCATTCAAGCGATCGGCCGGCACGCTCTCGCCGCCGTACCGGTGGCGATGGCCATCGCGTGGTGTACCTCCAACCAGATGGTCGAAGGGGCTGGAGGCGCTCTTCAGTTCGGTTTCCTCGGCGCATCCCGGCAGCAGCCGATCGAAACGCTGTTGCTGTCACTGGGACCCGTGCTCATTCCCGGCGTCGCCGGTGTCGTGGTCGCACGCACGCGGCTGCTCGGCGCCGCGGTGCCTTTTACTATGCTCGCGGTGCTGTCGCTCTTTCTGATGTATCTGGTCCGCCTGTCCGTCGATCAGGCGTGGATGGCGTTTCGCGCCGGACAGATGCTGATCATCGCGCTCGCGGCGCTCACCGCTCGGTTCATTTCGGCGGTCGGAAGCACACGGCGCCGCCGTCACCATGGGCGCGCTTCTGCTCTGCTTCATCGCCGGGGCGCCGACGACCGTAATCGACGAATACAACGCGCAGGACACCAGCAACACGGCAATGGGTCCTGGCTTTCCCTGGACGATTGTCGTCTCGCAGCCGCAGCAGCATGCGTACGAGTGGCTCCGGCAGAACACGCCCCCGCAGGCGGTCGTGCAGATGGATGCGCGGTCGAGGGAACGGTCCACATGGAGCAACATTCCGTCGTTCGCCGAGCGTCGCATGGCTGGAGGCCTGCCAATCTCGCTGTTGAATGTTCCGGAATACGGCGAACGGTCGGATCGGATCAAGACAATGTACGCCACCAGGGATCCGGTCGAAGCGGGCAATATCGCTCGGAGCCTGAGAATCGATTACGTGTACGTCGATGAGGTCGAGCGGCGCGCCTACCCGGGGGGATCCGTTTCGACGACTCGGCCGTCTTTGAGAAGACGTTCGAGGAGCTACCGGTCACGATCTATCGGGTGCGGTGAAACCAGGCGAGGCTTTATCTGAATGGCTGCCGTGGGTCGCGGCGTGCGCTGAACACCCACACGCCATCGAGCCGCCGCGTCTGCATGGGAGTCCAACCGGTTGCCCATCGCATGCTGAAGCCGTCGGCGGGACTAATCGCGACGACCCAGGCGGTGCTGCCGCGCTGGCGCTCGAATACCGCCAGGGCCTTGTCCGAACGAAACTCGACAACCGCGGCGCCGGCCTTACCCGCGCGATGGAACGTGCCACTCCGCTCGACATCGGATGGCAACAGCGTCCACGCCTCGTTCCACGCATTGAAGCACTCGAGTTCCCGTCCGGTGGGAACCGCTGCCTGCAATCCTCCTTCGTAATGGAACGTCGCCCCGAGTCCGGTCAGCCGGGTAAGCAACGCGGCGGCGCGAAATCGAGCCGGTGAATCGTCTCTACGGCCCGGCTGGTAGATCGGTCCCGCCCCGATCGGCTCGTCGCTGACAACCGGCTTATTCCAGCGTTGAACCAGCTCTGGGCCTTGTGCCAGCGCGAGGACGTGTCCCCATCCATTCTGCTGATCATCGCGCGGCGCATGCCACGTCACGTAGTCGCCGGCCGCGCCGCGATCCAAGCCTTCGACCAGGCCCAGTGCGACAGGAACTTCCCTCGGAACGCGCGTACGCAGCTTCGCCAGCACGTCAGGACGGTGCACCTCAGCCGATTGGCTGGGATGTTCTGGCTCGTTCGCCACTTCGATCACGGCGTTGCCGTACTGGGCGGCAATCCGGCCGATCTCGGTGAGTTGTTCGTCAAGGTCGAGCGGGGCATCACGTGTACCCGCGAGCGCCACGATTTCGACATGAAGATGATGCGCGGCGGCACGTTCGAGGAGTCGCGGCAACGCGGCGCGGCCGTCCGACGCAGACAGGTTCATGAACCCTTGTCCCATAGCCAGCACGCGGACCACCGTCAAGCGCTGCTGTTCCGCCCAGGCAAGGAACCGTTCGGCCTCGGCTTCCTGGCCTCGAGCGACGTGTTCGAGCAACCGGAACGCGGTAATGCCCCGCCATTGGAAGGGATGATGGTCTGCCGTCCAGAAGCCCAAACCCGTGACTCGAAGGTGCGCGTCCGCCCGGGCGGACGCCGAGCTTCGATTGCAACCGGACGCAAGAATGCCTGCGGCCAGGACCGCGGCAAGAACTGAGAGGGCGAGTACGCTACTTACGAGCGAAGAAGTTGCGCATCGAATCGGCGAGCCGCCCGGCGAAATGGCTGTCACACAACCACCAGCGTCTGTCTTCGTACTTGCCGGTCAGGATGCAGTCGCCACGCGCCGTCCCGACGTCTCCGACCACGCAGGATTTGTCCCCCGCATCGCACGCTTTGACTTTCGACGTAAACGAGCACGCGACGATCATATTCGCCGTCAGCCCCGAAGACGCAACGGTCACGGAACGCAACGTGAGCGATGAGCTCAGGATTTCAAAATGGACTCTGTTGGCCTCGATGTCGCCACGCTCGTCGGACTTCCCGCGGCAGGAGTCGCTGAAGTCGCGGACACACGTGCTGGCGGGAACGGACGAGTCCGCGAAATCCGAGAGGAATCGCAGGGACAGATCGCCAAGTTCTTTGGGCGAGTTGTGAACGCGTACGGCGGGAACCGAGGCGGTTGTGACATTCTGCGCTCGGACGCCAGAGCTGTCCGGCGGGCCATACGATTCCGTCACGGTGAGCCGGATCTCGAAATCGGCCGGCGTTTTGATGTCCTTCGGCGCGCGCCACTTCACCGAAGCGCCATCGCCGCTGAACGTGCCCGCGTCTGCTTTCCATTCGAACTTCAGCTGCTCGGTAGGCGTTTCCTGATCCTTGACGCTGGCGGTCAGCGTGACTTCGTCGTCGACTTCGACGCGGTCGGAACTCGCGGAAATCGACTCAACGATTGGAGCGACATTGACCGACGGACCGCTGGATGGAGGGCTGGAGGAGGAAGATTGGCCGATTGGCGTCGGGCTGTTCGACGAACCGCCGCAGGCGGCGATGAGGAAACCGGCGCATAGGGACCACGCCAGACCAGTGGCTAGCTGTCGCGCCCCGTGTCGACCTTGGTTCCGCGGACTGGCGACAGTGCTCTCCAGACCCATTCTCGCAGTAGGTATAAACGTTTCATTATAGCGACAGTAACGCCGGCCCGTCAATTCGCCGCCTTCGAACTAGTGACACCGGCGCCGGTCCCGGCAGCTGCAACGCGTGATCTATCATGCCGTTCATCGTGAACGTCAGCCCGCGCCGTTTGCCCAAGCCCACGAGAGCACTTTGTCTGTCACGTTAAAACCCGGGAAGCTGGTGAACGCTCGCGCACTCACGCTGATGCTCCTGGGCGCCGGTCTGCTCGCGGCCCTCGGCGCCACCGCGGCGATCGTCTTCGAACACCGGCGACTGCTGCAGCAGTCCGGCCTCACGGGTGAATATCGAGCCGGCGCCGGATGGGAGGGGACGCCCGACTTCACCACGATCGACAACGACATTTCAGCGGCCCTCGTGCGGCGACGATCCCGTGAACGACAGGGCTCGGCTTTCACGGTCACTTGGCGTGGTTACCTGGTCGTGCCGGCGCGCGACCGCTATCGCTTCTCGATTCTCGCGGACGACCTGGCGTCGATCGAGATCGACAGACGTCCGGTTATCGAGGGCGATCGCACACGGCGCGAAGGGTCGATTGAGCTGGCGCGCGGCCTGCACCCGGTCACGATCCGATACTATGACGGCTTCGGCCTGCAGGACCTCGACATCCGCTGGGCGGACGCCGCCCATCCGCACCAACAGATCCCGCGGCTCCTGCTGGTTCCGCAGCTCATCTCGGCAGACGATGTTCAGCGCCGGACCCAGGTCGACCGTTGGAGCCCCGCTCTCCCGCTGATATGGTCGGCCATCGCCATCGGCGCGGTCACGATGCTGATCGTGTACCGCTGCACGTTCGCCGGGGCCATCGATCGCCGAATCGGAGTCGAAATGGCGGTGATCTACCTCGCCGCCGCGGCCGTATTCACCGTCGGAATCTCGTGGGGGCTTCCCGACTACCGAGGGTGGGTCGTCGATGAAATTACGCCCGGCCAGGTCGAAGACATCCTTCAGCACCGGTTCGCGGGCGAGTGGGCAACGAAATATCCGCCCGTTCATTTTGGACTGCTGGCGCTCGTGTCGATGCCAGTCTATGCAGCCGCAGCGGCCGGGCTCGTTGACGACACGCTGCAGATGTACTCCCAGCGCTTTTTGATCGGCCGCGCGCTCAGCGTCGGCATGGCCCTGAGCATCCTGGCGTTCGTGTATCGCCTGACACGGGACGAGTTCGGCCATCGATCCGCGCGATTCGCCGTCATCGCTGCGATCCTCGTCCTGCCGCTGACCTACTACGCCAAAACAGCCAATGTCGACGTGCCGTATCTGTTCTGGCTCACCGCATCATGGCTCTTCTACGTACGGACGCTGCGGACCGGCAACATGATGAGCGCGTGTCTCTTCGCCGTATGCGGGGCGGCCGCGATCGCGACGAAGGATCAGGCCTACGGCTTTTACGTGCTTCCGGCGGCGCATCTGGTGTTCATGGCGCTTCGCAGACCTCGGCCGGACTCCTCCCCTGCACGGCCGGATCGCCGCACGGTGTTTGTGATCGCTGCTGTCTCCCTCGGTTCACTCCTGGTCTTCTTCAATGTGCCCTTTAACCTGGCCGGTGTCCGCGAACATTTCCGTCTGATTGCCGGGCCAGCCAGTCAGCCTTTTCGCATGTACGCGTCTACCGTGTCCGGCTACGTCCAGATGATCCGGGACAGCATCTGGCAGGTTGGCAGCGCGATGAGTTGGCCAATGTTGGCCTTCGCGCTCTGCGGCGTCGCGGATGCGTTTCGTGCCCGCGCTCTCGTCATTCAACGGTTGCTGCTGTCCGCGCTCTCGTATTACCTGACCTTCGTCGCTGTGGTCATGTATCACTACGATCGGTTCTTCCTCGGAATCTGCCTGGTGCTGGCGATTGCCACGGGAGCATGGCTGGACCGCTGGACACGCGCCGGCCGGCCATATCGTCGGTTGCGACTGGGCTTGGTCGGTCTGGCAGTGGTTTATGGCGCCGCACGTATCGTGTCGCTCGACGCGTTGATGCTGCTCGACTCCAGGTATTACGTCGAGCGTTGGCTCGCCGAGCGGATTCGGCCCGACACGCGTATCGCCGCGGAAGGCTCTTCGATCTACCTGCCCCGTCAATCGGTTCTTCTCTGGACCCGGATCGGCGCCGATGCCATTGCGTTGCGCACCGAACGGCCGGACTTCCTGATTCTGAACGCCGGCTATCGGACGCGCGCGTCTGAGGAACCCGGTCCCAGCGCGTTCTACCGGTCGTTGGACGATGGATCGGCGCACTACCGGCAAGCTCTTCGCTACCGGGCCGAGTGGCCATTCTCCGTGCTCAGATGGGAACCGCGATTCAACGGACGAGACCAGGATCCGTTCAGCAACGTGAGCAAGGTCAATCCGCTCATCGAGGTCTACGAGCGGATCGACGGACCAAGGACGCAGAACTGATCGCAGCTCGCAGTCAGGCCTTGCGGTAGCGCGCGAACGTGCGCACTGCGATGAACCAGTCGCGTGGACCGATCTTCTTGCCTTCCTCACGGCTCCGCGGCAGGTATCGAATGGGCACTTCAGTGAAGCGGGCGCCCCGGTGCGCCATCTTGGCCGTGATTTCATGGTCGAGCTCGAAGCCGCTGGTTTCGAGCTCGATTCCTGCGAGCTGCTCCCGATGAAACAGCTTCAGCGCAGTCACCGTGTCGGTGAGGTACCGTCCTGTGAAGACGAAGGCGATAGCGCTCAGACTCCGTCCGCCCAGATAGGCCGCCAGTGATTGATTCGCGTGCCGGCCACGCCCGAGATATCGGCTGCCATAGACCACGTCGCCCTCGCCAGACAGCAACGCCCGCAGCATGGGAACATAATCGTTCGGGTCGTACTCGAGATCGGCGTCCTGGATAATCAGGTATTCGCCGGTCGCCAGACCGATCCCCGCGCGCACTGCCTTCCCCTTGCCGCCATTGACCGGCATTCGCTTCAGCACGACGCCCGGCACCGCGCCGGCGATGTCCGCCGTTCGATCCTTCGAACAGTCATCGACGACGATGATTTGTTTGTCGATGCCGAGCGACGCCAGATCGACTCGCTGAATCTGCTCGAGCAGCGTCCCGATGAACCGTTCCTCGTTATACGCGGGGATGACGATTGACAGGGTTGGCATAGGTCAAGGCTTCCGCCTTCGCGAAGCTTCGGCGGACAACGTGCGAAGATACCTCTCCACCGTGGCAAGCTCCTCCGGCGTGTTGATCCCGACCGCTTCCATCGGGTTTTCCGCCGGAAATGTCTCAATCGCGTCGGTGCGCGCGAGCCACGGAATGAACGGCAGGAAATTGCGTTCACCGGTCGCGCGGCCGACTTCAACGCTTCGGCCGTAGGCAGGGAGTCGATCGAAATACGTCGTGGGCGACAACGCGAACACGCCCATGTCGCTCTCTCCGATTTCCGGCATCTCGTCGCCTTCACGGCGATGGAGCACGCGAATGATCCGTCCGCGCTCGTCACGCTGCAGGTGAATGTAGGGATGCGGCTGAACGACTGTCGGCAGGACGAGCGCACTCTGCGTCCCTGACGATGTCCGTTCCGCCAGCCTCTCGATGGTCCGGGCGTGCACCGCAACCTGGTCGCACCAGGTGATCCAGACGTTCGTGGGCTTGACCTGCGCCGCGATCGGCAGGCCCAGCAGAATGGCATCCAGCATGCCGGTGGGCTCCGACTGGCTGACGCAGCTGACTCGCGCGGCATCAGGGCTGTTCTGAATATGCGGACGGATCACGCTCTCGAACGCCGGATTGATGACCAGCACCACGTGATCGACAGCGTTTCGATACAGGGACAACAGTCGATCGAGCATCGTTGCGCCGGCCACCTGCACGAGGATTTTTGGCACGCCAGCACCAAGGCGGGACCCGAGTCCGGCGGCAGGAATGACGAGCAAGCGTGACATTCGGGGCAATCAGCGTGGCGATCGGACCGATGTGGACGGGGGCTGCTCGGGCACGCTGACCGGGGCAGTCGCGTCTGCAGGCGAGCGGCGCGCCGGTGCGAACCGTCGCCACACGATGGTCCCCAGCGCGTGGAGTCCTTCGAGAGGACTCGTGCGCTTTACGCGTTCGGGAGAAATCGGGAAAAACTGGACCGGAATCTCCAGAATCTCCGCCTTGCGTCGAAGCAGTTCCGATAGCAGCAGATGATTCGCGCGTTTGTCGGTCAGGTCGATTCCGGGATCCAACGCATCGGCGGCGCGCACAGCTCGCACGGCAGAGAGCGTGTCCGAAATGTAGCGTCCGTAGAGAAACAGATAGGCGAGGCTGAGCGCATGGCTGCCGACGTAACTGATCGCTCCGAGCAACACGTTCTTGCGGTATCGCAGACGATACGATTCCTGAATATCTCTGACCGACAGACGTCGGCTGCCCCACACCGCATCGAAACGGCCCATCGACAGATGTGACGCGAGCGCGACGAGGTCCTCGCCCCGATACATGCCCGAGGACTCGAAGAGCGCCACGTAGTCGAAGCCACCGCCTTTGGCGGCCGGAGCAAACGATACGTCGCCGTCTGGCAGCCGCGTCACCGCGAATGGCAGGCTCGCGGTAAACGACGGATCGAGCGGGTCGGCGCCGGAAAAGAATACCGTCACGTCCATCGGGAGCCGATCGATTCCGCCGCGCACCATCTCCAGCAGCGTCTGCACGATCTTGTTCATCGAACCGGCATCATGCAGAAGAACGGCGACTCGTTTCCGGCGATCGGCGCTGACGATGGCGTCGAGAAACGGCGCCAGCACTCGAGCCGCGTCGTGACGGCCGGTCACCCCCTCCTCGTAGTTACCAATGCGGACGAGGCGCGGATCTTCGAAGGCATCGAGCGGACCGAGCGGAACGTAGGGCGTCGCCGCATCCTCGTGTCCCGGATCGTTCAGCAGATAGTGCGTGATCAGACATGGCGTCGGAAACCCCACCCGGCCCTTCTCTTTCAGGTAGAACACCGCGCGATCGATGATGTCGACGGCGTTGCGGCCCGTGATCTCGGCGTCCGACTGGATATTGGTGATGAGCAGCTTGATCGCGGAGAGGTTCGCGGCAATCGCCGCGCTCAGACCGGGCGTCAGGTATGAGGGAAAGAGACTCGAATGCTGCGTGCCGGGAGCGTAAATGATCAGATCGGCGGCCGCGAGCTTCTCCGCGAGCCGGGTGTTGAGCTTTGGCCACACACCACGATCCGCAAATACGCGGAGCGCCGCGTCGGACGATGTCTCGAGCTTGCCGCCGATCCGATTCCGACAGCGGGCGATCGATCAGGAAGATGTCGCGGACTCGACGGGGCCGGCTGGCATCCACCATCTCCTCTTCGGTGGCAAGAAGACGCCCGGCGTCGTCCAACCCAACGAGCCAGGCATTGGTGCCATCGGTCACGTTTTCGATGAGCCCGGCAGGTAATCCCACGAGGCGACGCGTACTCATCGACCGTCTGATTGAACGCGCGCCCGCACTGGAGGTAGAACCCGGCGAATACGAGATTCCCCAGGCTGCAGTCGGAGAAGTTGAACGGCTCACCCGTTTCCGTCAGGAGATCCGCAAAGCGCCGCAGCGCGTCCCGCGACGCGCTCGCGTTCCGCAGCCCGATGCGATCGGCCAGCGTCTCGGACCTCTCGAGTATCATCGGCCGGCTCGCCGGAACGGCCGCGAACGCTTTCCGCACATCGCCCTCGGTGGCACCTTCGGGAAATCGGAAATCGAGCAGTTCGATGAGCGCCGGGGCGCACGAATCCAAGCTCGGTGGCCAGCCTCGACGCGTTCTTGCGAAAGTCCGACGGCCCCAGACTGTCGCCGAGAAAGCGCCGCACCTCCCCGGTCGACGCGCCGTCGTCGTAGCCATTGATTGCGACGGTCAGCGCGATGCTGGAATTGGTGACGAGCTGACGGGTCAGCACGCCCGACCCCCGCCCGCCGGAGAAAAGGACGACCCTGAGCTGCGGCGTTTCAGGCCTCACTTTTCAACGAGTTCATCCGCGGGCGACGACTCGGCTTCGAGCACGTCGCGGATGACATAGATCGGCTTGTCCTGCGATTCGTGATAGGTGCGCGACAGCATTTCGGCCAGCAGGCCGAGCGTCACCAACTGCACGCCGGTGAAGATCAGCAGGATGCCGAACAGCAGCAGCGGGCGGTTGCCGATGCCTTCGTGGCCGACGAACTTCGACCACGCGAGCCACGCGCAGACCGCGGCTCCCAGAGCTGCCCATCGCCATCCCGAGCAGACCGAAGATGTGCAGCGGCCGCGTCGAGTAGCTGATCAGGAACTTGACCGTGAGCAGATCGAGCATGACGCGAATCGTGCGCGAGATGCCGTACTTCGAGCGTGCCGTGCCGGCGCGGCCGATGGTTGACCACCTTTTCGACGATCGTGACGCCCTTCTCGCTGGCGATCGCCGGCAGAAACCGGTGCATCTCGCCGTACAGCTTCAGCGGCTTCACGACCTCGGCTCGGAACACTTTCAACGAACAGCCGTAGTCGTGAAGCTTGACGCCGGTCGAAAACGAGATGATCGAGTTGGCGATCATCGAGGGCAGGCGGCGATTGAGGAACGGATCTTTCCGGTCCTGTCGCCAGCCCGCGACGATGTCGGGGCCGCGCTCCTCCAGGATTTCGATCATCCCCGGAATGTCGCGCGGATCGTTCTGCAGGTCGCCGTCGGACGTCACGATGTAGCGGCCGCGCGCGTAGGCGAAGCCGGCGGAAAACGCGGCAGTCTGGCCGAAGTTTCGGCGGAAGCGGATGACTCGCAGCCGCGGGTCTGCGCTGCTGCAGCGCCGCCAGCTGGGCGAACGTGTCGTCGGTGCTGCCGTCGTCGATCGCGAGAATTTCGTAGGGACGGCCGAACGCCTGCGAGTACCTGCGTGAGCTCCGCGTGAAGCCCGTCAACGTTGGGTGATTCGTTCCGCAGCGGAATGACAACCGAGATCTCCGGGTGCATGGCGGATTGTAGTGAGTTGACTGGGTTCTAGGGGCCTTGTCGGCTTGTCGATCAAGCGCCTGCGGGGAGCCGGGGCGAGCGCCTGGACTTGTAGAGAAACCAGCCAGACTCCAATCACCACGCGACCAGGACACCAACGGTCAGCGACACGGCGCGGGCGTTGTCCCTGATGAAGTCCGCCGCCCGTTCCCCGTACCAGAGCGCGAGCAGGCCTTCGCCGAAATAGCGGATGCCTCGGCCGAGGCCGACCGCGAGGAAGAAGTCCAGGGCCGGACCCTGGCGATCCCGGCAATCAGCACAAACGGCTTGAACGGCACCGGCGGCGGAAGGAGCGACGGAACCGACGACCGCCAGCAGACCGTGTTTCTTGAAGAGCGCGAGCGCGCGATCGACGTGGCGTTCATGGAACCTGCGCCTGACGAAACGCCTCTCCACCCTTCAGGCCGACGTAGTACAGAAGAAGGCACCCGGCAACCGATCCCAGTGTCGCGAGCGCTGCATAGTAGATCATGCGCTCCTTGTGATGCGTCACAAAGACGACGATCAGCAGATCGACTACTTCGGGAAAGGACAGAAAGGAAGAGTCGAGAAGCGCGATGAGCGAACGAGGCCTGGTCCGCCGAGCGCCAACGCGAAGCCCTGCACCCAACTGACCAGACGCTGCATCCCTGTGAGTGTAGACTAAGAGCGTCCTGGTCACCACGAGCGTTCCCGTGTCACCGCGCGCGTCCTGGCGCGAGGCTCTCCTGCCGCCGACTCGCGATCGCGTCGCTGTCCTGATCGCCCTGTGCGCGCTGCATCGTCGGAACCGCCGCAGCTGTGCACTACTCGGCGATCGGACTGGCGCTCGCCCATTATGATGCGCGAGCGCATCTGGTCGTGGCGCGCCGAGTCATCGACAGCCTGACACCAGGATGGCAGCAGGTCGGCGCCGTGTGGCTGCCTCTGCCGCACCTGCTCAACATGCTGCCGGTTCAGATCGACGTGTTGTATCGCACCGGCGCATCCGCTATCGCGCGTGTCCGTGATCAGCATGGCGGTAGCCCGTCGGGCCATGTCTGATGCAATCCGCCGCACGACGGGATCGACGAGCGGGGCGATCGCGGCGTCGGCGCTGCTGTCTGCTCAACCCGAACGTGCTGTACCTACAGAGCACGCCGATGACCGAACCGCTGCTCTTCGGGACCGTCATGCTGGCAATCGCCCTCACTGCGCGGTGGCTCGATCGTGCGCGACGGATGGCCGACCGCGGCGCGGCGCGGCACTGGCGGCTGCATGCCTCACGCGCTACGAAGGTTGGCTGATCGCCGCAGCCATCATCGCGCTTGCCATTGCCGTGTTGTCCGCCGCGGCTGGCCCATCGTGACGGCCATCGTAGCGCGGCGGCCGTCTGGCGGCCTGCCCCGCGATTGCCGTTGCGCTGTTTCTCGTGAACAGCCGGTGGACGGTCGGGTCGTGGTTCGTGAGCAGCGGCTTTTTCGTCGCGGAGAATACCGAGGCGCTCGGACATCCGCTCGTCGCGTGGGATCAGCTGCGCGAAGGACTGTACCGGCTCTCGGGCACGCGCGCTCGTGTGGACCGCCTTTGCAGGCCGCGATTCTGATTCGCCATCGCGTTCCTGCGATCGCGATCGAAGGCGGCGCTCGTCTCTCATTCCTGGTCGCCTGGCGGCTGCGATCGCTCCCACTCGGTGCATACGTGCAGGGACATCCGTTCCGGATCCGCTACGACGTGCTCCCTCATCGCCGCGTGCGCAGCGCTGTGCGGCGGAGGCATCGGCCTGCTCTGGACACGTCTTCAACCGTTCGCGGCAGCGGCGGTCATCATCGCCGCTCGCTCGCACAGGCCCACCCCTTCGATCGCCACGCGCTGCTCATCGTCGAATCACAACGCGACGCCGCCAACCGCGTGGGACGCGAGGCCGTGACCGACTATCTCGTTCAGTCATTACGATGGACGGACGATCATGATGAGCATGGGATCGCTCGGCCACTACATGCACGATTTATCGGCGCACGGACTTCCTGATTCACGATTTCCTGCACGAAGGCAATGGCGACATCTGGAATTTCGCCATCATCGATCCGGCGGCCGGTCGTGGGCTGGATTGCCATCGAGGAAAAGGCTGAAGGCGGGGACGCGCTCTATCTCGAAGTCGAAGCGCCACCCGACGTTTCTAGAAGGGTTCACGCGAGTCGCAGAAGGTGGAGGGGTGGCGCTCTATCGAAGGGTTCCACGGGGTTCTACGGGGTTCTACGGGGTTCCACAGGGTTCCGGTTCTCCAGCGTGACCGGTCGAACCCCGTAGAACCTCGTAGAACCTGCAGAACCTTGCAGAACCTTGCAGAGCCCTGTAGAACCTGATTAGAAGCGGATGTGCATCGTGAAGAGCGCCTGCCATCCGCCGAGATCGATCTTGTCTCCGAGCAGGCCCGTTTCTGCGCGGTCGATATCGCCGGTCGCCTTCTGCCACTGGAATTCTCCACCAACGTCCCACACATCTGCGATCGGCGCACGGACGCCCGCGAGTATCACTGGGCCGACAGACGTTCCGCTCGCAACATAATTGGCTCTGAAGATCGACCCGTCGGATGTGTCGACGAACTCCCCCGTTTCCGACCAGCGCCAATTGAAGATGCCGACGCCGATCCCGACGTACGGTTCGACGCTGCCGTGACCGACGGGAAGGAAGCGCACGGAGGCGGTGATGGGCGCGATGCGCAGCTTCAGGTCCTGTTCGATTTCGGCCCCATTGACATTCACGATGTTGCGATAGAAGCTGGGTGCGGTGCGCTGGTAGTAGCCGCGCCCACGCCCGCTTCCAGGAAGTTCCCCATCGTGAGCAACCATTCCCCGCTGAACGAGAAGCCGTTGAAGTCGTTGATCTCGAACACCAGATCCTCGAGGTCGCGAACCATGACGTCCCCCTCGACTCGCCCGTCCTCGGCTTTGGGAAAGAATCCACCGAGCGTGACGCCGATCGCTTGACGATGCTCTGAGGACGAGACCCGTGTGATCTGCGCGAATGCGGACGCGGGGACCAACAGCACGACCGCCGCCAGCCCGATCGCATACCGAACACCGTGCCGTAATCCTGTCAACATGAGAACGCTCCGTTTCAGGAGGCGTGTAACCTTCCCGACCTCCACGCTGCGTTGCAGGGCAGCATGAACAATGCCACGACGGCGAATGGAAACCTGCCCACTTGAGGCGAGAACGGCAGGTGGGATGTCTTACGGCGGGGTCAGATTGTCCACCGGAGGTGGCAAGGCGTATGGCCCAGGGGGACAGGGCAACGCAGTGAACGCTCACCGCCGCGCGAAGAACCTCTTTATTATCTCGACCATGGCGTCGTGGATGTGACCGTTGGTGGCCACGAGGTTGCCCGCGCGCGAACTGTACGGGCCTCCCGCAAGATCGGTCACTCGCCCGCCCGCCTCCTGGATGATCAGCGCCCCGGCCGCCACGTCCCACGGATGGAGCGATTGCTCCCAGAACCCGTCAAGGCGGCCCGCTGCGACGTAGCAGAGATCGATCGCCGCGGAGCCGAGTCGCCGGACGGCGCGCGAGACCTTGAGGAACTCCGCGAACAATCCCACGAGCGCCTCTGCATCGTGCTGGACACTGTAGGGAAATCCCGTGCAGAGCAGTGAATCGATGAGCGTATTCGTCGCCGACACCCGCAGCGGCGTTCCGTTCAACCACGCCCCAAGGCCGCGCTCCGCGGTGTACAGCTCACGCCGGCTCGGATCGTAGATGGCCGCGACGGACGGAACACCCTGTATCTCGAGCGCTAACGATGAACAGAAGATCGGGAGACCGTGCGCGTAGTTGGTCGTGCCGTCCACCGGGTCGAAGACCCAGCAGTACTCCGGCACCTCCTCGCGCTGCGCCGCATCCGAGAACTCCTCCCCGAGGACGACGTGATCGGGAAATCGCGAGGCGATGAGCGCGCGGAATTCACGCTCGACACGCAGGTCGATCTCGGTGACGAGATCGATCGCGCCCTTCTTGTCGACGCGCATGGCGCCACCGAAGTGCGCCATCTGAAGCTCTCCAGCGCGAATGACGGACTCGACGGCCGTGGCGAGAAAGACTGGAGGAAGAGGATCAGGCACCGGTTGCCAGTTTCTTGACCATGCGCACTTCCATGCCGCCGTTCGCGCCGCGTTGCAGCACGACGTCGTCCATGAAGCTGCGCATGAAAAAGATTCCCCGGCCGCTCGACTTCAGGATGTTCTCGGGGGCGAGGGGGTCGGCCACTGCATCCGGCTCGAACCCTTCGCCCTGATCGACGACGCGCACGACGAGTTCTGCCGGTTCGGCGATCGGGGTGACGGCGAATTCGACGGTCACCAGCTTGCCGTAGTCTTCACGGTTCCCATGCTTGATGGCGTTGATGACCGACTCGCGGACAGCGACGCCAATCCAATGGACCGTGTCTTCGTCAAGTCCCACCAGCTGACCGACCCGGTCGCTGATGACCTGCACGAAGTCCACCATATCGAACTTGCTGTGGATCTGAAGTCGGACGGTGCCGCCGCGGCTCAGCATGCGGTCGGCACCCGCGCGCGTCGGTGACGCACAGAGAAACGGGTGAGTGTAGCGGTCTTTACAGGCACGCGAGTGAATAACATACTAAACCGGATCCCATCAAGAGAGCGAATGCTATAGTGCGGTGCATGCTCCGCACGCCCGCCGATTCGGTCACGATCGCCCCCGCGATCCCGCGCCAGCGGACGTGTCCGCGTCCCCGGCGACAAATCGATTTCGCACCGGTACGCCCTGCTGGCGGCGATTGCGGACGGCGAATCGACCATCAATGGTTATTCACCGGGTGCCGATTGCGCCGCGACGGTCGAATGCCTCCGGCAATTGGGCGTGGCGATCCGACGGACCGGGAACGGGTCGATGACAATTCTGGGATCTGGACTCGGGGGCCTGCGCCGGCCTGCGGCCGACCTGGACGCGGTGAATTCTGGCACCACGATGCGATTGCTGTCCGGAATCGTGGCGGCGCATCCCTTTCGAACCGTGATTACCGGGGACGCAGTCGCTCCAGCGCCGGCCGATGCGGCGAATCATCGATCCGCTCGTTCGGATGGGGGCGCACATCGAAGCTCGCGACGGGCGGCCACCGCTCACGATTCACGGCGGTTCGCTGCACGGGATCACCCACGAGCCGCAGGTGCCCAGCGCCCAGGTCAAGAGTGGGGTGCTGCTGGCCGGCTTGCACGCCTCGGGCCGCACCCGGGTCGTCGAGGTGATTCCCACACGTGACCACACGGAGCGTGCGCTCGAGGCATTCGGGGTCGACGTCGTTCGCGACGGCACGGGGGTCGAGATCGCCGGGGGGCAGCGGCTGGGCGCACAGGCGCTCACGGTGCCAGGCGACATCTCCGGGGCGGCGTTCTGGGCGGCGCTGGCCGGGGGCACGCCAGCATCGGACATCCATATCGACGGGGTCGGCCTGAACCTGTCGCGCATCGCGGTGCTCGAAGTCTTTCGACGCGCCGGCGTCCGCGTGCGAGTTCTCCAGAGACGACGAGCGAGCTGATGAACCGTGGGGACCGTCAGCTTCTCGTTCTCGGATTGCGAAAGCTTCAGCGTCGGATCCCGACGAGGTGCCCCTCGTCATCGACGAGATTCCCGCGCTGGCAGCGCTGGCGGCGATGATGCCCGCCGGCCGCACGTTCACCGTACGCGGTGCTGGCGAGCTGCGCGTCAAGGAAAGCGATCGCATCTCGTCTCTGGCCGACGGGGTTCAGCGCCTTGGGCGCAGGCGTCGAGGAATACGACGACGGGTTCACGCTGGACGCGCGGCCGCTCAGGGGCGGCGCTGTGGATGCGGCCGGCGATCACCGGCTGGCGATGGCCTTCGCGATTGCCGCAACCCGCGCGTCCGGTCCCGACCACCATCAGCGGTGCGTCGTCGGTCGACGTCTCGTATCCCGGGTTCTTCGACGAGCTCGCGCGACTCACGCGGTGAGGGCGGACAAGATTTATCTCGTCGGGTTCATGGCGGCCGGCAAAACTACCGTGGCACGAATCCTGGCCGATCGGCTCGGGCTGGCGGGCAGAAGACATCGACGAGCTGATCGAAGCGCGCGAACGACGGACGGTGGCCGAGATTTTCGCGAGGAGCGGCGAGCCCTATTTCCGGGCGCTCGAGCGCGACATTCTGAGGCTCCTGCTTCCGATGCGCCACGTCGTCGTCGCGACCGGCGGCGGAACGTTCATGGATCCAGAGAACCGGGCGGCGATCAACATGGATGGTGTCTCGGTCTGGCTCGATGTGCCGCTCGAGGAGCTCGTGGCGCGGCTGCCGGCCGATGGCCGGCGCCCGCTGGCGGCGGATCGCTGCACAGATGGAGCGTCTCTATACTCTGCGGCAGATGGCCTATGCGAACGCACAGCTGCGTGTCGATGCGCGCGGCGCGCATCCCGAGGCGGTCGCCGAGCGCATAATCGAAGCGGTCAGCTGAACGGCGGACCGTTGTGCGGTATCTGATTCTCTCCGACATCCACGCGAACATCGACGCGCTCGACGCCGTGCTCGCGGCTGCGCCGAAGGACGGGTGGGACCGCGCCCTCGTGCTCGGCGATCTCGTGGGTTACGGCGCCGAACCTGGCGCCGTCATCGATCGGGTGCGGTCGCTGGATCCACTGGCAACGATTCGAGGCAATCACGACAAGGCGGCGTGTGGAATCGAAGACGGCAGCTCGTTCAACTACGTCGCACGACTTGCGGCGCAGTGGACGTTCGAGGCGTTATCACCGGAACATCGCGAGTACCTCCGCGCGCTGCCGCAGGGCCCTTTGACGATCGATGGCACGATCGAAATCTGCCACGGCGCGCCATTCGACGAAGATCACTACATTTTCGATGCCGAAGACGCCAGCCGTGCGCTCGATTCCGCGGCCCGTCCCGTGTGCCTCTTCGGCCATACCCATCTCCCCGTCGTCTTCCGAAGAAACCCTCACGTTTTTGACGGATTCATGCCGGAAGGGCCGAACGATTCGCTGGTGGAGATTGAATCGGGCCTCAACTATCTTGATCAATGTAGGATCGGTCGGGCAGCCGCGCGACGGGGATCCGCGCGCGGCGTTTGGCATCTTCGACTCGAACGGACCGTCGCTGTTCTTGCGCCGGGTCGAGTACCCGGTCCAAGCCGCGCAGCGCCGGATACTGAATGCCGGGCTTCCCGCGAGCCTTGCGAACAGGCTGGGGATTGGACGGTAATACTCGCAATTCGCGGCTCGCGGCTCGCGGCTCGCGGTTCGCGGTCTCGCGGATTCGGCGATTCGGGATTCGAGGATTCGGGATTCAGGATTCAGGATTCAGGATTCAGGATTAGTGATTAGTGATCAGGGATTCCTTTTGCCGCGCTCTTCTCGTCTGCGCAACTCCGCGGCAAAAGCATCCTGCGCGGCGCGCGACCCGAGCACCCAGCCAATCACAATGCCGATGAGCAGCACGGCGGGAATGAAGATCAGGTGCGCCGACGTCATGTTGGAGAAATTCATCGGCGCTGACCCGATGAGGCATCCGGCGGCTGACCTCGGCGAGGTCGCGCTCGGCGCGCGCGATGCGGCTCCAGATCGACCACAAGTAGCCGAACACCGAGAAGCCACACGACCGAGTAGGCGGCGATGACCAGCGGCGCGGCAGGCAACTGCTCCTGACCCGGCAGACTACTCGCGGGAACAAACCCGTCGGGCGCCGTCGGCGGCTGCTGCTGCGCGATCGCCGAAGCCGCGAACAAGCACACGCCCAGCAGCAACGCGACAATGGTCGATTCCCTTTTCCCTTGTCCCTTTTCCCTTGTCTCTTTTCTCATGTCAGTCCTCGAGCGACAGATATAAGTCGTCGAGCGTCGCGCGCACCGTCTCGAGGCGCACGCGCGCCGACGAGCAGCAGCGCAAAGAGCGCCATGAATGCGAGCGAGCACAGCAGGAACGGCCGGCCCATCGACGGCTGCAACGTCATCACGACCGATGTCTTCGGGATGTACCGTCCGCCAGACGTTCACCGACCAGTACACGAATGGCACGTTGGCCATGCCAAAGAGCGCAAGGACCGCCGACAGTTTCTCGGATCCGGCGCCGCCATACTTCCGAAGCAGCAGGTAGGCAACGAATACGAGCCACATCACGAGCGCGGATGTCAGCCTGCGCGTCCCACTGCCACCAGACGCCCCACGCTTTCCTGCCCCACAGCGGGCCGGTGATGAGCCCCATCAACCCGAAGACGACCGCCAGCTCGGCGGACGCCTGGGCCACGCGATCCGCGTCCTTCCGTCCGGTGAAGATCACCAGGGCGCCGGCGATGCCGCAGACGCACGCTGCGGTGAACATGACAATCCACGACGGCACATGGAAGTAGAAGATCTTCTGCACGAGCCCCATTGTCGATTCGTACGGCGCGCTCTGAATCGCGAAGGGTGCGTAGGCGAACATCGCGGCAGCCAAAACAAGTAGCGGGACAAATAGCTTTCTCACAGACTATGTCCTCATTTCTCCCTCGCTCGGCGACGGCGCACCTCGGGCCGCAGGCGCTTAGCTTTTCTCACTGCGCGTGGGGCCCCACCCCCACGCGCTCTCGCTCGGCGACTCCGCGCCTCGCGGGCCGCAGGCGCTTAGCTTTTCTCACTGCGCGTGGGGCCCCACCCCCACGCGCTCTCGCTCGGCGACTCCGCGCCTCGCGAGGGCCGCAGGCGCTTTCCCTCTTCCCTCTTTACTACTCCGTCATCGCCGGCTCGAACGTCCACAGCGCCAGCGTCATGAACACGATATCGAAGAACACGAGCATCGAGAGCCACATGCGCGCGATTGGCAAATCGGCCTCCGGCTGCAGCAGCGCAGCCGTTCCGCGCACGCCAGCGATGATCACCGGGATTGTAATCGGGTACAGCAGAATCGGCAGCAGCACATCGCGGCTCCGCGCGCGGACGAGCATGGCGGCAAACAGGGTCCCGACTGCTGCGAACCCGAGGGTCCCGGCCGACGAGGAGCAGCGCCCATCAGCAGCGGAAACGCGAACAGCGGCGCACGGAACATCAGCGCGACGAGCGGCGTCACGATCGCCTCGACCGACCGCGAGCAACAGGAGCACGCCTACCAGCTTCCCGACGTACAGCGCGGGACGATCGACGGGCGTGAGCATCAGGGCACGCAGCGTATCGTTCTGCCGCTCGCGCTCGAACGTCCGCCCGAGCGCCAGCGTTCCGGAAAACGCGATCGCGATCCAGAGAATTCCCGCCGCGGCATCGTCGACCGCGACTCCTTCGCGCACGAACCCGAACGCAAATACGAGCACGCATGCGACCGCGAAGAACAACGTCGTGTAGACGATTTCGCGGCTGCGAAACTCGATCAACAGATCTTTTCGGGTCACGAGCCAGACGGTCTTCGACGAACGACGGGCGGGTCATCAGGACTCACGGTTCGCCTGGCGATATCGATCACGCAGAGAGCCGGCGCCCGTGTCAATCGGCGTCGGCCGCCCGCCACGCAGCAGCACGGCTCGATCCGCCACGCCGTCGATGGTTTCCAGATCGTGCGTCGCAACAAGAACGATGCAGCCCGCGTTCCGAAGATCGGTCAAGCGTGCCGCGAAGCGCCGTGGTCGCGCGTCGTCCAGGCCGGTGAATGGCTCGTCGAGCAGCACCAGCCTCGGGTCGTGCAGCAGCGCGCGCTCGAGCGCCAGCCTCTGCCGCATTCCGCGGGAGAACCGGCCCGCCGGGTCGTCGCGCTGCATCCAGGCCGGCGCGCTGCAGGGCCGTCGTGCACGGCGCGATCGACGTCGCGGACACCGTAAGCACGTGCAAAAAATGCCAGATTCTCGGCGGCCGACAACTCCGGGTAGATGAACAGGTCGTGGCCGAGGACGCCTATCGCGAGCGCGAGCGCGGCGCCAGCCGCCGACGACGCGTCGCCATACTGCACGCGTCCAGACGGAGGGAGCAAGCAGCGTCGCCGCAATGGAGAGCAACGTGGATTTCCCGGCGCCGTTCGCGCCAAGCAACGCCACGATCTCCCCGGCGTGGCATCGCAGGTTGACCTTGTTGAGGACGCGGCGTCGGCCGAAGTTGCGCGAGACGTCGGTGAAGGTGATCGAGCTGGAAATCCATCAGGCGCGCTATGCGGCCGCCTCGTCGTCCAGTTGCGCGTAGACGCGTTCGAGCGCTGTCAGCAGCTCCCGGCGGCGGGCTCGCGAAGCGTTCCGGATCGATGGTGTGGTCACGATGCTGTTCTTCGAGCGCGTCAGCTCGGCGAACAGGCGATCGCGGCGTGCGTCGAGCCGCTTGCGCCGCCCTGTCGGCCTGCTTCGCCGCGCCCCTGCGCATGCTTCCCCAGACGCCGGCGCCAAGGATGGCTAGTGCGAGCGCGAGCGCGAGGTTGCGCGGCCACACGGGCTGATGCGGAAGTCCGGTGAAGGTGAACGAGATCGACCTGCCCGGCGGCGAGGGCGGGTCCTTTCCCGACGATGAACGTCTCGCCCCTGCAGCGGCATGTCGCGGTGCTCCGCAACCTGGGGAGACTCCATCTGCATGTCGCCAACCTTCTGCGCCATCACGCTCAACTGACGGAGCGGAACCGGCAACGCCTGCTCCAGGTCAGCGATCCGCCGGAAATCGGCAGCGAGTACCCGAACTGCACCGAAGTCGTGCCCGGCGCGAATGGGCCCTTGACAATGACGCGCTTGTCCGGAGAGGGCGGCTTGCGGCGTGGACGCCTCGAGAAGCCCGACGCCGCACAGCGGCGAGGGCAGACTCGAAAATCAACTGGCTGCGCGGTTTTGACCGGAACCTCGCCGCATTCACGATGTCGAGAAGCGCGAACGCAGTTCAGCGCCTCTTCTCCCATCTCGAAGATGAATCGCGATTGCTCTCCGAGGACGACCGTGCCGCTCTGAGCCGTGCTTTCAGCGGCCTGGCGATCCGCCCCGCGCGCTGCTGCATCTCGGGATCCGTCGCGACGAGAGCGACACGGGTGCCGCCGGTCGCGGGAATCGAGAACTCCTGCGATTCGAGGCGCTCGCCATCCACGGTCGCGGCTGCCTTGACGCTTCGTGCCCGGTTGCAGGCCGCTGAACTCGGCGCGGCCTGCGTCGTTGGTTTTCGCGGATAGCGGCGACGGACCGCCGGTCAGCTCAACCGGCTGGCCGGCGATCACGTTGGTCATCGTGCCGCGCACGACGCGAACGGTCACGGTGCCGGAGGAAGGTCGGCGACAGGAAGCGGCACGCCGGACATTTGCTTCGCGCGTCCGGCATCTGCGGCGCTTGGCCGGCGCCGCGACGCCAAGCAGGACAGCGAGAAAACTCGCGAGGATGAACGTTGACCAGACCGCGCGCATCAGTCTCAATGCACTGTCCGAGAGCGGTGCCGCAGCGCTTGCAGAATGCCGCGTCAGGATCGTTGACCGGTCGCACGCTGCGCACGATCGCATGGCCGGGGCTCCGCTCGATGCAGCCGCGGCCGTGTCAGCACCCTGCACACTCGCGGCTGAATCAGCCACCGTGGTCTGCGGGGCCGGCCGAGCACGCTGTTTTGAAGCCGCATGCTCAGCTCATGTTCGATCGCCTCACGGTAGCCCGTTCCGCCCGCATCCAGCTGCTTCATCAAGGTTATGGCTCGGGCGCGCAGACGACCAGCCATCTCGTCGAAGTCTTTTGCGGATACCTTGCCCATTGCGCGGTCGAACTCGAGCTCTTTGATCGACCGGAGGACGAGCGCCTTCTCGCGCTCGAGCGCGGCGCGGGCGCGCTCCGATGGACGCTGGATCAGCAGCGATGCGTCACGAAGTGCGAGCGGCACGATCGTTCGATACACGGCAGCCGCCGCAGCACCAGCCGCGCCGATCGTCAGGCTGATCAGAATGAGATGTTCGGGCGCCGCCCGGCGCGAGAGGATGACCGCGACAGTCGACGCCACCAGTGACGCCAGCACAAAGAAATGCCACGGCCGGAAGCCCTGCTTCCACGCGTCTCGATTCGTCCTGGCCTCTGCTTCAGCGCTGGGGCTCCGCCGTTCGTGGCTTCCGCCTTCAGGCGGAAACTCGTCCTCTGCGGTCTTCACGCGAAACCGCTTCTCAATCGAGGTCGCGGAGCTCATCGTCCAGCCTCTCGCGGAGCGCAGGATCCTCTCCGGCATCCGGAAGCTGCCTGCGAGCGAATCTCGGCAGCGCCTGCCGGTGCGACCAGCGGAACGCGACGACCGCGACGCCCGCGGCACCAGTCGCGCCGATCAGATAGGGAAAGAACCACGCGAGCCGATTGAAGCCTTCGTCGATCGGCGATGCGAGCGGTTCCTGGCTGCCGTACTTCGCAATGTAGTACGCGTAGATCTGCTCGCGGGTCTTGCCTTCCGCGACCAGCTTCGCCACTTCCTCGCGCATCTCGGACGCGCCAGACTGCACGTGCACTCACCGATCCGCTTGCGCCCACACGTGCCGCACATGCAGATGATCTCGCTCTGCAGGTCCTTTTCGAGCTGCGATCGTGGAACGACGATGACCATCTGCGGATTCTCGACGTGCTGCGCGCGAAGCGGCGCCGGCAGAACAAGACGAACAGCAGCAGCAGCGAGGTCGTCGACCGCGCCGGCGGGAATCTTCGCCGCCGCGAACGCGAACGCGCTTTCCGGCAGCAGCGCGAGCCCGGTGCCGAGCGCCATCACCGCGAACCCGAACCAAATCCAGTTCACGAGCGGATTGATGACGATCTTGTAGGTCGCCTCCTGCGTGCTGATGTTGTACCGAGCCGAGCACGAGATAGAGATCCTCGGACACGGCGCGGCGGATGGCGACTTCGGTCGTCGGCTCGTCCTCGTGCTTCGCGAAGAACCAGCGTGCCGGGTACATCTGGTCGATCTGGCTTGCCGTCCTCGAAAACCGACACGTCGGCGGTGACCATCTGCTTCTGCGCATCCGTCGTCACGCGCAGCGCGTCGTGACGAATCGTGAATGGCCCGACCGTCGTCTGCTGGCCAACCTTCAGCGGACTCTGCTCCTCGCGATGGAATCCCTGGCCGGCAAAGCCGAGGAACATCAGCATGATGCCGACATGCACGATGTAGCCGCCGTAGCGACGCCGAGAGCGCCCGACAAGGCCGATCATCGCGGTGACGATGTCGGTGCCCGTCGCACCTTTGCGCACCTGCGCGCCGCGGATGAGTTCCTGCAGGACGTCGTCGAGACGAACGCGCAGAGCGCGAAGCACATCCCGGACGTCCACACGCGAACGCCAAACGCGTACAGCGCAACGCCCGTGACCACCGCCGCCAGCCGACGGCCAGAGGAACTGCTCGACGAGATTGCTTCAGCGTGGATTTCCGCCACGCCAGAAGCGGCCCGACCCCGGTCAGCAGCAGCAGGATCAGCCCGATCGGCAGCATCCACTTGTTGAAGAACGGCGGGCCGACCGTCAGCCGGCGCCCTCGTAGCGCCTCGCTCAGCGTCGGGAACATCGTGGCGAACAGCACGAAGAACGCCGAGAACAGCAGAATCCAGTTGTTGGCGAGGAACGCCGCCTCGCGCGACATCCACGAGTCGAGCGAGTGCGCGAACGCAGCAGCGGCAGCCGATAGATCACGAGGCCGAAGCTGAACGTCACGATCGCGACCATGAACACGGTGAACATCCAGGCGAGCTCGCGGTCCTCGCCGAACGCGTGAACCGACTGCACGACGCCCGAGCGCGTCATGAACGTTCCGAAGATCGTCAGGAAGAACGTGACGATGACGAGCGTCACGTTCCAGACGCGCAGCATGCCGCGACGCTCCTGCACCATCACCGAGTGCAGGAACGCAGTCGCCGTGAACCAGGGCAGCAGTCCCGCGTTCTCGACCGGATCCCAGCCCCAGAATCCGCCCCACCCAAGCTCCTCGTACGCCCACAGCATTCCGAGCGTCAGGCCGAACGACAGGAACAACCACCCCACCATCGTCCAGCGGCGCACGGCGCGCAGCCACGAATCGTCCAGGTGGCCGGTGATGAGCGCCGCGATCCCGAACGCGTACGGGATCGTCATCGCGACGAAGCCCGTGTAGAGCGACGGCGGATGGATCGCCATGTAGAAGTTCTGCAGCAGCGGGTTCAACCCCTTCCCTTCCGCCGGCGCCTGCGACAGGAAGGTCGAGAACGGGTTGTTGTGCACCACCATCAGGAAGATGAAGAACATCTGCACGGCGGAGATGACCGCGACGACGTACGGCATCAGCTCGCGATGGCGCTCGCGATTGGCAAACACGGCCACGGCACCGAAGAGGCCGAGCAGGAACACCCAGAACATGATCGAGCCGTCGAGCCCGCCCCAGTAGGACGCAATCTTGTAGGCGAGGGGCTGCGCGGAGTCGGAGTAGTGCTGGACGTACTTGATGCTGTAGTTGTTGGTGACGAACGCGTGCACCATCACGCCCGACGCGACGGTCATGAGCGCCGAGACGAGATAGAAGGCGCCCGTGCCGCTCTCGATCAGGCGCAGC
Organism: uncultured Acidobacteriota bacterium; assembly: GCA_963725335.1. GTDB lineage: Bacteria > Acidobacteriota > Vicinamibacteria > Vicinamibacterales > 2-12-FULL-66-21 > JALZOC01. The sequence continues at coordinate 548,851 of CAVRYD010000013.1, read as the reverse complement.
GATCGCCGTCGCGCGCCCGCGACGGACGCAGCGATCGCGTAGGCGCACACGACGAAACTGGCGAGCAGCAGAAACGAGCCAAGAGAAGGCATCAGGTACTCGGTTCTACGAGGTTCTACGGGGTTCTACAAGGTTCTACGGGGTTCGTTCGAACCCAATGAAACGGTCTAGCTGCCAGGAGCGCCTGGCTGGCCGGCGACGTACTTCGACGGGCACTTGGCCATCACACCGTTTGGTTCAACGTCGAACCCCTTGGCGCCAAGATGGCCTTTCAGCACGACTTCGGATCCGTCCTTGAACGTGTCGGGAACGATCCCCGTGTAGCTGGCGGGGACGACGGAACCTTTGTTCTGAATTTGAAGACGGTACTCCAGTGTCTGCGGCTTCACGAAAATCGATTTGTCCACGACGTAGCCATGGAGCTGAAGCCGTTTTCCTTGCCAGGCGGCTGGATTGTTCATCACCTCGTCGACGTGCACGTAATATTCAGTGCCGTCCTGCAGGGTCGAGTAGATACAGGCCCCCGAGTGCGAGCCACGAGCACGGCCGTGGTCAGCGCGATCTTGATAGCTTTAGGTTTCATAACGGTTTGCGGGAATCGCACCTCAGAATACCGTGCCTCTCGACCGGGGGTCAATCCACTCAATCCATTAGCGGCAGCTCTTTCAGCAGCCGGTACACCGTCGCGACGGGCAATCCGACCACGTTCGACCAGGACCCTCAATACGCTCGATGAATCGGGCCGCACGCCCCTGGATGGCGTAAGCGCCAGCCTTCCCTTCCGGCTCGCCCGGACTCCACGTACCAGGAGATTTCGGAGTCGGCCAGCGGACGAAACCAGACCCGGGTCGTTGCGATGTCGCTGGTTTCCGCCGCCCTGCTTTCGGATCACCACCGCCGTCTGCACGTCATGTGCCGTGCCTGACAAGAGACGGAGCATCCGGCGGGCATCCGCGGAATCGGCCGGTTTACCGAGGATTTCACGACCCGCCGCGACGACGACGGTGTCGGCCGCCAGCACGACGCCGCCGGGATCCCGGCAGACGCACCGAACGCCAGGGCCTTCGTCGCGCGCGACCCTGAGCGCGTATGCCCGGGCGTTTTCGGCCGGACTGGGTGTCTCGTCGACGTCCGCGGGCCTCACCTCGAACGTGAAAGCCGGCCGAGGTCAGCAGCTCGGCCCGGCGGGGAGAGGCAGAGGCGAGAATCAAGGCGCATGATAGTTGATAGTATCGAATTGCGCCGAGCTCGCGGGGCTCGCGACTCGCGGCTCTGCGAGCTCGCGGCTAGCGGCTGACGGCTGACGGCTGACGGCTACGGCGACGGCTGACGGCTGACCGCGCTGAGGAGACATCATGATTCCAATCCAGAGCTTCTCGCCCGGCGTGATTGCTGAAATCGTTCGGCGCCAGCCGGCGTCTAAAGAAAGGACGAACTTCGCCTGGCAGCTCGCCGTGGGACAGGCCTCGCTCGAGCCACGACAGTCGAGTTGACGGATGGAGTCTTGACGGTGCGGGCGCTGGATCAGCGCTGGATTCGGGAGATCGAGCGTGCATCGGACGTGATGCTGAAGATGCAGCAATTCTGGGCAGCGATCAGTCACCCGAATCGTGACGAGGGCGGCAGGCTAGCCGCCAAATCGCGAGTCGCGATCGAGCCGCGACTCGGATCGAGCCGAGAGTCGCTAGCCAGAAACAAGTATGAGTTGAAAGCGTCATCATCTCTGCGGTCCGCACTCCCACGGGCAAGTTCCTCGGCGCGCTGAAGGATCTCAAGGCGCCGAGCTCGGCGCGATCGTCGTGCGCGAGGCCGTCGCGCGCGCCGGAATCGATCCCGCCAGCGTCGACGAATGCATCATGGGCAACGTCGATCCAGGCGGGCAACGGACAGAACCCCGCGCGGCAGGCGGCGCTCAACGGCGGCCTCAGCGAGCACGTCGCGGCTATGACGATCAACAAGGTCTGCGGCTCGGGACTGAAAGCGGTGATGCTCGCGGCGCAAGGGATCGCGACCGGAGACATCGACATCGCGGTCGCCGGCGGCATGGAGTCGATGAGCAACACGCCGTACCTCCTGCCTCGCGTCCGCGAAGGCCTGCGGATGGGCAACGGCACGCTCGTCGACTCGATGATCAACGACGGCCTCTGGTGCGCGTTCGAGCAGTGCCACATGGGCATGTCGGGCGAGCACGTCGCCGAGCACTATTCGGTCACGCGGTGCGAGCAGGACAAGTACGCGGCCGAGAGCCATCGCAAGGCCGCGCACGCGACGCGCGAGGGCTGGTTCAAGGACGAGATCCTGCCGATCAGCATCCCGCAGAAGAAAGGCGACCCGCTCGTCGTCGATCGCGACGAAGCGATCCGCGAGGACACGACGCCCGAAGCGCTCGCCGGGCTGAAACCGGCGTTCAAGAAGGACGGCAGCGTGACGGCGGGCAACGCGCCGGGCGTCAACGACGGCGCCGCGGCGGTCGTCGTCATGTCGGCGACAAGGCGACGGCGCTCGGGAAACCGCCCATGGCGCGCATCGTCGGCCAGGCGACGAGCGGCCTCGCGCCAAAGATGGTGCTGATGACGCCGGTCGAAGCCGTCCGCAAGGTCGCGGCGAAGGTCGGCTGGAACCTGAAGGACGTCGACCTCTTCGAGATCAACGAGGCGTTCTCGGTGCAGATGGTCGCCGTGCTGCGCGAGCTGGGGATCGATCCCGCGCGCGTCAACGTCCACGGCGGCGCGGTCGCGCTCGGCCACCCGATCGGCGCCAGCGGCGCGCGCGTGCTGACGACGCTGCTCTACGCGCTGAAGCGGCGCGGCCTCAAGCGCGGCATCGCGTCGCTCTGTCTCGGTGGCGGCAACGGCGTCGCGCTGGCGGTCGAACGCGACTAGCCGCGCGTCACACTGACGCGGCTGGCCGGACGCTGGTCGGACATTGCTTAATGGGCCGGGCACCTCGGCTCCTGAGATCGATTCGGCCGAGGTCGCGCGCCGCCCGTGGCATGGTACTCGTACGCTGCATGCTCAACATCAAGCGAGTGGGAGTCATCGGCGCAGGAACCATGGGCAATGGGATCGCCCAGATCTTCGCGCAAAAAGGATTTGAAGTGCAGCTCGTCGACATCGGCCGCACCGGCGCTCGACCGGGCACGAACATCTATCGAACAGAGCCTTGGCAAGTTCGTCGAGAAAAGCAAATTGACGGCGACCGAGCGCGACGCGACGCTCGCACGCCTGACAACGGGTACCAACCTCGATTCGCTCGCCACCGTCGACTACATCGTCGAGGCGATCGTCGAGGACGAGAATACCAAGCGCGCGCTCTTCTCACGGCTCGACGCGCTGTCGCGGCCTCAGGTCATCCTGTCGTCGAATACGTCGTCCATCTCGATCACGACGCTTGGCGCGGCGACGAAGCGTCCCGATCAGGTCCTCGGCATGCACTTCATGAACCCCGTGCCGATCATGGCGCTGGTGGAGTTGATACGCGGCCAGGCCACGTCCGCCGAATCCATGCTGACGGCCGCCGAGCTGTGCATGGAGCTCGGGAAGACCGGCATCGAGGCCGCCGACTATCCCGGGTTCATTGCCAACCGCATCCTGATGCCGATGATCAACGAAGCGATCTTCGCGGTGATGGAAGGCGTCGGCACGCCAGACGCCATCGATGCGGTCATGAAGCTCGGCATGAATCACCCGATGGGACCCCTGACGCTGGCGGACTTCATCGGCCTCGACGTCTGTCTAGCGATCATGAACGTCCTGCACGACGGCCTCGGCGATCCAAAGTATCGGCCGTGTCCCCTGCTCCGGCGCATGGTCGCGGCCGGACAACTGGGGCGAAAAAACGGGCGCGGCTTCTACGAATATCAGACGTCTTCCTGATTACTACTCGGCGAAATATCCTCGCCGGGCGGTCACCTTGCCGGGCCTCCCCTTCAATTTCACGTCGAGGCGATGCCAACCTTTCGGTGACACTCCGATGGGCGTGTAGGAGAGGACGTAGCGATCGCGGAATTCGGCGAGCGTCTGCGCGAAAGTGTCCCGCAGATCTCGATTCGTGTTCGCAAACAGCACGCGCCCGCCGGTTTCCTCCGTCAGTCGATCGAGGAACTTGCCAGCCTCGTTCACATTGGTCTCGGCGGTCTTCGATACTCCACCGGGCACGAAGATCGTATAACGGCGCTTCTCCGATATCGCGACGGCATACACGACTGCGTCCGTTCGTTTCGCCGACTCCAGGACCGCTTTAGACTTCAACCAGCTGGACGTGTCGTCTCCATCGCTGAATATGAGCAGCATGGTTCGCCCGGGATCGACCTCTCGTAAGGCAAGCGCCGCAAATGCCGCATCGCGCAGAGACGTGGCGCCCTGGGCTTCAAGCATCTGCAGCGCACCGCGAATCTGCTGTCGGCTCGGCGTCAATGGGGCGAGGAGCCGCACGCGCGTTGAGAAAGCGAGGAGGGCTACGCGATCCTGCTCTCGAAGGCCGTCCAGCAGCGACTGGCTGGCCTCGAGCAGCGCATGCATGCGTTCGCCGGCAACGCTGCCACTCGTGTCGAACGCGAGGATCAGGTTCAGAGGCATCTGCTCCAGCTCCACCTCAGAGACCGACTGCACGATGCCTTCGTCGCGCAGTTCGAAGTCGCTGGCGGCGAGACCGCGAACGAGGTGCCCGTCATTGGTCACGAGCACGTCCGCGCGGACGCCGAGGGCATTGGACGTAAAGCGTTGCCCCGCCACGGACATTGTGGCTGCGACGATCAGCAGTGCCGCGAGCGGCGTTCGCGAAGGACCACATTTCATCATTTACCCACGAGCGCGCGCAGTTGCGTCGAGGTACCTGGACCCGCGCCAGGAGGCACCCCGCTCGTACCAGAACCACGGATCCGCCGTGTCAGACACTCCCTTGGCGCGCGTTGTCGAGCCCACATCCTCCGCAGCCTCCGCTCGGGCGCCGCGAGCGTGGCGAATGTGCGCGAGCGCCATGTAGGCCGACTGTGCCGTTGGAACGAGCGAAACTGCCACGAGATACCGCTGTTCCGCTTCAGCAAGATCCCCACGCCGTTCGAGAATCTCTCCTTCGAACAGCCTCGCAAGACATCGGTAGGCTCCGTCCGCGTCGCCACCGACGCCTTCCAGTACCTTCAGGGCGCCGGGCTCATCGCGCAGCGCGAGCACCCGGCCAAGTCGGAGCCGGGCTTCTGTGAGATCCGGCATGATGACGAGCGCCTGACGATAGTTGCGTTCCGCCTCCTTCAGATCACCGTTCACCTGAGTATCGCCGTCCGCGTCCTGATGCAACGTCCAGCCGATTTCCTCGGTCGCGCCCAGCGCCAGCAGCAGCTCGGGGCTGTCCCCCCCAGGATCCCGGGCCTGACGACCGAATTCCCGGGCTGCTGTCACCGCCAACTGGCCGTGAAGGACGGCGAGAACCCAGAGCCGCCACTTCAACACGAATGGTGCGCGCCGATCGCGTGAGGCCAATCTGTTGATGTAGTGGGTCGCGATTGCGAACTGGTTGCTGAACTCTCGGAAATTGCCGTGCGCGCGAACCGACAGCGCGCGCGTCGTGTGAAGCAAGGTGGCGGCGCGGATTGCCGTTGCGGCAGACTCCGACCCTGTGCTGTTGAACTCGTTGATCAGAAGGTCGCGTCCGCGCTCGACTTCATTGGTGGTCAGCACGGCGAGGCTGGTCAGCGCCAGTTGGTCCTGGCCACTGCGATACAAATCGACGGTGTCGACGTACGAGGTTGCCGGGGGCTGGGTCCGTGCAGGGATCGCGACGCACAGCATCAGAAGCGCGACAACAGCCCGACTCGCCGGCAGCATGTCACCTCTCAGTTATGCGCTAAACGAGGATAGCGCCAAGAGCGCCAGCTCATAATCACGAAAAACAGCGCACCATGTGCGAGAACGGACAACCCACCCAACAGTAACGACGATCCCAGTTGGTCGTCGCCGCGTCGATACAGGTCGATGATGTCGGCGTAAGAAGTGGAGCCGGCCTGCGGTGACGTGGCGATGACGTCACGCGACAACAGAACGCAGACAAGCACTCGGGCCAGCACGACCAGCGAAGCACTCCGCGTGCGCATGCGCAGAGGAGCATAGCGCCTTTGATTGGGGCGAACGCGCAATCACGAAAACCCGCGAGGGGTGTGCGAGAACGGGACAACCGCACGCGTTAGGCTGACGATCTCGGCAAAAACTCTCCGAAATACGCGCCATTTTACCGGGCATGCGCCTTGCGACACGGCGGCCCGATGCTAACCATGGCGACCGATACCGCACAAGATAAGTTCACCTCCGCAACGCTCGATACTCCTGACGTTGCCGCGCACCCTGAGTCCGAACCTGCCGGAGGCGCGGCGCCGTCGTTTCGGTGCGAGCCTGCGATCAATTCGATGTTCCGCCGCATGTGCGAGCTGAAAGCGTCCGACCTGCACATGAGCGCGTCGGTCGCGCCTCTCGTACGCAAGGACGGCGAGATGCGCCGCCTGGACGACGCGGCAGGGCCGCTCTCCTCCGAGATGATTCTGGCGCTGCTGACCGAGATCATGCCCGCGGTCAACCAGGCAGAGTTCGAGGCGAGGCACGATACCGACTTTGCCTACGAGATCGCCGGCCTGGCGCGATTTCGCGCGAACGTCTTCATGGATCGGCAGGGCGTTGGTGCGGTCTTCCGCGTCATCCCTTCGAAGATCCTGACCGCGGAGCAGCTCGGGCTCTCGCCGCAGATTCTCGATCTCTGCAAGCTGACCAAGGGGCTCGTCCTCGTGACCGGACCGACGGGATCGGGAAAGTCGACGACGCTCTGCGCGATGATCGACTACATCAATCGGAACCGCACGGATCACATCATCACGATTGAGGATCCCATCGAGTTCGTGCACCAGAACCAGAAGTGCCTGATCAATCAGCGCGAGGTGCACAACCACACGCGATCGTTCAAGGACGCGCTACGCGCGGCGCTGCGCGAGGACCCCGACGTTCTGCTCGTCGGCGAACTGCGCGACCTTGAAACGATCGCGATCGCGATCGAGACCGCGGAGACCGGCCATCTCGTGTTCGGCACCCTGCATACGACGACGGCTGCCTCCACGGTCGATCGCGTGATCGATCAGTTCCCTGCCGATCGCCAGGCGCAGATTCGCGTGATGCTGTCGGAATCACTCCGCGGCGTCATCGCACAGACACTGTGCCGGAAGGTTGGCGGGGGGCGGGTCGCGGCGCTCGAGGTCCTGCTGACCAACGGTGCCATCAGCAACCTGATTCGCGAAGGCAAGACGTTCCAGATCCCCTCCATGATGCAGGTCGGCCGCGCGCAGGGGATGGTCTCGCTAAATGACGCGCTGGCGGACCTCGTGAAAAAGAGACTGGTCACGCCGGAAGAAGCGGTCCTTCGCGCCGTCGACAAAGCGGGTCTCGAAACGCTGCTCAAGCGCCGGTAGCGATTGGACGCCGGCGAAGCGCCACGACGAGCCACGCGAGCGGCACGAGAATCAGCAACTCGCGTCCGAGGGCGCGCGCGTTGAAGGTCCAGAACTCGGGCAGCCAGTACCGCCGAGAGATCGCCATGAAGACGTGCCAGGGCGACTCGTAATAGCTGGTGCTGAAAGGCCAGAGCGCCATGATCCCGATCGGCGGCGACGAATCCGTCCCGAGCCAGTCGAGCAGCATGTGCGACGCATACGCCGCCGTCGTCGCGCACGCGGTTCTCCAGTGCCGCCGCCAGCCTGCCCGTCGCAGGAACATCCAGGCGACGATACCGACGACGAGCGCCGCACCCACCCCGTGCGTGGGCCCGCTGTGCGCGCCAACCAGGAGATCCACATCCGCAGCCATCCCGGCTGCGGCAAAGAGCAGAACAGGGCGCGGATCGCGACCCGGCGGATCGATGGTCCATCCGCCAATGACCCCTGCCAGCGCGTGTCCTATCGGTGAAGGCATCGAATCCCTAATCGCTAATCACTGATCCTGAATCACTAATCCCGAATCCTTGAATCCTTGAATCCTTGAATCCCTGAATCCCTGAATCCCTGAATCCCTGAATCGCGAATCCTTGTATCGCGAGTCGCGAGTCGCGAACCGCCAGACGCGAGCCGCCGGCTCCTGCACCCCGGATCCCGCACGATGACACGGGCGATTTCTGCGCGGCGGCGCGTGAATTCGACGCGCAGAATCTGCGACAACCCGCTTCCAGAGGCGAAAGTCCATCATAGCCGTAAGCTGCTGATTTTGGGCCACCTAGCCTATTCACGTTTACACATTTTCGCTTGACTTTCTCCCCGGCACGCACCTAGAATGCACCCGCTCTCGGTTCCATGGTCAATGCGCCGTGACCTTCCCTGTCACTGCCGTACCGCATGATGGGGCCGACAGACAACCGCATTCACGTCAGGAGCGTCATCGTTATGCCCCCAGCAGAAGATCGGAACGACCGCGAGCGCCTCAAGGCCATCGAAATGGCCGTAGGCCAGATTGAAAAGCAGTTCGGCAAGGGCTCGATCATGCGGCTCGGCCAGAAGGACGCTGGCTACATCGATCCCGTCGATTTCCACCGGCGTCGGTCAGCCTCGACTATGCGCTGGGCATCGGCGGCGTGCCGCGCGGCCGCGTCGTCGAGATCTTCGGCCCGGAATCGTCGGGCAAGACCACTCTCGCGCTGCAGGTCATCGCGCAGGCGCAGAAGCTGGGCGGCATGGCGGCGTTCGTCGATGCCGAACACGCGCTCGATTCGCAGTACGCGGTCAAGCTTGGCGTGGATCTCGAGAACCTGCTCGTCTCGCAGCCGGACAACGGCGAGCAGGCGCTCGAAATCGTCGAGGTGCTGGTCCGCTCCGGCGCCGTCGATGTCGTCGTGGTCGACTCGGTCGCGGCGCTGGTGCCCCGCGCTGAAATCGAAGGGGAAATGGGTGAAGCGCAGATGGGCCTGCAGGCGCGGCTCATGTCGCAGGCGCTCCGCAAGCTCACCGGCATCGTCTCGAAATCGAAGACCTGCCTGATCTTCATCAACCAGCTGCGCGAGAAGATCGGCGTCATGTTCGGCAACCCGGAAACCACGACCGGCGGCCGTGCGCTGAAGTTCTATGCCTCGGTCCGGATCGACATCCGACGCATCGGCGCGATCAAGGATGGCGATCAGGTCGTCGGCGGACGCACGCGCGTCAAGGTCGTCAAGAACAAGGTGGCGCCGCCGTTCCGCGAAGCTGAGTTCGACGTCATGTATGGCGAGGGTATCTCGAAGGAAGGCGACCTGCTCGACCTGGCCGTCGATCGCAAGATCGTCGAGAAGAGCGGCACGTGGTTCGCGTTCGGCGGCGAACGGCTTGGTCAGGGGCGCGAGAACGTCAAGCAGTTCATGAAGGAGAATCCCGCCATCACGAAGGCCATCGAGGATCGCGTACGCCGTGAACTGGGCCTCGTGAAGGAAGGGAAGGATGCGAAAGACGCGAAGGACGTCGAAATCGTCGGCGTCTAGGGGAGGAACTTACCTTTTCTCATGTCAATCGCGACGCGCAGGCGCGCGCGGCCGAGGACGAGTTCGTCGTCTGTTTCGAGTCGAGTCCCTCGCGCTCCGGCAGGCACCCTGATCGAGCGCCCATGGCGAACGATTGTTGTGCCGTGCGCGCTCCGATCGTCCCAGATGCGATAGCACCGATCGCGTTCGCTGAACTCGAGGTGGGCGTGCCGCCGCGAGACCGTCCGGTTTTCGTCCGATTCATCCTCCGAAAAGGCGACGTGATTCGTGCGGATCAGCCGATGTCGCTGGTCGACCACGTCGGATCGGCGCCCGATGTCGATGCGTCCCGGCTCGAAAGCGTAGGTACGCTGCTCCGGCTGTCCCTTTGATGACGGTCAGTTTGATTCGAAGGGCTCCCCCCTCGACGCTCGGTCCAGCGGACACCTGCGGCGGTAGCTCGGCGCGATGGAACTCGATGTGGAAATCGGCATCCGGCCAGGTAGGGCCTCGGCGTCGAGCGTACACGATTGTCGGTTTCGACCTTGTCGACGGTGCACCCCGCGGATCGGAGTCGTTCGACGACACGGTCCGATAGTGATGGTGGGCCGTCGAGCACGGCGGCGAACCGGGCGCGCAACGCCTTGTCCGCACCGCCGGCGATCACGTGCACGCGAACGCTGTTGAACGGAAACACGCGGCGGCCGCGTCCGATCTCCTGAATCTCCGCTTCCGCGCGATCGAGAACCGCGTGCACGATCTCGATCGGAGACGTCGCGCTTCGTCCGACGAATTCCTCCACCGCCGCGTCCACCGTCCGGCTGATCCGCCGTTCGAGCTTTCTTGCCTTCCCCGCGATGTCCATGTCTGCTCCTGTTGGAGGGGTCTGACCCCGCGCCAGGGGTCTGACCCCGCCCCGGGGGTCTGACCGCACCCCAAGGTCTGACCCCACCCCGGGGGTCTGACCCCGCCCCGGGTCTGACCCCACCCCGGGGGTCTGACCCCGCCCGGGTCTGACCCCACCACGGTCTGACCCCATCCCGGGTCTGACCCACCACAGGGTCTGACCCCATCCCGGGGGTCTGACCCCACCCCGGGGGTCTGACCCCACCACAGGGTCTGACCCCATCCCGGGGGTCTGACCCCGCCCCTGGGTCTGACCCCGTCAGTCCTCTACCGCGCAAGGCCGAGCGCGCCAGCGGCCGCGATGATTTCACCGGCGGCCGGTGCAGCTGCGGCGCCGCCGTAGCCCGCGTTCTCCAGGATCACCGCCACCGCCACTCGGCGGGTCGCCGCGCCGTACGGCGCGAACCCGATGAACCAGGAGTGTGAGGGCGCCCCGCTGATCTCCGCGGTTCCCGTCTTTCCCGCAATCGGAACGGCGTTCGACTTTACGCTCCGTCCTGTGCCCTCGAGAACAACGTCTCGCATATAGCCGCCCAGCGTTCTCGCAATGTCAGCCGGAAGGAACGCCTGCGCCACGGGCTTCCCATCGGTCGCGCGAACTCGAATCTCTCGAATGCTCCCCTCGGACGCTATCGCACCCGCGATCGCCGCCATCCGCAGCGGCGACGCAACGACTTCCCCCTGGCCGTACCCACTTGCGGCAGCGTGTCGCGAATGCGTGACACGGTGTTGTTTCGAGCCAGCGCGATCTCCGCCGGCTGCGCGACCGCGAGTAGCGCCTGCGGTCCGAGCTTGACGGCCAACTGTGCGAAATAGGCATTGCACGACACGACCAGCGCCCGATGCAGGTCGATGGTGCCGTGCGGCTGCCGATCGAGAACATCGTCTCGTACCGGGCGCGTGAAACCTGGTATCCGCGCCCCGACGCGATCGTCCGGGCAGGCGGCTGCACGTAAACGTCTGCGCAGACGCTCCGGGATCCCGCCGGAGCGCAGCCGCGGCGGTGAGCAGCTTGAACGTCGATCCCGGCGGATAGAGCCCGTAGCGCGCCCGGTCGAGAAGCGTCTCGCCGTCTCCATCATCGGCAGCCGTGCCTTCGTCGCGTATCGTGTCCGAAGGCCAGGGATAACTCACGCTGGCGAGCAAATCGCCGGTCGATGGGTCGATGACGACCGCAGCCGCCCGCCCGCTCGAGGAACGGCGCGCGTACGCGGAGATGATTGCCGCGGTTCGCGCCTGGAGCGTCGCGTCGATTGTCAGCTTGAGCTCGCGGTGCGGGTTCATCGCCGCCCTGACGGAAGGATCGTCGGGCTCGAACCGATGGCGGAATACCGGCACGATGTCACGATAGTCGCGGCGCAACGCCGACCTCTGGACGCCGTCGCGGTCGACGACGGGAACGATCGACTGATGATCGTCGAAGCCCCGTAATGCCGACTCGCTGTCGCGCTCGACGAAAGACGTGTTCGACGCGCCCCAGTTGCGTCGCGTCTCCGCATCGCCAAGAAGATGAAAGGCGCGGCCCCCGAGCAGATAGCACCGCGTGCCCCGATCGGTGCACGTCGCGTCGACCGAGATGCCGATCTTGGCGTAGACCGGCGCGGCATTCCGCACCACCTCGGGATCGTCGGTGGCCATCGCCAGCCCGTTCCGATCGACGATGCTGCCGCGAGGAATCCGCCGCACGACGTCGAGGAGCCGGGGATTGTATTGGAACCGGCGCATGCCGTCCGCCTGCAGACCCAGATGCGGCCTCGCGATCAATTCATCTGCCCGACGAACCTGCGTCAGGCCGGCGACGATGATCAGGCCGATCGACGCAGCCGCCAGCCCCACACTGAGCCAGCGCATCGGTACGCGAAACGCCGTAAGATCCGTCGGCAGCGCCGTATCTGACCGAATCGACGCGAGCAGTCCGATCGCGGCAAAATTTGCCACCATGGCCGATCCGCCAAAGCTCAGGAACGGCGTGACGACTCCGGTGAGCGGCACCAGGCCGAGCGTGCCGCTCACCATCAGCAGAACCGGGACGACAAGAAAGAGCGCGAGGGTGAGCGCGAGAAAGAAGCCGTAGTCGGTTGACGCTTTGCGCGCGGTGCTCAGCGCGCGCGCAATGAGCGCGGCGTACACGACCCCGACCGCCAGCAGCCCGGCGAACCCGAGCTCCTCCGAAATCGAGGCGAGCACGAGATCGGTATGGCCGGCGGGCAGGTACCGCGTATCGCCGAGGCCGATGCCAGTACCGAAACGCGCGCCGGCCGACATCGCCCACAGCGCCTGTGCGATCTGGTCGCCGCCGTGCGCGATGTTGTCCCACGGCGAGCGCCACATTCGGACCCGGTCGACGAGCGTCGTGGAAATATCGAGCTGATAGCCAAGGTAAAAGCCACTCGCGAGAAGGCCAGCGCCCGTGAGCGCCATGCCGATCGTGCCCCTCGCGACGGCGTATGCCGCCAGAAACACGACCGCGAGCATCAAAGCGGGCCCGAGGTCCCTCTGCCCGAAAAACAGCGCCAGCGCGGCACCTACACCCAAAAGCACCGGACCGGCGTACCGCGCGCGCGGCAGGTTGACCCACGTGGGCAGCGCGACGCTGCCCAGGCGACTGCTTCGCACCGCGCGAAGCAGTTCCCACTGCCGCGAGAAATATCCCGCGAGAAAGAGAGCCAGCAGAATGCGGATCGCCTCTATCGGCTGAAACGGTCCGAGATTCACTTTGGCGCCACTGCCGGCCGGCCCGGATCCCAATGGAGACAGCAGGAGGAGCGAGAGAACGAATGCGGCCGCGAGCGGAATGTAGCTCAGCGTCTTGAGACTGCTCGTGCGCACGTTGACGAAAGAGAGCGACGCCGCGATCGCGAGGCCTGCAACCACCCCTTCCGCGTAGCGTGGAAAGAGAAGCAGGTCACGCACTGGGTCCGGACGGCTGACCATTGCGGCGAAACCCAGCGCCGTCAGCACGTGCGCGGCAACAAGGAGGACTCGATCGCCGCGACGCCCGCGCACGCGCCAGACTATCGACACGGCATGAAACGCCCCCAGATACAACATCGTCCACACCAGCAGCGCCCGGCGAACGGTAGTGAGATCTCGGACGACGAACGATGGCTTCGTGCTGCTCAACTGCGAGGGGGTCAGGAGTGGAACCGACGAAGGCGCGTCCCGCCCGGAGGATTTCGCGCGCGCTCGTTCCTGGTCCAGCCGCTCACGGTACGCGCCAGCGCCCGGCGTCCGTTCGATTGCCGACGCCGGAACGCGCGCTCTCGCGATTGCGCCGACGTTGGGCAGCGACCGCCGGCTGCCGTCGCTTTCTGTCAGAAACGCGAGAAGCTGGCGCGCAGCGAGACGGCGATCCGCGGGCAGCGGGAAGGCCGATTCCAGCGCCGGTTCGAGGCGCGCGGCGTCCTGGACCGAGTTGAGGTTCACGAGCCCGGTCGCGGGAACATCAGTGCGAGGCACGCCAACGACCCCGGAGTACGTCGTCGCGAACAGCAGGGCGGCGAAGATCGTCGTGGCCACGAGCAGCAGCTCCAACGGTTCGACGATGCCCCGACGACCCGCCACAGTTCGCGAGCGGCCCGCATCCCGATCCGCTGCCGTTTTGTAGGTTACTGCCATGAAGGGCGAGGCACTTGAGGACGATTCGCGCCGTGCACATCAGGCGCCTTCACGATGCCGGGATCGCTGTTCGAGGGACCCGACGGTATCAGAACCCGTTCGCTGGATTCACGATCGATAGACCGCTCGGCGCTGCGCTCGTCGATCTGATCGAGCGATCGCTGGGTGCGCCGCAGGCTGACGGCCACGCCGGGAAAGCCCGGAATTCGCTCGTACAACGCCTGCGCCTGCCGGTACGCGTCCGTGGCGCGTTGCAGGTACTCGGCTTCCTGCGGCATGTCAGCCAGCTGGCGCGCGGTCTGCCACAGGCTATCTCCTCGCGCCCGATAGCCGTCGGCGAGCTGCGCGCGTCTCGCGATCGCCCATTCTGTAGCCGAGCTTCTCGGCTTGCTTCAGCGCATCGGCGGCGCGGTCGACATCCTCGAGTCCATAGATGAACACGCGTGCAAGGCCCAGAAATGGATCCGGCCAGTCACGGCGCAATTCCGCAGCTTCACGAAACGCGGATACGGCCTCGGTGAAATGCTGACTGGCGGTCGCTGTCCGGTGCCGGATCTTGTCCGCCTCACCATCAATGCGATGCAGGTGGCCTTCGCAGTAGCGGAGGGAGGCCTTCAATATCGTGCTGCGTGGCGCCAGCACGACCGCGCGCTGGAGGCTCCGCTGCGCGGTCTGCCACTGGCGTTCGCGGACGGTCGGCTGCGTGCTCCGGTAGTTCGCGATCACATCGTCGGTGAGCGCTCGAACCCGCGTGGCCAGGGTGTTTTCCAGACGGTTCACGCCGACGCGGAGATAGCTGCGATGCGACAGGGCATCGTAGTCCGACCAGATGTCGTCCATGCCGTCCAGATCGCGTGTGACCGCCGCGGTCGCGACACGATTCGCACGAAATCCGACGATCAGCTCGTTCGACACGAGCAGGAGCGCTGCGATCATCAGGAACGTTCGCAGCGGATGCGATCGCGTGATCCTGGTCAGCTGCTGCTTCTTCGCCAGCGTCTGTGCCGCCGATATCGGCTGAGAGCTGAGCGATGGGCCGACAGTTGGAGGGCGCATGATCGCGCGGTCCGTGCGTCGAGTCGCCTCCGTATCGAGGGCACCCGCGGGTCGCGTTCGCCGTGTGGGCGCCTCGTCTGCAACCTTCCGGAAGGTGAAAGCCAGAGCCTCCGGATCCTGTCCACTCTGAAACCGATCCAATTCCGACAGCACCGCCGAGGCCGATGGATACCGATCGCCCGGATCGGCAGCGAGCAGCCGCGCTACGATCGCACGCAGCCCCGCTGGGCATGCGTCGGGAAGGACACGCCGCCCGTAGCCAGCTCGGATTTCCTGCTCGAGCTGTCGCGTGTCCGCCGCGTGAAATGGAGGAGCGCCGCTCAGGAGCTCGAAGAGGATGACGCCAAGTGCCCAGAGATCCGCTCGCGCGTCAACTTCGGTCGATTCGAGTCGCTCCGGCGACAAGTACGGCATGCTCCCGAAGTCGTTGCGCGTGACCTTACGGCTGAGTGACAGCGCCTTCGCGATGCCAAAGTCGAGAACCTTGATCTCGCCACTCTCGGAGAGTCGAATGTTCCGGGGCTTGAGATCGCCGTGAACGAGCGACCAGAACTCGCGCCCCTCGATAGAAGTCCTGAACCCGTGCGCGGCGTCCAGAAAGCGGCACAATGCCGACGCAATCCGCGTCGCTTCCGCGGGGTCCACCGGCCCGCGAGCGATCACATCCGAAAGGTTCTCACCCTGTACATACTCCATCGCGATGAAGTAGTACGGCGGCTCATCGCCTTCCTCGTAGACGCGCGGCACGAGCCCACAGGCCTCAGCCAGCCTGCTCTGCAGGCGCGCTCCACAGCGCTCGGCGTCCAGGATTTCGAGCGCTTCACGGTCCTGACCGATCGGAACCAGCTTCAGCGCGACCTGGCGCGCGTGGCGAGTATCTTCCGCCAGGAACACCGCCGCCATCCCGCCTCGCCCAATCTCGCGAACGATCTCGTACGGCCCAACTCGCTGGAACACCGTCGTCATCGCCGGCCCCTTCCCGAGCGCGACGGCGGCGCTGCCGGCCGTTCCTCCGGCGGAGTCACGAACCAGTTGTCGCGCAGAAGCGCTGAGCGGTCGACACTGGCTGGCAGGATCAGCGAGTCAGGGCTCACGCCGTGGAACGTGTTGCTGACAATCTGCGGGCGCGCCCCAGCCTCGACGAGAAGTGTGCCAGGGGCGCGCTCCGATCCGGCGTTTCGCGTGAAGGCATTGTGCGCAATCCGAGGCGAGGCCCCGGCACGAATGATGACCGCTGCCCCGGGGTTGTCGTGAAGGTCTCCGCCCACGAGCGATCCCCCAGCGTTGCCTATGTATTCGACGCCTGCATTTCGGGCGCCGCTGATCTCCACGTCGCTCAGCGTGATCGTCGAATTGCGGATGACGATGCCGGCACCGAGCGGCGTCGCCGCGTCCCCTTCGATGCGGAAGCCGGAAAATACCACGTCGCTGATCTCAGAGGCGATCACCGCCGCATCGGCCTCTGATGCATCACCAGGCAGCCGGAGCGACGCGGCGCGCGGTACGCGACTCGTGACGCGCACACCGGTCTTCAGCGTGATGTGCTCGCGGGTACTCGCCGGGCTCCACGAAAATTTCTGTCCCCGGGGACGCTCCAGCCACGGCCGCCGCGATCGATTGAGTGGCGGCGACCCGCACGATTTGTGAGGCCGCCGGGCTGACTCGAGGATCGCCAAGCGGCCACAAGCGTGTCAGCGCACCGACTGGCAGGCGATCGCGCTGGGAGTACGCGCCCATCGCGGTGGCCGTGAGCAGGAGGACGACAAGCGTCGCTGTGCGCCAGCGGCGCGGCTGCGTTGGCCGGGCCGCTGGCACGACGTCGATTCGAGGGGACGTCGATGTCTGTCCGCTGGAGGCCTCGACTCGGTAGGCGCGAAGATCCCGCGTATCCTCGCCCGCCGCGAAGCGTGGCCCCTCGGCATAGACGACGGTCACGTTGTCCTTGCCGCCCGCGGCGTTGGCCGCGTCGATGAGGCCCCGCACGATTTCGAAGGGGTGACCGGCGAAGTCCGACACCACTTCCGCGATCACGCCCGCAGGCACCGAGTCTGTCAAGCCGTCGCTGCAGAGAAGCAACGCCGCGTCTGTTTCGAGCCGCTGCCGGAACACATCGATGAACTGCGGATCGTCGGGTTCGTGCCGTTCGGACCCGACATCTCGATAGACCTCGTTGCGGCGGGGATGCTGCATCGCATCGAGCTCGCTCAGCTCTCCCGCGTCCTCACGCTCTCCGACCGGTGAATGATCGCGGGTGAGCTTCTCGATCCGTCCGGCGCGGAGCTTGTACAACCGCGTATCGCCGACGTGGCCCACCACGACATCGCCGTCGCTCACGATCGCGACGGTCAGTACGCAGGCCATGCCTTGCCATTCCGCCCGAAGGGACGCGAGACGATGAATTTCGTTGTTAGCGAGCGCGATCGCCTCCCGCACGCGATCTTCCACGGGACCGGTCTCGCGCTCGAGACGCGTGCGGACCGTTGCCAACGCGGTCTCGGCCGCCTTCTCCCCCGCGGCCTGTCCTCCGACACCGTCAATGACCATGAAGATGCCGCGGGCGGGATCGCAATGGAAACGGTCTTCGTTGATCGCGCGCTGCAGGCCCGGGTGGCTGTCGCCGGCAGCTTTCAGCGTCGTGGCGACCTGCATGTCGCTATCACTCAGGGTCGGCCGCGACGGCCCACGCGAGCCCGATCGCGAGCGCCAGCAGGAGGCCGAGGATCACGAGGCGGGCGTTCAGAAGCCACGTCATGATCGTGCCGGAATATCGAACTGCAGGAACACCGTGTCGGCCAGACCGATGCGCGATCCTGATGGCACTGGCGTCTCCACACCGTTCTCGCGTTTGGTTCCGTCCACGGCGTCGTAGCCCTTCGGAAGCGCCTGCCCGTTCAGCGTTGTCCCGAGCGTGCTCAAATCGATGATGTAGAACGCCCCCGAACGCGGATCGCGTCGAATCCTGGCGTGTTCGCGCGAGACATCGACAGAGGAATCGATGCGCACATCCGCTCGGTAGGTCAAGCCCCCACGGCCGATGACGATCGAGTCGCGCGCCATGTCAAACACGTGCGGGCCCGCGTCGTCCTGGTACTCCAGCCGGGCGTGCACCGACGCAGAGGTCGTAGCTGTCCGGCTGACGCTCTCTTCACGCCTCGTGGTTCGTTGACCGACGTGCACGGTCGTGATACGTCGCGTTCGCTGCCCCGCTCCAAGATCGTCGCCCGTCGAGGGCAGCAACAGCTCCGAGTGAATCAGGATGTCGCCTGGCGCGAGCTCATTGTCCGCATCAGGATGAAATTCAATCTGCCATTCACGGCCCGCATTCTCGACGGGTATGGAGCTGCCGGTGAGGCGATCGATGTATCGCCGGTACACCGGTGGGTTATTGAGTTTTCGCAGCTCGTCCTCGAGCGCGCGCGCGGTTTGTTCCTGGAGCACCGGGATCAGGGTTTCGACTCTCCCGGTACTCCTCGGCGTGCAGATAGACGACAAACCGGTTCGGCGCGAGGGTTGAATATTTCAGCGGCTCGAGGTTGTTGCGCATGTTTTCGAGCACGGCTTCGATGAGGTCGCGGGCAGGTCGTTTGCGCGTGGCAACTGGCTGAGGGTTCATACGGCTGGGCCGGTGTCGCGGGCCGATCCGCACACGATGGGTAGACACGCGAAAATCGACACCCGACCTTTGACAAATACGATCAACCGCGCCGTTAGTTGCAGAAAAGGAGCGCCGTCTACTTCGCGTCGGTCAGGACCACCAGGATTTCACCACGACGGATCAACCCTAAGTCCCGTCGCGCCACCGCCTCGAGCGTGGCGGGATCTTCCTGAAGGCGGCGCACTTCGTCGCGGAGCGCGTCGTTTTCACGCTTCAGCGCATCGAGGCGCCGCGCTGTCTGCTGCAGCTCCTGGCGGGCCCTCGTCGTTTGCCACAGCCCGCGCTCGCCGAAGAGCGCATCGAGCAGCAGCACGGAAGCGAAGAACAGAGCCACCAATCGCGCCTGTCGCGAGCGGCGGCGCCGCTGCCGCAACACCAGCGCGGCCGCGACGTCCGGACCAATAGGAGTGGAGGACACAGGCAACGCGACGGTACCAAATGTCGATCCAAAGTACAAGTGGAAAGCCGATTCGTCGCAGAAAATCCGCGCCCTACTAACGCGCAGGCTTGTCGCGCCGAAGCTCGCCTTAATCCATCGAGCGAAGGCGGGAAGTGGGGAAACCAAAGGGGCCCCACCGAGCGAAGTTAAGAAATGGTGCCGAGGGGCAGAATTGAACTGCCGACACCACGCTTTTCAGGCGTGTGCTCTACCAACTGAGCTACCTCGGCCCGGAAGAACGCGCAAAAACTGAACCCTCATCATAACAGTCGCCGCGAGCGGTCGACAAGAGATGAGGGCGCCGCAGACCGCTACGGACTCCAGAAGTACGCGCGGCCCTGGCTCCAGTTGACGGCAAACAGCAGGTCGCCGGCTTTCGCGCGGTACAGCCGAGTTCCCGTCGCCGCAAGGCGGCTGCGGTCAAGGGTTCCACGAAGCATCAAGGGCCACCATTCGATGCGCGCGGGCACGTCGCATTGCTGGCCGTCGGCCGTGATCTCCTCGGGCTCGAGAAGCGCGCGCAGCGCGTCTTCTTCGACGTGCGGAAATTCCAGGAGGCCCCAGTGCTGCTTCGTCCCGGGTACGTGGCCCTCACGAATGTCGTGCGATCCAGCCGGCAGTCCTTCCGGGATCCATCCTTTTGTGACGGCGCCAGCCTGACGTGCCTCGACAAGCGTCGCAAAGGCGTTCGTCTGCGCGCTGATCCCGGAGCACCCTGTCAGGACGATGCAGGCGACGCCGACTCGTAACGACGCGCCTCTCACGATTGCCTGAACCACTGCGCGTAAAGCTCGGGCCGGCGGTGCTGCATGAACAGTCGATTGGCGTGCGAAGACGCCACCTGGTCGAGATCGATATCCGCCACGAGAACCGAATCCTCGAGCCGCGGGGCGCGCGCGAGCACGACGCCGTCAGGAGCACAGACGAACGACTCTCCGGCAAACGTCAGGCGGTCCTCGACCCCGACTCGGTTGCACAACCCGACGAAGTAGCCGTTCTGGAATGCGGCGACGCGCATCTCCCCTTCGTACAATCCGTCGGGCCATTCGTCGAGCGCGCCAGCTTGCGGAACCACAACGAGCTCCGCGCCCCGAAGCCTGAGCGCACGCATGTACTCCGGATAGTGGCGGTCGTAGCAGATCGCCACGCCAATCGCGCCCGCCTTCGTCTGGTACACGGGCGCGCCCGTGTCACCCGGCGTGTAATACCCCTGCTCGTGAAAACAGGGGTAGTCGGTGATGTGAATCATGCGCGTCCTGCCCAGCAGCGTACCGTCGGCATCGATGACAGGCGAGCAATCGTATGCAGACGCCCCGTCGCGCTCGAACAGGTTCAGGATAGTAACGATGCCGAGTTCGCGGGCTCTTCGTGCGAAACACTCGGTGAGGGGACCGGGAACGGTCTCCGCAAGACCGAGTGCGTCGGATGGGGCCGGGTGCTGTGGGTGAAACGGCTCGAACGCGAGTTCCGCGAAAGCCACCACGTTCGCGCCGTCTCGGGCGGCGCGTTCCATGGCGGCCAACCCGCGTCGGATGTTGTTGGCCCTGTCAGCGACGGCATGCTGTTGTACGAGCGCGAGGCGCATGCCGCGATCATAGCCGCGAATTCAGTCCTGCTACGGCTTGACCTTGTGAGACGGAGGTGACGCGACCACAATCCACTCCGCGCGGCGCACGCCGGCCGCCTCGCGGTAGCGAACTTTGACCTTCTCTCCCTTGTGCGCGGCGAGCTCAGAAGCCTTAATCGTCTTGGATCCCTGCCGGATCGTCGCGCCAGTCTGAAGGACGAATGTCTGCTTGCCGTTCGCCGTCTTCACCACGAACTCGGTCGCCTGCGGATCGACCTGATCCAGCGTGCCCACGAGCGAGCGCTCCGGGGGCTGCTCCGCGACGGCATCGACGCGCTCGCTCAACGCAAGGGCTGCCGCACGGGCGGGACCGTCAGCGCGGGTCGCGACGAACATCGAGGTGGTGGTCGCCAGCAAAAGAATCGTCAGCCGCACACTTGCTCCGGGGTTCGGTCCGCCGATTCGGTGGGGGCATCCGAGATCGCGGAAAGAGTGCCCGCCAACGCCGCAGCTGGAGGAGTCGACCGGGGAGTCCAGCCAATCGCCACGACCCCGGCGGGCACCAATCCTGAACACAATCTCGGTGCCACCATGTCCGGCCCTCGATAGAATGAAACAAAGCGCCCGATTGCAATGACTTCGACGATTGGCAGCTCTGACCTCGCGCCTGCGCCTTCGGCGCAGCGGCGCCCCAGCGGGGCGAAATTGCGCGGAATCAGGTCGCTGCGGCTTCGGCTGGCGCTGCTCGTCGCGCTCAGCACGTCAGTCGTGATCGGCATCGAGGCGTTTCTCGAGATCCGTGTCTTCGAACGCACCGTCGAGCGCGACCTCCTCGATAACGCGCGCGTCACCGCGCTCGCGGTGGCGGACGATTACGAACTGCGAAGCGACCCGGTCGATGCCGCCAGCATGTCGGCCGACCTGCACGAGCTCGTCGTCAGCGCGCCAACGTTGCGCACGTTGACGGTTGTTGAATTGACGGGCGACACGCCGACGGTCGTGGCGAGCACCTCCACGGGCGAACGCCCCGAGGCGCTAGCGCTGGGGGTTCGCGCGATCCGGGAGTCGACGACGACGTCAGGGACGCCGTCACCCGGCGCGCTCGCGGTCGCGGTTCCTCTCGTCAGGCCCGACGGAACGCACGCCGCGGCCATCGCCACCGTCTCGCTGGCCGCCGTGGACCAGTTACGGACCAAAGGCCGCCAGGTCACGCTGTGGTTCACGCCGGCCGCAATCGTCGCCCTCACCCTGCTCGTCGACTGGCTCGGGCGCCGCTTCATTCATCGCCCCATCGATTTCATCCGCGAGACGATGGCCCGCGCGGGAGCCGGCGATTTCACCGCCAGAGCAAAGCAATCACGTCCCGACGAGATCGGAAGCGTCGCCGCCGGCCTCAACGACATGTTGAAGCGGCTCCAGGATTCTCACGAGGCGCTGCAGGAACGTGTGAACGAGGCCACATCCGAACTGCGCCTGCGGAACGCCGAGCTCGTCGAAAGCTACCGCCGCGTGTTCGCGTTGCGCGAAGCGCTGGCCCGGGCCGAACAGATGGCCGCCGTCGGCCAGACGGCTGCCAGCGTTGCGCACCAGGTCGGGACGCCGTTGAACCTCATTTCGGGCTACGTGCAGATGCTCCAGGAGGACGCGTCGGTCGATCCGAAGACCGCACGCCGGCTGCAGATCGTCCAGGAGCAGATCGCCAAGGTCGCCGCCGTCGTGCGGACCGTGCTGGATCACTCCAGGCGTCCGGGGAACCGCGCCGCGATCGCCATCGAACCGGTGCTGGCGCGGGTGGCGGACGTCGCCAGACCGAAGCTGGATGCCAGCCACATTTCGCTCCAGCTGGCCGTCGCGAATTCGCTGCCGCCGATCTGGGCGGACTCCGAAGAGCTCGAGCTCGCCATGCTGAACCTCGTCACGAACAGCCTCGATGCGATGCCTGAAGGCGGAACGCTGACCATCAGGGCCACACCATCAGCTGATGGCGTGCGAATCGAGGTGAGCGACACGGGAACCGGCATCCCGAAGGACTTGCTGCCGCGCATTTTTGATCCCTGGGTGACGACGAAAACGGCGGGACGAGGCACGGGCCTCGGACTCAGCATCACGCACGATGTCATCGAACGTCACGGCGGCACGATCGCCGCGGCGAGCGATCCGGGCCATGAAACAGTGTTCACCATTGAGCTGCCGTCTGCCCCGGCAGCGGAGACCGTTGATGTCCAGAATTCTAATCGTTGACGACGACGGCGAGACCTGCCGGTTCATGGCGGAACTGCTCGAGAAGTCGGGCCGGGAGATTCGGACGACGCAGGACGTGACGGAAGCGTTGACGCTCGCGCGCCAGCCGTTCGACCTGCTGATATCCGACATCAACCTCGACGCGCAGCAGAACGGAATGGACGTGCTTCGGGCGTTCAAGCACTCGAACGCGCGCGGGCACGTCGTGCTCATCAGCGGGTTCGGCACGCTCCAGACGGCGATCGACGCGGTTCGCGCCGGCGCGTTCGACTACATCAGCAAGCCCTTCAACATTTCCGAGGTCAAGGCGACCGTCGAGCGCGCGCTGTCGGATGTCGGGGTCCCCGCCGCACCGCGCCCCTCCGTCGACGTGCCGCCGCCGGGTCTCATCGGGCGGACCGCCGGCATGCTCTCGGTCTACAAGCAGATCGCACACGCCGCCAATGCCGCTGCCCCCGTGCTCATCATCGGCGACAGCGGTACGGGCAAGGAGCTCGTGGCGCGCGCGATCCATGCGCACGGGCGCCGGGCCGGACGGCCGTTCGTGCCGATCAACTGCGGGGCACTGACCGAAAGCGTGCTCGAATCAGAGCTCTTCGGACACACGCGCGGCTCGTTCACCGGGGCGATCGCGGACACCAAAGGCATCTTTGAACAGGCGACTGGCGGCACCGTCTTCCTGGATGAAATCGGCGAGACGTCGCCGGCGCTCCAGGTCAAGCTGCTGCGGGTCCTGCAGGAGGGAGAAGTCAGGCCCGTTGGCGGCAATCGTCAGGTCAAGGTCGACGTTCGCGTCGTCGCCGCAACCAACGTCGATCTCGAACGCGAAGTGACGGCGCAACGTTTCAGACAGGATCTGTTCTACCGCCTGAGCGTCATCGTCATTCGCGTGCCGTCCCTCGAAGATCGCCGCGAAGATATTCCGCTGCTGATTCAGACCTTCCTGCAGAACGCGTGCGCCCGGGCGGGGCGCCGAATCGAGTTGTCGCCCGCGGCCATCTCCGCGCTAGCCGCCTACCGCTGGCCCGGCAACGTGCGGGAGCTCGAGAACACGATCGAGCGGCTGGTGGTGTTCAGCCGGGGATCGGTCATCGACGTCTCCGACCTTCCGTTCAAGGCGACCGGACCGGATCTGCACGAGCGACTGTTCGCGGATCTCCCGTCGCTCGACGAGATCGAGCGTCGCTACCTCCTGCATGTGATCGAGCAGGTGGGTGGCAACCGTACCCGCGCGGCGGAAGTGCTGGGAATCGATCGCCGGACGCTCTACCGGATGGCCGAGCGGTTCAGCATCGATCTGAAGGAAGACATTCCGGGCAGCGGCTGCTGAGCGTTCGACAAGGTTCTACGAGGCTGCCAGTCGTTCGACGTTCGATCAGCGACTGACCTCGCAACCTCGCCTCGCGAGCACCCGGGAACCCGTAACCGTCGACGAGAACCGCGAGCGTCAGCGCCGAGATCGAGCACGAGCACCTGTGGCCATAGCTGCCAGATCGCAGCCTGCCGCCAGAACACCTTCAAGTACCCATCGAGCGCCCACGCGTTGAACGTCAGGAGCCCCGCCTTCTGCATGCCCTCGCTCATCAGGAAGCGAGGAAACATGCTGCCGCCCAGCGCAGACATCGTCAGAATCAGAATCGTCGAGAACCCGGACAGCTGCGCGCGGCTTCTCGCCAGCGTCGCGAGAACGAGACCGAGCGCGGCTGCGGCGCCGGCCGTGACGAGAGTCATGACGGCAAAGCCAGGGAGGTGCGAGAAGAGCGGAAGGCCGAAGGCCACCCGTCCCCACAGGAACATCACGGTCAGCTGCAGGCAGCCGATCAACGCGAGGAGAATCCATTTGCCCACGAGCACACCCGTCATGCCGATGTTCGTGGACAATAACCGCTCGAGCGTCCCGGTGTCCGCCTCGTCCAGGAGCGCACCACCGGCACCGGCAACGGATGAGAACAGCAGAAACATCACGCCGATCCCGGCCGCGTAGAACGAGATCAGCGAGCCGCGGCGATTGTCCGTTCGCATCACGTCCACCACCTCAACGCCAATCGGCATGCTCCCGGGTGCCGCGGTGACCGTTCGCTGCCTGGCTGCCCTTGCGCCTTCAATCGCGGCAGCCACTCGTCCACCGCCGCTTTCTGCTGCGGGGTCATCGCGCCCGCGTATTTCTCGAACTGCCGCATGCCGCCCTGCATCAGGAGATCCGGCGCGGCCGTCATCACGACCTTCTGCAGGAGTCCGAGCACCATCTGGGGAGCGATGCGATCCGAGACATCGGACAGCAACTGCACGGAGGGACCTCCGCCGGCGAACCCGTTGGCGGAAAATGCGGCGCCCAGACCGGCGGGAATCACCACAGCGACCGGGACGTCGCCTGAGCGCACGAGACGCTCCGCCGCCACGCGATTAAGGATCGCGCCCGCTCCTGCCGCATCGGCGGTTGTCTGCGTGCGAAGCCCCTTTTCGTTGCGCAGTCCGTCAATCAATCTCGCGCTGACCTCGGTGTGATCTTCATCCACGACCGCAATCCGTATCCGCGCCGTGGACGCGTCTCCCTGACCGCCGAAGACGGTGGCGAAAATCGAGAAGAACACGATCGGCAGCAGGAACGTGAGCATCTGCGCGACCCGATCGCGTCGAAGGTTGGTCCATCCGATCCAGAGCAACGTGCGCATTACTCCCGCAACTCCCTTCCGGTGAGATGTATGAACACCGACTGCAGGCTCGGACCGCGCACCTCCACGTCGTCGACCGCACGACCCGCTGTCCGGATGCGATCGAGGAGCGGCGGGAGCTCAGCAGCCACATCCTGCATCCGCACGTTCAGGATCCGGCCGCCGTCATCAGACCCCGATCCATTGTTCGGACCGCCGATGTCGACTGCATCGTTCCGCGTCGAACGGTGCGTCGAGGCGAAGTGTCACCAACCGAAAGCGTCCGACCGTCCGATCGACGAGCTCCGCAATCGTTCCAGCGGCGATGACCTTCCCGTGATCGATGATGACCGTCCGCGAGCACCGCGCCTCCGCTTCTTCGAGATGGTGTGTCGTGAGCAACAAGCGAGACGCCCGATGCTGCCAAGCCGGCCAGCATGTCGTAGATGTGGTCGCGGCTCTGCGGATCGACCCCGACTGTCGGTTCGTCGAGCAGGACGATGCGAGGACGATGGAGCACGCCGCAGGCGATGTTGAGCCGCCGGCGCATGCCACCCGAGAACTGCTTCACTGGTTCTTTCGCGCGATCGGAGAGGCCAGTCTGTTCGAGCGCCCAATCCGTCTGCTTCGCCACTTCTTTGCCGGCAGTCCGTGGAGGCTGCCGAAAGCCTGGAGGTTTTCGCGCGCGCGTCAGCAGAGGATAGAGCGCAATCTCCTGGGGAACGATCCCGAGTTCCGGCGGCGTCCGACGGCTGTCGACGACGCGGTCGAACAGGCGGATCTCGCCGCTGGTCGAGCCGCACGCGGCCGCTGATCGCGCGGATGAGTGTGGTTTTCCCGGCGCCGTTCGGCCCGAGCAATGCCAGAAGCTCGCCCTGTCGAAGCTCGAACGTCGCGCCGTTGAGCGCCGCGACCGCGCCAAACTTCTTTCGTGCATCCCGGACCGTGAGGACGTCCATGCGCGTTAGCTTACGGCCGGCGGCGGGACGGCGTTCAGCCGTCCCGGTGAACGGCGGGCTCCGACCGGCGGATGGCGCATTCAGCCGCCTTCCTTTTCCTTCATTCGCTTCTGCGCAGCCTTCGTCAACACCTTCCAACGGCGCCGTTCCTCAATCTGCGCGCGCTGATCGATCTGCCGTGACTGATACGCCTGCTCGTCCTGGAGTTTGTGATAGCTCTCGAGGCGGCCGGCGGACAGATCCCCTGTGGTAACCGCCCTCTGCACGGCGCAGCCCGGCTCCTGACGATGGCGGCAGTCGCGAAACCTGCACTCATTCGACAATGCATCGATATCGCCGAACGCGTCGTTCATGGCTTCGCCGCTGTCCCACAGCTGCAGTTCGCGAATACCAGGCGTATCGATGAGGACGCCAGAATCCGGCAGCACGATCAACTGACGCGCACTGCTCGTGTGCCGTCCACGGCTGTCCGATTCGCGCACCTCTTCGGTTCGCAGGAGTTCATGCCCGACGAGACGGTTGACGATCGTCGACTTCCCCACCCCTGACGACCCGAGCAATGCGCCGGTCTTGTCCGAATCCCGAGGTACTGTCGGAGCACATCCACCTCGCCCGGGACCCGGCACGACAGCACGTGGATCGGAACGGCTCCGACTGAGGTTCGCACGATGTCGGCCTTTACGTTGGCATCGGCGGCGACGTCCGCCTTGTTCAACACGATAACCGGGGATGCGCCGCTCTCGGACGCGACAAGAAGGTATCGCTCGATTCTGCGGGGATTGAAATCTCCGTCGAGACCGGCGACGAGAAAGACGGTATCGATGTTCGACGCGACGACCTGTTCTTCCGTTGGATCGCCGGCCGCTCGTCGTGAGAATCTGCTGCGCCGCGGCAGGACCGCGACGATGCGGCTGTCGCCAGCGCGCGGCGGCGGCTGGACGGCCACCCAGTCGCCGACTGCCGGAAAGTCGGCGCGTGCGGCCGCCCGATGACGCAGGCGTCCCGACACACGCGCCAACGATTCGCCCGCCTCCGTGATCACTCGGTAGATGTGTGTGTGCTCGAGCGCGACGCGGCCGGGCACGAGCCCCTCTGCGGCGTACTCGGCGAACGCGTCGGCGAGGAGCGCGGTCCAGCCCAGACGGGCCAGTCTGTCGGACATACTCTGCATTACAAAGTTATTTATGGTAAGGTCTCGGACACCGGAAGGGCCCTCGAGGAGACGCGCTCATGTTGCGAATGTCAATTGCGCTCTGCATACCAGTGATCCTTGCGTCCGGGTGCGCGGCGCCCCGACCCAGCATATCCCCGCTCGCACGCGCCGCGCGAGAAGGCGACACGTCGTCCATCCGCGCCATGATAACGGCGGGCCATGATCCTGACGCGGTCGATCCTGGGGGCAACCACTGGACGCCGCTGCTGCATGCGATTCACAAGGAGCAGCCGAAGGCGATCGTCGCCGAAGGCGCGTTGACCGACATCGAGAATCCCCTGCTCGGGCGGTGCAATGCCGATGTGGTTCGGGTACTCCTGGCCAGGGATCCAGCGCTGCGACTGCGGGACAACCTCCGCGGCCGCGTCGCATTGTGGATGGCGCGCTTCAATAATTGCCCGGAAGTCCTGCGACTCGTTCGGACGAGCTGATCGCCGTCGATGCGCGCGCGTCGTGCGAGCCGCGTGTCGGCGTCCGGCTCCGCCGTCTGCAGCAGGCAGCGCAGCACTTCGGCGACGCTCCACGCCTGCGCAATGCAGCCCCGCGGCACATACGGCGGGTCCGCGTCGAAGATCTCGCTGATCGATCCCACACAGGCCTCGCTCAAATGGGCGCCGAACCCCTGCAGGAGCCGTCGCGCGCCGGGTCGATCGTCCGGATAGACTTTCAGCCACGCATCCACGAACGGGCCAATCAGCCACGCCCAGACCGTTCCCTGATGATAGGCGGCGTCACGCGATCGCAGGTCGCCAAAATACTTCGACTTGTAATCCGGGTGACCGGGCGCGAGTGATCGCAATCCAACCGGTGTCAGAAGGCGATCGCGCACGACCTTGATAACCGCCGTCCATCGCGCGCGGTCGAGGATCGGATTGTCGAGCGAGATGGCAAACACCTGATTCGGACGGCAGGCGGCATCATTGCCGCGTTCTCCATCCACGACGTCGTAGAGGTACCCGCCCTCGGAGTACCAGAAACGATCGTTGAATGCCCGCTCGGCACGAAGCGCGCGACCTGCGATATCCAGGCCGGCCGCCTGCTCCGCCGCGCCCAGCTCGCTCACCCACCGCCGCATCAAGCTGAGCGCGTTGAACCAGAGGGCGTTGA
Source organism: uncultured Acidobacteriota bacterium (assembly GCA_963725335.1). Taxonomy (GTDB): domain Bacteria; phylum Acidobacteriota; class Vicinamibacteria; order Vicinamibacterales; family 2-12-FULL-66-21; genus JALZOC01. The sequence goes on along the minus strand of CAVRYD010000013.1, from coordinate 519,986 downwards.
TCTCCACCGCTTTCCCGCGGCGCGGGGTCACCACCCAGTCGTCCACCTTCGCATCCATCCACGTCAGCTGATAGCCGTCCGCTCCCTGGCGCAGCAGGCCGTCCTGCTCGTCCACGCCGATGCCGAAGCGTGTCCCCTGGATATGACAGCGGAGGATGTCGATGAACGTCGGCAGTAGCAGCCGCAACGTGTCGTAATCGTGCGTGACGCGCACGTAGCGGTCGACGGCATGGAAGAACCACAGCGTGGCGTCGGCGGTGTGATACAGCCCCTCCCGTGCCCCGTCGGGAAACATGTTCGGAATGAGGCCGTCTCGCACGTAGTGACCGAACGTGCGAAGGATGTAGCCCGCTTCGTGGTAGCGATGGGTCGACAGCGTCAGTCCTTCGAGGCTGATCATCGTGTCGCGGCCCCAGTCGGTGAACCAGTGATACCCGGCGATCACCGTCCGCACGTGCTCCCCGGCCGCGCGGGCCCGCGCGGCTTCTTCCACGCGTCCCGCAGGCGTGATCACGAATTGGTCGGCAGCGAGCACCAACTCGCACGCGAGCCGGTCCTTCGGCGGTCCGGCAATCTCCAGCAGATGGCTCCGACGGTCGATTTCAGCCTGCGCTGCGCTGCTCTGGCGTCAGCGCTTCGATCGAGTCCCACGGCTCGGTCGAGGCAATCAGGGTTACCGGCTTGTCCCCGCTGAGATCGACGCGGAAGTACCCTGGACTCCACAGCGATCCGACGGACTCGTAGCCTCTGAGTTTCTCCATCGCGTAGGGCACGTTGGATGTGCCCACCTCGTCGAGCGTCAGGGCCGCGCGATCTCCGTGCACACGAAGGCGAAGCACAGGCAGGCCCGGACCACCGGAGATTTCATAGTGATTCCGCATCGCCGTGACCGCATACGGAAGCGACGTTGCCGCCGTGACCGACGACTCGTACGAACGAAAGTGGACCGACGGGCGCAGCGAAAGCCGGACCGGGCCGTTGCCGCTCAACAGGCGATACGTCAGATGCGTCGTGTTCTGTCCGTGCGGCATGAGCAGCCGCTTCTCTATCCGCAGCCCTTCGAAATCGTACAGCCAGACCGGCAGTCCCAGCTCCAGACGGAACTCGACCAGATGGCCACCGCGATCGATCGCATTCGAACCGGCGACCTCGCGTTCGTCGCCGAGCCACACGACTCGTCCGTCCTCGAGCCGCACGCGTTCCAGCAGATGATTGAGCACAACCATTCGTCCGAGTGGAGCCGGCAACGCTGCGACGAGCAGGCCGTGGTAGCGGCGGGTCACCACGCCGGCCACCGTGCCAGACGCATAGCCGCCCAGCCCGTTCGCGACCAGCCATTCGAGCCGAGGCATCGGATCGTCGGCCGCGTGATCCCGAGGGTTCTCGATCCGCCGTGTCAACTCAAACGATGTCATCGTCGTTCACCGTTGAGCCCGTCAACGACGACAGTGCGTCTCTCCGGGAAGGCTCCAGACGGACTCCTCGTGCAGCGGGGGGGTCCCTGTCCACCGTACTCGATCGACTCGCTGCTCCAGAGCACCGACCATCCGCCCGGCCCGGGCGGCGCGAGGAGCGGTTCCGGTGCCGGCGTGAGTTCGAGATCGGGTCCGAGATTGACAAGCAGGAGGATGTGCTCCCTCGCGCCGAACAGGCGCAGCGCCATGACGTGGCTGTCCAACACCGATCCGTCGACACGCGATGGAGCCGCGATAGTCGCGTGCGCACGTCTCAGCGCCAGCAGATCACGGTGGAGCGCATACGCACGCGCATGCGTCTGCCGCTCGTTCAGGTCGAGTTTGCACCGGCGGTACGTGGCTTCATCGACCGGAGAAGGCAATGCCTGGAGAACAGCGGGATCCGACACGCTCGGGAAACTGCGACAGATACTCACGCGCGGCCGCTGCGGATTGCCTCGCCAAGCTCCTCGCGGTGATCCGCAAAATACAGAAACGGAGCCGACGCGGCGAATTCCTGCCCTTGAAACAGCAGCGGTGTGGCGGGCCCGAGCAACGTGAGCGCCGTCATCGCGCGGTATCTCCCTGGTGATGACAGCTGGTGCAGGCGTCGACCGAACGCGGAGTTCGCGACCTGATCGTGATTTTCGATGTACGACACGAACGCGCGCGGCGGAAGGTCGAACGTGGGCGTCCCGCGTGCCTTCTTCTGCCAGGCGTACCACTGCCCCTGATACAGGTAGCCGTACTTTGCACAGGAAATCAGTTCCTGCACCGAACCCTGTGTAATCGCGTGTAGTAGGCCTCGCGCCGCCCCGTCAGCGCGACGACCGCGGTGTGGTGGTAATCGTCGTTCCAGAGGGCATCGAGGCCATACCCGCCGCTGGGACGGAGGGCGGACAAGCGCCGTGTCCTGGGGTTCGTTTTCCGCGATCAGGTAGATGCGCTTCGCGCCGGCCGCCTCTCGAGCGCGGCGGGCCATCGCGGCGATGACGTGCTCGCGCGAGGCGTCCTTGATGTCCTGGGTTGCGTCGAATCGAAGGCCGTCGAAATGGAACTCGTCGATCCAGTAGCCCGCGTTCTCGACGAAATACGCGCGCGCGGGCGCGCAGTCCTCGAAGTTGATCGCGCGTCCCCAGTCGTTCGTGTAGCGATCGGTGAAATAGTCGGGCGAGAACTCTTCCAGATGGTTTCCGTCAGGACCGAGGTGGTTGTAGACCACGTCGAGGATGACGCCGAGGCCGATCGCGTGCGCGCGATCGATGAACGCGCGCAATTCGTCAGGTGTGCCGTACAGCCGCGTCGGCGCGTACAGGTTCACGCCGTCGTAGCCCCAGCCAAAGCGGCCGGCGAAGTCGGCAATCGGCATCATCTCGATTACCGTTACGCCAAGATCCGCCAGCGCCTCGAGTTCGGCGGCAGCGGCCCGCCAGGTCCCTTCCGGCGTGAATGTGCCGACGTGCATCTCGTACAGAACCTGACCCTTCGGAGACACGCCGTCCCATCGCTCGTCCGTCCACGGGAATGCCCGGCATCGACAATGGCGGAGGGCCCGTGGGGGCCGTCGGGTTGAAACCGGGAAACGGGATCCGGACGCAGGCGCGTACCGTCCAGACGAAACCAGTAGCGGGTGCCGGCAACCACGCCGGTCACCGTGCCTTCAAACGTTCCGTCATCGGTTCGCGTCAGCTCGTGAGCGTGCCGTCGTCGATCACGATCTCCACGCGACTGGCGCGCCGGCGCCCAGACCCGGACGTCGGCGTTTCGTGGACCGGTCAGCTCGACGCCTCCCGACAGGCGTCGCTGCGAGGGTGAAATCGGCATCGGCGGTCTCGGCTCCCCAGTCGTGTGCGTGTCGGTGAAGGGTCAGCGTTGCGCGCGCCGCCGGTCCCGTCCCGTGAGGCGCGCGATCTCCGGCCGTCAGGACGGCAGGCTCCACTGGTTTGGGAAGGTCGCGATGAACTTCGGTAATCATGTGGCGCGAGTCGCGGATTGCGTCCGCCCAAGCGAGGTCAACGCGAGGGCGGGAATCCGTCCACCGAGATCTCGCATCGAGGGCCGGGATCTTCCCGATGAGCGAATAGGAATCGTGGCGCGGCGAATCCGCATCGCTCACGAGCACGTCCGGCCGCCACGTCTCGAGCGATTCCAGCGCGTCCGCGACAGAGGCGGCCGTCTGGACCTCGGCGCCCGCGCTGGTTCAGAACCGTCCGGAGGAGCTCTCGCGCTTCGCCATCGTGATCGACCACCAGCACTCGAAGCCCCTGGAGCGAATCGGCCGCGAACGGACCGGCGGTCGATATCTGGCGCCGGGATCGCGACGTCTAGAGATCGGCGGACTGCGGCCGGAAAACGCAGCGTGAATATCGCCCCGCGGTTATCTGTCCGATTGCGTGCCTGAATGTCACCTCCGTGCAATTCGACGAGCTGCCGCACCAGCGCAAGCCCGACGCCGAGCCCGCCGGACACACGGGTGGGCGACGAATCCGCCTGCGTGAAGCGATCGAAAATCCGCGGGAGGAAATCCTGGATCGATGCCTGGTCCGCTGTCGGTGACCGTGAGCGTCGCCATGTCGGCGTTCGAGGGCCACGAGCAGCTCGATCGTGCCGCCGCGTGGTGTGAATTTGATGGCGTTCGACAGCAGATGCCACGTCGATCTGCCGCAGGCGCGTCGGGTCTCCCAGCACGACGACAGGAGTATCGGGAACCGTCAGCGCGACCGCCACCCCCTTCGCGCGCGCAGCGGGCTCGACCGCCGCCGCGGCCTGCCGTGCCGCCTCGCCGATGCGTCGTCGGCCCGGCACTCGATCTTGAAGTTCGCCGGTCAACGCTTTCGAGACCTCCAGCAGATCGCTCGGTGAGCTGGGCCTGCAGCTTGACGTTGCGCTCGATCGGTCTCGAGGCCTCGACTCGACATTTCTCGATCGAGCTTGCCCGTGCGCAGCAGGTGCACCCAGCCGAGCACCGCGTTCAGCGGCGTCCGGAGCTCGTGGGACACGGTGGCGAGGAATTCATCCTTCATCCGGTTCGCCGCCTCGCCGTCACGCCGCGCGGCGTGCGCGACACGCGTTTGTCGTTCGGCGGATCGCCGGGCGGCGCGAAGTTCCGCGACCACCGCCGTCAGCAGCAGCCCCTGGACGACGAACAAGGCCAGATGCGTTGCGACTTGAGTGTCGGTGCCCGGTTGGTTTCCAATGGCGACCCACCCGAGGGCCGCGCCGAAGACCGTCGCCGCCAACGCCGGACCAGTACCGGCGAACCACGCGCTCGCGAGAACGGCCGTCCCCAGGACCAGGAACCTGCTCACCTCGTCGAGCGCGGCATCGCTTGCCGTGTCCATCACGAACACCACCGATACGGCTGCCAGCGCGATCGCAAAACGCAGAGGGGCAGAAAAGGTGGGAAAGGGATAGGCGTCGGCTGGTCGACTCATAACGGCTCAGCATGGCGTGAGCGCACGCCCGTGCATGTTGGATGAGTCGCAACGGCCATGCCACGCCTGGATCAGGTCGTGGGCACGTCGGGGCTGGGGAGCTCAGATGCGGCGATCGGTGATGCGTTTGGCGTGTCGGTAAGGTCGCCTTTCGCCGCCGTCGATGAATCGGGCTGATCGACGGCGTGCGAGTTCGGCGGGCCCGAGGACCTCGTCGATCAGGCCGTAGTCTCGCGCCCGCGGCGGCATCGAGATAGAAGTCCGTGCGCTTGGTGTCGCGAATGATCTGGCGCAGCGGCTTACCCGACCGGTCAGCCAGAATGCGATAGATCTGACTCTGCATCTGCTTCAATCGATCGAGATGCTGCGCCGCGGCTGAGGTCGACTGCCACCCGGCCCATTTCGCCGGCTCGTGGATCATGATCCACGAGTGCGGAAAGGCCAACCGCTTGCCCGGGCTGGCTGCCTGCAGCACGACCGACCCCATCGAGTACGCCATGCCTTGCACGACGATTGTGATCTCGTGGCCAAGCGACACGAGGTACCGGATGGTGTCGTGCAGCGCCAACCCGTCCGTGACGTTGCCACCGGCACTGTTGATATAAATCGTGATCGGCTTGTGACTCTCGCTGGCGAGCTCACGAAGCCGCTCGATGGCCTGCCGCGCCGTGTCCTTCTCGATGTCGCCGACCAGATAGATGTCACGAAGGCGATCGGATTGTTCTTTTCTGACCAGCTCCTTGACGGCTTCGACGATTTCATTGAGCAAACGCTCGCTTAATTCGCTCATGTTCGCAGCCGTTCGCATGAGCCGTGCCGCTGCGGCCAGCTGAACCGTCTCGGAGCGTGCTACCTATCCGGCTCGCGGGATCACGAACTTCTCCGCCGTGTGAGTCGGCCGAAAAGCTCACCACCTTGACGTCCACCAGCCCGGCGCTCTTTCCCGCCGCCATCACTTCCGACTTCGGCGATCGCCTTGACCCTTTCGGCCGTATCACCCATAGCGCGCCGTTCGGTTTCAACCATTCTTCAACTCTCTCGACGCGATCGAGCCTGTTCGCGCCGATCGGCGCCGTAGAACATCATGTCGACGGCCGCTTTGTGGAGCGCGCGTGACGATCCGCGCGCCGCGCGACGGTGATCTCGTCCACGAGATCCGCGTGCCGGTCCCGGCCATGACGACCGTCATGCCGGCTTCACGCCAAGCTTGTCCAGCCGCGACGGCGGGTTCGTGATCCGCTCGGCCCATCGTGCCGGCAGCCGCCCGATCTCAACACGGCGGTGGTCTTGTCCGAAACGCACGGTCAGTGATCCATCATGCGCCACAGCCGACGTAGATGTCCTTGAGCGGAATCGGCGATCGCGTCGGACCGCGAAAGATCAGATCGTGCTGCTCGAGGAGAGCGGTGCCTCGCGTCGCGTCGCCGCCAAGGCTGAGCGTGCATCGTCGCCTCATATCCCATGGCGTTTCAACTCCCCGCAGTCCGCCGCGCGAGCCGCTTCTGGAGTGACGTCATGTACGAACGAATCGTGCCGTCGTATCCGAACACGAAACTCGCCATGAAGCGGAACATCGGATTGTAGATCTCGCCGTCTTCTGTGATCCGGAGACGGCTCCCGGCGGGCTCAGGTGTGACTTCATAGGTCCACGTTCCGCCGAACGGCAGTCCGGGATCGGCGATGCGGCCGACGAGAATGCGTGGCGGGTCCATGCGCTCGACCGCCAGCGTCAACTTTCCCGATCGCCCTTCCTCGACCCAGACCGGCCACCCATTGCGATCCGGCAGGCGCTGGACGCGGGTCACGCCGGCGCGCCATGACGGAAACGCCTCCACGTCGGTTATTGCAGCCCAGATGGCCTCCGGCGGGCCGGCGAAGGACTTCTCGAGCGACGCGTGATGCGACTGCGGCAGCCGCGACCCGATGAACGCCGCGAGCGCCAACACGAGCGCCACGATCACGACCCGGCGATCAACACCCATTTCATTGAGGGACCTCCTTCTTCGGACTCGGTGGACGATGACGCGACGGTCTGCGGTGCGCAGCCGTCGCGAGAAGCGCGAGACCCTGCATCGGCTGCTTCCGCTCGGCAGCGGTCAGTCGCGCGAGGAGCGCCTCGACGCGCGCAGGATCGAGCACCGAACTCGCCTCACGGATCCGTACGCCGGCTGATGTCAGCCGGACGTGAACGCGGCGGCGATCCGCACTGTCCCGGTCGCGGACGACATAGCCCTTTCGCTCCAGCCGATCGATCGCCAGCGACATCGTCGCCGGCGTGACGCCCATATGGCGGGCGAGATCGTTCACGGTTGTCGGATCGATTTCATCGAGATGGTCGAGCATGCTGGCTTGATGACGGCTCAAGAGCCGCTGCGATTGCGGGATCGCGGACGTGCCGCGTGTGACAGGCGAAATAGATCTCGCGGATAGAGCGAGAGGTCGTGTCGGCGGATTGCTCAAGGTCCGTCATTGGCGCTGAGCGACAATTATATATTATTTTGACTAATTAAATTAAAATAATCCACAAATCCCTAAACCACGGACTCGAGGTTTCCGTCCAATTGCCCGGTAAAGTTCTCGGAGGCAACGGTAGTTCCACGCGACGGTCGCTTCGTGGTCGGCGTCACTGAACTCTAGCAGGCTCGATTGACCGTTTCCGGGACCGAGATGGTTCGCAACCGGTCATCCAGGCCACGTAATCGACCGGGATCGCGGAACCCTAACTGGCGTTAATCTGATTGATTACGTGGCAGCTTTGGCAATGGCACTCGATTTGGACTATCTGTACTGACGCTGGGGGTCTCTTTCGCTCCCCGGCTTTCAGGACAGAGGCAACTCAATGGTCGACATCGCACGCTCGGCGGACGTTAAGAAGAAGAAGAAAATTCGACGGATCCTTTACGGAGTCGTCGCGCTCGCTGGTCATTACCCTGATCTCCGTCGGGGTGTCCCGCCTCAAGCCGGCGGCGCCGTCGGTCGATCGCGCGACGGTCTGGATCGACACCGTCAAGCGCGGGCCGATGCTGCGGCAGGTTCGAGGCTCGGGCACGCTGGTGCCCGAAGAAATCCGATGGATTCCCGCGACGACGCAGGGCCGTGTCGAACGCATCTTGCTGCGTCCGGGCGCGACGGTTCGTCCCGACACGGTTATCCTCGAATTGACCAATCCCGATCTCGAGAATCCGTCAAGGAAGCGCAACTGGCGTATCAGTCGGCGCAGGCCGCTTATGTCAATCGCAAGGCTGAACTCGAGAGCGCGCTTGCTCAACCAGCAGAGCGACGTCGCGAGCATCCAGGCGGCATCCACCAAGGCAGCGCTTGACGCTTGAAGCGCAGGAGAAGCTGTATAAAGACGGTCTCGTCTCGGAGATCCAGTTGAAGCAGTCGCGCAGCGATGCCGAGGAGCTGGAGAACCGCTTGAAGATCGCCAGGTCGCGCCTGGAGATTCAGACGGAGGGGATGAAGTCCCAGCTCGCGCCCCAGGAAGCGGACGTCGATCAGAAGCGGGCTGCTTACGAGCTGAAGGTCCACAGCTCGACGATCTCAAGGTCAAGGCGGGCATGAGCGGCGTGCTCCAGGAGGTCCCGGTTGAACGCGGCGCCCAGGTCGCGCCGGGCGCGAACCTCGCACGCGTCGCCGATCCCACGACGCTGAAGGCCGAACTGCGCATTGCGGAAACCCAGACGAAGGACATTCGCATCGGCCAGTACGCCGAAATCGACACGCGCAACGGAGTCGTCAAGGGCAAGTCGTCGCGGATGGACCCGAAGTCCACCGGCGGCACGGTTGGCGTGGACGTGATCCTCGAAGGCGAACTGCCGTCCGGCGCGCGGGCCGACCTGAGCGTCGACGGGACATCCAGCTCGAGAAGCTCGAGAACGTGATCTACGTCGGCCGGCCCGCGTTCGGCCAGGAGAACAGCACCGTCGGGCTGTTCAAGTTGAACGCCGACGGCGAGGCGCTCCGGACCAACGTGAAGCTCGGACGCACGTCTGTGGATAAGGTCGAGATCCTCGAAGGATTGCAGCCGGGCGATCAGGTGATCCTCTCGGACATGTCCGCGCAGGACTCGTTCGATCGCATTCGTATCGCAGGGTAACTGGGTCCACCACATCGCAGCTGGAAGCTGGCAGCTGAATCAGCTGAATCAAAAGGAGCCACGATGAACACGTCCGCGCCCACGCTGATCCATCTCGACGGCGTCACCAAGGTCTTTTTCACCGACGAAGTCGAGACGCACGCGCTCGCCGGCATCCATCTGGAGATCAAGAGCGGCGAGTACATCGCCATCGCCGGGCCGTCGGGCTGCGGCAAGTCCACGCTGCTGTCGATCCTCGGCCTGCTCGATTCGCCGACCGAGGGCAAATACATCCTGAACGGCAAGTCGGTCGCCGATCTGCCGCTCTCCGAGCGCGCGCGCGTCCGCAACCGCGAGATCGGGTTCATCTTCCAGAGCTTCAACCTGATCGGCGATCTGAACGTGTACGAAAACGTCGAGCTGCCGCTGACGTATCGGGGCATGAAATCGGCCGAGCGCAAGGAGCGCGTGATGGCGGCGCTCGAGAAGGTCGGCATGGCGCATCGGGCCAAGCACCTGCCCAGCCAGCTTTCAGGCGGTCAGCAGCAGCGCGTCGCGGTCGCCCGCGCGGTCGCGGGTTCGCCGTCGATCCTGCTCGCGGACGAGCCGACCGGAAACCTCGATTCGAAGAACGGCGAAGCGGTCATGGAGCTGCTTCGCGAGCTGCACCGCGAAGGGCGCCACGATCTGCATGGTGACGCACGATCCGCGCTACGCGCGGCACGCCGATCGCTCCATCCACCTGTTCGACGGCCGGGTCGTCGAAGAAGACGGCAGCAAGCACCGCGGCGAGAAGGAGCTCGAAGAGAGCGGCTTCGACATGACCCACTGAACGATGATGCTTTCAGCCGTCCAGCCGTCAGCCGGCAGCACGGCGCTGTGCGCTGATGGCTGACGGCTGGCACGCTGGCAGTCTATGCTGATTACCGATCATCTCCGCAATTCGCGCAACGAAGCAGCCGAACACGTGCGGCACCCCGTGCGTCCCGAGCGAGCCGCGCGTTCTTATCGCCGACGATCAGCCCGACGTCCTCGAAGCGCTGCGCCTGCTGCTCAAGGCGGAGGGGTTCCAGCTCGAGAGCGCCTCGTCGCCCGCCGGCGTGCTCGCCGCCGTCGAGGCGCGCGAGTTCGACGTCGCGCTCATCGATCTCAATTACGCGCGCGACACGACGTCCGGCGAAGAAGGGCTCAACCTCCTGTCGCGCATCCAGGGCATCGATCCCACGCTGCCGGTCGTCGTGATGACCGCCTGGGGCAGCGTCGAGGTCGCAGTCGAGGCGATGCGGCGCGGCGCGCGCGATTTCGTCCAGAAACCGTGGGACAACGCGCGGCTGCTCGCCATCATCCGAACGCAGATCGAACTGAGCCAGGCGCTGCGCAAGGGCCAGCGTCTCGAGGCCGAGAACTCGCTGCTGCGCGGCGAGGGCATGCCCAAGCTGATCGCCGAGTCCTCGGCGATGCAGAACGTCCTGCAGGTCATCTCCCGCATCGGCCCTTCCGACGCGAACGTGCTGATTCTCGGCGAGAATGGCACCGGCAAAGGCGTCGTCGCGCGCGCGCTCCACGCGGTTTCGAGCCGCGCATCTCGCCCGATGGTGATCGTGAATTCCGGCGGCGTCTCCGAAGGCGTGTTCGAGAGCGAACTGTTCGGCCACGTCCGCGGCGCTTTTACCGACGCCAAAGCGGATCGGGTCGGCCGCTTCGAGCTGGCCGACCAGGGCACGCTCTTTCTCGACGAGATCGCGAACGTGCCGCTCAGCCAGCAGGCGAAGCTGCTGCGCGTCATCGAGACCGGCGAATTCGAGCGCCTCGGCTCCTCGCGCACCCGCCGCGTCGACACGCGGATCATCTCGGCGACCAACGCGAACCTCATCGATGAAGTGACGGCCGGACGCTTTCGTCAGGACCTGCTCTTCCGGCTGAATACGATCGAGATCCGCCTGCCGCCGCTCCGCGATCGACGCGAGGATCTGCCGCTGCTCGCGCAGCACTTCCTGCGGCAGCATGCGCAACGCTACCGCAAGCGGCTGACCGGTTTCGAGAGCGGCGCGATGCAGATCCTGCTCGAGCATCCGTGGCCCGGAAACGTCCGCGAGCTCGATCACGCCATCGAGCGCGCCGTGCTGATGGCGCCTGGTCCGCTGGTGAAGGCCGTCGATCTCGGCCTGCGTGCCGGCCGTGAAGGCGGTGGCCGGCTCGAGGACATGAGCCTCGAGGATGTCGAGTGCTTCCTCATCAAGAAGGCCATGACGCGGTTCGACGGCAACGTCAGCCAGGCCGCCAAGGCGCTTGGCCTGAGCCGAAGCGCCCTCTACCGCCGGCTCCAGCGCTACGGACTAAAGTTAAGAGTGAAAAGGGTAGAAGGACCGGTGGTTCCCCTTTTCCCTTTTCCCTTTTACCTTCTCCCTTGTCATGTCTCGTTACCGCAGCGACGTGAGCCCCGTCTGAGCCACGACCGCCGCATCCTGCTGATGGCGCTCGCCTCGGCGCTCCCGGGGGCCGCGATCTCGCTTATCTTCCTCTGGACCGGCGACTACACGCCGAAAGTCCAGTGGACGCTCTCGGTTCTCATCATCACCTTCTGTCTCGGGTTTCGCGTTTGCCCTTCGCGAACGCGTCGTGCTGCCCCTGCAGACACTGTCGAACCTGCTGGCCGCGCTGGGTGAAGGGGACTTCTCCATTCGCGCGCGCGGCGCCCGCGGCGGCGACCCGCTCGGCGAGGTCATGATCGAGGTGAACGCGCTCGTCGAAACGCTGCGCCATCAGCGCCTCGACGCGCTGGAAGCGACGACGCTGCTGCGGAAGGTCATGGCGGAGATCGATGTCGCGGTGTTCACGTTCGACGAGGACCAGGAGCTGACGTTCGTCAACCGCGCAGGTGCGCGTCTCCTCAGCCAGCCCGCCGAACGGCTGCTCGGGCGGCGGGCCGCGATCTCGATCTCGGCCGATTACCTCACGGGCGAGGCGCCGCGCGTCATCAACACGGCGTTCCCCGGCGGCGTCGGACGCTGGGAGATCCGCCGCAGCATGTTTCGCCAGGGCGGACGCCGCATGAACTGCTCGTGCTCTCAGATCTGAGCCAGCCGCTGCGCGAAGAAGAGCGTCAGGCGTGGCAGCGACTGATCCGCGTCATCGGGCACGAGATGAATAACTCGCTCGCGCCGATCAAATCGATCGCCGGCAGCCTCGCGACGATCGTCGAACGCGATCCGCCACCCTCCGACTGGCGCGAGGACGTTCAGCGCGGCCTCGGGGTCATCGCCTCCCGGTCCGAGGCATTGAGCCGCTTCATGAGCGCGTACGCGCGGCTGGCGAAACTGCCACCGCCGAAGCTCGCGCCGCTCGACGTCGGCACGTTTGTCGATCGTGTCGTCACGCTGGAAAAAGCGCATCGCATCTCGGTCGCACCCGGACCCCGGCTCACGCATCCAGGGAGACGGCGATCAACTCGAACAGCTGCTCATCAACCTGATTCGGAACGCCGTCGATGCAGTACGCGAGACCGGCGGCGGAGTGACGGTCGGGTGGCAGCGGCTGCCGGGCTTGTACCCGCCGACGATGGAGCTGTGGGTGGAGGATGAGGGACCGGGCCTGTCGAACACCGGGAACCTGTTCGTGCCCTTCTTCACGACCAAACCCGGCGGATCAGGCATTGGCCTCGTGCTGAGTCGTCAGATCGCCGAAGCCCACGGCGGCAGTCTCGTACTCGAGAATCGCGACGATCGCCAGGGCTGCCGGGCCAGCCTCCGTATCCCGCTGCATGCATTCGCGCAACTGCGCGCGGACAACCTGGCGCACACCGCGTCGTCATGACGCCGGTGCTGACACTTCGCAACTCACTCACAGCCGCATCCGCGGTTAAGATCGACGGACTAAGTATGTGGAGACGATTCTTCGACGGACCCGTTGAGCCGCAGGCGTTTGCCATCGCCGTCGCGGCGACGCTCGTGGCCGCCTGGATTGCATCGCAGACTCGCGCGGCGCCTCGTGGCGGCCGGCCTTCGAGCGGTCGTGCGCGATACCGTGTCCACCGCCAGCCCGCACGTCCGAGCGCCGCTTAGAATCGTCGCGGGAACGGCGTTCACGCTGTCGGTCGCGATTCTGTTGTTCCCGGCGTTCGAGATGGCCGGCCTTCGAGCCGCGGACCGGCATGCATCTCCGAGACGCTGTCGGATCTGGGCTTTCGACTCGGGCCTGAAGATTCTGCTCATCGCTCTTGCTCGCCTATGCGCTCGTCCGGATGACGACTCTCGCTGGTTCGCCGCTTCGAGCACGAGATGAGCCAGGGCACCGACCTCGACGCGCTCGAACGCGGCAAGCGCGCGCGAACGCTGGGCTCAGTCGTCCAGAACGTGACGACCGTCGCTGGTCGTGGGCATCGCGGTGCTGATGGTGCTGCAGCAGTTCAACGTCGACATCACGCCGGTGTTGACCGGCGCGGGCATTGCCGGACTGGCCGTCGGCTTCGGCGCCCAGACGCTCGTGCGCGACATCATCAGCGGGTTCTTCCTCATTCTGGAGGACCAGGTTCGCGTCGGCGACGCGGCCGCCATCAACGGTGCCGAGGGCATCGTCGAAGCGATCAACCTGCGCACCATCGTTCTTCGTGACGCGGAGGGCACCGTTCACGTCTTTCCGAACGGCGCCATCAATACGCTGGCCAATCGCAGCAAGGATTTCTCGTATTACGTGATCGATCTGTGCGGTCTCGTATTTCGACGACACCGATCGCGTCGCCGCGGTGGTGCGCGAGGTCGGCGCCGAGCTGCAGGCGGATCCGACGTTCGGGCCGTCGATTCTCGAGCCGATCGAGATGCTCGGCGTCGATTCGTTCGGCGACTGGTCGCTCAAGCTGAAAGCGCGAATCAAGACCGTGCCGCTTGAAGCAGTGGTTCGTCGGCCGGGAGCTGCGGCGTCGCCTCGTGAAGGCCTTCGCGGAAGCGGATTCACGATTCCATTCCCCGTTCCAGCGACGGCCACCCCTCCAGCGTCGCCGCCCGCGCGCTCAATAGCCGGAGGCCGGAGGACGCGGCGGGTTTCTGCCCCTTCGATTCCTGGACGATCTTGACGCCGGCGCTGGCGCCGACGCGCGTCGCGCCCGCCGCGACCATCGCCTTCAGACCCTCGAGATCGCGCACGCCTCCGGCCGCCTTGACGCCCATCTCCGCGCCGACCACGCGGCGCATCAGCGCGACATCGGCCGCCGTCGCGCCTCCCGATGCGAAGCCCGTCGACGTCTTCACGAAATCAGCGCCGGCGGCCTTCGACAGCGTGCACGCGGTGATCTTCTCCTCGTCGGTCAGGAGCGCCGCTTCGATGATCACCTTGCTCGTCACGCCGCACTGGCGGCACGGCTCGACGACGGCTTCGATGTCCCGCTCGACGGTGCGGAGGTCGCCCGACTTGAGCGCACCGATGTTGATGACCATGTCGATCTCGGTCGCGCCGTCGAAGATCGCACGCCGCGTCTCGTAATTCTTGACGTCGGCAGGCGTCGCGCCCAGCGGAAACCCCACAACCGAACAGACGCCCACGCCGCTGCCCCGCAGAAGGGCCGCAGCGGTCGCGACCCAGGTGGGGTTGACGCAGACGGTTGCGAAATGAAACTCGGCAGCCTCCCGGCAGAGCTTTTCGATATCCGCTCGAGAAGCGTCAGGCTTCAGCAGCGTGTGATCGATCATTGCCGGACACGCTCGCGCCGGCGCCCGCCGGTGGCGTGAACGCCCAGCCGCGTCGCCCCGGCGTCAATGACCCCGCGCAGCCGATCCGGGCAGCAGTCCAGGACGACCGAGTGGCAGGCGCATCGCGACGCGTCCCGGCGGCCGGACGCCTGCGCCGCGAGCACCTCTTCGGTGATGATGTCGATGAGACGCTGGAGGTCCTGTGGGCTCAGCACCAGTCAGTCCCTCGCGCCTTCGCCAACTCGACTCTGAACTACTTCCAGTCTTGAGCAAGGCATCTTCAAGCCGCCGAATCTTCAGCAGCCGGCGGATGTAGCGCGCCTCCCGCATCGGCGTGCCCAGCCACATCTCGACAATCCGAACGGCGGCGTCCGGACCGTCGATGAGCGACGTCTCCGAGCGTCAGCACGTTCGCGCCGTTGTGCTCGCGCGAGTACCGCGCGATGGTTTCGCTCACGCACATCGCGGCGCGCACGCCGCGGACCTTGTTCGCCGCGATCGCCGATCCAATGCCCGCACCGTCGATCGCAATTCCCGCGTCCGATTCTCCCCTCGGCCACGCTTCGCGCGACCGCACCGGCGATATCCGGATAGTCTACCGGGTCGGTCGTGTCTGTTCCCACGTCGAGCACCGCCAGACCGCGGCCGCGCAGATGAGTCACGAGCGCGCGTTTGATCGCCAGGCCCGTGTGATCGCTGCCGATGACCACGCGCCGGATGTCGCTCGTGGGCGCCAGATCACCTGGGAGCGATTCGTCCGATGAGCCGGCGCGAACGACGGTCACCCGGCGCGTCGCCAGCGTATCGCGGGCCAGCGGCGTCACGTGCCCGCCGGCGGTCAACTCGACCGTGGCGCCCGATGTCGATCGTCCGGGCGTCGGCTTCGGTGATGATTTCAAACCGCTTCATGTGTCGGATTCACCAATCGTCACGCCTAATTGCCAACTACCATTCAGCGAATCACTCTACTCGTTCAGCACCGCGATATACGGCAGGTTCCGGTACTGCTCGGCGTAGTCGAGCCCGTAGCCGACGACGAAACGATCCTCGATCGTGAAGCCGATGTACTCCACGGCACGTCGACCTGGCGCCGCGAAGGCTTGCTGAGCAGGCACGCCGTCCGCAGCGTCTTCGGCGATCTGGCCCGCAGAATTTCCTGCAGATAGGTCAGCGTCAACCCGGTGTCGACGATGTCCTCGACGATGACGATGTGGCGCCCCTGCAGACCGGAGTCGAGATCCTTGAGCATCCGGACCTCGCCGGACGACTTCGTGCTCTTGGCGTAGCTCGAGACGGCGATGAAGTCGAGGGACACGCGGTGGCTCATGGCGCGCACGAGATCCGCCATGAACATGAACCCGCCTTTGAGGACGCAGACCAGGTGAATCTCCTCGCCCTCCGGGTAGTCGCGCTCGATCTCGCCGGCCAGCGCCTTCACGCGGGCCTGGATCGTTTCGGCATCCAGCAGAACGTTCATTGGACGGCCGCCTTGACCTTTGCCGCAAGGGCGCGGGCTTCGCTCAGGACCGCCGGCTTCATCGAGCGTCAGCACCTTGCGGTCGCGCATCAGGATCTCGCCCATTCACGATCGTCGTTCGCACATCGTCACCGCGCGTGACGTAGACGAGGTGCGACAGCGGATCGTACATCGGTGTCTGCCGCGCGGCTGCCATCGAAACCGACGATCACGTCGGCGCGCTTGCCCGTCTCGAGCGAGCCAATCGCCCGTTCCATCCCGAGCGCGCGGGCGCCATCGATCGTCGCCATCTGCAGCGCGAGCCGCGCCGGAACGGCACGAGGGTCGCTCGTCTGCAGCTTGGCAAGAAACGCCGCCTGACGCATCGCCTCGAACATGTCGAGGTCGTTGTTGCTCGCCGCCCCGTCGGTGCCCAAGCCCGACGACGATGCCGCGCGGTTCGCATCGCCGTGACCCTGGCCGCGCCGCTCGCCAGCTTCATGTTGCTCTCGGGATTGTGCGAGACCGCCACGTGATGGCGGGCGAGGATCGACATGTCCGCGGGTGTCAGCCACACACCGTGCGCCGCAACCGTGCGCGGTCCCCAGAACCCGAGCGTCTCCAGATAACCGTGCAGGCGTGGCTTTGTGCGGCGGTTCTCGACGTCTTCACCTCGTCCGCTGTCTCCGACAGATGGATCAGGACGGGCACGTGCTCCCGATCCGCCAGCGCCCGCGCCGCCTTGAGCGTCGCGGTGTCGAGCGTGTACATCGAGTGCGGAGCGACGGCTGGCACGATCAGGTCGTCGCCGGCGAACTGCTTGATGAACGTCTCGGTGCGGCCAGCCCTTCGGCGGCGTCTTCGCGTCGGCGACCGGAAACTGGATGATCGTCTGACCCAGCACCCCGCGCAGCCCCGCCTCCCTGGTGACCTTCGCGATTTCCTCCTCGAAGTAATACATGTCGGCATAAGTGGTCGTGCCGGACTCGATCATCTCGAGGGCCGCGAGACGGGTTCCTGCCCGCACGAACTCCGGGTACACCGTCTTCGCCTCGGCCGGAAAGATGTACTTCTGCAGCCAGTCCATCAGCGCCAGATCGTCCGCGAGCCCGCGATACAGCACCATGGCGCATGCGTGTGGGTGTTGATCAGGCCGGGCATGACGACCTGACCCGCTGGTGTCGATGGTATCGCGGCCGGAGAAACGCGCGGCGATCGCGTCGGGCGTGTCGACCGCGACGATGTCGCGGCCGTCGATGGCGACCGCCCCAGGCGACAGCATGCGCGCCGGACGAGTCCATCGTCACGACCGATCCCGCCGGTCAGAATCAGGGAAGACCGTCTGCCGCTGCCCCTGCGCCGAGACGAAGGTCGCCGCCGCCAGCAGGCACGCACAGACGCACGCAGGAGCATGAACGCCGAATTGTATCAGTGCCGCTCTCGTCTGCTTCACTGCTCGCTCGGCGACTTCGCGCCTCGCGAGGGCCGCAGGCGCTTTCCCTTTTCCCTTGTCCCTTGCTCCCTTTGTATAGTGGCCTCGTGCCGCTACGACCTCGTTTCGCATCCGCTGGTTCATGACGCGCTGGCGACGCTGCGCGATCGCGTCAACGCCGCCCGAACTGTTCCGGCGTATGGCCGTGCGCATCAGCCTGCTGCTCGCCGCAGAGGCGACGCGCGACGTGCCGGCCATCGACGTCACCGTGGAGTCGCCCGCTCGGGCCCGCGGCCGGGCGGCGGATCACGCGCGACGTGGTCGTCGTGCCGGTCCTGCGCGCCGGGCTCGGCATGCTCGATGCGGTGCTCGAGCTGATTCCAACGGCACGCGTCGGACACATCGGCCTGCAGCGCGACGAGCTGACGGCGGTCGCCTCGCAGTACTATTCGAAGCTGCCGCCAGATCTCAGCCGGCAGTTTCGTGCTGATGATCGATCCCATGCTGGCAACCGGCGGCAGCGCCGTCGCGGCGCTCGATCTCCTCAGGAAGGCCGGGGCGCATGACGTCCGCATGATCTGCATCGTCGCCGCGCCTGAAGGCATTGCGCTCGTCGAACGGCATCATCCGGACGTGCGGGTGTTTACGCCGGTTGTCGACACCGGCCTGAACGCGCACAAGTTCATCGTCCCAGGACTCGGCGATTTCGGTGACCGGCTCTACGGAACCGCAGTAACATTTAGACCCTCCGGAGGAGACAACGACTCCATGAGCACGGCCGAGCGAAACTCCGATGAAACAAACGCGGAAAACCTGTCACCGTCGAACGCCGCGCCCAGCCGCGGGAAGCCGACGGCAAGTGGCGCACTGCGCTGACCAGCATTACGCCGAACAAGATCCTTGTGCGCGGCTACCCGCTGGACGAGATCATGGGCCGGCTGACGTTCGGCGAGACGATTTACCTGCTCCTCCTCGGCGAGTGTCCGTCGCCGGGAATCGGCCGGCTGATGGAAGCGATCCTGGTCTCGTTCATCGATCACGGCGCGACGCCGCCGTCGACGCTGGCCGCCCGGAATACGGCGACGACCGGCGCGTCGCTCCGGGCATGCGTGGCGGCCGGCGTGCTCGGCTTCGGCCGGTATCACGGCGGCGACATCGAGAGCTGCATGGAGTTCCTCGACGCCGGGCTCGCGCTCGTGCGCAGGGCGGTCGTCGTACACCGAAGCGGCCGCGCAGATTGTCGACCGATGGAAGGCGACGGGAGACGCGCTGCCCGGCTTCGGGCACCGGTTCCACACGCGGGATCCACGCGCGGCACGGCTGTTTCAGATGGCGCTCGAGCTGGAAGTCGAAGGGACGCACATCCAGATGATCCGCGCGGTCGAGATGCTGCTGCACACGCGGCACCAGCCCGACGACCCGCCGCTGCCGATCAACATCGACGGCGCCATCGCGGCCGTGTGCAGCGACCTCGGCATGCCCCCGACGGTCGCCAATGCGCTCTTCATCATTTCGCGTGTGCCCGGCATCGCGGCGCAGGCGCAGGAAGAAATGAACCGCGCAGCATCCGATGCGGCAGATCGATCCGAAGGACCACATCTACGACGGACCGTCGGAGCGGCGGCTGCCGAGCGCAGAAAGTAGTCCGCGCTACAGGTTTCGAAGACTTGAGCTTCCGCCTTCAGGCGGAAGGACCGTTCAGTATTTCGACTGCGACGGATCGACCTCGATCGATCCACGCGAGAATCCCGCCCTTCAAGTTGCTCGACGCGCGTGAATCCGCGTTCCTGCAGCAGCGACACGGCCTTGGCGCTGCGTGCGCCCACCTTGCAGTGACGACCATCTCGCGGTTGCGATCGAGCTCGCCTGTCCGCTGCGGCAGCTCGCCCAGCGGAATGAGCTTGGCACCCGCGATGCTGGCAGATCTGATACTCGTTCGGCTCGCGCACGTCGAGCAGGAAGAAGTCATCACCCCGATCGATCTTGGCCTTCAGCTGTTCGACGGTCACTTCGGGTACGCCACTCCGACTGCCGGCTGCGCGTGCGCGGACACGACGCCGCAGAACTGGTCGTAGTCGATGAGCGCGTGAATCGTCGGATGATCGCCGCAGATCGGGCACTCGGGATCGCGGCGCAGCTTCAGTTCGCGAAACCGCATCTGCAGCGCGTCGTACAGCAGCAGACGCCCGATGAGCGGCTGGCCGCTTCCGAGAATCAGCTTGATCGCTTCGGTCGCCTGTATCACGCCGATCACGCCGGGCAACACGCCGAGCACGCCTCCCTCGGCGCAGCTCGGAACCAGCCCGGGAGGCGGCGGCTCGGGATACAGGCAGCGATAGCACGGTCCGCCCTTGACGGCGAACACCGATGCCTGGCCATCAAAGCGGAAGATGCTGCCGTATGCGTTCGGCTTTCCCAGCAGCACGCACGCATCGTTCACGAGATAGCGGGTCTGAAAGTTGTCGGTGCCGTCGAGGATGATGTCGTAGTCCTTCAGCACGTCGAGCGCGTTCTTCGACGTCAGCGCGAGTTCGTGCGTGACGACCTTCACGGACGGGTTCATTGCCGTGAGCCGATCGCGCGCCGCATCGAGCTTCCGCTTGCCGACGTCTGTCGTGTCGTAGATCACCTGCCGATGCAGGTTGCTCGCGTCGACCGCATCGAAGTCGACGAGACCCGAGCGTGCCAACTCCGGCCGCCGCCAGATACATCGAGGCGGGCGCGCCCAGTCCCCCGGCGCCGACGCACAAGCACGCGCGCCGCCTTGAGCTTCCGCTGGCCCTCCATGCCGACCTCGGGCATGATCAGGTGGCGGCTGTATCGCTGAACTTCCTCTCGCGACAATTCAGGCGCGTCGACCGCCGCGCCCGATCCGCCGGCGACCGACGGCACGATGCTGATGGTGTCGCCCGCATTGAGCGATGTCTGCTCGCGATCGAGATGACGGATATCCTCGTCGTTCACGTAGATGTTGACGAAACTTCGCAGCCGGCCGTCCTCGTTGTACAGGTGACGGCGAAGATCGCCGTACTGGCCGACGAGCCCCTGCAGCGCGTCCCCGACCGTCCGACCTTCGACCTCGACGAACTCCTGCTTCCCCGCGAACGGGCGAAGCGGAGTGGGAATCATGAATCCGATGGGCCATGTCACGTCCTTCCGGTCGAAACCGGAGCGATTGTTTGCGTTTCCGTCTCTCTAGGCGTGCGGAATCACCGCCGCCTGGTCCGGCGTCGATTGCAGATAGGCTTCGAAATCCTGCGAACGATCGGCCGATTTCAACCCTGGGCGCGACGCGGGAGCCGATCGTTTCGGCAGCCGTCTTGTATCCATTGCCGGTGATGCACACCACGACGGACTCGTTCGAAGGTATGACGCCCGAGCGAACCAGTTGGATCGCGCCTGCCAGCGTCGCCCCGCCGGCCGGCTCGGTGAAGACGCCTTCAGTCTCCGCCAGCAGCTCCATGGCCTGCAGGATTTCCTCATCGCTCGAGGCGACGCCGGTGCCGCCGGTCGCCTTCACGGTTCGAACGACCTGGAACCCATCGGCGGGATTGCCGATGGCAATCGATTTCGCAATCGTCGACGGCTTGACCGGTTCGGGGAACTCCAGATCCTGCTGAAGCGCGCGTACCACGGGCGCACACCCGGCCGCCTGCGCGGCATGGATCCTCGGCAGCTCACCGTCGACCAGGCCGATGTCGCGCAGCTCACGGAATCCACGAAAGATGCGCGGCAGGAGCGTTCCGCCCGCGACCGGCGAGACCAGGTGTTTCGGAAATCGCCAGCCAAGCTGCTCGGCCACTTCGAATGCCACGGTCTTCGCCCCTTCGGCGTAGTAGCTGCGAAGGTTGATATTGGCGAATCCCCATCCGAGCTTGTCAGCAATCTGCGTGCACAAGCGGTTCACGTCGTCGTAGTTTCCGCGAACGCCAATCACGTGAGGGCGGAAGATCGCGGACCCGAGAACCTTTCCGAGCTCGAGATCGTGAGGGATGAAGACGTAGCAGCCCAGTCCGAGCCGCGCCGCGTGCGAGGACACGCTGTTGGCGAGATTGCCGGTCGACGCGCACCCGAACACCGTGAAGCCCAGCTCCACCGCCCGCGTCGCCGCCATCGAGACGACGCGATCTTTGTAGGACAGCGTCGGGTGATTGACTGAGTCGTCCTTGATGTAGAGCTCCTGCAAGCCCGAGCTTCTTGGCGAGTCGGTCGGCGCGAATGAGCGGCGTGTAGCCGGAATGAAAGCCCGTCCGGGGCTCCCCGGTAATCGGAAGCAGTTCTCTGAACCGCCACACGTTCCTCGCGCCGCCGCTCGATGAGGTCGCGGGTCAGCGCGCCGCGGACTGCCGCGTAATCGTATTCGACCTCCAGTGGTCCCAGGCATTGATCGCAGACCCACAGCGCCTCGGCCGGGAAACTTCGTCCCGCACAAATGGCACTGCAGCCCTGTCATAAACGTCATGCGTCTCCTTCCCGATGCACGCGCACCGTTCTCACCGTGCACGCCATCCGCTCCTTCGCGATACGCATCTCGGAGCACCTTGACCGCGGCAGCAGTCTTCCCCGCCGTAAACGCCGCGATCGACGGCCCTGCCCCGCTCAAGCAGAACCCGATCACATCAGGATGCCGCACCCCGAGCACGTGACGCAAACCCGGCACGAGCGGCTCCCGATAGGGCTGATGCACGCGGTCGCGCAGCGCCTCGCCAAAATTGGCCGCGTTCGCCCGTGTGAAGCGCGCCGAGCAGCAGCGCCAGATGCTGCAGGTTGAATATCGCATCGGCCAGCGGCAGCTTTCGCGGCAGCGCTCGCCGCGAGACCGACGTCGGCAAGCTTGGCTTCAGGCGTCGCGACGACGATGCGCCACTTGGCGGGCCACGGCCATTGTGTCACGCCGATTGACCCGTCTTCTCGGACGCAACAGCTCGTCACGCCTCCGAGAAGCGCGGGCGCCGCGTTGTCCGGGATGTCCTTCGATCGTTCGACGGCGGCCGACAGCACCTGATCGGCCGACTTTCGACCGTCGACCAGCTCGCCGAGGCGCAGCCCCGCGATCGTGGCCGCTGCGCTGCTGCCGAGGCCGCTGCGCAGCGGAATGTCGCTGCGCACGTCAACAACCAGTGAGGGCCGCCGGCGGCGTGAAGCCCAGGCTCGAAAAGCGGTTTCGATCCGGTTGGGGCCTCCCAGTGGGCCACTCGCGAAGCGGCACTCCAGACGCCCGCGCCCATCGTCGATGACCTGAGCCACTCGGACGCGAAGGTAAAGGTTCACCGCCACGCCAAGCGTATCGAACCCTGGGCCGAGATTCCCGATCGACGCCGGGACGACGATCTCCCGGCCGGCGCGCAGACGCGCGCCTACGCGCTGCATTCGCCGTCCATGACCTCCGGGTTGAACGCGTGGTCCTCGCCGGGATCGATGAAGTCAGCCGGCAAGGCATCCTCGGGGGTCATCTGCTCGAGGTCGGCGAGCGCCGCGCGTGCATGCGCCGTGTCGACGCGCTGAAAGAATACCGGTGCGGTTTCCCCAGTGGTGCGCTCGTCCTCATACAGCCGCAGCAGACGATCGACCGCTTCCGGCACCCGGCGCGCCGGAATCTTCGCGGTGAGCCGGCCGAAGTTCGCCGCCTGCCTGCCCCGTACCTCCGCCGATCATCACGAAATACTGTGGCACGACGCGATCGCCAAGCTTGCGGATGCTGCCCTGGAAACCGATCGACGCGACGTGGTGCTGACCGCATCCGTTGGGGCATCCGCTGATCTTGATCCGCACGTCCGACGTCTCACGCAGCAGCTTCGCCGGCTGCTGCTGCAGATTGTCGCCGATAAGGCGCGCAAGGCCGCGTGATTGCGTCACCGCGAGGCGGCACGACTCCGCGCCAGGACAGCTCGTGACATCCGTGATCGTGCCGGCACCTGGCAGTCCAAGCCCCGCGGCCGCGAGCCGACGATAGAGACCCGGCACCTGGCCGCTACGGACCCAGCGCATGACCAGATTCTGATCGACCGTCACCCGCACCATGCCGTCCGCGTACGCTCGCGACAGCGCTCGCGACGGCGCGCATCTGTCCCGCTGTGATGTCGCCGAGGACCAGCGACACCGTCACCTGGCAATACTCGCCCTGCTTCTGTGGCCGCAGGTTCGATCGCAGCCATTCCGTCCGCTCGCGTCCCGGATTGCCGTCAGACGGGTTGACTTCGGGGACGATGCCCGGGCCCTTGACCGCGCTGGCCGCGACGAGCGCGGCAACGTCCGCAATCGACGGTGGCGCAGGACGTTCGCCCTGCGGCGGCTCTTCGACAGGCGGATTCTCCGGGATCGAACGGCAATCGAGCGCCGCCGCTTGCGCGAAGATCGTCGAGCTCGCGCTGGAACGCCGCGTGCCACGCCTCCCATCCCATCGACTTCACGAGAAACTTCAAGCGATTGCGCTGCTTGTGTTCGAAGTCGCCGTGCTTTTGAAAGACGCGCAGCACCGCTTCGGCCACCATCAGAATCTCGGATGCCGGGCAGGAACTCGTAGAGCGACGCACCGGACCGGCACATGATCGCCGTGCCGCCGGCAACCTGCACGCGGAACCCTCGGCGACCCGAACCGTCCGGCGCCATCATGGCCCGCCAACCCAGATCGTTGATCGACGTCGCGGCGTGATCCTCCGAGGTGCAGCCCTCGAATGCGATCTTGAACTTCCGCGGCAGCACGGAGCTGAGCGGATGCCGCAGCAGGTAACGGGTCATCGCTTCGGCGTACGGCGTCACGTCGAAGACCTCATCGCGCGCGACGCCGGCGTGCGGACACGCCGTGATATTCCTCACCGAGTTGCCGCACGCTTCGCGCGTCGTCAATCCGACGTCCGACAGCAGCCGCATCGCCGGCTCCGCATCGTGCAGGCGGACGAAGTGGAGCTGCATGTTCTGGCGCGTCGAAATGTGACCAAATCCGCGGGAGTACCGCTCCGCGACCTCGGCCAGCGCCTCGAGTTGTGCGGCTTCGATCACCCCTTGTGGAATCTTGACGCGCAACATCTGAGCGTCAGCGTCCTGCCGCTGCCCGTAAGTGCCGCGCAGCAACCGGAACTTCCTCCATTCTTCCGGCGAAATCTCGCCACGCTCGAACCGTCGAGCATCTGCGACGAATGAATCGATGTCGGCGACGTCGGCGAACGTCAGCCGGGTAGCGTCCGTATGTGCGGGGATCGTCTAAGACAGCCATGTGCTTATCCCAGCGACGCAGATGAGCGGATGGCGTCCCGCTCCTGGTCGTGCGTCGCAATGATTCCGGCGAGCGCCGTTACGGCGCCCACCACGATGATGCCTGGAAGGTTCTCCTCGTCCTCGATGGCGCTCGCCTGCAGACCGTCGAGCGGACCATGCCAGGCCTGCTTCGCCCTTCTGCGAGATTCCGATGAGAACCGCCGAGGGTGTGTGCGGCGCCCATCCGGCGGCGAGCAGTTCCGCGGCGATGGCCGCGCGGTTCGCCAATCCCATCAGGATGACCACCGTCGCACTTCCCGGCGCGAGCGACCGCAGCACCGGTCCGTACGCCGGCTCGGCATGTCCCGAGACCACCACGAATGCGGATGCAAGGCCACGATGGGTGACGGGAATCCCCGACAACAGCGGCGCCGCAATCGCGCTCGAGATGCCGGGAACGACCTCGCACGGTATGCCCGCGGCGGCAAGCGCCAGCGCCTCTTCCCCACCGCGTCCAAACACGAAGGGATCGCCGCACTTGAGCCGGACAACGCGATGCCCGCGTCGTGCCTCGCGAATCATCAGCCGATTGATGGCATCCTGGCGGATCGCCGGACGGCCGGCGCGTTTTCCGACAAAGAATCGGCGTGCGCGCGGAGCAAAACGAAGGGCCTCTGGATCGAGCAGCGCGTCATACAGAACGAGGTCGGCGTCCTCGAGCCGCTTGATGGCCCTGAGCGTCAGCAGCTCAGGATCACCCGGACCAGCGCCGACCAGTGACACTCGGCCGGTCATTTCACGAGCTCCGGTTCCCGCGCTGGCGACTGGCTGTCGTCGGAAGATTTGCGGTCTTCGTAGAGCGCGTTGAGCGCTTCGAGCAGCTCTGGACGCCGCGCCTCCATCGGAACATTCCGCGCCCGCCAGGCGTGACGGATTTCCCGGGCACGCGCGCTCCAAACGGCCAAATCGCGCGGCAGCATGTAATCGAGCGCTTCTCGCAGCAACCCCGCGAGCGCCGGCGCGGCACCGTCGGTTGATACCGCGATCGTCACCCCGTCGCGTCTCACGACGCCGCCGAGATACACGCTCGCGCTGGCTGGATCGTCCACGGCGTTCACGAAGATCTGCCGTCCATCGGCTTCGTCCGCAACCTGACGGTTGATCTCCGGTGGTGCCGCAGCAACCACGAACCATGCGCCTTCGAGATCGGATGGCTCGAACGGCTTCTGCACCACGGGCACACCTGCCGACCGAATCGCCTCGCACACATCAGGCGCGACGACAACCACGTCGGCGCCCGCAGCCTGTAACGACGCGAGCTTCGAAGCGGCTACGGGCCCGCCGCCAACCACCACGACGCGGCGACCCTCCAGCTTCAGGAACGCGGGGAACAAAGCGATGACGGAATCTCCTCTCACAAAAACAAAAAGCCCGGGAGTCTTTCGACCTCCCGGGCTTCGGTTACGTCTCGTTGCGCTGGATGCTTCTGTTCAGGACATCAACGCGTGGACCGAAGGCAGGGAAGCCCCAAGAGCTGCATACAGCAGCAACAATTACAAGCGCAGGGATTCCCTGAGAACATTCGGTCAGTTATAGCGTTCCGTCGACGGCAAAGTCAAGTTGGCCACCTGATCGGCCCCGGTTCAGGCCGGAATGGCCAGGTCGAGTCGCCGGCGTATCTCGTCGTAGTCATTGGGCAGCTCGACCGGCCGATTCGCCTGCGTCGAGGTGATACCGGAGAGCCGTCCTGCGTGATAGTCGGCCTTGAAGTCAGTGAACTTCAGGCCGCTCGCGGTCGAAATCACCACGACTCGCTCGTCCCGCTTGATTTCACCGCGGGCCGCGAGCTTGATGAGCGCGGCGAGTGCGACACCCGTGTGCGGGCACGCGAACATGCCCGTCCGATCGGCCCGGGCCACCGCGTCGGCCAGCTCCTGCTCGTTCGCCTGTTCCACGAGCCCGTCGCACCGCTGCAGCGCCGCGATCGCTTTCTGGACCGAGACGGGATTTCCAATCTGGATCGCCGAAGCCATCGTGGGCTTTGCGACGACCGGCTCAAATCGCCATCCATTTCGTGACGCCAGGTAGAGCGGGTTGGCCGCTTCGGCCTGCGCCGCAACGAGTCGCGGCACCCGCGCGACCAGCCCCAAGCGCACGCATCATCTCGAATCCCGCCGCGAAGGCGCCGATGTTGCCGAGATTTCCGCTCGGCACGATCACCACGTCGGGAACCTGCCAGTCGAACTGCTGCGCGATCTCTATCGATGCGGTCTTCTGCCCTTCGAGGCGCAGGCTGTTCATCGAGTTCGCGAGATAGAGCCCTTCATCCCGGGCCAGCTTCTGGATGATCGCCATGCACCCATCGAAGTCGGTATCGACTGACAGGACGAGCGCACCGTTCGCCAACGGCTGCACGAGCTGCGCAAGGGTCACTTTGCCGCGCGGCAGCACGACGATCGCGGGAATGCCGGCGGCGGCCGCGTAGGCCGCCAGCGACGCCGACGTATCGCCCGTCGACGCGCAGCCGACCGCGCGGATCTGTCTGCCGTTGGCGATCATCTGCCGGACCATCGAGACGAGCACGGTCATCCCGAGGTCCTTGAAGGAGCCCGTATGCGAGTTGCCGCACAACTTCACCCAGACTTCGTCGATCCCGATGCCGCGGCCGAACGCCTCGGCAAGAAACAGGTTCGTGCCCCCTTCGTCCATCGAGACCACGTTCTCGTCGCTGATCTCGCGGACAGACCCACTCCTTCTTGCCCCAGACGCTCGAGCCGTACGGCCAGGTCGTTCGCTTGTAGCGCTCGTCGAACAGGCGCATCCACGCAGCGGCGCTTCGATCGCGCAACGCCTCGAGATCGTGCGACGACCTCGAGGAGGCCGCCACACGTTGGACACCGATACAGGATCGAGTCGAGCGGATACGAACCCGGGCACCCGGCAATGCAGCGAAAGGCAGCTCGGTAGCTCACGCGGGCACCCCCGTGGAGACAGGAGACAAGACGGGCAGCACGCACAGGCGCTTCCCCGAGAAACTCAAAAGCTGATAAGTCCATCATCGCGCGCTCGATCGCCGACACCGTGCACGGCTCGAGGCTGACCACGAAGGGCCGTCGCCCCGCCGGAAAACCGGGCTCCTGCAGGATCGCATCGATGCTCATCGCGTGTCGCGCGAACACCGCCGCCAACGAGGCGATGATGCCCGGACGATCCGCAACCGTGAAGCGTACATAGTACGCGCTCGTCGAACTCCGGCGATACGTCAGCCCGCGGAATGCCCGTCCGGCCGGCAGGGGGCGCGCCGCCTCGTGCGCGATCGCCAGCAGGTCCGACACGACGGCGACAGCAGTCGGCTTCCCGCCCGCGCCAAGACCGCCGAACGTGGTCTCGCCGCCGAATCGCCCATGCAGGGTCACGAGATTCTCGCTTCCGCGGACACGTGCCAGGGGCGATTCGAGCGGCACGAGCGCTGGCCCGACCGCAGCGCGAACGACGCCACAGTCCGCCGTGCGCTCCGCCCATGCGACCTGACGAATGGTACAACCCATCTGCCGGGCGTAGAGAAAATCCACCTCGGCAAGGGCATCGATGCCGCGAGTCTGGATGGCGCTCGGCGCCACGTGAACACCCAGCGCGATCTGCGCGAGGATCGCCAGCTTGGCCTGCGCATCGATCCCCTCGATATCCTGCGAGGGATCCGCCTCGGCCAACCCGAGGGCCTGTGCCTCCACCAGCGCATCGCGAAACGTCAGACGGTCGCGCTCCATACGGCTCAGGATGTAGTTGCAGGTACCGTTCAGGATGCCGGCCACACGCGTCAGACTGTCGCCCGCCAGCCCGTGCTCGATTCCGCGGACGACCGGGACGCCTCCGGCGACCGCTGCCTCGAAGCGCAGATGGCAGCCGGTGCACGCCGCCTCTCCCAGCAGGTCGGGGCCGGCGTGCGCGATGACCTGCTTGTTCGCGGTCACGACCGACTTGCCGGCCCGCAGTGCTTTCCGAATCCACTCCTCAGCCGGCGCGCGTCCTCCAATCAGTTCGACGACGATATCAACGTCGTCGCCGAGCGCGTCGTCGATGCTTTCCGACCAGCGTACGGATGGATGGATCCAGTCGACGTGCTTTCTGTGCACCGACGCGATTGACGATCGTCGTCAGCTGCAGTTCCGGCGGCGCCAGTTCCTGCAGAAGACTGGCGACGGATCGTCCCACCGTGCCGAAGCCGGCAATCGCGACACGTGCGGGCCTGTTCAAGAGCGTCATCACGTCACCACCGTCAAAAAAAAACCCGCCGGCTGGAAGCCGGCGGGTTGTTGCTGTGCGTTTCCGTTGTCTGAATGTTCAGGACGCGATCGCACACATACCGCCGGCATGGAAAATTCGCGTGGTGCGAATTCGCATGCACATCGAGCACGTGGCGGTCGTCGTGAGCGGCTGCATCGGTCTGAGGAACGAGTATAGGAGCCGTTCGCGCGAGTCGTCAAGGACCCATACCGGCAACGTTCACCGTCGCGCTGCACGCGCCGACGGCTCACGTCGAAGATCCGAAGAAACGAAGAATCGAAGAAGAAGCGAAGGCCGAAGGATCACGCTGCGGGCAGACGGGGCGCCGGCCGGAGGCCGGCGATAAAAGCGAGACACTCGATCCGGAAACACAAGCACCCCTTGCTCACGAGGTGTTTGTGTTTCCGGATCGGTGTCTCACTTTCCGCGCGGAGCGCGGCCCCGTCAGCCTCGTCCTCTCCGCTTTTGACGTCATCCGACCCGCCAGCTTCCCTTCCGGCTCTTCTTCTGTTTCTCCTTCGTTTCTTCGAGTCTTCGATTCTTCGACGTGAGCCGTCGGCGCGTGCAGCGCGACAGGCGGTCATGCCATTAGCTATACTTATCATGTTGAAAAGATTATAAATTTGACTTCACCCATCCCGTCGGGTCACCATAACGGGCATGCGTTTTCGCGTCCTTGCCGTCGTCGGCGTCGTCGGCCGCATTATCGGCCGGCCGGATACCGATCCAGGCGAGTGACGGCGCCAGAGTCACACCGAAGATAACCAAGGGGCCGTCACTCGAAACGGGCGACGGCCTTTTGTTTTTTGGCGGAGTCGGGATTGCCGCCGTACCAGAAGAACGAGGTCAGCGTGCGAGTCGCGTATCAGGGAGAACCGGGTGCATTCAGCGAAGCGGCCGTGCTTCGGCTGCTGCCGGATGCCGAGCCGCGACCGTATCCGACGTTCGACGAAGTATTCGACGCGGTCAGCAACGGCTCCGTGAATCTCGGCGTCGTGCCGATCGAGAACTCGATCGGCGGATCGATTCACCGCAACTACGACCTGCTCGTACAGCGGGAGCTCTCGATCGTCGGCGAAGTGCAGGTGCCCGTCGTGCACCACCTGCTGGCCCTGCCGGGCGTCCGGCTCGAAGACGATTCGGCGCGTGCTGTCGCATCCACAGGCGCTTGCGCAGTGTGCGGGTTCCTGCGCGGCCTGCAGCACGTCGAGGCCATTGCCACGTACGACACCGCGGGCAGCGCGAAGATGGTGCGGGACGAGCAGCGGCGCGATACCGCGGCCATTGCGTCCGAGCGGGCGGGCACGCTGTTCGGACTCGAGTCGCTGCGGGGCGGCATCCAGGATTACGACGACAACATCACGCGGTTCCTGGCGATCTCCCGTCAGCGCGTGCCGCTCGGCACTCCCGACAAGACCAGCCTCGTCTTCACGCTTCAAGAGCGCACCCGGCGCCCTGTTCAAGGCGCTGAGTGTGTTCGCGCTGCGCGACATCGATCTGTCGAAGCTCGAATCGCGGCCGGTTCCTGGACGGCCATGGGAATACCTGTTCTATCTCGACGTCGCGGCAGCCCGCGAAGATCTGCAGTGCGCGCGGGCCATGGTCCACCTGGCGGAGTTCGCCCCCTCGCTGCGAACGCTCGGCTCATATCCGCGCTGGCGTGAGCGCGAAGCAACGCCAGCAGCGCACCGCGGAGGAAGGAGCCAGCCGTGGCTGACGAAAAGGCGCGACCCCTGAAGTGGCAGAGCGGCGGCATCACCGATGGGCCGAGCCGTGCGCCTGCCCGGGCCATGCTTCACGCCTCCGGCTTCACCGCCGGCCGACTTGAAGCGGCCGCTCGTTGGCGTCGCGAACACGTGGATTGAAATCGGCCCTTGCAACTACCACCTGCGTGACCTCGCGGCATCGGTCAAGGCGGGCATCCGAGCCGCGGGCGGAACGCCGATGGAGTTCAACACGGTTTCAATCTCGGACGGCATCACCATGGGCTCGGCCGGGCATGAGCACCTCGCTCGTGAGCCGCGAGGTCATCGCCGACTCGATCGAGCTCGTGACGCGAGGCAATCTGTTCGACGCCATGGTCGTGCTCGTCGGCTGCGATAAGACGATCCCTGGCGGAGCGATGGCGCTGGCGCGACTCGACATTCCGGGCCTGTCCTCTACGGCGGTTCGATTGCGCCAGGACGGTTTGCTGGGCACGACGTCACCATCCAGGACGTGTTTGAAGCTGTCGGCGCGCATGCGGCCGGTCGGATGTAGCGATGCCGATCTCGGCGAGATCGAAGCGACGGGCCTGTCCAGGCGCGGGCGCCTGCGGAGGCCAGTTCACCGCAAACACGATGGCTACGGCCTGTGAGTTCCTGGGGCTGGCGCCGATGGGCAGCGGCGACGTTCCAGCGGTCGACGCGGCGAAAGGCTGCGTCGCAGAACAGCATTGGCGAACTCGTCATGGACGTGCTGAAGCGCGGGCTTCGTCCATCCCGCTTCGTGACCCGCGAATCGCTTGAAAATGCGATCGCGGCCGTTGCCGCGACCGGCGGATCCACCAACGCCGTGCTCCATCTGATGGCGATCGCACGTGAAGCCGGCGTGAAGCTCACCCTCGAAGACTTCGACCGCATCAGCGCGCGCGTGCCGCTGCTGGCGGATCTGAAGCCTGGCGGAAGGTTCGTCGCGGTCGATCTCCACCAGGCAGGTGGCACACGCCTGGTTGCCAATCGACTCAAGGCGGCCGGCGTGCTGCATGGCGACGCGATCACCGTCACCGGGAAAGACCATCGGCGAAGAGGCCGCCAAAGCGGCCGAAACCCCGGGACAGCAGGTCGTCCGTCCCGGTCTCCGCTCCGCTGAAGCCCACGGGGGGTCTCGTCATTCTCCGCGGCAATCTCGCGCCGGATGGCTGCGTGGTGAAGGTTGCCGGACACGATTTCGGGACTCACCGTGGTCACTGCACGGGTGTTCGACGGCGAAGAGGCGGCGTTTGAGGCCGTCCAGGCCGGCACGATCAAGGCGGGCGACGTCGTCGTCATCCGGCATGAAGGACCCAAGGGCGGGCCGGGCATGCGCGAGATGCTCGGCGTCACAGCAGCAATTGTGGGCGCCGGGCTTGGCGACTCGGTCGCCCTCGTGACCGACGGCCGCTTTTCCGGCGCCACTCATGGCCTGATGGCCGGCCACGTCGCTCCCGAAGCCGTCGCCGGAGGCCCGATCGCGGCGGTTCGCGACGGCGACATCATCACCTTCGATCTGCCGGCCAGGACGCTCCAGGTCGATATTACGGACAGCGAATCGCAGAACGGCTGCGGCATTACCAGCCGCTGCCGCCGCGATTCACGACGGGCGTCATGGCGAAATACGCACGCCTCGTGTCCTCAGCCGCTGAAGGAGCTGTGACGGGGGCGTAGAAGCGCTGGCCGAGTGAGGCGTTGTCGCCGAGCGAGAGCGCTTGAATGGGGCCCACGAGCTGAAAGAAAGAGAAGCTGACGAAGCGACTGCAAACGAGAAAGATAGATGGAGAAAGAAGACCCTATGAAACTCACTGGCGCGCAGATTCTCTGGGAATGCCTGGTGCGGGAAGGGGTGACGGACATCTTCGGATATCCCGGCGGCGCGATCCTGCCGGCCTACGACGCGATGCTCGACTATCCCATCCGCCACGTGCTCGTGCGGCACGAGCAGGGGGCGACGCACATGGCGGATGGCTACGCGCGCGCGAGCGGCGGCGTCGGCGTCGCGATCGCGACGTCGGGTCCCGGGCGCCACCAACATGGTCACCGGCATTGCGACGGCGATGATGGACTCCTCCCCCATCGTCTGCATCACCGGGCAGGTTGGCAGCCGGCTGATCGGAAGCGATGCGTTTCAGGAAATCGACATCACCGGCATCACGCTGCCGATCACCAAGCACAACTATCTCGTCACGCGCGCCGGAGGACGTCGCGCGCGCGTTCGCGAAGCATTCATCATTGCGAAGTCCGGCCGTCCCGGTCCGGTCCTCATCGACATCACCAAGGACGCGCAGCAGGCGTCGTGTGAATTCGACTGGGACGGCGCAGCGCCTCCAGTGCCAGGCTGGCGTTCCGCTCCCGACGACTCCCGAATCGGCGCTCGCGCAGGCGGCGGACATCCTCAACGCGGCCGAACGGCCGGTCATCCTCGCCGGACACGGCGTGCTGATCTCCGGCGCGATGAACGAACTGCGGGCATTCGCCGAGCGGGCGCAGATTCCCGTGGCGATGACGCTGCTTGGGATCGGCGGCATGCCCGCGTCGCATCAGCTCAACATCGGCATGATGGGCATGCACGGCGAATCCTGGGTCAATCACGCGATCCAGGAGGCGGATCTGCTGATCGCCGCAGGCATGCGGTTCGATGACCGCGTGACCGGCAATCTCAAGACCTACGCGCCGCATGCTCGCAAGATCCACATCGAGATCGATCCATCGGAGATCAACAAGAACGTCCGCGTCGACGTCGCGCTCATCGGCGATCTGCGCGAGGTGCTGAAGCGCCTGATGCCAGCGGTTGCGCAGGGGAATCGCGAGAAGTGGATCGGGCACATCAACGACCTCAAGGGGACTCCGCCGTTCGCGACATCCAGTCGCTGCCCGACGACGGACATTTATATGCCGCGCATGTCATCAACGATCTCTGGCGAGCGACCCGGAGCACCGAGACGATCGTCGTCACCGACGTCGGCCAGCATCAGATGTGGGAAGCGCAGTACTACCATCACGAAGCGCCGCGATCGCTGATCACGTCAGGCGGACTCGGGACGATGGGCTTCGCGGTGCCGGCGGCCATCGGCGCGAAGCGCGCGCGTCCAGACGCCGAGGTCTGGGCCATCGTTGGCGATGGCGGATTCCAGATGACGATGTGCGAGTTGGCGACGGCCGTGCAGGAAGGCATCGCGGTCAAAGTCGCGATCATCAACAACGGCTATCTCGGCATGGTGCGCCAGTGGCAGGAGTTCTTCTACGAACGCCGCTATGCGGCGACGCCGCTCTCGGGTCCCGACTTCGTCAAGCTCGCCGAAGCGTTTGGCATCCGCGGCATAGCGTGACGAAGCGCGGCGAGGTGCTTCTCCGCAGTCGAGGAAGCGCGCATCCACGCCGGTCCCGTCGTGGTGGACTTCAGAGTCGAACAGGAAGACACGGTCTATCCGATGGTGCCCGCGGGCGCGGATCTGCACGCGATGATCCGGCGGCCCAACCCAATCGTCGAGACCGGCGCGGACGTGTAACGACGAAGACCCATGACGATGCATATTTTACCGTTTACGTCGAGGATCGGCCGGGCGTGCTGAATCGCGTCGCGTCGCTGTTTCGCCGGCGCAGACTTCAATATCATCTCGCTGGCGGTCGGGCACAGCGAGACGCCGGGGGTGTCGAGGATGACGATCGTCGTCCAGACCGATGCCGGCGGCGCGCAGCGCATCGAAGCGCACCTGTACAAGTTGATCCATGTGATTCGCGTCGAAGACATCACGAACCGTCGCGGCGGTGATCCGCGACCTCGCGCTTGATCAAGGTCAGCGCCGACCAGCGAACATCGTCCGCCGCTCGATGCAGCTCGCCGAGGTCTTCGGCGCGCGCGTCGTGGACGTGGCCCCGCAGTCGATCGTGATCGAAATGGCGGACTCGGAAGCCAAAATTGACGGCCTGCTCGACGTGCTACGCCCGTATGGTGTGCTCGAGATGGTCCGCACGGGCCGCGTCGCGATGTCGCGAGGTGTCGGCAGGGGATGCCGGGGGCTTCTGGCCCGGCGGCCGCCATCCCTGAAGCGGAAACAGGCGTATCGTATTCAGTGTAGGCTGCGGCGGACTCCGGAGCCGAACACCTGAAACCGAGAACCTGGAAGTAAGAACGGCAACCGAACACTGAAGACCGAAAACCTACAACCTACAACTGATCGCGATCGCCTTTCCGGAGGTTTTTGTGCCCAAGATTTATTACGACGCTGACGCTGACCTCGCGCTCATACGCGGACGCAAGGTCGCGATCCTTGGTTATGGATCGCAAGGGCATGCGCACGCATTGAACTTGCGCGACAGCGGCGTGGATGTGCGCGTCGGGCTTCATGCGGGAAGCAAATCGCGCGCGAAGGCGCAGGCCGACGGCGTCACTGTCAACGAGCCAGCCGCTGCGTGCGCCTGGGCTGACGTCATCATGGTGCTCGTGCCCGACACCGTCCAGGCGGCGCTCTATCGCGAGGCGATTCGCCCCAATCTCACGGCTGGCAAGACGCTGATGTTCGCGCACGGATTCAACGTCCGGTTTGGCACGCTCGATCTCCCGAAAGACATCGACGTCTCGATGATTGCCCCGAAGTCGCCAGGGCACCGCGTCCGCGAGCTGTACCAGGAAGGCGCGGGCACGCCTGCCCTGCTGGCCATCCATCAGGATGCGAGCGGCAAGGCGAAAGAGATGGCGTTGTCGTACGCCAAAGGCGATCGGCGTGACGCGCGCGGGCGTGATCGAAACGACATTCGCCGAGGAAACGGAGACCGACCTGTTCGGCGAGCAAGCGGTGCTGTGCGGCGGTGTCAGCGCACTCGTCAAAGCCGGCTTCGAAACGTTGGTCGAAGCCGGGTATCAGCCGGAGATCGCCTACTTCGAGTGCATGCACGAGCTGAAGCTGATCGTCGACTTGATGTATCAGGGCGGCCTCAATTACATGCGCTACTCCGTCAGCGACACCGCCGAGCATGGCGACTACACCGGCGGGCCGCGGATCATCACCGACGAGACCCGAAAGGAAATGAAGCGGATGCTTGCCGAAATCCAGAACGGCACCTACGCGAAGAACTGGATCGAGGAAGACCGCAAGGGCCGGCCGTGGTTCAACGCCCAGCGCGAACGCGAACAGAATCAGCGGCTCGAAGAAGTCGGGGCGAAGCTGCGCGAATTGATGCCGTTCCTGAAGCCGGTGAAGCACCGACAGCCCGCAGGGGTGTAATGTTGATGCTGAAATTGCTGAATGCTGATTGCTGAATGCCGATTGATCGAGACGATCATTCAGCATTCAGCATGCAACATTCAGCATTTCAGTGAAACACCTGAGATGGATCTGAGACAGCTCGAAATCCTGCGCGCGATCGCTGAAAGCGGATCATTCACCGCGGCAGGGGCTCGTCTGAACGTCTCGCAATCGGCGATCAGCCGTCAGATCCTGCTCCTCGAAGAGGAGTTCAAGGAACCCCTGTTCATCCGCTTCGGCCGGCGCATCCAGATCACGCCAACCGGCGAGACGCTGCTGCAATTGAGTCATCGCGTGTTCGCCGATATCCGCGACACGTCCGAGAGCATCCTCGACACCAAGAAGAAGCTCTCCGGCACGCTGCGACTGGTCGGCGGGATGACGGTGTGTCTCTACGTGTTTCCTCACGCTCCTCAAGGAGTTCCGTCGTCACCACCCGGACGTCGACATCAAGGTGATTACCGGAGGCACGCCGCGGCTGATTCGGAAGCTCCGCGCCGGGCGCGGCCGATCTCGGGTTGCTCGACCCTGCCCATCGACGACCCGTCGCTCGCGACCGTTCCGGTGA
Source organism: uncultured Acidobacteriota bacterium (assembly GCA_963725335.1). GTDB lineage: Bacteria > Acidobacteriota > Vicinamibacteria > Vicinamibacterales > 2-12-FULL-66-21 > JALZOC01. The sequence continues at coordinate 483,426 of CAVRYD010000013.1, read as the reverse complement.
TCCGCGAGGAACTGCTGCTGGTGTCGCCCGCAGGACACCGGCTCGCGAACGGACGGGCCGTCCGCTCCCGCCCGCTGGTCGGCAGCCGTTCATCCTGTTCGAGGGCGGCTCAAACACGCGCCGCGTGATCGACGAGTTCTTCGTTCGCGCCGACATCAAGCCGCGCGTCGTCGCAGAGACCGAGAACGTCGAGATCATCAAGTCGATGGTCGCGTCCGGCCTTGGCGTCAGCATCGTTCCCTACCAGTCCGTGGCGCGGGAAATCCGTGGCGGCAGCCTGTCGGTCGCGCGCATCGACGGACAGACGCTCGTGCGCGAAACCGGCTGGGTTCACCTGCAAGCGGACCGCGTGCCGCGGATGGTTCGTGAGATGATGGATACGCTCACGAGAATCCTGCCACGCCTGCAGCTCGCGCCTCCGGGCGGCCCGCGGCGGGCCGCGAGCATCGGGAAGCAGGAAGCCGTCGCCGCGGACTGACGGATCTCCATGCGACTGACCGAACGAGAAATCGACAAGCTGCTGATCTTCACCGCGGCGACGTGGCGCGGCGGCGAGAGCCCGCGGGCTGAAGCTCAATCACCCCGAGGCCGTCGCGCTGATCACGGCAGAAGTCCTCGAGGGCATACGGGACGGGAAGACCGTGGCCGAACTGATGACGCTCGGCGCGCAGGTCCTGACGCGCGACTGACGTGATGGAGGGCATTCGCGGAGATGATCCACGAGGTGCAGATCGAAGGCACCTTCCCCGACGGCACCAAGCTCGTCACCGTGCACGATCCGATCCGCTGAGCATGATCCCCGGCGAATACTTCCTGCGAGACGAACCGGTCGAGCTCAATGCGGCCTCGCCCGCACGAGGCTTCGCGTCGACAATCACGGCGATCGCCCGATCCAGGTCGGGTCTCACACACACTTTTTCGAGGTCAACAGGTACCTGCGCTTCGATCGCGGAAGCGCCTACGGGCATCGTCTCGACATTCCCGCCGGCACCGCGCTGCGTTTCGAGCCCGGTGAAGGCCGCGAGGTGGAGCTCGTGCCGTTCGGCGGACATCGCGTCGCGTTCGGCATGAACGGGCTGGTCAATGGCCCGCTCGACGCGGAACGCGAGCGCGCGCGATGCGCGTGCGGCGGAACAGGGATTCCTCGGGGAATCGAACGTGAAAGTCGCGCGCCGCACGTATGCCGATCTCTACGGGCCGACCGACGGCGATCGCGTCCGGCTCGGCGATACCGGCCTCCTCGTCGAAATCGAGAAAGACTTCGCGCGATACGGCGAGGAAGTCGTCTTCGGCGGCGGCAAAGTCGATTCGGGACGGCCAGGGGCAGTCGCAGGCAACGCGCGTCCTCCGGCGCGCCCGACCTCGTGATCACCAACGCGATCGTTCTCGACCACTGGGGCATCGTCAAAGCCGACGTCGGCGTCCGTGACGGCCGCATCTCCGCGATCGGCAAAGCCGGGCAATCCCGACGTGCAGGATGGGGTCACGCCCGGCCTGCGAGATTGGCCCTTCAACCGAGATCATCGCCGGCGAACATCGCATCCTGACCGCAGGCGGAATCGATGCGCACATCCACTTCATCAGTCCGCAGCAGGCCTGGGAGGCGCTTTACAGCGGCGTCACGACCATGATCGGCGGCGGCACCGGGCCGGCAGACGGCACGCGCGCGACGACGTGCACGCCGGGCGAATGGAACATCCATCGGATGCTCGAAGCAGCCGAGGGGCTGCCGCTGAACTTCGGGTTCCTCGGGAAAGGGCAATGCGACGCGAATCCAGAGCCGCTGGTCGAGCAGATTCGTCGCAGGCGCGATCGGCCTGAAGCTGCACGAAGACTGGGGCACGACACCGGCGGCCATCGATACGGCGCTCACGGTGGCCGACGAGCACGACGTGCAGGTCGCCATCCATACCGACACGCTCAACGAATCCGGATTCGTCGAGGACACGCTGGCGGCGTTCAAAGGACGCACGATTCACACGTACCACAGCGAAGGCGCCGGCGGCGGTCACGCGCCGGACATCCTCAAGGTCTGCGCCCAGCCGAACGTGCTGCCCTCGAGCACGAATCCAACGATGCCCTACACGGCGAACACGCTGGACGAACACCTCGACATGCTGATGGTCTGCCACCATCTCAACTCGCAGGTCCCGGAGGACGTCGCGTTTGCCGAGTCGCGGATTCGGCCGGAGACAATGGCGGCCGAGGATGTGCTGCACGATCTCGGCGCGATCAGCATGATGTCCTCCGATTCGCAGGCCATGGGGCGCGTCGGCGAAGTGATCACGCGCACCTGGCAGACCGCGCATGTGATGAAGGAATCGCGCGGCGCGCCTGCCCGGCGACGGCCGCGCGACACGACAACCTGCGAGCGCCGCGGTATGTGGCCAAATACACCATCAACCCGGCGGTGGCGCACGGCGTCGCCGAGCACGTGGGATCGATCGAAGTCGGCAAGCGCGCCGATCTCGTGCTCTGGTCGCCGGCGTTCTTCGGCGTCAAGCCAGATCTGATCCTCGTCGGCGGGCTGATCGCCGCGGCGCTCATGGGCGATCCGAACGCGTCGATTCCGACGCCGGAACCGGTGCGATACCGCCCGATGTTCGGCGCGCTCGGCCGGGCGCGGAACTCGCTGGCCATCGACTTTCGTCTCGCGCGCGGCGCTGGAGCACGAACGCTGCCGGCTTCGCTTCGGCGAACCCTGCTTCCGGTGCGCAACACCCGAACGATCGGAAAGCGACAGCATGGTCCTGAACGACGCATGCCGTCGATCGAGATCGACGCGGAGCGTTACACTGTAACGATCGACGGCGAGCGCATCGAGCCGCAGCCTGCGCGTCCCTGCCGCTCGCACAGCGCTACTTTCTCTTTTAGGCACGGACCATGTCGTCGTCTTCCGCACCGATTCCCGTTCGCGTCCTCCATCCGCACGCCGAACCTCCGGCAGGTCTGCCCATCGTCGAGCTGCCGATGAGCGCCATCGATCGACGCCGCGTCCGGCGGCTGGTCGAGGCGCCCGACGGCGTCGTCCTCGCGCTGGAACTGCCGACCGGCACCATTCTTCATCCCGGCCAGCTTCTCCACCACGATGCGGAAGCCGCATATGTCGTGAGCGCAGCAGACGAGAACGTGCTGGTCGCGCATCCGCGCGATCATGGCCGAAGCCGCACGCATTGGTCACCTGATTGGCAACATGCATCGCGACATCCACGCCAGCGGGAATGACGTCGTCGCGCTCGCCGACGATGTGCTCGCGGAAGACTGACGCGAGGCCGGAGTGCCGATTCGAAAGAGCGCGGCGGCCGTTCCATGGGCGGGCGCCCGGAGAACACTCGCACTGACGCACGCCTGCATCTGCTCCGGCTGTTCCAGCTGTTCGACTCACAGTTTCCCGTCGGCGCGTTCGCGCACTCCGGGGGCTTGGAGACCTATGGCCAGGCTGGAGCCGGCCTTCCGGAGCTACGCGAGTTGCTTCGCGTCGCAGATTGCGGAGGGCTGGGGACGCGCAGAGCTGGTGGCCGCGTCGCTGGCATGGGCCGCCGCCGCGACGGCCAGATGCGAATCGCGCGCTGGCACATCTCGGCGCGCTTGTCGGCGCCCACAAGGTCATTCCCTCCGTGCGGGACACCAGTGTTCGCCTCGGCCGACGGACTCTGTTGCTGCTCGAGCGTCTGCATCCTGCCGTCATTCGGGTCAGTCACGATCGAATGGCCACATCAGGCGATTGTGATCAGGCGCCGCCTGGCAGGCTCCTGGACCTGCCACACCGCGAGTTGCTGGTGGCCTACGCGCACAGCCTGATCGCTGCCTCAATCGCTGCCAGCGACACGCTGCATGCCCGTCAGTCCGGCGCAGGGACAGGAGCTGATCGTGGAATGCCAGCCCGCGCTCGAGGCCGCGATTGCCAGAGCGGTAGCGCGCGACCGAAGACGATCTCTTCACGTGCACGCCGGCGCTCGATATTCGATGCCACCAGCAGGCGGCGCTGAGACGACGGTTGTTTCAATCATGAGGCGCCGTTCGCTGTCGAGCTGCACGCGCCGACGGCTGACGTCGAAGAATCGAAGAATCCGAAGAATCCGAAGGAGAGCAGCGTCACGCTGCGGGCTGGCGGGGCCGCGTGGCGCTGGCAGGCCCTATCGCCGGAAGACGACTGCTTGTGTGCGTGATTGCCACGCAGCTTCGGCGCGCTCTGGCAGGCCCCGTCGCCGACATGCGCAGCTTTGCGAGCCCAATTGCACCTATTCCTCTTCGTATCTCTCTTCGGATCTTCGTTTCTTCGGATCTTCGACGTCGCCGTCGGCGCGTGCGCCTCGAGAGCGGCTGACGCTTCGATCCAGTAGGGACTGCAACTCATGAGCGTCACGATCGGCGTCGGCGGACCGGTGGGATCGGGCAAGACGGCGCTACTCGACAGCCTCTGCAAGCAGCTGCGCGACCGCTACAGCCTTGCAGTTGTCACCAACGACATCTACACGCATGAGGACGCCGAGTTCCTGATGCGCTCCGGCGCGCTGCCTATCGAGCGTATCCGCGGCGTGCAGACGGGTGGATGTCCGCACACAGCCATCCGTGAGGACACGTCCATCAACCACGAGGCGCTCGACGAGATGCGGGCGAAGTTTCCTGATGTGGAGATCGTGTTCCTCGAATCGGGCGGAGACAACCTGGCGGCATCGTTCAGCCCGGAACTCGTGGATGTCAGTATCTACGTCATCGACGTCGCGGGAGGCGACAAGGTGCCGCGCAAGGGCGGGCCGGGCGTGACCCGCAGCGATCTGCTGGTCATCAACAAGATCGATCTCGCGCCGAACGTGGGAGCGGACCTTGCGGTCATGGCGCGCGATGCCGCGGCCGATCCGCGACGGCAAGCCCGTCATCTTCACGAATCTGAAACGGGGTGAGGGGCTGAACGACGTCGATCGACTGGATTCGTCGGCAGGTGCTGTTCGAGGCCGCGTGATCGCTCTCGACATCGCCGCACGAGCCTTGGTGAAAGGACGACTCGAGCTCGTCTTTGCGCCAGGCCCAACGGGCACGCGCTGGCGCATGCACACGTGGCCGCGCCACTGAAGATCGTTCGTCCCTTCCGGCTCGATGGCGGACGCGCGCTCGTGCAGATCCTCACGCTCGGGCCTGGACTGTGTGGCGGCGACGACAACACGATCGACGTCACCGTCGAACCCGGCGCGCGCGCCGTCGTGATCATGCAGACGGCCTCCCGAATCCTGGGCATGCCGCAGGGCGCTGAGGCGACACAGTCAGTCAACTCTTGTCGTCGGCGCGGACGCGCAGCTCGAGTACTACCCGGGACTGACGATCCCGTTCGCGGACAGCTGTTTCATCAGCGCGTCACGGTCGCCGCGGATCCAGCACGTCACGTGTTGGACTCCTCGAGAGCTGGGCGATGGGACGGCACAGCCGCGGCGAGTACCTGCGTTTCAGGCACCTCTCCAGCCGCACCATGGTTTCAGTGGACGGGGAACCGGTCTTCGCCGATGCACTCGAAGTCGAGCCGCGACTGGTGAAGCCGCGGCGTCAGGCATGCTGGAGAGCCATCGGTACGTCGCATCCGGGTTCTGGCACGGTGTGCCGCCGGACGCGGCTCTCCATGCTGCCGCCTGTAACGCGCTGATGGCATTTGACCGATGCGCGTCACCGAAGGATCAGGTATTCCTGCGCGCGCTCGCGACGATGGCTACGACGATGACCGCCGCGCTGCAGTCCGCAGTGGCCGCTATCAATGCCGCCTGGGGCCTCGAGCCAATTCCGCTCCAGACGGTTCACATCGTAGCTATCAGCTTCAGCTCTCAGCTCTCAGCTCTCAGCTCTCAGCTCTCAGCGCGAGCTCGCAGTCCCAGCGCCAGTCGCGACCGAGTCGCGAGTCGCGAATCGCGAGTCGCGAGTCGCGAACGTCACTTGGCTTCCGGCAAATCGTAACCGGCGAGCCGGCGAATCCAGATGTTCCGGTAGTGCACCGGATGCGAGTGATCCTGCAGCGTCAGCGGCAGCTCGGGATCGTGCGGCGTGTACGCGTGCTGCGTCGTCGTTGCCGACGTCGATCCCATCACCGGCCGACGATGCTGCACCAGGACGCCGTTCCAGAACACCGTGATGTAGGCGGGCGCGACGAGCGTGGTACCATTGAACTTGGGCGCTTCGAAGACGATGTCGTAGGTCTGCCACTCGCCCGGCTTCCGGGCCGCATTGACGAGCGGCGGATACTCGCCGTAGATCGCGGCGGCCTGACCGTCGGCGTAAGTCACGTTCTCGTACGAATCCAGCACCTGCACTTCGTAGCGGCCCATGAACATCACGCCGCTGTTGCCGCGATCCTGACTGAACCCACGGCCCGGGCTCGGCGTGGCGAACTCGACGTGCAGTTGCACGTCACCGAACTTCTCCCGCGTGACGATCGATCCCGATCCCGCGCCGGTCTCGAAGTAACCATCCTTCACCGGCCACGTCGCGTCCGACACCTGTCCATTTCTCGAGTGCTGCCACTTCGATAGATCCTTGCCGTCGAACAGGATGATCGCGTCCGAGGGCGGCGCACCGGGTGTTGCACCGGGAGTAATCACACGCGGATGCGGACGCGCGGCGTCATGAATGCGCCAGGGGGTGCCGGGAATCTCGGCGAGCTTCGTGAAACCGATGATGGCATTATTAGCGTCGCGGACGGGACCGGTATCGGGCTGATTGCCCCGCGCTGCCGGCTGCTGCCCAGATGGGGTCTGCGCGGGTGCATTCTGTGCGGGAGCCGGCGGCTGCTGCGCATCGAGCACCCCACTGATTGCAAGAGCGATCGTCGCGCCAGCGAGCGCGCCGCACCAGCGCCCGAGCGTCTTTCGCGTCAGGTTGAATGTCATAGTCCCAGCCTCCAGCGTCACAGTCTACGCGAATCAAGTTGCGATCATTCGCGGCGGCATACACACCAAGATCGAACAGGAGAAAAGGGAGAAAGGGAGTTAGTTTTGTTCTTCTTGATTAACCCCGGCATTTGTGCTGGAAAAGCTCGTTGTAGCGATGTGAAGCTCGTTGTCGCGTCTTCGATCAAGAACAAAATAAAATCTCCCTTTCTCCTCTTCTCCTGTTTGATCTTGAGGGTGTAGAGCGTTCGTATCAGCGCGCCGGCCACTGCCAGGACATCTCCGGTCGGTTGTCGCCAACAGTCGCCGTCTCCCCCAACCGCTTCTCCAACATGATCGACCGGCATGCCGGCAATTGTTGAAGCGCGTCGATTAATGCTGGCGCGTGAGAGACCACGACGACCTGCGAGCGCTCCGCGGTTTGAGCGATCAGGCGGCCGAGAGCGGGAAGCAGATCCGGATGCAGGCTCGTCTCCGGCTCATTCAGCACGAGCAAGCCGGGCGGCCGCGGCGTCAGCAGCGCTGCGATCCAGAGAAGATACCTCAGCGTTCCATCCGATAGTTCAGCCGGCTCGAAGAGGTCGCAGCAAGCCGTGCTGCTGCATGTGGACATCGAACCAACCGTCGTTGTGGCTGCACCTCGACTCGCCCGCCGGGAAAGGCATCGTCTATCGCCCGATCCACCGCCTCGGTATCGCCGATCTCACGGATCGTCTGCAGCGCCGCGGCCAGGTCGGAGCCGTCGTGGCTCAGCACCGGCGTGTGCGTGCCGATCTGCGGAACGCGCGCCGGAGCCGATGCATCGCGTTCGGAAGTGATCGTAGAACCGCCAGGCCCGCATCTCCTCGCGGAGCATCAGCAGTTCCGGCGTGTTCCGCGGATCCGCGCAGTGCGTCATCATGCTGTCGAAGCTTGCGAGCTGGTGGGTGAGGATCGTCCACTCACCCTTCGGCTCCCTTACCTTGACGACGGGACCGCGCCGATCCACGAGGATTGCCGATGGCCGCAGCTTCTGTCCGGCCCAGACGCACTCACGCTTGATCTCCGGATCGTGGCCGAAGGCTCCGGCAGGGGGCACCGGCAGCCCGAGATCGATCGCGTAGCTGAAGTCATCTCCCGCGAAGCCCAGTCGCAGGCTGACCGGCTTCGTTCGTGCGCCGCCCTGCACGGGATGCTCGCCGCGGAGGACCGATCGCGAAAAGGATTCAGGCCCGGCCCACAGCGTTGACTGCAGGCCGCCTTCTCTGGCGAGCGACTGAATCACGCGTCCCTGTGCCGCCTCGGCCAGCATGCGCAGCGCGCGATACAGGTTCGACTTGCCGCTGCCGTTCGGCCCCGTCACCAGATTGAGCCGATCGAGCGAGATGACGAGATCGCGCATCGACCGGTAGCCGTAAACGGCGAGCGTGTTGAGCATGGATGAGACAGTGTTCGCGAGGAAGACGCTGACCGCCGCCCACAGCAGTTTAATTCAGCGGAAATTCTTGACGAGCATGATGGCGGACGTGGTGGGCTTCATCTTCACGTACAGAATCGATTTGCCGTCAGGCGTCATCGCGAACCCTGGGGTGAACTGAATCGCGTGGGGCATCTAGATGCCCCACCAGCCCCTTGCTCTTGCTGGCGAAGTCGAAGTAGTGCACCGGCGCAGCGACATTTTGCGCCTCCCACGTCGCGAAGCAAATGCCGTCGGGAAGAAGCGCCCAGTAGCCCCAGAAATTCGGCGTTGGCCCGTCCACGACGAAGGTCTCTTCTCCGCCTTCGACAGGCACGCGCCAGATGCTGCTGGACTCGATCCCTTTCAGGTAATAAACGAATTTGCCATCGGATGATTCGACAGGGGCAAATCCCCCGTCTCGGGTGACCTTCGTAGCCGACCCTCCGGCGTTGACGGGAGCCTTCCACACTTCGTAGCGGCCGGTTCGGTTCGACGCGAAATAGATCCATTTTTCGTCTGCTGACCAGCTCGGCACGATGTTCTCGCGCCGGCCCCGCAGTCAGAGGCACTGGTCGCGGTATGCCCTGTGCGCCGACGATGAAGATGTTTGCGTGGCCGGAGGGCGACGCCTCAAAGGCGACTCGGGTACCTGTCGGCGACCAGCGCGGCGAGCCGGACGGATACCCTTGAAATGCAGCAATCTGCATGGGCCGCCCACCGTCGATATCTGAGACCCAGATGCCTTCGTCACCGGAACGCTGAGAAGCGAAGACGAGCCGCGTGCCGTCGGGAGACGCCTGCGGACTTCCGTCCAGTTGAGTGGACCCCTGCACGAGGACCGGCGTGGTGCCAACACTCGGTGCGGCACCGTCCTCGCCCACTGATACCGGCACACGCCAGATATCGCTATCCACGCGGTATTCGTGGTAGGCGAGCCGGTTCTTAGTCCTTGCGATGGACGGGGAAAAGGCATCCGTACCGATCCCGGTGACCGGACGTGGCTCGCGCTCAGAACCGTCTGCGGCGATTCGCCAAAGCGTCCAATAGCCACTTCGATCCGATGAGAACACCAGTTCCTTTCCGTCAACGGTCCAGTCATGTCCCCGTATGCCGTGACCGCCGAAGGTGACCTGTCGTTCAGATCCGCCGCCCACCGGTATTGTGTAGAGATCGCCATTGTTTCCGGCATTGATGCCGACTCGCTAAAAAGCGATGCGCAGGCCGTTCGGAGAAAAGCGTGCCAGACTATCGACGATGCTGCCTATCGGTGGAGCTGTCAGTGGTGTCACACGCCCGCTGACAAGTGACAGTAATGCCAGGCCCTTCCGGCCTAACTCATCCGCGATCGACGTAAATACGATCGAGTTCCCGTCAGGCGACCAGTCGATCGGAGTCACAGCCCCGTTTGCAAAAACTCCGTCTGGGCTAAGACGTCGTTCCGGGCCTCCCGAGGCAGGAATCTCGTGGATGGTGTTGCGGGGCGGATGTCCCGTCACTCACATTTTGAAGGAACGCGATCCGTTTGCCGTCTGGTGACCACGCAGCACCAAACTCTGATACGCGATCCGTAGTCAGTGTGTGCGGCTCGCCGCCTTCGACCGCCTGCACGTAGACGTGCCAGTGCCTAGTGTCGGTCTCATTCCGGCGGCCGTCCCACTGGTAAGCGACCTGCGTACCATCCGGCGAAAGGCGGGCACCGCTGGCCACGCCGCCCAGGCTGGCAATCGGCACCGTGATTAGCTCAGGGGGTCGCGAGAAGCCCGGTCTCCATGCCATCCAGGCACTAACGGCGAGTAAACCCAGAGTAACGAGAGCCGCAAGCCAGCGCGCATTCCAATGCTTCCGAGTTTTCCCTCCGCTCGAAGCCGGCGACGTGGTTTCCGCCGGAGCGGCACTGACAACGGAAACCGCGGCAATGAATCGGTACCCGCTCTTGGGTACGGTCTCGATGTAGCCCTCCTCGCCGAGTGCTTTCCGCAGGAGCGAAACCGTGTAGGAGAGGTTCGCCTCCTCGACGAAAGTGCCGGCCCATACCTCGGCGAGCAACTCCTCTTTGGTGGCAAGCGTGCCGGCGCGCGCCACGAGCGCCAGTAACAGGTCGAAGGCCCTTGGCGGGAGCGGAACCGACTCGCCATTGCGCAACAGTTGCCGCTCGTGCGCGTCGAGCCGATAGGGACCGAAGACGTACAACCCTTCCGCCGTCAGCAACATCGCGCCTCTCCGGAGTTCTACGCGTGAGGCCCTTGACGAATCCTTAGCAAGGCCTTTGAACGTCCAAAGGACCGCATCACGGTTCGTTCGCCACCTTGCGCCTGGCAGCCGCACCTGCGGCGCGAGGAGGCGACATGCGTATCGGGATCATCACTCTGCTCGTGACAGTGTACGCCTCGTTTTCAGGACCCGCTCTCTGTCAGGACCAACCGTCAGGGCCGCTATCTGCGGCGCTGCGCTTTTTCGAGCAAGTCGCCTCCAGCGATATCGACTCGACGCTGCGCGGGTTTCGGAAGAGTCCTGTGTCGAGCGAGGAACGTGACCTGACGCGCGCGATGTTACACCGCGAGAATGCGCTCGTGCCTACAGCCGCCGAAGTCAAGAAGCTCGACACCCTGAAGCCCATCTTGATCTACCACGAACTGGACCACGCGTTCGACATCGACGTCCTGGACGTACCGCAGGCCTTCATCGGCCTTCGCGCGCGCGTCATTCTGGTGGTTTCTCGACCCGCGCTGAAGGTACTCACCGCTTCCGAGCTCCAGGCTCTCGCAGCCCATGAGATCGCGCACGAATTCCTCTGGGCAACTTTTGATGAGATCCCCCCGGCCGCCCCCGTCAAGAACTCGAGCTGAAATGCGATGGCATCGCGGCACTCACGCTCCTCACGCTCGGTCTGGATCCGATGCGCGTCATCGATGGCGTGAAGAAACTGGAAAGATTCAATCAGCGATTCACCGTGGCGCCCAATGTTGCCGACTATCCGACTGTGCACGATCGGGAGCAATTGGTAACCGCACTGGTCAATCGACCTTGGGCGGCGAAGCCTATGACTTCTGGAGTATTGCGGCCGATCGAGGTCCGAGCCAGCGACGAACGGCTGCTCCGGATTGAGCTCGTCGTCTTCCGGCTTGAGGAATCCCAAACTGACATGGTCCGGCGTGAGGTCGAGGCAATCTGGGCCGCACAGGCTGTGCAGATCGAAGCAATAGGTCCGCCTCCCACTGGCTAATGATCAGCTGGTAAGGTATGGTGTCCCGCCGGAGGTTGCATGCGTCTCCCTGCTGTACTTTCAACTGCCCTGCTCATCGCGTCCGCGACCGCGACCGCACAGACTCCGGCACCGGCGGGTCCGCCGGCGACGCGGGTCGAGATTACGCCGGGGAAGGCCGACGCCGAGGTCGGCCAGACCATGAAGTTCACGGCCACGGCCTTCGACGAGAGCGGCAGACGCCTCGACGTCAAGGCCACGACGTGGTTTGCCGTGCCGTTCGACACGGCCGCCGCCACCGACGAGAACGGATCGGTGACCTTCTTCCTTCCCGGAGAGATCAAGGTCGGAGCGATCATCGGGGGCAAGCCCGCGCTGGCCAGCGTGACGGTCAGGCCGCAGGCGGTGAGCCGTATCGACATCGAGCCGCTGAAGGCGCCCATCGCGGTCGGCGCCGGCATTGCGCTCGGTACCGTCGCCCGGACCGCGAACGGCGACCCCCGGGCGGACGCCGCGATCGAGTGGACCTCGGACGCGCCGGCCATCGCGTCCATCGATGCGGCGGGCCTGGTCACCGGCGTCGCGCCGGGCAAGGTCCGCCTCACGGCGAAGAGCGGCCAGGCGACCGCCAGCGTCGATGCCACGATCATCGCCAATCCGGTTCGCACGCTGTCGGTCTCGCCGAGATCCGCGCGTGCCCGCACGGGAGACGTCGTGCATTTTGCCGCCCAGGCATCCGGAGCGGCCGCGGGCGGCCCACCGCTGCCCGCGATCCGATGGTCCGTGACAGGTGACGGCGCGATGATCGAGCCCGACGGCGCGTTCGTCGCCGAACGGCCGGGCACGTACACGCTCACCGCATCGAGCGGCGACCGCAGCGCCGTCGCCTCAGTCGTCGTCTCGCCGCGCGGCGTCGAACGGCCACTCGAGGTCGTCGGCCGCACTCCGCTCGAGGAGTTCCAGACCACCGAGGAATGGATCGTCGGCAACTACGCCTACGTCGCCTCGCTCGGCGGGCGCGTCTGGGTCTACGACATCTCGAACCCGGCCTCGCCGGTGAAGACCGATTCGGTCGCGTTCGACGCGCGCCTGGTCAACGACGTCAGCACCACGGCGGACGGCAAGATTCGGCGGTGGTGACGCGTGAGGGCGCGTCGAACCGCAAGAACGGCATCGTGTTCCTCGACACGTCGCTGCCAGCACATCCGAAAGTGCTCTCGGAGTACACGTCGACCGTTACGGGCGGGGTTCACAGTGCCTTCATCGACGGCCATTTTGTCTACCTGACCGACGATGCGACCGGCTCGCTGCGCGTGATCGACTTCGAGGACCCGAGGAGCCCGAAGGAGATCGCCCGCTGGCAGCTCGAGAACCCGCTGGCGAAGTCGATCACGCGGCCCGAGGGTGAATCGTTCACGGCGGGCCGCTACCTGCACGACGTCTACGCGAAGGACGGTTTCCTCTACATGGGCTACTGGCGCGACGGCCTCGTCATCCTCGACATCGGAAACGGGATCAAGGGCGGCAGCCCGGTGAGCCCGAAGTTCGTCAGCCAGCTCCGATTCAACTACCTCGATCTCTACGGGCCCGGCTGGGTGGCCGGCGCGCATGCGGTCTTCCGCTACAAGAACTACGTCTTCATCGGCGACGAAGTCTTTCCGGCGCGCTTCGACATCGAGTCGCGCGACCGCATCCCCGTCCAGGGCATCGTCCACGTCGTGGACGTCACGGACATCGAGCACCCCCGCCGGGTCGCGCAGTACGCGGTTCCAGAGGCAGGGTCCCACAACATGTGGATCGCCGACGACGTGATGGTGATGGGCTACTACAACGGGGGCGGCCGCGTCGTCGACGTCTCAGGCGAATTGCGCGGCGATTTGTACAAGCAGGGCCGGGAAATCGCGCGGCTCTGGACGGGAGACCCCAAGGGCTGGCGCCCGAACCTCCCGTTCACGTGGGGGGCGCAGCCGTACAACGGCCTGATCTACTTCAACGACATCAACAGCGGCATCTGGATCACGCGCCTGCCGGCGGTGAAAGCCAAGACATCTGAGCGGGCAATAACCGTCGGCCGCCAGTCACTGCAGCCTGAAGAAGTCGATCCCACCGGCCTGAGGCGCGACATCGACGGTCGCGACGACCTTGAGCGACTGCAAGTCGATCATCTCCACTGTGCCTGGCTCGGTTCCGACGCCCTCGACCGACACGAACGCATACCGGTCGTCAGGAGAGACGACCACGCCGTGGACGACGCGGCGCTTCGTGGGAATCCTCGCGAGCTCGCGGCCGTCGCTCGCGTCGAAGACCGAGACGGACTGTCCGCGCTTGTTGGTGGCGAGCAGCCGGCCATCCTTCGTGACCGCCAGGTTGTAGACGCCCGGGCCGGCAGCCATTCGCCGGGTCACCGTCCACGTCCCGGCTGCGACCTCGACGATCTCGTTCGAGGCGTTGCACGCGACGTAGACTGAGCGGCCGTCGGCTGACGGCTGCGCCCAGGTCGGCGAGCAGGTGGCCGCCGGCACCTTCGGCGCCTCGGGTCCGTGCCCCACCATGGCGTGGTCGCGGCCCGAGGCGGCCGGCGCGGGCGATCCGGTGTGGCCGGCCTCGGCGCCTTTCGTCAGCACGAAGTAGCGCGAGACCTTCAGCGTCGCGGTGTCGATCTCGACGAGCATGTCGTCCATCATGCAGGCCGAGTAGTGCTTCGTGCCCTGCGGATTGATCCGCGAGCCGTGCGGCATCGTGCAGGTCGGAATCCGCGCGATCTCGAGCATCGGCCCGGTGGCGACGACGGAGACCGACGAAGGCACCATGTCGCCGTGCAGGTTGAAGTTGACGACGTAGAGCAGCTCGCCGTCCGGGCTCGTCTGCATCGTCGCCGGGAACATCCCCACCGTCGTCCGGCCGACGACCGCGTCGGTCGCCGCCGAGTACTTCCAGACGCTCCCGTTCGGCTGCCCGTGCGCGATTGACACGTAGTAGAACTGGCGATCGGGTGACACGGCGAGGCCGTGCGGGCCGTCGATGTCGGCCGGCATGATGCCGGTCGGCAGATCGTGATCGAGCCGGCCGCCGTCAGGACCGAATCGCACGAGGCTGATCCGGTCGGCCGCTTCGGACGCCACGTAGACGAGATAGTCGGCGGCGTTGGCGGAGGGCGACGCGAGCGGAGCGGTCGCGGCCGAGCCGAGCGTCAGCGCAGCTAGCGACGCGGCGGAGATCCAGGACTTCACGACTGTTAGGATAGCCGACCCAGGGGTCTCGAGGGTGTCCGTCCAGCACGCCGTCGTACAGCACCAAATTGATCCGCTGTCGGGGAATGAGGACGGCCAGGCGCTCGAGCAGGGCGAGAGGCTCGAAGCGCAGATGCGTGGTCCCGTCCGCCCAGGGATGCCGCAGCGTGATCCAGACATTCCCGTCCCCATCCACCCGCAGGCGCGCATCCGCTACAGGCGGCCGCAGCGTCTACGTCAGAGACATCGTCGATCGCTGACGTTGTGGAACAGTCGAACGGCGCCGGGAGCAGGTCGAAGTTTGCGTTCCGGCGCGTCGCTTCACGCCGGGACGGTATGTGCTGTCGATCTCGGCGAAGTCGCGCGTCGGCAAGGACGCGGCGATCGTGCGCGCGATCCAGTTCGAAGTTAGGTGAGTCAAGACCAGCGTTAAGGCAGAAGTCAAAGGGCAGAAGGCAGAAGTGTGGAACGCGCTGGCGCTGGCCAACTATCCTTCTCTTCAGCGTGACGTGCCAATCAGGAACTTCCAGTTGTCGGCGTAGGCAGGTGCGCCGCTGGGATCGCGCGGGGTCGCGAGATTTCCCAGCATGCTCAGGTGATACGGGTTGTCGCCGGTCTTGCGGGCGGGTTCGAGCGTGAAGACGCGAATGTTCGTCTCGGGCACACGCAACGCACGATACGCCTCTGCGATGTACCGGGCCGTG
The DNA here is from genome assembly GCA_963725335.1 of uncultured Acidobacteriota bacterium. Lineage (GTDB taxonomy): Bacteria > Acidobacteriota > Vicinamibacteria > Vicinamibacterales > 2-12-FULL-66-21 > JALZOC01. The sequence continues at coordinate 467,983 of CAVRYD010000013.1, read as the reverse complement.
TTCTCGTTCTTGTGGTACGCCGCGAACCAGGAGGCCGTCGGGGTCTTCCCTGGGCCATCGAGCACCCACGGCGCGAGCTGGCCCAGCCGTCCGTGGAAATCCCACGGGCTCGAAAACAGCACCACGCGCGCGACCTGGCGCCGCTGGGCGATGTATGCGGCCATGCCCGCACCCTGCGAATGGCCCGTGACGACGATGCGGCTCCAGCGCGGCGCGCCGTTGTCGAGATACGCGCCCCAGCCTTCCGACGGATGCTGGAGATCGAGCGTGACGAGCAGTTTCACGAGGCGATTGACGATCGACTCTGCCGGCGCGTCATCCACACGGTCCGTCACGTTGTCGCCAAAGATCCGCTTCTGGCGCACCTTCGCTGAACAATTGACATCCGGATCGAGCGGGCAAACGGCGACGACCGCAGGCGTGTCGTTGTACGCGAGGGAAATGACGCGATAGCCCTGTCCGGCGGCCAGGTCCAGAAAATCCGAGACGTTGGCTGGCTTGCCGCCGGTGCCGCTCATGAAGATGAGCAAGTTCGCCGACGCCGGCGCGGTTCGGTCGAAGGCGATGTAGTGCGGGTCGTCAAAGCGCGTCAGCGCCGCGTCGGTGTCGTGCGGCGCGACGCGGTACTTGACGAGGTCATTCGCCTGCGCGGCCAGTCCAAGCGTGGCAGCGAGGGAGAGGATGAGAAGGGCGGTCGCCCGCATGTGCGCAGTATACGCAGAGAGCACGCGCCGCGGCATACGATGCGTGGTAAGGTCTCGCCGATCTCGCCGGTTGGCTGGTCGGTCCTGCCACCGCCGGTCTCGGCGTTACACTGACGAAGTTCGGAGGTCGGAATGCGAAGAGTCACAGGCATCGGCGGTATCTTCATGAGCGCCAGGGATCCGAAGGCGCTATGCGCTTGGTACAAGAAGCACCTTGGAATAGCCGTTCAGGACTGGGGTGGAGCAGCCTTCGACTGGACGGACTCCGACGGAAATCCCACCAAGGGAACGACGGCATGGTCAGTCGGTCCAGCGGACGGCAAACACTTCGCTCCGAGCAAGTCGACCTTCATGGTCAACTATCGAGTCGAAGATCTCGCAGGACTCCTCAAAGCACTGCGCGAGGAGGGCTGTGACGTGCTCGACAAGACAGACGACTCGGAATATGGAAAATTCGGATGGGTCATGGATCCAGAGGGCAACAAGGTTGAACTCTGGCAACCGCCACAAGGGGGATGAAACGAGGATCTGTCTAGAGCTCGCCGTTCCAGTCCTCAGGCTCGGATGCCGTGGACCGGAACACTTCCATGTACCACTTGCCGCCGCCCCAGGGCTCGATGACGTCGGCCGCGACCACGTCCACCAGGATCTCCGCGAACGTGCGGCGCTCGGGATCCTTCTCGAGGTGATACGCCTCGTCGTCCCACACGAACGACGGGGAGGATAGTCCGGAGGATAGTCCGCATTAACGCTGTGCTGCGGAAGCGAGTTTACAGAAGAACCTTATCAGAACCCCGCTCGCCCTCTCCGACAGCGCGGATTAGAGCGCGTCTCGCGCCAGATTGTGCCAAATCGCCCGCTCATCATCACGGCGAAGGAGCGCTGGTGGGAGTTGAGGCTCGCGCTGAAACACACGCCGACCGAGGCGATCAGAACGTCGCGTCGGCCGCCGCGTCTAATTAGCTGTCCGCGTCGAAGGCGTCTCGTGGTGGTGCGCAGGCCGAGGCTCGGGCCGGTCCGTCGGGAGGCCCAGATGCCGACGCCCACCGCAGGACTGACAGAAACCGCGCCCTTTGCACGAGAACGGCACCAAGCGGTCATGGCCAGACGCATCGCAGTGGAAACGCGCGAATCCCGCGGCGAGGCAGCCGCAGGTCAGGAACTCGCGAAACTCGCGCTCCACGAAGCGCGGCAGGCCTTCGCCGTCGCGGCGCGAGACCGCCCGCGCACGGAACGTCTCGAAGTGGTCGCGGACGAGGCCGTGGAGCACCGTGTGCGCCGGATCGCGGGGCTGATACGCGATGCTGGCGTGAGGCACGCACGCCGCACACGCGCCGACCGTGCCAGCTGCTGTCGCGACGAATCCAGGCGGGGCTTGATCAGACGGCTCTTCCGGCTCGCTCGTCGCTTGGTAGCTGGTCCGGCCATGCCTTCAGTCCCAATCGCTTGGCCGCTTCCCATAGCTGCTGGTCGAATGTCGCCAGCACGATCTCCTCGCCGACCGATTCCTGCCAGGTCAGCGCCGACGCGAGTTGGACCGCGTCGTAGCCGCGCAAACCGTGCTCCCACGCTAGCCGCTCGGCTCGCTCTACGAGTGCTTCTGTGATGGACACCCGTGCGAGATCGGGCCAATCTCCGGCGAACCTTCGCTGGGCGTTCCGTGCGACTTCGTCCTTGACGAGACCCGCGCGAACCGCCTTGGCGAATGCCGCGCCGACCTCGGCGCGGCTGACGATCGACGTCGCCGTCATTTCCGAGGCGGCCGTGAGCGCGATCGTCTCTCGTGAGCCGCGTTCCACGACATAGCGCTTCACGAGCGCGCTCGCGTCGAGATACGAAATCACTCGCGGTTTTCGACGACCAGATCGGCAACGGTCTTGGTACCACGGACCTTGCCGGCGGGCTTCGCCGGCCGGAGCCGCCGCCCGCTCCACGCAATCGCGCCGGCCTTCCGCAGAGCCTCAACGCGCTCACGCAACGAGACCGTCTCGGGAATGATGCGGGCGACGGGCTGGCCATGATCGGTGACAACGATGGTCCTGCCGGCCCTGACCTCCCGCACGCATTCGCTCAGCGTCGACTTGAGTTCCCGGATTCCGATTCGTTTCTCTCGTGTCCCCATTGAGGCTACATTCTATCAGATGTGGTCACAGGCTGGGAGAACTTCACTGCACATCACTGCACATCAGACTTCGTGCGTTCCATCCCCTTCGTCACTAATCCTGAGACAGTGATCCAACGCCAACTCGGTAGGGATGTCGCTTCCGGGCGCACTCCTGAGTCCAAGTCCCGCTGACTCGGCGCACCTGGCTGACATCGCCGCTCATGGGAAGTTCATGCGACGCAGTAAATCCTGAAACCGCGGGTCGGAGCGCAGCGAATCCCACGCGGGAAACACTTTCAAAAGAACGATGTTCCCGTCGTGCTCCCGGTATGCCTCTTCGAGCCAACGCAGCGCCTCGTCTTTCTGTCCGAGCGCGCAGTAAATCTGCGCTATATGGAACGGACCTGCATAACCTTTGGGATTGCCGCTCAGGAGCTCGTCGAGAATGCGGCGGGCTTCGCCAGGACGACCCCACAACGCGTACGCTCGGCCAAGCATTCCCCTCCCCTCGAACCCGCCGGAGAGCTGGACGGCCTTTTCCATGGCGGCGACCGCTTGCTCGTACATCCGCTTTTCCGTGTAGGCCTGCCCGAGGCGAACGTATGCGAACGTGAAAGTGGGATCGATCTGGATGGCCCGTTGAGCCTCGATGATCGCGGCGTCGTACCGGCGTGCCACGAAGTGGACCGCAGCGGCGCGTTGAATCTCATTGGGCCCGGTAGGGTTCAATTGCAAGGCACGCGTCACCTCCTCCATCGCCTCGGCATCGCGTCCCAACCAACTGAGAAACCAGCCAAAGCGCGAGTGGCCGAAGGCGGAGCTCGGAATCAGTTCGAGACCGCGCCGGTACTCTCGCTCCGCGCCCGGCCAGTCCCAATCGTAGCTGGCGAGCGTCCACGCAAGCCCGAAGTGCGCTTCCGCGTTGTTCGGATCCAAGCTCAGTGCCCGACGAGCCGCCTCAGCCGCCTTTGGGTACGCGTCGCTCGGAGCGGCCCCATTCAGTTGCGGGAGCACGCTCAGGCAGGACGCTCTGAGCGCGTACGCCGGCGCGTAGTTCGAGTCGAGGGACAGTGCCGACGTTGTGTGCTCGAGACACTGGTTCATTCCATCCACCGTCAGCCTGTTGAACTGGGACCAGCCCTTCGCCCATTGATCGTAGGCCCGCGGATCGACCGTTCGCGTCGTGGTCAAGCGCGCTGTCTCCATCGGCGTCATCACAACCTGAATCTTCTCGGCGATCGCACGCGCCACGTCCGATTGCAGCGTCAGGATGTTCCGCAGCTCCCCGTCGAACTCCTGCGACCAGAGCTCGCGCTCGACGGGTCTCGCTCGAATGAGCTGCACACGGACGCGCACCCGGTCGCCCGACTTGAACATGGATCCCTCCACCAGCGCATCCACGTCCAGCTCGCGCGCAATCTCGGGCACAGGCTTCACTCGGCTTCTGTACTGCATCACCGACGTGCGCGACTTCACGGTCAGCGCGCCGATCTTCCCCAACTCCCCGATCAGCGCCTCGTGCATGGCAGCGACGTAATACTCCTGGTCCTCACTGCCCATCAGATTCGACAGAGGCAGCACCGCCAGCGATTCGATCCGTGGCACGGTTGCCGGTTCCCGCAGCCACGGTCGAAGCCGCTCGACACTCGACCCGAACACCAGTAAGAGCGTGACGACACTGACGGCGAGTAAACCCAGAGCAACAAGAGCACCAAGCCAGCGCGCACTCCAGCGCTTCCGAGTTTTGGCTCCACTCGGAGCGGGCAACGGGGCGTCCGCCGGGACGGCGCTGACAACGGAAACCGGGGCAATGAATCGGTACCCGCTCTTGGGTACGGTCTCGATATAGCCCTCCTCGCCGAGCGCTTTCCGCAGGAGCGAAACCGTGTAGGAGAGGTTCGCCTCCTCGACGAATGTCCCGGCCCATACCTCGCTGAGCAGCTCTTCTTTCGTCGCAAGGGATCCGGCGCGCGCCACGAGCGCCAGTAACAGGTCGAAGGCCCTTGGCGGGAGCGGAACCGGCTCGCCGTGGCGCACCAGTTGCCGCTCGTGCGCGTCTAGCCGATAGGGACCGAAGACGTACAACCCTTCCGCCTTCAGCAACATCGCGCCTCTCCGCAGTCCTAAGCGTGAGGCCCTTGATGAACCCTTAGCAAGGCCTTTGACCGCCCAAAGGACCGCATCACGGTTCGTTCGCCACCTTGCGCCTGGCAGCCGCACCTGCGGCGCGAGGAGGCGACATGCGTATCGGGATCATCGCGCGCTTCAACGCACGCTGGCTTGCCGGCCGTAGCCCGCGAAGTGGGCGAAGGCTGGTGGGCGTGAAACCTGAACACATGATAGCCGGTTCGAAGGGGACTGATGTAGCGGGTAGATTTTACCGAGGAGCTTTTTAGTGGATCCGGCGCGCGAACTAAGTCTGCTCATTGAACTCCTTCTCGGTCAACCTCACGCCTTCAGGGACAGTTCAGAATTGTAATGTTCAGGTTTTCCCTCAGATTTACCAAGGGAGTGAAATTGGATTCGGATGCTCCCGTCATGGCAAATGGGTTGCTCGACCGGTGATATGTCCCTAGCGCTTCCGCGACATGCGCGGATTTCATGATGGGGCGTGTCGAGTAACCTATGACCAAGCTACTTCGCGCTGCGTTCTTCGTGTGTGCCGCTCTCCTCGCAGGCGCGCAGCATGCACGTGCAGATTCGATGACGATAGGAGGGCCAACCTGTGCAACATGCCAGGGTTCCACCTACACGCTGGAGATTCTCGGCCTGGCGCCGGTGGATCTGTACGCCGCTGATGGTGTGAACGACACCTATCGGGTAGCTCTAACGATCAACACAGCCGAATACAGCGGCACGGGCTCACGCATCGATGAGGTCGCTGTAAAGATCGCGTCGGCGGTCGATCAGACATCGCTTGTCAACGCGCCCGGAGACCTCAGTTATTGGAATCTCCTGACTGGTGGGCTCAGCGCCAACGGGTGCAGCGGCACTGGTTCAGGTTTCGAGTGCACTGACTGGAAGGTTGGCAGTCCTGGTGGTGCAAACCTGGCTGATTCAAACTTATTCACTTGGACGTTACGATATCGACGTCAGCGGCCCGCTCTTCGGCTTTACCAGCAACAATACGGACCTGCTGCCGTCGATCAAGGCACGATACGTGAACGATTCAGGGCAGAAGGTCGGAGCCTTCGTCTCGGAAAAGGTTCCGGAGCCAACCACGCTCGGGTTGATGGCTGTCGGAATGTCAATCGCAGTGATTCGACGTCGCCGCGAACGCCGCGAAGGCCGCTGACGTTCCCGAACGCTCACACATCGTGTCGCCTGTGCGCATGCTTCGGTCGCGTTAACCAGAGACGCGCGCGCCTATCGTGCCTGTACAAAAAAACGCCGCGAACCCGCGCGGCGTTTTTTCACCCGTTGCAAACGATTGGTCAAAAGTTGGTGGGCGCTAGTGGATTCGAACCACTGACCCCCGCCGTGTGAAGGTCCTCACGCCGTATCCCGCACTCCCCCGTCGTCTTCCTCGGTAGCTTTTCTACGCAATTTTCATTGGAGTTTTTCTCAATCAGATGTTACGGTGGGCTACCGCCGATGATGGCGGCGTCGCCGCAGTGCACCCCTAATGCACCCTGGCTATTTATACGGGGGTGCACCGGCGGGGGTTAGCGATTCGCTTGCGCCACGGGGGTGCCCTCGCCGACAGCGTCGCCGGCGACGAAGGAAGCGCCATCAGAGAGACCATCACCACCGAACTGTTGCGGCGGCCTGCAGCAGGCCCCACCGACGACCGTCCTCGACATCTACGACACCAAGGTGCCCCGTGTCCCTGCTGAATATTCCGTACCTGTTGTGGCCGTTGCAGTTGCGGGCTACAGACTGATACCGTTCTCGGCAGCATGACTGCGCTGCTCATCGCCCTGCTGGCCTCGCTTCGCGCCACGACCCGCTCTCGGCTCGAGTTCGCGGCCGAAATTCTCGCGCTCCGGCATCAGCTTGCCGTGCTCCAACGGACCACCCCGAAACGACCGCGCCTCCGTCCGATCGATCGGCTGCTCTGGGTAGTGCTCTCGACCGTCTGGCGAAACTGGCGGCAGGCGGTCCAGATCGTCACGCCCGCGACCGTGGTGCGGTGGCATCGGCGCGCGTTCGCCGCCTATTGGCGCTGGAACTCGCGACCGCATCGCGTCGGCCGGCCGCCGCTGGCCGCTGACCTTCGAGCGTTGATTCGCCAGATGCGGGTTGCCAACCCACTCTGGGGCGCGCCACGCATCCACGGCGAGCTGCAGAAGCTCGGCATCGACGTGTCGCAGGCCACCGTGGCCAAGTATCTCGGGCGTCGCACCGGTCCCCCGTCCCAGTCGTGGCGCACCTTCCTCGCCAATCACGTCGCCGATCTCGCGTCGATCGACTTCTTCACGGTCCCCACGGCCACGTTTCGCGTGTTGTTTGTGTTCGTCGTGCTGTCGCACGATCGACGCCGCATCGTCCACCTGAACGTCACCGCGCATCCAACCGCCGAGTGGACCGCGCAACAGCTCCGCGAGGCGTGGCCGTGGGACACCGCCCCGCGCTTCGTCATCCGGGATCGTGACGCGATTTATGGATCGGCGTCTCGGCGTACCTTGGAACAACTCGGCATCGAAGACGTATTGACGGCGCCTCGTTGTCCTTGGCAGAATCCGTTCGTCGAACGCGTGATCGGATCCCTCCGGCGCGAGTGCCTCGACCACGTCGTCGTGTGGAACGAGCGCGCGCTACGCCGCCACCTCCAGCGCTACCTCGCCTATTATCACGAGTGCCGCACTCACCTCTCGCTGGATAAGGATGCTCCCATCCACCGAGCTGCCCAACCGCCAGCCTGTGGCTCGATCGTCGCAGTCCCCCACGTCGGCGGTTTGCATCACCACTACGAACGCCGCGCGGCTTGACCGTCGCTCTCGGCGAGCGTTACCTGCCTGACTGTCCTCACCCGCTGCCCGGCAGTGTGTGCGCCCACCCACTGCCGCCTGTGTCCACCAAGTTGGCGTCGCTCGGCTTGGCGTTCTCAAGTCAGTGTCGTCGACCTGATGACACCCCATCGGAGAGTCCCCAGAATGGCGATGGGATTTCTGGTAGGGACAGCCTTGCCCGCGATTTGCCGCACGCGCTGGGCGAGATTCAGGTGACGTCACCCACTCGACAATAGTGAAATCGCCGAACGACGACTTCAGATCAGCCGCTCGCGCAACGCCTTAGCGACCGCTTCCGTCTTCGAGTGCACCTGCAGCTTGTCGTAAATGTTCTTCAGATGGAAGGAGACCGTATTGACGCTGATCTCCAACTCGTGGGCGGCGGTCTTTCGATGATGGCCGTCGGCAAGCATCTTCAGCAGCTGGCTCTCCTGCCGAGTCAAGCGGTAGGGCGCATGATCGGGCGGACGGAATGCTCGGAAGAGCCGGACGACGCGCCGCGCGACCTCGGGCGACATCGGGGCGCCACCTGCCGCAACCTCGCCCAGCGCTTCCAGCAGCCGCTCTGGCAGCGTGTTCTTCAGAAGGTAGCCAGAAGCGCCGGCACACAGGGCGTCAAAGACCTTGTCGTCACTGTCGTGAACCGTGAGGGCCAGGATGGGAATCTGAAAAAAGCGCGCCCGCAATTTGCGGATGCCTTCGATGCCCGACATTCCCGGCAGCGCGATGTCTGTCAGGATCACATCAGATCGCCCGATGGTCTCAGAATCGAGGGCGTCTTCCATCGTCCGATAACTTCTGGCGCAGCGAAAGCCCGGCGCGCCATCAATCAGCGCGGCGAGTCCTTCCCGCACGTCGCGCAAGTCCTCGATGATGACAACCTCGATCGGGGCGCCGGACGTCTCGGGGCTCGGTTCGTCGCGGCCGGGCTTTGGGACTAGGCACATCGCAGGTTGCGACTCACGTTACGCTGACAGGCGGTCGATGTCACCTACCCATCAAGGTAGGCGAAGACGTCAATTGATGCGTGGGCGCCCGATGCGCCGGCCAGTGAGACCAGCGCCACCAATCGTCGTCGTCAGCCGGACCGACGTGCCGTGGCCGATGCGCGAGTCCACCTCGAGCGTCGTGCCCAGTCGTTTCGCGCGTTCGCGCATGCTGACCAGGCCGTGCCCGTCGCGGTCCGTGGATCCCTCGAACCCGCTTCCATCGTCGGTCACTGTCAGGGACAGGTGCGTGCGATCGGCGCGGAAGTCGACGACGATTTTCGAGCAGCCCGAGTGCCGCGCCGCGTTGTTCACAGCCTCCTTGAAGATCAGATAGACGTCGCGCCTGGCCGTGCTGTCCAGCTTCAACGGCAGCCCCGTCGTCGGCGTATTGAATTCGACGCCGAGATTGCGGACCGCAAACACCTCTTCGACGTGTTCGCGCATCTTGCGAACCAGGTCGCCGAGGTTGTCGCGGTCCGGGCTGATGGCCCAGACGATGTCGCTCATGCCAGAGACCGATTCACGGGCAATGCGGGCAATCGATGCCAGGGACCGGTTCGATGGATGCTCCTCCTCGCGGAGCGGTTGCTGTCGTCGCGCCACTTCGCTCAGGATCGCAATTCGCGTGAGATTCGCGCCGATGTCGTCGTGCAGATCGGTGGCGATGTCCGTGCGCATCTGCACCACTTGCAGCAGCCGCCTCACGCGCGCGCGGTGCAGCGCGGCGATCGCGGCCACCAGGGTGAGCGCGACCAGTGTGATGAACCACCAGCGCCACCAGATGGGCGGCAGTACCGTAAACGACACACTCGCCGGCGGGTCGCTGACCATCGCGTCCGAGTTGATGGCCCGCACGAGGAAGCGGTACGACCCGGGCGCGAGGCTCGCGAAGTTGACCGTGCGCTGCGTGGAAGGCGGACTCCAGGCGCGGTCCGCGCCTTCGAGCGTGTACTGATACTGCAGCCCGTCTCCGTGACTGAATCCGAGCGCGACGAAATCGATCTGGAGGCGTGGGTTGCCCGACGGCTCTGACAGGCGCACGTCTGACTCGCCGACCGCGGAGATCGGTTGTGGACGCCCACCGACATCGAGCGCCGTAATCAGAATGGGCGGCGGGCGCTGCCGCGGGTCGATCTGAGGCACGAAGCGCAGCAGGCCCTTGGGCGCCGCAAACCACAGTGCGCCCTGACCGTCGCGCACCGCCGCAATACTTCCGGTTGGGACGCCATCGGCGCTGGTGTAGTGTCGGATCTGACCGCTCGCCGGATCGATGCGATCGATCCCGCGGCCGGTCCCGACGTAGATGCGGCCCCAGTTGTCCTCTACTACGGCGGGCGCGGCGTTGCTCGACAGACCTTGCGCCGTGGTGTAACTCACGAACGTGGGGCGCTGGGCCTCGGGTGCGTCGATCCGCGAGACCCCGGCGCGATCGGTCCCCGCCCACAATCGGCCCTTCGAGTCGAGCAGCAAGTTCGCGATCCGTCCGGCCGGCGCGCCGTCAGCCATCGTAAAACGCACAAACCGCCCATTCTCATGCCGCACCAGTCCGCCGAGACCGCTGAAGCCGATCCAGACGTGTCCCATCTGGTCCTCGGCAAACGAAGTGATGTAGAACTGATCGAATGGAGGGAGGCCGTCCGCGGCCGTGTAATGACGGAAGGTGCCGGTCCTCCGCTGCCAGCGGGAGAGCCCATCGCCGCCAACCGTTCCGATCCAGACGTCACCGTCTGAGTCCTCGAACAGACGGAGCACCTGGTTGCCGGCGAGACCATCGCGCATCGTGTAGATCGCCGATGGTGATGAGCGGACGACATCGTCGATCGTCTTGAGGTGTGAGAAGCGGAAGAGGCCATTTTCGGTCCCGATCCACCAGTCGCCGGCGCGATCCTTCAGCACCATCTGGCCCCATGCCCATCCCGGCGACACACCTGGTGTTGGAAGTTGGCTGGCGACGAACTTTGTGCCATCGAAGCGGCACAGGCGCCAACTTCCAAGATCGAGACCGCCGACGGCGATGAAGTCGCCGGTCCGCGTCACGTTGAGCGAGTTCGCCCAGGACAAGCCGTCCGCCGCGCCGAATCTCGTGAGACCGCGTTCCCATAGCTTTGCCACGCCCGCATGGCTCCGCCCCAGCCACAGATTGTGCTGGCGGTCTTCAGCGATCGCCCAGACTTCGTCAGTTCCCTCTGCCGTCGAATAAGCACGAATCCGATAGGCGTCCGGCCCCGGGCTCGGCTGGAGACGGAGCAAGCCGCGATTGGTGCCGACCCAGATCTCGCCGTCCGCGGACTGCACGATCTTGTTGATCCAGTTCGTCGGCAGGTCACCGGGCGACAGGTCCACGTGTTTCGCTGTCGGCCGGTTCGACTTTGGATCCAGGGTCAGGCGGAACAGCCCGCTGAACCGGGTGCCGACCCACACGCTGCCGTCGCGGTCTTCGAGGAGCGCATGAACAGTCCAGAGGTCCGCCTGAGACGCAGGCACAATCGGCTCGACTCTGCCGTCAGGCGATAGGCGGTGCAGCCCATGCATCGTCCCGATCCACAGCGCGCCGTGACGATCCTCCATGAGGCACGTGATCTCTCTGCGATTGTCTCGATTGGGAAGACCAAGATCGACGCTCGCGAGGCCGACGGCCCGGCCCTCGGCGACCGACACGCGATAGAGGCCATCGTAGGTGCCGACCCAGACGACGCCGGCACGATCCTGAAGGATTGACGTTACAAACCGTGCCCGACCTTCCAGCCCGGACACAAACGTCGTGAACATCGGAGCCGTGGACGGTGAGGTGCCGTGTGGATCGAAGCGGACCAATCCCGCTCCCGTCGCGATCCAATAGCGTCCGTCCGGTGTGGGAAGCAGATCGTTGACGGTTGGGCTCGGCAGTCCCTCGTCGACGCCGTAGTTGGTGAATCCGTACCCGTCGAATCGCGACAGCCCACCGTTGGTGCAGAACCACACAAACCCGCGCGCATCCTCCACGGCGCAATCGACGGAATCGTCTGGCAGTCCGTCGGCCGTCGTGTAGGACTTGAGGACCAGTTGTTCGGCACGAATCGTCGAGGTGAGTGCAAGCAGCGCCAGCAGCAGAATCGCCGCGCGCCGGAAGCGAACACGCCGAGTCCACATTGACATGGCGTTACCTGGTGGAGGTCTCACGCGACGGCGGACGATTCTCGCACGGCATGATCTCAGAATCAACGCGCGGACAGCCGCAGCAGGTCGTCCCACTCCATCACACGTCCTACCTATCGAGGTGGTTGCGCGGCGCGGTGGCGAAGCGTATAACACATCAGGTCGCTCGTCCGGGCCGCGTGAGGCGGTCTGCCCCTGGCGCGTGGTACGGCCGGGTAGCGTGGGGCGCGCATCACACCGGAGACGCTCATGAAGAAGTTGCGCGTCAAGCTGCCGGGCGGTCAGAGGCTCTTCGAAGCACCGACACTGCCGATGTGCGCGGCGTTCGCACTGGCCACGGTCTCAGGCTGGTCGCCACACCGTGTTGATGCCGTCGCTCCTGACCCAGATCGGATTGCAATCAACGACAATCGCGTTGCTGGTGGCACGCTCGCGGGCGGAGTGCTCACGATTCGCCTCGAGGCACGAGCCGGTCAGTGGCATCCGGACGGCGACGATGCTCCGGGCGTCGTCGTCAAGGCATTTGCGGTCGAGGGTGGCCCGTTGCAGGTGCCCGGTCCGCTCGTCCGCGTGCCCGAAGGAACCGAGATTCACGCATTCGTTCACAACAGTCTCAAGGACGATGCCCTCGCGGTCCATGGGATGTACCTCCGTCCCGGAAACTCTGCGGATGCCGGTGCTGCGGTTGTAGTTCCCGCTGGCGAGAGTCGTGAGGTCCGGTTCGTGGCCGGACGTCCGGGTACGCTACTCATTGGGCCGCAACCGCTGCCGACACGCCGTTGGCGCAGCGGCCGGGGCCTGAGTCGCAACTCTCGGGTGCGTTCGTGGTCGACCCGCGAGACCGGCCTCCCCTACCCGATCGTGTGCTGTTGATCGGGCTGTGGGGCAATGCGGCTCAGGTCCAGGGGCAGGTGCTGCCTGCGGTCTCGCGCATTGTGATCAATGGACGGTCGTGGCCCCACACTGAGCGGCTCGCGTACCAAGTGGGCGATTCGGTTCGCCTGCGCGTCATCAATGCCGGTGCGGCCGTCCACCCGATGCACCTGCACGGTTTCTATTTCAACGTCGAGAGTCGCGGCGACGAACGAGAGGACGCCATCTTTGCCGGGACATCAGCGCACATGGCCGTCACCGAACGTCTCGCCCCTGGGCGGACGTTCGCGCTCACCTGGAAACCGACCCGACCGGGAAACTGGCTGTTTCATTGCCACGACAATGCCCATCTCGAGCGACGTGGAACGCTCGACGGCACTCCGGGACGACCCTCCGGGGCGAATCATCACGCAGAGAACCATGCACTCGAGATGATGGCAGGACCGGTTATGGGCATCACCGTCAGCGGCGTGAGTGCAGAACCGGCGGGGTCCACCTCGGACAAGCGGCGCCATCTGCGGCTCGTCGCGCGGCTCGATACGGGCGGGACAGACGACGAGCCCGCGTTTGGGTTCACGCTGGAGACCGGCGACACGACGACCGCACCGGCGCCCCCCTATCTACCCGGTCCGACGATCCTGTTGAAACGCGGCGAGGCGGTGAGCATCAGCGTGGCGAACCAGCTTTCCGAGCCGACTGCCGTGCACTGGCACGGCATCGAGCTCGAGAGCTATTACGACGGCGTCGCCGGCTTCGCGGGCGAAGGCAAGAGGATTGCGCCGGCAATCCAACCGGGAGGCGTCTTCGAAGCGCGTTTCACGCCACCTCGTTCGGGCACGTTCATCTATCACACGCACATCGACGAAACCCGGCAGCAGAAGGCGGGTCTCTCGGGGCCTCTCCTCGTGGTCGACTCGCCTGAGAGCTTCGATCCGGAGCACGATATCGTGTTGATGGTGACGGTCCCGCGCAAGACGGCCGATGCCGATGTCGTGCTGCTCAACGGCTCATCGACGCCTTCCGCGCGCGAGATGCGTGCGGGGCAGCACTACCGCCTGCGATTCATCAACCTTCACATCTCGAGGCCCAGCATGCGAATGCGCGTCCTGAACGGTTCGGCGCTTCTTGCGTGGCGCGCAGTCGCGAAGGACGGGATGGATCTACCTGCCGATCAGGCCGTCGAGTCTCCATCCGAGGTGCAAATGGGCAATGGCGAGACCTACGATTTTGACTTCGTGCCGACTGTCCCCGGTGAAATCCGAATCGATGTCACCAATGCGGGTGGGGTGTTGCTCGTATCGATGCCGGTCCACGTTCGTTAGTGCTTGACGTGGGCGCGCCCTGCTTTACTGAAATCCGCCCTATCCTGCGCCGAAGTCGATCGACTCATGTAAAGAAGCAGCACATTTTTCACGACCGTGCTCGGCCCGCCACTGTTGATGCCGTAGTTGGCCAACTGATACCCGTCGAAATCGCGCTGCCGGTCATCGGTGTAAAACCCACAGAAAGCAGCCGGCATCTTCCACGACACCCTTGATCGAGTCAGCCGCAGTCTGTCCGCGGTTGAGGATCAGTCACTCGGCGTGAAGAGGGGAGACAAGTGTCGGAAGGGTCGAGCAGCAGCCACGCGGCGCGTCGGATATGAAACCGCGGAAACCTGACTGACGAGGCGGGGAGTGTGACGGAGAAAATTCGTACGTGCTCGTGATCACACGAGTCTCGCACGGCGGCGCCGAGCGATCGAAGCGCCGGCGGCCGCAGTGGTTCATCGCGCCTTTCTCACACCGCCTACCTATCAAGGTAGTTACGTGCCGCCGGGAGTGAACGGTATAACGTCTCACGTCGCTTGTCCGGTCCGCGTGACGCGAGAGTCCCCTCGAGTGCGTGGTGCGGCTGGTGAAGCATGACAAGCGCGCACGGCGGAATGTGTTCGCGGAGATCAGATCCTGCGCGTCCGGGCACGGGTCCGCTTTCTTAGGGAGGTGTCCGCTCGGACGCACCCGACGTTATTGCGAGCACGGCCTCTTCTGTCGCAGGTCGCGGCTGCGGCACCGGTCGAGCCGTCGGCCGGGTGCCGAGCCGGGAGAACTGTATGCAACCAACATCGCACCGGCCGGAGACTCCTGTCCTCGAGACGCACGTAACCGCCAGGTCGATCGTCCGACGTTGGGTGATCGCTGTCTTGTCCAGCCTCGGGTTGTTGGTCCTGTTCGGTTCCGGTTACTGCCTTCGCGCAGTTCGAAACGCCGTCTGCAAACGCGATCGGCACTGCGCCGGGCTGCATTGCCATCAGCTGGGAGCAGATCACTGCCGTTCTGTCGGAGAAGGAATAGGTGTGGCTCACATGACCAAGATGCAATTTCGCGTCGGCGTTGCCGCTGCCGTTGGCGTCGGAGTCATCGCGACGGGTGTTCTGTACGCGACTATCCCAGATGCCGAAGGCGTAATTCACGCCTGCTACTCGAGGTCCCAGGGCACCATCAGAATTATTGACGACAGCGTCACCAACTGTAAGCAAGGCGAGACGTCTCTGGCTTGGAACGTCAAGGGCGCGCAGGGCTTGCCGGGTGAACAGGGTCTTCCCGGGCCGAAAGGAGATACGGGCGACAGCCAGGTCTTTACGGTCGGAAATGTTCAGCGCGGCACGGAGGAGTCACTGACAGTACCGGACCTTGGTACCGTCGTCGCCGCATGTTCGGCTGGTATCAGTCAGTCAGTGCGACTAACCGGCGCGACGCCATTCGACATAGTGACGGTCAATGACGACGGCAGCGCCTCGCTACTTTACAACAGCGCCTCATGGTCTAGCGGGTCACCCTATTCCCAGACGGTCTGGTTCAAGAATGCCGTCGCCCAATGGCGTCTTCAATACCTCACCATCTTTTCTGGCAACATTCTCACCTCCGACTGTCGCGTCGCAGTAGAGGTTGTTCGAATCGGTTAAAGAAGGCTCTTTCGCGAGGCGAGACGCATTCAGGTCTCGCCCGCCGCCGGGGCGGTCTGACGTTCGTGTCAGATCGTCCTGCAGTCCGTGGTGCAGCGCGGGTGACCCTCGCCAGAACTCGTCCGAGTTGATTCTGGCGCCCGCGCCAGCCAGGATCGAGACATGCTCCAGCTGTTGATCGTCGTCGGTCGTGCGCTGGCGCTTGGGACTCCGTGGACATCGAGAACTGGTCCTGGAGAACCTGGCGCTCCGGCAGCAGCTGATGGCGATGAAGCGGGCGAACAGTCGCCCGCGCTTGCAGGCGCGTGACCGGCTGTTTTGGATTGCCTTGCGACGCATCTGGACGAACTGGCGCACGGCGGTCGTACTGGTTCGACCAGAGACCGTCGTGGGCTGGCATCGCACGTGGCTCCGCCGGCGATGGACCCGACGCTCAACACCTCGAGCGAACGGCCGTCCGCCCGTCACTCGGGAGATCCGCGCCCTCGTCCGTGAGATGGCCACCGCGAATCCGTTGTGGGGAGCGCCCCGGATCCACGGCGAGTTGCGTACCCTCGGCGTCGACGTCTCAGAACGCACCGTGTCGCGTCTGCTGACACGAGTGACACGTCCGCCATCGCAGACGTGGCGGACCTTCCTGACGAATCACCTCGCGTCAGCCGCCTCGATGGACTTCTTCACCGTGTCGACGCTCACGGGACGGGTGCTCTTCGTCGTCGTGGTGCTCTCCCACCATCGACGGCGCATCCTCCATCTCAACACGACGGCGCATCCCACCGCCGAGTGGGCTGCGCAACAGGTGGTCGAGGCCTTTCCGGACGACACGGCACCTCGCTGGATCCACCGGGATCGCGACCGCATCTACGGCGCGGCCTTCCAGCGCCGCCTGGCGGGCATGGGCATCGCCGAGGTCGTGTCCGCGCCGGCGAGTCCCTGGCAGAATCCGTACGTCGAGCGCGTGATCGGCTCGATCCGACGGGAGTGTCTCGATCACGTCATCGTCGTGAACGAGTCGCATCTTCGGCGCGTCCTCACGTCGTACCTTCGCTACTATCACCGCAGCCGGACGCATCTCGGGCTGGCAAAAGGACACCCCGGATCGCCGGCCGGTCGCTGAGACATCCATCGGACCCATCATCGCCGTGCCTGAAGTCGGCGGTCTTCACCACCGCTACGAACGACGCGCCGCGTAGAGCGCACCGTCGTCGGTCCCGGCTGCACATCAGCGCTTGACGAAGGCGCGTGCGTTTCGGCGTGGCCTGTCTTGGTCGACGCACAAGAGCGGCGTCGGAGCCGTGTCGAAAACGCGACCTCAGAATGTGCACGGTCCCGATCCTTGCCGCTCTCGATGCCGTCAGCAGGCGCGACTCGTCCTGCCTTGAGCACCAAACCGATTTTGGCGAACGACAGGGCGTGGCGAAGCATGTTTGGAGCGTTGAGGAGATCGTTGGGCTGCTAGGCTGAGGGCGGTTCACTGCTGAGATGGAAGAAGTGCGTCAGCGGTCAGGAAGGGAGCTACAATTCGCGCATACGCTATGTGGAAGGTTACACCATATTTCCCGGTACCACGTCTCCGGACTCTTGTGACTATCCTGGTCGTGTTCGCCATAGCGGGTCTTGTGCTCCTCGTTGTGCTCGGGTTTGAGGAGCCAAACAATACCTTACTGCTGCTATCGTCTAGTCTGCTGTTGGCCGCCATCGTCGCGGTGCTCGTGCACCTCGGTGTCACCGAAGAACTGAATCGATCAGAGAAGCGCATTTGGCTCGCCCAGCTAGCAGGGCGGAAGGCGCCGTTGGCCTGGAGCGAGTACCTGTCCTGCGACGATCTGCGGGCTAGAGCCGCCGCTTCGTGGAAGAGCAGTCGGATTCTCGTCCTGTGAAATGGCACCCACCATCGAGCTAGCCATTTTTTCGCCGATTCAAACTGATGTCATAACAACGTCGGCCTCGCGACGGCCCAAGTAGACTGTGCGTATCCAAACCCACAGCGCTCGGGTCGAAGGAGGCCGAGATGCGGATTATAGGATGTGATTTGCACGCCGCTCAACAGACGATTGCGATGTTGGACGGGGACACGGGGGAGGTCGTCGAGCGGACGCTCAGAAACGAGGGAGAGGCGGTACCGGGAGTTCTACGCCTCGATCCCTAGACCGGCGGTCGTGGGCATCGAAGCGACCGGTTCCATGACGTGGTTTCTCCCGTGATGTGCGAATACTCGGCCGAGAGAGAAGCGCCATCACATTTGTATCTGACCGCCAGGAATCAACCTGCGCACACTTGAAACAAGTTGCCTCGCTGCGAGACGCTTCCGCCATGGACTCGCTGCCTCGCCCGCTCGCCTTCCTGCTCCTGCTGGTCTCCGGCTGGGTCAACCGGCAGCAGCAGGCGGTCATTGACTACCTGCTCGAGGAGAACCGGATCCTCCGCGCCGCGCACGCTCCCCGACGGCTGCGCCTCACCGACGACCAGCGCCGCCGCCTGGCCGTGAAAGGCAATGTTCTCGGCCGGCGCCGCCTGGCGGACGTGTCCGGAATCGTGACACCCGACACGATCCTGCGGTGGTACCGGAGGCTCGTGGCCCAGAAATACGACGGTTCGCTGCACGCGACGCCCCGGTCGCCCGTCTACCAAGCCAGACATCGCCGCGCTTGTGGTACGCATGGCGAACGAGAATCCGACCTGGGGCTACACGCGCATCCGCGGGGGGCTGAAGAGTCTCGGCCACGAGGTGGCCCGGAACACGATCAAGGCCATCCTCAAGGATCACGGCATCGCGCCGGCACCGGAGCGCGGCACGAACACGCCTTGGAAGACGTTCCTCGCCGCTCATTGGGACGGTCTCGCGGCCGCCGACTCGTTCACCGTCGAAGTGCTGACCCTCGGCGGCCTGGTCCGCTACGTCGTCTTCTTCGTCATGAAGCTCAAGACGCGCGCCGTGGAGATCGCCGGAATCACCTGTCAGCCGAACGAGATCTGGATGACGCAGCTCGCACGGAACCTGACTCGACCGCCGGCGACGGCTTCCTCCGCGGCGTGCAGTACCTCATTCTGGACCGGGATCCGCTCTACTCCACGGCGTTTCGGCGTTTGCTGCGGGACAGCGGCGTGCAGCCACTCCTGCTGCCCGCGCGGAGTCCGAATTTGAACGCCTTTGCCGAGCGGTTTGTCTTGTCCGTCAAGTCCGAGTGCTTGGACCGCATCGTGCCACTCGGCGAAGCGCATCTCCGGGCAGCCGTCCGCGCCTTCGTGGCTCATTATCACGAAGAACGGCCGCACCAGGGTTGGACAACGAGCGCATCGCGCCCACGACAACGTCGACGGGATTAGGCCCGATCCAGTGCCGTGAGCGCCTCGGCGGCGTGCTTAAGTTCTATTATCGTGATGCCGCGTAGGCCCGCGGCTCGAGTTTTCGCACACCACGGGGTGGTGAGGCGCGAGCCCTTATCGTCACACGTGACTTTCTCTACCCTACTGCACGCTGTCAATCGTGGGGCGGAACTCGCTTGCTGTGCATATGCCGATGGCGAGAGAGCGCACGCGCACAGGGCAGCAGCAACGAGAATCTTGCCAGTCATGTTTTAGCTCCAAGCGGGGAGGGCCGGATGATAACGCACGCTATCGGTCCTGTACGGCGCCTGCCGATCCCGCATCACAAGTACGAAAAAAACGGCCCACCCCTGAAGGAGAGTGGGCCGTGGTTCCGGGTTTCCGTTGCACGCGCGTTGCACGCGGCGGGGGGAAAGTTGGTGGGCGCTACTGGATTTGAACCAGTGACCCCCGCCGTGTGAAGGCGATGCTCTACCGCTGAGCCAAGCGCCCAACTGAGGAAGTCGTAGTCTATCGCAAGCTGTCGCCGACAGCAACGAACCGGCTTACGAGCCCGCCTTTCCTTTCTTTGCCTGTGCCAACAACATCGAGAGCATCTTCGCGTAGCGCTCGTCGGCATCCTTGAACGCCTTCGTGTAGTCAGCTTCAGCGATCTTGGCCTTCTTCCAGTCGCCGTCAAACGACAGAGACTTGTCACCCTCGTCCCAGCTGTCGGCTGCGTTGTCGCCTGACGGCTTCGCCATCAGGCCATCGGCACCCTGGTCCTGTATGAATATCTTGCTCCCCTTGACGGACGCTGACTGAAGGTCCACATAGACCGCCTGGTAGTCCTTGGCCGTGATTCGGTCCACGAGAAGCGGGGGCGCCGCATACTTGGCCGAGACTACCAGCAACTCGCTTCCCGGAATGTACAGTGCGGCGACGAAGACGCCGGGCACGGCGGGATCCGCGGTCGCGATCGACTCGAGCTTGGCAGCGTCTAGCGCTTGCACCAGCTCCTTGGCAACAACAGAGGATTTCGAGTCCTGCGCGGACGCCGCCGGTATGACTGCTGCGGCCGCGCACACGACAATGACGGCGGAGAGACCGGAAGGCCGACCGAAAAAGGACATGGCGGACCTCACTTTGATGATGTGGTGCCCACCTTGTAGCACGCTCTGAACGGCGCGTAAAGCGCGTAAAGGATGTGTGTGTGTTCAGCCGATGAACAGGGGGTCTTCCTCTTCGGCGTGACGCCCGTGTCGCGGGCTCAACTCGCGCAGGCCGCGAAGCGCCGAGAGACCAGCCTTGACCGCCGCCACGATCGCCAGCCCCTCGCGGGCCGGCGTGATGATGGCTGCCTGCAGCACGGCGGCGGTTTCGTCGACCCGCGCCGACAAATCTGTGATCAACCGGTCAACCTTCTGCGCCTGCGCCGTCGCCAGCGAGACGGTCCGCGACGCCTCCTCGGCCATGAGCTGGGCGCGTGCGATGAGCGGCCGCACATCCTGCTGCACGGACTGGATCACCTGCTGCGCCTGCCGCGCCAGCCGGAGCGCCGCAATCACCACACCGACCTGGACGAACGCCATCACGAGCGTCGCCACGGCGATCACGCCGAGGAACAGGTCGGAGAGGTTGTTCACAGGGTGTCTCCGGCACCGGTCGCCGGACGGGTCGCCACCCCCCGCGCCTGCTCGTACGCATCCCGGCCGCGTTCAATGGCGGTGGAGATCGTCTCCTTCTGCCGGTTCACGAACTCGCGTCCCTGCCGGGCGGCTTCGGTCGCGCGCTCGCGACCCTCGCGTGCCTTTTCCGCCAGCACCCGGCGGGTTTCTTCACCCGACGCCGGTGCCATGAGCAGCGCCACGGCTGCCCCCGTGACCGCGCCCAGCACGAACGCCACGATCACTACTCCCGCCGCGCTGCCGTCATCTCTCGCCATCGCTGCCTCCGCCTCAGAATATGCTGACCCGCACGTTGAGGTACTTTTTTGGATCCTTCCGGATGTCCCCGATCAGGGCCCGGAGCTCATTCGCTGTGCCGTTCATGTTCTCATATAACTGCTTGTCGTGGAGCAACTGACCCGCGGTGCCCTGACTCTGCTCGAGGTCGGCCGTCAGCTTGTCGATGCGGGCGGCAATCGAGTTGAAGCGGTCGTACAGCTGCTGGTCGGTCAGCAGTTTCCCCGCGGTGCCCTCGCCCCGGGACAATTTGCCGGTCACCTGATCGAGATTCGCGCTCGCCGACGTGAGTGATTGCGCAAACTGCTCGTCATGGAGAAGCTGTCCAAGACTCCCCTCGCCGGCATTGATCCGGCGCGTCATTTCCTCGAGATTGCCGATGGCGGTATTGGCCTGCTTGTACAAGGCCGGATCACGCACGAGCAGCCCCAGCGTTCCGTTGCCACGATTGATGGCGTTGGTGACGGCTTCAGCGGACGCGACCAGCTGGTTCATCTCGCGGTATACCTGGTCGTCCGTAAACAGCTTCCCGACGGTCCCTTTGCCGGCGCGGATCTCCTTGACGAGTGCGGTGGTCTGCTCGAGCGCCTGCGTGGCGTTCTCCGCAACGTCGCTGATCTGTCCAGCGGTGCGGGCGCTCGGGATGAAGTCGCCCGGCTTGAGCGGCGTCCCCTGCGACGCGGGGCTGATCTCGATCGTCGGTTCGCCGAGGAGACTCAGCGATCCAATCGACGCGCGCGACTGGTCCGTGATCCGGCTCTGCTGGTCATTGTTGACCTTCAGCGTCACCTCCACTTCGGCGCCCACGAAGTCGACCTCGGCGACCTTGCCGACTTCCACGCCGGCGACGCGGACGACTGCGCCCGATTTCAGCCCCTTGATGTCGGCAAACCGGGTCTTGAGCTCGTATTGCTCGAAGAAGAAGCCACCCTGGCCCCCGACCGCAATGATCAGCATGATCGCCAGCGCGATCGCGATGACCGCAACAATGCCGATTTTCAGTTCCGACCAGGCAAGCGATCGTGTTCGTGGCATGTCAAATCTTCAGTGAATTACGACAAGAATGCATGGATATACGGATCCGTCGAGGCCATCGCCCGCAGCTCGGTGGCGTTGCCTTCGAACCCGATCCCGCCATCCATCAACATGATGAATTCCGCTTCATCGGCCTTCTTCTCGGAGGCCTTCTCGAACCGCATCTCAGTACCGTTCCGGATAGCCGTGTGTTCGGCGATGAAGAACGCATCACGCAACTGATGGGTCACGACGATCGAGCTCACACCCTCGATGTCGCGCAGCTTGATAATCTCTTCATCGATGGTCTGCCCCGTGATTGGGTCGAGACCGGTCGTCGGCTCGTCGTAGAGCAGGATACGCGGCTTGGCCGTCATCGCCCTGGCGATCGCGACACGCCGTCTCTGGCCGCCTGAGAGTTCTGATGGCATGCGATCGATGAACTCCTGAAGCCGAACGAACCCGAGCACCTCCTCGACACGTCGGTTGACGTCGTCGAGGGGCACATCCGTTTCCTCGAACAGCTTGTATCCGACGTTTTCCCGGACCGTCAGCGAATCGAACAGCGCCCCTTCCTGGAAGACCATACCCAGATCGGCGCGCACTTTCATCAAATCGTCTTCCTTCATGTTGTCGACGCGCTCGCCGTTCACGAAGATACGACCGCTGTCCGGCTTGAGCAGTCCAAGGATCAGCCGCAGGATCGTCGACTTCCCCGCGCCGCTGGCGCCGAGAAAGACTTTCGTGTGGCCGGTCTTGAGCGTAAAGGAGATATTGCTGAGAATCACCTTATCGTCGAAGGCGAGCGACACTGCGTCGAACACGATGATGGGCCCGCCGGGGCCCATGGCTTCTTCGAGCAGCGGCGGGCGCGGCGCTTGTTGAATGGCCATCAGTACATCAACGCGATGAGTAGCTTCGTGACAAGAAAGTCCACGGCAATCACCGCTACCGACCCCGCCACGACGGCGTTGGTCGTTGCGCGTCCGACGCCTTGCGTGCCACCACGCGTACGCATACCGACATGGCAGCCGATGCTCGTAATCGTGAACCCGATGAAAAACGGTTTGATCAAACCCATCCAGACGTCCTGGATATACAGTCCGGCGACGACGGAGTTCCAGTAGACGCTCGAGGCAACTTTGAGCTGGGTGATGGTCACAACCCAGGCGCCGGCAATGCCGATGCCTGCGGCCACGCTCGTCAGCAGTGGCACCATGACGAGCCCCGCAGCCATCCGCGGCAGCACCAGCTTGCGAATCGGGTCAGTGCCCAGCGCACGGAGCGCGGCAATCTGTTCGGTCACCATCATCGACCCCAGCTCCGCCGCGATTCCCGATCCCACACGTCCCGCGACCATCAATCCGGTCAGCACGGGGCCGAGTTCCTTCACCATCGACGCGCTGACAAGCCGGCCGACCATCGACCTGGCTCCGAATTGATCAAGCGTGATGCCAAACTGTAGCGCCAGCACCATGCCGGTGAACATCCCGGTCAGCAGAACGACCGTCAGCGATCCGACGCCGATCGCCTCGCACTGCTCCACGATGTCCCTGACGTAGAAGGGACGGGTTACGGTTCCTCGTCCGACCTTCCCGACCATGAGGACGTATTCCTGCACTTCGAGGAGCGCCGATTTCGTCCAGCTCTGGAGCAACGGCATCAACGCCGGCTCCCGGCCAATCCCAGTTCCCGGGTCCGCACCTGCTTGATGCGATCGCGCAGGGATGCGGCCTTCTCGAACTCAAGGTTGGCCGCGGCCGCCTTCATCTGCGACTGAAGCGCGGCGACATGCGCTTCGAGTTCGCCGTGCGTTCGGAATACCTCGCCGTCCGAATCAGTGGGAACCGTGACGTAGTCCGCCTCGTACACACTCGTCATCACCTCATCGATGCTCTTCACGATCGATGCCGGGGTGATGCCGTGCTCCCGGTTGTACGCCTCCTGAATCTGCCGGCGTCGATCCGTTTCGCTGATGGCGAGCTGCATCGAATCCGTGATCTTGTCCGCGTACATGATCGCCCGGCCATTGACGTTGCGCGCGGCTCGCCCCACCGTCTGAATCAGCGACCCGCCCGACCGCAGGAATCCCTCCTTGTCAGCATCGAGGATCGCCACCAGCGACACCTCAGGCAGGTCGAGACCTTCGCGCAGAAGGTTGATGCCGACCAGCACATCGAACTCGCCGCGCCGCAGGTCGCGAAGAATCTGAATGCGTTCGAGGGTGTCGATGTCAGAGTGCAGATATCGGACTTTGACGCCAAGCTCCTGGTAATACTGCGTGAGGTCTTCGGCCATCCGCTTGGTCAGGGTGGTCACCAGAACCCGCTCGCGGCGTGCGACCCGCTCCCGGATCTCCGCCAGCAGATCGTCGACTTGCCCCCGAACCGGGCGCACCTCAATCGGCGGGTCGACCAGGCCGGTCGGACGGATGATCTGCTCGACGACAGCCCCACCAGACCGACGCAGCTCATACGGCCCGGGCGTTGCGGATACGAACATCAGCTGATTCGCCCGGCCTTCCCATTCCTCGAAGTTTAACGGGCGATTGTCGAGCGCCGACGGCAGGCGGAACCCGTAGGCGACGAGCACTTCCTTGCGTGACCGATCGCCGTGATACATGCCGCGGACCTGCGGCACGGTCTGGTGGCTCTCGTCAACGAGGATGAGCGCGTCGGGCGGAAGGTAATCAAGGAGCGTTGGCGGCGGAGCGCCGGGCTCGCGGCCGGTCAGGTGGCGCGCATAATTCTCAATTCCGTGGCAATACCCAATCTCCTTGATCATCTCGAGATCGAACATCGTCCGCTGATGCAGGCGGTGAGCCTCGAGGACCTTGCCTTCGGATTCGAGCTTGGCGCGATACCAGTTGAGTTCGGCCTTGATGCTCTCGACCGCCGCCTTCGTTCGATCGCGGGACGTCACAAAGTGTGTCTTGGGATAGATGGCGACCTTGTCGTGCCGCCGAATGGTTTTTCCCGTGAGCGGATCGAACGAAATCAGTTCATCGACTTCGTCGCCGAAGAGTTCGATCCGCACGGCGGTGTCCTCGTAGGAGGGCTGCACTTCGACGATGTCACCGCGGACGCGGAACACACCACGAGCGAATTCGTGGTCGTTGCGTTCGTACTGGATCTCGACCAGCTTGCGCAGGATCTGTTCTCGATCGATCCGCTGCCCCCGCTCGAGCGGCAGCATCATGCCGTAATACGCTTCCGGCGAGCCCAGGCCGTAGATGCACGACACGCTCGCGACGATGATGACGTCGCGCCGCTCGAAGAGCGATCGCGTGGCCGATAACCGCATCCGATCGATCTCGTCGTTAATCGTGGCTTCCTTCTCGATGTACGAATCGGTCGTGGGGACGTACGCTTCCGGCTGGTAGTAGTCGTAGTAGCTGACGAAGTACTCGACTGCGTTCTCCGGGAAGAAGCGGCGGAATTCCTGATAGAGCTGGGCCGCCAATGTCTTGTTGTGCGCCATCACGAGCGTCGGACGGTTCACCCGCGCCACGCACTGCGCCATGGTGAAGGTCTTCCCGGACCCCGTGACGCCAAGCAGCACCTGAGCCGGATCGCCACGGTTGAGACCCTCGACGAGCTCGTCGATTGCACGTGCCTGGTCGGCGCGCAACTCGAAGTCCGTCACGAGCTTGAACTGGTCGTACTTTGACGGCATGGTGATCTGAAAAGCGTACCACAGGCGGGCAACTCGCGGGGACTGGAGGCTCGCAGCTGGCGGCTCGCGACTCGCGGCTGGCGGCTCGCGACTCGCGGCTCGCGGCTCGCGGCTCGCGGCTCAGCGGCTGAGCGGCTGGAAGCGGGCAAGCTGGAAGCCGGAAGCCGTTATCTACTTCTTCATCGGCGCGAAATACCCGTCGCGGGTCCGAAGCTTCGCCCCCCTCAGATCGGGGCGGTTGAGGCGGATCTCGACGCTGCGCCAGGCGCCGTCGGTTCGCTCGTCGGTCGATGTGTAGCCGAGGCTGTAGCGCGTGGCGATCTCGCGCTGAATCTTCTCGTACATCTTGTCGATTTCCTTGACGGTGGTGGAAAAGAGCGCCAACCCGCCGGTCATGCTGGCAAACCGCGTCAGCTCCATGCGTTGCGCCACGCGCGCGGAGCTCCCTTGATGCTCCAAGTAGCCGACCACGTACACCGTGACGTCCGAGGCGCGAAGGAGATCGACAACCTCATTCATGGTGAGCGCACTGCGCGTATCACCGCCGTCCGTGTACATGATCAGAACTTTTTGTCCAGTCTGGTCCGCGGTACTGCTGAGATATACGCCGATCGCGTCATAGAGCGCCGTCATGCCATCGGCTTTGCGCTGGCGGATGCGTTCGATGAGCCGCGCGTATTCGCTTCCGGAATACCGCGCCATTCGAACTTCGGTGTCGAAATCCACGAGCGTGATGTCCTCCGCCTGATCCATCGCGTTGAGAAACTTGATGGCTGCGGTCCGGACGTCCTTGAGGTCTTCCTCCATACTGCCGCTCGTGTCGAGGAGGAACCCGACGTGGAGCGGCGGCGCATCCTCCGGGTCACCGACGCTGAAGTACTTGATCGTCTGAGGCTTGCCGGCCTCTTTGACTTCGAAGTCTTCGGCCTTCAAACCGGTGATAGGGCTACCTTGCTTGTCGGTGACGACAACGCCGAATTGCACGAGATCGACGGCGGTGCGGAACGTTTGCTGCGCGGGAACGACGACTGACGTCGCGAGGGCGAGGAAGACAATGAGAACCGCGCGCGACATGGGGACCTCGGAGTCAAGGCTTCCGCCTCCGCAACGGGTCGGCGGACTCGGCGCAGAGGAGTTTAAAACACTTTGTAGCCGCTGACACGCAGAACCTGCGTGCCAACCGTTCCATTGCTGTTGATGCCGCGAAAGCCGTAGCCCCACTCAACGGCGAGCAACGTGCCAAACAGCAGAGGCACCTCGAGCGCGCCGCCAATGCCCGTGTAGTTCCTCAAACCGGGCCCGAAAGCCGGATCGTGCACGGCTGCGGAATCGACGAACCCGTCCATCCTGACCATCCGGCTGATGCCCCACCCGACGGCCGTCCTCAGGACGGCACCGCGATCGTAGCGGATCAACGCTGATGGATAGCCGCGAAGACGGTTGTCGAACGTGCCAAACGAGTAGCGGCTGAACCGATCGAGGTCCGCGCCGCTCATCCACGCCGCCTCGACGTGCGCGACCAGGCGCGGGTTGAGAACGCGGCCGGTTGAGATCGACGCGCCATAGCGCTGAAAGTCGTCGTGCGAGGGATTGTACTCGCCCGATCCGACGCGTCCCCACGCTCGCCAGCCAGAGCGGCGGGCGGGATTCCACCACACCGACGTGTTCCACCCCGCGCGCTGCGCCTCGAGCGAGAAGCGGGCACCGTGCACGACCTGATCGGCAGGGACGACGAAGTTATCGGCGGTCGCCTCGGTCGCGGCCAGATGCGTGTAGTCAAGCTCGTAACCGACGTGGAACGACACTCGCGGCGTCAGCGGGCGAAGCACCCAGACCGATGCCTCCGCTGGACGCTGACGAATGTTCTCATCGGTCCTGCTCACGGCCGTGAACGAACGATCGATCGTTATACGACGACGCGATCGCGAACGCCCGGCTCCCAAGCTGCCAGCGCGTGCGGGCAATCGACGGCACCGAGAACGCCAACTGCCCGTAAGTGCCACCGAAGAACGCATTCACCTGCGCGCCCGATCCGAGGAAATTGAAATCGACATAGCTGAAACCGGCAAACGGCAGCGGCGTGGAGATGTTCGGATCGACGACGACCCCGCCGGCGAGCGTTCGTACTCGATCGGCGCGCCCGGCAATCGATGGAGGCGTGGATTCGGATGCCGTGTCTTTCTTCAAATACCGATAACCGTCGGGGGTATCCCGCAGCATGACCGATGCCGAGCTATAGGCGTGCCTGCGGCGAGAGCCGAAATCAGCGGGGTTGACCTCATCGCGGTCGATGGCCAGCACGCGATGAATCGGCGTTCGATGAGCGGCCCCTTCGTACATCTGCTGAACGTTCGAACGGGCAAGAAGCCAGGTGCCGGGGCGCACCTCCCGAAACTCGTCGGTCTGCTCGGACGTCACAATCGCGCCTCGCAGGCCTGTCTGAGTCGCGGCGACTTTCACCATGGCGAACGAGTCGGCGGCGATCCAGGCTCTGCCCTGAAAAAGCGTGGATGATTTGTCGGCCCGCGACGGATCTGGCTCGAACCCGACAACGTAGCACAAGGTGTTGCCAAGGGTCTCGCGTCCATCCAGCCGGTAGCGATAGACGTCGGTCAGCGCGATAGCGAGGGGCGGGGAGGCGACCCGCTCGGGCTCGATGATCGGCAGCTTCGGAATCGCGGTGCCTCGGAACTCGACCCCGTTGACGCGAATGTTGCGCTGCTCGATCTCGGTGACGCCGTCCGACGTATACAGTGTCACGCCTGAGCTGATGGTGATCGGCGCCGGAAATCCCGGCGCCTCGAACGACAGGGTCAGCGTGCCTGCGGCGATGATCGACTGAACGCTGGCTGACTGCCTTGCGGCGGCGACCTGATGGCGCGCGATGATCTCCTCGACCGTCAACGATCGCGAACCGACTACCAGCACGTCCTGAGTAAACGGATCGCCGGTCGGCTGCAGCGACCTCTCCGCGGCGGCCGGCGCTGCCACGGCACGTGCCAGCTCGCCCGCGAGCGATCCCGCAGATTCGGCGTCTTCGGGCAGCGACCAGATCAGATGTTCGGTGCCCGAGACTCGCGTGAGGTCGAGTACCTGCGTGACTGTCGGCACTGCGGACACCATGCGCCAGATCTCAGTGGCATGCGTCCAGACGGTCGAGTCGTCGCTGACGACAACGAAATCAACGTACGACCCGAGGTCGCGCGAAAGCAGCGACTGTAACTCGCTCGCGTCCGCCGCCAGTCCCAGGAGCGTGGGATCCGCGGCGGCCGCGCGCAGCGACGTCAGCCTGGTCTTCAGCGAAAAGGCGAACTGATCGTCCGTCTGGTCCGGCAGTCGCCTCCCGGGCGTTACCACGATCCGGCGTGTTCGATCGGCGAGGCCCGGCGGCAGTGTGGCGGGCAGGTCCGGGAACAACAGCGATGGGCGGCCGCCCTTCCGTTCGATCTCGTTCAGCGCCGGCGCGGCCGATTCCCCGCGTCCGGGGCCCACGCGGACGAACACCTCGATTCCTTCGAGCGTCGGCGGAAGCGATGCCGCCGCGCCTGGATCAATCGCGATCGCCACGCATGCCGCGCACGCGCCGTACTGCCGTCCAGCGCCGTACTGCCGTCCAGCGCCGGCTTGCGCGGAAGCGGGCAAAAGTGTGACGAGCGCCCACAGCGCAACACCGGCCTCGGCAGCGGCGTATAATAATTGTTTGGTCATGTTCCCGAAGCGCCCCTGACATGCGCGTCTTCGCTATCTGCCAGGACGAGCTCGTCATTCGTTCGCTCGACACGGTACTGCTGCCAACCTTTGAGGTCGACTTCCTTGTCGAGAGCCGGCCTCTCGCCCGGCGCCTTCACGACGCCGGGATTGCCGCAATCGTCGGCGACCCCCGACGCATCGACACCTACCTGAAGGCCGACATCTCCCCCAGCACCTGTTTCATCCTCGAAGACAACGGCCGCCGAACCCTGAAAAAGGTGCTGTCGACCATTCGCGATGCCGGCGGCACGCTGGTCTACGTCTTACATACCACGACGTCGAAAGCGACCGAGGCGGCGCGTGAGGACTTTCCCGATGTCACGCACCTCGAGCTTGCCGAGTTGATTCGACCGACGCTCGTCACCGAGCTCAGCCGATCGATGACCCGGGCGCGCGTGCAGCAGTATCAGCGCTACTTCGCGGATGCGCAGAAAGTGCTCATTCTGCTCCACAACGATCCTGATCCCGACGCGCTCGCGAGCGGGCTGGCGCTCCGCAACCTGCTGCGCCGGACGAAAACCACCGCGATTATCGGCGCCGTGCAGGGGGTCACACGGCCCGAGAACCTCCGCATGGCGAACATGCTCGACATTCACGTCGAGCGAGTGACGCCAGCTTCGTTCCAGGAGTTCGATCGGATTGCGACGGTGGATGTCCAGCCCCATTACTTCGGCGGAATGCTCGACCGTGTCGACCTTGTCGTCGATCACCATCCCGAGCAGACCGGCTACATCGCCGCATACAAAGACATCAGGGCGGACTACGGATCGACTTCGACGATTCTCACCGAGCATCTGCGGGCCGTGGACGTGAACATCTCGGAGCGTACCGCGACGGCGATGCTCTACGCGATCAAGTCGGACACGCTGTTCTTCGCCCGGCACACCAATCGCGTCGATCTCGAAGCCTTCACGTTCCTCTACCCGCTGGCCGATGCCGCGCTCATCCGAAAGATGGAGGGGGCGGAAATCACGCTGGAGCGGCTCGACTACGTGACGCGCGCGAGCCACGGCGGCATCATGCGGGATCAGGTCTTCAGCGCCTTCATCGGCGACGCGCCACGCGAGGACTTCATTCCCTACACTGCCGATTTCTTCCTGCAGCTCGAAGATGTGAAGTGGACGATTGTCGCTGGTATCGTGAACGGCTCGCTGATCGTGAGCGTCCGAAACCTCGGCTACTCGCGCAACGCCGGGGAGTTCGTGAAACGATGGTTTGCCGACATCGGCAGTGCCGGCGGCCATCGCGCGATGGCGAAAGCGGTCGTCCCGATGGACAGGTTCAGGGAGAAATTCGGCGACCTGGACGGCCCGGCCATCACCGCACGGATCGCCGAGATGGCCGAGCAGTTCCTGCACGAAGCGGCCGCTGAGAAAAAGAAGGAGCCGGTGGCACGATAGTGAGTCTAGCTATCAGCTGTCAGCTCTCAGCTCTAGCCAGCTCTCAGCTCTCAGCTCTCAGCTCTCAGCTCTCAGCTATCAGCTTTCAGAGGAGAACAGCACAAAGCTGATTGCTGAGAGCTGAAAGCTGATGGCTATTTCAACGCCTGGTCCAAATCCGCGATCAGGTCCTCCGCATCCTCCAATCCGACCGACAGGCGGGCCATGCTGTGCGTCACGCCCGCGCGCTCGAGTTCCTCTTCCGTGTGCCCCCACTGCGAGGTCAGCACGGGAAGGCTGCACAGGCTCTCGACCCCGCCAAGGCTGGCGGCACGCTTGAACACCTGCAGCCGATCGAAGAAGCGCGCTGCTCGATCGTAGCCGCCGCCAACATCCACGCACACCATTCCGCCGAAACCGCGCATCTGTTTTGACGCGATTGCATGATCGGGATGCTGCTCGAGGCCTGGATAGTAGACCGTCTTGATCCGGCTGTCGGTCGACAACCAGCGGGCCACGGCCATGGCATTGGCATTGTGACGCTCCATGCGCACCGACAATGTCTTCAGGCCGCGTCCCAGCGCGTAGGCGGCATAGGGATCGAGCACGGTCCCGAGTTTCTTGCGCGCGTCCAGAATCGGAGCGATGAGGCGCGAGGGCCCGGCCAGCGCGCCCGCGGTGACGTCGCTGTGGCCGTTCAGGTATTTCGTCGCGCTGTGCATCACGAGATCGATGCCGAGGGCGATCGGCTGCTGATTGATCGGGCTGGCGAACGTGTTGTCGATCACGGAAATGACGCCGCGGGCCCGGCACGCGCGCGCGACCGCGGCCACATCGACACAGCGGAGCGTCGGGTTGATCGGCGACTCGAACCAGACCAGCTTCGTGGCCCCCGAGAAGATCGAGTCGGGCTGCCCGAGTTGTTCGAGCGAGACGAACCGAGGCTTGATGCCGAACTTTGGCAGCAGGTCGGCGAGCAGATGCAGGGTTCCGCCATAGATCGCAGAACTACACACCACTTCGTCCCCCGACGCGATCAACGCCATCAGCGCCGTTGTCGTGGCCGCCTGCCCGCTCGACAACACCAGCGCGGCTTCGGCTCCCTCGAGCGCGGCAATCTTTTCCTCGACCGGCGTCACCGTGGGATTCGCGTACCGCGAATAGAGGTATTTCGACGACCGCCCCTCGTTGTAGGCGCGCACTTCGGCGGCGTCCTGGAACAGGAATGTCGTCGTTTCGTAGATTGGCGTGGTCAGAGGGTCGGCGTCGCGATTGACGCCGCCGGAGTGGTGGATCAGTTCAGTCGCCGGCTTCATGGATACTCTTCCTCGCTGTGTAACGAAGACGTCGAGACGAGTCTCACGCGAAGATCGCCGGGATCTCACGCAGAGACGCAGAGTTCGCGGAGCAACGGATCTCACGCGGAGAACAGTGAGGGCGTGGAGAAGAACGTGGCATCGGCTGGCGGGACGCCGGCCGTTCCGGCCGGCGTATGACCGAGACGCTGATCCAGAAACACAAACACCTCCTGATCATGTGGTGCTTGTGTTTCTGGTTCAGTGTCTCGGTCAACCGCGCGAGCGCGGTCCCGCCAGCCGATGCCACGTTTCTTCTCTGCGATCTCTGCGATCTCCGCGTGAGATCCGGTCTTTCGCTGCGGCCTCCGCGATCTCATCGCGAGATTACCGTTTGCTGGCGCGGGCGACGCTGCCATTGGGCGGTTGGACCTCCATTGGCTCGCCTCCGGCGCCGACGATCGGCTCGATGAACTGCCGGTAGGCGTCCTCGTAGCCGCGATCGACCAGCTCCGAGAGCGCCTGCACCCGATCGGAGCGCTCGTCGTACACGCCTGCAACATCCAACGGCCCGAGCGGATTGTGCGCCGGGCGTATCACAAACAGTCCCGCAAAGCGGCCGTCGAACTGTTCGACGACGTCGCGAAGGCTCGCAGCCTCGAAGGCGGTGAGATACTCCCCCGCGCGCCCGCGAAGCTCCACGCGGCCGGTACTCAACTCGTGAGCGCGCGCCTCCGGCGAAGAGGCACTGACGAGAATGACCTGCTCCACCCCGGCAGCCGCCACCTCTCGAAGCAGGCGTGCGAGTGCGGACGGCCGGTCGCACAGCCGGTGTGTCTCGCCGCGCCACGGCCCGTCGGCGGAGAAACTCGTCAGGTGAGGGGCGGTCGCAACCGGCAGCGCGAGCGCGGCAGCCAACGCATCGAACGCGTGATCGCGCGCGACGCCGGCAAGGTCGAACGTTTCGAGGTATCTCGCCGCACTGTCCGGCGTCCCGGGCCGTCCAAAGAACCGCGGACGGTGCGCGTGGCCGAGGAGCGCGAACACCACGTCCCGGCGCGCGTCGAGATCGTGCACCGCGACAAGCAGCTCACGGAATCCTGGCTGGCCGAGATTGTCCGACAGGAGCTCGACATAGCGGCGTGCGAGATCGTTCGCCTCGGGCGCCGCGATCGCCGCTGCCCCTCGAATAAGATTCCAGAGCTCCGCAAGCGATCGGGCGAACAGAGTCGAGGAGGTCAGCGGTGAGCCAAGCAGACGCCACAGGATGGACTGGCGGGCGCGACGGCCGCTACGCGCGCGCAGCGTCGACCACGCCAGGCTGGCCGCGAGCGCGGTCACGCCCAGGAGCAGCACGAACAGCACCAGTCTTGGAATGGTGGTCGGGAGCGCGGTCGGCGCGAAGAGCGCGTCGATCCAGCCGCTGAAGGTCGAGCGAAGCGTCGACGCGGGCGCGTCCAGGCCCACGAGCGTCAACAGGAGGCCGGCGATGCCGACGAGCACTGCGACGCCGAGAAGCGACACGGGCACGGCAAACACCAACGCCGCAGCGGCGAGCGTCCACCCCGCGATGCGAAGCGGCAGCCGCCAGCGATAGAAGCCGGCAGCGGACGCCGATCGCCAGAGCCCGTTCGCCTCCCACAGCCTCGCGCCGCCGTCGACGGCGGCAAAGAACGCGCCGATGGCGCCGGCACCGCGCCCGGCCGCCAGGTCGATCTTCACGCCCGCTTCATGCAGCGCTCGAAGGACGCCCGCATGGTACGCGCCGGCTGTGCCCGAGCCCGTCAGCACGACCGCGGTTCGCAACCGCGTCGAATACTGACGGTCCGGGGCCTCGGGTGTAATCACCACACCAGGGAACTAAATCAGGCTTCGTCGTGAATCGTCACGAGCTTGACGAGCTCGAAGCGACGCGTGCCATTAGGAGTGGCAATCGTCACCTCATCGCCTTCCTCTTTCCCGAGGAGCCCTCGGCCGATTGGCGACGCGGTGGAGATCAGCCCCTGCTCCACGTCCGCGTCTTCCGGCATCACGAGCTGATAGGCGATCGTCTGACCGTTTGGATCCTTGAGGTGGACCGTCGATCCGAATCCGACCTTGTCGTGCGGAATCTTGTCGAGGTTCATCAACGAGATCTCGCTGACGCGCTTCTGCAGCATGCTGATGCGCGATTCGACGAGGCGCTGCCGTTCCTTGGCCGCCTGATACTCGGCATTCTCACGCAGATCACCCAGCTCACGCGCGCGCTTGATTTCCTTCGGCAGTTCGGTCTTCAGCTCACGGTCGAGCGCCTGGATCTCATCTTCGAACTTCTTGAGGAGGCGAGCCTTCATCCCGGGCATGGTAGCAGAAAAGCATTGCTGAATGCTGAGTGCCGAATGCTGAATGCCGAGTGCCGCAACACTCGCCATTCAGCATTCAGCACTCAGCACTCAGCATTCCATTACAATTCTCTCAGCGATGGAACGCATATCGAGCCGGCAGAATGCGCTCGTCCGTCAGTTTCGCGATATCGTGCAGGGAACCGCCACCGATGCCATGTTGCTCGATGGAGAACATCTCATCGGCGAAGCGCTCGTGTCGGGAATCGCGATCGACGTGGCCGCATTCGACGAGCGGCTTGCAGACGGTCGTCTGGCTCGCCGACTCCGAGACGGGAAGACCAAGACGGTGATCGTGTCGGATGCGGTGCTCAACGCGATGAGTCCCGTGCAGTCTCCTTCCGGCGCCGTCGCCATCGGACGCCGCCCGGCGACGAGCCTGGATCGTGTGTGGGCCAGGACGCCTCCCCTGATCGTGCTGTTGCACGACGTGCAGGATCCGGGCAACGTCGGCGCCATCGTGCGTGCCGCCGAAGCCTGCGGCGCCACCGGCGTCGTCTGCAGCGACCGAACCGCCGACCCATTCGGATGGAAGGCACTCCGGGGAGCGATGGGCAGCTCCTTTCGCATGCCGCTCGCGGTGAAGCAGGAGCTGCGACAGGCCATCGACGCGGCACGCAGTCGAGGGCCTGCGGATTTTCGCCACCACGACGCGAGGCGGCACACCCTTGCCCGATTGCGATCTGCGCGGGCCGGCGGCGATCATCCTCGGCGGAGAAGGCGGCGGCCTGCCGACGTCGCTGAGCGACGAGGCCGATGAGCGCCTGACGATCCCGATGCAGCCACCAGTGGAATCACTGAATGTGTCGACGGCGGCAGCTCTCGTGGTCTACGAAGCGGCGAGGCAGCGCCATCACAACCACCGCCATGTCACTGTTTGACGATCCGGCGCCTGCCGAATCCGCCTCGGCTGCTCCGGCCCCACTCGCCGAACGGATGCGACCGCGGACGCTCGACGACTTTGTCGGACAGGACGCGTTGATCGCGCCGGGCCGGCCGCTGCGACTGGCCATCGATCGCGACCAGCTCCAGTCGATCATTCTGTGGGGCCCACCCGGCACCGGAAAGACCACGCTGGCCCGTCTCATCGCCCGCGTCACGCGCGCGCACTTCATCTCGTTCAGCGCCGTGCTCTCCGGGATCAAGGAGATCCGCGCGGTCATGACCGAGGCCGAGGAAGCCAGGCGGCGCCTCGGCCGACGGACCATCCTCTTCATCGACGAGATCCACCGCTTCAACAAGTCGCAACAGGATGCGTTCCTTCCACGCGTCGAGGCTGGCGATATCGTGCTCATCGGCGCCACGACGGAAAACCCGTCATTCGAGGTGAACTCGGCGCTGCTCTCGCGGTCGAAGGTGTACGTGCTCAAGGCGCTCGGGAGCGAGGAGATCGTGACGATCCTCAGGCGCGCTCTGCAGGATCGCGAGCGCGGGCTGGGCAATCTCGACGTGACCGCCGATGATGACGCGCTGGCCGGCATGGCTCGATATGCCAACGGCGACGCGCGCGTCGCGCTGAACATGCTCGAGACCGCAGCGGCCGGCGGGGCGCCATCGGCACATCGATGTCGCGCTCGTGGCCGATCTCGCCCAGAACCGCGCGCTCCTGTACGACAAGAGCGGCGAAGAACACTACAACCTGATCTCGGCGCTGCACAAATCGATGCGGAACAGCGATCCCGATGCGACGGTGTACTGGCTCGCGCGGATGATCGAGTCTGGAGAAGATCCACTCTACATCGCGCGGCGCCTCGTGCGGTTCGCGTCCGAGGACATCGGCAACGCGGATCCGCGCGCCCTCTCGATCGCCATCGCGGCAAAGGACGCCGTCCACTTCATGGGTATGCCTGAAGGAAATACCGCGCTGGCCCAGGCAGCGATCTACATGGCGGTCGCGGCCAAAAGCAATGCGGTGTATCGCGCGTATCAGGCGGCCGCGGACGCCGCCGCGACAGAGGTGGCGGAGCCCGTGCCGCTGCACCTGCGAAACGCACCCACCCGCCTCATGAAAGCCCTCGACTACGGGAAAGGGTACCGATACGCCCACGACGAAGAGGAAGGTGTGGCGGCGGACATGGTCTGCCTGCCGCCGGCGCACGAGGGCCGTCGATTCTACGAACCAACGGATCGTGGACTGGAAGCGGAGATTCGAAAAAAGCTGGATGAGCTCCGCCGAAAGCGCGGCGCGCCCCCGGCGGAGCCAGATAAGTGAGATCGGCCGTTATTTCACTTTGCGCAGCATCTCGGCACGAAGCGGCAGGATGAACGAGAACCGGAAGTCCCCCTGCATTCGGCCGATTGGGATCCCGACGAGATCGCCGTTCCGGTTGAGGACGCCGCCCCCCGACACGCCCGGGTGCCCGTCGGTCAGACACGTCACCAGGTTACCCACGGTTCGCTGTCCTACGTACCCGGTCGACAGGATGATCCCTTTCGAGTAGTCGTTCCCGAGGCGGAAAATCGGATCCGCGAAATCAAACGAGTACTGGAGATCCACGACCAGCGGCGGAAGATCGATCGGTTCGCTGACCCTCACGATCGCCCAGTCGCCGGGATCAACCTCGGCTTCGTGCATCGCCCGCGTCTACGACCCGCGCGGAGATCGCGCGCCCCTTGTAGTTGATCTTGATCGACTCGATGCGTCGCTGATCGGATTGTCCCTCCTGGACCGAGCGCGACGACGGCGTGCTTGACGGTGATGAAGTAGCCCTTGCCGAGATATCCCGCGGTGCCGTAGTTGTTCACGCCCTTGTCGTCGTAGGTATTCAGCTCAACGAAACTGTTCCGTCGATCGCGCAGCAGCGTCAGCGGAAGCAGTCCCATCTCGGCCGACAGCTCGCGCTTCACGTCGGCGACGATTGCCGCACGACTGTCGTCGTCCATCATCGACGTCGTGCTGACGGGATGGCGACCCGCGGTGCCGGTCGCCGTCTCCAGCTCGCGTTGCCGAAGGAGCTGAACCTCGGCGCGGAGCGCTGCGATACGCTCTTCACTGGTCGCGTTCTGCCGGGCCGCCAGGTAGTTGACGAGCCCGAAGAAAATGAAAGCGAAGACGATGACGACGACGACGGGGATCGCTCGAAGACGCGTAGACATACGTACCTCCAAGTTCGGCAGCTAAATCACCCCGCGCTGACGGAGCTTACAGCTTTGCCGCGCCCAACAAAGGGCTGGCCTTTTTCGCTTGGACTCTCAGAAAAGAGTTGCCGGGATACAAGAACTTTAAGACCGATCGCGATTCGAGTCAAGCGCAAATCTTACATAGCTAAGGGCTTATTGCTGAGCGTCTAGTGTACTGATTCCAGACTCTTGACGCCGCCCACCTCGACAGTTTTCGGCAAATGCGCGCAACACCGGGAAGAAAAGACACGGTAAAAAGTCACCCCGAAACGGATGCCGACATCTCAATCAACAGCTCGCGAAGCAGCGATCGATGGCATCTCGATTCATCAGCGCAGTAGCAACCGATCGAAAAGTTCGTCTGCCGCGACAACGCCGAGAGGAGGGTGATCAGGTGCGCGGCCGACGGGGCGCGCATCTCCTTGCGGTATTCACGCGCGAAACGCTGCCACCGAGCGTCAGTGAGTGGCTCCGAGGTTGCCCACGAGAACAGCGAGGCGCTTGGGGCGAGCTCGGGGACCCAGACGTCGTAAAAGTCCCGGCTCGCGAACTCCGATCGCGGAACGCCGCGAGGAGGGCGCCGCACAGTCCCGAGCCGCAGCCCCTCATCGGGAAGACGCGGAGTACCGAGGCGGACAACCCTCACCGACATTGGATGCGGCTTGCGATCAGCAAGGGCTACTCGTTGCAGACCCGCGGAGCGATCGCGCGGATCTTGTAATCAACACTCTTGTCCTGCTTCGGCTTCGCGACCATCTTCGCATCAGCGTCAGGCTTCACTGGAACAACCACCATACCGCAGACGATCCGCGGCTGCCCGTCGATGCGAAGCCGTGGCGATCGGAGCGCCTTCAGTAGTTCCTGCTTGGACTTGTACTCCTGGAGTGCGGTGAAGACATTCGCATACGGGTCCTTGCCCGGTGCGACGAGGCGTGGGTTGTCGCCAGGCGGCTGCGACCCAAGGCTGGACGGCGGCGCCAGCGCGCCTGCGACGCCAAGGGTCCCGATCAGCACGAGATGCGTGACGCCCATCGTTCAATCCTCCCGCCTTTTGGACGCATCCGTGCTCTTGTTGGTTGACTCCACGACGCGAAGGATTTGACCGAGATGGTGCTCGAGGTGCGCAACGTAATCGCGCATCAGAGCCTCCAGCGTCATCGGCGAGTTCCCCCCGATCCGGCATTCCACGGCGCGTCGGCTCGCCGGCATTCCGGAGATGATGGATGCGAGTTGTGAGTTATAGGCAGTCCAGGTGTCGACGATTTCCAACCACGGCCGTACGCGGTATCCGTGCGCCGCAACCCACGCATTCTGATCGTAGTCTGGCAACACGACAGGATCGGTGTCGCGAGCCCGCACGAACCGCTGCTCGTTGTTCGCAGCGGAGTCGATCAGATGGCCGAGGATCTCCTTGATGACCCACTTGCCCGTGCCGCGGTCCTGGCTGGCCTGCTGTTCGGAAATATGTCTGAGCCGCGGCAGTGCCGCGTCAACCGCGCTCTGGAGTGCATTGGCAAAGTTGATCACTTCGACGACTCCTCTCATCGCCGGCCCGCAACCCACTGGATCGCGCCGATCAGTTGACGCTGGAACCGCACATCACGCCATGTCTCCGCGAAATGACCCAGGGCATTGTAGTACGCAGCGTCCCGACCCAAACGACTGCGTCCACGCGAGCGGATAGTCACCGCTCGAGCCGACCGACGAGGGATCGAGCCGCAGCAGCACATGAACCCGCGATCTCGGATTATCCCGAAATGTATAGAACTCCTCGTTGATCACAAACCGATCGCCGAGACCGACGGTTGATGGATCGGTCGAGTCTTCGACGATGACGGTGGCCGACTGCGTCCAGGGATGTTCCTTGAAGTAGGCGCCAACGAGCCGGCCGTAGTCGGCCCACTCGTACAGCGTGTCGGTGGCGCTGTGCACACCGAGAAATCCCTTGCCCGCGGAAACGAAGCTCAAAATCGCACTCTTCTGCGCCGTATCGAACTCGAGTTCGCCGGACGTCAGGGCAAAGAAGATCACGTCATAGTTGGCAAGCGTCGCGGCAGTCACCGACGAGACATCCTCGGTCGCGGTCAGCGTGAACGTGCCGCTCGACGCCGCCAGGCCGCTCATCACGTCTCGGGCGGTCGGAATCGAATCGTGGCGAAACCCTCGCGTGGCCGTCAGCAGCAGCACTCGGATCGGCGCTCCCTCGGCGGTCGGCTGCGAGGCGGCAGCTGTCGGCGTGGACGGCGATCCACCCGCGCAACCAGCCAGCGCCATTGCGGCCACGATGAGGACTACACGTAGAGACATCGAGTCCCGCCCAGCTAGTGGACCGTATCCGCTGAAGCGGTCCTAGCGAGGCTGCGCCTCAGACCGTCGAGGCTCCGCCTCGCTAGCACATATTCTTGATAACGCCCCGCTGACGCGGGGACGGTCTTGACCCTGAGAAACTTGACTCATTTGGACAAGTTCTGAAGGGTCAAGACCTCTAGTCACAACGAGCGTTCGACCGCGATTTTCGGGCCGCGACAACGGAGCGGCCCGGTAGTAGACCCTCAGAGACGCTCAACTAGTGTCCCGCATCAACGCGAGGGTGCTGTCGTCGTCGACTGCCCGGCGAGCGAATTCCAATGCGCCTCTGCGCGCAGAAGGACGGCGGGCACATCCTCAGCCCGAAGGTAACGAGCTTCGACGAGTGCGTTCGCGGCGTCGCGAGCCTGGCGCAGGTACTGGTCCCGGCCTCGATAGCGCTCGTCGATCGACAGGCGCGGATCGCCCGCGGCCTCGCGCGCGGCCTTCGTCGGAGCAAACGGCACGTAGGATCCGAGCAGGGGAAACAGCTGATCCGACGCGCCGATCTCGGCCTTTCGAAAATTCCATCCGGTGACTGTGGCGAGCGGCACGGCTACGTCAGGTAATCGGATGCCCAGCCCGATCGTTGCCGTCCCGATCGACCTGTGGAACCAGGAGAGGAAGCGGCGTACCAGGCGCGCCTTCCCTGGGCACGAGCCGATTCGCCACGCGGCCGCCAGCCGACAACGATCGCGGCGACCTGGCGTTCGGGATCGAGGGAAACGCCACGTCCGTGGCCGCCACGAGCGTGCCATCGCTCAGTCGCGGATACTGGCTGTCGGGCGGACGCGCGCCGTCGCGTACCCAGCCTTCCATCCCGACGAGCAACGCGCGCATCACCCACCAGTAGTCCGTCGGATTATCCTTCTGTTGTCCGTTCGACGCCGCCGGAGGAAACGCCGCCGGGCCATGCTGCGCGCCGGCGAGAAAGTACACGCGCTCGTTCGAGGGCAGTTCGAGGTCGCGGGCGCCGTCCGGGCTCGTGTGCACGAGCGCGGCAACGCGGCCGCCGCCCCAGGTACTCGACGCCAGTGTTCGTGTAGAACACCTTGGGCTGGTGGACTTTCGCGCGAGCGTTATCCAGTGCGCCTTCTTCCGCAGCGGTGATCGGATCGCGCTGCGGTTGATATCGGCGAACGGAAACGACGTCGCGCTGTACATCCCAAGGCTCGTCGGCATCGACCAGCGTCGGTTGAGATCGATCCTCGCCGCTCCCGCAATGTGCGCCATCACACCGTCAAGCGCCTGCTGATCTCTCTCGTCGGTGTTGAAACCCTCATAGAGGAAATTCCGCAGAAACCGTCCGCTCTGGGAAGACCCGAACGCGACGACGTGCCGCGACGATGGGAGGTCCGCTCCGTGCTTGAGCCATGCGGCCGTGTCGCGAACTGCGAGGAACCCCACGCCGCCCACCGGCGGATTCTCCGAGGTGTACGCCAGCTCATACCAGCGACCGGCTACGAATCCGGTATCAACCGTGACGGTGCTTGCCTGCGAGATGCCACGCTGACCGCGGGACCGCGACCGCGGCCGACAGCGGTGCGTCCCGGACCGTCAAGACGTATTCTCGTTCGCCGACGGATCGCTCGGAACATAGGCGGCGAGATCGCCGACAACAAGATCGCGAGCGCCGGATGCCGGCGTGAACATCGCTCGGACGAGACCGCGAACGCCCGCGGCGATCGGCGCCTCTAGGCGAATGGCGCCGTCGCGTCTGGGCACGTCGAATTCCCACCCCACGCAGACCACGGCATAGCCGCGAGCGAACACGAAGCCGTCGCCGGCTTCGCGGTCTGCCGCCATGCCGGGACGATTGAAGCCGCCGATGACGGTCTTGTTGCCGCGGTTCACGACGTCGATGAGCGCAATGCCGTTGCCGCGGGCCGTATCGCGCGGCCGGTAGATGACAACATCGGCCGAGAATTCGACGCGTCCGCTGGCGTTCTTCGGGGCCTTGTCGAGATCGACAACGAGCTGGTTGGCCGGGTCGAGGGGATTCACAGCAAAGTACAACCGACCCGTCACCTCCTCGTACGGACCGGCCGATCCAAACGAACGTCCGCCGCTCACCTCGCGCGTCGAACGGATCTCGAACCGGATCACCTCGGCGAACCCACACGGCGGTGCGAGCGTCAGGAAGAGCGAGCAGGACGACCGCGGGCATCCGAGCGACGCGTGCCGCTGACGACGAACGTCGT
This sequence comes from uncultured Acidobacteriota bacterium, assembly GCA_963725335.1. GTDB lineage: Bacteria > Acidobacteriota > Vicinamibacteria > Vicinamibacterales > 2-12-FULL-66-21 > JALZOC01. The sequence continues at coordinate 425,851 of CAVRYD010000013.1, read as the reverse complement.
CGAGTCATTTCTGATTTCCCGATACGCTAAAGTTGCGGAACTCGCCAGTGTCGTCGAACGACCCGAGACCGACTCGGCCCGACGGGATGGTCGTATCGGTCGCGCGGAGAACCGGTTGCTCGGCACCATCGACGAAGATGTCGATTCGTCCGGTCGCGCCGTCGCGCTCGAGACGAACCCGGTGCCATTCTCGATCCTTCAGCTGCGGCGGCGTCGTCCCATCGTCTATACGCCGCCGATCCTTGTTATCGACCAGGAAGATGCCGTTGTGGTTGGGATCCGTGATGCCCGCGAGGTGAACGTAGTAGAACCGACTGGGAGATTCATATCCGAAGATGATCTCCAGGTCGCGGTTCTTCACCTCCTCCGGGGCCGTGGAGCGCATCTCCACCTGTACCGTCGCGCGGAGCATGGGCTCGGATTTCAGAACGGCCAGCGCCGAGGGCCGGCGAATCGGACCGTCGGGTGTCCCCGCCTTGGTGAGCACCAGCATCCGATCCTTCACCTCCCACGTGCCAGAACCGTCGAGCGTGAACCGGCTCAGCGCGTCGGGCGCCGCGAGGTCGATGAACGGCTGCTGCTGGGCGTGAAGCGTCAGGATGGACAGAAGCGCTGCTGAAAGAGCAAGAGTCCGGAGTCGCATGACGGACTCATTTAATACCCAGCCGGGTTTGAGGTAAAGCGGGGCTACACGGGATCGGGCAACAAATGCCGATCGTAACCAGCGCTCACGAGCTCGGTGTAAGCATCCCAGACGTCGGGCGGGATTTCCTGGGGGATCTGAAACCCGCGGGCGGGGTATTCGCGAATCCGCTGCAGATCGCCCACCATAATGCTGATGACTTCGTCGGGCGACATCGATTCGTGCGAATACCTCGCGAGGTAGTCGTCGAGCGAAAGCCGCGGCGACGTGACCCGCACCGACTTCCCAGGCCACACCTTGTTGAAGGTCGCGAACGTGCGACGCTCCATATACGGCTTCTGCACCAGGATGAACGACACCGGGTCGAGCCCCTGAGATGCGAGCAGGTCCCGGGTAAATCGCGACGTTCTCTCCAGTGTTGGTCGAACGATTCTCGATGAGAATCCGATCCTCCGGAACGCCCATGTCAATAGCGATGCGAGCAAAACGATTGGCCTCGGGATCCGGCCAGAGATGTTTCGTAATCGCGCCAAGGCCGCCGGAAAAAACAACGCGCGGCGCCCATCCATCCAGAAACACCTGGGCGCCGCGTTCCGCCACAATCGTGTCGTGACTGCCGAGCACGACGATGACGTCGGACTTCTGCAATTCGTGGCTCATCTGGTGATACCGCCAGATCCGTTCGACCAGCGGTCGTAGACGCTCGTCCATCGCGCTCAACGCTCTCCGGTTTCTTGACACGCCGCTCGGCCACGGTCCAGAATCCGAGCGTCTTCGTCTACATTAACAGGTCAACCTATGCGAACGACATCAACCATCACCGTTATCTTGGCGGCGTCCACTCTGCTGGCGGTGCCGGCCCGCGCACAGCAGAGCCCCGCGCCTCAGGGCGCGCAGGGGCAAGCGGCCGGCGCGCCTCAGACGGCGAAACCGAGCCCCAAGGACACCGAGGTATGGGAACCGGTTCCGCCGATTGTCACGCCGGGAGACACCAACAGTGCTCCTCCATCGGATGCCATCATCTTGTTCGACGGCACCAATCTGGATCAATGGGTGTCCGTGAAAGACAAGTCGCCCGCCGGATGGAAGGTCGGCGACGGGATCATGACGGTGGTGAAGACTGCCGGCAACATCGAAACGAAGCGCAGCTTCAAGAACTACCAGCTGCACCTCGAGTGGCGAATTCCCACCGAGGTGACCGGCTCGGATCAGGCGCGGGGCAACAGCGGACTTTTTCTGGCGTCGACCGGCCCTGGCGACGGCGGCTACGAGCTGCAGATTCTCGATTCGTACAATAACAAGACCTACGTGAACGGGCAGGCGGGAAGCATCTACAAGCAGGGCATTCCGCTCGCGAACGCCATGCGCAAGCCCGGTGAGTGGCAGACCTACGACGTCGTCTGGACCGCGCCCACGTTCAACGCCGATGGAAGCGTGAAGACGCCGGCCTACGTCACCGCGTTCCACAACGGCGTGCTGGTGCAGAATCACTTCGAGCTGAAGGGCGAGACGCTCTACATCGGCAAGCCTGAATACAAAAAGTACGACACGGCGCCGATCAAGCTGCAGGCTCACGGCGATCCAAGCCCACCGATCAGCTTCCGGAATATCTGGGTCAGAGAACTGAAGTAGCGCCGGGTGACAGGGCGCGGTCTCGGACCGCGCCCCCGAATCGTCACTCGCGGCTGACCAGCACCAGCGAAACCCCTCCGCGACCATCGTCGTGCATCACGACCTTGAGATGCTCGTCGACGGCGGCCGCCGCGTCCCGAAGACTCTTCATCGAATCCTCTGTGATGGGGTCGCCAATCTTCAACCCCGCGCGTTTCATCACTTCACTCATCGCCTCCTCTGACACGCGCTCGCTTTTGACTGCGACGAGCCGCAGCGGACCCTGAGAGGCTTCAGCCTTGCCGACGCTGTATCCTTCGCGAGTCACGATCAGGCGCTCGCCCTCGGACATGTTCTCGCGCTCAGCCTGGATGTGTGCCAGGTCTGCCTTCACCGCTGCGAGCTTCTCCTTGTACTCGTCGCGCTGGCTTCCCTTCACGTTGGAATCCTCCATTGCGCGCTGCAGTTCAACCATCAGCCGTTCGGCCCGCTGCGCCTTCGTCAGTTCACCCGGCTGCTGTGTCATCTCGGCGGTGTAGGCGACACCGTGAAATCCGGTATTCGCCGCCGCGAGATTGAAGCGGAGCGTCGCTTGCACGGACGAGGACCGCACGGCGGCGGGTGCGTAATGCCACTCGAGCACCGACCTCAAGCGCCGCCTTCCGCAATTCGTCAGGACCGGACAGCACCCGGGCGTCGGACACCTCCCCCTGATCGTCCACGGCCAGATCGAGGAGTACGTCGCCTTCCACTTTGCGCTCGATCGCCTGGTGCGGATATTCCGGCAGCTCACCGTGCAACAGGTGCTCGCCGCCCTTTACGATTTCCACGGGCTTGGTGCTCGCCGCCTGCGGCTGTCCCTGGGCCTGGAGCGGAAACGATCGAACGGCCATCGTGGCCGCAAGCGCGAGCGCCGCGGCGCTGGCGCCGAGTGAAACAATCAATCGACGTGTAGTCATCGTGCTCTCCTGCAGGATTTGGGCAACGCGCCTTCTTCAGCATCCTTCTCCGGAAAAACGCCGGCGCCGGGGTGAGGAACCCGGGGGATTTCGCAATCGCGACCGCCAGCAGCGCTTCGACATATCGCTCGCGCGACTCGAGCAGGCCGACGACCTCTTGATCGACGACCTGCTCGCGGGTCAGCTGAATGCGACCGATGAGCCACCACACCGCGGGGTGAAACCAGAACAGCGTGCGAATGCCCTCTTCGAGCACCTGGAACATCCAATCGCGTCGGCGCACGTGGAGCAGTTCGTGGCACGCAATCGCGTGCTGCACCGACGGATCAAGTTCCGTGACTCCAGGCGGAAAGACGATGACCGGCCGGCGGAGACCGAAGGTAATGGGCCCGGCGATCCGTCGGGACACATAGAGACCGGCCCTCACGCCAACGCGCTCCTGTGCGAGAGCAATCGCCTCGGGAACGGGATCGAGCTTCGAAGCCCCGCGTCGGATCCGGCCGAGTACCCACGCGCCTAGTCCGAGCCAGACCCCTCGCACCAGGAGCCCGGCACCGAGCGCGATGAGGACAAGACGCTCCAGGGATAGCCAGACGGTCGTCGCCGCCGTGGCACCTTCCCGCACTGTCGACACGAGCGTCTCCCCGGCGGGACCGGCAATCGTGACCGGCGTAACGGGTGGGGGCAACGTAAGCCAGGGCTGACAGAACGGAAGCAGCAGACACACAGCCAGAAGGCTGCGCCAGAACACGAGGGCGGCACGTGGCGCGTCGATCCGAAACGCCCGCGCCAGGAGACTTCCCGCAATGACGAGCAGACCCGCCTGGATCGCAAATGCGGTCAGATTGCGCAGCCACATCGCGGCGATCATCGCTTCTTTCCTTTCTCCATCAGCCGGGTGATCTCCCGCAGATCTTCCGGAGACACATGGTCGTCCTCGAGCAGGTGCACCACCAGCGGCTGACCGCTGCCGTTGAATACGCGCGTCACGAAGTCTCGGACCATGTGACTGATGACGTCGTGCTTCGGGCGGGCGGACTGGTAGACATGCGCGCGCTCGTGCTGCGTCGCGCGCAAATAGCCTTTCTGCTCGAGCGTCTTCATGTTGGTGAGCACAGTGGTGTACGCGACCGTGCGCCCTTTCCGCAGCTCTTCGTAGACGTCGCGGACCGTGACGGGCTCATCGCGTCGCCAGATAACTTTCATCAGCTCGAGCTCGTGCGCGGTCAGAGTGGGTGATTTCGGCCTCATGTCTACTAGTTATCTAGTACTATTTGCCCGTTGTCAAGAAGAAAGGTTCTACCAGGTTCTACGGGTTCTGCGAGGTTCTACGGGGTTCTATCCAGCCTTGTCGATGTGCACCAGGTAGGCCTCGACCATGATCAGGTTCCGTTCGCCTGACTGGCGGATGATGCTCAGGAGGTTATCCATCTTGACGACTTCCTCGAGCTGCTCGTCGATGAACCACTGGAGGAAGTTGCTGGCGAGATAGTCGTTCTGTTTCACGGCGAGATCCATCAGGCCGGTGATCTGCCGTGTGACTTCCTGTTCCCATTTGAGCGCCGCCTCGACCGCCGCTTCTGCGGACGGGAATGACGGCGTCGGCGCCGCGATGGCCGGGATCTGGAGATCGCCCTTCGTGTCGAGCAGATACTTCACGAACTTCATCGCGTGCTGTTTTTCTTCTTCGGCCTGGTCGAAAAACAGTTTCGCGAGCAGCTTCAGCTGCCTCTGGCTGAAGTGCGCGGCGATGCTGACGTATTGCATGCTCGCACCGAATTCGTGGCCAATCTGTTGATTGAAGGCTTTCGCCAGGTCGGAACTGATTAACAAAGCTCTCTCCTCTCCGGTAAGTGATGACGTTCTGCCAGACCTTTCCCTTTTCCCTTGTCCCTTCACGGGTCTGCGATGAATCCGGCCGCCTTGAACTGAGCCATGACGCGGCTCGTGACGTGTTCGAGCTCGCTGAAAAGCACCGCGTCTTCTGTCTTGAAGTTGAAACAGGTCTTCCCTTGCATGCGGGCCTTCAGCTCTTTCGATAGGGCGTCACGTGCATTGTCGAATTGCCGTCGATCCCCATCAGGTGATAGCTGACGTACGATTCGCCGATCTCGGCCCACGCTACCGGCAGCGTCGACCGTCGTGGCTTCCCACCCCACGCTCGGAGCGCCGCGGGACCCGGCACCCCCTCCAGGCAGAACCGCCGGGCGCTGTCCTCCGTGACCGATAGTCGTCCTGCGTACTTCTGCAAGATCGACCGGAGCCTCGCGAAGACAGCGCCAAACTCTGACGGGCGCGCTTTGGCCATACGATTCACTTCCTGGCGGCAGTCCGCCTGGAGCCCAGAAAGATCGTCCACTCGATCACGTCGCCGGCGACGAGGATGCCGGCGGTGACCCATGGGTCGTCGAGCAGCAGGGCCAGCGCGTCGCAGAATTCCTGGAACTGATTCCAGCGCCGGCGCGCGATTCTTCAGGTGGGTCACTCAGCCTGAAAGGGTCGCTCGAACAGCCTCGACAACTTTCTTGCTCGACGGAAGCACTCCGAGCGCCGTCAACGCGCCGCCGTCGACAACTATCTTCCCATCGACAAGGACCTTGAATTCACCGTAGCGACCGCGCTCCATTACAACCTCTGCGCCAAGTTCACGACGAAGCCGCGCCGCCACCCGGACGGCGTGCAGACCCGACACTCAATAGGCGCAGTACCCGAACGGCGATGATCGCCATGCCTCACCTCCTTGTTACGGCTTGAAACAGTGGCGCGCAGGCTTCTGCGATCAGCGAAACACGCCGGTGATCGGCGCCGCAGCAACCCTCGTTCAATCGCCGCATCCTCGTCCAAATTCCTTAACCCGTCGGCTCAGGCCTTCCACCCACCATTCAGAAAGGCGAGCGCCGTGTGTGCAAACTGAGGAGCCATTTCCCCGAAAATCGGGCCATGCCCGCCATGCGGTATGACCCACAAATGCGACCGTGGAATCGCTGCGTGCATCTCGAATGCGAGCGCGACGGGATAGAGCGGATCCCGATCGCCGTGCACAATCAACGTCCGGGCCCGGATCGTGCCGAGCCGTGGCGGCGTAAAGCTCATGTCCTCGTAGTCGTTCGCGAACTGCAGCGGCATCTGCCACAACGCGGCGATCTGATCGTCGCCGTGCAGGTGCCACGTGCGCATCAGCGTCCACTCCTCGGCCGTGTGTGTGGTACTGGCCGCCGCGCGCATGAGCGCGCGGGCCGGTTCCGGGAAATACGGTGCGCCACTGACGAGAACCATCGCCTCGACACGGTCCGGCTGCTGGGTTGCGAGGTGAAGCAATGCCTTCGCACCCATGCTCATCCCGATTGCCCTGAACCGGTCGATCCGCAGCGTGTCGAGCAGGGCGACCATATCCAACGCGAGCTGCCGAAACGTCACCTTCAGGCCTGGATTCGTTGAGCGTCCATGTCCGCGGAGATCGGGCACGATCAGCTGATAACCCGGGAGTGGCTGATCGAAGACCAGTGCCCAGTTCACGCCCGCACCTCCACCGCCATGAAGGAGGAGCAGCGGTTCTCCTTCGCCGCGCCGCTCGACATGCAACTCGATCCCGTTGACGCGCACCGTTTCGTTTTGAGCGCTCACGTCCTCACACTCCGCGTTCACCGAGGCAAGCCAATGGCCGTCGGGTGCCGCGGTTCGTAAATACCGAGCTTCTGGCCGCTCGGCAGCACCAACTGGGCGATACGTCCCCACGGCCGTTCCTGAATTGGCTGCGTCTCGACTCCCTTCGAGCGAAGCTCCCCCACCGTCGCTTCGATGTCGTCACACATCAGATACAGCTCGTGGTACTCCGCACCCTCGGCGGGGTGAACGGCAAGCTCGGTCGGCGGTGCGGCAAAGATCAGCCACCCATGTCCGGCGTCTACGGCCGGAAAGCCGAGAACATCCCGAAAGAAGCGCCGCGTATCGTGGTCTTTCTTTGAATACATGAGCGCATGCATGCCGATGATTGCCAATGATGCCTCCGTCTCCTGATGAATCTCAACGGGCCATCCGCGCAATGTAGAGTCCCCGATCCGTCACGCCTTTCGGATCGTACGTGGTCTCGAGCCCCGCACGCTGAAACGCTTCCAACAGCTCTTCGGGCGTGAAGAGTCCAAGTTCGTGAACCTCGCGTGCGTGTCGGGTCTCGGATCCGCGGGTTATTTCGTACTCGAAGTGCAAGCGAGACAACCGTCCTTGCACCTCGACCCGCGCCACCCGCGTGACAACAACCCCGTTGGCTTCGCCCGTATTGGTCGCCACGCGATTCGGTTCGAGAGCGCCCGGCGGAAACCACGGCTCCATCAGGAACACTCCATCCGGCGACAGATGCTCACGCACACACGCAAGTGTGCACGCCACGCCATCGAGCGTGCGAGCATACCCGATCGAGCTGAAGAGACAGACGACCACATCGTACCGGACTGGCAAGTGAAAGTCGCGCATGTCGGCCTCGTAAAACCGGCCGGCTGGATGTTTTCGGCTCGCTATACGCACGAAATCCGGATTGAGGTCGAGACCATCCACGGAGAAGCCTTCAGCTGCGAGCAGGCGCGCGTGCTCGCCGGTACCGCAGGCGACGTCGAGCACTGTGTGGCAGCCCTGGCTCTCACGGCGCAGGAGAGCAGCTATCTGCGCGGTCTCGCTCGCATAGTCCTTGAAGCCGGAGTAGATGAGATCGTAGAACTCGGCCGACGCGTCGAACATGGATTTCTTCTTTTTTCCGTCAATGTCAGATGCCCTCGCGTTGATTTACCGCTCACCGATAACGGCCGGCGCCCGACAGGTAAAATTCGCGGCCTCGTCGGTGCTCCCTGCGCCCGTGTAAACGGCGATCTTCGGGTACGGACACAAGGGGCGCGTGCGATCGACGATCCGGTTGGTCGCGTGGGCCGCGACGATCTGATCCGGCGCGTGGCCGTGCTCGACCCATTGCTCGAGAGCGGCGACCATGTCGAAGGTATTCGGTCCCTCTCCACCGCTGCAGTGTGCCATGCCGGGCGCCATGAACAGCCGGTAGGAATTCTGCACCATGCTGTCTCCGCCAAGAGCCGCGAGCACCCGCGTGTAATACTGCGTGCTGTTGCCGGGCGAAATCTGCGGATCGTTCCAGCCGTGATACTGAATGAGCTTACCGCCACGGTCGATAAACGGCTTCAGGTTCGAATCCAGCGCGTTGATCGTGTCGTCCGTCGGTGTCCTCTGCGCGCACGATGTCCGAGTCGGCGTTGAATTGCGAGACGTCCCATGTCGGATCGCGAAACACCAGGAAGCGAAACTGATCGAACCCCGTCGCTCGTGCCGACGCCGTCCATCCCAGGTCGGTCCACCCGAGCTCGCTGCCGCGCTCGAGACCGGTAATTTCCCGCGTGGTCCGTGAGTTCCTGACGCCGGAGTACATCAGCCGTGCGGCTTCCACCTGCGCGCTCGGTCAGACATTCACCGTCGTTGGAGTCTTTGCACTGGAGGTCTGCCGGATCGAACGTGCATCGGGGAGGGTCGCCGATCAGACCGTCTTTCACGCCGTCGATGCCGTCGCAGGCCTCGACCACTGCGTGATGAAGAAGTTCGCGCTGCGGTTCGCGACAACTGCGCTGCCGTCGTTTTTTCCAGCGTCCTGCGCCACCCGGACCGCCTGCGCGGCCCGGCCGGTCCAGTCCAGCCCCGGAGCGCCTGCGATGATGCCGTCGAAATCCGCGGGAAAACGCTGTGCCTCTTTCATCGCCTGACGTCCGCCAGCGGAGCAGCCGTTCCAGTAGGCGTACTTCACGCGCGCCGCGTAGTACGCCGCGACGATCTTCTTCGCCGTCACGGTCATCTCGTGCACCGCTCGCCATCCGAAGTCGATCACTTTCTCCGGATGCCCCAGTGCGAAGCGTGCGCTGCCTCCAGCGTGGCCCGTGTCGGTGGAGCTCGTCGCATAGCCGCGTGCCAGCGCCGTCATCATCGCTGAATAGCTGATGGAGCCGTTGAACGCGCCGTTTCCGACCGCCTGGAACTTCCCGTTCCAGTTCATGGATGGCAGCCAGATCTCGATTTTGATGTCTGAGTCGTTCGTCGGCTTCAACGTTGCGGCGACGCGACAGAACGCGGGCAGCGTACGAAGGACTTCCGGGTTTGCCTGACCCGGTGAAGTAAACGTCCCTGCATCAACCGCTGCCGCCTGCGTGATCGTCGTGTTCGGCAACCCGAGCTTCAACAAATCCTCGCATGAGCCGCTTGCGCTGAGGGGCGGCCGCGGAAGCAGCATGGCCACCAGAAGCGCCAACGACGCGGCAGCCAGAACTCTCACCGATTGATTTCTCACGGGTGCCCGGTCTCCAGTGCAACCGCTGTGATGCGGTGAATGAAGGGGCCCTTCGCGACGGTGTACGCCTCGCGGTCGAGACGATGTTCCAGCGCGAGACGTCGTTTCAGCGCTTCGTACTCGGAGGCCACCTGGGCGTGGGCTCGCAGATAGTTCCGAAAGGCTATCCGCTCGGTCCAGTGGGCCGTGCCAACTGGAATGAGGTGGAGATGATGAGTGCGAAACGCGGGCGACGGTTTGCAGAACCAGTGCTCGATCTCGACCTGATATGGTGCGTAACAGTAGCCGACCTCGCTTGCCGCGGAAATCGCCGGTCTCGATTCGTCAAGACTCGGCACGCCGGCCATGATGTCGATGACCGGCTTCGCCGCAAGTCCGGGAACGGCGGTGCTGCCAATGTGCTCGATGGGTCCGGAGAGCCACGGCGCCAGCGCCCGACGCAGCATTTCGCTCTCCTCGAGGAAGCGTTCCGGCCAGGACGCATCGTACGGCACGATTTCGACCGGCGCTTCCAGTGAAGTCATCGTCTGTTGCGGACTAGACGACCAAATCGCCGGGAGAGAACTCCACGATTTGCGGCGGGTCACAACGATAGTCACTGTAGCGTATCCACGTCGGTCGCACCCGCACGTATATCAGCCCCGGCCAACTCAGACGGCTGGGACCATCTGGATAGACACCGTAGTAAGTCTGCTTGACGCGCTCGAGGTCGTCGCCGGACGGCTCGTCCGCGACGCCTTGGTACTGGACCGTCCGTTCGTCCGCGGCGTCGAGGCCGCCGATGACGAACGCGAGCCTTGCGTTCCGTCGCAGGTTCTTCGCTTTGCGTGTCGACTCGAGCGTGTCGAACACGATCTCGAAACCGTCGGTGATGGCGATGCCCACGACAGCCGCCTGCGCACCATCGTCTGCAGACACGGACGCCTCCACTGCCAGCCGGTGTCGACGCAAGAACTCGAGGAGTCGTTTCGGCTCCATCCGATCAGCCAGCGCTCGCTTTCTTGAGCAACGCTCGAATCCACTCGGTTGTCGCGGCCTTGTCCACGGCTATGCCTCGCGTGTCCCTGTCGCTCACCCGTGCGCCGCGTTCCAGCAACAGCTTGACGATTCCGGCCTGTTGTTCGCGCGCACGCGGAGAGCCGCTCCCGCCTCGCCCGGTGTTCTGAACGGCAAGGTGCAAGGGCGTTGACCCTGACTTGTTTGGCTGCCTCGGGTTGGCGCCGCCATCCAGGAGCGCTCGGACCGCCGGCAGAGACCTCGTTCGCACGGCCCTGTGCAGGGGTGCCACGCCGGAATGATCCACGGCGTTGGGATCGGCCCCAACGGAAACGAGGTAGTCGATCGTCTCGGCCTGTGCCGTCGGCTCCCATCGATTGGCGTCGGCCGCGTAGTGAAGCGGTTCGGCCCCTCGACGATTCTTCGCCCGGCAATTGGCTCCCCGAGCAACCAGGAGTTCTGCGATCGGCCGGCGAAATGCCGCGGCAGCCATGTGGAGAGCCGTGTCGCCCGCATAGAAGTAATGGGCAATGTCAGCGAAGAAGAACTCCGATGCCGCCTGACGCGTTGCTCCCGTGCCGGACGATGTCGTCGCAAGAGCCGGACTGACCGCCAGATGCCGTGCCACCTGGTCGATGTCGCCATCGACGACGATGCGAACGAAATCAAGAAATGCTGAACTCATAACGGCCGAGAGGTCTTGACCCTTCAGAACTTGTCCAAATGAGTCAAGTTTCTCAGGGTCAAGACCGTCCCCGCGTCAGCGGGGCGTTATCGAGAACTCACACGCTCATTCTTACTTTTCAGCGGGTGGTTTGGAGAACAGCCCTTCATCGATCTTGGTGTTGTGTTCGACCTTCGTGAGGGTGATGGTGAAGGTTTGAATGGGAGACGTGGTCTTGACGGCAAACGGGATCTTGACTCCATCGATATCCCGGAAGTCAGAGAACTCGTTCGTTTGCTCTATCTCTCCCGCCTGTGGGACATCGACTTTCACCATCACTTTGATCGGGAGGTAGGACTCAGCGTCCACGAATTGCCGCACAGCAGGGCCGCTCTTTGGTTTCAGGATCAGCACGTAAGCCTCACGCTCCCCGACTTTTTCCTTGCCTGCGAGCTCGACCGTCGCACCGCGCTCGCGGTAGTTCAGCAACGGGTTCGGAAACGCGCCGTTCTTCATGCTCTCGAGTTGGCTGCCCGCCATATCTCGGTTCCCCCGCAGGCTGTCGAGTACATAACCCGACGTACCGTCGAATCTCTGATCGACGACCATCGCCCCAGCGCCCAATGAGGTCAAATCCATCTTGATCAAGGTCCGCGATTTATTCGGCTGCTCGTTCAGGATCTCGATCGGTCCGGAGATGTCGCCGGTCGGTGTCGACAAGGTCATCGTCCCGATCGCCGATCGGGACGTGAGCTTCGCCATGGCCGCGCGCCCGCCCATAGCCGCCAGATATTTCTCGACGACTTCATCGGCCGTCTGAGCCGACGAGGTCTGCGCCCAACACAGCGCCACTATCACGATGACGAGTCGTCTTGGAACATCAATCATTGTTTTGTCTCCCACGCCCCAAATTTACCGCGACTGCGGGGGTATTCAGACCGGAGATTGTCATTTTCCAGGTAAGGGACGTCGGCAGGCAAGCGAAGCCAGCGGCCGCCGCCGCTCCGCACGCCGGGAAACCGCTCCCTGCTCGTGCTCTCCCGCTCCCGCCGCGACTAAGGGATGCGTGTGTGCGACGTATACCAGGCGCGCAGGTGCGCCAGACGTGTGGTTGGGCGACGCGGATCACAGAGGGGGAAGTCGCGGCGAAGAATCGCAGGGCGCGGTTTCCTGCTGCGCGGTGCGGTCGGCGTGCTCCGCATCGCGTCGGCCGCCGGCCTCGCTCGCCCGCCGATTGACCTTTCATAAATCTGACAAAGTAGTGCCGGACCGAGCCGACCGGACCGAGTGATGTTGGAACAACATCGGTGCCACTCGCCCGCCGCAGAAGCGAGAATAAACGCGCGATGAACCCCACCGCGCGAATAAAGTTCATCGTCGCAAAGCTCTCCCGTGGAATTGCCGTCGCAAAGCGAACGAGTCAGCAGGGGCTGCTCAGCCGCCATGTCGAGCAGTCTGTCGGCACGACCACTTCGTTTGACTCGAGCCTGCCGCTCCAGACCCTGGGGACCTGGCGTGGATCGCCCGCTCCACTCTCGAGTATGGCGGCCAACACCCCACTATCTGAGGATGCCTGGAAGGGAGCCTGTGTCCTCGAAGAAACGAACAGCGAGCTGTCGAAAGACCATTCGTGCGAGGCCCCCGAGGCAACGACGACAAGCCGGTGCTCTACCTTCCCTTCGGCACCCCCGCTGCGTCGTCCTCGTGGGCGATATTGCAACTCCTCCGCCTCCGAGCTGCCCGCTCGCTTGAATCGAAGTCACCAGCCCTGGGGCCGCAAACTCGGTCCCGTCGCCAAAAACCAACGCAGCTACGATTGACGCAGGTACCGTTGTCCCGTTGCGGACAGCGACCCTGACGGCAGTGGTTGAACCGACGCGATTCCTTTGACACGCGAGTTCGAGCGACATCGTCCCTGCTGCCGGCTGATAACCAATCGTCCCAAGGAGTGCCGCTGCGGTTGCCGCCACACAGACACGGATGGTAATCATCTGAGCTCTGGACTCATTCGTGGATTGGGACGTCCTTGCGGCGCAAACGCCTGTCAGGCTGCGCTCGGTCGCATTGAACGTTGAACAACCATTCCCTGAACCGCGCCGAAGAGCGTCGACAGGCCCCAGGTACAAGCCGATGCCCGCTGCCATCTTCGAGAGCACGACTGCCGTCACTACGGCCGAGAACAGAATCATGACAATCTGATTGGCCGACGACGGAGCAGGCCCAGCGATGGTGGCCGCGACCGTCAAGCCGGTGACGAGCACCATGACCAACGGATCCGGCCTAGCGATATCGCGAATCCATGCGAAGCGGCCTCCGAGAATCGCCACTTGGCGCACGGCGGAGTACAAAGCGAGAAACACCGGGATTTGGACGATGCTGCCCAATGCTCCGGCAGGCATAAGAGAAATCCCTTCACGCTGCAGTAAGCGGCGCGTTTCTTCAGCTAATCGTTGTGAGTCTCCCTTGTGCTTCACTCGGAGTGCGTCAAGCGCCGGTTGGATCCGCTGCATTCTGGATTGCTGAATGTGGGCGGCTCGAGCGAGACGTATCCCCAGCGGCATCAAGGCAAGCCTCGCCAGAAAGGTGACCAGCAGGATGCCCCACCCGAGATTCCCGTGACACACCTGCGCATAGGCAATGATGGATTCTCGAAGAATGTCGACCAACTGGTTCCAGACAGGCATGGCACTCTCCTCACATGATGCCGCCCAACTACTACTCTGAATCAGACCGCCGACGACCAGAACCTGAGATGCACCTCGCGTGCTTCATCTACTAGCAGCGGTCCCGTGATCGTGACCGGTTCGCCCGCCCGGCTGAACAACTCCCGACACGGCACGAGAAAGTCCGAACCGGCCAACATCGCCAGCTCCGACGCGGGAAGCGCATACGCGACGGCGCGTATGCCAGCCCAGTACATCTTGCCGACACACATCGCGCACGGCTCGCAGCTTGTATAGAGGATGCTGCGGCGGATCTGATCGGGTGAAAAGTGCTGGATGGCCCGGGCTACCAGATTGGTTTCCGCGTGCGCGGTCGGATCGCGATCCGTGAAGACGGTGTTCTGCGCCGTCAGAACGACCTCTCCGTCGATCACCAGAAGCGCACCGAAGGGATGATTGCCGGCAAGTCGGGCCTGACGGGCCAGCTCAATGGCCTGCCGCGCGAGGTCCTCGTGCCTGTTCACTGGATTCTGCCCTCGCGGAGGGTAGACACGTTCAGCGAAGCGCACCGGCAGGCTGACCTGCCGAGTCTGGCGTCTTGTCCCGCTTGCTGGGTTGATTATCGATCCGCACGATCCATTTGAACACGCGATCGGCGGCGTCCTTCGCGGCGCGACCCCAATATCCTGGCGCCACGCCTTTGATGTCGGTCTCCTGCTCGCCGAACTTCAGATGGACGCGGATCATGACTTCCCCCTGGGGTGTGACGGATGTGCCGCCGAATCCGCCCACCCCGGCGTCTCGCTTCTCACGTTCCATAACCTCGACGAGGACCGTCGCGTCGTCGGCGCTGGAAACCATGACGAGTCCGGCTTTGTGCCCGAGCGCTTCGCGGAGATCCTTGACCGAATCGAGCCGGCCTTGCTCTTCTTCGGTCGGTGGTGACGCCTTGGGCTCGGTGGTGAAGACAAAGACTCTGGGAGCCGGTGACGAGGATTTCGGAGGGGATTGACCGGCTGCCGGCGTTGCAGTCGCCAGCGCAACAACCAGGATGATCGCAGACCACGTGAACATGACTTTCAGCCTCGTGAACGCGGCCAGGCGCGGCAATATGTAATTTACCGCTCTGAAGATCTCTCGGCAAGAGATCAGTCTTGTTTCTCCTTTCCTGGACCCTCGAGGACCCTGCCGTCCGGCGTGACGGTCAATTCCACGTCCTTCTTGTGAGGACGCTGCACGACGATCTCGTAGCCCTCCAGCCTCTCGTTGCCGTTGGTCACCGCCGTCACGGCCATGATCTCTTTCATTTCGGCTTTCGGAAACTGTCGGGCGACGGTCTGCATGACTGGCTGCGGCAGGTCACTCGCGGCAATCTGCTGTTCCCAATTGTGAATCGTTGCGTCCGCGAAAATATCCGCCTCGAACTTCTTCCCCGCCTGCGTGAACTCGATGTCGTATACGGCTTTGCCGTCCTCCTTCTCTTTTGTCCATTTCTCGATCTTCGCTTGCGGAAACCTGGCGATGAGGGCACTCAGGACATTCGGAGGGAGCTTGTCGCCGCCCGGCGGCCGGCTCGCGGCCACTCCGTCAAATCGCGGCACTTCCAGGTTCACATACACGGGAGGTGACGTACCAGCGGCGTCGGCACGCGCAACGATCAAAGCCAGGAAGCAGAAAAGAGCGAGCGAGTCCATCGCTGATACCCTCCGTACTTCAGACTCAAAGCATCTTGGCGACAACTGGTTCAAAACCTCTAGCGCAGCCCTTCAGGACTGCGCAACAAAGAATTCTCCCCTTCTCCCTTTCTCTTGTTTGATCCTAAGGGTGGCTGTCGCACGAATGAAAACTCAGATCCGCTGAAAATTCTTCTCGATCTCCCGTCGCGTGATTCGCAGCACGACAGGACGGCCGTGGGGACAGACGCTCGAATACGCGGTGCGGCGCAGCTCCTCGAGGATGTACCGCATCTTCTCCATCGTCAAAGGATAGTTCGCCTTGACGGCAGCGTGGCAGGCCATCGTCGCGGCAATCCGCCGCAGCCCTTCCTCGACGCGCGAGCCGCGATCGAGCCCCTCGAGATCGCTGGCGAGGGCTCGAATCGCGGCCTCGCATTCTGAAGGGTCGAGGGCGGCCGGAAGTGCCGACAGGCGCACGCTGTCGCCACCAAATTCTTCGATCTCGAGGCCGAACTTCTCGAGTGTCGCGGCGTGAGGAATGAGCGCCTGCCGCTCCGCTGGAGACATCTCGATCAGCACCGGCGTCAGTAGCCGCTGGCTTTCCAGCGGACCCGACGTCAGCCGTTCCATCACCTGCTCGAAGAGCACACGCTCGTGTGCAACGTGTTGATCGATGATCGCGATCCCCTCGTCGTCTATCGCAATGATGAAGGTGTCTCGGAACTGGCCCAGCGGAATCATCGGCCTGATCGCGGTGGGTTCTACAGGGTTCTGCTGGGTTCCGCCGGGTTCTACGGGGTTCTGCAGGGTGCCACCGGGTTCTACAGGGTTCGAAACCGCGGGCTCCATCAGGTTGCGCCATGGGCCTAACGGTTCTGGCGTCCAGCGATTGCCGACGGTCGCGCCGGCGAGCACGCCAGGAATGGTCATGGGTCTCGGTTCTGAGGGGCGCGGCGAGAACGGCGTGAACTGAAGTTCTGGCGCGCGTCCTTGACCGAGCGCGTCGGCAAGGGCGCGGCGCAGAACTTCGTGCACGAGCGACTGCTCGAGGAATCGGACCTCCGCCTTCGTCGGATGCACGTTCACGTCGACCCGGTCGGCCGGGATCCGAATGAAGAGATGCACCTCGGGACTGCGTTCCTTGATCGTTGCGACGCTGTAGGCCTCGGAGATCGCGTGCGCGATCGTCCGGTCCTTGACGATGCGGCGATTGACGAACACGTTCTGGGCCCCGCGCACCGGCCCCTGATCGCCGAGCGCGGCGACGTACCCGTGTATCTGAAGCCCTCCTGCTTCCTTGCGCACCTCGATCAAATCGAGACGCTCTCCGAACAGCTGAAAAAATCGCTCGCCGAGTCCGTTGGCCGGGGGGCACTCGAGGAGCTTTCGTCCACCGCTCGTCAGGGAAAAGCCGACCTCTGGATAGCCGAGCGCCATCTGGTTGACGAGCCGCGAGATCTGCGCAGACTCCGCGCTGTCGGACTTGAGGAACTTGCGCCGTGCAGGAAGGTTGTAGAAGAGATCCGCGACCTCGATCGACGTACCTTCGGGTGCACCCACTTCGCGCTCGGAGGCGACGGTGCCACCGTTCACCCGGATTTCAGTTCCGGAAGCGCCGCCGCGGGCCCGCGTGCGCAGGACGAAATGTGAGACCGAGGCGATGCTCGGGAGGGCTTCCCCGCGGAATCCGAGCGTGCGGATCGCGCCAAGATCTTCAGGACTCGCAATCTTGCTGGTCGCATGCCGCTCGATTGCCAGTCTGGCATCCTCCGGGTCCATTCCGTCGCCGTCGTCCTCGACCCGGATCACCTTCTTGCCGCCCAGCTCGATGGAAACCGCGATGCGCCTGGCACCAGCGTCGAGCGAGTTCTCGATCAGTTCCTTGACGACCGAGGCAGGACGCTCGACGACCTCGCCGGCAGCAATCTGGTTGGCGAGATGGAGTGGAAGTCGATGAATGCGGGGCATGACGGTGAAATGCTGATTGTTGATTGTCGAATGCTGATTTGGCAACCGTCACTCAACACTCAACATTCAACATTCAGCAATTCTCATATCCATCGTTTGCGCCTGAAGAAGCTGAGCATCGTGCCCGACATCGCAAACATGATTCCGAGAATCCACCAGAACTGCGCGCGTTCGCCGCCCGGCAGGTGCGGGAGTGGAACGTTCATCCCGTACATACCGGTAAAGACCGTCAACGGCATGAAGAGCGTCGCGATGATGGTCAGCACCTTCATGACCTGATTCAGCTGATTCGAGACCGCCGACAGGTGCGCGTCGAGGATGCTCGTAATCCGGTCCTGGAAGAACATCGCTTCGTCCGACAACCGAACCAGGTGATCGTGGATATCGCGGAACCCATAGGCGAGCTGCTCGCTGATGAGCGGAAACTCACGCCGGGCGAGGCGTCCGACGACGTCACGCTGCGGGAGAACGACCTGTCGCAGCGAAGAGATGTCTTTCTTGAAATTGAGGATCCGCCGGGCGAGCTGGGCATCTGGACGCTCGAACACCTCTGCTTCCAGCTCATCGAGCGTTGCCGACAGCTTGTCCACTTCGGGGCGATAGTTGTCGACCATCGTATCGACGATCCGATACAGCAACATTCCAGGCCCTTCGCCGAGAATTCGCGAATCGCGTGAGCAGAACGTTCCCACCTTGCCGATCGATCGTGACACGCCCGGGTGAACCGTGACGAGAAACTGTTCACCGAGGAAGAAGTCGATGTCCTTGGTGCGAAAGCAGTGCTCGGAGGCGCTGAAGTCGATCCCGTGCAGGATCAGATACAAGTAATCGCCGTAGGCTTCGATTTTTGGATGATGCAGCTCGCTAAGAGCGTCTTCGATGGCGAGCTCGTGGAAGTGAAAGACGTCGCCCAGCACCTTCGCTTCCTCGGCGGTGGGCTGATCGAGATCTACCCAGACCGAGACGCCACTTCCCGGCTTGATCCAGGCGGGGTCCACCCGATCGACTGTCTGGGTGGACCCGCCTTCGTTCTTGTAGATCGTGATCAATCCTCGACCTTGACCGCCAGCGCCGCCTGCGCCGCAGCCAATCGCGCGACCGGCACGCGGTACGGCGAGCAGCTCACGTAATCGAGTCCCGCCTTTTCGAAGAAGTGAATCGACGCCGGATCGCCGCCGTGCTCGCCGCAGATGCCCAGCTTGATGTTCGGCCGCGTCTTGCGTCCCTTCGTGACGGCGATGTCGACGAGCTGGCCTACGCCGGTCTGGTCGATGGTTGCGAACGGGTTCTTCTTCATGATCTCGAGCTCGGCGTAGATACCAAGGAACGAGCCCGAATCGTCGCGCGACATGCCGAGGCCGGTCTGCGTCAGGTCGTTGGTGCCGAAGCTGAAGAACTCGGCCGACTGCGCGATCTCGTCAGCGGTCAACGCGCCGCGCGGGATCTCGATCATGGTCCCGACCAGGTAGTCGAGCTTCACCTTCCGCTCGGCCTGCACGTCGCGCGCGACGCGGTGCACGACCTCCAGCTGAAGGTCGAGCTCCTTCTTGAAGCCGACGAGCGGGATCATGATCTCGGGGCGGACCTTGACGCCTTCCTTCTGCACGATCGCGGCGGCTTCGAAGATCGCCCGCGCCTGCATCGCCGAGATCTCGGGATAGCCGATGCCGAGGCGGCAGCCGCGAAAACCGAGCATCGGATTGAACTCGTGCAGTTGCTCGACGCGTGAGTGAATCCGCTGAGCAGGAATGCCGATCTTCTTCGCCAGCTCTTTCTGCTGCTCCGGCGTATTCGGCAGGAACTCGTGCAGCGGCGGATCCAGGAATCGAATCGTCGCCGGATAGCCCTTCAACGCGCGGAAAATGCCAGCGAAGTCGTCGCGCTGGTAGGGCAGCAGCTTTGCGAGCGCCGCCTGACGCTCGTCGAGCGTCTCGGCGAGGATCATCTCGCGCATCGCGTCGATGCGATCGCCTTCGAAGAACATATGCTCGGTGCGCGTCAGACCGATGCCGACCGCACCAAACGCGATGGCATTCGCCGCCTGCTCCGGCGTGTCGGCGTTGGTACGAACCAACATGCGCGTGGCCTGTGAGCACCACTTCATCAACTGCTGGAAGCTCTTGAACTTCTCGGTCTTCTTCGCCGCTTCGTTGCCGTGGATGAGGCCGGCAACGATCTCGGACGGCGCGGTCTTGACCTGGCCTGCGTAGACATTTCCCGCGGTGCCGTCGATCGACATCCAGTCACCTTCTTTGAATGTCCGACCCTCCACGGTGACGGTGCGCGCCTGGTAATCGACTCCCAGAGCCGCCGCGCCGCAGATGCAGACCTTGCCCATCTGGCGGGCGACGAGGGCCGCGTGTGACGACACACCGCCGCGGGCGGTGAGGATGCCCTCCGCCGCGATCATGCCGCGCAGATCTTCCGGCGAGGTCTCGATGCGGACGAGCAGAGCCTTCTGGCCCTTCTCCGCGGCCGTTACGGCGCGCTCGGCATTCAGATAGATCTGCCCGGAGGCCGCACCCGGTCCGGCGGGAAGGCCGGTCGCGATCACCTTCGCCTTCGCGAGTTCGGACGCATCGAACACCGGCGCCAACAGCTGCTCCAACTGATCGGCCGGATTGCGCATCACCGCCGTCTTCCAGTCGATGAGCTTCTCTTTGTACATGTCCATCGAGAATTTCAGCGCAGCCATAGCCGTGCGCTTGCCGTTGCGCGTCTGGAGCATGTAGACAACGCCGTCTTCGATCGTGAACTCGAAGTCCTGCACATCCTTGAAGTGTTTTTCGAGCGTCTGGCGGATTCGCTCGAGCTCGGCGTACGCTTTGGGCATCTGCTTCTTCAGCTCGGCCACCGGTTCCGGAGTGCGCACGCCGGCGACGACGTCCTCACCCTGAGCGTTAATGAGGAACTCGCCGTAGAACTCTTTTACGCCGTTCGCCGGATTGCGCGTGAACGCGACGCCCGATCCGGAGGTGTCGCCGGTGTTGCCGTACACCATCGCCTGCACGTTGACCGCCGTTCCCCACTCGGTCGGAATGTTGTACTTACGGCGGTAGACAATTGCGCGATCGTTCATCCACGAGCCGAAGACGGCGCCTACCGCCCCCATCAACTGATCCCACGGGGAGGACGGGAACTCCTTTCCGACGCGCTCCTTGACGAGCGCCTTGAAACGCGTGACGAGCTCCCGCAGATCTTCGACGGTCAGCTTCGGATCTTCGATGTCCTGGTGATAGCGCTCGTGTTTCAGCGCATGGATGACGGTCTCGAAGGGCTCGTGGTCCTCGTCGGCGCGCTTCTGCAGGCCGAGCACGACGTCGCCGTACATCTGGACGAAGCGGCGGTAGCAATCCCACGCAAAGCGCGGATTGCCGGTCCTGGCCGCCAGTGCCTCGACCGTTTCGTCGTTGAGGCCAAGGTTGAGGATGGTGTCCATCATGCCCGGCATCGAGTCGCGGGCGCCCGAGCGCACCGACACCAGCAGCGGGTTCTTCAGGTCGCCGAACTTCTTGCCGGTCTGCTGCTCGAGCGAGGCGATGCCGCTCTCCATTTCCTTGTGCAGCGTCGGCGGATAGGTCCGCTTGTTCGCGTAGAAGTACGTGCAGACCTCGGTGGTGATCGTGAACCCGGGCGGGACCGGCAGGCCGATGCGGCACATCTCGGCAAGGTTCGCGCCCTTGCCACCGAGCAGCGGCTTCATCGATCCGTCACCATCCGTCTTGCGGCCGAAGAGGTAGACGTACTTCGTGCTCTTTGCGCTTTTTACGCTTTTCGACGCCTTGCGCTTCGACGCGATGACCTTCGCGCTGGGGCTGGGCGTCGTTGTCCTTCGAGCTTGCTTCTTCGCCATTCGATTGCTTACTCCGTTTGCGGAATGATTTCCGAAATGTCCGCGAGATGCAGAATGAGGTCGCGCAGATCCGCCATGAGCGTCAGGCGCGCGTCTCTCACCCGCACGTCGTCTGCCATCACGAACACCTCGGTGAAAAACCGATCGACGGCGGCGCGAAGGCCGGCGATCTCAACGAACGCCGCGCGATAATCGCTGCGTGCGGCCGCGGCCTCGATCCGGGGCCGCCGGGCATCAAGCTCGTCGAGCAGGGCGCGCTCGGCCGGCTCAGTGATCGCGGCGCGCTCGAGCGGCCCTGATGAACTGCGCTCCTTCGCGATGTTCTTGACGCGCTTGAACAGGACCGCCAGTGCCTGGAAGTCCTCCGACCCACGCATCCCCTGAATCGCTTCGGCGACACGGCGGGCGCGCAACGGACTGATGTCTCCAGCGGGCGTGGCGGCGCGAACCACCTCGACCTCGAAGCCGCGATGCTCGAGCGCGAACCGCACGCGTTCGGCGGCGAAGGCCAACGCCGCGTCTGACGCCTCCGCCGTCCACGTTCCCATGCTGTCTGCCGTAGCGGCGGCCGCGCGCGCGAGAATGGGTCCAAGCCAGACCTCGCGATCGATCCCCGTCAGCTGGGGCAGATCCATGAGAATCCTGACGGCCCCCTGCGTTTGCCGTCGCAGGCCGAACGGATCGCGCGAGCCGGTGGCTCGCTCCCCGGCTTTCGACAACGAGACGAACGTGTCGATCTTGTCGGCCAGCGAAACCGCCGCCCACGCCACGGCAGCGGACCCGAGCTGCTCGCGGGACGGCGGCGCATCCGCCTCGACGCCTATCGGCAGATATTGGAAATAAATCGACCTTCCAGACCTGCTCGGGCAGCCCTTCCTGCCTGGCGTAGATCCCACC
The DNA here is from genome assembly GCA_963725335.1 of uncultured Acidobacteriota bacterium. Taxonomy (GTDB): domain Bacteria; phylum Acidobacteriota; class Vicinamibacteria; order Vicinamibacterales; family 2-12-FULL-66-21; genus JALZOC01. The sequence continues at coordinate 403,590 of CAVRYD010000013.1, read as the reverse complement.
GATCGTACCCTGAAGTTCGGTGAATTCGAACACCATGTCGGTGGTCAGGTCGGCCTTCGCGAGCCTCGCCGCCTTCGCCGCGTGCTCCGCTTCGGCTGGGCTGGCCAGCGGATCACGCGCAATCCAGTCGGCCAGAGCGGAAATCCGCTCAGATTTGTCGCGGTAACTGCCAGCCTTCTTGTGGAAGAGCAACGTGTGCAGCCGATCGAGGCGCGACTCGAGCGGTGTTTCCTGGTCGGATTCCCAGAAAAACTTCGCATCCCTCAAGCGCGCCGTGACCACCCGCTCGGCGTTCTTGGCGATCACTCGCTCGTCGGGAGGCTGGGTGTTCACGACGGCCAGAAACGCTTCCTTCAACTCCCCGGTTGCTGTCACGACAGGAAAATAGTGCTGATGATGCACGAGCGTCGTCGTCAACACTTCCTGCGGGAGCGCGAGGAACGCGCGATCGTAGAAACCCGCGACAACGCCGGGGTACTCCACGAGGTCGGCGACCTCCTCGATGAGCACGCTGTGTTCCTTCAGGTGCACGCGCCCGCCCAGCCGCCGCGCGTGCGACTCCAGTTCCCGCGCGATGCGATCGCGCCGGTCTTCGTGGCTGAGGACCACGAAGTGCTCCGACAATCGCGCCTGATATTCCTCGAAGCTGCGCACCTTGATCGAGCGCCCGGCCCGGCCACTCGTCGCGAGGAACCGATGACCGTAGGTCAGCGCACCCGATTCGACATCGAGGACCTGCGGGCCGGCCGCATTGGCGGCGCGACCGATGGTGAAGGGAACGACGCGGCCGCCGTACAGAAAGAGCAGCCACCGAATGGGTCTGCCGAACAGCAGCTCGCCCCGTCCATCGTCGAGTTTTGCGTCCCAATGCATCTGTTTCGGGAACGACAGATCCCTCAACACTGTTCCGAGGAGTTCCGGGAGGACATCGACCGCGCTCTTTCCTCGCTGACGCCTGTGATACGCGAGGTACTCCCCTTTCGGCGTCGACACGCGCGACAGATCCTCGAAGGCCACGCCCTGCTTCTTCGCAAAGCCCAGCGCCGCGGGCGTTGGCTTGCCATCGGCGCCGAGAGCCGCAGATACCGGCGGACCGCTGACGGTTTCTTCGAGGTCCTCCTGTCGCTCGGCGATCTTGGCGATACGAGCGGTCAGCCGACGCGGCGTGCTGTAGCTCTCCACCGCCGCCATGGGCGCGATGCGGAATTCATTGAGACGCGCCGTCAGCCGATCGGCAAGCTGCCGGGTCAAGGACGGCATCCATCCAGCCGGAAGCTCTTCGACACCGATCTCGATCAGAAGTTCTCTATCCATCAATCCACAATCGACAAATCACCAGTCGACCATCGACAGTCGACAAATCCGCATTCAGCAATCAACGCTCAGCAATCGACGGATTCTCAGCCTTCTCCCCTAACCAATGCTTCGCAATCGCGACGGCCAGCTGCCGCACACGCAGGATGTACGCGGTGCGCTCGGTCACGCCGATGCCCCCGCTCGCGTCGAGCAGGTTGAACATGTGCGAGCACTTCAGGCAGTAGTCGAGCGCCGGCAAGGCGAGATCGCTTCGCAACAGTGTCTGCGACAGCCCGTAATACTTGTCGAACAGGTCGCGATGGAGTGCGTGCAGCTCGGCGGCCGGCATGTCGATCTGTCCGAAGGCGTACTTCGACTGCTCCACTTCATCGCGATGGCGCACATCACGATATTTCACGCCTGGCGCCCACTCGACGTCGAAGACATCGTCCACATCCTGGAGCGCCATGGCGAATCGTTCGATTCCGTAGGTCAGCTCCACGGAAATTGGCGAGAGATCGACGCCGCCCGCCTGCTGGAAATACGTGAACTGGGTGATCTCCTGGCCGTCGAACAGAACCTGCCAGCCAATGCCCCACGCGCCAAGCGTGGGGGACTCCCAGTTGTCCTCCTCGAATCGTACGTCGTGAGCCCGCAGGTCGATGCCGCACGCCTCGAGGCTCTGGAGATACAGCTGCTGAACCTCGTCGGGAGCCGGCTTGAGGATTACCTGGAACTGCTGGTGCTTGAACAGCCGGTTTGGATTCTCGCCGAACCGGCCGTCAGCGGGCCGACGAGAGGGCTGGACGTAGGCGACGTTCCAGTGCGCCGGCCCGAGCACACGCAGGAATGTCTCGGGATGCATTGTGCCGGCGCCCATTTCGATGTCGAGCGGCTGTTGAAGCAGGCAGCCTCGGGAAGCCCAGAATTCCGAGAGCTTGAAGATGAGTTGCTGGAGTGTGACCATTCGATTCACCGGGTGTGGCGCAGTTCGCGCAAGACCCGGGCTGATTTCAATTCCTTTTCGAGGTGCAGATTCAACAGCCGCCGGTGCACCGTCTCCAGCTCCCGCGCCGCGCGCGGTTGAAGCGGCAGCGCCTCGAGCCGGTCGGGGGACGTGCCGCCCGCAGCCTTCAGGAACTTCAGCGCCTCAATGCCGACCTGTGTGCCTCCCGGGGGTGCGCAGGTCGGACAGACGAACAGATCCTCGCGCGGCGGCATCACCGCTCCAGCGACCAGCGGCGCCCCGCATCCAGGACACGAGACGAGCGACGGATAGACACCCTGTAGCCGCAGCAGCCAGTACTCGAAATAGCGCGCGAGCGGCTCGACCATTGCCCCCGCGGCGATGGCCTCCGTCATCGACGATCCCAACCGGAACAGCCGCTCATCCGCGTGCGCCTCGGGTGCCCATTCGTCAATCAGCTCAGCGAAGTACCCGACATGCCCGAGCGCCTCGCCGTTCGATCCCGACAGCGGTGACCGCGTCGGTTCGACGTAATTGATCCGCACGAGATCCCGCTGCTCGCGTTCGTAGTAGGCCACACCCGCCCGCGTCATCGGCTCGAGTGCCCCCATGAACCGCGATCGCACCCGCCGTGCGCCTCTTGGCCACTCCGCGCTTCTTCCCCCGATCGCGGGTCAGGAAGACGACGATGCGATCCACTTCGCCCAGTTTGTAAGTGCGCAGGATCAGCGCTTCGGAGGTGTAAACGGGCATCTTTCAGGCCCTTCATTCTATCCCGTGCGCGCCTTCATTCTCAGGACCATCGTGGCCAGGCCCAGGAACGTGGCGAAGCCACAGACATCCGTACAGGTCGTGATGAAGACCGTCGACGCCAGCGCCGGATCGATCTTCAGAGCCTTCAACCCCAGTGGAATCAGGGTGCCGGCCATGCCCGCGACGAACAGGTTCACGACCATTGCCGCGAGCAGCAGCAGGCCGAGCGACGGCTGCCCCATCACGAACCAGGCGACGAGGCCCGCCACCACACCGTTCGCCAGGCCGTTTCCAACCCCGACGATAATCTCCTTCAGCAGCGCCTTTCGAGAGTTGTTCCACGTCAGCTCGCCCAGCGCGAGCCCCCGCACGATCACGGTCAGCGTCTGCGTTGCAGCGTTGCCTCCCATACCGGGCACGATGGGCATGAATACCGCAAGCGCAACCCACGCGCTGATGGTGTTCTGAAACAGACCGACGACCGCCGCGGCAATGAACGCGGTCACGAGATTGATCAGGAGCCAGGGAAAGCGCTTCCGGAGCGATTCGGAAGTCGGCGTGAAGACCCGCTCGTCGCTCGACACGCCGGCGAGCCGATAAATGTCCTCGGTCGCCTCGTCCTTGATGACGTCGATGACGTCGTCCACCGTGATGACACCGACGAGTTTGTTCTCCTCGTCCACCACGGGGATTGCCAGCAGGTTGTAGGACGCGACCAGCCGCGCCACCTCCTCCTGGTCCATATCCGCTCGAACGCTGATCAGATCGGTCGTCATGATCCGCTTGAGCGGCGTATCTGGAGAAACCAGCAGCAGACGACGCAGTGAGACGACTCCGACAAGGTGCCGTCGAGCGTCGATTACGTAGAGGTAAAAAACCATTTCGACGTCGCGCGAACCCTGCAGGGCCGTGATGGACTCGGCCGCGGTCATGTCCTCCGAGAGGGCAAAAACCTTTGGGTTCATGATGCGGCCTGCGGTCTGCTCGGCATATTCGAGCAGGTCGCCGACGTCGCCTCCGGCGGGTCGCTTCTGCATCAGCTCGAGGACGGCCGCCGACAGTTCTTCCGGCAGGTAGTCAATCAGGGCCGCCGCATCGTCTGATGGCAGTTCCTGTGTCAATTTCACGATGTCTTCAGCCGAGCGGTCGCGCAGGAGCGCCGCGCCGGCTTCGGGTCCCAACTCGCTCAGGGCTTCCATCGCGAGTTTGCTGTTTCGCTCGGCGAGAAGAGTGAATGCGGACTGCCGCTCCTTGTCGGTAAGCTCCGAAAGCAGCTGCCCGAGATCCGCAGGGTGCTGTTTCTGCAGCAGGTTGACGAGATTAGCGGTCGCCCCCATACGCATGAGGCGCTTCACCGAATCGAGCACGACATCGAGCTTTCGCTGGGACATAAGCGAGGTCCAACGCTATGAGTGCGAACCACTCAATCTATCAGTTTCTTGGCTGTAACCGTACAAAAAACAGCCACGATGACAGGAGCGGTCATCGTGGCTGACGTGTACGCCGCGATCCTTGGGACCTGGCGATCGGCGGGACCTGGCGGCCTGACCTACCTGAGAGGCTGACGGATGCCCGACTCCCTCAACGTGTAATCGGCCGGGACCGTGAAGAGCGTTCGATCCGGTTCCGCGCGCACGATGTTCTGCAGTCTATAGATCGTCTCGCCGCTGCGCGGATCGTTGTGCCTGGTCATGACCAGGACCTGCAGATCGGGCGAGAACCATTGTTCTGAGACCACCTTGATCGGCTGGAGGTTGCCGATTGCGCCCGCCGCGATCGTGGTCGTCGCGCGCGAGCCATTGGCAACGACTCCCTCAATGGTCTGTTGCCCGAGCTCTTCATGCGCAGCGCTCTTCGAAACAGCCTCCTCAATCGCCGCCTTGGCGCCAGGTAGCGGTGGGGGTGGAGGCGGCGGCGGAACCGGTGTCACTGCCTTCGCTCTCGCTAACTCTTCAGCCGTCACCTTCATGCGTTCCTGCACTTCAGCGGGCGGCGAAGCCGGGCCGTCGGGCGACCGCCTCATCACGCCCCGGCCTGTGGCGGCTCCCTCTCCGGGCATCGCAATCCGGATCGGGTCGCGATAGGCTGAGCGCGAAGCCGGATCGAGGACATAACTCACGTGCGCCACCGGATCGACGATTGAAACGCTGACGACGGCGCCCGTATCGTCGATCTCTTCACGTCGCGTTCGGCCTTCCCCATCGCGATACACGCGGGTAGTCGTCTTGCGGCTGATCCGGTTTCCATCCGCAAGAACCTGGTTCGATTCGGTGATCGCTTCGCCTGAATACGGCGCGCCGGTTGTGATCTTTGCCTCTACCGCGATCCGGGCCCGCACCTCACCCGTCATCTTCTGGTAGAGCTGCTCGTACACTGCGCCGCCTGCTTGTCGTCAGCAGCCTGCGTGCGCTCGATCGCGCCTCTCTGCGCCCACAGGGGCGACGACACGCCCAACACCACAAACGCCATCCACACTTTCTTCATTGGGTACTCCTTGCCGTACTCGTCACGAGACGGATCGCCCGGGCGAGACCGTCCTGACCGATCAGGATGTCCGCTTCGACGGGTCGATCTGCGCCCGATGAAATGTCGATCCCGTAGGCGGGCAGCGACGCAACCGGCACTTCCATTCTCACAATCTCACCGCTCTCGAACGCCGGAAGTCCCGCGGTCCATGGCAGCTCGACGAAGCCAGTTGGCCTGACGACATTGACCTTCGGCGATGCTTTCCTGATCGGAACGTGGCGGGCCGGATGTGATGCCTCCACCACCGTCGGCGGCAGAGCCTCATGACCGATCGTCTGTGCTGGCGGCTTCGCGGCTGGCGCCGACGTCCACGAGGGGCGCGGCGCTTTCGCCCAGTGCTCGCCCACCACCATCGGCCCGTTCATGCGCCACACGAACACGCTGCCAACAACGATAACAATCGCGGCTGCGGCCGGGAGCCACGGCCGCCAGGTGACCGCGATCCGCTTTCCGCCCAAGCGCGGAAGCCGCACGATGTGTTTCATGCCGGGCGAGGACCGCGTGTGCGCACTGCCACGAGTGGCCATGGCCGTCACCAGGTTCCGCTCGATTCCTGACGCGCTCGCCGGATCCATCTTCGCGTCTCGAGCCAACGCGTTCATCGCTCTCCGGTATTCGTCGCCGGTCATGCAAGACACCCCATAATCTTCTTCGCGACCGCGCGTTCGTTCGCGCTCATGTACGAACGCATCTTCGCCGTCAGCATCGCACGGCCCCGATGGAGGCGCGAGCGAACCGTTCCTACTGCGCAGTCGAGTGCAATCGCCGCGTCCGCGTAGCTCAGGTCCTGGAGATCGCACAGCACGACAACTTCTCGGTACCGTACCGGAAGACTCAAAACTGCGCGGCGCAGCGCTTCGAGCTGCTCCGCGCTCGAGAGGTCGGCGACCGGATCCGGCCGCACGACGGTCGCGGGTTCGGTCAGTTCCGAGTGCTCGGGGAGGGGCACCGTCCGCCGATCCCGCTCGAGCCTGCGCCGGGCATGGTTGCGAGCGATTCCGCAGAGCCAGGCGGCTACCGAGGCCCGCCCTGCCTCAAATCGCGACGCGTCGCGCATGACGGCGAGAAACACCTCCTGAGTCACGTCCTCCGCCGCCGCGACGGAACCGGTCATCAGCATGGCTACCCGATAGACGTCCGCCTGTCGGCGGCGAAACAGGGCGGTCAACGCGGCCGTGTCCCCACCCGCGATTCCCGCGAGCAGCTGCTCGTCGGGTACGTCGTCAAGCCGCGAGTCGAGGCTCATGCGCTGAAGGATTGGACACCCACATCTTCTATTCGGTCTGGACGGAGGAGAAGTTCCAAAATGGGAGAGAGGGGAGGGAGATCAGACAGGAGAAGGGGAGAAAAGGGAGTTGATTCTGTTTTGCTTGTCTGAGAACCAGCTGAATTGCCCCTCTCCGATCAGCGGCTGGCGAACGAGACGACGTACTCGTTGTGCCCGCGAAGAGCGGCACGCACGGTGTCGTCGGTGATCGACGTGATTGGAACCGGCGTTCGTGCCAGGTGAATCGACGCCACCCGCTGCCCCCGAGGGGGACGGAGGACGTATTCGCCGTCGATGTCCGGGCGCAAACGCACCTCGGTCGCTCGACCGTGGTCCCAGTGAATATCGACTTCCACGGCGCCGCGCGCACGGAGTCCTGACACGACTCCTGATGGCCAGGCGGAGGGCAGCGCCGGAAGAATGGCGATTTCGCCTGCATGCGATTGGAGCAGCATTTCGACGATGCCGGCGACGCCGCCGAAATTGCCGTCGATCTGGAACGGGGGGTGGCTGTCGAGCATGTTCGGCTGCGTCGAGTTCGCGAGCAGCGCCGTCAGATTCTCGTGGGCGCGGTCCCCCTCTTCGAGTCGCGCCCAGAAGTTGACGATCCACGCGCGGCTCCAACCGGTGCCGCCACCGCCCGCGCCCAGACGCCGTTCCAGCGTGACTCGCGCGGCACGGGCCAGCTCGGGCGCGAACCGCGGGGTGATCTGGTTGCCCGGGTGCAGCGCGAAGAGGTGCGAAATGTGACGGTGACCGGGATCGCGTTCGTCGTAATCCTCCACTCCTGCAACTGGCCATATCGGCCGATCTTCAAGTTCTGGCCGGCCCAGACCGTATCTTCGTTCAGCTGCAGCCGCTCCTGACGCACGTCGCCAAAGACCATCGCCCCCAGACGACCGTTGCCGACCGGCAGGGCCTCGTTCCAATTCGACGCAGCCGTGCGATACCAGAGAACACTCGAAGCCGTTCCCGCAGCATCCTGCGCGCGCCTGTCGGGCGACACGCCGCCCGCCGTGATGACGATCACCGCCAGCACGATCGACATTCCGCGCATCAGTCAGCGCCTCCTGGCACCCCTCGACTCGCCCGCACGTCTGCTCGCTCGGGGCAGGCCCTTGGCACCCTTGGCACCCCTGGCACCCCTGGCACCCCTGGCACTCCTGGCACCCCTGGCACCCCCCTTCCCCTCCCTTACACCAATATCGTCGAGCACGCGATCGTTGTCCCGCCAGTCCGGATTCACCTTCACGCGCAGGTCGAGGAATATCTTCGTGCCGAAGAATTCCTCGAGATCCCGGCGCGCCTCGATGCCAATCTGCTTGATCATCTCGCCGCCGCGTCCAATGACGATCGGCTTCTGCGATTCGGTCTCGACGAAAATCGTGCAATACAACCGGAGCAGCCGGTCTCGCTCTCCCTCATCGAACTGGTCAACGACGACAGCCGTCGAGAACGGCAATTCATCTCTCGTGTGCTGCAGCACTTTCTCGCGCACCGTCTCCGCCACGAGCGCGCGTTCGGGTTGATCGGTCAGGTAATCGTCCGGGTATCCAGGCTCTCCTTCCGGCAGCTGTTCGAGCAGCACGCGTTCGAGACGATCGATGCCGTCACCGGTTGTCGCGGACACAGGAACAATCGCAACAAAGTCGTGCCATTGCCGCGCGCGATCGATCAGCGGCAGCAGCCTCTCCCGGGCGATGAGATCAATCTTGTTCAGGACGAGAACAGCGGGCGTTCGAATGTCCTTCAGGAGACCCGAGACGTATTCGTCGCCGTGACCAGGCCTGGTCGACGCGTCGAACACCAGCGCGATCACGTCCACTTCGCGCAGCGTATCCACCGCCGCATCCACCATCCGCACGTTGAGCCGGTGCAGCGGCCGATGGATCCCCGGCGTGTCCACGAATGCGATCTGCCCCTCCGGATAGTTCTTGACGCCGACGATGCGGTTGCGTGTCGTTTGCGGCTTGTCGGACACGATCGCGATCTTCTCGCCGATGATCCGGTTCAGCAGCGTGGACTTCCCGGCATTCGGCCGGCCCACGAGCGACGCATACCCGGCTTTCGGCATTGAGCTCCTGGCCTCACGCCTCGGGCTGCGGCTGTGGCGCGAGCCGCATGCGGACCTTGTGAATACGTCGACGCTCCGCTTCGAGCACCTCGATCTGCAGTCCATCGCTGTCGAAGGTCTCTCCGACCGACGGGACGCGCCCCGCGCGCGTCAGCACATATCCGCCGACGGTCTCGAATCCTTCTGGTTCGATTTCGACGCCCAGCCGATCGTGCACCTCGGCGATGTTGACCTTCGCGCTGAAGACGAATGCGCCATTCCCCTCCTCGACAATCGGCTCGGTCTCGACATCGTACTCGTCGCGAATTTCGCCGACGATTTCCTCCAGAAGATCCTCGATGGTCACGAGACCGGCCGTGCCGCCGTACTCGTCGACGACGATCGCGATCTGGACCTGCTGCCGTTGAAACTCCTTCAGCATCTCAGCGACGCGCTTCGTTTCGGGAACGAACGTCGCCGGTCTGATGAAGCGTGTGAGATCCGGCAGCAGCGGCACGTTGCCCGAGGGCGGAGGGTCGAGCCGGATCAGGTCCTTGATGAAGACAAACCCGACGATGTTGTCGAGATTGTCATTGTAGACGGGAATGCGCGAGTACTCCTGCTCGCGAAAGAAGGCGCGGATCTCGTCGAACGTCGCGTCGGCCTGAATCGCCACCATGTCGGGGCGAGGCGTCATGACCTCGCGTACCAGCGTGTCCCCGAACTCCACGATCGACTGCAGCAAACGGCGCTCGTCACCCTCGATCAGGCCCGGTTCCTTCCCCGTGTCGACATGGGCCACATCGGCCCCCTCAGCCTCGACCGGATCCCCAGTCGCGTTATTGGCGTCGGCCCGTTCGCGGCGTGGCACCGCGGCAATCAGCCGTACGCAGGCCGCCGGTCAGCGGATGGAGGAAGCGGGCCGCGACATCGAATGGCGGAAGCATCACCTCGAGCACTCGTTCGGGGTTGCGCCGGACGATCAGCAGCGGCAGCACGTGCTCGAACACCAGAATGAAGATCGCGACGAAGACCAGGAGCATGCCAATGGACTGGAAGCCGGTTCTCCCGGTCAGAATCGCGATGAACATCGTCGCCAGCGAGAAGATCAAGCCCAGGAGCAGCCGTGCCGGGATGAACAGCTGCGTCGGATCCTCGAGGTAGTAGCCGAGACGATCGTCCCGTCCTCCCCGTTCCGCCATGAGCCGAAGCGACAGACGCATCAGCGCCGTGAACGCCGTCTCAATGATGCCGACGTACACCGCCGCGATCGCGAGAACGAACAGGAGCAGCGGAATCATGACCGCTCGATCAGCCCCGCTCGCAGCCCGCCGCGGCGGCGCAATCGCGTCTCGAGACGCGCCATGCGCCCGGCGTCGTCTGAGTTGTCGTGATCGTACCCGAGCAGGTGGAGCAGCCCGTGCAGCGCAAGCACGCGCAGTTCCGCCTGATAGGAATGGCCTGCTTCACGCGCCTGTTTGCGAGCGGTACCGGTCGCAATCACGATGTCGCCGAGGAGTGAACTGCCCTTGTCGGGATCCGGGGTGCGGGATCCAGACCTCGAGGCGCGGGATCGGGGATCCGCATTGACAGGACGGTCGAGCGTGGCCGGGAACGACAGCACGTCGGTCGGAGCGTTCGTTCGCCTGTAGTGTGAATTGAGCTGGCGACTGTGCGCGTCCGTCACGAGCGCGATCGCCACGTCGCCTGTGGCGGCAGCGGGGGCGAACATGGCCAGCCACCGCGCCAGCCCGCCATCGCGGAGCAGACGCCCCCGCCCGTCCGTCACGGTTACACGCAGGGCGGAGCCGGTCCGGCCCGTCGCGCCGGAACGCCGACCGCGCCTACTGCCGGGATCCACCGTAGGCTTCGTACGCTTTGACGATCTGCTGCACGAGCGGATGCCGCACCACGTCCTTTTCATCGAAATGAATGAACGAGATGCCCTCGACGTTGCCCACCACCTTCATCGCCTCGACGAGACCGGACTGGCGCGCCGTCGGCAGATCGATCTGCGTCACGTCTCCGGTAATGACAGCCTTGGACCCGAAGCCGAGGCGCGTCAGGAACATCTTCATCTGCTCGGACGTGGTGTTCTGCGCTTCATCGAGAATCACGAAGGCGTCGTTCAGGGTCCGTCCGCGCATGAACGCAATCGGCGCCACTTCAATCGTTCCGCGCTCGAGCATCCGATCCGCGCGCTCGATGTCCATCATGTCGTACAACGCGTCGTACAGGGGGCGCAGGTATGGATTGACCTTTTCCTGAAGATCGCCAGGGAGAAACCCGAGCTTCTCGCCCGCCTCGACCGCAGGACGTGCCAGGATGATCCGGCTGACCCGTTTGGAGAGGAGAAACGACACCGCCTGGGCCATGGCGAGATACGTCTTGCCCGTCCCGGCGGGGCCGATGCCGAAGACGATGTCGCGCTGCTCGATGGCTTCGAGATAGCGTCGCTGATTGACGCTCTTGGCCATGACCTGCCGCTTTCCGGTCGCGCGTGGGGCACCGCGAAGGAAATAGTCGGCGAGTTCGACGTGCTCGTCCTGTTCGACGAGCTGCGACGCGGTCCTGACGTCCCCTTTGGCCAGGCGGTAGCCGCCGCGGATCAACGCGGACAGCTGCTCGAGGAGGTTCTCGGCGCGGGCGACATCTCCCGCCTCTCCTTCGACGATCACCTCGTGGCCGTTCGTACGGATCCGCACGCGGAACAGCGACTCAAGATGTTTCAGGTTCTCGTCGTACGGACCGTACAGCGACTCGGCCCCCTCGTCTGGAACCGATATCTTGCGCATGACTGTGGCAGGAGGGATGGGGATCTCCTTCAAAACAGACAGTATCTGCTTGCGATGGTATCACGAGGCTTCCGCCTTCGCTGCGCTTCGGCGGACCCGCCGCAGCCTCAGTGAAGGCGGGGAGGACATCAGGGCTTGGGACTCAGGGGCAGCCTCAATTCCTTCAATTGCTTGTCGCTGACCGGAGACGGTGCGCCGGACATGAGATCGACCGCCTGAGCAGTTTTCGGAAACGCGATCACGTCGCGAATCGACGGTTCACCGCAGAGGATCGCGACAATCCGATCGAGGCCCAGGGCGATGCCTCCGTGCGGCGGCGTGCCGTAGTCGAGCGCGTCGACAAAAAACCCGAAGCGAAGCCGCGCCTCGTCGTCGGAGATTCCGAGCAGCTTGAAGATGAGGCGCTGCAGTGTCTGATCGTGGATTCGGATGCTGCCGCCGGCAATCTCGCTGCCATTGAGCACGAGGTCGTACGCGCGTGCGCGCGCGCTCCCTTGATCGCGTTCGAGCAGATCCCGATCGCTCTCGAGCGGAGCCGTGAACGGATGGTGCATGAACTCGTACCGCTTCTCCTCCTCCAGCCACTCGAACATGGGAAAGTCGACCACCCAGAGAAACGCAAACGTGTCTGGATTGAGCAGGCCTGCCTTCTTCGCGATGCTCAGACGCAACTGGCCGAGCACCTTCGAGGTCGCCTCGTGCAGACCTGCGGCCATCAACAGGAGGTCGGTGGGACCGGCGCCCGCCAGATCGAGCGCGTGTCGAATCGCCTCATCGCCAGCGGCCTTGAGCGCGGAGCTCTGCACCGCGGCGTCTGCCCGGCGAGCCCAGACCAAGCCACTCGCGCCGAGCTGCTTCGCCTGCTCGACCACCTCGTCAAGCTCGCGGCGCGAGTACTTCGCGGCGCCTGGCACCGAGAAGCCGCGCACCTCTCCGCCGGCTGCCATGGCGTCCCGGAAGAGCGAAAACCCGGATGTCGCGAACGCCGCCGACACATCGCCGATCTCCATGCCGCAGCGAAGGTCCGGCTTGTCCGAACCGTACTTGGCGATCGCCTCCGCGTACGGCATGCGCAGGAACGGTCGCGGCGCGTCCCGGCCGATGAGCGCCATCAGCCGTTCCATCAACGGCTCGATCGTCGCGAAGACGAGATCCTCGGTCGCAAATGAAATCTCGAGGTCGACCTGCGTGAATTCCGGCTGCCGGTCCGCGCGCAGATCCTCGTCGCGGAAGCACTTGACGATCTGGAAATAGCGATCGAGCCCCGCGATCATCAGGATCTGCTTGAAGATCTGTGGAGACTGCGGCAGCGCGTAGAACTCACCGGGATGCACGCGGCTGGGCACGAGGTAGTCGCGGGCGCCTTCAGGTGTCGACTTGGTGAGCATGGGCGTCTCGATTTCGAGAAAACCCTGCTCGTCGAAATACTTCCGCACCGCGATCGTGGCCTGGTGTCGCACGATCATGTTTCGCTGCATGCGGGGTCGACGGAGATCAATGTACCGGTATTTCAGCCGGGCCTCTTCGGTGACTTCGACGTCATCGCCAATCATGAACGGCGGGGTCTTCGCCTCGTTGAGCAGGCGTATGTCGCTCGCGATCACTTCAATCTCGCCCGTGGCAATCTTGCTGTTCCTCGTTTCGGGCGCGCGGTGCTCCACCCGGCCGGTGACCGCGACCACGAATTCGGCTCGAAGACGCTTGGCGTCGGCAACGAGGGTGTCGTTGTCGCGGACGATCACCTGCGTCATGCCGTGGCGGTCCCGAAGATCGATGAACACCAGCGACCCCAGGTCCCGGACGCGGTGGACCCAGCCGAGCAAGACGACGTCCTTGCCGACGTCGGCGGCGCGCAGCGCACCGCAGGTGTGGGTTCGGGCGAGATTTCCAAGTGGTTCGATTTGCATAGATGACAGATTTCTTCCGCCTAATCGCGGTGCTTCCGCCTAACCGCGGAAGCTACAGAACATCGCTTTCTTCCGCCTGAGGGCGGACGCTGCAGTACTTGGGCCATGTAGCTTCCGCCTTCAGGCGGAAGCACCGCGAGAACCTCGAATCCTCTCAACGACGCCTGCTCGCGGGATGGACTCCTGAGCCCCCGTCTCGAGATTCTTGATGGTCACCTCGCCGCGAGCGATCTCGTCGGTCCCCAGGATCGCGGCGAATGGAATCCTTCTCGTCGACGCGTATTTCATCTGCTTGCCAAGCTTGTCCGGCTCCGGATAGACCTCCACCCGAAGACCCCGGGCGCGAAGGTCGGCGGCAAGCTCCAGGACCACCGGAATCGTGGGCTCGTCGAACAGCGTGAGGAGAATGTCCGCGGACGCCTGCTCCACCATCGGCGGAAACATGTGCCTCTCGGACATCACGACCAGGATGCGTTCGAGTCCCAGCGAGAACCCGCACGCCGGCACATCCTCCCCTAGAAACATTCCGATCAAGCCATCGTAGCGCCCGCCGCCGCCAAGGCTCCCGGCCAGATCCGGGACGGCGACTTCCATAATCGCGCCGGTGTAATACGAGAGGCCGCGTGCGAGGCTCGGATCGAAACGAATGTAGGCGGCTGCGCTGGTCGACGCACTAAGCGCCATCACCTGCTGCAATTGCTCCACTCCGCTTCGCGCTTCGGGAATGTCCGCGACGAGAGCTCCTGCATCCGTTACGGTGATGCCGCCCCCGAACGTCTCCATGACACGAGCCGCGGCCCCCTCATCAACCCCCCGGGCAACGAGCTCGCCTCGAACGCCGTCAGGGCCGACCTTATCGAGCTTGTCGATCGCGACCAGCGCAGAACCGTGCAGGTCCGGCGCAACGCCGGCCGCGTGCAGCAGTCCGGACAACACCGACCGGTGATTCAATCGGATCGTGAAGTCCCGAAAACCCAGCGCGGCAAGCACGTCGCACACCGCGGCGCACAGTTCCGTCTCCACGACCATCGATCGCGACCCAATCGCGTCAACATCGCACTGGAAGAACTCGCGAAAGCGACCGCGCGCCGGTCGATCGGCCCGCCAGACCGGCTGGATCTGGTACCGCTTGAAGAACTTCGGCAGCCTGCCGCGATACTCCGCGACCACGCGCGCGAGCGGAACGGTCAAGTCGTAGCGCAGCGCCAGGTCCGTCTCTCCCGACGACTCGTGCTCGCCGCGGCGAAGAACCTTGAAGATCAGCTTGCTGCCTTCCTCGCCGTACTTGCCGGTCAGTGTCTCGATGTTCTCGAGTGCGGGCGTTTCGAGGGGTTCGAACCCGTAGCGCTCGGTACACGCCCGACACGATCCCAATCACGTGCTCCCGGCGGCGAACGTCCTCCGGGCAGAAAATCGCGCATGCCGCGCGCCGGGCGGGTCTGCTGCGACGCCATCAGCGGGCGGATCCGGCGACGCCGTCCATGTAATCGAGGCGATACTCCACGTACCGCTCGGCGTAGGTGCGAATTGACGCGATGTCCTCCTCGCTCAACTCGCGACGGACCTTGCCGGGCGTTCCCATCACGAGCGATCGCGGGGGCACGCGCGTGCCTTCAGCGAGCAAGGTTCCGGCGGCAACAATAGAGTCCTCCCCCACCACCACGCCGTTCAACACAATCGCGCCCATCCCTATCAGAATCCGATTCTGCAGCGTGCACCCGTGCACGATGGCTCCATGCCCGATCGTCACATCGTCACCAATCGTCGTCGGATTCGTACCGTTCATCACGTGCACGACGGTGCCATCCTGGATGTTCGACCGAGCCCCGATGCGAATCCAGTGCACATCTCCCCGTACGACAGCATTCATCCAGATGCTGCTGGTCTCGCCAATCTCCACATCGCCGATCACCTGTGCGCTGGCGTCCACGAACGCCGTCGGGTGCACACGCGGTGTGATGCCTTTGTACGGACGGAGCATCTATAGATGATACTTCGTGGCTGGCGACTCGCGACTGGCTGTCGGCTGTTGGCTATTGGCTATTGGGCTGGTGGCTCACTTCTAGCGAGGGCTCCGCCTCAGACCATCGAGGGCTGCGCCTCGCTAGACCATAAGCTTGATAACGCCCCGCTGACGCGGGGACGGTCTTGACCCTGAGAAACTTGACTCATTTGGACAAGTTCTGAAGGGTCAAGACCTCTAGCAGCAGCGGGCGGTCTGCAATACCGCCAGTCGCGAGTCGCGAGCCACGAGTCGCGAGTCGCGAGCCGCGAACCGCGAACCGCGAGCCGCCTACTTCTTCACCGTCGGGTAGGTGATGCCGAGCTGCTCGAGGTACGTCTTGTACTTGGTCGGGTCGTAGTAGTACTTCTTCATCTGCTCGCGGTATTTGTCCATCGTCGGTTTGTTCAATTCGATTGCGGGACGGTCGTCCGGACGGATCAGCGGCTCGTACTTCGTGTCCTTCGTCTGCACGTTGCGGAAGTACTCCCACGCTGCCTGAACGAGGGCCGGTTTGGTGATCAGATCGATCATCGTCATCGCCTGCACTTTCGCGCCGGCGGTGACGCCCTTGTGCGCGATCGGCGTGGCCATTGAAATCGCGTTCGCCCAGTTGTGGCCGGGCAATCCGGGGATGTT
The DNA here is from genome assembly GCA_963725335.1 of uncultured Acidobacteriota bacterium. Taxonomy (GTDB): domain Bacteria; phylum Acidobacteriota; class Vicinamibacteria; order Vicinamibacterales; family 2-12-FULL-66-21; genus JALZOC01. The sequence continues at coordinate 387,385 of CAVRYD010000013.1, read as the reverse complement.
CGCGGGGTAGCGCAGCGTGATCGTCGGCACGTTCCATGACACATCGCCGATGTCGTCGGACCCGCCGCCGGTATTGGTCGTCGCCGGCCCCTGCAGCGTGGCGGCCAGGCGCGTCGTCAACCCCGTTTCGCGTGATCCGAGCTCTTTCTGCAGCGCACGCGCGAGTGTCTGATCGTCGTCGGACCACTGCGGGAGTCCAACGCGAGTGATGTTGTTGAACGCCGCTTCGGCGACAGCTTTGTTGAAATGCTGCGGCCATGCAGACCCCAGCACGCGCGTCGGAAGAAGCTCGGTTCCCGTCATGAGAGCGGCGCCCTTCGCGATTGAATCGCCGATCGCCCACATCTCTTTGATCTTCTGATACGTCGTCTGTCGGAAGTAGTACCAGACAGAGGCACTCCGAGGGACGACGTTCGGCTGATCGCCGCCGTCGGTGATGACGTAGTGCGACCGCTGCTCGAGCGGAAGATGCTCGCGGCGGAAATTCCAGCCGATGTCCATCAGCTCGACGGCGTCGAGCGCACTTCGGCCACGCCACGGTGAGCCTGCCGCATGCGCAGTCTCTCCCCGGAACGTGTAGAGCACCGACACGAGGCCGGTCGACGCCCCCTTGTCGCCCCACGACACCGCCATCTCGTTGTCGACGTGCGTAAACAGGGCGACGTCGACATCCTTGAACAATCCTGCGCGCACGAAATACGCCTTGGTGCCCACCAGCTCCTCGGCCGTGCCTGACCAAATACGGATCGTTCCCGGAAGCTTCTCGCGCTCCATGATCTTCTTCACGGCGACTGCGGCAGTGATGTTCAGTGGCTCGCCGGAGTTATGCCCTTCGCCGTGACCGGGCGCCCCCTCAATGATCGGGATCATGGTACGCAACGCCCGGCTTCTGCGACGCCTGGGGGATTCCGTCGATATCCGATCCCAGTGCCAGAACGGGCTTGCCCGAGCCCCACGTCGCCATGAACGCGGTGGGAATGCCGGCCACTCCCTCTTCGACGGTGAATCCGTTCTTCTTCAGGATGTCGATGAGATAGCGATTCGTCTCGATCTCCTGAAACCCGAGCTCACCAAAACTGAAGACGGAGTCCACCATCTGCTGGGTGAACACCTTCATCGAATCGATGTCGGCCACTGCCTCGCTCTTGAGCTTCGCCACCCGCGGCTCGTCGGCCGGAGGCACCGGGGGCGATTGCGGCTGATCGCCGCGCCCTTGAGCCAGGACGGAAGCCGCCGCTGCTACACCGAAGACGAACGCGATCAGTCTCGAATATCTGGTCGTTCCGCTCACGTTCACTCCTTGCTGTTCGCCGTGCGGGAGGAAGAATAGCAAACGATGTCATACTTAGGCGATTCCATGCCGTTCGCTCGATCGATTCGGCCGTCCATTACGGAGTCTGCGCATCTCGGTCACCGACCGCTGCAACCTGCGCTGCCAGTACTGCATGCCGGAGCCCGACTACGTCTGGCTCCCGCGCGAAAGCCTGCTCTCCTTTGAGGAAACCGGGGCGATCGTCGACGCGTTCACGCCGCTCGGGGTCGACCGCATCAGAATCACCGGAGGCGAGCCGCTCCTTCGACGCGATCTGCACGTCCTGATCGAATCGCTGGCTGCGCGCGCGGCGATCGCGGATCTCGCAATGACGACCAACGGCATCCTGCTCGGGTCCCATGCGGCGACGCTGCGCTCGGCGGGGTTGCACCGGATCACCGTGAGCCTCGATACGCTCGATGCCGAACGCTTCCGCTCGCTGACGCGCACGGACGATCTGCACAAGGTACTCGACGGCATCGCCGCAGCCGCTGCGGCCGGCTTCGCGCCGCTCAAGCTCGATACGGTCGTGATCCGTGGCGTCAACGACGACGAACTGGTGCGATTGATCGAGTACGCCAGGACTGTGGGCGGGGAGCTGCGCTTCATCGAGTACATGGACGTGGGCGGCGCGACGCGCTGGACCCCTGCGGCCGTCGTCTCGAGGCGCGAGATCCTCGACAGGTTGCGAGAGCACTTCGGCGGGGTGATGCCGCTCGACGAGAAGTCTTCCGCACCGGCTGATCGTTTCCTGCTGCCCGACGGCACGACCTTCGGAATCATTTCCTCGACGACGGAGCCGTTCTGCGCGTCGTGCGATCGGAGCCGGCTCACCGCCGATGGGGTGTGGCTGCTCTGCCTCTATGCCGCGACCGGCACCGATCTTCGCCGCCCTCTGCGCGCGGGGGCAACGCGAGAGGATCTCCAGCGGCTCATTCAAGCGGTTTGGTCCGTTCGCGCCGATCGCGGGGCTGAGGAGCGGCTCGGCATGGATCGCGAGACTACACTGATTCCGGTTCGGTCCTTGAAAAAAGACGCGCACCTCGAGATGCATACGAGAGGCGGCTAATCGCGGATTGCGGACTGAAGAATGCGGATTTTTGGATTGCGGATTGTCGATTGAGATTGCGGATTGTCGATTGAGATTGCGGATTGTCGATTTGTTAGCGGGACTTCCGCCGGAGCTTCGCTCGCCGGCGCGCGAGTTCGGCCTCGTAGTTGTCCCTGGCTGTCTTTTCGGATTGCACGAATATCGCCACGAGCTGGTTCGCCTCATCGGCTAGCGACCTGGCGTCGTCACCCGCACAGATCGAAGTGTCTATGAGCAACTGAAGCCAGCCAAGGCTTTCATCCGATTCCTCCACCACCACGCCAAGCTTCGCGATGAATTCCTTCCGAGTACGCGCTCGGCAAGCGGCGCGGTAGTTGCTGTCGGCACTTCCCGACGAATCGAGCAGTTGTTCACGGATCGACTCCGCCGCCGGAGTTGCCGGCAATTCTTCGCACAACTTTATGACCCGCCTCGCAAACGCACGCGTCCGGTCTTGAAGGGCCAAAGTCTTCGGATTCATGTCGCACCAACAAGCCAAATGCGTGCCGGCTTGGAGATGGCACAGTCTGCGGAGAATCCAGAAAGGACCGACGACTCGACGGCAAAATCCACAGTGGCAACAGGCCGTAAGGCTGGCAAAATCCGCAATCATCAATCGCAATCGGCAATCCGCAATCGGCAATCCGGCAGTCTCAATCCGCAATCCGCAATCTCAATCCGCAATCGACAATCTGAAAATCCGCAATCTTCAATCCGCAATCCGCATTCGACGAGGGTGTCACACCGCTCATACGAAGAACGTTGTATAAGTGTGCTGACTCCCCTCGTGGCGACCCGCTCCTCGACGCCGCCGCTCTCACAAACCGCCCTCGAGTCGCCCTCCGCGACAGTAGCCACCCTGTTCGAACTCCACGCGAACGGCCTGTATCGCCTTGCGCTCGCCATGCTGCACGAGCCCGAAGCGGCCCAGGACGTGGTTCAGGATACGTTTGCGCGGCTGATCGGACAGATGCGCGCCCACGGTCCGCTCGCCAACCCCCGCGGCTGGCTGTATACGGTCGCCGCGCACGCCTGCCGCGATCGGCAGCGGCGAATGGGGCGCTGGCTTCCGTGGATTGGCGAACGCGATACGCGGAGAGCGTCGGAGACACCGGATCGCTTCGACGAGAAGCAGGCGGTCCTGGACGCCATTCGTGTACTCCAGCCTCGCGATCGATTGCTCATCGCCCTTCGCGCTCAGGGATTGTCGTATCAGGAGATCGGCGATGCGTGCGGTATCCGCCACACATCCGTGGGTCGGCTTCTTGCGCGCGCGCTCGATCGCCTCCAAAAGGAATTGGAGAAGCGGGGCTGAACGCCTCGTCCACTGGGAGATGGTGCATATGTCACGCTGTTTGACCGACGAAGAACTCCAGGCGATTGCCGATCGTGAGGCAGGTCCGGACGGTAGCGCACACGTTGAGCGGTGCCAGCGATGCGCCGAACGGCTCGCCGCGCGGGTTCGATTGATCGCTCGTGTCGTGGACGCGGCCGGCCGCGATGAACTGCCGTCCGGACTTCGCGGCGCCATTGGCGCGCGACTCGACAATGCGACGCGAGGCGCGACGACGCTGCGGCCGGTGCGGCGCATGCGTCTGTGGGCGTGGGGAATTCCGTTGACCGCTGCCGCGGCGATTGCCTTCTTCGTTTATGTCGTTCCCGGCGTCGATCGTCGGACAACCGTGTCCGCAGCCGAAATCCTCGGCCGGTCGCGAACCGCTCTCGCGGCGCCCGTCGCCGGCATCGAGGTCCTCACCTACGACCTGGAACTGGCCGGCGTGCTTGCCGAGTTGGTTCCGGAAGAGCAATCCGGGCGGTTCACCGTGCAGGAACTCGTTGACCACGAACACGTCGGTCGGTATCGCATCGTCAAGCTGACCGCTGGCGGGCAGATTGTGGGAGGTGCGGCAGACGACCCGCTCCGCGGCACACGCGTGCGGTATATGCGCGCGAACGGACGAGGATATCTCCTGAAATTCGATGGGGCAACAGCGGTCGAATTCTCGCTGCCCGCGCTCAAGCGCACGGCGCTGCAGACGTTCATTGGCTTCATGCAAGCCAGCAGTACGCAGACACTCCGCGAGGTACAGTGCGGAAACGACGCCTGCTATCAGATCGACATTCCGGGCGGTGCGATGGCGGGTGGCACCCTTGTCGCGCTCGACAGCGCCCGTGCGGTCGTCACCGTTGCCGATTCGCGGCTCGTCGAGTTTTCGGCGGCAGGTCGAATTACCGACCGGCCGTTTATGGTGCAGTTCGCGCTGCGGTCGCAGGAATATCGCCCGAGCGCCGCCGCACAGGACAGTGACTTCGACATCGCTCCGCAACCGGGCGACGTCGTCCTTCAGGGCAACGCCTCCGGTAATCCCGTCTGGGATGTGGTGACGCGCGCGCTCGAGGCGATCCCCATCGGCGCCGACGGTGCTGTGAAGCATCCGGTTGCCGGCACGGAACCGAGACGGTGACGTTGCCGGACGCGATCCGCACCGAGTTTCTGACCAAGTACTACGGACCGGTGGTCGCCCTGGAAGACCTGAATCTCAGCGTCGTGCCGGGGGAGATCTACGGGTTCCTGGGACCAAACGGCTCGGGCAAAACCACAACGATCAGAATCCTGCTCGATCTGGTCAGAGCGACCAGCGGACGGGCACTGGTCGATGGGCTGGACTGCCGAACCGCGAGCCTGAACGTTCGCCGGCGCATTGGATACCTGCCAGCCGACATGCCGCTCTATCGCGAGATGACTGGCGCGCGCTACCTCAACTTCCTTGCGGCGCTCGAATCCAGGCCAATCGACGTCTCCTATCGTCGAAAGCTCCTCTCCCGCTTCGATGTCAGCGATGTCGACCTCGGACGGAGGCTGGATCACCTGTCGCACGGGATGAAGCGGAAGTTCGGAATCATCCAGGCCCTCATGGGCCATCCTCCGCTGCTCATTCTCGACGAACCCACGTCGGGACTCGATCCGCTGATGATTGAGGCGTTCGCCGAGACTGTGCACGATCTCAAAACGGAAGGCCGCACGACGATCTTCCTGTCGTCGCATGTGTTGTCTGAAGTCGAACGCTTGTGCGATCGGGTCGGAATCATCCGCCGCGGACGTCTGGTGCGGCAGACGTCGATCGCCGATCTGCGCCGCGACATGCCCCGGCGGCTGCGGGTGTTCTTCGACGGACCGGCGCCGATGCCACCGTCGTCACTCGCTGCGGCCCTGCGACGCCAGGATGGGGGCTGCTGGGAGCTGGAGTGGCTGGGACCGCTCGGTGGCGCGCTCGACGCGATGCGGGGCCTTCCGGTTGCGGACATCGAAATCGACCCGTTCAAACTCGAGGATTACGTGCTGCAGATCTACTCGGGTGGTGGCGGAGAGCGGGAATGATGTTCGTCGCGCTGCTTGGTCGATCGCTGGCACGACATCGCGCGCTGGTGGCCGCGCTGGCCGCGCTGCTCTCAGCGTTCCAGGTGCTGGACGTCGTCGTCGCGTACAACCTGCAGGCAAACGGCCTGTATGCGCAGTTCTCGGCGCTGGTGCCCGCCTTCATCCAGGAGGCGATGGGTGGAGCCCTGGTCGGCTCGTTCGTCGGTGCGATTGCGATTGGCTTCGTTCACCCGCTCGTGATGCTGTCCCTTTCGTGCGCGGCCATTTACGTGGCGAGCGAACCAGCTGGCGAAGTCGAGGACGGTCTTGTCGATCTGCTGGTGGCACGTCCCGTCCCGAGGTTTCTAATCGTCACGCGGACGGCCGTCGTGTACGTCGTCGGCACCGTGGCGATCGTCGCGGCGATGTTCGCGACGAGCCGCATTGCCGTGAGCTGGCTGTCGCCGAAGACCGCCGCCGCTGTCCCCGCCGTGCGTTTTGTGTGGGTCTCTGCAAACCTGCTCGCGGTGGTCTGGTGCTTCGGAGCCGCGGCGCTCGCGCTGGCGTCACGGGTTCGTCAACGAACGCGCGCGGCGGGAACGATCGCGCTCGTCGCGGTATTCCTCTATCTACTCCAGTTCGGTGCGGCAGCGTGGGCGCCACTGCGGCCGTTTGCCCGGGCGTCGCCGTTTCACTACTACGAACCGATGCAGACGCTGCTCGGAGCGATGAGACCGGTGAGCCACCTCGCAGGGTTACTAACCGCGATGCTCGTGCTCCTGGGTGTTGCCTACGTGGGGTACGCGCGGAGAGATCTGTGAGTCAGCTGCTAAGTGCCAGCTTCCCACCTCTACTGGGATTTTTCGACTCTGAACGAGAAGTACATCATCGTGCTTTCGCGCTCGATGAGCAGAACTGTCGCAGCGCTGGGCTTCAGCTGCGCCGCGAATGCTTTCAGGTCGTCGGCGCTTCTGACAACTTGTCCGTTGATCGAGTAAATCACGTCGCCTGGTTGAAGCCGTCCCTGCTGTGAGTAGGGCGTATCGGGGGTCACGCGCGCAACGACAGCTCCCTTCTGTCGTCGAACCGCAGGCAGCAGGGCCGCGACAGATGGATTCAAATCGAGTGCCACGACGCCGAGCGGACGAATCGCCTGTTGTGTCCCGATGAGCGCCTCCAGCTCCCCGGTGTCGCTCGCCCGCTCCATCACGGGCACACGCACGTTTACCGTCCGGTCGCCGCGGCGAACCTCCAGCGCGACCTGTTCGCCGGCGCCGCGCGTATAGACATTGATCCGAAACTGCCGGCCGTTCTCCATCGGCTTGCCGTCGAGTGACAGCACGATGTCCCCAGGCTCGAGGCCGGCCTTTTCCGCCGGGCCGCCCGGCAGAACGTCAGCGAGGATCACGCCTGCGTCCAGCGTCAATCCGAGCGCCTCGGCCATCAACGGGGTAATCGTCTGCGAGTTGACGCCGATATCTCCACGCCGTACCCGCCCCTGCTTGCGGATCTGCATGAAGACGTTGCGGACGATGTTGCTGGGTGCGGCAAAGCCGATGCCCTCGCTGCCGCCCGATTGCGTATAGATCAACGTGTTGATGCCCACCAGCTTGCCGGCCGTATCCACGAGCGCACCACCGCTGTTGCCTGGATTGATCGTCGCGTCGGTCTGGATATAGATCATCGGATCGTCCGGGCGTCAGCTGCCGTGCGACCGCACTGACGACCCCCATCGACACCGAGGACTCGAGGCCAAGCGGGCTGCCGAAGGCCAGCACGAGCTGACCCGACCGCAGCGCGTCGGAATCACCGAACGGCAGCGCCGGGAGCCCGTGGGCGTCCACCTTCACCACAGCAATATCGGTCTCGTGGTCGATCGCGACCACTTGGGCGCCGACCGTGCGGCCTCGCCGCCTGAGGATTGAACGCCCGCGCGACACAACCGCCGGGTCTGGCGGCAATTCGACTTCAATGCGCGTCGCGTTCTCAACGACGTGCGTGTTGGTCACGATGTAGCCGTCGGCATCCACGATGACGCCTGACCCGCTGCTGCGTTCGAGTTGCGGCTCCACGGCCGCGCTCTGGACTTCTTCGTCGGGAGGTGGATACCCGGTCACGAAGATCTGCACGACGCTCGGGCTGACTTTGGCGGCCAGTTCCTGCAGCGATCGCGATAAGTCCGCGAGGGGCGGGGCGACAGCCGATGGCGCCGTCGTTTGCGCCGACACCTGGGACGCGACCATGAGGGCGAACAGAACGGCTAGGGTACGCCGAGCGATCCTCATCGGCGTGGATCGTAGCACGTCCCCCCCGACACGCCCTTGACACCACCGTCAAGATCCAGTGCAATCCGCCCCATGCGATCTATCCTTGCGCTCACCGTTTCGCTGGCCCTCACCGGGGGCATTTCGCAAGGGGCCAAGACTGGCAGTCCCGAGGAAAATCTGCCGGCGAACATCAAACGGTTGTCGCACTTTGGCGAGCGCGCCTCGTGGTCGCCCGACGACACGCGGATCGCGTTCATGGAAAAGAGCTTCGGCGACGCGTATGAAGTCGACGTCGCGACGGGGATCATTCGCCTGCTGACACATTACGCGCATCCGGGATTCCTCCGAGTGCAGTTTCTCCCCAACGGCGACTACTTCCTGATCGGCGCCCGCACTTTTACCGATATCAGCAGCACGCGGTCCCGCGATCAGGAGATGTGGATTCTGAAGGCGGACTTCAAACCGGGGGACAAGGCGATCGCGCTCGATCACAAGATCTCCGAAGGCGTGGCGATCTCTCGCACCGCAATGAAGATCGCATGGTCGAACACCCGCGGCCAGTATCCCGATCGGTTTCAGGAAGGGGAATCGGCCATCTACACCGCGGATGTCGTCTACGACAGCGGGCGTCCGAAGCTCGTCAACGAGAAGGAAATCATTCGCGCCAAGGCGCCCGATTGCACGCTCGAGGCCCAGGATTTCCGGAAGAACGACAGCGAGCTGATCTACACGTGCTATCGCACGCCGTTCGCCGATGTGCTGGGAATCGATCTCAACACGGGGAAGACGACCGTCTATCGCAAGATCGCCGGCGAGTACAACGAGGTCGAGGGCATCTTTCCTGATGGCCAGTACACGCTGGTAGAATCGAGCCGCGAGCAGCTCGAGCAGAATTCCAACTACATCGACATCTGGAAACTGAAGCTCGAACCGAACAGCCAGGACTTCACGCGCGTCACGCATTGGGGCGAATACCGCGGCTACAAGGCCTCCAACCCGGTCGTCAGTTCCGACGGCAGGCGTATCGCGTTTCAGTCGGCGCGGAGCAAGGATCCAGCAGGTGTCGGCTACGGCATTTTTGTGATGACTGTGCAGTAGGTTGTAAAGGAGCGTCAAATGGTTCGCCGTGTTCTTCTCGCCGTGGTCTGCGCCACCGGAGCGCTTCTCTCGGCGGCACCGTCGCCTCCTCCGAACGGCGAACGCCATTACCTCTACGTGGCGGAACCGGGCATCCGCAACTACGTCGAGTACGGCGGGGTCGGCGTCATCGTCTACGACATGGACAACGGTCACACGTTCGTCAGGCGCATCCCGACGTTCCCTGAAGTTGCCGGCACTGAGCCCGAGAACGTCAAAGGGGTCGCGGCGAGCGCCAAGACCGGCCGGCTGTTCGTGTCGACCATCAAACGGGTCGCGGCGATCGATCTGGCAACGGATCGGCTGCTCTGGACCAAGGAATACGAAGGGGGTGCGGATCGGCTGGCGGTCTCGCCCGACGGCACGCTGCTCTACGTGCCGTCGCTCGAAGGACCGCACTGGCACGTCGTGGATGCCGCCACCGGCAATGTGATCGCCAAGATCGTGGTGAACTCAGGCGCGCACAATACGATCTATGGCCCGGATGGCCGGTTCGTGTATCTCGCCGGATTGAAGAGCCAGATGCTGTCCATCGCCGACCCGCGCACCCACAAGGTCGTCAAGGAGGTGGGACCGTTCAGCAACGTCATCCGGCCCTTCACGATCAACGCAGCCCAGACGCTGTGCTATGTGAACGTCAACGATCTGCTTGGATTCGAAATCGGCGACATGAAGACCGGCAAGATGCTGCACCGCGTCGAGGTCACGGGTTTCGAGAAAGGGGACGTGAAGCGACACGGCTGTCCCAGCCATGGCGTTGGCCTCACACCCGACGAGAAGGAGTTGTGGTTGTCCGATGGCCACAACGAGCGCATGCACATCTTCGACGCCACCGTGATGCCGCCGAAGCAGGTGGCCACCATCAAGCTGCGAGATCAACCGGGCTGGGTGACGTTCAGCATGGACGGCCGATATGCCTATCCGTCAACCGGCGAAGTGATTGACACGAAAACGCGCAAGATCGTTGTCGCGCTCACCGATGAAGCCAAAAGAGTCGTCCAGAGCGAAAAGGTCGTCGAAGTGGTGATGTCCAACGGTCACGTGGTCAGCACAGGCGACCAGTTTGGAATCGGCCGCAAGAAGTAAGGGGAAAAGGGAAAAGGGAAAGGCGCCTGCGGCCCGAGCGAGGCGCGCAGTCGCCGAGCGAGCGCGAGCGAGAGCCTTCAGCCGCCGCTGAGCGCAACGCGCGAGGCGGCAGTGCCTGGCGGTGGGGCCCCAGGCACATGAAGAATTGGTGGGGCCCCGCGAGCAGTGAATAATGCAGACAAGGAAAGAGTCACAAAGTCGCGACGACGGGACGTCCGGTGAATGTCAGGCGGCGCGAGGATTGGACGCCGGCGACGCGCACATCGATACTCCGCTGCAGCGGCGGCCGCATGCGCGAGCCTGGCGCGAGCCGCAGGGTCAACCGGCGGTCAGCATCGCGCCATCGGATGTCGATGCCCATCCACTCGCCTCGCCGGTAATCGAAACTTCGGCCATCGTCTTCGTACAGGGTGAAGGCGCCGTCCGCGCCGGGATAGACAACCAGGGACATCGGTTGATCGGCAGGCTCGTCTGCGTACTGCTTGATGGGACCGAACGGCAGCAGCGCACCAGCCCGGACGTGCAACGGTATGGTCGCGAGATCTACGGGTCGATCGATTTCTCGGCCGCCCGTCAGCCGCGCTTCGGTCCAGAAGTCGAACCAGTCGCCGCGCGGAAGATACAGCCGGCGTGACCGCGCGTCTCTCTCGACGACAGGCGAGACGAGCATGTCGCGTCCCCACAGGTACTGATCTCCGCGGGCAACGGCCTGTGGATCGTCAGGATGGTGCAGCCACAAGGCGCGCATCATCGGAAGCCCTGTCTGGCAGCACTCGCGCGCAATCGAGTAGACGTACGGCAGCATGCGGTAGCGAAGCTCGAGATACTGCTGCACGATTGGTTCGACCGCTGCATTGTGCAGCTCGCTGGCGTCTGGTTCACCGGCGCCGCCCGTGTATCCGCGCGTTTCCGATGGCCCGACCTCGCCCGTATTCCACCCCCATGGCAGCCGCAGATGCCACGTGCGCCCGTGAGCTCGAAAGAGCGGGCAGAACGCGCCGAACTGGAACCAGCGGACGTGCAGTTCGCCAGTGTACTCGGGCGTTGGCACGAACCCGCCGATGTCGGTGCCCCAGAAGGGAATGCCGGAAAGACCCGTGTTGATGGCAACGGGCACGTGGGTCTTCAGCGTTTCCCAGGTGGAATACACGTCACCCGACCACAGAAATGCGCCATAGCGCTGCATGCCGGGTGCCCCGTTCCGATGGAGCGCGAACGGTCGCTCGTTCGGCCGCCAGAGCTGCGGTCCTTCCCAGTACATGCGGATCCGCGCGAGACGCGATGGCTGATCGAGTCCGTCTCCCTGATCCGGCCACCAGCCGTCGATGCCAAGATCGTAGACCGGCTTGTGATAGGGCCAGTAACACGGCACGGCACGATCGTCGGGCCACTTGTCGTCCGGCGTGCGGCCGCTCGGAACGGCTTTGTCGGGCGTGCAGGGCTCGTTCACCGACCCTGACATCCGCCGGCCCTCGATGACGGCGTGCAGCACGACATGAAAGTGTTGCGCGTGCAGGTCGCCGATCATCTGTTGGGGATGGGGGAAGTTTTCCGTCTTCCAGGTGAACTCGCCGTTTCGCGTATTCCAGCCGGATGGCGTGAACTCCGTGCCGAGATAGATCAACGTGTCGCACGGCAACCGTTTCTCGCGGAACGTGCGGGCGACCCACATTACCTCGTCAGGCCCCGCGAGCGTTCGGTGCGACTGCATGTAGCCGAATGTCCAGAGCGCCGGCAGTTCTGCGCGGCCGGTGATCCGCGCGTATTCCGACAACATCACTTTCGGATCGTGCGACGCGGTGATGAAGACGTCGAGCGGGGGCGCGTCGTCTGCGGGAGTGAAACGGCCTTCCGACCCAGTGAGATCGAAGGCGCCGAGCGGCTGATGGATTAACATCCCCCACCCGGCGGTTCCAACGAGCCATTGAATCGGCACGCGCCCACCGTGCGTGCGCAGCTGATAGCCCCCCTGCCCGTTGCGCCCGCGATCGACGATGCCCCTCCTGTCGAACTGGGGCCCTCCTTCGCCAAGCCCGAGCAGCGGACCATCTCCGAGCAGAAACGCGACTTTCGGCGACTCGGCGTCGAGCGTGAGCCGCTGAATCGGCTTTCCGGCACTGTTGATGTGTATCGTGGGAGGCGCGGACGTGATGCGGACGGTCAGATTGCCGGCGCGAATGCCTTCGTTCGAGACCGCTCGACGACTGGCGATGATTCGGCCGGTCGCGGCGGCGACCAGCGAATCATCGTCAGGAATCCGTCTCTGATCGATTGACAGCGCGGTAATGCGGACCGTGAAGGGACTGACCGATCTGACGGCAATCTCGACGCGCTTGCCAGCGACCAGGATTTCGTTCGACTGACCGCGAAGGATGCTATCGCCCAACGCGAGGCCGACCCCGGCAGTTGCCAGTTGCCGTGCAGCCTCGCGCCGAGAGATGGACGTCATTGAAGATTCGTTCTTGGAGCGCTCACTACTTGTAAGCCCCCGCCGTCTGGAAATCGCCCGCCTTGACGATCGACACGCCGTTCGGATCGATGTGCTTGCGGAACGCCGCGTTGATTTCCGCAACCGTGAGCGCCTGAATCCGGGTCTCGAGATCGGCGTCCCACTTGAACGGCCGGTCGATCTGTTCGTGCGACACCATCAGCCCCAGAAGGGCGCCGTCGGTCGATCGGCCGACCATTCGCGAATCGAGATAGGCCTTCTTCGCTGCATCGACTTCGGCGGCGGTGAACCCTGAATCGTGCACCTTCTTCAATTCGTCCATGAAGCTCGACTCGACCTTCGGACCCACAGCCGGATTCAGGCTGACGGTGCCGCTGAGCATCGCGGAATCTCCTTCCGCAGGAACGGTCAGCCGAGCGTTGGCCCCGTAGCTCAGCCCCTCGCGGTTGCGGATGCGATCCGAGATGCGCGACGTGATGGTCTCTCCGAACATGTAGCTGGCCAGGACGATCGCGGCGTAGTCAGGATCGTTCTGCGACAGCTGAAACCGCTCACCCGCGAGAAACACGGCGTTCGCTTTGTCGGGCGTCTCGATTTTCACGTTGATCGGATCGACCTTCTTGAACGGCGCCAGAAGCGGCTTATACGTCTTGGTGGTCTTCCAGCTGCCGAGCAGGGATGCCGCCTGCTTCTGGATCGCGGCCGCGTCGACAGGTCCGACGACTGCAAGAACCCCGTGGCTGGCGCCGTAGAACTCGTCGTGAAACTTCTTTGCGTCCGCCAGGGTCACCTTCTCGACGTCGGGGAGCTGCTCCTCTCGAGTCGGTGCGTATTGCGCATCGGTCTTCGCAAACGGGCTGAGATGCCGCGTCAGCTGGTCGTTCGCCAGCTGATTCGGCTCCGTCTGTTTGAGCTCGAGTGCCTTCACGCGCTGGCTCTTGATCCGATCGAACTCATCCTGCGGATAGGCTGGCTCCTTCAACATCTCCACCGCGAGTTGCAGCGCCGCCGCAAAGTTCTCGGCGGGCGCCGAGATGGTGGCGCTCACGCTCGACAGCCCGCCTCCGCCAGGACCGCCTCCGCGACCGCCGCGCCCGCCGCCACCTCCGGCGCCGCCGCCGCCCGAGACGAAGACCTGCGCGTTCAACTTTCGCAGCGTCTCCTGGATCTCCGTTCGCGTGTGACTCTTCGTACCAGCCATCAGCAGGCTTCCAGCAAACGACGCCGCCTCACGCTGCCCGGCCAGCGTCGTCGCATCGCCAAAGCGCAGGTCAATGGTCGCCGAGACGATGCTGTTGGCAGTCTTCTTCGAGAGGACGGCCACTTTCATGCCGTTCGACAGCTTCGATCGAGCGATGCGGCTCTCGATGTTGGCGATCGTTGGATCGAACGACTCCCCTCGCACGACGGATACCTTGCTCGTGTAATTGCGGAACGTCTCCGCCAGATCCGGCGCGGCGGGCACGACCGTCCGATTGGGTGCGAGGTCGGGGATGTAATAGCCGACCGTGCGGTTCGACGGCTTGAAGTACGTTTGCGCGGCGCGAACCACGTCGCCCGGGACGATGTCCTGAAGCCGATCGTGCTGAAGGAACATCAGGCGCCAGTCACCCTGAGCAATCGAGCTGTTCAGCGCGCCGGTCGCGATCGACTGCGAATTCGAGAGACTGTTCTCGAGGCCGCGCGCGAGCTGGCTCGTCACGCGATCGATTTCGTCACGCGTCGGCGGGTTCTTTACGATGTCGTCGAGCGCCTTGTAGATCGCGTCGCGGGCGGCGTCGAGCGACTGATCCTGATTCAACGTCGCCGACACGATCACGAGACCAGGATCGTGCTGGAGCTGGAAGCCCATGCTCGCGGACTCGGCGAGCTTGGTGTCCACGAGCGCCTTCGCCAGCCGTCCTTCCTGGCCACCTCCTCCGCCGCGCCCACCGCGCCCTCCCCCGCCATTCATCACACCGGCAAGCACCTGCAGCACCGCCGCATCGGGATGCGCCGCCGCGACAGCGTGATACGCGATCATCACGTTTTGTCCCTGCCCGACGCGGCGAAGTGCGACGAATCGTTCCCCGTCCTGAGCAGGCTCGACGGTGTAGGTCTGGTCGAGCGTACGCGTCGGCTTCGGCAGGCTGCCCATCGAGTCGGCGACTATCTGCAGTGTTTTCGTTTCGTCGAGCCGACCGGTGATCACCAGCACAGCGTTGTCGGGCTGATAGAACTTCTTGTAGAACTCGGCCAGACGGTTGACCGGAACTTTTTCCAGGTCGTCCTTCGATCCAATGGTCGATTTCCCGTAGTTGTGCCAGAGATACGCGGTCGAAGCCACGCGCTCGCCGAGTATGGCGGCAGGGCTGTTTTCGCCACGCTCGAACTCGTTGCGTACGACGGTCATTTCAGTGTCGAGGATCTCCTTCGTGAACTTCACGTTCACCATGCGGTCGGTTTCGAGTCCCAGCGCCCAGCGGAGGTTCTCGTCCGTCGCGGTGAACGTTTCGTAGTAGTTCGTTCGGTCGTCGCTCGTCGTGCCGTTCCAGCTCGCACCATGCGAGACGAGTTCGTCTTTGATTCGACGTCCATTCGTCGTCTCGATGAAGTCCATGTGCTCGAGCAGGTGGGCCATGCCAGTCTCGCCATAGCCCTCGTGGCGCGAGCCGACCAGGTAGGTCACGTTGACGGTGATTTTTGGATCCGCAGGATCAGGATAGAGCAGCACCCGCAAGCCGTTCGAGAAATCGTATTCGGTGATGCCACCCATCGAAGCCTTCCTGGCAACGCCGGCAGGCAGTGTCTGCGCAAACACCGCCGCGAACGCACAGATGGCCAGCACGCCCACCACGCCAAGCCTTCGCGTCATAGAACTCCTCTGTGCGCGAATCATACAGAGAGGGCGCTTCAGCCGCAACGGCTTGATCTATAGTTAGCGTCTGAAATAATGTGTCATTCTGGGCGCCGAGGCGCCCGGATCGCAAGGCGCGAGGAGGGAGCATGCCGGGCGCATGTGACCGACGAGCAACGCAGCGAGGCGGGATGCATCGGCGGCCAGAATGGCGCAGTTATTTCCGGACTGGCCCTTAGCCCTCGAAATCGTTTCCAGCTCCCAGCTCGCAGCTCAAGCTTCCAGCTGAAGGAGCGGAGACGAAGGCTCCCCGAGGCTCCGTTCTCAAACCACCTGAGGAAAGCCATGCATGGCCGCTCGCTTCTCGCTCTGCTGATTGCCACGCTGATGCCCGCAACCCTCGCCGCCCAGCGCGGTGCCGGCCCGGCGGGTCCGCAGCAGACCAGCACGCCTGAACCGCTCAAATTCCGCTACATGGGCCCGGCACCGGCAGGACGGATCGCATCGGTATCCGGAGTCCCCGGCGATCCGAACACGTACTACCTGGGTTCAGCGTCGGGAGGTCTGTGGAAATCCACCGACGGCGGACAGACCTTCGCGCCGATCTTCGACGATCAGAACGTAGCGGCGATCGGTTCGATTGCGGTCGCTGATGCCGATCCCAACGTTGTCTGGGTCGGCACGGGGGAACCCTGGGTCATTCGCTACAGCGACGTAATGGGCGACGGCGTCTACAAGTCATCCGACGCGGGGAAAACCTGGCAGCATATGGGCCTCGTCGAGACCGGTCGCATCTCACGCGTCCTGATCCACCCGACGAACCCGGCCATCGTCTACGTGTGTGCACAGGGTCGTTTGACCGGGCCGCAGGAAGAACGCGGCGTGTTCAAGACCACCGACGGAGGAACGAACTGGCAGCGCGTGCTCTTTGTCGATCGCAACACCGGCTGCTCGGGCCTCGACATGGACAAGTCGGACCCGAATACGCTGATTGCCGGCACCTGGCAGGTCGAACAGCACACCTGGGCACAACTGAGCGGCGGTCCGGGCAGCGGCGTGTATGTGACCCATGACGGCGGCGCGAAATGGACGAACGCCACCACCGGCCTTCCGAAATCGCCGCTCGGCAAGATTGACGTCGCCATCGCGCAGTCGAGCACGAAACGGATATACGCGCTCATCCAGACCGCCGATCAGGGATCGCTCTGGCGGTCGGAGGATTCGGGCGCCACGTGGAAGGTCGTCAGCTGGGATCGGTCGCTCATCGGGCGCGCGGGCTACTACATCAAGCTGATGGTGAATCCGCAGAACCCCGACGATGTGTTCATCTCGAGCAGCAGCTTCCATCGGTCCACGAATGCCGGCGCCACGTTCAGCGGCAACGGCGGGACCAACCCGTTCCAGGGACAAGCCAGCTGCGGCGATTGCCACGACATCTGGATCGATCCGAAGGATCCGACGCGATATGTGCTGACCGACGATGGGGGCGCGAGCATCAACACGCGGCAGGGGCCGGTGCGCGTGACGCTGCCAAACGGGCAGATGTATCACGTACACGTCGACAATCAGGTGCCGTACTGGATCTACAGCAATCGACAGGACGACGGCACGATGCGGGGACCGATGACCGTGTCGGAGCAGACGGGCAATGGACGATTACCGGCCGGCAGCACGATGCCACAGGCTGGGTTCGGCCGCGGCGGACGCGGTGGAGGAGGTCGCGGTGCTGCCGCAGCAGGGTCGACAGCTCCGACCGAGGAATCCGAAACCGTGCGTGCCGGCCCGCGGCGCACCACCTGGACCCGCGCCAGCCACCAGGCCTCCGGGAGATCAGCCTTCCGCTCCGACGCTGCAGGCGGCTGCGCAATTCGCCGGCGGTGGACGCGGTGGCGGTAATCAACTCGCAGTGGCAGCCGAACATCGGTGGATGCGAATCGGGCTTCACGATTCCCGATCCTACCGACGCGAACGTCGTCTACGCGTCGTGCTACGGCAACAAAGTGACGCGGTGGGACGCGCGGACCGGCACCGCGCGTTCGATCGAACCGTGGATGATTACGCTGGACTCGCCGCCGAACGAAGCGAAGTACCGATGCCACTGGACGGCCCCCATGGCGATCGATCCGTTCGACCACGACACTGTGCTGTACGGATGTCAGTTGATCCTGAAGACCACCAATGGTGGTCAGTCATGGACTGAGCTGAGCCCCGATCTATCGACGAAGGATCCCGCCCGCATCGTCTCGAACGGCGGTATCGTCGGCGACAATCTCGGGCAATACGCCGGTGAAGTCGTGTGGGATATCGAGTACTCGAAGATTCAGCGCGGGCTGATCTGGGCCGGAACCAACGACGGGAAGCTCTGGTACACGAAGGATGGCGGCGCCAACTGGATCGACGTGACGAAGAATTTCAAGGATCTGCCTCCGTGGGGCACCTTCACGCAGATCTGGCCGTCGACATTTGATGCCGGCACGGTCTACGCGTCAATCTCATTCCACTTGATGGACGATCGAAAGCCGTACATCTACAAGTCAACTGACTTCGGCACGACGTGGACGAAGATCACGGGCAACATCCCGACCGGTAGCGCGTTGGATTACGTCCTTTCTTTCGCCGGGAATCCCAACAGAAAGGGCATGCTCTTCGCCGGAACCGCCCGCGCGTTCTACTACTCGCTGGACGACGGCACAACGTGGACGCGCTTCAAGGAAGGATTACCACCGGCGCCCGTCAGCTGGATTACCGTCGAGCCCCGGTTCCACGACGTCGTCGTGTCCACCTACGGGCGCGGCCTGTTCATCCTGCCGAACATAACGATGCTGGAGCAGACCGGCAGCGCAACGCCGCAGATCGGCACGGCCCAGTTACTGGAGCCCTCGCCCGTTTTCCGCCAGGCGCGGAACGTCTTTACGCAACCGGGCCGGCCACATTTCACGCTCTTCCTGCCCTCGGCGCCCGCTGGCCCCATTGAGATGGAAATCATCAATGCGGGAGGCAAGACGATCAGAAAGCAGCAACTCGCGGCGCACCAGGGGTGGAACGGCGCCGATTGGGATCTCCGGTACGACGCACCCACGCTCGTCGCGCTGAAGACGACGCCTCCTGAGAATCCCCACATCTGGGAAGAGCCGCGATTCCAGGGTCGCGACACGCGAACCATTACTCACTGGGGGATCACGCCACAGACTGGCATTCCCATGGCAGCGCCTGGCAAGTATCAGGTTCGTTTCACCACCGACGGCAAGGCGCTCACGCAGTCTTTCGAAGTGCTGAAGGATCCCGCCGTCAGCACTTCGACTGAAGATCTCACGGCGTCGACCGACACTCAGGTTCGCATTCGCGACAACATCACGACGACGTCGAAGATGGTCAACGACATGGAGATTTGGCGGAAGCAGATCGAGGATCAGCTAAAGGCGAATGCTGCCAAGGCGGATCGGGTCAAGGCGCTGAATGACCTGAACAAGGCGATCCTCGAGGTGGAGTTGAAACTCGTCTCCCGCTCCGAGATGTTGAGCGACGACAAGTATTTTCCCGAGGCCTACAAGGTCTACATGAATCTGATCTGGCTGAGCGGCGGCGTCGGGATGGGCGCAAGCGACGAAGCCGGCAGCATCGACTACCGGCCAACCGAGACGCAGATGAAGGTGCTGGAATCGATTGAAAAGGACCTCGCAGCCGCGGCGGCTGCTTTCGACAATCTGATTTCCACGACGTTGCCGGCCTTCAACAAGTCGATGAGCGGCAAGGTGCCGAGGATCGGCTCCTGATCGCTCTTCCGCCTGAAGGCGGAAGGTCATTGCACGCTCCACGACAGCGCGAACTCGATCGTGCCCTTGGCCTCGTACGCCTTCTCCGCCTGGTCCAGCCACTCGGCCGACAACGTTGCCGTCGTCTCGTTCGTCACATCGAAGCCGGAGACGGCGCCGAACCGGCCTTCCGTCAGCACGATTCGAAAATGCTCGATGTTGTCCATCAGCTGAGAAACGGGCGTTTCGTGTTCCTCGAGCGGGTGGCTGAAATCCAGACGGACACGCAGCGTGTTCCCATCTGAGCCGCGAACGAGCGACGCGGACGTTCTGATCCCCATCTCGGTGAACACGCGCTCGAGCACGGGATCAACCGCCGCGAAGCGTGCATCGGTGACGACGTGAAACGGACGTTCGTCGCGAAGGATCGTCGTTCGAACGACGCTTTGAGGACGGAGCGCGGCAAGGCCTCGAGCGACGCCATGGTTACCCAACAGAGCGGCGCCAATGTAATCCTGTTCCTCAAGGATCCGCTTGCCGGCATCCGTCTCGCTGGAACGGACGTCGGACTCCGAGGTCACCCACACGGTCGACCCGTCCGGTGCCAGGTAGAGCGTGTGGGAGGTCTCCTTCTGAAGGCACCCAGCCGTCAGCGAGGCGGTAACGACGAACACCGGAATGATCAATCTTTTCAACATGATGGCGGCTCCTGTGGACCCTCATCGGGTCGCTCCCCTACTGCTTCCTGCCTTGTAGACGGCGTTCCACGGCAAAACCGAACGCGGGAGGCGAGGCGAAGCGGCCCTCGTGATAACTTCCCCGGAATGCCGGCGGAAATCTGTCGCGAACTGTTGGAGCAGGCCAGGGCGGGCTCACCCGAGGCGCTGAACCGGCTGTACGAACGATGTGCGGGTCGACTGCTCGGGTTCATACGCCTGCGACTCGGGCGCGACCTGCGCTCGCGGCTCGAGTCGCGGGACATCCTCCAGGCGACACTGCTCAAGTCTCTCGAACATGTGAGCGAGCTCAAGGCTGACGAAACACGTTCGGTGATGGCCTGGCTGGCGAGAATCGCCGAGCATGAAATCCGTGACTGCGCGGACTTCCATCATCGACAGCGGCGCGACGCGGCGCGCGAGGCTCCGCTGGATGACGATGCCCCGTTGCCGGCGCTGACACGCTCCGCGCTCTCGCGCGTGATTCTGGACGAGCAGGCTGAGCGACTCGAGGAAGCGCTCGAATCGCTCAGTCCGGCGCATCGTGAAGTGATCCTGCTGCGCAAGTTTGAGGAGCTGTCGTTCGCCGAAATCGCTCAGCGGACAGGCAAGTCGGAAGACGCTTGCCGGATGCTACTGGCACGCGCCATGACCGCGTTGACGCTGAGGATGTCGGAGGTCAGCCGATGACGACGAGCGCGGAGCTGGAAGCGAAGCTGGCGCGCTTCGTCGAACATCATGTGCTGAGGGGCGAGCGTCTGTCGGTGTCGGACTTGTGCGCCGACTGCCCGGATCTGACGGAGGCTCTGAATGTGCTGGTCGATCAGTATCTTTCGTTGACCGTCTCGCTCGACGCGCCCCAGGATATTTTCGCCGAGACCGCGGGGGAGACGCCGGCGCTTCCCTCGTTCGCCGGGTTCCAGACTATCGAGCGCATCGGCGCCGGCGGGATGGGCGAAGTCTTCAAGCTCCGCGACCTCAAACTCGATCGCATCGTCGCGGCGAAGGTTCTCCGAAGAGACGGATGGAATGCTGGTATCAGCGCCTTTCTCGGTGAGGCCCGGGCGCTCGCGCTCTTCACTGATCGCCGCATCGTCCAGATCCACGAATGTCGCGTCGATCGTGGCCCTGCCGTCATCATCATGGAATACGTGGACGGCTTCGAGCTCGGACGTATGGGCGCTTCGCTGGAATACGCGCAGCGCGCAAGGATTCTGGTGGACGTCTGCGACGGCGTCCAACATGCGCACACGCTCGGCGTTCAGCACCGCGACTTGAAGCCGTCGAACATCATGCTCGACGCGGGGCTATCGCCCCGGATCCTGGACTTCGGCCTCAGCGCCGGCGACCCGACGCGGGGGCATTTCATTGGCACGCTCCCCTATGTCGCACCCGAGCAACTCGATGTCTCGCAGCCAATTGACGCTCGAACGGACGTCTATGCACTTGGGGTGATTCTGTACGAGCTGCTGTGCGGACGGGCGCCATACGCCGGCGACGATCGCGCCGTGATCGACGCCATCCGCGGCGGCACGCCCCGCTTGCCGGTCGAGATCGCTCCATCGGTCCCGGAACCGCTGCAGGCCATAGCGCTGACCGCGATGGAGCGCGACCCCGCACGGCGCTATCAGTCCGCGCAGGACATGGCGGCGGATCTTCGCCGTTACCTCTCGGGACTGCCGGTCATCGGCCGGCCCTCGATTTACGCGAGCACGCTCGGTTCGCGTGTCAGGCCGCATGTGGATGACATCGGGGAGTGGCTACGGCTGCGACTGTTGTATCCACACGAAGCCGAACGGCTGCGCGCGGCGTATCGCGCACTCGACGCGCGAGAAGAAGATTGGATCGTCGAGAGCCGCGCGCTCTCGTACACCCAAATCGCGCTGTATCTCGGTGCGTTTCTCCTGCTGTGCGGGAGCCTCTTTTATTTCGTGGCCGCGCGCTGGTACGCGCACGTCGACGGAGTGTTCCGACCGTTCATCGTGCTTGCGCTCCCGTTCATCGGATTGAATGTCGCGGCGCATCATCTCTACGGCCGGAACCAGAAGGCAGTCGCCGTCGCCTTCTACGTTGCCGCGATTGTCCTGCTCCCGCTGTTCCTGCTGATCCTCTTCGACGAAACACACTTGCTGGTGGCGCCGCCGAATGCGCCGGGACAACTCTTCGACGGGAACGTCGTCTCCAACCGACAACTCCAAGTCACCTCGTTAGTCGCATGTCTCTGGTGCGGCTGGCTCGCCCTGCGCACGCGCACCGCAGCGCTGAGCACGGTGTTCACGGGTCTCGCGTTCGTCTGCACGATTGCGATCATCTCGGATTTCGGCCTTCGCGCTGCCATCGAGGATCAGCGGTGGGACAAGCTCGCCCTGCGATTGTTCCCGCTCGTGATCGCGTATGCGATAGGCGGGGAGTTCGCCGAGCGAACGGACCGTCCGTGGCTCAGCCGTCCTCTTTACCTGGGAAGCGCGGTACTTTTCGTGGGTGTGCTCGAGATCTACGCGCTCGACGGACGCGAACTCCGGCAGCTTGGGGGGTTCTCGCTCGCTCCCTGGCAGTCGCCGACCGTCAGGAATCAGGCGCTCCTCGACACCGTCGCGGCCATGACGATAAACGGCGCGCTGTTCTACGCGGCCGGAGCGACGCTCGTCCGGTATGGATCGGTACAGTCCCAGAGTGCCGCGCACCTGTTCTTCGTGCTGGCGCCCTTCGCCCTCCTCCATCCGCTCGGTTACCTGGTGCGCACCGGCGAGTACTCACCGCGTGTGGACTGGCTCTACGCGACCTGCGCAACCGTGATCATGGTGCTCAGCCAGCGCCGTCAGCGCCGCAGCTT
Organism: uncultured Acidobacteriota bacterium; assembly: GCA_963725335.1. Classification (GTDB taxonomy): domain Bacteria; phylum Acidobacteriota; class Vicinamibacteria; order Vicinamibacterales; family 2-12-FULL-66-21; genus JALZOC01. The sequence continues at coordinate 364,549 of CAVRYD010000013.1, read as the reverse complement.
CTATTACGCTGGCATGCTGAACCTGGGCATGGCGTTGTACCTCATCGCGCTTCATCGGGAGTGGTTCGAGCGCCCCGCGTGGGCCGTGGCGGTCATCGCCACCGGCTTGACCGCGCTCGCTGCCGGGTTCGCGCTGGACCGCGCGGCACGGCAGCGAAGATGATGAGCCGTCGAAACGGCTCATCATTCAGATTGCCTGCTGTGTGGCTCAGGTACCCGACCGCTTTCGCTTCGTCCCCAATAAATTCACCATTGCGCCACGTGTTCGGGCACAACGGATGCGTAAAGGCCGATGCGCCATCTTTCGACGAGTACGTGATGTCATCTGCCGTCGGGCCTCCGGCCGGATTCAGCGCGGCGAGATCGCGGACCCGTTTGGCAATCTCATGATCCGTACACGACGTGTCACCGCTGATGCCGAGGCCGCCAATGATCTTGCCGCCTGCATAGAGTGGCACACCCCCGCCGAAGAAGATCAAGCCGCCCGCGATCTGTTCCCGGCCGCCGCCTTGTCCTGACGGCGGCGCGAGAAACTTCGACTCGAACAGGTTCGATTGGCCCAGACTCCAGAGTGAGTGGCCGGGCTGTGTGAACGTGTACAGCAGGGCGGTGGACAGCGCCAGGCTATCGAGGCTGAACGCGTTCGCCGTGTAAGCCTTCGCCTTTGCGATCGCCTGGCTCCCGGGCCAGACTTGTGACGGATCGGCTGTCGAGGTTGTGTGTACGCACACACCTCGCCATCGCGATTCACGACCGCCGCCCACATTCGCGTGCCATGAAACAGACCGCCCGCCTCACCACCTGCGGCAGGGGCAGCACCGAGAAACCCCTTCAACGCAGCTTCGTCGGGGAGACCCTGACATCTCCCCTGTGCTGCGGCAGAAAGCGGAGGGATGTGCAGGGTTATTGAATAGCCGATCACGCAGACCATCGTGAGGACCAGTGCGGACGTGAGACCCAGGGGCACGCGACGGAACATAATGCGCCTTCCTTTCGATCAACCATAGCTGCAGGCGTCAACCCAGGCGCCAAAGCGCAGGTCAACAGATGCGGCACTGCGCCTGACTGCGCGGTGCCGTGAACGAAACGGAGCCTAGTCGCGGAGACCGAGAAGATCAATAGTACGCCGGTAACTGGCCGCGTCTGAACGCCGGTCGACTCGCAGGCCGACGCCCCAGACACTCTCCATTGACGCGGAGTCCTTCAGATAGCAGAATTCCTGCCCACACGGCTGTTGTACGCGATCGTTGAACACGGCTCGAAGACCATAGGCGCGCGCCGACGGCGATCTTCGGATTGCGTCCAACCGGAGTCAGCGAGCCGAGAGGAGCTTCAGATGTGTAGCGCAGCCATTCTGTTGTTCGCGGCCTCGTTCACTCGGACTGCGCAGCCACAGGACGCGCCGGCGGCTGACGGCATCACCATTCAGGCAGTCCTGAACGAAGTTCAGCGAGGGCTCTCAGAAGTACAGCAGCAGCTCATCGCGGCAAGAATTCCGCCACTCGACAGCGTCGTGCTCCATCTGCTGACGGAGTACAACGTGTCTGGTGGGCCGAAGTTCAAGGTGCTGATCTTTTCGTTCGGCAAGACCTGGGAGCGGCAACAATCCAACGAACTCGTCCTCACGCTGAAGCCGCCAAAGCCGGAATCGCAGGTGCACGTGACCGGCTCTCCGGGACTCTCGAGCCAGCTCGTCGCCGCGATTGTCGCCGCCGCTCAAGGTGTCAGAGACGCGGAGTCCGGGACGCCTCCGTTGCAGCTCGCCAGCCTGAAGGCCGAGTTCGGCTTTGTCGTGAAGGAGTCGTCCTCGGCTGGCGTGAAATTCGAAATCGTGCCGGTCAGCGCGGACGTCAAGGTTGACTGGTCCAAGAAGGCGGTGCACACGATCACCGTCACCTTTGCGGGCAGGAGCGGAAAAAACTGATTGAGCGCTGGACGGTATCACCGGTCCGGCGAGCCGTGCTGGACTACTTGAGTGCCACAGTGGCCGACCCAAGAACGTCAGCGGCATAATCGTAGACAATCACCCTCACGTACTTCGGCCGTTCTTTGAGAGGTATGCGAATATCGAAGGACGCGCCCTGCGCTCCAAATGCGCGGTACCCGTCCTCCTTCAATTTCAAGTCGACCCGCCTCAGAATCTCGCCAACCACCTGCTGCTTTTCATTGCCGGCGTAGACTCCGATATCGAGCGAGGTCTTATAGATCCCGTCGGCTTCGATGAACTTGATCCGCGGCGAACGGATGTTCCCCGTGACGAGGGCGTTGAGACTGGCGCCCTCCCCCTCGAGCGTGGGTGCATTGAGCGCCACTTTGATGTCTTCGATTGCACCCTCATATCGGCCGGCTGCCGTCATCCGGTTGAACGTGATGAATTGCCGGCGATCCAGTGGCACGAGCTGCGGCGTTGCGTAGTAGCCCTGCCGATACAGGACGGTAACTCCCGCGCGCTTCACCTTGATTTCGATCCGACGGAACGCACCGTCGATCGTCGCGTTCGAGGGGGAGTACCCAAGCAGATACTCAAACCGCGTCGCCTGATCGAGATGCGAGAACGCATCGTCGGCGGAACGAAATGCGGTCATCTGCCCGCCCGTCATGTCGGATATCACGCGCATGTCCGACACCGTCGCGGTCTGGCGGAAAATAGCGGCCGTGGATGGCAGCATCTGGACCACTAGCCTTCCGTCCGGACTGATCCTGGGCGGCTGCGCGCCTGGAGCGCCGCCCACATAAATGATGTCGATGGCGACCCGCGCATCGCTGGCTGCTGCGGCAAGCGTCTTGTCATGCTCCAGCCGCGGCAGCGCGACACCGCCCGGAGTCAGAAACACCAGGTGCTTCTCCCCCTCCAGATATCGCAAGTAGTCGATGCCGGCATACAGGTTGGAGACGTCGTGCAGCAGTTCCACCTGCTCGGAGATGTATTGATCGAACGACACATCCATGCGACTCGCGGTGTTCGTCGCCGCCGAGTCGGGCAGGCTGGCGAACTCACCGGTGCGTGTGCTCAACAGCTCCGCACGCTGCAGCTCGTCCGCTGTCCGACGTACGTCCTCGCCAATCTGTCGCGCGTCCGTGATCTGACCCGGTGTCATCTCTCTGGGTCGAAGCCCCGCCGCCCCTCCGAACAGCGCATCGATATCTGACTGGAGGAACCGTGGAAGGTTCTTCGATCCATAGAGCCCGTGCAGGCCGCCGAGATACTCATCGAGCTTCGTTTCGATTCGCTCGTGCCGGTCGCGATAGCGCTCGACGACGGCCCGCACGGATTCGTGATCGGTCGTGAAATCGGTGCCCCGGTTGAACGCGAAGACCGCCACCCGATCCTGCGAAAGCAATCGCGTCTTCAGAAACGCTTCGAGGGCGGGAAGCTCCTTCGCAGGGCCTGTCATGTGGCCACGACCCAGCAAGATCAGGAAGACGCGGCGATTTTGTGGGGTCAAATCGTCCGGCGCAGGCGCCTTGCGAAGTTCGAGTGGCCCACTCGTGCTCGGTGCTTCCGCTGTCAGCGCGTGCGTCGAAAAGTAGCGAATTGATTGTGGAACACCGTTCTCGGTGATGGTGAAATCTTCCTGATTCAGGTCGGTGACGGGTTTGCCATCACGGTCCAGCACGCGCACGTCGATCGGGACAATGGTGATGCGCGATCGAAAGGACGGCGGAGTCTGTTGCCGCGCCGCCAGAACGGAGGCGACGATCAGCAACAGACCACACAGACCCAATGCAGCGCGTACGCGCGACATGATCAGATCAGATACACGCGATGCAGTCGATCTCCACCAGCGAATTCCCAGGGATGCCACCGGCTGCCGCGATGGTCGTGCGCACGCCCGGTTCCGGGTCCGAACTTGCCGCGGAACACGGCGTTCATCGCGTCGTAGTCCTTGAGATCGTTGAGGTAGACGTTCACCTTCAGGACCTTCTCCATCGACGACCCGGCGGCCTCGAGCTGCGCCTTCATCTGTTCGAGCACCTTCGTCGTGTGCAGCGTGATGTCTCCCGGCTCGTGATAGCCGATGCCCGAGATGAACACCAGGTTTCCATACAGGACCGTGCCGTTGAAGAGCGGAGGGTTGTCCGGCGGCTTGCCGCTGCGGTAGAACACCTTCTTGGTCGGCTTGTCCGCTGTTCCCTGCGCACGCGCGGTCGCTGGCGCCGCCACGACCGCTGCCGCGGCCACGGCGGGCGCTTTCTTCAGGAACGCTCTTCGATTCGACTTCGGCATCATCTACCTCCTCTTGTGGGCGCCGCGGCCGGAGCGCCGCCCCGGCCCCGCTGCGTCCCCGGTGTGGTTCCCCGCGCTGGATTCAACCCGTCCCATCGGCCATCGCCTGTCTGGCCGTAGTCGGGCGGCAGCGTTCGCCACTCCGGCCGTGAGATCCCGTTCAGGTCGTAGACGACCTTGCCGTCCTTGACCGTCAGCTCGCACATCAGGCGCTCGGTCGAATCCATGCGAGCGCCGTTCATGTCAACGAGACCAAAGCGGCCCTTTTCGAGGCGCAGCACCGCAACGTCGGCGATCGCGCCCACCGACAGGTGACCCAGTCCGTCCTGCTTGATCTCGCGCGCCGGATTCCATGTCGACTTCGCAATCACATCGTCCAGCGTCAGGCCCATCGCAAGGAACTTGTCCATGACGTTGAGCATGTCCTTCATGCCCGCGTTCATGCTGCCGATGTGCAGGTCAGTCGAGATCGAATCAGGCAGGAATGCTTCCTTGATGGCGGGCACCGCGACACGCCAGAGAAAGCTGCCGCCACCATGCCCGACGTCGAAGATGACGCCGCGCTTTCGGCCTTCCACCATTCCCTGGTTCACATGCCCCGATGGATCCAATTCGCCACGAAGACCTGAATACATGTGGGTATAGATGTCGCCAGGGCGAAGCTTCTTCGTGACCAGTTCGGCAAGCGGACGCTCGGGTTTGTTCGCGCCGAAATCAACCATGACCGGAATGTTCGCCATCGTGCCGGCTTCTACGGCGCGTTCAACCGGCGCCCACTCAGGTCCCGCGTAGTGCGCGGACTTGACGCCGATAATGAGCCCGGGAAACTTCCGCGCCATATCGGCGGTCGGTTGGGCCTCCATGTCGGACAGATCCTGCTCGTAGGCTCCGCCACGCATCCCATTGCCGACGATATTGATGAAGGCCAGGATCCGGGTCTTCGATCGATCGATGACGCGCTGCTTGAAGTCCTCGAAGTTCCTCCAGCCCGCGCAGCCGGCATCGGCCACCGTCGTCACACCGACGCGCAGCGTGAATCCATCGGGATACACGCTGTTGTCGCCAGCGTAGGAGCTCCGCTCTCCCGTGCCAGTGTAGGTGTGAGCGTGGATGTCCACGAGACCAGGCGTCACGTACAAGCCGCTGACATCGACGGTCTTCAACGCGTCCGCGGGATTGAGCTTCGTCTCGACCGCGGCAATCTTGCCTGCTGCGATCGCGACGTCGCGCACGGCGCTGAGCTTGTTGCGCGCGTCGATGACGTGACCACCGCGCAGCAGCAGGTCGTACTTCGGACCGGCCGCGGCTGGCACCTGCGCGGCCGCGTCGGTGGAAAGGGACAAGGGAAAAGGGACAAGGGAAAAGGTAAAGGCGGAAAGGAACAAAACGACGGTACATGCAACGACAACAACGACACGCCACCGCATGTGCTTCGACGCCGCCATGGTTAGCCTCTCCGCCCCGAACGGCGCGTCGCGGTCCACGTCGCACCCATGTACTCGCCCATGTCCAGCGGTCCGCTCATTTGATCGCCGGTCACCTTGCCGATGAACGTCAGGTTGACGGAATCGCCATGCTGTTCGCCGTAGGCACTGCGGATCCTGACGTTCTCGCCGTCAATCGTGCCGGTGATCTCCCGCGTCATGAAGTCTCCCTGGTGGAATCCGCCGAGGTCGTTCCCTTTCTGCGTGACGTGGAGCGTGTGATTCGAGATCGTCGCCGCATATTGGATGCGAACGTTCCACTGTCCGGTGAGGTCGACGGTCGGTGCTGACTGATTCGTGGAATCGGTCTGCGCTGGCGGTTTCGACAGGACCGAGACGAGACGCTCGGCGATGATTTTCTCATCGCCAGGAGCGAGCATATAGGGCGTCACCGACACGCCAGTCTGGGTAGACTGTCCCGCGCCCCGGGCGGCATCGAGCGTGATCCGCGGATCGCCGTCGAGCAGAACCCGCGCGACGACGTCGCCCGTGATGCCGATCTTCTGTCGATCCCAGAGGATTCTGCAGCGACGGTGTTTGATTGGACAAACCATTGGGCTGGTTGATCGACGTCGTGACGCCCGGGATGGTGGAGACCCGCTGACCGATGTGATCGAGCCAGCCGGTCCAGCGCTTCCACTCCGCATCGTGATCGCGCTTCACCCACATCTCGACCGCCATGAGCATGCCGATCGCATCTTCCTTCCCGACTTTCAGCGAGCGAGTGAAGCCGTGATGCGGCGCGCTGTGGACCCATGCCGCACTTGCACCAGATCCTTGCGTCCGAGCAGCAGGCCAGCGGTCTGCGGTCCGCGAATGCACTTGCCGCCGCTGTAGGCGACGAGTGTTGCGCCGTTCTGCAGGTGCACGTTCGGAATCGTGAGAATCTCCGCAGCCGCATCAACGAGAATCGGGCACCCCTTTGGCCTTGGCAATCGGCGCAATGGCCTTGACGTTCAGCGGGCTGTTGTCGGCATTTGGACCCGGCGAGAATGTAAATCATCGCGGCCCGTGGACCAAGCGCCGCCTCGAACTCCTTCAGGGTCGAGACTTCGACGACGCGAACGCCGACCGCGCGGAGCGCGGCGTCGTAGACATTGCGCGAGTGCGTGGGGATGATCGCTTCGTCCTTCGGGAAACCGGCCAGGTTCGGAAGACGCACGTGCAGATCCGGACTGCCGCCGGCGACGCAGGCGGCCGTCGCCAGCGTCAGCCCGGCAGAGCATCCATTCGACACGAGCCCCCACTCGGCGCCGGTGAGTGTCGCGAGCCGCGCGCCCACCGCTTCCGCGAGCTCGTCGAGATGCACGTACTTCTGAGCCGCCTGGTCCATCGCCATGCGGACCTCCGGCAGCATCGTCGAGCCGCTGATGATCGTGAATGTGCCGCGCGCGTTGATGAGCGGGCGGACGCCGATCGACTGATAGATGTCCGCCCCGAGCCGGAGCGCGTTCGCGCCTGTCGGCCCGGCGGCCGTCGCCGCGGGGGTGGCTTGCGACGCGGCTTTCAAGAAACCAGGGAGAGCCAGCATGCTGCCCAGCACTCCCCCACGGCGGAACAGCTCACGGCGAGTGATGATGGAATTGCTCATCGCGCAATACTCCTGTTGGTGGTCAGCTGCTCAGCTATCAGCTATCAGCTGTCAGCTGTCAGCTGTCAGCTAGGCGCTTTGAGCTGACAGCTGAGAGCTGATGGCTGATAGCTTGCCCTAGAACACAAACTTCAACACCAATTCCACGGTTCGCGCCGTGCTGACGGTGCTCGTAATCTGCCCGAACGTGTTCGGCGCGTTGATGTCGCGAGCGGGCGGTCCGAAGCTCGCCGTGTTCGTCAGGTTGAACGCCTCGGCCCGGAACTCGAAGTACCGCCCGCCGCCCGTGTTGAACTGCTTGGCGAGAACGGCGTCTACGTTCTTGTACCCCGGCGCGCGAGCGACACCAACCGGGCAGTTGCCCAACGTCCCGCGCGCCACTCTGGCGAACGCATTGATGTCGAGCCAGTGCGCGATGTTCTGATCGGACGGAACCGGATCGCCGACGCAGTTCGGCCGTTCGTTGCCCCGCTGTCCCTGAAGCGACGGCGCGCTGCCGTCGATCACGGTGATCGGGAAGCCTGATCGCAGCTGGAAGATCCCGCTCAACCGCCAGCCTCCGATGATCGCGTCGGTCAGCGTGGAGGCGTCGCTCGCCCACTTCCGTCCTTTTCCGAAGGGCAGCTCGTAGTTAGCCGAGAACACGAAATTGTGCCTCGCGTCGAAGAACGCGGGACCGTAGTTCGCCTTCCGGGCTCGTATGTGTTCATCCAGTACGCGCCCTCGGCCGCGACGCCCCCCGACCCGTAGTAGCCCGAGGTTGTTGCTGCGCGTTCGGCTCAGCGTGTACGACGCGAGGTACTCGACGCCCTTGACGCTCCTCTGCCGGAGGCTCATCTGCAGGCCGTTGTAGTCGCTGTGTCCGCGCGATGCCGTCGTCGAGATGTTCGTGATGAGCGGCGCGGTTGCGTACAGCGGACGCCGCTGCTGCAGCGGCAACCACGTTGTCGTATCGCTGCCGACGCCGGGCAGCGGCTGGTTTCCTTCGACCGGCGTCACCAGATGCGTCGCGTGGTTCCCGACGTATCCGACGTTCGCTGACATCGACGGCGTCAACAGGCGCTCGACGAAGATGTTCCACTGCTGCGTGAACTGCGGGCGCAGGTTCGGATCCCACGCGCGCACCTGGCCTGACGGCTGATCGAGGGGCTTCGAGCTCCGCGAAGCCGGTCGTCAGAGTTCCAGGGCCCGAAGTGGTATCGTACTGGACCGCCGACTCGAAGAAGCCCGGCGGATTCAGCGGCAGGCGCAGGTTTGCGCCGGTGCCTTCCATGTACTGCGAGATGCCGTAGGCGCCGCGCACGACCCACGCCTCGCTGGGCCGCCACGCCCCCCCGAGCCGGGGCTCGAACCCTTTCATGTATGAGTTGTAGAGCGCACGGCTTTCGCGAGAGCCATCCTTCGCAAGCGTCTCTTGTCCGGTTTTCAGATCGAAGTTGCCCTGGCGGTTGTCCTTCTCGACGACGGGCTGCGTGTACGCCCACCGCATGCCAAGGTTCAGGGTGAGCTGCCGGCGTCATCTTGAAGTCGTCCTGAATGTAGAGCGCCGAGCGATTGTGCAGATGGGTCCACGGAGCCGCGAGGCTGCCACGTCCCTTGCTGGACACCTGGTCGAGGAGGAAATCCGAAAAATGCTGCCCGCTGAACAATCCGCCGTAGCCGAAGAGACCAAGCAGTCCGTTGTTCCCGGCGTAGAAGCGCTGCTGGCTGTAGTGCATCAGCTGGCCGCCGATCTTCAGCGAGTGGCTCCCCTTCAACCACGTGAGCTTTTCGTTGAACTGGTAAGTCTTGTCGACCGTGTTCGTGTCGCTGGCGCCGGCGCCGATCGCGGTCAGGCCGTTCCCCAGCGCAATCGAACTGAGTCCAGGAATCGGCTGGCCGCCCGCGATTCCAAACGTGGCGTTCGCGTCGCCGATGCCCGACCCAGTCGAGCGTGTCGCTGACGATGGTGATCTGGTTGTAGCCGACGAGCACCTCGTTCACGAGCGACTGGTTGAAGACGTGATTCCAGTTTGCAGCCACGTTCCGGAACGGCGCCGTGGTCAGGTTGCCCAGCAGAAGCGGAATCGCCCGCTTGTTGTTCTTCGACTCGTATTCGGCGATCGAGAACCGGCCGAAGATCTTGTCGTTCGGCGATACGTTCCAGTCGACCCGGCCGTCGCCCTGGTTCGCGTGAATCGTGGTCAGCGTCTCACCGACATAGTTGCCGGTGACGCCGGTCACTGACCGGTTCGGCAGGGGATAGAGCGCGAGATTGTTGAGAATGTTGCTCGCAATGGCGCTGATGCGCCCCGCAGGAATCTGGTTGTTCGCAAACGCCACACCCGTGAGCGGGTCCTTAATGGTGCTCGTTATGCTCGACAGATCACCGTGCCGCCACGAGTCGGGCGCCACCGAGATCGTCTCCGACCCTGGCGCGTTGAACCGTGTCCCCTGGTAGTTGCCGAAGAAGAACAGCCGATTCTTCAGCAGCGGTCCACCCAGCGTGCCACCGTAGATGTCCTGACGACGTTCGGGCTTGGCTGCGTGCGATCGATTGTTCGACCAGGAATTCGCGTCCATCGAGCTGTTGCGGTAGTACTCAAACGCTTGCCGCGGAACAGGTTCGACCCCGACTTGATGACGTTGCTGATCACGGCGCCCGCGACGTTGCCGGTGTCGGCGGCGTAATTGTTCGTCTCGACGCTGATCTGCGCGAGCGCATCAGGACTGGGCTGATACGCCACGAGATTGTCGATCGACTCGTTCATGTCGACGCCGTCGATCGTGTAGTTGTTGGTCTGCTCGCGGTTGCCGTTCACGTAGGGACGCCCGCCGCTGAAGTTGCGGATACTCGTGAAGGCGCTCGGGTTCGGCGAGACAACACCCGGCAGGAGCAGCGACAACTGGCCGGTGTTGCGGCCGTTGAGCGGCAGCGCACTCAGCGTCGTGCCTGAAATGACCGATCCGACCGTTGCCGTCTCCGTCTGCATGACCGGCGTGTCGCTCTTGACTTCGATCGTTTCCTCGACCGCACCCAGTTCCAGCTTGAAGTCGAGTCGAACGACCTGTTTCGCTTCCATCGCGATCGGCTTGGACGCCGCGGTCTTGAACCGCGACAGCTCGGCCTTGATGACATAGGTCCCGACAGGAAGCGAGGTCATCGTATAAGAGCCGGCTTCGTTTGAGATGGCGGTGTAGTCGACGTTGGTAGCCTGATTCGTGGCTGTGACCGTGGCCCCAGGAACTGCGGCGCCGGTTTCGTCGGTGACGATACCCGTCAGCGACGCGGCGCCGGTCTGCGCCAGCGCAACTGCAGGAGCGATAAGCCCGAGGGCGAGAAGCAAGATGTATGGCAACAAGCGAATCCGCGGAATTCTCATGGAACCTCCTTCGCGTGACATGGCGGGCCGTTGTCGCGCCCGACCGTCGATCGCGCCGGTCTGAGTAACGGAGAGTTGGTCGATAGTTCGAGAAGTGTACGCGTAACGATGGCCCAGCCGCGGCGACTAGTCAAGCGTGACGCGACGTCACGGAAGTGATGGCGGACGGGACGAAGGGCACTTACTTGTCAACGAATACAAGGTCTCCAAATTTCTGGAATTCGTGAAAGCTCGGCCCTACACGCGCCCAGTCCCACTGCGTCGTCTTTCCATCGTCGTAATCGACGCGATAGAAGTTGGCTCGCCAGCGCGTGCCCGGTGTGGGGGGAACTTTCTGCAGCGGTTTCATCACTGCGTACGGAATGAAGAACTCAGCCCGCCAGCCCTGAATCGATGCGTGTGGTTCCTTCGGGCCGCCGATGGCGCTCGTCGCCTTGCGCGTAGTCCGATCTTTTTCGTAGTCCCACGGTCGCCAACCCAGAAACTGGCCGCCGAAGTTTGGAATCAGAATCGGGAGCTCGCGGTTGAGCGGCGAAATCTCGTATTCCAGGTAAACCGGGTAGCGCTCGTCGGTCCAGAGGAATACTTCGAACACATCCTCGGTCCAGAGGTGCATGAAGTCCTCGGTCAGCGTCGCCGTGAGCTTGCGATCGGTCCCCTCCATGAGGAAGTACAACCCGGTCTTCGAGTACAGCATCTTGAACCGGGCGTCGTAGGGATGGCCGTCCGCCTGGCGACGCTGAAGAGACGTCCACTCCGCCGCCTTCCAGGCCGCGTGCTCGCCGGTCCCCGTGACCTCGAAGTCGTCTGCCGGTTTCACCGAGAGCGTCGGCCGCTCCTGACTCTGTGCCTGCACGACCCCATGATAGCCAGCCGCAGACGCGTTGAGGAACAAAGCGATGGTCAAAACGAGATCTGAACGGCGAATCATGTGATGCCCTCTGGCAATGGTCTAACTCGGAGAACTCTCTCCGTTCCCTCAATCGCGGATCCGATGCTCCGCCGACGCGCATAATATCGGATCCATGGCGCGCCGCAAGCCGACATCCGAGCCCGATCAGGGCCTCTCGACACCCGCCCCGCCCATCGAGCCGATGCTCGCCAAGCTGGCGGACGAACTTCCGCCGGGAGGGGCCTACCTCTATGAACCGAAGTGGGATGGATTCCGCGCAATTGTCTTTCGCAGCGTTACCGACGTCTTCATCCAGAGCCGGGATCTGCGTCCGCTCGATCGATATTTTCCGGAGCTCCACGACGTTCTGCTGTCCAGACTGCCGGCGGGATGCATCATCGACGGCGAGATCGTGATCGCCGGACCCAAAGGTCTCGACTTCGACGCGCTGCAGCTGAGGCTGCATCCGGCTGCCTCCCGCGTCGCGAAGCTGGCGAAAGAGTCACCCGCCGCGTTCGTCGGCTTCGATCTGCTCGCCGCAGGCGGCCGCGACTTGCGCTCGGCCCCACAGCACGAGCGTCGTGCGCGGCTCGAGGCGCTGCTCTCCGACGCGCAACCGCCGATTCACCTGACACCCATGACGCGGGATCGGGCGGTCGCCGTGCAGTGGCTCGAGCGGTTCGAAGGGGCCGGACTCGACGGCGTGATCGCGAAGCCCGAGAATGGCACGTATCAGCCGGGCAAGCGCGCCATGATCAAGGTGAAGCATGCCCGTACGGCCGAATGCGTGGTCGCGGGATTCCGCTGGCACAAGAGCGGCAGGGACGCGATTGGCTCGCTCTTGCTCGGTCTCTACGACAATAACGCCAGGCTTCACCACGTGGGCGTGACCTCGTCGTTCACCATGGCGATGCGAAAGCAGCTGGTGCTGGAGCTCGAGCCGCTCCGAAACAACGCGCTGAAGAATCATCCGTGGAAAGAGTGGGCCGTCCCGGAAGGGCATGAGATGACGCGTATGCCCGGGGGACAGAGCCGCTGGAGCGCGGGAAAGGATCTCTCCTGGGAACCGCTCCGCATCGAACGCGTCTGCGAGGTGAAGTACGACCACCTGCAGGGAGATCGCTTCCGCCACGGCGCCGTCTTCCTCCGCTGGCGTCCGGACAAATCTCCAACAGACTGCCGCTACGATCAGCTCGAGGTCACCAAGCCTTACGAGCTCGACAAGGTCTTCGGCGCGGCCCGCCGCTGACAATCTCTCGCAGGGATCGCGGAGAAACAGATCTCATGCGGAGTCCGCAGAGAAGAGCGATCTCACGCAGAGAAACGCGGAGGACGCGGAGAAGAACGCGCTCTGCGATTCTCCGCGCGAGATTGGTTTTTCTGCGAACTCTGCGCGAGATCCGTCCCCGGTCCTTTGCCTGAAAACGAAGACGAGGTTTCCAAACGACAGCTCGGCGCTGTAGAGCGGCTGACCGTTGACGGTCTTCGACGTCGGAGTCAGCTTGCGATAGACCTGCTACGCGGCTGCTCGGTTTGCGGAGCTGAGACGGGAGCCGAGAACGTCAGCGCGAAGAGCGGAACGGCGAGTGCGAGGAGAGGGTATCGCATACAAAGGGAAAAGGCCTTGTCCCTTGGGCCTTTTCCCTTTTCCCTTGGACATCGTCAGAACAGTATTTTGCCTCCGAGCTGCACCTGGCGCATGCTGCCAGCGGAGGTGATGCGGCCAAAGTTGGCGGCGGCAAACGTCGTATTCGGATTGCTGTAGTTGACGTTGTTGAAGATGTTGTAGCACTCGGCGCGGAACTGGAACCGCGCGCCGCCGCCAATCGGCACGTTCTTCATAAACGACAGATCGGTGCTGACGAAGCCCGGCCCGCGCAGGACGTTTCGCGGCGCGTTGCCGAAGGTGAACTCCGCCGGCAGCGCAAAGGCCGACTGATCGAAGCAATTCATCAGCTGACGACGCCTCGCCGGATCGGGGTCGGCGACGCAATTCATGTCGGGCACCGGTCCGACGAGGTCCGGCCGTTGCTGGCCCGTGATCCCAATGTTCGCTCGGTCTGTGCTGAGCGTGATGTTGAGCGGCGAACCGCTCTGAATCGTCGTCAGCCCCGAGACCTGCCATCCGGCGACGAGATATTTGAGCAGCGGCTGCGGTGACGACTTCAGGAAGGGAATATCGTAGAGATAGCTGGCCACGAACCGGTTCGGAATGTCCCAGTCGGCGGGGCCGTAGTTGCGCCAGATATCGTAGTTGTCCATCGTCTGGCCGCCGCCGTTGGAGTGCGTCGCCATGTCGCGCGTGCGCGACCACGTGTAGTGCGCGTCCGCCTGCAGGCCCTTGAACATCCGCTGCCGCAGTCCGAAGGTCACCGCATCGTAGTCAGCGATGAGATCGTTCTGGATGATGCGTCGGCTCCGGAACAACGACGTCGGGCGACGAGAATCGACCGTGCCAGGGCCCGGCGTCGGCGTATTGTTGAAGAAGCTCCGATCGAGGTGGCTGGTGTTGGAGCCCACGTACTCGATATTGATGGCGCCAGTCGCCCACAGCTCCCGCTGCACGTCGAAGCTCCACTGATCCTTCCGGGCGTTCGGAAGATGCCGCGTCGGTGAAATCATGTCCGGCGTGACCGGCGCCCCGGGCGTGCCGGTCGGGTGCTCGAACGACAGCGTCGGGTTGTTTGGATCATTGGTGTAGGTGGAGACCACCGCCATGGGCGGATTGTTGGTCAGGAACGTGAACGAATTCATCTGGTTCGGGTTGTAGTAGATGCCGTAGCCGGCGCGCACCACCGTCTTGTCGCTGAGGCGATAGGTCGCGCCCAGACGCGGCGCGAAATCCTTGTTGTTCGGCTCGGTGAACTCGAACCCTTTGACCGGGTAGGCCGACAGGTTCGGCGAGGGAATGATCGTCAAGAAGTCCTCGGCCAGCATGTCCGCCACGCCGGCATACGTCTGCACGGGTGTGCTGCGCTCGTACCGCATGCCGAGACTCAGCGTCAGGTTCCGTCTCGCCTGCCAGGTGTCGTTGATGAAGAACCCGTTGCGCCAGCCACCGACGTGCCCCTGAATCTGGTCGGTCGGCGGAATCACGGTCCTCGGAATCCCCATCATGAAATCGGCCATCGAGTATCCCGTCATCTGACCGGTGAAATCGAACCGTCCGCGCGCATCATTGGCCGCTCGCCGGCCGGTCGCCAGCCGGCGCAAATCGAAGCCGGTGCGCACGTTGTGCGAGCCGCGGTTCCAGGCGAGGACGTCCGAGGCCTGGAAGGTCGTGTCGAACTGATACCAGTTCGTTCCACTCGTAGACAGGCCGCTGAAATTGCTGACGTTGAAGCTCGGAATACCCGCATTGTTGTACTTCGTGTCGCCGTCGAACCCCGGGATGCCGAGCGCCGTGCCAGCTCCCTGCTGATTGTTGACTTCGAACGGATTCAGCGTGTCGAAATCGAGCCGGTGGTAGCCAATGCGAAAATCGTTGAACAGGGTGGGCTTCAGTGTATGCGTGTAAGTGACGAGCGTGTTCTTGTTGACCCGCGGCTGGGTCACGCCAAGCGCTGGAGTCGCGCCGATCGACGTGTTCAGGCTGTCGTGCCAGTTATAGCGAACATACAGCCGGATCTTGTTGCCGAGGTTCTGATCGACGCGGCCGAGGAACTGATCGATATTGTCCTCGTTCGAACCGGTCGCCGCCAGGTTACTGGCAGTCCCGGGTGTGTTGGCCGGAGGGAAGTACTGCAGCAGGTTCAACGAAACCGGCGACAGCATCGACTGAGGAATGATGTTGCCCGGAAACGTTTGACCCGTGAACGGATTCTTGATCGCGGTGCTGACCTCGGAGAAATTTCCCTGGCGCATCAGCGCCGTCGGAACTGAAGCGGTCGCGGGGCTGAGCGACTCCGCGCGCACGCCTTCGTAGGCGCCCATGAAAAACGTCTTGTTGTGGCCATCATAGAGCCCCGGGATGACCACCGGCCCCTCGACCTCGAAGCCAAACTGATTGCTGCGCAGCGGGTTCTTCGGATTCGCCGGGTTCTCGTACCACCCGCGCGCATTGAGCGAATCGTCCTTGAAGAAGTTGAAGGCGGCGCCGTGCAGCGCGTTGGTGCCGCTCTTGGTGACCACGTTGATCGCGACGCCCAGATACGAACCCGTACTCGGCCGAGGTGCTCCCGGTCTGGACCTGCACTTCTTCGACCGCATCGGCAATCGGCCGCATGCTGGTCGAGGCCAGGAGGTTGGCCGAGGAGTTGATGCCGTCGAGCGACAGGCTGTTCTGAATCTCCCGCTGGCCGGCGCCTCGAAAGCTCAACCCGATGTCGCTGTTGATTCCAGCCAGCACCCCGGGAGTCGTGCTCGCGAGCGCCCAGACATTCCGGCTGCTGAGCGGCAGATCGACAATCGCCGTTTTCCCGATCGTCGCCGAGACCGCCGCTGTGTCAGTCGTGAGGAGCTGGGCCTTGGATTCTACGGTCACCGACTCGGTGAGCGCTCCCACCTTCAGAACGGCGTTGGTGCGGACGACCTGATTGTTGGCGACCTCGATGCCGGTAGCCTTGAACGTCTGAAAGCCGGTCACGGAGATCGTGATTTCGTAGATGCCGGTGCGGACGAACTGGATGTTGTAAAAACCCTCCGCGTTCGTCGTCGCCTCGTAAGTGTCCTTCGTGCCGACGTTGACGGCCACGACCTGCGCCCCCGGAACGACCAGATTGCCGCTGTCGGTCACCGTGCCGACGAGCGCTGTCTGCGAGGCCAGCTGGGCCCAGGCCGTGGTCGCGAGAAACAAGCCGAGACACAGGAACGACGCTATGCGACGTTGCATTCTCCCCTCCTTCTACGGGCCGCTCTGGTGCACGGCCGCTACAGTGATTCACGCCTGTTTCCCGAGCTCCTGACGCAGTCTTCGGGCCACGATCTTCTCCTCCCCCGGCTGCATCATCCAGACACCAATCACCAGTGACTCCCCTTCGGACCTGATCGCGATCGAGGGCTCTCCCTCCTGCATCGCGCGCACGACGCCTGCCGCTTTGAGCGGCTTCGATGCCGGATCCCACGTCACGCGCACGTGCGGCACGTGATTCGCCACTTCCGGGACGAATATCTCGGCCTTGACGCCTGGTACCAACACGGCGCTCCGACGGATCTCGTCTGCGCGTCGTTCGTATTCACGCTCGTCGCGGGCGTGATCTTTCGACACGAACAGTTCGAGCGCAGCCAACATGCCGACCATCTCTTCTTTGTTGACCTTCATTCCTCGCCCAATCGCGTTGCCATTGGGCGACCCGTTCATCCGCGCGGCAGTGATGAGCGGCTTCTTGCCAAGGAGGAGCCCTGCGCTTTGTGGACCACGAATGCCCTTCCCGCCGGAAAACGCCACCAGATCGAATCCCATCGCGGTGTACTTCCACAGATTCTCGAGCGGCGGCACGTCGGCGGCCGCATCGTTCAGTGTCGGCACACCGTGTTTGATGCCGAGCTGGGCGAACTCCTCATCCTGAATCTTCCCTTCCTTGTTGTTGTTGTTGTAGAACAACATGAGTGCCGTCTTGTCGTTCACCGCGCGCTCCAGATCGTCGCGCGTGTCGACTTCGACGAGCCGGACGCCGCAGTTGCGGACCGCGCGGTCGTAACCGAAACGATGCGCTTTCTGGATGATCACCTCGCTCTTCATCGCCGCGAGATTCGGCAGGTCGCTGATCTTCTGCCGATCCGTGCCGGTGAGGGCCGCCGCGGTGCCAAGAGTCAGCGCCGACGCTGCGCCGGATGTCACCATTGCCGCCTCGGCACGAACGAGTTTCGCGATGCGCTCACCGACGCGATCGTGCAGCTCGTCGAGCATGACGTAGCGCTTCGACGCGTAGTTGATGGCCTCCATGACCTCTGGCGGCATCAGCGAGGCGGTCATCGCGGTGTAGGTGCCTGCCGCATTGATGAAGGGGCGCACGCCCAGTTCGCGGAAATAATCGCGACCACCATCGCGCGCTCCCGCCATCGTCCCGGTTGCGGCCAACCTGTCGCGCGCGGTTCCAAAACCGCGTCCCGCCACAGGCACGGCGGTAAGACTCTCGAGAAAGCGTCGCCGGCTCCACATCGTGGGCCGCTCCTTTATGAATCGGTGCTGGAATTGATTACGGGCGAAGGATAACGATGCGGGAGGTCGGACGCAAGTTATCTTCCGCGGTCCGCTATCAGCTGTCAGCTGTCAGCTGTCCGCCCCAAATTGAAAGCTGAGAGCTGAGAGCTGATAGCTGATAGCTGATAGCTATTCGCTAGCAACTCACTTCACCGCAAGCTGCAGCTGTCGAGGCAAGCCGTTCTGCGCGGTGATGTTTGCTCCGGCAGAGTTGGCCGGATTCGATTATTCTGAGGGGTCATGACGAACTGGTTGAATTCGGTTCCGTGTCTTCCTGCTGAGCACGCAACGGCAACGTTCGTGGGACGGGTGTGGCGCCCCGACGTTGAAGGTCCCGCTCTCGTCTGCGTGCAGAGTGACGACGTGTTCGATTTGTCGGCCGTGGCGCCGACCTGCAGCCAGTTGCTCGAGCTGCCCGACCCGGTCGCAGCGATTCGTGCCGCACGAGGATTGCCGCGCCTCGGATCGTTTCGCGACGCGTTGAGCAATTCGAACGAAGAGACTCGGAATCAGCGAGCGCCGTGGCTGCTCGCGCCATGCGACCTGCAAGCGATCAAAGCGAGCGGCGTGACGTTCGTGGCGAGCCTCCTCGAGCGCGTGATCGAAGAGCAGACTCGGGGTGATGCGAGCCGGGCAGAGTCCGTGCGCCAGGCAATTGTTGCCGTCATTGGAAACAACCTCAGAGACATTCGTCCCGGGTCCCCGCAGGCGCAGGCGGTCAAGGACGCTCTGATCGCGCAGGGCGTCTGGTCGCAGTATCTCGAGGTGGGCATCGGACCCGACGCGGAGATTTTCACCAAAGGCCAGCCGATGTCGGCGGTCGGGACGGGTGCTGATATCGGGATTCATCCAAAGTCGCAGTGGAACAATCCGGAGCCGGAGATCGTGCTCGCGGTCACCAGCTCGGGGCGTGTCGCCGGAGCAACCCTCGGTAACGACCTCAACCTGCGCGACTTCGAAGGACGAAGCGCGCTGCTGCTGGGCAAAGCGAAGGACAACAACGCGTCCGGCTCGATTGGACCATTCATTCGGTTGTTCGACGACCATTTCACTTTGGACGACGTGCGGAGATGCGAGGTGGCACTCCACGTGAAAGGGCCGGATGGGTTCGAGTTCACAGCCGAAAGCTCGATGTCACAAATCAGCCGTGATCCGCTCGAGCTCGTGAACCATGCGATGGGACGGCATCATCAGTATCCCGACGGCATGATGTTGTTTCTCGGCACCATGTTCGCACCGACGATCGATCGATTCGCTCCCGGTCAGGGCTTTACTCACGCCGTGGGAGACATCGTCACTGTCTCCACGCCGGCGCTCGGCGCCCTCGTCAATCGTGTCAACTACACAGATCGCATTGCTCCGTGGAAATTCGGCGCCGTCGCTCTGATGAACAATCTCGCGCAGCGCGGCCTCCTGGCCGCCGCCGCTTCCCGTCTGTCGTGAGGATCATGCCAAATCGATTGCAGAACTACATCAACGGTGAATGGGTTTCGGGACCGTCATGGACCGCCAACCGGAACCCCTCCGATCTCAGCGATGTGATCGGCGAGTACGCGCAGGCCGACAAGGCCCAGACCGAGGGCGCGATCGCCGCGGCGAAGCGCGCCTTCCCCGCGTGGTCAATCGGCTCCATTCAGGACCGCGCGAACATGCTCGACAAAGCGGGCTCAGACATTCTCGCTCGCAAGGAGGAGATTGGCCATCTCCTGGCGCGCGAAGAAGGCAAGACGCTTCCGGAGGGCATCGGAGAAACGGTTCGCGCCGGCCACATCTTCAAGTTCTTCGCCGGAGAAGTCCTGCGGATGGCCGGCGAGAAAATCCCTTCGGTTCGCCCTGGCGTGGACGTTGAGATCACCCGCGAGCCGATCGGCGTCGTGGGGATCATCACACCGTGGAATTTTCCAATTGCCATTCCGGCATGGAAGATCGCACCGGCGCTGGCGTTCGGGAACACGGTCGTCTTCAAACCGGCGCAGTGGACGCCCGGTTGCGCGTGGGCGCTGACGGAAATCCTCGCAGGGGCCGGCGTGCCGACGGGCGTCTTCAACCTCGTGATGGGATCCGGGTCGGTCGTCGGAGACACGATCGTCAACCATCCGGACGTCGCCGCGCTCAGCTTTACCGGCTCGATGGACACCGGCCGTGCGATCGCGCAGAAGGCGATCGCCCGCATGGCGAAGGTCCAGCTCGAGATGGGGAGCAAGAATCCGCTCGTGGTACTCGATGATGCCGACCTCGCGACGGCGGTGAACGTGGCGGTTCAGGGTGCCTACTTTTCGACCGGTCAACGGTGCACGGCGTCGTCGCGCCTCATCGTCACCGATGCCATTCACGATCGATTCGTCGACGCGCTGACCGCACGACTGGCGACGCTTCGCGTGGACAATGCCCTGACCCCGGGAACCGAGATTGGTCCGGTCGTCGAGCGGCCGCAGCTCGATACCGATCTCGAATACGTTGCCGTGGGCCAGCGGGAGGGCGCGCGGCTCGTCGCCGGCGGCGAGCGCGTGAACCGGGCCACGGACGGCTATTACATGGCCCCGGCGCTTTTCGTGGACGCCACCAACGCGATGCGCATTTCGCGAGAAGAGATTTTCGGACCGGTGGCGTGCGTCATTCGCGCACAAAACTATGACGATGCGCTGGCAATCGCCAACGACACCGACACCGGCCTCTCCTCGGGCATCGTGACGACCTCGCTGAAGTTCGCGTCGCATTTCAAGCGGCACGCCCAGGCCGGGATGGTCATGGTCAACCTTCCGACCGCGGGGGTTGACTATCACGTGCCCTTCGGCGGCCGCAAAGGATCGAGTTATGGTCCACGCGAGCAGGGGCGCTACGCGGCAGAGTTTTATACGACGGTGAAGACGACCTACATCGCACCATGATTGCGGCGGCGGTGCTAGTCGCGGCCGTCGCTTGTCCTGTGCCGGTTGCTCCGGACAGCGGCCTTGCACAACTCGAACGAGCCGTTGCCGCGAATCCACGCGACGTTCAGAGCCGCCTGAAACTTGCGGACATCTACTTGACCATCGGCTGTCCGATGGACGCTGCGGCGGAACTGCGGACCGCAACAGGGTTGACTCCCCGCGACCCGGGCGTGTGGTATGCGCTCGGTCAGGCCTACAACGCGATCAAGGAGAAAGCGCTGGCAAGTTTCACCAGTGCATCAGATCTACCGTGGCGCGCGCTGCTCTCGGCGGATGCCTTGCTCGAAAACAACCATTTGACCGATGCATTCGCGATTTACCGCGCGACGCTCGAATCGCTGCCGTCGATGATCAGCTATCCATGACTCCGTCGCCCGGATTTACGAACGCACGGGCCACGCTGAGTGGGCGGCGATCGAACGCGGGAACATTCCATCTGGCGGCGACGTGTGCGGGACGCGCCGCGCGATGTGCGAGTTTCGCGCCGGCCGCTACCAATCCGCGCTGGACGAAGCCACGACGGCATCCGATGCGGAGTCGCGCTACTGGACCGCGCGCGCTGCGAACGAGCTCGCGCTGGCTGCGTTCAAGCGACTTGACGCCCTTCCGGATTCGACCGAACGTCGCACGGTTCGCGCGGCCGTCGCCCAGGCACAGGAACGCTACGTGGACGCTGTCGCGGAGCTCAAGGCCGCGATTCAACTCTCGCCGCGCCAGCCCCAGCTTCAGTATCAACTAGCGTCCGCCTACTACTCCGCGCGCGACTATGACATGTCGCTCGCCACCTTGTCGCAGTTGCTTCAACGGTTTCCGGATGAGGCGAGACTGCTCGGTCTCAAAGCGCAGACCCTATTGCAGCTCCAGCGCGCCGACGAGGCACTCCCATTGCTCAAGGAGCTGGTCTTGCGCTTGCCGAATGACAAGCGCTTGAGTCTGGCGCTCGGCCGAGCCTACGTGCAGACGGGCAACTTCAAAGAAGCGATTCCGCTTCTCGAAGAACAGCTCGAGAGCGACACGGACGGCAGCCTGCACATGCAGCTCGCGCGGGCGTACATGACGATGGGCCAGCGCGAGAAGGCGACGCCACTGATGACGCGATCGGAGGAGCTGCGGAAGGCGGATGATGAGCGACGCGCGGCGCAGCTGCGGCGAGAAATCACCGCTCCCAAATGAACGTTCGAGCGCCGCGTCAGAGTCGTACGGGTGTCATTGACGCGCTGCTAAAGCGGCGCGCTACAGGCCTGCGGACTCTCTTATTTCAACGACACGGTTGATCTTCACGTTGTCAACAGTTTGTCGCACTCCCGACGGCCACTCGACCTCCACGCGCACGGGATCTGTCGACGAACCCAGCCCAAAATGCAGCCCCGCGTGTGAGGACGACGCGTAGCCCATCGCGGTCGTCATCGTCCGAACCTGTTTGCCGACTCGGACGAGCGCCCCGATGCCGTCGCGGTTGCTCTTCGTTCCCACGAGCCGGACGATCACCCAGTTGTTTGACGATGTCGTCGTGTTGTGCCACAGCTCCGCTGGCGTTCCGAGCGAGAGGACGACGAGGTCGAGACGGCCATCGCCATCGAAGTCCGCAACCCCGCAACCCCGGTGTGCCGCGACCGCTGAATTGAGTCCCGCCGCAGCCGACACGTCGCTGAAGTGACCACGACCGTCGTTCAGAAACAGGCTGTTTGGTTGTTTGAACGCGATCGCTTCGAAGTCTCCAATTCGCGCGTTGACGTGGGAGTTGGCGGTGAAGACGTCTTTCCACCCGTCGTTGTTCAGGTCAGCGACGATCGAGCACCAACCCGAGAGCTTCACCGTCAGGCGCCCAAGGTCGCTCGATTGCGTCTCCTCGATGAACCCGCCGTGCCCGTCGTTGCGAAAGAGCGGGAATGTCTCTCCGGCGAGCGCGGTCATGTGAATGTCGGGCCAGCCGTCGTTGTCGTAATCCTGCGCGTCGGTCCCCATGCTCGAAATCGGACGGCCGGAACCGTTGACCGACACTCCGGCCATCAGCGCGTCTTCAGTAAACGTGCCGTCGCCGTTGTTCCTGAACAGAAAGTTCGGGACGGTGTCGTTGGTGACGAACACGTCGAGCCGTCCGTCATGGTTGAAATCCGCAAAGGCCGCGCTCATACCTTTACCGATGTGGGACAGCAGCCCAGCCTTCGCCGTTACATCTTCGAAGGTTCCGTCTCCCTTGTTCCGATATAACCGGTTCGGCAGCCCTCTGAAGACTCGTGGATCGCAGTAGATCTGCACGCCGCGAGCCTCGTCGCCGCACGAGCGATTCGCTTCGACCGACCACTGAACATAATTCACGACGAGCAGGTCGAGACGGCCGTCGTTGTCGTAATCGAACCAGCCGCTCCGGCGACCGCCCACTCGCCGCTCGCGATACCGGACTGCTTGGTCACGTCTTCGAACCGCCCGTCGCCGCGATTCCGAAGCAGCTGATTCTGCCGCACGCCGGCGACGAACAGATCGACGTGGCCGTCGTTGTCGTAGTCGCGCCGCACGCAGCGCCCATCGCATAGCCCATGCCTCGCACGCCCGCAGTCTCCGTGACGTCCGTGAACCGCATGTTGCCGTCGTTGCGAAACAGCCGGTTGGCATAGGCAGGCGAGGTTTTGTTGCAGGGAGGGCTTCGGCACCGTTGGTGAAGAAGATGTCCGGCCGGCCGTCGCCGTTGTAGTCGAACACGGCGAGGCCGCCTGGTGCACTGTCGACGAAGTACTTGCCGCCGGCAGCGGCGAGTTGTGCGTGAAGCGCAAGTCCGGCCACGTCGGCGACGTTGCGAAACCCGAACCGTCGCCGTGCCTTCTGACTTCGTTTGGCGGCCCGCCATGGGTCAGCGTGACTGCTCGCCAGCGCACACGCAGCGCGACAGCCAGGCCGCGCATGGTCGATCACTTACCGGTCGTGACGTCCCACGGCGAGCGCGCGCTCGTAGTCCGCACGCGGATCGCGACCTGTCGCCTGCGCGATACCACGCAGGATGGTGGGTCCACGCCCATCGCCTCGAGACCGTCCCTCGCGTCATCGCTCGGAACGTTCCTGGCTGCTGCGCCGTGCTCTCGTAGATGTGGACGATGAATCCGACCAGCATGACAAGCGCAGCCACATCGTGCAGCACATATCCGATCGCCACGGCGGTCGCGACCGAACGTCGCCGGGAACCACATCGGCAGGCCGGACACGAGGAACACCAGCGCGCTGACGACGATCGCCCAGAAGTACAGCTTTCTGTCCGCCGTTGAAGAAGCCGACGTCTTCGGCCTCGAGCTTCTCCTCGTTCGTCACGTAGCTCCTGATTCGCCTGATCCATCGGCGAGTCCGCCGGCGTCCACGTCATCGGCCTGATCCAATTCACCATCTGCAGGGCGAAAAACACCACGAAGCCCAGGCTGAACCAGGGATGAAGGAGCCGCGTCGTCGGCCCGCCGCCAAAAATCGGCGTGAACGCCGCGATACAGCCACGGCGTGTAGAGCGCAAACCCCGACAGCAACGCCAGGAGAAAGAAGATCGCAACCGCCCAGTGCAACAAGCGGGTGTAGACGGGATGTCGCACCAGCTCGCCTTCTCGAACCGTCGTCTGCCCGTGCGCATTGACTCGACGGCGCGCCTCGTCGTCGAACCGTTCGACGGCCGTCGTCACTGGCTCCGGCTCCTTCGATCGGAGGCTGCGACTCCTTCGGCCCCTCCGCGATGTAGTGGAAGAACGCGACCGGCGCAGCGAGCAGAGCGAGCAGCAGTCCGACTGGCTTGGCGAACGACTTCCACATCGTGAACGTCGACGGGAATCTTCGGATTCGCCGGCAAGCCCGCCGTACATCTCCGGCTGCGTGGCGTCGTGCAACACGTAGATGACGTGCGTCCCGCCGATCGACGGCGGATTGTAAACGCCGGCGTTCGGCGAAATCAGAATGCTCGCGCAGCTGCTGCGCGCGTTTCTCGGCCAGCGCCAGCATGTCCACCTTGGTGCCGAACTTCAGGCAGCCGGTCGGACACGCCTTGATGCACGCGGGCTCGAGCCCCTGCCCCACGCGGTCCGAACACAGCGTGCACTTGTAGACCTTCTTCGTCGTCGGGTTGAATTTCGGGAATATCGAACGGACAGCCGGTCACGCAGTACCTGACAGCCGATGCAGTTCTCCTGATTGAAGTCGACGATGCCGTTGGTGTACTGGACGATGGCGCCGTCGGCGGGACACGCGCGCAGGCACCCGGGATCCTCGCAGTGCATGCACTGATCCTTGCGCATCGTCCACATCAGCGAGCCGTCGTCGCGCGGGTGTTCGTTGAACTTGATCAGGTTCCAGTAGTTCCACGCCGTCGACGGCATCGTCTGGTAGGTGTTGTCGAACGTGGTCTGTCCGAACGGCATGTCGTTCCACTCGACGCACGCCACCTCGCACGCCTTGCAGCCGATGCAGGTCGTGATGTCGACGTACTTGCACACCTCCTCTTCGCGCTGCGCGCCGCTGTCCGGGCACTGCGCCCGAGTGTCCTGAGATCGGCTCGAATCTGCAGTGTTCCGCTTGGCATCTCATATCGCTTCAGATCAGCTAATCAGCTGATCAGCGCATCGCGACACTCGCGAACCGCGAATGCGACGACTGATCGCTAAGACAGCCTCTATACTTTCTCCACCTTCACCAGAAAACCCTTGAACTCCGGCGTGTATGCATTCGGATCGACCACCGCCGGCGTCAGCATGTTGATCGGATTCGAGCGACGTCCTGCCCGCTATCCTCCGCAATGCCGCGATATCCCCAGTGAATCGGGATCCCGATCTGGTAGGTCTTCTTGCCGTCGATCATCATCGGCCTGATCCGGTGCGTCACCATAGCCTTGGCGATGTACGAGCCGCGTGCGCTCGAGACCTTCATCTTGTCTCCACCCTTGACGGCCAGATCGTTCGCAAGCTCCAGCGGGATCTCGACGAACGGCTCCGGCACGAGCTGCACGTTCATCGGGTTGTTCTTCGTCCAGTAGTGATAGTGCTCGGTCAGACGATAGGTCGTGCAGATCACGTTGAAGCCGTCGGCCGGCGTGCCGTACTTCTCGCCGGACGCGGTCGGCTTTCTTGGCAACCGGGTTGTTCGACCGTTCGGGATGGAGCGGATTGGCGATCGGGCTCTCGATCGGCTCGTAGTGCTCGGGGAACGGCCCGTCCTGAAACGCCGTGAGCGGCCCGAACAGCCGCCCGACGCCCTCCGGATTCATGATGAACGGCCCCATGTGATCCGCAGGCTTCGAGTCGGCTTTGAAGTCGGGAACGTCGTTGCCCACCCATCGGCCCGCGCGCCTCGTTCCACCAGACCTGCCGGCGGCTCGGATCCCAGGGCTTGCCTGCGGGATCGCACGACGCGCGGTTGTACAGCACGCGCCGATTCGCCGGCCACGACCACGCCCAGTTCTGGATAAATGCCGAGGCCGGAAGGATCTTCGGTGCCGCGCCTCGCCATCTGATTGCCCGGCCTCGGTCCACGACCCGCAGTAGAGCCAGTTGCCGCACAGCGTCGTGCCGTCGTCTCGGAGAAACGCGAACCCAGGCAGTTGCTGACCGGCCTTGATGACCTGCCCCGACGCCGGATCGGTGACGTCGCCGATCGCCTGGCCGTTGATCTCGCGCGCGACCTCCGACAGCGACGGGTTCAACGGGCTGTGTGTACGGCCAGCGCACGTTCAGGATCGGATCGGGGAACTTGCCGCCCTCCTTCTGATACAGGTCGCGGACGTGCATGAAGATCTGCGCGAGGATGTCCTGGTCCAGCCGCGCATCGCCCGGCATCGGCAGCGCGGCATTCTTCCACTGCAGCCAGCGCGCCGAGTTGGTGAAGCTCCCGTCCTTCTCCGCAAACCCGGCGCACGGCAGACGATAGACCGTCGTCTGGATCTTCTTCATCTCGTCCGGCGTCGTGCCGGGCGCCCGCCAGAACTCGCTCGTCTCGTCCGGATAGATTTCGCCGACCACCAGCCAGTCGGCCTTCTTCAGTGCCTCGATGTTCTTTCGGCGTATCGGGGCCGATCTGCACGCCGTTCATGCCGATCGCAAACATCCCCTTGACGCGTGCCCTCGTGCATGCCGTTCCAGATCTCGGTCCACGAGTAGTTCCGATCGATCTTGGGAAGGTAGTGGAACGCCCAGTCGTTCTCCTTCCGCGCGGCGTCGCCGTAGAGCGCCTTGAGCAGCGACACCGTGAACCGCGGCGTGTTCGACCAGTAATTGAACGAATCCCATTCGGCCGGCTTGGACGGCGTTGGCGTCGTGCGTTTCAAGTACGTCGCGAGATCGACGTCGTCGGGTGCCGCCATCTTCAAGTAGCCGGGCAGGACGTCGAAGATGCCGGCCATGTCGGTGGCGCCCTGGATGTTCGAGTGGCCGCGCAGCGCATTCACCCCGCCGCCGGCGCGTCCGACGTTGCCGAGAAGCAACTGCAGGATGGCCGCCGCGCGAATGATCTGCGTGCCGAAGGTGTGCTGCGTCCAGCCGACCGCGTAAATGATCGTCGCGGCCTTCTTCATGTCGCCGTCCTTGCGAATCGACGTGAAGAGATCGGCCGCCTTCAGGAATTGATCCTTCGGGATTCCCGTGATCGCGCTCGACCATCTCCGGCGTGTAGCGCGAGTATTGTTTCTTCAGCAGTTGAAAGACCCAGCGCGGATGCTGCAGCGACAGGTCGTAGGCGACAGTTTCGGTGGCAACGTCGGGCTGCCGCCACCGTCCTGGCGCCGGCAGGTCCTCCGGCCTGATGTCCGCCACCCTCCGGCTTCGGTATCGCCCCGGCGGAGGGCTGCCCGGTCTAGCGGCCGACCCTGCCGCCAATACGCCTTCATAGTTCCACGTCGTCCGGTCGTACACTCGCCGTGGCATGATCGAAGCCCGAGTACAGGCCATCCTCGGGCAGTTTGAATCCCGTCCTTGCACGATGAACGCCGCGTTCGTGTAGTTGACGACGTAGTCGTGCGCGATGCGGTTATTCTCGATCGCGTAGTTGATCAGCCCGCCGAGGAACGCGATGTCGGAACCGGCGCGAATCTGCAGGAAGAGATCGGCGCTGGCCGCGGTCCGCGTGAAGCGCGGATCGACGACGATCATCTTTGCGTTGCGTTCGAGCTTCGCCTCAATCGGCCATTTGAAGCCGCAGGGATGGTTCTCGGCCGGGTTGCCGCCCATGATCAACATCATGTCGGTGTTCTTGATGTCGACCCAGCCGTTGGTCATCGCGCCGCGTCCGAATGTGGGCCCCAAACTGGAGACCGTCGGTCCGTGTCAAACCCGGGCCTGGTTTTCCAGGTAGCACACCCCCAGGCTGCGCATCGTCTTGACGACGAGATAATTGAATTCGTTGGTGTCGGTGCAGCCGCCGGTGAACGCGATGACCTTCGCAGCCGATTCACGATGCGGCCTTGCGCGTCTCTTTCGACGAACGTGTCGTCGCGCGTCTTCTTGACTCGACTGCCCAATCTCGTCGATCGCCTGATCCCAGCTGATGTCCTCCCAGTGATCCGAACCGGGTCTGCGGACCTGCGGCTTCAGCAGCCGCCGATCGTTCAGGATGTCCTGCTGAAGCGACGAGCCCTTCGGGCAGAGCGTGCCGCGATTGATCGGATGGTCGGGATCGCCTTCGACATGAACGACCTGCGCGATGGCGTTCTTCGCTTTGTCGCCGAGCGTGTGGATGATGACGCCGCAGCTCACCGAGCAATACGGGCACGTGCTGCGTGTTTCGCTGGTGCGCGCGATTTTGAGGGTTCGGGCCTGCGCGTACACCGGCGTCACGTCGAAGCCGAAGGCCGAGAGTGCCGCACCCCCGGCGAGTGATGTCTGAATGAATGCTCTCCGCGAGATCTCCATCGACAGCCTCCGTTCGTGTGCCCCACACACCCGAAGTGCGGTCACGATAGCATGATTCTTTCAGCAGACACACGCATCGGACATCCGCGTCGATTGGTGCACGTCGATGCTGAATGCGAGGGAGTCGCGATTCGGGATCAGCTCTACAGCCCGACAAGATTCAACTCAATCTTTTCGTAGCCTTGCTCCCGCGCCCACAGGTCGAGCGGCGCCCCAGCCACCTCATCGACGAGCGGCACTGCGACGCCGAGCCGTGTCAGGTCGACGCTTTTGAGATACCTGCGGCAGCTGTCGCAGGCATCGATTCGAAGGTGATCGTAGCTGGGCGATTGAAAGTAGCCGAGCCTGCGCTCGTCCTCCTCGCCGCAGTGCGCACACACCACGCGCCGGAATGGCCAGACGGTCAGGCAGGTCGCACAGAGCAGCGAACGTCCGCCGCCTTCGAGCGGGCCGCCGGCACCGTGGAGAATCGACAACTGCGGCGCACCGCCGCAGAACGGACAACGACTTTCGGCCATCGTCAAATGGCGATCGACTGGTATGACCTGCGCGTCGGCCAGCCAGCGCGCATAGGGCTGAAGCACCGCCTTGGCAAAAAACTGGCGATCCGAGGGGTGATGCCAGCAGGTCGTGAGCAGCTCGTCGATCGCTGTCTGGCTTCGTCGAGGAGCCGACCGCCTGCTGCGCCAGCAGTTCCGGGCCGCTTGCTGCGATCGCTTCGAGAAACGCCGGATGCCGGGTCGAAGGAGTTCCTTGTCCTGCTCCAGCGAGCCGCTGGCCGGCGCGTCCGTTCCTTCCGTTAGCAAGGTGGCGATGTCCCGCTGCAGGCCCAGCAACTGGCTATAAAACGTGAGCAACGGATGCACCGCTTCGTCCGCGCTGGCCAGCCGTTCGCGCGTTCCATACGCACGTTCCCATGTTTCGCGCATTCGTCGTTGTTGTGAGACGATACCG
Source organism: uncultured Acidobacteriota bacterium (assembly GCA_963725335.1). Lineage (GTDB taxonomy): Bacteria > Acidobacteriota > Vicinamibacteria > Vicinamibacterales > 2-12-FULL-66-21 > JALZOC01. The sequence goes on along the minus strand of CAVRYD010000013.1, from coordinate 335,104 downwards.
CAACTTCAACACTCCCGCGTCGACCGGAGAGGCGTCCATGACGAATCGCCTTCCGTCCGCTTCGCGGCGTTGCACTCGGGTTTGCTTTTGCGTCGGCGGCGATTATTGTTCTCTCCGTGTCCGACGATGCAGCACCCAGACGAACTCGACTGAACCGCGTGCGGTCCCCGCTCGCACACTGCCGGTGCCCACCACCGTCAGCCCCCAGATGCAGGTGTTGGTCTGGCGGGCCCCCGCCGGGAACTGGAACAGCTCGCCGACGACCGTCGACGAATGGCGCAGCTCTCCGCGCCTTCCGCCGGCAGAACCTGCCGGCGCTACGCGAGCGGCTTCGGCGTCAAAACCGAAGCGATGACGGTGAATGGCGTCAACGCGTTCATGGTGACGCCACAGAACGCTGCCTCCCGAAAACCGAAACCGGCTGCTGGTGCACATGCACGGTGGCTGCTACGTGCTGAGCGGCGGTGAGGCTGCCACGAGCGAAGCCATCTACATGGCTGGCTTCGGCCACTTCCGCGTGCTCTCGGTCGACTACCGTCGTCCGCCCGACGCGCCGTATCCAGCGGCGCTGGACGATGGGATGGCCGCGTGGAAGTGGGCCTTGAAAACCGCCGACCCGAAGAACATGGCGATCTTCGGCACGTCAGCCGGCGGCGCGCTCACGCTGTCGATGGTGCTGCGGGCAAAGCAGGAAGGATTACCCCTGCCGGCGGCCATCGCGCCCGGCACGCCGATGTCGGATTTGACGGGAGCCGGCGATTCGTTTGCGACGAATCACATGATCGACAACGTCCTTGTGGGCTACGACGGTCGCTGCGACGCGATGGCCAGACTGTACGCAAACGGCCACGATCTGAAAGACCCGATGCTGTCGCCAGTGTACGGCGACATGCAAGGGTTCCCGCCGACGATCCTCACGACCGGCACACGCGATCTGCTCCTCAGCAACACCGTCCGCGTCCATCGCAAGCTGCGGCAGGCGGGAGTCGAGGCGGAGCTGCACGTCTACGAAGGGCAGTCGCACGCTCAATACATGCGCGACGCGAATGCGCCGGAAACGAAGGAAGCGTTCGAGGAGATCGCGAAGTTTTTCGATCGGCACTTGGGAAAGTGAGCCGCTGTCGCGCCTGCACGCGCCGACGGCTCACGTCGAAGAATCGAAGAATCGAAGAATCGAAGGAGCATCGGAGGAAAGAGACTCGCGTACGCCATGCGCGTCAAGCGGCAGAAGACGAGGGCGAGCGGGACCGCGCTCCGCGCGGTGAAGCGAGACACTGATCCAGAAACACAAGCACCACCTGCTCGCGAGGTGTTTGTGTTTCTGGATCAGTGTCTCGCTTTAACGCCGGCCGCAGGCAGCCGCAGGCCGGCGTCCCACCCGCCCGCAGCGTGACTCTCCGGTCTTCGCTTCTCCTTCGATTCTTCGGATCTTCGGATCTTCGCCGGTAGCCGTCGGCGCGTGCAGCGCGACTGCGGAGATTGCCCAACTTGTTGCGTCCCTCACTGCGGCTCTGCCGGAAGGACGCCTTCGAGCACCTGGCGTGCGGCCCGCTCGGTGTCGTCGGGTGAGCGCATCCCTTTCAAGCTGGTTCGGCGAAGTCCGGCCGCACGGGCGCGCCAGCTCTCCTCCCTCAACGTGAAGTACTGATCGGCGGCCGCGACGAGCGGCGCCTGTTCGCGCGGGACGCGCTGAAGCTGCTTCAGTCGCTCCCGGCCCGCGCGCAACTCCGGGAGGATCGTGCGTTCGATGACGCCGACCAGTTCTTTGATCGACAGTTCGCCGTTCGTGAAGCGCCGCACCGCGCCGTCGTACGTGCTCGATGTCTGTTGTTCCAGTTCGGCGACGCGCGCGATCTCCGGCCTGACGTCGATGACACCCCGCATCGGGATGGCGGCCGCGATGGCGATGACGACGACCGCCGCGGCGATCGCGGCGATCCGCAGAGGCGACGGTGTATCCACGAGCGCCGGTTTCACGAGAACAAAGCCATATATCAGCCCCACGGCCAGACCGCTCAACTCAATCGCGCCGGCGTGTCCCGCAGTGACGCTGTAGATGAGGAACAGCGCCGCAGGCGGCGTGACCTTGAGGATCGTCGTGGGCGCGACGCTGAAGGGAGACGGAAACGCGATGCCCGCGAACAGGAGCGTGGCAAACATCCCGTATACCGCGAAGACACTCGCCGACGCACCGGCACTCACGCTCACCGGATGGAAGAGCAGGCCGAGAACGCTGGCGAGCAGACCGGCCCCGAGATAAGCGGTGGCCAACGCGAAGTGTCCGAAAAAGCGTTCGCTGATGAGGCCGATCAGTGCGAAGCCGGCGACGTTGGCAATCAGATACACCAGCCCCGGATGTACGAAGATCGCCGTGGCCAGACGCCACCATTCACCGTTCGCCGTATGCGGTCCGACGCTGGCCCCCCAACGCAGGAGCGTCTCGGGATCGGCAAGCGATCCCGGACCCGCCACCATGCAGACGAAGATCCCAAGGTTCAGAGCCACGATTGCGGGCGTGACCAGCGGCCGCGGCGTTCGCGCGGCCAGCGCGGCGTCAAACGGGGTCGGCGCCGGCCAGTAGCGTGACACGCGGCTCCACACATCATCGACGCGACCGAGGACCGCGCGCCGAATCCGGTCCCTTTCCTGCGATGTCGTGAAGTACCAGACGGCGCCCAGAACAACGATGAGCGGTAGAACACCCATGCCTGGGACGACTCAAGAGATGTGCCACGCAACTCCGCGATTTTGGCTGGAATTCGAGTAGTACGCTGGCTCAGCAGTCCCGCCAGCGATCAAGACTTGGATGGACCGACAAGCTTGTAATCGCCGGCGGGGATCGAGATCGACCTATTTCTTTGGCTTCGCCGCAACCGCCGCCTGCCAATACGCCTGCTGGCCGATGTAGGACTTCGTGTCTGGCATGTTCGCCAGGATGGTACGCCGCATGTCGAGAATATCGACCTTCCCTTCTTTCTCGTACAGCACTTTTCCGTCGGGGGCGATCACCATGGTGAAGGGCTCGCCCGCCTTCCAGCGGCTGCCCCAGGCGGCCTGCAGGCCGGCGACGTCGGCCGACGCGAACTGCTTGTTCGGGCTCGACGCATACTGCTTCTTCAGGAACGCCAGGACCGCGGGCGCGCGATCCGGCGGGTCGGTGGCTACGGTCACGAAATCGAACGCACGCAGCCGGTACATCCGATAGGTTGTCTCGAGATCCAGGAACTGGCTCGCGCATGTGGCGCAGTTCGTGGACCAGAAGTTCACGAGCAACACCTTGCCGGTGGCGTTGGCGCGCAGTTTCTTGAGATCCTCGGCGCCAGCCATGTCAACGGTGACCGGCTCGGCCTGAATCTTCGCCCACTCCTCTTCCACGCCGGTCGCCTTCGACATCCACTTCGTGGTGCAGCCAAAGGCGTTCGTCTCCGTCACCGGAACCGGACGGCCCGCCAGCATGGCCTCGAGCGCATTGCGGGCGTCCTGGGACTTCACGAGTTCTTCGCGCTGGTTGTCGTCGATGCGTCCCTGGTATTGGAGCTTGCGCGCCTGATCGAAGAGATAGATGTGCGGCGTCGCCACGACGCCGAACTTGATCGAGACGCCTTGAGTTTCACCGTCGTAGAGATAGGGCCACTCGATATGCCGGAACGCCGTGCGGATCTTCATCTCGTCGAGCGAATCGGTCACATCGGTATAGCCAAGCTCGTTCAACCGGATGGACTTCGGATTGTTGGGATTGATCGCGACGAACGCGACTCCCTTGTTTCGGTAATCCTTGTACAGCTTTTCGATGCGGCTCTCGTACAGCTGCGACACCGGACAATGGTTGCACTCGAAAACGATGGCAAGAATCTTCGCGTTCCCGTAGTCGCTCAGTCTGTGAACCTTGCCGTCGACGCCTGGCAACGCAAAGTCCGGCGCTGGCGCTCCGATCGCGAGGATCGGATGCTCCATGTTCGGCTGAATGCCACGGCCGCGCGCCGGCGCCTGCCCCTGCGCATGGGTCATCGGGCGAAAGAGGCCGAGAGCGAGGATCAGAACCATTGCCAGGAGTGCTCGATGATCGCGTGCGTTGCTCATGGAATCTCCAGATACTCAGTGTGCGGACCAGTAGGCCTGCTGCCCCGGGTGCGCCCCATCGTCAGGTAGGTTCGCGAGAATCGCCCGTCGCAATTTCAGAAAGTCCAGCTCGCCCAGTTGTTGGAAGAGCACGTCGCCGTTCGACGCAATCAGGACCGTAAACGGCACGGCCGCGGGCATCAGCGGATCGAATGCGGCCTGCAGGCCGAACGTGTCCGGCGTGGCGAATTGCAGGTTCGAGCCGGAGGCGTGGTTCTTTTTCAGAAACTCGATCACCTGCGGCTTGTCATCCGGATCGTTCGCGGAGACCGACACGAAATCAAAGCCGCGGCTGCGGTACATGCGGTAGGTCGTTTCCAGTTCAGGGAACTCGGTGACGCATGGGCCGCACCATGTCGCCCAGAAATTCACCAGCAGAAGCTTGCCCGTGGGGTTCGCACGCAGCTTTTTCAGCACATCCTCGCCTGCCATCTGCAACGTGACCGGTTCGGCATTGATCTTCGCCAGTTCCGCTTGCCGCGGAGACGTCTGTGACGCTGGCTGCAGCGTACAGCCGACCACCGCGGTCCGCTCGACAGGCACACGTGTTCCGCCGAGCAGCGCGTCGACGGCATTGCGCGCGTGGCGAGACTTCACGAGCGACTCGGTGACGTTGTCGTCGATCCGTCCCTCGTACCGGAGCGTGCGATGCTCGTCGAACACGAAGATATGCGGCAGCATCTCGACCCGGAACTTGGCGGAAACGTTCTGTTGGTCCCCGTCATAGAGGTAGGGGTAGTGGATCTGACGAAGGGCCGCGCGACCCTTCATGTCGGCGAGAGAGTCGCCCGCGTCGGAATAGGCCAGGTCGCTCAATGGAATGGCGTCTGCGCGCTCGCTGTTGATCGCGACGAGCGTCACGCCCTTGTTTCGGTAGTCGTCGTCCAGTTTCTTCAGCCGAGTCTCGTAGAGCTGAGCGGTCGGACAATGATTGCAGGTGAACACGACCGCGAGTACGCGGCTCGCGGCATACTCGCCGAGCGAATGGGTCTGGCCATCAACGCCGGGAAGGGAAAAATCCGGCGCGGCCGAGCCGATCGCGAGCGAACGACCGCTGCCCGACCCGCAGCCGGCGACACAAAGCAGAAGAATCGGCAGCCATCGCCACATCCGGAACAGCCTCCAGCACGCGCAGCATAACATTGCCCGGCCTTCGGACACCGACGCGGGAAACGCGAGCAAAGCCCGCCCAATGAAAGACCAGTCGAACGCCCGCTTTATTATCCGGCGCAGAGCAGATGTTCGTTTCCATTCAGAGGATCTCACGCGGAGGGACGCGGAGGGCGCTGAGAGAATGCGTGCCCCTCCAGTCGGAGGATCTCACGCGGAGAGACGCGGTTGCAGTGCAAGAGCGTTTCTCCCGCGGCAGCTCATCAGGCCGATGAAAGTCGACGCGGCCATCACGTCACTTGTCCTCTGCCTGAGCGGCACGGCAGTCGCGGGCCCGCGGCTCGACCAGACGAACTCATTTCAGCGTTCCGAGGAACTCCAGCAGATCGGCGATCTGTTGCGGCGACAGATTGCTCAACAGGCCTTCCGGCATCAACGAGACGCGCACCTCCTGGCGCGACGCGACGTCCGACGGTTTCAACCGTTGTGAGGCGTCGGGTCCTGTTTGGAGCACGACATGATCCGCCGCCTCCTCTGCAATCAGACCGCTCAGCCGTTCACCGCTCTTCAACGTCAGCAGTGTCGGGACGTACTCCGGCCCAATTGCATCGCTCGGGTTCACGATGTTGTCGAGCAACGCCTGTCTGCCGTACTTCGCACCGATGGCGGACAGATCGGGACCGAGCCTCTTCTTTCCGCCGAGACTGTGGCACGCGGCACAGCCGGCGTCGGTCTCGAATATCTTTCGCCCCTCCGAAGGCCGTCCCGCATAGTTCTGTTCGAGCTCGAAGGCGGTGGGAATTCGTCGTGCGGCCGGAAACGGCAGAACCTTCGCGGCGCGGGTTCGCACCGCAACGTACGCTGGATCGGTCGGCATCGTCTCGCGGGATACACGCATCGCAACTGGCGATTGCCCCACCCCTCGCGGACGCGGAGCGGTCGGCGGTACTGCGTAGTTCGTGAGGTCCCTCGCGAGCGTCTTGAGCTCGACAGGAATCCTGCCCTGCTCAGCGAGATCGAGGATTGCGTTCAATCCGGAAACCGTCGATCCGAGCAGGCGCAGGGCTTCGGCACGGACCTCATTCGGCGCCTCGCTGACAACGAGGCTTTCCGCCCAGGACTCGAGACCGCCCTGGCGGAGTGTCGTCAGCGCGCGGACGGCCGACACGCGAACGCGGATCGGTCCCTGTCTCGCGATGCTCTGAAACTCTGACACATACTGCGCGTCGCGCCTCGCGGCAACTGCATCGAGCGCCGCCGCCCGAGCTTCGGCCGTCGCTGACTCGGACTTCGCCAGGTTGAGCAGATCGGGAACAAACGCCGGATCCTCGAGCGCCTCCGCGACGACTGCTGCCTCGGACTGGGTCGCCGCGGTAGCGAACGCCTTCCGCATAATCGCTGGCAGCGCCTGGCTCGTCCGCGCATCGGCCCACATGCTGAAAAGCTGATGGCTGTAGAGAGCGAACGCGCGATCGGCAAGCGCCGGCGGCGTCGCCGGCGCGAGGATGAACGATTCGAGCGCGCGGGCGGCCTCGGGCCACGGCATGGCGCCGAGGGCGTCCAGAGCAGCGGTACGATCCGCCATCGACCCGGATCCGTTGTTCAGCGTGGCAACCAGATCGGGCGTGGCGGTCTTTGGCCGTAGTTCCCAGATGATTTGGTTGAACGCCGCGCCCGCGTCGTGGTGTGCCGACTTCAGCCGCGCGTACAAGGCATCTTCTCTACCTCGCGCGGCGATGCCGATGGCTTCGAGGTACCACCGATCCGTTCCATCGTACTGAGACGCGAGCTCGGTCATCGCATCGAGCCACTCCGCAGGCGGCTGCGTCTGTTCTTTGTACGAGTAAGGCGGGAGCATCAGCGAAGGATTGTTATCGCGGATCATCAGCGCGATCTCGCGGCGCACCTGCGGCGAGTCGTCATGCAGCAGAGATTTCACGACGCCGAGCATGTTGGCGCCGTGGAGTCTGGCGACACGCAGACCGAGGACCCGGAATCTCCAGTCACGGTCGTGGAGCGACTCCTGCACGGCCGCAGTTCCCGCATCGCCCAAACCAGCGAGAATCCAAAGCGCGCGTGCCTTCAGAATCGGATCGCCCTGGCGCCACATGTGTTGAAGCGCGGGCACGGCGCTCTGCCCTTGCGCCGTGAGCGACATGTGAGCCATGAATCGCGCAGACTGATTCGGTGAGGCAAACGCCGCGGCAAGACCAGCCGCCGAGGACAGATCGATCGTCGACCTGACCGGTTTGTTTCCGGCTGGCGCGAGGCGATAAATGCGCCCGCGCTGGCCATCTGGATCGCCCATTTGATGACCGCCAACGCCGGGGTCGTACCAGTCGGAGATAAAGACCGCACCGTCCGGGGCAGCGGCGACGTCGGTTGGGCGCGACCAGGTGTCGTCGCCGCCATTCACCACCTCTTCGATGCGCGACGTGTAACCCGCGCCCGCAGGAATCAGCGGATACATCGCAATCATCCGTTTGCCCGCATCGGCGTGAAGTAATTGACCGCGGTATGCGGGCGGAAGCAAGCCACCTTCGTAGACCATCAGTCCACACGGCGAGCCCGAGCCAAGTCGATAAACGACCGGCGCAACGCCGGGCAACTCCAGGTGCCAGTGAGAGCCCCGATCCTCGAGCCACGCTTTGTTCAGCGGACCGCGGAATCCGTAGTTCCCCCCTTCCATGTTGTAAAGCAGTCGTGTCCACGCATTGCCGTCATCGTCGTTATCCGTCTGGAAGACGTTGCCGAACGAATCGACCGCAATCTCGTAGGGATTGCGGAAGTTCTGCCCGATGACCTCGAGCGCGGTGCCGTCGCCGTTCATCCTGAGCGCGACGCCTTCGTAATAGCCATTGCCAGGCCTCGTGTTCGCGCCCGTTCCTTGTGTGAACACGCGCGTGCCGGACCTGTCGGTGACGTCAAGGCCAGTGTTGCCCTGGTTGAAGTAGTACTTGCCGTCAGGCCCGAAGACGACGGCGTGGACACCGTGATCGTGATCGATCCCGCCAAAGCCGGTGAGGAGAACTTCCTTCTTCACGATTCTGTCGTCGGCATCTTTGGTGTAGACGATGAGATCCGGCGCCTGCGAGACGTAGACCTTGTCCCCCAGCACGGCGATCCCCAGCGGCACGCGAATCTGCGGGCTCTGATCGAACACCTTGACCTTGTCCGCGTGGCCATCGAAGTCACTGTCTTCGAGAATGACGATGCGATCGCCGGCGGGACGGGGATCGGGCAGGTTGCGTTGTGTCCGGCGATAGTTCACGCCTTCGAGGACCCAGACGCGGCCGCGCTCGTCGACGGCAATGTCGGTCGGATTCGAGATCATCGGCTCGGCGGCCCAGAGCTTTACTTCGAGTCCGGGTGCCGTTCTGAGTGCCGCGAGGCTGCGTTCGGGTGGCTGCTGCCCTCGCACGACAACGCCAACGGCGATGCCGGCGGACAGCAGCAGGATGAATCTGGCGAGTCGCGTCATGAGACCGCCTCCAACCTTCGCCAGGGCTCTGCCCGACTTCGCCGGCTTTTCAGCAACGCGGGACGGAGCCTCGTTAAACGAAGGCGCTGTGGGACGGTATCCTACTGTGGGTAAGCAGATCGCGCCAGATGAAGGTTCTGGGGATGAAGGCTCATGCCGGCCGCAGTTTTCTGCTGGCGGCCGCTCCCATCGCACCACCGAGGGTGCCGAGAATCGCGCCGGGCAACACCATCATGATCGGCAATGTGAAGGCCTCGGATAAACCACCGCTGGCTCGAATCGCGCTCATCGTCTGCGGATCGTGCCAGAGCGCGAGCATGCCGATGGCGCCGGCAATGCTGATCACAGCACCGACGAGTGCTGTGGTGATTCCCGCGAGCGTGCCTGCAAGCGGCGACCCGGAGCGCCACGCCGACCAGAATCCTGTGACGAGCAGGATACCGATACCGATGTCGGTCGAGACCAGCGATCGGGAAGCGAAGTCCGTCGTTGGTACGAGCCAGTCGAGCGCTGTTCTTGCAACGACTGCCACACCAAGCACTGCACCCCAGACACGAGGAACACGCGTCGCGAACCCAAGCACCTGCGCGATGTACCAAACGTCCGCGCCAGACTGACCACGGGTTGGCTGAACGGTTTCCCTGTACTCCTCGAGAAGATCGCCTGAAACCGTCACGAAATCAGTCGGCTTCAGCACGGCGCGCAGGATCGGCTTCCGCCCACGCCGGAGGTGTCGCATCCGTGCTCATACGTGTCCTTTCAGCGGAAACTCGAGTCCATGCCAGAGAGTGTCGACCGCGGCACGCGCCTCGTTGAGCGCACGCACGGCTTTGGGCTTGATCCGATAGAAGCGCCGGGCCCGGCCGCTGCGGATAGGCGTCCCGGTTCCGAGCCGCGACGCGATCAGGTCCTTCCGTTCGAGCCGCTCGAGGGTCGCGTGAACGGCCCCGGCGGCAACCTCGCGGCCAAGCCGTGCCTGGACTTCGCTGAGCACCGCGCGCCCGTACGCGTGTTCACCGAGGCGAAGGATCGCCAGCAGCACAGCCTGTTCGAACGAGCCCAGCGTATCAGCCATGACGCAATGCCGAGGTGACTACATTGTAGTCTTTGACGTCATCGATGTCCAGCAGGAACTCGACCGATCTCTCTTGCCAACGACTCGCTCTTCGACGATGCTATGCCCCAAACGGGGAGGCACTCACGCATGACATCCCACTTCACGCGGGCAGGCGCCGCGATCTGTGCACCGCTCCTTGGCATCGTTGGAACGCTTCTCGCGAGCGCGCCGGTGCTCAACGCGCAATCTCCGGGGGCATGGAAACCGCTCTTCAATGGCAAGGATCTGACTGGGTGGACTGTCCTCGCGGGCGGCGGTCGCGGGCGCGCCGGCGGTCCGGCGGGTCAGGCTCCGGCGACGCCCCCTGCCCCACCGTCGACGAACCCGGAAGAGCGCGGCTGGAAAGTTGACAACGGCGTAATCACAAGCGTGCCGCCGCCCGAGGGCCAGCGAAGCGGCAGCCTGGCCACGGTCGACAAGTTCAAGGACGTCGAACTCGAGTTCGATTTCATGCTGGCCGAGGCCGGCGCGAAGTGCACGCCGAAACTGGGAGACAAAGAGGCAAATCTGAGCGAAGACAAAACCTGCACATTCAACAGCGGCGTGACCCTTCGCAACGCCTATCAACTCAATCTCGGGCGCCGCGAGGCCGGAGAATACATCGGCATCGTTGTCCATCGGACAGTTCCCCAGGCCATTCGAACGAACGTCGACTGGCTGTCGTCGGGTGATTGCGGCAGCAGGCCCGGATATCTGCAGGACTGCGATCAGTTTCCGATGATCCGCAAGAAGGGGGACTGGAACCACGTCCGAATCAGCTTCAAGGGTCCGCATCTTCAGGTCTGGCTGAACGACAAGCAGATCTGCGATGTGACCGATGATCCCACCGATCCCGCGGAAGCCAGCTGGAAAGAGGCGGCGCCGATTTCCTTTCAATGGCCGCCGGCCGGGGAATCCGGCGGATTCGCCGGGAACGTCAAGTACAGGAACATTCGCGCGCGGGAACTGTAGGACGCGTCAATCACCCAGCGAAGGAGCCACCGATGGCTGAGATCTCACGGCGAGAATTCTTCAAGAAGACAGCGACGGATGCGGCAGTGGCCGGGTTCCTTGCGGCTGGCGGCGTGGCGACGCTGCGGGCCAACCCGCTCGGACTGCCGATCGGCAGTCAGACCTATCCCCACCGCGCACTGATCGCGGACGGGAAGTTTGCCGACTTGCTGAAGCAGATGAAGGACATCGGCATCGAGCGAATCGAGCTGTGTTCGGCGATCGGATACAACGAGTTCGCGAAGCTGGCGGATGCGAAAGAGACCAAGAAAATCATTTCCGATCACGGTATGAAGTGCGAAAGCGCGCACTTCAGCATGCGCGAGCTTCGCGAGGGCCAGCAGAAGAGCATCGACTGGGCAAAAGAAATCGGCATGAAGCAGATGATTACCGCCAGCCTGGGCGGCCCGGTCAAGGACGGGACGACGACCATCGATGCGGTCAAGAAGGCGGCCGACGAGTACAACAAGATCGGTGAGATCGCGGCGAAGTCTGGCATTCAGCAGGGACTCCACAACGAGGGATTCGAGCTGTCGATGGTCGACGGAAAACGGACGTACGACACGCTGTTCGAGTTGCTCGATCCGAAGCTCGTGAAGTTCCAGTTCCAGATGTCGACGATTACGTCCGGGCTCGTCGGTGCCGATTACTTCACCAAGTACCCCGGCCGGTTCATCTCGATGCACCTGCAAGACGTCGACATGAATGCGCCCCTGCCTCCCCCGCCGCCGCCTCCGGATCCGAACGCGCCGGCGGCCGGTCGAGGACGCGGCGGTGGCCGCGGCGGCCGTCCGCAGAAGCCGGTCGGACAGGGAACGATTGACTGGGTGAAGACGTTCAAGGCGGCGAAGACCGCCGGCGTCAAGAACTACTTCGTCGAACAGAACTGGGATTTGACGAAGGAAAGCGTCGCGTTTCTGAAATCGTTGAAGGTGTGAAATCCGATCGGCGGCTCGATACAGGAGAAGTGGCTTCAAAACCCGTGTCAGGCGCGGGTCCTGTCCGCGGCCACCCGCTATCGGGTTTTGAAACCACTTCTCGTCAAACGGTAATCGTTCGCGCCCGAGCGACAACTTGCCACCGCTCCGCTGCGCGCCCGTCTCTAATCACGACTGCCTCCTGGTGGAGCGCCACCGTCGGACAAATGTGCCAGGGAATACCGTACAGCGGCGAGCCCACGTGGTAGTCGGCCGCGCGGTCCGTTTCGATGGTGAGATGCTCTTCGCTGTGGCCGATGGCCCGCGCGTCCTCCAGGCCGAACAGTTCAACTCGCGGATGCGGGCCTTCGGATGCAATGGCCTTGTGACCGAGGTCGAGGCATAGAATGTGAGCAGATGGCTTGCTGATCACTCGCGTCAGCACGAGCACGGCGGGCAGGAAGTCCAGATCGGGCAGCAGCGTTTCGTAACCCAGGTCCCAGAACACGCTGGTCCCGGGACTGCACTGCACGGACGCCCGCCTGGCGTGGATGGGGAACGTCGGTGTCCCGCCGGCCACGACCTCCGGCACTGAGACGCCCGAATTCACGAGCTCTTGCCGAACGGATTCCAACTGACCGAACGACACATCGCACGCGGCGGCGCGGCGCGACGGATCAGTGTCACGGATATGTCCGTCGTACATCGTGGAGACCGGCGGCACGAAGCCCCGGGGAGGAGGCGATCAGTTTGTAGAGGGCAACCGCTTCGGGTCCTGGCGCGACTCCGGTCCGGTGCATACCGCAGTCGAGATCCAGAAAGAGATCCAGCGTCACGCGGGCTTCGGACGCGGCTTTCGAGAGCGCCGCTACCGCTTCCGTATCGTCGACCAGCGCGGAGAACCGAGTGGAGGGAAATTTCTTCACGAGCTGGATGAACCGCTTGACGTTCGGTCCGACCGGTTGATACGCGAGCAACACGTCAGGCACCGAGCAGGCCGCGGCCACCTCCGCTTCCGCGATCGTCGCGCACTTGTATTTCGTGATGCCCTGGGCCATCTGCATCTGGATGACCTCGGGAAGTTTGTTCGTCTTCAAATGCGGGCGGAGGCGCTCCACGCCGCCGGCAATCCGGATCATCCGGCGGATGTTCTCCTCGACGCGATCGGGATAGATCAACAGCGCGGGAGAGGGCACCTCATCGAGGTTGCTGACGCAATACCAAGAATCGCTAATCACTGATCACTAATCCTGAATCCCGAATCCTGAATCCCGAATCCCGAATCCTGAATCCCGAATCCCGAATCCTGAATCCCTGAATCAAATCCCTGAATCCCTGAATCCTCGAATCGTTAAATCGCGAATCGCGACTCGCGAGCCGCCAATCGCGAGTCGCGAGCCGCCAGTCGCGAGTCGCGAGCCGCGAGCCGCCAATCGCGAGTCGCGAGCCCGGATCTCGCCCTAATGCACCCCCGGCACGTATCCAGGGAATATATACGCATAGAACAGCGCGATGACACCCATGACGATCATGAGCAGGATGCTGTGCTTGATCGTAAACCGAAACAACCGACTCTCGTCCGCTGAGCTCATGCCCGTCGCCGCGACGGCGACCGCAATGCTCTGTAAGGAAATCATTTTCCCGACGACACCTGCGGCCGAATTGACCGAGGCCGTCAGAACCGGATTGATGTTCAGGGCATTCGCCGTCACGACCTGAAGGTTGCCGAAGAGCGCATTCGCAGAGGTATCACTGCCGCTGAGAAACACGCCCAGCCATCCAAGTGTAGCGCTGAAGAACGGAAAGGCCGTGCCGGTCGCCGCGAGCGCGAGACCGAGTGTCGACGTCATTCCTGAATAGTTCATCAGATACGCCAGAGCCAGCATGCACGAAATCGTCAGCATCGGCAGGGCCAATTGCTTGAAGGTCGTCGCGTAGCTCTTGGCGAACTGTCGCGGAGAGACACGCAGAATCAACGCTGTCAGCACCGACGCCATGAAACATGCGGTCCCGGCGGCGCTCAGCCAGTTGAACTCGAATACGGCGGCGTACGGTGCGGGGCGCGCAGTAACTGGTGGGATCCGGGTGATCGCGTTGTGAAGTCCCGGTACCAGCAGACCGTTGAGTACCGGTGGCGCTTTTTGCCACGAACGACGGGAGGAGGCTGTCGGACCAGCGGTTGAGTCCAAGTTTGATCGACGGAGCTCCCCACAGGACGACGCACCCGACGAGCAGCATGTACGGGAGCCACGCCACAGCCACCTCCGCGGCTGAGTGTTTGGGCGCTTCGGAGGTGATTGGCGTGTCTCCCTCCAGACGAAGAATGCTGCGCGGCTTCCAGATCTTCAGCACGAGCACCATCACGCCGATGCAGGTGAGAGAGCTGGCAATGTCGGTCAGCTCGGGTCCCCAGTAATTCGACACATAGAACTGCATGCCCGCGAAGGACGCGCCGCACGCGATGATGGCTGGCAGAACCTCCAGAGCTCGCCTCGGGCCGGTCATGACCACTACGAGATAAGCGGGAACGAACACGGACACCATCGCGCAGAGGCGGCCAACCATCGCGCTGAGCTGAAGTACCGGCAGCCCGGTGATATTGGCGAGCGTGGTCACCGGAATTCCGAGCGATCCGAACGCAACTGGCGTCGTATTCCCGAGCAGGCAGATGCCGGCGGCGTAGAACGGTGAAAACCCCAGCCCCGCCAGCATCGCCCCTGACACCGCCACAGGCGCCCCGAACCCGGCAGCCCCTTCGATGAATGCACCGAAGGAGAAGGCGATGAACATCGCCTGCAGCCGGCGATCGTTGGTGAGACCGCCGACGGAGTCCTTGATGATTTCAAATTTCCCGGTATCAACCGCGAGGCGATACAGGAGGATCGAGCTGAAGCAAATCCATGTCAGCGGAAAAATCCCAAAGGCTGCCCCGAAGATGGCCGATGTAATCGCGAGCCTGACCGGCATGCCGTACACCACGAGCGCGACGACCAACGCCGAGATCAGCGCGGTCGCTGCCGCCATCCATGCCGGCTTCCGCCTGACCCCGATCATGAAAAACAACACGGCGATCGGAAACACGGCTCCGAGCGCGGAAACGCCGACACTGCCGCCCAGCGGTTCGTAGTTGTGCTGCCACATGTGAGCAGACAGTTATATCCGAATTGGCGAGCGGCGCTGAACCGACGCGGTGGCGCCGGCGACGGGATCCGGGACCGGGATCCGACCGGTTGACCGCTGAGAAACTACTCATTCATCAATTCGCCAGGTTGCTCCATAATGTCCCGCGATTCTGGAACCTATTCAACAGAGGTGTGGCCCCATGAAGACACCGTTCCGGCGACCGAAGGCTCAAACGCGAAAGGTGGCTGGCACCTTTTCAGCAAAGGTGCCTGGCACCTTTTCTTCGCTTTTGCTTCGATCGGGGCGCGAAAGACAGCGGAAAACACCGCTTGATTCGTGAAAGACCGCTACGTGAAGACACAACGACGACGAATGCCTGTTGTGACGAGGGTCCTGCTTGCCGCGGCACTCGCCGCCGTGTGCATCGTCGCGACATCGGCGCGCCAGACGGTGTTTCGCAGCCTCGTCGACGTCATTGCGGTCGACGTGCAGGTCGTCGACGCCGACGGAAATCCGATCGGACGGATCGGACCGGACTCGTTTCAGGTTTCAATAAACGGTCAGCGACGCAAGGTCGTTTCCGCACAGTTCATCGGCCAACTGCCAACCACCGACGATCCGGCGGAGCCGCGGCCGCCCGAAGGGCGCGGCCGGACGTTCGTTCTGGCGATTGATTCCGGCAGCTTTGAGATTGGCGCGGAACGAGCACCCATCGAGGGCGCGCAGAGCTTCGTGCAGCATCTCGATGCGAGCGATCGGATCGGGCTCTTTGTTTACCCCACGGGCAGCCAGATCGCGCCAACGACGCAGCGCACGCCGATTACGATCAGCCTCGGACGCGTCACCGGGCAGAAAGATCAGCTTCGGACGCATTACAACTTGAGGCCGTGGGAGATCGTGGACATCACGGCTCAGATGTCCAACCCCAATTCCTTCCTCTCCGCCGCCCGGAATGTTCAGAACCCCACCGCCGACGGCGGAACGGCGATGGAGCTGGATCCCGTCCTCAAGATCCAGGCTCGAGAATGCCCGGAGGATCCCGATTGCCCGAGCAAGATCTATGCGGAGGGGATACAACTTGCCCAGCAACTCGAGCGGCAGGTTCAAACAAGCCTGACTGGTCTGGAAGCGCTGCTCTCGTGCGCTGGAAAAGATCCCAGGCCGCAAAGCCGTCGTGCTCGTGAGCGCCGGACTGCTGGTCAGCGATCGTTCCGCGGGTCGGCCGGACGTCGGCGACATGGCCCGAGTGATGGGCCAGACCGCCGCCCGCGCGAATGCGACGGTGTACACCGTCCACATCGACACGACGCCCGGAGTTGGGCCAGCCTCGCAGAAAGCACCGGGCAGCTCGGAAGTGGCGCGCGACCGCGCGCTGTACAGCAGCTGGCTGAGCGACTTCTCACAGTCTGCCGGCGGGCGGTTGATTTACGTGCCGGTGGGCACCGCGAACTTTGCGTTCGACCGGATCCTCCGTGAAACCTCCGCGTATTACCTGCTGGGCGTCGAGCCTGCGCCGGCAGATCGCGACGGCCGGCCCCGCAAGCTTGACGTGAAGGTGAAGCGCCGAGGCGTCAGCATCCGCAGTCGTCAGTGGGTGGTCGTCCCGCCAAAGGGATGACGGACCGTCGGCTTGCCTCCGTGCGCCGGCCATGCTTTAATGCGCGCCAAAACGCTTTCCGCGAATATCCGCAGTGCTTGATCCTACAGTCAGCAGCATCGGCCTTCGCGGTCTTCTGGGACGGACACATGACATCTGCGCATTCGTTCGGTCCATCGTCCGCTGATACACGCCGTTCCCGTATTACGTGTCTCACCTTTCCAATACTGACGACGGCGCTGATCGCCGGAGTCGCAGTGGGCGTCGCGGCGGCCGTGCGCAGCAACAAGTGGTGGTTCGACAACCTTGCCGGCCCGGACAGCTCCAACTTCGTCGCGTCAGATCAAATCAAGAAGTCCAATGTCAGCCAGCTCGAGGTGGCGTGGTTCTATCCGTACGCCACGACCGGCTTCAACCCGATCGTGGTGGACGACGTCATCTATGTGCTGGGACGGGGCAACTCGTTGATCGCACTGGATGCGACGACCGGTAAAGAGATCTGGATCCACGAGGGGCTCGCGGGGATCACCAGCCGCGGCGTGAACTACTGGCAGAGCGACGACGGCAAGGACCGGCGGCTGCTGTTCTCAATCAACAGTTTCCTCCAGGAGATCGACGCGCGCACAGGCAAAACCATCCTGACCTTTGGCGAAAACGGGATCGTCGATCTGCGGCACGGATTGGCGCGGGCCGAGCAATATGCCGGCAGAATTCAATCGAACAGCCCGGGAAAGATCTGGAAGAACCTGCTTATTCTCGGTTCGGCGCCGGGCGAAGCGTTCATCAACCCGCCGGGCGACATCCGGGCGTACGACGTGATCACGGGCGAGAAGAAATGGCAGTTCCATACCGTGCCGCTCCCCGGCGAGTTCGGATACGACACGTGGCCGAAAGAGGCGTACAAATACGTCGGCGGTGTCAACAACTGGGGCTCGATGTCGGTCGACGAGGCACGCGGCATCGTCTACATCCCGCTCGGATCGGCCAACTACGATTTCTACGGCGCCGATCGCATTGGACAGGACCTGTTCGCCAACTGCATCCTGGCGCTCGAGGCCAAGACCGGCAAGCGGCTCTGGCACTTCCAGACCGTCCACCACGACCTCTGGGACTTCGACAACGTCTCCGCGCCGCAGCTGGTGACTGTGCGGCACAATGGCCGCAAGATCGATGCGGTCGCGCACGCGGGCAAAACCGGGTTTCTCTACGTCCTCGATCGCGTCACCGGCAAACCTCTGTGGCCAATTGAAGAGCGGCCTGTGCCCAAGAGCGACGTGCCCGGCGAGCAGAGCTGGCCGACGCAGCCGTTCCCGACCAAGCCCCCGGCGTTCATTCGACAGACGTTCTCGGTTGACGACGTGAATCCATGGCTGGCCACGCCGGAGCAGTACGAGGCGATGAAGGAGCGCGTGAAGAACGCACGCAACGAGGGCATGTTTACGCCTCCGGGATTCACTGACACGATCTCGATGCCCGGCAATCAGGGCGGATCGAACTGGGGCACGACCGCGGCGGATCCGCAGAAGGGTATGGTGTTCGTCGTCGGCGTCAATCAGGTCGCGATTCTCAAGCTGGAGGACGTCACCAAACGGACGCCCGAACCTGGACGCGGTGGCGGCGGCAACAACGCCTCGCTTCAGGCGGGCTTTCAGGGCTATCAGACGTCACTGCCGAAGCTGCCACGGCGCCGATCTCAAAGGCGCGCTGCCCGGCGTCAGCTCGCTTGTGGGCGTGACCGATCGGATGGGCGAGGACGCCATCAAGGCCGTCGTCACGGGCGGCAAAGGGCAGATGCGCGCGGTCGACGGCATCACCGAGTCGGAGATCAATCCAATCATCGCGTATCTCGCCAACAGCGAGCCCGTCGGCCGGACGTGGACGCATTGGCGGTCGAGGTGGCGGCGCCGAAACGTTCCCGCCGGGACCGGTCGTGGCGAGCGGTGGCGCACCGCAGCCTCCGCTTCCGCCCCGTCCGCTCGGACCTTTTTATCCAGGTGCCGGTGGAAACGCGGGCAACGCGCTTTATCCGCCCGACGTCAAGGACGTGCCGACGAATCGCTACATGACCGACTACGGCGTGCTCGCCAGTTTCACCAAACCGCCCTACACCACGTTGACGGCGTACGACCTCAACACTGGTGAAATCAAGTGGCAGGTGCCCAACGGCGATCACATTCCGACGATGAGAGCCGGCGGACCACCGAACACAGGCGGAGTTGGCGCGCGATACGGTATCGTCGTCACCAAAGGCGGCGTCGTCTTTCACGCCGGCAACGACGGCAAGGTGCGGGCGTACGACGAGGACACCGGCCAGGTGCTCTGGACGGGCACGTTCAACGGCACGACGAGCGGTGTGCCCGTGAGCTACGAGTCCAAGGGCCGGCAGTATTTCGTGATCGTGACGAGCGAGGGCGGCGGGCGGCGAGGCGGCGGCGGGAAGCCGCGGCCGGGGAATCGGACACGTCCGCGCCGACTGGCGCGATCGCGTACGCGCTGCCAGAGAAGAAATAAATCGGGATCCGGGGTCCGGGATCCGGGATACGTCAAGAGGAGCATCGAATGAAACGCCGTGAGTTTCTGATCACCGCGGCATCCGTGGCGGCGGCTGGCAGCCGTTCGGTGTGGGCGCAGGCGCCGAAGGACGTCAAACAATCGACGCTCGATCGAATCTCGATCATGACGCTGAACTTTCAGAGCATCCTGAAAGTCCCCGACGTCGAGGACAATCCGAATCGAACGCTCGAGCTGTTCGACGTCGCCGAGATGATTGCGGACAAGTACGGCGTCCACAAGGTCGAATTCCAGCACTACCACATTCCGTCGACCGAACCGTCGTACCTGAAGGATCTTCGGAGCCATATCGAGAAGAGCAAGTCGCGGATGACGCAGATCAATCTGGAGTTCTCCGGGTTGAACATGTCCGCGCCCCGACTGCGCGATCGGCTGATGGCGATCGACCTGACGAAGATGTGGATCGACCATGCGGTGATGCTCGGCGCACAGCGGGTGATGATCAATCAAGGCGCGCAGGGCGGGACGACGAACGTGATGCCGACGGACGAGAACAAGGTGTACGGCATCCCCACGTTGAAGGCAATGGCCGACTACGGCCAATCGAAGGGCATCATCGTCTCGGTCGAGACGCGTGGCGCGGGGGGCGGCGGACGCGGGGGACGTCGGCGGCGCCGGAACGGCTCCGGCCGCGACGAGTACGGGACAGGCGCCTGCGACCACGTCGACACAGCCCACTTCCGCGGCGACCACAACTGCGGCCATGCCGACGCCTCCACCCGCACCCGCCGCGCCGCCCATGCCGCAGCCCGAGGTGTGGGCTCTGCTCGCTGAGATCCTGAAAGGCTCGGGTGCGCGCGCAAATGTCGATGTCGGCGGTGCGGGGGCCGCAAATCAGGAAGAGCTGCATCAGTGCCTTCGAATGCTGTTCCCGTACACGGCCGGCAGCATGCACACACGCGTGAACACGCGTTGGGATCTCGCAACAGCGATCAAATTCCTCGAGCACGACCTCGGGTACAAGGGGCTCTATACGATCGAGGCCGGCAACGGCCACGAAGGCACGCAGCCGATTTACGACGTCGTGGTTGCGACGTTGTGAATCGCGCGGCGAACGAGGAGACGCGAAAGATACGGCGGTCAGCCGGAGCCTTGGCGAAGGCGGAAGCCGCGCGCTACGGGTGTCGGTGTCCCGACTGGCGTTTCTCCTCTGCGCCCGTAGCGCGGCGCTTTAGCGCCGCGTCGGAGTCGTGGTACAAATTGCGCGTGATCTTTCAGATAGTCGTCGCTTTGTTGGTGACCGCACTCCCAACTGCCCAGGATCACTCCGGACAATATCCGCAGGCCGACATCGCTGCTGGCGCGCGCGTATACGCAGCGCTGTGCATTGGCTGTCACGGTCCGACCGGCGCTGGCGTGGGCGGCATCGATCTCCGTCAAGGCCCGCTGCCGCGCGCCACCACCGATGCCGCGCTGATCGCGCTCCTTGCCAACGGCATTCCCGGAACCGGCATGCCGGCGTTTCGCCTTGATCCAACGGACGCTCGGCTCTCGTCGGCCTTCATCCGCAGCGGATTCGATACCGGCACAAACACGGTGCCGGCCGGCGACCCGGCGCGCGGGCAATCGATTTTCGAAGGCAAAGGCGCAGTGCCTGACCTGCCATCGTGTCGATGCCCGAGGACGGGAGACCGGACTGGACCTCACCGACGTCGGCCAGAGTCCGAACCGCGAGCTCGATCCAGCGGTCGCTCGTCGATCCGACGGGATCGATGCTGCCCATCAATCGTCCGGTCCGCGCAGTGACACGCGAGGGCCGCGTCATCACTGGCCGCCGACTGAACGAAGACACCTACACCGTTCAGATCGTCACCGACGACGGACGCCTGTGTCGCTCGTCAAGGCGGAGCTCCGTCAATGGTCCGTGAGCACGACGTCCCCGATGCCGTCGGTAAAGGACACGCTCACGCCCGACGAAGCTGATCGATCTCATCGCATATCTTTCCTCGTTGAAAGGATCCTGGCCGTGATCGCGCTGCTCATCGCGCTGGCCGCACTGGTGGGACAGATCACCACGGATCGGCTGGTGCAGGCGGGCGACGAGCCACGGAACTGGCTGACGTACTCCGGCGCGTATTCCGGGCAGCGCTACAGCACGCTGACCCAGATCGATCCGGGCAACGTGAAGTCACTTGGAATTGAAATGGATCCTGCAGAACCAGGTCGCCGGTCCTTGGGAGTCCTCGCCTGCTCGTGATCGACGGGATCATGTATCTCACCCAGCGGCCGAACGATGTCGTCGCGCTCGACGCGAGAACAGGACGCATCTTCTGGATCTACAAATACGCGGGCTCGCCGGATTACAAGGCCTGCTGCGGCGCGAACAATCGCGGTCTCGCGATCCTGGGTGATACGCTGTTCATGGGCACGCTCGACGCGCACCTGGTTGCGACTCGACGCGAGGAGCGGACGGCGTGCGGTGGAACGTCGCCGTCGCCGAGTTCGCGCACGGCTATTCGATCACGCTTGCGCCGCTGGCGGTGAAGGACAAGGTCATCATCGGCGTCGGCGGCGGCGAATACGGCATTCGCGGATTCATCGCCGCGTACGATGCGGCGACCGGCAAGGAGGCCTGGCGCTTCAACACGATCCCGGCGCCAGGCGAGCCGGGCTCCGACACGTGGAGCGGCGACGCGTGGAAGAACGGCGGCGGCTCGCTCTGGGTCACCGGCACGTACGATCCCTCGCTGAACCTGACCTACTGGGGCATCGGCAATCCGGGTCCCGACTTCAACCCGCGCAGCGGCCAGGCGACAACCTCTACACGGATTCCGTCGTCGCGCTCAACGCCGACACCGGCAAGCTGCAATGGCATTTCCAGTTCACGCCCAACGATCGCTACGACTGGGACTGCGACGCAGGTGCCGGTGCTCGTGGACACCGACGTGGAACGGAGCGCTCCGGCGAAACTGCTGATGCTCGCCAACCGCAACGGCTTCTTCTACGTGCTCGATCGCACCACCGGGAAGTTTCTGTTCGGCAAGCCGTTCGTCAAGGTGAACTGGGCGAGCGGACTCGACGCGAACGGCCGCCCGATGCAGACGCCGCAGCCGCGGGCGCAACGACGTGGCCGGGACAGCAGGGAGGAACGAGTTGGTACTCGCCGTCGTACAGCCCGCGCACCGGTCTCTTCTACATTCCGACCTGGGAGGATGTCGGGAGGTGTCTTCACGAGCCAGCCCGCGCAATACCAGCCGGGCCAGAACTATTGGGGCGGGAACTACCGGGCGACCCGTCCCGCGCCCTGATGCGCCGGTCGCCCCGAACATCAGACGCGGACCGATCAACAACTGGACCGACGCGGCATCGCACGGCGCCGTCGTCGCGCTCGATCCGCAGACCGGCGAGCGGCAAGTGGACGTTTCCGATGTACGACCTCACTGACGCAGGAATCCTGACGACCGCGTCGGATCTGCTGTTTACGGGCGGTCGCGAAGGCTACTTCCAGGCACTCGACGCGCGCACGGGCGAGCTGCTGTGGAAGAGTCAGCCTCGGCTCGGCGCAGATCCTCTCAGCGCCGATCACCTACGAGGTGGACGGCAAGCAGTACGTCACGATCATCTGCGGGAACGTGATGGCGGCCTTCGGGCTGAGAGAGTGAAGGAGTCCCTGGACCTGGTTTCCCAGACGGATGTTTTGAACCCATACCTCACTTCGGCAACGCGAACGCCACGTACCCGTGCGGCAGCTCGGGCCGGAGGTTCCGATTCGGCCCAACGCCAGGATCCGACGCCGTCATCAGCAAGTACTGACGCCCTTTGAGTTCGTACATCGACGGGATGCCGCGGCTCGCCGCTCCGAGCTGGCGCTCCCACAGCTGCTTCCCTGTCTCCGCATCGTAGACAGTGCAGCTTGTCGTCGCCGCCGGCGACGAACACCAGTCCCGGTGACCGTCGGAATCACGCCGAACTTGAAATCACCAGCGGTTCCGGTGCCAGTCACGCCAAGGCTCGCAAGCCGCGGGTCATCGCCAAGCGGCACCTGCCACTTGATCGTGCCCTTGTTCAGATCGTACGACGTCAGCGTCGTGTACGGCGGCCGGACGATGTTCGAGTAGAGACCGTAGCCGTTCATCGTGTAGCGTTCGGCTGGAGCCTCGACGCCCTCCGGATACGCCTGCTGTCCGGCTCCCCGCCCTCCGCGACCGCCGCCACCGGTGCGCGACGACCGCTGGTCCCGATTGAACGACCGGGCCTGGAGGCAACGCCGGAGCCGCGGCGTCCGCGCCGCGGCCGCGGCCGCCGCGCCCGGGTGTGTCGGCCGCGGCGAGGTAGGCGACGACGGCGTCGATATCGCTCAGCAGAGAGATGCGGCAATCGGCGGCATACGGCCCTTGCCGTTCAGCGACCGTCGAGCGCATCTCCTCGGCCGAGAGCCGTCCGGCCACGCCAACCAGGGACGCGCCGTTCGGCGTGCCGCTGCGATCGGCGCCATGGCACGCCTGGCAGTCGCGCTGGAACACGACAAGCCCGGCCCCGCCGCCTCCGCCCCCGCCACCGCGTCCGCCGCGAGCAGCCGCTTCCTCCGGCGTCAGCAGTCGCATGATCGCCGGGATGTCGTAGCTGATGACGTACACCGTGCCGTCGCTCGGATTCGAGGACGTGCTGCCGAAAGTTCGATCCGCCGTTGTTGCCCGGCATGTGGATCACTTCGCTGAATCCAATCGGCGTGAAGAGTCCTTCGTTCCGGGCCGTCGCGATGCGCTGCTTGAACTGTTCGCGCTCGGTCGTCGGTCAGCATGTACGGATTGATGATCGTCCACCGTGAACTTCTGTCGCGCGAACGGCGGCGGCATCGTCGGGAACGGCTGCGTCGGCCAGACCTGTTCGCCCGGGACCTCGGTCTTCGTCGGCACCGGGCCGCTCCTCAATCGGCCAGATCGGCTCGCCGGTCACGCGATCGAAGACGTAGAGGAATCCGGTCTTGCCCGCCATCGCGACGACGGGAATCGTCTTGCCGTTCTGCTTGATCGTCGTCAACTGCGGCGCCGACGTGTTGTCGTAATCCCAGAGATCGTGGTGCACGTTCTGGAAGTGCCACAGACGCTTGCCGGTGCGCGCGTCGAGCGCGAGCAGGCAGTTGGCGAAGAGGTTCGCGCCATGGCGATCGGCGCCGTAGAAATCGAACGTGGCCGACCCGGTCGGGAAAGTACGCGATGCCGCGCTCGGCGTCGATCGTGATCTCACCCCAGGTGTTGGTGCCGCCGATGTACTGCCACGCATCCTTCGGCCACGTGTCGTAGCCGAACTCGCCCGGGATGCGGCACGGTGTGGAACTGCCAGACGAGCTTGCCGGTGACGATGTCGTAGGCGCGCAGATCGCCGGGCGGCGAGAAATACGCTTCGCCGGTCGCCGACCGAGATCACAGATCAGGGCACGACCAGGATCGTTCTCGAACACCTTGCCGGGCGTGTTCGACTGGATGCGGCCGATCGTCTGCCGGATCGCGTCCAAGTCCTTCGCGCAGATCGACGACGCCGTCCATGCCGAACGTGACGATCGACTTGCCGGTCGCGGCGTCGATCTCCTGGAGGTAGTCGCTGATGCTGAAGATGAGGCGGCGATCCTTGCCGTCCTTGCTCTCCCAGTAGTTCATGCCCCGGCGCGTGATCCCTTCGAGGCCCTCGTGGATCCAGATCTCCTTTCCTGTTGCAGCGTCCAGCGCGATCAGCGAACTGTTGCGGCCCTTCCGTAGATCACGCCACGCGCCGACGATGGGATTGAACATCGTCTCGCCGTAGGGGTACGTCCAGGCGACATCGAGCTTCGCGACGTTCGATTTGTTGATTTGTTTCAGGCTGCTGAACTTCGAGTTGTCGGGACCGCCGCCGTAGTCCCGCCATTCGCGCGGAGTCTATCGCTGCCGCCGTGATGACCGCTGCCGTCAAGGCGACCAGAACGCCAACCTTGCCGAAACGTAACACGCGCGCGCCGCTGACTGACGCTCTGAAACCGCCATCACTAGGAACTCCTTCCGAGGAATGCGAGAAGGACGACGGGTATTATCTGCGCCGAACTCGGGTTCTACAAGGTTCTACGAGGTTCTACGCAGGTTCTACAGGGTTCGTTCTGCGAGGACGCCGCGAACCTCGTAGAACCCAGAACCTAGAACGAACCTTACAGAACCCTGCAGAACCCCGCAGAACCCAGTAGAACCTATGATCTACGCCGAGCGAGTGCCGTTTCACCCGCTCGGGCGTGAATGGGAATCTGCCGGATGCGAACGCCGGTGGCGTCGAAGATGGCGTTGCCGATCGCCGCGGCAATCACCGTGATCGCCGTCTCGCCAGCGCCGGTCGCCTCGGCGTCGTGCCGGTCGATCAGCACGCTCTCAACGGTGGGCATGTCGTCGCCAAGCGTCAGGCTGTGGTACGTCTGCCAGTCGATTGACGTCACTTTCTGTGCGTCCCAGGTGACTTCTTCGCCGAGCGCGCGGCTCAGCCCCTGGAGGGCACCCCCTTCGAGCTGGTTCTTCATGCCGTCGGGATTGGAGACCGGACCGCAGTCCTGCGCGACAAAGAGTCGTCGCGCCACAACCTTCCCGGTTGCCGCATTCACGTCGACTTCAGCAACGATGGCAACGTAACCGTTGTCCCCTTCGTAGACGACGCACGCCATGCCCCGGCCGGATGCGACTCCGGTTCGTGACGCGCCGGGTTTTGGAGAAGGACGGGGCTGCCAGCTCCGCAGCTTGGCTGCTTCGCTGATGGCGGACTTGAGCCGCTGGATCGCTCACATGCCGAAGTCGGTACGCCGACCGGATCCGCCCGAACGTGAGCCGCGACCTCGTCGAGCAGGCATTCGTGCGCGAACGTGTTCTGCAATCGGGACGGCGACCGCAGCGGCCCGGTGAAAAACGGAGAAGCCACCGTGTGGGTCAGCACGCGCTCGCTGGTGACGACACCGGCGCCTCCGGCGCTGCCACCGACCCGCCCGACCACGTACGATGGCGCCGCATTGCTGCCATTGTTGAAACGCCCGCCAGGCTCGGCCGCTGCCCGGGGCGCAAAGGGCGCGGGCGAGAAACCCGCCAGCATCCCGGTAATGACATTGCCCGGCGTACTGGTGCCGGGGCGACCGCCGAGCGACGCAAACCACGCCTCGTAATCCCAGGCCACGATCGTGCCGTCCGCATCGATGCCCACGCGTTGATCGATGACGTAGGGGAACCCGTAGTTTTCCCACGCCATTTCGTCCTGCCGCGAGAGCTGCACGCGCACGGGCTTGCCAACCGCCTGCGAAAGCAGCGCGGCATCGTACGAGACGGTGTCAGCGCCATTGATCCCGTAGCAACCTGCTCCACGCACGAAGACGACCCGCACGTTGTCCGCAGGGATTCCCAGCATCGTCGCCACGCCGCTCCGCGTCGGGTATGCGGATTGCGTTGGCGACCAGACCGTCGCCTTGTTACCTTGCACGTCCGCAACCGCGCACGAAGTGCCCATCGAGCCGTGCATCTGATACGGATGCAGATATGTGGCCTTTACGATCGAGGCGGCCTTCGAGAGCTTCTCGTCCACATCCTTGGAGTTGACGACGTAGCCATCGCGTGACGGCTGCTTGCGAAGGTAATCGTAGAAATCGCGCTGGGGCGGCAGACCCAGAACCCTGGGTCCAGACAGTTTTGAGTTTCGATGCGGCCTGCCTCGCCTGCCAGGGTTTCTCGGCGACGACGCCCACGAAGTTCTTTCTCGTGACGACCTTCACCAAGCCTGGCAGATTCGCGACGGAGCTCTCGTCAACGGTGGTCAGCATGGCCCCGGGGGCCGGCGGACGAACGACGACACCGTGCAGCATGCCGGGAACGCGCAGATTGTGAACGAACTCGAACTGCCCCGTCGCCATCGCGGCCATGTCGAGTCGTGGCACGGGCTCGCCCGAGCACTTTCCATTCGTTCGAAGGCTTTCGTTTCGCCTGAGGATCGAGCGTGAGGTTGAACGTCTTACCGGCGAGCAATTCGCCGTACGCAACACGCTTGGCGCCATTGCCTGTGACCGAGATGACGCCGGCGTCGAGTGCAAGCTGGTCCCGACGCTCGCCAAGCCGGTCCGCGGCGAGAGCGATCAACGCCTCACGGGCCGTCGCAGCCGCCAGAGCGAGATTGCGTTCGTTGAAGTTCGTCGGGGTCGACTGACTGCCGGACGTCGTCCCCTGGTCGGGGCAGACGGCGGTGTCGCACTGAACCAGGGTCACGGCACTGATGGGAACGGACAACTCTTCGGCCACGAGCTGCGTCTGTGCGGTCAGCATGCCCTGGCCGAGATCGCACTTGCCCGTATAGGCCGTCACCTTCCCGTCCGCCGCGATCGCGATCCATGAATCGAGCCGCTGCGGATCGATGTGGGAGGGACGCGTATCGAACGGTCCCTGCGCAAGGATTGCCCGGCATGGCCGATGCCGCCCCGAAACTCACGACGAGAACGCCGGAGGTCTTCAGGAAATCCCGCCGCGAAAATCCTGCGCGAACGAATGCCTCACGTGCCTCAGGGGTCATGTCACAGTCCCTGCCTGTAGCGCGCGATCGCACGGAGCATGCGAACGTGCGTGAAGCATCGGCACAGCACGGTCGACATCGCCTGCCGCAGTTCCGCGTCGGTCGCCTTCGGATTCTGATCGAGCAAGGCTTTCGCGGTAAGGACGACACCGCTGAGACAGAACCCGCACTGCGCCGCCTGCTCGTCGATGAAGGCCTTTTGAATAGGATGCGGATGGTCGGGCGTGCCCAGCCCTTCGAGCGTCGTGATCTCGGCGCCGGCGACCGAGCTGACGGGCGTCACGCACGAGCGCACCGCACGTCCGCTGACGATGACGGTACACGCGCCGCACTGTCCGAGCCCGCACCCGAACTTGGGGCCTCGGAGTCCCAGATCGTCGCTCAGGACGTAGAGAAGAGGCGTGGCCGGATCGGCATCAACCGTGTGCGATACCCGATTGACGGTCAAGGCTATGGAGCTCATGCGATCCCTTGGAGAGCTAACCGTGAGCGTACGGTGGGATGGGTCGACTGTCAATCCGTCAACCTCTCCACGTCGTATTACAATCCTCCCGCCATGGAACGCCTCCATACTTCCAGACGGGAATTCATCGTTGGGACTGCCGCCACGCTGCTGGCGTCTCGAGTGGCTCACGGCCAGCGCGGTACCGTCACCGCACAGCAGATCGCTGACCGCATCAAATCCAACGTCGGCGTCGCCTGGCGCGCGCAGACGGTTGACGGCTTCAAGGCAGGCGATCCGTCGACACCGGTGACGGGCATTGCCGTCACGGTGATGGCCACGACTGACGTGCTGCGACGCGCGGCAGCCGCCGGACAGAACTTCATCATCACGCAGGAGCCGATTTTCTACGCCGCGAACGACGATCCCGGCAACCGCGCAAGCGATCCCGTCTACCTCGCCAAGAAGGCCGTCATCGACGAGCTTCATCTGGTCGTGTTCCGCTTCGCGGAACATTGGAACGCGCGGCAGCCTAACGAATCAGCGAAAGCGCTCGCCGCCACATTGAAATGGAGCGGAGAGTTGCCGGACACGCCGCAAACCTATCGGGTTCCCGACACGACGCTGGCTGGTCTGGCCGCGCAGGTGCGCGGGCGGCTGCCAATACGTGGCGGCCTGCGGATGGTGGGCCAACCCAACATGCGAGTACGCACGGTGTTTCTCGCGCCGGGGACGACATCGCTCGCGATGGCCGTCACGAGCCTTCAGCACGCAGACGTGATTCTCGCCGGCGAACCACGAGAGTGGGAAGCTGTGCCCGTACACGCTCGACACCTGGTCGGCCGATCGAGGCAAGGGTCTGATCGCGCTCGGGCGGATGGTGTCCGAAGGGCCAGGTATACAGGCGTGCGCGGCCTTCGTTCGCTCGCTCGTGCCGGAGGTGCGCGTCGAGTCGATATCGGTGACCGACCCCTACTGGAGCGTCAACGCATGACCGCCGAGCAGATTGTCGCGCGTATGCAGAAGAAGCTGCAGGAAGTCGGCGTCACCTGGCGCACCCAGACCGTCGACACATTCAAGGCTGGTCGTCCGGAGACAGAGATCAAAGCAATCGCCACAACCGGGATGTCGACCTTCGACGTCCTCCGACGCGCCGCCGCGGCTGGACGCAACTTCGTGATTACGCACGAACCCACGTTTTACAACCACACCGACCAGACCGTCGATCTCGAGAAGGATCCGACGTATCAGGCCAAACTGCGCTTCATTCAGGACAACAACCTGGTCATCTTCCGCTTTCACGATCATGCGCACGCGCTGCAGCCCGACCCGCTGGTCGCAGGCTCCGCGCGCATGCTGGGATGGACGCAGTACGCGTCGCCACAACCGCGTGTCTACGTGCTGCCCACGACAACGTTGCGCGAACTCGCGGTCGATGTGGCTGAGAAACTGAAAGGCCGTGCGATTCGCATTGCCGGAGATCCCGATATGAAAGTGACGCGGGTTGCGCTCGGCCCCGGCTACGGCGTGCCTGCGCTGACGCCTTCGATCGATGTCGCTGTTGGTGGGGAATCCGCGGAATCTGGCGGCAACGCGGAATACATCCTCGATGCCGCAGATGGACGGCCAGAAGAAGGGAATGATCCTGCTCGGACACATGATGTCCGAGGATTTCGGAATGCGCGAGGTCGCTGAATGGCTTCGACCGCTGGTACCTGAACTGACGGTCGAATGGATTCCTGCCGGCGAGCCATTCACCACGACGCGATGAACTGCTGATCGCGACGCTGACGGGTGACACGGGTGCCAGGGGTGCCAGGGTGCCAGGGGTGCCATGAGTGCCAGGGGTGCCACGAGTGCCACGAGTGATACGTGGCCGGGCGAATCCTGGAAGCGCGGCGGTGCGCCCATCGGCGACTGAGGATCGTTATTTCTTCTTTTCAGTCACCTGGCGCACAACCCTGAGAAGATTTCCGCCAAGAAACTTTCGAATCCGTTGTTCCGACCAGCCGCGTTTCAGCATCGCGTCGGTCAGCATCGGCAGGTCGCGGATGTCGCGCATGCCACGCGGCAGCGTCGGACCGCCGTCGAAGTCCGAGCCAAGCATGACGTGATCCTCACCAACGATTCCGATGGCGCGATCGACGACCGCGAGCCAGTCGTCGGGTGTGAATTTCAGATCATCCGGCGCGTTGACGCCGACCATCGGAAACTGGGGCGCGGCAAGCGCGTCCAGTTCCTCGATCGTCATCTTCGACTTCTTTGGCGCCGATGTCCGTCGTATCCCAGAACGGCTTCCCCGCATGCTCGGTGCGCCAGTTGAACACCTTCACATTGTGGAACTCGTTGCCGATTTGAAAGCCAATCACGCCACCCTTGGCGGCAAGCTTCCGGAGCAGGTCGTCCGGCATGTTGCGCGGGATGTTGTTGAAGCTGCGAAGGCCGTGGTGCGTCGCAAGTATCGGATCGGTGCTCGCGTCGATCGCCTGGGAGATGGTCTCGTCCGAGCCGTGCGAAACGTTGATGACCATGCCCAGTCTGTTCGCTTCACGAATGACCGCGCGGCCGCGATCGTTGAGGCCGTGCCATTTGGCCGGTGAGCAACATGAGTCGGCGAAGTTGTTTGCCCAGTTGTGTGCGGAGAGTTGGAAGGATCGAAGCCCGAGCCGATACAGATCGCGAAGCACTCCAAGGTCGCCGTCGAGGTCGAAGCCTCCTTCCAGATCCATGAACGCGGCAATCTTCCCGGTGCCGCTGATCCGCTCGACGTCCGAAGCGTTGAAGGCCAGCTCGATTTTGTCCCTGTTCTTTTCCAGCTGCGCGTATGCGGCGTCAATGAGCCGCAGCGTCTGCTTCGTTTCGAGACGGGCCGGATAGTACTGCTCGGTGACGAACAGCGAGAAGAACATCGCATCGAGCCCGCCCTCTTTCGCCCGCGCCAGGTCGAACTGCCCATCGTCCACGCGCTGCCCCATGTCGCCGCCGTGGTAGAACTGCCGATCGACGACATGCACGTGCGCGTCGAAGACCAGAGCGTCGCGGTGAAGCTGCCTCGCTCTGTCGGACAGCTGTTGCGGCAACAGAAATGCCAGCGAACAGACGAGCGCGGAAGAAAAAAGCCGCGTCATCAACTCACCATTCACCATTCACCTATTCACCATTCAGCATTCAGCATTCACCATTCAGCATTTCTCAGCTCCTCGTATGCTGCGAGACCTGCGGTGCACGATATTGCACAGCGAGGTGCGGCGTCTCCAGCCTCGTCTGTCCGTTGAAGGCTGACGTCAGACAGCTCTCGAGTATGCCGCTCACCAGCAGCGTGCGCTCGACCGGGTACGGTGCCTTGCCCGTCTCGAACAACTCTTCGATTTTCCGGACGAGGCACGCTGAATACGTGACGTTCGGTTCGGGCGACAGGAAGAACTGCGTAGATTGCACACCCGCTCCTCTGATACGTGCGGCGAACGTGAAAGTCCTTGACCGCGCCATTCAGCATCAACAGGGTGGCTTTCAATCCATCGCGGTATTCGATGAAATAGGCGGCCGGATCCTTCACGAGCTTGGGCAGCTCCCCCTTCGCGACAAGGTCCTGGGTCCGACCGTCGACGACGGTCTGTCCCTGGGGTGAGTCGCTTCGCGACAGCGCCGAGACGAGCAACTCCTTCGAGTAACGCCCGGCCGCACCGGCCTGCCACACTGCGTCCCCTTTGACCATCTGCACGGCCGCAACGCCCGACTCTCCCCCTTTGCGCCGTTCGACCATGCACTGAAGCGCTTCGAGTCCGTGGAAGTCCATCACGTCCGCGCCGCCGTACCCGACCATCAGCGCACTCTCGATCTCGGCATTGAGCGGAATCTCGACGTCCGGCAGACGCCAGGTCACCGGCAGCGACGATCCCGCGAGCATGGGGAACTTCAGCCGCTTGGAAGCTTCGACCATCCATTGCGCTTTCTCGAAGCTGTACGACAGATGCTTGTCGTTGTAGAGCGGAACGGAAGCGCCGTCCTTTTCGAACACCTCGACGCACTGCTTCACGAACTCGTATCGCGGATAGAGCACCTGGCCTTTTTCGTTTCGCTTGTAGTCTCCATGCTCGCCGATGACCATCACGGCGTCCACCGCGAGCCTGCTGCCACCACAGCGCAGCGTCTCGGCGATCGTTGGGTAGACCTGGAAGTCGAATTCCTTTGCTCGCGCGGTGCTCTGGTCGCCCTCCGGCTTCTGGTCCACATACAAAGACACCACCTTCATGTCCGGCCTGTGCCACACACCGTCTCGTGGGTACCCGACCAGGAAGCGATCCACGAGATGCTGCGCATGCGAGAGGTAGCGGTAAACCGTCGCGACGACGGCGATGCGTTTCATGGCTACGTTCTCCAGTACGTCGAGGCCTTCGGAGGCTGGTACTCGATGGCCAAATGCGGCGTGTCCAATCGAGTCTGCTGGCGGTACAGGCTCTCGACGCCGGCGGCGGTCAATCCAGTTGTGAGAAGTGTGCGCTCCGGCGGGTACGTTTCTTTTCCGGTGAGGAACATCTGCTCGAAGTTATTCACCAGTGGACTGAAGAAGTTGGCGAGGCTCGTCCGCGCCGGAGGCATAGGCAGGTACATCTGCGTCGAAAACACTCCGGCCTGGCCATCGACGCGTGCGGCGAAGTTGAAGTCCTCGACCAGGCCGCCCATGAGGATCATCGTGCACTTCAGACCGTCCTGATGTTCGTAGCGGTACGCAACCGGATCTTTGACGAGCGTCCGCATATCGTCCACGCTCGGCATCACATGGTTGAAGCCCGCGCGCGCCGGCTTCAGGGTGTGGCTCCGGCAGAGCGATGACTCGAACAAGTCCTTCGGCCACACATCACTATCGTGTGCTTTCCAGAACTTCTCACCTCGATAGGCCTGCAGCCACTTCACGCCGGTCTCGCCCCCCTTCCGCCGCTCGACCATGCACTGCAGCGTCTCGAGTCCGTGAAAGTCGTAACTGTCCACGCCGCCATAGCAGAGGCACATCGCCTCACGAATCCGTGCGCCCAGCGGCATTTCGATCGAGGGAGTGCGCCAGGTGACCGGCAGGCTCGATCCTGCCATCAAGGGAAATCCCATGCGGCGCGACGTGTCGTACATTTCCTTTGCCCAATCCCAGTTCCACGAAAGGTGCTTGTCGTTGAACACAGGCACCGAACGGCCGCTGTCCTCGAACACCTTCACGATCTGCTTGAAGAATTCGTATCTGGGATACTTCGTCTGCCCTTTCTCGTTTCGCGGATAGCGTCCATGCTCCCCCACGAGCACGACGCCGTCCACGGCCAGCTTGCTCCCCCCAAGCGTCAGCGCTTCAGCGATGGTCGGATACAGCTTCATCGACGGGAACTGCTCCAACCGGCTCTTGCTCACATCATCTTCTCGAATCTGATCGATGAAGATCGAGACCAGATCCATCGGCGGATGGTGATGCGTGCCGTTCCAGCCGTACCCCTCGAGAAAGCGATCGACGATGTGCTGAGCGTGGGAGTACTTGAAGTAAGTGGTGCAGACCGCGGCGAGTTTCGGGCGCGCCGGCCGGCGCTGCGCCCGCAGGATGATGGGCGACGCCGCCATTCCAAGCAGCAACGATCGTCGGGTAATTTTCATAGCGTCCTCTGGAAGGTCACGTCGCGAGCCGCGAGTCGCGAGCCGCGAGCCGGTGTCTAATTCGGCACGCGCGAGGGAGCGTGGATGGTCGTTCCCTTTCGCTTCGACGAGACTGAGATCCTGTCGCTGGGTTTCACCCCATCCGGGAGCACGTACCTGATCTGGTACTGGTGCAGCAGCTCTTCGGCCACCTGCTCCACCGCCTTGGCATGCGTGGTCGCAATCACCTGGTCGTGCCTGCCCCCTGAGTCTTTTGCACCGTCCCCGAGCACCTGATTCAGGCTGAACTGGCCATCCGACAGCTCCTGGTCGCGCAGCTGACCCTGCTGAACCGAGACAGCGTCGGTGCCTCTCGCCTGAGGCGGCGCGGAACCCTGGGCACCCGCGGCGGAGACCACGTAGAGCACCGCACCGCTCTTCCTCAACTCGTCACGGAGGTCGTTTCCAGGAATCGTCGTCGACGCCTCGCCGCCCAGGCGAAGGACGACAAT
The DNA here is from genome assembly GCA_963725335.1 of uncultured Acidobacteriota bacterium. GTDB lineage: Bacteria > Acidobacteriota > Vicinamibacteria > Vicinamibacterales > 2-12-FULL-66-21 > JALZOC01. The sequence goes on along the minus strand of CAVRYD010000013.1, from coordinate 301,019 downwards.
CGCCGGGCGACGATCTTCGTGCTGCACTTCTTTCGTCGCTTCCTGGATCGCCTCCATGAGCTGCGCTCCGGTCTCGCGGCCGCGCGGGCCCAGGCGGCTGACGCCGGCGCTCAGCTCGCGGCCGTCGTGCGAGAAATCCACGAACTTCTCCGGCTGTATCACCACCGAGTACAGCGCAAACTCGGCATGGCCGAGCAGCTTCTGCATGAAGCGCGCGATGCCGAGCTGGAACGCGCCAGTTCCCTGATCGGCGTCGAGAACCACAATGCGGAGCGGAATTTTCGCCTCCGCCGCGCTGACGATGTCACGGGTCTTGCCCCCGTCCTTCACCTCGAACTCGGCCGGCTGCATGTCGGTGATGGCGGCGCCGTTCTTGTCGGTAACTGACGCGTAAACCGTGCGTGTTCGCGGTTCGAGCCTGTCGGGATGTCGCGGAAATGCACCGGCGAGCGCCGTAACGGCAACGACGCCAGCGACCGACGACGTCAACACGTGTGGCATGGCGGACCTCGGCGCGTCAGTATAATCGAAGTCCCAGAGGTACAATTATGAGCAGCAGCCCCCTGAGCCGTCGTGAGTTTCTCGAGATATCCGCCGGCGCGTCCGCAATGACCGTCGCCCTTCCCCCTGGCGATTCGATCGGCCGCGCGAGCGCAGTCGATACCACGTCGGCGGCTCAGGCGTCAGCCGCTCAATCCGCGTCCGATCAATGGTTCGGCGGCCCTACCGCCGGACGATCCGTGTCGCGTGCCGCCCAGGCCATGGTGGCGACGAGCCAGCCGCTCGCCTCGCAGGTCGGTCTCGAGATCCTGAAGCGCGGCGGCAACGCCGTCGATGCCGCGATCGCCGTCGCGGCGATGCTCAACGTGACCGAGCCAAACATGACCGGGATCGGCGGCGATTGCTTCGCGATGATCTACTCGCCCAAAACCAAGAAGCTGGAGGCACTGAATGCCAGCGGTCGCTGTCCCCGCGCGCTGACGCTCGATCACTTCACGTCCCGCAAGATCGCGCAGATGCCGCTGAGCGGCATGGAGACGATTACGGTCCCGGGCGCATTCGACGGCTGGCTGACGGTTCACGAGAAGTACGGGACGATGAAGTTCGCCGATCTGATGGCTCCGGCGATCTCCTATGCGGAGAACGGATTCCCCGTCATGGAGAAGATCGCCGAGGATTGGGAGCCCGAGGTACCCAAGCTCAAAGAGAACGCGGCGGCGGCCGCGACGTACCTGGTCGACGGCGGCGCGCCACGCCCCGGAACAATCTTCGCCCAGAAGAACCTCGCTCGTACGTTCCGCGCGCTGGTGAAGGGGGGACGCGAGGCGTTCTACCGCGGAGAGATCGCCAAGGCGATCGTGGACTACTGCCAGAAGAACGGCGGCTTTCTCTCCATGGAAGATTTCGCCGCCCAAAAGTCCAACTGGGTTGAACCGATCTCCACCACCTATCGCGGCTACACGCTGCACGAGCTGCCGCCGAACAACCAGGGGCTGACCGCACTGCTGCTGCTGAACATTCTCGAAGGACTCGAGCTGAAGGGAATGCGCAGCGATCCCGTCCTCTACTACCACACTCTTGTCGAGGCGACAAAGATCGCATTCGCCGATCGCAATCGCTACATCGCCGATCCCGCGTTCGCGAAGTTGCCCGTGAAGGAGCTTCTCGCGAAGGACTATGCGGCGAAGCGGCGAGCGCTCATCAATCCCAAGACGGCTATCGACGCGCCTGCGTTTGGCGATCTTCAGATGGGCAGCGACACCACATACTTCACCGTGGTCGACAAGGATCGCAACGCGGTCTCGTTCATCAATAGCCTGTTCAATTCATTCGGATCAGGCATCGTCGCGGGTGAGACGGGAATCATGCTGCACAACCGCGGCTCCGGCTTCTCGCTCGACCCAGGCCATCCAAACAAGCTCGAACCAGGCAAGCGCCCGTTCCACACCTTGATCCCCGCGATGGTGTTCAAAGACGGCAAGCTGCTGATGTCGTACGGCGTGATGGGAGGCGACATCCAGGCTCAGGGCCACGTACAAGTGCTCGTCAACCTGATCGACCGCGGAATGAATCTGCAGCAGGCCATCGACGCGCCGCGCGTTCGCTACATGAGCGGACGAGGCGTGATGCTCGAGGACACGCTGCCGCGAGATGTGATCGACGGCCTGGTGGCCCGCGGTCACGAACGCGTGCTCCCACCAGCCGGCATCAGGCATCGCGCGCTGATGGGCGGCGGGCAGGCCATCATGATCGATCCGGACACGGGCGCGCTCTCCGGCGCCTCGGATCCGCGGAAAGACGGGCTCGCTATTGGGTACTGACGGTGCAAGGGAGAAGGGAAAGGCGCGGTTCGCGAATCGCGAATCGCGAGCCGCGAGCCGCGACAGCGTCAGTACCCCCGTGAGTCCGGCACTGCGTCCCACTTCTTATCGTCGAGGAAGATCCCGCGCATCATGAAGAACGCCGATCGGATTGCGGCGCCATTCGTGCGCTGCTCGGGCTCGAGTTGCGTCAGCACCTGGGCGAGCGCCTTCATTTCCAATTCCGTCATCGCCGCCGCGTGCTGCGCATATTGCTTCACCGCGGCGTCGATTTCGGCCTGGCCCTTATTCGCCGCGATTGCCGCCCCGATGGCTGCGTGTGAACTGGCTAGTCCTTCCCGAGTCGGCGCGGCCCCCTTGTGCGCATCGTCCAGGAGTGCCTTGACCGTCTTCTTCTGATCCTTCGTCAGGTTAAACGCGTTGGCGAGTATTTCGAGCCGTGAGAACTGATACCCGCCCTCGCCGGTCGGCGTGCCCCCGCCCCTGCCGCCGCGCTGCGCCTGCGGCCACGCCCCAAGGACGAGGACGAGCGCCAGAGTCGTCAGCACGGCGATCGGCCGGAGTGGCACAAGAGCACGTGTCATTGACCACCGCCTCTCTGCGCACCCCTCCCGCCTCCAGCTCCTGGCGGCGGAGGCTGAAACATGCCACTCATGATCGCAAACGCCTGCGATGCGTTCGATTGCTGGTTGGGCTTCAGCATCGCGTAGATCTTGGCGAAGGTGCGCGCTTCGATGGCGGCCATCTCAGCGGCGGCGGCGGTGTACGCTTCCACGACCGGCGTGATCTCCTCGGGTTTCTTTTGAAGCTCCAGGTTGATGAGGCGCTGGCGCAATTCCAGCATTTTCTGACCGACAGGCGCCGCTTCCCTGCTCGCGTCCATCAGCAGCAGTCTCACTTCCGGTGCCTGCGTCTTACCATCCAGCTTCAGACGATCGATCAGTTTCTCGCCGGGCAACGGGTCCTGCAGACTCATCTTCGGCGCACCAGTGTCCTCGTTGCCCATACCGCTGGAGATGGGAGCGTTCTGCGCGGCGGCCGAGGCGACGATCATCGAGGCGACCGCCACGACTCCAAGAACCGCCAATGCTAATCGATTGGACATTGGTCTAAGCATAGTTGCAGATTCAGCCCGTGCAAACCGCAAACCGCGAGCCGCGAAGCCGCGAGCCGCGAGCCGCGAGCCGCGAATACAAAAAACCCCGGCAAGCCTATCGCCCGCCGGGGTTTCGACCTAGAGTCGCGCGATTCTACCAATCAAAGCGCACCGTCAGACCCATCGTCCGCGGCGCGATCGTCCCTGCCGCCAGACCATCGCCCGTCGCGACGTATTTCCCGGTGTTCGCGTTGGAGTTCTGCGAGTTGTTCGTGCCGGTGAATGTGAAGCTGCGCGTTCATGTTGGTGAACTGCACCTCGTTGAACACGTTGAACGCCTGGAACTGCAGCTTGACGCCGCTGTTCTTCCGGCCCATGAACGTCACCGGGAACCGGCGTGCCAGCGTGATGTCCCACTCGTGCCAGGTCGGCTGGCGCAGGATCCCGACCGGCGTATTGCCAAAGTTGCCGACGTTGCCGTTCGGCTGCGCCATCGCAAACGCAGCGACGTTGAAATGCACCTGATCCGCGAACGGCAGGTTCTTGTTCGCCGCAATCTGCTCCGGCGTCGAGCGTGAACGGATCCCCGACCATCTGGCACGCGCGGACGTGATGCCGTCGGTTAGTGACGGGTTCGAGTTCTGGATCCCGGCATTGTTCGACGAGCAGCTCGGCGTAATTGGTGCGCCGCTCAGCAGCCGCGTCACGCCCGAAATCTGCCAGTCGCGCACGATTGGCTTGATGAACGCGTTGCTCCGTGAACGACGGGATGTCGTAGCTGTAGTTCACGACATGTTGTGCTTGCCGGTTCTCGGCGGTCGGCCCCCAGTAGCGCGCCTTGAGCGCCGCCTTCCCGCCGATCTGATCGGTGTACGGGTCGTAACCCGTGTTGCACACCGTTGCCGGATGCGTAGGTGTAGGCAGAAGCCCGCTCTGCAGTCCGTGCGACAGCCGCCGCTGAACGTTGAGCTGCATCGCGTTGTACTCGAGCGATCTCCGTGTACAGATCCGGCACGAACTGCGTCACCGATCCCATCCCCGGGTATGGGCTGTAGCAACTGCCGCAGCGAGTTGACATTGAGCGGCGCGTTGTTGACCAGATTCGTCGGGTCGCCATAGACATAGAGCGGCAGTCGATTGATGTCCACCGTCCGTCCGCCTTCGTACTGGAAGTTCCCGACGTACGCAATCTCCGCCACCGTGTTGAAGCCGATGTCGCGCTGGAACGCCACGTTCATGTTGTACGACTTGGCGAGCGGCTGATCGAAGCCGCCGACGTTCACGTTGACGGGCGACTGCACGAGCTGCACGGTGCCCGATCCGCTGGCAACGGCCGCGATGTCGTCGAACGTCGCCCACCGAATCTGATTGCTGCACGAGACCGGGCAACCGCCGGCGAAGCGGTAGCCGCCCGTGCCCGTCGATCGCGGGAAGTTGTAGAAAATCCCCCACGACGCGCGGAGCGCGGTCTTCCCGTCTCCGGTGACGTTCCACGCCACTCCCGACTCGAGGCGCCGCAACCAGGTACGGGAACTTGAAATAGGTGCCCGGCTTCGCGCCGGAGATGCCGTCGGTTGACACGCCATTGATTTGATTGCCGGAGCCAGGGACGATGTTGCCGTTGAACGCCGCCGGGAAGAACATGCCGGGATTCGCCGGATCGATCGTCCGCTGATTCGCCGGCCGGACAGGCCTGGTTGCCCGCGAACACCAGTGTGTGCAGACCAGCGTGTACACGCGCGCGGCCTGGTTCGCCGCTCCACTGATCGGTGAAGAACCCGGTGTGGTTGTTGTTGACCTCGTAATCCGATCCGCTGTGCTGCAGTCGGACGCCGTAATCGAGCGTCAGCCGCGGAGTGGCGCGCCAGTTGTCCTGAATGTAGATGTCGTTCTGCCAGTGGCGAACGGCCTTGTCGACGCGCGCGGTCAGTTCGGTGTAGGTGCTGAACGCGCCGAGCAGCATGTTGGCGTAGCCGTTGCCCGTGTTCAACGGGTTGTTGGTGTCGTTGCCGAAGTTGTAGTTGCCCACGTAGTCGGCCGAGCCCGGCTCGGTCTTGTGGTTGAACTCCAGCGACACGCCCATCTTGATGTTGTGGCGCCCCTTCGTCATCGACAGGTCGTCGGCCCAGGTGGCCCGCGCGCTCATGTTGAGGCGCGGCAGCGGCAGGTTGCCGTTCGCCGTCATGTAGCCCGCGAGGTTCGAGCGGTTCCCGCCGCTCGTGCTGAATCGCGGCGCGTACGGCCACTCGTCGATCTGCGGTCCGCCGAAACCCGAGAGCGCCGGCGGATCACTAGTAGTCGCCAAACGGCTGCAACCGCGGCGCGTTGATACCGAGCGTCGACGCATACAGCTTCGTGTAGTCGAAATCGGACCCCACTTCGGTCTCGGGACCGGCCGTGAATCCCCACCGGTTGTGCGTGTAGCCGAAGTTCATCTCGTTCACGATCGTCGGCTTCAGCACCTGGGTCAACGTCGACGAGACCAGGATGCCGGGCGTGTTGTTGTTGACATGTCCGCTACCGGGCGTGAAGTTGTTGTAGCTCCACGTGTCGTCACGATCCTTGATGAACTTGAACGCCTGACGCGTCTTCGAGCGTGTAGACCTGATCGATGCGGATGTTGGTGTTCGTGCGCCCGTGCTCGGGCGTTGTGTCGTACGCCGAGTTCGACGTCCATTCCTGCCCGGGCTGAAGGTTCAGAATGCCGTTGGGCATCGGCAGCAGGTTCAGCATCTTCTGTCCCAGCGGGCTGATGCGATCCGCCGGAATGATGTTGCCGGGGAACTGCTGCGCCGGTCTTCGGATCGATGATCGGCTGGATCGTGCCGTTCGTCTGCGCGTGTCTGCGAGAAGTCGCCTACGCGCTCGAGCGCCGTCGGCAGATTCGTGCCGCAGCGTCGTGGTCGGCCGCTTGTCGACGGTGTACTCCTGCGACACGAAGAAGAAGGTCTTGTTGCTCGTCGCCTTGCGGGCAGTCGATGACGCCCGGGATGACGAGCGGTCCGCCGAAGCCGTATCCGGAGATGTTGACGTCGTAGAGCGGCTTCGGCTGGTTGTTGACCTTGCGGAAGTAGTCGTTCTCGTTGAACTTGTCGCGGCGGCCGTTGTACCAGGCCGAGCCCTTGAAGGTGTTCGTGCCCGACTTGGTGACGACGTTGATCATGCCGCCGTTGTTGCGTCCGTTCTCGGCCGTGTAGCCGTTCGAGATCACCTGGACTTCGTCCGACCGCGTCCATGTTCAGGTTCACGAACGCCGTGCCGCAGCCGCCTTCGTCGACGATGTTGATGCCGTCGACGCGGACGTCTTTGTTCTGCGACGGGGCGCCGTTGATCGTGATCTGCGTCGCTGATGTCCACGACGAAAAGTCGCGATTGAGGTTCGTGTCCTGCACGCCGGGAAGCACGGCGAGCAGGTTGTAGATGTCGCGCCCCTTCATCTGGATGTTTTGCAGGTCGTCGCCGGTGACGGTCTTGCGGCGCGCGCTGTCGGCCACCTGCACGGGCGTGACTTCTGACGTGACGGAGACGGTTTCGGTGAGCGCTCCAACCTGCAGCGTGACCTTGCCGAGATCGCGGATTTCCGCGCTCGACAGCGCGATCGTCAGTCGATGGTCATCGGCTTGAAACTCGTGAGCTCTACCTTGACGGTATATCGTCCCGGATTCAAGACCGGCAATCCGGAACAATCCATTTTCATTCGAGACCACCGTCCGAACGGCGGCGGTTGCAGCTTCGGTCGCGGTAACGGTTGCGCCCGGCACCGCGGACCCGGAGCTGTCCACGACGGTACCGGTCAATGTTCCAGTTGTTCCGCCTTGCGCAAACGCAGACGAAGCGCTCGCGAAGCAGATCGATGCGACCACGAACGGTAGGACCCAAACACACCGAACGTTGTTCATTTCCGGCTCCTTCTGACTAGCGTGAGTTGGCGTAAAGCCGCAAATAGAAGGAAAATTGCGCGAAAACTAACATGAATCGATTAGTGGGGCAAGGGAAATGGTCGCGACTCGCGACTCGCGACTGAGCCGTGGGATCTGGAAGCCGATAGCTGAAAACTGGTAGCTGGGAACTGGGAGCTGGGAGCTGGCAGCTGGCAGCTGGCCCAGAAGATAACGATATAATCCGCGCGGTTCACCAAGAAGGAGGGCTTCCCATGCATCGACGGGCGTTTGTCAGGCTGCTGGCCGCGGCTGCGTCCGCGAGGGCCGCAGGACTGGATGCCTTTGCAAAGGGACGGACCAGGACGACCTCCGGCGCTGGATCGCAAATCCGATCGGATCTCCCTCCGCTCAAGGTCGTCTCGCGATTCGCTCCGGCCACCGTCCCCGGAATGCCAGGGCCCTATCCGGGCCGGGTCATCGCGGTGAAATCCGACAAGTCCGTGGACATTTCGACGAATACCGCGAACGACGAGGTCGTCCGCGAGATGATGGCGCAGGGCATGCGCGCGCTGACGGGAACCTCCACGACCGCTGACGCCTGGCGACGGTTCTTCACCCCCACCGACGTCGTCGGGATCAAAGTGAACTGCGGTGGATACCCGAACTGCATCTCCGCCTACGAGATCGTCGCGGAAACGGTCCGTCAGCTCATGGCGCTGGGCGTGCCGGTCTCGCAGATTTACGTCTACGAGCGGTTTCAGAATCAGATGGACGAGTGCAACTATGCGGCGCACTTGCCGGAAGGCGTGCAAACCGTCGCCGCGGAACGCGCGAACCGGAATACCGACAACAGTGGCTACGATCCGGAGACCTATCTCGAAGCCAACCTGTTCGGCGAAGAGGACACCCGATCGAACATGATGCGGCTGGTGTCGAAGCGCCTGACCAAAATCATCAACATCCCGAACATGAAGGACCACGGCGCGACCGGCGCCACTGGATGCCTGAAGAACGTCGCGTATGGAAGTTTTTCGAACGTGGCGCGCACGCACCAGCGCGGCAAGTCGCACACGTATTCGGTGGTGGGAACGCTTGCGTCAATCGAGCCGCTCCGTTCCAGAACAGTCCTGCAGATCATGGACGGGTTGCGCGGCGTCTGGCACGGCGGGCCGTTCGCGCGGACGACGAAGTACGTGTTCTATCCGCGCCAGATCATGTTTGGCACCGACCCCGTGGCGATCGACCGGCTGCTGCTCGACATCATCGACAACGAACGAAAAGCGCACGGCGCGATCTCGATCTGGGATCGCTCTCCCAGTTCATTGAAGATGGACGATGCACGCGCGCGCGACGCCGATCCCAATGTCAACATCATCATCCGCGAGCCCGGACACGTCGAGTACGCCGCGTCGCTCGGGCTGGGGGTTTACGATCTGGCCAAGATCAAGATCCAGGAGCTGACCGTCTGATATGACCCCAGCCGTCCTGGTGCTACTTGCCGCCGCCCCGTGCGTCTACTGGACGCAGGGCATTGAGACCCGCCCGGCGCTCGAATCCGCCGGGATCAAGCGGCTGTGTGTCCCTCCCGATCGCGTCGATACCTGGCGCAAGGCTGGCTTCACAGCGACGGCGGTGACCGAGGGAGAGTTCGAGGCGCGTGAAGCCCTGTCGGCTCCAGGCGTGAGCGCGCGCCCGGGTGTCGCATCTCCCACCCGGGCGCCGTGGATCATCGCCAGCGGCTGGCGCTTCATGCGTGCGCCCGCGGCGAAGTACTCATACTCGGCTCCCACGGGCAAGGGGGCGCTCGCCACCGCCGAGGCCTTCGCCTACGGAGCGGATGCCGTCCTGAAGATCGATCCCGCGGATCTCACGAACGTCGGCACGATGATGGCGTTCTTCGAATCGCTCCCGATCGCCGATCTCCCGGCCGTCGCCGACTTCGGCGTCGTCGATGACGGGTCGGTGATTACGGGCGAGGTCTTGAATCTGCTGACCCGGCGCAACCTTCTCTATCAAATCGAGAAGGCGCCATCTTCGAGGTTCCGCATCAACGTCGTCATCGGGAGTCCCGGATATTCGCGCGAAGAAGCGGCGGATCCCAACGCGTTCGCTCAGAAGGTTCGCGCACAGCTCACCGACGAGCAGCGCAGCCTGCGAGTCTACGGGAGCGAGGTGGTCATCGCCCGGCTCACGAGCGACGGCAAGCGCGCCAGGCTGCATCTTATTAACTACGGCGGCCGCGAGATCGAAGGACTTCGAGTGCGCGTGCGCGGCAGCTACACAGGCGGCGACGGCTACGTCGCTGGTTCCGGCAAAGTCGCGTTGCAGGATCAGGTGGTGGCTGATGGGGCCATCGAATTCACGCTGCCGAAGATCGGCGCGTATGCGGTGGTGGATTTGAGGTAGAGCCTTCGCGTGTCGTGTCATCGGAGGGGACGGAGGACACGGAACAAGATCAACACGAACGCGGGGATTGAGGGACCGGAGGATTCTCGCCACAGAAGGAGTAGTGTAAACAGAGAAACCGTATTGTCCTCTGCTGACTCCGCTTACTCTGTGGTGAGGATCCTCCGCTTCCTCCGCCCACTTCGCTAGCTCTCCGAGCACGGAGCAAGATCAAATACGAAATCACGGAGTCGCGGCTGGTGATCCTCTCACTGCGCGCCATCCCGGTCGCCGCCTGCGTAGCGAGCACCGTGCTCCTGTCGCGTCAGAATCCTCCGTCCATCATCAGTACACCATCGGTTTCCAGGTCGACACACCTGATGGGAAGGTGCACAAGCTGGAGACTAAGCTCAAGCCGAAAGGGCTCACAGCCCATGCCCGGCGGAGTTTCCTTTCGGTGCCGCGATGACTCGAAGGCTGGTTGCAATCGGGATCGGCGCCTGTCTGTGTCTCCCTGGCAGCGCTGTCACGCGCGCGAGTCAACCATCACCGGTCTCGCTGGCGCTTCTTTACGATCTGACGATGGCCCCCGTGGCAGCTGATATCAGAACGGACCCGAGGCTGAAACTCGTGTTGAATGTCGTATCCCAAAGCCTGGCGAACCAGGACGCTGTGCCAGTGGGCTTCGTCACCGGAAACGTTTTTTGGACCCGAACGTTCCGCGTTGAAGATCGATCGATTTTGTATTCGGAAGTCATCAACAGAATCTCGGTGGCGGTCGACGATCGACTGAGAAGGCCGGCACTGTGCGACGGGTTGTACGAAGCGGTCACCGCGGTCGCGCGCGATGAGGGACGTCGCGCAGTCCTGGTGATCACCGGCGGACATTCCGGCGGAAACATCCACAGCTTTGATGATCTCGTCGCGCACGCCCGCGAGGCGCATGTGACGCTGTTAGCCGTGCACGCACCCTGGCCGGGGAACGGAAGAGGGTGGAGATCACCAGAGCAATATCTGACCTACTGGAGCCAGTTCCCGGTCAGCCCGTATGCACTCCTGACGAGAATCACCTCGGCAACGGGTGGGACCTACATCGCCCCGCAACCGCATATCTCGGGAGATTTGAAGCGCCGTCTCAGCCACGCGCTCGAGGCCATACATCAGCAGGAGTAACGGTGACGGTACCTCTCCGGCGCGACTGAGCTCCCCCCGATTCCGCCACGCGACGGCGACCTCACGGTCGAACCCGAGGTGTCGCGCGAGGCTGCGGAAGCGATCCATGCCGATGCGGTCAGGCTGAATCGAAGTGAGCTGTGGTTCATCATTCCCACCTTGATTCTGGCGATCGTGGCAACCGTTGGGATCGTGCTCGACCCGCGCGAGTTCTGGGTGCTCAGTGCGGCTCTCGCCGCCCTCGTATTCCGCGTCATTCAGTGGGGCGCGGAATGGGCTCGGCTCCGTCGGAGCGATCCAGTCCGGTACATCACGGCCGAGTTTCGCCAGGAGACATTCAATCGGCAGGCCGCCGCGGCGCACGAAGCGCAGCGGGCCGTTGCACGGCTAGTCGTGACGCCTGCCCTGATCGCCGGCATTGCCGCAGTCACGGCAGTTCAGTTCTTTGTGCCGGGCGTGCTGCGCTCGATCGATCTGGCTGCCTTGGTCAAGCAGTCCACATGGCACGGTGAATGGTGGCGACTCCTGACGGCGTCTTACATCCACGGCGACGTCATGCACCTAGTGGGGAATCTGAGCGCGCTGTTCGTGCTCGGCGGGCTGGTCGAAATGTATGACCGGGGACTGAGCGTGCCACTTGCGTACCTTGCCGGCGTGATCGGCGGGAGCCTGAGCAGCCTTCTATTGGTGAAGGGGTCAGCGGTCGGTGCCTCAGCTGGAATTCTCGGAATCGCGGGCTACCTCGTCGTCGTTTTTCTTCACCAGCGCCAGAGGCATTCTGGCTGGCTGCTCAAGCAACTGTTGGTCATGCTGGGATCGGTCGCGATCACAGGGTTGGTCGGATACTTCTTCATCGACAATGCGGCGCATGCCGGCGGGCTGGTTGCCGGTGCAATCGTCGGTCTAATTTGCGCGCCCAGTCCAGCCGCGGGGTGGACACCGCGTCGCGCGCTTCTGGTGGAGGCCCTCAGCTGGTGCGCCATCGTCGTTCTCATCGCCGGTGGGATCTTCACGACATTGAGGCTGATGTCGTGACCTCGATCCGATTCGACGTCTGACGCGCAAGACGGAGTTTTGACATGAATCAATTCGTGTTCTTGAGCATCGCCGTTGGCGTCGGCATCGCGCTCGTGCTCACCAGACTATCGGTCATCGAGCAACGTCTGCATCGGTTGTCTCGCCTGGACGCGAAGATCGATGCGCTCTTGAGAAACGAACGCGTCACCTTCGACGAGTTCCAGGACTGCCCTCCCGATGTACGGGAGGCAATCGACCGTGGCGAGATGGTCCTGGCCATCAAGCGGTATCGACAGGCCACTGGCGCCGGCTTGAAGGAGGCGAAAGAGGCTATCGACGAGGTCCGCCGGCGCAAGGTTACGTCGAGCTGACCGGAGACCGCCGTCATCGACGCGCGTCTCGACGCCCGTCAGCTCCTGGATTCCTGTCCCTTCACCGGCACGTCGTACCGCACTGAACGCCTGAAGACCTCGAAATCTTTGTGTTCGTTGAGCTCACCCTCATGCCGAGTGTCGACGCCGCTGGCACGGATATCGTGCCAACATACCCAACTCGGTCCAGACCGAGCTCATGGTTCGGCGGTCGTTCTCGCAGAAGCAACGAGCCGAAGTACTGCTTCGCTTCGTACGCATTATGCGCGCGGCAGCGCAGCTGCAAGTTCTCCACTGTCGTGGGTCCACCATCGGCAAAGGGAATCACGTGATGAAATTCAAGCAAGCCTCGTTCGGCGCAGCGCCCTTCGGTCCCGACAAATGCGCACTGGCCGTCGTCGCGCTGCCATACCGCGCGTCTGACCGCTGCGGGCAAATGACGACAGCCGATCCTGGAAGATGTTGACGGTCGCGGCCGATCGACTCGGGCGAGCTTCCGTCGTTGGAGATCCTGCAGCAACAACGTCAAAGCGCGCTCGAAGATAACAGCCGGATCGCCATTTGGCACGACGTGCCGCAGAAGGTCCTGCACCTTGCGAAGCTTGTCGTGCGTTTCACGATTGATCGTGAGCTGCACCTTATAGCGTTCGGGCGCCAGAGGACGAATGACCGGCGGCTCACGGCGAACCGAGAGGTCCTCCGCGAGCGCCGTAGCCGCGCGGTCGGTGTTCACAAGAGGAGGCACGTCGCCCGTTTTTTCGGCATCGACTCCAGCTGGCGACGCTGGTGACAGTCTCGACTGCGGAAGCTTGCGAACCACTGACGGCACCAGCGGCAAAGGTCGAAGCGCCGCAACTTGCTGCTCGACTTCTCGCTTGCTCTTGTGCCGCGCCGCCTGGAGCACTCGCTGGTGGTTCTCGGCCGTCAGCTGATTCGCGAGCAGGCAGATGGTGGTCAGCGTCAGGGAGCCGTCTGTTACCCAGTCCAGGATGACTGGGAACCTCCGCGCCGCCCGCGCGGCCTCGATGCGCCCGTACGCGGCGTGCTCGGACAGATGAAGGCATCGAGTGCAGTACACGAACAACGAAGAGTACCCATGCGCCAGGTACAATCGCCGCGCGTCCATCTCCGCAAGCAGGGCGATGAGTCGCGCGGTGGCGTCACGCTCCCGTGCAACGGTTGCCTTGAGATCTGCGAGTAGCTGTTCGTCACTAAGTCGGTCGATGGATCTGATGTTCATGATCCCGTTGTAGCATCGCGTTTTCTGCGACGCGACGATCGCGCAGAACGCGATTTCCACAGCCCGAAGCGATGTGAGGAGCGAATCAAGAATGACGATGCGCCTGCGCGATCCTAGTGCGAATCAGCCGCGAACTACGCGCAGTATTGAGCTTCGTTCGAGGCCCAAGCGAAATTCCTGTCAAGCATTTTGTTTCGATGAAATGTCTTCTTGGGAGGCGATTCGTCCAAGCCGTCACGTCCGTTGAGGCATTGCGACCTCACATCGCCATCGCATGGAGAAGTGAGTCGTGGTACCGCCGCTCATCCAGATTGATCTGGAGTGATCGGACCACTCTCTCGTGTCCGAGTACCAAGGAAGGACGCGCGGGACGCTCCCAGGCGGCCGGCTATTGTGACGCCTGACGCCGCTGCTGGAATGCCTCGAAGAAGTCGAGCTGCGACTTGAGCAAGTGATTCTTCATTTGCAGCGTGTCGCCGAGCTCCATATACGGCTCGGTTGCCTGATCGTACGGCGCCCACCGCGGCAGGCTACCGCCGTTTGGATCGCCGGTGGCCGCGAAGTTCACCCAGTAGCTCGACATCCGATCGGCGAGCTGGCGGTCGACCGCTGTCGCCCATGGACGTGATCCGACGTTGTCGAACACGTAACGGATTTCCGCGGCGTGGTAGGCGCCCCACGCCGGGTTTGGGCCCGGCGGCACTCGCGAGAACTGATACAGGTAGGCGTTCGTCCCGGAGGCCGTCACCATACGAGCCCACGTGCGCATCCCGAGCGTGAACGTCGTATCGCGGCCGACGGCGAGCAGCACTTCGGCGATATCCGCCTCGGTTTTGGCCGGATACGCTTCGTCGTACTCCTTGACCGACGAGCCGTACTGCAGTTCGACGCGCTGCCGGTACGCATCCATCGTTTTCGGGAACTGTGACGGATTGCTCAACGTCGTCCACTCGTTGGCGTTCGACCCAACGAGCACCGGCACATCGCTTTGGCGCTTTTGCGCGAAGAGGTTCCGCACCGTATCCGGCAGCACATAGCCGTCCACATTGATGCCGGCACGGAACGATGGAATCGCGAGCAGCTTGTCGGCCGGCAGGGCGCGCAGCGCTGTCAGCGAGTCGGCGCCCACCGCCTTCGCGAGCGCCATGCCTGCTTGCTCGGCCTGCGCGAGTGTCGCTGTCGACGCGAACTGTGCGCCGCTTTCACCAATGGCGCGACGGAACAGGCCCTTTGCGAGCGGCGACGCCTGCACGGTGTTCACGCTCCACGATCCCGCGGACTCGCCGAAAATCGTCACGCGCGTCGGATCGCCGCCGAATGCCATGATGTTCTTCTGGACCCACTCGAGTGCGGCGATCTGATCGAGAATCGCGTAGTTCCCCGAGGCATGCTGCGGCGACTCCGCAGTGAGCTCCGGATGCGCGAGAAAGCCGAACACGCCAAGCCGGTAGTTCGTCGTCACGACGACGACGCCTTTCTTCGCGAGCGCGGCGCCGTCGTAGGCCTGGTTCGATCCAGATCCGCGCGTCCACGCGCCGCCGTGGATCCAGACCATCACGGGCCGCCGTTGTCCAGCCGCTGCGGACGTCCAGACGTTGAGATAGAGGCAGTCCTCGCTGATTGGCTTCGCGGGTTCGAAGTACGCCGAGTCCGCCGCATACGGTGGCTGCATGCACTCGGCGCTGAATGTCTTCGCCTCGCGGACGCCTTTCCACACCGTAACTGGCTGTGGCGCCTTCCAGCGGAGATCGCCCACCGGCGGCGCGGCGAACGGGATTCCTTTGAATACGCGCACGCCGCCCTCGGTGGTGCCAGCGATTTGACCGCCGTCGATCTTGGCGACGTCGGGCGCAGCCGATCGCAGCGCAACGGATGCGATGGCCGTGAGGGCAATCGCGAAGATGGCAGGACGATGCATGAAGCCTCCAGTTCCCGAGCCGGCACAGTGTAGCGCGTTCACGGCCGCGGGCAGATGGCTTCTCCTGCAAGCAAACCCGGGCGCAGCCTGGAAGGCCATTCTGCCGTTCATCGAGTCTCGTCCTTGACAATGACATCGCGGCGGCGGCAAAGACCGATCGCTCCATTGCCACGTCATAAGCCTCAAGCGACATAACATGAGTCACGTATGCCCGCGATTCCGACCACACCCCTGAGGAGTAAACGATGACCTTGCTCGCACAGGACCTCCGTCATGCGCTGCGCCTGATGCTGCGGGCGCCGGGATTCACGCGCGACGGCGCTGGCGACGCTCGCGCTCGCCATCGGTGTCAACACCGCCGTCTTCTCCGTCGTCTACGGTGTGCTGCTTCGACCGCTTCCGTACACGGCGCCGGATCGGATCGTCATCCTGTCCGAAGAGCATCCCGGCGGCAACGCCATCGTCCGCGATCCCAGATTGAGCAATCTCACCTTCGAGGCCTGGCGCGAACAGGCGCGCACGATCGAGAGCATGTCAGGCTACTCGACGCAGACTTTTACCGTCGTCAACGGCGACGAGAGCGAGCGGATCGACGGCGGATCGCTGTCGCCGGCGGCGTTCGCGGCGCTCGGAGTGACGCCCGCGCTCGGACGTTTCTTCCGCGCTGAGGAAGCGGTGGAAGGCAACAACGGCGTCGTCGTGTTGAGCGATCGCTTTTGGCGATCGAAGTTCAATGGAGACCCTGGCGTCGTCGGTCGGACGCTGCAGATTGGCGGCCGGACGCACGAGGTCATCGGGGTCACGCCACCGTCCTTCTATTTTCCGGATCGCGACGCGCTCTTGTGGACGCCGTATGTCATGCCGCCGGCGACGGACGGCGCGATGCGGATCATGCCCGCCCTGGCGCGGCTGACGCCGGGGAGCAGCCTGCAACAGGCCGCGGCAGAGGGCACGGCCGCCGCGCGAACCGTCAAGCGCCCGATGGCGGCGGAGTTGCTCTTTGGCAAAGGCGGCCCTGTCGAGGTACGCGTGAACACGATTGCCGGCAGCGTCGCCCGGCGCGTGCGCCCGGCGCTCCTCGTGCTGATGGCGGCGGTTGGACTCGTCCTGCTCGTAGCATGCGCGAACGTCGCGAACCTCTTGCTCGCACGAGGGACTGCCAGAGCGCGTGAGCTCGCGGTGCGCGCTGCGCTTGGCGCGAACGCGAGCCGCCTTGCGAGGCAGATGCTGACCGAGAGCGCCGCGATGGGTCTCGCCGGCGGAGCGCTCGGCGTGTTCATCGCATGGGGATTGACCAGAGCGGTCCCGGCGTGGGCTCCCGAAGGGTTCCCGCGCCTCGACGACGTCCATCTGGATGCGCGCGTGCTCGGTTTCGCCGTGTTCCTGTCGCTCCTGAGCGGCGTAATTGCCGGAGTTCTGCCGGCCTTGCGAGCGTCGCGAGCGGAGCTCTCGCCGACACTCCGGAGCGGCGACA
Organism: uncultured Acidobacteriota bacterium; assembly: GCA_963725335.1. GTDB lineage: Bacteria > Acidobacteriota > Vicinamibacteria > Vicinamibacterales > 2-12-FULL-66-21 > JALZOC01. The sequence continues at coordinate 284,143 of CAVRYD010000013.1, read as the reverse complement.
ACCGCAGCGTCGGCAGCGGCGAACGCGTGCGCGGTATGCTCCTCGCCTTCGAAGCCGCTCTGAGCGTGGTCCTGCTGATCGGCGCTGCACTCCTCGTCAGGAGCTTCATCACGCTGGCGAACGTCGATCCCGGATACGACGCGCGCAACGTCCTGACTGCAAGGATTTATCTCACCGGTGCGGCGTCGACACCCGAGCGGCGCCGGCAAATCGTCGACGGTCTGATGAGTCGCGTGCGCTCGGCGCCAGGCGTGGTTGCCGCAGGCGCGGGCAACATGGCGCCGCTCGGCGAGTCGTCGTTTATTTCGGGTTTCTCGTTCGGCACCAACGACGCGGGTCAGCCCGTCGTCGCACGCGCACTTCAATATGTCGTCACCTCCGGATATGGCGAAGCACTGAAGCTGCGGCGTGAAGGAGGGACGCGCGATCTCGACGGCCGACGAGACTTCGCCAATCGAAGCGATGCTCGTGAATGAGGCGTTCACGCGCGCCTATGTCAGGGATGGACGTCCGGCCGTGGGGCGTCGGATAAAGGGGTTGCTCGGCAAGTCGGAGTCGACGTTCGAGATCATCGGCGTGGTTGGCGACGTATTGAAGGATGGTCTCGATACCAAACCGCAGCCGGAGATATACCTGGCGCTCAACACGCTCGATCAGGAGCATGCGATCACACGCGAGATCAACGTGGTGATTCGCACGACAGGAGACCCGAGCGCAATCGCATCCACTCTGCGATCGATGGTGCGCGACATCGAGCCAACGGCTGCGCTGGGCCATGTCGGCACACTCTCGAGTCAGGTCGCCGACTCCGTCAGCGAGCCTCGATTCTCGACGGCGGTGCTCGGGGCGTTCGCGATCCTCGCGCTTGGTATCGCTGTCACCGGCCTCTATGGGGTTCTGTCCTACAACGTTTCTCAGCGGCGCAAGGAGATCGGCATCCGCTCTGCCCTCGGCGCGACGCGCGCCGACCTGGTTGGGCTCGTGGTACGGCAGGGGCTCACTATCACGCTCCTGGGACTCGGGGCAGGCGTCGTCATCGCTGTGTCTGGCCGCGCACCGGCTGCAGCCGCTACTCTTCGGCATCGCGCCGCTCGATCTGCCATCCTTCGTCGTCATGCCGGCCATCCTGCTGATCGTCGCGGCGCTCGCCTGCGTGATCCCGGCGCGGCGTGCGGCCGCGACCGATCCGGCGACTACGTTGAGGGCGGAATAGACGCAGACGCCGACACCGACGCCCGTAGCGCGCGGCTTCAGCCGCGCGTCAGACTCCGGACGCAGACGCAATCGCCCAGCTTCCGGGTGCGTTCAGACGCGGCGCTAAAGCGCCGCGCTACGGGTGTCTGCGCCACGGTTCGCGTGGCATTCGGGTTGCTCGCCTTGACTGAATGACAGCTCGGCGTCCTTCCCGACTGAAATCATTCGATTACAAAGGCAAACATCGATACTTCGTGAGTTGCGCCACCGAAGCGCGACAGAAGCTATTCGTCGATTCGGACGTTGTCGCCGCACGTTGGTGATCAGATTCTTCGTACTTGCGACGAACGATGGTTTAGCAGTTCTTACGTTTGTGTTTATGGAGGACCATCTTCATCTGCTCGTGGAAGGCAACTCACGAGGACGCGCATTTCATATCGATGATGACGCTGTTGCGGCAGCGGACAGCCATCGCGTACAGCCGGCTCGCTCATCGGCGACTATGGCAGGACGGCTACTTCGAACGCGTGCTTCGTCCAAGGATAACGTCTTTCGACACTATCGAGTACATCCGGAACAATCCTTCGAACGTCCGGTCTGCCGATCGAGCGTTCACAGTATCCGTATCGTCTTCTGGAAAACTGACGGTGACAGTGACACCCGTAGCGCGCGGCTTTAGCCGCGCGTCAGAGTCGAACTCAATCGCACAACGGAGTGCAGCCAACGTTCAGACGCGGCGCTCGACCAGCCTCCGCTAAAGCGTACGCGGTCGCCGGAGCCTTGGACGCGGCGCTGAAGCGCCGCGCTACGGGTGTCCGGTCATTCCTCCTGCAACGCACGCCGCCACTCACCGCGGACGGCGTCGACGGCAGGGATGACAGTTGCCACGGCGCCGACTGCAGCAAGGAGCAGCGCCGACCCGACCAGCGTAGGCCCATGCATCGCAGGCAGACCGTAGAAAAACACGGCCAGCACACGCCCTGCACCGATTGCCAACCCGAGCCCGATGGTTCCGCCCGCGGCGACGAGCCACATTCCCTGCCTGATTGCCATCGAGATCACGCGCACGCGCGGAGCACCCAGTGCCAATCGGATCCCGAACTCCCGTCGTCGAAGCGCCACGCTATAGGCCGTTACGCCGTAAATCCCCATGGCTGCGAGCAACAGACTCACCAGCCCCATGCCTGCCGCAACCGCAGCGAGAATGCGCTGCGGCGCGAGACCCAGTGCCAGTGACTCGGAAAGGGACTCAGTCTTGGCGAGAACGAGAGCAGGATCGAGGTCGCGAACGACAGCACCGATCTGCGACTCGAGGGTGGTATTGCCGCGACGTCGCGCCACGATCGACATCTCCGTGAGCATGCCGGTGTCCTGGGCTTGCGCGATCGGCAGATACACATAGGGTTCGGCAAGGCCGTCGACAAGGCTGCTCGATTTGATGTCGCCAACGATCCCAACCACTGTGGCAGGGCGGCGTTCCATGCGCCGACTTGTGGCGTTGAAAATCGCCAGAATCAAGGGCTTGCCGATCGCATCCTGTCCGCGCCACAGGCGACGCGCGATAGCCTCGCTGACGATCACCACTGACGGTGCGCCGATACCGTCGGCAGCCGTGAAATCGCGTCCCTGACGAATGGGAATTCGAAGCGTCGCGAAGTAGCCGGCATCCACGATATTCCAGCCCGGCGAGAGCTCCGGCTCGTCCGGCCGGTCTCCGGCAGTGATCCCGCCCATGCCGATTCCCTCGAGTCCTCCAGGCGGCACGCGGGCGAGCGAGGCCATCTCGATCGCCGGTAGCTCGCGCACGCGGTCGATGGCATTGCGCCAGAGCACCTGCGGCGCCGACTGAGCGGCGACAGACATCGAAAGGTCGACTGACGCGATCTCGACGCCGCGCGCGTCGAAACCGGTATCCGATCCGCCTGCATGTCTGAGGACTCGGACGAACAACGCGGCCAGGACGACGAGCAGGATGCTCAGCGCGATCTGCGCAGAAACGAATGCGCCGCGCAGGCGCGTGCGACTCGACGAGCGGACGCCTTCCTTCAGCGTTCCACCAGGGTCTGCTTTCGAGCCTTTGAATGCGGGAAGAACACCGGATGCCAGGGCTGCGCACAATGACAGCGACAACGCAAAGACCATCACCCTGCCATCGAGCGTCAGCGGTACGGTCACCGGCGTTGGCAGAGCGGGAAGCAGAGAAACCAGGCTCAACAGCGCGCGCGCGAACCCGATTCCGAGGATGCCGCCGACGAGATACAACACCACCGTCTCGGTGAGCAGTTGGCGGACGAGGCGACCGCGCCACGCTCCGAGCGCAGTGCGGATGGCCATTTCCCGCGCCCGGGCGGTCGATCGTGTGAGCAGGATGCCTGCGACATTCGAGCATGCGGCAGCCAGGACGAGCGAGACGAGCACCATGAGAACGGCGGCAAACCCAATCACGATGTTCCGATTGCCGCCCGCACGCGAGAACGGCAGTGCGCTCAGGTGTTGCGGCCGCTGCCACTCGCCGCGCTCCAGGTTGATCGCGCCGCCAATCGCAACGACCTCCGCCGACGCCGCATCGATTGAGACACCCGGTCGTACGCGGCCGCTGACGACGACGCTCGACGCGCCGTCGTCGGGACCCATTGCAAGCCAGATATCGCGCTCGTGGATCCCGGTGCCGTGAAATCCAGCTTCCGCCACGCCGACGACGGTGAACGCTCGCCCATTGATGCGAAGTACCTCGGCCGACCACGCGCTCGTCGCTGTTGAAGCGGCGCCTCCAGTAGTCGTAGTCGAGCAGCGCCGCGCGTCTGTCGTTAGTGTCAAAGACGCGCCCTCGAGCCGCGTGCGAGCCGAGGACGGTAAAGAAATTGACGGTGGCGTACTGACCAATGATCCTCTCTGCGATGCCGGTGTCGGACGGCAGGAGGCTCATGACGTGAGGAGACAGGCTTTGAGCCACAACGCCGGAGAGCGAGGCCGTCCGGCGAGCGATCTCCAAATACGTCGAGTAGGAGACCGGATTCAGTCCCCCATCTCCCCGGGCTGCACCGATGTCGATAAGTGCGTCAGGCTCGACAATTCCGGCTGGAGGGCGGAGGAGCAAACTGTTGGCAACGGAAAAGATCGCGCTGTTGGCGCCAATCCCGATTGCCAGCGACGCCGCCGCGGTGACCGTGAACAGCGGGTTCCGTCGCAACAGGCGAAGACCGTGAACGACGTCCTGCCGCACGTCTTCGAGCCAGAGGAACGACCGCGCCTGCCGGTGGAGTTCCTTGGCCTGCTCGACGCCACCAATCGCGACGGCAGCCGCCCGCCGCGCGTCCTGCGGCGTCATCCCACGCGCTTCGTACGCCTCCTGCAGCAGCGCAAGGTGTGCCTCGATCTCACGCGCCAGCTCTCGTTCCGGCCGCCGCACGCGAAGCAGGTTCAACAGGCGTTCGGCAAATCGTCGCATCGTGTTGCCCGTCCTACGACTCGTCGAGCAGCAGCTTGTTGACCAGGCCGGATAAACGCCGCCAGCGCTCGGCTTGCTCGTCGACGGCGCGCCGTCCGGGCTGCGTGATCGAGTAGTACTTCGCCTCGCGATTGCTCTCGGTTTTGCGCCAGCTGCCCTTGATCCACCCGCGCTGCTCGAGCCGGACAAGGGCCGGATAGAGCGTCCCTTGATTCAGCATCAGCGGATGTTCAGCAACCTGCTCGAGCCTGGACGCGAGCGCGTACGCATGCAGCGGGCCCATCGTCGCCAGCGCCCTCAGGACGATGAGATCGAGCGTGCCATGGAGGAGTTCGACTCGGTCACTACGCGACATCACTGGCCTCTCTAGTTGAGTATGCCAGTAGCTTCACTAGAAGGTCAAGTGAACAATGACAGCCGTAGCGCGGGGCTTCAGCCCCGCGTAGAGCCTCTAGAACGAGAACCGAATGTATCCCTTGACGTTCCGCGAGGCCTGATAGGCGTTGACCGCGCCGAAGCCCGCCTGATTCGGGCGTACGCGATTCGGCAGGATCTGGCCGGTCGCGGGATCGTACGGAAGGTTCAGCGGCGTCACGGGATCGTTCGGACTGCTCAACGTGAGCGATGTCTGTCGCCCGGTGATCTGTGCGTTGTTGGGCGCATTGAACATGTCGGCGCGCAGCTGCAGCACTCGTCCGCCGCCGAGTCGGATGTTCCTCGCAATCGACAGATCGAGCACGCTCGAGAAGCATCCCTTCAGATAGTCGTTGCTCGATTCGAGTCCGACGCTTCCCACAAGAGGTCCCTGGAACGCGGCCGCGTTGAACTGACGGTACGGATCGCTGCTGCATCCTTGACCCGGATCGCCGACGAGGCGGATGCGGGCGCCAAAATCGGGCGAGCCTGTCAGGTTGACGCTGTTGCCGCCGCTCTGATAACTGAACGTGGCCGCGTACGGCGCGCCGGTCGCGCCCGTCCAGATCGTCGACAGCTGCCAGTCGTTGATGATCGCGCCGATCACCTTGGTGCCGGTATTGCTCCCATGCAGATCCGGCAGATCCCACACGGCGCTGCCCTTCATGACGTGCGTCGACTGCGCGGTGCCCTGCCGGCATTGCCCGGGAACTGATTGCCGAGCAGCTTCTGCGCCTCGGCTTCATCCGCGCGGCGGACGAACGATCCGTCCGCCCGTGATCGAATCGCGGCGCGACGCCGCGCCTCGTCGTAGAGCTGAACGGTGTCATTGAACCCGAACTGCAGGCCGTCCTTGAAGCGGCGATTGAACGAAAACTGCAGCGAGTGGTACGTTCGCCATCCCTCGTAGAACCGGCTGGTGCTCGCCATGGAGCTGTATCCGCGATAAGCGCGCACGAGGTCGGGATTGGTGGCCGCGTAGGACGTCCCGCCAGGGGTGGTGCTCGCCGCGAGAGTCAGATCCTGACTGGTTGACAGGAACGCCGTCCCCAGGTCGATTGAGTTGATGTTCCACGGCTGCTGGTCGTTCCAGCTGTGGAGCCCGACGTACGAGACGTCGAGCGACGTCGACCACGGCAGCATCATCTGCGCCCCCGCGCTGAACTGCATTGACGTCGGCAGCTTCGCGTCGTACTGAAAAACCGTGATACCCGGCGGGCTGACGGTGGACAAGCCGCCGCTGCTGAGACTCTGAAGCTGTCCGTAGCGGATCGTGATGATTCGCGATCCTCCCGGCGGGTTGCCCACCAGTGCTTGTGCATCGCCAGGGCGCGGCCGATCGAAATAGATGCCCCACGCGCCGCGAAGGACAACACGCTGCTTGCCCGTGACGTCGTAGGCGACGCCAAAACGCGGCCCGACGTTCAGCATCGGAAACGTGTAGGTGGTCTTCTCAATGCCCTGACCAGACTGGAACAAGCCGTTGGTCTGATTGCCGGTGTTCGGCACGAGAGTCCCGATGGCCAGAATGCTGTTCGGACCCAGGAACTGACCGGTGACTGGATTCATCGCCTGACGATTCGTACCCGAGCACGGGTAGACGTTGTTGGCACACCCTGCAACGTAGAGCTGCGGCGCCTGAGCCTGCACCCACTTGTCGGGCAGGAAGTTACCGCTCTGCAGCAGGCTGTCGTGCTGGGGCTGCGCATGGACGAAACGCACGCCGTAGTCGAGCGTGAGCTTCGTGTTCATCTTCCAGTTGTCCTGGATGTAGCCCTCAGTGTTGTTGTACGTGAAATTACCTTCGACGTACTTCGACGCCTGCGCGTAGGAACTGAAACTGCCGATCGCCGCGTTCGCAAACCCGAACGACGTATCGAAGGGGTTGGTTCCTACGGTGTCGTTCGCGAAGTTCAGCGTCCCAAAGTTGTCGGCGGCCCCCTGGACGTTGTTCTCCCGCTTCAGGCTGTGGCTGTTGTAGAAGCCGGTCTTGATCGTATGCCGCCCCATCACCTTGGTCAGGCTGGCGACAACGTCCTGCGTCGTGTTGATGTTCAGGAACCCGGGGAAATTGATGTTCGGCGGGGCGGATCCGGCCGTGGTGTTGCCACTGACCACACGGTTGCCCCACGAAAAGTTCGGCGCGCGCAGGATTCGGGTCCCATCGAAGAACGGCACACTCGCCTCGGTGAGAATGCTGTACGCGTAATACGCTTTGTTGAGCACGGACGCGTCGGGGAAGAGCAGGGGAAGCCCGCCAAGCCCCGCGTTGTTCAGATTCGAAATGTCGTTGGTCGGAACGGCGGTGTTGCCGCAGAAGCTCGGGGTCGGGCCGCAGGCGGCCAGCTCATTACCCGCGCGACCGTACGTCGCTTCAATAAAGGTAGTCGGGTTGATGCTGTAGTTGACGGTGACGCCTTCGGTCCCGATGCGCGGATGCACCATCTTCGAATCGTTGAAGCCGGGGATGGTGCCGTTGAAGACCTGTTGGCGCTGGATAGCTCCCTGGTATTTGACGCTGACGCGCAAGGATGACATCGGCTGGTAGTCAACGCGGAGCGCCGGCTGGTACCCGAGGATGCTCTCGGACGGCCGGGTGAGCGCGTAGTTGGCACCAGTGGCCGTGCTGGCGTTGTTCGGCAGCGGCCACATCTTCAGAATGGCCAGTCCCGGCTGATACAACCGATCGGCCGGGATGCGCCCCAGCACGCCGCCATCCTTGAAGCAGGCCGTCTGATCGGCCGCCGTGCAGGCGCCGGCAATGTTCGGGTCCTTGATGTATGGATACAGGTTCCCGAGGTTATCTCTCGACTGCGAAAAATCTCCCTGCCGCTCGAGCTCTGTCGGCATGCGGTAATTGACGACATCGTTGCCGCCCGTCCGCGGGAGGAACTCGAGCGCATGGAAAAAGAACAGCTTGTTGTTGCCGCCCGCCTTCCCGAATGGGCCGCCGATGGAATACCCGATTTCCTGCTGTTGCAGGACTGGCTTGGGCACGCCATTCAGGATGTTCGTTTTGCTATTCGCATTCCAGTCGGAGTCGCGGCGCACGTTATAGAGCGATCCGTGAAACCGGTTCGTGCCGCTCTTGCTGACCGCGGTGATCTGCAGGCCGCTCGAACGGCCGTACTCGGCCTGATAGCCCTGCACGAGCACTTTCACTTCCGCGATCGACTCCACGTTCATCTGCACGATCGCGCCGTTGCTGCCCGTATCCATGGTCGACACGCCGTCCATCATCACGGTTGTCGACTGGACGATCGAGCCAAGGCGCTGGACCTGCACACCGTTCATCACGACGCCGGGCGCGAGTTGTCCCACCTGAAGGAAGCTCCGGCTCGCGAAGGGCAGGTTCTCGACCGTCTCGGTCGGAATCGCGAACGACCGTTCGCCGCTCGCCGTCTGGATCAGCGGCGACTCCCCCTTCACGCTCACGGTCTCGGTGGCGCCGCCGACCTCCAGCGTGAGCGCGCCGATCGAGACCTGCGGCCCCGGGTTGACCGTGATGCCAGTGTGCTTGAGCGTCTTGAACGACGACATCTCCACTTCGACCGTGTAGGTGTCGGCGGGAAGATTCGGGAACACGAAGTCTCCCGTCGCGTTGGTCACGACCGGAACCGATCGCGTTCCGCGTGTTTCACTGACGAGGGTGACGGTCGCGCCAGGGATGACGCCGCCCTGCGCGTCCTTGACTGTACCGGCCAGCGACCCGGTGGTGAGCTGCGCCGCCGCCGGTTGCGCTGTGACGAGCAACGCGGCGATGACGACGACCAACCATGCCGCGTTGCGGAAACCTTTCATCACGTGTCCTCCTTGTTCCCGTCAGGGAGACCAACGGACCTGCCGGATGGCGGTCGCACATCTCGCGATCGAACGGCGAGGCGGTGAACGACAGTCTCGTGCAGGACTGCCGGATGCTAACAGGAGGCGGGGGCAGTGACAAGCAAGCGACTTCAGTGGGTTTTTCTTTGCCAAAGGCACGGGCGAACCGTAAAATCCGACGTTTCCCGCATCGACAGGCATCCGCATGAACGAAAGGCGACAACAGCCATGGACCTGCCATCCCGCCCTCGACGTGCGTTCATCACCTCGTCGGCCGCAACGCTAGCCGCGATGGCGTTTCCTTTGCCGGCACGCGGCGACGAGCAGGCGGCTTCACCGAAGCCGTGGCCAATCGGCTGCCACGTTCGTCCGTTCAACAGATTCCGCTTGAGCCACGACGACCTGCTCGATGCGATCAAGGCTGCCGGGTTCTCATCGGTCGACATGATCTCGGCGGCCCAGCCTGGCCCACCGGCGCCGGCGGCAGCTGCGGCACAGGCCCAGGGCTCCGCCGCGATCACGCCGGAGATGGTCGCGGCGCTGAAAGACAAGCTCACCGCGCGCGGGATGGTCTCGACGGTCGCCAGCCTGTCGATTCTGCGCGAGGCGCCGCTGGCAGAGGCGGTTGCGGACGCTCGCCGTCAGATTGCCAACGCGCACGCGCTGGACCAGAGATTCGCGCTCTACCTTGGACTCGAGAAAGAGTCGCAGTACATCCAGGCGACGAAGGTGCTCGCCGATGCCGCGGCGTTCGGCAAAGAGCGGGGTGTGCAGATTGCGATCAAGCAGCACCATGGACTCAACAACACCGGCGGCGAGCTCGTAGGCTGGGTCCGGCAGGTGAATCATCCGAACTTCGGAATCTTCCACGACGCCGGCAACGTGATCTATTACACCGGCAAGGACCCGGTCGCGCAGCTCGAGATCGTCGGACCGTACGTGGTGGGCGTCGTTGCGAAAGATTGTCTCGGTCCGCACTTCCAGGAACGCGAAGCGGGCGCGCCAAGCTTCGGATCGGCGGTGCCCGATCCGCGCGGCGACGAGGTGATGATCCAGTTCGGCACGGGGAAGGTCGATTTCGCCGCCCTGTTCAGAAAGCTCAAGGCGCTCGGGTTCAACGGCCCGGTCTTCGTCGAGGGCACGGCCGTCGGCGACACCGTACAGACCACGATCGGCAACGCCCGCGCAAATCGGGAGTTCCTGGAACGCGCGCGGACGTAGATCTCGCGCGGAGATCGCTGACCGATCTCGCGCAGAGGACCGCAGAGATCGCAGAGAAAACGATCTCGCGCGGAGAAACGCGGAGGCCACGGAGAGAAGCGGCGGCTCGGGCCGCGCGAAGCGCGGCCGAAGTAAAGCGCGACCGGCAAAGACAAGCCACACTCGATCATTCGTGGTTTGTCTTTGTCGGTCACGCTTTACTTCTGTCGTCGGCCTCCGGCCGACGCCCGAGCTGCCACGTGTCTTCTCTGCGGCCTCAGCGCCGCTCTGCGTGAGATCCGTTTCTCCGCGCCCTCTGCGATCTCGGCGAGAGATCTCCCCGATCTCTGCGCGAGACCGCTACGGCCTGATCACCGTCCCATCGCGACGCCGCGTCGTGCCCCACGAGTAATCGAAGTTCGGCGGTCCGGCGGGAATCGGGAATTTCGCCGCCACGCGTCTCGTTCGACCTCGATGCCGAGGCCCGGCTTTTCCTGCGCGAGCATGTAGCCGTTCTTGACCTCCGGGCAGCCGACGAACACCTCCTGCGTCTGCTGTCGGAAAGCTGCTGCCCTCGTGCACGCCGAAGTTGTAGCTCGAAAGCTCCAGCGCGAGCTGCGCGGCGTGCGCCACCGGCGACGCGTCGCCCGGTCCGTGCCAGGCCGTGCGGACGCCGAAGAACTCGCAGAGCGCGTCGACCTTGCGCGCGGCGCTCAATCCGCCGATCTGCGAGATGTGGATCCGGATGAAATCGATCAGCCGGTCCTTGATGAGCGGCAGGTACTCGTGCTGCGTGTTGAACAGCTCGCCCATGGCGATCGGGATGCTCGTCTGCTGCCGCAGCAGCCGGAAGTGATCGTTCTCCTCCGGCGGGAACGGATCCTCGAGGAAGAACAGATCGATACGGCTCGAGCGCCTTGCACAGGTTGATCGCCTGGTTCAGCGTGATCCGCTCGTGCACGTCGTGCAGCAGCTCGACCTCGTCGCCGAGCTTGCTGCGCAGGTGCTCGAAGAGCTTGGGCAGCATCCGCACGTAGGGAGCCGACTCCCAGATGGCGCGCGGATTGGTCGGACCGATCGCCTCGTCTGGCGCGGCCGCCGCGCCGGTGGTCGCGCGCGCGCCGTAGCCGGCGTAGCCCGGCGTCGACCCTGCACGCGCACGTGGCGGAAGCCCCGCTCCATCGCCGCTTCGCGCGCTCTGCTCCGACCTCGGCGAAGCTGCTGCCGCTTGCGTGGAAGTAGCAGTCGGCGCCGTGCCGCACCTTGCCGCCGAGCAGCTGGTAGAGCGGCATGCCCGCGCGCTTGCCCTTGATGTCCCAGAGCGCGATGTCCACGCCGCTCATCGCGTTGAACAGCACCGGGCCATTGCGCCAGTACGAGCTCACGTAGCACGACTGCCAGATGTCCTCGATCTCGTCGACGTTGCGGCCGACGAGAAAGGGCTTCAGGTACTGGTCGATCGCGGTCTGAACGACGAGCGCTCGCTGGGTGAACGTCGCGCATCCCCAGCCCACGAGCCCCGGCTCGGTCGTTTCCACCTTCACGACGACGAGCCGGATGCTGTTCGGCGCGGTCAGGATCGTCTTGATGTCGCGGATCTTGATCGGCGCCGTGCCGGCAATCGCCTGCGCGAACCCGGGATGCAGAAAGCCGGAGGGAATCTCCGGTGTCAACGCCTGGGAGAGCTGTCCTTTCGTCGTGGAGAGCAACGAAGCGCCGCCCGCCATCGACAGGGAACGTAGTGCGTCACGACGCTTCATATCTATCTCCTTGGCGGGGCTAAAGCCCCGCCCTACGGGTGTCTGGATGCCTCAACTGCCGCTGGTGTCGGCGACTACCAATGCGTTAGCGATCCGTCGGGACGACGGTACATGTTCTTGCGTCCCGGCTCGGACACCTCGCCAATCTGCGTGAGCAGCTTCATCTCCAACGTCACCCCCAACCCGGGGCGCTGATTGGTGTATGCCTTCCCGTTCTTGAAGTCCAGACACTCCGGCAGATAGTCAATCGGCCGGCCGCCGTAGTTGTACTCCATCAGCACCGGACCTGAAAACGTCGAGAGGCAGTTGACGAGCGCGGCGGTCGCAATCGGGCCGGTGAAGTGAGGGATGATGCCGACCGCATGGGTTTCGCAGATGGCGAGAGCCTTCATCAGTTCCGTGATGCCGCCGATGTTGGGCAGCGTCGATCGCACGAAGTCGACGTCGTGCGCTTCGACGAGCCGGTTGAAGTCCCACTTGAGTCCCCATTCCTCGCCATGCGTCAGCGGAACCGTCGTCATCTGCCGCAGCTTCGGGATGTCCTGCAGGGCGTTCTCGTCGCGGACGGGATCCTCGACGAAGAACGGCTCGTACGGCTCCATGACCTTGCAGAGACGCATGGCGTCGTTCAGGTCGAATCGCTGGTGAAGATCGATGCACCAGTTGCCCTTCGGTCCGACGGCCTCGCGCACTTCCTTGCACTCCTGCTCGACCTGTTTCACAACCGATCGCGTGTCGTACACGCCGCCAACCGGCACCTCGGCGGGCGCCATTCGAAACGCCCGGTAACCCGCTTCCATCGTCGCGCGCGCGCGCTCGGCCAGGCTGAGGCGCGCGTTGGGCGGCGTCCCCTGCGGCGTCGCGCCGCCCGTCGCGTAGCACTCGCAGTAGTCACGCGCCGTGCCGCCGAGCAGTTCATGCACCGGCACGCCAAGCGCCTTGCCCTTGATGTCCCACAACGCCAGATCGAGCGCGCCGAGGGCGTGCGCTTTCTCGCGTCCCGGTGGATAGAACCACGCGATGTACGCCTCCTGCCAGAGCGCCTCGGTGCGGAACGGGCTTTGGCCGATCAAGGTGCCCGCGCACTGTTCGAGGGTGTCCTTCGTTCCCCCTTCACCAATGCCCGTGATGCCGACGTTGGTCTCGACCGTCGCCACCATGTTGCTTTGATTGAAGAGCGGGTTCAGGTTCGGGGGTTTATAGATACGCACCCGGGTCACCTTGGCCTTGGGAAGTTCAGCCGACGCCACGGCGGGGCGCATCAGGCCGAGGGCTGGCGCGGCGGCACACGCGCTGAAGAAGGTTCGTCGGTCCACGATGTGTCCTCCTCGTTCGCGCAACACAATACCGGCACGGACGCCGGAAAGCGAATTCCGCGAGACCCTCGCAAAGCGCCGGGTTGACAGCCGCCGCTGCCCGTGTTACAAAACTCGCATAGGTGCGATAAAAATAACATGACGCGTTCACGAACCCCTCATCTGCTGACCAAACGCGAACGTCAGATCATGGATGTGCTCTATCGGCTCGGCCAGGCGACCGCCGCGCAAATCATGGCCGCCGTCCCCGGCGCGCCGGGCAATTCCACCATCCGCACGCAACTTCGCGTCCTCGAGCGAAAAGGTCACGTGAAGCACGAGGAAGAAGGGCTGCGATACATTTACGTGCCCACGGTTCCCCGTCACTCTGCCCGGCGGTCGGCGTTACGGCACGTCGTCGATACCTTCTTCGACGGCTCGAGCGCCAAGGCGGTGGCGGCACTGCTCGGAGGAGAGGCCGCACGAGTGTCCGACGAGGAGCTCGAGCGCATTGCGGAGCTGGTCAAAAACGCGAGAATCGCGGAGCTCGCGAAGAATGCACGGGATGATTCACGATGAATCTTTTCGGCGACCTGGCGCTTCGTTCGTCGATTGTGCTCCTCGCCGGATTGTTCGTGGACGTGGCTCTCGCGCGTCGATCGGCGGCGCTGCGCCACTTCGTGCTCGCCTCCGCCATCGTTTCAGCAGCCACTATCGTGCCGCTCAGTATCTGGTTGCCGGCATGGCATATCCCACTTGCCCGTCGCGCGCCGGTGGGTGCCCACGTATCCACGCCGGTGACAGCCGTTCACATAAGTGACCGAGAGACGGCAACCGTTCGCGTCGGTGCCGATCTGACGTTCGACACGGTCGTGGCGGCAACATGGGCCGCAGGATGTGTCCTCAGCGGAGTACTGCTGCTCGGTGGCATCTGGAAGCTGACGCGAACCAGCCGTCGTGCAGAGCACGTCCGGGATATCCGTTGGACGTCGGCCTGTCGCGGTATCGCCGAGTCATATGGCGAGCGACGGCCCATCGTGCTGCTCCGAACCGACACGACAGATCTGCTGGCGACGTGGGGCGTGTTGCGTCCTCGCGTGCTTCTGCCGTCCCATGCCCGAGACTGGTCGGATGATCGCATCCACGTGGTCCTCTGCCACGAGCTTGCGCACATCCGCCGGAACGACTGGATCGTCCAGGTCGGGGCCGAATTCGTGCGAACGATCTTCTGGTTCAACCCGCTCGCGTGGATCATCTGCACGCGTCTTCGCCGCGAGAGCGAACAAGCGTGCGACGATGCCGTGCTCGGTCAACACGTGTCTGCCCGGAACTACGCCGGACATCTCCTCGATCTGGCGAAGCAGTGCCGCCGGACATCCACCTGGACATCGGCGACGCCGATGGCTCGCACGTCAACGCTCGAAAGGAGAATCGCCGCCATGCTCAATCCGGCGCTCAACCGCACACCGCTTACCCCCCGCGCTGCGATCACCGCGATCGCGCTCCTGCTGGTCGTCACGTTGCCAATCGCCGTCATGCGTGCGGCCCAGACCACCCCGGCGACGCTGGCACTCACGGTCTACGACGCGACTGGTGGAGTAATGCCTGGCGTTCAGTTGACACTCGAAGACGCGCAGGGACAGGCCCAGCAGGCCATGACCAGCGCGGCCGGCCGGTACGATTTCCCGCAGATTGCGCCAGGCAAGTACCTGCTGGCTGCGACACTCCCAGGGTTCCGCGCATTGAAGCAGGAGTTCGAGCTTCGAAATTCGCGCGACTGGGATCGCGTGATCACACTGCAGGTCGGCGAGGTCCACGAGTCAATCACCGTCCAGGAACGGCGAGTGACCGGACCGGTGGGGCCTTCACAGCCGCAGTTGCCGAAGCCAATCAGGGTTGGCGGCAACATCCGTGTGCCGACAAAGGAAGTGGATGTCCACCCGATATATCCCACGACGATGCGCGACGCGGGGCGCGAAGGCGTGGTGCCGATCGAAGCGATCATCGGTACGGACGGCTCGGTCGCGTCCGTCAGAGTCCTCACGGCGCAGGTCCATCCCGATTTCGCCATTGCGGCCGTCGATGCCGTCCGGCAGTGGAAGTTCACACCGACGTTGCTGAACGGAGCGCCAGTAGAAGTCGTGATGAACGTGACAGTACAATTTCGCCTATCAGACTAGGCATGCAGAGGCGTTACAGATGACCGTCGGCCGGTTGCAGACAGCGATCGCGATGGTCGTCGCCGCGGCGGCGTTGTCGGCGACGGCGTCTCTTCAGGATCCAGCAGCCGGGATCTACCGGCAGAAGTCACGCAGCTTCTTTTCCGCCGCCGAGTTTGAGCGAGTTGCCGCTGGCAGGGCGCAGATGCTTCGATCCGCAACTGCCGGCGACGAGCTCAGAATCCGTCGGCTTCCGGTCCACCTGCCAATCAATGAATTCACGGTGATTGCCGCCGAGTCGGCTGACATTCTGTGGATCGGATCGCCTCGGGGGGCCGTGCGCCTCAATCTGCGCGAACTGCGAGTCGAGTACTTCGCGGGTGAGCGATGGCTTCCGGACGATCGCGTCACCGGTATCGGATTCAGCGACGGATCAACGTGGATCGAGACCCCGAAGAGTTTCTCGCGCATCGAGTACAAACCGATGACGCTCGAGGAGAAATCCCGTGCGTTCGTCGATCGTGTCCAGGCGCGACACAACCGCTGGGGCCTGACGGCATCGTCCGAGCTGCGCACGCCCGGCGACATTTCATCGAATCAGACGGTGTCGACCGACAACGACGGACTGTGGACCGCGATGTACGTGGCGGCTGAGTGCTTCCGGTACAAGGTCACGGGGCAGGCCGATGCTCGCGAAAACGCGCGTCGTGGAATGCAGGCGATCCTCCGCCTGGAGGCCATCACCGGGATTCCTGGTTTCCCGGCACGCTCTTTCATCAAAGTGGGAGTGGACGTGCAGCCGCGTGATGGCGAGTGGCACGATACAGCGGACAAGGCGTGGAGATGGAAAGGAGACACGAGTTCAGACGAGATCGTTGGCCACTATTTCGTCTATCCGATCTATTACGACCTCGTGGCGACGGAGGCGGAAAAGCCGGAACTCCGTGCAGCGCTCGACCGCATCACGAACCACATTCTGGACCACCACTACCAGCTCGTTGATGTAGACGGGCAACGCACGCGCTGGGGATGGTGGGGACCTGACGCGATTTGGGCCGAGGCAGGCGAGACGGGGCTGCGTGCGCTCCACATCCTCTCGCACCTGCGCGTCGCGATGCACCTGGCCGCCGGCACGCCCGCAGCCGCGAAATACCAGGCCGCGTACGACGATCTCATCAAGACCCACAAGTACCACTTGCTGACCCGGAACCAGAAGATTGCGATACCGGGACATATCAATCATTCGGACGACGAGCTGGCGTTTCTGTCGTATTACCCGCTGCTGCAATACGAAACCGATCCGGCGCTGCGCGCTGTTTACACGCAAAGCCTCGATCGAAGCTGGCAGGTGGAGCGCCCGGAGCGGAATCCGTTATGGAACGTGATTTACGCGGCCGGCACCGGTGCGAAGGAGTTCGATCGTTCGGAGTCGATCCGGACCCTTAGAGAGATTCCGATGGACACGATCACCTGGACGGTGCAGAACTCGTCACGCCTCGACGTGCCGGTCGATCCCCTGAGCGATCGATTCGGTCATCGGCAGGCGCTCATCGTGCTCCCGTACGACGAGATCCCAATGTGGAAGTGGAACGCCAACCCGTACAACCTGGACGGCGGAAACGGCGGCCGCAGCGAAGACGATGGCGCATATTTCCTGCTGCCGGTACTGGATGGGCCGCTATCACCGGCTGTTCGAGTAGGGCCGGGATCCGGGATCCGGGGTGCGGGATCCGGAAGAAGGGTACGACAAAGTTGGCCACGGAATCATCACTGGCCCTTACGGATCCCGCATCCCGCACCACGCATCCGGGTACCGTCAGTACGCTAGCGATACCCTGCAGCCTGAAGCTCGAAGAGCTGGGCGTAGCGGCCATCACTGCGCAGGAGCTCGTCGTGGGTGCCGAATTCCAGGACACGGCCGTCCGCGATGACGGCAATTCGATCGGCGATGCGAACGGTAGAGAACCGATGCGAGATGACGATCCCGATGCGTCCGCGCAGGTTCTCTTTCAACTCTGCGAAAATGGCCGCTTCGGCTTCCGGATCGAGCGAGGACGTCGGTTCGTCGAGAATCCAGATGTCCGCGTTGCGGTACATGATGCGAGCGAGGGCCAGGCGCTGCCATTCGCCGCCTGATAAATCGTGTCCTCCTTCGAACAACCGTCCGACCTTGGAGTCCAGCCCGCTCGGCATCTTCTTCACGAGCCATTCGCTGCGTGAACGCCGCAGCGCTTCCATGACGCGCTCATCGTCGAGAACGGCGTCCGGTCGCCCCATCATGACGTTGTCCCGGACCGTGAGCTCGTAGTTGGCATAGTCCTGAAAGAGCACTCCGATACGGCTGCGCAACGCCTCGGGATGGACCTCCTTCAGATTGACCCCGCCAACGCGCACAGAACCTCGATCCGCATCGTAGAACCGGAGCAGCAGTTTGACGAGCGTGCTCTTGCCCGCGCCGTTTTCGCCCACGAGCGCAATCAGCTCTCCCGCATGGATGTGAAGGTTCAATCCGTCGACAGCCGGTTCCTTCCCTCCTGGATACGTGAACGTCACGTTGTCGAAGTCGATCGAATCGATGACGGTCGGCAGCGGCACGGGCGACGTGGGGATCGGGATCAGCGGATCGATCGCCAGGAAAGAAAAGTAATCGTCCAGAAATGTCGTGTGCTGATCGACCGACACGAACGTGCTCGAGATGTTGCCGAGCGTTCCCGAGACGGATGTAAACGCGCCGATGACGAGTACCACGCCGCCCGGATCAATGGTTCCGGCGGCCCCGCGGAGCGCCACGAACACGTATGCGAGCGCCAGCGCCGTGCCGGTCACCAATCCGCTCAGGATCGATGTGCGAGTGCCGGACCGGTACATTTCCTCGCGCAGCTTGAACAGCGCCTCCGACATTCCCTGATGACGTCCGAGGAGGTAGTCGCCGAGCACGTAGGCACGGATCTCTTTCGTCGTGCGTGGTTGAACGAGCAGGTCACCGACGTAGTCACGTTCGCGTTCTTCCGGCGTTTCCTTGTAGAAGAACTCGTACATGCGCGATGTGACCCTCCGTTCGAGCACGAGCGACAGGATCGCGGCGGCGAGCGCAAGCACCACCAGCACGTAGTGAAGGCTCGCGAGCAGCGAAGCCATCAGCACGATCGTGACGATGTTCCCGGAAAGACCCAGGACGGACCAGGTTAGGTCGCCTGGCCTCCACGAGATGTCGCGCTTCGCGCGCGCGAGACGATCGTGCCAGTCCGAGTTGTCGAAATGGCCGAGATCCAGACGCGAGGCCTGCGCCAGCAGGCGCCGCTCCGCTTCGAGTTGGACCCTGCGAACGAAGAGATTCCGTCCATACCCGGAATAGGCGCCGATCGCTCTCTGCACGCCCGTTGCGAGCCACAACCCGATCACGATCGGAAGCATGTCGGTAAACCGAACCGAGTGCAGCCGTGCTTCGGCGATGCGGTTCACCAGTGTGGAGCTCAGGTACACGGTGATCGGCGGCATCGCCGAGCTGACGATCCCGAGCAACGAGTACTTGACCAGCGCACGTGGCGACGCGGCCCAGGCCAGCGACATCCCCTGCCGAAGGTTTTTTCGGACCCGGCGGGCGCGCCCTTTCGTGTTGGGAGGCGGGCTGTCTGGCATTCAGTGGAGTGTGGAAACACCCTCGACGCGTGTCCGCGCCGAAAGCCCTCGTGACCTCGACAGAGTATATATAAGGTGGGAGTCGCGCCGCAGACCAGACTCGGCCGCGTCGGTCAGATTTTTACTGGCCGCGTGGCAGCCGGACCGGCAGCGGCGTCGCCAACGTCAGCGTCAGTTGCTCGCCGGATTCCACACGAACATCGCGGAACTTTTCCTTCGGCTTGAGCGTGGCCTCGAAGGGTATCGATTTAGTCTGAATCGTCGCCAGACTGTGCGTCTCGAGATGCTCGATGACATTGAACTCGAGGACCACTCGTCCAATGGGGTTCTGTTTGGAGGCGGCCTGCACCTCGGTGACTTTTCCGTGCAGCGTAGACCCTTTCGGAATCAGCTCGTTCCCGTCCTGCGTCACGCCGTCGACCAGCGTCGCACGAACGGGATCGTCGATGTGTCCCGATTCGGAGTCCACAGCCGTTCGCAGTCGAACGACGAGCGATGTACCCGCCGGTACCTGGTAATCGTCGTAGCGGCTGCGACTTCTGGGCGCCACCGGCCGGGTCGGGGCCTTCTGCGGCGATGGCGTGCGGCGTGTCGCCGCAATCCGCACCATCATGAGACAGCGATTGATCTCCTGAGTGACCGCGCCGGGACCGGCGACGGTGTGTGCATGGAGTCGACCGACCGACACGAACGCGGTAAGGACGATGAGGGAAATTCTCGACAGAATGTGACGCGCCATCCACGGCTGAGTATCGCAAGCGTGATACCGGTCGGTATTTCTGCTGAAATATCCGATCTCTGTGGATCATTCGGCAAGCGAACGATTACGATCCCGGCGCGACAATTACAAAATCAGAGGCCCGTGATGAGAAACGGGATGCAGGAAGAAAGAAGCGCCGACGCCGATGCCCGGCGCCATGCGCCAGAGCTCCTGACGCGACGCCGCTTCAGCGCGGTTGCGGGCGGCGCGCTTGCGTCGCTGGCCTTCAGCGGCGGCGCTTGTCATCAGCTGGTGTCGGCATATCCAGACGACGGACGGCTGACGGCCCAGCCGCGTGCGAACGTCACGACCACCGCCGAGCGAGAGCGCCCGCTGAGGCTCGGGAGCGAGCGGGACGCCATCCTCCGGGTGCCAGCGGCCCCGCATGGAACACTGCAGCCGCTCCTGGTCCTCCTGCACGGCGCAAGCGGCAGCGGCGCAGCTGTGCTGCGCCGCCTCGGCTCCGCTCCCGAGGACGCCGGTGTCGTGGTGCTGGCGCCCGATTCTCGTGAGTCGACCTGGGACGTGATCAGCGGTAGCTTCGGAGCCGACGTGGCATTCATCAACCATGCGCTCGAACGCGTATTCGACACGGTGGCGGTCGACCCCGCGCGGACTGCGGTCGGAGGATTCTCCGATGGCGCCAGCTACGCACTTTCGCTCGGGTTGATCAACGGCGATCTCTTCAAGCAGGTGGTTGCGTTCTCTCCGGGATTCCTGGTCCAAGGGGTTCCGCACGGCCACGCACGCTTCTTCATCTCCCACGGCACAGCCGATCCGATTCTTCCAATCGATCGTTGCAGTCGGCGGATCGTCCCGGCGCTTCAAAAAGCGGGATATCAGGTCACGTTCCGCGAGTTCAACGGCGGGCACGACGTACCGCCCGCAATCGCGCATGAGGGATTGCAGTGGATCGCAAGCGCTGCCTCCTCGGCCCGGTTGCGATAGCACGCCACGAGTCGACCGCCGAACAACCGGCAAACCGGCACACGCGCGGTTGGTCTGCCCTCGTGCTGCTAAACTGAGGAGGATGCACGATCTGCGGCTCGCGCTGCGCAACCTGTGGAGGCGGCCGGCGTTCTCGGCGATTGCGATTGTGACCCTCGCGCTCGGACTGGGCGCGAACGCAGCCGTCTTTACGGTCGCCAACGCGATCCTGCTTGCTCCCCTGCCCTACACCCGTCCCAACGACGTCGTGGTGCTGAACGAACAGACGCCGCAGTTCCCGACGCTGTCGGTCACGATCGACAACTACGAAGACTGGCGGGCCAGGGCCAAGTCGTTTTCGGCTGTCGCCGCATTCCGTCCGACGAACATGACGGTGAACGGCGCCGGCGATCCGGAGCGCGTCGCGGCGAAGATGATTACCGCGTCGCTCCTCCCGCTGCTCGGCGTCTCGATCGAGCACGGCCGCAATTTTGGAGCCGCCGATGACCGCGCGGGCGCCGAAGGGGTCGTGATTCTAAGCACAGGTCTTGCCGAACGGCGATTTGCCGCTGCCGATCCGATTGGACAGACCCTGCAGCTGGACAACCAGCCCTACACCGTCGTCGGCGTCATGCCGCCAGACTTCGAGCTGTTTCAGCCGGCGGACGTCTACGTGCCCTTTGGGCCATGGGCCGCGACGCTGCCCGAGGATCGCGGCTGGCATCCGGGTATTTTCCCGATCGCCCGCCTGAACGACGGCGTCACGCTCGAACAGGCTCGCGTGGAGATGGAAGGCATTTCCGCGCAGCTCGAGTCCGAATACCCTGAGTCGAACCGGAACATACGGGCGCTCGTCACGCGTGCGCAGGATCAGCTCGTTCAGAATATCCGCCCTGGAATCTTCCTTCTGACCGGCGCCGTCGTGCTCGTTCTCCTCATCGCCTGCGCCAACGTCGCGAATCTCTTGCTCGCGCGTGCTGTCGATCGTCAGAAGGAAATCGCCGTTCGCATCGCGCTCGGTGCGGGTCGGCTTCGAATCGTGCGCCAGCTGCTCGTTGAATGCGTGGTGTTGTCCTGCGTCGGCGGGGCGGCAGGACTTCTGGTGACGACCTGGGTAGTCTCCTTCCTGAAGATTGGTACCGTCGCGCTGCCGCGAGTTCACAACGTCACCATCGAATGGCGCGTCGTCCTGTTTGCGCTCGTTCTGGCTGTCGGAACCGGCATCGTTTTCGGTCTGGTGCCGGCCCTGCACGCCGTGCGCACGCCAATCCGAGCGTCGCTCAATGAGGAGAGCCGCGGTGGCGCGGGGGGCGCGCGCCAACGGAAGCTCCACTCGAGTCTCGTCGTGCTCGAGGTCGGGATCGCGCTCGTGCTGCTGGTGGGCGCCGGTCTGCTGCTGCGCAGTTTCTCGCGACTGACGAATGTCCCGCCCGGGTTCAATCCCGCCAACCTGCTGGTGGTGAACCTCCCGCTATCACCGCAGCAGTACCAGGATAATGCGAGCCGATCGGCCGTCGTAGATGAGATCGTAACCCGCGTGCGCTCCTTGCCTGGCGTGGTCGATGCCGCCATGACGACGATGCTGCCGATGGCCGGTGCCGGCGCAACGATCCACTTCAATCGCGCGGCGTATCCTCCGAAGGGCCCCGACGACTACGTCATGGCGGGTTACCGGGCCGTGACGCCGGGCTATCTGTCCACACTTGGCGTAGCGCTTCGGCGCGGGCGTCTGCTGTCCGAGCACGATCACCGAGGTGCCCCGCCGGTCGTCGTGATCAATGAATCAATGGCGCGTCAATACTTTCCAGGCCGCGATCCGCTCGGCCAGCGGATTCAGCTTGGCACCGAACCGTCTGATGACTTCCCCACGATGGAGATCGTGGGCATTGTCGGCGACGTCAAGCAATCGTTCGAAACCGGCTCCAACGCGGAGATGTTCGTCCCTTACAGTCAGGACCCCGATCCCATTCTCGCCAACATGTATCTGAACACCGCTCTCGTCATCCGGACCTCCGACAGTCCCATCGACCTGACGCGGTCGGTGCGTGCGGCGATTCAAGAGATTGATGCCGGCCAGCCCCTCGTAAACGTACGGACAATGGACGACGCGATGGCGGGAACCGTCGCGCAGCCGCGGTTCCAGATGACGCTGCTGTTGATTCTTGCCAGCATCGCCGTCGCGCTCGCGGCAGTCGGTGTCTACGGCATCATGGCGTATACCGTCTCGCAGCGGACACCCGAGATCGGCGTCCGGATGGCCGTCGGCGCGACTCCCAATCGGGTCATCGCGATGGTCGTCTGGCAAGGGGCGCGGCTCGCGGTAATGGGAGTGGTGCTCGGACTGATCGCGGCGGCGCTCGCCGCCGGGGCCATGCAGGCGCTCTTGTTCGAGGTGAAAGGGATCGATCCGCTGACCTTCGCGGTGGCGCCGGTGGTGCTCGGGATCGCAGCGCTGCTCGCCAGCTACATTCCGGCTCGGCGTGCTGCGCGAATCTCTCCGGTCGCCGCACTGGGGCGCTAGCGCCGACCGAGCCAGTTACACAACTTCACAGTTTGACGCAGTCATTCTGCGCAGGGGCGCGCTCGGGGATCCGGACCGTGTTTGCCGCGCTATAGGATTACGCGCGTGCCCGTGCTATGATGGGCCTCTCCTCACAACTTACCCTGCGGCTCCTCAAACCGGCGAGTAGTGTCGTTTCGTCAGGAAGCGGGCTGCTCGTTGACCACTGGAACACAGGCATGGCGTCACTCTCTCGGTGTGTGGTCGCTTCAGCGTTCGTCGCTGGCCTTTGTACGCTTTCTGTCCAGGCACAGTCGCCTGCCGACCAGCCGCGACCGACGTTCCGCAGCGCGGTCGACCTCGTCAGTATCCAGGCATCCGTGCGCGACAAGCGGGGCCGGCCGCTGGCAGGCCTGACCGCCTCGGACTTCGAGGTCCGCGACAACGGACAACCGCGGTCGATCCTATCCCTCCGTTCGGATCGACGCTCGCCCGTGAGCGTGGCGATCCTCGTCGATATGAGCGGCAGCATGCGGGTCGGATCGAAGATCGCGTTGGCGCGCCAAGCCTACGATTCGATCCTGGCGCAGCTTCGGGACGGCGAGGATGAGCTCGGGCTGTTTACGTTCGACCGGCGCCTGCACGAAAGACAGTCGTTCACCACGGACATCAGTCACCTCAAGGGCGCCTTGGACGACTTCAATCCGTTCGGCGCAACGTCGCTGTACGACGCGACTGCAGCGACGGCCCGCGGTCTCGCCGAACGCTCAGTGGCCCACAAAGCCATCATCATCCTGACCGACGGAATCGATACCAGTAGCAGCCTGAGTGCCGCTGAAGTCTCGGGTGTGGCGAGTTCCATCGACGTGCCGGTCTATATCATAGCCACCGTCGCGGCGGCAGCCGATCGAACCTCGCTGACCGTGGGAGCGGACAAGACCACGCCGTCCGAAGGGGCGGATCTGCGGGATTTGGCGGAGTGGACTGGTGGGCGCCTCGTATTCGCGACGACCTACACCGAGACGGTCCTCGCGGCGTTCAACCTTCTCGACGAACTGCGGCAGCAGTATGTGCTCGCCATCGAGGCCGCCAACACGCCTGAGTGGCGGCGGCTGGAGGTGCGCGTCAAGCGCGCGCAGGCCAGCGTCAAGGCCCGCAGCGGCTACTTCGGCGGTTAAGCGCCCCGCTTCCTTTTCTCCTGAGCACACAGCGACTTCCGGGTAATCGGAAGGCCCGCTGCAAGAATCGCCGGCCCCACCGTTCTACTTCACAGAGAACGGTGGACGATGATTCAGACCCCTCGCGGTGTACGCACATCGATTACATCCGATCCCAGGCACTACCAGATCGCCATACTGTCGGCGCTTCTCACCTATGGCATCTTCGCCCTCGACTTTGAAATCACTACCAGGCGTGCCGCCATGGTCGTGACGACGGCGCTGCTGACGCAATATGGCTGCACGCGTTTGTGGGACCTGCCGAGATTCGACGCGCGGAGTGCGCTGATTTCCGGCCTTTCCCTCTGCTTGCTTCTGCGGACGAACTTCATTTCCCTTGCTCTGGGCGCTGCGATCCTTGCGGTCGCGAGCAAGTTCCTCATCCAGATCAAAGGCAAGCATCTCTTCAATCCCACCAACTTCGGCATCGTCGCCATGATGGCCCTAACAGGACAGGTGTGGGTGTCCCCCGGTCAGTGGGGCAACATCGCCTTTTTTGCATTTCTCATGGCGTGCCTCGGTGGCCTCGTCGTGAATCGCGCGAGCCGAAGCGACGTCACGTACGCGTTCATCGCGTTCTACATGATGTTCGTCTTCGGCCGATCCATGTGGCTTGGCGAGCCGTTGACGATTCCACTTCACCGGCTTGAAAACGGCGCGCTCCTGCTCTTCACGTTCTTCATGATCTCGGATCCGCGAACCACGCCGAACTCGCGACCCGGGCGGATCCTCTTCGCCCTGATGGTCGCGTCGGGGGCTTGGTACATCCAGTTCCGTCTGTTCCGAACGAACGGACCGCTGTGGTCGCTGGCGCTCTGCTCGCTGACGGTACCGGTGATCGACCGGCTGCTGGCAGCCAGCCGGTACGAATGGAATCTTTCCGCGCCGCCATCGAAGGCAGTCCCTCTGGCCAAATCTCAGAGCTCACCTGGCCACGCATGGTCCGGCATCCGCCACAGCGTTCAGACGCATTCAATTCAAAGAGGTGGTCTATGAAGCGAGTTGTCCCGATCATCCTGGTTTTGACGATAGCGGCCGCGTGGAACGGCCCGGCTCTCATGGCCTTCTGCGGGTTTTACGTAGCCAAAGCCGATACGAAACTGTTCAACAAGGCATCGCAAGTCGTGCTCGTGCGTCAGGGTGACCGCACCGTCCTGACGATGGCAAACGACTTCAGGGGAGATCCAAAGGAGTTCGCCATCGTGGTCCCCGTGCCGGTGGTCCTGCAGAAGGATCAGATTCACATAGGCGACAAAGCGCTCCTCGAGCACCTTGATGCGTATTCGGCGCCGCGCCTGGTCGAGTACTTCGATGAAGATCCGTGTGCTCGATACATGCTCGACCGCGCGGTGCCGATGGCGGCGGCACAGGCCGAATCGCGATCGGTAGTCGGAGGCGCGGCGCGTGCCAAGAGCCTCGGCGTCACCATCGAAGCGCAGTACACCGTTGGTGAGTACGACATTCTGATCCTCTCCGCCCAGCAGAGCACGGGGCTCGAAACCTGGCTGCGCGAGAGCGGCTACAGGATTCCAGCCGGTGCCGGCGAGGTCCTGAGCAGCTACATTCGGCAGAACCTGAAGTTCTTCGTCGCCAAAGTGAACCTCAAGGAGCAGGCGCGGCTCGGCTACACGGTGCTCCGGCCGATTCAGGTCGCGTACGAGTCGCCGAAATTCATGCTGCCGATACGACTCGGCATGGTCAACGCCGACGGTCCACAAGAGCTGTTCGTCTACGCGCTGACGCGCAACGGACGCGTCGAGGCCACGAATTATCGGACGGTGAAACTTCCGAGCGGATCGGAACTGCCGCTCTACGTGAAAGAGCGCTTCCCGGATTTCTACAAAGCGATGTTCACGCATCAAGCGATAAAGGAAAACCTGAGCGCGATCTTCACCGAGTACGCCTGGGACATGGCCTGGTGCGACCCATGCGCAGCCGACCCGCTTTCGACTCAGGAACTGCGCCAGCTTGGCGTCTTCTGGGTCGGCGATGGCGGCAGTTCACCGAGACCGCCGCTGCCGATCGCCGCGGCTCCGCAGGGCGTCTTCATGACCAGACTGCACGTCCGATACGACGCCGCGCATTTTCCCGAGGATCTCGTCTTTCAGGAAACAGCCGACCGCGCAAACTTCCAGGGCCGGTACGTGCTTCGACACCCCTGGACGGGAGAGGGGTCATGCGAAGCGGCCGCTCGCTATCGCGCGGAACTGCCTCAGCGTCACGAACGCGAAGCGCAAACACTGGCGTCGTTGACCGGATGGAACATCAACGAGATTCGCCGATCGATGAAGGTGGACATGCCGCCGGCGGAGCCGCTCGCCTGGTGGCAGCGCATCTGGCGGTAGGGTGGTTGACGTAAGATTGCGGCCACGTGCCCACCTCGCTCGCAAACACGACGGCGCCGGACGCGTCAACCTCCGCGCGGACCAGAACGCGAATCGAATCCGTCGATCTCCTTCGCGGGCTCATCATGGTCATCATGATGCTCGACCACACCCGCGACTTCGTTCACCGGGATGCGCTGGCGTTCGATCCGGCGGACGTTGCCCGCACGTTTCCGATGCTGTTCTTCACGCGTTGGATCACTCACTTCTGTGCGCCGCTGTTCGTGTTCCTTGCCGGCACCTCAGCCTGCTTCCAGGAAATGCGCGGCATGCCGAAAGAGAAGCTGTCGAGATTCCTGGTCACACGGGGCGCCTGGCTGATCGCACTCGAGCTCGTGGTGCTGCGGCCGCTCGTGTTCTTCAATTTTCACTATGGCGAGCTCCTCTTCGTTCTCCAGGTAATCTGGGCGATCGGCTGGAGCATGATCGTGCTCGCCGCCGCGATTCATCTTCCGCCTCGATGGCTCGTCGTCTCCAGCGTGGCGGTGATAGTTCTCCACAACGCGCTCGATGGCGTCCGGGTCACGACGTTCAACGGTCCGGTTACCCCGGTTCCCGGATTCAGCGCGTCGCTGTGGAAGGTGCTCCACCAGCAAGGTGTGATCTTTCCGCTGGGGTTCCCGGGGCCGGCAACTTTCGTCGCGTATCCGCTCGTGCCGTGGATGGCCGTGATGTCGGCAGGCTACGCGTTCGGATGGTTGTTCAGGCAGTCGGAACAGGACAGACGGCGCAGCGTGTTTCTCCTGGGCACCGCCATCGTGGTCGCCTTTCTAATCCTCCGGTCGATCAACGTGTACGGCGATCCCGCGCGGTGGACGACACAGTTCGGTCCGACGAAGACGGTACTCTCATTCCTGGCGCTGTCGAAATATCCGCCATCGTTGTTGTATCTGATGATGACGCTCGGCCCCGGCATACTCTTTCTCGCAGTTACCGACGGCCGGACGAATGGTCGGCTCGCGCGCATATTCATCACCTACGGCCGGGTGCCGTTCTTCTTTTACCTGTTGCAGTGGGTGATCGCTCACAGCCTCGCGATTGCCACGTGCTGGGCTGCCGGAAAGCCGACGGCGCATCTCTTCAGCAACTTCGGATTCGGCGGGCCTCCCCTGACGCCCGTCGGATTCGGCCTTCCCGTGGTCTATGCGCTGTGGCTTCTTGGGGCGATCCTGCTGTATCCGTTGTGCCGATGGTTTGCCGGCGTCAAGGCACGGCGGCGCGACTGGTGGCTTAGCTACGTCTAGATTCTGGTCTCAGAACCTGGGTGTTCAGCGAGAGAGGGCGATTCGATACAGGTGGGTCGCCGTTCGAATGAAAAACGATTGGGATGCGACCGCCATCGACGCGAGCGCCGGGCCATCGAGGACGTTGGTCGCGAGTTGCTGAAACGTCGGACCGGGCGCGACTACGGTAGTCTTGCCCGATTCGTCGAGAAAGTAGATGCGTCCGTCCGCAAGGACCGGCGATGCCGAGACACCGTCACCGAGCCGATGCTGCCACCGGATCGTGCCCGTCCGCACATCGATGCTCGACGCGATGCCCGCGTCCGTGACGACGTAGAGCTCGTTGCCGACGACAAGAGGAGACGGCGTCAGCGGCGCGCCGCGCGACTGAGTCCACGCCACATGCGTTCGCGTGACGTCTCCTTTCCCGTCGGGTCGCACTGCGAGGATGGCCGGCTGCTGAAAACCGGTGGCGATGAAAACCAGGCCCTCGTCGTACACAGGTCGCGGTACGTTCGAGAATCCGTCCGGATAGTCGACCCGCCAGACTTCTTTGCCGTTCTGTGGATCGAGGGCGGCGGCGTGAAACGCGCCCACGCTGACGACGAGATCTCGATTGTCGACGCGAATGACGAGCGGGGTCGAATACGCCTGAGACCACGGCTGGGGACGCAACGTCCTCCATCGCGTCTTCCCGGTCTGTGTGTCCAGCGCGACGACGAAGGCCTCATCGAAACCGTCGCAGTTGAGAATCAGGAGATCGCCGTACAGCACAGGCGAGCCGCCGTTGCCATGTTGCGAGTCGTACTGCAGCCGGACCTTCCAGAGGATCTCTCCGGTTGTCGACACGGCGGCGGTGCCCTGCGCGCCGAAATGAACGTAGACGCGATCGCCCTCGACGATGGGGGTCGGGGATGCATGGCTGTTCTTGGCGTTCAAGAGCGTCAGGTTCTTGAGACGGAACACCTCGACATCGAGCGTCTGTCGCCCTGATGCCGCATCAAACGACAGAAGACGAAGCGAACTCTCGCGTCCGATTGTCGTCGCGGTCGTGAGCCAGACCCGGCCCGCGGCGGCGACCGGTGATGACCAGCCACGGCCTGGAACAGGCACCTTCCACACGATGTTTTGCGTTTCGCTCCATTCTGTGGGGAGCCCGCGCTCACTGGCGTGTCCCTGGCCATCCGGGCCGCGAAACTGCGGCCATTCCTGAGCGAGGAGATCTGGAGGAAAAGAGCAGATGAGGCACGAGAGGAGGAGAAGCGGAAGCACCCGCATCGTGTACCAAGCGTACACCAGCGACGGGTCAAGGCAGGCCTGAAGCCCAGGTCTACACAGCTCTCGCTACGATAGCGAGCGCCACACAGCTCGATTGTGCTCAGACTACCCGTTGCGCGGCGGGGGGTAGCCATCGCGCGGCGGGGTCTGACCCCGCCCTACGGGCACTCTCCCCAGCCGCGGGGTCTGACCCCGCCCCACGGGTACTCCCCCCGGCCGTGGGGTCTGACCCCGCCCCACGGGTACTCTCCCCGGCCGTGGGGTCTGACCCCGCCCCACGGTTACTCCCCCCGGCCGGGGGGTCTGACCCCGCCCCCCGGGTACTCCCTTCGGCCGTGGGGTCTGACCCCGCCTCACGGGTACTCTCCCCGGCCGTGGGGTCTCACCCCGCCCTACGGGCACTCTCCCCAGCCGCGGGGTCTGACCCCGCCCCCCGGGTACTTCCCTTCGGCCGTGGGGTCTGACCCCGCCTCACGGGTACTCTCTTCCCAGCCGCGGGGTCTGACCCCCGCGCTACTCCGCGCGGAGGATCGTGTTGGGGTCCACTCGCGAAGCCCGTACGGCGGGAAAGAGCGTCGCCGACACGACAACGATCAGCATCGTGAGAGCTGCGGCCGCCAGCACGACCGGATCCGCCGGGACGAAGCCAAAGAGCACCGCCTGGAGCGAGCGGCCGCCCACAACCGCGCCCGCGGCGCCCGCCACGATGCCACTCGCTGCGAGGCGGCCCGCTTCGCCCAGAATCATCGACACCACCGCCGACGGACTCGCCCCAATCGCCACGCGGATCGCCAACTCTCGAGTTCGCTGAGTCACGGCGTGAGCGAAGGCCGCATACAGTCCAATCGCGGCGATACCCATCGCCAGAGCGCTGAACATCCCGAGGAGCGTGACGCCGAGCCGCCAGGGTCGAACCTGCCGCTCCAGCGACTGAACGTATGGCCGCACTTCCAGGTATGGCAGCGTGCCGCGGCCGCGGACGATGAGGCGGCGGATGGGATCGATCAGCCGCGCAGGATCGCCCGCTGTCCGCACGAGCAGCCCACTTGCTTGGGGGACAGTGCCCATGCCAGCCGGAGGTCCCGGGGTCTGCGAAGGCGGCACGTAGTACTGCATGAGGCCGGCCTCATTGTCGATCGGCACGACGCTTCGCTGCCGCACATCGCTCGCGACGCCTATGACATGCCGGCAGGGTACAGCAGCCGATGGCGTCGGCGAGCCCGAAGCATCGGATGGATCGAACGACGGATCGAAGCCAATTCGGATGCACTTCCCTATCGCGTTTTCTCCGGGCCAGACGGTGCGCGCCATCGTCTCGTTGACAATGACCACGGGTTCCCCACGATTGTCCTCTGAGGTGAATCTTCGTCCCTGAAGCAGTTTGATGCCGAGGATGTCGAAGAACTCGGGCGTCGCCGCGATCAGATACGGGAGTTGTCCGCCGATGTTCGGCGGCTCCGTCCGGCCCGGCACGCTGATTGGTGGAATGTGGTGCGCACCGAACGGAAGCGTCTGAAACGTCGTCGCGGACTGCACCCCGGGGAGCGCACGCACACCGGCGATCGCTGCTGAGAAAATCGTTCCGCGATCGGCCACAGGTCCGCCTCCCTGTTCGAACTCGACAACGAGCACGTCATCCATGCGCATGCCGAAGTTCTGCTGGATCAGCCGATACAGGCTTCGCGCAAACATGCCGGTGCCAGCCAGCAGCAAGACACAGACAACCGTTTGGATGAACAGCAGGATGTTCTGCACCCTCGGGCGCACAAATCGATACGCCAGTTGAAGATCTGCCGTTCGCGCATCGGACGGTAATGACGACGCGCCCGCACCGAACGCGACGGCAGCCGAGGCGAGCGCCACAGCGGAGGCGACGGCCAGCGTCATACCGTGCATACCGCTGCTCTCTGCTAGACCTGGCAGCAAGACTCGACGGATGGCCTCATCAAGCCAATAACCAACCCATACCGCGACGGTCGTCGCCGCTACAGCGATGAAGACGGCCTGGATAGCGACCTGAGCAAGCAGCCTTCCGTGGCTCGCACCGAGCGCGGCTCTGATCGCGGATTCTCGGCGGCGCTTCGCGCCACCCACCAGTAACAGCGTGGCCGCATTCGACAGACCGAGCACCAACACGAGGAGCGCCACGCCCGACAACCAGATCGCAATTCGCCGCTCTGATGCACCGACGGTCTGTCCGGCCAGATTTCTAAGAACAACACGCCTCTCCAAGGCTGCGGTCGCCTGTGCAGAAGCAACCGCCACGGTTGACGATTCGGCGAGCCGCCCGAAGACCGACACGACGTTCCTGAATGGGTTCTGGTCCCAGCCCGGCTCGTTCCTCATCGCCGTTGCGAGTGGAAGCCACACATCGACCGACGCCGCCGAATGGCCGCTGAAGCCGCGCGGCATCACGCCGATGACCGTGTACTCGATGCCGCCGGACATCAGCCGACGTCCGATGATGCCAGGGTCGGTTCCAAACGCCGCACGCCAGAACGCGTCGCTGACAACTGCCACGGCCACGCCTGCGGTTTCATCGGTCGTGGAAAACCCCCGCCCGGCTCGCGCCGGCGCGCCGAGCACCTGGAAGTAGTTGCCAGATACCAGGACCGTGTCAGCGCGCATCTGTTCTCCGTCGATGACGACGCTGGTGGAACCGAGCTGCCACGCCGCGACCTCCGACAGAGCGGGGATGTCATCGCGGAGCATGCGATACGTCACGAACGACGTCGTCGTCATGCCCGCTTGCCCCTCCGGCTCGCCGGGGACGTGGAACGCGAATGAGAAGAGTCGATCGGGCTGGGCGATGTGTTGCGGCGGGCTGATCAAGGCGCGATCGACCACGCTGAACATCGCGAGGTTCATCCCGACGGCGGCGGCAAGAGTCATCACAGCAGCCGTCACCGTGGGCAGGCCGGCTTTCAGTTCGCGGATTGCATCGATCATGTCCGAGCGCAGTCGTTGCAGCATGAGCCCCCATGATCTTCACGGTGAACGCCCGGGAAGTTCCACGAAGACGTACCTTCACCACTAGTTTCATCCGCGACACCGTCGCTCTCGGGCGCCGCTTCGCGGCCCGCTCCACTCCGGTGGCTCGCTCGCGATGCTCGCTCGCGTCGTCGGGAAGGCATCGGGGGCATTTATGAGACAGGTTGTATTGTCTTATTCTTTGCGGGTGAAACGAGCGGTCCTGATCTACGGGGTCCTGGGCGGTCTGTTAATCGTTGCCCTGCGGCTGACAGAGTATCGGTTTCTTGTTCTCGAACACTCGGTCGAAATTTATGGGGCGCTCGTCGCGCTGCTGTTCGCAACTCTGGGCATCTGGCTGGGGCTCACGCTGACGCGGCGACGCGAGGCTGCTCCCATCGTCGCTCCGCACCCTTCCGGGGACCGGCCTTTTGCCGTTAATGCCGAGAAAGTCCAAAGCCTCGGGATTACCCCGCGGGAACTGGAGATCCTGCAGCTGATAGCCAACGGCATGAGCACGCGCGAGATCGCGGAAACGCTCTTCGTCAGTGAAAACACCGTCAAGACCCACTCCAGCCGGCTGTTCGGCAAGCTCGACGTCAATCGCCGGACAAAGGCGGTCCAAGTGGCGAAGACGCTGGGGTTCTTTACGCGCGGGGCAGGCCTTTGAGCAGCGCGCGCGTCTTCCGGAACCACGGACGCTCCCGGCGCCGGATGTAGTCCGGCATCGTCGCCTTCTTTCGCAGGATGCGCTCCGCCCATTCGCGCGCTTCACCAGCACGGCCGGTATCGGCGAGAAACGACGCGTAGTTGTACTGCGTCTCGGACAGCGTGGATGTCTCCGTGACCTCGGCGAACAACGAGCTCGCCTTGTCGCGCTCGCCGATCTTCGCGAGTGCATGCGCCAGAAGACCGGCGGCCCGCTGGTAGTCGTACTTGGCGTCGCGGGCCGTCACCTTTTCCAGGTCGGCGACCGCCGCGGTGAAATCGTGCAGCGCGATCGCGCAGAGGGCTCGGCGATACAGCGGATCGATCGAGTCCTCGCGCGCGATCACCCGATCGAAGCACTCGCGCGCTTTGACGAACTGCCCGTCGTCGAGATAGAGATCACCAAGCTCTTCGTAGTTGCCAATCGACGGGTTGTCGATCACCATGCTTTCGAGCTGCTTGATGCGCTTACGCCGCGGGAAGACCTGAAAGCTCGTGCGAAGGAGTCCGAAATCCGGGATGACCTCGATGAAGATATACGCGAGCGCGCCGATTCCGCCGAACATGAGGATGATCCAGAGCCAGTACGTGTCCGGCCGCCGCCGGATGAAATGAATGATCGCGAGCGCCTGGAGAATAATCCCGTAGGGATAAAAGAGACCGAGCATACTGGCGCGCGACTATAACACGCGTGCCAGCATTACATGCGGCGGCCGATCGCAGGCGTGTTACGCACGCGCATCCTCTCGCAACTTCCGCACCCGCTCGATCGGACGCCGCAGCGAGCGCTTGCGCTTGCGCAGATCTGCCCACACGTCACCGACTGACTGAATCCGCTCCGTCATTGTCCGCAGCATGAAGGTTCGCGGTCCGACGGCACCGCGTTCGAGTTCCTCCCACGTGCACGGCGCTGAGATGGGCGCTCCCGCCTTCGCGCGGACGGCGTAGGCCGCCGCGAATGTCGCGCTGTAGCCATTCCGCCCCGTGTCAACGAGAATGCGCGTCCCCCGATCCACTTTGTGAAACTCCTGAGTCAGGTGCTCCGGATCGCGGGCCACGAGAATGCTGCCAACCGCATGAGCGAACGACGAGACTTCTCCGATGTTGGACTTGCCATCGAGCGAGACGACGATGTGAAATCCTTTGGAGCCAGACGCTTTCAGCCAACTCGGAAGCCCGAGTTCCGCCAGAAAATCCCGAAGCTGGAGGGCGGCGTTGCGGAGTGTGTCCGGATTGTCCTCGGATGGATCCAGATCGAACACGCAGATATCGGGGTAGTACAGATCGGGCGCCCGCGACGTCCAGACATGTGGTGTGATGCAGTTCTGATTGGCAAGCCACAGCAGGGAACGTGTGTCGGTGACGATGGGATGGTGCACGGTACCGCCTTTCTTCGGCACCTCGATGCGCTGCAGCCACTCGGGGAATCCCTTTGACACATCTTTCTGAAAGAAGCCCGGCGCCGCAATTCCCCGGTGGTACCGTTCCATCGTGACCGGACGTGCGCGCATGTGCGGCACCATCACGGGAGCGATCATTTCGTAGTACGACGCCAGCTCCCCTTTGGTGATCCCGTCGTCCGGGAACAGGACCTTGTCCGGATGCGTGATCCTCGGGTCCGTGATCATGGAGTCTCTCGGACCACATCGCGCGGATCCTTGTCGTAGCGGACGCCGAGCAGCCGGGGGTGACGAAGCTTGCCGTGTACGGTCCACTCGATGAATGCGACCTGCACGATGATCTCAGGGCGCACCCAATGCGCGCGAAGGCGCGGGAGCCCCTTCGCCCGCGTAAACGGAGAGGCCGGCTGCTGGATCGTGTCCAGCCTGGTGCGCAGGTCGAGCAGGAGTTTTGTATCGAAACCCGTTCCAATCTTGCCGGCGAACACGAGATCAGCTTGCTCGAAGTACCCGACGAGCAGCGCCCCGAGGCCGACGCGAGCGCCCTGCGGATCGGTAAAGCCGCCGACCACGAATTCCTGAGACGCTTCGCACTTCATCTTCAGCCAATGCTTCGATCGCCGATGCTCGGTACGGGGAATCACGGCGCTTCGCGATGACGCCTTCCCAACCCTCGCGACACGCGCGCTCCCAGGGGCTCGAGCCGTCGAGCTCGTCAACGCGCTGGAGGGGTGCGTGTAAAGGCAGTTCCTGCAATAGCGCGCGACGAGCGTCGAGCGGCAGCGAGCGGACGTCCGCGTCGCTCCACAGGACGTCGAACACGTGGTACGCACCCGATCGATCCCACGTGATCTCCCCATCAAGGATGAGGTTCTCTACCGGAAGACTCACGATGGCCTTGGCGACCGAAGGAATGTTTTGCGGCAGCCGGTTGCGGGAGTACAGCCGGACGTCAGGCCCGTGCTTGAACGCGATCAGGCGAATGCCGTCGAACTTGCGTTCGAAAATCCACTCGGGGCCGGTGAAGCGCTCCTGGGTGAGCGTCGCCGCCATTGGTTCGAGCCACTCTGGAAAGGCCGTCGTCACGTCGAGGAAAGTCTATCCGAAGCGTCCCTCGTCGTACGTCTGCGGGGAACCCGTCCAACGCCGGTCAGGCCAAGGGAGACTCGGCCGTCTGACACCGGGCTTGATGATGAGGTTCGGCCCGGCCGTGCAAGGTTGCGAGGTCGGGGACCTCCGGACGATATACCGCATAGCAATGGTCGCCGACCTTCCATGACGAGTCGTTGACCTCGTCGGCGCTGTCCTGCGCGTCTCCGTTGATGTCGAAATACGCAAAGCGGATCTTCCAGCGAGTGGCGTCACCACCGTAGTGGACAGACTCGACCGCCGTCACGACCGCATCGGCTCTCAGATACCTGCGTCGCCGGAACAGCGTCAGTCGCCCGCTGATAGCCGCCGCGAGTGTCAATAACCCGCAGGCGATTGCGGTCTTTATCAACGCGAGGCTGAATTGTGGATTCTCGTCGAGACGCGCAGTGCTGGTCTCGTCCTTCGACTGACGGACGTTTATCGGCTGCCCTGCGTGCAGATGCATCCAGAGATCGCGAGCGACGAAGTCCCGTCCGCGACAGGTTCCGACACCCACAGTGCACCCGTAGCGATAGTCAACGACCCACGCATCAGTCGAACCAGTCTGCAGGAGCCGTGCGAGTTCCTCATAAGCATCGAACCCGGTCGTGCGGACGGTTGGTCCCCTGCGCCCCCAGGAGCGGCCCCCAATGGTACGGGTTCCGTCGGCGCCGCTCGAACTGAGCCGCTCCTCCACGACCCCGGAAACCACCTGCCCGTATCGAGCCCGCGACTCCTCGAGAACTCCCAAGCTGAATCCGTCGAGAAAGATAAGAACTCCAGCACCGGCCAGGAGAAGGGCTGCGCCACTTCCGGAATTCGAGTACTTCCTCGTAAACAGCCATGATCCGATAGCGGCGAGCCCGGCAATCTGGAGCAGCACGGAGACAAACGGCTGAATCACCGGAAGCCAGGGAGCAATTCATCCGCCACGACAATCGACCAAAAGACGCAGGATTCGACGGAATTCGCTGGCGGCGCCGTCACTTTCGGCATACCGCGCACAAAACTGAAATCTGTCGCGAGCCGTAGCGCAGCCCTTCAGGGCTGGCATGTGCCTATACGTATCGCATCCAGCTCCTCGGACGCCTGGCTTTGACCTCGGCGTACCAGCGGCACGGCGGGTACAGGATGGCGACCGCGATCGCCCAGACCACATAGAGAAGAACCAGGCTCCAACGCTGATCCGGCGGAATCGACACGTAGGGAGCCGTCGCGAATCGTTCCGCGTGGACCACACCGTCCCTCAGGTACCAAGCGATAAGCGATATCGCGTGAATGAGCGGAATGTGGAGCAGGTAATAAAACAGCGGGACGCGACCGAATGTGGTCATGACTGACGCGAGCCATCCACGCGAGCGCTCCACGAGCGGCAGCAGCACCAGTAGTGGACCCAGCGTCATCAGCAGAAACAGCGGCGATGCGGGGTACTTCTGCTGATTGAGGAGCCGGATCAATACGGGAGGGGCATCAGCTGGCGCGCCCTGAGCCGCAACACCGATTCCAGCAACGATCAGAAAGAGCGCGGTCGCGGCCAGTCCCACTCGAAGACACCACCGGCGGCGATCGTCTTCCGGCCGAACCATCACGGCGCCGAATGCGTACCCGGCCGCCATCACGCCGATCCACGGCACGAGTGAATAGAGCACCGTCACCGCAGGACCGTGTGGTCCGAGCCGTACCTCAGCGCCCACGGGATAAATGAACTCCCAGAACGGGTGCAATGACGCAGGCAATGCCGCGCCGACGGCGCCGAAGGCTCCCTGCCCCACGATGATGAGGAGGGCCAGCGCGGTGATCGCGCGAATCGGAAGCCAGATCAGTCCGGCGAGGAGCACCATGCACCAGCCGAGCATCCAGATGACGCCGGCGAGCAGGAACTTCGAGTAATCGATGTTGAACGTCCACGACGCCCGGATGATCGTCAGCTCGAGCAGTACCAGCAGCAGGCCACGCGTCACGAGATATCGCGCGAGCGCGGATCGTCCCAGTTTCCGTCCCTGCAGGAACGCCGCAGTTCCAGCGAAGAAGACGAAACCCGGCGCGCAGAAATGCGTCACCCAGCGCGTGAAGAAGACGCCAAGCGTGGGACCGCCCGCCGGGACACCTGAATAAACGCGCACGTGGTCGATCGCCATCAGGACCATGATGACGCCGCGCACGAAGTCGAGCGACCCAATCCGTGCTGTGACCGGTGCAGAGGTCACCTCACCCGTGGCGCGGACGAGAGTGTCGTGTGACTGCGCGGTTGATGGAGCCATCGGGTGAAACTCCTGCGGCGGGCGACATTGTCGCACCAATCACGAATTCACCAAGCCACCCATTCACCAATTGGCTATGATTTTCAACCATGCCTATCGTCGTTCAAAAGTATGGGGGCAGCAGTGTCGCCGACGTCACACGCATCCGGCAGGTTGCGGAGCGGATCATGCGCACGAAGGCCGCCGGCTATGACGTCGCGGTTGTCGTCTCCGCCATGGGTGACACCACGGACGAGCTGCTGGCCCTCGCCCGGAAGGTCGCGACGAATCCGGATCGTCGTGAGCTGGACATGCTGCTCTCGGCTGGCGAGCGCATCTCGATGGCGCTGCTCTCGCTCGCCATCAAGGAACTCGGGGGCGATGCGATCAGCTTCACTGGGAGCCAGTCCGGCATCATCACCAACGATCGCCACGTGGATGCGCGGATTATCGAGGTACGCCCGTTCCGGGTCGAGGACGAGCTCGCGCGCGGCCGCGTTGTCGTGATCGCCGGGTATCAGGGCGTGTCCTATCGTCGCGAGGTCACGACGCTCGGCCGTGGCGGCAGCGACACGACGGCAGTCGCCATGGCGGCCGCGCTGGGGGCCGAGTGGTGCGAGATCTGCTCGGACGTGGATGGCGTCTACACTGCGGATCCGCGGGTCGTCCCTGCTGCCCACCGCGTCGGCGCGTTGACGTACGAAGAAACGCAGGAACTGGCGGAAGCAGGGGCCAAAGTGCTCAACGCGCAGGCGGTCGAGTTCGCAAAGGAGAAGGGGATTGCCATTTACGCGCGAGCGACGGCGTCCGCCCTCCCGGGTACTGACCCATCATCCGACGGGACTGTTGTGAGACGGCACGCGCCGCGGATGCCCGGCACGGTCGCTGGCGTCGCGAGCGAACGCGACATCCTCGTGCTGCAAGCCACCGAAGGCGCGATGCGGCTCGTGGAAGTGCTGGACGAGTGCGGCGTCACCGGCAAGCAGTTGCACGTGACGGCCCTGGCCCCGAACGCCGACACCGCCACGGTGGTAGTGTCGCTCGAGAACCTGCACAACGAGGATCGCCTGCGGCGCGATCTCGCAGCTTCCTTCGGCGGTCGGGCTCGAATTGTCGATGGACTCGGAGCTTTGAGCGTGGTGGGGGCCGGTATCAACGCCACGTATGCCAACGTGCGCCGCGGATCGCGCGCCCTGCACCAGCACGGCATCGCGTCCCACGGTCTCTCCACGTCGTCTTTTCGCACGACCTGGCTCGTCGAGCGAGACCGGCTGGAAGAGGCCGTGCGTCTGCTGCACGCGACGTTTATCGAGCACAGCGCGCCTAGGGTTCCGTAGAACCGTTGTAACCAGCGATCACTCGAGCAAGTGCTTCAGCTGCCAGTTCGGATCGGTCGCCAGAGCGCCGTATTCCTCAGCCGTAATCGATCGGTTGGCATACTGGCACGAGAGCACGAAGAGTCCCCTGCCTTCGTTCCAGTCCGCCCGCACGACCCTGGCCTGAAGGGTCCGGCCCGAGCTTGTCTCCAGGTCGAGCATCTCGTCCGGCTTTGGAATCTTTGGGACTTCAATCACTCTCCGGAACCTCATGGAGGCGTGGTCAATGGGATAGCCATTCTCATCCAAGGCGCGGACCTTCATGTTTGGCACCCGCAGGCGCACTTCCACTGGCATCGACATATCACTATTTATAACTGGCTGCGCGGTTGGCGTCGAGATCTGCGGGTAGAATCCCTCTGTGCTCTGCCCCGGCTGTGGTGCGGACGTCTTGGAGTCCGCACGATTCTGCTCCGCGTGCGGACGCCCATCCGAGGCGATGACAGTCGCCGCCACGGAAGAGGCTACGGTGCTGGCGCCCGGCGGGGTTACCCACCGCACGCCTGGCGACACTGCAAGGCCACCATCAAGCGGATGGCTGACCGCGTCCGATTCGATCAACCACGGCCGCTTTGCCCCAGGTGCGGTTCTCGATGAGCGGTACCGTATCATCGGCCTGCTCGGCCGCGGCGGGATGGGCGAGGTCTACCGAGCAGACGATCTGCGCCTCGGTCAGCCAGTTGCGCTGAAATTCCTGCCGGACAATCTCGGGCGCGATCCGGTCCGGCTCGCACAATTTCACAACGAGGTGCGCACCGCGCGGCAGGTGTCACATCCAAACGTAT
Organism: uncultured Acidobacteriota bacterium; assembly: GCA_963725335.1. Lineage (GTDB taxonomy): Bacteria > Acidobacteriota > Vicinamibacteria > Vicinamibacterales > 2-12-FULL-66-21 > JALZOC01. The sequence goes on along the minus strand of CAVRYD010000013.1, from coordinate 244,313 downwards.
GCCGCGTCTACGACATCGGCGAGAGTGGGGGATTGCTCTACCTGTCGATGGAATACGTGGACGGCGAGGACCTCGCAACCTCGCTGCGACGGATCGGGCGCTTTCCCGAAGACAAGGCTGCCGACATCGCGCGTCAGTTGTGCGCGGGGCTCGCGGCCGCGCATCAGCGCGGTGTGATCCACCGGGACCTGAAGCCGGCCAACGTCATGCTGGACGGCGCCGGGCGGGTCCGGGTGATGGACTTCGGTCTTGCTGCTCTGGGTCGCGTCGAAGACGTCCGGGCAGGCACACCGGCCTATATGGCGCCCGAGCAGCTCCTCGGACGCGAGGTGACCGCGCGCAGCGACATCTACGCGCTGGGCCTCGTGATGTACGAGCTGTTCACCGGCCGGCGAGCATTCACTGCTACGACGCTGGCCGAGCTTCAGAGTCAGCATCAGGCGCGTGCGATCGCACCACCTTCCACCCTCGTGGGCTCGCTGGACCCGACCATCGAGCGCGCGATTCTGCGCTGTCTCGAGCCGGACCCAGAACGGCGTCCGTCGTCGGCGCTCGCCGTCTCGGCTGCGCTGCCAGGAGGCGACCCGCTTGCCGCCGCACTCGCTGCGGGAGAAACGCCATCGCCGGAGATGGTCGCGGCCGCAGGCGAGGGGATCGGCTTGCGCGCGCACGTGGCGTGGCCTGTGTTTCTCGCCGTGCTCGCCGGAACGATCGTCGCCTTCGCGCTGGCGCTTCGAACCAGTCCGCTCGACCGGATGCGCCCCGAGTACACAGGAGACGTCCTGGCTCAAAAGGCCCGCGACGTTCTCGGCCAGCTGGGTTTGGCGGCACGCGAAAACGATCAGGCCTATGCCTTCAACTGGAACAGCGATCTCACGAAGTACATGCAGGACAGTGACAAACCTTCACCGAAGTGGAACGAGGTCCTCACGCAGTCCCCTTCGCCGCTCGAGTTCTGGTATCGACAAAGCCACGATCCGCTGACCGGATTCATGTTCCATACCGACTTACTGACCCCGGGGATAGTCGATCGGGAAGATCCCCCACCCGTCATATCCGGTATGAGTCAGGTGGAACTCGATCACCGCGGACATCTGACGTTTTTCGAGACCGTGCCGCCACAGCGTCAGGACTCGCCAGCGCATGCCGCTCCGATCGACTGGAAGCCACTATTTGCGCTGGCGGGACTGGATTTCTCGAAGTTCCAACCGGCCGAACCGCTCTGGAACTGGCTCGCTGGCCCGGATACGCGAGCGGCCTGGACCGGCAACTGGCCCGAGAGCGGCCGCCCCCTTCGCGTCGAAGCGGCAGGACTTGGAGGGAGGCCCGTCGGCTTCATGTTGGTCGGACCGTGGCAGAAACCGTGGCGCATGCCGCCACCCTCCACTGGGCGCATGAACACCACCCTCGTCATGCTGTTCGCGCTGGCGGTCTTGATTCTCGTGGGAGCCGCACTGTTGGCGCGCGCGAATCTCCGCGCTGGCCGCGGGGATCGGCGCGGCGCGGTGCGCCTGGGGGTGTGCATGTCCTCCGTCATGCTCGCCCTGTGGACCTGCCAGGTGCACCTGGTCGCGTCGTTCGGCCTTCTCGCGATGCTGCTGGTCGCGGTGTGCACGTCTGTGTTCAACGGCGTGCTCCTGTGGACGCTCTATGTGGCGCTGGAGCCGTTCGTTCGCCGCCACTGGCCGCAGGTGCTGGTGTCGTGGACCAACGTCCTGACGGGACGACTTCGCGACCCCGTCGTCGGCAGAGACGTGCTGCTCGGGACGGCGCTTGGCGTCGGCTGGGTGCTGATGATCAGAGGGGTCGATCTGTTGAGCGGCAGCCGGGCCATGTCGGACTTTCCCGGCGCCATCGAACTGTTGTCAGGCTTGCGCGGCACCGCCGGTCTCGTGCTGGAGGAGATTCCCTACGCGATCCGCAACGTGCTGCTCTACTTCTTTCTTCTGTTCGTGCTTCGCGTGCTGCTCCGCAGCCAATGGGCAGCGGCGCTCGCGTTTGCCGGCATATTCGCGCTGCTGGACGTACTGGGGAATGAAGGACGCCCGTGGGCTGAAGCGCTGGTGGGGTTCCTGTATTTCGGGAGCGGCGCGGTCGTAGTGCTGCGATGGGGTCTTCTCTCCTACGCCGTGGGCCATTTCATCACCTCGCTGCTGATGAACGTGCCGGCCACGACCGACACATCGGCGTGGTACTTCGGCGATATGGTACTGCTGATGGCAATCGCCGTGGGTCTCGCTTCGTGGGGATTCTACGCGTCGCTGGGCGGGCGGCTGTGGACGAGCGATACGCTGGCGTTCAGTGGCGTACGCGAACGGCCGTGAACACGACGGCGCCAACCGCCAGACCCATCGACCACGATACCCACAACACCTGACGCCAGATTCGTGAAGCGCTTCGATCCATCGATGTCCGATGAACGCGCCAACGGCGAACGTCGAAGATCCGAAGAAACGAAGAATCGAAGGAGAAACGAAGAACACGGAGGAAGTCGTTGGAGTACGGGGGCGTTAGCACGAGCGCAAGCAGCGGGACAGCATCGTGGCTAGAGGGAAGGGCGCTAACCCGGCACGGTTCGATGCGCGCGAGACTCAGGCTGAAAAATCTCCTCGATTGGCCGCGCAAACAGTCGCGCGATGGTGAAGGCAAGAGGCAGGCTTGGATCGTATCGTCCAGTTTCAACAGCGTTGACAGTCTGTCGCGAGACTCCGAGTCGTGCGGCCAGGTCTGCCTGAGACCATCCGCGCTCCGCTCGCAGTTCGGGTAACCGATTCTTCACCGCTGGTACCGCACAGAGGTGGCCAGCCATGCGGCAACCCATCCGCCGAGCAGTCCACTCGCGACCCACGTTGCCCGGAGCGGCGGCAGTACATCCGATGCCATCGCTTGAACCAGCAACACGACCAGGACGACCGTGTAACTCCAAGCCAGCGCCTCGAGGTGGATCCTCCGCTCGAGTTCATCCGCGCGCGCGATGGATTGCGCGATGAACACCACCGCCGCGCCGATCAGGATCACATCGCGTGCGGCAACCAGGATGCGAAAGCCGCCGTGGTACGGAGCCCGTGTCGGATCGAATAGCGGCAGCGCGACGGCGGCGAGTGCGAGAAGCCAGGGTAATCCCGGCGGCGGGCAATCCTGAAGGCGGCAACACCGAAAACAACCAGCAGTGCCAGACCGCCGACGAAGCGAGGCAGACTGTTGGTTTTGTCAAGATACCGGATGCCCGCCTGCTCGAGCAGCAGGACGCCGGCCGGAAATGCGATCGCGCCAGCGGCAAACTCGAGCAATCCCTGGCGGGACGCACGCTCGGGAGGCCACATAAATCTTGCTCCTGCCGGGGATGAACTCACTCTAACCGCATTCCTGCGCGGTGTCAAGCATCCTTTACATCGTGCGCAACCGCGCCTGCCCCGCTGAACGCACCGACGGTCAAACGCGAAGGAGCGAAGATCCGAAGATCCGAAGGAGGAACGAAGGCCGGAGGATTACGCTGCGGGCTGACGGGGGCGCCGGCCGGAGGCTGCCGGAGGCCGGCGGCAAAAGCGCAGCGCGGCCCCGTCAGCCCCTCGCCTTCTGCCGATTGCTGTCGCACGGCTCACTGGCGTCCTCTTCGGGTTCCTTCGATTCTCCTTCGTTTCTTCGATTCTTCGATTCTTCGCCGTCAGCCGTCGGCGCGGGCAGTGGGGACGGGGAATGCTCACCGGGTGAGCCAGACGCGGCCGTCCTGCGTCAGGTGCACCATGGCGCGGTCGAATCCGGGGGCAACCATCTCGTAGGACGACGGTGTCGGATGGAGTGTCGGCCGAAAGTCGAGGCCAGGAACACGTACGTCGGACGCGTTGAGCGCATCGAGGCTGCTGGCATAGGCGCCGTTGGCCGTGCGGTAACGCCGCTGACGGTAGTACAGGCGCCGCAGCGCCCACTTGACTCGCTCGTTGGGATCATCCACGAACGCGTCCGAGCCGCTGCCGGCGTGGCGATCGGAAAACTGCACGTATCCCCACCGCTCGGGCATGTGCATATCGACTGCTCCCTGCGGGCTCCATACCCAGTTGTCCTCGGGCAACGGCGTGTCGCGGCCCGGCTGCAGACGCTTGGCGTACTTGCCCTCCGCCACGTCCACCTGCCATTCGACCCGCGAGAAATTGAGGCGCCACCTGTCGCCCGACGCGGGTGGCCGTTGTCCAGGCGCCGCCTCCTTGAGGGCCTTCCACGGGATTGCCAGCTCGATGGTCCAACCGTCATCGCGATCGCCGGGACGATTCAACGTGCCCCTCACGTCCACGCGGGCCTGCAGTCCGCCTATATCCCAGCCATTGATGGCCGGGCCGCCGTCGCGGTACGGCTTGATCAGCATGAGATCCCACGGCGTGCCGAGCGCGTTGACCTCAAGCTCGTCATAGGCATGCGTGTCCCCGTCGGGATCGATGAAGACCTCGAAATCGTTGTCGCGGAAGATCACCGAGTCGCGTTCGGTCAACGTTCCCCACACGTCGGGCTCCTCCATCTCCGCCGCGACGTAGAACGACACGTCGTCCCACAACATCTTCGCGCGCGTCTTGAAGCGCGGCGGCGGCCGCCGATCTCCCTCGATATCCGTGAACGTCTCCGTCCACTCGGCGCTCGCCCACGCGGCGTCGTCGAGCCGGCCGTCAATGTTGATCGTCGACGCAGCGCGGTACACCACGTAGTGCCGCGGGGCGAACGGCATCGCTTCGAGATCGGGAGTGGAGCGCTGAACCACGGGGAAAGCGAGAGCCGCGACACCAGCCATGCCGCTGATCACACGATTCATTGCGGCCATCATCCTTTTTCGCGAATCAGTGTCCACGACGTCCGCCGATCGGGCACGAAGAACAATGCCTCCACGCTCCTGAACCGGGTCAGGTAGTGCCGGCTGCGCTCCGGGCCCATCACGAACAGGGCATCGTCCAGCGCATCTCCCTCGGTGCCGGTGCTGGAGAGTACTGCGACGCTCAGCATCCCCTGAACCGGCCGTCCTGTGCGCGGATCCATGATGTGCGAGTAGCGAACGCCTTCAACCTCGAAGAACTTCTCGGAACTGCCGGCAACCGATAAGGCACGATCTTTCAGCTGTACGGTCTGCGCTGTTTTTCGGGCGTCAATCGGATCCTGGATGGCGACGTTCCAGGCATCGCGCGCAGGTGGCGCACCCAGACCGTATATCGTGCTGCCGCCTGCGCTGACGAGCGCCGCGGTCACCTTCTGCTGCCTGAGGAGCCTGACCACGCGGTCTACGGCATATCCTTTGGCAATACCACCCAGATCGAGCTCGACGCCAGGTTCGTCAAAGCGGATTGTCCGCCGATCTGGATCGAGCATGACGTGCTGGGACCCGACGAGGCGCCGCGCCGCCGCGAGATCCAGATCCGCCGGCACGTGCCCGTCGCCCCGAAAGAATCCCCACGCCTTCATCAGTGGCCCCACCGTAATATCAAATGCGCCTTCTGAATCGCGGCTGTATTGCAGGGCCTCTGAAATGAAATCGAACAACTCCGGCTCAACTGAGACTGCACGGTGCGCCGCTTCGCGATTGACACGCGACAACGGGCTATCCGGCTTGTAGTGACTCATCAGGCGGTCGATGCGGTCCACCTCGTCGAGCGCGTCGTCAATGGCATGAGGCAACATCAGGGCGTCCGCACCGTACGCGTCGATGGCGTAGAGACAGGCCATCGACATCCGTGAACCCTGGAGGTGATGCAGCGGCGCTGAAGGCAACTGGACCGACGTCCACGTGCCGGCAAGCGCAACCCAGATCGGCAGACTCCACGTCATTGGCCGCGGCATATCACGTCACGGCTGGTGCGAACGGCCATCGTTGAGCGCGCCAGGACCACACGCCAAAGACCAGCACGCCGGCGACGAGCGTGCCGAGCCCGAACAGAATGACCTTCACGTCAGAGGTCGCAAACACAAAGACCCATCCCGCAAGAGCCACGAGGCTCGGAAGCGGATAGAGCCACATGCGGTATGTGCCAGGACGCTCGGTCTGGCGCCTCCGCAGCAGCGTGAGTGCCCCTATCTGGCCGATGAACTGCACCAGAATACGCGTCGTGATGAGCGCGTCTATAACCAGGCCGAGCGAGAAGAAGCTGCACACGATCGAGACGGCTCCGACGACCAGCAGCGAGACGTACGGAAAGGCGCCAGTCGGATGCAGACGGCCGAACACCCGAAAGAAGTAGCCATCATTCGCAGCGGCGTACGGAATGCGCGAGTACCCAGAAGGAGCGCGAATACCGATCCGAAAGCGGTCCACAGGATGGCCGCCGTGAACAACGTCGCAGCGGTGCGGCCGTAGATCTTCTCCATGAAGACCGACACGATGAACCGCGAGCCCGGGTGGTCGTCGGCCGGCACGAATTCGCGCCAGGGGACGACGCCAATCACGGACAGGTTGATCAGTATGTAGATGAGGGCCACCATCACGATGCTGACGAGGATGGAACGCGGGATGACGCGGGCCGGATCCTTCACCTCGTCGCCGATATAGCAGATGTCGTAGTAGCCAAGGTAATCGTAGATGCCAATGCGCGAGGCGGCGCCCAGCCCGATCAGGAAACCGACAGAGAAATTGAATGCGCCAGGAGGAAAGTCAAACGCAATCGCCGGATCAAAATGCGTCACCCCGGTGGCAATCACGGCCAGCGTCGTGGCGAGGCTTCCGATCCAGAGCGTGACGGTTAGGGGGCCGAGCGATCCGATGTGCCGATAGAGCAGCACGAGGTTCAGGACACCGACCGCCGCCGCAATCAGCGCATATTGGATGGTCGTCAGCGAGGGCCACAGATATCCGAGGTACTGCGAGAAACCGATATAACCCGACGCGATTTCGAGGGGACCGCTGAGAATGAATTGCCAGATGAACAGGAATGCCGCGAGCCGTCCCCACCTCTCGGCGCCGAAACCTTCACGAAGGTACACGTAGCTTCCGCCAGAGCCGGGCATCGCAGAACCTAACTCGCTCCAGACCATACCGTCCGGGATCACGATCAGAAGCGCCACCAGCCATCCGACCATCGCCTGCGGACCGCCGAGCGCCGTCATAAGGAGCGGGATAGTGATGAAGGGACCGACGCCCATCATGTTCGTCATATTGAGGGCGGTGGCGTGCAACATGCCGAATCGACGCTGGAGAGAAGGCCGGGACATCATGGGCTCGCGGGAATCTACCACGGCGGCCTCGCTTTGCACTTGACAGCGGTCGCGCGCCTCCGTGTAGTAGGGGCGTACAAAAAAGGGAAAAGGGAAAGCGCCCGCGGCCCGAGCGAGGCGCCAGCTTGCCAGCCGAAGCGCCGCCGAGCGAGAGCGAGTGGGGGTGGGGCCCCACGAGCATTAAGAAATGCGAAAGGAGCGGCGGTGAGCAGCAAACCTTCGCGACGGACGATGTTGAAGACCGCGGGTGCGGCAGCCTTGGGGATGAGGGCCGCGTATGGTGCCTCCCCGACCGTGTCAGCGGCGCAGCCGCGCCCTCGCTTCGAAGGCAAGGACACGCCGAAGATCTGTCTCGAAGTCGGGCTCGCTGCGCCGGCAGGCGTCACGGCCGATGAAGCTGCGTCGGCGTCCGCCAAGCGAATCCGCCAACTCGGTGTCGAACACGTGATCTCCGGCGGCGGCCGCATTCCGTGGGAGGAGAGCCGGCTCAAGGAACTGATGGAGCGGCTCAAAGCCAACGGCCTGACGCTCGCCAACCTGATGATTTCCGGGTTTCCGAACGCCATCTACAATCGTCCCGGCAAGGACGCCGACATCGAGAAAGTCATCCAATCGATCAAGGCCGCCGGCAACGTCGGCCTGCCAGTCGTTGAATACAACTGGTACGCGCATCGAGCCATGGAGGGCTATTTCGAGGAGACTGGCCGCGCGGGCGCGGGGTGGACGGGGTTCGATTACGAGCGGATGAAGAATCTTCCGCCGCTCGACGACGAAGGCGCCCACACGCTCGAAGAAATGTGGGCGAACATCACGTACTTTCTCAAGGCCGTCGTTCCCGAAGCCGAGAAGGCCGGCGTGCGGCTGGCACTCCATCCAAACGATCCGCCCGCGCCGACCAGCCGGGGATCGCAGCAGATCATGGGCACCATCGATGGCTGGAAGAAGCTCGTCGGCATTGTGAACAGCCCGTCGAACGGCATCACGTTCGACTGTGGCGTGACGCGCGAGATGGCAGGCGATCCGGTTGAGGTGTGCCGCTGGTTCGGCTCGCGCGATCGCATCAACCACGTGCACTTCCGCAACGTCAAGGTCCAGAAGCCCTACGAGCGCTACACCGAAGTCTTCATCGACGAAGGCGAGAACGACATGTTCGCGGTTATGAAGGAGTTGATCAAGCAGAAGTACTCGCGCTTGATCTATCCGGAGCACCCGCGCGGCATCGATTACGACCGCGAACGGCCGAACTTCCGCCCGCAGTATCCCGGAGGCGGCGGTTACGCTGGCTACGCCTTTAACGTCGGCTACACCCGAGCGATGATGCAAGCAGCGTTCGGGTGAACGGTGACAAGGGAAAAGGGAAAAGGGCAGGAGGCGATCTCATGACACCCGCACGACCCGTTGAAGGAAGACGTACGTTCCTGAAAGGCGCTGTTACGGCGCTTGGCGTGGGATCTCTTGCTCGGGGCAAGGCGCGAGCGGCGACGGTTGATCCGCTCGAGACCCTCGCGCAGAACGTCAACACGAACTCGAAGCCATCGGATCTGAAGATTACGGACTTGCGCGTGGCGGTCATCGGTGGCGCGCCGATGACCTGCCCCCTCATCCGCATCGATACGAATCAAGGGGTCTACGGCCTCGGCGAAGTGCGCGACGGCGCGAGCAAGAACTACGCGCTGATGCTCAAGAGCCGGCTGCTCGGGCAGAACCCCTGCAACGTGGATCAGCTATTCCGGCGAGTCAAACAGTTCGGGTCGCATTCGCGACAGGGCGGCGGCGTGTGCGCGGTAGAGATGGCACTCTGGGATCTCGCCGGCAAAGCCTATAACGTTCCTGTCTATCAGATGCTCGGCGGCAAGTTCCGCGACAAGATTCGCTGCTACGCCGACACGACCGAATCACACGACCCGAAGGTCTACGGTCAACGCCTCAAGGCTCGGCGCGATCAGGGATTCACCTGGCTCAAAATGGACCTGGGAGTCGATCTCGTCGCTGACGTGCCCGGGGCGCTGACGATGCCGGCCGGGACGAGTCTGGCGTATGGCGACCCGACCGTGGGCATGCTGACCGGTACCGAAATCACCGACAAGGGCGTGGCCCTGATGTGCGACTACGTTGCAGCCATCAGGGAGATCGTCGGTATGGACATCCCGCTCTGCGCCGATCACTTCGGCCACATTGGCGTGAACAGCTGTATCCGTCTCGGCAAGGGGCTCGAGAAATACAATCTCGCGTGGCTCGAAGACATGGTGCCATGGCCCTATACCGATCTGCTCAAGAAGATCAGCGATGCGGTCGACATCCCGATACTCACGGGCGAGGACATCTACCTGAAGGAGCCGTTCATCGAGCTCTGCCGCGCGCACGCAGTGGACATCATTCATCCGGATCTCGCCACATCGGGCGGCATTCTCGAGACGAAGAAGATCGGCGATGCGGCGCAGGAATTCGGCGTGCCGATGGCCATGCATTTCGCGGGCACGCCGGTGTCGTGCATGGCGAACGTCCACTGCGCCGCCGCGACCGAGAATTTCCTGGCGCTGGAGAACCATTCGGTCGACGTGCCTTGGTGGGGCGATGTCGTCGACGGCATCGAAAAGCCGATCGTCAACAAGGGCTTCATCACCGTTCCCGACAAGCCCGGTCTCGGCGTCACGCTGAACGAAGCGGCGGTGAAGCAACATCTGCTCGAGCCGGGCTACTTCCTCCCGACCCCCGAGTGGAACACTGACCGGACGAGCGATCGGCAGTGGTCGTAGACAAGGGACAAGAGAAAAGGGACAAGGGAGAAGGGAAATGAGTCTCAGACGAAGATTGGCACTCGGCATAGCGATTGCGGCGGCACTGATCCCCGCTCTCTCGCACGCCCAGCTGTTCACGCTCACGAAGGAGCAGATGATCGAGATGACGGCGCAGAACCCGTTCGATCGATTCCCGGACGGCAGGCCGAAAGTGCCGGACTCACTGATCGAACGCGCCCGCAGCCTCTCGTCGGAAGAAGTGTTCGCGATCCTGCCCGGCAAGAACTTCCGGAATCAGTACGCGGACGGGTTTCAGATCCTGCATCCGGACAAGAAGCTCGTCGGGCGGGCCTTTACCGTGCAGTTCATGCCGCTTCGACCCGATCTCGACGGCGTGATCAATGCGCGCGCGAAGGCTGCCGGACTGGAACGGATGAACAACCAGACGGCGATCGACATGCTGCAGCCGGGCGACGTGCTGGTCGTGGATCTGTTCGGTCAGGGAGATGGCGGCACGATTGTTGGCGACAATCTCTTCTACTACATCATGAAGACCACCAGGAGCGGCGGGCTCGTCGTCGACGGCGCCATCCGCGATCTCGATGGCATCTCCGGCATGGATATGCCCGCCTACTTCCGCCGGACGCACCCCAGCTACCTGACCAACGTGATTATCAGCGGCATCAACATCCCGGTGCGGATCGGCAACGCGACCGTCATGCCCGGCGACCTCGTGTTCGGCGACTCGGAAGGCGTCTACTTCATTCCGCCGGCGCTCGTGCAGCAGGTGGTCGACAACTCGGACGTGATCCACATTCACGATGAGTGGACCCGGAAGAAGTTCGACGAAGGGAAATACAAGTCGAGCGAGATCTACGGCTCGCCGAAGGATCCCGCGCTCAAGAAGGAGTACGAGGACTACCTGAAGAAGCGCCTCGATGAAATCCGGAAGAACTACAAATAGAAGGACACACAGGATGAAACGCGTACTTTCTCTCGTTGCCGGTGGCGCACTCGCCAGCGCCGGCTGGGTCATGGCTCAGCAGCCCGCGGAGGTCTCGCTGGTCGATGGGTTCCGCACGGTTGAAGTGGCGTCGGTGTCCGATGCGATGGAGCAGCTCTACGGACAGCGCGCCTACATGGGGCACGAGATGCGGCCGCTGGCGGCAACGAAGTTCGCTGGCCCGGCGGTCACGGTGCAATTGAAGAAGGAAGAGCACAAGGAAGGGTCGGCGGCGTCTCAAGGCATGCTCGACGCCATCGACACCTCCCCCGCCGGCTCCGTCTACGTGATGGTGCTCGAGGACGGCGCCGACTACGCGGGGATTGGCGGGCTGATGGCCACGGCGATGAAATACCGGGGGTTCGCGGGCGCCGTCATCGACGCGTCGGTCCGCGACACGCCGCAGATCCGCAAACTGCAGTTTCCCGTGTTCAGCCGCGGAGTTGCGCCGTCAACGACGATCAACCACTACCGCGTCACGGGGGTCAACGTGCCGGTCACGTGCGCCGGCGTGCGCGTCAACCCGGGTGACATCATCACGGCGGACGAAGACGGCGTGGCCGTTGTGCCGATCGCCAAGGCGGCGGACGTGCTGAAAAAGTCGCAGGAGCTCGACGACACGGAGCACCGCATGATCCCCTTCATCGAGAAGTTCCGCTCGATCAAGGAGGCGGTAAAGCAGTTCGGGCGAATCTAAAGAGAAATGCTGAATGTTGACGGTCGAATGCTGAGTGAAGAACTTTCTCATTCAGCATTCAGCATTCAGCATTCAGCAATTTCCTCACTCGTACCTGAGCGCCAGGATCGGGTCGATGCGACTGGCGCGACGGGCGGGAATCAGCCCGGCGGCCGCCGACACCAGCGTCAACAGCAGCATGGTCGAGGTTGCCATCCATGGGTCGGTCGGCTTGATGCCATACAGCACGCCCGCCACGTAGCGCCCCAGCGCCATCGCGGACGGAATGCCGACCGCGAGCCCGATCGCGAGCAACAGGAGCACTTCGCGCATGACCATCCAGATCACGACGCCCGGCTGCGCGCCGAGGGCCAGGCGGATGCCCAGCTCCTTCCGTCGGCGCGCCACGACGAACGCCATGACACCATAGAGCCCGATCGAGGCGAGGATCGTGGCGAGCAGGCCGAAACCCGCCGACAGGAGCGCAATCAACCGATCCGTCAGCAGCGTTTCGTCGAGCTGCCCTTCGAGCGTCTTCATCTCGTAGATGGGCATCGTCGCATCGAGCTGCTTCACCTCGTTGCGGATCGCATTGAAAGCGCTCGACGATCCGACATTGCTCCGGACGTAGAACACCGCGCTGTTCCGTCCCCAGTTTGGCAGGAAAACCTGCCGGTGCACGCCTTCGCGCGGCCCTTCGTACAGCGTGTTCCCGACGACACCGATGATCTCGATCGTGAGTTTGGCATTGTTGCCGCCGCCGCGCCCGATCCGCTTTCCGATCGCGCTCTTCCCCGGGAAGAAATGGTCGGCGAAGGCGCGATTGACGATTGCGACGGTCGGGTTCTCGACCACGTCGCTCTGCCTGAAATCACGACCCTCGAGAATGGGGATGTGCATCGTCTCGAAGTACCCGGGGAGAACGCGTTCATGAACGCCTGTTGATCCTCGCCGTCCGCGAAACGATGCCCCTCGACGGCTGTCGAGCTGTCCCACTCGTCTCCCGAAAGAATGGCGACCGACGCCATAGCCGCCGATTTCACACCGGCCGCCGACCGCAGTCGCTCGAGGAGATCGCGGTTGAACTGCACGGCACGCGGTTCCGTGTAGCCGCTGAGAGCCGGAGCCAACTGGAAGGTCAGGAGATTGTCCATCGCGACACCAGTGTCGGTGGTTTTCAGGTTCTGCAGACTCCGCACGAAGAGTCCCGCGCCGAACAAGAGGAGAAAGCTGAGCGCGACCTGGGCGGTGACGAGCCCCTTACGCAGGAAGAGCGACCCGCCCGTGCCGGCAATCGAGCCCATCGTGTCCTTCAGCGTCGTCCAGGGATCTGGACGGCTGGCCCGCAGGGCCGGCAACAGCCCGAACACGATGCCAGTGAAGAACGTGAGCACGAGTGTGAACGCCAGGATTCGGACGTCTGGCCGCGCGCTGACGAGCAGCGGCTGCCCCCCGGACGGCACGAGCGCGAGAAGGCCGCGCGTCAACAGGAACGCGAGGCCAAGTCCCACGATTCCGCCTGCACACGACAGCGTCAGGCTCTCCACGAGGAGCTGACGAACAAGCCTCGCCCGAGATGCACCGAGCGACAGCCGCACCGCAATCTCCCGCTGACGCATGAACGCGCGCGCGATGAGCAGGTTCGCCACGTTCGCACAGGCAATCAGAAGCACGAGTCCGACCATGCACATCAGCACGATCAGCGGGGTCGAGAAATCATTTCGAAGATTCGAATACCCCATCGCTGCGGTCTCGACGACCAGCTGGCCCTTCATGAACTGATCTCGCGAGGACTGTGACCATCCCTTTGCGGCAGGCAGCGTCATCTCGTACGCGCGAATCTGCGTGAACAGCCCTTGCATCGGCGCCTTCGCCGAGTTAACCGTGTACCCCGGTTTCAAACGGCCGAAGACCTGGACCCATCGCGTCCGTCGATCGTCCATGTGCACCCAGCCCCAGTCCGGAACCATGGCCTCCTTCATGAGCACGGGCACGCGAATCTGCGGAGACTCCGCCGGATCGAGACCCGCGAAGCCTTTCGCGGACACTCCCACGATCGCCATCGGGTAATTGTTGACGAGGATCTTCTTGCCGATCACCGAGGGATCTCGCGCGAACCGTGTATTCCAGTAGTCGTAGGCGAGCACGACCACCGGATGACCCTGGTAGACCTGATCGTCCTCTTTCGAGTTGAAGACGCGTCCCAGCGCGGGCGGCACACCCAGCATCGAGAAATAGTTCCCGGACACCATCTCCGCCAAGACCCGTTCGGTCTGATTGTCAACGCTGATCGACGCCGCGACGAGGCGTCGGCAGACAACCTCGGCCAGCGGCTCGCCCTTCGACTGGTAGTCCTGGTAGATAGGGTACGAGTGCATGCGCCCGCCCATGTTGCTCCCGTTGTGGGGTCCGCGCTGATACAGCATCACCAGCTGATCGGGTGCTTTGACCGGCAGCTTGCGCAGGAGGATCTGATCGATCAGCGTGAATATGGCCGTGTTGGCGCCGACGCCGAGCGCAAGCGACAGGATCGCCACGGTGGCAAAAGCGGACTGCGTCGGAGGCTGCGTACGGCAAGGCGGAGGTCGGACCAGGATGTCATGGTGCGTTGGACGGTCCGAAACCCCAGCCGGTTGCCTGGCTCTGTGAAGTTTTTCGGTTACTTGCGTTCGCGGACCGGCACGTCGATGTCCCGCCGCTCGGCGCCCCGCAGCACCCCGATTCGCGCGGTTCTTCCGATGCGCGCCTCGGTCAGCAGACGGTGCAGGTCGTCGAGATTCTCCACTTGTTCCCCATCGAACGAAACGATGAGGTCCCCATCCCGGAGTCCGGCCGCGAGCGCCGGACCGTCAGGTTCGACCGAAATCACGAGCACGGCAAACGCTTGCCCGAGACGATGAAATCGGGTGACCCGCCGCAGCAGCGGGACGTTCTGGCCAGCAATCCCGAGATAACCCCTCCGGACGCGGCCATCGCGCAGGAGGGCCGGGAGAACCGCAACCACGGCGCTGATGGGCACGGCAAAGCTGAGCCCCTGCCCTCCCGCGATGATCGCGGTATTGACGCCGATCACGCTGCCGTCGCTCGTGACGAGGGGTCCGCCGGAATTCCCCGGATTGAGGGCGGCATCCGTCTGAATGACCTGGTCGATGAGGCGGCCCGATCGGGACCGAAGCGAGCGGCCGAGCGCGCTCACAACGCCGGCCGTGACGGTGTGATGAAACCCGTAGGGATTCCCGATCGCGATCACGAGTTGACCGGCGCGGAGCGCACGAGAATCACCGAAGCTGACCGGCACGAGATCCGATGCAGTGATGCGGAGGACCGCCACATCGGTATCCGGATCCTGGCCAACCACATCGGCTGCGCAGTCGCGCCCATCAGGCAGCGCGACCTGCACGCGCCTGCTTCCTTCGACGACGTGGCTGTTGGTCAGAATGAGTCCATCGGATGCGAAGATGAAGCCGGACCCGCCCGCGGCGGCTGGATCGGATCGGCCGCGCTGGCCTGACTCCTTTTTCGACACCTCGATGCTGACGACCGAAGGCGCTACGACATCGACGGCACGGGTCACCGCGCGCGAATAGTCGTCCAGAAGCCGATCGTCGGAAATGCTGAGTGGAAGTGTAGACATGGCTATAGCGTTAGACGCTCTCGCCGGGGCTTCCGGATCCGGGAGGCGGGATCGGGATCCGTCCGATCTGTGCCTCCATCGCTCAGCGGCGGAGTGTCAGTCCCCCGATAATCAGCAGCGCCGCGAGAAAGATCACGCCGAAGATGAACCCGAGCCGCCAGAAGTCCTTCCGCGGAATATACCCGCTACCGAAGTAGACGGGCGCCGGGCCCGTCGCGTAGGGCGTCAGCACCCCCATCAGGCCCAGCGAGAACAGCATCAGCATGACGAACCCGCGAACCGGCATCCCCGGCACCGCCATGCCGGTGGCAAACATCACAGGGAGCAGCGCGGTCGCATGCGCGGTCAGGCTCGCGAACATGTAATGCAGAAGGAAGAACAGGGCCACTAGCATCGCCATCACGAAAATCGGCGAGTACCCGGACAGGGCCGCTGACACGCCGTGGCCGATCCAGTCGATCACGCCAGCCCGCGCCAGCCCGTCGGCCAGCGTGAGCAGTGTGGCAAACGAGACGAGCACGTTCCACGCCGTGCGGTTGGCGACGATGTCATCCCAGGAAACGATCGAGAGGCTTACCATCAGCGATATCGCAGCGAGCGCCACCATCGCGGGATCGATCAGCGATCCACCGGCAATCCAGAACGCGAGCGCGACAGCGACCAGGAGCGCCATCATGGTTTCTTTCACCGTAATACCGCCAAGCGCCGAAAGCTCCTGCCCGGCCCATTGCGGTACGTCGCGGCTGGTGCGAATCTGCGGAGGATAAATCTTGTAGACCAGCCACGGCAGGACCAGAAACAGCGGCGCTCCAATCGGCAGAAACCCGATCAGCCACTGGCCCCATGTCAGATCGACGCCCGCAACCTTCCGTGCCAGCTCGATGCCGAGCAGATTGGGCGCAAGAGCGGTGACAAACATGGAGCTCGTCACACACGTGGTCGAGAACGCAACCCACATCAGATAGGACCCGATCCGTCGCGGCGAATCCCCTGACGAAGAGCCGTACAACTCGGGGATTCTATTGATGATCGGGAAGATGGTACCGGCGCTTCGCGCGGTGTTCGACGGCGTGAAGGGCGCGAGGAGAAGATCGGACACCGCGATTGCATAGCCAAGCCCGAGCGTATTGCCGCCAAGCCGCTTGACGAGCATCAGCGCGATGCGTCGGCCCAGGCCCGTCTTCTCGTACCCCATGGCAAACACGAACGCCCCGAAGATCAACCACACGGTGCTGTTGATGAAACCTCCCAGCGTCCATTTCAGCGCTTCGGCTGGAAACCTGAACGCGGGATCGGCAAGCTGCGCCGGAGAGAACACGAGTCCAAACACCCCGCCGACCGTCACCGCCATCACGCCGATGGACGCGGGGGGAAACGGCTCGGTCATGAGCGCGAGAATGGCGGCAACAAACAGGGCGAGGTAGTGCCAGGCGAAGGGTGCGAGCCCGGAGGGGGACGGCGCAAGGGCAAGCCCGAGGCCGACGGCGATCGGCGTTGCGGCCCGCCAGATGCGCGGATTGACGGCCCTCCGCACGCCGCGGCCATCCGATCCCGCGTCGCCAATCATTCCAGATGGTTCACGATGGCCTGCGTCATCCCGCTCGTCGTCAACGTGCCGCCAACATCCGGCGTCAAGTTCCCCGCAGCCAGCGTGCGATCGACCGCGCGCCGAATCATCGACGCGGCGTTCGCCTCGCCCAACCAGTCGAGCATCATGGCGGCACTCAACACGGCCGCGGTGGGGTTCGCGATGCCTTTGCCCGCGATGTCAGGCGCCGAACCGTGCACCGGCTCGAAGAGCGACGGGAACCGGCGTTCCGGATTCAGGTTCGCTGACGGATTCAGACCAAGACTCCCCGTGATACCGCCGGTCAGGTCGCTCAGAATATCGCCGAACAGGTTGGACCCGACGATCACGTCGAACGTGTGGGGACGACGGACCAACTCGAGCGTCGCCGCGTCGATGTGCAGCTTGTCGACCGTGACATCCTCGAATTGCGGCGCAATCTCGGCGAGCAGGCGATCCCACAGGACGTAGGCGTAGCGCTGTGCATTCGACTTCGTGATCATCGTGAGGCGCCGCCGGCGTGTCCGCGCCAGCTCGAACGAGAAGCGCAGGATGCGCTCGACGCCTCGTCGCGTGTGCACTGCCGTCTGCAGTGCGATTTCGTTGGGTGTGTTCACCGCGAGCGTGCCGCCGTTGTCGATGTACTCGCCTTCGGAATTCTCGCGTACCACCACCACGTCGATCGGCTGGTCGCTTCGCAGCGGTCCGCGAACGCCCTCGAATGTGCGAGCCGGACGCACACAGGCATACAGATCGAAGGCCTGCCGGAGACGGATCAGCGGCGCGAGCGTGACGTGATCCGGGAGGCGCGCCGGCCAGCCCACGGCGCCAAGAAACATGGCATCGAATCGAGCTAGCGTCTCCAGGAAGTCGTCTGGCGCGACGCGGCCGTGCTGTTCGAAGTGCGGCATGCCCCAGTCGAAGCGCTCGAACTCGAGATGAACGGCCGCGGATCGCGCCTCCACGGCTTTCAACACATCGACCGTCGCATCCGTGACCTCGGGGCCTATGCCGTCTCCTGGATAAAGCGCAATGCGGTGTGTTTTCATCGGACTTGTGTGTCGAACTGTCGATCGAGCCTGAGTTTGAGATGTCTGCTGACGTCGGGCCATTCATGCGCCAGCACACTGTAGATGACGGTATCGCGAGCGGTGCCGTCGCGGCGCGGATGATGGTGGCGTATCACGCCATCCTTCTTCGCGCCCAGCCTTTCGATCGCACGCTGTGAGGCGAAGTTGAAGTTGTCCGTCCGGAGGCCAACGACCTGGCAGCCCAGCCCATCGAACGCGTGCTGCAACAGCAGGAGCTTGCACGCCGTGTTCACGTGGCTCCGCTGCCAGCGCTTCGCGTAGAAGGTATACCCGATCTCCACGCGATCGATTTCGGGCACGATGTCGTGATACCGCGTGGTCCCGATGATTGCGCCGGCTGACAGCTCGCGGACACCCCAGGGCAGCATGTGCCCGGCATCCTGCCCGGCCAGCGCTGAGGCGATGTAGGCGGCGACTTCGTTCGGCTCGGGTACTCTCGTGTACCACAACTCCCAGAGTCGGCCATCCGCAACCGCGGCTTGCAGGCCCTCGAGGTGATCGGCCGACAGCGGCTCGAGCCGTACGCCGTAGCCTTCGAGAACAACGGGGAGAACGTGGATCATCGCGTCACTATGCCATGACCGGCGCATGGGAGGCGACTCACCGGTTCAAGAACTTGTAGTCAGCCCTTCAGGGCTGTCAGTGGCAGGGCTGACCAGCCTGCGCCAAGGCTACCGCGGTCCGCCGACGTCGGTGGCGGTCAGTATGTCGAATGCCGTCTCAGTCAAACCGAAGGCTCAAGCCTGGCAGCTCGATGCCGGACAGCGCTGTCGTCCATAGCTCACCCGCGCGGATCGGGAGCGCTGGCGTCAGCGTGCCGGTCGTGACGATTTCGCCAGCGCGTACTGGCTCGAACAGCGCCTGTTCGCCCAGCACTCGCAGCAGGTGCCGCGCGGCCATCAGCGGGCTGTCGAGCACGTTCGCGCCAGTGCCGCGCGCGCTGACCGAACCGTTCTTCGCGAGCGTAATGGTGAACGAACGCAGTGCGCGCAGAACATCGTCGAGGCTTTCCACATCCCGGTGCGGCCCTACGATGAGGGCACCGTGCAGTCCGAAATCCGCAATCGTGTCAGACAGGCCAAACTTCCAGTCGAGAAAATGAGTCTGCACGATCTCGAAACCATGAGCGATCCAGTCGATCGTGGACATCAACTCGTCCTCATTCATCGCCGCGTTTGGCGGATCGTGAAAATGCAGCACAATCTCCGGCTCGATTCGCGGCTGCGAGAGGTGTCCGATCGCAAGGCGCCCGGATGGTTGGTCCAGAAAGGTGACGGTGGTGTCGTAGACATATCCCCACATGGGACTCGAGACGCCGTATTCATCCCAGATCAATCGATTCGTGAACCCGATCTTCCTTCCGATCGGCCTCTCTCCCCGGGCGCGTCGTCGTCGCAGGATCTCGGCGCTGATTTCATAGGCGGCCTGAGCATCGAAGGACGCATCGCGCGACGTAATCGGCTCGATGATCGAGCGCGCGTCAAGCGCGTCAAGCAACTCCGTGGCGATCGCGTCTCTATCCATGATCCCGTGCGTCGGATGCATCTAGACCCGGCATGAACCTCGGACGCTGGTATGCGACGCTGAGCCTGCACGTATCATGTTGCGGCTTAAATCACCTGAGGAAAAAGGCCACGGCAACCAGGGACACCTGCTTCAGCCAGTGCCGCCAAGTGTTTCGCTTGTAGAAAAAAGGCGTTTATAGGCTGGTCACCTCGCTGTAACCGCTTTAGATTCGTCCCGTCAAACCAAAACTCGTTGTAGCCTGCTGCCGAAAGCAAATCACAGATCCTTTGATGAATTGGTGGCTCCATTTGGGAAATCTCTATCAGCCAGGCAGGACCATCTCTCGAGATAAGCTCCTTAGCGCCGCTTAGGCACTCTAACTCCTGTCCTTCCACATCGCACTTAACGAAAGAAATCTCGTTACCCATATCGATGAATAGCGAGTCAACAGTGTTGACGTCGACCTCAGCCTGTCTCCACCGGCTGGTCGAACCTTTTGAGACAATGCGCGCGTCATAGAAGCTTTCCCCAAGTTCAGTGAAGCGGGGTACTTCCATGGTCATCCTGCCGCTCGTATTAGAAACCGCGCAATTGATTAGCTCTACGTTCTTCAGGGCCAGCTTTTTGATGTTGTAGCGAAGAATGTTGAAGCTCGATGGAAAGGGTTCCACGCTATATACGTGCCCGTCCGGACCAACCAGATCGGACAGGAACTTTGTACAAGTGCCCACGTGAGCTCCCAAATCGACCACGTGGTCTCCTTTATTTATCAGGTGTTTGAGTACAGTAAAATCGCTGTCATACGCTTCCGTCACCGTTCTAAGGACTCGCACATAATGGATCTTCCTTAGAGGAATGAGCATTGGCTCTGGTAAGACGTCCAACACCACCCTCTTTACCGCATTTCGAACGTGGTCGAACGCTCCAGCTGGAAAACGCATCACGAAAAAAGTATATCAGGCAAACTGATTCAGAGAATTTCCAGAACCGCTTCAAGAAAAGCAATTACGCGACTCAACGCCAGGAGTTTCGCGGATCGCGAAGCGCCAGGGTGGACCCGATCACGATAATGCCCTGGACCAGAAACAACAGCCAGAACGGTTCGCGCCCGCTATAGAGATAGGAAGCCGCTCCTGTGATGGTGTAGAACACGCCGACAATCAGCGCGGCTCCCGAGCGGCTATACGAGCCTGTCCTGATCGTCGGCCACGCCCAGAAGAGGATGACGCCGAAAGCCAGCATGCAGCCGCTCACGAAATACCAGACGATCCAGATAACGCCGACGACGTCCCGCGGCAGCGTCGAGGCGGCGATCGGGCCCTCGACCCCCTTGACGCCGAGGAATCCATGTCCGTACGCGCCGAGCGTGATCGTGAGGGCGGCGAGCCAGTAGAACACCGCGGCAATGGTGTGTTTCAACAGATGCTCCGGAAAAGTGGGGTGTGCACGGCCTGGGTGACCCTGGCGACGACAATTCACGAGAGCGGCGGCTATTCTACGTCGGAGTTCGTTTCGATGTCGCCAGCCCCTGAGTGCTCCACAGACCGGCAATTGACGTGGGTATGCTGCTCGGCCTTTGTCAGACGATTCTTCTCGACGAATCGTCGTTCTCGCGGTTCGATGGCCTTGCCGCAAACAACGCAGAGGACAGCCTTCGGCTTTCTGAAGAACATCGGTGATCCTTCCAGGGATTCTGCACTCCCTTGGTGTCGTAACCCCCTCTTGCGAGTCACGGGGCCGGCACACTGAAGCCCCGCTCAATGGCGAGCGCCTCATCCGCAACTCGGTCCGGCCGGACGGAATCGAATATGGCACAGCAGCGTCAACCTGTATTCGTCAGTGGGAGCCACAAGGCCATCTCGCATTTCAGCCGGTGTGGCTGATGATCGCACCCGCTGCCGTCGGCTGCAACACTGGTTCGGCGGCCGCTGCTGTGGGCTTCCGCCCCAGCGCGCACATCCAGCCCTTCCCACAGTCCTCGTCAAGGCTCACGTCGACAAAGCCCGCTGCGGTCAGCAGCGCGCGGTGCTCGCTGCTTGTCAGATAGCGTGCGCGCAGCATCGTCATGGGGATGGCGAGGAGTCGACCGAAGCGTTCGTCCTTGTAGGTCTCGGCAATGAGAACGAACCGACCACCGGGTCTCAGGTACTCGGGCGATCTCTCGCACATCGTCGGCCGGCTGCGGCCAGTAGTAGTGAGTTTCGATGGCGCTGACCAGATCAAAAGTGTCGTTCGGAAATGGCAGCCGCGACACGGACGCCTGCTGGATGGAAATCCGACCTGCGGTAATCCCGGCGGCATTCAGGTGTCGGGCCGCGGCAACACTCGTGGCTGAATAGTCGACGCCACAGACCGTCCCCGCGCTGGCGAGGTCGGCCAGCCTCTGGATCGTCCTCCCGCCCCCGCACCCGACGTCGAGGATCGCGAAGTGCTTCTCGATTGCGACGTGATTCAGCCCCCAGCGAGTCACGTCGGCGTGCCGCACGTTCATGATCCAGAGGAACAGACGCCCCGGCCACCAGCGTGGCTTCCGACACTGACTCAGGAGCGCGGCCATCGCGGTAATCGTGAGCGCCGCAGCAGCGATGGTGCGAACGAGCTGGCTACCCATGAATCCGGTGAATCGGGTCGTTAGGCCTGCCGTTCAGCCCCGGCTCTATTGAATGGTTCGCGGTGCCTCGGGTCCAGTGCCGTATTAGTCATCCCTCAAGTCCGCCGAATTCGCATCATCTTATTGCCGCCGCGTTGAAACTCGTACGGAACGTCATCGATCGACACGCCGAAACCCAGCCCACGCAACTCCTCCATCACCGGTTCGACCATCAGCGAAGGGACCGCACCCAGGGCAAGAAGTGGGAAGATGCGAACTTCCGCGGCTACACGGCACATCTCTCGAATTGCGGCGCGATGGAATGTCTCACTCAACTGCGCGCTGTACAAGAACAGAAAATGCGAACTCAGTGCCAGATCGAACGACGAGTCACCGAACGGAAGGTTCGGCAGTTCGGCGTCGATGTATCGACCCTCAGCCCTGCCCGCAGGGTAGTCGTCCAGGAAGGCGTTCATCGCCGCCAATCGGACGCGGCCGAGCTCCTCTATGGACCGAATATTCGTCCAGACGAATTCGTCGGTGTTTCGGCGAGTCTGCTCCAGGATGCTTTCGTAGGTGGCAGCAATCCGGTCCCGGAGTTGATCCGCGTCATAGCGATAGATAGGGTCACACGAAATGACGACTGACCCACGACGCGTCGCTTCCGCGTTGAAACTCGCCGGGCCGTCTCCACACCCGAGCGTTTTTCCGCGCAGATCCTCGTCGGTCAACGCGAACATGCATCGATACTCATCGAATGAGCGACCCCACGGAACGACGTGATCGAGCGCAAACATCGATGACGATTCGGAATGGCCAGTCAAAACGGTCCGGAGGCCGCCGCCGTCCCTCGACCGCCTCGGGACGGCCCTGAGCGCAGTCGAAGGGCCGCTACGCACGCCGGGAAACCGCTCCCTGCTCGTGCCCTCACGCTCTCGCCGCGACTAAGGGATGCCTGTGTGCGACACATGCCAGGCGCGCAGGTGCGCCTGGCAGCACAGCACAGCTGAGCGTCTAACTTCTCCGCCTGCCACCGGTGGAGTATTAGACGCTGCAGCGCAGCCTTCTGCCGTTCAACCTTTGCGGAACGCGATGCCTTTGTTCTGCAGCTCGACCGCCTTGTCCATGGTCACTATGGGAGCAATATCGTAGTCGAGGAAGGCGCCCGACCAGGGCGCCGTTGCTTCGAAGACAGCCTCGGCTGACGTCGCTTCGCAGACGCAGAAGCCTCCACCATCGGCTCGACCCCACATGCCCTTGAACTCGAGGCCCTGCGGCGGCTTCCAGCGCGAGAATATTGCGAGCGACTTCTCCGCGGCTTCCGGCCCCTGGCCAGCCCGTGGTTTCCAGCCTACATAGAACAGCATCGGGTTTTCTCCTTTTTGTAATCATCGCGTCGGCATCACGAAGCGAGCGAACCCGCCTCGCGTTCACAAGGCGCTCGGTCTAACAGACGATGGGACACAAACACTCCGAAAGGGCCATAACTCGCGAACGGCGCTGCCGAACCAACTATCGCCGCTGCCAGCGAATCTCGACGCTGTCGCTCGACGCGAGCGCACCGCGAAGGATGCCGAGCAGGTGATCGGACGGGCGGCCGTCGGCGATGAACTCGAGGGTTGCCTTGTCGATGTAGTAATCCTGATCCTTTGAAGACTCTTCTTCAAGTGCGTCGATCAGCACTTGCAGGTCGGCCTCCGTGATGCTGCCCAGCAGCTGATTTGTCGCTGTGTTGTACAGATCAATCATGTGAAGGGACTCCGGATACGTGTGTGGCTGATCAGCTCTGACTGCAGATAGCGGTCAGGGTTTCAAGATCGCGCCATCCGTATCCACCGTGAAACTCACCTGTGGTGCTGTAGAGCCGTTCCGCTCCAAACGACTCGTAGAACCCGTTGGACGGACTCGTCGCATCACCGAAGAGAAGCATTGACAGAACGCCCTGCTCCAGAAATCGACGAGCGACGGTGCACAGCAACAGTCGCCCTATACCGTGCCGATGAAGTCGGGCCAGCACGTAGATCTTGTTCAACTCCCCGGCAAAACCTGACACATCCCCATCGTGTGGCGTGCCTTTCGCGAAACCGACGAGCTGTCCTTGCTCGTCCTCAACGACGAAGCAAAACCAGCGCCCATCGTCGGCCGCGAAGGCCTCCTGCCACTGGCGTTCACGCAGTTCGTACGTTGGCCCGCCGCTGCGCCCGTTTCGATGAGCTTCGTCGAAGGTCTGTACGTGCAGCCTGGCTAGAGCAGGAACGTCGGTCGGCGTAGCGGCGCGGATGTGAAATGCCATGTGAAGACCACTCGATTCTTTGGCGCCCGGTCAGCGGGGGCGTGATCGCGGCGTTCGCCGTTTCTTTAGCCTTGGAGCTTCGCGCGTGACGCTGATGTTTCGCCACGCGAGCGTCATCGCTTCACCGAGCGTCTCTTCATCGACAACAGCCAGCCGGACGGCAGTGCACCCCTGGAGGCCCCATGCGCCTTTTTCAGGCACGAAAGCTTCCGGGGACTCATCGACGAACCGTTGCTGCTCGTCCGGCGTGAGCTTGACCATTCCCCAGTTGAGGTCCGCATGGAGCGTCGCAAAGATCCTGCCCTGAACCCGGAAGTCTGGATGTCCCATGTGGGCACCCTCCGTGGCGTCCTTCATGCCCAGGGCGATCCGACGAAAATCCTTGGCGGTCACTCAAATCTCCATGAGATCTTTCCCGACGATGATGCGCCCGCGAAAAGACTTGCGTGCCGCTTCAGTCCACATCTCATCCGTGATGGTCGCATCACCGCCCGGCACCAGGTGAGACAGAACCAGCGTCTTCACACCAGCCGCTTCCGCCACTCGACCGCAGTCTTCAACCGCCGTGTGGCTGGCCAGAAGGTGCTTCTTCAGCGTTGCGGCATTCGGATTGCGCGAGACGATGCGATCCACGGCCGGCATCCACATCGCCTCATGAACCAGCACGTCCGCTCCCTTGGCGAGATTCACCAGGCTGTCGGATCGTGCGGTATCACCGGAAATGACGATCGATCGATCCGGGCCATCGAAGCGATAGGCGAACGCCGGCTCAACGAGCGGATGATCGACCAGCGCCGATGTGACGGTGACGTTGTCGTCGCGCGTGACGACGCCACCGCGGGTCAGTTCGTGAGAGCGCATCAGTGGAACGAGCGGCGGCCGGCCCTCGTCGCGGATCCGGGTGTCGATGTCGTAGGCATTCATCGCGAGAAAGAGATCGGTCATCTTCGCGAGTGGCGGTGGCCCCCACAGGTCCACGTTCGTCGCCAGCTCGGATGCCCATGCCAGCAGCACCAGATTGCCGAAGTCCGCGTTGTGATCGGAATGTTGGTGAGTAATGAAGATGTGCCTCAAGCTCCGCAGCGGCACGTCCGCGAGGACGAGCTGGCGGGCAACACCATCGCCGCAGTCGACGACATAGGCCGCACCGTTGATGACGATGACCTGGGCAGGCGCCGACACGGATTTCTTGGGCGTCGGGCCCCCGCCGGTACCCAGCAGAATGAGCCTGGTACGCGTGCCCTGAGCGTGGGAACGGGCCGCGAAAGTCGACGCGCCGCATGCGGCTATTGCGCTGTGCAGGAATTGTCGTCGGTTCATTGAGACTGTCCGGAATCCCCGGATGCGTTGACATCGACAGTACGCATTATCAGCACGAACTCCAAAGTCATCGAGGGCTCCCGGCACCGCCACCCACCAGCCGCATTTCATTCGTCGGCGCAAATCCGAGACGCTCGTAGAGCCGCCGCCCATCCGTCGAAGCATGAAGGACGACACGCCGGATGCCGCGCTCGGCGAGCGCGGTCAGAACCGCGCGGACCAGTGTGTCGCCAACACCTCGTCGCCGCCAGGGAGGCTCCACGTAGACGTTGAGAACGATCGCTTCAGGCCCAAGCTCCAGGTCGTCGCTGCCGGGGCGTGGCCGCGGGAGAATCGGTCGAAGTTGAACGCCGGCACCTCCAATCGGCGCGGGCGGCGTCCCCAGGTCTTCAGCGATCCAGGCCAGGTACTCGCCACGAGGCAGGGCATCCAGCAGATACGAGGCGGTTGCTCTCGCCAACTTCTCCTCCTGGTGGCCTGACAGCTGGCCCATGTCCCGAAACATGGCCGCGCGGTGCTGCGCCAGAAGCTCAATGTCGGCCGACTCGGCTTGTCGCACGAGAAACGACACGGACGTTACTCCGGCTTTCGCGCCGTCATGACGCCACGGGCGGCCGCACCCGCGACGTACGTCATGTCGCGGAACCCGGCGTCGCTCAGATATTGCTCCATCTCACGCACCGAATAGCAGCGTCCCTCTGACGAGTGCATCAGCAAGACCGAATATTCTGCGACGTGCAGCGGACCGTTCTTCTCCGCATTGAGGTAGGCATCGTGAATCATCATGAGGCCACCCGGTTGCATCGCCTCGAACGACTTCGCGAGCAGCTGTCGAACCACCGGCTCGTCCCAGTCGTGCAGAACGTTCGAATACAGATAAACGTCGGCGTCTCCCGGAAGCGCCGTCGTCAGCATATCGCCGGCCACGACCTTCACTCTGTCCGAATAACCCCGATTCGCGATGGCCCGAGCGGAGATCCGGTCGACAGGGGGCTTCTCGAACACCGTGGCCCGAAGCTGTGGCCAGTGCGCGACGAGCGAGCATGCGTACACACCAGAACCGCCGGCGATGTCCAGAAGATGACGACGCTGCGACAGGTCGATTGATTTGGCGACGGCCTGCGCGAGGTACACGCCGCGGCAGTCCATGGCAGCGGTGAATTGAGTCGCAAACTCTTCCGTCTCCATCGATCGATGCCAGTCCTTGTCGTCCATCTGACTCCCCCAGCTGGCCGGCTTGCCCGTGCGCAGCACCTTCAGCAGATCGAGCGCGACCGGTCGGTCTTTGAGTGACCCGAAGTATGGCTCGAGGTACCAAGGAGAGCCCTTCACCAGGTGCTCGCGTGCCAACGGCGTCAGATGAAAGACGCCTACCCGCTGCTCGACGAGTCCCATTGCCGTCAGCAGCGTCAGCATCACGTCCGTCGGCCGATCGGTGATCTCGAGCGCGCGGCAGATCTCCTCCTTCGTCCCGGGGTGCTCCGCCAGCCAGGAAAACAGGTCGAGGTGGACCAGCGCCGTCAACAGCATGTCGGGCGCGCAGATGCCGTCGCGGACGCGGTAGATGTCAACAGGGTTCGTGTGGGGGACCGAAGTCAGATCGTGCATAAACTAATAACCTCGCGGTTCGCGGCTCGCGGTTCGCGGCTCGCGGTTCGCGGCTCGCGAGCCGCCGCTCACCTTGGCGGCATCGCTTTGAACGTGTTCTCGATGTTCTCGAGGACCGCGAGCGTCGATCGCACTCCGGCTTCGAGATAGCGCTCGCCGGCCTCCGGCGTCGATTTGCGCGGGTCTCCCCAGGTGCCCGACTTCGTTGCCCAGTACACCGAGCCGGGCGCGGTGAAGAAGAAGGCCGTGTGGACCGGTCCGGTTGGGATTGTGTACTTCGGAAACGGTGGAAATTCGGCGTTGGCCTTCTCGAGATCGACGAGTTTCGGATTGATCGCCATGACGGCGGAGGTCTCCGCCAGATTGGCGTGCAGACCGTTCTTCAGGCCGGAGAACTCGTCGATCTCCTCAGGGGTCAGCGCGTCCCAGTAGTTCACCGGAAACGCCTTCACCTCCTTCGAGATCTTGTCGGCCGCGTTCGCGCACGCGTAGGCGATGGCGTAGGTGTTGTCGTAGTGGCCATTCAGGAAGATGATCCGCTTGAAGCCTGAGGTCGCAAACGCCACGCACAGGTCTTCGATCAGGGCCATGAACGTCGGGATGCGGATATGGACGAGGCCCGTGAATCCGACGTGCGGATACGAGAGCGCGTAGTTGATGGCCGGCGCGACGACGGCGCCGATTTTCGGCGCGATGCGCCGGGCAATCTCCGTGGGAATGATGACGTCGGTCAGCAGCGGCGCGTGCGGGCCATGCTGTTCCGTTGCGCCCGTCGGAACAATCACCGTATGATTCGTCTTCAGAAAGACCTCGACTTCTGGGTTCGTCATTTCGCCGAGGAACACGGTCGATGGCTTCATCAGTCCTCCCCTTCAACTTGGAATGTCCTGCATAGGATAGTCACCCCATGAACGATTACAAGGCAGCGGACGAAGGACCCTCGGCCAGTGCCTCGGTTGTGTCGAGGCGCGAGTTCGTCACTACCGTCGCGGGAGCCGGCGCCGCGTTCCTCATCGTCCCACGGCGCGTGCTCGGGCGCGGCTTCCAGGCGCCCAGCGATACGCTCAACATCGCGGTCGCCGGGATCAACGGCATGGGCGCGGCCAACGCGCACGCGGTGATGAGCCAGAACATTGTCGCCATTTGCGACTGCGATTTCGGCCTGCTCGACGCCAAGCTCGCGGAGTGGTCACGAGCCCAGCGGCCAACGCCGCGACCGGCGGCGCCGCCGGCTGCCGAAACGTTCAAGACCTGGCCTCGATCGAAGACGCAGCTCGCCGCGGACGCGCGCTGGCCGGCCGACGACCCGTACGAACGGCTGCAGAAGTTCGTCAAGGAGCAGATCCCGCGATTGAGGAAATACCAGGACTATCGCGAGATGCTCGACAAGCAGAAAGACCTCGACGCCGTCATCGTCGCGACGCCGGACCACATGCACGCCATCATCGCGTCGGCGTCCATGGACGTCGGCAAGCATGTCTACGTGCAGAAACCGCTCTGCTGGTCGGTGCACGAGGCGCGCCACCTTGCGAAGAAAGCCGCAGCGCTGCCGAAGCTGGTGACGCAGATGGGCAATCAGCGGCACTCACTCGACGATCAGCGTCGAGGGGTGGAGTTCATCCTGGACGGCGCCATCGGCGAGGTGCGCGAGGTGCACGTCTGGACGAACCGGCCATGGGGCTACTGGCCCCAGGGCATCCCGCGGCCGGCGACCGGGCCGGTCAACACCGCGCAGCTTGGCTGGGACAATCGCGGCGTGGCAGAACGGCTCGCGGCAGCGATGCGCGGAGACTACTCCGTCCCGGCCGGCCTCAACTGGGATCTGTTTCTCGGCGTGGCACCGAAAGTCGACTATCACCCGATCTACCACCCATTCAACTGGCGCGGATGGATCGACTGGGGTCAGGGAGCGCTCGGCGACATGGGCGCACACCTGATCGATTTTCCGATGTGGGCGCTGAATCTCGGACTGCCCACCGTTATCGAAACCGAATCGACTCCGTTCAACGGCATCACCTACCCCGACGCGACGACGACCCACTACGAGTTCGCCAGGCGCGGCACTATGCCGCCTGTGACCCTGACGTGGTACGACGGCGGCCTGATGCCCTCCGATCCGCCGGAACTCGAGGGCGGCAAGTTGAACCCTGGCGGCGGCATTCTCTACGTCGGTAAGAAAGGCAAGCTGCTACAAGAGAGTTCCGCGCCGCCGCGACTGCTACCGGTCTCGCGACACAACTGGTACGGCCCGCCCAAGGAGCGGCTGCCACGCGTGACAAACGAAGAACACGAGATGAACTGGGTCAACACCATCAAAGGGAAAGACCAGATCTCGTGCCCGTTCGAATACGCGACCAAGCTCACCGAGACCATGCTTCTGGGTATCGTCTCGCTGCGGGCGAACTCGAAACTGTATTACGACGCCGCCAACATGAAGGTGACCAACAATTCTGCAGCGGAGCAGTTCCTCACGCGCCAGTATCGTGAGGGGTGGAAGCTGTAGCGCGTGCAGTAGAATCCGCGCATGAGCTTCATCCGCACGGCGCTCGCGGCGATCCTGTTCGCGGTCGTCGCGTTGGAGGTCACGGGCGTCACCCAGCCCGTGTTCACGGGGACGGAAATCTTCCCCCCTGAGGAGTTCGTGGCCCGGCGCGCGAAAGTTCTGGCCGACATCGGCGATGGCGTCGCCATTCTTCAGGGCACGACGGAGCGGCCGGGCGAACAGCCGCTGCGTCAGAACAACCAGTTCTTCTACCTCACGGGCGTGGTCGAGCCTCGGGCGATCGCCGTCATCGACGGCCGCACCAGGAAGACAACCATCTTTCTGCAACCGTTCAGCGAGCGGCGTGAAAAGAGGATGTACGGACCAGGCCTGCATCCAGGCGAGGACGCCGCCAAGAGCCTGGGAGTGGATGCCGTCCTCCCTCGCGACGAGTTCGCAAAGATGTTGCCGCGACATCGTGCGCGGAGGCCGCGCCGTCTACACGCCGTTCAGGCCCGAGGTGCTTGGCGAGGCGTCCTCGAGCGATCCGCGCGCGCTCGCCAACCTCACGAAAAACGATCCATGGGACGGACGGCTCTCTCGCGAAGAACAATTCGTGCAGAAACTGAAGACGGTTGCGTCCGGAACGGAGGTCAAGGATCTCGACCCGATACTGGATCGTCTGCGCGACATCAAAAGTCCCCGCGAAATCGCGGTGATCCGCGACGCCACCAGGATGACCGGGCTGGCGATCATGGAAGCGATGCGCGACGCGAAGCCCGGCATGTTCGAGTACGAGTTGCAGGCTGACGCCGAGTTCGTGTTCAAGAAGCACGGCGCCTACGGTCCCTCGTACTTTGCGCTCATTGCGACCGGGCACAACACGTACTATTCGCACTATCACAAGAACACCGCGCCGCTGGCGGACGGAGATCTGGTGCAGTTCGATTACGCGCCCGATTACAAGTACTACCAGTCAGACGTCACACGAGTGTTTCCCGCAAACGGCAGGTTCTCGCGCGCGGCAGCGCGAGTTCTACTCGATTTACTTGCAGCTGTACCAAGCGCTGATGACGTCGATCAAGGTCCACGCCGCCCCGCGCGACATCACCCGGGAGGCGGTGACGAAGATGGACCGCGTGATGTCAACCTTCCAGTTCACGGATTCAAAGATCAGAGAGTCAGCCGCTGCGTTCATCGCCCGATATCGGACCAGCACGTCCAACAGCCTGGGACATTCGGTAGGCATGGAAGTCCACGACGTCCCGATGACCGCCCAGACGCTCGAGCCCGGGTTCATCTTCACCATAGAACCAGCCATGCAGCTCGAGGACGAACATCTCGGTATTCGGCTCGAAGACATGATCCTGATGACTGAGACCGGTTACGAGAACCTCTCGGCGTTCGTGCCGGTGGACATCGACGCTATCGAGCGACTGATGGCCCAGCCTGGGCTCAGCGACCACGCGATTAAGTGACAGAGACAAGGGAAAGCGCCTGCGGCCCGAGCGAGGCGCGCAGTCGCCGAGCGAGCGCGAGCGGAAGTGGGGCCCCGCGACCCGTGAGGAAAGCAGATAAGGGACTACGGGCAATCGAAACGGAGCTACGAATGAATCGCCGCGTTCTGTTGAGCACCTTTGTGATCGTCGCAAGCCTGGTCGTCGATTCACGCTCAGCGCAGGCGCAGGGCATGGTCGCCGATTATGCGCGCGCGATCACCCTTCGAGATCGATACCAGGGGCTGGCAATCGACCTGCCCGAGCAGGTGCAGTGGATCAGGAACACGAATCGATTCTGGTACAGAAAGTCGGTGCCCGGCGGAAGTGCGTTCGTCCTCGTCGACGCCGAGGCACAGACGAAAGTTCCGGCTTTCGATCACGCGAAGCTAGCCGAGGCGCTGTCGGCGGCGATGGGGAGCAAATACACGGCCGTGACGCTGCCCTTCACCACCTTCAGCTTCGTAGACGACGATCGCGCGATCGAGTTCACACCGTCCGGACCGGCACAGACACCGGCGGCAAACGCACCCGCCCGGCCGACTTGGCGTTGCACGCTGGATTCATACACCTGCCGCGAATCACGGACGGCCGGGCGCGGGGGACGCGGCGGCGGTCTGGCCGGGCCCGTTCGAACACCGTTCGACATCAACGGCGCCGAGCCGCAGAAGTCGCCAGACGGCAGACTCGAAGCGCTCGTCCGCAACTACAACGTGGCCATTCGTCAGCCAGGGGGCACGACGCTGACCTGGCTCACGACCGATGGCTCGGAAGGCAACTTCTACGATCCCGAGTCGCTCACGTGGTCGCCGGATTCATCGAACATCGCCGTCTACAGGATCGTGCCCGGCTACCGACGCTACATTCATTACGTCGAGTCGTCGCCCGAGGATCAACTGCAGCCCCTCGACTCCACCATGCATACGCCAAAGCCGGGCGATCGCCTCGATGTCGAGCGCCCCGTGATCGTGACCGTTCCCGACAAGACCGTCCGCCTCATTGACAACGCCCTTTTCCCCAACGCCTACGATCTGACCCGCCTGCAATGGCGGAAGAACAGCAGCGCGTTGACCTTCGAATACAACCAGCGCGGGCATCAGGTCTATCGCGTCATCGAAATCGACGCGGCCACCGGGAAAGCGCGCGCCGTCATCAGCGAAGAGGCAAAAACCTTCTTCTGCTATTCCGGCAAGAAGTTCAGGCGCGATATCGGCGACGGCAAGGAAGTGATCTGGATGTCGGAGCGCGACGGATGGAACCACCTGTATCTGTACGACGGCGCGACGGGTGCGGTGAAGAACCAGATTACCAAAGGTCCGTGGCCGGTTCGAGCCGTCGTGCAGGTGGACGAGGACGAGCGTCAAGTCTGGTTCAGCGCGAGCGGAATGTATCCGGGCAAGGATCCGTACTTCGTCCACTATTACCGCATCAACTTCGATGGCAGCGGGCTGACGGCTCTGACGACGACCGACGCGAATCACTCGGTGTCGCTGTCGCCCGACCTCAAGTACTACGTCGATGTGTATTCTCGCGTCGACGCGGCACCGGTGGCGGAACTGCGACAGGGCGGCGGACCGGACGCTGGCGCTCACGCTCGAGAACGCGGATATCACGGCGCTCGTCAAAGCGGGCTGGAAGCCGCCGGAGGTCTTCACCGCGAAGGGACGCGACGGCAAGACCGACATCTGGGGCGTGATCTATCGGCCCGACGAATTTCGATCCGGCGAAGAAATATCCGGTGATCGAGAACATCTATGCAGGGCCGACCAGCTCGTTCGTGCCGAAGTCGTTCGCGGCCTTCAACCAAATGCAAGCCCAGGCTGAGCTTGGCTTCATCGTCGTGCAAATTGACGGCATGGGGACGAGCAATCGATCGAAGGCCTTCCACGACGTGGCGTGGAAGAACATCAAGGATGCGGGCTTCCCGACCGGATCCTCTGGCACAAGGCTGTGGCGGCGAGATACCCCTGGTACGACATCACACGTGTCGGGATCTACGGCACGTCTGCAGGCGGGCAGAACTCGCTCGGCGCGCTGCTGTTTCACCCTGACTTCTACAAGGTGGCGGTGTCGTTCGCCGGCTGCCACGACAACCGGATGGACAAGATCTGGTGGAACGAACAATGGATGGGATGGCCGATCGGTCCCGAGTACGCGGAATCGTCGAACGTTGACAATGCCTATCGTCTCGAAGGGCAAGCGTCCTGCTCGTCGTCGGAGAAATGGATCACAACGTGGACCCGTCATCGACGATGCAGGTCGTGAACGAGCTGATCAAGCACAACAAGGATTTCGATCTGCTTGTCGTGCCGGGCATGGATCATGGTTCCGGCGGCGTGTACGGCGATCACAAGCGATACGACTTCTTCGTGCGTTATCTGCTCGGCGAGAACCCGCCGTCGTGGACGGCTGTCGAAAACGCCGTCAAGCCTCAAATGAAGTCGACCTCCGCGACGAGCGGCAGGTGATCTGACGCCGCGGGAACTGCGGGGTGTGTGACGATCTCGCAGCTCCGTATGCGATCGCTGAAGCCGGACGGCGTGAAGAAATAATCGAGCCTCACGTGCGGCGCCCATGACGGAAAGGTGTAGCCAACATTGGAGCCATGATCACGCCGATAGGCGTCCTCGTATCCGGCGTCGAGAACCAGCTGAATCGTGCGCCAGCGGATGCTCCCACCACTCAGCCAGACGAGCGCGCGCAGGCGATGGGGCAGCTTTCGGAAGTCGAGCAGGTCGCCCGGCGCCAGGGTGTTGAAATCTCCCGCGAGCAGGTGAAATCCGTGCTGATGCCTGGCGATGCTCGTCAGAAGCGCGCGAAGTTCGATGACCCGATGGCGCTCCGTCCATGCTGAGTAGAGCGCGCTCAGGTGAACGCCGAATATTCGCAGCTCGCCCGGGCCGGGATCGATTTCGAGAAAGGCATGCCGCGACAGGCGCGGATGATGCCACTCGAAATGGCGCACCGCCTTGAGACTCATGAAGCCGAGAGACTCGTCGCGCGACGATGCCCATTGCGCCATTCCCGTGCTCGCCGCCACCTTCTCGACGACAGCTGGAACCGTGGCTTCCTGAAGCACGGTGATGTCCGGGCGAACCGCAGCAATCACCGCGGCGATCTGAACTTCCTTCCCCGCTCCGCCTCGGCAGATGTTGTAGGTCAATACGCGAAGCGGCACGTCATTTGTTCTCGGGTTTATCAATGAGCACGAGGTAGGGTTGGCCGATGAGCTCGCCTCGGAAGTAGAGAACGACGTCGCGCGGAAGCCTGGATATTGACCGGCCGGTTCACCATGCCGATGAGGCGCTCGCGCAGCGGCACGAGATCCGGCGCGATGTCGGGGTCCTCGTCGCTCAATGGGCGGGAGTGGATGCCGGGTACCCAGAAACCGGTCACCTTGAACAGGCCGATGACCTCATCTCCGCCGACGAGCGTGAGATCGAGGTCGCTGGTGCCAGGGCCATCGCTGTCGAACGCGGCGCCGTCCCTCCACCGTTCACCGGTGACGGCACTTCCCCGCAACACGACCCCGGTCGCGGGTGGGATCGCCTCGCGCACTATCTGTACGAACTGATTGAACCGCTCATCGCTGCCACCGAACGCCAGCCGGATGACGTTCTCTCGCTTCTCTTCGCTGCTGAGCTCGTCCGCGGCTGAAGTGTCCCGTTCCGCCATGTGGGCTGCGGCTGCAAGGGCCTCTCCAGCGTCAACAGTTGCAGCTTGCTTTCAGCGTTCACCCCTCTGTGCCTCTGGCCGGCAGCTGGAAGCTGGCGGCTGGAAGCTGGAAGCTCCCCGATTACGTGCCGCTCCTCGTCAGGAACCGTCGGAAGAAGTCGAGGCGTTCCTTGCTGCTTGCCACGGGAATCGAACGGAAACTGTCGCCGACCTCCATCGTCGCTGGTGCGTCGGCCGAGACGGGAGTCCACGGCGGGAGTCCCTTGCCGTTCGGGTCGCCGGTCGTCGCAAAGTTCGCCCAATACGAAGACAGCGTGTCCGCGATCTTCCGGTCGCCGTCGGTAAACGGACGATCGGAACGCGACAGCGTGTTCAACACGTACGGGACTTCCGAGGTGTGGAAGGCACCGTATTGCTCGATGTCCGGACCGGGCAGCGGATGCGTCCAGAAATAGGTGTACGCCGGAGTCTTGCCCGTGCGACCGCGATTGAGCGCCCAGAGATACATCGATACTCGCGCCTGATCGCGAGAGCTCTGATTCTGCGCAACCTTCGCCTCATCGTCGTTCGAAACGGGATACAGCTTCAGAAACTCGTCGGCCATCTCACCGTACCGTTGCCGGGCCTGCTTCTCGAAGGCGTCGCGAGTCGTCGTGGGATGGGGCACGGCGCCATTCTCGTCGGCGTTCAGCCCGGTGATAGTCGGCACGTCGTTCTGTGTTCCGCGGGTAAAAGCCTCCTTCTCCGTACCGGGAGCGCATACCCGTCGGTCACGATCGTCCAACGTAGTGCGGGGGTCGGTGCCGGACGAAGCGGCGCCACCACATCCTGCCAGCTCATCGCGCGCAGCTCCGCCACCGAGTGCACTCCCTTCGCCTCGCCGAATCGAGCGCCGTCCGCTTCCTGATCCTGCAGCGTTCGGCCGGCGCCTCCAGCGACACTCGACCCGCTGTCCGCGATCGCTCGTTGAAACAGTCCCTTGGCAAGTGGCGATGCCGTCAGGTTGTGAACCGCGCTGGCGCCGGCGGACTGACCGGCAATCGTGATACGACCCGGATCGCCGCCAAACGCCGCGATGTTGTCATGCACCCATTTGACCGCCGCGATCTGATCGAGCAGTCCGTAATTGCCAGAGGCGTGGTACGACGACTCCTTGGTGAGTTCGGGATGCGAGAAGAAGCCGAGGATACCCACACGATAGTTGAAGGTGACGACGACAAGACCCTTGGATGCGAGTCCCTCTCCATCGTAGGCTGGCACGGCGCCCGAGCCCTCGACATTCCCGCCGCCGTAAATGTAGATGAATACCGGTCGGCGAGCGGTCGACGAGGTGGCCGGCGTCCACACGTTCAAGTAGAGGCAATCTTCACTCACTTCTCCGTGCGTCATGAACTCATAGGTCCACGGCTTCCGCTCGGCGACAATCGTTTGAATGCAGCTCGGGGAGAACGTATCGGCCTTGCGTACGCCCGACCAGCCTGCGGCAGGCTCCGGGGCCCGCCACCGTGCAGGCCCGACTGGTGGCGCGCCGAACGGAATGCCCTTGAAGACGGCAATGGACTCATTCGTGCCGGCGATGCCAGACACCAATCCCTGCTTCAATCGGAGAGGCTCCTTCAAGAGTAGATTGGCGCCATTCTTCTGGACCGCGATCACGCGAACAGGCGCTGACGCGCACAGCAGAATTGCACCCAACATCGCCGTAACGAGCATCGTTCGTTTCATGGAGGCTCCTCTCATGGCGTAGTCTGAAGACCGCGCCCTACCGTAAGCGGCCGCTTGCAATCCGGTTCGCGCGCCAGTATGGTTTTGGACATCTGAACTGATCCGTACCCGTGGAGGATCGTCGATGGCGCAGGCCGTGTGGCCCCTGACCCAGCGTAAATTCGGAGAAACAACTCGTCGCGACGCGTGGTGGCTTCAACCTCTTTTAGTTTTCCTGGCACTGTCGACGTTCGTCGTGTACGCCACGTGGGCGGCTTTTCAAGGAAACCATTTCGAGTTCGGCCCGTACCTGTCACCGTTCTACTCGCCGCTGCTCTTCGGCAATAGCCACCATGCTTGGTTCGGCCCGCAGCCCGGCTGGTGGCCTGGGGCGCTGCCGTTCTCGGCCGCGCTGCTGATTCTCTGGGCCCCGGGCGGTTTCCGGTTCACCTGCTATTACTACCGCGGCGCCTACTATAAGGCCTTCTGGGCCGATCCACTCGGGTGCACTGTCGGGGAGCCCCGGAACACGTATCTGGGCGAGCGGTTCTTTCCGTTGGTGTTGCAGAACGTGCACCGCTATTTCCTGTACCTTGGCCTTTTGTTCATCTGCATCTTGACCGGCGATGCCCTCAAGTCGTATTGGTTCACCGACAGCTCCGGCACGGGGCATTTCGGGATTGGTGTCGGCAGTCTGGTGCTGACAATCAATACGCTGCTTCTGGCTGGGTACACGTTCAGCTGTCATTCTCTGCGACACCTGATCGGCGGCGGCCGCGACGAGATCTCGACATCCGCCGTGCGCTGGTCCTGCTATTCGTGCGTCACCGGCCTGAACCGGCGACACCAGCTCTTCGCCTGGTTCAGCCTGTTCTCAGTCGCCTTCGCCGATCTGTATGTGCGACTCTGCTCGATAGGCATTTGGACCGACTACCGGATCCTGTGAGCGGCGTCGAATCGCGTGCCGAGAACCGGACGGAACCCTGTAGAACCGTGTAGAACCCTGCAGAACCCTGCAGAACCCTGCAGAACCCTGCAGAACCTTGTAGAACCTTGTAGAACCCCTATAAAAGGGAAGATGGATTTCGAAACGCGCGAGTACCGATGTTCTGGTGATAGGCGCTGGCGGCGCGGGTCTGCGTGCCGCGATCGAAGCCTCCGCCGCCGGCGTGTCGGTCGGCCTGATCTGCAAGTCGCTCCTCGGCAAGGCGCACACGGTCATGGCTGAAGGGGGCGTTGCCGCGGCGCTTGCCAACGTCGACGATCGCGACAGCTGGAAGGTGCATTTCGCCGACACAATGCGCGGCGGGCAGTACGTCAACAACTGGCGCATGGCCGAGCTCCACGCCAAAGAGTCGCCGGACCGCGTCCGCGAGCTCGAGGCCTGGGGCGCGGTCTTCGATCGGACGGCTGATGGAAAAATCCTTCAGCGCAACTTCGGCGGACACAGATATCCCCGTCTCGCCCACGTCGGGGATCGCACCGGTCTGGAGCTGATTCGAACGCTGCAGGATCAGGGAGTCCATCGCGGGATCGACGTCCATATGGAGTTCACCGTGGTCCGTCTCCTGACCAGCGATGGCCGCGTCTCCGGCGTCGTCGGCTACGAGCGCGATCGCGGCCGCTTCAAGGTATTCGGCGCCAGCGCGATCGTTCTTGCCACAGGCGGCACGGGACGCGCCTACAAGATCACGAGCAACAGCTGGGAGGGCACGGGCGACGGACACGCGCTCGCCTATCATGCGGGCGCCGAACTGATGGACATGGAGTTCATCCAGTTTCATCCGACCGGCATGATCTGGCCGCCGAGCGTGCAGGGTATTCTCGTCACCGAAGGGGTCCGCGGCGAAGGCGGCATTCTCCTCAACAGCGAAGGCCAGCGCTTCATGTTCGACTCCATTCCAGAGAACTACCGAAGCCAAACGGCCGACAACGAAGAGGAGGGATGGCGCTACACGCAGGGCGACAAGAATGCGCGTCGCCCTCCGGAGCTGTTGACGCGGGATCACGTTGCGCGCTGCATCATGCGTGAAGTGAAGGCCGGGCGCGGCAGCCCACGAGGCGGCGTGTTCCTGGACATCGCCTGGATCAAGAAGCGGATGCCGGACGCCGAGGCGCATATCCGCCGCAAGCTGCCGAGCATGTATCACCAGTTCAAAGAACTGGCCGACATCGACATCACGAAAGAGCGGATGGAAATCGGGCCGACGACGCACTACATCATGGGCGGCGTGCGGGTGGATGGCGATACACAGATGTCGACGGTGCCGGGTCTCTTTGCCGCCGGCGAGTGCGCCGCCGGCATCAACGGCGCCAATCGGCTCGGCGGGAATTCCCTGTCGGACCTGCTGGTCTTCGGCAAACGAGCCGGGGAGTACGCGGCGCAATTCGCGCGTGAGAACTCTCGTGCCCCGATCGATCAGGCCGGAGTAAAGGCCGCCGTTGATGAGGCGGTGAAGCCGTTCGAGACGAGACAGACATCTGCGGAGAACCCCTACACGGTGCAATCGGCCCTGCAGGAGCTGATGCAGAACCTCGTCGGCATCGTCCGGACCGAAACGGAAATGCAGCAGGCGCTCGAGGACCTCGCCGCGTTGAAGGCACGCGCGGCACAGGCAGCTGTCACCGGACATCGTGAATACAATCCTGGATGGCACACGGCGATCGATCTCCGGAACCTGCTGACGGTCTCCGAAGCGATCACGCGGTCGGCTCTCGAGCGCAAAGAAAGCCGCGGCGGGCATTTTCGTGAAGATTTTCCCGACAAGGTCGCCCAGTGCGGCGCGTTCAACATCGTCACCGCCAAGACTGCCGACGGCGGGATGGCGGTCCGTCATGTGCCCATTCCGCCAATGCCGCCAGAGCTCAGCCGAATCATCGAGGATCAACAGAAATGAGCAGCGCGACGTTCAAGATCTGGCGGAGCGACGGCCGGCGAGAGAGGCGAGTTCCGCGAGTATCCCGTCACGCTGGTCCCCGGCATGGTAGTGCTGGACGCCGTTCACCAGATCCAGGCGACGCATGCGCCGGATCTGGCCGTCCGGTGGAATTGCAAGGCCGGCAAATGCGGATCGTGCTCCGCGGAAATCAACGGCAGCCCCAAGCTGATGTGCATGACGCGGCTCAGCACGCTTCCGATCAACGAGCCCGTCACGGTCGAGCCAATGCGCGCGTTCCCACTCATCAAAGATCTGGTGACGGACGTCTCCTGGAACTTTCAGGTCAAGAAAACCATCGCGCCCTTTGCGCCCCGGCCGGCGGACGCGCCGGATGGCACGTGGCGGATGCGGCAGGCCGACGTCGATCGCGTCCAGGAGTTCCGGAAGTGCATCGAGTGCTTCCTCTGCCAGGACGTCTGCCACATTCTCCGCGATCATAGACTGCACGATCAGTTCATCGGCCCGCGCTTTCTCACGTATGCAGCCGCGCTCGAGATGAACCCGCTTGATTCCGCGGACCGCGTGCCGGCGCTTCGGGAGAAGCACGGCATCGGGTACTGCAACATCACCCGCTGCTGCACCAAGGTCTGCCCCGAGCACATTACGATCACGGAGAATGCCATCATCCCGCTCAAAGAACGGGTCGTCGATCGGTTCTACGATCCGGTGAAGAAACTGCTGCGGGTGTTTCGCACGTGAGGTGACCATGGACAGGTTCAACCTGAAACCCATGTCGAAGGATGCGGTTCCGGCGGCGCTGGCCAAGGCGGAACGATACCGGCTGCTGAACGAGCCCGGCGAGGCAGAAAGTATCTGCCTGGACATTCTGGAGGTCGACCCCAAGAACGAGGATGCGCTCGTGATGCTCCTCCTCGCGCTGACCGACCAGTTCCCGCATGACACATCGTCAAAGACTGTCGCGCGCGCCAACGAGCTCGCGGCGAGTCTCGGCACGCCGTACGATCGTGCGTACTACGCGGGCATCATTCGCGAGCGGCGAGCAAAAGCTGTCCTGCAGCGCGATCGATTTGGAGCCGCCACCGTTGCCGTCGAGTGGCTGCGGGAAGCGATGTCCTTTTACGAGCGCGCCGAGGCCGTCCGCCCTCCCCACAACGACGATTCGCTGCTCCGCTGGAACGCCTGCGCACGTCTGCTGATGGAACTGCCGGTCCCGGCTGCGGACGTGCACGAACCGGAGCCGCTGCAGCTGGAATGACGCCCATCGAGAAGATCAAACAGGAGAACGGGAGAAAGGGAGACTCTTTTGTTTTTCTTGTTGAAGACTCGCGGGGGGCCAATCGTTCACGACGCAGAAATGGGTCCGCGCAGCTTGCCGTGCGACGTGATCAAGAAAATAGGAAAAAATTCTCCCTTTCTCCCGTTCTCTGTTTGATCTGACAGCTGGTTGAATCGAATGAAGAGCAACCTCCAGGTATGGAAATTCGGCGGCGCCTCGCTCGCCGATGCGGGCGCGATCCAACGGGCGGCGACGCTTATCGCGGGGCACGTCGGTCCGCTCGTCGTCGTGGCATCCGCGCTCGGCGGCATCACCGATCTGCTGATCCAGGGCGCCCAGCGTGCGACCGACGGCACAGCCGACGACAAGGCCGGACGAGCGTCGATGTTCCTGCAGCGACACCGCCAGGCGGTGAAGGCGCTGCTTCCCGCGGGAAGGAAACGGCGTGCGCTGCTGGCCAGAATTGACGAGGCGGCGCGCGAATACCGCGATCTCTGCTCGGCTGTCGCGGTGCTCGGACATCTGGAGCCCCGGACGATGGACCTGCTCGTTTCGCGTGGCGAACGGATGTCTGCCGCATTGCTGGCCGAGGCAATTTCGGCCGCCGGACGACGCGCGGTTTATGTCGATGCGACGGATTTTGTCGCCACCGATGGACAGCATGGCGGCGCGGCTCCGGATCTTCCACGAACGACGCGCGGCGCGCGGCGGCTGCTGAGGCCTTTGATTCACAGGCGCACGGTACCGGTCGTGCCCGGGTACATCGGACGCGCGCCCGATGGC
This sequence comes from uncultured Acidobacteriota bacterium, assembly GCA_963725335.1. Taxonomy (GTDB): domain Bacteria; phylum Acidobacteriota; class Vicinamibacteria; order Vicinamibacterales; family 2-12-FULL-66-21; genus JALZOC01. Next base: position 202,789 of record CAVRYD010000013.1, on the reverse strand, counting down.
AGCGTAGCCACGCTCGGGCGCGGAGGATCCGATCTCACTGCGACGCTGCTGGGACGAGCGCTCGGCGCCCGGGAGGTCGTTCTGTGGAAGGACGTGCCGGGCATTCTCACAGCGGATCCCCGTCTGGTACCGGACGCCCGGCTGCTGTCCCGGCTCCACCATCGCGAAGCCGCGGAGGTCGCGCACTACGGCGCGAAGGTACTCCATCCCCGAGCGCTCATTCCGATCGCGGGGACGCGTATCGTCCTCCACGTCCGGTCGTTTCTCGATCCGTCATCGCCGGGCACGGAGGTTTCGGCGCAGCGGGCGTTGGAGGGCTACCCCGTCAAGGCGCTGGCCATCGTGCATGGCCAAGCGATCGTGACGGTCGCCGGGAAGGGAATGGTCGGCGTGCACGGCATTGCGGCGCGGACGTTCACGGCCGTGGATGCGGAGCGGCTGTCGGTCTCGACGATTTTTCAGGCGTCATCCGAAAGCTCGATCGGTTTCACCGTGCCGGAGGGAGAGGCGGCACGCGGCGTCCAGGCCGTCCGCGCGGCGTTCAAGGACGAACTGGCGAGCGGCGTGATCGATAACGTCAGCGCCAGGCCTGGCATCGCGGTCGTCGCTGTCGTGGGCGACGGCATGGCGGGCGCGCCCGGCATCGCGGCGCGGGTGTTTTCGGCACTCGCGGCGCGAAGCATCAACGTCGTTGCCATTGCACAGGGATCTTCCGAGCGGAATATTTCCTTCGCGATCAACGCCGTCGATGCTCCGGAAGCTGTTCGCGCCGTTCACGCCGCCTTTCAACTTTCAAAGATTGGCGGCGGGCGGCCATTGGCCGCACCGCGGACGGATGTCGTGCTGCTGGGTTTCGGCAATGTCGGCCGCGCGCTGGCCGACCACATCGCCGCGGCCAGCGCGGATTCCGGCGTGAAGGTTGTCGGGCTCATGGACCGCTCCGGGTACATCTTCGAACCGCGTGGCTTGTCGAGGCGACGCCTCATCACGCTGACGCGCGAAAAATATGAAGGCGCGCTCATCTCCTCGCTGGGCGGCCGCCGAGCGTCAGCGCAGGAAGCGCTGGCCACGATTGCCAGCCACGCCGTGTCACGTCCCGTGATCGTCGACGTGACGAGCGGCGAGACCATCGACCTGCTTCACACGGCGCTCGGTCAGGGATTCGACGTCGTGCTGGCGAACAAGAAACCGTTGACGCACTCCTGGGGAAGCTACGAACGCCTGATGTCGGCGTGCACCCCAGGCGGACCGAGGCTGAAATACGAGGCGACGGTCGGTGCCGGCCTTCCCATTATCGACACGTATCAAAATTGATCGAGACCGGTGATCGGGTCCTGCGCATCGAAGGGTGCGTCAGCGGCACCTTGATGCACATCGCGTCGGCGGTTTCGGCGGGTCGTCCATTTTCAGAGGCCGTCCGGGAAGCGGTCGAACGGGGATACGCCGAACCCGATCCGCGCGACGATCTTCCGGAGCCGATGCAGGGCGAAAGGCCCTGATTCTCGCGAGGCTGCTTGGCTATCGAGGGCTGCCTCCCAAACCGGACGATCTCGTTCCGCGCTCGCTCAGAGGCTGACGTCCGCGCAGTTCATGAAACGGCTGCCAGAACTCGACCGAGAGTGGGCGGCGCGCACCGAACGAGAGGCACGCCGCGGCCGAGTGCTGCGATACGTCGTCACGGCGACCGCTCAGTCGGTATCGGCACGGCTGGTGGCGGTCGAAGCGAGCAGCCCAATCGGCTCGCTCACTGGCACCCGGAACCTCGTCGCCTTCACGACCAAACGGTATCGCACCGAACCGCTGGTCATCAGTCGGGCCAGGGGCGGGCGCCGCAGTAACGGCAGCTGGCATCCTGAACGACATTCTCTCGTTGGCGCCGCGCTGAGGCGTCAAGACCTTACAGGAGAAGGGGAGTAAAGGCTCCCTGAGTGATTCTCCCGCGAGGTGTGAGTTCGACCAGGGGTGGACCTGGGGCGGCAACGAATGCCCGTGACGACCAGCGCCGTGCAAAATCCTCCGCGCGATCGCGCTCGATGAGAGCCCACACGCTCCCTCCGAAGCCGGCGCCAAAACTCCGTGACGCAAAGGCACCAAGTGCTCGAGCCTGACGGGCCTGAGCGATCGTTTCCGCGATCTGGTTTCCCAGCAGGGTCTCCGCGTCCGCCTGCGACTCGGCTGACAGCCGTCCCACACGCGCGGCGTCTGCGTGGCGAAACGCGTCAACTGCCTCGGCGATTCGTGAATCCTCGCGAATGAAGTGATCGAGGCGCCGCTCCAGCACGTCGCAGGACCAGCCGGGAATGTTCGAGCCGCGGATCAGAGCCCTGAGGCGATCGACTTCACCGTCGTGTGACAGCGCGACCCGAAGCGAATCCGCCTGGCGGCGCGACTGCTGACTCCACAGGTCCAACAGGATCCGTGTCCCATCTGCGAGCCGATTGTAGGCCTCACGCGCAGTGCCGGCTTTCTGCGCGGTGACACCGCTCGGCGTCAGCACGAAACGCCAGGACGTCGGAAGCGGCACCACGTCGAGGGCGCGCATGGGGACGAACGAAAAGGCCGAGAGCTGTCTGGCCGTCGCGGTCAGGATAGCCGCATGGTCTTCGCTGCCGCCGTGCGTGCCAACACCGCCATCACCCGTGAGTGTGCCGAACGAGAGACCGTTTTCCATGCAGGCGTAGTAGCCCGCCTCGTCCTGAGCATCGCGGATGTTCCGTCGCCACTCTTCGCGGCGCCGCAGTTTACCCGTGTGACTGAGCACCGTCGCGACACCGACGACCAGAGCGCTTGAACTGCTCATGCCTGACGCGCGCGGCAGATCGCTCGCAAGCACCATGTCTGTACCGAATGCTGCGCCTGGGAAATTTCTCCCCAGACGCCGTACCACTGCCGAGACGTAGCGATGCCATCCGAACGGTGAGAGTGCGGCGGGGTTCCGCACTGCTTCTTCCGGAATCAGCGACACATCCTGTTCGCGCCGCGCATCGATCACATGCACGGTCGCATCGGACCGGCGGCGCGCCACGATGGCGAAACCGCGCGGCACGGCGCACACCAGTGTGCGACCACCCGCATAGTCAGTGTGCGTTCCGAAGACCTCGAGGCGACCCGGTATCCACCAGGCGTGGGTCTCGCTCAACTCATTCGAATCGCGCTGGCCGGACACGTGCACCGGTGCAAGGGCGGCGAGACGAGCCAGAACCAGATCAAACAGCGATTGCTTTGCCGTCCGTTCGATGGGATCGAGACCGCGGTCGACAAGCGCCGCGGCGAGGGCCGCGCCCGTCATGGCTTTGGAACGATTCCGGCGAGCCGGCGCGCGACGTCAGCCGTATCCGCCCGGGTCGAGAGATCCAGAACCGGACCGCACGCCGGAAAGGTCTTGAATCTGACGCCGGTCCCGACCGCGACGCCCACGGCTTCGGGTAACTCGAACTCTCCGCGCTGCGACCGTGGCACTTCCCGGCACGCGCGAAAGATTCGCTCATCAAATCGCCAGCAATTCATGCTGATGCCCGCTTTATCGCTTCCACCACGACCCCTATCGCTTTCCCCCCGACTCCTATCGCTTACCCCCCGACCCTTGTAGCTTCCGGCTTTAGCCGGAAGTTCGGCACTGGGCTTCTCCACGATCCCGACGAGGTAGCCGTGTTCGTCAACGTCAAGAAACGCAAACGAACGAATGCGCTCCGCGGAAATATTGCTCGAGCGTACAAGATCCGCGGCATCAAACGCCGGCAATCCAGGCTCGGAAAGCTGTGCGAGCTCGGAAAGCGCCGCCACCGGGTACAGATTGTCCGCGTTCATCGTAAGAAACGGTTCCGCCCTGACCCAGGACTCGGCTGCGAGCACCGCGTGGGCCGTTCCGAGCGGTTCCTCCTGCACCACGAAATCAAGCCGAATGCGCGTCGGCGGCGCAACAACCTCGTAGTGCTGCCGCAGCGCCCGATGCTCGGGCGCAACGATGAGCGCCACCTGCTGAACGGCCGCATCCGCCAGCGAGCTGAGAATGAAATCGAGAAACGGGCGACCGTTGAGCGGAATCATCGCCTTCAGCCCGGCATCGGCGGCACGCTGCTGCTCGGGCGTCAGGTGCGCAGAAGAGTCGACCGCGCGCATGCGGGTCCCGAGCCCGCGTGCCAGCACGATGGCCCGCGCGGTGCTCATGGCAGGAAGGAGTGCGGCAGATCGCGCCTTATCGCCAACACTGGGAAAGCAACGGCCGTCTGCTCCATGACGGAGATCTTACGTTATAACTTGACGGCGCATGGGCAACTCTGGACGGTCGATACCCGTCCAAGTGCAAGATCCCGAGGCGTCGATAGGGATGGAGAGAGCCCGGCTGAGTGTCGAGACGCGGACCTGACGCGAAGGAGCGGTCGATGTGGACGTGGCTTGAGGCATTTTCCCGCGACATCCAATACGGAACCCGCAGCCTGCTGAAGACTCCCGGCTCGAGCGCGCTGGCCGTTCTGTCGCTTGCCTCCGGCATGATGGCTACGACGGCCATCTACAGTGTTCTCCACGCGGTCGTGCTCGACCCGTTTCCCTATAAAGAAGTCGACCAGTTGATGAGCGTCCGTGTCTCCAACGCCGCGGCACGGGGCGGCCGCGTTGGCTACTCAGTCGACCAGTTCCTCGAAATCGCCGAACTGAACACGATCTTCAGTGGCGTTATCGCCTCGACGATAAGCGACGTCCTGTGGACGGGCCACGGTGATCCGCAACGGCTTCGAGGCAACCATGGCACGTTCAATACGTTCGATGTGATGGGCGTGCCTCCCCTCCTCGGACGAACACCAACGTCAGACGATGCGCGCGACGGAGCCGAGCCGGTTGTGGTTCTAGGCTACCGCTTCTGGCAGCGGCAGTTCGGAGGCGACCCCAGCGTCCTGGGCCAGCGGCTTCGGCTGAACGACACCGTCCGGACGGTTATCGGCGTCATGCCCAAACGGTTCATGTGGCGCGGGGCGGACGTGTATCTGCCGCTCGTGTTCGTACGCGGCCGGATTGTCGAGGGGGTTCGCGCAGTGCACCTGCTTGGGCGGCTCAAGCCCGGCGTCACCGAGAGTCAGGCGGAAGCCGACCTTCGACCGATCATCGAAGATCTAAAGAAGCAACAGCCGACTGAGTTTCCGCAGACCTGGCGAGTGGGACTGCTTCCCTTCACCGAAACGTTTCCCAGTGGTATCACGCGCGACATCTGGGTCTTGTTCGGCGCCGTGGCACTTCTGCTGCTCATCGCGTGCGCCAACGTCTCGAACCTGCTGCTGTCGAGGGCCGCCGGCCGTCAGAAGGAAATGAGCGTCCGTGTCGCGCTGGGCGCCAGCCGGAGCCGTCTCGTCCAGCAGCTTCTGACCGAAAGTCTGCTGCTGGCCTTGATCGCGGGTGCGCTCGGATCGGCGCTGGCGTACGCGGGCCTTCCCGCGATCCTCGCGATCGTGCCGCCCGATACGATTCCGGATGAAGCGGAAATCACGCTGAACCGATCGGTTCTCATCTTCACACTTGGCATCTGCGCGCTGACGAGCATCGTGTGTGGCCTCGCGCCCGCGCTCCACAGCTCCCGTCGCGATATTGCCGCGTCGATGCGCGAGGTCAGCCGCTCGCTTTCGGCAGGTTCCGGCCAGGCGCTTCTTCGAAAGTCCCTTGTCGTCGCCGAAGTCGCCCTGTCGCTGATGCTCCTGGCAGGATCGAGCCTGCTCATCCGCACCTTTGTGGCGATGCAGAGGACGGATCTTGGATACCAGCCGGAACGATTCCTCACGTTGCGAGTCCCGCTCGCCGCTCAGCGCTACCCTGATGCCGCCCGCCGCGTCGCTTTCTTCGAGAATTTGCTGTCCAGGATTGCGACGCTGCCCGGCGTCGCGGGCGTCGGTCTCAACACGGGGCTTCACCCTCTCGGCAACATGTGGACAGCGGCAGACGTCGTCGGCACGGCTCCAAATGCAGAGCCGGTGGTCGTCCACCAGGTCAACACCGGCTATGCAACGGCATACGGCATACGACTCGCAGCGGGAAGACTGATTGAGGACGCCGATGTCGTCGATCGTCGGGCGGTGGCGTTCGTCAATGACCGTTTCGTCCGAGCTCGGTTCGATGGACGGCCGCCGCTTGGCCAGGTCGTGCGGCTGCCTCGACTCAAGGACCGCCCCTTCAATCTCGCCACCGATGCGTTCGAGGTGGTCGGTGTCGTTCACGATGTAGCCAATGACGGCCTGGCCAATCCCGTGCGGCCAGAGATCTACCTGCCGTTTTCTCTCGCGGGCTTGTCGGACACGGTCGTGCTCCGCACGACGATGGAGCCATCGTCTTTCACCCGAGCGGTTTCGGCCCAGGTGTATGCGATCGATGGCAGTCAGCCCGTGGCGAACATCAAGACCTTGGACACGGTGCTAGCTGAAGATGAGTTCTCGACACCGCGATTCAATCTCATTCTGCTGTCGGTCTTCGCGGCTATCGGGTTGGTGCTCGCGGTGATCGGCGTGTACGGTGTGATGGCCACGGCCGTGGCGCAGCAGCATCAGGAGATTGGCGTGCGCATGGCGCTCGGAGCCAGTGCCCGCTCGATCGCCACGATGATCCTGACACGCGGCTCACGGCTGCTGGTGCTAGGCCTGATCATCGGACTCGCGGGCAGCACCATTGGCGCGCGACTGCTGGCGCGGCAGGTCTGGAACATTTCGGCATTCGATCCGCTTGCCTTCGCGCTGGTCTCGCTCGTCCTTCTCATCGCCGGCCTTCAGGCCTGCATCTGGCCGGCACTACGCGCGGGACGCACGGATCCGATTGTCGCGTTGAGACAGGAGTAGATGCGTGTCGGGATCCGGGATGCGGGATCCGGGATCCGATCGCTGACTCGCGACCCGCGACCCGCGCCTCGCGACCCGCGCCTCGCGGTTGGCGGCTGGCGGGCTCGCGGCTGGCCGGCTGGCGGCTGGCGGCTGGCGGGGCCCGAAACTCGCGACTCAGAGATTCGGGGATTCGAGGATTCAGGGATTCGAGGATTCAGGGATTCAGGGATTCAGGGATTCGGGATTCGGGATTCGGGATTCAAGGATCAGTGATTAGTGATTAGTGATGCTGATCATTTCTGCACTCCAAACGTGAAAACAGTTCGTGACGAATAGGTCTGTCCCGGCTGAAGGATGGTCGACGGGAAGTTCGGGTGATTGGGGGAGTCCGGATAGTGCTGCGTCTCGAGGCAGAGGCCGGTCCGGTTCCCGTACACGCGGCCGCTTTTGCCCGTGATCGTTCCATCAAGGAAATTGCCGGAGTAGAACTGAAGGCCTGGTTCAGTGGTGGCGACCTCGAGTGTCCGGCCGCTTTTGGGGTCGACGAGCCGCGCGGCTGGTTGAAGACCCGATCCGGAGCGGTCGAGCACCCAGTTGTGATCGTAGCCATGACCGTTCTTCAGCTGCGCGTTGTCGGCGGCAATGCGCGCGCCGATCGGCGTGGCCTTCTGAAAATCGAACGGTGTTCCGCTCACCGTCGCCAGGTCTCCGGTCGGAATAAGTGTGTCGTCGACCGGCGTATACCGGCTCGCATGAATGGTCAGTTCGTGTCCGAGGATGTCGCTCGAGTCCGCGGCGAGGTTGAAATAGCTGTGCTGCGTGAGGTTCACCGGGGTCGGCTTGTCGGTCGTCGCGCGATAATCGATTGCCAGCTCATTTCTGTCTGAGAGCGTATAACGAACGCTGGCCTGCAGGTTGCCGGGATAGCCCTCTTCTCCATCCGGGCTGGTCCGCGTCAAGGTCACGCTGACGCCGTCGGCGTCTTCGCCCGGAACCGCATTCCAGACGACCTTATCGAATCCCTTCACGCCGCCGTGCAGATGATTGGGCCCATTGTTGGTGGCAAGCTTGAACGTCTTGCCGTCGAGCGTGAACTGTCCCTTCGCGATCCGATTCCCGTAGCGTCCGATCAGTGCACCGAAGAACGGCGGATCCTTGAGGTACCCGTCAAATGAGTCGAACCCCAGCACGACGTCATCTAAATGTCCGGCACGATCCGGAACCTTCAGGCTGGTAATAATCCCGCCATAGGTAATGACGCGCATCTCCGCGCCATGCGAGTTGGTAAGCGTGTAGATCTCCACCAGTCGTCCGTCGCGCGTCTTACCAAAGGGGGCTCGCGCGACTCCACGCCGTGTCGTGCCACCGGACCTCTGCTCATCCTCGTATCCACCCATCGCCACCTGCACCATCAACACCATGATCAGAACCGGCCAGCGCATCGTTCGAGTCCTTCCGCGTGACGGGGCTTCCGCCTAAGAAGGTGCTTCCGCGTAAGTAAGGTGCTTCCGCCTAAAGGCGGAAGCTACAGCATCGTGTCGGGTAGAATTGCGTTCCGAGTCGGATCCCGGATCCCGCACCCCGGATCCCGGTACGATTCACTTCTCGATTACGTCCACCAGGCCTGCATCCGCAAACTGTCCACCTCGAATCTGCTTCACGTGAATCGCCAAGGTGTTCGAGCCGCCGGCATGGAGCAGTCCCTTCGCGACATCGTCCAGGCGCACGTAGGAGTATCCACTCACGGCTCCAGGCAGAGACGCAATCCGCTGCCCATTCAGATACACCTCGGCATCATCGTCGTGAAACACACGAATGTGCGGATTGGTCAACGCGGCAGCCGGCAGGTCGAATGTGCGTCGAAGCCAGATGTCGGAGGTCTCCCACGGCGTGCCGACACTGGCGCGCGCGGTTCCTGGTCGGCCGAACCCTGCATTCCCCTGTTTCCAGGCGCGATCGTCAAAGGTCGGCGCGAACCATCCCTCGGGAGGGCTGTCGGTCGCATAGCGCCACATCTGAGGCGTGCGCTCCGACGTCGCCACGACTTCACGGACCAAGGGAGGGGATGAGAGCCGTGCCTGAAGCTCTTTCGCATCCGGCGGAAGCTTCACGACAGCGCGATCGTACGTCAGCATCCCATTGACCTCGATCTCGACGTCCGTGGTCTGCGTGTAGATCGCCGCCGCCAGGCCTTCGCCGACCAGAATTCGCAGCTGGTACAACAGATCCCGATAGGCTTGTCCGAGATCGTCTGTCGATTTGTAACTGCGATAGCCCCAGTTGCCCTTTTCAATCCATGTGTGTCCTTCGAGTGGCAGACCGAGACCGCCGAACTCGCCGAGCACGGCGGCGCGCTTGTCCTCGAGAGGAGGACAGACCGGGGACGGGTACGAGTGCACATCCGAGACGTCACCCACGTTCTTGTCGGTCCAGCCACTCGCGTTGTTCACGAGCCTGCTCGGATCGCGCTGCTTCAACCATCGTACGTAGTCCTCGGTCTCGTGTTGACCCCAGCCTTCGTTGAAGGGGACCCACATCACGATTGCCGGGTGATTGCGCAGCGCGTCGACGACATGCTCCAGTTCGGCTGCGAACATGTCCCGATTCTGCGGCGTCGTGTCCCCTCCGCTCGGCATGTCCTGCCAGACGAGAACGCCGAGGCGATCTGCGTGGTAGTACCAGCGAGCCGGTTCCACCTTGACGTGCTTGCGAATCAGGTTGAAGCCGAGACGCTTCGTCGTCTCGATGTCGGACGCGAGTGCCTCGTCGGTGGGAGCGGTATACAACCCGTCGGGCCACCAGCCTTGATCGAGCAGCCCGTATTCGAACAGCGCTTTTCCATTGAGAAACAGTCTGTTCACGCCCGCCTCGTCTCGCTGGACGGCAATAGTGCGAATGCCGGCATAACTCTGGACTTCGTCCCGACCGAGGCTGACCCGCAGATCGTAGAGAAAGGGCTGATCGGGCGACCAGAGCTTTGGCTGTGCCACCTGAATCACGATCGGCTGCCCTGGCGGTCCGGTGCCCTCCCCCGCCGTTCGTGTCCCGTCGCGGACGCTCACCCGCGCCCTCCCGGGCGCGCCGCTATTCGAGCGCACGGTGACCGTGATGGTGCCGGCGTTCGCGTCGGACCCTACCTCGAGCCCGCTGATGTACGCGTCGGGCACCGTTTCGACCCAGACGGTCTGCCAGATGCCTGTCACCGCGGTGTACCAGATGCTTTTTGGCTCGAGCACCTGCTTGCCGCGAGGCTGTGGTCCCTTGTCAGTCGGATCCCATACGCTGACGACCAGTTCCTGATCGCCGTCCGTCTTGAGCGCCGACGTGATGTCGAAGGTGAACGGATCGTATCCGCCAGTGTGGCGTCCGACTTCTTTTCCGTTCACGAACACGTGGGTTTCCCAGTCGACGGCACCAAAGTGCAGCAGCATCCGCGCGCCGCGTGGAAGGGCGCCGGCGCGAAAGGTGCGCCGATACCAGAGGCGCTGTTGATCTGTGATGGGCGCCGCCACTCCGCTCAACTGCGACTGCACGGCGAAGGGCACGAGTATCTGGCCGGCAAAAGACGCCGGCTTGGGCGCCGCTGCCTCGACGATCGCGTAGTCCCACAGACCATTCAGACTCTGCCAGCCAGTCCGAACCATTTCCGGGCGTGGATATTCTGGCAGGACGTGTGTCGGCGTCACGTCGGCAGCCCACTTCGTTCGCAGTTTCGTGGGCGGCGCCTGTGCGGTGGCCGGAGCGGAGATGCCGGCGAGAGCGAGGAATAGCACCGCTGCGCCTGACCAACGATTGAGAAGTGTGGGTCGCATGAGCGCGTATGTTACGTCAATCGGGCGAGATTGGTGTCGACGTGTCCAACTGCACGCGCCGACGGCCAACGCCGAAGATCCGAAGAACCGAAGAAACGAGGGAGAAGAAGCGAAGCCAGCACGGCGCTGGCCGGACGGCGGCCTCCGGCCGCCGTTAGAGCGAGGCGATGGTCTGAAAAACAAGCACCCGACGAGTTCATGAGGTGTTTGTTGTTCAGATCATCGTCTCGCTCAACTGCGCGAAGCGCAGGCCGGCCAGCGACGTCAGAGCTTCAACACTCTCTTACTGTTCGTCGCGATGAGCACTGCCATTCTTGGTTCTTCCTCTTCGGTTCTTCCTCTTCGGTTCTTCTCCTTCGATTCTTCGGTTCTTCGGATCTTCGCCGTAAGCCATCGGCGCGTGCAGCGCGACGAGGTGCATCGCCTAATTGATGCTCTCCGCGCTATATCGCGCGATCAGGCCGGTGCGCACCGCCTTCCGATACACGCGCGTGAAGAACAAGGATGCGCCGAAGACATAGAGGACGGCGAGAGTGCCGCCAACAGCGAGCGAAGCGGGCCTCACCCCGCCGCTGCCCGTGACAATCGCGCGCATGTCTTCAAATACGTAAGCGGGAGGCATGAGGCGCGCGACCCACTGCATCCAGGTCGGCAGCGTCGCGATTGGATAGAAGACGCCGGCAAACGGTGACAGAAGGCCCGGAATCGGCCAGACGAACCACTCGGCAGAGGGCCCGAGTCGCAGCACGAGCGAGCATCCGACGATACCGAGCGCAATCCCGAAGAGGAACAGCACCAGCAGGAATGGAACGAGTGCGCCGCCGTACGACAGAAATGAGAGGCCGAACAGGGCGGTCGCGAGCACGAGCATCACGACCAGCCCAACCGCACTCGTCACGATGCTCGCCGACACCAGGCCGGCCAGGTATTCACTTACGGACACAGGTGAAGCAAACACGTTCAGAAAATTGCGCGACCAGACATCCTCGAAGAATGCCATCGTCACCCCTTGCATGACCCGCGTGAAAAAGTCCCACAGCAGCACGGCGCCGAGGAGGACGGTCACGAAGTTGAATCCGGGGTTTGCCACGCTGTTGAGGTACTGGTCATGAACCCCCAGAGCACGATGTCGATCGCGACCCAGACGAAGAGCGGCGCCACCCGCGACGCGCTTCCCCGTAGCAGGTAGAGTTGACGAAGGACGATGGCGGCGATCGGGGTGATGCGCATGGCAGTCATGATTCGAGTGTGAGCGGCTCTCGGGCGACGGCGATGAAGAGTTGCTCGAGCGTCTCCTTGCCGTGCTCCTGCGGAAGCGTCTTGGGATCGCCTTCGAGCAACACCCGCCCGTGCGACAGGAACAGCACACGGTCGCACACGGCTTCCACCTCGTACATGTTGTGTGACGTCCAGAGCACGCTCACACCGCGCTTGTCGGCAAAGCTGCGAATCTTGGCGCGGACGTCTCCGGCGGTCGCGGGGTCGAGCGAGGCCGTCGGCTCGTCGAGCAGCAGGAGCCTCGGAGCGTTCAGCATCGCCTTCGCGAGGGACACGCGCGTCTGTTCGCCGGACGACAGCACGCCGCATTTTACGCGCCGGAAGCGGACGAGATCGAACTCTTCGAGCAGCACGTCGATGCGACTCGCGATACCGCGGACGCCGTACAGCATGGCGAAGATCCGGAGATTCTGCTCGACCGTCAGATTGCCTGGGAGGGGTGCATAGACCGCGGCGAAGTTCGTGCGAGACAAGGCGATCGGACGTGCGGTCGCGAGATCGCAGCCATCAATCACGATTCGCCCGCCGCTCGGCTCGAGCACTCCGAGAATCATGTTGATGGTGGTCGTCTTGCCGGCGCCGTTGGGACCGAGGAGTCCTACGATCTCGCCGGACTCGAGGGAGAACGACAGGTCGTCAACCGCCAGGGTCTCGCCGTAGACTTTGCGGAGATTGGAGACGGAGAGAATCGCCATAAAAAAGGCCGCGCGGTCGATCCGCGCGGCCATGATCCTTCCGCCTGAAGGCGGAAGCTACAAGAGCAGTTCAGTCACTCAGCGACGTGTAGCTTCCGCCTTCAGGCGGAAGTGCACCACGTTACTGCTGATCCTTGTGCAGAACCTCCTGCACCGGCTCCTTCTTCTTGCCACCGAGCCCCTGGATCTGGACGACAGGCGGAGCCGGCTCTTCTTTCAGCACGTGCTGCCGGTAGAGCGCGGCCATCCGCTCGTTCTCTTCCGCCTTCTTCTTCGCCTCGGCCTTGGCTCGAAGCTTTTCCTCGCGGGCGTTCTTCGCGATGCCCGCATCATCCAGATCGTGCTGCTTGCCGACGGCGACCGCCTCCGCGTCGAGAACCAGGCTGTGATCCTTGCTCGCCAGCGCGACGTTCTTGCCGCCGGCAAAGATCTCATGACGTCCGTGCTCCTCGTACCACTTGGTGAGAGTCGCCGTCATGTGCATCTTCTCGATGATGTTCCGCCAGCCGATCCCGGTGTTGTAGGCGCAGAAGGAGATCTCCCCTTCCTGCGTCGCATACGGAATGATGCAGCGCTCGGTGCGACGGAAGTCGTAGTTGAACAGATCCTGGAACCACATGCCGGCGATGAACAGGAAGTTCCAGCGATCCGCGCGCCGCACCTGGATGTCCCTCTGCGGTCCGGTCCGCGCCTACGCTTCCATAATTGCGGCCGGTCGCACCAAACGTCTTGTCGAACTTCTTCATCAGATCGCTGAGCTTGAAATGCGTCGGCGCCTGGAACGGATCGTAGTTCTTCATCAACGCCAGCGCCATGCCGACCGATGACAGGAACTTCCCGCGACCGGCGTCGTTCACCCGCTTGAGATCCTCCGCCATGTTCTGAGCATGGAGAAATGCGGTGACCGGCACGGCTTCCTTCGTTTCCTTGTCGATCATGACCGCCATGCCAACGCCGCAGTTGGGATGGCATCCGCAGGTCAGGTTGCCCCATTCGGCGCTCGGCCCGTGCACGAGGTCCGCCCAGTCCGTGAAGGTGCCCATGAACGAGATCGGGAACCAGTCGCGGACCGGCTCGCCCAGCCCGATCTGCTTCTTCACATCGTGCGCGAGGTGCGAGAGCGTGTAGCGCTGCGCCGCCCGCCGGTCGTCGGTCACTTCCTCGTCGCGTCCGGTGAACGAGACCGGCTGGAACGACAGGAAGTTGATCTTCTTGGGATTGTCCAGCGCGAACTGGATGATCCGGCCGACCTGCTCGTTGTTCACGCCATTGACGATGGTGGTGACCGGGACGATGTCGACCCCCGCCGAATGGAGGTTTTCGATGGCGCGCAGCTTGACATCGAACAGGTTGCCGACGAGTCGGTGCGAGTTGGCTGCGTTGCCGATGCCGTCGAACTGCAGGTAGGCGTAGCGAAGCCCCGCCTCAAACGCCGCCCGGGCGAATTCCGGGCTCTTCGCGAACTCGATGCCGTTGGTCGCGGCCTGCACGCTGCTGTACCCGACCTTCTTGGAATAGCGCACCGCGTCCAGGAAATACGGCGACATCGTCGGCTCGCCACCCGAGAACTGCACCGACATCTGACGCTTCGGCTTGATCGAAATCGCGTTGTCGAGCAGCGTCTTGATGTCCTCCCACGACAGCTCGTGGACGAACCCGACCTGGTTGGCGTCCATGAAGCACGGATCGCACATCATGTTGCAGCGGTTCGTCAGGTCGATCGTCAGCACCGAGCCACGGCCGTACTTGATCGTGCTCGAGCCGTGATTGTGAAGCTTCTCGTCGTTGTGCGCTCGAATGTCGCTTCCCGGGAAAGCGTCTTCGAGATGCTTGAAGAACGCCGGGTCGATCGCCATGACGTCTTCGAAATGCCCGTGCTGGGGGCAGTCCTTGACCATGAGGATCTTGCCGTCGCGCTCGATGATGTGGGCTTTGATCTCGCCGACTTTCTCGTTGAGCAGGATCTTGTAGTCGCGTTTGCCGTCCAGGATTTCCTGGCGCGCCTCGCGGACGCATTTCGGGCAGAGCGAATCGGTTTCGCGCGGCCAGCCGAGCGGCGGCTTCACCTTCTGCCATGATTTCAGAATGGGCTTGTCCGACCATTTCGGCGTGAATGCCTGCGCAGGCGCAATGCTGTTCAGCGTATCGAACACCGACCAGGCGCCACGCGCCGCTATGGTCAAACCCTTCTCCACATACTTAATCGGCTTGTACATATGCCTCCGCTGCTGTCCAACCGCAGAACACTCGGATTCGGAAACCCGGAGTCCTGCGGTCGACTCCACGCTCAGCATAGGGTCGCTATCCAGGAAAAACAGCCAAATTCAGGTTAACGGGCAGGATCAGGGGGTGAACTGGCCCAAAACAAAGGGAAAAGGCGACAGGGAAAAGAGAAAGTTGCCAGGGGAAGGACTACGCCGTAACACGCTGTGTTTTCAGCAGCTTAGCTGACCTCAACTGCCACACGATACGGAAGCCCAGAAGCAACGCAATGACGAGTGCGTAATAGACGGGCGAGCCGATCATCACTTTGACCTTCCAGAGGTAATGAATGGCCGCACTGACGGCAGATACATAAATGAGGCGATGCAGAAGCTGCCATCGCCGGCCCAGACGCCTGATCCAGCCCTTGGTTGAGGTGAGGGCGAGAGGAATCATCAGGACGAAGGCGGTGAAGCCCATCGTGATGAACGGCCGCTTGACGACATCCTTCACGATGGAGCCGAAGGCGAAGAACTGATCGATGCCAATGTAAATGGCAAAGTGGGCGCAGACATAGAAGAAGGTGAAGAGACCGAACATCCGGCGGTACTGAATGACCCGATTCCAACCGGTGATCCGCCGCACCGGTGTCACCGCCAACGTGATGATCAGGAATCGAAGCGCCCAGATGCCGGTGGTCAGTTCGAGATCTTCAACCGGATTGATCCCCAGCCGACCGGTCACCGTGCGGATCGCGAGCCAGACGAATGGCGTAAGGCATGCGAGAAAGACCAGACCTTTCGCAGCCTTCTGCATGCGGACTAGTAATACCGTCGCAGATCCATACCCGTGTACAGAGACGCGACCTGATCGCCGTAACCGTTGAACATCTTCGTCGGGATGCGCGCCGCGAACAGACTGCCGCCGAGGCGTCGCTCCGTGGCCTGGCTCCAGCGCGGATGATCGACCTGGGGGTTGACGTTCGAGTAGAAGCCATACTCCTGCGGATTCGAGATGTTCCACGACGTCTCGGGCTGCTTGTCGACGAAGCGGATGCGGACAATCGACTTGATGCTCTTGAACCCGTACTTCCACGGGACCACCAGTCGAATGGGCGCGCCGTTCTGGTTCATCAGCGTCTTTCCGTATAAGCCCACCGCCAGGATCGTGAGGTTGTGCTTCGCCTCGTCCATTCTGAGCCCCTCGACATAGGGCCACTCGAGGCTCGATGTGTTCTGGCCGGGCATCTGGGAAGGACGAAGAAGCGTCGTGAATTGAACGAACGTGGCTTTCGACGTGGGCTCGGCTCGCTCGATGATCGTACCGAGCGGCACGCCTATCCATGGGATGACCATGGACCACCCCTCCACGCACCGGAGGCGATAGATCCGCTCCTCGAGTTCGATCGGCTTGATGAGGTCTTCGAGGTGATAGTCCGCGGGTTTGTTGCAGAGACCATCAATTTTGACCGTCCAGGGACTGGCCTTCAGTGAACCGCTGTACTGCTTCGGGATCACCCTTGCCTGTGCCGAACTCGTAGAAATTGTTGTAGCCAGTGATTTCCTCAATCGTGTTGAGCTTTTCGTCCGTCGTGACGGCTTTTTCCTTGTATCCCGTCAGTGGAGACTGGGGCGCGGCGAAGGTCCCTTCTGGCCGCACCTCGGCTCCAGCCGGCTCAGCCGAGCACGCGAGAAGCGGGGCGGCTGCCGCCGTCACCATGGATCCGGCAGCGATGCGCAGGAACTCACGCCGCCGAACATAGGACTGCTCGTCCGTTATTTCGGAGGCAGCTACTTCGGGGTGTCGTTTGAGCAGCATTGACTGGCCTTTCCACGTGACTGGGCCGACGCACTACGGTACCACAGGCGTGCCGGGCCCTCTTAGTCACAAACACCAGACCTCGGTTGTTGCTTCCCTCGACACGGGACCTGACGTAATGGAGAATGCCTGCATGACCGACGCGCCTGCAGACGCCAAGTGGCCGCGCCTGCTCTCTCTCTCCGTCCACGAGCTCCGGACTCCGATCAGCGTGGTTGCCGGCTATCTGCGCATGGTGCTCAAGGATCCTGCCGGGACCCTCGACGAAAGATATCGCCGGATGCTCGAAGAGGCGGAGAAGTCCTGCGGCCGACTCGCGACCCTGGTGGCGGAGATGAGTGACCTTTCGGCCATGGAAGCAGGGACGGCCTCACTGAAACGCGGCGCCGGTCGATCTGCGTGCGCTCTTGACGGAAGCGATAGCTGGACTGCCAAACCTGCCCGATCGGACCGTGGACGTGGAGTTGACGACAGGAACGGGGCCGGGAATCGTTCAAGGCGACGGCCCGCGGCTCAGAACAGCGCTGACATCAGTATTTCAAGGACTCCGTCGCGAAGTGGTCCAAAGCGAAAAACTTCTGGTCAATGAACGGTACGGAGCGTTTCAAGGAAATCCAGCCTCATGGATTGCGATAGCCGAGCCGGAGCACATCGACGCGGTGATTCGCGTCGGGGAGGAAAGGCTCACGACCTTCGACGAGTGGCGCGGCGGGTGCGGATTGAGTCTCTCGGTGGCCCGGCGCATCATCGACGCGCATGACGGGCGAATCTGGTCTGCCGCCGAGGGGATCAGGACAGCCGCAGTTATCATGCTCCGGCACTGAGACTTATGGGAAGCTGAACGAGAGAACCGAAGGAAGAAGCGAGCCACACCTGCCGGCTTCGAGCGTGAGTGCCGGCCAATCCGCCGGCACCCACGGCTGAGCCGTTTTACATTCGAATGCCTGTCGCAGGTGCGGACATACGCCGCCGGTGACAAGGCATCGAATGTCCTCAAGCGGCTCGACGGACCGCAGCGGCGAGCCCTATCATCGCGCTGCCAACCAGTATCATCGCGGCTTCGTCGCGCAGCCAGGGAGCCCGGACGGGAACAGCTGGGACCGCGACGGTTGCCGTCACGGTCGAAGGAACCCCATCGCCAGCAGTGGACCCCACCGCCGGGGTCGCCCGCCACTAATCCAAGAATCGCCAAGGACATACACCGCCTGTTCATAAACGTCGTGCCTCGTTCCCAGGTCGACAGCGCGTCTGCGCTGTCAGACGTTCGTCGTAGTTCAAGCGGTATGCCACGAATCGAGCGCAGCAATCCGTGAACGAAACACCGCATTCACGCGACGTCAGTCAATACGGTCTGGCCAACATGGCATAGCGTTACCCAAAAATCCCGAAGGCGATTACTCTATAGTCTGTTGAGGTACAGACTCTTGAATGAGGAGCGCAGAGCACAACGGGAAGTGACTGCAGTTCAGACACCGTGTAGCGACCCACAATGGGCAAACAGGACGCTCGATGAAAAAGCCTTACGTTGCAATTGTCGATGATGACTCCGGCTTCGCCGCTTACTTGAGGACGTTCCTCTCCTTGCGCGGCTACGAGGCCAGATGCTACGCACGCGGAGACGAGATGCTCGCGTCGCTGAAGCAGCACGAGCCTCCTGACGTCGTGCTGCTCGATGTCATGATGCCGGGTCTTGACGGGATCGCGACCCTTCGTGGGATCAAAGCAGCGCGACAGCAGACACAGGTCATCATGCTCTCCGGCCGCAACCACGTTTCGACGATCGTCGAGGCGGTCCGCCTCGGTGCCGCAGACTATGTCGTCAAGCCCGACGATCCCGAAGGCCTGGGAGAGATTGCTCTCGACGTCGCGATCAAGAACGCCATCGAGAAAACGCGCCTGGTGTCCGAGCTCAGCGAGCTTCGCCAGCAGCTCACCGACGATGAACATCAGTCGGTCTGGGGCAACAGCGAAAAGATGCGCGGGATAGCCACCGTGATCGAACAGGTTGCCGACAGCGACGTCACTGTGCTTGTTCGAGGCGAAAGCGGAGTCGGAAAGGAACTGGTCGCGAGGGCCATTCATCATCGCTCCACTCGGCGAAACCAGCCGTTCGTGAAGGTGAATTGCGCGGCGCTTCCGGCGGAACTTCTTGAAAGCGAGCTGTTTGGCCATGACCGCGGCGCCTTTACCGGCGCCGCGACCGTCCGCATTGGCAAGTTCGAACAAGCCGACGGCGGTACGCTGATGCTCGATGAGATCGGTGAAATGAAGCCGGCCCTGCAGGCCAAGATGCTGCACGTCCTCCAGGACGCGGAATTCACGAAGCTCGGCAGCAACAAACGGATTCAGGTCGACGTTCGGGTGGTGGCCGCGACTAATCGTGACCTGGAACAGATGCTGTTCAGCGGTGAGTTCCGTGAGGATCTCTATTACCGGCTCAAGGTCATCGAGCTCACGGTCCCGCCGCTTCGTGAGCGCCGGGACGAGATTCCGACCTTGACCGATTACTTCATCGCGCGATATTCGCGCAAATACAACCGGCCGATGCGCCCGATCTCCGACGAGCTTCGCCAGCTGTTCCAGCAGTACGACTGGCAGGGCAACATCCGCGAGCTGGAGAACATGATCAAACGGGCAATCATCCTTCAGGACGAGCAGCTCGTGATTCGCGAGATCCAACGACACATGCAGCGCAAGGCGGAGTCGAGGGTCGTCGCTGTGCCGGAGCCGACCATGGTGGCGGTCCCGGTGGGCGCCGGCACCGTGGCTGCGGGGGCTTTGTCTGGAGCTGGTCCGTTGAGGTCTTTCTCGTACAGTGAGCCGGATGCATCGGAAGCGGATGGGACAGCTCCTCCAGCGACGGAAGAAGGAGCGGGGTCGCTTGCGACGGTTGCGAAGGCGGCCGCGCTCAAAGCTGAGCGGGCGGCGATCGAGCACACCCTGCGGCAAGTGCACTGGAACCGGCGCAAGGCCGCAACGAACCTGGGCGTGAGCTACAAGACCCTGCTCAACAAGATCAAGGAGTGCGGGATCAGCCGAGCCTGAGACATCGATCCGGCTGAGGGCGATCCCGCTCCTATTCTGGGTACCGCGCTTCCTACATCCAGCCTTCGATGTGCCGGTTGGTTCCCGTACTTTCCCATATCGCGGCCGAAACTCCCGATCAGTCCGACCAGTTTGCCTGACTTCCCCCCTCTGGCACCCACATTGCTGACCTGCGCAGGGTGAATCTCCTCGTGTGGAAACGAGGGCCTATCGATGAGTGATGCTCAACGGATATCTGGCAACGCAGTTTCGCCACGTCGTGAACGGAGTTCGGGGATCGCGGCGCTCCTTGGACGAAACGAACAGATGCGCGAGGTGCGGCAACTCATCGAGCGCGTCGCCGATACCGATGCGACGGTGCTCATCGCCGGCGAGAGTGGCACGGGAAAAGGCCTGGTGGCCCGGGACATCCATGCCGCGTCGCCTCGACGCGAACGCGCGTTCGTCAAGGTCAATTGCGCCGCCCTGCCATCGGAGCTGCTCGAGTCCGAACTCTTCGGTTTCGAGCGGGGTGCGTTCACGGGGGCGGTCCAGCACCGCCCCGGCAAGTTCGAGTTCGCTCACCAAGGGACGATGTTCCTCGACGAGATCAGCGAGCTCACGCTCGCGCTCCAGTCCAAGCTGCTCCAGGTCCTGCAGGACGGAGAGTTCTCGAGGCTCGGCGGACGCAACGACGTGCACGTGGACGTCCGGATCCTCGCCGCGACCAATCAGGATCTCGAGCGTGCGGTGAATGAGCGCACGTTCCGCGAGGATCTGTTCTTTCGATTGAACGTCGTCTGCATCACGCTCCCTCCGCTCCGGCAACGACGCGACGAAATCCCGCTGCTGACGGATCTCTTCCTGCAGCAGTACGCGGCTCATTACAACAAGTCGCGGCTGACGGTGTCGCCCGCCACGTTGGAGATTTTCGCGAACTACGACTGGCCGGGCAACGTCCGCGAGCTCGAGAACGCCGTGAAGCGGATGGTGATTCTCGGAACGGATGCGCAGGTGGCGCGGGACCTTACGGACATGATGGCCGGGCGCCGGGGGGTGGGGCCCATAGCGGCGCTCGATCCGCAGCCCGTCAGCTGCGAGTCGGTGCCCGCTCCGGCAGCCGCTGTTCCGGCACGTGCCCCGGTGGTTCCGGATCTGCCTCCCGGACCCGTCGGGTCGCTGAAGGAGATTGCGCGCAATGCCGCGCGCGAGGCCGAGCGGGAAATCATCTATCGCACGCTGCAGCAGACGCGATGGAACCGGCGGGAAGCTGCCGACCTGCTCGGGGTCAGCTACAAGGCGCTGCTCTACAAGATTAAGGAAGCCGATCTGGATCGAGCATCGTGATGGTCGAGGACGACTGCCTCCCTGACGATTCTCGGGCTCTGTCGCCGGAAGTCTTCGACTTCGTGGTCAACAACGAGCTGAAGCGTGCCGTCCGTTCGCAGAACTTTCTCACCCTGCTCGTGGTGGACCCCATGCCGCGCGCCGCTGAGACCCAGCGCCTGGAGGTCGCACGCGAGCTCGCGCGCCTGGTGGGCCGGGTCATCCGTGAGACCGACATTCTCTCGCCGGACGACGACGGCCGGCTCTCGGTAGTGCTGCTTGACGCCGACTTCGAGAACTCGATGCAGGTCGTGGACCGCTTGATGTCATGGGTCGAGCACTACGAGTTCAGGACTCCCACGTCGTTCTCGATCGGCGCGGCCTGCTGCCCTACACACGGCGCCGACCTCGCGTCGCTGCGGTCGGCCGCCGCATCTCGACCTATCCAGTCGCGGCGCACGCCGCGCGGCAGTTCGAACGCTCAATGAGGATCATCACATGAAGGCTTCAACACTTGTGTCATCCGTACTCGTCGCTGCGCTCCAGGCTGCGCCGGCACTGGCGCAGAACACTGTGCCGACGATACCTCGGCAGAACCCCGTGCCGACGATCCCCCGAGAGAATCCGGCGCCGGCAACCTCGCCCGCACCGAACGCTCCGGCGCGGCCAACGGTTGCGTCCAACGCCACCGACTACAAACTGGTCGTCGGAGACAAGCTGCGCGTCGAGGTCTACAGGGATCCCCAGATGTCGCAGTCGCTTCAGATTCGGCCCGATGGAAAAATCACGCTGCCTCTTATCGGCGATGTCGTCGCCGCGGGGAAAACACCGGCTGCCCTCCGCGACGGGCTCAGCGAGTCACTGCGGGAGTACGTCACCAACCCCGTCGTCACCGTTATCGTCGTCGAAGCGCAGCCGCAGACGATCTCGGTGATCGGTGAAGTGAATGGTCCGGGCACGCATTCCATCAAGGGAGAAACGACGGTGATCGAGGCGCTGGCGATGGCCGGCGGGTTCAAGGACTTCGCCAACACGAAGAACATCATCATTCAGCGATCGACTCCGACGGGCATGAAGACGATCAAGTTCAACTACAAGGATGCGATCAAGTCCGAGGGGAAACCGATGTGCGTCGAACCGGGCGACGTCATCATCGTGCCGTAGAGCCATCGAGCACGAATCTGGCTGAGGTCGGGAATTGCTCTTACAACCTGCCGGAAAAGGTGGATTGACATGATCGAGAGAACCGTGCACCCCCTCGAGTACCTGGGCATCCTGGCGCGACGCCGGATGTGGTTCATCGCGCCGTTCGCGCTGTGCCTCCTCGGCGGCGGCACACTCACGTTCCTGCTTCCACCCACCTATCGATCCAGCGCACGGATCGCCATCGAGGCGCCTGCGGTCGCCACCGATCTCGTCTCCGGGCGCGCCGGTCTCGGCATCGACGAACGGCTGCGGGCGTTATCGCAGCAGCTTCGCAGTGCCGCAGTCCTGGAGCGTGTCGCGCGCGAGGAACGTCTCGTCTCGGACCAGCCGCTCGATCAAGTCGTGCAAGACCTGTTGACTCGCATCGCGGTGGAAGTGCCGACACCAATCGCTCGAACCGAGGGTCAACCTGAGCTGGACGCCTTCGATATCGTCTATCGCGATCGCACCGCCGAGCGAACCCAGCGCGTAGCCCAGAAGCTCGCGCAGGTCTTTGTCGAAGCGCATTCGCGCAGCCGTGAAGCACAGGCGGAAGGGACGACAGAGTTTCTGGCCTCGCAGCTTCGTAGCGCGCTAGGCCGCGTCACGGATCTCGAAAAGCGGCTGCGCGCGGCGAAGGAGCTCCACATGGGAAAGCTCCCCGAACAGACGCTGGCGAACCTCCAGACGCTGTCCGGAGTGCGCTCGCAGCTCGAGTCGACGAGCAACAACCTGCGCTCCGAGCAGGATCGCCTGACGCTCCTGGATCGCCAGCTGCAGCAGATCAAGGACGGCCTCTATTCTGCGCCGTCGGCTGCGGGCGGCCCGGCGACGTCGCCTCAGCAGCGCGTGGTCGCACTTCAGCGCGAGCTCGATCTGGCACGCTTGCAGTACACCGACAAGCATCCTGAGATTCAAATCTTGGAAGACGCGTTGAAATCCGCGCGCGCCGACGCAGCGGCCGTCCGCGCCCAGCCCGAGACCGCCAGACAGGAAACGCTGGGCTCGGACCCTGCGTACCAGCAAGTCGCGGCCGAGCGGAATCTCACGCAGCTGCGCATCAAAGCGCTCCAACGGGCCGAAGCGCAGCTGACCAACGACATCGCTCGCTATCAACAGCGCGTGGAAGCCGCACCCATGGTCGAACAGGAGTTCGCGTCGCTGCAGCGCGAGTACAAATTCGAGAAGGAGAACGTCAAACAACTCTCCGAAAAACATGCGGCCGCCCTCGTGCAGGAACAGATCGCGCGAACTCGAGGCGGCGAACGATTCAGCGTGCTCAACAACGCGTATCTGCCTCGGAGTCCGGAGAGCCCGAACCGGCCACGGATGCTGCTGATGGCGCTCGCCCTCGGGGTGGCGTTGGGTGGCGCCAGCGCCTTCGGCCGCGAGTTCCTCGATCGGTCGATCCGTGACGCCCGCAAGCTTCAGGACGAATTCGAGCTGCCTGTGCTCGCGGAGATCCCGCGGATCCACGACGCGGCGTGAGGGTCAAGCTGAACGGCAGGCAAAGGACTGGAACCGGGCGCCGACCCGGCAGTGAGTGAGGAAACAAGATGAGTCGACTTCAACGAGCGGTGGCAAAGGCCGAGCAGGAAGGTCTCCTGACCTGGACGGGACGGGACGACACGGATCGCCCGTCACAGCCAGCGGCACCGCGCACCGCAGCCTCGGCCACCGAGGTGTTTCCCGACGCCCCCGTCTGGAGACCCGATCCGGACGCTAGCGAAGCGCCGGGTGCAGACGAGGGACCGCTGAGCCCGCTGTTTGTCGCGGCCACTCAGCCGTCTTCGGCGGCCGCCGAGCAGTACCGATTGCTGCGGACCCGCCTCGAGGGAGGGGACCAGGGCCGCCGCCCTCATCTGCTCCTCGTCACGAGTCCCGGATCGGGCGACGGAAAAACCACCACGAGCGCCAACCTCGCGCTGACCATGGGACAGGGATTCAACCACACCGTCGTGCTGGTGGAAGCCGACATGCGGCGGCCGACGCTCGCGGCGCTGTGCGGCCTCCGGTCGGAACGGGGACTCGTGGACGTGCTGCTGGGTGGGGCGAGTCTGGACGACGTGCTCGTGCAGCTACCGGAGCAGAACGTGTTCGTCCTTCCGGCCGGCCACGCCACCACTCGGTCGACCGAGCTCCTGGGATCGACCATGATGGCGCGCCTCCTCGAGTCGCTTCGGTCGCGCTTCGATCGCATCGTGATCGATTCCCCACCGGTGACGCTGGCCGACACGCACGTGCTCGCACGATTCGCCGACGGTGTGCTGATCGTCGTCCGCGCCGGGATGACGTCGCGCCCGGCACTGGAACATGCGCTCGACGGTGTGGAACGGGAGCGGATCGCGGGCATCGTCCTGAACGATGTCGAGGTGCCCGTGGGTGCCTACGCGGGTGCGTACGCCTGGACTACCGGGGCGTAACGCATGGGCGCTATTCGCCTCTTCAACCGGTACGTGTCGCAGCGCCACCTCACGGTGTTCGTGGGAGAGCTGCTGCTCATCGCCGGTTCCATGGGGTTCGTGCTGCACCACTACAGCCCGGAGGACGAACCGTCCGACGGCGATCTGGAAGGGAGCGGTCGTAGGCGTCCTCTGCATGCTGTGCCTGTACTACAACGACCTCTACGATCTGACGGTCGTCCGGACGACGCGAGAGGTGTTCATCCGGCTCCTGCAGTCAATCGGCACGGCGCTCATCCTCATCGCCCTGCTCTACCTGCAGGTACCCTGGCTGATTGTGGCCGACGGCGCCTCGCTCCCGGCGTTCGCCATTTTCCTGACCGGCATTCTTGCGTGGCGTCTCGTGTTCAATCACCTCACGCGGCTGCGTTCCTTCGGCGAGCGGGTTCTGATCGTCGGCACCGACACGAACGCCCAGACCATCGCGCGCCAGATTGGCGCGCAGCAGGACTTCGCGTACGACATCGTCGGCTTCATCGACGACGATCCGCACCGGGTGATGCAGTCGGTGGGCAACTGGCGGGTAGTGGGGACTCCGGACGACATCGAGCGCATCGTGGCGCGCTACGCGGTCGATCGGCTGGTGGTCGGGATGTCCGATCGCCGCGGCCGATTACCCGTGCGCGCACTGCTGCGGGCGAAACTGCGTGGCATCCGGGTGGAGGATGTCAACACTGTCTACGAGCGTCTCACCGGCAAGCTGCTGGTTGAAGACCTCCGTCCGAGCTGGCTGATCTTCTCGGACGACTATTGCGCGTCCCGGCTCACGCGTCAGTCGAAACGTGGCTTCGATGTGATGCTAGCGCTCGTCGCCGGGGTGCTGTCGGCACCGTTCGTCGTCCTCACCGCGCTAGCGGTCTGGCTCGAGTCGGGCTCGCCGGTGCTGTACCGGCAGGAACGCGTCGGCGAGAACGGGCGCCTCTTCACGTTGAACAAGTTTCGATCGATGCGAAAGGACGCGGAACAAGGCACCCCAGTGTGGGCGCGGGACGCCGACGAGCGGGTGACCCGCGTCGGACGGTTCATCCGTTGCACCCGTCTCGACGAACTGCCCCAGCTGTGGAACGTGCTCAGCGGCGACATGAGCTTCGTAGGGCCTCGGCCGGAGCGGCCGTTCTTTGTGAATCAGCTCGCCGAGCAGGTGCCCTTTTATGAACAGCGACATGCTGTGAAGCCGGGCATCACCGGCTGGGCCCAGGTCAAGTACCGCTACGGCGCGTCCTTCGAGGACGCTCTCGAGAAGCTTCGCTACGATCTCTACTACGTGAAACATCTGTCGATTCCCTTCGACCTCACGATTCTCTTCGATACGGTCAAGGTAGTCCTCTTCGCGAAAGGTGCCCGGTGATCCGCAGCGCAACGTCGATCGTGTGGGAGGAACAGGAACAGGGGCGCATCGTCGCGCTCAACCTGATCGCCCGATATGTGGCGCTCGGCCTCGACTTGACGCTCGGACTCGTGATGCTGCCGTTCAACGCCAATCACCTGGGGGCATCCAAATATGGACTATGGATGCTGGCTGCCTCCATCGTGGCGTACTTCCCTATTCTGGATCTCGGGTTGGGCAGCTCCATGGAGCGTGCGGTAGCGCATTACCGCGCGGAACGGAATCCGGAGGCGATCAGCGAGGTCGCCAGCACCCTGGTGTTCGTGTTTGCGGCGACGGGTCTGGTTGCGCTTGTCGTCGTCGCTGGCGTGGCGTGGAACTTCGGACGCTTCTTCGATCTGCCGCCCGCGCAGGCCCACACCGGACGCATCCTGATGATGATCATCGGCGCCCAGGTCGCCATCGGCCTGCCATTCACGATCTTTGGCGGCGTCGTGAATGGTTTTCAGCGCACGTATCTCAATTCCATCGTCGGGGGCTGTGTCAACCTGTCGGTCGCCGCCGTAAACGTTGCCGTGATGCGTGCTGGAGGCGGCCTCGTCGAACTGGTTGGCTTGATGACGGCCATGCGGCTGGCTGGCTATGTCGTCTACAGGCTGAACGCCTATCGAGTCTTTCCGCTGCTGAGAATCAGGCTGTCGCTGTTTCGAAGGTCGCGACTCCGCGACCTCATGGGGTACGGCGCCTGGATGATGGTGCAGGCCGCATCAAACAAAATCAACTACGCCAGCGATGCGTTGGTCATTGGCGCGTTTCTCACGACGGGGTCCGTTGCCGTGTGGACCGTCGCCCAGCGCCTCGCCGATGCGGTACTACAGCTCACCAATCAGCTCAATTACGTCCTCTTCCCCATCGTCGTTGGTGCGGACACGTGTCGTCGCAACGATCGTCTCGCGGAAGTGTTGGTCCAGGGTACGCGATTGTCGCTCGCGACGATCGTTCCTGTCGCCGGGGCGCTGGCGCTGCTCGCCGACTCGGTCGTTGTCGGGTGGACGGGGCCGCGGTACGCGGCCGCCGGGATCGTCGTCAAGATCCTGGCGATGGTCGTCCTCGTCCGGGTGGGGAGCTGGACCGCGAATACGGTTCTCCTCGGCGCCGGCGGCCACGGGCTCGCGGCGATCTCGAATCTGGTGACGGCGGTGATCAACGTCGCGCTGAGCATTCTCCTGATTCGATGGTACGGATTGCCCGGCGTCGCCATGGCGACGCTGGTGCCAGTAACGGTCCGCGCAGTGCTGATTGTGATTCCCGTCGCGTGCGCGCGCGTCGGGATGCCGCTGACCAGGTTCTTCGCCGCCGCAGTCTGGCCAGCCGTGTGGCCGGCGCTCGTGGTTCTTGGCGTCCTGGCCACCGTCAGGAATCCCGCCTCCACGTCGCTGATCCACGCGCTGCTGCAAGGGGCGGCCGCGGGCCTCGTTTACGCGATCCTGTTTCTCGGCATCGCAATCGGCCGACGCGATCGCACGCGGTACCTCGGAAGGCTGCGCAGCCTGGCCGGATGGCCGCAACTGGAGGCCGCATGAGCCGCAGTATGCCGGGCGTCATCCTTGCGGCTGGAACCGGGACCCGCTTCAACGGCGCAGTGCAGCCGAAGTGCCTCGGAACATTCGAGGACCGTACGCTCATCAACCTGCGGCTGTACGCGATGCGGGAGTGCGGCATCACGACATTCCGGTTGTCGTCGGCTCTGCCGCCGACAGCGTACGGCTCGCGTGTGGGCCCCACGTAAAGTTCATCCAGAACGCGCGATTTCGTGCGACCAACAGTCTGTATTCGTTGTGGCTGGCACGACGGGTGCTTCAACAGGGGTTGTGCTGATGAATTGCGACGTCCTGTTTCATCCGGCCCAGCTCGTCGATTTGCTGACGGCCCAGCATCAGAATGCGCTCCTCGTCGCCTATCCAGAGCGGGACACGCCCGAGATGGGCGAGGAAGAAATGAAGTAGATGGCGATCGGCATTCCAGCGCGCTTGGACGATAGCGGCGAGTCGCTGCATGAACCGAGTGGTCTGCGTATCGCCGCGTTGGGTGGCGGTACTGGCCTTCCCAATGTGCTTCGCGGACTGTGTTCGCTGCTGTTCCCCGGCCTCCAGCGCGGACAGGACGAGTGCGCGCCGGATCGCCTGGTCGCCATCGTGACGACCACCGATGATGGCGGCAGCTCCGGGCGCCTGCAGCGCGAGTTGGGAAGCATCCCCCCGGGTGACATTCGCAACTGCCTCGCCGCGGTGGCCGACCGGTCGCTCATCACGGAGTTGTTCCAATATCGTTTTCAAGAGGGCGACGGCCTTGCGGGTCACGCGCTCGGCAATCTGATCATCACCGCCCTTGCGGATATCACCGGAGACTTCAGCAAAGGGATCGATATTGCCGCACGCGTCGTCGGCGCGCGCGGGCGCATCGTGCCCGCCACCGTCGATCGTGTGATGTTGGCGGCGGAACTGCTGGACGGGCGAACGATTCTCGGCGAAACCGCTATCACACGTGCACGCTCGCCAATCCGCCGCTTGTCACTGCTGCCGTCGGCGCCACGGTCGGTCGACACGGCCGTCGAGGCGTTGCGCCGCGCCAATGTGATTCTGATCGGCCCTGGGAGCCTGTATACCAGCATCCTTCCACCGCTCCTCGTGCCGGAGATTG
This sequence comes from uncultured Acidobacteriota bacterium, assembly GCA_963725335.1. Classification (GTDB taxonomy): domain Bacteria; phylum Acidobacteriota; class Vicinamibacteria; order Vicinamibacterales; family 2-12-FULL-66-21; genus JALZOC01. The sequence goes on along the minus strand of CAVRYD010000013.1, from coordinate 174,166 downwards.
GCGACGCGGTTCGGCGATCGGATGCGCTCCGGATCTTCGTGCTCAACCTGATGACCGAACCAGGCGAGACCGAAGGCTTCGACGCCATCCAGCATCTCGACGTCATCCGAGCGCATGTCGGAGTGGATCCGTTCGACTGCGTGATCCTCAACACCGCGCCGGTGCCGACCCACCTCGTCGCGAAGTACGCCGAGGCCGGTTCACATCCGATTGCGGTGACGACGCGCGATATCGCGGCGATGCGAGAGATGCGGGTTCAACCGCTGGGTGCGCCGCTCGCCAGCGAAGGGCCGATCGGTCGCATTCGACACCATCCGGGCAGGCTTGCGGCGACGATCGCTGCGTGCGCGAGATTCGATGCGCATCGTGCGACGTCGCCTTTGCGAGGAGAGTAATGTACGAACGTTTTTATCACCTTCGTGAACGGCCCTTCGCGCTGAGCCCGGATCCTGCGTATCTGTATCTCAGCCGCGTTCACCGCGAAGCGCTCGATTCGATTCGATACGGCATTGAAAGCCGCGCCGGCTTCATCGTCGTCACGGGCGAAATCGGGGCGGGGAAAACCACGCTGATCCAGAGCGTGCTGCAGCGCCTCGACGAGCGCACCGTGACTGCACGCGTGGTGAACACGACGCTGGAACCCCGGGAACTGCTCGAAGCGATTGCGCTCGATTTCGGCTTGAACGACACCTCCAAGTCGAAGCCGGCGCTGGTCCGGGACTTGGGACTGTTCCTCGTTGATCAGCGGAGGCGGGGGAGACGCCCGATGCTGGTGATCGACGAGGCGCAGAACCTGAGCGCGCAAGCGCTCGAGGAAGTCCGCCTGCTGTCCAACCTCGAAACCGAGAAGTCGAAGCTGCTCCTGATTCTGCTGGCGGGCCAGCCAAATCTGCGCGAGACAATCGCCTCGCCGGAGCTCGAACAGTTCCGTCAACGTGTCGCGGTCAGCTATCACTTGAAGCCACTGGATCCGAATGAAACGGCCGCGTATATCAACTACCGCTTGGAACACGCCGCCCTCGGAGAGCCGCTCACGTTTCCGGAGGAGGCGAGCAGCCTCGTCCACGAGGTCAGCGGTGGTGTGCCACGCATCATCAACGTCGTGTGCGACGCGGCGCTCGTGTTTGGATACGCCGAAGAACGCCACGCCATCGACCGGGCAATGATCGAGGAGGTCATCGGCGAGCTCGAGGAAACGGGGATCGTCCAACGTCCCGCACGTCGGCCGTTGATCGAATCGCCGGCCGCTCATGTCACGGAATCCGCTGTGGAATCGAGGCCCGACACCCTGCCAACCCCGCAGGAGACGCCGGCGTTCGCGCCCCCTGCGAGCGGGTTGTCGCATGACCCCACTCGCGTCGAACCGGCAGCGACGTCCACGGCGACTCCGTCGGTCGCGCCGTCAAGAGCCGTACCCGCTGCTCCGGCGATGCCTCAGACGACGACGCGCGTACCGCCTGCGCCGTCGGATAAAGACAGGCTGTCACTGGCGCCGGAGGCCGCAGGCCTGGGCACCGCAGCGTCAGAGCCGCAGGTCCGAACGCCCATGCTCGTACCGCCGCCGGAAGTTCCCGAGCGTCCGACGACGGCGATCACGCCGACAGCCGCGGGAACGCCCACGTCCTCAGCGAGCCTCGTTTCGCCACCATCTGTTGCCGCGATGTCGAGCGCGAGTGCCGGCCACGAGCGTGCGGTCCGGGGGCATGGTGAAGCCGCGTTGCAGGCAAGCGAGGTCGGTACGGCCCGAGCGGAGCTGGCCAGCGAGCGTGAGCTGATTTCGAGGCTGCAGCGACAGCTGGCGCTCAGGGAGCAGGCGCTGGTGGAGCGCGAGCGCCAGGTTGCGGAACAGCGCCGAATCATGGGTGAAGAGGTACCGGCTGTTACGACAAGCCCAGTCCGCGAGATCCACCGTGCCGAAGAGCGGCGCCGCCGCGACAGCGGTGACGCACAACCGAGCGCTTGCCCAGTCCGACATTGCGCCGGCGCTTCACCCCACATTCTGGCAGCGAGTATTTCGTGTGTTCACCGGTGGACACCCCGTCCGATCCTGATCTGCTATCCTGCATGGACAGGGAGAGGATGCATGAATCAGATCGCGGGTAGTCTGCTGCAGAAGATCGAGCGCCGGGAGGCGCGTGCCGGCGTGGTCGGCCTTGGATACGTCGGGCTCCCGCTCGCCGTGGAGCTTGCAAAGGTTGGGTTCCACGTTACCGGAATCGACCTGGACGAGCGGAAGATTCGGGCCATCAACGACGGCCAGTCCTACATTCCAGACGTCTCCACCAAGGATCTGGAGACATTAACCCGCGCCGGCAAACTCGACGCAACGACCGACTTTTCCGTGGTCACGTCGCTCGATACCATTAACATCTGCGTCCCGACGCCGCTGCGCAAGACCAAAGATCCAGACATGTCGTACATCGTTTCGGCTGTCGAGTCGATCGCGGAGCACCTGCATCCCGGCCTTCTGATTTGCCTGGAGTCCACGACATATCCCGGCACCACCGACGAACTCGTCCAGCCGCTGCTCGAAGCCAAAGGGATGAAAGCCGGCACCGACTTCTTCCTGGCGTTCTCTCCCGAGCGAGTTGATCCGGGCAACCCGACGTTTCACACGGGGAACGTGCCCAAGGTCGTCGGTGGCGTGACCGAAGAGTGTCAGAAACTGGCAGCCGCCCTTTATGGATCCGCGATCAAGACCATCGTGCCAGTGAGTTCGACCCGCGTCGCCGAGATGGTGAAGCTGCTCGAAAACACCTTCCGTGCGGTGAATATCGCGCTCGTGAACGAGCTCGCACTCATGTGCGATCGGATGAACATCGACGTGTGGGAAGTGGTCGACGCCGCCCGCACGAAGCCGTTCGGGTTCATGGCTTTTTATCCAGGTCCAGGCCTCGGCGGCCACTGCATCCCGATCGATCCGTTCTACCTGTCGTGGAAAGCCAAGCAGAGCGGATTCGATCCGCGCTTCATCGAGCTTGCGGGTCACATCAACGGGGCCATGCCGCATTACGTCGTCGAAAAAGTGGGCGAGGCTCTGAATACGAAGCGAAAGGCCATTAACGGCGCCAAGATCCTGATCGTCGGCGTCGCCTACAAGCGCGACATCGACGACATGCGGGAATCGCCGGCGCTGGATGTGATGGGACTGCTGCGCGACAAGGGCGCGAACGTGTCCTATGTGGATCCCTATGTGCCCGAAGTCCACGCACGGGAGTGGTCCGGCGGCGTGGACATCAAAAGCGAGCACGTGTCGCCAGGATCGTTCGGACGGTACGACTGCATTGTCATCATCACCGATCACAAGTCGTTCGACTACGACAAGATGGTCGCCGAAGCGGATCTGATCCTGGACACGAGAAACGCCATCCACAAGCCGGCTGCGCACGTATTCAAGCTCGGCGCACCACATCCCCCCGGAGGAGTTGGCGTCGTCGTCGGCTAGCACGAGCCGGGGCGCGACGCCCTTTGACCATGGAGAAACTGTTCTGGGCGTCGCTTCTGTTCGTGTTGTATGTGTACGCAGGGTACCCGGTCCTGCTCGCGGTGTGGACGTCGATCGCCCGCCGTCCTATCGCGCCGCGCGTCACCTCGCTTGTCCCGACCGTCTCGGTCGTCGTTGCGGCGCGGAATGAGGCGGCACGGCTACCTGGACGGATTGTCAATCTGCTCGAGCAGGAATATCCGATTCCGATCGAGATCATTGTTGTCTCGAATGGCTCAACCGACGGAACCGCGAAGGCCCTCGCACGGTTCGGCGATCGAGTCCGGCTCATCGAGCTGCCGCGCGGTGGCAAGCCTCCCGCGCTGAACGCCGGCGTGGCGGCGGCTGGCGGCGACATCGTGGTGTTCGCCGATGCTCGACAGCGGTTCGCGCCGAACGCCTTGCGTGCGCTCGTCTCCAACTTTGCCGATCCGAGCGTTGGTGCGGCTACCGGCGAGCTGGTGCTCGATTGCGAAGCTGACCCGGGGGGGTCCTCCTCTGAAGTCGCCGATGGGGTGGGCCTCTACTGGCGATACGAGAAGTGGCTGCGGCGCTGTGAGAGCGCGGTGTGGTCCACTCTAGGCGCAACCGGCGCCATCTACGCGATGCGCCGTTCGCTCTGGCGCCCTCTGCCGCCGGAAACGGTGCTGGACGACGTGCTCGCTCCTATGCGCGTCGTTCTCGAGGGAAAGCGCGTGGTGTTCGACGACCAGGCGCGCGCGTTCGATCGAGTCTCCATCAACGCTGCCGAGGAATCGCAGCGCAAGATCCGGACGCTCGCCGGCAACTACCAGATCCTGGCGCTTGAACCACGGCTGATCGTTCCTCTCGCGAACCCCGTCTGGCTTCAGTACGTGTCACACAAGGTCGGCCGGCTGATCGTTCCCTGGTGCCTCGCCGTCGCCTTCGTCTCGAACATCCTTCTGTCCTTCTGGAGCTGGCCCTACCGGCTGGCATTGTTGGTGCAGCTCTGCTTCTACGGTCTTGCCGCCTTTGGCGCCCGGTTCGCGCGGCGCGGGACCGGCCGCCGAATGGAAGAGTCCGATTCCATCTCGGATCGGCGGTCAGAACCTCTCCCCGAGGGCAGTCTTTCGCTCTCGAACAGGGGCTAGGTCCAGGGGCCTGACGGGAATGTGCCGCAACAGGAGGATCGATGGATGCGTTACGCCGCCTCTCAGCAGTGGCGTACACGTTCGTAATGATGAACTTCGCCGCCGTCAACGGTCTGGTGGCGTTCGTCAGGGGCCGCGACGTGTGGAAGTGATCGACCTAAAAACGGAAAAAAGAGGTGAACTCGAGAGCAACGGCGTGGCTGAATGGGCCACGTCAGCCGGACGGGACCGGGACTCGCGGTCCATGACGGCCATCACCCGAGAGGCAGGATACCGGTGAGCGACGGCGAACGGCTTGCGTTCAGCGGCGCTCTTGGTCCGGTCGGCGTATGGCCGAGTCAGGCGGAACAGCAGCCGACGACGCAGCTCGACCCGGCGGTCACGGATGCCGACGCGAATGCGCGCGATCGTGTCGCGTATCGCGCCCTCCTTGCGTTCACGCTGGTTCTGTTCGTGCGACCGCAGGACCTGTTTCCCTTTCTGGATCTTCACCTGGCAGAGGTATTCGGCACGTTCGGCATCATTGCCCTTGCCGTAGGCCGTCTGAATCGAGGACTTCCCGTTACGAAAATTACGCTCGAGCTCGGCGCCGTTCTCGCATTCGCGGCGGTGATGCTGGCAACCGCGCCGTTCTCGATCTGGCCAGGGGGGGCGGTGAGTGTCGTCACGGATTTGTTCAGCAAAGTCATCGTGGTGTTCATTCTGATCGTGAACACGCTGACCACCCGGGCACGCTTCGAACGTTTCAGCAACGTCGTCGTGCTGAGCTGTTGCTATGTAGGGGTACGAGCGGTCCTGGATTACGGAATGGGACTCAACCTGGTTGAGGACGGCCGAGTTCAGGGCGCCGGTGGGCTGTTCGGCAACCCGAACGACATGGCGCTGAATCTCGTCGCCTTCTTGCCGTTGGCAGTCATCCTTGCACTCGGCCGCGGGCGCCCACTCCTACGGGCCGTCTCTCGCCATCGGCGTGCCGGCGATGGTCGCGGCAATCATCTTCAGCAAGAGTCGAGGCGGGATGCTGGGTCTCGTCGGGATGCTGGTCGTCCTGCTTGTTCCACCTCCGGCGGGTGCGGCCAAGCGTCGCAGTCGCCGTGATCGGCCTCACGTCTGGTGACCATCCCGATGCTGCCCTCGTCGTTCACCCAGCGAATGTCGAGCATCATTCCATCCCGAGGAGGATCCAACTGGATCACGCGAGGCGCGCAAGCGTCTGCTGCGCGAAGCCTACCAGGCGTACCTCGACTATCCCGTCCTGGGATTGGGCGCTGGCCAATTCCAGACCTACAACCCCAGCGGTCGCGAAGAACCCTGGCGCGAGGCACACAACGCATGGCTCCAGGTGGCGTCAGAGCTGGGCACGGGAGGACTCCTGATCTTCGCCGTCATCGTCGGCAGCGGGTTCGTCGCGGGCGTGAAAGCGAACAGAGCGCTGCGACGCGCGCGCCGAACACGCGATCGCCGCTCGAAGGAATCCGCGGGATGGATCGCTCGACGAGAGCCGCTGGAACTGTATTCGGCGGCGCTCGTCGCCAGCCTCACGGGTTGGCTGATTGCCGCGATGTTTGCCTCCGTCGCGTACTACTGGACGCTCTATCTGGTCCTCGGCCTGGCCATCACTCTTCGCGATATCGCACTGCGTGAAGTGGCTCCGCTGACGGCCGCGCGCGGCATCGTGCGTGCGGAGGCGGCGTGATGATCAGCGTCATCGTCGCCACGCGCGATCGCGCCCCGCTCCTCAAAACCACGCTCGAGGCGCTGTGCGGACAGGTGTCCCCGGGGTGTCCAGTCGAGATCCTCGTGGTTGACAACGGGTCCGTCGATCGAACCCGAGACGTGGTCGAAGCGGCGGCACGTGATTCGAGCGTCCCAGTCGTCTATCTGACGGAATCGAGACCCGGCAAGTCTCACGCGCTGAATACGGCGGTCGCCCGCGCGAAAGGCGACCTGCTGGCGTTCACCGACGATGACGTCCTTCCATCGCCGGGCTGGCTGGCTGCTTACACACAGGCGTTTGTCGAGACCGGAGCTGATTATGCGGCGGGTCGTATTCTGCCGCTCTGGGAGGCGACGCCTCCGCGGTGGCTGACGCCCGCACAGCACGGCGTGCTGGCCGTTTGTGATGGCGGGACCCGACGCCTGATTCTTGCAGGGATTCACGATCAGGTCATGCCCATTGGCGCGAACATGGCGGTCCGACGCCACGTACTCGATCGTGTCGGTGGCTGGAATCCCGAGCTCGGCAAGCTCAAGGACACGCTGCGCACGGGCGAAGATCACGAGTTCGCGCTGAAGCTCGCCGCCGCCGGGTTCGCCGGCGTGTACGAGCCTGAAGCGTGCGCGCTCCACCGCGTGCCAGCCGAGCGGCTGCGACTCGAGTACTTCTTCCGGTGGTGCTACAGCAACGGCCGGATCGAGGCGGGCCTCGAACAGGAGTATCCGTCGACGACGAACTATCTGCTGCGTGTCCCGATGTATCTGTGGCGGCGTCTGGCGACCGACCTGGCATCGACGGTGACCGGTATCGTGACCGTCGATCCCCGTCCCGCAACTTCCGGAGCCATGCGCGTGGCCTGGTTCGGCGGCTACCTCGCGGGACGATGGAAGCGCCCGCGCATGCGCGACGTCGCCGTGCGCGGGCCGGTAATCGATCGGAGCTGGCGATGCTGAGCATCAGCGTCGTGATCGCGACGCACAACCGCGCATCATTGCTCGAGGCCACGCTCGAACGCCTGCGAACGCAGGACGTTCCAGCGAGGCGACGAGGTCATCGTCGTTGACAATGCGAGCACCGATGACACCGCTGATGTCATCACGCGCATGACCGGGAGGTTTCCCGTTCCGGTGCACCATCGCTACGACCCCTCGCCGGGGAAAGCGCCGGCGCTGAATGCGGCCATCGCCATCGCCCAGGGTGACGTCCTCGCGTTGACCGACGACGATGTTCTCGTCAATGAGGACTGGATTGCGACGATCCGTCGCTTGTTCAGCGATCCGTCGATGGCACTGATTGGCGGCCGCGTCGATCCGCGCTGGCAGCGTCCGGCGCCGAAGTGGCTGGAGTTCGAGCAGAACGGCAGGTACGGACTGATGTCTTCGCCGCTCGCCCTGCTCCACTACGGCGAAGCACAGGACCTTGGGGCGCGGACGGCGGTCGGTGCGAACATGGCCGTTCGCCGTTCAGTGTTCGAGGCGCTGGGAGGGTTCGCGCCGCACCTCGGAAAACGACGCGGGACGTTGCTGGGTGGCGAGGATCACGATCTGTCGCAGCGCGCGGTATCGGCAGGTTATCGATGCGAGTATCGACCGGAGCTCCGGGTTCAGCACTGGGTCCCTGCCGAGCGGACGCGGCTTCGCTATTTCCTGCGATGGTTCTTCTGGTCAGGCATCACGAACGCTGTTATTGAGGGTGCATCTGTCTCCGCCGCCGCGGCTGGACCCGCTCCGCCCTCTCCATTGTACCTGTTGCGCCAGTTTCTGGCCGGTGCCATCGCCGCGCCGTTTCAGGCCATGTCGGGGCGCGGCGGCGCGGCCGCGCGCCAGGCGATGGATGCGGCGTTCGCGCTCGGGTATTTGACGATTCTTGTCGGTGGCCGGCAGAACCAAGTGGGGCATGGAGGTCTCGCCAGATGAGCAACGAGTCGACGACCGCGGTTTCGTTCGTGGAAACGCCGGATACGCACGCGCCTGAGGTCGCGAAGGGGGAACGGTTCGAGTTCGGCGGCAACTGGGCGAGCCTTCTCTCGGTCCTCGACGATGAACGCACGACATCATTGACTGGGTAGGCTGCTACCCGTGTGAGTTCGCCACGTCCGACAGATTTTTGATTTCTATCAGGCCCGGGGTTTTTCGCTGACGAAGATGAAGTGCGGCGGCGTTGGACTGGGGTGCAACGAGTTCGTGTTCGAGCGAAGCGAGCTCGCCACACCGCCAGTGACCCGCGCCTGATCAGTTCGAGATCGTGAGACTTTTCGGGGTTCGAAGCATCGGCAGCGGTTGCTTCCAGTCAATCCCCACATCCTTGCCATCTGTCGCCTTGCCCGAGTACAGGCTGTTCGGCACCAGCATGTAGTCTCTGTCCAGCTGACTCTGATACTGTGCGACTGACGGAGTCCAGGTAATCGGCGGGTAGGGGTAGCCCGCGCCGCCCGCAAGCACGTTATTCGTCCAAATGAAGGACTGGGTGTGTGCCACCAGACTCGGCGTGCCGGTGGCGGTTCCTTCTCCCTTGACGCCGTACTCGTTGTGAAGCGCGAGATTGTTCGTGTAGGTCAACTGCTCCACCGCGAACGCGGCGGTCCTGGGAGCGGGCGCGCCCGCGTTCCAAACGGTACCGATGTAAAACGACATCAGTGTCGACCCTTGATCGATTGTGTTGTGATCGATCGTCAACACTCCGATCTCTCCGCCCATCTGGAATGCCACGCCGGTCGTCTGCACCAGATTGTTGCGAATGGTGATTCTGGTTGCGCGACCGGATGGATATGCGTAGTCATTGCCCATGATGTTGAAGCCGTTCTCGGTATCGCGCACGATGTTGTTCTCGAATAGAACGTCCTCCAACACCGTCCACGGGGCCGCGCCTTCCTGATTCGACCACTTTGAACAAAATGCCGAAGCCGGTTTGCGCGTCAGCCCAGTTCCGCTCGAAGAGATTGCCGCGAATCGTGACTCGCCGCGCGGCCTTCAGCTCGAACAGATTCTTGACATTCCACTCCCTGACCTCTCCACTCCAGACGTTTGGTGAAGTAGTTTCCCTCGACGAGGATGTCTGAGGGAACTCGATCGGGAGACAGGCTGTCCGCGCCGCCGAACAGCACATTCTCGCTCGCAGCTTCGAGGTAGTTGTTGGTGATCGTATAAGGCCCGGCACCGTCCCATGCGCAGAACGCCTGGCTGTCCTGGCCGACGCGCCAGATATTGGCGATGTACGAGCGGGTGAGCGTAATCTGCTGCCCGTTGCCGCGAATGCCTCGTTTCTGTCCGTTCGCTCCCGCGACGATGAGCAGTCGATCCATGTAGATGTTCGTCGAGTTCTGCAGGACGATCACTTCGCCCTGCCCGTTCAAGACTGATTCGAGCCTGATGCCGTCGAGCTTCCAGTTTGCGGCACCGGTTCCATTGAGAATCGCCGAAATCACGTTCTGGGCGAGCGTGGGCAGCAGGTTCGCGTCCCCTGGTCCGATCCGCCGATTGGGCAACGTCGCCGACGATTGAATAGTGATGACCGGCCCCGCAGCTTTCGCGGGGAGCGTAAACTTGCCGACAAATCGCGCCCCTGCCTGCAGCACGAGTGTGTCGCCGGGTTGCGCCGCGTTCAGAGCCGCCTGCAGATCGGCGCCCGCGTTCACAGAGATGGTTGCGGCGACAGCATCCGCCGCCAGCCATGTCGTGATCATCACTACACTCGAGGCCACCTTGAAGGGTACGCATAGGAATACCTGTAGAAGACAGAAGACCCACCTATTTGTCAGTAAGGGGCGGACGGTGCCCCGGCGTGCAGGGGCAAAACAAATGCCCTCGCCGAGGGTCCGAGTCTTCTCGCGATTCCCGGCGCAATTCAGCGACTTGTCGAGGTTGCGAGGCGCGGCCGACCAGACTGCCACCGACAGGCTTGCGAGTGAATTACAGAATTGCGAGTACCGGACGACGCGTGTCGCTCTACGTACGCGCGGTCGAACGGTCAGCCTGACGCTGACTATTTCGAGTGCGGCGTCGAAGCCGCGTCTCATTCGTGCGACGAGTGATGGCTTTGATATCGGCCCCGAGTATCGAACGGTCGGTGCCGCAGCGATAACGGCCTCGTCTCCTTGAGGCGGAGTCGTTCCGGGCGCTGTCCACGAATTCGGACAGGATGGCATCTTTGACGACCCACGGTGAATCGAGGGCTATTCGTTTCTAGCGATGACACAGCGCGACAAATCGTGATGACGAACGTACAGTAAGTAAGTGCCTCGGATGGCCTCTTCCTCGAGGCAAAGGGAGGTCTCCACCTTCCCGCTGTCAATCGTCTCGGGACACGGCGCTATTTAGTTACCTCGATCACACGGACGGAGGAGTACTTCGAAAGCCGTGGCAAGTTCCGGAGCAAGCGGGCGTCATACTGGTACAGTCGATCAAGATGGCGTCGTGAGATGCCGATGACACTCGCCACCTGCACAAAGGGAAGACAGAACACTCGGCTTCGCGAACCAGAAAAGCGGCTCGAGAATGCCGCGATCTCCTCATCGAGCAAAGGACGCTCGAATGGTGAGATATCTGGCGCATGATAAGGGACTGCACGTCGCAGTGCGCGCAACACGCGCGAGTTCCGTATCGGCTCCTGGAAAATCGCGCGTCCACCCTTCTTCAAGAGCCGCCAAGTCTCGTCCGCGATGAGGCGCAGATCTAAGTGATGCAGAATGGCGATGCCGAGCACCACGTCAGCAGACTCTTCCTTGAGTGACAAATCGTGGGCGGAGCTTGCAACGAAATGCGTCGATTGTTCGAGCTGGTTCGCCGTCGCGCGCTTCAGGGCCATTCTCAGAAGCGATTCAGAGATGTCGACGCCGATAACCCTTGCCCCACGGCGAGCCAGTATCAAACTGTTGATGCCAGAACCGCATCCGAGATCGACAACAGTCTTCCCGCGCACATCGCCGAGAAGGTGGAATGCATACTCCAGAGGATAAGGCGTAGTCTCGGGTGGTGCCATGTAGCGGGCGACATTTGCTTCATCGGCGACAAGCTCCTCGCCAGCCGTCAGTGTCGCCTCAATCCCGCTCCGTTCGATTTCCGCCCGTTCCCACGTCTGAAGGACATCACCGCCAGCCTGCTCTTGCCTGCTCATCGCATCCTCAAGAAAGCTCGAGTGCTCCGGAATGTGGTGCACCGTGGCGCTGACACCAAAGACTACTCGCCTTTAGCTGCTGACAACCTACTTAATCCCGCCCCGTCCTTTTTCATGCGACCGCTCTGGACGCTCCCGTGTGCGCTCGACGACTCGATCTATGTCCGCCCCCAGCATCGAACCGTCGGTTGCCGCCGATCGATAACGACTCGTGGTGCGCAGCCGATAATCGTCGTGCGCGCTGTCAACGAATTCCGACATAAGTTCGGACACAGATGGGAAAAGATTGTCCGCTGGATAGTGGGATGGATCGCCTCCTGCGAGCACGTTCCTGCGAACCTCTCCGCGAACCAGGTAGGCGGCAATCGCCGTGTTTCCGATGCCTGCCGACTCGCCGATTATCCCGTACTCGTTATGGAGCGTGAGGTTGTTCGTGAGATGGAAATTGTCGATCACCCGCGGACGGCCGTTCTGAGTTCCATAAAGCTGCGAGCGACGCTCCCGCTCTGGATGACCGTGTTGTGGTCGACCACGACATCGATGGGGGAATCCCCCACGTTAAGGAAGCGCCCTTCCCCGTCCCAGCGTGCCGCGTTGATGTCGTAAAACAGATTGTTCCTGATTTGCAGCCCGCGCAGCTTTCCGCTGGGGTATTGGTAATCAGTCCCCAGAATGTTGACCGCGGACGACGAGTGGCGAACGATGTTGAACTGAAAGGTTACGTCGGTTACCTCCGTCCAAGGCGCACGTCCGTCCTGGTTCGTTGGCTTGAACAGCAGGGCCCATCCGGCCTGTCCAGCGACCCAGTTGTTTTCCAACATGTTCGACTCGATGAGCACGCGGCGCGCGTTCTTGAGTTCCAACAGGTTCTTGACCGCCCAGCGGGACCCGCGCCATTCGAGCGGTTTGGTGATGTAGTTGCCTCGGATCGTGATGTCGCTCGGAACGAGATCGCGAATGGGCGGATCGGCACCGCCGAACAGAATGTTCTCGGCGGCCGCTTCGAGGTAGTTGTTCTCGATCACAAACGGGCCCGGCCCGTTCCACCCGCAGATCGCCTGACTGTCCTGGCCGTCGGACTTGATGTCGCGAATGTCGGAGTTTCGAATGGTCGTGTCGGCGCTGTTGAGGCCGATGCCGCGCTTCTGCCCTTTTGCCGGATCGCCTCGCAGATATCAGCCCATCGAGCTCCAGGTGATGCGGCACCGTAGCGAGATCGCGCTGCGCGTCGCTGCCGTCTCCGAGGCTGATGATGTTTCCAGCGCCCTCGGCATTCGCCTGAAACGCCAGCCACTGTAGCCGCCAATGGTGAGCACCTGGCTTGGTCGACAGTGCCGACTCGACGTTGGGAGAACGCAGGACGGGCATCCACTGCAGGTGTTCGGGAACCACGCGACCGGCCGCCGGAAACCGCGAATCGTCGGCGGCCGATCGGATAGTAATGAATTGGGCGGCACGCCCGACGGCTGCCCGGCAGAGCCGGCAGCATGAAGTTGCCAACGTAGGTGGCGCCAGGTTCGAGCAGCAGAACGTCGCCGGGTCGCGCTCGATCGATGTACGCCTGAAGGTCGGCCCCCGCCGGCACGCTGGTTTGCACCGACGCTTCGCGGCCAGCCGTGGGACTCGTCGCGGCAACGCGATCGATCCGCCGAGCGGGCGACTCCCCGCGATTCACGACAGTCGCAAGAAGGATCGCTACGACTACACGCGATAGATGGATGCATCCCGAGATGCTCATCAAACCATGTGCCAGCCGCGCGACGAGCCGACTCAGCCGTTCACTTTGGCTCCGCCACTGTGATCGAATTGAAGTTGCCGACCGCGGATGTGGCGCCGTTTGTATCCATCACGAGTCGCCACACCTGCGTGCCGGCCGTCAGACTCACGCCCGCGCGTTGCACCGTGGTCCATGTCTGCCAGTCGCCGGTGTTGGGAACCGTCAGCGGTCCGGTCTTGTCGACGCCGTTCACCTCGATGTGGAACGTTCCTCCCTCGCCCGCCGAGGCCACGCGTACATCGAGATCGTAGTTGCCGGCGGTCGCGACATTCACGGTGTAATTGAGCCACTCACCGGCGGACGCCCACCCGACGTTGTATTCGGAACCGCCATCCGATGATCGCTCGATATCGACATCCGTTGATCGGTATCTCCCCCGGCATTCCCCGTCGTGTCGTCGACATATCCGCGACCAGCGCCGCCGTCATCGAAGTTCTCGGCCTGAATGACTCCTGGTAGCGTGAGAGCGGTACCGCCGTACGGCGTGCTGGCGCCGCCGGCTGCCACACTGAAATAGTTGAAATTGCCGACAGCGGTGGTTGCGCCATTCGTGTCCATGACGACGCGCCACACCTGCGGGCCCGCGTTCAGGGCGACCCCGCTGATTCTGATCGTGGTCCACGTCTGCCACCCGCCCGTATTCGGGACGGTGAACTGACCCGTCTTGTCCACGCCGTCCACTTCAATATGGAACGTGCCGCCTGCCCCGGCAGACGCCACACGGACGTCAATGTCGTACGTGCCGGCCGCTGCGACAGTTCACTCTGTAATTCGAGCCACTCACCGGCGGACGCCCACCCGACGTTGTAGCCGCCTCCCGAGTCGGACGTCGACTTCGATATCGACATCAGTCGACCGGTACTGGCCGCCCGCATTGCCGCATGGTTGTATCGACGTAGGCGACGCCGGCCCCGCCTTCATCGAAATTCTCGAACTGAATCGTCGCGGGCAGACTCGGCGCCGTGGCGTCAGAGGCGGAACTGCCCGCAGGCGCCGATGTGCGGATGTAATTGAAGTTGCCGACTGCCGAGCTAGCTCCATTGGTGTCGAGAACCAGACGCCACTGCTGCGGCCCCGCCGTCAAGGTGACACCGCTCTTCCGGACTGTGGTCCACGTCTGCCAGCCGCCCGTGTTCGGCACGCTCAGCGAACCGGTCACGTTGCTGCCGTTGACCTCGAGATGGAAGGTTCCGCCGGGACCGGCCGATGCCACGCGGAAGTCCAAATCGTAGACGCCCGCTCCGGCAACGGTCACTGTGTATGCGAGCCACTCTCCGGCAGCGGCCCAGCCGACATTGTGCCCACCGCCGGTATCGGAGGAATCTTCGATGTCGACGTCACCTCCGCGATATTGGCCTCCCTCATTTCCTGAGGTCGTGTCCCGATACGCCACATCACTCCCACCGTTGTCGAAGTCCTCGGCCTGGATGAGACCTGGAAGCGCCGCAGCGGTTCCGCCGAAGGGAACAGACCCGGCGCTCGGTGGCGATGTGTCGCCGCCTGACGGCGGTGTGCCGCCTCCCGAGGGCGGCGCGGCTGCGCCATTCATGGCGGCGCTGAGCGCGCCGAAGTCCACACCGAGATCGGTTCCGTCCGTCGCGACGCCTTTGAAGATGCTTCCAGACACCAGCCGGAAGTCCTCTCCAGGAATGCTCGTGAACTGGCCATTGAACGTCGTCATGTCCGGAAAGAAGTTATCCGGTGGATAGAGCGACGGCAGCGCTCCCCCGAACGCATTCCGCGCGACAATCGCACCGGGGAAGTACGCCGCGATGGCTCCCCCTACTCCAGTACCGCCCCCGAAGATTCCGTATTCGTTCTGACGGGCGATGTTGTTCGTAAAGACGAAGCCCCAGCTTTCCCCGTCGTCAATCAGCAGGATCAAGTTGTCCTGGTACACCGTGTTGTGATCCACGGTCACGTTGCTGGGCGATTGAGTGATCAGCAGGAAGTGCTCGCCGCCCCACGGGTCGCCAATGTCGTACACGAGATTGTTGCGGATGGCGACTCGAGTCGTGTGCTGACTGGGTTGCTCGTAATCCTCGCCGAGGATATCGATGGCGCCGGCGACATGACGGATGATGTTGTTGCTGATCGTGATGTCCCGGACAACGCGACCAGTCCGCCGTGCCTTCCTGATTGCGAGGCGTCAGCAGAATCGCATATCCCTTCTGCGATGCCGCCCAGGAATGCTCGAAGATGTTGCCGTCGATCAACACCCGCTGCGCATTCTTCAGCTCCAGAAGGTTCTTGACGTTCCACCGTCTGCCCTCGGTCGGCGGCGTTCCCGCGTTTTCGTCCGCGCCGGTATACACGAGAGACGTCGCGGCTGTCGGCGGTCTCCATATAACGATTCTGACCGCCGGATCCCGTTCCCCTGTAGACGCGATAGAAGTCAGCCCCCGCAACCGGGTTCCATGACAGCGACACGCTGCTCCCGTCGCTTCGCACCAGAACAGCCGACTCCGCCGACTCCGCGGACACCGCTTGGTCAATTTCGGTATTGAGGACGGCTACGACCGGTGAAATAGTGGGTGCCCGCAGAAAGCGCTCCGCCACCCGAAATGGCGGTGACACCAGGAGCTGACGGTTGGGAAAGGATGGGATTCCGCCAGCCGACGGCTTGGTGAACACATTTCGCGTGATCTCGATATCGCTTGGAATGAGGTTGGAGATTCGCGGATCGGCACCGCCAAAGAGGATGTTCTCGGTATCGCCTCCGAGATAGTTGTTGCTGATCTTGAAAGGTCCGGGGCCGTTGAACCCGGCAATGGCCTGCGCATCGATTTCAAGCGCGGCACACGCGGAAACAAAACTGTTGAGCACATCGAGCGACGCGCCGTTCAAGGCGATGCAGCGCTTCTGTCCCTTGTACCGGGTGCCCGTGCGCGTAGACGCGATCGAGGACGATGCCGTACGGAATCACATCCGACGACGTCTGCGCGCTCGGAGTTGTTGCCCCATTCGATCAGCGTCCCCCACCCTTCCTGGGCGACGCCATCCACATCGAGAAACTGCAGCCGGTAATCATGCGCGCCAGGTGCGGTCTGCAGCACAGGGGTCGTCTTGTATATGCCGCCGCCACGCCCTCTCGAGCGCTGGCCAGACGATTCAACGCGACGTTGGTCCCGCTGAATCCGGGTGGGACCAGCCGCACGCCCGTCGGCCGGCAGCGCGCTGTCCGGCGCGTCCGATCGAATGAGGATAGGCGCGGTGTTGGAGCCGCTCTTTGCCGGGAGGACGAAATTGCCGACGAACGTTTCGCCGGCCCTCAGGAGAATGGTGTCGCCTGGACGCGAGGCGTCCAGCGCCAGTTGGAAATCAGAATATGCGCAACCGCTGGCACACACCGTCAAAGTGGCCGCCGACAGCCGCCGCGATGTGCTGAGGGTCACGAGGCAAGAAGAACAATGCGCAGAGAACAGTCGGCCGACGTAGCCGGCACACTACGAGGACACACGCATCAGGACGACACCTTATGGAAGTTGAAATCGGGTGGAAAGCACGGTTGTGGGCACAGTCGACACGGCAATTGCTCGGCCACGCACGGATAGTCTTTGTATTTCAAGCGGTTAGGTAGCGATCCGCCAAAGGCAGTGGGAGAAAGTGCACCAATAGGCAACTGAGCTGTTTGTAAGGTTTACACATTCACTCGCAGGGCACGCGATTTCCCAATGTTGGGATTCGAGTTCTCACGACGTCGTGCTGACGCCGGTCCCATCGATGTCCACCCGTCCAACGCCCGCAACTTTCACAGATTTCTCGCGTGGCACCTCACTTGCTGCCCCATGCATTTGATGGATCGGCCTGTCGACTGGCCGCCGCGCGACGGCACGCAGGTTCAACGCAAGGATTCCCGTGATGCGCAGTATTCCAAGACTTCTTCGCGCGATCGTCATCATGCGCGGTAGTGTTGACGACGCCGATTGTTCGCGCGCAAAGCACGGCGACTCCGGCTCACAGACGGCCGGGCTGGATTTTCACGCCATCGATCGCGTTTGGTGGATCCTGGGACGACAACGTCCTGCTGGTTAATCCGGGGACGAACCCTCCTGCTGACTACGGCACGCCGATTACGCCTGCGGCCAGCCTCGACTACACCGGAAAGTTCACGCGATTCTCGACCGGATATTCCGGATCCCTCGTGAAATACATGACGCTGCACGAGATCGACAGCTTTCAGCAGTCATTTCATGCCCTGCGTGGAACGAAAAGCCAGCAACAAGGTGACGATCGTCGGCGAGGAATCGTTCAACGCTGCCCCGACTACCGACATGCTTCAACTGTCGGGCATTCCGTTTTATCGAATCGGATCGCGCTCAAACGCCGCGAGTGGCGGCGTGCACGCCGCGCTCGCCAAGCACATGATGCTGCGCAGCACGTACACGCTGCGATACGGTGACTTCGACACGAACCCCTTCACCGACCAATCAGCTCCAGGGAGGTCATGCGCACGAGTGGACCACATCACTCGAACTTATGCGCTCACGTCGCACTCACCGTCGGCGCCGAATACGAATTCAGCCGCGCAATCGTAAACGGCGAAACCGTCGCTGGGCGTGCCGGGTCCCGAAGATCGGTTCAATCTGCAGACCCTGGAGGGGACGGTGCAATACCAAGTTCAGTCAGCGAACGATGCTCTCGGGCGGATTCGGCATGGCGCTGATGGGAGGAGGCCTGACGCACGCGGCACGAAGGGGCCCCGAGTGGCACGCAGGGATCTCGCAGCAGGCAGGTCGCGGTGTCGTGTCGGCGGGCTACAGCCGATCGTACATTCCCTCGTTCGGGTTTGGGGGAACTTTTCAGAATCAACAGTTCGACGGCAACGTCCACATGCCAATCGGTCGGACCCGCGAGTTTGTCGAGGGCGGCCTGACGTGGATGAACAATGAACCGCTGGACACACTTCAGCCCAATCTGCAGACCACGTGGCTCTCGTCGATCGTCGGCTACTCCCTGACGAGATGGTTGACGCTCGAGGGGTATTACCAGCGAACGCAGCAGGACTCGCAGCGTCCCGGGGGTCCAGCTCGAACGGAACCAAGTTGGCTTCCAAATCGTCGCCGCAAAGCCTGTCAGGATTCGCTGAGTACCGTCCGCCGGTCATATGCCGCACGTCAGCGTCGTCATTCCTGTCTTCAACTCGGCGCGTTTCATCGCGGCGGCGCTCCGATCCGTATTCGCGCAGACCTTCACCGACTTCGAAGTCATCGTTGTCGATGACGGTTCCGAAGATCGTGACGCGCTGACCGACGCGCTCTCGGAATTCGCGGGCCGCATTCACTACATTCGACAGGCCAACGCCGGACCGGCAAAGGCTCGAAATGTCGGTGTCGCCCATGCGCAGGGACAACTCGTCGCCTTCCTCGATGCCGACGATGAATGGCTGCCTGAGAAGCTCGCTCGGCAGGTCGAGTACTTCCATGATTATCCAGAGACCGGTCTTCTTCACACGCGAGTCGTCGACAAGACTCCCGACGGTGCGGTCGAGGGACCGCCCCGACACGCGTTTTGCGAGCTGTTCCACACCCACTTTTTCGTCAGTACCCTCACGGTCATGATGCCCCGTCGGATTTTCATGGAAGTCAACGGCTTCGACGAGCGGCGTGAGATTCACGTGGAGGACTGGGATCTCTGGCTTCGAATCGCCGTTCGGCATCCGATCGGGTACATCGGCCAACCGCTCGCGTACCATCGCCGCGGCGGCCTGATGAGTCGACAGATCGATCGGACGTATGCCGCGCAGCTCCTCGTCATGGAGAAGAGCATCGCGCTCTGCCAGCAAGCCTGTGCGCGGCATCGATCGGATCCCGATTTGTGCGACCGACGCCGGCGACACGTCTTACACCGCGACTGGGGCTATGATCGGCTGGAGACGATAGGCGATCGGAAGGGTGGTCGCGAACAGCTGCGAAAGGCGATCACGTTCGACCCGCTCGACCGCCGCGCGATACTCCTCTATCTTTCGACGTTCGCCAGCGAACGCTGGCGTGCCCGCGCGCGCGCGCTGCTCTCCAGGGGTCGTCGGACAGCTGCGCCCGATCCGCCAGGGCGGCCGAGAGCGGCCGGCGGCGTTTGTAACTGACGCGATCACAATCGCACCGAGCGCCGCCTCGGCGTCAGCAGGCTTTCGTATACCGCGTTCATGCTCTCGGCGAATTGCGTGCTGCTGAATGCGCTCCGAACCAGATGCCGGCCGGCCTCGCCGAGCCGGCGGCCCCACGCGCGATCCTTCAACAACCCGGCGATATGCGATGCGAGGGTCTCGTGATCCTCATGCGGAAACAGAAGCCCACTTTTCGCGTCCTGCACAACCTCGGGGATGCCGTCGACGGCAGTGGCAACGACAGGCTTCCCGCGCGCCATCGCCTCGAGAATCACGAGAGGCAGGCCCTCGGAGTGCGTGCTCAGGACGAACACATCGAGCGCATTGATCAGACGGGGCACGTCATCCCTGTAACCCGTGAAGATGAACGATTCAGCGACGCCGCAGGCCTGCACGTCCGCCTGAACACGCAGGTAGTGTTCGTGATTCTTCCTCGACGCGTAGTCGCCGGCGATCAGGAATCGTGCGTTGGGCTGACTCTTCAGGATTCGCGCCGCAGCTCGCGCCAGCGTGCCGAAGTCTTTCTGGGGAGCGACGCGCGCCATCATGCCGATGATCGGCGCATGCTCCGGGATCCCGAATTCGCGATGGACGCTGACCCGATCGTCGGCGTCATCGGCAGTGGCAGGAATGTCGATCCCGTCGTAGATGACCGTTCCCCGCTCGGGCGAGACGGCATACGCGAACTGACGCCACGTATTGCGGGAGACGAAGACAAACTTCTGGACTGGCCACAGGAAACTGCGATCCCGTCGCGAGATGTCTTCGAACCGGTTGCGGATGTGGCAGAGCACTGGCAGACCGGCGAGCCGCCCGGCAAGCGCGACTTCGTGCGCGGCGAGAAGATCCGCGCAGTGCACCATGTCGACCTGGCGCCGCAGAAGCTCGCGGGCCAGCGTCACTGACGACCGGACGTAGGCCGCACCGTGGCGATAGCTGGGCACCGGTGGATCGTAGGTCGTGCACGGCACACCACATTCGGTGAAGACCTTTCTGACTGGTTCCGCCTCGCGCAGACAGAACGCGATGCTCGCAAACCGGCGCGGGTCGACGGCCTTCGCGATCCGCAGCGTGGCGTGCTCGGTGCCGCCCACCGAGGGGAACGGAAGAATGTGAGCGATTGTGTATGGAGACTGCGTGTTCACGAAACCGCCGCAATCGGTGTTCTTAGCCACGAAGTCCGACGAACGAAACAAGCGGATGCACCACCCGTGCGAGCGTTGGCCTCGCGTCGAGAAAACGGCGAACGGCAACCTTCAATCGCGGCCGATGCGACAACGGCGGCTGCACGAACGTGTAGTCGTGCTGATTGCGCAACGCCGCGGGCAACTCGACGCGCAAGGTCTCCTGAAACGCCTCGTCCAGCGAATCTGCAAGTTTCATCTGCCCGAGGGACCGTGCCATGTCGACCGACTGTTTCAATGGCGATCGGATGTAGGCGCGTCGCTGCTCGCCATTGCCACAGTACAGAACACCGCAGTCGAGGTGGTCTTCCAACTCGTTCGCGAGACGGATGATCAGCACTTCCCGCTCGGCCGGACCCAGGGACGGAACCCGCTGCCGAATGCCAGGAATCGTCCGGCTGTTCCATTCGAATCGCGTGTAGCTGGCAATGAGTTCCTCGACGTCCACCCCAACGGCTTGCCGTACCCTCGCGCGTCTCGTGTCAGTGATCCCCCGGGTCGCATCGCCAAAGTCGCCAAACGCGTAAGCCGCGTGCAGCAGCCCGGCAGTCACGACGCGCGCCGGCTGGCCGATCGCCGCGAGAACGCTCGCCGTGCCGACGAGATGCGCGAGCAAGGGCTTCCCGGATCCCCGGAACGAGGCCGGACAGAGATGCATCGCCAGGTCGTATCCCCTCCGAACGAGCGCAAGGTCCTCCTGATGGGCACCCGCCCTCCGTAGCTGAGCGTAAAGCTGGAGGTTCGTTTGAGCGTACGCATCACACATGGCGCGGCGTCCTCACCGAAGATCCCTCCCGGAAATGCCGACGTAGCCCAGGCAGGCAGATTTCTTACCAGCCCATCTTTTTGTGCATATGCCGTACCAGCACCCGCACTTGATCGCTCTCGAAATCCCGGCGGAACACGTCCCGTTACACTGAACCTAGACCTCCGTGGTCAGTCTGCTTGCCTGAATAGGAAAAGAAATACCCTCACGGGGCTTCAAATGACCGACGAATCGTAGGATGCAAAGGATGTGACGTCCGTCACATGAAAGTCGGCCTCTGCATCGAACACGGCTGGGGAAACGGGGTTGCGGGGCGGAACTGATGATGGCGCACCTCGCCAGCGCATGGTCCCGCGAGCACACCGTGCACCTCATCCACCATCGGCCACCGCTGACCCGCGAACAAATCGAGCAGTTTTCCTCGGACGATTTAGAGCGGGTAACACATGAGGTAGCTGAACTCAAGTCAAGTGCAAGTTTTGGACGATTTGAAAAACACCACTAGAGTGGTGGAGCCCTTGCATATCGGCCCGAGATTGCAGCGTGGTGGTGATGATTACGTGGCTGCGGCTGAGCCATCCTCTCGACATGAACGTGCAGGCATGACGTCGTGACGCGAATCGTCCGGAGAGTCGCGAGGATGAGTGCGGCAGAGTTGTGGTTTCGCGCGCGCGATCAATCTCGCATTGTCTCGGAGGTGTGGGGCGTTGCTTCGAAACGGATCGCTTGGGACCGCAACAGACTGAGTTCTCGGCTCTCGCCAATATCCCCTGAAGGAGCGGCGGCGCAGCGTGCACTCTCACGGCAGGATTGGCGCTCAGCGGGCGACGCGCTCCGAGTGCACTTCTGCACGCGGCCGCCCCGTTTTCCGCTGCAGCCGCGCCGTCGCGAAGCCACCACCTCAGCAATTCTCGAGCAGTTCCCATCAGCCGCGCGGGATGCCCGAGCGCGGGGCGATCGGCGTCTCGCCGGTTTCTACGATCTCCTCGGCTACCGCGACGTCCCGGTCGGTTCCTCGGAAGTGATTGACTGGCACTTCGACCCAGTCAGCTCACGCCGTGCGCCGGTCCGGTTCTGGACCAAAGTGCCATTCCTGGATCCTCGCACCGGCGACCACAAAGTCATCTGGGAACTGAATCGACACCAGCACTGGCTCATGCTCGGCCGCGCGGCCTGGCTCACGGGCGATCGCCGCTACGCTGACGCGTTCCGCGCACAACTTGCGAGCTGGCTCGCATCAAACCCGCCACTGACCGGCATCAACTGGTCGAGCATGCTCGAAATTGGCTTTCGCTCGATGTCGTGGCTCTGGGCGATGCATTTTTTCGTGGCACTCGAAACAGAGTCGAGCGACACGTCATGGCTTGTCGACATGCTACTGGGGCTGGATGCTCAGCTCAGCCATATCGTGCGACACCTGTCCACCTACTTCAGCCCGAACACTCATTTGCTCGGGGAAGGCCTGGCGCTCTACGTCGCAGGGCGCGTGCTGCCAGAGTTCACAGCCGCTCGGCGGTGGGAAGAGGTTGGCCGCAGCGTTCTGCGCGAGCAGGCGCGCCGGCAGGTGTATCCCGACGGGGGACACGCGGAACTCTCCGCGCACTACCACCGATATGCGCTCGATTTCTACCTGTTCGCTCTGGCCATCGCTCGACTGACCAATGACGCGGCCGAGGCCGACTTCGCCGAAGTCGCCTCGCGAATGGCCACGTTCTGTAGGGCACTGGCGGGAGACGACGGACGTCTCCCAACACTTGGCGACGACGACGGTGGTTTGCTGTTTCCGATCTGCGGCCGGACGGCTGCCGACGCGGCCGACTCATTGTCGCTCGCGGCGTCGCTGCTCAATCGCCCAGACCTTGCCGTCGGCGAACCGCCCGAAGAAACGCTGTGGATGCTCGGAGGAGACCGCAGCCAGCTTCGGTGGCCGACTCGGCCGCTTGCTCCCGAGTCGCGCCTGTTTCCTCAGACTGGCTACGCGGTGCTCCGATCCCAAGAGGCGCACGCGATTCTGGACGTGGGCCAGCATGGCTTCCTGAATGGCGGACACGCGCATGCAGATGCGCTCTCACTGGTGATGTCGGTCGAGAACCGGCCGTTGCTGGTTGACCCCGGGACCTGCACCTACACGATGGATCAAGTACCGGCGGGATCTCTTCCGCTCGACGGCCATGCACAATACCGTGACAGTCGATCACCAACCAATGCCACACCCGATTCCCCCTTTCACTGGCGATCGGCTGCGAATGCAACGCGCGCTTCTGGCGAACCGGACCACAGTTCGATGCGATAGAGGCAGAACACGACGGGTATCTGCCGCTAGTGCACAGGCGCGCCGTACTGCGGGACACATCCGGCTCTGGCTGGTGGCGGACCATTTCCTGGGGGAGGGCCATCATCAGATGGACGTGCGATGGCACTTGGATTCCGCGTGGCAGGTGACGCAGATGGATTCGGCCGTCGCGCACATCAACACGCCGATGGTCCGATCGGCCGACATCGCCATCTACGGGATCATCCCTGATGTCCTGCGTAGGGGAGCCGTCGGCTGGCGGGCACCCGTGTACGGCCAATGCGTTCCGGCAGTGACTCTTCAAGTGACCGAGACTGGTCACGCACCACTCTCGATAATCACCGCCATCGCCACCGGCGCATCATCGGGCCACCTGTTTATCGAACCCGTCGAGGTGGTCGCTGCGGGACACGACAGGTGGCATCGGATTCGGCGCAGCGGGACGCCTCGCAGAAGGTCGATTCCTCGCGCTCTTCTCGACCGAGAACGTCGGATCGGGGAAATCGCCGGCTCGAGCACTCCAGCGGATTGCACTTAGTGGAAGCGGATTCCACACGGACGCCCGAATTGCCCTGCTCGGGCTCTCGCCGTCGTTCGAGCCCACATTTCTCACTCTGATCGAGGCTACGAGTTTCGCCTGGACCGGACCGGATCCGTTTAACGTCCCACTCAGCTCGGCGGCAGACTTGCATCTCGATCGCACCGCACTGTCTCGACTCAGCCATGGCGACTCCGAAAACTGCTCACCGACCGACAGTATGGAACGAACACTATGTGCGGAATAGCGGGCTTTGCAGATACGCATGTCCCTAGGGGCCGGAGGGCCAGCACCGACGCGGTAAGACAGGACGATGCGGTGCTCGCGGCGATGTGCGCGGCAATCCGCCATCGAGGACCCGACGACGAGGGACGGCGGCTCGATGCCTGGCGTCGCGCTCGGGATGCGGCGCCTCTCGATCATCGACCTCGCCACAGGGCAGCAGCCGATTCACAACGAAGACTCCACCGTCTGGGTCGTGTTCAACGGCGAAATCTACAACTATGCCGACCTGCGCGCCGAACTGATGGCGCGCGGGCACCAGTTCTATACGCAGCAGCGACACCGAAACGATCGTTCATGCGTATGAGGAATGGGGTCAGGACGCGTTCAGTCGTCTGCGTGGCATGTTCGGCATTGCACTCTGGGATAGCCGGGACGGGTCGCTGCTGCTGGCACGGGATCGCGTGGGCATCAAGCCGCTCCACTACGCACTTGTCGGCGAACGGTTGTATTTCGGGTCCGAGATCAAGTCGATCCTGGCTGCCGGCGATGTCAGCCGCGCGATCGATTTTCAGGCGCTCGATCATTACCTCTCCTTTCTCTATACGCCGCGGGACGGCTCCATCTTCGCGGCAATCCGCAAGCTGCCCCCCGGGCATGTGCTCCGATGGCACGGCGGGACAGCTCGGATGACGCGCTACTGGGAAATGCCCGCCAAAGAATCGCCCTGCGGCTCGGACGAGGAGGCTGTCGATCGCCTGCGCCAGGTCCTGCGAGATGCGGTGCAGTCGCATCTGATGAGCGAGGTTCCGCTCGGGGCATTCCTTTCCGGAGGTGTCGACTCCAGTGTAGTCGTCGGCTTGATGGCAGAGGCGTCGAGCCAGCCGGTCCGAACGTTCTCGATCGGCTTCGACGATCCGCGCTACGACGAACTGGATCACGCGCGCGTGGTAGCAAGCCACTTCGGCACCGACCACCACGAGTTCGTGGTCAAACCGGACGCACTTGCCATCATCGACGACTTGATCGCGCATTTCGACGAACCGTTCGGCGACTCGTCGGCAATTCCCGACGTGGTACGTCTCCGAGATAGCGCGGCGCCACGTCACAGTCGTGCTCTCCGGCGACGGCGGCGATGAGCTGTTCGGGGGTACGACCGCTACTCCCCGCATCCGCGGATCGCGGCCTTTGATCGCTGGGCGCCGCCACCGAGCCGGGCCGTCGCGTCGCTCGTCTGGCCGCTGCTGCCCCATGGCGTGACAGGCAAGAATTTCCTCCGTCGCGCCGCGCGGGATGAACGGGGCCGCTATCTCGATCAGATCGGGTATTTCCAACGGGACGAAAAGCAGGCGCTTGCTCAGCGAAGATGTTCACCGCGCGATTGGAGGCTTCGATGCGGAAGCACGCCTGGGGCGCCATTTCGATCGTCTCGGCGGTCTGCCCTGGGACGCCCAGATGATGCACTTCGATTTCGAAACGTATCTACCGGAAGACATCCTGACCAAAGTCGATCGCATGAGCATGGCCCACTCGATCGAATCGCGTGTGCCGCTTCTCGATAATCGCGTCGTGGATTTTGCCGCCACGCTGCCCGCACACCTCAAAATCCGCAACGGGCGCAAGAAGCACATCTTGAAAGAGGCGGCGGCGACCCTGCTTCCGGAGCGCATCCTGAACCGGCCGAAGCAGGGATTCGCAGTGCCGGTCGGCGGCTGGTTCCGTGGAGACCTCCGCGAGTTCTTCTCCGATGTCCTGCTCTCACGTACGGCGCGGCAACGCGGATATTTCAATGGCCGGTTCGTCGATCGGATGATCCGCGAACACGTCGGGGGCCGGCGCGACCACACACTGCGGCTCTGGGCGCTCGTCGTCTTCGAGCTGTGGCACCGGCAGTATGTGGACTCGAGCGCTGGGGCGCGCTCGAGTCCGTTCGCGGGCGCGATTTCGGCGGCGTCCTGATCGATGATGACTCGACTTCCTGTCGCAATCTTCGTCGATCGATTCATCCCCGGCGGCACGCAGCGCCAGCTGATCGAGCTGCTCAGACGGATCGATCGCGATCGATTCCAGGTCCATCCCGTCTGCTTCCACGACGATGGTCCGTGGACGTCGCGGGTCGCGGAGCTGGGCGATCCAATCGCGCGGTTCCCGATCCATGGCTTCCGGCGGCCGCACACCGCACTGCAGCTCGCGCGCTTCGCCCGATGGTGCCGGGACAATCGCATCGCCGTCCTGCACACGTGGGATATCTATTCAAACACCTTCGGACTGCCCGGCCGGCGCTCTCGCTGGCGTGCCGCTCCGCATCGGCAGCCGTCGCGGTCTCGGCGGACCCCCCGGTGTCCGCCTCTTGCAGCAGCTCGCCTACCGCTCTGCGCATCGGATGGTTGCCAACTCGCGCGCGGCTGCCAATCAGGTCGTCTCGGAGGGCGTGCCAGAGGCGCACATCGACGTCATCCCAAACGGGATCGATCTGTCGGTCTTTTCATTTCGCCGGGATCGGTCGCGACCCCGAACGATCGCGATGGTCGCGTGCCTCCGCGAGGAGAAACGGATCGACGTGCTGATCGCGGCTGCCCCGCGCATTGCCGCGCGGCATCCGGATGTTGAGTTCTGGATCGTCGGGGACGGTCCGTGTCGAGAGGCGCTGGTTCGACTCGCGACAGCAACCGGCGCGCTGCCGCACGTTCGGTTCCTTGGACACCGTGATGACGTACCGGCGATCCTGTCGGAGTCGGATCTGTTCGTGCTGCCCTCGGAATCGGAAGCGTCGCCGAACGTCATCTTTGAAGCGATGGCCGCAGGCTTGCCCGTCGTGGCGTCGCGTGTCGGCGGCATTCCCGAGCTCGTGACGGATGGCGAGACCGGTCACCTCGTGCGGCCCGGGGATCCCGAAGCCTTGGCTCTCGCGCTGCTGGATCTGCTGGATCACCCCGACCGGGTGGCCGCCTTCGGTCGGGCGGGTCGGACACGCATCGCTCGCGACTATTCCTTCGACCGAATGGTGGAGCAATTCGAACGGCTGTACCTCTCCGGCTCGATAGGTCCTGCCGCGGCCGATGCGCGAAATTCCACGGAACACAACCGATGTCCGGCATGAAGTCGCGCGTCAAGGACGCGCTCATGAAAACGTACCTCGCCTCCGGATTGCCGGCGGCGCACCAGCGATTCGCCGCACGGCTGGGCCGCGGCCGCTTGACCGTGGTGACCTATCACCAGGTCAAGGATCCTGCCGATGATGGCTCGTCGGTCGGTATTGCCGCGTTTCGACAGCAGATGGAGTACTTGCGCGACGCGTACCGTGTCGCGCCCCTCAAGGAGGCGGTCAGGAGACTGGCCCGCAAAGGATCCGCAGAACGGCTCGTGGCGATCACGTTCGACGATGGCTATCTGGATAATGCCACGACCGCCGCACCCGTGCTACACGAACTGGGGCTGCCGACCACGTTCTTCGTATCCACCGACATGATCGGCAGCGAACGGCCATTCCCGCACGATGCGCTGCGTGGCCGCGAACGCCAGCCGCACATGACGTGGGACGACCTTCGCTCGCTGATCGCGCAGGGCTTCGACATCGGTTCTCACACCTGCAGTCATGCGGACATGGGAACAATCCCTCTGTCACAAGCCAGGATGGAGCTTCGCCACTCGCGCGAGCGGCTCGAACAGGAGCTCGGCGGGCCGATCCGGCTGTTCGCATTTCCGTACGGCCGTCGCCGCAACATGCGGCCGGACACGATGGCCGTAGCCCGGCGTGAGTACGATGTGTGTTGCTCTGCGTACGGTGGACACAACACCACGCCAGTGGATCCAGCCCATGTCCGCAGAATCGTGATCTCGTCGGGGGTCAGCTTTCTTGCTTTTCGAGCGCTCCTCGAGGGCTGGCCCATGCTGCGATTGACCAACCCGCACACAACCTCCACGGCCGCGCTGCTGGGCTCTCCGGCACGATAAGCATAGAGGTCAGGCGTTCATCGGTGCTGCAACGGCGCCGGCCCGCTTCATCCTGTTCTGGTACAGAGAAAGCCAGAGAACCCGCACGTCGCTCCATCGATACCGCTCGCAACTCTCCCGAGCGACAACCGCCAGCCGCTGGGCGGTCCGCGGATCTTCGATCACGCGGATGGCGCGTTCGGCTGCCGCGACATGGTCGTCGAGCGGCACCATGTAACCGTCGACGCCATCCGTAAGGATCGTCGGCATGCCGCCGGCGTTGGTGGAGATCACCACGCAGCCGCTGGCAAACGCCTCGAGCACGGAGGCGGGCAGGTTGTCGATGTCCGGTGTCTGCAGATAGATGTCGCAGTCGGCGTAATACTGCCAGATGTCATCAGGAGGAACGGCTCCCACGAATTCAACATTGCGAAGTTTCAAGGTAGAGGCGAGTCGCTCCAGTGCGTCGCGTTGCGATCCCGATCCAACCAGCGTGAGCGTCGCGTCCGGATACGAGCGTTGCACGATCGCGAACGCTCTGAGCGTGCAGCTGACGTTGTAGAGCGGCTCGAAATTGCGCGTGCAGAGGAACCGCGGCTGAAAGACTTCTCGCGCCCGAAACGCGAACTGGTCCAGATCGACAATGTCCGGAATGATCTCCGTGGAAATCCCGAACTGCGCGAACACGTCATGCAGGAACGTCGAGGGAACGACATTGCAATCGGCACGACGGAGCGCGAACCGGGCGACCGCCGAACGGCTCAAGTGATCGGGCGCTTCGCCGCTGCGATAGTTGACAATGAGTGGCTTGCCCAGCAGACGAGCGACCAGCATGGCCGGAAGCGGCGCCAGGAGAAAAGACCAGTACGACGCGGAAAACACGTGCACGATGTCTGCGGACTTCAGCGCCCGGAACAGCAGCGGCCAGTACAGGATCTGGGTGATCGCGGTCCGGATGAATTTCACTTGCTCGAGGATGTCCAACGGCGGCGGCGCCAAGGGGTTGATCGGTACAAGATGCGCGCGGATTTCCGCGTCCTCGGTCCACGCCTCGATCAGACGCTGCGCCTGGACGGCCTGGCCCCCCAGGATCCGGAGCGACGGCGCGACGATCGCGACTTTCACAGGTAGTTGAGTGCTCGGCGATGGCCATGACGCGGAAATGTTTGCCGCACCGCGAGACGCAAGACCCCGGTAGAGATCGAGCCACTGCGCGCGGACGGTGCTCCACCGGTAGCGCTCACACGTCTGTCGCGCTTGAACGGTGAACTGTCTGGCAAGATCAGGTGCTGCCAGCAACGTAAGCACCCGATCTGCTGCAGCGGCGTGATCCCCGCAAGGCACGAGACTGCCGTGGACGCCGTCCTCCAGAATCGTCGGCACGCCACCGGCCGCGGTTGACACGACGACGCAGCCGCTCGAGAAGGCCTCGAGCACAGACGTCGGCATGTTGTCGATCTCTGGCGTCTGGATGTAGATGTCGGCGTTCGCGTAGTAGCGCCACATGTCGGACGGCGCGACGGCGCCTGCGAAATGGACGTTCCGCAATCCGCGTACTGCCACCAGTTCTCGCAGCGATTCCGCCTGCGAGCCGGCCCCCACCAGCGTCAGCGTCGCATCCGGGTAGCTCGCTTGAATGATCTCGAACGCCCGCAGGGTGCAGGCCACGTTGTACATGGGCTCGAGGTTTCGCGTGCAGAGCATGTGCGGGCGAAGGTGTCGCCTCGCCCGAAAGGCAAAGAGATCGAGATCAACGATGTTCGGAATGATGTCGGCGGGAATCTCGAACTGCGCGAAGACCTTTTGAAGAAACGCTGACGGCACCACGTTAGCCGCGACACGCCGTAGCGTCGAACGCGCGATCCGCGACCGCTTGAGATGGTCCGGCGCTTCGCCGCTGCGGTAATTCATGACGACGGGCTTCCCCAGCAGACGAGCGATCAACACCGCTGGCAACGGCGCGAGCAGGAACGACAGGTAGGACGCGGAAAACACGTGCACGACGTCCGCACGAGAAAGTTGGCGCAGCAGCGTGGGCCAGTACGTTCAGCTGGGTGAGCACGGTCCGGATGAACTTCACATTCGCGAACCGGCGCAGCACGGCTGGGATCGGGTTGATGGGAACGAGCCAGGCTTCAATTTCCGGATCGCCTTCCCAAGCCCTGAGAAGCCGGTTCGCTTGGACCGCCTGCCCTCCGAGAATCCGAAGCGTGGGCGCGACGATCGCGACCTTGAGAGGGGACGCCATTCCGCTGAGCTGTGCAAGTCCCGCACCTGAATGGTCCCGCCTTGACACGTGCTTAAGGCCGGGGTGCTGTGTCGGCGGGCAGACATCAACGTGTTGGATTCGCGAACATGGGTAACGATCGACTCAGATTGGGCACCACGCACCTCAGCAGGAACGCCGAACGTCCCGCCATAGCCAAGTCGTAGGCAGGTACATGGGCACGATCGGTAGACCATGTGTGGCACTTGCCTTGCTGAGATTGGCCGCGTGATCCGGCACTCCAACGACTGCTCACACACTCAAGCGGCTCGGCCAGCCTTGAAGCTCGTCCGACGAGCCTCACGATCGCCGGCGCCCCCACGCACCGAACGCCTCCGCGCATTCGCCGTGTTGTCGGGAGCCGTGGCGAACCCGCCCGATCGAATCGATTGCTTCGATCGGGCACGGCGCAAGGGCTGATTCACGATGTGCGGAATTGCTGGCATCGTCTCGTCCGAGCGGCTCCATCCCGATGACAGCGAACGCGTGGTACGGATGCGCGACGTCATCGCGCATCGCGGACCAGACGACGCGGGGTCTGTTCGTCGACGGCCAGGCGGCGCTCGGCACATCGCCGTTTGAGCATTGTCGACCTGGCGGCCGGTCATCAGCCACTCGTCGAATGAGGACGACACGATCGTGGATCGTCTTCAATGGCGAGATCTACAACCACCAATCCGTCCGCGAGCGGCTGGAATCAGCCGGGCATCGCTACAAGTCACGATCCGATACCGAGACGATCCTCCATGCGTACGAGCACTGGGGCGACGCAGCAGTCGAGCAGCTCCGCGGGATGTTCGCGTTCGCGATCTGGGACTCGACGCGGCGCCGGTTGCTGCTCGCACGCGATCGTCTCGGGGTCAAGCCTCTCTACTGGGCGCGGTCGGGACGATCGGCTGCTATTCGGGTCCGAAATCAAAGCCATCCTGGAGAGCGGGCTCGATTCGAGCCGAGGCGAACGAAGCGGCCTCCCGGAACTCCTCAGCACGCGATATCTCTCCGGGACGGAAACCCTGTTCAAGGGCATCCATCGCCTGCAGCCCGGGCACACGTCCTGACGTTCGACAAGGGCGAGATCGCAATTCGTGAGTACTGGGATATCCCGGCGGCGACGTCCATCACGGGAGGTCGCGTCGACTTGTCGGAGGCCCACATCGTCCGGCGGTTCCGGATCTGCTCGAAGAGTCGGTCCGCATTCGCCTGATGGCGGATGTGCCGCTCGGCATGTTTCTCTCGGGCGGCCTCGACAGCAGCGCCATCGCCGCGCTGATGTCGAGGATGATCGACCGACCGCTCCAGACGTTCTCGGTCGCGTTCAAGCAGCGCGCGTTCAGCGAACTCGACTACGCGCGTCAGGTCGCGCAGGCGATCAAGGCCGACGCGCACGAAGTCGTCATCGACGATCAGGATTTCTTCGGCGCGCTGCCCCGGCTGATCTGGCACGAAGACGAGCCGATCGCGCACCCATCGAGCGTTCCGCTCTATTTCGTCTAGCGCGCTGGCGCGCGAACACGTCAAGGTCGTGCTGACCGGCGAAGGCAGCGACGAACTGCTCGCCGGCTACGGCAAATACCCGCGCGCGCTTGCCAACTGGCGCGCGGCGGCGGCGTACGCCGCTGGTGCCGGCGCCGACTCCGGCGCTGGATCGCCAACGCAGCATCGTCCCACGGCGTCCCGGGCACGCTCGGCCGCTATGCCGCGCGATCGTTCCTCGGCATGCCGCGCACGCCTGAGGCGATGTTCTTCGACAACTTTGCCGCCATCGGCCTCCGGCGCCAGGAGACGCTGCTCTCGCCCGAGTTCGGAAGGCTGGCGACCTCCGAACGGGCCTACGGCCCGTCGCGCGCGTTTTTCGATGCGCCGAACGGCCGGAGCGCCACGCTCGACCGGCTGCTCTACGCGGACATGAAGACCTACCTGGTCGAGCTGTTGATGAAGCAGGATCAGATGAGCATGGCGGCATCGATCGAGAGCCGCGTGCCCTTTCTCGATCATCAGCTCGTCGAGTTCGCGGCCGGACTTCCGGCACGCATGAAGCTGCGCGGATTCACGACGAAGTGGATCCTGCGTGAGGCCGTGCGGGGCATGCTTCCTGCCGGAGATTCTGACGCGAAAGAAGATGGGGTTTCCCGTGCCGTTCGGCATCTGGATGCGCGGACCGTGGAAGGAGGTCGCTCGCGACGTCCTGCTCGACCCGCGGAGCCGCCAGCGCGGCATCATCGATGCCGCGGCGGTCGAGCGGTTGATTTCCGCGCACGCGGCCGGCGCCACCGATGGCGCCGACGCGATCTGGAGCCTGCTCAACCTCGAGCTCTGGTATCGGACCCACATCGATGGCGAAGGCGTCGCAGACGATCCCGGGAAACACGTTGATCGCTCGCCCGACCGCCGCAGCTTGAGGGCTACGGCATGAAGCATTCTCTGGCTCAACGCGGGCCTGCTGCTGCCGCTCGACAAGGGCGGCAAGCTGCGGACGTGGCACCTGATGCGGCACCTCGCGCGCCGGCACGACATCACCTATCTCTCGTTCATGGACCCGTCGCAGACGCCGGCCGATCTCGAGGGGATGCGCGAGGTCGCGTCGCACCTGGTCACGATCCCGCGCACCGATCCGCCGAAAGGCACGCTCCGCTTCTACGCCGACGCCGCCGGCTACCTCCTGGATCGCGTTCCCTACGCGGTTGCCAAGTATCGCTCGGCCGACGTACCGGTCGCGCGCATCGAGCGTCTGCCTTCGGGAACGCCGGTTCGATGCCGTCGTCTGCGATTTTCTTCCACCCGTCGTGAACCTGCCGGACTCGCTGCCCTGCCCGGCGATTCTCTTCACCCACAACGTGGAAGCGGAAATCTGGCGGCGCCACGCCGAGAACGCCGACCAACCCGATCGCGCGGTTCCTGCTCCGCCAGCAGTGGCGCCGGATGCGCGCGTTCGAACGACGGCGCCCTCGCGCCGCTTCGATCTCGTGCTGGCCGTCTCCGACGCGGACCGCCACACGTTCGCCCGACTCTATCCCGACGCGCTTGAAGGCACCGGCGCACGTTGTGCAGACCGGCGTCGATACCACGTATTTCGCCCCGATGACGCGAGCGTCCGCGCAGGCGGCGCACATCTCGTCTTCACCGGTTCGATGGACTGGCTGCCGAACGAAGACGGCATGCAGTATTTCGTGCGCGAGATCCTCCCGCGCATCCGCCAGGTCGAGCCCGACACCACGCTCAGCATCATCGGACGCTCGCCGACGCCGGCCGTGAAACGGCTCGCCGACGTACGCCGGCGTCGAGGTCACCGGCCGGGTCGACGACGTGCGCCCGCATATCGCCGACGGCGTCCGTCTATGTCGTGCCGCTGCGAATCGGCGGCGGCACGCGACTGAAGATCTTCGAAGCGATGGCGATGGGAAAGGCGGTGGTCTCGACGACCGTCGGCGCCGAAGGACTCCCCGTGACGCCCGGACACGACATCGTCATTGCCGACGAGCCGGTCGCGATTCGCACAAGCGGTGGTGCATCTGATTCGCGACGATCACGACTGCGCGCGGCGAATTGAGACCGAAGCCCGGCGGCTCGTCGTCGAGCGCTATGACTGGTCGGCCGTCGCGCAGGATTTCGAAGACGCGCTGGCGCGTGTGCACGCCAGGCGTGCGCTGAGCGGCGACCGCGAGCGGCGGAATCACCGCGCGAGCGATGGAACCAGAGGCGATCTCAAGGGACCACGGAGCAGAATGAAGGTTTCAGTATTCGGGCTGGGATATGTCGGCAGTGTTTCGGCGGCGTCGTTTGCGGCGGATGGCCACACGGTCGTCGGCGTCGACGTGAACCCGGACAAGGTGGCCAGCCTCAACGAGGGACGCAGCCCGATCGTCGAGAAGGGGCTCGACGAGCTGATTCAAGACACGTCGGCGCAGACGGATCGCTGCGAGCGACGACCAGCACCGAGCGAAGCCGTGCACGCGACCGACCTGTCGCTGCTCTGCGTCGGCACGCCGAGCCGCAAGAACGGCAGCCTCGATCTGTCGTACCTCGAGCGCGTCTGCGAGCAGATCGGCGACGGCACTGAAACACAAGGACGACTACCACGTGGTCGTCGTGCGCAGCACGGTGCTGCCGGGCACGACGCACGACCTGGTCATCCCGACGCTCGAGAACGCATCGGGCAAGAAGTACGGGACCGGCTTCGGCGTCACCGTCAACCCGGAGTTCCTGCGCGAAGGCACCGCCATTGCACGATTTCCGGCAGTCCGCCGCTGACGCTGGTCGGCCACAACTACGCGTCGGACGCCGCACCGACCGAAGCGCTCTACGCCCAGCGTCGAGGCGCCGCTCGTCACCACGAGCATCCGCACGGCCGAGATGATGAAGTACGCCAGCAACACCTGGCACGCGCTGAAGGTCTGTTTCGCCAACGAGATCGGCAATCTCTG
Organism: uncultured Acidobacteriota bacterium; assembly: GCA_963725335.1. Taxonomy (GTDB): domain Bacteria; phylum Acidobacteriota; class Vicinamibacteria; order Vicinamibacterales; family 2-12-FULL-66-21; genus JALZOC01. Next base: position 139,235 of record CAVRYD010000013.1, on the reverse strand, counting down.
CAAGCGCGTCCAGCATCGACAGCCACGAAGTCATGGACATCTTCTGCCGGGACGAGAAGCTGAACCTGTCGTCGTACTACATGAAGCCGGGATTCGCGTTCGGCGGCTCGTGCCTGCCGAAGGACGTCCGCGCGCTGCAGTACCGCGCCAAGGAAGTCGACCTCGAGATGCCGGTCATCCAGTCGATTCTTGGCAGCAACCAGCTGCAGATCCAGCACGCGCTCGATCAGGTGATCGAGAGCGGCAAGAAGCGGATCGGCCTGCTCGGATTCAGCTTCAAGGCGGGCACCGACGACCTGCGCGAAAGCCCGATCGTCATCCTCGCCGAGGCGCTGCTCGGCAAGGGCTACGAGCTGCGCATCTACGACAGGAACGTCTCGCTGGCGCGGCTGGTCGGCGCCAACAAGGAATACATCAACACGCAGATCCCTCACCTGTCGTCGCTGCTCTGCGAGACGATCGACGAGGTGCTCGACAACTCCGACGTGATCGTCGTCGGCAACGCCGCGCCGGAGTTCGCCGATGCGCTGAAGCGGACGCGCCCCGATCAGCTCATCATCGATCTCGTGCGGGTGAAGACCGATCGCGCGGAGATCCCGGGGCACTATCAAGGAATCTGCTGGTGAATGTGACCTCTGCGCGTGACTGGCGGCGTGAACTACTCGGCACGTCGCCTTAATTCACGAGCACCAATTGTAAGAATCTCTCCATCTCCGCCCAGATCGTCGTCGAGGCTCTTCAGCAGCTGGTGGTCGTCGTCGAGCATGTGCAGCTCGACGTTCGGCCGGCGTCGCAGCCCAGCGCTCGACCGTGCGCGGATCGACGGCCGTGTCGCGTCGGCCCCTGGAAGACCTGCACCGGCTGGCTCGAGCGTCGGCGTCGATCGCGTTGTATCGGCAGCGCATCGGCGTAGAGCTCGTAGTGGACCGGCATCATCCGGCCGTAGCCGTAGTGGAAGACCTCAAGCTGATTCGACGCTTCCACGCGTCGAGGCCGCGATCGCCCAGCTCGCTCAGACGATTGCCGTCGAAGTCCAGCGCCGGCGCCAGCAGCACCAGGCGGTCGATTCGATCCGGGTGCTGACGCGCGGCCTGCACGGCGACGAACCCGCCAAGGCTCGAGCCGATGAACGACGACCGGGCCAGCGCTCCGGGCGATCGAGCTCGCAGACCTGTCGCAGCATCCGGCTCACCGTCAGCGTCGAGAAGTCCGGCTGGTTGAGGTCCGGCACGGTCAGCTGATGCCGCGCGCGGCCAGCCTGCCCGCGAAGAACGTGGCTTTTGAGGACTGCGGCGACGAGGCGAAGCCGTGCAGGTAGAGCACCTGCATCAGATCATGACCTTGCAACCCGGCCGGCATCGGCACGGGATCGAGCCTTCGCCGTCGGTCGAATAGTCGTAGGTCAGCTCTTCGCCCTTGCGGATGTTCCGCGCCGCGATGATCCAGATCGTGTCGCCGATCACCCGGGTGTAGCAGTTCGGCTCGCAGGCGTGATTGATGTAGCGGGCGACGTTGCCGCCGACGGCGGCGTCGCGCACGTACAGGCGATTCAGCTTGAAGCACCAGATGTGGCCCTTCTTCAGGTACCGCATCTCGCGCTTGAGGCTCTCGCGGTTGGTGATCTTTTCACCATCGTAGGTGACGATGCGTGTGTTCTTGGAGATGGGCTGGGTCGCGAACACGCCCCAGCCCTGGATTTTCGAACGGCGTTTTTGAATCAAGTGATCTTAGTCGGCAGTTGGTTCAGTGACGTGGTTTCGGTATCTGGTTCGGGTTGCGCTTTCAGCAACCTGAGCGGAACTTATAACGCAAACCTCTGATGCAAAACCGCCATCCCAAATCGTCCAACGAACTACCAGTCCCTCACCCTCCCCACGTCCACGTGCACGAAGTTCAGGTCGGGATAAAAGCCCACGCCGCCGATCTTGAGCGACTTCGCCGCGTCCCGCAGATCGATCGAGCTTGACGCCCGGGAACACGGATGTCGATGGCCTGACCCACCATGTGCAAGCTGTGGGAAGCCACCCCGGTGGTCGCGCCGCCGCGCTCGCGCAGCATCGCGTTGGTCTGAGCCGATCGGTAGCCCGAGATGATGTGGAACGGCTGGTCCGTTTCCAGGGTGCCGCCAAGCTCGTGAAGCAGATCGAAGAGCCTGGGCTCGATCGGCTTGATCTCGTTGACCCTGAAGTCTCTGAGAATGTAGTTCAGCTTGTCGAGCGCCTCAGGCTGGTAGCACGCCGGCGCTGCAGTAGGTCGTCTTCAGTCGCTCGCCCGTATGCGTGTTGAAAAACGAGAGCGTCCGTTCGGGTGCACGGGCGACGGCGATGCCGGTCGTGCGCGGCCCGCGCCTTGATCGGCACCAGCGCGACGCGACGGCCGCCGGCACCGAGTCCGAGGAATGCCCGACGGTGAAGCATGCTTCCGCTTCGTGCATGGCGATACGATCTCCCACGGCGGCACAGAGCTACCGCCGACGCTGAAAAGGTTTCGCGAATTCGGCGGATCTCTATTGCAACACGATCGAGTCGACGCATTCAAGCACGGCAGCGACGGTAAGTCCATCGTTGTCATCAAATTAACGGCTGGGCTCAGGAAGTTGTCGAGCGATCGGATTCCAGACAAGGTCAAGCCGGCGTCGAGCGCGGCATGCGGCATCCGCAGGCATCCTTTGTTATAGTCTGGTAGATGGAAGGCATTATCCCCGCGTGGGGGAGAATCCTTCGCGGTTATCGTCCTGCCCTTTCGGTCGAGATCACCCGCGAATGTCCCCTGCAGTTGCCCGGGCTGTTACGCCTACGGCGACGATCACCTCGGCGGCGACGTCACGCTGCGGCAGGTCAGCGACTTCAAGGGCCAGGAACTTGTCGATCGGTTCTTCGCGCTCATCGACGCGCATCGACCGCTTCACGTCTCGATCGTCGGCGGCGAACCGCTCGTGCGTTATCGCGAGCTCGACGAGATCCTGCCGAGGCTCTCGCGAAGCGGGCATCTACACGCAGGTCGTGACCAGCGCCGTCCGGCCGATTCCGTCGGAATGGGCGGCGATCCCGCGCCTGCAGATCGTCGTCTCGATCGACGGCCTGCAGCCCGAGCACGACGTGCGGCGCACGCCCGCCACCTACGATCGCATCCTGAAGCACATCAACGGGCACCAGATCACCGTGCACTGCACGGTCACGCGGCAGCAGTCGCGGCGCGACGGCTATCTCGAGGAGTTCGTCCGGTTCTGGTCGGACAACCCCGAACGGCGGCAGATCTGGATCAGCCTGTACACGCCGCAGATCGGCGAGGAGTCGGACGGAGCGTCTGACGCCGCCGATCGCGAGCGCGTCGTCGCGGCGCTGATGCACCTGCGGAAGCGCTTTCCCGAAGCTCAGCATGCCCGAAGGGCTTGATCGAGCGTGTACGAGCGAGCCGCCCAATCCCGGACGACTGCATCTTCGCGCAGACGACGACCTGCGTCTCCGCCGACTTCGAGCAGCAGATTACGCCGTGCCAGTTCGGCGGCAACCCGGACTGCTCGAACTGCGGCTGCATCGCCTCGGCCGGCCTGAAGGCGGTCGGACGCCACCGGCTGCCGGGCGGCATCCGGGTCGGCGCGATCTTCGAGCACTCGCTCGCGGTCGGACGCGGCGTGCGCCGGGTGCGCGGGTAGTCCGGTCCTGTATAACTACTGCGTATGGCGAATCTCGCATCCTTCGACATCACGTCGGGCGTCGATCTCCAGGAGGTCGACAACGCGGTCAACCAGGCGCGGAAGGAAGTCGCGCAGCGCTACGACTTCAAGGGCTCGCGCGCCGCGATCGATCTCAATCGCACCGAGAACACCCTGACGCTCACCGCCGACGACGAGTTCAAGATGAACGCGCTCTGGGAGATCCTCCAGGGCCGCATGGTGCGGCGCGGCGTGCCGACCAAGAACCTGACGCCGGGCGACGTCGAGCGCGCGGCCAACGACACCGTCCGGCGCGTCATCACCCTCCAGCAGGGCATCCCCACCGAGGCCGCGAAAGACATCGTCAAGTTCCTCAAGGACAACAAGCTCAAGAAAGTCCAGGCCGCCATCCAGGCCGATCAGGTGCGCGTCTCGTCGCCTCGAAGGACGAGCTGCAGGAAGCGATGCGGCTGCTGCGCGAACACGACTTCGGCGTCGCGCTGCAGTTCGGCAACTACCGGGGCTGAGGCTGGCACGATGACGCAGATGCGTGGCAGGCGGTCCGCGTCGGTCGCTGCTCGCGGCTCTGACGCTCTCGGCGTGCTCGACGACGTCCGCGCCGCCGCCAGCCGATCAGGCCAAAGCCGCTGTCCCCGGCGGCCGCTACGCCGGCAGGCCGAGCAGCCGGTCAACGCACGACGCGAAGGCCGATCGCCGGTTTTCTCGATCGCGTCAACCAGTACGTCGCGCTCCACCAGAAGCTCGAGAACTCGCTGCCGACTGTCGAAGGAATCCACGCCGGAGCAGATCGACGCGCACCAGCGCGCGCTGGCGAAGCTGATCCAGGAGGCGCGCAAGGATGCGAAGACCGGGCGACATCTTCACACCGGAATCGCAGGCCGTCTTCAAGCAGCTGCATCGCGAAGGTGTTCGGCGGCCCCGACGGCGCCGCCTTGAAGGCCTCGATCATGGACGAGAATCCCGGGCGTGCCGTCCCTCGACGTCAACGGTCGATATCCCGACAACGTCCCGGTGTCGACGATCCCGCCTCAGGTGCTGGAACGGTCCCGAAGCTGCCGGAAGAAATGGAATTCCGCTTCGTCGGCAACGACCTGATCCTGATGGACACGCACGCGCACATCATCGCCGACTTCGTCCGGAAGCCTTCCCGCAAGTGACGCTCGGATGACGGCATGCTGAAGCGAAGCTCCGCGTGCATCGCGTGCGTCCTGCTCGCGCTCTGTTCTCGTCGGTCACGCGGCGCCTCGCATCGTCGCCGGCAGGCGGCGCCACAGCACGCAGGCCGGCGCAGCGCGCCGCGCTCCCGCTGACGCTGCCGAACAAGGCCGACTCGCTCAAGTTCGCCGTCCTCGGCGACTTCGGCACCGGCGAGCAAGCAGCAGTACGAGCTGGCCGCACAGATGAAGCGCGTGCACGACCAGTTTCCGTTCGAGCTGGTCGCGCTGGTCGGCGACAACCTCTACGGCGTCCGAGCGCCCGCAGGACTTTCAAGAAGAAGTTCGAAGAGCCGTACAAGCCGCTGCTCGACGCCGGCGTCAAGTTCTACGCGTCGCTCGGCAACCACGACGCGCGCAGGAACAGCGCAACTACAAGCTGTTCAACATGGACGGGAAGCTGTACTACTCGTTCAAGCCGCGACACGAAGCAGAGTGTCCGCTTCTTCGCGCTCGAGAGCTCGTACCTCGAGCCCGAACAGGTCGCCTGGTTCGAGAAGGAGCTGAAGGCCTCGGACTCGGACTGGAAGATCCCGTACTTCCACCACCCGCCGTACTCGTCGGGCGAGCGCCACGGTTCCGACACGCAGCTGCGCGAGCGTCTCGAGCCGCTGTTCCTGAAATACAACGTCAGCGTCGTGCTGACCGGCCACGATCATTTCTACGAGCGGACCAAGCCGCAGAAAGGGATCGTCTACTTCGTGTGCGGGTCGGGCGGCCAGCTGCGGAAGGGGAACATCGACAAGAGCACCGGTCTCACGGCGGCCGGCAACGATCAGGATCAGGCCTTCATGATGGCGGAGATCAACGGCGACGAGATGTGGTTCAACGCCATCTCGCGGCATGGGGCAGGTGTTCGACTGCGGGGTCGATCACGCGCCGGAAGTAGCCTTCTCGCTTTCCTTCTCCTTCTCTTCTTCTTTCTCTTTTTCCTTCTCCGGCTGCAGCCTCGGCCTGCTTTCGCCTCCGGCGTCAGCGCCCAGTCCGCTTCGAAGACGTCCCGCATCTTCTTCGCCACCCGCTCGTCGGACACGATGACGCCGATCTCGCGGCGGCCGTCGAGCTCCAGCTTGCGCAGGCTCTGGCTGCCGATGAACGCCGCCGACCCGTCGCGGATGATGGCGCGCACGTGCAGGCGCAGGTCGGGCAGCTTGCGCGCCTCGATGCCGTCGGCGCCCTTGCCGAGCTTGCCGAACATCCGGATCTCGACGCCCGCCTTGGCGCGCTCGGCCAGCAGGCGGAGCATCAGCCGGTCGCTGACCTTCGCGTCGTAGATCAGCAGCTCCTTCTTCGCCTTCTTGATGAAGTCGGTCGAGGATCTCGCGCGAGCTCTCCGGGGCTGACCACCAGCTCGTCGTGTCCGCGGCTTATAGGGCTGACGCGTGCTGTCGGCCTCGAACAGCGCAGCGCGCCTCCTTCACCAGCGTGGCATCGTCGGTGACGATGCCGAAGCTGCGGCTCTTCTCGATGTCGAGGCGTGTGTAGTTGAAGCCGAAGACGTGCAGGGTGTCGTCGACCACCATCATCTTGCCGTGATAGCGCGGCAGATCGTCGGCGGTCCGCGCCACCGTGACGCCGGCATCGAGCAGCCGCAGCTCGAGCTTGCGGAGGATCTTCTCGCCTCCCCGGTTGGTGTGGGCGATGAGCGCGCGGACCACGACGCCGCGCGCGACCGCCGCTTCGAGCGCCTTCTCGAGCTCGAGCGCGGTCGAAGCGGAAGATCACGATGTCGATCGTCTTCTTCGCGTTACGGACGGCCTGCACCAGCGGCGTCACGCCGTCGTCGGGCTGGATGATGAGCTTCACTTTTTGCCGTTCTTCTTCTTTTCAGTCCAGTCGACGGCGCGTGCCCTTTCTGATCGAGGCGGAGGATGGTGTTGGACACGCGATCGGTCTGCACCTCGAGCGGCACCTGCACATCGTAGCAGACCTCCTCGTCCGACGACGTGCGCAGCTCGAACTCAAGATGATAGCGGCGCAGGATGTCCTCGATCTTCGGTCGCAGGGAATCGGTGTCGTCTCCGGCCTTGATCTTCAGGTCGAAATGTCGCGAGTCGGAGCTCGAACGACTCGATCACCCACAGCGCGGCGGCGATGAACGCCGTCGAGACGACCGCCAGCGCGTACAGCCCGACGCCGGAGGCCAGGCCCACCGCGAGCGTGCACAGCATCACGACCGCGTCCTTCGGGTCGTCGATCTTCGATCGGTAGCGAATCAGGTTCGCCGCGCCGACGATGCCGAACGCGCGCGCCAGGCTGGCCCCGACGACCAGCATGATGACCGCGCCGACGATCGACAGGATGATCTGCGTCTGCAGCACCGCGCGGCGTCCGCGGCGGCGTGCCGCGCCGCCTCGGACGGAGCGCGAGCGCACGCGCCGAGCGACCGCCGCGAGCGGCAGACGGATCAGCGCGACCTGCACGTCGTGCAGCGGGTCGGGTTCGTGCAGCGGCTGTCTGGTCGTCGAGCGTCTGTCCGCCCGAGTCCTCGCCCTGCTGCGGGGCGGCGACGGGCATCCGCGGCCGCGGCGAGCCGCACGGCCACGAGCAGAAGCGACCGCGACGAACGGTGAATCGATACGAAGTCGGCGAATACGTTCATGAGTCCTTCAGCGCAGCCCTTCGTCGATCTTCTGCTTCATGCGGCGGATGAAGCGATCGGCAATCGCCGGCGGAAAGCCGCCGGCGCGGAACGCGTCGTGCCACTGGGCATCGGTCAGCGCCTGCAGCTGCTGGCACATCCAACGGACGTCCGCCGGCGAGATGTTCTCGAACAGCGAGCGGTGGCGGCCGCGATAGTCGAACCGGACCTTGCCCCCTCCACGACTCCGTTGATGAACGGCGTCTGCTCGAAGACAGCCGGATCGCCGCGCGGCGCATCGAGCACGCCGGTCCGGCCGAACGACTGGCCCAGATCGCGCGCGACGTACCACCGCTTCGGCTGCCTTCGAACGGCTCCTTCAGTTCGTAGATGACGTTCTGCTGATCCTTGAGATCGGAGTTGCCCAGCATCGCCTGGAGCACGAGCAGGCCGTTCATCTCGCGCGTGCCGACGAACGGATTGTGGTAGTACGACCACGGCGTCCTTCGGCGTCGAGGCCGTGGAATGTCCGGCGTCTTCTCGCGGAACCGCGCGGGCAGCTGCGGATTCGGCGACGGCGCCTGGGCGGCCGTTCCACTGTCGCGAGGTAATAGATCGGCGGCTGGTGGTAGCCGATTCCCCACAGGATGCGCGAGGCCGCGACTTCGGTGGGCGCTTCCGGGGGGAATTTCGCGCTCCACTCGCGGTCGTGCGGATCCTTCACCGTGTAGCCGCGGCTGAATCCCGGACCGCTTGATGTTCGATGACGGTGTAGACCGACGACGGGATCCGGCGCGAGCGCGCGCCGCCGACGCCGTAGAAGAGATCGCGGCCCGGCTCCGGCCGCACCCAAAGCTCAGCCAGTTGCTCTGGCGTCGGCGGCGGCCTGGCAGTGTCGACTTGACGATGGGCGTCGCGCAGGCAGCCAGCCCGACAGTGGCGAACAGGAACCATACAGCTCGCGTGACCGACCTGGTTTCCAATGACCAATTGACCTTCGCTTCACGCAACTGACGCTCCCTCAGGCCGTCGTGCTTCAACTCATGAGGACCGGTGCAATTGGCGCGCCATAGAGCTCAGCTGAGAGGCGTATCGTGCGAACGCCTGAGCGTTAGCGGAAGTCGTGGGACTGAGTCCGGACCGCTGCCCGACAGGAACGAGGGACAAGAAAATCGCTTAACGGAAATCGTGTGATTGAGGCTCAGGTCCTCCGCTTGAGAGGCCGATCACGCGCTCCGCTTTCATCGACGTCACGCCTTCCTGGATCTGCAGCGTGCCTTCGACGAGGAGATACGGCTCGCCGACGATGTCGCGCTTCTGTTCGGTGAAGAGATCGGGGCGGATGATGACATTCGCGATTCCGGTTTCATCCTCGAGCGTGAGGAACACGAATCCTTTCGCGGTACCCGGCCGCTGGCGCGTGATGACGGCGCCAGCAACGCGCACACGCCGGCCGTGTCGCCCCTGAGGCAGGTCGCTCGCACGGAGGACGCCGCGCAGCGCGAGCTCGGCACGCCGCAGTGCGAGCGGATGCGGACCGATCGTCAGGCTCGTGCCCGCGTAGTCGGCCATTAATCGTTCCGGTGGAGTCATCGGACGCAAGGGAGAAGACAGGTCGGGATCCGGGATCCGGGATCCGGGATCGGACTCGAACTCGAACAACTCACCCTTCGGCCGTACGGCCTTCTCGATCTGCCACAACGCGGTTCGCCGATCGTAGCCGAAGGCATTGAGCGCACCGATTTCCGCCAGCGTGGCGAGCTCGTCGCGACGGACGCCGGTACGCGTGATGAGATCGTCGAGAGAGAGATAACGCGGCTGGCGGCTCGCGATTCGCGGCTCGCGGCTTGCGATTCGCGACTCGCGATTCGCCGTTTGCGGGTCACGGCTCGTGTGCTGCCCCGCTGCGCGGTTCGCCGCCTCACCCCATTCGTGTGCGCAGATATTGCAGAAATACCCGTGGGTCGGTGTCTCTTCAAGCATCGACTGATCGTCGCAGCCACACTTGGGGCACCGATCAGAGCCAAGCGACGCAATTTCCACCTGGTTGTTTGGATCGCGAGTGCCCGCCGCGAATCGCGAGTCGCCAGCCGCGGCAATGATCTTTCCTGTTTCAGCACGCAGGCCGTTCACATACATCAACCCAAGCCGCACGCGTCCGTCGGGATCGACGCGGCATGTCCAGTCCGATTGCTGTACGTCGATCGGCGCGAAACGGACGCCGTGCCGCTGCGCATCTTTCACGAGCGTGGCAGGGTGATAGAACCCCATCGGCTGATTGTTCAGAAGCGCCGTGTAGAACGCCGCCGGATAATGGGCCTTCAAATACGCGCTCGCGTACACGAGCAGCGCGAAGCTCGCCGCATGTGATTCAGGAAAGCCATAGAGCGCGAACGACGTGATCGAGCGGATGATCTCCTCGGCAGCGGTGCCGGTGATCCCTTGCCGCGCCATACCGGCCCGGAGCTTCGCTTCGATCTGCTGCATCCGGTGTTCGGCGCGCTTGAACCCGAACGCGCGGCGCAGCTCCTCCGCCTCGCCGCCTGAAAATCCGGCGGCCACCATCGCCATCCGGAGCAGCTGCTCCTGGAACAGCGGAACCCCGAGCGTGCGCGCGAGAATTGGCTCGAGCGCGGGATGCGGATAGGTCACCGGCTCGGCGCCTTGGCGCCGCTTCAGGTACGGATGCACCATCTGCCCGACGATCGGTCCCGGCCGGATGATCGCGACTTCCACGACGATGTCGTAGAAGCACTGCGGCCGCAGGCGCGGCAGCGTCGCCATCTGGGCGCGGGATTCGACCTGAAAGATTCCAATCGTGTCCGCTTCCTGCAACATGCGATACACCGCCGGATCGCCAGGGGGAAGATGGGCCAGATCGAGATCCGCCGATCGCGATCGCGGGACTCGCGGATTCGCGACTCGCGACTCGCGAGCCGTGATCCTCTGGATCCTGCAGCAGTCATTCTCGACTCGTCCGAGGCCCCAGCCACTCGGATCGCCGGATCCCGGGCCCGCGGATCCCGGTTCTTGTTCACCAGCTCCAGCGCATCCTGCAGCACCGACATCATTCCCAGTCCGAGTAGATCCACCTTGACGATCCCCATGTCGGCGCAGTCGTCCTTGTCCCACTGGACGACGACGCGGTTGGGCATGCTCGCATTTTCGAGCGGCACCACATCGTCGAGGCGTCCGTGGCACATCACCATTCCTCCGGAGTGCTGGCCGAGGTGTCGCGGCAAATCCTGGATCTCCCCCCACAGCCGTCCGAACGCCTGGATGACCGGCTGATGAAAATCGAGGCCAACGTCGCGGAGATTTCGTTCGAGCGTCTCTTTGGGATCCACCCATTCGAAATGGTTCATCACCTTGGCGAGGCGATCGATCTGCGCCGTTTCGAGCGACAGCACTTTTCCAACCTCGCGCGCCGCACTGCGGCCGCGGTAGGTGATGACGTTTGCCGTCATGGCAATACGCGGTCCCGTCGGCGCACCGCTGGATTCTTCGGATCCGACGCGGTTGCCGTACTTCGCATAGAGATGCTGAATCACGCGCTCGCGGCGATCGCCGCTGGGCAGATCGAGGTCGATGTCGGGCCATTCCCCGCGCTCTTCCGACAGGAAGCGCTCGAACAACAGATCCATCCCGACCGGATCGACCGCTGTGATCCCGAGGCTGTAACAGACGGCGCTGTTGGCGGCCGATCCGCGCCCCTGAACCAGTATGTCCTCCTGGCGGCAGTAATTGACGATGTCCCAGACGATGAGGAAGTACCCGGCGAGATCGAGCTTTTCGATGAGATCCAGCTCGCGCTCCACCTGGCGCCGCGCGCGATCGTCGTAGGGGCGGTACCGTTCACGGGCGCCCGCCTGCGTGATCTTTCTGAGAAACGACGACATCGTTTCCCCCGCGGGCACCGGGTAATGGGGAAACCGGTAGCCGAGGTCGGCCATCGTGTATTCGAGTCGATCGGCGAGATCGCGCGTCGCGGCAACCGCCACAGGCATGTCTGAAAAGAGGCGCGCCATGGCGTCGGGCGACTTCAGGTACCGCTCGGCGTTCCAGGTGAGACGGCGGCCGGCGCGCTCCAGCGTGGTCTTGTGACGGATACACGTGAGCACGTCATACAACGGCCGGTTCCCTGGTTCCGCGAACCGGACGCCGTTGGATGCGACAACCGGTAGATGAAACGCCGACGCCAGATCGATCAGCGCCTGGTTATCCGCTTCCTCGTCGCGCAGCAGGTGACGCTGGACCTCGACGCACACGTTCTTCGCACCGAACGTGTGGACGATGCGATCGATGAGACCGCCGACGCCAAAGCGGGGCCCGCTCAGGGCAGACCGACCGACGAGCGCAATCAAACCGCCGACATGTCCGTCCAGCTCGTTGATGGCGAGCGCACCCTCCCCTTTCGGTGAGCGAAGTTTCATCCGCGTCACGAGATGGCACAGATTCCGGTAGCCTTCGCGCGATTCGATCAAGACTGGCAGCCGGAACACTGAAGCCGCCGTGCCGATCGCCATCGTCAACTCGGCGCCGATGATCGCCTTGATCCCCGCGCGTCTGGCGGCTAGATGAAAGCGCGGCGCACCGTAGACGCCGTCGCGATCGAGCAGCGCGAGCGCCGGGTATCCCAGCGCCGCGGCGCGTTCGATTAGCGCTTCCGGCAGTGAAGCGCCGTCGAGAAATGAAAAGGCGGAGGCCGCGTGCAGCTCGACGTACATGACGAATCAATCAAGGATGCCGTCGAGGAACCAGCGGTCATGGAGGCGATCGCGAAAGAGGCGGCAGATCGATCCGTCGCTCAGCGCTGCGTCCCATTCGTCGCGATCCCACGCTGAAGCCGCCGCATCCCACCAGGCGCCAGAAGTGCGCCATGGACCGGCGGCTCGTTCGACGTGCCCCCCGGGCATCCCGCGGCGATCGATCGCGACCTGGACGGGGCGGCCGCGTTCCACCGTCACACGGATGGCGAGAGGAGGGCGGAAGCGGCGCAAGATCAGGGTGCCAGGGGTGCCAGGGGTGCCAAGGGTGCCAGGAGTGCGGCAATCGGAGTCCGGGGTGAAGCGTTTCATGTCGAACCCGTCAGGACGCCAGGTGTCGAGCAGGACCGGCGATCCGCAGCGGCTCTCGCCGACGAGCGCACCGAGGCGCGCGGTGAGCGTTGCCAGCGTTTCCGGAGCCGGCAGCGCGCGCTGAAGCAGCGAGTACTGCACGATTCGCCCAGGAACCGGATCGATTTCGATGGTGACGATATCGATCGCGGAAGCGGGAGGATGCGATTCGAGATCGAGCAGGAGCAGCGTGCGGAGCACTTTCGCATCGCGCATCGCGGCAGGCAGCTGGAGCACGCGCGAGTGGGTCGTGCGATCGACGAGGCGCAGATCGAGCCGCAGCGCCGCGGCGCCGCGATCGGCGCGTTCGAGCGCGGAGGACAGCGGTTCGAGCAGGCGCGCAAGCACGAACGACAACGGCTCGAGCGCATCGATGGGCCACTCCAGCTCCATGGACCGCAGGAACCGCGGCACGTCGGGATCCGGGACGAGCGGCGCGCAATCGATGCCACGCGCACGCTGCTGAAGCGCCAGCCCTTCCTGTCCCATGCGCTCGGACAGATCCATCGGCGGAAGCGCCGCAACCTCTCCGAGCATCGAGAGCCCCCATCGGCGGAATGTGTCGAGACAATCGACCGTCGCCGTGACCCGGGCGGCCGCTGGTTCGCCACCCACCTCCTCGTCCTCGATGAACCCACGCAGTGTGTCGATGGGCAGCGCCGCGATCGCTGCCGCCACGTCGCCGGACGCGACCGTCGGTCCCGGCTGTCCAATTGCCAGGAGACGCGCGGCCGTCTGCGTACGCGCGATCGCGATACGGAGGCCGGCAGCGTATCCGGCGGCCGCGCGGGCCAGCTCGGCGCCGATCGCCTCCGCGTCGCCGAGCAGCCGTCCGAGCCCGCTGACATCCAGAACGACCGTGGACGCGCCGTAACAGTGAATGCGCGGAGAAAAATCACGCGCGATGAGGAAATGCGGAGACGCGTGCCGTGGCGCGGTCTTCAGACCGCCCCGGAGACACGCATACCACGAGCGTCGCCCGAGCGGGTCTGCGGCCGGGGCCGCGACCTCGACCGACAGATCCGGACGCGGCAGGAACCGCTTCACCTGCGCGAATGTTTCACGCGGAGTGACATCCGGTATAGCAGGGGTGAGATCGGTGTACGACGGGATGCGCATGATCGTGAGCCATCGTGTCAATGGAGCCCCGGCACGAACTCATCTCCCTCCCACCACACGCGTTCGCACATCGATCGCCCGGAGGAACCGCGCGCGATCCGCTGTCCCCGACCACTGCGCGCGGGACGCGTCATTCGGCGGCTCGAGCGCGATCGTCACACCGCCGGGGCTGCGCCCAAGCCGCTCAGCCGCGATGATGACCGCCGCCGTCTGACTCCCTTCGATCACACGAGCGATCCGCATCCACGTCGTGTACGGAAACTGCCGCAGCGCCGTGCTGGGTACATCAGCGACATCGAACGCGACCAGGCCGAAGCCGCCGGCCTGCAGCACGAGATTCAGCGCCTTCAGCGCCCGGGACGCGTCGCCGCGCTCGCGAACCCACAGCAGTTTCGACAGATCGACGCCAGAGGCCGCCGCGCAGGCCGGGTCGAATCGATCGCAGACATCGATGATCGCCATGGCTTCGCCGCGACCCGACGCCGCTCGAAGCATCCGACCCAACACCGTCGTGCGACCTGACGATCGCGGCCCGACGATTTCCGACACGTGCCCGCGTACCAGTCCACCGCCCAGCGCCTCGTCCAGCGTGCTGAGGCCGGTCGCGGCCACGTCGCGCGCGACATCCGCGCTCGGATGTGTCGGCAGCGTTCGATCGAGCTGTCGTGTGCGAAGGAGTAATTCGAGCTCGGCGCGGAGAGCGGACGGCATAATGTTTCGCTTTTTATTCGCCTCGTGCGGCGAGTATAGTGCGACCCTCTTCGCCGGATCAAGGGGAACCCGACATGTCCGTGTAAACTGCGGAAGAATCGACTGTTATAAGATAGTAGTCTCTTGGCTGCACCCATCGAATCCACGGCGCGGACGGCGCCGACTGCCGATCCGGCCGCGCCTCCCGCGCCGGCAGAGCCGTTCCTGCACCGCACGCTGGCGGCATTCAGGTACCGCGATTTCCGGGTTTTGTGGTTCGGAGCCTTCACGTCCACGGTCGGGACGTGGATGCAGAAGGTCGCGCAGAGCTGGCTGGTGTTCGATCTCACCAAGTCGTCGTTTTTCCTGGGACTCGACGATTTCCTCGGGCAACTGCCGATCCTGCTCTTCACGCTGGTTGGCGGCGTGATCGCGGATCGCCACGATCGACGTCGACTGTTGCTCGGCTCGCAGTACATCCAGATGACCGCTGCCTTCATCCTGGCGGCGCTGGTCTTCTTCGGTCACGTGCGCATCTGGCACATCCTTTCGCTCTCGTTCGCGACCGGCCTGGCGCAGGCGTTCGGCGGGCCCGCGTATCAATCGCTCATTCCGTCGCTCGTGAACAAGAAACACCTGCCCAATGCCATCGCGCTCAACTCGATTCAGTTCAACCTGGCGCGGGTGTTCGGACCGCTGCTCGCGGGGGTCGCGCTCTTTTTCGGAATGGCGGCCTGCTTCGGATTGAACGGACTGTCATTTCTCGTCGTGATCGTGGCGTTGATGTCGCTGCACATCAAACACATCCGACCGGCCGATCGAAAACCCATGTTGCAGGAAATGAAGGGAGGACTGGCGTACGCGCGCAGCGAACCGTCGATCATCGCGCTGACCGTGCTCGCGTTTCTGACGACGTTTCTTGGCCTGCCGCTCCTGACGTTCCTGCCAGTCTTCGCGCGCGAGATTTTTCACGGCGACGTCAGTGTCTACACGCACATGATGGCGTTTTCCGGCGCCGGGGCGGTGATCGGCGCACTCGTTGTCGCCTGGCTCGGCCGGTTCAAGCACATGGGATTGACGCTGCTCATCGTGCAGGCGCTGTTCGGCGCGCTCATCGTCGGGTTCGCGATGTCGCGGGTGTGGTGGTGGAGCTGCGGACTGCTGTTTCTGGCGGGGGCCGCGTTGATTGTCGTTTTTTCGATGACCGCGTCGCTCGTGCAGTTGATCGTTCCGGATCACCTCCGTGGCCGCGTGGTCAGCATCTACATGGTGGCGTTCCGCGGCGGCATGCCATTGGGCAGCCTGGCCGGCGGGTACATGGCCAGCCTGACGTCAGCACCGCAGGTGTTGACGGTCAACGGTGCGCTCGTCTCGGTCGTGGCGCTCTACTTCCTGGCAAGAGGGCACGGAGTGCGAGAGCTGTAAGAGCGGGACCTCTGCTGTCCCGCTGCACGCGCCCACGGCAACGTCGAAGATCCGAAGAAACGAAGATCCGAAGAGAACTGGCGAAGAGAGCCGTTAGATCGGCTCGAGAGCTGGGCGGGACGCCGGCCGCGGCCGGCGTACGAAGGCGTCATGAGTTCGGAAATACAAGCACCTCGTAATCGTGTGGTGTTTGTATTTCCGAACTCATGACGCCTTCTACCGCGCGCAGCGCGGTCCCACCCAGCGCGCGATCGAGCGACTACAGCTAGTCCCCCTTCGTTTCTTCGTCTTCGGATCTTCGGATCTTCGATTCTTCGACGTGAGCCGTCGGCGCGTGCAGCGCGACAGTGACGCTGCCCGTCTCGATCACGATCGCCAGACCCAGAACACGCCAAGGGCAATCGACGAGACCGCCATCACCGCTCCGGCGGCGCGTCCGAGGCGTGCGACCACGCGCGCGGTCATCAGACCCGCAAACGCAACACCGAAGAGCGACATCGAGAGCAGGATTCCGGCCGCGAAGACGGTAATGAGGACGAGGATCATCGGCAGCGGAGCCGCGCCAAGCCGATCGCCAAAGGGGGCCAGAAGCGTCAGGGCTCGAAGGCTGCTGACCGCAAATGCGGCGCCAATCAGCGTCGGCACATGCGAGTGCGCTCCAGGAATGGGGTGCCGGTCGCGGCGGCCGATGTGCAGGTGCCAGTGCGGCGAGGCTTCGTGTCCATGCCGGTGTGTATGGCCATAGACGCGACCGGCGCCGACGCCCCACAACGCGATCCCGCCGAGCACGATCAGCAGCAGTCCGCCGAGCATTTCGCCGCTGCGCTCGACCACGAGCGGCAACGACCATCCCAGCAGGATGATGGCGCTCGCGCCACACGCGAGCATCAACGCGTGGCCGAGCGCGAAGCGAACCGCCACCCCGAACGCGCGGGCCCGCGTCCCGGCCGCAGCGTCCGGCCCGGCGCCCACCGATAGCGTGGCGATCGCCATCAGGTGGTCGGCGCCGAGGCCGTGCAGAAATCCCAGAACGAGAGCGGTCGAGAGGAGAATCAGGATGTCACCGCGGCTTTTTCACGTCGCGAGGCGTTTCCGCCTGGAGGGCTAGCGTCCAGCTGACCGGGACGCTCACGGGCGCGTAGCAAATGGTGTTGTCGCACGCCTGGTATTTGAGGATGCCTTTGACGGTGAGTGCCTCGCCCGCTGCCGCGCGTTTGATCAGGCTTCGACTCGCCGGGATCGTGACGTCCTGCACGAGTCGAAATGGCCGGCTGTAGACGAGATGCGTTTCTTCCAGCTCCTTGATCTCGAGTTTCTCGGCCTGCGGAAACTGCACGGGCCGTGCAGCGGCGGCATCCCCGGCGCCGAGCGTCAGCGACACCGGGATGACATCCGGCTGCCCCGGCGCGTACACGTGCATGTCGGGCTTTGGCGTAATCTCGACCACGAGCGAGACGCGACCGCCGGGAGCAACCGCGGCGGTTGAAGTGGTCGTCGAGACGGTCAAGTGTTTCGTAGCCGTGGGCTCGGCCGGGAAGGCGGTTGGGCGATACGAGAGCGCGACGATCGCGACAATCGATGCGAGCAGCGGCTTGGACATACGTTCAACGATTGTACACAAAAAGGGGGAGCCAGCGGCTCCCCCCTCTGTCGCGCTCCTGCCTCCGCTTGCACTACCGGCGCCGCGTGACCTGGTCCCAAAGCGTCGCCCCGCCACCGCCGATCACCGCACCAATGAGCGCGCCTTTCTTCCCGCCAACCGCCGCCCCGACGCCGGCGCCGACACCAGCGGACGATCCGATGATGATCGCGCTCTTCTGTACCGAACGCTGCGGCTTCACGTCGCGGACCGGCCGATCGTCATACACGACCTGGCGCGTCCGCACCGGGCGCGCGGTCGCGGCGGGATACGACGCCGGGATGATCCGCGTGTCGCCGAGATCCGCGGGGCGCGCCACGACGCTCGATCCCGCGGGTTGATAGCTGATCGGCACGACCCCCGGCTGCTGGGCGATCACATTGTGAGCCGATACCGCCAGCTCCGGCGCCGAGACGCACTCGACTTGCGAGACCGCGACGCCATTGACAACCGACGGCCGCACAAGCGTCCGCTGATTCGGTTCACAGCCCACGACCACGGGTGTGCCCGGTTGTGCGATGCTGGCTGGCTGCGCCGCTGCGGCGATTCCAGTCTCCGACGCCCCGCACCCGACGGTAAAAAGGAGCCCGCCAAGTCCGGCAACCGCCGCAGCGCGTGCTCCCCATAGAGTCCTTCGTCCGCCCCTCATGCCTCACCTCCAGTGTGGCTTCGCGCCGTAATACTCCAAGCACAGTGCCAGCTCGCTCCCCCGATGACCGCCGGTTTTATTGGCGTTTTTGCCTTACGTTCCGGTAATGTCACAATCGCTGTCCTCGGAATGGCTCAACCAGTGATCCTCGCAGGACAGTCGTCCCGCGCGAAGTTGAGGGACGACTCGCGATTAGCGACTCGCGGCTCGCGACTCGCGGCTCGCGGCTCGCGGCTCGCGACTCGCGGCTGGCGGCTGGCGGCTGGCGGCTGGCGATTGAGGATTCAACGATTCAGTGATTCAACGATTCAGGGATTCAGGATTCAGGGATTCAGGATTCAACGATTAGTGATTCGGGATTCGGGATTCAGGATCAGTGATTAGTGATTAGGGATTAGATTGGCATCTATAGTTGTCGTCGAAGACGATCCAGACATTTCCGACCTCCTCGCTCACTATCTTCAGAGAGCGGGGCACGAGGTCACGCGGCTCGCGTCGGGTACGGACGTCATGCCGCGGCTCCGCGTCGCGCCGCCGGATCTCGTCATCCTTGATCTGATGCTTCCGGGGATGGATGGATTGCTGGTGTGTCAGGCGATGCGCGCCGACTCCTCGACGGCAGCGATCCCGGTAATCATGCTCACCGCGCGCGGCGACGAGGCCGATCGAGTTGCCGGCCTCGAGCTCGGCGCCGACGATTACGTGACCAAGCCGTTCAGCGCGAAGGAACTGGTCGCCCGGGTCGGCGCGCGGCTGCGTCGCCCTGGCACCCCCGCGGCTTCGGGACTCGTTCGATACGAAACCATCACGATCGACGTCGATCGCCACATCGTGACCCTCGATGGCGTGGAAGTGAAGTTGACTGCCAAGGAATTCCTGCTGCTGCAGTATCTCGTGCAGCACCGCGGCCGCGTGCTCTCCCGCGACGTGCTGCTCACAGATGTGTGGGGCTACCAGTACACCGGCGGCACGCGGACGGTCGACGTCCACATCCGTCGTCTTCGCGAGAAGTTGCCAGTCCTGAACGATGCGATCGAAACGGTCAAGCAATTCGGCTACAAGTTACTGTAGACGCGTTGCCAGACTGGCACCCCTGGCACTCCTGGCACTCCTGGCACTCTTGGCACTCTTGGCACCCATGGCCCTCGTGCAATGACTTTCCGCTCCCGTCTCTTCTTCGCCTCGCTCCTGGTGTCCGCGCTTACGCTGGCAATCGCCGCCGCCCTGGTGTCGTGGTCGGTGCGACGAATCGTCGACGAGCGGATCCAGCGCGACCTGATCAACGAAGCGCGACTGGCCGCCGAAACGCTGTCGCATCGCCAGGCCGCAACCGCGGCGGAGCTGGACGCCGAGGCCGACGCCATCGGCCGCCTCGCCTCGGCGCGCGTGACGTTCGTCAGTCGCGACGGAACGGTCGTTGGCGACTCGGATCTGACCGCGGATGATCTGGCGACGCTCGAAAATCACGGCACGCGACCTGAGATACAGCAAGCCAGGCGCGAGGGGCTGGGTATTGCCCGCCGCTACAGCGCCACCTTGAAGACGGAGATGCTGTATGTCGCCGTCGAGGTGCAGAACCCGGCGACGCCGGCCCTGTCGGAAGTCCGCCTCGCGTTGCCGCTGACGGAGATCGATGAGCAGCTTGCAGGCGTCCGGCGCTCCTCGGTGGTCGCCATGGCAGTCGGGATGCTGGCTGCGCTCGTCGTCGCGTGGGGCGCGTCGGCGGTGCTCAGCCGGCGAGTCCGTGCGATTGCCGAAATGGCCGAACGCTACGCAACGGGCGACTTCACACCTGGCCAAACGGACTACGGCACCGACGAGATCGGCATCGTGGCGCGAACGCTCAACGACACGATGCGTGAAATCGACAGCCGCGCGACGCAGCGCGAGACCGACCGCGCGCGGATGGAAGCCATCCTGAACGGCATGAGCGAAGGCGTCCTGGTGGTGACGCCGCAGGGACGGCTGCAGTTCGTCAATCACGGCGCGCGCCAGATGCTCGGGGTCCACGACCCGCCCGAGGGACATCATTACCTCGAGCTCGCGCGTCACCCCGATATCGCGGCGGAGATCAATGCGGCCCTTCACGGCCTGTCGGGCGGCGGACGCGAGCTGACGCTTCGCGGCGATGGCGGGCCGACGTTCATCGCGCGCGGGGCACCTGTCGCGTCCGCGGCGGGTCGGGGCGCCGTCCTGGTGCTGCACGACATCACGGAGCTGCGGAAGGCGGATCGGATACGGCGCGATTTCGTCGCGAATGTGTCGCACGAGCTGCGTACGCCGTTGACGGCTGTGCGCGGCTACGTCGAAGCGCTGCTGGATGGCGTGTCGGACCCCGCGGAGAGCCACCGATTCCTCGAAACCATCGCACGGCACACGTTCCGCATGGAGCGGCTCGTACGCGATCTGCTCCGGCTCGCGAGGCTCGACGCCGGACAAGAACCGCTCGACAAGGCTTCCTGCGCGATCGATTCGCTTTTCAGCGCGGTAGTCGCTGACGTCACCTCGGAAATCGAGGCGCGTTCACAGCGCGTCGTGCAGCGGATCGCTCCGGACGCGACAGTGGTATCCGGCGATCCCGCCAAGCTGCACGACGCGCTGCGGAACCTTCTTCACAATGCCACCAGCTACGCACCGGAAGGCAGCGAGATCGTGCTCACCGCCGCGCGCCGCGACCATCGCGTCGTACTTACCGTCGCTGACTCCGGCCCGGGAATTCCGGAAGCCGATCTGCCGCGCGTGTTCGAACGGTTCTATCGTGTGGACAAGGCGCGCTCGCGCAACACGCGCGACCCCGGAGGCACCGGACTTGGCCTCGCGATCGTGAAGCACCTCATCGGGCTGCACGGCGGCACCGTGGCGGTAGCCAATCGACCCGAAGGAGGCGCGATCTTCACCCTCGAACTGCCCGGGTGATTGAGTCCGTCGATCTGATCACGGTGCGACAGTGGCGGCGACAATCCGATAGACGACGGCCGCAATGACCGCCGACGCCGGAATCGTCAGGATCCAGGCCCACACGATCCGCCCTGCGATGCCCCACCGCACAGCCGACAGGCGCTTGATCGAGCCGACGCCGATAATCGCGCCGGTGATGGTGTGGGTGGTGCTGACAGGGATCCCAAGGTGCGTCGCAGTAAAAAGAGAAATCGCACCGGCGGTCTCCGCCGCGAAACCGCCCACCGGCTGGAGCTTCGTGATCTTGGAGCCCATCGTGTGAATAATCCGCCAGCCTCCCGAAAGCGTCCCCAGCGCAATCGCGGCATGCGCAGCGAGGATGACCCATAAGGGAATGGGCAGCATGCCGTCGACCAGCTGGAGGTAACCGCCCGCCACCAGCGCGCCGGCGACGATCCCCATGGTCTTCTGCGCGTCGTTTCCGCCGTGCCCGAGGCTGTAGGCCGCCGCCGACACGAGCTGGAGCCGGCGGAACCAGCGGTCCACCCGGCCGGGCGAAAACCCGCGAAAGATCCACATCGTCACCAGCATGATCACGAAACCGAGCACGAGGCCGATGAGCGGCGCGAGCACGATGAAGACGAGCGTCTTCGTCCAGCCGGACACGATGATGGCGCCAAAACCCGCCTTCGCGACCGCCGCGCCAGCGTAGCCGCCGATCAGCGCATGGGACGAGCTGGTGGGGAGGCCGAAGTACCAGGTGATCAGGTCCCACGCGATCGCGCCGACGAGTCCCGCGAAAATCACCGCGAATGTGACGATGTGGATGTCGACGAGTCCGGCGCCGACAGTCTTCGCCACGGCCGTTCCGAAAGTGAATGCCGCGATGAAGTTGAACACTGCAGCCCAGATGACCGCCTTACCGGGCGACAGCACGCGCGTCGATACGACGGTGGCAATCGAGTTCGCGGCGTCATGGAATCCGTTGATGTAGTCGAAGATCAGCGCGACGACGATCAGGCCGGCAACGGGAAGGAAGTTGGAATCCATCCGCGACTAGGCGTGCTTCACGACGACGCCCTCGAGGACGTTGGCGACGTCCTCACACCGGTCGGTGGCGTCTTCGAGGAAATCGAGGATCTCCTTCCACTTCATGATCTTGATGGGGTCACGCTCTTCTTCAAAGAGCCGTCGAACCGCAATCTGGTGCACGCGATCCGCTTCGTTTTCAAGACGATTGATCTCGACGGCCGGTTCGGCGACGCCCTTGCGGCGCTCGAGCGCCTTCAGCGCTTTGACGAGCTGATCGGCCGACGCCATGATGATGCGCGTGAGCTCCCGGACATCGGTTCGAACGACGTCGATCTGATACAACCTGACAAGGGCCGCCGTCGCGTCGATGGCGTCCATCACATCGTCCAGGGAGCGCGCGAGACTGTGGATGTCTTCGCGGTCGAGCGGCGTCACGAACGTACGGTGGAGCCGTTGGATGATCTCGTGCGTCAGGAAATCGCACTTGTGTTCGACTTCCTTGATCTCATCCGCTTTGTCCCACAGCGGCTGTTCGGGCGCAAGCATTTCTTCGAGGATTAACGCGCCCCGCCGGATCTCCTCGGCCAGCGCCACAAAGTCGTCGTAGAACCGCTCTTCCTTGGGAAGCAGTCTGAACGTCACATATCCTCCGGTCGAATCTTAGCAGACACGACTCAAAGTTCACGAAACCGTTACCTCGTCGTCATCATCGTGTGACTTCTGGCGAACGCCCTGCACATTTCGGCGCATCCAGGGCACTTCAGCGGGGATAGGAATTAACAGCGGGGACGCGCGCCTGTCGCGATGCCGTTACACATCACTCCTAAGCTGACTCCAAAAATTGTGAGGAGTCAGCCGAGGAGAGTGACGATGACGAAAGAATGGATGTTGAAGGCCGTCGGACTTGCCCTGATGGTCTGGCTGACATCGGTGCTGCCGGCAAGCGCGCAGGCAGACGGTCGATTCGCCGGTGCCGTCACGGACGCGACAGGCGCGGTCGTGCCAGGCGCGACCGTGACGGCGAAGAACGAAAAGACCGGCGAAGAACGCACGTTGACGACCAGCGCACAGGGCCTCTACGTCATAACCAACCTCAAACCATCGGCCTACACGATTCGCGTGACCACTGGCAACTTCGCGCCGCTGGAGTACAGCGGTCTCCAGCTGCTCGCCGGACAAGAATTCCACCTCGATCTCGAGCTGAAGCCAGCCGGTGTCACCGAGTCAGTGACCGTTCAGGGGACCTCGAACCAGATGGATCTGAGCTCGGCGAGGATCGGCGTCAATGTCAGCGAACGTGAGGTGCTCAACCTTCCCATCAACGGCCGTCAGATGTCTCAGCTGATGCTGCAGGCGCCGGGTTCGGTGAACTCCGGCACCGGAACGTGGCAGGACGTGCGTTTCAGCGGCCGCGCGATCGAGCAGAACGCGATCCGGTACGACGGCGTCGAAGGCTCGTCGATTATCGATGCGGCGCCCGGCAATCTTAACGGCGAAGTTCCCACCCCATTCAAACTGCAGGCGAGTCTGGAGAACGTGCAGGAGTTCCGCGTCGAATCCAGCAACTACCCTGCCGAGTATGGAACCGGGACCGGTGGTCAAGTGAACGTGGTCACCAAGTCGGGCACCAACAACGTCCACGGTTCGGTGTTCGAGTACGTGCGAAATGACGCGTTCGATTCCCCCAACTACTTCGACGACCTCGCGCATCTGCCAAAGTCGACGCTCAAGCAGAATCAGTTCGGTGGATCGGTCGGCGGTCCGTTCATGAAGGACAAGGCGTTCTTCTTCGGCAGCTACGAAGGCTACCGGCTGGATGCGGGCGTCAATTTCGTCGAAGCCGTGCCGAGCGATGCGGCCTGGGCACGAGCCGTTCCCGCGGTTGCGCCGTTGCGACCAGGCTTCAAGACTGACGCTGCCGTCATTCTCCCAGGCGCCTCGGCCAATCCTGATTTCGACATCGCGCAGCTTCAGGGGCTTCAGCAGGTCAGGGAGAACGCGTTCAGCCTGCGCCTGGACTATCGATTCAACTCTCGGTGGTCCATGTATGCCCGTGGCTTCCACGACCAGGGCGACAACAATCAGCCGGAAGGTGTGAGCGGACGAGTCGTCCAGATTACCGACAACCCATCGAACGCCGTGTTCAACCTGCAGGGATTGTTGTCCGACCGCACCACCAACGAATTGAAGTTCGGGTACAACTCAGCCCCGACCCGCATCAATGGCATCGCGCCAGTGATCAACGGGATCGACTTTGGCAATATCGTCCTGAATCTGAGCGGATCGGTGGCCAACACCGGCATTGCGGGCCAGGGAGCCAACTCGGGCATCGTGGTTCCAGGCGGACTGGTTCGCGCTAATAGCGCGACGAACGGCCGAGGGCAGCCGTACGATCCGTACACGCTGTCGCTCATCGACTCAATCAGCTCGGTGCGCGGCACACACTATTTGAAAGCGGGCGGCGAGTTCCGCGCCATTCGAATGGAGACCGACCGGCTGGGCGGCATCACGTATTCGTTTGCCAACGTGGGGTCGTTCATGAGCAACACGGCGTCGACGATTCAATACCTTGGCGACGTCAGCGCCCCCAGCCCGTTCAACAACGGCGCCACGGGACCGCGACATGTGCAGCAGGAGTACTACATCGGCTTCGCGCAGGACGAGTGGCGCATCAGCCCGCTTGCCACGTTGAACCTGGGGCTGCGCTACGAATACTACACGCCGTTGACCGAGACAAACGATCTGCAGGTGAAGTTCAACATCGACACCGGCGTCATCGACCCGAACACAACCCGCCCCTACAAAACGAACAAGGACAGCATCCTGCCTCGCGTGGCGTTCACCTACGCGCCGGGCAAGACCGTTTTGAGAGCAGGGTTCGGAACGTTCGTCGGCCCGGGCCAGACCGAGGACCAGATTCAGCCGGTGGAGAGCGATCGCATCAGCTCGACGGTGAGCGGCGGCGCGTACCCAATCGATGTGAACGCCGTTATCGCAAACTTCGTCAACAACCCCAACAATCGTTCGTTCCAGCCGCGGGCGTACGCGAACGACTACTCGATTCCCGAACGTATCTACCAGTACACAGCGTCCGTGCAGCGCGAGCTGCCGGGCAACATGTCCGCGACGGCCGCGTATGTCGGTAGCCAGGGACGGAATCTGTTCCTGCGCAGCGTCGCGAACAACATCGTCCAGGTCCTTACGAATCCGAATCCGGCGAATGCGGCGCTCGTGATTCGCGAATTTTCGATTCCCATTCGCGATGCGGACGGCAACAATCACGAGCGTTCAGAACCCGTATGCCGAGGTGGACTACAAGACGAGCGGCGGCCAGGATCAGTACGACGCCCTGCAACTGTCGTTGAACAAGCGCGCATCGAACGGTGTGGCGACCAACGTTCAGTACACGTTTGGCCGCAGCCGAGGGAATACCGCGGGATCGAATGAGGCTCTGACCGCCGCGAACAACGCGCGCGCGTTGAGCGAGTTCGATTACGACATCGGTTATAACAGCTTCGATGTCCGTCACACGTTCAACCTGAGCGTCTTATACGACATTCCGTACAAGGGATCGGGCCTGTCCGGTGTGCTGCTGGGAGGCTGGCAGGTCGGTGGCATCGCGAACGCGCGCAGCGGCCTGCCGGTGCCAGTGCAGATCGTGCGGCCGGACGTCGTCTATCGGGATGCCGCTTGGCAATATCTTCGCGCAGCCGGCGGTCGATCGCGTGGCGATCATCAACACGCCGCGCGGCGGATCCAGCCGCAACGTGCGCCGTCCCGACCTGATTCCCGGCGTCGATCCGTTCATCAAGGACGGCGGGCTGCTGTTCCTCAATCCCGCGGCATTCGCCACACCGCAACCCGGCACGTTCGGCAACCTCGAACGCAACTCGATTCACGGACCGAACTTCAAGCAGATCGATCTGGTGCTGTCGAAGCACTTCACGTTCGCGGGGACGCGCAACTTCGAGTTCCGCGCCGAGGTCTTCAACCTCTTCAACACGACCAACTTCGCGAACCCGGTTGGCACGCTGCCGCAGGCGATCCCGAACAATGCATTGACTGAAGCGAACCGCGTGCAGCCGGGACAGCCGTACACCAACGCGGCGGCCGGAACCTTCGGGACGCTGACAGGGACAGTGGGCCGCACGGTGGGCCTCGGCACACCGCGTCAGGCACAGTTCGCGTTCAGGGTGAATTTCTAGATCGCTCGACCCTCACGGGTAGCCAGTCATCCAGCCCTGATGACTGGCTACCGTCGTTTCATTCTTCAACGCCTCCGAAACACCGGTGTTACTCCCTCGAAACCTTCAGTGCTAGGCTCTGGCGCGTTCTGTTATGCATCAGTTAACAGTTTTGAAACACAGGTGTGACCCGCGTGAAATCCGCGGGGCCTATCCTGAAGGAGCATGCATGTGAAAAGCCGGTGTCTCTCGCTCGGTCGACTGGCGATAACGGCCGCAGGCCTCCTGATTGCGATACCGTGCGCTGCGCAGGTCACGCCGGCGGCAGGATATACGCCACCGGACGATACGCCTTCCATCAAGGTTGGCGCCACGATCTACGCCGATTACACCTACCAGGACACGCCGAAGATCAAGGACTCGGACGGCAACGAGATCGCATCGAGCGCATTCAATGTGGGCCGGGCCTACATCAACATCACTGGCAATATCAACCACTACATCGCATTTCGGATCACTCCGGACATCACGCGTGAGACGGGTATCACGGGCAGTTCCATCAGCGGCAACTACATCTTCCGGCTGAAATATGCGTTCGCGCAGTTCAACCTGGACGACCAGCTCAACCCCGGACGGACCGGGACCTGGGTTCGGCTGGGCATGCAGCAGACGCCCTGGGTGGATTACATGGAAGGGATCTATCGGTACCGCTTCCAGGGCACGATTTTCGAAGAACGCGAGGGCTTCCTCTCGTCGTCGGATATCGGGGCGTCGTTTCACTACAGCTTTGCCCATAACTACGGTGAGGTTCATACCGGCTTCTATAACGGCGAGACCTACACGAAGCCCGAGGCCAACGATCAGAAGGGCTTCATGATTCGAGGAACGTTGCGCCCGTTACCCAGGAGCGCCGCGCTGCGCGGGCTCAGGATCAATGGGTTCTACGACAACGATGCGTACGTCAAGAACGCCGATCGGACACGCGGCATTTTCGGGCTGACCTACGAACACAAATACGTCAATGCCTCGTGGGACTACCTCACTGCAAGCGATCAGACAAGCGCGACGAAAACGAAAGTGGATGCCAGCGGCTACTCGTTATGGATCATCCCGCGCTCGCCGAAGGGCTGGGAAGGGTTGCTGCGCTACGACCATCTCGAGCCGAATCAAGCCGTCAGCGGCGTCCGAACGCGATGGATTGGCGGCGTCGCGTACTGGTTTCCGCATCAGGGGAACGTGTCCAGTTCGCTCATGTTCGACATCGATCAGGCGAATTTCGATAACTTCGCGACACCGCAGCCGACCGTAACAAAATACGCCGTCCACGGGCTGGTGAACTTCTAGGGCTACGGACGAACACGAACACACACGGACACTCAACCATGCTGAGGACACAATCATGACTCGCTCACGTTTAGGCTTCGCGACGATGCTGGCGGTTGCCGCGTTCGGCGTGGCCCTGTCGGCGCAGAAGGTTCAGATCACGGGCGCGGGCGCGACGTTCCCGAATCCGATCTACACGAAGTGGTTCGCCGAGTACAACAAGCTTCACCCGAACGTGGAGATCAATTACCAGTCACAGGGTTCCGGCGCCGGAATCCGGCAGCTGACGAATCAGACGGTATTCTTCGGCGCCACGGACGGCCCGATGACGCAGGAGCAGCTCGACGCGGCGCCCGGGAAGGTCCTGCACTTGCCGACGGTGCTTGGCGGTGTGGTGCCGGTCTACAACATTCCCGGCGTGAGTGCCGAGCTGAAATTCACCGGCCCGGTGCTGGCGAACATCTATCTCGGAACCATCAACAAGTGGAATGACGCCGAGATTGCCAAGCTCAATCCCGGCGTGAATCTTCCCGCAACTGACATCACTGTCGTCCACCGCTCTGACGGCTCGGGCACCACTTATATTTTCGTGGACTACCTGTCCAAGGTGTCTCCGGATTGGAAGAAGCGTGTGGGCATCGCCACGTCCGTCAACTGGCCGGTCGGCGTCGGCGGGAAAGGCAACGAAGGCGTCTCCGGTCTCGTGTCGCAGACTCCTGGATCGATTGGATACGTCGAGCTGATTTACGCGATCCAAAACAAGATCAGCTACGGATCAATACAGAACGCGGCCGGGAAGTTCGTGAAGGCATCCACCGATACCGTCACGGCTGCGGCGGCCGCGGCGGCTAAACAAATGCCGCCCGATTTCCGCGTGTCGATCACGAACGCCCCAGGCGACAACGCGTACCCCATTTCGTCGTTCACCTGGCTCCTGTTCTACGAGAACCCGAAGGACAAAGCCCAGGCAAAGATCATGGTGGACTTCATGAACTGGGCGTTGACGGACGGACAGAAGTTTGCGCCGGACCTGGGCTACGCGCCGCTGCCGAAGGAAGTCGTCGAGCTCGAGAAAAAGGCGCTTACGCGGATCAAGACGAGTTAGATGGCCGCCCGTCGTTCCAAAACCCGTTCCGACGAAGTGCTGTTCCGCGTCGGGACGGGTGCCTTTGCGCTGCTGCTCATCGCAATTGTCGGTGGCATCGGCTTCGAGCTCGGTCGCCAGTCATCCCTGTCGATCGCCAAGTTCGGATGGCAGTTCTGGCAGACTGATATCTGGGATCCGGTGGCCTCCGAGTTCGGCGCCCGTCCCTTTATCTGGGGCACGCTGTATTCCTCGATCCTGGCGCTGCTGATTTCCACGCCCCTGGCGCTGGGCATCGCGATCTTCATCTCTGAGCTCGCCCCGCAGTGGCTGCGGAAGCCGCTCGTCTTCCTCACCGAACTGCTCGCGGCCATTCCCTCGATCGTCTACGGGCTCTGGGGCATGTTCATCCTTGTGCCGCTCGTCCGCCAGTTCGAGGTCAATACGCCGTCGTGGCTCAAGAGCACGCCGTTCTTCAGCGGCCCGCCGCTTGGGGTCGGCATGCTGTCGGCGGCGCTGGTCCTCTCGATCATGGTGATCCCGTTCACCTCGTCGGTGGCGCGCGAGGTGCTGAAAGCGGTGCCACAGGACCAGCGAGAAGGCGCCTACGCGCTCGGCGCGACGCGGTGGGAGGCCATTCGGATGGCGCTCTTTTATGCGCGAACGGGCATCATCGGCGCAGTCATGCTTGGATTCGGCCGGGCGTTGGGAGAGACGATGGCCGTCACCATGGTCATTGGGAACAACCCGCAGATTTCGACGTCACTGTATGCGCCCCAATACACCATGGCGGCGGTCATTGCCAACGAATTCACCGAAGCGGCTGGTGACATCTACCTGAGCGCGCTCGTCGAGATCGGGCTGGTGCTGTTCATCATCACGCTCATCATCAACGGGCTCTCGCGGCTGCTGATCTGGTCGATGGCGAGTCCGGCGCGGCGACGGGTTGCGCGGCCGGCATTGAAGGCGGCGTGATGCGCGATCTCTGGAGACGCGGGCTCTCGTATGCCGTGTTGATGGGTTCGGGCCTGTGCGTCATCCTGGCCCTGATCCCGCTCGCGTTCATCCTGTTCTACGTCGTCACCCGTGGCCTCACCGCACTCAACCTGGATTTCTTCCGGCATATGCCGGCGCCGGTCGGCGAGGCGGGAGGCGGCATGGCCAACGCCATCGTCGGGTCACTCATGGTGACCGGCCTGGGCGCCATATTCGCCATCCCGGTGGGCGTCATCAGCGGCGTCTACGCGGCAGAGTACAAAGGCACACGATTCGCCGCGGCGACCCGCTTTGCGGCGGACACCCTGAACGGCGTACCCTCGATTGTGATCGGCATGTTCGCGTACGGAATTGCGGTCATGCCGTTCGGGCACTTCTCCGCGCTGGCGGGCGGGGTAGCGCTCGGCATCATGATGATCCCGCTCATCATGCGGACGACCGAGGAACTGCTCCTCCTGGTGCCTTCGACGTTGCGAGAAGGAGCGCTGGCGCTCGGCGCGACGCGAGCGCGCGCGGTATTCACCGTGGTGCTGCCAGCGGCCCTTCCTGGCGTAATCACGGGGATTCTGCTGGCACTGGCGCGCATCGCCGGGGAGACGGCACCGCTCCTCTTCACGGCGCTCAACAATCGGTTCTGGTCGACCGATGTCAGACACCCGATCGCCACGTTGACCGTGCAGGTCTATCTGTATGCGCAGTCCGCGTACGAAGACTGGCACCGTCAGGCATGGGCCGGCGCGCTGGTGCTCGTGACCATCGTGCTGCTCTGCTCCGTCCTCGCGCGCGTGGCCACGGCGCGCATGGAGCGGCTGCACCGCGGGGCGTGAGGTTATTTCACCACGGCCAACGGATCGCCGGTGCGGTGCTCGCGGATTTGATACGTGAGAAATGCATGCACGGCGGATAACGCATCCGGATTTGCCGTTGTGATGCGGACGCGTCCACCGTTCGGCGTGTCCTGATAGCGATACGTCACTGACCCTCGAAGTCGCACGAGTTCATCTACTCCTGCCGGCATCTCCCCGTGCGTTTCCAGCGGGCTCCCAAAGTTGCCTTTCGCGAAGTCGCCGGCAATCGTCCGCAAATGCGCCTGGATGGCGCGGCGCGTGGTGTCGTCGCCCACGCTCGCGGTCTCGACCTCAATGGCTCCTCCATCAGCGTACAGACGGAAGTGATGGACGGCAGCATCCTGGTCAAAGCCCATCTGTACGACCGCCGTTCTCCTTCAGCTGCTGTTCCTTTTCCATCTGACGATGGTGCTCGTC
This sequence comes from uncultured Acidobacteriota bacterium, assembly GCA_963725335.1. Lineage (GTDB taxonomy): Bacteria > Acidobacteriota > Vicinamibacteria > Vicinamibacterales > 2-12-FULL-66-21 > JALZOC01. Next base: position 108,343 of record CAVRYD010000013.1, on the reverse strand, counting down.
GTGTGTCGTGCCGGGCGGCATGGTTTGCGGCCACGCAGGTGTGGCCAGCCCCAGGACGACCAGAGCCGCAGCACCAGCTCGGATTCTCATTGCGCTCCCCTTTCTCGTTTCTCGCCTCGAGCGTCCGTGAGCAGTCGTCGAGGCGAGTTGATATCGTGCCGCTGATCGTAAGGGCTGGAACCGCTTCCAGTGTCAAGACCCTCTCACTCTCTTGAGTCTGGAAGCCTTCCAGGGTTTAGGATCGGCAGATGGAGGACTGCTTGAAACGGATCGGCGAAATCGCCAAGGCGACGGGCGTAAGCGTGGACACGATTCGCCACTACGAGCGAATCGGCGTGCTGCCGATTGCGAGGCGGAGCAGCGGTGGATACCGGTTGTTTCCTCCGGAGGCTATCGCCCGCGTCACGCTGGTTCGCAACGCCTTGCAGTTCGGGTTTTCGTTGAAGCAGCTGGCCGGCTTTCTGAAGGCTCGCGAACGCGGCGGGTCACCATGCCGGCAGGTTCGAGCGACGGCGGAGCAGATTCTGGCGCGTCTCGATCAGCGAATCGTCGAGCTGGAAGCTTCGCGCGCGTCCATGCGACGCACGCTGAAGGACTGGGATGAGCGCCTGGCGCGGGCGGGGGATGGTGTTCCGGCGCGTCTCCTCGACGCGCTGCCATCTCGCCGTTCGACCGTGCGGGGCTGAAGCCGTCCGCCAATTTCAGCCACGCTCAGCAATAAGCACTAGCAAAATCGGCCTATGGGCAACCGCTCCGTAACCTCAAGTTAACCCGTGCGTCACATCTCGGAAATCAGCGGCTGGTACGCTCGTCGACCGAGGCGAGTTATCGCATTGATTCCGAATGAGGCAAATCCAGAGCGGAGCGTCCCCTCACAGACGCGACGATCCTCAATGAGTCGCGCCCCAAAGGTTCTGGTGGTCGAGGACGAGCTCGACATCGCGGCCCTCGTGAAACACACGCTCGAGCGCGGCGGCGAAGCGCAGGTCCAGACGGTGGTGAGCGGCGACGTCGCAATTCGTGTGGCGCTCGAAGATCCACCGGACCTTGTGATCCTCGACTTGAACCTGCCGGTGCTGAGCGGAGGCGAGGTCTGCCGGATCCTGCGCGGGCGCGCCGAGACGGCCCGTATCCCGATCATCATGCTCACGGCGCGAACGTCAGAAGCCGATCGCGTCGCCGGGCTCGATATGGGAGCAGACGACTACGTCACCAAACCCTTCAGCCTCCGGGAACTCTCGGCGCGTGTGCGCGCGGTGTTGCGGCGGCAGGGCCCGGCGTCGGCTCCCACGGTCTACCAGGGCAAGCATCTCCGTGCCGATTTCGACGCGGTCTCGATTGCCGTGGATGGCCAGCCGATCAGGCTGACGCGGAGAGAATTCGAGCTGCTTCGGTTTCTCGTCGATAATCGAAACCGCGTGTTGTCGCGCGACCGTCTGCTCGAGCGGGTGTGGGGCTATGAACGGTTCATCGAGACGCGATCCGTAGACGTGCACGTCGGCCGGCTGCGCGCGAAACTCGGCGTCGCAGGTCACCAAATCGAAACCGTTGTGGGTCTGGGCTATCGCTTCGTCGAGTAGCGCAAGGCGCTGAGCTCGAAACCGCGCCTGATTTCCAAACATCATCGCGCAGAGTTTTCGCCTTCGCGCTCGCTTCGGAGGAGCGACACGGCCGTGGCTGAGCTTACCCAGGCAACCGCTGCCAGCGACAGCCCTGAAGACACCGCTATCGGTGTGGACCCGCTCTAGTCTGCTGACTCCTGTGAGGTGAGCGTTCGCCAGCCGTGAGATTCCAGTTCCGATACCCGCCGCGCAATGGCGCTGAGTGCGCGCTCCACGCGGTGCCAGTCCGTATAGAGGACACGGCTCACCACCGTGTGATCTTCTTCGATACGCAATTCCCATCCACCGAGTGGTGCATGTCCGAGGGTGAAGCGACGGCTATGCCCGCCGTAGCTGAGTTCTGTATTTAGCATGATTGATCCGGGAGGGTCGCAAGCTCCCTCCAATTGATCGATCTTGTACTCCACGGAGGGACCCGATCGGTGTAAACACCGTGTAAATAGATGGCAATGTGCCGCAACCTCTTCTCTCTCTAGAAGATGCACCAGCCTCTGAACCGATTAATCTGAACCGATTAAGATGGAGAGATGAATGACGTTCTGACACTAATCCTGGGCGGCGGCCGCGGCACTCGCCTGTTCCCCCTGACCCACATGCGATCGAAACCAGCTGTGCCATTGGGGGGGAAGTACCGGCTAATCGATATCCCGATCAGCAACTGCCTGCACGCCGGCCTGAAGCGGATCTTCGTCCTGACGCAGTTCAACTCCGCCTCGCTCAACCGGCACATCGCGCAGACCTATCGTCTCGACATGTTCTCGGACGGCTTCGTCGAGGTGCTCGCTGCCGAGCAAACGCCTGAGAGCTCCGACTGGTTTCAAGGAACCGCGGACGCGGTCCGGCAGGCGGCACGTCATTTCGTCGGTCACGACGCCGAGTACTACTTGATCCTCGCGGGCGATCACCTCTATCGCATGGATTTCAACGAGGTGATCGATTCGCACATCGAGAGCGGCGCCGACATCACGATCGCGGCGCAGCCGGTAGCGGCGGCCGATGCGACCCAAATGGGAATATTCCTGTTCGACGAGCGCGGGCAACTTGGCGGCTTCGAAGAGAAGCCGAAGCCTGAACGGCTCGCCGAACTGCACGGCAGCGTCCCGCGCGGCACGATGATGACGGGAGGCGTGACCGCGGAGAAGCCGTTCGTCGCGTCGATGGGGATTTACGTGTTCTCGCGCGACGTGCTGCTCGAGATCCTTGGTCAGCCTGGCATCGACTTCGGGAAGGAAATCATTCCGAAGGCGCTCGGCAATCACGCGGTGAACTCATACATCTTCCGCGGCTACTGGGCAGATGTCGGCACGATCGGGGCGTTCTACGACGCGAACATTCACCTCACGCAGCGCGGCTCGCCGTTCGACTTCTTTCACCCGAGCCGACCCATCTACACGCACCCGCGTTTCCTGCCGGGTACGCGCGCGTACGACTGCCGCATCGATGCGTCGATCGTCGCAGAGGGCTGCTACCTGGATCGGTGCGACATCCGCGAGTCGGTCGTCGGCATTCGCACGCACATCGAAACCGGCGCGCGCATTACGCGATCGGTCTTGCTTGGCGCGGATTTCTATGAGGAGGAGTTAGCCGCGAGCGGCGTGCCGCTCGGCATCGGGCGCGACGTCGTGCTGGACCGGGTGATTGTCGACAAGAACGCCCGGATTGGGAATGGCGTCCGACTGGTCAACGACTCGGGCGTCGACCATGCCGATGGGGACGGCTTCTACATCCGGAATGGCATCATCATCGTGCCGAAGGGCAGCCAGGTCAAGGCAGGGGCAACGGCAACGTGAAAGATGTCGGGATCCGGGATTCGGGATTCAGGATCAGTGATCAGTGATTAGTGATTCAGCCTTTGAGCTCCGCTTTCACTTGGCGACCCGTCGCCTGCGCGGCGAGCGTGTCGTACTGATGAATCCCGGTGCTCGGATGACCGATGCGCTCGTACAACGCGATAAGGCTGGTTTCGTCGCGGACGTCGGGCGATTCCGCCACTTCCAGCGCATGCCGCAATTCGTGACCGACAAGCGCGATCATGTCGTTGGTTCCGGGGTGGCCGCTGACCTGTATACGCAGGTATCGAGTTCCCTCGGGTCCCGCGGCGAGCAGCAATCGTCCGACAATCGAAGTCGGCAACACGCGCCCGCTCTCGATATAGACGATCACGTCGCTCTTGTTGAGCGCGAGCACGAGATGGGCGAACGTGCCCGAGCGCCGCATTCCCGCGGCAAGTACTCCGGCGATCGCCTGATCCGCCGCTCGGACATGCCGGTCCGGCGCGCTCATGACGGCCTGTACTTCGGCCGTCGTCATCGGCGCGAACTCGCTGGCGGGAGTCGCCGCGCGGGCGAACGCCAGGACCAGCGCACACGCGAGAACACGAGAGAGAACTCGCATCGGGACCTCCGTGGTAACGGTGGCCCCTCATCCAGGGCGGAGCGAGCTGCCGGCCTCCACTCCGACATCTCGGCGAGCTTAGACGGCGGATCCCGACGGGAGGTTTAGAGTTGTGCGGTCGCGGGACGCCTGGACGCGATCAGGGACCGGCGGCGTGGCGAACCACAGGTTTCAGGCAATTTCCCGAAGCATTCGCGGCGTCACGAACCACCGCAACTGCCCGATCCCTTTGGGCGGGAAGACTTCGAAATCGATCCGGCAGATGGCGCCCTTCTTGAACTCCATCGGCATCCGTGCGCCGATCAGACGCGCCGCAAGCTCGCCGAGGTTAGGTTCATGTCCCACGATCGCGATACGCCCCTTGCGCATGTGTTTCCCGAGTTCCTGGACGACGGCTGCCGATGTGCCGGCCGGGGCGAGCGCGTCGCTCTGCGACAGGGACGGCTTCGACTTCAACGTCTCGGCGAAAACATCCGCGGTCTGTTTCGTGCGCACGAGGGGGCTCGTAATGATGTGATCGAAACCCACACCGAGCGCGTCGAGCGCCTTGGCTTCCTTCCGCAGGCGCGAAATGCCTGCGCTCGTCAGCGGTCGTTTCGAATCATCCGGAAACTCGTCGCCTCGCTCCGCCGCGAGTCCATGCCGTATCAGATACAGTTCCAGCGTTACCACGCTCAGCGGCCTCCCGAGACGGCGCGCGCGCGTGAGTCCGTCGTCCCCGACAGCGACATCTTGATCGCGCGAGCGCGATGAGGCACGTGGGCAAGCTGCGGGACGATGACTTTGCGCACGGCGATGGCGGCGTCGCGCAGCGAGGTCGCCGAGGCGACGTAGCGGCCGTGCAGGTGGCGGCACTGATCTTCGATGTGGCGCGCCAGGTCTTCGAGCGCGGCGCGCGACTGCGTCCGGCCGCTGCGCGGCTCGGCCTGAACAGCTGCGACGTGGATCTGCAGCACCTGGAGATCGTGCAGCTTGCCGAGCATGTCCTGCGCGCGCTTGATCGTGCGCACGTGCGGAGCCGCCTGTTTCAGCCCGCTGTCGGCCGCCAGTTCCAGACCATATCGCAGCTTCTTTGCGGCGATACGCACGGCGTGCAGACGATCCGGCGCATACATGTTCCCGGCCTCGTTCATCGCGTCGGTGAGTCGGCGCGAGCGCGTCAGCAGCCGTGACGCAAGCGCTTTGCGCCAGGGCTCAGACGTGGCTTCGTCCAGGGCCGCGCCAACCGATGCCAAGCGGCGGTCGAGCTTCTCCACATTTACTTCTTCGAGCCGCTCGATCATGACCTTGCGCTTGGCGTCGCGTTCTTTCATCACACGCGTCCGGACGTCTTCAACGGCATCGCGCGAGACGTGCGGCGACCGCGCCAGCTCATCCAGCAGCTGCACGGTGACATCGAGTTCCCTGACGCTCCCCAGTGCCCGAGTCAGTCGCCGGATCTTTCGCCGCGCCTTCCCCGCTTTGCTGCCCGTCAACCCGGTCGATAAGACGGGTACCGCCTCACGGAGACGCCGGGACGTGACACGCGCCTGGTGGACCGCCAGGTCGTCGCCGGCAACGGCCGCCGGCAGGTGCCGCTTCAACGCACGGGTGAGCCGCTGCAGCAGCACCGTCGTTACACGGGGAGCACGAGTGTTCATGGTAGGATGACGACCGTTCGGACCTTTCCGGTTCTGCCGAGTCAGCAAGTATATATCCGCCGTGTAACAAGCAAGACCCGGACCGGCTGAGCTGCCCACCTCTCATGCGTATTGCGGCCATCGACATCGGAACCAACTCCATCCACATGATTGTGGTCAAAGTTCGGCCCGACCTTTCGTTCGAAGTTATTGACCGCGAAAAGGATATGGTCCGGCTCGGAGCTGGCGGACTGGACGGGAAGAACCTGACGGCCTCGGCCATGTCAGCCGCACTGCAGACGCTGACAAAATTCAAGCGGCTCGCGGACTCGAACAAGGTCGATGAAATTGTCGCGTCGGCCACCAGTGCCGTTCGGGAAGCCGAGAATGGCGGTGACTTCATTGCCGAAGTCGCCAGGCAAACGGGGATTCGGATTCGCGTCATTTCAGGAACCGAGGAAGCCCGTCTCATTCATCTGGCGGCGGGTTACGGTGTCGACGTCGGCGGGAGCACGGCCGTTGTCATCGATATCGGCGGCGGAAGCGTCGAAATTACGCTCGGCACCGCCACGCATCTGAGCTCTGGCAAGAGTTTCAAGACAGGCGTCATCCGTCTGACCGAGCGATTCGTGAAGACCGATCCCCTGTCGGCTCACGACGAGCGCCGGCTCGTGAAATATCTCAACAAGGAGATGGGCCCGTCCCTGGAACAGATCGCGACGGCCGGCTACGACCGCGTGATCGGCACATCTGGAACGATTCTGAGTCTCGGCGCGCTCGCGATTGCCGATGAAGAGGGCGCGCCTCCCGAGGACATCAGGAATCAACGCGTCAGCGCGAAGACGCTGCATCGACTCCGAAAACGACTCGTCGCCGCGGACATCGAAGAGCGGCTGCACACGCCGGGACTGGATCCCCGCCGCGCGGATCTAAGCGTGGCGGGCTCCGTGCTCCTCGACACCATCCTTCGCGGGCTGGGTGCCACGGACCTGACGCTCTGCGATCTGGCGCTTCGCGAGGGGCTGGTTCTCGACTACATCCACCGCAACAGCGCCCGGATCCGAAAGGTCGAGCGCTACCCCGACGTCCGTCGCCGCAGCATCGTCGAGCTGGGTGAGCGGTGCGGATACTCGTCTGAGCACGGGCAGCAGGTGGCCCGGCTCGCGCTCAGCATCTTCGATCAGACGCGAAGCGTTCATGGGCTGGGCGATCGCGAGCGGGAGTGGCTCGAGTACGCGGCGCTCCTCCATGATGTCGGAGTCCACATCAGTTACGATCGGCACCACCGGCATTCGTACTATTTGATCAAGAATGGAGATCTGCGGGGCTTCGATCCGCGGGAGATTGAAGTCATCGCGCTCGTCGCGCGATACCATCGTCAGGCGACCCCAAAGAAATCGCACGACGGCTACGGTGACCTCAACGGCACCTTGCGGACGACGGTGCGCGTGCTGTCAGCGATCGTGCGACTCGCCGAAGGACTCGATCGCAGCCACGCGCAGGCGCTTGCCGGGATCGATCTGTTCCCCCGCGGTGACGATTATCTCGCTCGGCTCCGCGCCAATGGAGACGCGGAACTCGAGCTGTGGGCCGCGCATCGGCACGTGGCGCCGCTCGAACACGAGCTCGCGCTTCCGATTCGTTTCGAAGTATCAGGCGCCGCGTACAAGGATCACGCCACTCATGTTGAGCAACCTGACGACACCGCACGAGTACAGCGGGAAACTGTTCGTGGTCGAGGGAATCGACGGGTCAGGAAAGACCACCCAGCTCGACCTGCTGGCAAAATGGCTTAGCGCCGCGGGTCATTCGGTCGTCGTCACCGAATGGAATTCGTCGGCGCTGGTCAAGGCGGCAACGAAGACCGGAAAGAAGAAGAATTCTCTGACGCCAATGACCTTCAGCCTGCTGCACGCCACCGATTTCGCGGACCGGCTGCTCTACAACATCGTGCCGCCGCTGAAGGCGGGCATGATCGTGCTCGCGGACCGCTATGCCTATACGGCGTTCGCACGGGACGCCGCACGCGGCGTCGATCGCCGCTGGGTCAGAGAACTCTACAGCTTTGCCGTCAAGCCCGACATGGCCGTGTACTTTCGCGTTCCGATCGAAGTGTCGACCGACCGGCTCATGGCGCGGAGAGTGAAGCTGAAGTTCTACGAATCCGGAATGGATATGGGGTGGAGTGCCGTCGCGATTGAAAGCTTCCGCATCTTCCAGGGGAAGGTGCTCGACGAGTACGACCGCCTTGTCGAGGAGTTCGGGTTGAGCGTCGTGAATGCGGTCGGCAGCATTACAGAGCAGCAGCGAACGTTCCGAAAGCTCGTCTCGCAGCACTTGGCGATAGAGGATACGGATGAACAGCTTGACGAGCAGCTCGCCTGAGGCGCCTGCCAGCGGCGTCCGGCCGGGCAGCTACTACGGCAACGGGATTCCGTATCTGCCGATCGACGGATATCCCGGAAAGATCATTGCGATTGAAGGCACGGACGGCGTCGGCCGATCGACGCAGATTCGGCTGTTGCGCGAGTGGCTGGAGATACAAGGATACGGCGTCATCGAAACCGGATGGACGCGCTCGGAGTTGATGCAGCCGACGATCGAGCTGGCCAAAGCGAGCAACACGCTGAACAAGCTGACCTTCGTGCTGCTCTACGCCACCGACTTCGCGGATCGGCTCGAAAAGGAGATCATCCCCGCCCTCAAAGCGGGGTTCATCGTGCTGTCGGACCGCTACATCTACACGGCCATGGCGCGCGCGGGCGTTCGCGGCGTGGATCGCACCTGGATGCGGAACCTGTACGGCTTCGCCATCGCACCCCATCAGGTGTTCTACCTGAAGATCGACGAGAAGACGCTGATTCGTCGTGTTTTGCAGTCGCGCGGGATGGACTACTGGGAGTCCGGGATGGACATGAAGCTGGGGGACGACATCTACGAAAGCTTCCGCGCCTACCAGCGGTCGCTGCTCAAGGAGTACGCGTCGATGGCCGACGAGTTCGGATTCCGAGTGCTCGATGCCCGGCGGAAAGTGGACGTGATCCAGGACGAGCTTCGACGCCAGATTGGCGCTTTTCTGGCCGAGGCCGACTCCGCCACGCAGACGGCCAATCCCTAATCACTAATCACTGATCCTGAATCCCGAATCCCGAATCCCGAATCCTCGAATCCTCGAATCCCGAATCCCGAATCCCTCGAATCCCTCGAATCTCACGTCCCGGTTACACGGAATTTACATCGAGGAAATTCGCGCGAAACGGAGGGGCGATACGCTTGTTTGTGTCGGCATGTCCAGTGTCCAGTCGCCTCCGCCACAGGTGTCCCTCAACTCCCGGGCTGTTCCAGCAGAAGCGGACCGTGAGCCGCAGATTGACGTTCGCAATCTGAACTTCTATTACGGGAGCAAACGGGCGCTCGAGAACATCACGATTGGTATCCAGCCTAATGTGGTGACGGCCTTCATCGGCCCGTCCGGCTGCGGGAAGAGCACGTTCCTCCGCACGCTCAACCGGATGAACGACATCATCGCCGGATCCCGGGTCGAAGGTGAGGTGCTGATCGACGGCACCGACATCTACGGCGGTTCCACGGATGTAGTGGCTCTTCGCCGCCGTGTTGGTATGGTCTTTCAGAAGTCCAACCCGTTCCCGAAAACGATTTTCGAGAATGTTGCATACGGGCTCCGGATAAACGGCCTGGCGCGGGGTCGCGCGGCGATGCAGGCACGCGTCGAGGAGAGCCTGAAAGCCGCCGCGATCTGGGATGAAGTGAAGGATCGGCTGCACGACTCCGCGCTGGCGCTCTCCGGCGGGCAGCAGCAGCGCCTCTGCATTGCGCGCGCGCTCGCCATCCAGCCGGAGATCCTGTTGATGGACGAACCCGCATCGGCGCTCGACCCGATCGCGACGCAGCGGATCGAGGAACTCGTGTATCAGTTGAAGTCCCGGTATACGATCGTGATCGTCACGCACAACATGCAACAGGCCGCACGAGTCTCGGATCGAACCGCCTTCTTCTGGCTGGGGAAGCTCGTCGAGTACGCGCCAACGGAGCGCATCTTCACGAACCCTGCGGAGAAGCTGACAGAAGACTATGTGACAGGCAGATTCGGATAGGATCACGGGTTTCGCCGCCTGGCAGGATCGGATCCCGGATCCCGCATCCCGGTGACAGTGCACCCTATGTCAGAGACGACCACACGCCATTTTCAAGCCGATCTCGAACAGCTGAAGACCCGTCTGCTTGAAATGGGCGGCCTCGCGGAAGATCGGGTGCGAACAGCGGTCGACGCGCTGGTGCGGCGAGACCCAGACGCCGTCGCGCGGGTGATTGACGGCGATCGACCGATCAACCAGCTGCACATCGAGATCGACAATCGTTGCTTCACACTCCTCGCGCTCCATCAGCCGATGGCCGTCGACCTCCGGGCCATCGTCTCCGCAGTGAAAATCAATACAGACCTGGAACGCGTGGGTGACCTGGCCATCAACATCGCGGAGGCGGTGGCCCGGTATATGCGCCACCCACCGGTGAAAGAGCTGATCGACATCCCGCGCATGGCGTCACTCGCCCAGACGATGCTCCGCGATGCGCTGGATGCCTATGTGCGCCGCGACACGGCACTCGCACAGCGGGTCCTGGATGTCGACGATACTCTCGACTCGCTGAAAACGCAGGTCTTCCGCGAGCTCCTGAACCTCATGCTGCGCGACCCCGGAACAATCGAGCCCGCACTCGATTTGATCCTGATCTCGCGACACCTCGAGCGCATTGGCGACCATGCCACGAACATCGCCGAAGACGTGATCTTCATGGTGCTCGCCAAGGACGTCCGCCACCATATCGGCGAACCGGAGCTGTAATCGCCGCCCTGCGAGCCGCGTATTCCTCAGATACAATAGGCGGGTTGCACATGGTGCAGCCACCATCGGTGTGCGCGTACTGCCGTCGGCGGCCGGTCGACCCCGCCTGGCGGCCGTTCTGCAGTGAGCGCTGCAAGCTCGCCGATCTCGGACGCTGGATCTCGGGTGACTACCGGATTCCGGGGCCGTCGCTGCCTGTTGACGACGAGGATACTGAGTAGACATGGCCGACACGCTGACCATCACTGACAATCGGACCGGCAAGAAATACGAGATCCCGATCCAGGACAATACGATTCGCGCCATGGATCTCCGCCAGATCAAGGTGAATGCCGACGAGTTCGGCATGATGACCTATGATCCGGCGTTCACCAACACCGCCGCCTGTCGGAGCCGCATCACCTTCATCGACGGCGACCGCGGCATTCTGATGTATCGCGGCTACCCCATCGAGCAGCTCGCCGAGCACAGCGATTATCTCGAGACGGCCTACCTGCTTCTCTTCGCCGAACTGCCGACGAGCACGCAGCTCGAGCAATGGACACAGCAGATTACGCGGCACACGATGCTCCACGAGAACATCAAGAAGTTTCTCGAGGGGTTCCGCTACGACGCGCACCCGATGGGGATGTTCCTGAGCGCGGTCGGGGCGCTGTCCACCTTCTATCCCGACGCCAAGAACATCTTCGATCCGGCATCGCGACGGCTGCAAACCATCCGGCTCATCGCGAAGGTGCCCAGCATTGCCGCCTACGTATTCCGCCACACCATCGGACGGCCGTATGTCCTGCCGGACAACGAACTCAGCTTCTCGGGTAACTTTCTCAATATGCTGTTCCGGATGACGGAACCGCAGTACAAGTCGCATCCGGTTCTCGAGCGGGCACTCGACGTGCTGTTCATTCTGCACGCCGATCACGAGCAGAACTGCAGCACGCACGCGATGCGAGGGATCGGCAGTTCGCACGCCGATCCGTTCTCGTCGCTTGCTGGCGCCGCGGCCGCTCTGTATGGACCGCTGCATGGCGGGGCGAATGAGGCCGTGCTCAAAATGCTCGCCGAGATCGGGTCGATCGACAAGGTGCCCGCGTTCATCAAACGCGTCAAGGCGGGCGAAGGGCGGCTGATGGGATTCGGCCACCGGGTCTACAAGTCCTACGACCCGAGGGCCACCATCATCAAGCGCATCGCCGACCTGGTATTCGAAGTCACCGGGCGGAACCCGCTCCTGAACATCGCGCTCGAGCTCGAACGAATTGCGTTGTCGGACGACTATTTCGTCACGCGCAAGCTTTACCCGAACGTCGATTTCTATTCAGGACTGATCTACCAGGCGATGGGCTTTCCGGTTTCGATGTTCCCGGTGCTCTTTGCGATTCCACGAACCGCCGGTTGGATTGCGCAGTGGGAGGAAATGCTGACGGACCCGGAGCAGAAGATCGCGAGACCAAGGCAGGTGTATATCGGGTCCGCGAAGCGCGATTACATCCCGCGGGAGAAAAGACGCTGAGGCGCGTCAGCCGACACCCAACGCCGCAGGCGGCTATGCGCAAACACCTCTCCCTCTTCGTTCCTGTTCTGATGGCCGCCGCGTGCCTGCAGGCCGCGCAGACCGTTCAACCGAAGTTCGATGGCACGCGAGGCTACGAGGACATCCGGAAGCTCGTGGCGATAGGTCCGCGTGTCGCCGGCACACCTGGCGCGCAGGCGGCACGGGACTACATTAGCAAGGAGCTGCAGGCGGCCGGAGTGAAGGTCGAGGAACAGCCGTTCGAGGCCACGACGCCGCTTGGGCGCGTGAAAATGGTCAACCTCCGGGCCACGCTCCCGGCGGCTGGAGCCGGGGCGTCGGCCGGACGCCTCGTCATCGGCGGCCACTACGACACCAAGCTGTTCAAGGATTTCACCTTCGTCGGCGCGAACGACGGCGGGTCGAGCGCGGCATTCCTGATCGAGCTGGCGCGGGCGCTGAAAACGCGCGCCAACCGCGTGCCGATCGAACTGCTGTTCCTCGACGGTGAGGAAGCGGTCGGCGAATGGCAGGGAACCGACCACACCTACGGCAGCCGCTACTACGTCGAGGCCGCACGAAAGGACGGGACGCTGAAGAACATCCGCGCCTTCATCCTGGTCGATATGATTGGCGATCGCAATCTCGTCATCAAGCGTGAGTCGAATTCAACGCCAGCGCTCGTCGACGCGATCTGGGGAGCGGCGAAGCGGCTGAACCGGCGCGAGTTCGTTGCCGAGGCGACGCCGGTTGAGGACGACCACCTGGAGTTTCTTGCCGCCGGCGTTCCGTCAGTGGACCTCATCGACCTCGAGTACCCGGACGCCACCTCCCGCTTCTGGCACACCCAGTACGACACGCTCGACAATGTCTCCGCCGCCAGCCTGCAGGCCGTGGGCGACGTGCTGATCACGGCACTCCCAGCTCTCGAGACGAGCGGATCGCGCGGAGCCCGCTGAGCTCTCGCGCAGAGGGCGCGGAGAGGATCTCGCGCGGAGATCGCGGAGGGCGCAGGGAAAAACCGGATCTCGCGCAGAGGAACGCTGAGCACGCAGAGAAAGAAACGTGGCGCTCTCCCCCGGCCTTCAGGCTGGTGTTCAGGCGAAGGCCGGGGGAGAGCGCCACGTTTTCTTCTCCGCGCCCTCGGCGATCCTCCGCGTGAGATCCGCTTTCTCTGCGCACTCTGCGTTCCTCTGCGCGAGATCCCCCGCGATCGCTGCGTGAGCGCTCCTACTTCATCACGCCGATCATGAACAGAACCAGCTCCAGAATCAGGATCAACACGACGGTGAGCTCGAGAAACTGACCGCGCGAGATCGCCACCTGCTCGACGGCAAAGCGATAGATGTCGTCGAGTGTCTCCAGCTTGTCCTCGACGCTGGCTTTCCAGCGCGCAATGCCCAGACGCGCGCCGACCAGCGCCAGCAGCCTGGCGGCGTAGATGTCCCCGACGATCTTGAGCGCGTTCTCGGTGCGATCGGTAATCTCGTTCACATCGATGAACAGTGAGTGCAGCTGCGTGGCCGCTCGGGCCGAACCACGGCCCATGATGTTGTGCCACCAGCTGGTGCGCTGAAGTTGGGGATAGATGCGCGCGAGCTCGGCATCGAGCAGCGCGTCGTGGTACCGGAATTCGAGCAGTTGCGAGTTCGCGAACTCGAAGAGTTCGAGCGTCGCGGACGCTCCAGGTTCGCTGTCGTAGACGAACGCCGCATTCCACGTCGGAATCACAAGGTCAGTCGCGAGATACGACAGGCGGTTGCGCAGCACTTCCTCCTGTTCCTGCGCGCTGAGCGGCTGGGCTTCACCGCGGAGCATCTGCGCGAGATGATGGCCGTGCGCGGCCAGAAGGTCGTCCGCCGACGTCACGGCTTCGAGCTGGTGCACCGCGACGACGAGGTAATCCTCGGTGAGAAAGGTCTGCCGCGGGCGCGTGACCGCAGGGTGGCAGCGATCAAGGATCCGACGCACCGCGGCGTCCGACTGCGCCTCCAGCGACGCGTTCTCGATGTAGCGATGGCTTCGATCGACGAGCTCCGTCCATGTACCGCTGAAACTCTGCGTCAGCGCCAGGGACACGACACCGTAATCGAAGAACTTCAACCGTGTTCGAAAGCCGTCGATCGGCGCCAGTCGGACGGCCTCCCCGTCCGCGACGAGCGGTGGAGTCTGGTAGCGCAAGTACGCCGGCGCGGTCGACTTCGACGTCAGACGCGCCTCCGTGCCCGCCCCAATCGAGTTGCGCAGGCGGGCCAAATCGAAGTGCTCGGCCACATCGAACAGATAGAGGGCCGTCAGCGTGCCTGTGCGAATCTCCACGCCGTCCATTATCGTCGCGTATTGTTCGCGAATGCTCAGCCGGAAACGCAAATAGTCCGGACCGGGACGCCGCCAACCACTGAACGGAAGCGAGGCAGCTTGTAACACCCGTCCGGCCCCATCGTTGCAGACGTCCAGCTCAGAGGCTGCCCGATGTTTGCAACGATTACACCTGCCCTACTGTTGGACCGACAGGCGTCGGCTTTGAAAACTCAGCTGAACGGCGTCTACGACGGGGATGTCGACGCGGTCCATGACGCGCGCGTAGCGACGCGGAGGATTCGTGAACTGCTCACGCTGATTCCGATCATTCCCGGACGTGAAGGCGAAGAAGATATTACGGCGGGAGACAAGCGTATCGGGCAGGCGCTCGGACTGCGTGCTTCGAGCTGGAACACATGGCCTCACGCAACGGACACCGCGCACAGGCCGTGGCTATTGGAAGCACGCTCGCGATCACTGGTGCGGCCGTTGCCCGTCTCGCCATGGCGCGCCGCGGCCGTGCCGTCTCCTAGTGGCCTGTCCACGCTGAAGAAGGACCAGATCGCGGAGCGCGGCGCCCGGATGGCAGGGCGCGACAACCGAGAATACCGGGAGTATTTGAGGGCGGAGCAACGCAGCCAGCCGGGATGCCCCGCCCGCGAGGTGGTCCTTGTTCAGCGTGGACAGGCCGCTAGATCCGGCGTCAGCGGGCGAGCCGTCACGCCTCCATCGATCGCCGCCTTGCTTGCGCGGGCTGTCTCAGTCCCGGAGCGCCGCGCGGATCGCCTCCTCGGCGAGCACCGCGTCTGATTTCTTCGCTTCCGCGAGGATCCGATCCACCACTTCGTCGTTCGCCTGCAATCCCCGCCGCTCCAGCCAGAACATGACGTTCGACCGACCCGACATCGGGCCGACATCGACTTCCTGTTCGCGTCCCACCAGGCTCGCTGGCACGCCGGAATACACCGCATCGACGAGTTCGTGATCGTTCTTGCGCACGGCTTTCATCATGGCGGCCGCGTGGACGCCGGTGGCCGTCCGGAAGGCATCCTTTCCCACGACGGGGTAGTTTGGCGGAATCGGCACGCCTGTCGCCCTCGAGACCGCCTCGCAGTAATCGACCAGCGCCGACAGATCGCGCTCGATGTATCCCATCAGCACCAGGTTGACGAGGAGCGTATCCATCGGAGTATTTCCGACGCGCTCGCCGATCCCGATCGCGGCGCCGTGCAAACGAGTGGCGCCCGCCTCCAGCGCCGCAAGCGTGTTCGCAACAGCAAAGTCCCGGTCGCGGTGTCCATGCCAGTCGATCCCGACGCCACCTCCGCACTCGTCAACGACGCCGGCGATGAAGCGCACGACGGCGGCCGCCCCCTCTGGCGTCGCGTGGCCGACAGTGTCCGCTACACACACGCGCGCCGCTCCCGCACGGATGGCGGTCGAATAGAGCCGCCGCAGGGAGTCCGGATCCGCCCGCGTCGTGTCCTCCGTCACGTACATGACGGCCAGCCCTTCACGGACCGCAAAGGCGATCGCCTCTTCTGACATTCGCAGCAGCTGATCGATCGTCCAGCCTTCCGCGTACTGCCGCAGCGGGCTCGATCCGATGAAGGTGCAGCACTCGATCGCGAGACCGGTCCGCTGTGAAATCTCGACGACGGGAACGATGTCGGCCTTGACGGTTCGGGCGGCGCAGTTTGCCTTGACCGTCAACTTCTGCGAGACAATTTCGCGCGCGAGCCGCTCGACATCCCGAACCACGTGCGGTCCGGCGCCGGGTAGCCCCAAATCCGCCGTATCGATCCCGAGCCGGTCGATCAGGTGAAGAATCTCGATCTTCTGCTCGATCGTGGGGCAGCGTACCGAAGGGGACTGCAGGCCGTCACGCAGCGTTTCATCGTCCAGCATCACCGTGCGGCGCGCACGCTCGGCCGTACGATTCCAATCATGAATGAGCGGGTGCATGTTCAGATCCTGGCTCCTGGCCGCCGGCTCGGTACACAACAGAGGAGACGAGGCAACCGAGGATTCGGCCTGTTTACGGCGTGGCGCCGCGGCTGAAGACGCGGATCGTCACCAGCGCGGCAAGCAGCACGATCGACGTCCACAGCGTGGCGACCCACGTCGCATGGAAGATGGCGGGATCCATGACGTCGGCAATCGGCGTGAAGGGCCGCCGACCAGCGTCGTGAAGCGCGGCGCGGAAGAGATACTCCTTCACGCCCCGCACGACCATCATTTCAAAGATACCGTTCCAGAGGCAGATGGCGAGAACGATCCACGCCGCCACAGCCACACGCTGACGGCGAAAGAGCGGCTCCACGCGTCAGACTCCGTACCTCAGCACCATCGCGGTGATGTCGTCGCTCTGCGCCGCGCCGCGGGTGAACTCGCGCACGTCGGCGAAGAGCGCCTCCAGCAGCTCACGCGGCTCCAGCAGCTTGTTCCGTTCCACACAGGTCACAATCCGGTTCTCGCCGTATTCGTCGCCGCTCGCCGACATCGCTTCCGACACGCCGTCGCTGAACACGATCAGCCAGTCGCCGGGATTCAGCATGACGGTTTCCTCGTCAAACGTCGCCGCGTCGAAGAGCCCAACGATTGGCCCGCCGCATTCCAGGCGCCGCACCTTCTGATTCGCATCGCCCGGAGAGATGATGAGCGGCGGATTGTGTCCGGCATTGCAGTACGTGAGACAGCCGTCTGGTTTCAGCGCTCCGTACATGAGCGTCACGAACCGCGACTCGATTCCACGACGGTACAACGCGAGGTTGACGCGGGTGATGGTCTGGGACGGCGAGTCGCTCGACGCCGCCTGCGCCGCGAAAATGCCTTGCATCATCGCGCTCAGGAGCGCCGCGGGCGGACCCTTCCCAGCCACGTCTCCCAGCGCAAAACCCATGGCTCCAGCTGGCAGATCGACGTAGTCGTAAAAGTCGCCGCCGATGGAGCGGCAGGGAATCGAGGCCGCGGCAGCGCTGAAGAACGACCCCGCGCGCACCATCTTCGGGAGCAGTGCCTGCTGGATCTCCGCCGCGATCCGCATTTCCTGCTCCATCTTCGCCTTCTCCATCGTCTCGCGATAGAGCCGGGCGTTCTCGATTGCGACCGCCGCTTCCGTGGCGAGCGTTTCCAACCCGGCGCGAGTCGAGCTGGAGAGCAGTGTCCCTTTCTCCCGGCTGTCGAGATAGAGCACGCCGATGCGGCGCTCGCGCTCGACATCGGCGGCCTCCGCCTTGTCGAGATATCGAACGAGGCGCAGTGGAACGCACAATACGTTGCGGATCCCGAGCGCTACGGTGCCCATATGCAGGTTGGCGAGCTCGGAGTCGAGAAGATCGGCAACGATCTTGGGTTCGCCGGTTCGAAACACCTCTTCCGGGATCTTGCGGCTGGTGGCAAAGCTGCCGCCTGACAGGGTCACGCGGCCGCGGCTTCTGGCCATCTTGAACTCGAGCTCCCCTGCCGGGCTCGCGAGCATGATGAATCCGCGTTCCGCGCCGCCCACGTCGATCGCGGAATCCAGCACCAGCGACAGCACGTCGTCCAGGACGCGGCCGGACCCGAGGGCGCGCAGTCCTTCGAGCAGCGCACCAATCTGTCGAAGGTCTCCGATCGCGGTGGTCGTCGGCGATTTCTCTTCGACGGGCTCGCTGTCCCTGACAAGGAACACCATCTCGGCGCCGCCGCTGCGGCCCAGACGGATCCGGTCGCCATGAGCCAGAGAACGCTCGGTGACCTGATCGCCGTTCACGTACGTTCCGTAGCGGGAGGCGCGGTCCTTGAGGATGTACGTTCCGCTGGCGTCGAGGGTGATTTCGGCGTGGTCGCGGGAAACTTCGCTGCCCGCAAGGCGCAGGTCGTTGGTTTCCCGGCGGCCAATCTCGAACGGGGCTTTCGCCACGGGGACGACGCGCCGACCAAGCGCGTCGGTGACTTCGAGGCGGGCCTCAGGCATGCGGGGAGTGTACCTCAGCGGCGCCGCACGAGGCGAGCGGCCAGGATCAGGGCGCCAATCACCGCCAGAACCGCCGCGGCAATGTCGGCCTCCTTCGGATACCCGGAGGCCTGAGCGCCAACCAGCGCGACGAGCGCCAGCAGCAACGGAAGAATTCCCGCAACAAGCGGCGGTCCGCTCCTGCGAGCGCCGAGCGGAGCGGGCTTGCGCACCGGCTCGGTCGTGCCGACGCCGCACCGGTAGCAGACAATCGCCTTATCCGCGATTTCAGTCCCGCAGTTCTTACACTGCATCCGCGGAATTATAAGTTACGCCCGGCTCTCCGTGACCCGCTTACGCCGTCCGGCTTGCCCGAACGGCCACGGGCGACCGCCGCGGAACCATAAGGCGGACGACGGCCATCAGGATCAGAACGCACCCAAACGTGCACACGATCGTCGCGCCGGTCGGCAGGTCGAGCATCAGCGACAGATAGACGCCGAGCGCCGACACGATCGAGCCCATCGCCCAGCCGATGGCGAGGCGCGGCCCGATGCGGTCCGCGAACAGCATCGCGGCCACCGACGGCACGATCAGATAGCAGAACACCAGGAGCACTCCGGCAATCGCCACCGAGCGGGTGACGACGAAGCCGAACGAGGCGTAGAACATGAAGTCCCAGAGCCTTAGCGACGTCCCGGCGACTTCGGCCGCGGCGTGATCCATCGAAATCGCAAGAAACTTCTTCCGGAATACCCAGTGGAACGCGCCGATGATCGCGTAGAGAATCGCCGTTCTCCAGACTTCCTCCCAGGACACAGCCAGGATGTTGCCGACCAGCATGTCCTTCAGATGCTCTCCTTCCGCGGTGGACTTGCTGAGCGCGAGGATCGTTGCGGCGGATGCGACGGCGTAGGAAATGCCGATGATCGCCTCTTGGGGGATGCGGGCATGGCGGCTGCGAATCGTCGAGAAGATTCCGGCGCCGATGAACGTGAACAGGAGGCTGATCCAGTAAACCGCCGGCGAGTGCGGATCGCCGCCGAACCACGGCAGCAGAATCGCGATGGTCGCGCCAAAGGCCGCAATCTGCGCCAACGACAGGTCGACAAAAATGACGCCCCTTTCGACGACGTGCACTCCCAGGTAGGCGTGAATGCCGGCAATCACGAGGCTGGCGACGAACGGCGCCGCGAGAAAGGACAGGATGGTGGTGTCCATGCCTACTTGGCTCCAGTCTGCTTGATCGCGTTCACCACGAGGTTGACGTTGTAGTCGAACAGCCTGAAATAATCGGTCACTTCCTTTTCGCCGCCGACCGACGGAGCCAGGACTATCACCTGCGCCCCGGTTTCTCGCGCGATGGCGTCAGGGGTCTTTCGATCGAAGTAGGGCTCGATCATGATGATTTTGATCTGCTGACGCTTCATCTCCTGGATCAGTTCGAGCGTGTGCGAGGGTGAAGGAGGGATGCCCGGCTTCGGCTCCACGTAGCCAATCACGTCCAGACCAAACGTCTCGGTGAAATTCGGCCAGGAACGATGGTAGGTCACGACTTTCACGCCTTTGTAAGGAGCCATCGCCGCCTGCCAGCGTTTCTCCGCCTCGGCAAGACGGCGATCGAAGTCGGCATACCGCTGGGCGAAATACGCCGCGTCGCCCGGCGAGATCTCGGACAGCTTCTGCTGAATGAGCTGCGCAATCCGCCGGCCGTTGTCCGGGCCGAGCCAATAGTGCGGGTTCCCCGAGGGGTGGACATCGCCCATCGCGCGCGTAATCTGGCCCGTCGGAATCTCGAGAATCTTGGCCGTCTGCGACGCATCGAGGTAACGCCCGCCGTTGGGCTGAATCCGCGCGTTGCGAGCCTGGTTGATGAGAGGCGGGAGCCAGCCAATTTCCAACTCTCGTCCGACGACGATCAGCAGATCCGCCGAGTTCAGCTTCAGGATGAAACTGGGCTTCGCTTCCACGAAATGTGGATCCTGATAACCTTTCGCGAGCGACTCCACAGACACCTTATCGCCGCCAACCTCGCGCGTGATCGACTCCAGGTCCTGCGTGGTGGTGACGACCTTGATAGCGGCGAAAGCGTTCCCGCTCGCCAGGACCGCCGCAACGAGCGCCGCGCCGAATATGCCTTCGTTCATTGAGGTAAGCCTTTCTGTTCGATCAACATGCCGGTGATTGGCGCCGGCCTAGAAGACGTGAGCTCCGTGGGCCCCGATGGAAAACAGGAACTGGAAAAGCGCTTCATTCGACGTCACGCCCTCGGCGTAATGCGTATGCCGATACTGCCCACGGATCTGGCTGAACTCGCTGGGCCAGTAGGTCACGACAAACGACGGCCCCTGGTCGACGAGACTCGCGTCGTTCGCGCGATCGGACCGGTCGAATCGCACTCCAGCGAACCAGCGACGAGCAAACTGGTACTCACCGCTGACATACATGCCGAACGCGGACACATCCCCGGGCTCCTGCTCTCGTCGGCTCCACATCAGTTCGGTGCGCCCCATGAACCGGCGATAGATAGCCCGGCGAAGCGGACGATACCGAATCGTCGCGTCGATGCCGAACAACTGCGTCGTCGTATCGAGCCCCGCATCGTTGTGTCCTCTTGTAAAGGACGCTCCGATGTCCAGGTTCGTGCTTTCGGTGATGTCGCGGTAGCCTCGCAGCCTGCCCAGCCAGCTCACGTCGCTCCGTTCGTGCGTCTGAAACGGTCCCGAAGTTCCCTCATAAAGTTCGCCGGTCGCCTCGAGAAAGAACAACGGGTTCAGGAGCAGCTTCGAAACGGAGATGCCGGAGTCGTTGAGGCCCTCCTCGCCGCCGAGAAAGTTCTTCATCACGATCGGCACGTCGACCCACGGCAGGGTGTGAGGATGCATCGTGTTGACCTTACCGAACTGTTCCTTCATCTTGCCGACTTTCGCGAGCAGCCCTCCGGGAAGACTCGTGAGTGTCAGAAACCCTTCCTCGATCTCGAGCCCGTCTGGGGTCGCTGACAGAAACACATCGGCCCGCGCATACGGATCGACGACGGCCTGGAAGGTGACCTCCGCTTCGTGCATTTCGAGCGAAGGCGCGGACTCGATCGTGTTCTCGCCGGTCGTGCCGATGAAGTTGCCGATGACCGCCATGTCGGGGTTGAACACCTTCGAACTCGCCGTGCCTCCGCCGTATGCCGGCAATGTGCCTTGAGGTCCACCTGCTCCTCCGGCCCCAGTGGGCACTTCAACGCCGGCCTGCGCGGGCTGTGCCGCCGCCTGCGTGGGCGGCTGTGGCGGTAGCGGTGCGGGTGCGACCGCTGGTGCCGGGGCCTCGGGCAACGGGGGAACCGGAGCGGGCTGTGTGGCGGCGCCACCAAGCTTCGCTTCCAGCGCGGCCAGCCGGGCGCCATAGGAGTCACGAATTGCCTCGAACTCTTGTCGCAGTCGATCGAGCTCCTGACGGATTTGCTGGGGATCAGGCTGCTGCGCTCCCGCCGCGGTGCTTGCTGGCGCCGCCGCCGAAGGTGTCTGCGCGAAGGCCGGCACCGCAACGCACCACACCGCGGCGCTTGCGTACACCGCCGCACGCCTGATCGAACGACACATGACGATCACAACTCACCTCCAGACGAAGGCAGATATGCCTGGACCCATCCGTCGCGGCCGAGACCGCATCAACTGTTGCGAGAAAGAGGGATCAGGCGATTTCCGGAGGAGCGCGACCGAACGAAGGCCGAGAAGTGGCCGAGGGCACCGCGTCGAGGGGTTCAGAAACCGCGACGCCAAGGTCGAGAAGCCAGAACCGTGCGAGAACGGCCGGATCGGCGGCCGCCTCGGCCGATGACCCGACGGCGCACGTGGTGCAGTGCGTGGTCGACTTGAGGTGACAGACGAGGTCGTGGTGGCCGAACGGCAGCAGAGCCGCCGCAAGCACGTAGAGCGCGAGTGACCAGACGGAGGCCGACGGATCCGCGAGGGAGCCGGCCGAGTGCAGACATCTTCTCCTTGATTATACGGGCCGCTCGGTCCCCAAGGCAAAAGCTCCGGGCGCGTGACTATACTTTCGCATGTTCCCCATCAGCGACGTCATCCCCTCGAAGACCACACCATTCGTCACGATGGGGCTGATTGGGCTGAACGCACTCGTCTTTCTCTACGAGCTTCAGCTCACACGCCCGGAACTCCAATTGTTCGTTCAGGTCTTCGGTGTCGTCCCTCTCAGCTTCACGTGGTTGTCGCTCTTCACGAGCATGTTCCTGCATGAAGGCTGGATTCACCTGCTTGGCAACATGCTTTACCTCTGGATCTTTGGCGACAACGTCGAAGACCAGCTCGGCCACTTCGCTTATCTGCTGTTCTATCTGGCGTGTGGCGCGGCCGCCGCCCTCGGCCAGGTCATCGTCAGCGCCGGCTCGACGATTCCAATGATCGGCGCCAGCGGCGCGATCGCGGGGGTCATGGGCGCCTACTTCGTCCTCTACCCGCACTCGCGCGTCCTGACCGTCGTGTTCCTGCTCTTCTTCATGGACATGGTCGAGATTCCCGCGATCTTCTTTCTGGGGATCTGGTTCATCAAAGAGCTGTTCAGCGGGGTCGGCTCGCTCGGAGCGGGCTCGATCAACGGCGGCGTCGCGTTCTGGGCTCACGTGGTCGGGTTTGCCGCCGGCGCACTGACTGGCCTCTTCTGGCGCGTTCGCCAGCCACCACAACGCACGTACTGGATGTAGAGGGCGGCTCGCGGCTCGCGGCTCGCGACTCGCGGCTCGGCTCCCGACTCGCGTCTCGCGGCTCGCGAAACATAGCTGATAGCTGACAGCTGATAGCTGACAGCTGATAGCTGATAGCTGATAGCTGCTTCTCAGCTCTTCGCCCGCGCCCGGATGTCGTGCGACACCTGCGCCAGCTCGATCATCAGCCGTTCGAACTCTTTGGCGTACTCGGGCGCCGACAGGAATGCCCGCCGAATCTTCAGGTCCTCGACTTCGGCCTCGAGCGTGGTCTTCCGCTGCAGGAGCTTCAGCAGCACTTCGTCTGTCGGCTGCGCGCCGGGAAGCGCTTCGTCGAGATACGTTCGGCTCGACAACGACCCGTCGTCGCCCGGTGTCGTGACCTCGTTGCCCACCCCATCGCCGTTGTCGTCCAGGAGCGCCGTTTCGGTCGATAACTGCCCACGCTGCTGGTAGTGGCGCGTGACGCTGGCGCTCGCCGCCGCGAACGCTTCCCAGACGGAGATGCGCTCGTTCTTGTCCAAATCGGCGCTCGGATCCGTCAACGCGCGAATGAAATACTCCGCGAACACCGTGTCGTATCGCTGCGCCGGCGAATCGGTGGAGGTGACGACGATGCGGCGTGGACCTGAGAGACGCTCGAGAAACGGGAAGCTGGCCGATGCGGTGTTGACCAGCACCACGCGGCCGGGCAGCGCTTTCAGGAGCGCGGACCATTCTGCCGACTCCAAGTCCGGCCCAACCAGGTTGAATTTCGCATCGACGCCATCGAAGGTCCCGTGTCCAATCAGCAGGATGAAGACCACGTCGTCGCGCGTCATGCGCGAGCCTATTGATGCAATGATTCGTCGAACGTTCTCGGCCGTGGAGGCATCAGCAGGACGGGACGTATCCGACAGGACGGTGACCAGCCCAGGGTCGAACTTGAGCGTGTCGACCAGCGTCTTCGACAGCATCGTCGACAGCCGCTGGTATTGCGCGACGTATTCCGGCCCGCCAGCCGCACCAGACACAATGAGCGCGAACCGCTGCTCTGCGCTCGAGGAGACCGGCGCGAGCCACAGACAGACAATCGCGAGCAGCAGCTTCCGTGTCATCGAAGGCCCCATCGGCGGCGCAGCAGCCACTCGCTGACCAGCAGCATCAGGATGGCCACAAATGACCAGCCGGTGTGCCACAGATCGTGCCTGACGGCGAGACGAGCTGCGGGCACCGACGCGTGGAGGCGTTCGGCGATCTCGGCGATTTTTCCAGCCGCGGCAAGACGACCGCCGGAACGGACCGCGAGTCGCTGGAGGAGCTGCAGGTTCAGTCGGGGATCCGCCATCTCGGGATCCGAACCGCCGACGAGCATCGCGGACGTAGCAGCTCCCATTGCGTTCGTACCCAGACGAGCTTCGGCGCGAATACGGTACACTCCCGGACCATCGGGGCGAAACCGGCCGACGTAGGCTCCCTCGTCGTCCGTGTCGTGCGACTCGACCGCTCGAATGGACTGACTCCGCCCGCCGGGAGAGGTGACCTGAATGTCGACGGTCGCTCCCGGTTGCGGCACGAAGGCGGCGTCGCGCGCGAGCACGCGAATGGCCAACGTATCTCCCGGCGCGCCGCTCGCCGGCACACGAATTGCGGTCGGATCGGTCGCCGGAAGGGCCAGCCACCGAAGCGCCTGGCGCCAGAAGGTGTCGTACGAACGATCGGTGGAGGGCAGAAGCATCCGCCAGCGCCAGGCGCCTTCGCCGCTGAAAATCATCGAGCGGCCCTGACCGTAACGCTGGACCGCGACGAGCGCGCGGGCAATGCCCCCCGCTCCTCCAGTCACGGCCAACACGCTGGCGCCAGGACGTGGACCGCCAAGTGGCACAGCGGACGCAAGCGCCGGCGTCGCGTCCCATCTTCTCCGCGTGTCGTCGATCGCGGATCCGAGCTGCATCACCGGGTGCGCTTCTCCTGCGGCCGTCAGCGCCACGCGGTTCATCCCATGCGAGGACGCCGGCAGCACTGTGTCGCCGCGATTCGAGAGTTGCAACGGCAGCACTTCCTCGAGCGGCGTGTCGACCAGGCCCGGCTTGACGAAGGTTCTTGCGCCAAGGACGAGCAGGCCACCGCCCCGCTTTCCGACGAACGTTCGCGTCAGCTCCTGTTGATCGTGCGTCAGCTGCGCCGGTTCTACGTTGGCCAGCACGATCGCGTCGTAGGCAAACAGATCCTCCGCGCGTGACGGGTAACCGCTGGTGAGGGCGCTGGTTCGCGACTGTGACGCCTGGATATAGTACGTATCGGCCCCTTGTTCGTTCTTGCCCTTGCGAACGATGGAATCGATATCGAGACCAGGATCAGCCGCCCACGCGCGCTTGAGAAAGCTGTGTTCGAATCCTGGCGCTCCTTCGACGAACAGCACGTGCCGTTGTCGTGATGGCGGCTGAACCAGCACGCTTCGCGCGTTGTTCTCCGGAACCAGCTCGCCGGCCAGCACGGGCACTTCGACGGAATACACGACAGCCGAACCACGAGCCGGCGTGACCTGAAAGACCGTGTGAACCGGCACGCCTTCGGCGGCCGGCGCGATCCGTCGGACCTGGATGGGCTTTCCGTTCTCGAGCAGCTGAAGGGCGATGGGGTCCGTCCCGGTGCCATGGCTGACGGCCGACACCGCGAGGTCGATGCGGGAGTCATCAGCAATCGCTTCCGCCGCGGTGACGCTCGAGATTTCACGATCTCGGCCGACGGTTGGCGAGCCGACGCCCAGCGCATAAACAGGGGGAATCAGCCCGTCGGTTGGTGCGTCCGCGCTGGTGTCCCCGCCGTCGGAGATGAGGACGATGCCGGCAACCGGACGCCCGCGATACCGATCGCCCACGGCGGCGAGGGCTCCGGAAAGATCGCTTTGGCGGTCGGTCGGGCTCAGGTCGGTGGGATTCGTTGTCTCGCGAAGCCGATCGCCAAAACTCAGGAGGTCGACATGGAACCGGCCGCCGAGTGTCGGCAGGATCTCGCGAGTGAGGAGCTCGCGTGCGCGGTCGATCCGCCGCTGCCCGTTCGCGTCTTCGATGCCCATGCTGCGAGATACGTCAACGAGCACCGGCACGAACACATCCTTCGACCCATCGTCGCTGACCCGAACGGGGCGCATCAGGAAGACCACCAGCGCCGCCAGGGTCACGAAGCGCAGCGCAATCAGCACGTCACGGCGAGGCCGGGGCACGACGCTGTTCGCGTAGGCGCGCCAGGCGACGACGCCGATGGTGCTCACAACCAGCAATGCGCCCCACCACGGCAGCGCATTCGTGAAGGTCAAGTGCGCCATTACTTCTTTTTCTTCGCCAGTGACTCGAAGTACCGGGAGATCAGCTGGCTGTAGGCGTCCGGCACCCGATCGCTGCCACCCGCACTGAACCGATCCGTCGACTCTTTCCGGGCCAGACGATCCGAAGCGGAGGCTTCGTACTGTTCCAGCGCGGTGTCGAGGTTACGGCGGAGCGATTCCCAGTCCGATCGATCCTGTTTGAACGCCTCAGTGCCCGGCGCCGATCGGCTGAACTCCTGCTCTTCCGGAGTCGAGCCGCCCATACCGCTCGAGTTGCCGGCGTTCAGCCGGCGCAGCGCCTCCTCGGCGCGCTGCAGCTCACGCTGATACTGCTCGCGCAGTCGTTGCACCTCAGCGTCGCCACTTCCGGAACCCGCACCCTGCCTTCCCGATCTCGTGGGCTGCGACTCCCCTGTCGTGGAGGATCCGTTGCCACGATTGGCGTCCCGCGCGCGAGCCTCGGCGTCGCGCAGTTGCTGCTCGGCGCGCTGCACGCCCTCGCGGATCGCCCGCGTCTGCTCCAGCTGGTCGGCAAGGGGCGAACCGTCCGCTCCAAGCTTTCCAGCCAGTTGATCCAGCGAACGCGCGAGCTCCTGCTCCGCGGCGCGGCCAGGCGTGCCGCGGGCCTGACGCATCTCCCTGGCCGTGGCGCGCATGCGATCGGCGACCTTGTCACGCTGCAGCGCACGCGCCGCTTCCTCGAGCGCCTTCCCGTCCGCCGCTGACTGCGATCTCGCCAGGCGTTCGGCCGTCTGCGCCAGCTCGTCGACGCGTGACGCGAGGCGCTCCTTGTCGTCGGCAAGACGCCTGCGCGCATCCGCAGTCGAACCGGCGTCCGAATTACGCTCGAGACGCGCCGCTTCACCCGCGATCCGGTGCTGCTCCTGGGCGATCTGCTGTGCCTCCAGCCGCACATCGGAGCCTGTGCCGGCCGCCGTCCCCTGACTGTTACCGGCGAGCTGACGCTCGAGGCGTCGGAGTTGACTCGCCGCCCGTTCGCCGCTGCGGGCCGCCTCGCCTGGCGCATCGCGGCGCAAATCACTCGCGGCGGATCGCATGTCGTCCGCGGCGTCTCGCAGTCCGCCATCTCCGGCGCGCGGTGTGCCGCCTGGAGACCCGGGCTGGCCGGCGGATCGGTTCTGGCGGGATCCCTCGCGTTCGTTCGCCGATCGCCGCAGCAGATCTTCGGTCTGTTCGCGCAACTCCATCTGCTCGCGCGTCAACTTCTCGAGCTGCCGTTTCATCTCCTCGGCATCGAGACGCGCGCTGGCAAGCTCCCGCTGGCGGCGGTTGAGATCTTCCTGACGCTTCGCGAGATCGCGGATTCGATCGAGGGCACTTGTCGAGCTCTCTGCTGCATCGGGTCGGGTCTCCGCCGCCGATCGCGTTTCGTAGTTCGTGCGCTGCTGTCGCTGGAGCTCCTTGTCGAAGAGGGCCGACAGATCCTGCCCTTGCCGGTTCCCTCCGTTGCCGCTGCCGGTTGAACCCTGCGACACCTGACGGCGCCGCACCTCAGCCTGAAGCTGAAGCAGTCCATTCAGTGCGGTCATCTCGTGCGGCAGCGCATCCTTTGTTCGTTCGGATGTCAGCTGATCGACCGCCTTTCCCATTGCTCCGATCGCCGTTGCGGCCGGATCTCCGCCCGACGATCGCGGAGGCGCCGGCACTTGCGCCTGCCTCTGCGGCGCGCGCGACCTCCCACGCGAACGATTCGTTCGAGACATCAACTGCTCTTCCGCCCGAGCCTTCAGCTCGGCTTGCGCGGCAGCGATGGCTTTCACGTCGTCGGACGATCGCGCCGCCTGCGATCGGCGCTCGACATTCCATGTGGACGCGATGATCTCTTTCTGCGCCTGGATGAGACTTTCGATCTGCGGATCCGATCCGGAGGCAGCCTGGCTTTCGGCCGCCATGAACTCTTCGTTGAACGGTTTCACCTCGAGGAAGAAAATGTCGCTCGTCGCTTCAGTCGATCGCTTGCCGCGACCGACGTCCGTTGCCCGTGCGTAATACGTAATCACGTCGCCAGGCTTGACGCCGAGTTCCTCCGCCGGCAGCACCCTCGTCCCGATCCTCTGGATCGCCGTACCGGTGAGACGTTCGAACGGCACCACATGCTCGGCCCGCCCGGCGACGGCATAGACCAGCTCGAAGCGTCCGATACCGTAATCGTCGTCGGCGCGCGCCTCGATCGGCACCTCCTCGAGCGGGGTAATCTGCTGATCCCCTGATGGGCGGAGGATCCGCACATCGGGCGGGCGGTCGTCCATCACACGAATGAAGTACTCCGCCTCGTCGCGTGACGACAACCCGTCGCTGTCCGCGACGCGAATCCGGTACGAATCGTCTTTTGCGAGCAGCAGATCCGTCTCGAGCGTGCGGTCGTCGGTCCGCTGCAGCGACAGGCCCGGCGATCGGCCGAGCGCCAGCTCGCCGTGCGCAACGGGCTTGTCGGCGTGAATCCGGAGGTGCACGCGCGTGCCCGCAGGCGCGTAGATATCGCCGCCGTCATGTTCGTCGCGCGGCGCGAGCCCTGCAAACGAAGGGTACACGTAATGGAGATCGATGCGATCGACGCGGGGCGGACGAAGCGCGGTGACGGTGTAGCGAGCCGAGCGCGCCAATCCCGCGCTGACGTCGTAGGAGAACGTTCGGTCGACGGATTCGAAGACGTACTCGAATCCGTCGCCATTCGCATTCATTGGAACGGCACGGCGCTGGCCGTTCGCCGTGACGGTCAGCGTTGGCACGACGGGGGTGACTGGTCCGGCAGTCCGTCGCAGGGCGGCACGAATGTGAACAGCAGTCCCGATCGGAATGCGCACGTCCCCTGGCGTGACTTGCAGCTGCACTGAGCCCGGGAAGAATTGGAGACGTGCCGTGGCGGCTGCCCGATAGAACGATGAAACACTTGCGACTACCGCGATGAGAACCGCAGTCGCGCCAACCGCTGCGGACATCGCTTCGTCGACGCATCCGTTGTGCCGGCACCAGTGCGGTCGCGTCGACCGCACGGAGTTTCTCGACGGCGTCATTCAGGAGCAGCGAGACAAATGTCGGCTGCGAGTCCGCCGGCCGCTCGGCGGCATCAATCGCGCTCACGAGCGAATCCTCGAGAAGCGGACCGTCCGTCGCGCGCACCCGCTCCTCGACAAATCGTGCGACCTGGCGATCCGACGGCCGGCGCGGCATCATCCACGCGGCGGCCGCCAGCGCGAGCGCAGCCAGGGTTGCCCCGACAAGCATCAAGAGAATGAGTGGAAGACCTTCAGGACGAAACGCGCGCTCGGCTCCGGCGGCTAACGCCAGGATCAGTGCGGCGCCGGCGGCGCCTTGCGCCGACGCGCGCAGCGCGGCCAGACGTATCCACCGGCGGCGGACGCGGTCCAGGAACAAGCGCAGGTCATCATGGACGTGCGGCGTCATGCTCGCCCCACGAACGATTCAGCGACCAACGCGCCCAGCATCAACAGCAGCCCATATTGCCAGTAGCTTTGCCGCGCCTCGAGCCGAGCCGCCCGCACCTCCACGGCCGCGCTGCGATTCTTGTCGACATGCTCGATCATGCTGGCGAATTCCTGGCTGCCGAAGACGGCGGTCGAACTTTCGCGCGGATCGACGTTGACGGCTACGGGCCGCTTCTCCGGTCCAACGCGATAGATCCCGGGTTGCGACCCGGCTCCTGCCGGCGCCGAACCGACGAGATAGTTACGGCCTCGATCACGCGGGCCAGACACATACCGAACCGCCTCGACCGCGAATGGCACGAACGCCGGGTGCAGCGGGAAATCGTTCCACTGCCGATCCAAGTCGGAGGCGCAGAGCAGCACGCGTCCCTGACCCTCGCGGCGTTCGACCACCGCCGCATTTCCGTCCGTAAACCTGGCATCGACGTCCCATCCGTCAACCGCGAGGCGCCACGCTCGAACGAACCGCACCTGACCTAGATTGGCCGCCAATGACCTGAACGGTCGGAATATCGGGTGCCGCAAATCCGTAGGCGACAAGGCGACGGACGCGGGAATCTCAATCGAGCCGGTCATGGCAGCCGGCCAGTTGAAAGTGGCCGATACGACCGCCGGCTCCATATCCGGCGAGCCTGCAATCAGCAGTCCGCCGCCTGAGCGCACGTAGGCCGCGATCGATTCCCGCGCCCGTCGGTCGAGACCACGCGTCGCCAGGAGCACCACAGCAGAGTAGTCCGATAAGGCGCCATCGTTCAGCGATGCGCGCCGCAACTGTGCGCACGGCCATGCGATCGCTATCGGGACCCCCGACTGCCCCGAGCGCTCGAGCCACATAGTAGCCAGAGTCGCTGGAGTCAGACGTGACGAGCAGCACCGCTTGAGGCGGCACCGGATCGAGCACGGCAAATCTCGAATTGTCCGCCGGCAGCCCTTCCGCGTCGTCTATCGACACGACCAGAGAACCGGCTGAAGGCGCACGATACGGGATCGACACGTCAACCGTCGAGTCGCCCGCCACGGTATATGTCGCCGACGCACCTGGACGTCCGTCGTGCTCGATTCGAATCTCGCCGGTGTGGGCCGTCGCGCCTGTGTTCCGCACTGTCGCGCACACCCGATCCGCCGCCACCGCGAGTGATGCGACCGACAGGTTGGCGGGCGGCGCGCCGGCATCTTCGAGTTCCAGATCCATTCCAGCGGGCAGCACGCTGCGCTCGTCGCCGTCCCAGCCTGATCGTTGAAGATCGCTGACGACGATCAGGCGCGCCTCCTCTCCAACGGCGACCTCGGCAGCCTTGGCGAACATCTCTCCATATCTCGTCGCGCCAAAGCCGGACGACATCCGATCGAGTGCCGCGCGCGCGTCGGCAGCGGGTCCTGCGGGCGCCATCATCTCGGCATGATCGTCGAACGCCAGAACGGCCACTCGTTGGCCTGCTGGGGCAGCGTCAACCGCTCGACGGGCAAGGTCCAGCGCGTGGGCAAATCGCCCCGGCGCACTCATGCTGAAGGACCGGTCGACCGCGACGATCCGCAGCGTCGATGCCTCGCGCGGAGCCGGCGCAGGTACGGTCGCGCGAACGCCGTGGCCAGCAGCAGCAGCGCGACGACCCGTGCCGCGAGCAGAAGAAGGTCGCGCAGCCGTCGGCGCCGCGATCGCGACACCGGCGAACCGCGCAGCAGCCGGACCGCACTGAACGGCACCGGCGGCGCGACGTCGCGCCGCAGGAAGTGCAGCACGATTGGCACCGCAACCGCCAGGCCCCGAGCAGGAACGCCGGGATACAGGAAGTTCATGGGCTACTTCCGCCGTGCGCGCGCCGACAAGTACGCCAGCAGCGCAAAGTCCAGCGGCTGCGACGTATCGAGCTGCACGTAGTCGATGCCGGCGCCGCGCAGAGCTCGCGCTCGTAGCGAAGCGTGAGTCCCGCAAGCTCGCGCAGATACGCCGCGCGGACGGATGCGGGATCGGCCGTCACCTCGTCGGCGCTCTCGACATCGCGGAAACGCGAAGCGCCCCGGAACGGAAACGTCAGCTCGTTCGGATCCAGCACCTGGAACACGACGACGTCGGTGCCGCGGAATTTCAGGTGTCGAAGCCCTTTGATCGCCGGCTCCGGATCGTCGAGCAGGTCGGAGATGACGCACCACGAGGCTCCGCTTCGACGAGCGCCTCGGCCAGCTGATGCAGCGGACGCCCAACATTCGAGCGCGGTTCCCGGCTTGAGCCGCTCGAGCGCGAGGAGCAGGGCGTGCAGATGTCCGGGGCGCGCGCTCGCTGGCAGCCGGAACGCGATGCGATCGTCGAACGCGATGAGCCCGGTCGCGTCGCGCTGGCGATTCATCAGGAACGCGAGGGATGCGGCCAGCACCGAGCCGTATTCGAGCTTGCTCATCGGCGCGCCGCCTCGATACGCCATCGAGGCGCTCACGTCGAGCAGCAGGTGGCACTCGAGGTTGGTCTCTTCCTCGTACTTCTTGACGTAGTGCCGATCGCTTCGCGCGTAGACCTTCCAGTCGAGGGTGGACAGGTCGTCGCCCGGCAGGTACTGCCGGTACTCCGCGAACTCGACGCTGAAGCCCTTGTAGGGGCTACGGTGCAGCCCGGACAGGAAGCCCTCGACCACCGTCCGCGCCTTCAGCTCCATCGTCCCCAGCCGCGCAATGACGGCGGGATCGAGAAACCTCAGATCGCGGGAGGTCGAGGTCTGCGGCATGGCTACATTCCGCTGCGAGGGAGCGGCACGGCTTCGAGCAGCCGGTCGACGAGGTTGTCCGCGCTGACCCGTTCGGACTCCGCGTAGAAGTTCGGAATGACGCGGTGCCGCAGCACGGGCCGCGCGAGCGCCTGGATGTCGGCGACGGACACGTGGTAGCGGCCGTGAATCAGCGCGCGCGCCTTCCCGGCGAGGATCAGCGCCTGCGACGCCCTGAGGCCCGCGCCCCACTTCACCCAGTCGCGTATGAACTGGTGATCGCTCTGGCGGCCCGGGACGCGAGGCATCCACCAGCCGCACGGCGTACCGCGCCACCTCCTCCGCCACGATGACCTGCCGCACGAGATGCTGGATCTCGAGGATATCCGGCGCCGCTGAAGACACGCGCCGGAGCGTGCGTCTCGACGCCGGTCGTCGTCGTGACGACCCGGACTTCCTCGTCCTCCGAGAGGTACGTCATCACGATGTTGAACATGAAGCGATCGAGCTGCGCCTCGGGCAGCGGGTAGGTGCCTTCGAGCTCGATCGGGTTCTGCGTGGCGAGCACGAAGAACGGTCGTTCGAGCGGATAGCGTGCGGCCCGCTGCCGTCACGTGGTACTCCTGCATCGCCTCGAGCAGCGCCGCCTGCGTCTTCGGCGGCGTGCGGTTGATTTCGTCGGCGAGGAGGATCTGCGCGAAGATCGGCCCCTTCACGAAGCGCAGCGAACGATGGCCGTCCTGCTCGTCGAGCACCTCGGTGCCGGTGATGTCGGCCGGCATCAGATCCGGCGTGAACTGGATCCGCTTGAACGACAGATCGAGGATCTGCGCAACCGTCTTGATCAGCAGCGTCTTGGCGAGACCGGGCACGCCGGTGATCAGGCAATGACCGCCGGTGAAGATCGCCATGAGCACCTGGTCGATCACCTCGTCCTGTCCGACGATGACTTTGCGAATCTCGGCAAGAATGCGTTCGCGACCCTGGGAGACGCGTTCGGCAACGGCGGCGATGTCGGTGGTTGTCCTGTGCATCAGTGCGTCAGCGAGTAGATGATTTCGTTGATTTCCATCCGATACGCCACGGCCGTGTATTTCACGTAACCCGGAAAGTCGGACGCGTTCGACCACTCCCAGCCGTCGCCCATGTCGACGTTCCAGTTGATGAGGACCATCGCGCGGCCGTTGTCGTCTTCGATGGCGCGCAGGTGGGCGACGTACCCGCCTTTTTCCCAGGTCCGTCCCTGGAGGAACGAGCCCAGGCCCGGCGTCTGCGGAAAGCTGTCGAACTGGTAAAAGCAGTGAAAGATCGGATGCGTCGGCGGCAGGTCGATGATCTTGCGATCGGGAAACACGCGGCGCAGCTCGCTTTCGAGGTTCGCCCACTCGATCGGCCCGTGGAAGTCGTCGAAGGTCAGCGTGCCCCCGCGCAGCAGGAACTCGCGCAGGATCGGCACCTCGGCGTCCTTCAACCGGAGGTTGCCCGGTTCCACCATGTAGATCCATGGATACGACCACAGATTCGGATCCTCGAGCGTCAGGACGACGGGATCGTTGACCTGGATGGCGGTGGCGGTGCGCACGCGGCGCGACAGGTTCTGTTCGGCGGCGGGCGCATCGATGAACCAGGGCTCGTCTTCCGGGATTCAGGTACCCGCCACGCGGAACGGTCCAGGCGGTGTAGCGAATGCGCACGAACGTCCATTGCAGCCCGGCGAATCTCGCGTCGGGCGCGTTGGTGTCCTGGGCATCGGCGGGCCGCGGCATCCACGCGGTTCCCGCCCACAGCAGCAGGCCAAGCGCGGCCGCCACTGTGAGCAGCCGCGTCATTGACGTTCACCGACCGCGCCAGAACCTTTGATGGAACGCAGCAGCAGTTCCTGCGCGCGGTCGAAGCTGGGCGCGATCTCAAGGGCAGCCAGCGCCTCAGCCTTCGCATCGGCCGGACGATTCGGCCAGCAGATAGGCCTCGCCCAGATCGCAATGCGCGGACGCCTTGTCGCTCGGCCCGATGGCCAGCGCCGCCTTGAACTCGCGGACCGCCGTCTCCGGCTGATTGTTCTTGAGCGCCAGCTGTCCTAGGCCCGTGTGCGCGGCCGGATCGAACGGATCGATCGCGACGATCGCGATCGTAGGCCTGCATGAGGATCGGCTGAGCCGAGGCCTTTCTGCGCAAGCGCCGCCAGGCGGCGGGCGGCGTCGACCGCCGTGTGATCCTGCGCGAGCAGCGCACGATACTCCGGAGATCGCTCGACGCGTATCGCCGAGCTGCTCCGCCAGATGCGCCATCACCGCGTGCGGACTGTCGTCTCCCGTCGCTCCCGGCACCAGCGCGGCGGCCTTCTCGAGCGGCTCGAACGCGGCACGATCGCCCGCGGCCGCGAGCGCCTGGCCGTAGCGCGAGCTGCGCCGAATAACTGCCTGGATGTTCCTGCGGCCGCGGCGCGCAGGCCATTGATATCGAGCGGCGCCGGACGTCCCTCGGCACGCGCCGGGGGCGGTGGCGCCGGGAATGGCTCGAAGCGCCGTCCGCATCGCGCCGAAGCGCGTATCGAGCGCCTTGTCGAACGACGCCTGCAGCTCAGGAAGCGTGACGCCAATCCGCTTCTCGATCGCGTCATTGCCCTCGAGCCCCTCGCCGTAGGATCGCACCAACGCCTGCAGTTTGGCTCGCCGTAGGTGCGGACGATGTGATCGACGAGCAGCGACGCCTCGTAGTAGGCGAGCGCGATCGTGTCAGGCCGCGTGAAGCCGGAGTTCAGGTCCGCGAGCTTCAGCGTCTTGCCACGCTCGAGCGCCATCGCGAAAGGGATCTCCATCTCGCGTCCCCAATCGGGCCGCGCCTGCGTCTCCTCGTACTCCGAGATGCCTTCGGTCAGCCACCGCGGAATGCGCTGATTCGACATCTGCAGCGTGATGACGTGCGTCATCTCGTGCCACAGCGTCGCCTGCCACGAGAACGGATCTGGCTGGCCGCGCGTGTGGTGAATCGAGCGAGACGACGCGGCCGAAACACGCGCCGAGCGCGCCAATCATGCCCGGCAGGCCCGAGCGTTCGGACGGCGAAGTCGTCGTGCTTCGGAAAAATCTCGACGAGAATCGGCCCTTTCGGCGTGAAGTGATACTTGGCCGACAGCGTCTTCAGCGCTTCCTGCGCGAGCGGCATGGCGTACTCGCGCATGACCGGCGCCTCCGCCGGATGCAGCTTCAGGATGATGTCCCCTTCGCGGAACTCGACGAATTTGTCGAGCGTGTCGAGCAGCGCGAGCAGGTTGTAGGTCACGACGTCGTACGGATCGATCTTGAACGCGCGATCGAGCGACTGGCGGGCCTCCCCCTCCTCCCCCGTCCGCATCAGGTGCATTCCGAGCTCGGCGTGCGCGCGGGCGTTGGCGGGATCGAGCGTCACCGCCTCGCGCGCGAGGCTGACCGCTTCGTCGAACCGGTAATTGCGCGCCGACAGCTCCGCCGCCACGCGATAGATCTCGCCGAACGACGGATTGATCGCCAGCGCCTCGCTTGACCTCGGCATCGAACGCCGCGCGACTTCCGCGCACGTACGTGATCGCCGCGGCCAGCGCGCGGGCATCGAGATTCGACGGGTTGTCCGCCAGCACGCGGGCGATCCGTTCGCGCGCCGCATCCCAGCGCGTATTGTCGAGATCGAGCTCGGCCAGCAGCAGCTCCGCGTCGGCCAGGTGCGGATCGATCTCCAAGGCGCGAGTGGCCGCTGCCGCCGCGGCGGGCGGATCGTCCTCTGCAAGCGCACGACCCAGGCCGGCGTGCGCGGGCGCCCACTCCGCGTCAGCCGCGAGCGCCTGCTGAAACGACTTCACAGCCTCTTGACGGTTGTATTTTTCGAGGAACAACAGCCCCCAGGCCGTATCGAGCGCTGGATTGGAGCCTGACGCGCTGGCCGAACGGAACAGGGCGTTGGCGTTGCGCGCTTCCCCCAGCGCCGCCGCCGCGCGCGCCGCCCTCGCGAGCGAGGCCGGATCGTTCGGGGACGAGCGGAAGATCACGTTGAGGAGCGGCGAAGCCTCGCTGGCGCGTCCGAGCTTCTGAAGAAGAAGGGCAAGCTCGAGAGCCGCGTCGCTGATCGGCGTCCGATTGACGACGGGCCGCAGCATCGCAACCGCGTCGCTGTAATGACCCTTCTCCGCCGTCAGGTGTGCGAGCACGGCAACCGCGGCGGGATCGTCGGCGGGCCGGGCGCGCGCAAGCGACTCCGCCTCCGCCGATTTTCCGTGCGCGATCGCGCGCCACGCGCTCGCCGGAAACGGCAGGGGGGCGACAGACGACTGCTGGCCATGCGACGGAATGGTCACCGCAGTCCACACACAAAGCGAAAACAGGAGAACAACCGCGGGGCGCAAAACTGTATGACGCATGTCCCTGTCTGGATTATAGAAGGATCCGATGCCGCCCAGGCCGATGACTGTAAGACGGCCGCCGCCGTCGGCGAGTCTGGGCTGGGAGCACGGTCGGGATGGATTACAGAAACAGGTCGGCGCTAATAGAGCGCCCGCCACGTGAAAAACAACGTGGCGCAGAAGCCCTGGCCGATACCGAAGGCGACCGTCCATCCCGGCACCGCACGCGGCGGGAGAAGCGCCGCGAGCGCAAAAAACAGAGGAAAGAGCGTCGACGTCAACCGCCCCATCGAGATGAGGCCCCCCGCCAGCAGAGGCGGAAGAAGGTTGACGAGAACCAGCACACCCCACGCGAGCCCGACTTTTCGAAAGACCGGGTACGTGAGCAGCAGCGCAAACGCGACACCCACCGCGTTAATGGCGTTGAACGGGTTGTTCACGATGAGCTGAACGAACGGTTCGTCGCGAAGCCGCTCGGCGAACGCGAGCAGAGGGCCAAGGCCCGCATACGACCGTCCCCAGGCTTCATGGCTGCGAGCCCACGCGAACCACACCCCGCCGGTCAAGCGATACAGGTACAAGGTGAAAAGCAGCATGCCGATGCCCGGCATTGCCGCAACCGCCAGTGGAACAAGGATCCCCTGTCCCCTGTGTTCGTCATTCTTTACTGCTCGTGGGGCCCCACCCCCACTCGCGCTCGGGCCGCGGGCGCTTTCCCTTGTCTCTCGCAGCGCGAGCAGAGCGAGCGGGACACTGAGGAAGCAGCCGTTCGGCCGCGAGAGCCCCGCGAGCAGCCCCCAGCAGGATGCCGCCGCCCAGTCGCGCCGCAGAAAGTGGTAGCACGCGCCCGCTGACCCGAGAAGGAAGAGCGACTCCGTGTACGGCGCGTTGAAAAACACCGCGAACGGATAGGCCGCGAGGAGAAGCGTCGCGGATGCCGCCCGCTCGGCGCCGATGAGGTCGGCGGCCAGCCGCGAGACGTAGAACAGGGCCCAGAAGAACGCCGCGAGCGAGATCACCGTGCCACCCCACAGGGCGCGCAGCATACGCCGCTCGCGTGCCGCGCCATCGTCGTACATCCCAAACACACTGCCGACAGGGCGCATGAGCAACGGGAGCGCCGGAAAGAACGCAATGTTGCGCTGCCGCTGGAACGTGTGGTCCCAGGTGTACCCATCCAGCGCGATCCCGCCGTACCATCCCGCGTCGAAGCGCGCCGGCAGGTTGGCAAGCGGATCGCGGGACAGGACGAATCCTGGCGTCGACGTGATTCCGAGCGTGACGACGGCCGCAAACGCCACGACGAAGACCGCGGGCCGCGTCACCAGAAACGCGCGGAGTGCGGCCGCCAGGTGGGGGCGGGCCAAAACGGCGGCACGCAGATCCGCCATCCGCGAGATCACGCTGGGTCTCGGCCAGAGCAGGTGCCGGATCACCTGCACGCAACCGGCGAGATACAGCGCGCTGAGCGGGGACAGGACATCGCCAATGCCGACGAAAAGCCAGATCGGCCGCGCGACCAGCATCCACCACATCGCAAGGGCGACTAGCACGCCCGTCACAACGTCGGCACCGCGCGCGAACGTTGAATCACTCATCACTAATCACTGATCCTTGATCACTAATCCTCGAATCCCCAATCCTTGAATCCCGAATCCGCGAATCCCGAATCCTGAATCCTGAATCCTGAATCCTGAATCACCATCCTGGATTTGCTCGGATTCGAAGATTAGGATTCAAGGATTCGGGGATTCGAGGATTCAAGGATTGGGGATTCAGGATCAGTGATCAGTGATGAGTGATTCAGATCAGTGATCACCGGTGAGTGGTTCCCGAAGTTCATACAGTGTCGACGGAGCTCCGTACCATTCGGTCCGAGAGAGTTGGCGCACGCCGGCCGTCGCGTCGAGTTGCGTCATTGCCGAGGCGCAGGGCGCCGATTCCCACAGCCGGCAGTGCAGCGCGATATGGGTCACCCCGATGCGTGCCAGATACTGCAACGCTGGCGGCGCGGGGAAGCCCGACGTGCCTTCGAGCAGCGCCGCATACGAAGCGGGAATGAACCCGCTGTAACCGTTCACCATCGGCCGCCAGTGCCATATCGAAAAGTACATATACGGCAGGTTCTCGCCGAACCGATCGGCCGGCAGATGAACTGGAAACTCGAACAGCACTGAGCCGCTCGCCGGCAGCGCGGCATAGATGGCTGGCGGTGATCGCCACACCGGCAGCTGATCGTAGCGAGGCCAGGCATCCGCGACGAGCCCCACAGTCAGGCATGCGACGGCGACAAATCGCATGGGCGCGCTCCGCACGCGCGTGAGTAATCGCGCGGCGCCGGTGCCCGCAAGAACTGACAGCGTGAGAACCACGAGTATCGCGAACCGCGCGGGCACGCGAACGGAATGCAGCGATGAGACGTGTTCGTACAGAAAAGGATAGAGGACGCCGTGCAGGCCAAGTGATCCATCGAACGCCAGGAGACCCGCCACCGCAAACGCCGCGCGGGTGGCCGACAGAGGCGGCCATGCCCCGACGATCGCGAGGACGATCACCACGGCCCCCGGAAAGAGCAGCCGCTCCGCGTGGACGACGCGAGGCAGCGCGCGGTAGATCGGATTGTGGCTGCCGGTGCGCACATAATCGCCCGGCACGGCACTGAATGCGGCCACGACCTCGCGCGGACGTTCACCGCGGGTGGGCGTCGACCCTGCATAGGTGCGAACAAGGGGCAACACCAGAACCGCCGCCACAGCAGAGACCCGCGGCCGCCTGCCACAAGCGACGCCAGCTGACCCGATGGGCGACCACGAGTACGGCCCCGAATGCGCCGGCGTACAAGGTCAGAAACAGACCGTAGTACATCGACGAGTACCACTGCGCCGCCAGGCCGACGGCGAGCGCTCCGGCATAGCCAGGACTGCCGGCTGTCAGCACGCGATGCATCGCAAAGAGCACGATCGGCATCCATATCGTCATCTGAAGCTCGAGATGGCTGAAGTGGTTCATGCGGAAGGGCGCGAGCGTGAATGCCACCGCCGTGATCCAGCCTGCGGCCACGCCTCCTCCAAGTCCTCGGGCCAGCCCGTATGCGGCCGCTCCCGACAGCACGAACGCGGCCAGCAACATCAGGTTGTACGCGACGACTGGATGCACATGGACCCAGGCAAGTGGCGCCGATGCCAATGCGGGAAGGATCATCGAATCCGAGTAGGTCAGCGTCGACGGCAAGGGATAGAAGATGTTCGCGTCGAATAGGTGGCGTGGATTTGCGGCGACCGCGTGACGCACCCATGCCATCCGCCACATCGAGAACAGCGGATCGCCACGGTCGGGAACCGCGTACGGGTTCAGCACCTGCTGGTGGAGCGCGGTCAATGTGACGAGGGTGAGCCCCCCCAGCACCGCCGCGCTTTCACGCGTTTTGATCAACCGAAGCACTGTCGGCGCATTCTACGGTGAACTCGCGCGTCCCAGCGCGCGCTCCTCCACACGAATTCGCAAGACGATCAGCGCGGCGAACACGGCGACCGACACGATGCCAGACACCGGCGCGCGCCCGACGATGGCCATGCCAGCCAGCTCGCCGATCACGCCGAGGTAATTGGGGTGCCGCATGAAGCGGTATGGCCCATGACTGACCAGCGAGGAACCTGGAGGAACGAGCACGCGAAATGTCCATCTCGGGCCGAGGGTCGCGATGGCCCAGTACTTGATCGTCTTCCCGAG
This sequence comes from uncultured Acidobacteriota bacterium, assembly GCA_963725335.1. Lineage (GTDB taxonomy): Bacteria > Acidobacteriota > Vicinamibacteria > Vicinamibacterales > 2-12-FULL-66-21 > JALZOC01. The sequence goes on along the minus strand of CAVRYD010000013.1, from coordinate 67,813 downwards.
TACGAACACGGCCAACCCCGCCGCGAAGATGCCGTTGACGCGCACACCACGTACGGCCGCCTCGAGCGCCATCGCCAGAAACGACGCGGGATACGCGACCTGCATCAGCGGAAGCACGTCGTCTTTCGGCTCGATCGCGCCCGCGGATCTCAGCGCGCGATCGTGGCGAGCCGCGAGGCGCGCCTCGAACAACATGGGAAGAAACGCGAGCGCGAGGACAATCAGCGCGACCATCACGCAGCGTGCACGTCGCCGGCGTAGCGGATCGCCTGTTTGAGCAGCTGCGGAACCCTGGCCGCGCCATATTCGGCGGCGCGCACGGCGGCCGGATAGGTCACGATCCAGCGCATCGTCCGATTGAAGCGCCACTTCGCGCCAAACTCGCGGCGTCGCGCCGCCATGAGCTTGATGTGCGACGCCCCGAAGCCGCGCTCGAGTGCCTCGAGCGCCGCGCGCGCCGCCAGCTCGGCTCCGCGCAATGCGAAGCGGAGCCCGTCGCCGGTGATGGGATCGACGAAGCCAGCCGCATCACCGGCAAGGAGTAGCCCTGTTGCGCCCGCCGCGCGCGCGTCGATCGCGAGAGGTCCGAGGCAGATGGGAGAGGTCACCATCCGTGCTGCGGCAAACCGCTCCTGGAGCTGCACGTCGCGTCTGAGCGTGGTTACCAGGAAATCGGCAGGCCGACTCCCGCCGGGATTTGGCGTGACGACGCAGGCATTCGTGAGGCCGTTGGCAAGCGGCGCCACGCCCATGTAATGAGTGGGGCGGACGTGCATTTCTCCGAAGCTGGTCATGCCGGCGACGTTGTCGAAGTACGCGCCGATGGCCCAGCGTCGCGGCCACGGCGCCGCGCCCGACAATCCTAGCGCGCGGGCCACGCGCGAGTATCGGCCATCCGCCGCAATCACGAGACGAGAAGGGATCGCAATCGATTTGCCCTGCCGTCCGGTAATCCTCAACCCGGTCACGATCGGATCGCGTTGGGAGGAATCGACGAGCGGTGCTTGCACGAGGACTCCCTGTTCGATGTGGGCGCCTGCGCCCGCGGCCGCCATCATCAACGCCGCATCGAGGTCGCGACGGGAGATGCCGCGGCCGCTCACCGAGTCGTAGTGTCCAACGACTCGCACGCCGTCCTCGCCGGTCACGATCATGCCGTCGAGGGGAATCGAGGCACCCGCGGCGCATTCGAGGCCAAGACGGTGCAGCACCGCCAGGGCACCAGGATTCAGTGTGTCGCCGCAGAGCTTGGGCCGCGGAAACTGCGCCCGATCGAGCACGAGCACACGGGCTCCGGCACGGGCGAGAATAGTCGCCGCCACCGCACCCGCTGGACCTGCGCCGGCGATCAGGACGTCGATCACGTTGGGCCCTTTCCCTTTTCCCCTCTCCCTTTTCCTTTTCTCTACGCGCGCCCGAGGACGATTGCGCTGTTCTTCGATCCGAAACCAAGGCAGTTGCAGAGCGCGGCCACCGGCTGAGCCTCGCGTCCTCGGTTCGGAATGAAATCGAGATCGCAGTCGGGGTCTGGCACCGTCTGATTGATGGTAGGTGGGAGGAACTGTTCGCGCAGCGCAAGCGCCGCAGTCACGATTCCCGCAGCCCCGCTGGCGCCCTGCGGGTGGCCGATCATCGATTTGGTCGATGATCCAGGCACACGGTCGGCGAGGGGACCGAACAACCGCCTCACACATCTCGATTCCACGGTGTCGTTGAGCACGGTGGACGTGCCGTGAAAGTTCACGTATCCGATTTCCTCGAGCGGGCGTCCCGATCGCTCGATCGCGAGCCGCATGGCGCGGATAATCTGCTCGCCGTTGGGATCCATCTGCACGCGGTGATACGCGTCACATGTAGATCCGTAGCCTTCCACAATCGCATAGACCTGCGCGCCCCTGGCGCGCGCGCGATCCTCGCGCTCGAGGACCACCATCCAGGCACCTTCTCCGAGCACGAAGCCATCGCGCGCGCCATCGAACGGACGCGACGCTTCTGCGGGCCGGTCGTTGTGCGCCGTCGAAACCGCCCGCATCTTGGAGAAGCCGAAGATCATCCCGGGTGTGACGCAGGCGTCGGCGCCGCCCGAGAGCATGACCTCGGCATCGCCGGCGCGAATCAGCGAAGCGGCGTAGGAAATGGCGTCGGTGGAGCTGGTGCAGCCGGTCGAGAGCACATGGCTGATCCCGTGCAACTCGAGCGCGATCGAGATCTCGCTCGAGATCATCCCGACGATCGAGACCGGAATCGCATAGGGGGTGACGCGCTTCCAGCCGTCATTGAAGAACTCGTAGTACTGGCGCTCGGCAACGTCGATCCCGCCCGCGCCGCTGCCAACCAGCACGCCGGCGCCCGGTTCGTTCAGGCGCAGCCCGGCGTCCGCCCAGGCCTCGGTTGCGGCGATGACGGCAATCAACGACGCGCGCGAATACCGCCGGGGATCGGCGCGTCCGGTCCGGTCGCCGCGATCGTCCAGCGCCCGGCCATCGATCGCGATGGCATCCTCGATCGTCACCGGAGGGACCGGCGCCGCGACCGTGCACGGATACGCGGACGCATCGAAGTCGACGATCGCGCGCGTCGCGCTGCAGCCACGGTGCACGTGACGCCAGAAACAGTCGCGCCCAACCCCAAACGGCGAGACAACCCCGATCCCCGTGATGGCAACGCGCGGCAGCGTCGAGGCAGCCATCCCTCTATAATACCGGCCGCCGACGCTTGCGCGGAGATCGGGGAGGATCTCACGCGGAGGGGCGCAGAGAAACGGATCTCGCGCAGAGAGACGCGGAGGCCGCAGAGAAAACGTGGCGGCGACCGTCCTCCTTGAGTCAGCGGTCAGGAGCCTCAAGGAGGACGGTCGCCGCCACGTTCTTCTCCGCGAACTCTGCGTTTCTCCGCGTGAGATCCCCTTCTCCGCGTTCTCTGCGCGAGACTCTGCGGGCCCCGCGCGAGATCCTCTCGACGTTCGCGCGAGATGCCACGGTAAGGTACACTTTCAGATCTGCGATGGTGTCGCGATTTGTAACCGTCCTGCTCGCTTGGCTCATCGCGGCCGGGATTGCCCCGCCGCCGGTCAATCTGCTTCCAGCGGGGATCGACACCGCTATCCACCAGGTCACCGTGGCCGAGCTTAAGGAATACGTCACGGTTCTGGCGGGCGACCGGTTCGCGGGACGCGGACTCGGCCACGCCGGCAACACGGAGGCCGAACGCTACATCGCACAGGTGCTGCGTGAGGCAAAGGTGGCTCCCGCGACCAGCGGCTACCTGCAGCGCATCGAGGTCTACACGCCCCACCTCGGCCCGCACGCGACCTTGACGGTGACCGACGCCGGCCGGCGGATCGTCGATCTGCGCGTTGGCGGCGATTTCATGCCTGATCCGCTGTCGAGCGATCGCACCGCAACCGGCCGCGTGGTGTTCGTGGATCACGGCATCTCGGCACCCGCGTTCGGATACGACGACTACGCACACGTCGACGCGAAGGGAGCGATCGTCATCGCGGTCGAGGGCCCGCCGGAAGCACTCCAGCGGTCGTCGCAGATTTCGAACGAGGACAAGGCGGAGATTGCGGCGATCGATCGGAAAGCCGACGATGCGAGAGCGCATGGCGCATCCGGGTTGCTGGTCGTCAGGAGCTACCTTGGCGACGCGGAGGCGATGTGGCCCGCCCACCCATCGGTCCGTTCGGCAACATACCGCCTGTACCAACCCATGCGCGATTCGCCTCTTGCCGTGGCCGCGATCTCAGAGCACACCGCTGCCACGCTGCGACGCGCCCTGGACGATGGGACGCCGCTCACCGCGACAGTGAACCCCGACGTCATCGCCACGCCGATCGCCATGGACAACATTCTGGCGATGGTCGAAGGACTGCAGAAATCGGCCGAGGTGGTCGTCGTCGGGGCGCACCTGGATCACGACGGCATCGACGAAGGCGGTCGCATCTACAACGGCGCAGACGACAACGCGTCGGGCACAGCGGCGGTGCTCGCGATGGCGTCCGCGTTCACGCGTGCCGCCGCTCAGGGAACCCGCCCGGCGCGCGCTGTGGTGTTCGCGCTCTGGAACGGCGAGGAAAAAGGCTCGCTTGGCGCCGAGCACTACGTCGCCCATCCGGCACCCGCGCGCCGGATCGTCGCCAACGTGAACCTCGACATGGTCGGCCGCAACGAGGACATCCCCAACCCTGACGATCCTCGCTATCACGGGTTCGCGAAAACGCGCGCAGCGGAGAACACCAACGTCGTGCACCTGCTCGGCTACACGTATGCGCCCGACCTGGCGCACGAAGCCGAACTCGCCAACGAGTCTATCCATCTCATCGTCAAGCAGGACTACGACCGCGATTCGCAGAACCTGGTGCGCCGCTCCGACGACTGGCCGTTTCTGCAGCACGGCATTCCAGCGGTCTTCCTGACGACCGGTCTGCACCCGGACTATCACACTCCTGACGACGACACGGCCCGGATTGATTTTGCGCAAGCTCGAACGGATCACGGAGCTGGCCTCTCGCCTCGTCTGGCTCGCCGCCGACGGCGAGGCGCCGCGATTCCACGCGCAGTGACAGAGACATGGCCGACGCTGAAGTATCCACGCCCGCTCCCGAGACGCCGTCACTCCCGTCGGAGCTGCCCGTCGTTCCTCTACGCGAAACCGTCGTGCTCCCGATGACCGTCGCGCCGCTGGGCGTCGGACGTCCGATTTCGGTCGAAGCGATCAACCGCGCGCTGGCCGGTGATCGCATGGTGCTCCTGCTGCTCCAGCGCGGCGACGCCGACGAACCGTCGGCCGACGACCTGCACCGCGTGGGAACAGTCGCCATCATCCGGCAGATGGCGAAGGCGCCAACTGGCATGCGCGTGCTTGTCGAAGGCATCGCGCGGGCGCGAGCGGAGTTCCTGCAGAACGATCGGGGCTTTGTTCGCGCGCTCCTCAAGCCGCTGCCCGAGTCGGCCCAGCGATCGATCGACATCGACGCGCGCGTGCGGCGGCTCCAGGAGCTCGTCGACAAGGCGCTGTCGCTGGCCACCGGGCTGTCACCGGACATCAAGACGCTGGTGATGAGCATCGACGATCCGCTGCGGATCGTCTACCTGCTGGCCAGCCTTCTCGACATGAAGGCCGAAGACAAACAGCGATTGCTCGAGGAGAACGACGTCGCCGTCAAGCTCGACGCCATCTCGATGGTGCTGTCCCGCGAAATCGAGGTACTCGAGCTCAAAGGACAGATCGAGTCGAAGGCCGAAAAGGAAATGACCGACGCGCAGCGGCAGTACGTGCTGCGTCAGCAGCTCAAGGCGATTCAGACCGAGCTTGGCGAAGGCGAGGGGGAAGGCGCCGAGCTGCGCAAGCGCGTGGCCGAAGCGCATCTGCCCGAGTCGGTGGCCACGGTCGCCAATCGCGAAGTCGATCGGCTCGAGCGCATGACGCCGGCGTCACCTGAATATCAGATGATCCGCACCTACCTCGATTGGGTCCTCGATGTGCCGTGGGACAAGCCGACCGAAGACCGGCTCGACCCGATCGAAGCTCGCAAGGTGCTCGATGAGGACCATTACGACCTCGACAAGGTGAAGGAACGGATCGTCGAGTACCTGGCGGTTCGAAAGCTGAAAGGCGACCTGAAGGGACCGATCCTCTGCTTCGTCGGCCCGCCGGGTGTCGGGAAGACCTCGCTCGGACAGTCGATCGCGCGATCGATGAACCGGAAGTTCGTCCGGATTTCCCTCGGCGGCGTGCGCGACGAGGCGGAGATCCGGGGACATCGGCGCACCTACATCGGCTCGATGCCCGGCCGGCTGGTACAGGCGTTGAAATCCGCGGGATCGTCGAACCCCGTGCTGATGCTCGATGAAATCGACAAGGTCTCGGTTGGCGTTCAGGGAGATCCGGCGGCAGCGCTTCTCGAGGTCCTCGACCCCGCGCAGAATCATGCGTTCCGCGATCATTACCTCGAAATCCCGATCGATCTGTCGAAAGTGCTCTTCATCGCGACGGCCAACCAGCTCGGCACCATCCACCCGGCCCTCCTGGATCGCATGGAGATCATCACGCTGAGCGGATACACGGAGGACGAGAAGGTCCACATCGCGAAGATGTACCTGATTCCGCGTCAGCTCGACGAACACGGCCTCAAGCGACAACAGCTCGAAATCACCGATGCGGCGCTGCGGCGCATCATTACCGAGTACACGCGTGAAGCTGGCGTCCGATCCCTCGAGCGCCAGATCGGGACCGTGGCCAGAAAGGTCGCGGCGCGAGTGGCGACCGACGAGTTCCACACCGCGGTCGTCGACGCTGCGCAGATTCCGGACTACCTCGGGCCGGCCCGCTTCCGATCGGAAGCGGCGTTCCGAACATCGCGTCCCGGTGTTGCGACCGGCGTCGCGTGGACCGAAACCGGCGGCGATGTGTTGTTCATCGAGGCGGTGCTGCTGCCGGGCGGAGGCGGACACCTCACGCTGACCGGGCAGCTCGGCAGCGTGATGCAGGAGTCGGCCCGAGCCGCGCTCAGCCACGTCCGCCAGCAGGCAGTCGCGCTGGGCATCAACCCGGAAACCCTCAGCAAACAGGATCTGCACGTGCATGTGCCGGCGGGCGCCATCCCGAAAGACGGGCCGTCGGCTGGCGTCACGATGGCGACCGCGATCGTGTCGGCCGCGCGCGGCGAACCGGTTCGACCCGATGTGGCGATGACCGGAGAAATCACGCTCTCGGGTCTCGTCCTGCCTGTCGGAGGCATCCGCGAGAAGGCGCTCGCGGCGCGCCGGTACGGGATCAAGACCTTCATTCTCCCCGCGATGAACGAACCGGACCTCGCGGAGCTGCCCGCAGAGGTCCGCGAGCAGATGACGTTCGTGCCCGCCCGCACGCTCGAAGACGTGCTCAAGGTGGCGCTGCCCGCCGTGCCTGTAGCCGACGTGCCGGTTCGCTGAGCCGGTGGCGTCGGTCTTCTTCTACATCTCGGGGCACGGGTTCGGCCATACCGTTCGACAAATCGCCGTCATCAACGCCCTCGGCACCGTTTCTCCCGGCCTTGAGGTTGTCGTCCGCACGTCGGCGCCGCGGCGCCTGTTCGATCAGACCGTCCGCGTGCCCCTCACGTTCCTGGAAGGGGCGACGGACACCGGCGTCGTGCAGATTGACAGCGTTCGCCTCGACGAGCGCGCGACCATCGCTCTTGCCGCCGACTTCTACAGGACGCTTCCCGCTCGAGCTGCCGACGAAGCGTCGTTGATGCGTGCCCGTGATGCGCAACTCGTGATTTCGGATGCCCCTCCGCTCGCGTGCGTGGCGGCCGTTGCGGCGCACATCCCGTCAGTCGTCGTGTCGAATTTCACGTGGGACTGGATCTACGAAGGGTACGAGGGAGAATTGGATGCTGCGCCTGATCTCTTGCCGATCCTGCGGAGCGCGTATGTCCTCGCAGCTGAAGGCTGGCGATTGCCTCTCCATGGTGGCTTCGCCACGGTTCCGCATGTGATAGACGTTCCCTTCGTCGCTCGGCATGCTCGTGCGGATCGATCCCGCGAAGACGTCAGGCGCGAACTGTCCCTGCCGCGCGACCGAGCGCTCGTGCTCGCGTCGTTCGGCGGGTACGGCGTCAAGGGCCTGGACGTGGCGCGGTTCGATTGTCTCGACGAAGTTGATCTCGTCATGACGGCACCTGCAGCAGAAATGGCGTCCGCAAAAGGTCCGGCTCACTGGATCACAGAGGAGGACATCTACGCGCGTGGACTCCGGTATGTGGATCTCGTCGCGGCTGTCGACGTGGTCGTCACAAAACCCGGTTACGGGATCATTGCCGACTGCGTCGCAAATCAGACCGCAATGCTGTACACCTCGCGCGGACGATTCGTCGAGTACGACGTCATGGTTGCCGAGATGCCGCGGTTCCTCCGCTGCGAGTACATCGATCTCGAGTCATTTCTGGGCGGCCGATGGCGCGACGCGCTGCGCCGATTGCTGACGCAGCCAGAACCGCCTGAACATCCCCGTACCGATGGCGCAGACGTAGTCGCCGACCTCATAATCGAACGCATCGCCCGGCAATAATCAACAGCCTTCACTGTCACACGGTATTCCCGAGCGAGAAAGGGAAAGGGAGACACAGAGTAGAATCACCGCCATGCTCAATCGCCGCTCCTTTCTCTCAATCGCAGCCTCGCTCGCCGGAGGGCCGACGCTTGTTCTCCAACGACAAGGCAGGGGCTCTTCGCAGCCATTCACACCGCTCCCTTCATCGATCGCCGCACTCACCTCGATGCGCAATCAGGCGCGGCCGATCACCGCGAAGAACGCCGCCAGCGGATCGAACGGGCGAAACGTGTGATGGCTGCAGAAAAGATCGACGCGATCGTCCTATCGGGCGGCACCTCGCTCGTGTATTTCACGAACATCCGATGGGGCGGCGGCGAGCGGTTGTTCGCGTGCGTCATCCCCGCGAAGGGGCAGCCGTTCTTCGTCTGCCCGGCCTTCGAGGAGGACCGGGCGCAAGGAACAAATCGCGCTCGGCCCACTCGCCGACGACGTGGCCGACGTGCGGACCTGGAACGAGGACGAGAGCCCCTACGCGCTCGTCGCAGGGGGATTGAAAGATCGCGGCCTGGCAACCGGAACAGTCGGCGTTGAAGAGACGATGAAGTTCGTGTGGGCTGACGGTATCGCGGCGGCGGCGCCGCAGCTGAAAGTGGTCAGCGGAACACCGGTCACGGCCGGCTGCCGGATGATCAAGGACGATCACGAGCTCGAACTGATCCGGTTGGCCTGCGAGGCCACGCTGAAAGTGTATGAAGCGGTGTATCGCGCGATTCAGCCGGGCATGACGCAGAGGCAGGTGTCTGACCTCATCGACGCCGGCTACCGGCAGGTCGGATTCCCGGGCGGCGCCAGCGTCCAGGTTGGCGAATACACCGCGCTCCCCCACGGCTCAATCACGCCCCAGACAATTCGCGAAGGCACGATCATCATGATCGACGACGGGTGCACGGTGCAGGGCTACCAGTCGGACATCACGCGAACGTTCGTGCTGGGCAAGCCCACCGCCGAAGATGCAATCGGTCTTCGACATCGTCAAGCGCGCGCAGGTCGACGGCGCTCGCCGCCGCGCGCCCCGGTGTGCCCCTGCAAGCGATCGATGCCGCGGCGCGCAAAGGTCGTCGTGGATGCCGGTTACGGCCCCGGATTCAAGTACTTCAGCCATCGTCTCGGCCACGGCATGGGCATGGACGGCCATGAATGGCCGTACCTGGTGAAGCAACAACATGTTCGGCTGGAAGACGGCGCTCACCGCGCAGCCAGGGATGGTCTTCAGCGATGAACCGGGCATCTATATCCGCGGGGAGTTCGGCGTGCGGCTGGAAGACGACATGTACATCACCAGCGACGGCGCGAAGCTGTTTACTCCGCAATCCGAGTCGCTGGAGAAACCGTTCTGACCTGGTGAATTGGCGAACAGGTGCCGGTGCGCTGGCGTCACTTTACCAGTGCACTGACTCACGAAGTCACCAGTTCACTTGATGACCGTCACCAGCGACCAGATCTTCGGCACATTCACCTTTTCGATCGACTGCGGCTGCATCTCCGCCTGCGTCAGGAACGCCGGCAGATCGAGGTCCGCCTTGAAGCCGATGTGAATCGTGAACGGAGAGATGAGTCGTTCGATGCGCGACAGGAACAGGTTCGGGCTGAGGAAGTGGTTCAGGAGGATCACGCGTCCACCCGGTCGGCAGACGCGGCGCATCTCGCCGGCGACTCGCACGGGGTCGGGAACGACGCTGATCAGATAGGGCGCGTAGACGATGTCGAAGGAGTTGTCGGCGAACTTCAGATCGGCCGCATCCATCTGCAGCAGCCTGACGTTGCGAATGTCCTTTCGCTCGGCCCGCTCGCGCGCTATCTCGAGCATCGATTCGCTGAAATCGATGCCGGTAACGGAACAGTTCTTCGGATACAGCGAAAGATTGATGCCCGTGCCAACGCCCACCTCGAGCACGCGTTCGCCGGACTGAATATCCATGCGCTCGATGGCGCGAAGCCGGCCGGGATGAAGGGTCGGCCCGAAGGTGAAGTCGTAGCACCTTCGCGATCTTGTCGTACACGCCCGCGACGAAATCATTCTCGACAGCGGTGACCGAAAGCGCACGCGTCGCCGCGTCCGACCCCGACACCAACTCTTCCGACGGATCAACTTTGCGATCGAATAAGGGCATCAGAACCCCGTCTCGACGTTGCAAGGCAAATGCCGCCGGCTTTGCCGTCGCTGGCAAGCTTGTGGACTATATCCCGTTAGTATGGATGGGGCAAGCAGAAGTGCGCGCATGCGGTCGCGGCTAGGCGACGACCGCTTCCATAATATCCAGTGCGCTCTCGATCGAATCGCCCGCAGCGCGAGATCTGAATGCCCTGGACCAGAGGACGGATCTCGGTCGCGATCTCGCGCGCGATCGCCAGGCCCTCGGCCGCGGCGCGTCCGTTCGCCTCCGCGCGGCGCATCCGCTCCACGATCGCCTCAGGCACGCGGACGCCGGGCAACTCGTTCGCGAGGAACTCCGCGTGACGGAGGCTCTCGAGCGGCGCAATGGCCGCCAGCACGGGAATGCGGAACGGCTCGATGGAGCGAAGAAACTGCGCGAGCTGCTCGGGATCGAACACGAGCTGCGTGATCGCGAATTCCGCGCCGGCCTTGACCTTGTGCTCGAAGCGGCGCAGCTCTTCGTCCGGATCGAGCGCCGCTGGATTCGCCGCCACGCCGATGTGAAACGCGGTCGCGGCGCCGATGCTCTGATCGCCGATGTCGGCGCCATCGTTCAGCCGTTTGACCATGTTCGTCAAGCCAATCGAGTCGACGTCCATCACCGCCGTCGCGTCGGGATAGTCCCCAATCTGCGGCGGATCGCCCGTGATGAGCAAAAGGTTGCGGACCCCCATCGAATGCGCACCCAGCAGGTCCGACTGCAGCCCGAGAAGATTACGATCCCGGCATGCGCAGTGCAGAATCGTTTCGATGCCCGCCTGCTGCTGAACGAGCACTGCGGCTGACAGCGCGCTCATGCGCGCGCCGGCGCGGGGGCCGTCAGGCATGTTCACCAGATCGACGCCGTGGATCCGCAGCTGCCGCGCCTGCTCGACCAGCGCGTCGACGCGGAAGCCTCGCGGCGGCAACAGCTCCACCGACACGGTGAAGGCGCCGCGTGAGAGGCCGTTGGCCATGCGCGACTTCTCGGCACGCGCCACCGGCTCGGCAAACGATGTCGGTGCCACTGCCACGCGGCTGCGCCGCACGGCGCCCGCCGCGTGCTCGCGCCTGCCTCGGCGCCAAGCAGGCCGGACGGCACTCTTGATGTGGCGAATGTGTTCGGGCGTCGTGCCGCAACACCCGCCAACCAGCCGCACGCCGTTGTCGATGAACCGCTTGGCGTACCGAGGCCATGTACTCCGGCGAACAGAGATAGATGTTCCGCCCCTCGATCTCGCGAGGACGGCCCGCGTTGGGCTGCGCGGAAAGCTTGACCGTCGCCACGTGCGCCATCCGCTCGATCGTCTCGAGCATCGCGGCCGGCCCGACGCTGCAGTTCAGCCCGACCACCTGCGCGCCGAGATACTCGAGCGCCGGCACGAACGATTCCGGAGCGGCGCCGTCCAGGCTGTTGCCGTCCTCTTCGGTCGTGACCTGCGCGACGATCGGGCAGATCGCAGACGCTCCGCACCGCGCGAATCGCCGCGCCAATCTCGTTGACGTCGCGGAACGTCTCGAGCACGAACAGGTCCACGCCCCCCTCGACGAGCGCGCGCGCCTGTTCGCGAAAGAACTCCTCGGCCTCGTCAACGCCGGTCTTGCCCCACGGCTCGATGCGGATGCCGAGCGGGCCAATCGCGCCCGCCACATACGCATGCTCGCGCGCGGCGTGCCGCGCGAGCCGCGCACCTTGCAGGTTGATCGCGTGCACCTCGTCCGACAGGCCGAACGCGCCGAGTTTGATTCGGTTCGCGCCGAACGTGTTCGTCTCGATGACGTCGGCGCCGGCGCGCACGTAGGCCTGATGCACCTCGGTGACGAGATCCGGCTGCCTTGACGTTCAACTCGTCGAACGAACGATTCAGGAAAATCCCCTTCGCGTACAGCATCGTGCCCATCGCGCCGTCACACACGAGCACGCGCTGGTCGATCGCTTCGAGAAAGGTGGGTCTTCACCATGACGCTACGAGACTATATGGTACTCCAACGTCGGCACCTCGACTAACAGATACGAGTTGGCCAACGAGATCGAGACAGATTGACCTCACGCCCTGAACCTCGGCTTCGGCAAGACGGTGATGGTGGCCGAACAGATGAAGCCTGGGCTTCATGGCCGCAAGAATCTCGTTGATTGGCGTCTTGCCCGCGTCGTTTCCCTTCACGCGAAACGGACGCGGAGCTTCGTGCGTGAGCAGGACGTCGACATTCTCCATCCGCCTGCACGCCTCCACCTCCGCGCGTACGAAATGACGGCGGCGATCGGCAAGTTCCGTGGCCTTCCCCGTGCTCTTCTTCGGATGGGGCAGCTCCGAAGGTGTCATGTTGTACATCGTCGGGGCATACGTGCCGCCAAGGCCGGCGACCCGCACGCCCTCAATCACCTGCATCGTGCCGTTCGGAATGTAGTGAAGGTGTGCCGGGAGATCGCCCGACGTAATCCGGTCGAAGTTTTCGTTGTTGCCCTTGATCCAGTAGAGCGGCGACGTCAAAAGGCTCGTAGCGGCCATCAGCGTCCGCGACGTCGCCCACGCACAGCCAGGATCGCACGTCGGATGCTGCCGCATGATGCGGCGTACGCTGGCGAAATCGCCGTGGATGTCGCCAAGCGCGCCGAGCCGCGTCACTTGCTCGTCGTCGCCGGCACCAGCAGATCAGTCTTGTCCCAGATGAAGTCCTTGTTGCTGTAGACCGCCAGCTCGTAATCCTTGCCCATGAAAATGGCGGACACGGGACAGGCCTCTTCGCAGTAGCCGCAGAAAATGCAGCGGGTCTTGTGGATCTGGTAGACCTTCGCGTACCGCGGACCCGCCTGCACCGAGCCGTCGTTTTCCGCAGCCTCCAGGTAAATCGCGTCCGCGGGGCAGGCGACCGCACAGAAACCGCACGCGACGCACTTTTCGAGGCCGTTCTCGTCGCGCATCAGCACCTGTTTCCCGCGGTACTTCGGAAACACCGGCACTTTCTGGTCCGGGTAATTCACCGTGATGGGTCGCTTGAAGATGTGCTTGAAGGTCGTGACGAACCCGACGATGAACGGACGAATCATGGCGCTGATCATATCAAGCGTGAAACTTCTGGCTCCTGGCTCCTGGCTTCTTGTTTCTAATTTCCAGGTGAACCTACTCCAGCAGTAACAGCACGGCCAGCAGCCAACAGCTATAATTGAGGCATTCAATGCCACAGGCCACGAAAGCGCTGACGGCCGGGCAGTTCCTCCTGACGACCCTCGTCGTCAAGGTCGCGATCGTCGCCGTTCTGTCGACGATGCTGGTGCGGTTTCCGTGGTTCCGGCGGATCCTGCTGACCGAGAAGCGCGACTGGCCGGAGCGGCTCGTTTTTGCCGCGAGTCTTGGCGCTTCCGTTGACCGCGGGCGTCGTGGCGCGGCTGCTCATCAACTACGACGCCGCCGACCTGACGCTGGCGGGCGCCTTCCTGGCGGGACTGCTGGCGGGTCCGTATGCCGGCGCCATCGTTGGTGCCGCTCGTCGGCATTCCCCCGCTCATCGCGGGCGAGTTCATCGCGTTGCCATTCGCGGTTGGATGCGGATTTGCTGGCGGCGGCCTGCGCGAGATCTGCCCGAAAGAAGCCATCTGGCACTTCTCGCCGCTGTTCTTCACCGATCTGCACCGGCACGTCTGGCGCCTCGTCCGACGGTTTCAAATCGACTGGGTGGTCATTCTGCTGGCAGCACCGGTCGGCCTTGAAATCATCCGCCAGGCGCTCGGCAGACAATTTCGGCGAAGACCGCATCTTCTATCTCGCGCCGCCCAATCCGTGGCTTGGCCGTGCTCGTCGTGCTTGCAACGGTGCTATGCGTCGCGATCCCGATCAAGATCTGGAACAGCGCGCGGATCGAGCACCGGCTCGCAGGAGCAGGAGAAACTTCTGATGGCGGCGCGTGTCGAAGCGCTCGCGAGCCAGATCAATCCTCACTTCCTGTTCAATACGCTCACGTCGATTTCCTCGCTGATTCGCTCGCAGCCCGAAACCGCGAGAACGCTGATCGTCAAGCTCTCGGGTCTGCTGCGGCGGTTGCTTCGCAGTCAGGAACATTTCGTGACGCTGCGGGAAGAGCTCGAAGCGATCGACGAATATCTCGATATCGAGAGCATCCGGTTCGGCCCGAAACTGCACATCGAGAAGTTCATCGCCCCCGACAGCCTCGACGTCGTCATGCCCAGCATGCTGCTGCAGCCGCTCATCGAGAATTCCATCAAACACGGTCTCTCGCCGAAGATCGGCGAGGGGCGAATCACGATTCGCAGCACGCGGCAGAACGGCCACGCGATCATCGATGTGATCGACAATGGCGTCGGCGTGTCGGCCGATCATACGAAACGGGTGAAGGACGGCGGGATTGGCCTCCGCAACGTCAACGAGCGTCTGCGCGTCATCTACGGCGCGAACTACCAGCTGCAGCTCGACAGCGTTCCGGGCGAAGGCACCTGTGCCCGGATAGTGATCCCCGAGCTGGTCGTGCCCGCGAGGATCACCGCGTGACGACGGAAGTTCTGCCACTTCGAGCGATCGTCGTGGACGACGAACAGCTGGCGCGGGAGGAACTGTGCTTTCTGCTGAGCCAGCTCGACGATATCGAAGTCATCGGGCAGGCGGCCAACGGGATCGAAGCGCTGCGGGTCGTCGACGAACAATCGCCAGATCTCGTCATGCTCGATGTGCAGATGCCCGGTTTGACCGGGTTCGAGGTGGCGCGGCGGCTCCTTCGAGCCGGAGTCGAGGCGCATTTCGTCTTCGTCACCGCCTACGACCAGCACGCGATCGAGGCGTTTGACGTCAACGCGGTCGATTACCTGTTGAAACCAGTCGAGGCGGAACGTCTGGCGACAGCCATAGACCGCGCCCGTCGGCGAATCCAGGCGCACCGGCAAGCGGCCAAGCCTCCTTCAACCGACGAGGTTGAGCGCCTCCTGCAGCTCATGTCGGAACGGCAGGAACGGCGTGAGCAGCTGGCGCTCAAAGTTGCCGATCGCTTCCTGCTGGTACAATCGGATGAGGTCGTCCATGCCTCGGTGCAGGACGACGTGATTACGGTTGTAACGAACAGCTTGTCTGGAACGTCCAACTATCGGACACTGGATGAATTACAGGCCCGACTCGATCCTGCCGTTTTCTGGCGTGTACATCGGTCGCATCTTGTTAACATTAATAAGATCAAGGAGATCGTGCCCTGGTTCAGTCGGAACTACATCCTGAAAATGAAGGATGGCAAAGGCACGGAAATCCCGGTGAGCCGGTCGCAGACCAAACGGCTCCGTGAGTATTTAAGGCTATGAGTGATCACTACGATCCGTACGCGCCACCGCCCCCGCTTCCCATTCCGGAGTCGTACGACTCGAACCGGCGGCCGATGCCCTGACCGCGCCGGAGCCGCTGGTTTCGACCGAACCAGTGCCGGCACTCGTGGACGGCATTGCGCCGCAGCGGGACGCGCGCCTGGCCATCGATGGCGGCACCCTCCGCATGGAGCGGGTCGTCGAAGAACTCGTCGCGTGGCTGAAGACGCTGGCATCCGCCGCGGTGTATGCGACGCTGATCGTCACCTTCGGCTTCCAGGTCGCCCGGGTTGAAGGGCACAGCATGGCCCCGACGCTGGAAGATCAGGATCGACTGATCGTCAACAAACTCGCGTACCGGATTGGCGAGCCCCATCTCGGCGACATCGTCATGCTCTACTACCCGAACGATCCCAGCAAGTCGTTCGTGAAACGGGTGATCGCCGAGGAAGGCGACCAGCTTCGGATTGTGGACGGCAAGGTTTTCCGCAACGACGTGCCGCTGGATGATTCGTTTGTGCCGCCCGAGTATCGCAGCCACGACGACTGGGGGCCCGAGGTCATTCCGGAAGGCTACTACTTCGTCATGGGCGACCATCGCAACAACAGCTCGGACAGCCGTCACTGGCGCTACGTCCCGAAGAAGTACATCATTGGGAAGGTCCAGCTGCGCTGGTGGCCGCTCCGGCACGCCCGGATGTTCTAGTCCTGACTCGTCACGACGCGATTACCCGCGTTCTTCTGCGCGTCCTCTTCCTCAACCTGGCAGTCGCCGGGACGAAGCTGGCGTTCGGCTATGCCACCGGCGCGGTCAGCATCATCTCTGACGGCTTTCACTCGCTCACAGACTCGGCGTCGAACGTAGTGGGGATGGTCGGACTCCGCGCGTCCTCGAAGCCCCCGGACGAGGATCACCCGTACGGACATCGCAAGTACGAAACGCTGGCGGCCGCAGGCATCTTCGTCTTTCTGCTCCTCGTCGTGGTCGAGGTGAGCCGTGCCGCTCTGCATCGTCTGGCAGGCGGCGCCGCACCACAGGTGACCATCCTCAGTTTCATCGTGATGATCGTCGACGCTGGCGATCAACCTGGGGGTTGTCCGCTATGAACGCGGCGAGGCCCACCGCCTGTCCAGCGAACTGCTGCAGGCGGATGCCCTGCACACTCAGAGCGACGTCTTCACGTCGTGCGCCGTGCTGATCTCGCTTGGCGCCGTCTGGCTTGGGTTTCCGATACTCGACCCGATTGGCGGAATCGTGATTGCGTTCTTCATCGCGCGGACGGGGTGGGAAATCGCGCGCGACACGTCCAGTGTGCTCTCCGACCGCGTCGTGCTGGCGGAGGACGAAATCCGGCGGATCGTGATGAGCACGCCGCAGGTCGTCGGCTGCCACCAAATCCGATCGCGCGGTTCCGCGGACCACACGTTCCTCGACCTTCACGTCTGGTATCCGGCGGCCATGCCGCTGCACGAGGCGCATCGCCTGTCGCACGTGGTGAAAGATCGCTTGATGTCGAGCTTTCCGCAGATTGCGGATGCGATCATCCACATCGAGCCGCCGCCCGGAGAGAAGTGATCTGGCCGTGTCCTGTCGGGCTGCACGCGCCGACGGCGAACGTCGAAGATCCGAGGATCCGAAGATCCGAAGGAGAAGCGAAGACCGGAGAGTCAGGCTGCGGGCTGACGGGGGCGCCGGCCGGAGGCTGCCGGAGGCCGGCGATAAAAGCGAGACGCGGCCCCGTCAGCCCTTGTCTTCTGCTGTCTGCTGTAGCGCGGCCCACCGGCATTCTCTTCGGCGTCTTCTTCGATTCTCCTTCGGATCTTCGATTCTTCGATTCTTCGACGTTCAGCCGTCGGCGCGTGCAGCGCGACAGCTATTCGCGGTACAGCGCTTCAATTTGATCGCCCCAGCGCTGTTCGACGACCTTGCGCTTGACTTTCAACGTGGGCGTCAACTCGCCGGACTCAATGCTGAATTCGGCAGGAAGCAGCGCCATCCGCTTGATGCGTTCGTACTGCGCCAGCTCACGATTGAGCGCGTCGATGATCTCCTGGTACAGCGCGAGGACGTCCGGACGGACGATCAGTTCCGCGCGCGCGCCCGGCGGGAGGCCCAGATCCTTCAAGCGCCGCTCGAGTGCCCTGAACTCCGGAACGATCAACACCGCGGCGTACTTCCGCCGCTCTCCGAGCACCACCGCCTCGGCCACCAGGGGGCTGCGCTTGAGCACGGCCTCAATGGGCTGCGGCGCGATCTTCTTCCCGCCCGACGTCACCAGCAAGTCCTTCTTTCGGTCCGTGATCGTCAGATACCCTTCAGTGTCGATCTGCCCGATGTCGCCGGTGTGGAACCATCCGTCCTTGAGCGCATCGGCGGTCGCTTCGGGCTTGTTGAAGTACCCGACCATGACGTTCGGGCCGCGGGCCAGGATCTCGCCATCATCGGCGATCCGCAGTTCGACACCGCGAATAGCCCGGCCGACCGTCCCGACTCGCAGGGCGTTCAGCGGGTTGAACGTCAGAATCGGCGCCGTTTCAGTCAGGCCATAGCCCTCGATGATGGGGATGCCGATCGCATAAAAGAACTCCATCACGTTGGCGGCCAGCGGCGCGCTTCCCGATGCCACGAACCTAATGCGCCCGCCGAGCTTTCTCCCGGATCGCCGAAAACACGAGCCGATCGCCGATCGCGCTCATCACCGAGGTGAGCAGGCCCAGCCGAACGGCCTCGCAGCACCGACTTTGCGCGAGCCAAGCCCGGCATTCACCGCCCACCGGAACATCGCGGCCTTTGGCCACGCGGGCCGTCCGGGCAGCATCCAGAATGCGCGTGTGGAGTTTCTCGTACACTCGCGGCACGCCCGTGAGGATGGTCGGCCGGGCCGCGCCAGGTCACGCAGCCACCGTATCGAATGATTCGGCAAAGATGATCGTGACGCCGCAGAACAGGTACACGTAGGACACCATCCGCTCGAAGCCGTGGCTCAGGGGCAAAAACGACAAGGCGACATCGTTCTGCGAGATGTCGAGCGCATCGGCGGCGGCCCGCATGTTCGAGACGAGGTTGCCATGCGTCAACATCACGCCCTTCGGCTCCCCGGTCGTTCCCGAGGTGTAGATGATCGTCGCGAGGTCTTCAGGGTCGATCGTCCGCGCAGCATCGCGAAAACCTCGCGCCGCCCCCCACTCCCCCGTCATCCGCGCATGTCCGCGGCGCTCGACGTCTTCGAGCGACAGCACCGACGGGGATTCGGCCGACGCGGCGACCGCGGCACGTCCATCACGATCAACGGCCTCGATCGAAGGCAAGCAGATGACGCACTTCCTGCACTTTCTCGAGCTGAAGGCGGGTTGAAACGATCGGCAGCCGCGCGCCTGAGTCCTGAGGATGTAACGGGCCTGGCCGGCCGACAGGGTCGGGTAGATCGGGCACCGTCACGGCGGCGGCTGTCAGCACGGCCAAGTCGCTCAGGAGCCACTCCGGCCGGCTCTCCGATACGATCGCGACGCGATCGCCGCGCGAAATGCCAAGCGCGCGAAATCCGAGCGACAGGTCCCGGATGCGCTCGAACACTCCTTGCTCGACAATCGGATGATTTCGTCGCCGCGGCAGCGGCCCAATGTCGTCTGCTTGGGGAACCGACCCATCATGGAAACGGCAGGTCGGCAATGGTCCTCACATCGGCATCAATCTCGGGTATCCACGGCGGGCGCATCGGTCACGGCGGCAGGGTAGCATGCCAGGGGTGGCAGGGGTGCAGGGTGCCGGGAGTGCCAGGGGTGCCATGAGTGCCATGAGTGCCATGAGTGCTGCAGCTGCTCATGGCACGCTTGGCCCCCTGGCACGCGTGGCCCCCCTGGCACCCCTGGCAGCCCCTGGCGCCCTGGCACCCCTGGCACCCCTGGCACCCGTGATCGTTGCCGAGCCACGGTACAATTGCCGCTTGTGAAGGAGACGAACAAGGGCAGGCCGGGGCGACCGGCGCGGGCGGGCGACGCGACCCGTGGAGATGCAGCGGAGCCGGTGTCAGAGCTCACGACCAACCGGCTGTCTGTGTATTTGCGCTGTCTCAATACCCTTGATGCGGCTGGAGTGCGGACGGTCTCGTCGCAGTCGCTGGCCGATCAGTTTCAACTCAATGCCGCGCAAATCCGAAAGGACCTCGCCTACTTTGGGGAGTTCGGCGTGCGTGGCGTCGGGTATTACGTGAAGGAGCTCCGCCGCCATCTCCGCCAGATCCTGGGTCTGGATGGTCGGGTGTCGATCGCGATCGTGGGAGCGGGCAACCTTGGCCTCGCGCTCGCCGACTATCCGGGATTCCGCGATGAAGGATTTGAGATCGCAGCGTTGTTCGACACCATGCGCGAGAAGATCGGACATCATTCCCGGGCGCGCGTGCCGATCTACGACATCAGGGAGTTTCGGCAATTTGTCCGCCGCGCGCACATTCGAATCGCCGTCATCGCGGTGCCAGCCGAAGCGGCGCAGTCGGTCGTCAACACCGTCGTATCGGCAGGGATCAAAGCAATTCTCAATTTCTCTCCGGGCACGCTCAACGTGCCGCCCAATGTGAAGCTGAAGAGCGTCGATCTGACCGTCTCGCTCGAAAGCCTGTCGTTCTTCCTGGCTCAGGGAGACCTCGATGCGTAAAGCCGCCGTCAAGAAGTCGAAGCGCGCGCCGGACCGTCCCGCCCGGCTCTCGCATGTGGGCGCCTCGGGCACAGTGCGAATGGTCGACGTCAGCGACAAGGCGATCACCGCTCGCGAAGCCGTGGCACGCGGCCGAATCACGATGTCTCGCGAGGCCATCGGCCAGATTCGTTCGGGTGCGGTCAAGAAAGGCGATCCGCTGCAGACGGCGCGGCTCGCCGGAATCATGGCCGCGAAACAGACGGCACACGTGATTCCCCTGTGCCACCCGTTACCGCTCTCGCACGCCGAGCGTCACCCTGACGCCGCTTGCCGACGGCTACGACATCGAGGCCCGCGTGCGGACGACAGCACAGACCGGCGTTGAAATGGAAGCGCTCCACGCCGTCGCCGTCGCGGCACTGACGATCTACGACATGATCAAGGCCGTCGACAAACGCATGGTGATCGGCGACATCCGGCTCGTGGAAAAACGCGGCGGCCAGAGCGGTGATTTCCGGCGTTGACCGCATCGCGAACCGTTCTCGTCGGCATCTACAGCCGCTTCCCTGCCTGGAACATTCCAGCCGCGAACGTCGCGTGGCTTCGGGATCAGTTTCCGCACCACACGTTCCTCCATGCCCGACGCGAAGAGGAAGCCCTGGCCATGATTGAGAAGGCGGCGATCGCTTTCATCGCCGACATGGGGCCGGGCCTTTTCAGCGCCGCAAAAAGGCTGCGATGGATTCACAGCCCCGCCGCAGGGCTTGGCGGCATGCTGTTTCCCGCCATGATCGAATCTCCCGTCGCAATCACCAATTCGCGCGGGTTGAGCGCCGGCACGATTGCCGAGCACGTACTGTCGGTGATCCTGGCGGTCTTCCGGAACCTGCCGCTCGCGTTTCGAAGCCAGCAGGCGCGCGACTGGGCGCAGACGGCGATGACGACGGACGCGCGAATCCGAACCATCGCCGGTTCGCGTGTCCTGATCGTTGGACTTGGGTCAATTGGCATGGCGACAGCCGAACGGCTGGCCTTCCTTTCAGCACATGTCGATGCCGTGCGCCGA
Organism: uncultured Acidobacteriota bacterium; assembly: GCA_963725335.1. Classification (GTDB taxonomy): domain Bacteria; phylum Acidobacteriota; class Vicinamibacteria; order Vicinamibacterales; family 2-12-FULL-66-21; genus JALZOC01. The sequence continues at coordinate 46,581 of CAVRYD010000013.1, read as the reverse complement.
CGACCCGACTCGCCTCGGCCGTCGTGTGTCGAACACGTCGTGTCTCCCGAGCACCTGATCGATCGGCTGCCCTTCGCCGACGCAGTCGTTCTGGCCGCGCCGCAAACCGCGGCAACGCGCCATCTGATCGGCCGACGTGAACTCCAGGCGATGCGTCCGGGATCGCTGCTCGTCAACGTGAGCCGCGGCGCGCTGGTAGACGAAACAGCACTCATCGGCGCCTTGACTGCGCCTCTCGCGACGCGAACGGTGGCTGCGGTTGCGCTCGACGTGTTCGAGCACGAACCGCTTCCCCTCGACAGCCCTCTCTGGACCCTGCCCAACGTCCTTATCACGCCTCACGTGTCGGGATTCCGTCCAGACCACTGGGACGCTGTCGCATCCCTCTTCGCCAAAAACCTCCGACGCTTCGACGCCGGCCAACCTCTCCTGAACGTCGTCAACAAAGTAGAAGGCTACTGATTGCGGATTGCGGATTGAAGATTGCGGATTTGTTGATTGCGGATTGTGGATTGAGATTGGCGATTGCGGATTGGATTGACGATTGCGGATTGGATTGACGATTGCGGATTGGATTGACGATGTATCAGGAGCCTGTCAGGAATTCTGTGTGTGGGGCATAACATGAGGAGGGTTGATGCCCCGCAAACCGAAAGTGTCCACGTCTGAGGTGCCGCTGGCGCCCATTCCCTCAGAGATTCTCGATCAATTCGTCCGCCAGGGGCCGCTGACGCCAGAGGAGCTCGACGCGGTGGTCCGCCGGTTCAAGAAGGCGATCATCGAGCGGGCGCTCGGTGGAGAGCTGACGCATCACTTGGGGTATGCCCTGGGTGCGGCTAAACCCGAGGAGACGACCAATCATCGTAATGGGACGAGCGGGAAGACGGTGCTGACCGACGACGGGCCGTTGCCGCTCGAGGTCCCGCGCGATCGCGACGGCACGTTCGAGCCGCGCTTAATCGGCAAGCACGAGCGGCGCTTTACGGGATTCGATGACAAGGTCATCGCGCTGTACGCCCGCGGCCTCACCGTCCGCGAGATTCAGGCGTTTCTGGGCGAGATGTACGGCGTCGAGGTCTCGCCGGATCTGATCAGCACCGTCACCGACGCGGTGGTGGCCGAGGTGACGGCCTGGCAGGCGCGACCGCTTGAGCCGATGTATCCGGTCGTGTTCTTCGATGCCCTCCGGGTCAAGATCCGCGACGAAGCGGTCGTCCGCAGCAAGGCCGTCTATCTGGCCCTGGCTGTCTTGCCGGACGGCACGCGCGACGTGCTCGGGATCTGGATCGAGCAGACCGAAGGCGCGAAGTTCTGGATGAAGGTGTTCACGGACCTGAAGACGCGGGGCTGTCAGGACATCCTGATCGCCGTGACCGATGGCCTCAAGGGCATGAGCGAGGCGCTGGCGGCCGTCTATCCAGCGACGACCCTGCAGACCTGTATCGTGCATCTGCTGCGCCACAGTCTGGACTTTGCGAATTGGAAAGAGCGCAAACCGTTGGCGGCGGCGCTCCGCCCGATCTACACCGCGGCGAGCGCCGACGCCGCGCTCCTTGTCCTCGATGCGCTTTGAGCGCGGCCCATGGGGCGTGCGTTTCCCGACCGTCGTGGCCGCCTGGCGCCGCGCGTGGACGCACGTCATTCCGTTCTTTGCGTTCCCGCCCGAGGTGCGACGGGTGATCTATACGACCAACGCGCTCGAGAGCGTCCACGCGCAGCTGCGCAAGATCATCAAGACCCGCGGCCACTTCCCGAACGACGAGGCGGCGACCAAGCTGATCTGGCTGGCGCTCCGCAACCTCATGGCCCGATGGGCGCGCGGCGCGACCTCCTGGAAGAGCGCCATGAATCAGTTCGCCATCCTCTATGCGGATCGGTTCACGACGCCGCGCGCGTAGAATGGGCAGGCGCCCGGTCGATTCGATCCGTGCGCGGCACGTGCGTGACGGACGAGCGCATGGACGCTGCCGTCCCTCTGGACGCCAAGAACGCGCCCACAGGGACTTGGAAAACCGCACAGAACGCGGTTTCCCACAGCGTCCACACGCATCATCGGATTCATGGAAGAAGAGAAGACCGAAGAACGAACGCGACGACGTCAACCCGCCCCACACACGAAATCCCTGACACTCTCAATCTCAGTCCGCAATCTCAATCCGCAATCTCAATCGGCAATCTCAATCCGCAATCCGCAGTCTCAATCCGCAATCCCCAATCGCCAAAATCCGCAATCGCCAATCCGCAATCCGCAATTTGTGTAATATCAGCCTCCTATGGCACAAGTCCAGCAACAGGAGCCCCAGGCGGTCAAGTTCCAACCGTACGTCAGAGCCTCTGAATCACCGGCGGAATTCACCGGCAAGGCGGTCATACTCGGGGTGCTGTTCGGCCTGCTTTTCGGCGCGTCGACGGTGTATCTCGGCCTGCGGGCCGGGTTGACGGTGAGCGCGTCGATTCCCATTGCCGTGCTCGCGATCTCCGTCCTGAAACGGCTGGGCGGCTCGACAATCCTCGAGAACAACATCGTCCAGACGATTGGATCGGCCGGCGAGTCGCTGGCCGCGGGCGTAGTGTTCACCATCCCCGCCCTGATCTTCCTCGTGCCATACGGCCCGGCGTACTTCAATTACGTCCAAATCACGCTGCTCGCGATCGCGGGCGGCATCCTTGGCGTGTTGATGATGGTGCCCCTCCGCCGTGCGCTCATCGAAAAAGAGCATGGCGTGCTGCCCTACCCCGAGGGCACGGCGTGCGCCGATGTGCTCGTCGCGGGTGAGCGCGGCGGCGCGCTCGCCCGCACGGTGTTCATGGGCCTGGGAACCGGCGCGTTCTGGAAATCGTTGTCGTGGATCTTCCAGATCTTTCCTACCGCTATCGGCTACACCATGGCACGAACGGGGGTGTTCCCCAATGCGACCCTCAATCTTGATCTGTCGCCGGAGTACATGGGTGTCGGATACGTCATCGGGCCGCGCATTGCCGGCGTGATGTTCGCCGGTGGCGTGCTGTCGTGGCTCGTGCTGCTGCCGCTCCTGTCGATCCTCGGCAACTACATGACCGTGCCATTTCCGCCAGTGCCCGCGAGCGGCCTCCGCATCGATCAGATGTCCGCGCGCCAGTTGTGGAGCGCGTACATCCGCTATACGGGGGCGGGTGCCGTGCTGGCGGCCGGCCTCATCACGCTTGCGCGAACGCTCCCAACGATCGTCTCTTCGTTCCGCGAGAGCGTGAAGGAATTCGGCGCCGCCAGCGGTGCCGGTGGGCGGCTGCGCACCGACCGCGACATGCCGTTGACGGTGGTGCTGGTCGGATCGCTGCTGCTCGCGCTGTTTCTCGCGGTGACGCCCGGAATGCCCATGCAGTGGAATTTCGTGGCGGCGATCCTCATCGTGATCTTCGGGTTCTTCTTCGTCACCGTCTCGTCGCGCATCACTGGCCTCATCGGCAACTCCTCGAATCCGATCTCGGGCATGACGATTGCCACGCTCATCATGACGTGCAGCATCTTCGTCGCCGCAGGCTGGCTTGGAGATGTGTATGCGCCAATCGCGCTTGGCGTCGGTGCCGTCGTCTGCATCGCCGCGTCGATCGCCGGCGCAACATCGCAGGACTTGAAAACCGGATTCCTGGTCGGCGCGACCCCCATCCGCCAGCAGGTCGGGCTCATCATTGGCGTCGTCGCCGCATCCTTCGTGATTGGGATGACCACGCTCTACCTCCACCGAATCATGGTGATCGGCTCGACATCGCTGCCGGCACCGCAGGCGACGCTCATGGCGACCATCATCAAGGGACTCCTGAGCCAGAATCTCCCGTGGGGACTCGTACTCGTCGGCGTGTTCATCTCGGTGACGCTCGAGCTGTGCGGAATCCGTTCGCTGTCCTTCGCGGTCGGATCTTATTTGCCGATTGCCACCACAGCGCCGATCTTCGCGGGCGGCATCGTGCGCTGGCTCGTGGAACGCAAGACCGGCAAGTCGCAGGAATCCGAGATCAGCGCCGGCACGCTCTTCAGTTCCGGGCTGATCGCAGGCGGCTCGCTGGCCGGCATTCTCTATGCAGCGCTCTTCGGCAGGAACTTCATCAGGGCGGCAGACGACGCGGATACGCCTGGGCTGCTGCCATTTCTTCACAATGGGACCGTTGGCACGGTGGCGGGCGGCCTGCTGTTCCTGGCCCTGGCTATCGTGCTCACGCGCGCGGGCCGCAAGAATCTTGAATAGACTCGTTGGCGCGGCGTTCGGGACGCTGATCTTCATCGCGGCTGCCGCCGCCGCGCAGCCGCCAGACCGCATTGCGACGACCGCCGCAGCGCTGGTGGCCAATCCACTCTTCTTCAACGGCAAACGCGTCGTCGTCCGTAATGCCATCAAGGAGACCGGCCGCCTGACGGAGCTGGAAGGCACCGCCAAGCCCGTCTACGTGTTCTGGAAGGACAAACCGGGCGGATCGGATGGCGAGATCCGTGGCGACTTCTACGACCTCGGCCGCATGCTCGAGGGGGATCAGCGTTTCACCTCGTACGATTTCACGCCGGTGATCGAAGCGGCAAGCCACGGCCGTTGGCCGGCGCGGGATCAGGTATTCGTCCTGCTTGGCGCGACATTCGTCGACAACCCGCAGTCCACGGCCGCAACGATCCGCTCCATTGCCCTCATGCCGGAGCAGTTCGACAATCGTGCGGTGACGCTCGTCGGACGATTCAGGGGCAGGAACCTGTTCGGCGATCTGCCGCAGGGCGTCGCCAAGAGCAAATGGGATTTCGTGCTGCAATCAGCCGACGCGGCCATCTGGGTCGCGGGACTCCGGCCGAAGGGCAAAGACTTCGATCTCGATCCGTCGGCCCGCGTCGACACCGGTAAATGGCTGGAGGTGAAAGGAACCGTGCAGCGCGACGGCACCGCGGTGTGGCTTGCGGGAGAGTCCATCCGTTTGACCACCGCTCCCACGGAAGGACCGGTCGAGGTCGCGGCGGCGCCGGTGCCGACCGAACCACCGCCTTCGGTGATCTTCAGTGCGCCGCTCGGCGACGACACCGACTTCCCGACGGGTGGACGTATCAAGGTCCAGTTCTCGCGGGACATGAACCCTCAGAGCTTCCGCGACCGCGTTCGCATCCATTACGGCGGGACAGCACCGCCGCCAGTCGCGCCCCCGAACTTCACGGTGGCGTACAACGACGGCAACCGATCGATCGAGATCCGGTTCAAGGAGCCGCTCGTCGCATTTCAAGTCGTCGTGATCGAGCTCGGCGACGGAATCACGGCTATCGACGGACAGCCGCTGAAACCCTGGACGCTCAAGTTCACGACTGGACAGTAGCAAGGGAAACGGGAAAGGGAAAAGGGACACGGGAAAGAAACAGGGCATCAGCTATGGCCCTGCCGGCGACGGTCGGCCCCACCGCTACGTACGGCGCGGGCGATCCACGCGGCGAACATCACCATCAGCACCACGCAGATGACGACCACGAGCGCGGCGGCGGCCGGGTATTTCAGCGCGAGGAACCCCAGACCCACGACGAAGGCGTCCTCGCTGAGGCTCAGAATCCAATTCGTGAACGGTTCCGGGCTGGCGTTGGCCACGGCGCGCGTGCCCGCCTTGGTGAAGTGCGTTCCGGCGGCCAGCGAGCCGCCAAGGAGCGCCGCCAGCCCCTGCACCGTCGGGCTGGCGTCGCCGAGAGTGGCGACGGCGATGAGCGCGCCGCCGATAGGCCGTATTACCGTGTGGACGCCATCCCAAATCGAGTCCACCCAGGGAATTTTGTCCGCCACGAACTCGATGAGATACATCACGATGGCTGCGCCAATCACGATGTCGTTGTCGAAGACCTTGAACTGGGGGGGAAGCGCGACCCAGTCGAATCGGCTCGCGAGACCCAGGATGGCGACGGTCGCGTAGAGATTCAGACCCGCCGCAAACGAAAACCCCATCGTGCGGCCGAGGGTGGTCAGGGCGTCCACAGGTCCTGTGTATCACAAACGCGGTGTCATCTTACGCGGTTCGTCAGTCCGCGATGCGGACGCGATCCGCGATCCGAGCTGGAAGCTACATGATCAGCTTCGCAACTTTGTCCCGCACCGTCGCCACCAGCGTGTCGCGATCGTCGAGCGTCATCCCAGCGGTCTCTACAGGCTCGCCAATGCGAACCCGGACAGTGACGGGGTAAATGATGAGGCTTCCCTTGCGCATCGCGTTTCGCGCACCGCTGATCCCGATCGGCACCACGGGAGCCTGGGCCTTAATCGACATGATGAACCCGCCCTTCTTGAACGGCAGGAGCTCACCAGTACGACTCCGCGTCCCTTCCGGGAATATCAGAAACGAGTTCCCCTGCCGGAGCGCCTCTGCGGCTCGATCGATTGCTGGAAGACTCTGTTCGGGATTCCCGCGTTCGAGCGGAATGAACCCCGCGAGATCGAAGGCACGCACCAGAACCGGCAGCTTCCGCAACTCCGCCTTGTAGAGGATGCGAAGCCGCGGAAACAACTCATGCAGCATGTCGAAGATGATCGGCGGTTCGACGTTGCTGGTGTGATTGACGGCGTAGACGGCGGCGCGGCTCCGCGCGATGTGCTCCGCCCCCTCAACCTCGATCCCGATGCCGCTCAGAAACAGTCCGAGTCTCACGCCGAGATGACCCACCCGATACAGGAGTGCCGTGTTCCCGAAGACGATGGCGATCAGGAGGAACGGAGGGCCGGCGAGCAGAACGTAGAGCGCGACTGTGAGGTAGGTCGCCAGAGAACGAAGCGCTGAAAGCATAAAAGAGAAAGGGACGGGAGTCTTTCCGATGAGTGAAAAGAATCCCGTCCCTTAGTCCGACAATCGTGCTGTGACGAGCTCGAGAACTATGAAGCCTTTGCGGTCCGCCGTGCGCTGATGCGCGTCGTCGTGGTTGCCTTCGCCGCCTTGGCCCGCGCAATCGATCGATTCTTCGTAGTAAAGCAGCGATCGAGCGCGCGATCGACTTTCTCCTCAATCGCGGCCGTAATCTCGTGGGAGACCTCAGAGATTTCCGACACGACCAGGAACTTCGCGCGATCCAGCATCCGCTTTTCACGGAACGAGAGATTTTTCGACCGCGCCAGGAACGTCAAGCTCTTGAGCACTTCCACGACGTCGTAGATCGATCCGGTCCGCATCCGATCCGAATTGTCCTTGAAGCGTCCTTTCCAGTTCTGATGATTGTCGATCTTGCCGTCGCCGAGGAGGGAGAACAACCGCTCGATTTCTGCGTCGTTGATGGCGCGGCGGAGCCCGACGCCGTCAACGTTATCCACGGGCACGAGCACCGTCGTCTCGTTGGCGACCATTCGCAGATGGTAGAAACCGCAAGTTGTTCCCAGGATGGTTTTGGTTTCGATGCCCTGAACGACGCCGAGTCCGTGGTTTGGGTAAATGACCTTGTCACCGACCTGGAATGTCACATGTCCCCCAACTGAGTAAGGTGTGTAGGCTGGATGGTACCCGCGATGAGCAGTCCTTTAAGTATAGCCGAAACGATTCGGGCAGGCAACGAAAAACCCACCAAAAATGGCCGTTTTTTGATATTTTTGTCCTGAACCGATGGGTCGCGGAGGGAGACTTTTGGCAAGCCCCCGCGCCACCACAAGAGTGTCTTGTTTCTGCCTAAGCGCATACCCGAAAAGGAGTTGCAGCTGAAAGGGATTCGTTGACCCTGAAGCTCATCCTGGTGCTTCCGGCGCTCCTGGCCGTCGCCGGCCGGGCCCCGCTGGCTCTACCGGCTGTTCACCAGAACCTGGCTCCTTACATCGCCACGCCCGAAGATGTCGTCGACCGGATGCTGGCTCTCGCGAAGGTCACCCGACAGGACGTCGTTTACGACCTTGGATGTGGCGACGGGCGGATTCCAATCGCGGCCGCACGGAAATACGGGGCAAAGGGCGTAGGATTTGACCTCGATCCGCAGCTGATTGAATTGGCGAAATCGAACGCAAAGCTGGCAGGAGTAGATGCGCTCGTCGACTTTCAGGTGCAGAATGTCCTGACCGCGGACGTCTCGCGCGCGACGGTCGTCACGCTCTACCTCCTGTCATCGTCGAACGAACGGCTGCGGCCGATGCTGATGCGCCAGTTGAAGCCGGGGGCACGCATCGTGTCTCACGCGTTCAGCATGGGGAGGGACTGGCCGGCCGATTCGATCGACCAGTTCGTCAGCGCCCGCGGCGACGAGGTCACACTCTATCTGTGGACGATAAAGTAAAGGGAAGGCGCCTGCGGCCCGAGCGAGGCGCGAAGTCGCCGAGCGAGTGCGAGCGGGAGCCTTCAGCCGCCGCTGAGCGCGAAGCGCGAGGGCGGCAGCGCTTGGGGGTGGGGCCCCAAGCGCATTGAGAGAAGTGGGGCCCCGCGAGCAGTAAGAAAAAGCAAAAGGGACAGTTGGAAATGACAAAGCGTTCGACGGCTGGATGCATCGCGTTCGTGGCACTGACGTTAGTGGCATCCTCCAGGGTGCCGCCCATTGCCGCGTCGGCGCGTTGGGCGCAAGAAGCGGCAACGGCGACGAAGTCCGCCTACATCTGGGAGGGACGGAACGCCGAGTTCGAAGCGTTCATCCGAGATGCGCCGATCGATCATTTCGACGAGCTCGAGATCGGGGTCACGCACCCGAAACGGGCCTTCTTCAAACCGGGTGGCCTCGTGGGCAGCATCGCGTGGAAAGCCCTGCCACCCACAAGAGCTTCCGGCTATTGGGAGAGCTACAAGTCGGAGATTGCAGCGTACGAGCTCGATAAGATCCTTGGTATGGGTATGGTCCCGGTGGCGGTCGAGAAGCGTTGGAACCACGACACGGCGGCCGCCATCCTGTGGCTCTCGCCGATTCACTCCTGGAAAGAGATGGAACCGAAGGCGAAACCCGCCAAATGGATCCATCAGGTTGCGCGCATGAAGATGTTCGACAATTTCATTTGCAACAAGGATCGAAACGCTGGCAATCTCCTGGTGGATGACAACTGGAATCTGTATCTCATCGACCATTCGCGGGCCTTCATCCCCAACAAGGAAATGGCGGTCAAGATGGAACACGTCGATCGCGAGCTCTGGGATCGGATTCAGGCGGTGGACGAAGGACAGCTGACCGAGGCGCTGGGTAAATGGGTCGATAAAGGTAACATCCGTGCCATGCTCACTCGGCGGGATCGAATGAAAGTAGAAATCGACAAGATGGTCGCGGCAACCGGCGAAGCCGCCGTCTTCGTCAAGTGAGCCCACAGATGCCACGCCTTCGACTCGTCTCGACGCCTCCTCGCGTTCGTCCTCGTTGCCGCGCTCCGTGCAGCCCCTGCGCCGCGCATCGTTGCCATTGGCGACGTTCATGGCGCGGGCGCCGCCTTCGTGTCCATCCTGCAGCGGACCGGTCTCATCGACGCTGAGCGGCACTGGACGGGTGGAACGGCGATCCTGGTGCAGAACGGCGACCTCCTGGACCGGGGCCAGGACGTCCGCGCAGATCGTCGACCTGCTCATGGCCCTCGAATCACAGGCGGACGCTGCTGGTGGACGCGTCCAGGCGCTTCTCGGCAATCACGAGGTCATGAATCTCATCGGCGAGACGCGAGACGTGGCGCCCGAGGTCTATCAGCAGTTCGCCGACAGTCGTTCGGAGTCGCGCCGCGAAGAGGGATACCAGTCGGTCTCGAAGATCGCCGGCGGCACCCCACCGGCTAAGGCCGAGTGGCTGGCGGCACATCCTGCGGGCTACATTGAATACCGGGAAGCGTTCGCCCCGAACGCGCCGTACGGCAAATGGCTTCGCTCCAAGCCGATTCTCGCCGAGATCGGCGGCACAGTGTTCATGCACGGCGGGATCGACACCCAGTTCACGACTGATTCGCTGGATAACATCAACAAGCGAGTCCGCCGTGAGCTGAGCGAGTTCGACGATGCCTTTCGTTGGCTGCAGGAGCACAAATTCGCATTCTCGTTCTCGACGCTCGGCGAGATCGTGCGAGCCGCACAGGTCGAACTGGCGAGGCTCGACGTCAAACGCAAGCGCGATTCCCTGAGCGACGACGACCTGGGTGAGGTCAAAGCTCTCCTGCCACTCCTGGAGATCGACCGTTCTGCTCTACTCAACCCGAATGGGCCGCTGTGGTTTCGCGGCTACAGCACATGGACCGATCCGGAGGGCACCGAGCGCATGCCCGCCCTCCTCAAGAAATACCGGGTCAAAAGGTTCGTGACCGCGCACACGCCACAGCCGGGAGGTCAGATCACGGCTCGCTTCGGAAACACGCTGTTCCTGATCGACACGGGCATGCTGGATGGAAAGTTCTACCCCGGAGGGAAGCCTTCAGCGCTGGAGATTGTCGGGGATACCGCGACACCGGTGTATGTGGATCGCTAGAGGTCTTGACCCCTCCGAACTTGCACCATTGAGTCAAGTTTCCTGGGTCAAGACCGTCCCCGCGTCAGCGGGGCGTTATCAAGAATATGTGCTAGCGAGGCGGAGCCTCGACGGTCTGAGGCGCAGCCTCGCTAGAAGTGGTCTAAGTCTCGTAGCGCAGGGCTTTAGCCCTGCCAGTGGCTGTTCCCGTCAGCTCCCAGTCCCGTAGCGTCCCATCGCCAGCTCCACCAGCTCCTCGATGAGCTGTGTGTAATTGCGGCCGGACTTTCGTGCCGCCATCGCGAATTCCGCTTTCGAGGCAAGCCACGGATTCGGGTTTGCCTCGATCACCGCCACGCGTCCGTCGGGCCGCAGCCGCATGTCAATACGTGCGTAGTCCCGAAGTTCCAGCGCCTGAAACACCGCGACGGCAGTCTGCTGGAGGAGCGCCGCGGTGTCGTCCGGCAGGTCCTCCGCCACCGCTGACTTCGTGTCGCGATAGGCGCGAGTCCCCTTTCCCCATTTCACTTCCGCACCCGCGATGCGCGGCCTGCCTTCCGGCAGTTTCGAGAGATCCAACTCGATCACGGGCAGCGCCGTCGGATTATCGTTGCCGATCACTCCGACATACATCTCGCGTCCCTCGACGTACTCTTCGATCAGCACCGGCGAATCGAAGTTGGCGTGGAGCCAGTCGATCCGTTCCATCAGCTCGCGAATCGACGAGACGACGGCATTGAATTCGATCCCGATCGAGCCGTCCTCGCGCGCGGGTTTGACGATGACCGGGAACTCGAGGTCGTGCGAAAAATCGAGGCGTCCGCGGAACGAGCGCGCGAAGACCGGGGTGTGAATGCCGTGAAACTCCAGGATCTTCTTCGCCACGGCCTTGTCTTGGCCGTACAGCAGCCCGCGCGATCCGGCGCCTGTAAACCGCTTGTCCAGGAGTTCGAGATACGCGGCGATGCAATAGTCTGCCGTATCGTTCCCGCCAAACGACTCGGCGAGGTTGAATACCAGATCGCAATCGACGCGGGCCAGCGCGTGAAGGCTCTTCGTGGAGCCGTCGAGCACGTGAAGCGTTGCGTCGTGTCCGAGCTTTCCGAGCGTATCCGCGACCTCGTCCTCGACTTCCTTCTTGTCGAGCGTGCGCGTCAGCGGCGCCTTCTCGGCCGGTGCATCCGCCTGCTCGGGTTCATCCCAGCGATCGTAGAGCACTAGAACGTTCAGTTTGCCCACGTGTAGCGGAATTATAAGGAGTGCGCAGGCAAAACGCCAAGTGCTCACGGATTTTCTTATCCGTAATCGTTGACAGCAGGTACGCAGTGACGCAAGATCTGCATTCACATTCAACCCGGAAGGACGAAGAGAAGATGCAGAGGGTACTGACAGCGGCGCTCGTCGCCATGTGCGTGTGCGCCGGTTCGAGCGCATGCGCCGGCAAGCAGGAACAGGAATTCGGCGTCGGAGACTCGCAGGCCATCCGCCAGGCCATATCCACACTCGAATCGTCATTCAACGCAAAGGACGTTGAAAAGCTTCTGGCGCTCTACACCGAAAACGCGGTCTTCATGCCGCCAAACAAACCCCTGCTACGCGGTCGCGCATCGCTCAAGGGCTTCTACGACGCGCTCTTCGCCAGCGGCGCGACCGACTTGAAGATGACGTCCAGCGACGTGGCCGGGCACGGACCGCTGGCGTACGAGAGCGGCTCCTATTCGATGACCACCGGCACGACGCACGACCGCGGCAAGTTCCTCATGGTCTTCCGCAACATGGCCGGCACCTGGAAGATCGAGACCACCAGCTGGAGCAGCGACTTGCCGCCACAGTAAAAGGGAAAAGCGTGCAGCCCAAGCGAGTCGCGTAGCCGCGAGCGAGCGCGAGCGGGCGGGGCCTCCGCGTTTACCAGTGAGTTTTAAAAGCTAAGCGTTTACTTCGCGCCCTCAGGGCTGCGGCGCAGTGGGTGGCTGGACGTCCTGGAGCGGCGAGGCCGCAGCCGCTTCAGATTCCTTGAGCCCGCGACGGCTGGGGCTCACCGGTGCAGGCGCCGCGTCCCCTCGGTAGTGTCGCAAAGCCGGCGTGCGGCCGGCGATCCATGCGGTGGCGAGGATGCACCCCACTCCGCCGCTGACGACGGAGACGACCGGCCCGAGCCAGTTTGCGACGAGTCCCGCCTCGAGCTCGCCCAGCTGTGGACCACCCATGAAGAACACCATGTTCACGCCGATCATCCGTCCGCGCATGTAATCGGGCGTTTCGAGCTGCCGAATGAGGTTGCGGAAGATCATGCTGACCGTGTCGGCGGCACCGGTGATCGCGAGGCAGATGAAGGTGAGCCAGAAGCTGGTCGAGATGCCAAAAACTGCCGTGGCGATCCCGTACACCATGACCGCCCAGACGAGAACGCGCCCGCGATGCGTGATCGCATCCACCGCGCGGACCATCACCGCGCTCGTGAGGACCGCTCCCAGGGCCGGCGCGGCGAACAGCCACCCGTAACCGCGCGCGCCCACGTGCAGGACATCCTGCGCAAAGATCGGCAGCAGCGCCGTCGCGGACGAGAAAAACGTCGCGAAAAAATCCAGCAGCATCGTCGAACGAATCAGCGGCTGCCGGAACACGAAGCGGAGACCGTCCAGCGCGGCGGCGATGGTGAAGTTGCCACGGTCGCGAGCGTGGGTGCCGTCGATGTGGGTCTTGCCCTGCCCTTTCATCAGGATTAGCGCCGCAATCACGAAGAGGAACGAGGCCGCGTTGATCGCGTAGACCCATCCGACGTTGACGTGGGCGATGATCAGGCCGCCGAGTGCAGGACCGACCACCGAAGCGGTCTGCATCGCGATCGTGTTCAAGCTGATCGCGTTCGGCAGGTATTCTCGTGGGATCAGGGTCGGCACCAGCGCCTGCCGGGCCGGAAGGTCGAACGACCCTGCCGCCGACGCGCAGGCGGCGAGCACATAGATCGGCCAGACGCTGTGCAGGCCATGCAGCGTCGCCAGCGCAAGCATGCCCGCCAGCGCCGCCATCAGCGACTGCGTGACGAGCATCAGCGTCCGCCGATTCAGCGCGTCGGCAGCGACGCCGCTGATCATCGAGAAGATGAGGACCGGCCCGATGCGGGCGAGCCCCACGAACCCGAGCGCCAGCGCGCGGCGATTGTCGGGGACGAGCAGCGAGACATGCCACAGAATGGCGGCCGCCTGCATGAAGGTGCCGATGAACGAAAGAAGGAGACCGACCCAGAGGAGCCGGAAATCGCGATACCGGAGGGCGGCAAACACTGGCCCTTCAAGATGACACAGAACCGCGCGGAAAAGCACGACCTGAGCGTCGCGCTTCACTCCAACCTTCGCGCCGATGCCTGGCGAAGGTTGTCCGCCGTAGCTTAGCGGAGGCAGGTTAGGCGGAAGATCGATATGCTGGGGACGTCATGGCTCACGGCGAAAAGATCGCCCCGCTAGCCGCCGCCGCGACTGCTCTCGCGACGCTGGTCTGCTGCCTGCCGGTTGGCATCGCCGCTGCCGCGGCCACCGCCAGCCTCGGCGCGGTCGTGTCCACGTACCGGAACTGGTTCCTGCTCGCCTCGTGCGGCCTGCTGGGAATTGGAATCGTCCAGTTGACGCGCCTTCAGCGCCAGTGTTCCACGCGGCCGCGGGGCTCGGTCGCCGTCTTGACGATCTCGGCGGTCATCGTCTCACTCGTCGCACTCTTTCCCCAGGTGATCGCGGCGCTGATCGCTGCGTGGTTGCCGTAGATGGCCCTTGTCACTCGCGGACGCCTCGTGCTGGCGGTATTCGTCATCTCGGCAGCGCTCGTCGGACAGCGCCAGTTCGCGACGCACAACACACCCCACGGGCAGCCACCGCTCGTCGACCTCAGCGGCGGCTCACTCGAATCGATTCGGTCGGAATTCAACGCGGCATCCGGCGACGTGCGGCTGATCGTGCTGCTCTCGCCGACGTGAGCGACGTGCCTGCGGGGGTCTTCCGCAGTCGCCTCGATTCTCCGCCGCCATCCTGACGCCTCGGCCCGTGTGTTCGTCGTGTGGGAACCCATCCTGTCGACCGACTGGTCGCCACCCTCGACATTTGCGCTCAACCTGATCGCCGATGTGCGGGCGCAGCAGGTACCGGGATCCCGATCATCTGGTCGCGAAGAAGCTTGCGGCCGATCGCCGGCCGCCACAGCCCACGGAAGATTGTTGCGAGCGGTCGGGAGTGCTGTGGGATCTCGTCGCCGTATACCGGAAAGGCGCGGTCTGGGACGATCGGGTCCCGCCTGCCGTCCTGTTCAACGGACCGGTCGTCGACGTGAAGGCCGATCTCGAATCGGCGCTCTCGGCATCACCCCGGATCGCACTGGTCCGCTGAACACTCTCACCCGCGCTCCTTGGATCGCGTCACGGTTGTATACTGAACGTTCCTCTCCATGCCGGAGTGGTGAAACTGGCAGACGCGCGGGACTCAAAATCCCGTTCCCTTCGGGGAGTGTGGGTTCGATTCCCACCTCCGGCACCAACAACTTACGGAGATTTCGACACGTCAAGTTTCGAGCGCGTCCAAGGGGCTGGAGGACAAAACTGAGGACAAATCGCGCGAGTTCGACTTCACCGACCACCGCCTTTCGCATGGCGCTGCCTACAGCTTGCACACTGGTGTTGAAGTAGCGTGCGTCGTCGCGATGCTGGCGTGGCCGAGGAGCTCTTGGACTTTTCTGACGTCTACGCCCCGGTCAGTCAACCAGCTACCGCATTCGTGACGCAGGTCGTGCCACCGCAAGTCTCCATCGATATCCTTCGCAGGGTCGGTGATGCCCGCGATTTCCAAAAGCGACAATCAGGCGTCCCGGAAGTCCTTCACGATGCTTCCAAGTTCATCGCCGTACGGGTGGCCCTCAGCGCCGCCCACAGCGCGCCTGGACTTCAGCCACTCCACGACACGCGGCGACACGACAGCAATTCGCTTTTGCCGCCGGCTCTGTGCCCTTTGTCGACAATCGGTCGCCCTACAACGCACTGGGGCAGCACTACGAAATTCACACCGTGTGACGTAAGATCGACTATGGGTTCTTCTTTCAGCGCCGGTCTTGTCGCGCGTGGCGGTGCGCCCAGTCGGGGAGCTTCGTGAGCGCGCGGCCGAACTCGCGTTCCAGGCCAGTGAGGTCGGCGTTATAGCCGACACGCTCGAACCACTCCAGCATCAACGCCATATCCTCGCTGTACTGCCGGACCTGTTCGATTGGCGTCTGCGCGAATGTAATCGGCCGACCCAGCGCCTCCGTCAGAATCTCTGCCGCCTCCTGCATCGTTCGCACATCACTGGCGAGATCGATCTCGCGGCGGTTCAAGGCTGCGGCGTCGGTGAACGCGCGCGCGCCGAACCAGCCGATGTCGTCCACCGCAATCATCTGCAGCTTCGTGCTCGGCCCGAGCGCCGAGGACAGCGTGTCGCCCTGGAG
The DNA here is from genome assembly GCA_963725335.1 of uncultured Acidobacteriota bacterium. Taxonomy (GTDB): domain Bacteria; phylum Acidobacteriota; class Vicinamibacteria; order Vicinamibacterales; family 2-12-FULL-66-21; genus JALZOC01. The sequence goes on along the minus strand of CAVRYD010000013.1, from coordinate 30,773 downwards.
ACTGTAGGGCGCCAGGAGGTTCTCCATGAAGAACACCGGACGCAGGATCACATGCGACGGGAAGCGGAGCCCGCGCACCGTTTCCTCGATGCGCCACTTGTTGTCGAAGTGCGGGATGCCCGTCCGCTTGTGCGCCGATCCCACGGATGTGTAGACGTAGTGTTCGACGCCGACATCGCGCGCCAGCGTCGCCAGACGCTTGCCCTGCGCCTCTTCCCGCTCGACACCCGCCTCCCACGTATTCTGCACGCCGAAGACGCCCCAGGCGCCGGCCAACGCACCGCGCAGCGTCGCCTCGTCATCGAGGTCGCCCTTGACGACGTCGACGCCGTGGCGCGCCAGCGCCGCCGCCTGCTCGCTCTGCGGCTTGCGCGTCAGGCCGCGCAGACGGAACCCGCTGCCCTGCAGCGCCTGCGCGACCGCGCCGCCCTGATGGCCTGTCACTCCGGTGATGAGAATCGTTCGATCGTTCGCCATGGCTGAAACCTTATCAGATCGTGGCGTAAGCCCCTACGCGCGCAGCTTCGTTGGCCAGTTCCCACGCGAGTACGGTGCCGGAAGATTTCAACAACTTGTCGGCACACATTCGTCGAGCCCCGGACTGAATCCAACCGTCGTCCAATTTTCGCTTCGGGGCATGGTCGACCTGGTGCCTCGGGCTGGCAGCGTCGCGGACGACGGCGGCGAATCCTCGCGTCGCCGGATCATTCGCATCGCATCGCAGCGCAGTCCACACGTCAGTTCCACGGCGCGAGCTGTTCAGCCTGCTCTGCCAGTCGGGCTACCAGGGATATGCGATGTGGAAGTGTCCGCCGGAGAGCACGGAACCGATCCGGTTCCTGCACAACTTCCGAGCGTTGTTCCTCGCGCTGCAGAACGCCGTTTAGCGACTAGCGCGTTCCGGCAGCGCCCACGCGTACAACCACCCGCCGACGGGCGTCAGGACGAACTGGCGGCCGTCGAGCTCGTAGGTCATCGGCGCTCCGCTCAGGTTGCCGCCGGGATTCACGTGCCACAGCATCTTGCCGGTCGCCGCATCAAGCGCCACCAGCTGTCCCGACTCGTTGGTGAAGACGAGGCCTCCGGCCGTCGTGAGGATCCCGTTGCCGTCGGCCCCGCCCGATCGGACCCGACTCCAGCGGATCTTTCCGGTCTGGTAGTCGATCGCGAGCAGCATGTTCTCGCTCCACAAGCTCGTGTTGCCGCCGCCCTGGTGGTCCTCGATCTTGCCGGTTTCCGGGTCCGGCATCAGGTAGCCGATGCTGAATCCGTGGCTGGCGTTCACATAGAACAGCCTGGTGTCCGGGCTGTAGCTCGGCGAGTACCAGTTCGTCGTCGTCCCTTCGAAGAACGCGCCGTCGACCGTCGGCTCGACGTCCTCCCTGGGAATCGGCTGTCCGCGCTCGTCCACACCGGCGGACCAGTTCTGCCCGCCGTACGGCACGGTGACCAGGTTTTCGCCGGTCGCGCGGTCGAGCAGGAAGAAGTAGCCGCTGCGGCTCGCCATCGCGATGAGCTTGCGCGGCCGTCCTTGATAGTCGGCGTCGATCAGAATCGGCGTCTGGTTCGCGTCGCGATCGTGCGTGTCGTGCGGCGACGTTTGGATGTACCACTTCAACTTGCCCGTATCCACGTCGAGCGCCACGAGCGAGCACGTGTACAGGTTCGCGCCCTTGCGGACATTCCCCGCGTGCACAGGATGCGGATTGCCCGTGCCCCAGTACGTCAGGTTCAGCTGCGGATCGTAGACGCCCTGCACCCATGTCGCGCCGCCGCCGTGCGCCATGACTTCCTTGTTGGGCCATGTCTCCGATCCGGGCTCTCCGGGTTTCGGAATGGCGTCCCAACGCCACACGAGCTTGCCGTCGTTCAGGTCGCGCGCTTCGAGGAACCCGGGCATGTCGAGCTGATCGCCTGACATGCCGACCAGCAGTCTGTCTTTCACGACGAGCGGCGCCGCGCTGATGTAGTAGCCGAACTTCCAGTCCGCGACCACGACTTCCCAGTTCTTCGCGCCGGTCTTCGCGTCGAGCGAGATCAGGTGTGCGTCCGGCGTGCCGAAGTAGATCTGGTTCTTGAACAGCGTGACGCCGCGGCTGGCCAGGTGGTCGCCGAACGACGTCCGGGAGAAGTGCCAGATCTCCTTGCCCGTGCGCGCATCGGCGGCCCACACGTTGTCCGGCACCGAGAAGTACACGACGCCGTCCACCATGAGCGTCGTGGCCTTGATCGCGGTGCGCGTCTCGAACGCCCACGCCCGCGTCAACGAGCCGACGTTGCTCGTGTTGATCTGCTTGAGCGGGCTGAACCGCTGCCCCGTGTAGTCGCCGTTGTGCTGCGGCCAGCTCGACCCCAGGCGCTCGAGCAGCATGGCCGTATCGACGCCTTGTGCCGAGCTCTGTGCCCAAAGCCCGGCAGCGCACGCGAAAGTGAGCAGCACTTCTTCACTGCTCGCGGGGCCCCACCCCCGCTCGCTCTCGCTCGGCGGCTCCGCGCCTCGCTCGGGCCGCAGGCGCTCATTTCAGTGTCACCAGATACGCGAACATGTCGTGCATGGTGGCGTTCGTATATTTCGGGAGCAGCTCGAAATGCTTCGCCAGCGGATCGGTGACCTGCACTTTCACCGAATCCGACGGCCAGGTTCGCTGCGGGCCATCGGCCGGCTTGATCATCACCTCGAACGCGTCCTGCCGCACCAGATCGCCGGTGAACTGCGCTCCGGTGGCCTCTGTCACCGTCGCTTTTTTCGCGACGCCCGTCGGATACATGAACCGCGCCTGCAATTCGATCGGCGGATACTTGCTCGCGACGCCTTTGAGGTCGCCCGTCGCCGAGTGACACGTGGCGCACTGCCCCGCGCCGTTGAAGTATGCCTTGCCGCGATCCGCGTCGCCGGTCAGGAGCTTCTTCACATCGTAGTCGCGTGTCGGGCGACGACCGCTCGTCAGGTCCACTTCCGCGATTCGCGCTTTCAGGTACGCGACGATGTCCGCGACCTGCGCGGGCGTCAGCGGCACCACGGGCATCCCCTTCTCCGGACGTCCCGTTTGAATCAGCCGCGTGATGTCCGCGCCCTTCTCGTCCAGCCGGATCACCGAGGAGAAAATCAGGTTTGGCCCGCCGTTGCCGCCCGCCGCCGTCGGCCCATGGCAAAACCCGCACGACGACCGGAACTGATCGTGGCCGCGGTCGTACGCTTCGCGCGTGATCTCGACGCAGGGAATTCCGCTCCCGGGGCAGAATCGCAGCAGGTTCGGGTTCGCGCCGCGCTGCTGGGCCCAGTAGTGACGCCGCCGCGGCCACGGCCGCGACGAGCACGATGGCGACAAGGAACGGTCTGCCGCTCATCAGCGTTTCACCGGCTTTCCGTAGACTTCGATCCAGTCCACACGCGATGACGCCGGCGTGTTGCCGCCGGGCGCGAGCTCGGTCCACCCGATCTCGTCGACTTTGCTGAGATCCGGCTTCTCCACCCACGCGCCTTCGACGATCGTCTCGATGTTCATCCGGCGCCAGCGGATGCCCGCGATCGCAAACTCGCTCTCGTGCCAGTCCACGGTCGGACCTTCGGCGTAATCACTGACGAGCCACATGCCGTTCGCGAGCTTGAGCGTGAGGCGCAAGCTGCGGAAGCCGGTCTGTTTGGTCCGCCAGCGGACCTTCGCGAGTCCCGTCAGGTCTACGAACGCGTCTTTGCTGCGGAGCGCAATCGCGCAGCTCGACGGACACGATCCGAGCCAGATGTAGTAGGGGTCGTCCTTGGGCGTGTCGTGATGACTCTTCCGGACTCCATCTCTCCCGGGTCCGTACAGCCCCAGCAGCAGTGCCGGGTTGGCCACGTGCTCCTGGGTCACGGGCGCGGCCGCGGCGATTTCCTTCCAGTCCTCGCGGAAGAACAACGACGGCCGGCCGTCCTCGGGCGCCTGCGCGGCGCCGTGCAGCACCAGCAGGAATGGCGCGGCCACCAGGAGTCTGGGCATGGGCGATCTCCACCGGCGAGTATACCCGCCGCACCGCCGTGAACACGCTCACAACAGAGATCGCTCGAGATCCGTCTGACGGTGTCGAGGGGCGAAGCAGTTAACTGAAGTACGGAACGGAGGACAAACGGAGGACAATTCGTAGTGGATCGAGGTTGCCTCGGGTTGTCTCGGCGATCCAAAACACGGAATGAAATCGCACCCGGCTGTCTCCAGCAGTCCCCTTGGAAGCGCCTCAAAATCCCGTTCCCTTCGGGGAGTGTGGGTTCGATTCCCACCTCCGGCACCAAGATTTCCTAATGAATTCGGTGATCTGGCGACCCGCCCCGCCCGGCGCGACGCCGGTTCGGGCGCCGACTTTAACTGTTCTTTAACTAGTGCGCGTGAAAGTTGACGCGTGGATATTGGGAACCGAGAGATGCCCGTCAAGAGTGGCTTTAATGTCGGGACCCCGAGGAACCGTTACACGTCGATGGTGGGGGCAGCCACTATGGATCCAAAGTCCCATTGGGAAAACGTCTACGCGACCAAACCTTCGCATTCTGTGAGCTGGTTCCAGCCGACGCCAACTGTGTCCGTTCGGCTGCTCGAATCAGCCCGGCTCGGTCCAACCACGTGAATCATTGACATTGGAGGCGGGGACTCCCGTCTCGTGGATTTCGTGCTGAGCAAGGGTGCCGGCTGCATCTGCGTCCTCGACATCTCCGCCGCCGCATTGACGAACGCGCGAGCCCGCTTGGTTGAGAACGCGCGGCGCGTGACGTGGATTGAGGCTGACGTCACCGGCGACTGGCATGTCCCGTCTGTTGACATCTGGCACGACCGCGCCGTATTTCACTTCCTTACTGAGCCGGATGATCGCAGACGCTACGTGGCCCACCTGCGCGCCGCACTACGTCCCGCCGGAACGGCCATCGTTGCGACGTTCGCTCCAGAAGGGCCGCAGAAGTGTAGTGGGCTGCCATGCGTCCGCTACTCCCCAGAGTCCCTACAGCGAGAACTTGGCGACGGATTCCGGCTGGAAGAGTGGGTCCGCGAGAGCCACGAAACGCCGTTTGGTACCGTGCAGCAGTTCGGGTATCACAGGTTCACGCGACTGACCTCGTGACAGTGGGGATCGGCATGATACGCGTTCTCGTCGTTCTGGTCTGCTTGTCATCGAGCGCTGTGTCTCAGAAGCCGACGAGCGGCGATCCGTTTGAGCGCATCGCGTTTCTGATTGGACGGTGGGAGGGCACTACAGTAGGACAACCAGGGACCGGCACCGTGCAGCGGGAGTTCACGCATCGCGAATCGCTGTTGACAAGCTCATTAGTTTGGCACAAACATCCCGCCATCGCTTATCACGTTTAGCGGCGGTCTGAGTGGGATCGACGCACGCTCGCGCTGCCGGAAACTCTCGCACATGCTCACGGAGGATGTCATGGCTCACGTACGGCTCGCTCCGGTTGCACTCGCGGCGGCGGTGTGTCTGTCCTCGTACGCCGCAGTTGCGGCGGCCGAGGATCTCAGCGGGGTCATTTCTGTCACGAAGGTCATCGTCGAGAACAGTCAGCTCGTTGGCGACGTGACATGCACGACGACCACCGCACCATGCATTCAGTTCGGCGCTCCGAACATCGATCTACGGCTGAACGGGCACAGCATCACCGGCCCCGCGAACCCCGACGACACCACGATGTGCCAGCCAACCTCTGGTCCGCCGCCTGCGGACGGGATCAGCAACGGGACCAGTGCCGCCACGAGCCAGCCTGGCGTACGCATCATCGGCCCCGGCATGGTGCAGAAGTTCAGGCGGCACGGGATTCTGATCTTCGGAGCGGCGGGGACGAGTACGAACGTCACGGTCAAGGACATAACCACGAATCACAATTGCTTCAGTGGCCTGCTGACGAGTGGCATGACCGACAGCGTGATTGAAGGCGTTGTTTCGGTTCGCAACGCGGCTAATTCGGGTGGCGCTCCGTGTGGCGGGAACTGCCTGGTCAATAGCAATAACAATCACATCGTGAACAACCTCCTCGGCGGCAACGGCTCTCCATGTGCTGCGGCGTTGTGCGCCGCGCCGCCAACGGTCGCGTCCAACAACGATTTCGGCGTGGGCCTGATCGGGACGAGTAGCGGCAACTTGATCGAGCAGAACAGCATCACCGGCAACACGAACGGCATCCTGATTCAGGCGGGCGCGACCGGCAACACCATTCGTCAGAACATCGCGGCTGGGAATCCACCGAGCCTTGTCTCGAGGACGTATGGTCCGATCGGGTTCGACATCAAGGACGAAGCGGCCGGCAACGGGGCGCGCAATTCGTTTGATCGAAACTGGTGCATTACGTACAGCGGGCCTGGACCATCGCCGTGTCCGAGTTTTCCTGCGGTTGCGCCTCCGACGATCTCAGGACTGACGCCATCACCAAACGTGTTGTGGCCGGCGAATGGCAAAATGGTGTCGGTCAAGATTGATGTGACTGTCACCGACAACAGCGACCCGACGCCCGTGTGCAAGATTACAAGCGTCACGGCCAACGAGGCGTTGGATGTCTCGGATTGGTCGCTGAATGGGTCGCTAGAACTCGACCTACGTGCCGACCGGAACGGTCTCGGCACTGGACGCGTGTATTCAATCACGGTGACCTGCACGAACGCGAGCCAGTTGAGTGCGACCGCCGTTGCGACGGTTGTCGTCCCGCACGATCAGCGTTGAGCTGTGTGCGGTTTGGCGCTAACAACTCCCACATGCATTCTGTTTGACAAAGCAAAAGGGCGACCGCACGCTGTCCGCGACGTGCGAGGTCTGGACGTACCCATTCGGCTGGGAACTTCGGCTGATGATCGGATGGTCTTGAAAACCACTGTACCCGGAAGGGTACCGAGGGTTCGAATCCCTCCCTCTCCGCATCCGCCTTCGCTCGCGAATAATTCAGGCGAGCTATGGCGCGATGGCTCGCTGACACGATGAGATCGCGCCGTAGCGCGTAGCGCGAAGGCGGACGAATCCCTCCCTCTCCGCCAACCTTCGCTCACCTGAGGTGAGCGAGCTTGGGTTGGCAAGCCAGCGAGCTCACACGACCGACGCGCGAAGTCGGACCTCTGACCTGGCCTTCCTGTTGCGCATCTGCGCTTCGCGCCCGTCGTCGACGGACGTAACACTAACGCGCATCCCTCTCCCACCCCGTGAGTACGCTGTACAAGGGTGGACGCCTGACTCTCCGCCTCGCGGAGCACCAGGAACCGATCGCCGAGAGCCGCTGGCTCGAATCGCCCCGCCGCCTTGAACAAGGCACGCGGCGTGCCCGGTTCGAGGCCGCTCGCAGTTTCTGTGATCGGCACCGCCATCACCTCGTGATCGGGAGTCGCATAGTAGAGTTCGCGACCGTCGCCACGCCAGCGTGCGTGGTTCGCCTCGCCCGTTGAGGCGATGACGGTGTGTCGGATGTTCCCCGCAGCGTTCGTTATGTAGATGCGCGTCACACCGCTCTCGTCACTCTGGTACGCGATGTAGCGGCCATCGGGTGAAAACCGCGCGCCCTGATCTTTTCCGGGACCTCGGACGACGGGAGTCGGTGACTCGCCGCCAGCGGCGGGAGCGACCCACAGGTCGTACCGGGTATCCCTGGCGACTTCTACGTACAGGATGAGCCGCCCATCCGGGGACCAGCCGACCGGCCAGCGTTCCGGTCCGGGAGTGGCGAGAGGGCGAGGCTGATCGGGCCGCGCCAGATCGATGACATAGACGTTTGATTCGGCAGTACCCTGAAGCTTCAACGCGCACGCCAGCCGTCGGCCGTCCGGTGACCACACGGGATCATCCGGCGAGCCGTCGACATGCAGTTTTGTTTCCGCGCCGCTGGCAAGCGTGCGGAGCCAAAGGCTGCGCACTCCGCCAGCCTCGGTCGCCCGTGCATATGCCACGGTCGATTGATCGCGAGAAATTGCCAGAGTGGAATAGGCGCCGACGTCGCCCTCCAACGCGATCTGTCGGCCCCCTCGATCAAGCCACACGGGCTGGTTCTGCAGCGGTGGATCGCTGCTGTAAATGATGACGCCGTTCGCGGCAACCGAGAAGTGATCGCGGACGCGGCGCGCGAGCGTTCGGGCCGGACCCGTCACGACGCCGCGCCGCGCGTCGAACGCCTGTGCGACCAGCTCGCGATCGCGCACGTGGAGCAGGAAGGCGCCGTCCGGGGTATCGGCCACGATCGCCGCATTCTGGAAAGCTTGCGGCGCAACGAGGGGTGCGGGCGTGGCCGGTCCCGCGAGCGACGCAATCCGGACGCTCGAACGGTTCGATTGCCGACTGCCGGCAAAGAAAACAAACCGGCTGCCATCGGTCAGGAAACTCGGGAATTGATGCGTCGCCTCTTCGCGCGCGGCGTCGAGAACGGTCGCCGGCTCCGGCGTCCCCCCGTCTGCCGGAATCTGCAGCAAGGCGCCGCCCGATTGCGCGGCGAAGACGATGACACCGCGAGCGCTCCACGCGCCGCCGCGCGGATTCGGCGCCGCGGCCAGCACCACGGGAGAGCCGTCCGGCACCGTCGAGCGTTCGAGGCGCCCGTCGGCGAAAAACCCGATGGACCGGCTGTCGGGCGACCAGAAGGGCATGGTGCCGCCACCCGTACCTGGCAGCCGCTGCAGCGTTCCATTTTCGAGGGAGCGGAGCCACAGCGCTTTTCCGGAATTGAACACCACCGATCTGCCGTCCGGCGCGATGACGAACGTCGTGTCGAACTCTGCATGCAGGTCCGGCGGCAGCCCCAGATCGCTGATCATGCGTACGATCGGCGGAGCCGTGCGTGCGGCGGCGGTTGCCGCCCACCATCCCATTGCCAGACAGGCGCCGCCTACCAGCGCGAGCGCCGCCGCGATACGCCACCCGCGCAGCAGCCCTGGGCGCGAACCGACCAACCTCTGTTGCGTCGCCCTGGACGATGAGGAGTCGCGTAGCCACTGGAGCGCATCGCTCACCGCTTCAGCGCTCTGCCAGCGTCGATTTGGATCCTTAGCCAGGCAGCGGTCGATTACGCGTTCGAGCTCCAGCGGCAGCTCTTGCTGGTGTGTCCGGATGGACGGCACTGGCGCCGTCATGATCGCTGAAATGACTCCTGCACTGCTCGAGGAATCGTAGGCCTTCCTGCCCGTGAGCATCTCGTACAGAACGAGGCCGAGCGCATGGATGTCAGTTCTCGCGTCGGCCTCGCGTCCCTCGAGCTGCTCCGGAGCCATGTACTGCAGCGTACCGAGCACGGTGCCAGCCACCGTCAGGTTTGCGGTGGTTCCCTGGTCCAGAGCGGCGACCTGCGACTGCACGCGGGCCAGCCCGAAGTCCAGCAGCTTTACCCCCTCCCTTGTGATCAGGATGTTGCCCGGCTTGAGGTCTCGGTGAACGATGCCCTGCCGATGCGCGGCGGCCAACGCGTCCGCGATTTGCACACCAAGATCCAGCGCCTGCGGCATCGCCATCGGGCATGCGAGGTGCCTGCCTTCGATGTGTTCCATCACGAGGTACAGAGTGTCACCCTCAGTGCCGACGTCGTAGAGCGTGCAGATGTGCGGATGATTCAGTGCCGAGATCGCGCGTGCCTCGCGTTCGAAGCGGTTCGAGAATTCCCGTTTCACGATCTTGATTGCCACGGTGCGATCCAACCGGGTGTCGCGCGCCCGGTAGACCTCACCCATCCCACCGGCACCAATGAGGGCGTGCAGTTCGTACAGGCCCAAGTCGATAGGGCAGTTCAGGGCCGAGCATGAAGGGGATACTGATTATAGTGCCGATTCGCTCCGCGGTCGCTGGCACAACGTGGTCGTCTCCGTTCGTCATCCGACGCGGGAGTCGGTGCGCACCGCTGGATTCGCAGATTCATGATCCGCGGATTCGAGGATTGAAAGATTCAAGGATGAGAGATTCATGGATTAGGGAGCCCCACTTCGCCTTACCGATCAGATGGCGGCCGCAGCGCCTGCATCGTCCTGAATCTGCTTGGCGCCCTACGGGCATTTCTTCATGGAGTAATCTCTACGGCGGGGAAGTGTTGCAGAAGGTCGGCGCGGGCCGAGTTCCAGAAGATCCGCCTTCGCATCGGCTTCGACTAACTGGTTGCCTACGGGGGCGTCCCTCCGCTGATCTCTCAACCATGCCTCGGGTAGTCTCGGTATTGCCCGGCTGCCCGCGCTGAACGGGTCGTTCACCGTAACGATGTGCGACTACCTATGACTGTTCCGTTCGCCAAGTTCCGCGACGACCGGGCGAAGCAGGAGCGATGGTTGGGGAACCTGTTGTTTCTCACCACCGCCGGGTTCGTCATCCTGGCGTGGGCTGCAGTGAACGCGGGCGGACAAGCTCCGGATCGAAGGCCGTCGCAACGGGTCCTGGTTCTGTATTCGGATGAGCGATTGCTGCCGGCCAATCTCATCGTCGATCAGGCCATCAGCACGGTCTTCGCGGCCGACAAGAGCAAACGCATCGAACTCTATAGTGAGTTCCTCGACGTGGCCCGTTTTCCCGGCGAGGAGCAGCGGCAGCGGCAGCGGGTGTTCTTACGCGAGAAGTATCGAGAGCGCCCTCCCGACGTGGTGATCGCGGTCTCCGGAAGCGCGTTTACCTTCCTGACGGAACGCCGGGCCGAGCTGTTCGCCGCAGTGCCGATCGTCTATTGCTCTGTCGCCGGTGACTCGCCTCCGGACCACCTTTCAGACACCGGGGTCGCGGATATTCCGGTTCCCGATACCGCTGCCCGCACACTGGAAATGATGCTCCGCCTGCATCCCGACACCCGCCGCGTGGCGGTTGTCTCGGGCAGCGGGCCGAGGGATCGGCTGTCCTCCGACGTCTTCCGCGAAGAGCTGGGCACCTTCGGGAACCGGGTCGCCTTCACGTGGCTGGTCAATGTTTCCATGGAGCAATTGCGCAGCGAATTGTCGCGCCTCCCGGATCACACCCTCGTGCTGTACCTCACGATGTTCCAGGATGCTGCAGGCGAGATGTTCACTCCGCGCCAGGCGCTGGAAACGTTCGCCCCGGCGAGCCGTGTTCCGATCTACGGTCACTACGAAACCTACGTCGGACATGGGATTGTCGGCGGCTCGATTGTGACGTTCGAGGATATCGGCCGGAAAGCCGCCGAGTTGGGGATCCGCATCCTCGCCGGCGAAGACGCGCAAACCGCCGCCCGGTCGGAGTCGTACCAGCCGGTCCCGATGTTTGACTGGCATCAACTTCAGCAATGGAAGATCAACGAAGACCAGTTGCCGCCCGGCAGCGTCGTCCGCCTCAAGCAGGCCACGTATTGGGAGCAATATCGCCGGATCATCGTCACCGCGCTTTCCCTCATCCTGCTGCAAGGACTGTTGATCGTGGCGTTGATCGTTCAGCGGGAACGACGGCGGCGGGCAGAACGCGAGCAACACAAAGCGGACCAGTCACTCCAACAGCTGACCGGCCGGTTGCTGCTGTTGCAGGAGGAGGAGCGCCGCCGGGTCGCGGCTGAACTGCACGACGGTCTCGGTCAGAGCCTCGCGATCATCAAGAACCGCGCGACGATCTGCCTGCGGAACCCGTCGGATCACCAACAAGTCCAGGAGCAGTTGGACGAGATCTCCGCGACCGCCACGTCGGCCATCGAAGAGGTGCGGGAGATCGCCCACAACCTCAGACCCTACGAGCTCGACCGGCTCGGGCTGGTCGCCGCCATTGAATCGATGATCGGGCGGGTCGCCGACTCGACCTCCATCAACCTCTCGGCAGACCTGGAACGCATCGACGGTCTGCTCTCGTTGGAGGCCGAGACCAGCGTGTATCGCATCGTGCAGGAAGGCCTGAACAATGTCGTCAAGCACTCGAACGCGACAACCGCGCGGGTGGAAATCAAGAGAACGGGAAAGCAACTGGTGATCACGGTTCAGGATAATGGGAGCGGCATGTCGCCGTCTGCCACGGCGCACAACGGCCACAACGATCGCGGGTTCGGTCTGGCCGGAATCTCGGAGCGCGTGCGCCTGCTCGGTGGCTCCCACACAATCGACAGTGCACCTGCACGCGGGACACGGCTGACCGTTCGTCTGGAGTCGTCACATGTCGCGGCGGAATAACCTGAGCATCGTGATCGCCGACGATCACCCGGTCTTTCGTCTCGGGTTGCGGCAGATCATCGAGGAGGAGCCGGGCTTCGAGGTCGTCGGCGAGGCGGGCGACGGCCAAGGCGCGCTGGAGATGATTCGGACGCTCCGCCCGGCGATTGCGATCCTCGATGTCGCGATGCCCCAATTGGACGGCCTCGTTCTGGCCCGGCAGCTTCTCGCGGGCGAATCATCGGTCGAGATCATCTTCGTGACGATGTTCCGCGAGGAGAAGCTGTTCAACAAGGCGCTCGAGGCGGGAGTCAAAGGCTACGTGCTCAAGGACAGCGCCGCCACGGATATCGTCAGCTGTATCAAAGCGGTGGCGGCGGGCCAACACTACGCCAGCCCAGCACTGACGACGTACCTCGTGAAGCGGGTGCGGCACCCAGCTACCGATGAGCCTCGCTCAGGCATTGAGACGCCTGACGCCGACGGAACGCCGCGTGCTGTCGCTGATCGCCGACTACAAGACCAGCAAGGCGATCGGGGAAGAGCTCTTCATCAGCCCGCGCACCGTCGATACCCACCGCAACAACATCTGCCAGAAGCTGGGCATCCACGGCAGTCACGCGCTCATGAAGTTCGCGCTCGGACAGAAAGGATCCTCTTCCTAGAGTTCCCCGGGGAACCACAACTACGTACCTTCGCGTACCTCAATTACGCGATCCTCTGGATTCACACGCCGCAATCCTCCGCTCTAAGCTGCCTTCAGGCTGCTTGAAAGTCATGAAGGTCCTCATCGTCGACGACAGCGAACCTATGCGGCGAATGATCAAGACCTTTGTGGCTGATCTCGTTCAGGACGTGATCGAGCGGGTGATGGCGCCGAGGCCCTTGCCGCGTACCGCGAACATCAACCCGACATGGTCTTGATGGATCTGAAGCTGAAGACAATGGACGGCTTGACCGCGACCAGGCAGATCAAGGCGTCGTACCCGGATGCACGAATCATCATCGTGTCGCAGTGGGACGATGCGGCGCTGCGAAAAGAGGCGTCTAACGCGGGCGCCGAGGATTACGTAGGCAAATCGGATCTGCTGCCGCTTCGCCGCATTCTGGCTGCAAAGGAATTGAAGTGAAATGAAGGCCGCTTCCGCCGCGATTGCTCCGGTGAGCATGCTGGCGAGCTGGCGAAGCAGACGCAGAACCCGATTGCCAATTTGATCAGCGTACCGTTCCAGGGCAACTGGGATTTCGGCCTCGGCGATAACGACAACACGAGCACGCTGCTGAACTTTCAGCCGGTCGTGCCGTTTGGGGTCAGCTCGGACTTCAACGTCGTCCTGCGTGTGATCATGCCACTGATGTCGCAGCCGGGCGCAGGAGCCTCGAGCCAGCGGGTCAACGGCATGGGCGACATCGTGGCCACCGCGTTCTTCTCACCCAGAACGCCGGCCGCATCATCTGGGGCGCCGGCCCGGTTGTGCTGCTCCCCGCGGCGACGGACAACACGATCGGCACGCAGAAGTTCGGCGTGGGTCCCTCTGTCGTGTTGCTGTCGCAGCCCGGCAAGTGGACGCTCGGACTGCTGTTCAACCAGATCTGGTCGACGAGCGGCGCCAAGGACCGCCCGGACGTGAACCAGACGTACCTGCAGCCGTTCGCCAACTACAGCCTGGGAAGCGGGCTGGCGGCGGGCGTCAGCATGGAGGCTTCGGGGAACTGGAAGGCCGACGAGACGTGGACCGCGCCGCTGCTCTTCAGCGTCAGCAAGGTCACGCTGCTCGGCACGCAACCGGTGAATCTGGCGGTGGCGGCCGGCCCGATGGCGGCCAGCCCTGCGGCCGGCGCCAGCTGGCGGTTCCGCCTGGCGGCGACATTCCTGTTCCCGCACTGACGCGAATCGCATGGAGACCCGGAGGAGACGCGACGCGCTCAGGCGGCAACTGAACCAACGTGAGTCATTCGTAATCAGAAGGAGAGCGAGAGTATGGCGACGAAACCGTTCAAGGGCGTGATCAAACTCGATGTCCGCGATTCCGTCCCCGACTGGGAGCCGTACACACCAAAGAAGGCGCCCGAGGGCGCGCCGAACGTCCTGTTCGTGCTCTACGACGACACCGGCCTGGCCGCCTGGTCGCCGTTCGGCGGCCGGATCAACATGCCGACGCTGCAGAAGCTGGCGGACAACGGGTTGATGTACTCGCAGTGGCACACCACGGCGCTCTGCTCGCCGACCCGCTCCACGCTCCTGACCGGACGCAACCACCACCTCAACGGCATGCGCCTGCATCACCGAGGCGGCCAACGGATTCCCCGGCGCGCACGCCCGCATCCCGGACGAGTGCGCCACGATCGGGCAGATCCTCCAGGACGGCGGCTGGAGCACCTTCTGGCTGGGCAAGAACCACAACGTCCCCGAGACGGACGCTCGCCCGGGCGCGAGCCGCAAGCAGTGGCCGCTCGCAGAAGGGCTTCGACCGCTTCTACGGCTTCCTCGGCGGCGAGACCAACCAGTGGTATCCCGACCTGGTCGAAGACAACCACTTCATCGACGCAGCCGTACACGCCGGAGGAGGGCTATCACCTCTCCAAGGACCTGGCCGACCAGGCGATGCAGATGATCCGCGACCAGAAGGCCAGCAACCCCTCGAAGCCCTGGTACATGTGGTTCTGCCCGGGCGCCAACCATGCCCCGCACCATGCCCCGCAGGAATACATCGACAAGTACAAGGGCAAGTTCGACGACGGCTACGAGGCCTACCGCGAGTGGGTCCTGCCGCGCATGATCGCCAAGGGCATCCTGCCGGAGGGCACCCAGCTCACGCCGCTCAACCCGCTGCCGGACGACGTGGCGAACCCGGGAGATCACGTGCGCCCGTGGAACACGCTCAACGCCGACGAGAAGAAGCTGTTCTCGCGCCTGATGGAGGTCTACGCCGGATTCTCGGAGTACACCGACGCGCAGGTGGGCCGCATCATCGACTACCTGGAGAAGACCGGCCAGCTCGAGAACACCCTCGTCCTCTACGCCGCGGACAACGGCGCGTCCGGAGAAGGCAGCCCCAACGGCTCGGTCAACGAGAACAAGTTCTTCAACGGCTACCCGGACGAGCTTGCCGAGAACATGAAGCTCATCGACGTGCTGGGCGGACCGGACACCTACGAGCACTATCCGACCGGATGGGCCGCCGCCACCTCGACGCCGTTCAAGATGTTCAAGCGCTACTCGGAATACGCCGGCGGCACCTGCGACCCGCTGGTCATCTCGTGGCCCAAGGGCATCAAGGCCCGCGGCGAGGTGCGCAATCAGTATCACCACTCCACCGACATCGTCCCGACCATCCTGGAGGTCTGCGGGCTGGAGATGCCCAAGGTCTACAAGGGCGTGGAGCAGTATCCGCTCTCCGGCGTCTCGATGCGCTACACCTTCGATGCCAAGCCGGACGCGCCGACACAGAAGAAGCGCCAGTACTACGCCATGCTCGGCACCCGCGGCATCTGGGAGGACGGCTGGAAGGCCGTCGCCGATGCACGCCCCGCTCACCGGCAAGGGCCACTTCGACAAGGACGAGTGGGAGCTCTACCACGTGGACGTGGACCGCGCCGAGTCGAAGAACCTGGCCAAGGAGCATCCCGAGAAGCTCCAGGCGCTGATCAAGGCCTGGTTCGAGGAGGCGGAGAAGAACCTCGTGCTGCCGCTCGACGACCGCACGCGCGCTGGAGATCCTCGACATCGAGCGGCCCACCGAAGAAGCGCCCCGCGAACGGTACATCTACTATCCCGGGCACGGCTCCGGTGCCGGAAAGCGTCGCCGTCAACGTGCGCGGCCGCTCGTACAAGATCCTCGCCGACGTCGAGATCACCGATCCGAACTGCTCGGGCGTGATCTTCGCGCACGGCTCGCGCTTCGGCGGCCACTCGCTGTTCATCAAGGACAAGAAGCTGCACTACGTCTACAACTTCCTCGGCATCCAGCCGGAACAGCAGTTCGTCTCACCCGAGCTGAAGCCGGGCAAGTACACGCTCGGCATGGAGTTCACGCGGGAGAGCGCGGGCAAGTACCACGAGTCGCTCGGCAAGACCAAGCTCTACGTCAACGACAAGGTCGTCGCCGAAGGCCCGATGCGCGCACAGGTCGGCAAGTTCACGCTGTGCGGCGACGGTCTGTGCGTCGGGTTCGACAGCGCCGACGCGGTCAGCCAGGAATACACAGGCTCCAATCCGTTCAAGGGCGGCACGATCCAGTTCGTCGGCGTCACCATCGAGAAGGCGCAGTACCTCGATCTCGAGACACTGGCCAGGGCAGCGTTGGCGGTCGACTAGATCGAGTCAGCAGCTCTGCTCAGGACCGGCAGGCCCGACGCGGGGCTGCCGGTCGTTTCACGGTTTCTGGACCACCGACATTCGCGTACGGCGCCAACGCACCGTGGGGCGCGCCGGTCGATGCGCTGAAGGAAGCCCCGCGGCGCGGCTGGACCGTCGTGAGCATGCAAGACGATTGGAAGCCACTATGGCCATGACCTTCACGATCCTCCACACCAACGACATTCACTCGAATCTGATCGGCGTCGGGCCGGCGTCGGAATACACGCCGGCCACGCTCAACGACGACCGCACGATCGGCGGCATCGAGCGCATCGCCACGCTGATCGCCGAGCATCGGCGGGCGCGCGAAGCGGATGGACCCGTGCTCGTGCTCGACATCGGCGACGCCACCATCGGCACCCCATTCGGAGGGGCGAGCCAGCAGACCGGCGCCGAACTGCAGTGCCTGTCGATGGCGGGCTACGACGCGACGACGTTCGGCAATCATGATTTCGATTTCGGGCCCGCGGCCCTGGCCAACACGGTGACGCGGCCGCGCGAAGCGCCGGCCGCGTGCCGGCGATTCTCGCCGCCAACACGAACTTCGGTGCCGCCGACGCCGGCCTTGACGGCATGAAAGCGCTCGGCGCAGCCGGAGCGATCCGCAGCCACATGGTGATCGAGCGCGGGGGCATCATGTTCGGTCTGTTCGGCTTGATGGGCGCCGACTCCATTACGTTCACGATCAATCCAGGCGCTCTCACCTTCCCCGATCCGATCGAGACCGCACGCGCGATGGTGAAGCAGCTGCGCGCCGAAGGCGCGGACGTGATCATCTGCATGAGCCACGGCGGCGTGCGGGAGCCGAAGAGCGGCCCGATCACCGAAGGCGACGACATCGCCCTCGCCCGCGCCGTGCCGGAGATCGACGTCATCGTCGGCGGCCACACGCACACGTTCATGCGAGCGCCGGTCATCGTGAACGGCACGCCGATCGTGCAGGCCGGCTGCTACGGCCAGGCGGTTGGCGAGCTCGTGATCCGGATGGAGGGACGCGACCGGAAAGTCGTCTCGTACACCTTGCTGCCCGTGGACGACACCATCCAGGGCGATCCGCGCCTCGCCAAGGAAATGCAGACGTTCACCGCGGCGACGTCGCGGATCGTGTTCGCGCCGCGCGGTCTGACGCTCGACGAGCCGCTGGCCGTGATCGATCGCGACTGGTCGAACACGTTCTTCGACCTCGACGCCTCGCGGCCGCTCGGCAACGTGACGGCGGATGCCATCCGCTTCGCCACCGGCGCGGACGTGGCGTTGAACTGCGCCGGCATGGTCCGGGCCGGTTTGACGAAGGGGACGTCCGGCGTGCAGACCGCCTACGACATCTTTCTCCTCGCGCCGCTCGGGATCGGCGTCGCCGACCAGAGCGCCGGCGGGTCGCTGGTGCTCGCGTACCTCACGGGACGTGAGATCAAGAACTGTCTGGAGTTTCTCCTCGCGGGCAACCCCAACCTGCCCGGCCAGTACTTTCCCCGCGTGTCCGGCCTGCGCTTCCGGTACGACTCATCCCGGCCGCAGTACGACGCAGTGACCGCGATCGAGCTCGGCGACCTCGCCCGCGGCTATCGCGCCATCGACATCTCGGACTCGTCGAAGACACTCTACGGCGTCGCTTGCAACCTGTACCTGGCGATCGTGCTGGTCGCGATCCCCAAGAAGACCAACGGCGCGCTGGCCGTCGCGCCGAAGAAGAAGGACGGCTCGCCGCTCGGGTCGCGCGCGGACGCGCTGCCGCCGGAGCAGTCTGGCCCGTATCTGCTGCCGCCGAAGGGCACGATCGACAAGGATCACATCGTCCGCGATCCGAAGGCCGCTGCCTCCCAGGAGATCAAGGAATGGCAGGCGATCATGAACTTACCTGAAGAGCCTGCCCACGAAGAACGCGCACGGAGTGACGGTGCTGGCGATGGATGAACGCATGAAGGAGAACCGATCGATCGACACACGCTCGTAGGATGACCACGAGTGTCGAGGTGTCGGTCGCCATCGGTTTGCGCGACGCCTGGAGCGAGTGCGCCCGCTGCCGATCGCGAACGAGGACACAGCAATGAAGATGAAGATCAGAGTGATGCCGACCCGGATGTTGTTGACGATGTGTGTCGTCGCCGTGCTGGTGGTGGCGGCCGCCACGGCCTGCTCTGGTCGGCAAGAGGCTCCGCCGCCGGCCGCGACGGCGACACCGTCCGCGGCCGACGCGCCAATCCCGGCGACCGCCTCGCCGTACGACGCCCTTCCGCAGGCTGTGCGCGACGGGATGGGCAAGCCGTTCACCGGCGACTTGGACGCGCTGGTCGAGCGTCGCGCCATTCGCGTGGCCGTGACCTTCAACCGCACGCACTACTTCATCGACAAGGGGCAGGAGCGCGGGTTGACGTACGAGTCCCTGAAGCTGTTCGAGAACGATCTGAACGCGGACTTGAAGACCGGCAACCTCAAGGTGCACGTCGTGATCATCCCGATGACGCGCGATCAGCTGTACCCCGCCCTCGCGAGCGGAAAGGTCGACATGGTCGCGGCCATGGTGACCGTCACGCCCGAGCGGAGAAGCTCGTCGCCTTCTCGGAGCCGACGCGCACCAACGTGAGCGAAGTGGTGGTCACCGGGCCCGGGGCGCCGCCGATCACCACGGTGGACGATTTCTCCGGCCAGGACGTGTTCGTCCGCAAAGGGAGCATTTACGAAGAGAGCCTCGTCACGCTGAACGAGCAACTGAAGGCGCGCGGCAAGCCGGCGGCGGTGTTCGTGGAAGCCCCCGCCGTCCTCGAAGACGATGACGTGCTCGAGATGGTCAACGCCGGCCTCGTCACCACCACCATCGTGGACGACTATCTGGCCGAGTTCTGGAGCAAGGTATTCACCAACTTGACGGTGCACCCGGACATCGCCGTGCGGTCCGCCGGCAGCCTGGCCGTCGCGTTTCGCAAGGACAATCCCAAGCTCCGAGAGGTCGTCAACACGTGGATCCGGAAGCACGGCAAGGGTGACGCCTTTCGAAACACGATCGAGCGTCGCTATCTCGACAGCGTCAAGTACGCGAAGAACGCCGCGGCCGACGCCGAGCGTCAGAAGTTCATCGCGGTGGCCGAACTGTTCAAGAAATACGGGGCGCAGTACAACCTCGATTACTTGCTGATGGCGGCGCAGGGCTACCAGGAGTCGACGCTGGACCAGAACGTCAAGAGCCCAGTCGGCGCGATTGGCGTCATGCAGGTCATGCCCCCGACCGGCAAGGAACTCAACGTCGGCGACATCACCGAGGTCGAGTCCAACATCCACGCCGGCGTGAAGTACATGCGGTTCATGCAGGACCAGTACTTTGCCAACGAGCCCATGGACAATATGAACAAGGCGCTGATGACGTTCGCGTCCTACAACGCCGGGCCCGGACGCATCAGGCAGCTCCGGAACGAGACCGAAAAGAGAGGCCTCGATCGCAACGTGTGGTTCGGCAACGTCGAGCGCGTCGCCTCGGAGCGGATCGGCCGCGAAACGGTCACCTACGTCAGCAACATCTACAAGTACTACATCACCTACCGTCTGATCACCGATCAGCGGGAGCGTCGGGAAGCGGCAAAGGCGCAACTCGGGAAGCCCAAGTGAAGACGTGCGACGGCTACCCCACGATCCTGCTGGCGATCGGGCTGACGCTCGCCACGACGACAGCGCTCCCCGCGCAATCGGGAGCGCAGGATGCCGCCGCGCGGCCGGACCACGGTCGACGGTGTGAGGCGGAGGAGACTCCGTGGACCCTGGCGGCCTACGTCGTCGCGATGATGTGCCACTTCCTCGCGATTGACCACGCCTTGCGCGAGGAACACGGCGCCGCGTTCGATTGGACGGGCCGCTTCGTTCTGGCGGGGACGTGCGTGCTCGGCTGGGGCGCGGGGCTGCTGTTCGCCGTGCCTCCGTTCGTGCTGGCGCTGCTGCTGGCGTTTGTCTCCGGGGCCGTCATCATGAACAGCGCGATCATGGAACTCCCGTCGGAGAAGGATGGGCGCTTCTGGCCGTTCGTGATGGGCGGCCTGGCGTACCGTTGCTGTTGTTGCCGTTGAGCTGATCGCGTTCGTCACGCTCGGTGAGGGGCTCGACACAAGCACCGCTGCCGGGCGCCAGCCCGACCCGGAATAGGACACATCAAGAGCCGTTCACTTACCTGTTACCGTCCGTCCATTGTCCGGGTCCTCGAAACGGGCTTACTATCCCGTCGGAGCGGATCGTTTGGACCAATCTGACTCAGGAGATGAATCATGAAGACCACCCGGCAGCCAAGAGCGACTCGAGGGGATGGGGGGACGCGGTTTCGCGTGGCCATCATGTTGTGCCTCGCGATGATCGTCGTGTTGGCATCCGGCCGTTTCATTGCTGGCGACCAGCAAACGGGCATCGGGGGAAATGGCAATAATCCCTATGCGATCGGATTGTGGGGTGACTTGCCGTACTCGTCTCAACAGGCGACGGTCGGGATTCCGAACCTGATCGCAGACATGAACTCCCAGAATCTGGCCTTCACAGTGCACGACGGCGACCTGAAGGCAGGCTCAGGACCATGTCCAGACAGTCTCTACAGCGACGCCCTCACCAGGTTCAATTCGCTCGACGCGCCGGCGATCTTCACTCCCGGCGACAACGACTGGACCGACTGCGACCGGGATCCCATGTACAACTCTTTGGAGCGGCTCGACCATGAGCGGCTGGTCTTCTTCAGCACGCCCTTCACGCTCGGCGGACACCCGTTCCAACAGGAAGTGCAGTCGTCGCCGCTCTGTCTGGGCGTCGGCGGCCCGGCTCCGTGCATCGAAAACCGCCGCTGGACCGCGGGCCGCGTCATGTACGCGACGTTGAACATCCAAGGCTCTTGCAACAATCTTTGCGATACCGCTCCCGACCCCACCGAATACGCGGCCCGCAATGCCGCCAACATCGTCTGGATGCAGGACACGTTCGCGGCTGCCAAGGCAGATGGCTCGGTCGCAGTCATGTTCATTTCGCAGGCCGATCCAGCCTTCGACCGGACAACCGGGATCTCCGACTACACACGCAATCCCACGACATTGGATCAGGACCTCACACCAACTGCTCCGGTCGACGGCTACAAGGCGTTTCTGGTCGCGCTGCGTGACGAGGTGATCGCGTTCCGCAGGCCGGTCGCCTACGTGCACGGCGATTCGCACTACTTCCGCGTGGACAAGCCATTTCTGAGCGCGACCGGTTTCCGGCTGGAGAACTTCACGCGCATCGAAACATTCGGCAGCCACGCCGCGCAAGGTAACAACGATGTGCAGTGGGTGAAGGTGTACGTCAATCCAAACAGCCGCGAAGTGTTCGCTTATCAGGTGCAGATCGTGCCCGGCAACCGCACAGCAGTCCCGACGCCGTAGGAGCCTCTTGTTGCCGCGCCGAACGAACGAGCCTCGGCTCGTTGAAGTTGACAGATCTCTATTTAATCAATATTGTTTAGTATATGGCGCGCCGAGAATTTCTCGGAGGATTTGAACTGTTGATCTTGCTGGCATTGGTCCGGTTGGATGAGGAGGCGTACGGCGTCTCGATTGCCAAAGCCATTGAAGAGAGCAGCGGGCGTGAAGTGGTGCTCGGTAGTGTTTACGTCACTTTGGATCGCCTCGAAGGCAAGGGCTTGGTACGCTCTCGAGTCGGTGAACCGACGGCCGTGCGCGGTGGACGAGCGAAGACCTACTTTCAGATCACGGCTCAGGGTCTGCGGGCGGTGCGGCACGCGCAGCGGACGCTGATCAACCTTTGGCAAGGCGCGCCGCGGCTTAGAGGAGAGTCGGTATGAGGGACCAACAACCGCCATTGGTCGCGACGTGGCTGGCGCAGCGTTTGGTATCCGGTCCCAGGCGTGAATCGCTCCTCGGCGATCTGATCGAGCAGTACCGACAGGGTCGATCGGGGATCTGTACTGGCGGCAAGTGCTCGCCGCTATTCTGGTCGGAACTGTGCACGATCTTGCCGCGCACAAGATGCTGGCCCTTCGGACTTTGATGGTCGGATGGACCCTCTACTATCTGTTTTCCTTCCCGGTGACCTGGGCTGGCAGCATTGCTGAAGACTGGCTCAGCCAGCAGGTGATCCTGTGTTCACCGGACTCGTTCTGGTGCCAGTTCTGGCGCAACCAGTCTTCAGTAGAACTCCTGATCTATGTCGCCGCGGCCGTCAGCGGAGGCATCGTCGCGCGACTGCACCGCAGGTATTGGGTCGCGATGTTGTCGCTGTATGCCGCGTCAGTGCTGCTCTTCGAGTGCGGAATGGTCGGTTGGCTGGTCAGTCGGATCGTCCCGCCGATGCCCATCCCACGCTTTGCACTGATCATCGCAAATCTCACCGTCGTCGTGCGGCCGTTGAGCGTCTTCGTCGGCGGCATGTGGGCGGTTCGATCCGACTTCGGCACATCGCACGGGGCGTCGATTCAGTAATCGGGAGATCGAAGGCAACCAAGACTCAACCGTCAATCCATCAATCACATCGAGTGGCAATCTGTACCTGTGAATCGCAGTCTGACAGTCCAAAACCGTCTGATGACCATTGAGATCACTACGCCAAGGGGAACAAACCCGATTCCAACAAAAATCAACCACGCTGCGTCGCGGAGTCCGATTTCATACGCCATCAGACTCGCGATCACGATTGCGCTCCACGTTAGGCCACGCTTGTTCGAGGACGTCGTGACTGCGCGGACTCGATGGTTACGCGGCCAGCTCGTGAACGCGGCCGTCGCGGGAGGGCTGCTTGTCGCCGCACTGTGATCGCTTTTGTGATCAACGCGTGGCTGATCCAGGCGCGTGGCCGCGTCACGAAGGTCGGCCCCGCTCACAATGTCATATCTGGCAAACAGGCTCAGCGTCTTGTGGCCCGTAAGTCTCGAAGCGACGCGCTCGGGAACGCCGACTTCCGCTCTTGCCAGCCGATCCCGAACCCGCGTCGCGCCCGCGGATCATTGTTTGATGCTTTCCGACGTCTCGACGCGAAACTGGCGGTAGCGTGAGTACTTCGCCGCTCCGGTGACGAATCCGTTGAACGGACCCCGAACATACGCACCTGCGACCTGCAGGACGTCCTCAACTCGTGGCGTCTCGCTCTGCGCCGCTGCAACGGCGACCACCATGGGCAACACGAGCGAGTAGCGCAGCAGCAATGGCCGCATCACTCATTTCACGCTGAAGCGCACATCGCGCCTGCTCGCTGCGCCACCGCCCGACGCCTCCATCCGCAGCACGTGACGAGCCTGGCGGCAGCGTATCGAGCGGCAGCTTGAACCGACCGTCTGCCCCGGACGCGGTGAACTGGTCTGGCGTCAACGCGATCCGCGCGCCGGTCACTTCGTTCAGCGCACGATCGAGGACGCGAAACGCGATCGTGACCGCCGCAGGTTGTGTGCCCGCCTTCTGATAGACACGAGCGAAGGCCGTGACGTCATCCGATTGCGTGAATTCGCGTCGTGTGGTCGGAGCCTTGTCCAGAACTCCCCCGATCGCCTCGGCCGGCGTGGCCGTCGGAGCGGTGCGATCGAAGAGCACGAGACCGGAGAGGGTCAGCGGCTGAGATTCGAAATCCGGCACATCCACGAACGTGTGCACGCTACCGATCACGTCCGCGCGTTCGTGCCGCGTCGCCACGCGCACCTCGTAGCGTCCAGGTTTCAACGTGAGTGTGGAAACCGACTCATACCGCAGCTCGCCGGGTCCAGTGTCGGGCATCACCAGCGACAGGCGTTGGCGCTGCCACTCGGCCTCCTTTGCCCCATCGCGGAGTGCGCTGGTCAAGATTTCGATCGGCTCGAACTGCTGCTCTCCCGGACCAGGGCGTGTGTCGGCGCCCGGCGCTGCTGCAGCGCTCGCTCTCACACCTGTAGTAATGACAACGATCGGAGTTCCGGAGGGCCCGCGAAATGGCGCCACCGTGGTGCTCATGGGCAAACCGCGCTCGGGCAACAGCTCTTGCGAGACTTCTTTCAGCGAGGGCGTCACGGCAACCGCGGGCTTCGCAGGCGTCACGGCATCTGCGTAATACCCCTTACGCGTGCGTACCTGCGCGTCCGGCCTGTTCACTTTCACAGTGATTGCGTGGAATTGCCCGTCAGTTTTCACGCCGGAAACCTGGAAAGCGAGCAGATATACGCGGACGATTCCTCGAGGATCTGACGGACGCTCTCTTCCGGATTGTTCGCATTCAGAACTGCCCGCCCGCCCGTCCAGTCGGCGACGGTCTGCAAGGACTGCTGACGTTGGATCAGAAACGCGCGGTTGGCTCGTTCTTGTGCCGCCGCCGACTCACTCACCGGTGGATCGGGTTTGAAATCGTCGCCTGCATGCACGTTCGTCGTCTCGAGCGCATTCGGATCGACGGTGTGGACCGTGACGTTCGCGAGCTGCGTGGCGTTGACCATCTGTTTGGTAGCGGGCTCCAGGTATGCGTTGCAGGGTCCAGGCACTGGCGCGAGTTTGATTTGCTCGCCGATGAAGAACACCGTCTTTCGCCGCTGCGACTCGCCGCGCAGCGCCGTCGCCACCCTCGTGATCGCTTCCAGCCGGCACACGCCGCACTGGCAGTTGCCCCATTCCTCCCCGCGGCCCGCTTGTTCGTTCCGGACGCTCCGCTATCGATGGCTCGTTTGAGCTGGGCCTTGTCCGTCGTGAAATTCTGCGGCGCGCCATAAATCGTATGACCCACCGCGGCGAGGTCTCCCGGACCGAGACTGTCCACGATACGGCGGGCCGTCGCGCGAAGCGCGGTGATGCCGGGCGGGTCGGCGATGGTCACGCGGCCGAGCGCCATCACGCGCTCCAGGAATGGGTCGATCAGAATGATGACGAGGCGGCCTTGCGGACCGTCGTTGCTGGAGACGTCCGGCGGCACCGTGTCGGCGCCGGAAGGCGCCACAGCGACTGGCATTGGCGGCAGCTCGATCGCCGAGAATGCAACGATCTCCACGCGGCTTGCCGTCTTCGAGGACCGTAAAGTCCGCGGCAGTCAACCCGCGAACCGGCCGCCGCTCCTTATCGAGCACCGAGACATCGAGTTGCACGGCATCGACGCCCTGTACGGAAGGTGGGCTGCAGCGCGGATGGAGCTGCTGCCCGGCCGGTACGGAGACGAGCACGGCAAACCAACACGCGAGGAGGCTCACAATATTCTTCATCAGACTCCTGGCGGCAGGCGGGTTGCTGGCCTCCGCATTCTACTCGATACGTCCGTCACGGTTGCACACTGCCCTTCAACGCGGACACGCCAAGAGCTGCGGCTTCGTAGATAGATTTGGTCGCCACCTCGGCGGACAAGAAGATGAAAAATCTGCGAGCTCGACCCTACCAACCCATCGCCTTTCGTGAGGTACACGGACGAGCAGCACGCAGCTCAAGGAAGCACCGGTGGCAAAGACCGCGATGCTGATCCGTAAGCCCGTCGCCGCTGTATTCGGGGCGCTTTGGCCTCGAGGTCGGCTACTTGCGAAGCGTGGCGATCGACCCAGCGCAACCGGAGGTCGTCGTGGTATCAGCCTGATCCACCCAACCTCATCAACCCATGTCGCGGATGTCACTTGGATCGCGTGTTGCTGAGGGTGTAGAATTCCGCGCCGCGGTGCGTCGGCGACATGGGCATATGTCACGACAGTTCGTTCCGATCAAGAACCCACTGAAGGTCAGGTTTGCGCGCGCGAGGTCGGCGCACTCCTCAGCCGCGGCGCATGACGTTCACTCCCGCCATCAAGCGCATCACGTTCATTCCCGCCATCAAAGGACGTCCTATGAGTACGAGCTGCGATGTGTCTTCGTCCGCCCCGGTCCGCACGATTCCACTGCGCACACGCGAAGCAATCGAGCTGGAAATCCAGCGGCGCGTTGAAGCAGAACGGCGCGCCTTCAGGCAAGCATCGCGTCCCAGCAGCCGCGCACCCATTTCCAGCGACCTGTCGAACGGCCGTTTACGGCGGCGGAGCGCGACCGCGTCACGATTCTCTTCGGCGGCCTGACTTGGAAACACGAGTGGCTGATCCGGTCGGTGTTCCAGTCGGCCGGCTACAAGGTGGAGGTGTTGCCGACGCCGGATGTCGCCGGCTTTCCAACTCGGCAAGGAATACGGCAACAACGGTCAATGCAACCCGACCTATTTCATGGTCGGGCACCTGATCAAATACCTGCAGGGCCTCGAAGCGGCGGCCTCCCGCGACAGGAAATCGTCGACAACTACGTTTTCTTTACGGCCGGATCGTGCGGGCCGTGCCGCTTCGGCATGTACGAAGCGGAGTATCGGCTGGCCGTGCAGAATGCCGGCTTCGACGGCTTCCGCATTCTGCTGTTCCAGCAGAACGACGGCATCAAGGCCGCCTCGGGCGAGCCGGGCTGAAGTTCACGGTCGACTTCGGCATGGGCGCGTTCAACGCGCTGAACTTCGGCGACGTGCTCAACGACGTCACCTATCAGATCCGGCCGTACGAGGTGAACGCCGGGCGAGACCGACCGCGTGTTCAAGGAGGCCATGGAACGACCTGTCGAGCAGCGTCCGCGACCGCCGCATGTTCGAAGTCGAGGAGCACGCGCCGCATGGCTCGCGAAGCAGCTCCACGCAAGAAGGCTGACCGCGACACTGAACGTCCTCGGCAAGATCCACGATCACCTGTAGGGACAGCAGACGCTGAGGCCCGAGCGGCCGCCAGCGAGCGGATCGGCGCGGATCGAAGTGGATCGCCTGCGGGTGAAGCCGATCGTGAAGGTCACCGGCGAATTCTGCGCCCAGACCACCGAAGGCGACGGCAACTTCCACATGTTCAGCTTCCTCGAACGCGAGGGCGCCGAGGTGAAGGTCGAGCCGATCGCGAACCTGGATCATGTATCATGCTCTGGCAGGCCAAGGCGAACACGTCCGATCGCAAGTGGCTCGATCATCCGAAGCCGAAGTGGCGCACGTGCGCGGCTGGCTGCACGCGCGAGCTGAAGTTCCGCAGGCAAGGTGTCGCTTCGGAATCGGCGAGCGGTTCTACGAATCACCAGTACCGGCGCGTCGATCGGCGCTCGGCGGCATCGCTCACCCGCTGGTCGACATGCGAGGAGCTCGCGCGCTCGCCGATCCCTACTACCACCGTCTTCGCGCGCGGCGGCGAAGGGCACCTGGAAGTCGCGAAGAACATCTACTACACCGTGCACAAGAAGGCGCACATGGTGCTGAGCCTGAAGCCGTTCGGCTGCATGCCCTCGTCGCAATCCGACGGCGTGCAGTCGGCGGTGATGAACCACTTCAAGGACATGATCTTCCTGCCGATCGAGACGTCCGGCGAAGGCGAGATCAACGCGCACAGCCGCGTGCAGATGGCGCTCGGC
Source organism: uncultured Acidobacteriota bacterium (assembly GCA_963725335.1). Taxonomy (GTDB): domain Bacteria; phylum Acidobacteriota; class Vicinamibacteria; order Vicinamibacterales; family 2-12-FULL-66-21; genus JALZOC01. The sequence continues at coordinate 3,036 of CAVRYD010000013.1, read as the reverse complement.
GAGGCCAAGGCCAAAGCCAAGCTCGAATTCCAGCAGGCGCTCGAGTCGACCGGCAAGCGGCTCGAAGACGATCCGAGCTACGTCGCCGAGCATCCGGAGCTGCGGCACCGTTCTACAAGGTGCCGCATCGTCACGGCGTCACCGGCACGGCCGCGAATTTCGTCCTGCATGTGAGCGATCGATGGACGGCCGCGCGCGGTTCAGCCGGCTGCCGAAACCGGCACGCGTGGTCGCAGCCAGGTGACCGTACGCGCCACCGCAGCAGTGTAGGAGACACGCCGTGAGCGCGCACAATTTCCTGTCGGCATCGACGTTGGCTCGACGACGGTCAAAGCCGTCGCCGTCGATGCGGCGACCGACCAGATGGTCTGGTCCGATTACCAGCGGCACGAGACCAAGCAGCCGGAAAAGACGCTGGAATTTCTGGAGCGCCTGGAGGCCGATCTCGGCGTTGCTCACGACAACTGCCGCATCTTCATCACCGGCTCCGGCGGCAGCGCTCTGGCGCCGCTCATCGGCGCCAAGTTCGTGCAGGAAGTGACGGCGGTCTCGCTGGCGGTCGAAAAGCTCCATCCGGAAGTGCAACTCGGTCGATCGAGCTCGGCGGCCAGGACGCGAAGATCATCGTCTTCAAGGAGGATCCCGAGAGCGGACGCAAGAAGAAGATCCCGTCGATGAACGACAAGTGCGCCGGCGGTACCGGTGCGGTCATCGACAAGATCAACGCGAAGCTGAAGATCCCGGCGGACGAACTGGCAACCAGGGCTATCACGGGATCAAGCTGCACAAGGTCGCCGGCAAGTGCGGCGTTTTTGCCGAGACCGACATCAACGGTCTGCAGAAGGAAGGCACGCCGCCCGACGAGCTGATGGCGTCGCTCTTCGACGCCATCGTCCTGCAGAACCTGACGGTGCTGACGCGCGGCCACACGCTGCGCCCGCACGTGCTGCTGCTCGGCGGACCCAACACGTTCATTCGCGGCATGCGGGAAGCGTGGCAGCACAACATCCCGAAGATGTGGAAGGAACGCGGCGTCGAGATCCCGGACGGCGAGTCGCCCGAATCGCTGATCAAGACGCCGGACAACGCTCAGTACTTCGCGGCGCTCGGCGCCGATCGAGTTCGGAAGAGACGAAGAGGACAGCGTCGGGCGATACCTCGGTACGCGGCGCTGGAGGACTACATCACCGTCGGACGGCTCGAAGCGAGAAAGCCGCGTCCGGGGCGCGGGGTCTGAGCGACATCCGCAGACGATCTCGCGCGTTTCAGAGCGCAGTACACGCCGAAGCGGTTCATGCCGGCCACGTTCACGCCGGCGAGCCGTGCGCGGGTTCATCGGCGTCGATGGCGGATCGACGTCCACCAAGGCCGTCCTGCTCTCGACGGACGGCGACGTTCTGTGCAAGGCCTATCAGCTCTCGAATGGCAATCCGATCCAGGACACGATTGACATGTTCGAAGAGCTGCGCGGCCAGGTCGAGTCGACCGCGGCGCACGCTCGAGGTGCTGGGCGTCGGCACGACCGGCTATGCGAAGGACATGCTGAGGGACGTTCTCGCAGGCCGACGCCGCGCTCGTCGAAACCGTCGCGCACACCGAGTCGGCGATCAAGTCCTACAAGGATCCGCACGTGATCGTCGACGTCGGCGGCCAGGACATCAAGCTGATCGTGCTGAACGACGGCCGGGTCAAAGACTTCAAGCTCAACACGCAATGCTCCGCAGGCAACGGCTACTTCCTGCAGTCGACGGCGGAGACATTCGGCATCCCCGTCGCAGCGAGTTTGCCGACAGGCGTTTTCCGCGCACGGCGATGCCGATGTTCGGCTACGGCTGCGCCGTGTTCATGCAGTCCGACATCGTGAACTTCCAGCGTCAGGGATGGGCGCCGGAGGAGATCCTCGCGGGTCTGGCGGCGGTCCTGCCGAAGAACATCTTCCTGTACGTCGCGAGCATTCCAAATCTCGCGAAGCTCGGCACCCGGTTCGTGCTGCAAGGCGGGACGCAGCACAACCTCGCGGCCGTAAAGGCCGAAGTCGACTTCATCCGCTCGAACTTCCGCGGCGCCGGACTCGAGCCCGAGATCATCGTCCACGAGCATTGCGGCGAGTCGGGCGCGATCGGAGCGGCCGTTGAAGCGCGTGCGCCTGTACACGAACGGCCATCGCACCCGTTCATCGGGCTCGATGCGGTGCGGCGATCACGCTATCGGACGACTCGCAACGAAGCGACGCGCTGCAATTTCTGCAAGAACAACTGCCTGCGGACGTTCATCGACATCAAGATGGGTCGCCGACTCGCGGTAGCCTCCTGCGCCGGTATGGCCTCCGGCCCAGAGATGGCAAGGGCGCCGTTGCGGAATCCGGCGCACCGCGAAGGTCCTGCAGGGCGCCCCGTGAAGTTCGTCTCGAAGGTCGCGAAGGCCGACGACGAGCAGCGGTTCGATCATCGCGACCTGCGAGAAGGGCACGGTCGAGGACGTCGACGCGATGCGCGGGATCAAAGCGGGCTCGACGAGATGAAGAAAGCCAATCCGAACTTCGTCGAGATTGCGGCGAAGGAGGCATTCTGGAACCCGCGTCAGCCGGAGAGCGTGGCCGATCCGATTCCGCACGCGCCATGGACGAAGGCGGCCCGGCGCGCGGATCGGCTGATGCAGCGGCGCGAGAGCTCCGCATCGGGATGCCCCGCGTGCTGAACATGTACGTCTACGCGCCGTTCTTCAGCGGCTACTTCCAGAGTCGCTGGGCGTCTCGGCGGCAACCTCGTGTACTCCGACTTCACCAGCGGCGATCTCTACCGCGAAGGGTCCGGGCGCGGCGCGATCGATCCGTGCTTTCCCGGCGAAGATCGGCATCGCGCACGTGCACAACCTGCTGTTCGCCAAGCACGCGAAGAAGAAGCTCGATGCGATCTTCTTCCCGATGGTCGACATGCTGCACACGCCGCTGATGCATCTGCAGGGATCGAATGCGTGCCCACCGTCACCGTCACGCCGGAGACGGCCAAGGCGGCGTTCACCAAGGAAGGTGATGTC
>CAVRYD010000012.1:0-793055 GCA_963725335.1 uncultured Acidobacteriota bacterium | reverse complement strand
ATCCGGTATTCGTGCGTGAGGTTGTTGTAGCCCTGGAACTGGGTGAGCGCGTTGGTGTGGTCGTAGAACAGCATGCCCGAATACGACAGCGCGCCGCCACTCAGGTTCTGGACCGCCAATCCAGTGAAATCGCCGGTGTTGTTGCTGTAGCGCACGTGGATCCGGTCGAACGGCGTCGTCGTGCCCAGCCCGATCGCGCCGTCGGCGGCCTCGAACACCCCCGAACTACCGACATCGGCGCTGTTCACATACTTGGCGAGAAAGTCGGGGGTGCCGGCCAACACGACATCGTTGCTGGCTCCAGCGGTCTCGGCGGTGGCGTGCGCGTCCGTGGTGCCGCCGGCGCCCGGCGCGAGCTGGTAATCGGAGGCCGGCCGGCCCCCGAGCGCGTCCGCTTCCGCGGCGCGCAGCGCATAGGGCACGCTGGTCAACCGCGCCCGCGGTCCTTCGATTTCACCCGGCCGCTCGAAGACGTAGACCGAGCCACTGCGCCGCCGCCTCCCCCCCGAACACCGCGGCCGGGATCCCGCTCAGGGTGGGTCGCGCCGAGCAGCAGGGAGTAGCGGCCCTGCGCATCAATCGTGACCTGCTGCGTCTCCTGCCACAGCGGCGCGCCGCCCTCGGCGTCGGCATAGATCGACAGCGTGACCGTCTCGACGGGCGCGGGGGGGAGCCCATCGACGGGCCGGAAGGCGCCGGTAATGTTGATGAGACGCGGAACGGATTGGAATGACGCCGACTGTGAAGATTGCGCAGAAATCGCGCTGGCGGACAGGACGACAATGATTAATGAGGACATCGCGGACAGCATTCGCATAGACGCACTCCTCCGACGAGGTCCCGTCCACAGAACCTCAGTGCCGAATGACTAAAGATTCCCGGTAGTTGCAGCAGCAGAGCTAGAAGCTCAACAATAGAGCGAAGGGTGCGTCCCGCGCAAGACCCTTTGACCCGCGCGGGGGTGCGGTACGAAGGGAAGAAAACGCAGACCCGCGCGGAGTGTTACGCGCACCGCGCGACGCGGCGGGACGACGCCGGGAAGTGTGGCGGGAGCGCAGTGGGGCGGGCTGGCCCGGCATCCAGCCCGCCCCTTAAGGCGCTAGCGACGACCCGTGGCGGCGAGCAGGTCGTTGACCAGGTGTTCGAGGTCAGACATACGCTGCTTCAGCGCGTCGTTCTCGGCCTTCCTCGCATCGTTTTCGGCTTTGAGTTCCTTCATCGCCTGAATGGTGAGCAGCGGTAGCTTGCTGTAGTCGACCGCTTTGTAACTATCACTGTCAGTCGACACGAGCTCAGGCAGCACCTGTTCGACGTCCTGGGCAATCAGGCCGTAGCTCTGACTGGTTCCAAAATGCCGCGCGGGAAAGTCCGCTGCGCGCCAGAAGTAGTGGACCGGTTGCAGGGCCGTGAGCCGATCGAGCACAGGGCCGAACGGCGTGATGTTCTTCTTCAACCGACGGTCCGACGAGCACGTGCCGGCCAGGCCGGTTCCGTCGAATCGCTTGAGACAGCCGTTCGTGCCGGCATCGCCGACTCGCGCGTCGCCGAACACTTGGAGTTTGTCCGTCGCCGTGGGCAGTTCGTTGACATCCACCGGCGTGCCGATGCCGACATTCCCATTCGGGAGGATCCCCATTGCGACCACTATGTCGATGGCCCCGAGCGAGTGGTCCCAAACACCAGTGACGCTCCGCGGGCCGTGTCGCTGAAGTTCTCGGCCGCCAATGGTGCGAAAGCTGCCTGGATGTCGTGGAAGGTCGTCGTCCCGTACCCGCCGCCACCGAAAGCGCCCAGAAGGTCTCCGGTCTGGACGGCAGCGGGTGCGGCCTGTGTGCCGCGTGCGGCCCACGTGACGTAAAACGGCGCAGCGCCCGTTCCATTGGCATACGCGGTCGCCACCACAGCGGTGTCGTTGCCGGTTTGGACCACCTCAAGGGCTCCCTGCGGCGCGCCCGTGCCGATGCCGAGGTTTCCGTCATACGTGAGCGTCATCCGCGTGAGCGGTGCCGCCGTGCCAACGGACGTCGTGTTGAACGCGAGCGAGGTCCCCTGGGCGGTGTCCGTCCAGGTCTCCGCCGCCCGCACCAACATGCTTCCGCTGCCGGTCCCATTGAAGTTGGTGGCGCCATAGCCGCGTCCCAGAAGACCCGCGAGCACATCGCCGTTCTGGACCGCCAATGGCGCAGCCGCAGTGCCCCTGGCCTTCCGACCTACGAACAGTGAACCCTGGCCGGAGTTCACAAACGTCGTGGCGGTTACCTGCGCGAACGGCAGCGTTGAAAAGCCATTGTTGACTTCGAAAAGAGAAGCCGCGGAAGACGTTCCAATGCCCACATTCCCTAAGGAGTTAATAGTCATCCGAAGACTCGGCGTCGATGCTCCATTCGAAGTGGTCGAGAATTGCATTTGCGTTCCGTGAGCTGTGTCGGTCCAGTTCTCCGATGCGCGCATGGAAATGCCCGCCGCATTAAAGCCACCGAAACCCGTTGCGCCATACCCGTTGGCACCCAGGTCGAACAGCGCATCGTTGTTCAGAACGGCGGTAGGGGCAGCAGCCGTGCCTCTGGCCTTCCTTCCCACCAGGGTATTTCCCAACGAGGTGTCGCTGAAGGTCGACGAAGTGATGATCGTCACGGGGGGGTTGGTCGAGAAGGCATTGCGGATTTCAAGACTGGACAGCGGCGCAGCCGTGCCGATCCCGATGTTGCCGGTGGGCCCGACGAAGAAGCGGGAGGTGCCACCGAGCATGAAGTTGATCGAGCCGTTGAACGCGCCGCCGGGCGCGACCCGCGCGATGTTGTTGATGCGGTATTCGTGGGTGGCGTTGTTGTAGCCCTGAAACTGGGTGAGCGCGTTGGTGTGGTCGTAGAACAGCATGCCGGAATAGGCGAGCGCCGCCGCCACTCAAGTTCTGGACCGCCAATCCGGTGAAATCGCCGGTGTTGTTGGTGTAGCGGACATGAAGGCGGTCGAACGGCGTCGTCGTGCCCAGCCCGATCGCGCCGTCGGCGGCCTCGACCACGCCGGAACTGCCCGACATCGGCCGGCGTTCACGTACTTGGCGAGAAAGTTCGGCGTGCCGCCCCTAACCACTCCACTTCGGCGCTGGTTCTCCTGTCTCGGCCGCCAGTGGCGGCCTGCGCAGCCCAAGGTCCCCGGCCGGCGCCCCGGCCCCCGCGAGCTGGTAATCGGAAGCGGGCCGCCCGCCGAGCGTGTCCGCTTCCGGCAGCGCGCAACGCATAAGGCACGCTGGTCAAGCCGCGTCCGAGGCCCTTCGACTTCGCCCCCGCCCGTTGAAACACCGTCCCTAGCCAGTGCGCCGCTTCCCCTACCCGAACACGTCCGCGGGGATCCCCTCGGGCCGCGTCGCCGCCGAGCAGCAGCGTGTAGCGACCCTGCGCATCGAGCGCAACCGTCGGGGTCTCTTGCCACAGCGGCGTCCCGCCCTGCGGGTCGCATAGATCGACAGCGTGACCCCTCCCCTCGGCGGCGCCGGCGGGCTGGCCGTCGGCGGGCCGATAGACGCCGGTGACGTTGATCAGACGCGGGACAGATTGAGATGGCACCGACGGTGAGGATTGGGCAGAAATCGCGGCGGCGGACAGGGCAACGATGACGAATGAGGACGCAGACAGCACGGGCATAGCGCACTCCTCCGAAGAGCTCGTCCACCTCGGTTCCCTCGAGTCCAGGGTTTCCCAGATGGTTGCAGCTGAGCTAGGTTGGAAGCTCAACAGTAGAGTAAAGGAGCGGCTAGCGAAGGGCCGCGCTGTCATCGACGAGCGGCGGTGAGCAGCTCCTCTACCAGGCGCTCGAGCTCGGCGATGCGATGCGTGAGTGCTTGGGGATCGAATTTTTCCAGTTCCGCGACCCGCTGTTTCAGTGAATCGTTCTCGCTCTTCAGATCCTTGACGGCCTGAATGGTGAGCAGCGGCAGCTCGCTGTACTTGACGGCCTTGAAGCCGTCGTCGTTCGTCACGACCAGTTCCGGCAGGACCTGCTCGACGTCCTGCGCGATCAACCCATAGCTCTGACTGTTCCCGAAGTGCCGTTCGGGAAACTCCGTCGCGCGCCAGTAGTAATGCACCGGCTGCAAGGCCGTGAGTTTGTCCAGCACGTGATCGAATGGTGTGATGTCCTTCTTCAGACGACGGTCGGACGAACAAGTGCCGACGATGCCGGTGCCGCTGAAGTCTTTGATGCACCCGTTCGTGCCGGTCGTGCCGACTCGGATGTCGCCAAAGACATGAAGTTTGTCTGGGGCGATCGGCAGGCCGGTGACGAAATCGCGCGGTGTGCCGATAGTTACGTTTCCGCTGGGAAGAATCGTCATGGTGAAGAGCGTCTCCAGAAGTTGTTCCTAGCGGAGTGGTGCTGAAAACGATCGCCGTTCCGTGGGCATCCTGCGTCCAGTGTTCCGCGGCAATCAACGCGATGTCGGCATTCGACATCGACGGAAAATACGGAGCAAACGGTCGTCCGTCGTAGCCGATTCCCGCAACGAGACTTAAGGGGTCGCCCTGGAGCACAGCCTCTGGCGAGGACGGAGTGCCGCGGGCTACACGTCCGATGAAGCTCGGCACGACATTGCCGCCTTTGAATGACGTCGCCCTCACAGCCGCAGAACTAGTCGAAATGTCCAAAGCTGCTCCGGGAGTAGTTGTCCCGATGCCGACGTTGCCGTTGCTGCCGACGAAGAGGCGTGACGTGCTGCCGATCATGAAATTGATCGAGCCGTCGAACTCGCCACCGCTCTTGGCGATGTTGTTGATGCGGTATTCGTGCGTGCTGTTGTTGTAGCCCTGGAACTGCGTGAGCGCGTTGGTGTGGTCGTAGAACAGCATGCCCGAATAGGCAAGCGCGCCGCCATTCACGTTCTGAACCGCCAGCCCGGTGAAATCGCCGGTGTTGTTGTTATAGCGAACATGGATGCGGTCGAACGGCGTCATGGTGCCCAGCCCGATCGCGCCGTCGGCGGCCTCGAAGACCCCGGAACTACCGACATCGTCGTTGTTCACGTACTCTGGCGAGAAAGTTCGGGGTGCCGGCCAAGACGACATCGTTGCTGATCCCACCCGTGTCCGCAGCGGTCGCGCGCGCCTCCTGTACTGCCGCCGGCGCTTGGCGACAGCAAATAGTCGGAGGCCGGCCGGCCACCGAGCGTGTCTGCTTCGAGCAGCACGCAGCGCATAGGGCACGCTCGTCAACCGCGTCCGAGGTCCTTCGACCTCGCCCGCCCGTTCGAACATCGTGGCGAGCCAGTGCGCCGCCTCCCCGCCAAACACCTCCGCGGGATCCCGTCGGGCCGCGTCGCGCCGAGCAGCAGCGCGTAGCGGCCCTCCGCATCGAGGGCAACCGTCTGGGTCTCTTGCCACAGCGGCGTCCCGCCCTGCTGGTCGGCATAGATCGACAGCGTGACTGTCTCGGCGCCGCCGGCGGGCTGCCCATTGGCGGGCCGGAAGACGCCGGTGACGTTGATCAGACGCGGGACGGATTGCGATGACAGCGACTGCAAAGATTGCGCAGAAATCGCGCTGATGGACAGCATAACGATGATGATTGAGGACATCGCGGACAGCAGTCGCATAGACGCACTCCTCGACGAGTTCGGTCCACCGAACGTCAACTGAAAAAGATTTGCCGGGTGTTGCAGAGGAGTCGAAAATAAACGAAGAGTCTCGTCCGGCGCAAGACCTCTGCGGCCTCGATCAGCGACTCGTCCCCGATGCCGCCAGAATGTCATTCGAAAGGGACTGCCGATCCTCTTCGAGGATACGATGGAGGATGGACGACGACGGACCCGGTACTGGTCGAGAAACCGCAACTCGATCCCGGCCGCTGCAAATCGCTCAGGCTCGGAGCAACGCACGGCCGCCGGGCGCATTGATGTAACGCGTTGCGCCGAGCCGACGCGCAATCTCGATGATGCGTTCCTGTCCGCGGAGCGAGTCGGACAAATCGAGCGAGCTCGAACGGATGGTGTGCCAGCGGAGTCCCGAGCCAGGAGACGATCTCGCGCAACAGCCGCTCGAGGTAGTCGACCGGAGTTCCGCTGACACACCTCAGCGACTCGAGGATCTCGGGTGCGGGTTGCCTGGGACTGGAGAGGAGCGGTATGCGGCGCATCCGCTCCTGGAGAACCGCACCGGCGTCAGCGCTGAACGACAGGTCGCGGATTCGCACATCACGAGGCATTTTCGCCAGGGCAGAGTGAGCCAGCCTTCCCGGCCATCGGCGGCGGGCATCTTGTTGCGGTGCACCCACCCGCGCCTCGGGAACTGAACGCAGTCGTAGATCACGAACAGGTCGCTCGCCGCGAAGAGCCGGAATTACCCCGCGTAGGGGATGAAATACGGCTGCATGATCGCGACGGTGAGCGAGGATGGCGTCTGCGCGCGGCTCGGCAAGGAGTGACCTCAGCGCACGCGCCGGTCGTCGTCTACGAGAACGGCATAGCCGAAGCCGGACTCACCAAAACCGTTGCCGGCATACAGCATGTAGTTTCCGCCGCGATGCCGGTATACGTACGGATACGCGATCATCATCGAATCCCACCCGTCGTCGGAACATCCAATCCCTGCCAGATGATCGAGCCGGGTCCAGTCCACTCCATCTTGCGATTCGGCATAGCCGATCCGGTAGCTCTTCGATGATTCCGTCCGATAGTCGACGATACTTCTGTAGCAGTACCACATCCGGTAGAGTCCGTCTTCCTCGATCACGCATGGCCTGCCGTTCGCTTCACCTTCGAAGCCGTAGCCGATACAGGCCGCGATGGACCGACGCCATTCGACGCCGTCGAGCGAATCGGCGTATGTGATGTGATACTGCGGTTCCAGTCTGCCCTTGACCGCAACGAATCCGGTCATCGAGGCGTACCACAGCCGCCAGGTGTCCCCGGTCTTGAGCACGAACGGCGACAGAGAGGAATACGGCTCGCGGATAGCTGCGGTCCACGACTGGCCCTTCGAACATGCGGTTGAACGTCACGCCCCCATCCGGCTCACGGCCAGCACCGATCGAGAGGGTGTACGGCACCGTCACGCCGAGGTTCCAGCCGGTGTAATACAGATACTTGCGCTGCCTCCGTCGTTGACGATGCAGGAGGGCATCACGCCGCTGTCGTCGAAGGTGCCCGGTTTTCCCAAGTCGAGCACGGGACGGTCGTGGACGTAGAGCACGTTGGCGGGGTGGTCGGCCTCGACGTCTATAAAGGCCGGACGGGTCCGCCCCTGCCGATCGCGCGGCCCGAAATAGATCCGCAGGACCCGGTCGTCGACCTTGTCTGCGATCGGAACGGAGGCATGGTGCGCCATCCACTCATGCTGGTTGGCGGCGGTGAAAATCCGCCCCTTTCTTCTCCCAGCGCATTCCCTGCACCATCGCTTCAGCCACGGATGCGCGAGCTGGGGACGCGGCTCGGCTCGGTCGCTGCAGCCGCGTACACTTCGTCCGGCTTCGTGTCCTTCATCACCGTCGCGCCGGCGCCAATCAGGCAGCGCTCAGCCACCCGAATGCCATCGCGCAGCGTGGCGTTCACGCCGATGAAGCAGTGATTGCCGATCGCGACGCCTCCGGACACCACGATGTGCGACGCCAGGAAACAGTGGTCGCCGATGCGCGAATGGTGGCCGATGTGATTACCCGACCACAAGATCGTGTCGGACCCGATGTTGGCGAACGGCTGCACGACGTTCGCTTCCATGACGAACGTGTTTTCGCCGATCGACAGGGTCGGCCACGTGATCGCCTTCGAGCTCACGTAGCGAGCGAGTGTGTAGCCCATGGCGCGTGCCGCGGCGCATTTGTCGGCTCGCACCCGATTCATCTTCTGGTGGCTGACAGCGACGAAGAGGTCATGCGAGCCGGGTGGATAGATGTTGGCGACGTCCTCGAACGAAACGACCGGCCGTCCCGCGAACGTTGTGGCGCCGAGAAACTCGCCGTCAACGGTGAACGCGACCACTTCGTACCCGCTATCGTGATCGAAGTAGAACGCGCACACTTCGGCGATCTGCCTCGCACCAAACACCACCAGTCTGCGCTTCATGTCGTGCACCAGCCTTGCGGAAGCGCCGGCGGGCGCCGCGGCGCCCGCCAGACAAACGTGGTGTGCTCGTAGAGGCCATAATCCGATCGGAACGCATAGTGCCGGCTGACGCGCTCGCAAAGGAAGGCGCTCAATTCGTCGAATCCCCAATGAAAGAGCTCGGGGCGCTGCCAGTCGACGTGACGGCTCATGGTATTGAAGGCGATACCGACGCGCGCTGCAGTGAACGCGGCCACGATCAACTCCTTGGCGATGCCGGCCATGACTTCATGAGAAAGCGTCTGCTTCTCCGTCAGCACGCCGTTCATGATCACGTAGTCAACGCCTTGTTCGGGCAGCGGATTCTTCACCACATCGCGGCAAGAAAAGTCACGATCGGGCCATCGCGCGCGCGCGGCCTCCACCATCGTCGGCGACAGGTCGATGCCGTGATACTCCATCGTCTCCAGTCGCCCGGTCGCCCTCAAGTAATCCAGCAGCAACCCCGGACCGCAGCCGAGATTCGAGCAGCACCGGCCGCGGCTCTGGGGCGGCGTCATCCAGAAGGCCCAGCAGAGTATGGAATCGAACCGCCAGATCCGGCGCGTTGGGCCAGTCAACTCCTTTAGGCGTGGCACCGTGGCGCTCGAGACACCGCTCGTAGTGCGCGACCAGAGCCGACCAGTCGTTATTCACACTCATCAGGAACGACGATTCTGACAACGCAGCCATCACGCCGGCCGGAGGGCGGCTGGCGGCTCGTGGTATCGTGACAGCCCTCCGCATATATGAGTTCCGGCAGAATCGTCCTCATCACGATGCCGTATGACCAGGTCGACATCGTGGAGGATTTCCTCGACTGGCACCTCGATCTCGGCATCGACCTCATCCTCGCGCTCGATGGTGAATCCGCTGACGGCACCAGGGACGTGCTCGACCGTTACGCGAGGACCAAACCGGTGGTCTGGTTCGCGCTCGCGGAGCGGGACATGTCCAAGTACTCGATCGCCGATGAGCTGGCCGCGATGGCGCGCGACCGTTATGAGGCAGACTGGATCATCTATTGCGATGTCGACGAGTTCGTCTGCACACACGGGAAGGGTCTTCGCACGGTGCTAGCCGATTCCGACCGTGAGGGCATCACGCTCCTCAACCTTCCGCGACGGACGATGACCGGGCCGCCGATCCCGCCGGGTCGGCGCGCCACCGAGGTCTTGACGCTGCGGATCGATCGGACCGTACTGCCGACCGTTGAAACCCTCATGTCGACCGGTGAACAGCAGATCTCATGGGATTTGCCGGTGCCCTTTGCGTTTCTGGAGGTTGGTGGACATGTCGCAATCCGCGCGGCTGCTATCGGTTCGTTCGCCAGCGGGATGCATTCCGCGGCTGTGACCTGGGGCACGAGCGCCACGAGCGATCTGTACATCCTGCACTACGCGATCCGTGGATATGAGGAATTGCGGCAGAAGGTGCGCAACACCGAGAAGTGGCTCGAGGACAACCCGCATCTTCCGCTCGGATGGGGTTGGCACTGGCGGAGATGGATTCAGCTAGAGAAAGCCGGACGCCTGCGGGAGGACTACGAACGCCAGTTCGTCTCGGTGGAACGTGCGCGCGAGCTGGTTGCGGATGGCACGTGCGCGGTCGACATGACGATTGCCGCGTGGCTCGCAGACAGGAAGACGCGCCCGGCGAGCGCCCGTCAATGGTCACGTCGGCTCCAACAGATGATTCGAGCCTTATGGCCGGCCCGACGAAGCGCGACGCAGTAATGCCAAGGGCGGTGCCGGTCATGCGGCCGAAACTGCCGGCCGCCTCCTCGGTTTTGCCATACCTCTCGGACATCGATGCCAGCCACATCTACAGCAATTTCGGTCCTATCGCGACTCGGCTGGAGCATCGGCTCGCCGCACATTTCAGGGTTGGCGATCACGCGGTAACAACTGTCGCGAACGCGACACTGGGCCTCGCTCTGGCGCTCATGGCGCAACAGGTGACGGCCGGAACCTTGTGTGTGATCCCGGCGTGGACGTTCGTGGCGTCACCGCAGGCGGCCAGCCTCGCGAGGCTGACCCCCTACTTCGTGGACGTCGATCCGCGGACCTGGGCCCTCGAGCCCGATGTGATCGATGACATCATCGCCCGTGCTCCAGGAGAGGTCGGTGCGGTCATGCCGGTCGCGCCCTTCGGCCGGCCGATCGATCTGCACGCGTGGGATCGATTCCGCTCGCGAACCGGGTTGGCGGTAGTCATCGATGCGGCCGCAGGATTCGATGCTGTCGTAGCAACTGGCACTCCCACCGTCGTCAGCCTGCATGCCACGAAAGTGTTAGGCACGGGTGAAGGCGGGTTCGTCCTCTGTGACAATCGCGATCTCGTCGTCGACATCCGAAGGCGCATGAATTTCGGCTTTCATGGCTCGCGCGAAGCGATCGTCCCCTCGTTCAATGCCAAGTTGAGCGAATACCACGCCGCCGTCGGCCACGCGGCGCTCGATGAATGGCACGTCGCACGGGCCGAATGGTTGCTGGTGGCAAATCGCTACCGCGAGGCGCTGCAGCTCTCCTCCGTCGCCCGCCTTCAGGAGGGCTTCGGTGATAAGTGGGTGTCGTCCGTCTGCGTACTGGGTCTCACAGGCATAGATGCGGACCGTCTCGAACGGCGCATGACCAGCGCGGCCATCGAAACGCGGCGGTGGTGGGGTCACGGTGCGCAAGCGCATCGCTCGATGTCCGCGTGTCCGCGAGCGCCCCTGCCGGTCACCGAGGAGCTCTCGAGATCCACCCTTGGGGTTCCGATGTTCCGCGACCTGAACCCCGCCGACGTCGATCGTGTCATCCAGCGTATCGAGGCGAGCTGACCGAGCCTACGACGGATAGTTCACCAGATGCGTCCCCGAAGGAATCGCGTACCGACGGAATCGGTTCAATCGAACCGCGAAACGGCACCTCTTTTCATGTACTTGGCGCCGTCTGAGAGTGCTGATGAAAAGAGTGGCTTGCCAACCGTAGCTCGATGCGAGCGGTGAGGTCCGCCGCGAAGGAATCGAACCTTCAACCCGCAGATTAGAAGTTGGGATGACGCCGATCCCTGCTACGCGCCTGGCAACGGGTACGGCGTCCATGTGCGCCTTCCATTGCAGGGCCCTAAGACGAAGAATGGATCGGCGCGCTTCGCCGCCCCACGATGTGCCGCCGCAGTCGAGGTGCTTCAGTGCTGGCCGCTCAGCGTGGTCCCATGATTCTCCAACCAGCCGAGATGTTTGACGGATTGAGGAAGACCGTATTCACGGCGGTGATGCCGTTCATGAACCACACCGCCGGCCATCCGCCGGACATGTGCTGCCAGATCAGATCCGTCTGTCCGTCGCCGTTGAGATCGATAACGGCTCGGATTCTCCAATCCGGGTCCCCGGGCTGCGCCGGATTCAAGAACACCGTGCCAACCATGTTCGGCCCGTTCATGTACCACACGCACAGCCACCCGTTTGTGTGCTGCCACACGAGGTCTGGCTTGCCGTCGCCATTGAAGTCGCCCGCACCCACGATTCTCCAGTTGCTGTCGACCCGACCAGGATTCAGGGGTTCACTGGCGAGGGCGGTTGCGCCGTTCATGTACCAGACAACGAGCCACCCGTCTGTATGCTGCCAGACGAGGTCGGTCGTGCCGTCGCCATTGAAGTCGCCCGCACCCACGATTCTCCAGTTGCTGTCGACCCGACCAGGATTCAGGGATGGACTGGCGAGTCCGGTTGCGCCGTTCATGTTCCACACGCCGAGCCACCCGTCTGTATGCTGCCAGACGAGATCGGCCTTGCCATCGCCGTTGAGATCTCCAGTCGCCACGATGCGCCAGCCGGGGTCGACACGGACGGGATTGAGGAACGGAGTGGACATTGCCGTTGTCCCGTTCATCGCCCAGATGGAGAGATACCCGTCGTCGCGCTGCCAGACAATGTCGGCTCTGAAGTCGCCGGAGAAGTCGGCCTTGCGGGCTGTCACCGTCTGTGTCGGCGTCGGTGTCGGAGTCGTCGGAGGTGGTGGCGGTGGTGGTGGTGGGTACCGCCACCTGACGCGCTCGACTGCAAGCGCTGCACTGTGGTCGCGGCGAATCCCGTGGCCGTCGACAGCAACCACTCCGCCTTGCCCGCTCGTGCGGCGATCTTCGGATAAAAGTTTCCAGTCGTGGCAGGCAATGCGGCCGTCGCGACGATTGGAACATCCGGTACCGCACCAGCTCCACTGAGCTCCACTGCGCCATCCTGGAAACTGCTGGTACTGTGCGACACCATCATGAACGTTCCGCTGGCTGTGTTGAAGTCGATGCCCAGCGCATCGTAAGCAGTGACAGTTGTCGACAACAGGACTACGTTCGAGGCGAGATTGCCGGCCGCGTCTATGAGTCGCCCGTATGTTCCGCCTTGATACCAGGCAGCGAGATATTGGTTCGTGGCGGAGTTGTAGGCGACCTCGGCGATATAAACGGCTCCAGCTCTGTTCAGAAGCGTTTCGGTCCCCAGGAGCGCCCCGCTCCCGGCGGCTACTCGGCGGAAGCCGGCAAATGCGCTCGTCGCGTCCGCTCCCCCGAAGACGACCATGAATTCATTGTTAGTCGGGTTGTAGACGACCGCCGGATCACGGTGATAGCTGGTATCAGTGATCCCGAAGTTCGTGCCGAGGAGCGTGCCGTTGAGGGCAATTCGCTGCCCGCGGATGCCGGTCCCCTGCCAGACAACGAGAAATTCTTTGCTGGCAGTGGAGTAGGCGATATCCGCCGCCGCCTCCCACCACGAACCGTCAACGGAGACCTGACAATCTCCGGTCCCGAATACTGCAGCCCGCTTGTACTCACGAACCGCGCGTGCACCACGGCGCCGCCCGAGGCGAGCGACTGGTGCCACGTCACCAGAAAGCCGCCTGCGCCACCATTCAGATCCGGGCTGTAAGCCACGCCGGGAAACTGGTTGAAAGTTCCCGCCCCCTGTATCGCAAACGGCGCTCCGAGGCCGCCATCTGCGGTGACGAAAACGGCGTTGATCCCACCGTGAGCCGAGACGACCAGGTAAAGGGAGTCCTTGTAGTCGTAAGCGACGTTTGACCCTCTGGCAACTGCGCTGATTGCTGTGATTGATGGGCCAAGTCGGGAGGCAGTCTGAGCACTGGCTATCGTTGTTACCAATGGTGGCGGCGAGCATAGCCGCAGCCAAAATTCCGGTATAAGAGCGCATCAAACTCAACTCCGCTTCGCAGGGTAGAGGGCTTCGCAGCTAAGCCCACTGTTTGGTATTTCGGCAGGCCAGAGAGGCGACATTAGTCTAGGGGTCGTCCCAGAGCTTGTCAACGCTCGAAATTGTAATTATGGGGCGTTTTTTGGCCGCAACACGTGCGCGGCCGCGCGCACGGCCGCCTTAGGAGCCGACGATCGCGCCCGCGGCTTGAACGACGACGGCCGTATCGGAATGGCGCAGCAGTTGCCGCAGCAGAACAATATCCCCGGATAACGTTTGGGAGGCGGTTCGAGCGGCTATCTGCTGAATCAGGGGGTTTTTGTCTCCGAGCCCCTCGATGAGCACCGATTGGACGGCGGATGGATCCGATCGACCGATGATGGCGGCCGCCCTGAAACGGTTGATACCGTCGCGGTCCGAAAGCAGCGGCCTGACGGCCCGCTCTGACTCCTGCGGGAGCGTAGCTACCAGCGCTTCGGCGGCAGTCAGCCGAATGTCTGGGACTTCGCTCGCCAGCATCGCGCGGGCATCGACGAGTGCCCGCTCGTCGCCGTTCCTCGCCCGCGCGAGCGTTATCGAGGTGCGGACCAGCGGGTCCGGGTCTTGACCGAGCGAGTCCAGAAGCTGCGCAGCATCAGGATTCTTACTGCGCGCCAGCGCGGCAGCCACGGCCGCTCTGTTCATTGGGACACGATCCGTGACGAGCGACTGTGTGAGGCCGGTGGTCAAACCGCCGTGTTCAGCGAGCAATGTGATCTCCGTGCTCATGTCACGGCCAGTCGGAGATCGCAGGACCGTTTGCAGGGTCGAGATCGCGTTCGCGTCTCCACGCCTGACGAGTGCAAGCGTCGCGGGCTGATCGCCCTCGGTACCTCCGCTGTCGGAGTGCGTCGAGAGCCGCTTCGTCTCCGCCATTTGCCAGGAACTCGAGCGCCGCGGTCCTGACGAGCACGTCCGGGTCTGCGGCAAGGAGGCGAAGCACGCCCGTCGCAATTGGTTCGAGCAGACCGCGATCGTCCATGTTAGGGCCGGACTTCGGGATCCACGCCTCATATGCGTCGAGCGCGGCAATCGGTCGAGTGCCGTCAGCCAGCGCTTCAATCTTCAATGTGAACGCGGCGTGCGATCGCGGCTTCTTCTTGAGGATGCCATCGGCGAGCGACACCGCTTCGTCCAGCCGTCCGGCGGCGATCGCCGCCCATCCGCGACTGATGGTTTGCGCGTCTTTGACGGGGCGCGGCGCTTGAGCTGCTGCCGGCGCTGCTACGAACACCGCGATAAGAAGGAATCGAATCATGAGCGACTGCATGTCACGTGTCATTGTACCGCCCTGAAAAACCGCTCGCCCGCAATCGTACGGTCGAGCCGGTAGTGCTGGAGGACACCGTCCATCACGTCTCTCGTGAGGTTGACGTTCCTGTACCACGCCTGGCCTTTCGACGTGTTCGGATCCTGCTCCAGCACGACACATGAGAACTCCCGTCGCATGATACGAGCCACGAGATCCTTCTCGACATCCGGACGGTTCAACGCGACCACGTGGAAGGCGAACGGGTCGAGGAGCACTGGCCGCTGTCCTGCGAGGATAGGGATCAAGGCTGATTCAGAGACGATCGTTCCGCCGCACCGGTTGACCTCGGCGGCGAGTTCCTGCTGCTCCTGGACGCCTCTGCGCACCGTGTCGCTGCGAATCATCCCAGAGACCCTGCTGACGTTTTGCCCCGCCGTCCAGAGGCCGAGGGCGATCAACACGAAGACCCCGACATCCCGAAATCGTCCCTGCTGACCCGCGACGGCCGTAGCCAGGACCACAACCGCGGCGACATACGTATCCACTATTTGACTGGTCAGAATCGTTCCTGGACTGGTGAAGATGACGGCTGTGATCGCGGCTGACGCGAAGAAGTAGAGCGTTGTCAGCTTGAACCATGCTCGATCCGATATTACCAGCGCGACGACGGACAGCAGGAAGACCACCGTCAGCAGATGCGAGGTGCCTATCAGCTGGATCGCCCTCGTCACGGCAGCCGGGCTCAACAGCGAGAGTGGGGAGGTTCCCGCGAGCGCACAAGCGCGGAAGGATTCGAGCGCGCGACCGCTGCTGACGGTATTGACAACGACAAGCGAGGCGCTGGCGCCGGCCGCCGTCACAACCGCCAGCTTCACCGCCGCTCCGCGCCGCCCCGCCGCCAGCAGCGCCAGCGTCGCGGCAGTTGGTGCGTACACGCACGTGATCTTCGTCAGGAATGCCGCGACGAAGAAGCCGGCGGCGAGCAGAATGTGCCTGGTCGAGATTCCGCGCACCTCGAGGGGAGCGAGCATGGCAAGGCCGAAGATCGCGAAGGCGGCGGCAATCGGTTCGCACCGGATCGCGAATGCGGTCTGGTGCACGAAATACGGAGCCATTGACAGCGCGGTCGCCGCCGCGACGAGCGAGGATCGGACGCCAAGGCGTTTCAGGAACACGGCAACCGCGAGACCCATCGCGACCAGCCCAATCATGCTCACCGTCACGCCGGCGGGCACGGCTGCCAGACCGGCGCGCATCAACCCCGCGGTCAGCACGAAGAGCATCGGGAAGTAGCGGGTGCCACCGTACTCGGCACCGTTCCACAGAGGACGATAGAAGATGCCGTCGTGCGTATCGCGCGCAAGCCCAAGCCACACGCCGCTTCCGAGATTCAGATAGGTTCCGCTGGCAATGCTGACCGCCGCATCAGCGACGAGGACAATCGCGGTCAGCGCTGCGACGCAGCCGATCAGCCGATCCGCCCATCTTCTGCTCATTCAGGTGCGTGATATCGTAGTTTGATTTCTGCCTGGGTAAAACGCTGCGACAGTCCGGAGGACGACGCGATCGATGTTGACGAACTGGAAGGCACGACGGTTCACCGTGGTGCAGCTGCTCTTTGCCTGTGCGCTGTGCGCGCTGCTTGCCGCGACGGTGATGCATTATCGCGCGAAGTCGGAGCCGATCCAGTACGCAAGACATCCCGAATCTCAGGCACTCCTGGACAAGTATGGCCCGAAGAAGAACTCCTATAGCGAGGAAGAATGGTCCATAAGGGACTTCTTCAACGACAGGCGGGATGGGTTCTTCGTCGACGTGGGAGCGAACGACTACAAGTTCACGAGCAACACCTATTACCTCGACACTGTGCTCAACTGGCGCAGGCATCGCCATCGAGCCACAGAAACAGTTCGAGGCGGATTACCTCAAATACCGGCCGCGGACGAAATTCATGTCCTTCTTCGTGTCGGATACGTCCAGCCAGCACGCCAAGATGTACATGCTCAAGAAAAACTCGCTCATCGCCTCTGGCAACCGTGGCTTTACCGAACAGGTCGGCGAGAAGGCAACCGAAATCCAGGTGCCGACAATCACCCTTGACGATCTGCTCGGTTCCGAAGGCGTCACAAAGATCGACTTCCTTTCCATTGACATCGAACTGTGGGAGCCGAAAGCGCTCGCGGGGCTCGACGTCGAGCGGTTCCGTCCCGAGCTCGTCTGCATCGAGGCGCATCCGCAGGTCCGGCAACAAATCCTCGACTACTTCGCGCGTCACCATTACACCGTCGTCGGGAAGTATCTGCGGGCTGATATCAACAATCTCTACTTCACTCCTCTTCCCTAATCGCGCCCGGCGTTAACGGGGGTAAACTTCATTCCTTCGTTGTGAACCTTCTCCGTTCCGTCCTGATTGCGACGATCGTCGGCGCTTTCCTCGGCGCGGCATGCGTCGTCGTGGCGTTTGCCTGGCATCCCACGCTCACCGTGGAGATGGACAAGCCGCTGCCCAGAAGATTTGCCTCGGGTTTTTACGACAGTGAACGATCCGGCGACACCACATTCGCCTGGACATCTCAGCGTGCGGACCTCAAGCTCGCGGGTTTGAATCGAAAGAGTGCCTGGACGTGCTCGGTGAGATTTCGTGGAGGCCGGTCGGACCCTGCGACGCAACCATCCATCGATCTTGCAGTTGACGGCATCACGACAAGGACCGTCAAGGCGACCAACGAATTCCAGGATGCGTCGATCGCGTTGGCGCCGCGTCCGTCGACTGGAGCCGTGATCACGATCGCCAGTTCCAGCACGCTCGTTCCCGGACCAACCGATCCACGCCAGCTTGGCGTACAGATCGATCGGATCGCATGCATCCCCGACGCACAGGGCTTTGCCCTGGCTCCCGCCGCCACAATCCGCGACGCCGCGCTGGCGGCAGGGATGTTCGGCGCGGCGTTCTCCCTTGGGGGTGTGATGCTCACGAGCGCTCTCGCGGGTGTGCTGCTGCTCGCCATCCTCCAGTCGATCCCGCTGTCCGCCGGTCCTGCTCCGTACGTAGGTTTTTCGGAGTCGATGCTCTGGTTTGCTGTCTGGATCGCGGCGCTGACAGCCGCGTTCGTGATCGTGGTGGAGCGATGGCCCGGCGTCGCGATTCAAGGCTCCGCGAGGTTCGTCGTTTTCTTTTCCGGCGCGGCCCTCTACCTGAAGCTGCTCGGGCTGCTCCATCCGTCGAAGCTGCTCGTGGATGCCGTATTTCATGCGCACCGGTTCGAGTGGGTGCTTGCAGGGCGGTATACTTCACCCAAGGCATGCCTGGGGGTGTGAGTTT
Organism: uncultured Acidobacteriota bacterium; assembly: GCA_963725335.1. Taxonomy (GTDB): domain Bacteria; phylum Acidobacteriota; class Vicinamibacteria; order Vicinamibacterales; family 2-12-FULL-66-21; genus JALZOC01. Next base: position 775,183 of record CAVRYD010000012.1, on the reverse strand, counting down.
CCCGTACGCGATCGGGCTGTACGTCTTCGCCGCTCCGTGGTCGTTCGTCTTCCATGACCATGTCTCGCTGCTGCGGGTCGTCGTGTGTGCTGCCGAGGTCGTCGCTGGCGCGCTGCTCTATCCGCTGGTCATGCGGACGTGGAACGATCGCGTCGCCGCGTCGTTGGCCGTTGTATTGGTCAATGTAGTGCCGCTGCCTTACGGGCTGGTCGGCAATGCGAACCTGACGAACACGTTTGGCGAAGCCGTTGCGCTCGCGACCGTGGCATCGGCCTCACTCCTTCCCCTGGCGGGAGGGATGCTCCCGGTGGTGAGTGTTTTTCTCTTGTCGGCACTTGCGTTCCTGTCGCACGTCAGCACATTTGCGCTGCTGGTCACGACGCTGACGGCGCTCGCCGTCCTCTATCGATGGCGGGGCGAACGAGCCCTGCACCGAACGGCGTGGTGGATCTTCATCGTGACGGTTACCGCAGCGGTTTTCGCGGTCGTCGTGTACTACGGCCACTTCGGTGACGTGTACCAGGAACGCACTTCGCGTCCGCGCGAACAGCGCGGCGGTAGAGACGCAGCCGCCCCCGGCGCCCGTCGTCGCTCCGGCGCACGCGCCGTCGCTCGGATCGCGTGTGGCAGACGCGCTGATCTTCGCTGCTGGCACGATCGGATGGCCCGTTCTGGTACTCGCCGCCGTAGGGGTCTGGCGTTTATGGACGGATCGCGCGCGCGATCGGGCGTCGCTTGCGGTGTACGCATGGGCCGTCGCCGGCATGGCGTTCCTCGGGATCGCTGTGATGCGAGTCGACGCGCCGTTTCAGCGGTACGCCGCGGAATTTTTCGGCAGGGTGTTGCTCGCCACGTACCCTGCCGCCGTGCTGCTCGCGGCGCGCGGCGCAGGCTGGGGCTGGCACCTCGGCAGGCCAACTAAGATTGCCTCGCTCGTCTTGATCTGCTGTGCAGTCGGGCTCGGCGTTCAGGCCTGGCTCGGATGGTTTCTTTGAGGAAGGTTCTACAGGGTTCTACAGGGTTCTACAGGGTTCTACAGGGTTCTACAGGGTTCTACAGGTTCGCAGGTTCTATGAGTCCTATGGTCGACGGCGAATGTTATCCCTGGTGATTCCCGTTTATAAGAACGAAGCGAACCTTCCTCGCCTGTTCCGTGAGCTGGAGGCGCTCGCCGCGCGCGTGCCCGACGCGCTGGAGGTCGTCTTCGTCGTCGACGGAAGCCCTGACGGGTCGCTGCGCATCCTGCGCGGACAGCTCCCGTCCTGGCCAGTCCGTTCGCGGCTCGTCGAGCTCAGTCGCAACTTCGGCTCGTTTCCGGCCATTGCCGCCGGCCTGCAATGCGGACGCGGCGACTATTTCGCGGCAATCGCCGCCGATCTGCAGGAGCCGCCCGAGCTGGTCCTCGAGTTCCACAGGCTATTGAAGAGCGGGGAAGCCGACGTGGTGTTCGGACATCGTGCGAGCCGTGCGGATGCGTGGTTCTCGCAGACAGCATCGGAATGGTTCTGGCGAATCTATCGCCGCTTCGTGGTCAAGGACATGCCGCCGGGCGGAATCGATGTCTTCGGGTGTACACGGCAGGTTCGCGACCGCCTTCTTGAACTCAAGGAGGTCAACACCAACCTGATCGCTCTTCTCCTCTGGCTCGGATTCCGGCGTGCGTTTGTCCCTTACGAGCGGCGGGCCAGGGTTGAAGGACAGAGCGCATGGACGACCGCCAAGAAGCTTCGATACGCGCTGGACAGCGTCTTCAGCTTCACCGATTTGCCGATTAGAGCGCTGCTGCTGCTCGGGATTGTCGGTACAACGGCTGCGTGCCTTGCCGCCGTGACAGTCTTCGTGGCGTGGGCGTTGGGCCACATACCCGTTCTGGGTTATACGCCGCTCATGCTTGTGATCAGTTTTTTCGGCGGACTGACGGCGCTTGGCCTCGGTATCATCGGCCAGTATCTCTGGCTGTCGCTGCAGAACGCCCGCGGGCGCCCGGGCTTCGTTGTCAAATCCGAGTGGAGTTCAGCGGCAGAGTCTGATGCCGTCGTCCGCGTGACCGATCACCCTGCGCTCGCGGTGCCCCCGAGGGCCGACAGGAACTCGTCGTAGTCGCGAATGTAGTCCGTCGCATCGTAGTGCTCCGAGGCGAACACGAGCAGCATCGCGTCAGTCGAGTAGCGGTACTGCACCGCCCAGACCATCGGCGGCAGATACAGACCGACACTCGGCTGGTCGAGCACGATCTCCTCGCTCGACCTCCCATCATCGACGACGACGGAGAGCGAGCCCCGCAGACAGATCAGGAACTGCCGGCAGCGTCGATGTGCGTGCTCGCCGCGAACGTCCTTTCCTGGTACGTCGTAGACCACGAAGTACCCTTGGGCACGAAGGGAACCTGCTGGAGGAACTCGCCGACCGAAAGGCTTCCTCGAAGATCGGCAAACGTCGGCAGGCGATGGACGGATACGCCCGCGACTGAGGTGTCTCTGATTCGACGGCTCGGACGGTGGCAGTGATGCCACTCGATCGCCCGAGGGACGTTTGGCATCGACGTATCCAACGATGCGTGCGGGGTTTCCGGAGACGACAGCCCGTGCCGGAACGTCGTGGGTGACCACCGCGCCCGCCCCGACCATCGCGCGCGCGCCGATGCGCAGACCGGGCAGAACCGAGGCACCGCCGCCGATCGACGCGCCTCGTCCGATGTGCGTTTCCTCGACTTTGGGCTGGTACTGCTTGCTCTTCGGATACTTGTCGTTCGAGAACGTGACGTTTGGTCCGATGAACACGTCATCGGCGACCCGAAGCCCATCCCACAGCTGCACGCCGCACTTGATGGTGACGCGATCGCCAATCACGACGTCGTTCTCGATGAACACGTGATCGCAGATGTTGCAGTCTTTCCCGATCCTGGCGCCGGGCAGCACGTGGGCGAAGGCCCAGATCCGGCTGTTCTCCCCCACGGCCGACGATTCACACAGAGCCTGCGGGTGGACGAAGACGTTCGACGCGGTCAGCTGATCTGCCATGAAGTCTGGATCGTAGCGCCGACCGCAGTGGCGAGCAAACGTCGCAGCGGTGCCCCAACGGACCGACGCCGCGCGACCCGGCATGCGATACTGACGTCGCGTTTCAGCGTACCTGAACCTGGAGAACCTGGCCGAACCTTGGAGAACCTCGCAGAACCCGGCGGAACCCCGCAAAACCCCGCCGAACCCGGCGGAACCCCGCCGAACCCCTGATAACTCTGATCCATGCGTTTCCGACCGACGCTCACGACAGTTCTGATCGCGACAACCATCATGGCCCTCGGCGTACCGAGTCCTGTCCGTCGCCGAGCCGCTCGGCATCGATCAGAGTCTGTGGGCATCAGCTGTCAGGGGCATGTCGCGACATCAACGGCTGTATCGGGACGTGTGGGAGCAGAGACCGCCGGGGATCTATTTCACCTATCTGGCAGGGTTCAGCCTTTTCGGATGGACTCCCGCTGCAGTGGCGTGGCTCGATATTCTCGCGTCTGCGGCGACTGCGCTCGTTCTGTTTGGAATCGTTCGGCCGTTGAGCAGCGCCGCGACAGGGGCGCTCGCGGCGGCGATGTACGCGACGCTGACGATGCCGGGGTGGCTGTACCGGCACGACGGGTTCCTCGAGCGCAGCGTCTGCGAGACGTTCATCGTCGTCTGTGTGGGACTGGCCGCATGGTGCGCGGTCTGCTGGCGCGAACGGCCGTCCGCCACATGGGCGGCGGGCATCGGGTTCTTCGCGGGCGCGGCTGTTGTGTTCAAGCCCAACGCGGCGCTGTATTTTCCCGCTCTGCTGATGTGGGCCTGGGTGTATCGTCCGCAATCGGCTGCTGTTTCAAGTCGTCCGGTGCTTCGGTTGTTCCTTGTCGCCGCGATTGCCGCCGCCGTTGCTCCCGCGCTCACGATGCTCTGGCTCTGGCGGCTCGATCTGCTCGGAGATGCGCGCGTCGCGGTGCTGGATTTCAACCGGTTCTACGTGGCGCAGGGACTCACCCTCAGAGGTTACGCGCTCGACTTTGCCAAGGCCGTCTGGCTGCGCATGAAGACGGATCCACTCTGGCTTGCCGGTGGCATCGGGTCGCTGGGTGTTGCCTGGGCACTCGTGAGACGCCGCTCCATCGGCGCGCTTCCAGGACTCGCGGTGCTCTGGGGCGGCGCGGCCGCGCTCGTCATCGTCGTCAACGGCGTCAGGTTGTTCAATACCTATTTCATTCAGGCCTTCGCCCCGCTCGCGGTGCTCGCCACGTGGCTGCTCGTCGAACGTCGCGCATCGCTGAGCGGGCGAGTGACAGGCCTGGCAACGGCGGCGCTGATGCTGGCGCTGCTGGTACAGGGCCACTATCCGACCCGTGTCTACGAGTGGGCTCAGGCGGATCTTGCGGTCATGCGCGGCCAGCTCGATCGGACGGCATTTCTCGATCGGTTCGGCGGCTATGGCAACGACCGCGGCTATTCCGCGCGGGCTAACGACGAGCTTGCGACGTACGTGCGCGATCACACGACGCGCGACGACCGCATTTTTTTGTTTGGCATCAACGGCGCAGGCGTGTATTTCCTGTCGGACCGTCTCACCGCGCATCGGTTTCTGCGTGTGAACTTCTTCGTGCCGTCCGAGTTTCCGAACCCGTCGTTCACGCTCGATGCGGTCGTGGCGGATCTGGCCGCGCGCCGGCCTCGGTATCTGATCTTCGAGCAGCTCCACTCGTCGTCCGAGATGGGGCGGATGGTGGATTCTCTGCAATCGCGTGAGGAAATCCAGCACCTCTTGGAGCCGTATCGTCTGGATGCGACGATTGAGGACTTCTCGCTCTACCGCCTGCGCGATCCCGTCGTCAGCCGCGCGCGGTGACCCTGTCCACGGCGAGTATCCGGTTCATAGGCAGTCGGTTGCGGGGATCGGTGTGGTAATCTCTTCTTCGCATGGCCAAGCGCGCACTGATTACGGGCATTACTGGACAGGACGGGTCGTACCTTGCCGAATTGCTGCTCGAGAAGGGGTACGAGGTCAGCGGTATCGTGCGCCGCTCCAGCGCGGCCAATCTCTGGCGGATCGAACACCTACTCGATCGCATCGAGCTCAGGCCAGGCGACCTTCTCGATCAGCTGTCGCTCATAAAAGTGCTGGCCGAGGTACGTCCACACGAGCTCTACAACCTTGCCGCGATGTCGTTCGTGCCCGCGTCATGGGACCAGCCGATGCTCACCGGCGAGTTCAACGCGCAGGGCGTCACTCGTGTGCTCGAGGCCGTCCGCCAGGTCGACCCCGAGATCCGTCTGTATCAGGCGTCGTCGAGCGAGATGTTCGGCAAAGTACGCGAGGTGCCGCAGACCGAGCTGACCCCCTTCTACCCGCGGAGCCCGTACGGCGTGTCGAAGGTGTTCGCGCACTACATTACCGTCAACTATCGCGAGAGCTACAACCTCTTCGCCGTTTCCGGCATCCTGTTCAATCACGAGTCGCCGCGCCGCGGCCTCGAGTTCGTGACGCGCAAGGTCACCGACGGCGTCGCCAGGATCAAGCACGGCCTCGCGGACTCGCTCGCGCTTGGAAATCTCGATGCGCACCGTGACTGGGGATTCGCGGGGGACTACGTGCGAGCGATGTGGTTGATGCTGCAGCAGAGTCAGCCCGACGACTACGTGGTCGCCACGGGCGAGAGCCACTCGGTGCGCGAGCTGGTCGAGGTCGCGTTCGATCACGTGAAGCTCGATTGGAAGCGCTACGTCCGTCTGGATCCCGAATTCCTTCGGCCGGCTGAAGTGGACCACCTGATCGGTGATGCGTCGAAGGCGCGTTCAGGGCTCGGATGGCGACCGGAGATCGACTTCGCCGGTCTCGTGCGGATGATGGTCGACGCGGATCTCGCACGTCTCAGTCAGGCGAACAGTGCCCGCTCCAAAATCGAAACTCCATAGCGCTCTCGTATGGATGTTCCGCTCATCCGAATCGCTCGTCGCCTTGAAGCCGGATGACGGGGACATCTCCGGAATATTCTCTCGCGCGGAAAGAAACTCGACGGCCGGTTCGACATTTCGGGTTAGTCCCTTGACAGTAGCTGCCTGGTACGTCGTCGCTCTCGCCGTCTCTGCTGCGCTCGTCCCCGTCTGTCGCACCGTGGCTATCAGGAAGGGTTTCGTCGCTCGGCCGCGCCAGGATCGATGGCACAGTCGCCCAACGGCGCTCTTCGGCGGCGTGGCCATCGCAGTCACGGTTGTCGGGCTGGCCCTGACCGCCGGGGATCTCGCCGACCTTGCCCTGCCGCTCATCGCAGGAACCCTCATCTTCTTCGTTGGTGTGACTGACGATGTGCTGTCGTTGAAGCCGACCACCAAGTTGATTGCTGAGATCGCGCTGGCGTCGATGTTCGTGTTTTTTGGCGAGCGTCTTCACTGGACCAACGTTCCCGCCGTCGACATGTTGTTCACGATGGTGTGGCTGGTCGGCCTGACCAATGCATTCAATCTCCTCGACAACATGGATGGCCTGTGTGCCGGAACGGTGATTATCGCCGGCGTCGCGCTCCTGGTCGGTCTCGCCGGTCGTCCTGACGTCATTCCCGAGACGCGATATTTGGCAATTGTGCTGGGTGCCACCAGTGGCTTTTTGCTCTACAACGCCTATCCCGCATCAATCTTCATGGGGGATGCTGGCAGCCTCTTTCTTGGGCTTACGCTTGCGGCGCTTACGTTGACAGCCGGTGGACCGCGTTACGACCGATCGCGGATCCTGTCAATTGTCGTCGCTCCCGTGCTTGTGCTGCTGATTCCCATCTTCGACGCGACGCTGGTGACGATCTTCCGCCTGGTTGCCGGGCGTCCAGTCTCGCAAGGCGGCCGCGATCATTCGTCGCATCGACTCGTGGCCATGGGACTCTCCGAACGGCGCGCGGTCGCGGTTCTTTGGGCGCTTGCGGCGACCGCCGGTGCGATCGCATTCGTTGTCCGCCGCACCTCCGATGCCGATGCGTGGCTTCTGAGCGCGCTGTTCGTGATCGCGATGGTCGTGTTTGCGGCGTATCTCGCGCAGGTGCGCGTCTACGAAGAGCCGTCGAGCGTCCCTGCCCGGGGCGTCACGCTCATCCTCGTCGACTTGATGTACAAGCGCAGGCTGGCGGAAGTGCTGCTCGACGTGAGCCTTGTTCTGATCGCCTACTATGCCGCCTGGCGACTGCGTTTCGAAGGTCCGGAATGGAGTTCGTATTCGGGCAAATTTGTGCAATCGCTTCCGATTGCGCTCGCGATCCAGATGATTGCGCTCTTCGTGTTCGGCGCGTACCGTGGCGCGTGGCGCTATTTCGGGCTGATGGACGGCGTCGCATTCGGGAAGGCCATCGGCACCGGAACGCTGACGCTAATTGTCGCGATCGTCTATCTCTATCGTTTTGAAAATTACTCTCGCGGTGTGTTCATCATCTATGCCGCCCTGCTCATGCTCTTGCTGTGCGGGTCGCGCGCGTCATTCCGGTTGATCGGTGAATACGCCCGTCGACGACGTCCTGGCCTTCGATTGATTGTTTACGGAGCCGGAGAGGCTGGTTCCCTTGTTCTCCATGAACTGCTCGGACATCCGGTCGAGCGGTTCAGGATGATTGGGTTCATTGACGACGACCCCGCGTCGAGAACTCTGCGGCTCCAGGGGTATCCCGTGCTTGGCGGCGAGCGACAGCTGAACGAACTCATGCAGGCACGCAAAGTCGACGTGGTCGTGATTGGCGCTCTTCACGTCGATCTCGAACGACGACTTCGGCTCGAGCGTGCGTGCAGCGAAAACGACGTCCGCCTGATGAAGTTCAGCTTCCGCCTGGACAGTCTTAATACTGCCTCATAGTGCCTGCGATTGCACCGATCCCGTCGCCGCGACCGGCGGCGGTGCCAGCACCCGGATATACCATAGCCTGACACCCAACAAAACAGTCGGATCGCGCGAGGTGAAACGGACACCGGCCGATCCAGCGGCGACTAATATGTCCGGGAACGATCGTCAGTTCGTTCGTGCCAACGCGAACTCTGTCAGCTGGGAGCAGCAATGGATATGAGCCCACGCGATCTGGGTTGTATGTCAGCAGCAGCGTTGCCAGCAGTTGTCGATTCAGCAACACGACTGCGCGACGTTGACGATCCGGCGCGACCGGATCGAGTCGCAGCACGACCTGATACGGCCGCCGCTCGGGCAAAGGGATTCGCACTACCGCGCGATCCGCGCGCGAGACGCGAAAGGTCAGTCCATCGGTGTAGGGTGGCGACCACCCTGCGCCGAAGAACATCGCGTCGCGACCGCCGGCTTCGACGCTGACGTCGGTGCCCGCTGCAATTGTCTCGCGCACGACAAACCAGGGCAACGCTGCATAAGCGGCCGTCACGGCCGCAATGACCGCGGCGCCGGCGATCCATCGAAGAAGCAATCTGCGCGTGGCGATGCCCTTCCGCCACGGTCGTCGCCAGAGGCGCTGGGCGAGCTGCCAACAAAAGACGGCGCCCGATATCGAGGCAGTCAGATAAAGCGGGTATGCGTGCATCGTGAAACGCCACTCACTTCCTCCAGCGACGTTCCACGTGAGCGCATATGGAACGAGGGATCCGATGAGGATAATCAGCAGCATTCTGCCTTCCGGCAGGAAAGCCCATCGCAGGAGGCCGATGATCGACAGCCATGACAGGAGGGTCCTCGTGCCCGGGATCCAGCCATCCAGTCCCGTCCATTTGACTCTGAACGGCTGGACGAAGAGTCCGGTGACGGCGGTATCGAGCGCCGCGATCGGGCGGCCGTGAACTTTTTCGGCAACGTAGGCGGCCGCGCTCATTGGCTTCTCAGCGGGCAAGCCTTCGCCGGCACGATAGTAGCGCGTGTGATAGTTGATGGCGTAGAGCGGATCTCCGGTCGAGATCGCGCAGTTGACGAGGTACCGGCGCCACGATGATGGCGCAGAGCAGCGCGGCTGCGGTCGTCATACGCGCTCGCTGAACGCGGTTCTGGCTGTCGCGATCTACCATGAGCCACGCGAACCCCGGCACCGCAAACGACAGCGCCGTGATTCTCGTCAGGCAGGCCGCCGCCGTCGCGACTCCGAGGAACACGGCATTCTTGCGCGACGGATCGCGTTGACAGCGCACGAACGCCCACGCCGAAAACGTCACTGTCGCCATGAACACGTCGTCGCGCCATCCGTCCACCGACCAGGAGATGAGTTCGTACTCGATCGCGACGATGAACGAGAGCGCCACGCCTGCCATGCGCGAGAGCATCGCGGTGCCGAGCAGGTAGGCGGCAATGATTGTCACGATCGATCCGGTCATCGACGCGAAGCTCACCGCCACATCCTGGTCGGCGAGAGCCCAGAGGTAGGTTCGCGTCAGCGCAAGAAAGATCGGTTCGCGCACGTGCGCCTGATAGAAGCTGCGCATCTCGCGCGCGTACTTGATGTAGTTGATGGGATCGCCGCCGACATACGGCTGGTCGACGTGATACCAATGATAGGCCGAAGGGTGAAGGTACCTGGCAAGCGGCGCGATATCCTGCGTGACAACCCTGGCCCACCACGGATGATCGAGCGTGCCGTATCGTTGAACGAAGACGTCGAAGCGGAGGAGCGCGCCATAGACGGTGACGAGAACGAGGATGTACAGGAACCCAGGGAGTGCGTCGCAGGATGTTCCAGATCGAATGGTTTGGTAACGGATGTCCGGACATTACTGATCGATTACTGAGTCTCGGGGATCGGTCGTCCCACCATCAGCACGCCGCCGCCTTCCGTTGCCGCCACTGGGAGTGGCTCGCGTGCTCCCGCTACCCGGGATTCGAGATCAATGCGAGCGAATCGTGTTTTGGCGCGTCGGATTAAATTCAGCCGCACTGTCTGTTCATCTTCGCCGGATCGAAGTATCACCCGGTTCGCTTCAACGCCATCCAGATAGATTCTGATTTCCATCGTCGCCGGGGCCATCGCACCGCGTTTGAGCGGAATACGAATCGAGCGCGCCGACGGAGAGACGAAAAATGTCGCGTGTCCCCCTGCCCATCGGTACCGTGACCCATCAGGCTGCTGCTGCCATTTCGACAATCCCACGCTGGCATGTTCCACGTCTGCATCGCGAGCAGCCTCTGCGATGCGCCACGGCAATGTCGCCGCAACGATCACAAGCGCGGCGATGCCGGCCCACCGTATCCGCGCACGAGTTGGGGTATGGGAACCGAATGACGCAGCCAGGCCAAGCGCCATCCAGAAGGGATAGGCGGCACCGCCGACGAGCAGCGGATGGCCGGCGAGACACGTCACCAGATATGTGACGAGTCCAACGGTGAGACCCCACGCCAACCAGGATCGATCCGCCTGCTGCCGGCTGGCACGAACCGCGAACGCACTGACGTACACAAACAACGCTAGAGCCGGAAGACCGAGTTCGGCAGCGATCTGGAGATAGTTGTTATGGGCGTTGTCGCTCACCTCCGACATAGCGGAGAGATTGCCCGGGCCGACGCCAAACGCGGGATGCGTCGTAATCAGGGTGACCGCGGCCTTTCCCGTTTTCACTCGATACGACAACGCACCCGTGCTCTCGAGGTTCCGTCCCTGCGGGTACCATCCCCAGCTGACAGCCGCGAGCAGCGCCAGAACCGTCACGATCGCAAGAGAGAAAACGAGCCGGCGGCGACCGAAATCGGGCCTCGTGAGAGCTCCCGCGATGCCCAGGGCAAGCGCCGCCGCTATAGCGGTTCGCGATCCCGACATCCACACGCCTGCACCGATCAAGAGCGAGGCCACGACGGCAAGCACGCGCGACGACTGGAGAAGGCCCAGGGCAATGAACAGCATCAACGCGAAATAGGAACCGGCGGCGTTCAGATCAGGGAAGTGCATGTTTGCGCGAACGGTTGCGAACTGAGTGAGAAACGCCGCCCAGGGATGCGGTTGGGGGGCGGCGGAATTGATGATGCGGAGGAGATTGAGCATCGCCGCGCCGGCCGCCCCGCCGACCATCATTCGCAGGATACGAGCGCGGCGATCAGGATCGGCCGCGCCTGCATCTCCCGCCAGTAGCATGAGCGCCACCCCCTCGGCGAACAGCATGCTGGCGGTCAGTGCGTTCCCAGCCACGAGATAGTCTCGTAAGACGAACGATTTCAAGAGCTCCACGGCGGGCGTGTCGGGCCGCTCGATCCGAATGATGACGGCACTCATCACCAAGGCGGCAAGCGCGATCGAGAGGAGAGCCGCGGCAGCGGCTCCGAATCGTGGTGGGACGGCGAGGGGCTGCGGCTGGATGCCGCGCCGCGCCGCGCAGCCGAGCAGCAACGCCAGCACCACGGCCTCGAAAAAGTTCAGCAGGTGCGTGCCCCGAGCGCGTCAGCGCGAGGATCGTCGCTGCGAACGGGCCGAGTCCGCTGAACATTAGCCAGGCATCGAATGGCCGAAATGCCGCCGTGACGGCCAGACCGATGACAACGAGGCGAGGACCCCATCCAACCGGCTGATGAAAAATGGACGTGAGGGGCGCGGCGATGAGAATCGTCGCCAGTAGCCAAGCCGCGCGGTGTATCAGGCGGGCTCCGCGGCGTTCGACACTCATCCGTCCGTTCATTATACGTAACGTCGAGTGATAGGCAGTCCAGAGTGGCGCTCGCGGACCCGCCGGCCGTGGCGAAACGTCCGCAGTTGTGTGCTCTTTCGAATCGCAAGCTGCGCAGCCTCGGCATCGCAATGCCAACGTGGCGCGCGGCGCTCGTGGCGCATCTGGCCGCGCGCCGGTCGCTGATCGTCGGACCAGAGAACCAGAAAGGCTTCCGGGTAGCCTGAGGGACCAGTCTCACAGCAACTCCTCGAGACTCGGCCAGCGACGATCGCGCTCCGACAGACGAGGCGTAGTGACCGGCCAGGGGATCGCGAGCGTCGAATCGTCCCACTGCACGCCGTACTCGAGCTCGGGAGCGTACTCGTCTGTCGTCTTGTAGATCACCTGCGCCTCCGGGCTCATGACACAGAACCCGTGCAGGCAGCCGGCGGGGACGTAGACCGATCGCTGATTGTCCGCCGACAACAGGACGCTGACCCACCGCCCGAACATCGGCGAATCACGGCGGACGTCGACCGCCACGTCGAAGATCTCCCCTTCCACCACTCGCACGAGCTTGCCCTGCGCCTTCGGCGCGCGCTGTGCGTGCAGGCCACGAAGGGTGCCGCGCACGGACTTCGAGTGGTTTTCCTGCACGAAATCCGCCGGGATTCCGGCCGCAGCGAAATCGGACTTCTTGTACGTCTCGAGGAAGAACCCGCGCTCATCGGCGAAGGTCTTGGGCTGGATCACGATCACGCCGGGGAGGCCCGTCTCTTCAAACGTGAAAGGCATAATCGATCAGCGCTGGCGGTCGTCCTCGAGCAAGCGAAGGAGGTAGCGACCGTACGGACTTCCCTTCATCGCCGAACCGAGCTGCTCGAGGTCCGAAGCGCTGATGAGTTCGAGGCGGTACGCAATCTCCTCCGGACATCCAATCATCAGTCCCTGGCGTTCCTCGATGGCCTGGACGTAGTTTGTCGCTTGCACGAGCGATTCATGCGTGCCGGTGTCGAGCCAGGCCACGCCTCGAGGGAGCTTCTCGACCCAAAGCTGCCCGCGCGTCAGGTACGCCCAGTTCACGTCGGTGATCTCCAGCTCGCCGCGTGCGGACGGCCGGAGGGAGGCCGCGATGTCCACGACCTGGTTGTCATAAAAGTACAGCCCGGTCACCGCGAACGGGGATTTCGGGTGTTTCGGCTTCTCCTCGATGCCAACGACCTTTCCCTGCGCATCGAACTCGACGACACCGTAGCGTTCGGGATCGCTGACCTGGTAGCCGAACACCGTGGCGCCTTCAGTCTGCGCGGCTGCCCGTCGCAGGCAATCGGTGAAATGCGCGCCGTAGAAGATGTTGTCGCCCAGAGCTAGTGAGACGCGGTCACCGCCGATGAAATCGCGGCCAATCAGGAACGCCTGTGCAAGCCCCTCGGGCGCCGGCTGCACGGCATAGGTTATCGACAAACCGAAGTCGCTGCCGTCTTCGAGCAGGCGCTTGAAGGCATCCTGCTCGTGTGGCGTGGTGATAACGAGGATTTCTCGAATCCCAGCCAGCATCAGGGTCGACAGCGGATAGTAGATGAGCGGCTTGTTGTATACGGGGATCAGCTGCTTGCTCACCCCCTTCGTCAAGGGGTGGAGCCGGGAGCCGGTGCCGCCGGCAAGGATAATGCCCTTCATCACTTGAGTTCGACATTCATGGGTGCGTTCATTCTATTTCAATCGACACAGCACTGACCGTTGCGTCACTTGACTGAAGCTGGTGACAGCGCCTGGATCCTGCCGTCCGCGTAGTAGAAGAAGTGAGTCGGCTCGCGCCTGGCATCCTCCGACAGCGTCAGCGTCACTTGCTGCGGCGTGGTCGGACGTATCCGCATCGACAACGCCAAGTGGCGTCTGGATGTTCAACCGCTCTCCCACATCCAACGGCGCATCAAACGCGCGGAGATCGTGAGAGAGAAGGAAGTTTCCCCGATAGTCGGGCGTGGTGATGACAATCTGACCGGGCTGCCCCCATCGCACAGCGATCGGCGTGTCGAATCTGACGACGCGGACGACGACCTGAAAGACTTGCGGCATGCAGCCGCGCGGCACTTCGAACGTCTCGTAGTAGAAATGTGAGTACACGCCTCGCATGGCAACCGGACTGGTCAGGAACACGACATGACCGGTGCCGCACGAAGGCGCGAGCGTCGCGTCTACCAACTTCGCCCCATCCGCCGTCATTCGGCCGGCCCATCGCCAATCCTGAATCCTGACGGCAATCTGAACCGCGGAAACGACGAGAAGGCACGCGATCGCGGACAGCGCCGTTCGCCGCCATCGTCCTTTCATCTCCACGACGAGGACGGCAACGAGGAGCGATATCGCAGCTGACGGCAGGTACAAATAGCGCTTGCCTTCCGTGAGAGCCGAGATCGGCAGAAGCGTGGCCGCAAAGAATGCCGCGAGAAACCAATATCGATCGTCGTCCAGCAACCTGTTCCAGAGGAAGAAGAGCAGCGCGGCAAGCGCGAGGAGAGCGGCGGTTCCCACCATCCAGGCCGGCGGAGCGGTCGGGTCGCTGAAGATGGCTTCACCCGGCGCAAGAACCGGTGACGTCAGATAGAAAACTGCGAACCCGGAGACGGCGAGCTTTTCGCGTGCGAGCGAGCCTACGCGTCCACCCGACAATGCCGCGGCCAGCACGAGGACGACCAGCCCTGCGCCCATGATTGCCATGACGGCGGTTCGTCGAGGCCGCAGCCAGGCGCGCAGCGGAATCCAACGATCCGACGCCATCGCGACAATGGCAATCATGCTGACGATGAACACGGCTAGCTTCGGGAGCCGTGAGGGCCCGCCGACCGCCGACACGCCGCCACCCAGTTGACGGAGCGCGCTGTACAGCGCCAGCACAACCAGCCACGGTATGACAAACGCGATCGCGCGCGTCGTCGTCGACCGCAGGCGGAAGGTGCTCCAGCCAGCGGCAGCAATCGGGAGCGCCACCGCCGCCTCTTTCGAGAGGAGGGCGAACAGAAAGAACAAGGCGGCGGCCGCCTGCTGCGGCAGTCCGCCGCGAATCATGAGGTAGATCGCGCCCAGCGCGAAACAGGTGGCGAGCAGATCGAATCGCGCCGACATCCAGACCACCGCCTCGTTGTTCGACGCATGCAGGGCGAACAGCGCCGCTGCCAGCAGCCCGGCAAGCGGACGCGGCGACAACTCGCGCCCGATGAGCAGCACGAGCACGGTGTTGACGGCGTGGATCAGGATGTTGGTCAGGTGAAACTGACGGGCGTTCTGTCCGGCGAGTGCCCAGTCCAGCGCGTGCGACACGAAACCCAGTGGGCGGTAGTACTCGAAGAACTCGCCGTGGAAGAAGCGCATCACGTCGGCAGCGCGCTCGAGGCCGCGCAGCCGGTGGAGGATCATGAAATCGTCGCCGAGAAAGCCGCTGCCAAGCGCTGGCCAATACAGGGCCACGGTCGCGGCGACTGTCAGTCCCGCCGCGAGCAGCAGGGGAAGCTGTCCTTGGTCTGTCGACGGCGGTCCGGTCATGCGGCGGGTTTCCTGCACGCGACGTGATATCCGCTGGTCATGATTCCGCGCTCGCGCTGGAGCCGCCGGCTGTCGCCATATTCCTCGGTGATGAGAAACGAGAACGGCCGGACGATTTGCGCCGACAGAAGCCAGATTGCCCTGAACGGTGTCCGCCGCAGCGTTTGCGCCTGCATGCCCAGCCGCTGCAGCAGCACAGCAAGCGTGCCGACCGCATCGGTTTCTTCCTGCAGTTCGATGATTTCGAAGCGGCGCAGCAGGTGACGCAGTCCGTACTTCGTGAAGCGGAAATAGTCGTGCGGCGCGTCGTGAATGGGAAACAGAAACCGCGTGGTCAGGAGCAGCTGGCCGCCGGGGACGAGGACGCGGTAGATCTCGTCAATCGCGCGCTGCGGCTCCGGTAGATGTTCGAGGACCTCGGTGCACAGGACGACGTCGAAGCGCGCGTCACCGATGCCAAGCGCCTGCGCGTCGCCGATGATCTGCACGCCGATGCCGGGCTTGATGTCGAGCGCCGTTCGATGCGGGAAGTATGCTGCGTAGGGCCCGTTCTGCGCGCCGATATCCAGCGTCCGGCGGTCGCTCGCGTGCGCCGCGATGAAGCGGTCCAGCGTCACTCTCGTCAGCTTCGCGGAGAGCACCCGGCCTGCCTTCTTGAAGAGCGGCATGGATGGCGATCATGCGACGCGATCGATCACGACGCTTTGTCTCCAATCACGGCGTAGTCGAGATACGTGAACATCCGCGCGTTCAGCTTCTCGACATTGGTGTTGAATGCCTCCGCGAGATCCGCGAGCGCCGGGGCACCAGCCGCCGGAGCGGCAAACGGCTGAAGTCTGTCCTCCCTCGGCGACGGGCGACCGAAATTCGACCGAGGCGCTGCTGAAGCCACTCGCGACGACAAGATACTTGAGCGTGTCCGGGTGGAGCGGCCAGACGTGAGTGATATCGCGGATGTAACTGTCGAAAAACGCCACCCAGCACGCGGGGTTCAACGTCTCGAGTACCAGACGTCCTCCGGGCCGAAGCTTGTGAAACGACAGCTCGAGAAATCGCAGCAGATAGGCGGGCTGCAGGTGCTCGACGACCTGCGCCGAGAAGATCCCTCCCAGCGACCCGTCGGCGAGCGTCGACAGATATCCAACCGCGTCGGCTTCGATCGACGTTCAAGCCGCGGTCACGGCAGGCCTCGGCCATCTCATGATTGAGATCGATCCCACGCGCATCGATCCGTCGCGTCCCCAGCAGGTCCAGGAACTCGCCTCTGCCGCAGCCGACATCGAGCACGGTCGCGCGGCCCTCGAAAAGCGGCACGTACGACTCCAGCCGCTGCCGGATCAACTCGCGCGAACCCCGGAATCGATCCTCGAAGCCCACGTATTTGTAGGCGTCCAGAGCGGGTGAGAACGCAAGAGGCGAGGACGCCGTACCGGGATCCGGGATCCGTCCCTCGACAGGCTCGGGACGCCCTGAGCCCGTCGAAGGGCGGGATCCGGGATCCGGTCGGGATCCGGGCATCGTCGACATCCGCTCCAACTCGCGCTTGATGGTCATCAAGCCCTGCTGCAGCGTGCCGATCGTGCTGCGAATGTCATCGTGCTCGGCCGTCAAGCTGTCGACCCGGGAGACGACGCGCTGCTCGCTTGCCGACATCGACTCCCATCGCTTCGCGACGCTGTCTGCGAGACCACTGAGCGACGCGTTGAGCACGAGCGCTTTGCCGCCCGTGTCGCGATCCTTCGTGTCCGACGTACGCGGTGATCTGCTGGAAAAACTGGATGAGCCGGCTCTGGAACTGTGCCAGCGCCGCGAGCTGGTCTCTCAGCGCGTCAGCCGTTTGTGCTGCGGTCCGGTGAGCCTCGCGCGCGGCCGCCGCGTTGCGGTTGATGTGGTCGACCAGAAGCGAGTTGAACGTCAGCTGGCGCTGGAGGTACGGTCCGATCACCCCCCATATGAACCCGGTGGCACGTTGGCGCAGACCGGATGCGCGCGGTGGCGCAGGCAGGGTGTTCCACGCCTCGTTGAGCGCCGCAATCTGGTGATCGTCAAGCGGCGGCGGAGGCGGCGGGATCGCAGCCGATGGACTGAGGGCCTTGTCGACAGCCGTCAGCGCGTCGTTGTAGCGCGCGTCAGCCTCGTCGCGCTCCTCTTTCAGGCGCCGCAGCACCGCCTCGAGCGGTTCGGCCTCGTAATCCGCCATCAAGCGCCGGCGCGTTCCCCTGCGGCCACCGCCGCCGACGCGATTCGTCCGTCCATCGGGCTGCTGGCCGACGCATGCGGACGCTTCGGGATGCGTCCCGCCCGATACGCGAGTCGTCCTGCTTCAACCGCCAGTTTCATCGCGCTCGCCATGGCGACAGGATCCTCCGCGAGCGCAATCGCGGTGTTCATGAGGACGCCGTCGGCGCCAAGCTCCATCGCAATCGCCGCGTCCGATGCCGTGCCGACGCCCGGCGTCGACAATCACCGGCACGCGCGCCTGATCCTTGATGATCCGGATGTTGTTCGGGTTCTGGATGCCGAGACCAGAACCAATCGGCGCACCGAGCGGCATCACCGCCGCGGCTCCAGCCTCTTCCAATTTCCGGCAGATCACCGGATCGTCGTTGGTATACGGCAGCACGACGAATCCCTCACTGACGAGCACGCGCGTGGCTTCGAGCAGCGCGACGTTGTCGGGAAACAACGTCCGCTCGTCGCCGAGCACCTCGAGCTTCACCCAGTTCGACAGACCGACTTCCCGTCCCAGGCGCGCCGTCCGGATCGCATCGTCCGCTGTGTAGCAGCCTGCGGTATTGGGCAGGATGAAGATGCGTTCGCGGTCGATGAAGTCGATGAGCGATTCCTTCGACTTGTCGGTGAGATTCACGCGCCGGACGGCAACGGTGACCATGTCCGTGCCCGACGCCCGGTGCGCATCGGCCATGACCGCGTTCGACGGATATTTTCCGGTGCCCACAACCAGACGGGAGTGGAACGTTCGACCGGCGATGACGAGAGGATCGGAAGTCATAAAGCCTCAGGGGCTCATGGTGCGAAGAGTTGTCAGCCACCGCCGACGAATCTCACGATTTCAACCTCGTCGCCCTCGTGTATCAGCGTCTCGTCGTACTGCTGGCGCTTCACAACCACGACGTTGTGTTCGACCGCGACGATGCGTGGATCGAGGTTGAGCGCGGCGAGCAGCGCGCTGATCGTGACGGGACCGGCGATGTCGTACGGCTCGCCGTTCAATCGTATCGTCAAAGTTTACTCCAAATTTCTTACTCGCTCGACGGCTCGCAGACTCGCCGCTCGCGGCGGCCGCAGGCGCTGGCGTTTCAACTACCTAGCCTTCATGAGCAAACATCGCCCTCGCGGCTCCTGCTGGTGTGGCTCTGACGCTATTCCCAAACTGAACCGAGTGAAAACTGCGCCAGCGTGTCGTTCAGCAACCGGTCGCCGTCGTTGACGAGATGAGCCGGCAGTGTCACAAGTGGTGCCGGCGTCGCTGCCGCTTCCGCAATCACTCGCTCGTAGTCCTCGAGCATTCGAGGCATCGAGTGCTCCCGCTCCCAGTAACGCTGTCCGGCGTTGCCGAGCGAACGCCGGAGCGAAGTATCCGTGGCGAGCCTCCGCATGGCGAGCCGCAACGAATGGTCCTCGTCCAGGATGTCTACCGCGACAGTGACGGGGCCGGGATCCGGGAAGTCGCGGCTCGCGGTTCGCGACTCGCGGTTCGATAAATCCGGCTCAGCCGCGAGTTGCGAGTCGCGAGTCGCGACTCGCCTCATTCGCCACGTACGTGATCGAGTGACGGGACATCCACGAGATGCGCGAGATCGATCGTGATGGTCGGCCGCGCGGCCGCGAGCGCACGGAGCCAGGGTCCGGACATTTCGCGCGCGGTGGGCCAGCGAAGATTCAGCGACACGTCGCAAGCGGCGATGCAGTCGGTCAGATCCGCCTCCGTCGGCAAGTAGCCGGTGATCGTGACGCGCTGGTCGACAGGGCGCTGGCTGACGTCGGCGGCAACATCGTAATGGCGCGCCGGCGCGCCGGCGAGCAGCAGGTGCGCGGACGGCGCGTACGGCACGACGGCCTCGAGCGCCTCCAGAATCTGACGGATTCGTTTGTCGGGTGTCAGCCCGCCGAACACCCCAAACAGCACCGCGTCTTGTGGAATGCCGTATGCGGCGCGCACCCGAGCCCGCGCGTCCGCGATCTGCGCCTCGCCCAGCCTCTGGCCGTGCGCGAGTCGGATCGCGGTGACTCGGCTGCGGGGCAGCTCGTCCTGGAGCTGACGCGCAAGCGGCGCCGCATGCACAGCCGTGAGGCGCGAGGCTTCGATGATCAGTCGGTTCATCGGCCAGAGGTAATACAGATGATTGTCGAATCCGGCGATTGCGAGCTCGGCCAGATCAGCGTGAAGGTCAGGGTGGTTCGCGGCGAACTCGGCTCGAAAATCTGCTGCGCGCTTGGTCCGGAGGAGTGCCGCCGCCCGAGCGTGGTGCAGGTGCGCGTCGTGAAGGATCGTCAGGCCCGGATATCGGAAGAGATACGGCCACAGATAATCGTGGTGCGACGAGTTCCCAACTTGATACACCGTAAGGTCATACGGATGTGCGCGATGACGCCAGACGAAGTCGTGCGCTGAATGCACGGCCACGCGGGGCGTGCGCGTGACGTCGTTGGCAGGTCCGCGCCCGGCGGTTTCGTGCACGTACACATCGATCGTGTGGCGCGTCTCCAGCTCATCGAGCACGTCGCCACTGCACGCCGCGATTCCGGAGGGCACCGGCGGCATCGGGCTGAACCATGCGAGCCGCATATCTCTGTATTCTGTCAGCTTCCAGCTTCCAGCTTCCAGCTTCCAGCTTTCGCGTCTTTGCTTCAGGTATGAATCCGATCCGGAGAGCTGCGAGCGGGAAGGTGGTAGCTGGAAGCCAGCTGCTGTCCTTGTGATAGCATTCGATAGTTCAGGTTGCGGCGAAACCGACGGCAGGGGATGATCGGGTCAGAAGGCCCGACTTTTTTTGCCCCGCCTTGAGAAAACATTCACAAGCGCGGTGCTTTCTACTGCATGCACGGCTGGATTCCAATCCTCATCATGCTCGCGCTCGGTGCCGGGTTCGGCGCCGTCAACGTCCTCGGTGCGTACCTCGTCGCTCCGCGCAAGCCCACGCCCGAGAAGCTGGCGCCCTACGAGTGCGGCATGCCGCCGGTGGGCGACGCTCGGGAGCGCCACCCGGTCAAGTTCTACCTGGTCGCGATGATCTTCCTGTTGTTCGACATCGAGATCGCGTTCCTCTATCCCTTCGCCATGGCGCTGCGCCAGTTGCGATGGACCGGCTTCATTCAGATGCTGCTGTTTTTCGTCATCATGCTCGCCGGCTACGTGTACGTCTGGCGGAAGGGTGTCTTCGATTGGGGACACGAACGGTGAAGAATTGCGGATTGCCGATTGGCGATTGCGGATTTTTGGATTGTCGATTGCTGGTTGAGATTGCTGATTGCGGATTTGATTGTCGATTTGATTGTCGACTTTGAATGCCCATGGCTGAAAACGACGCTGAAATTCCTGTCCTGCTGACGACCGTCGACAAGATGGTCAACTGGGCCCGCCGGTCGTCGATTTGGCCGGTCACCTTCGGTCTCGCGTGCTGCGCGATCGAGATGATGGCTATGAGTGCATCGCGATACGACATCGCACGGTTCGGCGCGGAGGTCTTCCGCGGTTCTCCGCGGCAGTCGGACCTGATGATTATCGCCGGACGGCTGTCGCGAAAGATGGCGCCGGTGCTGCGCCGCATTTACGACCAGATGCCGGAGCCCAAGTACGTGATTTCAATGGGCGCCTGCGCCTCGGTCGGCGGCGTCTTTGACAACTACGCGATCGTCCAGGGCGTCGATCAGGTCGTTCCAGTCGACGTGTTCGTTCCAGGATGCCCGCCGCGCCCCGAGTCGCTCATCTACGGCATCGTTCAGCTCCAGAAGAAGATCGATAAATCGAAGGTCTTCGCGTAATGGAGTCGGACGCGATCATCGAGATTCTGTCTCGTACCGGTGCCGGCCGCCGGTCTCGAGCGCGTCGCGTCGGCGGATGGGATGCCGACACTATACGTAGCGCTCGACCAGCTGGTTGAAACCTGCCGCGCTCTCCGCGATGAGCCGGAACTCCGGTTCGCGTTTCTTGCGGACCTGCTGCCCGTCGACTATCTGCCTCGCGAACCCCGATTCGAAATCGTGTATCTGCTGGCGAGTCTCGGCACGGGTGGGTTTGGCGAGACGGCGAAGCGGTTGCGGGTGAAGGTGCGGGTGCCGGGTACGGATCCGACCGTTCCGTCGGTGTCGAGCGTCTGGCCCGCCGCCAACTGGTCCGAGCGGGAAGCGTACGACCTCTTTGGCATTCAGTTCGCCAACCATCCTGATTTGAGGCGGATACTGCTGCCCGACGACTGGGAAGGCTTTCCGCTTCGGAAGGATTACCCCGTTCAGATCAAGATGCCAGTGAAAACGTACGAGCCGCTTCAGGTCTCGCAGGAACAGTTCGTGGCGAACATTCAGGCGACAAGGGACCGGGCGCGGGGCGATTGATGGACGGTCACCCCGCTGTGGGCGCTGCCGCAATCGTTCAAGCGGTGTTCGACGAGGCAATCGCGGTGCATCGCCGCACGCGAGACGTGGTGCAGGACGCGGTGATCGAAGCGGCAGCGGCGATTCGTGCGTCCCTGGACTCGGGCGGCAAGCTGCTGGTCTTCGGCAATGGCGGAAGCGCGGCTGATGCGCAGCACATGGCCGCGGAGCTCGTGGGGCGATTCGAACGGGATCGCGAGGCGCTCGCGGCACTCGCCTTGACGACGGATACAAGCGTCGTGACGAGCGTCGCGAACGATTTCACGTTCGACTGGGTGTTCGCGCGGCAGGTCGAGGCGCTTGGCAGGCGCGAGGACGTCGCGTTCGGGATTTCGACGAGCGGGCGATCTCCCAACGTGCTGGCCGCGCTGCAGGCGGCGAACGCGAAGGGGATGAAGACGGTCGCGCTGACCGGTCGCGACGGCGGCGCGATCGCCAAGGCGGCGGCGATTCATGTCAATGTGCCGCACGCATCAACGGCGCGCGTTCAGGAAGTGCATCGCACGGTGATCCATGCGATCTGTGCGCTGGTGGAAAGAGAGAAGAATTGCTGAATGTTGAGTGCTGAATGCTGAATGCTGAATGCTGAATGCATTCGACACTCAGCACTCGACACTCAGCATTTTTACGATTCACGCTATGCCCGAACTTCGCAGCGAGACGATGACGGTGAACATGGGGCCGCAGCACCCCAGCACGCATGGCGTGCTGCGCCTGGTGCTCGAGCTGTCCGGCGAGGTCGTCGTCAACGCGGATACCACCATTGGGTTTCTCCACACGGGGATCGAGAAGACCGCGGAACAGAAGAAGTGGCAGCAGGTGATTCCACTCGTCGAACGGATGGATTACCTGGCGGCGCAATCAAACAGCCTGTCGTTCTGCCTTGCGGTCGAGAAGTTGCTTGGGATCGAGATGCCCGAGCGCGTCCGGAACATCCGTGTGCTCATCGCCGAGCTGCAGCGTATCGCGAGCCATCTCGTGTGGCTGGGGACGCACGGGCTCGAGATTGGCGCGGTGTCCGTGATGATGTACTGCTTCCGCGAGCGGGAGCAATTGCTCAACATCAACGAGATGCTCGCCGGATTCCGGATGTTCCCGAGCTACCTGCGGATCGGCGGGCTGCGCGAGGATCTCCCGACAGGGTTTCATGACGCGGTCAAGAAATTCCTCGATGCGTTCCCTGACAAGCTGAACGAGTACGAGGACCTGCTGACGCAGAACCAGATCTGGCTGAAACGCACGCGATCGGTCGGCGTCATCCCGAAGGATGTTGCGGTTGCGTACGGACTCGTCGGACCGATGGCGCGCGCAGCCGGTGTGCCGTACGACGTCCGGAAGGCCTTCCCGTATTCGGGCTACGAAACCTATGACTTCGAGGTCCCACTCGGTACGGCAGGCGATGTCTACGACCGCTATCTCGTGCGTATGGAGGAGATGCGTCAGAGCACGCGCATTGCGCAGCAGGCGCTCCCGCGCATTACGCCGCGAGGCGTGTACGACATCCAGGACTACCGAATTGTCCCGCCGCCGAAGGATAAGGTCTACACCGAGATGGAAGGGCTGATACAGCACTTCCTGATCTATTCGCAGGGATTCACGGTGCCAGCCGGGGAATCGTACGTGCCGGTCGAGGGGCCGCGCGGCGAGCACGGGTTCTCGATCGTCTCCAATGGAACGAATCGACCCTCTCGCATCAAGCTGCGAGCCCCTTCGTTCTACGCCTGTCAGGCGCTGCCCAACGCGATCATCGGCGGCATGATCGCCGACGTGATCGCCGTCATCGGATCGACCGATGTCGTCATGGGAGATGTGGATCGATGAGTTTCCATCCGTTGATGGTGTACGACTCGGCGCACTTCCATAAGTCGGAGCGTGCGCGCCTCGACGAGGGAGAGCCGTTCGAGTTCACGCGGGAGCGCCGCGCCATCCTCGAGGATATGCTGACGAAGTATCCGCCGGATCAAAAGCGGTCGGCGGTCCTCGGCGCGCTGTATCTCGTGCAGGAGCAGGAAGGATATCTGACCGCGAGCGGCATGCGCCACGTGGCCGGGATTCTGGACATGACCGCGGCCGAAGTGGAAGACGTCGCGACCTATTACGTGATGTTTTTCAAGGCACGCGTCGGCAAGTACGTCCTGCAGGTGTGCCGGACGCTGTCGTGCGCGCTCAACGGCGCCGAGCGCGTGACCGAGGCGTTGTCGGAGAAGCTGGGTATCAAGCTGGGAGAAACCGATCCTTCGGGTATGTTTACGCTGCTCGAGTTCGAGTGCCTGGGCGCGTGCGATCGCGCGCCGGTCGTGATGGTCAACAACGAGCACTGGCACGAGAAGGCGACGCCCGAGAGCTGTTCGAGGCTCGTGGACGACATCAAGGCGCGCGGTGGTGCCGCGTTGTCGGGATGTCATTTGAGCGTGGAAAGATGAGTGCTGATTCTCGATTGCTGAATGCTGATTGATCGGGCGATTCAATCAGCATTCAGCATTCAGCAATCAGCAATTGCTCAATAATGGAACCAATCCTTACCAAATACGTCCGCGAGCCGAACAGCTATACGCTCGACTTTTTCCTCAAGCACGATGGATACGAGGGACTGAAGAAGGCGCTCGGCATGAAGCCGGTCGACGTCATCCAGCTCGTGAAGGCGACGGGTCTGCGTGGACGCGGCGGAGCGGGGTTTCCGACCGGGCTGAAGTGGCAGTTCGTCGACCAGAAAACCGAACCGCGCTACATCGCGTGCAATGCCGACGAAAGCGAGCCCGGTACGTTCAAGGACCACGTGCTGATGGAGCGCAACCCGCACCTGCTCTTCGAGGGCTGCCTGATTGGCTGCTGGGCGATCGGCGCGAAAGTCGCCTACATCTACATCCGCGGCGAGTTCTTTCACGTCCAGAGGATTCTGGAGGCCGAGCTCGCGAAGGCGTACGCCGAAGGTTACGTCGGCAAGAACATCCTCGGCACCGGCTTCGACTGCGACATCGTCATTCACCGGGGTGCGGGCGCGTATGAAGCTGGCGAAGAAACCGCGCTGATCGAGTCGCTCGAGGGCAAGCGCGCGCAGCCACGCATCAAACCGCCATTTCCCGCCGTGTCGGGCCTCTACAACAAGCCGACGGCCGTGAACAACGTGGAGACGCTCTGCAACATCCCGGCGATTGTGCTGAACGGTGTCGAATGGTTCACGTCGCTGGGACCCGAGAAGAACGGTGGACCGAAGCTGTTCTGCGTCAGCGGCCACGTGAAGAAACCCGGCGTGTTCGAGGCGTCGATGAAGACGACGCTCCGAGAGCTCATCTTTGACTACGCCGGCGGCATTCGCGACGGGCACCAACTGAAGGCCGTCATTCCGGGCGGTTCATCGGTTCCGATTCTCCTGCCAGATCAGCTCGATATTCCCGCCAGCTTCGATGATGTGCAGAAGGCCGGATCCATGCTGGGTTCGGCAGGCATCATCGTGATGGACGAGACGACCTGCATGGTGTGGGCTGCCCGCAACCTTCTGTACTTCTACAAGCACGAGTCGTGCGGCAAGTGCACGCCCTGCCGGGAAGGTGGAGATTGGCTCCACAAGATCCTGACGCGCATCGACAGCGGTGAAGGAGAGATGCGCGACATCGATCTGCTCGTCAGCGTCGGCAACAACATCCTCGGCAAGACCCTGTGCGCGTTCGGCGATGCGGCGGCGACGCCAGCGTTGACGACCGTCAAGCACTTCCGTGCCGAGTTCGAAGCGCACGTGCGCGAGGGGCGATGCACGGTGCCGTCCGATTGGCGCGCCTCACGCATGCCGGTGGGGGCGCACTGACATGAGTTGGCTGCCTCCGCCGACGGTCATCGCCCAGCTCGGCCTGATCTTCGTCGTCTTCAACATGCTCGTACTGTCGGCGGCCTTCATGGTCTGGATGGAGCGGAAAGTCTGCGCCTACATTCAGGATCGCAGCGGGCCCAACCGCGTCGGGTTCGAAGGCGTTCTGCAGCCGTTCGCCGATGTCATCAAGCTGCTCTTCAAGGAGCAGCTGAAGCCGAAGGCGGCCGATACGATTCTGTTCGCCATCGCGCCGATCGTCTCGACGACGGCGGCGTTTGCCGCCTTCTCGGTCGTGCCGTTCGGCACCGAGACGACGCTCTTCGGATTGCTGGATCGCCCGATTCCGCTCGAGATCACCGACGTCAACGTGGCGGTGCTCGTGATCTTCGCGATCACGTCGATGGGGATTTACGGGATCGTGCTGGCGGGCTGGAGCTCGAACAGCAAGTATTCGCTGCTTGGCGGGCTGCGCTCGTCGGCGCAGATGATCAGCTACGAGCTGTCGTACGGCCTGGCGATGGCGGCAGTCATCATGATGGCCGGCTCGCTGTCGCTGCGCGAGATCGTCATGAACCAGTCGGGCACATGGTTCGGATTCATCCCCCGCTGGTACATATTTCTGCAGCCACTCGGCTTCCTCATTTATCTGATCGCAGGCGTTGCCGAAACCAACCGCGCGCCGTTCGATTTCCCCGAGGCGGAACAGGAGCTGGTCGCTGGTTATCACACCGAGTACAGCTCGATGAGCTTCGCGATGTTCTTCCTCGCGGAGTACATAAACATGGTGACCGTGTCGGCGGTCGCGACGAGTCTGTATCTGGGCGGCTGGCTCGGACCGTTCCTGCCCGACTGGCTCGGCGTGGGTCTGGTTCCTGGTGAAAGTGTTCCTGATCCTGTTCTTCTACGTGTGGATGCGGTGGACGCTGCCGCGCTATCGGTACGACCAGCTGATGGAATTTGGATGGAAGTGGCTGCTGCCGGTGGCGGTGGTGAACCTGTTCGTCACGGCGGCGCTGGTGTTCTGGGTGGGGTAGAGACATCGACACCCGTAGCGCGCTGCTTTAGCAGCGCGTCACTGACGCGGGGCTGAAGCCCCGCGCTACGGGCGTCAGAGAGTTGAAATGGACGTTATTGCTTTCTTCGTCTTCGCAGCCATCGCGATCATCGCGTCGCTGCTGGTCATCGGACAGGGCAACCCGATGCACAGCGTGATGCTGCTCATCGTCTCGTTCGGAGCCCTTGCAGGCCTCTATGTGCTGCTCGACGCGCCGTTCACCGCGGTCACGCAGATCATCGTGTACGCGGGCGCGATCATGGTGCTCTTCCTGTTCGTCGTCATGCTGTTGAACGTGCCGAGGGAGGAGCCAGCGGCCGCCGGGGTTTCGACAATGCTCGGCCCCATGGGCATGCGTCTGGGCGCCATCCTGTCGCTGCTTCTGGCGGTGGAAATCCTCTGGGCGCTCGCGCGTGTGGGGCTCGGCTGGTTCACACGGGGAGCGACGGCCCCGTCCGTCAGTTCCGTCGCGCTCATCGGCAACGGCATATTCACGCGGCACGCGTTCGCGTTCGAAGCGACGTCGGTGTTGATTCTGGTGGCGATGATCGGGGCGGTCGTGTTGGCGCGAAGGGAGCAGGCCTGATGGTGCCGCTCAATTACTATCTCATCCTCTCGGGGGTGCTGTTCGCGATCGGCACGGCCGGCGTGTTCCTGCGGCGCAACCTGATCACGGTGCTGCTCTCGATCGAAATCATGCTCAACGCCGTCAACCTGACGTTCGTTGCGGTCGGGCGATACCGCGGGTCGGTGGACGGGCAGATCATCACGTTTTTCGTCATGACCGTCGCCGCCGCGGAAGCGGCGGTCGGCCTGGCGCTGATCATCGCGCTCTTCCGTCACCGCGAGACGCTGAGCCCCGACGCATTTACCTCGCTGAAATGGTAAGCGCCGGTTCGCAATCGTTCCGTCAGGCCTGACCGATGCTGTCACTGATTCCGCTGTTTCCCTTCGTCGGCTTCATCGTCAACGCCTGTCTCGGGCGGCGGCTCACGAAATCGATCTCGGGCGGCCTGGCGTGCGCCGCCATGATTGCGTCATTTGTCGTGTCGGTCGTTCTCGTGTGGGGGCTTCTGGGCGACGCGGCGGCTCCGATCGAGCTCACAGTGTTCGACTGGATGACCTCCGGCACGCTCCACGTGCCATTCACCCTTCGCCTGGATCATCTCTCGTCGCTGATGATTCTGGTCGTCACCGGCATCGGCTCGCTCATCCACATCTATTCCACCGGATACATGCACGACGAGAGCGACAGCGAATACGCGAGGTACTTCTCGTACCTGAATCTCTTCGCCTCGTTCATGCTCGTGCTGGTGCTGGGCGCCAATTTTCTGGTCATGTTCGTCGGCTGGGAAGGCGTGGGCCTGTGTTTGTACCTGCTGATTGGGTTCTGGTTCCGCAAGCAGTCGGCCGCTGATGCGGGGAAGAAAGCGTTCATCGTCAATCGCATCGGCGACTTCGGGTTCGTGCTCGGCATGCTGCTGATCTTCGCGACCTTCGGCACGCTGGATTTCCAGCAGGTCGCCGCCGCTACTGACGCGCGAGCCGTCGAGCACGGGACGATGGGCGTCATCACCATTGCCACACTGCTCCTCTTCCTCGGGGCGACCGGCAAGTCCGCACAGATCCCGCTCTACGTGTGGCTGCCGGACGCGATGGAAGGCCCGACCCCGGTTTCCGCCCTCATCCATGCGGCGACGATGGTGACAGCCGGTGTCTACATGATCGGCAGGAACGCCGTGCTGTTCTCGCACGCGCCGATCACGCTGTCGATCGTTGCGGGAATCGGGGTCGCTACCGCGCTGATGGCCGGGACAATAGGCCTCGTCCAGAACGACATCAAGCGCGTGCTGGCGTATTCGACGGTCTCGCAGCTCGGCTACATGTTCCTCGCGATGGGAGTCCAGGCGTACGCTGCGGGCATCTTCCATCTTTATACGCACGCCTTTTTCAAGGCGCTGCTGTTCCTCGGGTCTGGCGCCGTCATTCACGCGCTGGCCGGCGAACAGGACCTTCGCAACATGGGCGGGTTGAAGCGGTACCTGCCGGTGACGTACTGGACGTTTTTCATAGGCGCGCTGGCGATCGCAGGAGTGCCGCTGCTGTCGGGGTTCTTCAGCAAGGACGAGATCCTGTTTCGCACGTTCACCTCGACGAATCCGTACCGGCTGCTGCTCTGGGGCATTGGGATGGTGACGTCGCTTCTCACCGCGACCTACATGTTCCGGCTCGTGTTCCTCGCGTTCCATGGTGAGCGGCGTTCCGGCGCGAACGGCACAGCGCATCCGGAAGAAGAGGAGCCGGCCGCGCAGGCGGGGCACGGGCATTCGGCCCCCGCACACCACGATTCGCACGGGCGTGGGCACGCACCGCACGATGCTCCGTCGTCGATGGCGATACCACTGATCGTGCTGGCCATTGGTTCGATCTTCGCCGGCTATGTCGGCGTCCCGCACGCACTCGGCGGCAGCAATCGCATCGAGCGCTTCCTCGAGCCCAGTTTCGAAGTGAGCGAGACCGGTCGCCGGCTCGAAGCCGGAACGGCATCGCCCCCATTAGAAACCGCGGGTCGCGTCCGTCCGGTGGCGGTCCAGGAAGGTCACGGGACCGAAGCGTCCGGCCAGGCCGGTGAATCCGAGTCGACTGAGCTGATGCTGATGGCGCTGTCGAGCGGCGTCGCCGTCGCCGGCATTCTCATCGCGATGTACTTCTGGCTGCGGAACAGGCCGGCAGCGGACGCGATGGCGGCGCGGATGCACGGGCTCTACACGCTTCTCGTGCACAAGTATTACGTGGACGAGCTGTACGACGCGACCGTGGTGCAGCCAATCAAGCTGCTGTCAACCGTCGGTCTGTGGAAAGGCGCCGATGCCGGGATCATCGATGGCGCGGTCAACGGGGTTGGCCAGAGCGTCCGCGCCGCGAGCGGAGTCTTGCGCCGCGTGCAGACGGGGTCGGTCCGGACGTATGCGGCGTCGCTGTTCCTTGGCGTCGTGTTGATCCTTGGCTGGTACTTGCTGAAGACCTGATGATTCTTTCACTGATTGTTTTCCTGCCGCTCGCCGGCGCGCTGCTGGTTCTCCTTGCCGGGGGCAGCGGCGACCGGTCCGATCGCGAGGGCGTTGTCAAGACGCTCGCGCTCGGGGTGTCGCTGCTCACGTTTGCCGCGACGCTCCTGCTGTGGTGGCGCTTCGATCCCGTCAGCGCGGACTACCAGTTCGTGGAGCGGCACGCCTGGATGCCCGCGTTCGGCATCCAGTATCTGATCGGCGTAGACGGGATCAGCCTGTTCCTGGTCGTGCTGACCGGGTTCCTGACGCCGCTTGCGCTGCTGTCCTCCTGGGATTCCGTGCACAAGAGCGTGAAGATGTTCGCCTTCTTCCTGCTCGCGCTCGAGAGCTCGATGCTCGGCGTCTTCGTTGCCATCGATCTCTTTCTCTTCTACATGTTCTGGGACTTCGTCCTGATCCCGATGTACTTCCTGATCGGCATCTGGGGCTACGACCGGCGGGTGTACGCCGCGGTGAAGTTCATCCTGTATACGATGGCCGGCAGCGTGCTGATGCTCGTCGCCATCATCGGGCTGGCCTCGGCGTATGCGGCGGCCAACGGAACGCCCAGCTTCAACCTCCTCGACCTGCAGCGGCTCACGCTGTCGTGGCCGATGGAGCGATGGTTCTTCCTCGCGTTCGCGGTCGCGTTCCTGATCAAGGTCCCGCTGTTCCCGTTCCACACCTGGCTGCCCGATGCGCACGTCGAAGCCCCGACGGCCGGCTCGGTCATTCTCGCGGGTGTCATGCTGAAGATGGGCACGTACGGCCTCGTGCGGTTCGCGTTCCCGCTGTTCCCGTCCGCTGCGATGCACTACGCGCCCTGGATTGCCGCGTTCGCGATCATCGGGATCATCTACGGCGCGCTCGTCGCGATGGTGCAGCCGGACCTGAAGAAGCTCGTGGCGTATTCGAGCGTGAGCCACCTCGGATTCGTTGTGCTGGGACTCTGCGCTATGAACGCCCAGGGACTGCAGGGGTCCATCTACCAGATGCTCAACCATGGCGTGAGCACTGGCGGCCTGTTCATGCTGGTCGGCATGTTGTCGGATCGACGCCACACGCGTCTCATCTCCGAATTCGGCGGTTTGAAGGCGGTGATGCCGCGGTTCGTCGCCGCATTCCTCCTCGTGACGCTCTCCTCGATTGCGCTTCCGGGCATGAACGGCTTCGTCGGTGAGTTCCTGATCCTGCTCGGCGGGTTTCTCTGGAATCCAAAATTCGCGGCGGTCGCCGCCTCTGGCGTCATTCTGTCGGCGGTTTACATGCTGTGGATGTTTCAGCGCGTCAACTACGGCGACGTCACGAATCCCAAGAACCGCTCGCTGCCGGATCTGCTGCCTCGTGAGTGGGCGCTGATGGTGCCGACGGTGGCCATGGCGATCGTGATGGGTATCGTGCCGAACCTGTTTCTCCGCCCGATGGAGCCGGCCGTCAAGCGCACCATCGAGCGCGTAACGGGACGCAGTTACGCTCAAAACCACACGACTCGCGACTCGCGGCTCGCGACTCGCGACTCGCGAATGGCGGACGCGACTGGCGGCTGGGGAGTCGGGCCCCTTCTAGAGCCTCAGGCCCGTCCGGCCTCTCCGCTCGAAAATCGATGGACAGAGTTTATCGGGATCGAGATGCGATTCGCGCCTCAGTTTCGGCCGATCTCGCTCCTGGAAGAAGGCGGCGTTAACGGGACCGGGCAGCGAGCCGCCAACCGCGAGTCGCGAGCCGCCAACCGCGAGTCGCGAGCCGCGAATCGCAAGTCGCGAGCCGTGAGAGCGACTGAACAATGACTGAATACGCCGGGATCATTCCCATCGTCATCGTGGCGCTTTCGGCCGTCGCCGCGATGCTCGCTGAAGCGTTTCGTCAGCGCGACGAGCGCATGCCGATCGCCGGCCTCGGCCTGATTGGACTGGTCGGCGCGGCGATCGCGTCCGGCTGTCTGTGGAACAGCGACGCCCACAGCATGGGCGTCATTCGCTCGGACAACTTCGCGCTCTTCATCAACATCGTCCTTTGCATCGTCGGCATCCTGACGATGCTGCTGTCGAACGATGTGATCGAGCGAGAGCAGATTTCGCCGGGCGAGTACTACGCGCTGACGCTTTTTGCCATCTGCGGCATGATGATGATGGCGGCGGCGACCGACCTGCTCGTGATCTTCATTGCGCTCGAGGTGTTGTCGCTCGCCGTCTATGTGCTGACGGGCATCCGGCGCCAGAGCGCGGCCGGTGCCGAGGCCGCGTTCAAGTATTTCCTGCTGGGCGCGTTCTCGAGCGCGTTCTTCCTTTACGGCGTCGCCTTCGCCTACGCGCTGTCGGGCTCAACGCGCATCGAAGAAATCGGGTTGGCGCTGTCGGCCCAGGCGAACGGCACGCCGAGTACCGTCGCACTGCTTGCCGTCGGTCTACTCGCCGTCGGGTTCGCCTTCAAGGTGTCGGCCGTGCCGTTCCATATGTGGACGCCGGACGCGTACGAAGGCGCGCCAACGATTGTGACCGCGTTCATGTCGACCGGCGTCAAGGCCGCCGCCTTCGCCGCCTTCGCGCGGGTGTTCTTGTCGCCGCTCGGACCGCTCCAGGGCCAGTGGATCCCGGTGCTCTCCGTGATCGCGGCGGTCACGATGATTGTCGGCACGGTGGTCGGCGTCGTGCAGACGAACGTGAAACGGATGCTGGCCTATTCCAGCATCGCCCATGCAGGGTATCTGCTGCTCGGAATCGTGTCCGCCAACAGCGCCGGGAAGGCGGCGATCCTGTTCTACCTGCTCGCCTATGCCGTGACCAACATCGGCGCGCTGGGCATTGTCGCGCTCCTCGGCACGGACCAGAATCCGCACGACGAGCTTCGTGATTTCGCGGGTCTCTGGCGCTCGCGCCCCGCGCTCGCCGGCCTGATGACCGCGTTTCTGCTGTCGCTCGGCGGCATCCCGCCGACGGCCGGGTTCATCGGCAAGTGGTACATCTTCAGCGCGGCGGTCCAGGAAGGGCACTACTGGCTGGCGATCATCGGCGTTCTGACCAGTGTCGTGTCGGTATTCTTCTATCTCAGGATCGTGGTCATGATGTACATGACCGAGGGTCCAGAGATGTTGCGTCCCCGTGTCCCCGTCGCCGCTATGGCCGGTCTGGCGTTGGCCGTCATCGCGGTGTTCTATCTCGGCATCCTGCCGACGCGAGTCCTCGATCTCGCGCTCGATTCGATTTCGACGATCTTCTGATTCGGCGTCATTCCTGTCACGCTGGACGCGCCGACGGCCACGGCGAAGAATCGAAGATCCGAAGATCCGAAGAAGAATCGAAGACGGTATTGGCATTGTCGCGGCAGGCGCTGGGCGGGCGTGTAATCGGCGCAAGACTTCGCTGGCCCGACCGCGCTTCGCGCGGTGAGGGCACGCTGAGATCGAGAACACAAGCGCCACGGGATCTGTGAGGCGTTTGTGCTCTCGATCTCAGTGTGCCCTCGAGACGCCGGCCGCAGGCTGCCGCAGGCCGGCGTTCGGGCCAGCATGTATCTTGCGTATCACTGACCGAGGGCTTTCTCGCCCATCTCCCTTCGGATTCTCCTTCGGATTCTTCGTATCTTCGACTCTTCGACGTGAGCCGTCGGCGCGTGCGGCTGGACCTGCATCAGCCGTCACGAACGAAGCGTCGCCGAGCTCGCGCATATAATGACGCACTCGTCACTGGTATCGCTGATCGCCTGTTCCGGTCGGACGAAGGAGCTGAGATGAAGAGCGCATTGGTCATTGCAGCTGCGACTGCCACTGCGGCGGTAATTCCGCTGTCCGGGCAGGACGGCAACGCCACCTTCAATGCCCAGACCTTGAAAGGCATCGAGCTGAGAAGCCTGGGTCCGGCATTGGCCACCGGCCGTATTCAAGACGTCGAGATCGATCCCAGGAATCCAAGCGTGTGGTACGTCGCCGCCGCCTTCGGCGGACTGTGGAAGACGACTAACCGCGGCATCACCTTCACTTCCATCTTCGATGACCAGGATTCGTTCACGCTCTGCTGCGTCGTCGTGGATCCGAGAGATTCCAACGTCGTATGGGTCGGCTCCGGCGAAAACGCGAGCCAGCGGAGCGCGCACTTTGGCGACGGGGTGTACAAGTCCACAGATGCCGGAAAGACCTGGGCCAACGTGGGGCTGAAAACGTCCGAGCACATCGGCAAGATCGTTATCGATCCCCGCAACTCGAATGTTGTCTATGTGGCCGCCCAGGGACCCCTGTGGTCGGCTGGCGGCGAACGCGGTCTCT
Source organism: uncultured Acidobacteriota bacterium (assembly GCA_963725335.1). Classification (GTDB taxonomy): domain Bacteria; phylum Acidobacteriota; class Vicinamibacteria; order Vicinamibacterales; family 2-12-FULL-66-21; genus JALZOC01. Next base: position 741,297 of record CAVRYD010000012.1, on the reverse strand, counting down.
ACAAGACCACCGACGGCGGAAGGACCTGGAATGCCGTGCTCACGATCAGTCCCGACACGGGCGTCAGCGATGTGGTGTTCGACGTCAAGAACCCGGACATCCTTTACGCGTCGTCGTATCAGCGTCGGCGAGCAGTCGGCCAGATGGTTGGTGGAGGGCCCGAAGGCGGCATCTTCAAAACCACGAACGCAGGCAAGACCTGGACGAAGCTCACGAACGGTCTGCCAAAGGACGATGTTGGGCGTATCGCGCTCGGCGTGGATCCCAGGAATCCGAAGCGAGTGTACGCGCTCGTCAGCGCGAAGGCGCCGAGAGGGCGCGGCGGCGTTGGGCCGGTCACTGACGCGCCGCCGGGGCCGATGGTGGACGAGGCGGGGTTCTATCGTTCCGACGATGCGGGAGCGACATGGGCTCGGATCGGTCGAACGGTGCCGAATGTTGGCAGGGGTGCCAGGGGTGCCGTGAGTGCCGCGGGTGCCCAGGGTGCCGCGGGTGCCCAGGGTGCCCAGGGTGCCGCGGGTGCCCAGGGTGCCCAGAGTGCCGCGGGTGCCAGGGGTGCTGCTGGTGCGCAAGGCGCCGCAATGTCGGCGGCCACCGGGGACTGGTACCGAGGAGGCGGCGCCGCCTACTACCAGGAGATCTTTGTCGATCCGTACCGCCCCGACACGATCTACTCGGTGAACACGAATCTCGATCGAAGCACGGACGGCGGCAAGACGTGGCGTCAGACCAACTGGGAAGATACGGGGATGCATGTCGATCACCACGTCGTCGAGTTCGATCCGAGCGATCGGAATCACATCTTGATTGGCAACGACGGCGGGCTCTACGAAACGTACGATGAAGGCGCGACCTTCCGATTCTTTGCAAGCATCCCGGTCACGCAGTACTACCGCGTCTCGGTCGACAACGCGAAACCGTTCTACAACGTCTGCGGCGGCGCGCAGGATAACTGGTCCGAGTGCGGCCCTTCACGAACGCTCAGCAGCTGGGGAATCCGCACGAGCGACTGGTACGTCGTCGGTGGCGGCGACGGATTTCAGACGCGGAACGATCCGGAGGATCCGAACATCGTTTATGCCACGTCGCAGGACGGGAACGTGCGTCGGCTCGATTTGCGCACCGGACAGTCGAAGAGCATTCGTCCGTCACTCGCGGGAGCGCAGGTCAGTTCGGATGAAGGAGGGGGGCAGCCGGGGGGAGTGGGTGCCCAGGGTGCCGGGGGGGCCCAGGGTGCCGGGGGTGCCGGTGCCGGGGGTGCCCAGGGTGCCGGGGGTGCCCAGGGTGCCGGGGGTGCCCAGGGTGCCGGGGGTGCCCAGGGTGCCGGGGGTGCCCAGGGTGCCGGGGGTGCCCAGGGTGCCGGGAGTGCCCAGGGTGCTCAGGGTGGGGGCCGTGGCGGTCGCGGGGGAGGCCGTGGCGGCGCGAACGCGGATCGCGCGAATTGGGACGCTCCGTACATCATCAGCCCGCATGCGTCGCGTCGCCTGTATTGGGCGAGCAACTATGTCTACCGATCTGACGATCGCGGCGACAGCTGGGCGCGCATCAGCCCTGACCTCACGCGACAGCTGAAGTGGGAGGAGCTTCCGATCATGGGCAAAGTGTGGCCGGCGGATTCTGTCGCCTACCACGAGTCCACGACGGCCCTCAGCAATATCGTGTCGCTCGATGAGTCGCCGTTGATGGAAGGCCTGATCTACGCCGGAACCGACGATGGGCTGGTGCAGGTCACGGAGGATGGCGGCAAGAACTGGCGGAGGATCGAAGACTTTCCCGGAGTGCCGAAGTGGACGTATGTGTCGGACATCTTCGCGTCGCCGCGGGATGTGAACACCGTGTTCGTCGCGTTGAACAACTGGCAACGCGGCGACTACAAACCGTACGTCGTGAAAAGCACCGACAAGGGTCGCACGTGGACGAGCGTTTCCGGCAACCTGCCGGATCGTCACGATGTGTGGTCGGTGATCCAGGATCACCTCAACGGCAACCTGCTGTTCGCCGGAACCGAATTCGGCTTGTTCACGAGCATCGACGGCGGCACGAACTGGGTGCAGCTGAAGGGCGGCATGCCCACCATCCAGGTGCGCGACATGGCCGTGCAGAAGCGCGAGAACGATCTCGTTCTGGCCACCTTCGGCCGCGGGTTCTACGTACTCGATGACTACAGCCCGCTGCGCGAGATCTCGCCGCAGACGCTGGCCGAGGAGGCACGTCTGTTTGCGTTACGCGATGCGTACCTCTTCAACCCGACTGGTCTTGCGCCGGCCGGAACCGCGGGCATTGGCGCGATGGCAGGCAACTGGACGAGCCCCAATCCGCCGTTTGGCGCGGTGCTCACTTACCATGTCAAGGAGGCTTTGCCCAGCGACGCGAAGCTCGTCATGACGATCGCCGACGATAACGGGCGCCAAGTACGACGCCTGGAAATCGACAAGCAGCAGGGGCTTCACCGTGTCGCGTGGAACCTGCGCGGCGATCCGCCTCCACCGGGAACCAACCCGGCACAGGGTCGAGGCTTCGGCGGGCGAGGCGGCCCGCCGCAAGGGCCGCTGGTCGCGCCCGGCCGATATCGAGCGACGCTGGGCAAGCTGGTTGGCGAGACCGTCACGGCGATCGGACCATCTCAGTCGTTCACCGTCGTGCAGATCGCGCAGTAATCAGGCGAGCAGCTTTCGCTGTCGAACTGCACGCGCCGACGGCAAGCGGCGAAGATCCGAAGAAGCGAAGATCCGAAGAAGATCCGAAGCAGACAGCCGGGAAGCCGACGGCCAGTTGCGCGCGAGCTGTATGCTGGCCCGAACGTCGGCCTCCGGCAGCCTCCGGCCGACGTTTCGAGGGCGCGCTGAGGTCGAGAACACAAACGCCTGATGAATCCAGTGGCGCTTGTGTTCTCGATCTCAGTGCGCCCTCAACCGCGCGAAGCGCGGTCGGGCGCAGCGCATCTCGCGCGGGTGCATGACCGCTGATCTGACTGCCCAGGCGATGTGAGCGCCTTCTTTGATTCCTCTTCGTTTCTCCTTCGATTCTTCGGATCTTCGTTTCTTCGACGTAGCCGTCGGCGCGTGCCGCGGGACGGTGAACATCGCCGATTCCAGCAGATCGCTTGACGTCGATCCACGGCCGATGGGAAACTGCCGCTCGTCTTGCCGCTGCACGTCCCGCCATCGATTACATTTCCTTGAGTAGAGGTCGTTCATGCACACGCTTCGCAGACTCGTTCGCGCGGCCCTCGTTGCCATATTCGTTCCTATGTTCGTCGCGACGGTGTTCCCGCAGGGATCCTCGCAGGAACAGCCCCGGATGATCAATCAATCGCCCGACCCGCTGCTGAAGCCGTTCCGGTTCCGTTCGATCGGCCCGGCCAGCATGGGTGGACGCATCGACGACATCGCAGTCTCCGAGAGCGATCCGAGCATCATCTACATCGGCTATGCGGTCGGCGGCGTGTTCAAGTCCGACAACAACGGCACGACGTTCACTCCCGTCTTCGAGACCTACGGCACGGCTTCAATCGGCGACATCGCGATTCATCCGACCAACCCCGACATCGTCTACGTCGGTACCGGTGAGGCCAACAATCGGCAGACGTCCACGTTCGGTGATGGGATCTACAAGACCACCGACGGCGGCAAGACCTTCACGAATATCGGGCTCAAGGAGACTCAGACCATTGCGCGCATCGTGATCGATCCGAAAAACCCGGAGACGGTGTACGTCGCGTCGCCCGGACACCTCTTCGGTCCCAATCCGGACCGCGGCGTGTTCAAGACGATGGACGGCGGGAAGACATGGAACAAGATCAAGTTCATCGACGAGAACACCGGCTTCACCGACATCGCAATCGATCCGTCGAACAGCAACATCCTGTATGCCGCAAGCTATCAGCGTCTTCGCAGCGGATGCTGCTTCAACGGCGGCGGACCGGGCAGCGCTCTCTGGAAGACCACTGATGCCGGCAAGACCTGGACGAAGCTGACCAGCTCCGGCCTTCCACCCGGAACGTACGGACGGATTGCGCTCGATGTGTCGCGATCGAATCCCAATGTGGTCTACGCGCAAATCGAAGCAGGCCCAACGGGCGCCGTGGCTCCGGCGCGCGGAGCGGATCCGAGCGCGAGCACCGAGGCGACACCTCCGGGTGCCGCGGCGGTGACGCCGCCCGGCGGTGTGGCTCCGGTGGCCGGCGCTCGCGGTGCAAACCCCCAGCAGCAGGCCGCAGCCGGCGGTGGCGGAGGTGGCGGTGGGCGCGGCGGTTACAACTGGTGCAACAACGCAGGCCCGGGCCGGGGATTCGGCCGCGGCGCCGAACAAGCTGGAGCCGTTCCCCCACTCCTCGATCCGGCCCGCGGCGGCGTGTTCCGATCCGATAATAAAGGAACGTCCTGGACGCTCATCAGCAACTGCAACGTGCGGCCGATGTACTTCAGCCAGCTGCGCGTCGATCCATCCAACGACAAGGCGATCTACGTTGCCGGGCTGCCCGTTGCGAAATCGCTCGACGGCGGGAAGACGTTCGCGACGCTCGACGAAACCGGCGGTCACGGCGACCCGGGTCACGTCGATCAGCACGCCATCTGGATCGATCCGAAGAACCCGAAGCATCTGATGATCGGAAATGACGGCGGCCTCAATATCTCCTGGGATCAGGGCAAGACCTGGGATTACGTCAATACGATGGCAACCGGTCTGGCGTACTGGGTGTCGGCCGACATGCGGCATCCATATTTCGTCTACACGGGTCTACAAGACAACGGAAGCTGGGGCGGTCCGAGCGCTACGCGTAGCGCGAATGGCATTCTCAACTCCGACTGGTTCGGCATTGGCGGTGGCGATGGATTCCAGACCGCCGTCGATCCCTCGGACTACAACATCGTCTACACGGAATCGCAAGACGGGAATACGAGCCGGTACGATCTCCGAGGCACCGGACGCTCCGGCAGCATCCGTCCGCGCGGACCTGGTGAGAGGGGGCGGGGATTCGGGGGGGCGTGCGGGGGGGCGGGGGTGCCGGGGGTGCCAGGGGTGCCGGGGGTGCCGCGGGTGCCAGGGGTGCCACGGGTGCTCCGGGTGCCGGGTGCCACGGGTGCTCCGGGTGCCACGGGTGTCCGGGTGCCCGGGTGCAGCCGAAGAACAGACGGTTACGCCTCCGCAGCAAGCTGCCGGGGCATTCGGGGGACGCGGCGGACCGCCAAACGTGTTGAATGCCGAGCCAAACGACGCCTATCGATTCAACTGGAACACACCTTTCATATTGTCGCCGCACAATCCGAGCATCGTCTGGCTCGGAGGGAACCGGTTGTTCAAATCGTACAACCGCGGCGATAGCTGGATGGCGAGCGCGGATCTGACAAAGAGCATCGATCGGAACACCGTCGCGCTGATGGGCGCGCCGGGCGATCGGACCCAGCTTGCGAAGAACGACGGTGTCGTGTCCTACAGCACCATCATCTCGATTTCCGAATCGCCGGTGCTGCCTGGCGTGGTGTGGGCGGGAACTGATGATGGGAACCTTCAGGTGAGCCGCGATTCCGGTGCGACGTTCACGGAAGTCGGGAAGTCAATGCCCGGACTGCCGGCCAATCATCAGTACTGGATCTCGCGAATCGATGCGTCGCATTTTGATGCGGCAGCCGCGTACGTCTCGATCGACGGTCACCGCAGCGACGATCTGAAGCCTTACCTGTTCGTGACGCACGACTATGGCAAAACGTGGACGAGCATCGCCGGCAATCTGCCGGCGTTCGGTAGTATCCAAGTCGTGCGAGAGGATCCGAAGAACAAGGATCTTCTCTATGTCGGGACGGAATTCGGGCTGTACATCTCTCTCGATTGCGGAAAACAGTGGCAGCGGTTCATGAACAATCTGCCAACCGCGCGGGTCGATGACATCCTCGTGCATCCACGCGACAACGATCTGATCGTCGCGACGCACGCCCGCAGCCTCTGGATTGCGGACGACATCACGCCCTTGCAACAGATGGCGTCGATCGGCACGCAGGACGCCGTCCTTTTCGACATCCGGCCGGCGATCGCCTATCTGTCCGATCGTCAACGAGGCCAGCAGACCGGAGGTCAGAAAGCGTTCGTCGGGGAAAACCCGCAGCGCGGCACAACAATCAACTACTACCTGAAGGCCGCCGCGACCGGCGACGTGAAGATCACGATTGCCGATGCCACAGGGCGGACGATTCGCACGTTGGACGGCACGAAAGATCAAGGAATCAATCGCGTGCACTGGACCCTCAACCCACAGCCGCTGGCAGGCGGGCGTGGTGGCGGCGGATTCGGTGGCGGCGGACGCGGCGGGGGCGCCACCGTCGATCCCGGCACCTACGTCGTCACGCTATCGGTCAACGGCAAGACTCTGACGAAGCCGCTCACGGTCCTTCAGGACGTCTGGCTCAACGAGCGGTAGTCGAATGCGGATTGGCGAATGGTGATTGCGGGTTTGTTGGATTGCGGATTGACGGTTGAGATTGCGGATTGACGATTTGGAGTTTCTGCGATTCGGCCTCGAATTCCCAGCGCCAATCTTCAATCGTCAATCCAGATCGCCGATCGTCAATCTGAAAATCGGCAAATCCTCCGTCCGCGATCCGCAGTCTATTTTCAATTCTCCAAAAGTCAGGATCGACGTCCCGGGATTCCGAACGGCTTTCCGGGACCGACGGAAACCTTTGACCGACAGACAGTTTCGTCGTCCGGACATTTGTGGCGGGCCCAATCATTTGGATCAAGCCGCCGTTCGTCCCTAAATGTCCGAAATCCTGAGACATAAGCCATTTTTGGCGGTTGACGACCGGTTGTGGGAGGAGTAGTGTGTCCGACGACAGCGGCACCACAGTTCGTCACGGCCCCGTGATTGGCGCCGCTTCACGCCGGTTTTCGCGCGTTTTGTAAGTCTTGCAAGTTGTCTCGTTCAAGGAGCATGTGATGAAGCACAGGCTGATGCGTGTGATCGTTCCACTCGTGTGGCTGGCAGCGATCACGTCTGCGACGATGGCCTACGGGCAGGTGACGACGTCCTTATCGGGAACGGTGACAGACACATCGGGCGCAGTTCTTCCTGGCGCGGATGTGGTCGCGAAGAGCGAGGAGACAGGAACGACCTTCACGGCGGTCACCAACGACCGCGGTCTGTTCAACATCCCCGGCATGGCGATCGGGCGATACACGGTGACCGTGTCGTTGTCCGGCTTCAAGACCGTCGCGCTCTCCGACATTCGCCTGAATACGGCGACCGCCGGGGAGGTCAACGTCAAGCTCGAAATCGGCGCGCTATCCGAGACCGTGACCGTCAAAAGCGGCACGGAGGTGGTCCAGACGCAGGTCAACACTCTGGGCTCGACGCTCACGACGGAGCAGATCACGAAGCTCCCGCTCGTCACTCGCGACACGCTGTGGGGCGCGGTTCCGTTCCTCGCCGGCGTTGATACGACCACCGGCCCACGCGCATCAACCATCAACGGTCTTCCTTCCGGCGCGATCAATATTTCGATTGACGGCGTCAACACACAGGACAACAACAATCGGTCGGCAACCGGCACGGGAGGCGGCTGCGGATTCTTCTCGCTCATCAGCCCGCGCCTCGACGCGGTCGAAGAGGTCACGATCGCCACTGCTGCACAAGGAGCGGATTCGGCGGGACAGGGCGCGGTCCAGATCAAGTTCACGACCCGCTCGGGAACGAATCACTACACCGGAAGCGGCTACTTCTATCTGCGCGATCCGCAGTTCAATTCCAACTACTGGTTCAACAACCGCGATCGAGATCCGGATCCCGCGACGGGCAAGGCTCCGAAGGATCTCGTGAAGGTCTATCAGCCAGGCTTCCGCATCGGTGGCCCGATTCAGATTCCCGGTCTGTACGACGGCCATGACAAAGCATTCTTCTTCTTCAACTTCGAGCAGTTCCGTCTGCCGAGTCAGGTCTCGCGCACGCGCCGGATCATGACCCCCAACGCGCAGCAGGGTCTTTTCACCTACGGCTCAACGACCGTCAACCTCCTCAGCCTGGCGGCCGCCAACGGTCAGACCTCGACGATCGATCCGACGATCAAGAAGCTGCTGACTGACATCTACAGTTCCACGTCCGCCGGCACGCTGAAAGCACGTTCGGATCCAAATGTGCTCGACTTCAACTACACGGCAGACGCGAAGCAGCTCCGGCAGTATCCGACGTGGAGACTTGACTACAACCTCACGACGAACCACCGGATTTCGTACGCGAGCTACTTCCAGAAGTACCGAGAGCTTCCCGGACACGTTGAATAACGCGGAACCTCGGTTCCCTGGATTCCCGGTGGCGGGCGAGCAGAATTCAAACCGATGGAACTGGAACATTCAGGCGCGGTCGACCCTCGGCAAAAACCTGGTGAACCAGTTCGTGACCGGTTACACCGCGTCGCACGTGTATTTCTTCACGCAGATCACGCCGGACAAGTTCGCGGGAGTTCCGGTCGGCGATCAGGCTGGCTTCAACCTGAATATTGGCGCGTTTGCCACGACCAATAACAACGACATCACCACCCCGACCGCGAGCACCGCGCCGCAGCAGCGTGAGAACCCGACGATCGACGTCAGCGACACGGTGACGTGGCTGAAGGGCTCGCACAACCTCAGCATCGGTGGCTCGTTCACCCACGTCGGTCTGTGGGCGTACAACCAGACGGTCGTTCCGCAGGTCAATTTCGGGATCGCGACCGGGGATTCAGCAGATGCGATGTTCACGACGGCGAATTTCCCGAACGCCTCGAACACAAACCTCGCGGATGCGCGGGCGCTGTACTCCGTCCTGACGGGACGCGTGAATGCGATTAACTCGAATGCCCGGCTGAACGAGACCACCGGCATCTACGAATACCTGCAGCCGGGCGTTCAGCGTGGCCAGCTGCACGAGCTCGGCGGCTTCATTCAGGATCAGTGGCGGGTGCGCGAGAACCTGACCATCAACGCCGGCCTGCGCTATCGAGTACCAATTCCCGTTCGTCTCGCGCAATGACAGCTACGCCACCGCGACAGTTGAGGACATCTGGGGCGTGTCCGGCGTGGGGAATCTCTTCAAGCCGGGAACGTTGACGGGGAAGATCCCGCAGTATCAGAACCTCACGGCCGACACGAACCCGTACAAGGCCGACAAGAACAATTTCGCCCCGACCCTTGGCCTGACGTACCGGCCAACCTCGGAGAAGGGATTGTTCCACTCGATTCTTGGCAACGACGGCGACACGGTTCTCCGCGCCGCCTATACGTTGGCATACAGCCGCGGCGGCATGGGCGACTTCACCGCCGTCTATGGAGCCAATCCCGGCATCACGCTGACGACGAATCGGACCCAGGGTCTCAACAACCTGGTTACGGATAGCCAGGGCCTCCCCTTGCTGCTCAGTCAAACGAGCCGTCTCGGCCCGCCATCCTTCCAGCAAAAGCCGGTGTACCCGAATTCCGGTCTCATCACCGACCAGATCAACACGTTCGATTCGAACCTTCAGGTCCCGTACGCCCAGTCATACACGGCTGGGTGGCAGCGTGCGATCAACCGCAGCACCGCGTTGGAGATCCGCTATGTCGGCACGCGGTTCCTTCAGAGCTTCGTCGACTACAACTTCAATGAGATCAACACCAAGGAGAACGGGTTCCTTGACCAGTTCAGGAAGGCGCAAGCCAACCTGCAGGCTAACATCGCGGCCGGACCTGGCGCGGGATGCATCGGAGGCGTGACGACGAGCGGTTGCCAGAACAACTTCGCGTACACCGGCGCGCCTGGGACGTCGCCGCTTCCCATTTTCGTGGGGGCATACAACGGGGTCACGCCAGCCAATTCCGGGAGTCCGGCGGCGTACACGGGCTCGAACTGGACCAACACGACGTTTCTGGGTTTCCTGGCCGTGTACCAGCCAAATCCCGGCGGGTTTGCCAGTACCAACACGACGAACGGACTGATCGGGAACAGCACGTTCCGCGACAACCTCGTCAAAGCCGGCTATCCCGCGAACCTGTTTATCGCAAACCCTGACAAGGTCGGCGGCGCGTTCATCCGCGGCAACGGCGGCGGCACGCGGTACGACTCATTACAGGTCGAATTGCGGCGTCGGCTGTCGAAGGGGCTGCTCATCGAGGGCAACTACGTCCTCGGCAAGCAGACCAACGGCACGCGGTACTCGTTCCGCGTCCCGCGTGATTGGACCCTCGACGACGGTCCTCGCCACGCGCTGAAAATGAACTGGATCTACGAGCTGCCGTTCGGGCGTGGACGCGCATTCGGCAGCAACGTCAATGGGTTCTGGGATCGCGTCATCGGCGGATGGGAGTTCGACGGCGGTGGCCGTGTGCAAAGTGGCCTGATCCTCAGCTTCGGCAACGTCCGCCTGGTGGGGATGTCGGACAAGGATCTGCAGAACGTCTACAAGATCGAGGAACGCATCGACCCGTCGAGCAACAAGCAGTTTCTCTTCATCCTGCCACAGGACATCATCGACAACACGATCAAGGCGTTCAGCACCAGCGCCACGTCGGCGACGGGCTACGGATCACTTGGTCCGCCCAGCGGCCGGTATTTCGCGCCGGCGAATGGGCCGGACTGCCTCCAGGTCGTCACCGGCGACTGCGCGCCGCGAGATCACTACGTCACCGGGCCCAAGGTTGTGACGTTCGACCTCAGCGCGGTGAAGCGGATCACGCTCTACGGCCACACGAACTTCGAGTTCCGTGCCGAGATGCTGAATGCGTTCAACAACATCAACTTCACGCCGGTGGCCCAGACCGGCAACAGCGCGACGCTTAATCAGGTGACCGCCGCGCAGCGCGACGTGAACAACACGCAGAACCCCGGCGGACGTCTGGTGCAGTTCGTCTTCCGTGTGACCTTCTAGATCGCGCATCGCGGTTTGCGACTCGCGATTTGCAGTGACGACGCCGGCGATGATCATCATCGCCGGCGTTGATTTAGGCTTCCAGCTTCCAGCCTCCAGCTTCCAGCTTCGCGCTTCGAGTCGGACAGTCTTCCGCCTAAAGGCGGAAGCTACATGCAAAGTTTGTCTTCCGCTGCCTCGCCAGCCGCAATCCGCAATCGCGAGCCGCGAGCCACGAGCCGCGAATCGCGAGCCGCGAGTCGCCGCCCCGACGTCGGATCCCGCACCCCGGATTCGACTAGATTTCGTCTACTTGACTTGCCGCGTGTAATAGCCCACGTCGAGGCGTCGTTGGGGAACCGATCGGTCGGGGACGCTGAGCGAAATGTCGTAGAGTCCGGGCGCTGCCGGCTTCCAGCGATACTCCCACAGGGCCCAGGCCGTGTAGGTCCTGGGCGGAGGACAGCTCGAGAACGGCGTCCACTCGTCGTCTGCACGGAAACGAATCGCCAGCCGATCTATCGTCCGGTCGCCGCCCCAGACGATGCCGACGACGCGGTAGTGGATGCCGGCGGAGGTCCGTCGCTTCTCGACGCGTGTGGGCGTCGCCGCGACCTGGATGTCGGCTGGCGCATAGTCCCTTGCGAGGTCGTGGCGAGCGGTCTGATGAGTTCTTCCCGCAAATTCCTTCATCTGGCTGGTCGCGGGTTCATCTGGGCCGGTCAGGCGAATCTCGTTCACCCATTTGATCCAGGTGCAGCCGTACCAGCCGGGCACCACGAGACGAACTGGCGCGCCGTGATCCGCAAGCAGCGGCTCACCGTTCATGCGGACCGAGAGAAAAGCTCCCAGCCGGTCGAGCGAGGCGAGCGGAAAGACCCAGCCCGCACCGCCGATGGAATCAGCGGACTGTTGTCCCTCATGGTCCAGGCCTCCGACCAGTACGGCGGTGGCCCCTGATGAGGGGCGCAATCGCGTGATGACATCCGCGAGGGGTACACCGGCCCACTCACAGACGCTCATCAGGCCGAAGTTGGCTGGATTGTTGTTGCCTGAACACTCGATCAGGTGCGGTCCCATCCCGCGTGCATCGCGCGTGAGATCGGCAGGCGCGAGGATGGTCTCCGTCGCGATCAGTCCCGATGCCTTGATCGTCCACGGGCGCGAGCGGTCGGCGGCCGCTGGGGTCTCAGTGCGAATGAATACCGAGCGGGTCGGCGTGACCAGACGACCCGGTTCGAGTACCGAGAGATCGGTGACGAGGCGTGCATCGAGGCCGCGCCCGCCGAGTTTCACGCCAAAAGGCTGGACCTGTGCGCCCGATCGAAAGAGCGGCAGCGTGCCGACAAGCGCGCCCGCGTCGCGACCATCGCCGCATGGTTGTTCGGCGATGAGGCGCGCCATGATCGGGCCGGGATCGATCAAGGTCGCGGCACCGGCGGCTGCGAGGCCACCGAGCACCTGACGGCGCGAAGTTCGCATGCCGGTGAGGGATCGCACAGGCTCAGAACCTCGACGATCGGATCGGCGTATCCGATCGAGCCCAGCTCGCGCGGAGGTCGTCGTCGACGACACGGGTGGGCTTGCCTTGACCTTTCAGCGCGGCCTGAAGTCCCACGAGCGACCAGCCATTGTGAGGATGGCGCTGGAGATCCGTGCGGTAGACTCGCTCCGCGTCCTCAAATCGGCCGGCCTCCAGCAATGCGCCGCCGAGCCAGTGGCGAGCTGGAAACGATAGGGGTTCGGGATCGTCGATGACGATCGAGTCTTCGACGGACACGGCACGTTCGAACGCTGCAATCGCGCCGTTGAGATCGCCGTTCGTCCGAGCGATCTCGCCTTCCAGGATCCCGCCGAGTGTGCCGAGGAGAGCCTTTGCCGTGTGAAACTTGAAAACAGCTTTGGAGGACTGGGCTGCACTCGAGACGCGCGCCAGGAACTGCTGCGCACTCTGCACCTGTCCTGCGCGTAGGGCGGCGTATCCGTGCGCGAAATCCCACATGCCGGCAGGAATGTCCTCGGCGGGGCGTTCACCCATGGTGGCGACCTCGTTGAACCGTCCGAACCGCACCAGCGCCAGCGCGAGATACATCGGATCGCCGGTGAGCTTCGCGATACCCCGCGCGGCTGAAATCGCCGGAGCGCTCTGGCCGTCGAACGAGGCGGCGTACACCAACATCTGAAGGTCGTGCGCGGGGTACGTGAGAAAGCCTTCTCCTTTCGCGGCTTTCTGATCGGATTGCCACGCGTGCAGGCTCGCTCGTACGGCATCTCCCCATCGGCCCACTCTCGTCCAGGTGTGTGCCGGCATGTGATTGAGATGACTCGCCCCCGGCACTGCGTCACCCAGGTATTCGACGCACGGCAGCGCTCGTGCGGGTTCGCTCGTCAGCTCGGTCGTGTGGACATACAGATGGCATGCGCCGGGATGCCGGATGTCCCTCTTCAGCGCGCCCTCGAGCACCGTAAGCACACGGGCGACGTTCGGATCCTTGATATCGAAGGCCCCAGGCCGCGGGAGCAGCAGGAACAGCGCCTCCGCGTAGAACGTTGCGGCATCGAGATCATCCGGATACGTTGCGGCGACGTGTTCCATGGCCGCGGCGTACGCGCGGTCCTGATCCTTTTGCCGGCCTGGTTCGAGGTGTTCGGCGTAACGAACGCCCATAGCCTCGATGAACGCTCGTTCCTTCGGACTGGCGTGCGCGTCGGCGCGCTTGATAGCCTTGTGAATGGCCGCGTAGGCTCGTGCTTCGTGCTCAGGCGTCCTGCCTTCGCTGATGTAGGGACCCCACACCCACGCTTCGCCCCAGTAGCAGATGGCGCAGTCGGGATCGCGCTTCTGCGCCTCGCGAAACGACCGGCCCGCTTCCGCCCTCGCGTAGCCGTACATCAACTGAAAGCCCTGGTTGAAGTAGGCCTGCGCTTCTGTGTTCTTCGATGAGATCGGGCGAGTGAACGCCCCGAGCTCCACGGTGTACAACCGGATCGGCTCGTCGAAGTCGTGAGGCAGCGCCCCCTCTGCATGTTGTGCGAGGGCCGGCTGACGCTGAGCGCCAGCGAGCTGGATCGTCAACGCCAGCAACGCGGCGATTACGACTCGCGATGTTCCGTGTCTTTTCACCCGGATTACCGGTCTGTCTGCTTTTCTCACTTGCTGGCGGGGCCCCACCCTCGCTCGCGCTCGCTCGCGGGCGCTTTCCCTTGTCCCTTTTGTCACCGCCCGTGCTCGAGCGCCGCGCAAGCGGCCACGAGCACGTCGTCATCGAGCGGATCGACCGTGCGAAGGTCCAGGACGACGCGATCGTCCTGAATGCGCGCGACGATCGGCACGTCGTGCCGGCGGAGGCGGTGCTCGATCTCGTCGGGGCCGAGCGACGGATGGTCAAGGACCACCACCTTGGTCGGAAGCGTGCTGCCGGGCGCGCTGCCGCCGCCGATGGTCGACTCGCCGTCGGCGACCGTCGCATGAATGCCGCGGCCGGTCAGCGCCTCGGCGAGCGCCCGCGCGCGACGTTCGATGACCTCCAGCGGCATTGACATCATGGCGACGACCGGTACGGTTGACTGTGCGCGGCCGGCGACGAATTCTTCCAGCGTAGCTTCCAGCGCGGCGTATGTCAGCTTGTCCACGCGCAGCGCCCGCATCAGCGGATGCGTACGAACACGACCGATGAGCTCGTCGCGCCCGACGATGACTCCCGCCTGCGGGCCGCCGAGCAGCTTGTCGCCGCTGAACATGACGACGCCGGCGCCGGCGGCAATGCTGTCAGAGACGATTGGCTCGTCGCGCAGAGCGCCCTCGGCATTCCGAGAGCTGGCCGCAACGCCGGAATGCCCATCGCGAGCCGACGAAAGATAGCCGCTTCCGATGTCTTCGACGACAGGCAGCCCGAAGCGCCGGGCGATCTCGACGAGTGCTGCGAGCGCGGGGCGTTCCGTGAATCCTTCGATCCGGAAGTTCGACGGATGCACGCGGAGCACGAGCGCGGTGCGATCGGAGATAGCCGCAGCATAGTCGGCCGCGCGAGTACGGTTGGTCGTACCCACCTCGCGCAGAACGGCGCCGGACTGTGCGAGCACGTCGGGGATGCGGAAGCCGCCGCCGATCTCGACCAGCTCGCCGCGGGAGATGATCACTTCGCGGCCCATCGCGAGCGCCGCCAGCACCAGAAGCGTCGCCGCCGCGTTGTTGTTCACCACCACGGCAGCCTCGGCGCCCGTCAGTCGGCACAAGAGCCGCTCTGCATGCACGTCCCGCCGCCCCCGTGCGCCGCGGGCGAGATCGTACTCGAGGTTCGTGTAGCCGGCCGACAGTTCCGCAACGCGAGCTGCAGCGCGCGCGTGCCAGCGGTGCGCGGCCGAGATTCGTATGTATGATCACGCCTGTTGCATTGATCACGCGCCGCAGCGATGGGGTGAACGCGTGGGTGAGCCGCTCCCTGGCTCGCCGCTCGATCGTGCCCGCGAGGTCGTCGGTTTCCCCGTCCGCCGGCGTCTGCGAGCGAACGTCTGCCGCCTCGGCGCGCAATGCGTCCACGATGGCGGCTCGTCCGTAGGTCGCCTCCAGAGCCAGCATCGCCGGACGTTGCCGGAGCTGCTCGATGGATGGAATCGATCGCATCGTCTTGTCAGCTGCGTGTGGAGCTACGTTTCAGGATATCATTCCGTTTCCCGACTCGAGATGAAGCCAAGGGATCCAGTTGTGACGCCGACAATCGACAACACGCCTCCCGACGTGCCGGTGCCCGATTACAGGCCGGTCGAGAGGTTCTGGCCGTACGTGGATCTTCCGGAACAGCCGACCGACGAGGAGCTCGCGGCACTCAACCCGGAATTGTCCGAGGCGCTCTTCGGGTCGCCAAAGCTACCGTTCTCCATCTCGATCGACTTCCCGCGCTTCGATGGTCCAGATTACGCGCGCGCGCTCGAGATGGCGCGCGCCGCGGCAGACTATCGCGAGTCTGGTTCGGGAGCGACGATGCGCCACCGCGCGCGTTTTTATCCGGAGAACGCCGTCAAGCTGCGCGATCTCTTTGAAATCGTCGGCCGGCTCGACGCGAGCGAAGTGCTCATCGACGATCGGCCCGTTCCGTACGCCCGGGAGCTGTGGCTGCCCTTGGTGTGGTTTCTCATAAGGTAGCTGTCAGCTTTCAGCCGTCAGCTTTCAGAACGAAAAAACCGCAGGCCTTACAAATAGTGCTGAGAGCTGAGAGCTGAGAGCTGTTTTCATTCATGCCCGAGCCGTCCGACGTTCAGCGCGACTTGCAGATACTCGAAGCGGAGTTGAAGAAGCTCGAGGCTGAATACAACATGTTCTTTGCAGGCCGGGCCCCGCGCCCGCCTTGGGAAACCCGCAGCCGCGTCGAGGCCATGGTGAAGCGATGGGATCGCGGACACATCGACACCGCCGCGGATCGCTTCCGGTTTCAGAACCTGCAGGCGCGGTTTCAGAAATTCGTCGAGTTATGGGACCGTGGTCTTCGCGCGAGGGAAGAGGGGCGGCCGGGCCCGTTTGCTCATCATCAGCCCAAGGCCGCACCGAAAAAGAACGCGACCGATCCAAAGGTGCTCTATGTGACCGCGTTCAAAGATCCGATGCGCGAGATGGACAAGCTCCATTCGCTGTACGACACGCTGATGGACGCTCGGCGCCAGAGTGGCGACGACGTGGTGCCGTTTCATCGATTTGCAGCACTGGTGAAGGATCAGGTCGCAAAGCTGCGCGACAGCGGAAGTCCGGAGGTTGCGTTTCGCGTCGCGGTAAAAGATGGAAAGGTAAACTTTACGGTGCGAGGGACTGAAAGGAACGGGAGAGCAGTAACGATCCGAGGCCGGAAGCGCCGAAGCGCCTCCGGCCCGGTTCGGGATTTAGTTCGGTTTGGTGACGTTGCCGGCCTGCGGGCCCTTCGGACCATCGACGATCTCGAACTCGACCGCCTGTCCCTCCTCGAGCGTCCGGAACCCGTTGCCCTGGACCGCTGAGAAGTGAACGAACACGTCGCTGCCACCTTCGCGTTCGATAAATCCGTAACCCTTAGCGTTGTTGAACCACTTGACCTTGCCTGTGATACGCATCGTACTTTTCCTGCCTTGCAATGGCGCGGCGCCGAAGCGCCGACGTGACACCTGTCCTTCGCCAATCAGGGCTTGTCTCGCCGAAGGCGGCAAGCGCGGAAAGGCCCGGACATAAAAAAAGACCGCGAGTACGCGGCCTCGGCTTACGACACCAGCCCCGCCGGCGTCGCGAGCATAGTAGCGGGCGGGCGTCGGCTATGTCAAGAAAATCAAATTAATATGCGTGCAATTCTGAGTGTTTCCAACAAAAGCGGCCTGGTTGAGCTCGCGCGTGGGCTTACGGACTTGGGCGTGGAACTCATCTCGACCGGGGGCACCGCGAAGGCAATTGCTGCAGCGGGACTTCCGGTTGTCAATGTTTCAGACGTGACCGGGTTCCCGGAAATGATGGACGGCCGGGTCAAGACCCTCCATCCAGCGATGTTCGGCGGAATCCTGGCGCGCCGGAACAGACCGGACGACCTCGACGCGATTCGGGCGCAGGGCATCAAGCCGATCGACCTCGTCGTCGTCAACCTGTATCCGTTCGGCAAAGCGGCCGACAATCCCGACACGCCCTTTGACGGACTGGTCGAAGAGATCGATATCGGCGGCCCAAGTCTCCTTCGCGCGGCCGCGAAGAATTTCCGCGATGTCCTCGTCGTCGTGCACCCGGAGGACTACCCCCGAGTGCTCGAGGAGCTCGAGCGTGAGGGAGGTCCGTCGCTCGAGTTCCGATTCGATCTGATGAAGCGTGCATTCATGCACACGGGTCAGTACGACGGCATGATTGCGATGACGATGGCCCACGTCGATGTGGCTGGTGGCGAGATGGCCCGCCGGCCGGCGAAACGTCCAACCAGCACGCCGCACGGCGGCCCCCATCCGCTGCGCTACGGTGAGAACCCGCATCAGACGGCGTCCTGGGTTCAGTATCCGCCCGACTCGGATCGAGCCTGGAAAGTGCATCAGGGGAAAGAGCTGTCCTACACGAACCTGCTTGATCTCGATGCCGCGCTGCGGATCGCTCTTGAATTCACCGAGCCCGCGGCGGTGGTCATCAAGCACACGAACCCGTGCGGCGTCGCGACCGGTGCAACGATCGATGCGGCCTACGTTCGCGCCCGCGAGGCGGATTCGCTCTCCGCCTTTGGCGGCATCGTCGGCTTGAATCGCCCGGTCGACGTGGCGGCGGCGCGAGCGCTGACGTCGACCTTTATCGAAGCGATCATCGCGCCGTCGATCGATGATGAGGCGCGCGCGGTGCTCGCCGCGAAGCAGAACATGCGGGTCGTCACGACCGATTATTCCAAGGTGTTCGAGCCGGTTTCGGGCAGGAGTCCCGGCGAGTCGCGCTCGTTTCTCGGCGGTATGCTGCAGCAGGAGACCGACCGGGTGACCGAGGCGACGGAGAACTGGCCCGTGAACGATTTTCCAAAAGTCGTGACGAAGCGGCAGCCGACCGCGGAGGAGTGGACCGCGCTACGCTTCGCCTGGCGCGTGTGCGCGCACGTCAAGTCGAACGCGGTGATCTTCACTGCTGCCGACCGCACTCTGGCCGTGGGCGCCGGTCAGATGAGCAGGGTTGACGCGGTGAAAGTGGCGGTCATGAAAGCAGGAGGATCGCTTGCAAGTAGCGTCGCCGCATCGGACGCCTTCTTCCCGTTCCGCGACGGCCTGGATGCGATCGCCGTCGCCGGAGCCACAGCCGTCGTGCAGCCTGGCGGATCGGTTCGCGACGCGGAGGTGATTGCCGCCGCCGACGAACACGGCCTCGCGATGGTGTTCACGGCGAGGCGGCATTTTCGACATTGACACCCTCGCGGCTCGCGGCTCGCGGCTCGCGGCTCGCGGCTCGCGACTCGCGACTCGCGACTCGCGATCGGCGGCTCGGATTCGGGATTCGAGGATTCGGGACTCGAGGATTCGGGATTCGGGATTCAAGGATTCGGGATTCGGGATCAGGGATTTAGGATTAGCGATTAGTGATTAGCGATTCGACACGCCGCGTCGCGCTTTGGTTGCTGCTCGTCGCGGCGATCCTGCCGTATTTCATCGATCTGGGTGGCTCATCGATTTGGGACGCGAACGAGGCCTTCTACGTTGAAACGCCGCGCGAGATGCTGCAGCGCGGCGATTTCATCAGTCCGACATTCAATTACCAGCCGCGCCTCAACAAGCCCGTGCTGAGCTACTGGATCGTCGTCGCCTTCTACAAAGTGCTGGGCGTGTCTGTGGGTGTCCAGCGGCTGCCGATCGCGCTCGGCGCGCTGACGTTGATTCTCACGGCCTTGTTTCTGGCGAAGGCCGGCACGGAGCCACGGGCCTCCGAGTCTGGCAACGTCCCGATCGAGGCGGCGCTGTGGGCGGCAGCGGGGCTTGCCGTCGCACCGCGGCTCATGATGTTCGGACGCCGAATCTTCATCGACATCTACATCTCGATGTTCATGGCGTTGACGCTGCTGTTCTTTGCGCTCGCGGAGCGCTATCCGGCGCGCCGGCGATTCTGGTTGATGCTGATGTATGCGTGCGTGGGCCTGGGGATGCTCACGAAGGGGCCCGTTGCGGCCGCCCTGCCAGCCGTCGTCTTCGGTGGGTACCTCCTCGTCCATGGGGAGCTGAAACGGGTGCGGAAGATGATGCTCCCGACTGGCCTGGCGGTGGTGCTGCTGATCGCGGTGCCGTGGTACGCGGCGCTGTATCAGCGCTATGGCTGGACGTATATCACCTCGTTCTTCGTCGGCGAGAACATCGCGCGCTACACCGAGGGTGTAGGTGTTGAGACGCGACGAGGTCTGCTGTTCTATGTGCCAGTCGTGTTCAGTGACTCGTTCCCGTGGTCGCTGTGTCTGTTCGGCGCCGCGGGTGCCTGGCTGCATGAGTGGCGGTTCCGCCGGCGCCTGCACGCCTCGCCGGACGACGAGGCTGGCTCCGCCTTCCGGGTCCGCACGCTGCTGTGGCTCTGGGTATTGGGCATCGTCGGATTCTTTACGTTCTCGGCGGCGAAACAGGACCTCTATATCTTTCCCATCGTTCCGGCTGTCGCGGCGCTCGGTGGTCTGTTCATCGCGCGTGAGGCTCCGAGCGGGCACTCGGGGCCGCTGTCACTTCGAGTGACCGCTGCCGTAATTGGATTGCTATTGTCCGTCGCGGGTATGGGCACGCTGTACATCTTTCAGGCGGTGGGTAAGGTCTATGCGCTCGACGGGGCAGCATTCGTCGGCGTTGCGGCGATGGTCGGCGGATTGTTCGCCCTCCTGCTGGCGCTCGCGAATCGAGCACGCATGGGGCTGGTTGTTGTCGTGCTCTCGCTCATCACGCTCAACTGGGTATTTGTGATTCGCGTGCTGCCCAGCTTCGAGCGCTACAAGCCAGTCCCGCCGCTGACCGCCGCCATACAGCAGCGTCTGCGCTCGGGCGATGTCGTCGCGCACTACAACGTGGCGCTGCCGAGCATGGTGTATTACCTCGGCCGCCATATTGAGATTCTGTTCGAGCGCGAGGCGTTCCTCAGACTCCTACGAGCCGATCGACGGGTGTTCGCTGTGTTGTCGGCGAGCGACTATGAGGAAGTCGCGCAGCAGGCCGGCGTCCGCACTTGCGTGCTGGACCGGCGATCCACGGTGAATATCAAACTGAAAGCGGTTCTCGCCAGGGATCCCTTGCCCGAGGTCTTGCTGATCACCAACCGCTGCGATCGATAGTCGGGACCAGCGTCACTCCCTCCCGAGCTCCCCGAGCGTGACGACGGCGGGCCCGAACTTACCGACGACGATGCCTGCGGCTCTGTTGGCAAGCCTCGCGGCATCGCCGAGGGATGCCCCGGCGGCGAGCGCGAGCGTCATCGCGGCGATCACGGTGTCGCCCGCGCCGGTGACGTCCGCGACTTCCCGCGCTTCGGCGGCGAGCTCCGCGTGTTCGTTCGGTCCGAGGAGCGTCATCCCGTGTTCTCCGCGCGTGACGAGCACACTGTCACACGCCGCGCGTTCGCGGAAGCGCCGCGCGACTGCAAGCGCGTCATCGCTCGGTACGGATCCGGATGTGCGTCACCGCCTCCGCTTCATGATGGTTCGGGGTGATCACCGTCGCTCCGGCGTAGTAATCGATATGAGCGACCTTCGGATCGACGAGCAGCGGCACGCCTCGCCGCCGGGCTACGCCAATCGCCGCCGTGGCGACGCCGAGCGAGATCGTTCCCTTCAGGTAGTCCGAGACAAGGATGGCGTCGGCAGCCGGCGACAGCTGTTCGAGGCGTGACAGTATCGCGGCTTCGATGTCGCCCTGGACTTCCCGATCGTCTTCGTAGTCGATGCGCGCGACCTGCTGGTTACGCGACGTGACCACCCGGAGCTTGCGGGTGGTGCGCCGGTGCGGGTCTTCGACGATGCCGGACGAGTCGATGCCCAGTTTCTCGAGATCCGCCTGCAGAAGCGCACCCGCGTCGTCCTTGCCGACAATCCCGATTGTCTGGACGCGTGCCCCAAGCGCGACGGCATTGTGCGCGACGTTGGCGGCGCCGCCGAGGCGGTACTCTTCGTGGTCGAATCGGACGACGGGAACGGGCGCTTCAGGCGAAATGCGATCGACCGCCCCGATCAGGAAATGATCGAGCATCAGGTCGCCGATGACGAGGATGGTGCGGCCCGCGAGGCGCGAGAGAAGTTCGGAAGAAACCGTCGTCATGCGGGCGGCGACGCCGGCGTGCTGCGGTCGGCAGCATAAGGAAGCGTCACCAGCACGAGGAAGAGCATCAGGAATTCGGAGTCGCCAAAGTTGTATTCGAACATGCCCGCGGAGAGCATCGCGACGGTGACGGCAAGCGCCCCGTGATTCAGCGACGGGATGCCGGTCTTTCGCTTCCTGATGAAATCTCGCAGCAGGGTCACGATGAACCACAACCAGACGGCGAGCGCCGGGAGGCCGCGTTCGGCCGCGATCTGCAGCGGAACATTGTGTAAATGGGAATTGAGCTGCTGCACGGCGCTCGGATCGCGGTAATGGGGATAGACCTTGATGACCATGTCGGGCCCGACGCCGGTCAACGGGTCGTCCTTGATGATGTGAAGCCCCGACCGCGCCATGGCGAGCCGATCGCGGTTGGACAACAGGCTGGCCTCGGTCGCGGCGGTGTCATGCCGCATGTGCTTGATCCGGAACGACGAATACAGGCGATCGGTCATCGCCGACGGCGCGAACGCGAGGAAGATCGCGGCGACAACCGGCAGCAGTGCGACGAGCCGGAAATCACGGATGACGAAGAGGATCCCGATGCCGACGCACGCACCGACCCAGGCGTTGCGGCTGAGCGTGGCCGCAAGCGCGGCAATCAATGCCGGCATGACCAGGGCGGTCCACAATCGGTCGTCTTTCCGGAAGAGCACTCGCGCGGCCGCCGTGCATGCGATGAGCATCAGTTGGCCGGAGTACGTCATGTACATTCCGAGAAGCCCACGCGGACGCTGCCCGAGCGAATCGAACTCGAGAATGCCGAACTGCACGATGCCGATCACGGCGCTGATGGCCCCGGCGGTGATGATGAGGTCAACGACCGTCAGCGCGCGGCGCCCCGGAAGCAGACGGTACGCGATCGGCACGATGAAAAAGAGCAGCAGCTGTTTGCAATCGATGAGGCTCGTGCGCGGGTCGACTGAGAAGACTGACGCGATCAGCGTCGCCCCCGCATAGGCAGCGAGCGGCCAGAACATGCCGGGCACTTCGAACCGCTCGTGTCCGCGGATGACGACCGCGAGCCAGAGGAGCCCCGTAATCGTGAGCAGAAGCTCGGACGCAAAAATCGAGAACGGAAGCAGCGCCACAAAGGCGAGGAGCGCGTAATAGGCGGCGCGCTCGAGCCCTTCGGCGGGATTTCCCGCGATGATCACGCGCGCGCGTTCATCGCGCGCATCGCCGCCGAAAGGACGTCTTCGGGCTTCAACGTAGTTAGACATCGAAAATCGCCAGGCTCACAGACCCGCTGATCGCAGGGCCGGCATGCCAGCCCCGCCACTTCGACCGATTCTGTCGGGAACCGCGGGTCGCGCCAGGGGGCAGACCGTGCGGGTTCGGTTGGTCCATATATTCCCACTATTGGCGTCGATGTGGTGGCCGCAATATGCAGGGGGCCCGAATCTCCGCCAATGAACACCCGGCTGCGCTCGATGAGTGCCTGCAGCTCTGCCAGGTCGAACTCCCCGAAATTCACGACGCGGTCGCGATTTGGCCCCAGTGCCTCACGGGCAGCCGCAGCAATCCTCGCGGCGGCTTCGCGATCCGAAGGGCCCGAGCTCAGAACGACGCGTCTCGCGGGCGAGCCAGCCGCAAGCGAGGCCACAACGGTCGTAAACGCCGGCTCCGGCCAGCGTCGAAAAGGATTCCCGGCGCTGACGTGAACGACTACGAGTTCGTGGGCCGCGGTCACGCCAGCCGCGGCCAGACGCTCGGCAATCCGTCCGTCCGCGGCGACGTCGCGGGACATTTCCACCGAGTCCCGTACCGGGTCCGGACCGCCAGAAGACCAGCCCTCTATCGCCTCGAGCAGGTCCCATTGATTCACGACCGAGTGCCGACGCCGCAGCTCGCGGGGCCGCGCCACGGCCCGCGTGTACATCCACGTTCGTCCCTTGATCTTGTAACCGATGCGCGCTGGCGCTCGCGACAGCCACGCGAGCCATGCGCTTCGCGGGCCGCCGTGGAGGTCGATCACCAAGTCGTACCGCTCACGGCGCAACCGGCCGGCCAGCCGCAGATCGTCGGCAATTCGACCCAGGCCGGCGCGTCGCGGCGCCACAATCACTTCATCCAGGTGCGGGTTTTCTCGAACGACAGCGAGCGCTTGCGGTTCGACCAGATACGAGAGATGCGCGTCCGGAAACCTGCGCTTCAACGCGCGAACGAGAGGCGTCGTGAAAACGACGTCGCCTATCAGGCGCAACCGAATAAGTAGAATCTTCACGGCCTAGGCGGCCCTGAACAGACTCGAAGGGCCGCGAACCGAACCGCGAATCGCGAGTCGCGAGTCGCGAGTCGCGAGTCGCGAATTACTGCTCGATCGTCGCCTCATCAATCAGCATGACAGGAATGTCGTCCTTGATGGGATAGACGCGCTTGCAGCGAGCGCACTTCAGCGCGGTTCCGTTCTTGACCAGGTCGACCTTCGTTTTGCAATTCGGGCAGGCGAGAATCTCGAGCAGTTCCGGATCGACGGGCATCGGTTGGCTCCAGGATCGAGGTCGCAATGTTCGATACTCACCGCTGACTGCATGAGGTTCAACGGTCGACCGACACATTGATCATTGGACTATATCACCCGCCTGAGGTCATTATAGTCACACAGATGCGGGCATTTTTCATCATTGTCTGTTCGGCCCTGATGGCGGGACCCGCCTCTGCGTCACCCCTTCAGCGGCCCCCCTCCGCGTCGACCGAGCCGCCAGCCTCCTATTACTTCATGCTCGGCCGTCACCTCGAGGATCTGGATAAGATCGATGAGGCCATCGCCGCGCACCAGAAGGCGATTGCGCTCGCGCCGGATTCCGCCGAACTGCGGGCGGAGCTCGCCGGCCTCTATGCGCGGCAGGATCGCGTCCGCGAAGCGCTCGAGACCGCTGAAGCAGCCTTGCAGCGGGATCCGGCCAATCACGAAGCCAACAGGATCATCGGCACCGTGTACGCGGCGCTGAGCGAGCAGCGGCGTCCATTCCGTCCCGGCGATGATCCCGCGCAATACGGCGCGCGCGCCATTGCGGCGCTCGAGAAAAGCCGCGGCGACGCGGGACTCGACGTCAACCTCGAACTGATGCTGGGCCGGCTGTATCTGGCCGCCCACGACTACTCGAAGGCCGCCGCGAGTCTCCGCAAGGTTGTCGACGACCAGCCGGGGTACCCGGAAGGAGCCATGTTGCTGGCTGCGGCGCAGGAAGAGGCGGGGCTGATCACTGAGGAAATCCAGACGCTCGAGACCGCGCTGGAGTACAACCCGAACTTCTATCGCGGTTGGCTCCGGCTCGCGGAGCTGTACGAACACGAGCGGCGATTCACGGATGCCGCCGATGCCTACGCCCGTGCGGGCGCGCTGAACACTCGCATCGACGTCACAACGCAGCGAGCCGCGGCGCTCATCAATGCCGGGAAGGCCGCCGAGGCTCGTGACATTCTGCAGGGCGTCATCAAGAAGTCGGCGTCGCCCGACGCGGTGGTGCTCTATATGTTCGGCCAGACGCAGCGCGCGCTGAAGGATTTCGACGGTGCAACGGCCACCATCCAGAGATTGAAGACCGCCTATCCGAACGACGCGCGTGGAATGTATCTCGAATCGCAAGTGCTTCGCGATCGCGGACAGATGGATCAAGCGATTTCGACACTCGAGATGGTAATGAACCACGCATCCCAGGATCCGACGCTGGTGTACGAGTATGCCAGCCTGCTCGAGCGGGCCGGACGACTCCCTGATGCCGAGCGTGCGCTGCGGGGCGTCCTCGCGAAGGATCCTCAGGACGCGAACGCGCTGAACTCACTGGGATACATGCTCGCCGATCACGGCCAGCGCCTCGATGAAGCGGTCGATCTCGTTCAGCGAGCGCTGAAGATCGAGCCGGCCAACCCATCGTTTCTCGACAGTCTCGGATGGGCGTACTTCCGACAGGGCAAGCTGGATCTCGCGGACGAGCCGCTGACGCAGGCGGCCGAGCGCCTGCCGACGAGCTCCGCCGTCAACGAACACCTCGGCGATCTGCGCTTCAGGCAGGAGCGCTATGCGGACGCGGTCGCAGCGTTTGAGCGCTCGCTCGCGGGTGACGGCGAATCCATCGATCGCACGAAGGTCGAGAAGAAAGTCCGCGACGCCCGACAGCGCGTCAAACGTTGATGTCGCAACCGCGGCTGACGAGCCTTCGCGTAGTGGCCCGGATCGGGCTCCACGCGTTCGCCCTGTTCGCGACTGCCTGCGGCACTCCTCGGGTGACGCTTCCGTCGGGCACTGGTACTCCATTTTCAGATTCAATATCCGCGTATGCCGACGCCGTTCGCGATTGCCGCGACGTGCAGACGCTGAGTGCGTCACTGTCGCTCTCGGGGCGAGCCGGGTCTGCCAAGCTGTCGGCTCGTATCGACGCCGGACTTGCGGCCCCAGGCCGGCTGCGGCTCGAGGGATACCCGCGCATCGCGTTTGGCGGCAAGCCATTTTTCATCCTGGTTGCGAGCGGATCCGATGCCACGCTCGTATTGACACGGGACAATCGTGTGCTGCGCGGCGCGCCACCCTCCGCCATCATCGAGGCGCTGACAGGTGTGGCGCTCGAGCCGGACGATATGCGCGCCCTCATCTCGGGCTGCGGGCTTGCCAATGGACAGGCTGACGACGGTCGGTCGTTCGAGCACGGATGGGCGTCGGTTCAGGCAGGAAGCGCGACCGTGTTCCTTCGTCAGATCGAGACGCGGTGGCATATTGCCGGGGTACGCCGCAGTTCGCTGGAGATCGAATACTCGGATTTCAGCAGCGGCCGGCCCGCGGCCGTCAGGTTGCACACCACGTCGTCGACGGGCGTCGTCGCCGCCGATCTCTCCATTCGAATCTCGCAGGTTGAGACGAACGCCCGCCTGGAGAATGCGGTCTTCAGCGTCGATGTTCCAAAGGACGCCGCGCCGCTGACGCTCGACGAATTGCGGAAGGCGGGACCGATGGGCGGGGAGACAGAGGATGCTCCGTAACTTTCGCGGGCACGCATGACCCGATCCGCTCGCAAACTCCTCACCCGCGCGCATGCGAAGGTCAACCTGGATTTGCGCGTTCTAGGCACTCGGCCCGACGGCTTCCACGAGCTGCGGACGGTCTTTCAGGCCATTGAGCTTCACGACACGCTGATCGTCGTCGAGCGGGCGGGCTCATTCATCGTCAAATGCCGGATGCCCGGGGTGCCGCTCGACGACAGCAATCTGGTGTGGCGTGCGGCGGCGGGTCTCTGGAAGGCGCTTGGGCGAGACGGACCGCCGCGCGATGCCGTCGTGACGATCGAGAAGCGCATACCGATGCAGGCGGGTCTTGGAGGCGGTAGCGCAGATGCCGCAGCTGCTCTCCTGGCGCTGGCGCGTCTATGGGGCGGTGCGCCGGTCGCGTTGCTGCGCGAGGTGGGCACGTCCATCGGGGCGGACGTGTCGTTCTTTCTGTCGGGTGGCACGGCCCTCGGGCTCGGTCTCGGCGAGGAAATCTATCCCCTGGTGGATCTGCCGCCTCACTGGATTGTGATCGTCCGGCCTCCGTTTGGCGTGTCGACCGCCGAGGCCTACTCCTGGTACGACGATGACCGATCGGCGGGGCTGAAGGAACCGCGCGAGTTACAGATGCTTCCAGTGCCCTGGCCCACCCGGGCCGCCCAGATGATCAACGATCTCGAGCCGCCGGTCGTGCGCCGGCATCCGGAAATCACGACGCTCAAGGCGGCGCTCCGGGAAGCCGGCGCGGTGGCCTCGGCGATGTCGGGCAGCGGTTCGGCGGTTTTTGGGCTGTTTCGCAGTCGAGCTGCCGCGGCGTGCTCGGTCAGGCCGTTGTCGAAGGGAGGCAATCACGCGATGCTGACGAGAACGATCACGCGGTCAGAATACGAACGTCGAGGCCGTCCCGTTGCCAAAAAGCGATGAAACCGGCTAGACTTAACCTTTTGCGGACACGCCCGGCGGGCCGCTCCTTGAGGCTGCGCTTCGGAATCCAGCAGTGGAATCCCCGCCCGGGCGACTTCCGTGGCGTGGGATGCGGAGCCCGCGCCGGAGCGGCGCTGGGGCGTGGCCAAGCGGTAAGGCGCGGGACTTTGGCTCCCGTATTCGGAGGTTCGAATCCTCCCGCCCCAACCACATCGTGGATGGTAACGTTCGGCAGTCTCCGGACCTCGACGCGGGTCCGGCGCGGGCGACTTCAGTGTCCGGCGTGCGCCGGACCTTGGGCGGAACTCTAGCCGGACCTGGGACCATGAATGGCGGCCAGCTGAAACTGTTTTCCGGCAGCGCCCACCCGGCGCTCGCGCAGGAGATCGCGGACTTCCTGGGCGTGTCGATGGGACACGCGCGGCTGCAACGGTTTCCGGACACCGAGTGCTCGTTCCAGATCGACGAGAACATCCGCGGCACGGATGTCTTCGTCGTGCAGCCCACGTGCGCGGACGTTGACCGCAGCATCATGGAGCTGTGCGTGATGATCGATGCGTTCCGCCGCTCGTCGGCGTCGCGCATCACGGCGGTGATTCCGTATTACGGCTACGCGCGTCAGGATCGCAAGGACAAGCCGCGCGTGCCGATTTCGGCCAAGCTCGTGGCCAACCTGCTGAGCGCGGCCGGGACGAATCGCGTGCTGACGATGGATCTGCACAAGGCGCAGATTCAGGGGTTCTTTGACATCCCGGTCGATCACCTGTTCGCGGCGCCGGTGATCATCGATTACTGCTCGCGGCTGGCGTTTCCGAACCTGACGATCGTCTCGCCCGACGCGGGGGGCGCCGAACGCGCTCGCGCGTATGCGAAGCGGCTCGATGCTGATCTGGCGATCATCGACAAGCGGCGCAGCGACGACGGCACGGCGGAAGTGATGAACGTCGTCGGAGATGTCAGCGGCCAGACCTGCATCATCCAGGACGACATCATCGATACGGCCGGGACGATTGTGAAGGCGGCACACGCGCTCAAGGCGAACGGCGCCCAGCGGGTGCTCGCCTGTGCGGTGCACGGGGTGCTGTCCGGTCCGGCGATCGATCGGCTGGAGGCGGCGCCGATCGATCAGGTGATCATCACGAACACGATTCCGCTCAACGGCGATCGTGCGAGGTGCAGCAAAATCAAGGTGCTCTCGGTCGCGAGGTTGCTCGGGCAGGCGATTCGGAGCATTCACGAAGAAACGTCGGTATCGTCGCTGTTTGTGTGAGGAAGCTCTCAGCTGTCAGCTTTCAGCTGTCAGACTGGGACGGTGAACAAAGCCATCGGCCAGGAGACGTTCCGGGCTGAGAGCTGATAGCTGAAAGCTGATAGCTGGTTATGGACGCAACATTACAGGCTGAGAAACGTGAAGGACGCGGCAAGAACGAAGCGCGGCGGCTGCGCGCGAGCGGTCGTATTCCCGCGGTGGTGTACGGGGCCGAGAAGAGCAAGGCGGTCGAAATCGCCGTCGATCCGAAGACGCTGATGCGGATTCTGCATTCCGAGTCCGGTGTGAACACGCTCATCGGTCTGAGCTCGACGGCGGCAACACGCGCGTGCTCGTGAAGGAATATCAGGTCGATCCGATCGATCACAAGCTGCTCCACGCCGACTTCTACCAGGTGGCGATGGACAAGACGATCACGGTCACCGTTCCGATCGTGCTCAAGGGCGAAGCCAAGGGCGTCAAGCAGCAGGGCGGCATCGTCGACTTCGTCAATCGTGAGATCGAGATCGAAGTGCTTCCCGGCGACATCCCCGAGAACATCACGGTGGACATCAGCGAGCTGATGCTGCACGAAGGCGTACGCGTCCGCGATCTGCAGACCGAAGGGTCGAAGTGGAAGGCGACGAGCGACGCCGACATGATGATCGTGCACGTCGTGACGCTGCGCGCCGAGGAAGAGCCTGTAGCGGCCGATGCCGCAGCCGCGGCCGCAACTGCGCCGCCGGCCGAGCCCGAGGTCATCAAGAAGGGCAAGGTCGAGAAGCCCGAGGAAGAGACGAAGGAGAAGAAGTAAGTCTGAAGCTCGTTGTTGGATTAGGCAACCCCGGCCGCAAGTACAGCGGCACGCGGCACAACGTCGGCTTCGACGTGGTCGATCTGCTCGCAGAACGGCACCGGTTCGAATGGGAATCGGCGCCGACCGACGCCGTGCTGGCGCGGTGGCGGAAGCGTCGGTCATTGTTGCGAAGCCGCTGACGTTCATGAATCTGAGCGGCGGCGCGATTGGCGAGTTGCTCCGCTTCTACAAAATCGATCTGGCAGATCTCCTGGTTGTCGTCGACGACGCGAATCTGGAGTTGGGAAGGTTGAGAGCGCGGCCTTCCGGATCGGCGGGAGGGCACAACGGCCTGAAATCGATCATCGGAGCGCTCGGAACCGAAGAATTTGCACGGCTGCGGATCGGCGTCGGACGTGGAGACGGCCAGCGCGATCTCGCGGATCACGTGCTGGCGAGGTTCGACCCGGAGGAGCGGGTCGACGTCGCCGCGGCGGTGGGTCGGGCTGCCGACGCCACCGAGCTGTTCGTCGCCGAAGGCATCGTGCCGGTGATGAACACGTTCAACAGGAAAGAAGACGGGGAATAGACAACCTATCTTCTCCTTGTCACGAGCTGTCAGCCTTCAGCTGTCAGCTGTCAGCGCAGGCTCGCTGATAGCCTGAGGGCTGATAGCGGAAGCGACTACGTGGCCGTTCAGTCCATAAGGAGACACATGAGCACTTCACGACAGTACCAGCTCGTCTACATCGTCACACCAGAAGCCACCGAACAGGAGATTGCCGATCTGCACACGCAGATCGAACAGATCGTCCAGCGTTACGGCGGCACGTTCGACAAGACCGAGAACTGGGGGCGTAAGCGCCTCGCCTACGACATCGGCCACCACCGCGAAGGGAATTACGTCGTCGAGACCATCACCGGCTCGGGTGAGCTGATGAAGGAGATCGATCGCCGCCTGCGCGTCATCGACCAGGTCATCCGGCACCTCGTGGTCCGGGTCGACGAGGAGCTGCGCGTCGCGCAGCGGACGACCGATGCACGCAAGAAGTTCGTCGCACGCCGGCGCATGGCGCGTGGGCTGCCGCCGGAGCGTCAGCCCGGTGAAGGACGAGGCGACGGCGATTCCCAGGACGACATGGAAGGGTTGGAGGTCCAGCGATGAGGGAAGAACGAGGAGGCCGTGGAGGCCGTGGCGGCGATAAGAAGGAAGGCAAGGGAGGCGCGGACGCCCGCGTCGTGGATTCTTCCGCCGCCGCCGCGTCTGCAAGTTCTGCGCGGAGAAGATCGATTACATCAATTACAAGGACGTGCGCCTGCTCGCGCCGTTTTTGCCGGAACGCGGCAAGATCCAGCCGCGTCGGATTTCGGGGACGTGCGCGCTGCACCAGCGCAAGCTGCAGGTGGCCATCAAGCGGGCGCGTCAGCTGGCGCTATCCCGTACGTAACGGATTAGGACGAAGCCATGGAAGTCATCCTCAGAGAACACATCGATAATCTCGGGCGGCGTGGCGACATCGTAAAGGTCGCCGAAGGCTACGCCCGCAACTACCTGCTGCCGCGCAAGCTGGCGCTGGCGGTAAACGAGGGCAATAAGCGGCAGATCGAGCGCGAGCGGAAGAACGCGGAGGCGCGCGAGCTCGAGGAGAAGTCGCAGGCCGAGGCGTTCGCGGCCAGGCTCGGCGAAGCCGAGATCGCGATTGCGCGGCGTGTCGGCGAAAACGACACGCTTTACGGATCGGTGACGAGTGCCGATATCGCGGCGGCACTGGCGGCAAAAGGGTTCGAGATCGATCGCCGCAAGATCACGCTCGCTGAGCCGCTGAAGGCGCTCGGTCAAGTGACCGTGCCGGTGAAGATTCATCGGGACGTGACGGCACAGGTCAAGGTGTCGGTCGTCGCAGAGAAAAAGTAAAAACTCCTGTACAACAAAACTTCTGTAGCGTCGGCTGTCAAACGAAACTTTTGTAGCTTCCGCCTTCAGGCGGAAGGACAACTCTGTTACACTGCGGGGCGCCTCGATGACGAACATCGGGGCGCCTCTTTTCTTTTCCACGACGCTCCTTGGCTGACCTCGCTGCACCGACGCGGACGCTTCCTCACAACCTCGAGGCGGAGAAATCCGTGCTCGGCGCAATCCTCATCCACAACGATGCGTTCAATGCCGCCGCGGAGGTGATCGACGCGGGGGATTTCTTCCGCGATGCGCACCGCCGGATTTTCGACCGGATGGTCGCGCTCAGCGAGCGCGGCGATGCCATCGACTTCGTGACGCTGAAGGAAGAGCTCTCGCGTCGCGGCGATCTCGACGAGGTCGGAGGCCCGGCCTACATCGCCTCGCTCGCCGACGGCGTGCCGCGATCGGCGAACGTCGAGTACTACGCAAAGATCGTCAAAGAGAAGTCGACGCTTCGAAGCCTCATTCACTCGGCCAACAAGATCCTGGCGGACGCCTACGACGCCGAGGAGGAGCCCGATCTCCTGCTGGACGGCGCGGAGCGCGCGATTTTTGCGATCGCCGAGGATCGAATCCGCGCAGGATTCGTTCCGCTGCGCGATCTCGTGCAGAGCAGTTTTGCGACCATCGAAAAACTGCAACTGCACAAAGGGCTCGTGACCGGCGTGCCGACGGGATTCGTCGACCTCGATGAGTTGACGTCGGGTCTGCAGCCATCAGACCTCATTCTCGTCGCCGCCCGGCCATCGATGGGCAAGACCAGCTTCGTGCTGAACATCGCGCAGCATGTCGGCACGTCGACGGACATGACCGTCGGATTCTTCAGTCTGGAGATGTCCAAAGAGCAGCTCTTCATGCGCATGCTCACGTCCGAAGCGCGCATTGACGCGCACCGGTTCCGCACGGGTTATCTCAACGAGAAGGATTACGGCCGGTTGTCGCACGCGCTGGGCACGCTGGCCGAGGCGCGGGTGTTCATCGACGACACTGCCTCGATTGGCGTGCTCGAGATGCGGGCGAAGGCGAGACGGCTGAAAGCTGAACACGGCCTGCATCTGCTCATCATCGACTACATTCAGTTGATGCAGGGGCGCGGCCGCTTCGAGAGCCGCCAGACCGAGCTGGCCTCGATCTCCCGCTCTTTGAAGGGCCTGGCGAAGGAGCTCCAGGTACCGATCGTCGCGCTTTCGCAGCTGTCCCGCGCGCCCGAAACCCGATCGGATCACCGGCCGCAATTATCCGACCTCCGCGAGTCGGGCGCTCTCGAACAGGACGCCGACGTCGTGATGTTCATCTTCCGCGAAGAACAGTACCGCGATGCCGACGGCGCGCCGAATCAGGGCACCGAGGGGACGGCCGAGATCATCATCGGCAAACAGCGCAACGGTCCCGTCGGCAGCGCGAAGCTGGCCTTCATCAAAGAGCACACGCGGTTCGAGAACCTCGCCCACGGAGCGTAGTGACTCGCCCCACGGTTGCCCGCGTCGACCTGGAAGCCATCCGATCGAACTTCAGCGCCATCTCGAACTTTCTCTCGTCCTCCGGCCACACACCGGTTCCGAAAATCATCGCCGTCGTCAAAGCAAACGCCTACGGTCATGGCGCCGCTGAAGTCGGTCCCGCACTGGAGCAGGCGGGAGCGGCCATGCTCGCCTGTGCGGATATCGAGGAAGGGATTGTCTTACGCCGCGCAGGTGTCCGCGTGCCGATTCTTGTGTTTGGGGCGCTCGGAATCAGCGACTTGCACGGCGTATTTCAACACTACCTGACCCCTACGATATCGACGCCTTCGGCGGCACGTGCGCTCCAGGCCGCGGCAGCCAGGCACGAAGCGATCCTGAAGTGTCATCTCAAGATCGACACCGGTATGAATCGGCTGGGGTTCCGCCACGACAACATCAGACGGACACTTCCCGAGGTGGCAGCCAGCCGGAACCTGTCGATCGATGGGGTCTACACACACTTTGCGACAGCAGACGAGCCGGAGAGCCCGGCGTTCGATCTGCAACGCACGCATTTCGAGGCTGCATGCGCGACGCTGCCGTCGCTCGGCATCGCCGCCGCGGCGCGCCACGCGGCAAACAGCGCGGCCATCCTCCGCGACCAGCGGGTCTGGTACGACTTCGTCCGTCCCGGGCTGCTGCTCTACGGCATCGTTCCACCTCCGCTCGCCGCCACGCTTCCGCTGCGACCTGCCCTGTCACTGCACAGTCGTATCGTTCACGTCAAAGGACGACGTCCCGGAGAGGGGACAGGCTACGGCCTGCACTCCGTGCGTCGATCGCCCGTCGACGATCGCCGTCGTTCCGGCTGGTTACGCGGACGGCCTCGATCGGCGGCTTGCGGGACGTGGCTACATGCTCGTCCGTGGGTGCCGCGCGCCAATTGTCGGCTCGGTCTGCATGGACATGACGACGATCGACGTCACGGGCACCGACGTTGCACCAGGTGACGAGGTCGTCATCATCGGCCAGCAGGGGAACGAGTCGCTCGACGTGCGGGAAATCGCCGCCTCGATTGGCACCATTCCATATGAGTTGCTGTGCAGGGTCGGCGCGAGAATCGAAAGGGTGTTTTTGTAGCTGTCAGCTCTCAGCCATCAGCTCTCAGCTCGCGGCGAGCGTAAGCCCATGGCAAGAATTGATAGGCGCCTCGCCATGAGGTGTTTCAGTATTTGCGGGCGCAAACAGTCAGCAGATTTTAGAACCTAACAACTGACAGCTGATCTGACAGCTGACAGCTGAGAGCTGAGAGCTGAGAGCTGAGAGCCAACCATGAAAACCAAGACCGTCTTCAGTTGTCAGGAATGCGGCGCCCAGTCGCAGAAGTGGCTCGGGCGCTGTCCGGAGTGCGGCGCCTGGAACTCGCTCGTCGAGGAGCGCGCCACGGACGCCCTTGGCGCGGGGACGTCTGAGATCGCGAAGAGGTACAGTCTTGCCGTCGCCGCCGGCCCGCAGTTGTACGCCGAGATCGACACGGTCGTCGCCGAACGTCTGACGAGCGGGATCGATGAATTCGATCGCGTGCTGGGCGGCGGCGTCGTGCCCGGATCGCTCGTGCTGATCGGTGGAGAGCCCGGCATCGGCAAGTCGACGCTGCTCCTCCAGGCGGCGGCGCATTTCGCGAACACGTTCGGCCCCGTCTTGTACAGCTCCGGCGAAGAATCGGAACACCAGATCAAGTCGCGTGGCGAGCGCCTGGGAATCGACGCTGCGGCCCGCACGGCGTCGTCCCGAGCGGGTTCGAGGGACGAACGCGCGCCGCTATACATCCTGGCTGAAACCTGTCTCGAGCGGATCCTCGAAGAGATCGCGCGTCTGAAACCGGCGTTCATCATCGTCGACTCGGTGCAGACGGTCTTCTCGCTGCGATTTCAGTCAGCGCCAGGCAGCATCGGCCAGGTCCGCGAGGCCGCCACCCAGCTGTTGTTCGCTGCGAAGGGGCAGAACATCCCGACCTTTCTCGTCGGTCACGTCACGAAGGACGGTAACATCGCCGGGCCAAAGTCGCTCGAGCACATCGTAGATACGGTGCTGTATTTCGAGGGCGAGAAGCACCATGCTCATCGGGTAATCCGCGCCGTCAAGAATCGATTCGGCGCGGTGAGCGAGCTGGGCGTCTTCGAGATGACTGGTGCGGGGCTGCGGGCCGTGCCGAATCCGTCGAAGCTGTTCCTCGCCGAACGACCCGCGAACGCTCCAGGGTCCGCCGTGCTGTGCTGTGTCGAGGGATCGCGCCCGATGCTCGTCGAAATCCAGGCGCTCGTCAGCACCAGCTCGTACGGCAACGCGCGCCGGATGGCCAGCGGCCTGGATCAGAACCGGCTGTCACTGCTGCTCGCCGTGCTCGAGAAGCGTGCCGGACTGAATCTTGTAGCCGACGATGTGTTCGTGAACGTCGCGGGCGGAATCACCGTCGACGAGCCAGCGGCCGATCTCGCGATTGTCGGAGCGGTGGCCTCGAGCATGCGCAATCGGCCGGTGAAACCGTTCACCGCGGTCTTCGGTGAGGTCGGTCTTGCCGGCGAAGTGCGCGGGGTCAGCCAGGCTGCCCTCCGCGTGCGCGAGGCGGCGCAGATGGGTTTTACCAGGTGCGTCATCGCGCAGGGCAATTGTGGTCCCGAGGACACGCCCCATGACTGTGAGCTCGTCGCGGTCCGCAACGTGTCGGAAGCGCTCGACGCCATGATCGATTGGTAGAACCGCTGGTTCAGCCGCAGGCCGTGGTCTGTAGACCGCGCCGATAGACCCCGCAGTATCATAGACATCAGTTCATACCCGGAGTCTGTGATGTTGTGGTTCATTCTCGTCCGCGCCCTTTTCATTCTCGCGGTGACCTACGCGTCGATCCTGACCCGCCCGTTCAGCGTCAATCCGATCGTGAACACGGCGATCGGTGCGGCGCTTGGCCTGCTGATCATCTGGATCGAGTCGCGGCTTCGTTCGGCCGAGGTGACTGATCTGCTCGGTGCCCTGATCGGCGGCGCGATAGGTCTCGGTCTTGCCAAGACGATCGGCGCCGCGCTCTTCTGGGCTGACACCGGAGATCGCCGGATCGTCTTCCTGCACAGCTTCATCCTGCTCGTGTTCCCCTATCTCGGGATCGTGATGGGCGCGCGAAAAGGCGAGTGGCTCGAGCCCGCGAGGCTCGCCGCGCTCTTTCGCGACACGGGGCCGCAGAAGCGCTACCGCATACTCGATACGAGCGTCATCATCGACGGCCGGATCGCCGACGTGTGCGAGACGGGTTTTCTCGATGGCACCCTGGTTATTCCTCAGTTCGTGCTGAAGGAGCTGCAGCTCGTGGCGGACTCCGCCGATTCCATGAAGCGCAACCGCGGCAGACGGGGGCTCGACATCCTCCAGAAGATTCAAAAGATGTCTGGTGTGGACGTGATGATTTCGGACGTCGACTTTCCAGAAGTTCGTGAAGTGGATCTGAAACTCATCGAGCTTGGCCGCAGCCTGGCCGGAAAGATCGTTACGAACGACTTCAATTTGAATAAAGTTGCGCAGCTCCGCGGTGTCGAGGTGTTGAACATCAACGAGCTCGCCAACGCGCTCAAGCCGGTGGTGCTGCCCGGTGAGTTCATGAAGGTGTTCATCCTGAAAGAAGGCAAGGAGTACAACCAGGGTGTCGCTTATCTCGACGATGGAACGATGGTCGTCGTGGACAACGCACGCCGGATGATTAGCCGCAACATCGACGTCGTTGTGACCAGCGTGCTTCAGACGACCGCCGGGAAGATGATTTTTGGCCGCTATATCGAAGGGGCGGCTCCGGCGGCGCATCCTGTTGCCGCACCGCCGGCCGCCAGCCAGGCGGCGCAGGCTTCGAAGTGAATTTCCTTTTTCCCTTGTCCCTTGTCTCTTGAAAATTCCCCCGTACCACTGGTGGCGCACGGTCTTCTATCTCATCCCGCTGGTTTCCCTCTACACGATCGTGCTCGGAACGGTGTCGCTGCTCTCGACCGTGTTCGATCGCGGCGGGGACTTCGGCCACCGATGCGCGCGTGCGTGGGCGTGGCTCATCCTGAACACCACGGGTGTGCGGGTCAAGGCGAGCGGCCTCGAACACATTGACCCGAGGCACAGCTACGTTGTGGCGGCGAACCATCAGAGCATCTACGACATTCCGATCATGTTCACGACGCTGCCACTGCAGCTGCGGATTGTCGCGAAGGAATCGCTCGGTCGCATTCCGTTCCTCGGCTGGCATCTGCAGCGTACCGGTCATGTCCTCGTCGATCGCACGAATCCGGGAGCCGGGATTCTGAAACGGATGGCGAGTCTCGTGCGTGCGTCGCGATCCTTGATCGTCTTTCCTGAAGGCACGCGGAGTCTCGACGGCACCGTCGCGCGTTTCAAGGGCGGCATCTTCCTTCTCGCGATCGATTCTTCGCTGCCGGTTCTGCCGGTCAGCATTGCGCGCAGCCGTTTCGTGATGATGAAAGGACGCCTCACGGTGTGCCCGGAGGAGGTCACGGTGACGGTTCACGCGCCGATCACCACGCTCGGGATCACGCGCGATCGGGCCCGCGAGTTTGCCGACGAGGTGCGCGCTGTCATCCGACAGGATGTTGACGAGCCGCTGCAGGTGTCTGAACCAGCGCCACGCCGTGCGCTATAATGATCGTTTGATCGCAGCGCTGCGATCCTTCCCATGCATGTAACCGCTATCATCGCGGCTGCCGGCGGAGGCCGCCGGCTTGGCGCGGCTGTGCCAAAGCAACTGCTCGAGATCGGGGGCCGATCGATTCTCGAACGCAGCGTGGCGGCGTTTACGGCTCACGATCGCATTGACGACGTGATCGTCGTGCTGTCGAGCGGGCTGGCGGAAGCGCCGCCGGACTGGCTGGCGTCCGGCACTCCCGCCGTTCGCCTGGTCGTGGGTGGCGTGCGCAGGCAGGACTCCGTGGCGAATGCATTCGATTGCGCGAGCCCGCGCACGGATGTCGTGCTCGTTCACGATGCCGCGCGCCCGTTCGTGTCGTCCGGCTTGATCTCTCGCGCGATCGATGCCGCAGTCGAATACGGCGCTGCGATTGCGGCTGTTCCGGCGCGCGATACGGTGAAGCGCGTGGATAGTACAAGTGGTGAGCGGGTGATCACGGGAACGATTCCGAGAGAGACCATCTTTCTCGCGCAGACGCCGCAGGCATTCCGGCGCGAGGTTCTGAGCGCGGCGGTTGCGCTCGGCCGTACCGGGGTTGAAGCGACCGACGAAGCGATGCTCGCCGAACAGGCAGGGCATCGCGTGCACGTGGTGGAAGGCGATTCCGCGAACGTCAAGATCACGACGGCGGCCGACCTCGAAGTCGCCCGCCGGATGACCGCGGCCTCCGCGGGACGAATCGGTACTGGCTACGATCTTCATCGGCTGGTTGAGCAGCGGCCATTGATCATCGGCGGCGTGACGGTGCCGGCGGACAAGGGCGCGCAGGGTCACTCCGATGCCGACGTCGTCTGTCATGCCGTGATTGACGCTGTCCTGGGCGCCGCCTGCGCCGGCAACGTCGGCCAGCACTACCCGGACACCGAGGCACGCTGGAAGGGGGCCTCGAGCATCCAGATGGTGCGCGATTCAGTACGGCTCGTTGCTGCGCGGGGGTTCAGGGTCGAGAATGTCGATGTGACGGTTATTCTCGAGCGCCCGAAGATCGCGCCGTTCATCGATCGGATTCGCGGGGAACTCGCGGCGGCGCTCGAGATTGACGTCGACCGAGTCAGCGTCAAGGGCAAGACCAACGAAGGTGTTGATGCGGTAGGTCGCGGCGAAGCCATCGCGGCACACGCGGTCGCGATGCTTTCGATTGGAACTGGTCGGGCCGGGTTTTGAGACCTCCACTTTGATATGCGTGTTCGATTTGCACCAAGTCCGACCGGCCAGCTCCACGTGGGCAACGCGCGGACGGCGCTCTTCAACTGGCTCCTCGCTCACGGCAAGGATGGCACGTTCATTCTCCGCATCGAGGACACCGACGCCGAGCGCTCCACACGCGAGTCGGAAGCCGGCATCCTCGAGGATCTCCGATGGCTCGGCCTGGACTGGGACGAGGGACCGGACGTCGGCGGTGGGCATGGCCCTTACCGTCAGTCCGAGCGGCTTCACTTGTACGCCTCGTACGCGAACGAGCTGCTGAATGGCAGCAACGCGTACTACTGCTTCTGCTCGCCGTCGAAACTCGAGGAGGACCGCAAGTCGGATCTGGCCGCAGGGCGGCCTCCGAAGTATCACGGGACGTGCCGCCACATTTCCGCAGACGATGCACGGGCGCGGATCGATGCCGGAGAAAGGCCTGTTATCCGTTTTCGAATCCCGGAACGTGTGGACGTCACCTTCCGCGATCTCGTGCGCGGCGAAGTCACGTTCAGCAGCGATGTCATAGGCGATCCGGTGCTCGTGCGATCCGACGGTCGTCCGGCCTACAACTTTGCCGTCGTGATTGACGATGCATTGATGGAGATCACGCACGTCATTCGCGGAGAGGATCACATCTCGAATACGCCGCGTCAGGTGCTGTTGTATCAGGCTCTCGGATTCACGCCGCCGGAGTTCGCGCATCTGTCGCTGGTCATGGGACCCGATCACACGCCGCTGTCGAAGCGCCACGGCGCGACGTCGGTGTCCGAGTTCCGGGAGCGAGGATACCTGCCGGAGGCGCTCATCAATTACCTTGCGCTCATCGGCTGGTCCCCAGGCGGCGATGAGGAACTGTTGCCCATCCAGGAGCTGGCGCGGCGGTTTGCGCTCGACGATGTGGGACACAGCGCCGGCGTGTTCGACCAGGAGAAGCTCGCCTGGATGAATCGCCATTACATGAAGGAAGCCGCGCCGGCACGACTGGCGGCAGAGGCTGCCCGCTACTTCATCACTCGAGGCTATCTCCGGCGCCGGACCGACGGGGCGATGGAGTATCTCGTCTCCGTGCTGCCGATGGCGGTTGGCTCGGTCGATCGACTCGAGGAGATTCCCGATCGTCTGAGGTTCCTCTTCGAGTTCGATCCCGCGGCCTCACTGGCCCGCGAAGAAGTCGCCATCGTGCTGCACGAGAGCGGCGCACGGCAAGTGATCGCAGCGCTGCCCGACGCGATACAGGGCGCGCTGTCGGATCGCGAGTCGTTTCGAGCGATGGCCAACCGCGTGAAGGAGCGCACCGGCCTCAAGGGCAAAGCGTTGTTCCATCCGATCCGCGTCGCGTTGACGGGCGAAGGCGCGGGACCGGAACTGGATCTGGCGGTACCGGCCATCGAGCGCGGCGCCGCGGTTCCATCGAGCGCTGGCGTGGCGCCCGTGCTCGACTGCCGCGAACGAGCCGTCGCCTTTGCCGCAGAAATCGCGCGTCGGTAGGTCGTATCGCGTCGGTTAATCGCGGCTCACGTCGCCCACGCCGTCGCTGAATCCTGGTAACCGGATGATCATTTACGGCATCAACCCCGTACTCGAGGCCTTGCGGAAAGGACGTGTGCGGCGCGTCCGCGTAGGGTCGCGAAGCGATCGGCGAGTGGAGGAAGCGCTGGCGCTCGCGCGTGAGAGGGGGGTGGCGATCGAGAGGGCGGATGCGGCGACGATCGAGCGCATCGCCCAGGGTGGCGTGCACCAGGGCATCGTCGCTGAACTCGACGCTCCCCGCGATTATTCACTGCGTGAGCTGGTCGAGGGCGCGGCCCCGTCCGCACCGCTCCTCATCGTGCTCGATGGCGTCGAGGATCCGCATAACGTCGGGGCGATCCTGCGGACGGTCGATGCAGCCGGCGCGCACGGCGTCGTCCGGCAGGCTCGCCACGCCGCCGCGCTCGATGGCGTCGCAGCGAAAGCGTCAGCTGGCGCGGTGGCGCTGGTTCCCGTCGCGACGGAAGTCAACATCGCCCGTGCGATCGAGGAGTTGAAAGCGCTCGACGTCTGGACGATTGGTCTCGCGGGTGATGCGCCGGACGTGTACAACGACGTTGATTTCACGCCGCCGACGGCGATCGTCGTCGGTGCCGAAGGGACCGGGTTGCGCCGTCTGGTGCGGGAGCGCTGCGACCGGCTCGTCTCGATCCCGATGTATGGAAGCGTGGATAGCTTGAATGTGTCGGTGGCGGCAGGCGTCGTTTTGTTTGAGGCGGTGAGGCAACGGACACGGGGAGAAAGGGAAAAGGACACGGGATGAGGGGAAAGTGAAAGGGACCGGGGAGAAGTGAAAGGCCCAGTCAAGCAAAAAATGCATGTCTCCCAAGATACTGAATCTAAGCGGCTTGTCAGGTTTTGATTTTACGTTGGCCCTTGGAAACTTGCGCGCGTGGCACGCGGTGTGCTACAAATAATCTTTTGTCTGGGCTGGCGTAGCTCAGTCCGGTAGAGCAGCTGATTTGTAATCAGCCGGTCGGGGGTTCGAATCCCTTCGCCAGCTCCATAAATACGAGCACGACAGGGGATTTCGGGCGGTTCCGCAGGGGACGTCGCAAACGGCGAAAATCCAAACAATTCTACGCGACGAGCAGCTACAGCGTGTGGCGCTCTCAGCTTGCCTCGCCGAGGCTCGCTCTTTCTTGAACGCTGGCTCTTTGTTGAGTCCTCGTTCGTTGTTGAGCGATGGATGCGGGGAAATGCAGATCGGCGAGGTAGCGAAGCGGTCAAACGCAGCAGACTGTAAATCTGTCGCCCCAGCGGCTTCGGAGGTTCGAATCCTCCCCTCGCCACCAGACTTCGCTCGCTGGCTTCGCGCTGCGAGCTTCGTCTCGGCAAGCCAGCGAGTGAAGTCTGTCGCGCCGAAGCTGCGCAGCAGCGGAGGCGGACGACAGCGCGCGATGGCCATGACCGAGCTCGGCGACACGCGAAGGCTGTCTCGCGAAGCGCGAAGGCGGGCTTGCCCGCCGGAGTCCGAGCGAGCGCTCGGAGGCCAGGCGAGTCGAGGGACGTAGGCTGGCCTGCCGCGCCGAAGCGGCGAGTGAGAGTGAGGCGGCGCGAGCCGCGAAGGCGGGAGTAACTCAGTGGTAGAGTCACAGCCTTCCAAGCTGTTGGTCGCGGGTTCGATCCCCGTCTCCCGCTCCATCCGCCTTCGCGCGCCGGAGATCCGGGCGCGCTATGGCGAGATGTCGCGCCGAAGCACCGAAGGTGCGGAGGCGGACCGCAAAACTCCGGTCAGTAAGCGAACGAACGGATGAGTGAAGGTTTGATCGAGCACTGCAAGATCGTTTGGGGTTCTTAGGCCGGAATGCCGGCCGACCGGTCGGGCCGTCGCGGCGAGTCGATGACGAGAGGCGGGCACGGACGGGAGCCTGCCGTAGCGGCGAGTCGGGGATAGGCGAAGCCGCGAAGGCCGATGTAGCTCAGTTGGCAGAGCGCGTCCTTGGTAAGGACGAGGTCACCAGTTCAATCCTGGTCATCGGCTCCAGACTTCGCCTCGCCGGAGCTGTCGCACAGCGAGGCTTCGTCTCGGCAGGCCGAGTCTGGCGAGAGGGAAACAGGGCGAAGGCTGTCGCGCCGAAGCTGCGTCGCAGCGAAGGCGGACCGCACTGACTGACGACCAAGCGGCAGGACGTTAGATAACGACGGCAGCACGTAATCGGAGCACACAACGACATGGCAAAAGAGAAATTCGACCGTTCCAAACCCCACGTCAATGTCGGCACTATCGGCCACATCGACCACGGCAAGACGACGCTTACTGCCGCGCTTACGAAGGTTGCCGCGGACAAGGGATGGGCGAAATTCGTCCCGTACGACGAGGTGGCGAAGGC
Source organism: uncultured Acidobacteriota bacterium (assembly GCA_963725335.1). Classification (GTDB taxonomy): domain Bacteria; phylum Acidobacteriota; class Vicinamibacteria; order Vicinamibacterales; family 2-12-FULL-66-21; genus JALZOC01. The sequence goes on along the minus strand of CAVRYD010000012.1, from coordinate 698,531 downwards.
GTCCGAGTCGCAGGGACGTCGCGATGCGACGAAGATCCTGACCATCGCGACGAGCCACGTCGAGTACGCGACGCCGAAGCGCCACTACGCGCACGTGGACTGCCCGGGTCACGCCGACTACATCAAGAACATGATTACCGGCGCCGCTCAGATGGACGGCGCGATTCTGGTCGTCAGCGCCGTTGACGGCCCGATGCCGCAGACCCGCGAGCACGTCCTGCTCGCCAAGCAGGTCAACGTGCCGTCCATGGTCGTCGCGCTCAATAAGGTTGACGCGGTCGACGACCCCGAGCTCGTCGATCTCGTCGAGCTCGAAGTGCGCGAGCTGTTGAAGAGCTATGGCTTCCCCGGCGACGACGTTCCTGTGATCCGCGTGTCGGCGCTGAAAGCGCTGCAGGGTGAGCAGGAGGGCGTGGACTCCGTGCTGAAGCTGATGGATGCGCTCGACAACTATATCCCGATGCCCGAGCGCGAAATCGACAAGCCGTTCCTCATGCCGATCGAGGATGTGTTCTCGATCTCCGGCCGCGGCACGGTCGTCACCGGCCGCGTCGAGCGTGGGCAGGTCAAGGTCGGCGAGGAAATCGAGATCGTTGGGTTCAAGCCGACCGAGAAGAAGGTCGTAACCGGCGTCGAAATGTTCCGCAAGCTCCTCGACGCGGGTGTCGCCGGCGACAACATCGGGGTGCTCCTCCGGGGCGTTGAAAAAGACGACGTGGAGCGCGGCCAGGTGCTCGCGAAGCCGGGCTCGATCAAGCCGCACACGAAGTTCAAGGGGGAGGTCTACATCCTGTCGAAGGATGAAGGCGGACGTCACACCCCGTTCTTCAATGGCTATCGTCCACAGTTCTACATTCGTACCACCGACGTGACCGGGTCGCTGAAGCTGCCCGAGGGCGTCGAGATGGTGATGCCCGGCGACAACACCAGCATCACGGCGGAACTGCACACGCCCGTCGCGCTCGAAAAGGGTGCGCGGTTCGCGATTCGTGAAGGCGGCCGCACGGTGGGCGCCGGCACGATCACCGAGATCGTCGAATAAGTCGGCGGCAGGAAACACGGCAATGAGAGACATCATCGCGCTGGCGTGCACCGAGTGTAAGCGCCGGAATTACAGCACGACCAAGAACAAGAAGAAGACGAGCGAACGGCTCGAGCTGAGCAAGTACTGCCGCTTCTGTCGCAAGCACACGGGACACAGGGAAACAAAGTGAATTGCTGAATGTCGATTGCTGAATGCTGATTGAAGGGCATCTCAATCAGAAATCAACAATCAGAAATCAGCAATTCGAGTGACCGATGCGAGCGAGCCACGCGAACGGCCCGCCTTCGCGCCGTAGGCGCTTCGGCGAGGTCTCGCCGGAGCCTTAGCGTAGGCGGAGGCGAAGCGGCCCGCGAGAGAGCGTGTAGGGGAGTAAAGAAGGACAGTAGCTCAATTGGCAGAGCACCGGTCTCCAAAACCGGGGGTTGGGGGTTCGATTCCCTCCTGTCCTGCCAGTACCAGAGCTGACAGCCTTTAGCCGTCAGCTCTCAGCCGGGATCGGGAAAGTCGGAGCGCGTTGCTTATGGCTGAGAGGCGGACACAGGCGGCCCGAGCGAGCGAAGCGGAGCGAGCAGCGAAGTGCGAGCGTAGCGCAGTGAGCCAGGCGGGGTGCAGGTTACCTCGCCGATCCAAAAGATGAAAACGGCTATGGCAATGGCGGAACACGACGACAAAGACTCTATCGGTGAACGGGCCCGCGACAGCGTCACCGGATGGTGGGGCCGTTCCCGGCGGTTTCTGGCCGAAGTCCGCAACGAGACCGCGCGCGTTACCTGGCCGAGCCGCAAGGAAGTCTACGCGACCACCGTCGTCGTCATCCTGACGTCGGTGTTCTTCGGCGTGTACCTCTGGGGCGTCGATCTGCTGCTGACGCAAATCGTGAACTGGATCTACAGGACGCTGGGAGCGGCATGACGACCATGACCGACGACCGTACGAAGCAGTGGTACATCGTCCACACGTACTCCGGCTTCGAGAAGAAAGTAGCGGAGTCGCTCGCCCAGCGCGTGCAGGCGTACGGGCTTCAGGAGGAGATCGGCGAGATCCTGATTCCCACCGAAGACGTCGTCGAGATGCGAGCTGGCAAGAAAGTGGTCAGCTCGAAGCGCTTCTTCCCCGGCTACATTCTTGTCGAGATGCACATGACCGACAACGCGTGGCACGTGGTGAAGAACACGCCCAAGGTGACCGGGTTCGTCGGCGCCGGTGCAAAGCCGACGCCGCTCACGCGCGAAGAGGTCGATCAGATCCTGCATCAGGTGACGATTGCGGCGGAGAAGCCGAAGCCAAAGTACACGTTCGAAAAGGGCGATCAGGTTCGGATCAACGAAGGCCCGTTCACGAGCTTCAATGGCACGGTGGACGAGGTCAACCTGGACCGCAACACACTGAAGGTCATGGTCACGATCTTCGGCCGGTCGACGCCGGTGGAATTGGACTTTTTACAGGTGGAGAAACTCTAGCTCTCAGCTATCAGCCGTCAGCTCTCAGAAGCTGACAGCTGCCGATAGCTGAAAGCTGACAGCTGAGAGCTTATGGCGAAGAAAGTACAGGCAATGGTGAAGCTCCAGATCGCGGCGGGGAAAGCCACCCCGGCGCCGCCGGTCGGGACCGCGCTCGGCCCGCACGGCGTCAATATCATGGACTTCTGCAAAAACTTCAACGCGAAGACCTCCAAGGATGAAGGGCTGATCATCCCGGTGGTCGTGACGGTGTACGCGGATCGCTGGTACAGCTTCATCACGAAGACGCCGCCCGCATCGATCCTGCTGAAGCGCGCCGCGAACCTCGCCAAGGGCTCGAACGAACCCAACAAGACGAAGGTCGGCACGGTGACGAAGAAGCAGGTCGAGGACATCGCGAAGCTGAAGATGCCCGATCTGAACTGCGACACGCTCGAGTCGGCGTTCAAAACCGTCGCCGGCACAGCCCGTTCGATGGGCATTGACGTGATCGGATAGCTGTCAGCGATCAGCGATCAGCTTTCACCAGCTGAGAGCTGACCGCTGAGAGCTGAAAGCTTTTTTGTGGGAGGCCTGAGCGGCCGTCAGCACCACAGGAGGAAGACATGCGAAAGACTGGAAAGAAGTTCGCTGCTGCCAGGCAGCAGGTTCCCGATCGTCCGCACTCGATTGAAGATGCCGTTCCCCTCATGCAGAAGGTGAAGTTCGCGAAGTTCGACGAGACGGTCGAAATCGCGATGCGCCTCGGCGTGGATCCGAAGCACGCGGACCAGATGGTCCGCGGCACGGTCGTGCTGCCGCACGGCCTCGGCAAGACGAAGCGGGTGCTCGCGATCGCGGGCGCCGACAAGCAGAAGGACGCACAGCAGGCTGGCGCCGACTTCGTCGGCGGCGAAGAGCTCGTCGAGAAGATCCAGGGCGGCTGGGTCGACTTCGATGCGGTGGTCGCGACGCCCGACATGATGCGCGCCGTCGGAAAGCTCGGCAAGGTGCTCGGTCCTCGAGGGCTGATGCCGAACCCGAAGACCGGAACCGTGACGCCGGACATCGCGAAGGCGGTCAAGGAAATCAAGGCGGGCAAGGTCGAGTTCCGCGTCGATAAGACCGGGATCATCCACGCGCCGATCGGCAAGGTCTCGTTCCCGACGCAGAACCTCGTCGAGAACGCGCACGCGCTCGTCGACAGCGTCGTCCGCGCCAAGCCGTCCGCCGCGAAGGGCAAGTTCCTGAAGAGCGTCACGATGTCGTCGACGATGGGCCCGGGCATCACGATCGACACGAGTCACGTGACTGAAGTGGTGAAGCACTAATGGCTGTTACACGAGAAAGCAAGGAAACCGAACTCCGGGATCTGGAGGGGGCCTTCAAGGGCACCGACAGCGCCATCCTCGTCGACTACCGGGGCCTCAAGGTTCCCGAGGTCACCGAACTGAGGCGGCAGGTCCGCGGTGCGCGGGGTCAATACAAGGTCGTCAAGAACACGCTGGCGACGCGTGCGATCAAAGGGACGCCGTTCGAGCCGCTCACCGAGTTCTTCATCGGGACGATCGCGGTCGCCTACAGCGGCGACGATCCCGTCGCGCTCGCGAAAGTGCTGACGACGTTCGCGAAGGCTACCCCCGCGCTGCAGATCAAAGCAGCCGTCGTGCAGGGGCGGGCGATCAAGACCGCAGAGGTCACCGAGCTGGCGGCACTGCCCGGCAAGCCCGAGCTATACGCCAAGCTGCTGTTCCTGCTGCAGGCACCCATGGTGCAGCTCGTGAGCGTGCTGAACGCGGTCCCAAGAGATCTGATGAGTGTGTTGGTGCAGGCAGAGAAAAAGAAATCGGAGACGGCGACACCCGTAGCGTCCGAGCTTTAGCTCGGACGTCCGGAAGACACAGAGCCACTCGTCGGCACGCCCGAGCTGAAGCTCGGACCTACCGGCGCGAAACGAAACGGAATCATCAGTCGGGTTATCAGGAGATTGAGCAAATGGCCGAATTGAATCAGCAGCAGGTGGTCGATTACATCAAGGGGATTTCGGTCCTCGAACTCTCGCAGCTCGTGAAGGCGCTCGAGGCCGAGCTGGGCGTCTCGGCGGCCGCGGCGATGCCGATGGCGATGCCGGGGGGCGGCGGGGCGGCGGCGGGTGCAGCGGCGCCGGCCGAAGAGAAGACCGAGTTCACCGCGACGCTGACCGAAGTGGGGACCAACAAGATCAACGTCATCAAGGTCGTTCGCGAAGTCACCAGCCTCGGACTGAAGGAAGCGAAGGATCTCGTCGAGGGTGCGCCCAAGCCGATCAAGGAAGGCGTATCGAAGGACGAGGCCGCCGCGATCAAGAAGAAGTTCGAAGACGTCGGCGCCAAAGTTGAAATTAAGTAGTTCTGAGTGCTGAGTTCTGATTGCCGAATTTCGCGATCTGAACTCTGTTAATTCCCGGGTAGCAGTGCTGAATGCTGAGATCACTCAGCATTTGGCATTCGTCATTCAGCACTTCAGAGGTCTTATCTGTGTACAGCCTTCCCAAGAACGTCTACCGCGAGCGCATCGACTTCTCGAAAATCAAGACGACGATCCCGATCCCGAACCTGATCGAGATTCAGAAGAAGTCGTACGAGCGGTTCCTGCAGATGAACCGGCTGCCCTCGGAGCGCGAGGACGCCGGCCTGCAGTCCGTGTTCAAGTCGGTTTTCCCGATCAGCGATTTCCGGGAGAACTCGTCGCTCGAGTTCATCGAGTACTCGATCGGCAACTGGGAGTGCAAGTGCGGCCGGCTGGCCGGCCTGCATCACCTGCGCAAGCCCTGCGTGAACTGCGGGCACACGCTCGTGGCCGATCCCTACGGCGAGCACGAAGTGTTGTGTCCCCGCTGTGGCAAGCCCAATGATGCGCGCGGCGATATCTGCGACATCTGCGGCAACACCGTCGGTCTGAAGCTGAAGTACGACGTCGACGAGTGCCAGGAGCGCGGCATGACCTACGCCGTGCCGCTCAAGGTCACGATCCGGCTCGTGGTCTGGAACAAGGACCCCGAGACCGGCGTGAAGACCATCCGCGACATCAAGGAGCAGGAGGTCTATTTCGGCGACATTCCGCTGATGACCGACAACGGCACGTTCATCATCAACGGAACCGAGCGGGTCATCGTCTCGCAGCTCCACCGGTCGCCCGGCGCGTTCTTCCACTCGGAAGACAAGACGCTCTACATCGCGCAGATCATTCCGTACCGCGGCTCCTGGGTGGAGTTCGAGTACGACACGAAAAACCTGCTGTACGTCCGCATCGACCGCAAGCGGAAGTTTCTGGCGACCGTCTTCCTTCGCGCACTCGGCCTGCGCGGCGCCGACGAGATCATCCGGAACTTCTACACGGTCGACAAGCTGCACCTCAAGGGCGGCACGATTCAGTGGACGGTGGGCGACAGCCTGATGGGCCTCCGCGCCGCGAAGGATATCAAGGCAGGCTCGGAAGTCGTGACCCACGCCGGCAAGAAGATCACCTCGAACGCGATCGCCGCGATGAAGAAGGCGGGCGTCGAGCTCGTCGAAGTGTCGGACGCCGAGCTCGAAGGCGCCTTCGCCGCGACCGACGTCGTCGATCCCTCGACCGGCGAGGTGATCCTCGAGGCGAACGAAGCGGTCGAGCCGCGCGTGATTTCGATGGCGCAGGAGAAGAACGTCGAGACGCTCGAGATCTTCTTCCCGGAGCGCGACGAGATCGGCTCGGTTCTCTCGTCGACCCTGAAGAAGGATCCGATCCACACGCACGAAGAGGCGCTGATCGAGATCTACCGTCGTCTGCGGCCGGGCGATCCTCCGACGCTCGACAGCTCGCGATCGTTGTTCGAGAACATGTTCTTCAACTCGCAGAAGTACGACTTCTCGCGGGTCGGCCGTCTGAAGCTCAACACGAAGTTGAAGCTGAACACGCCGCTCGACGAGAAGATCCTGCACCCGCAGGACTTCTACGAGGTCATCAAGTATCAGCTGAAGCTGCGGCGCAATCCCGCCAACGTGGACGACATCGATCACCTCGGCAATCGCCGGGTGCGCTCGGTCGGCGAGCTCCTCGAGAACCAGTTCCGCATCGGACTGGTCCGCATGGAGCGCGCGATCAAGGAGAAGATGTCGGTCTACCAGGAAATGGCGACCGCGATGCCGCACGACCTGATCAATGCGAAGCCGGTCATGGCCGCGATTCGCGAGTTCTTCGGGTCGTCGCAGCTGTCGCAGTTCATGGACCAGACGAACCCGTTGTCGGAAGTCACGCACAAGCGCCGTCTGTCGGCGCTCGGGCCCGGCGGGCTTTCGCGCGAACGCGCGGGGTTCGAGGTCCGCGACGTACACCCGACGCACTACGGGCGCATCTGCCCGATTGAGACGCCGGAAGGTCCGAACATCGGCCTCATCTCGTCGCTGTCGTGCTACGCCCGCATCAACGAGTTCGGCTTCATCGAGTCGCCGTACCGGAAGGTCAAGAACGGCCGCGTGATCGATTACGTGATCGTCACGAACGCCGGCGGGTCGAAATACAAGGTCGGCGATATCGTTGAAGCCGACGAGTTCACCGCGTCCGACCTCGAGGCGGGTAAGGGCAAGCGGAAGCGCGGCATGGAGTTCGAGCCGTACTCCTACTACCTGTCCGCGTGGGAAGAGGATCAATACATCATCGCGCAGGCAAACGCGCAGGTGGACGACAACGGAAAGTTCACGACCGATCGCGTCAACGCTCGGCAGGCCGGCAACTTCATCCTGGCGCCGAAGGACAAGATCGACTTCATCGACGTGTCGCCCAAGCAGCTCGTCTCGGTGGCGGCCTCGCTGGTGCCGTTCCTCGAGAACGACGACGCGAACCGTGCGTTGATGGGATCGAACATGCAGAGGCAGGCAGTGCCACTGCTCCGAGCGCGGTCGCCGTACGTCGGCACCGGCATGGAGTACATCACCGCCCGCGACTCCGGCGCCGTCGTCGTGGCCCGACGCTCGGGCACCGTCGACTATGTCGACAGCCAGCGCATCGTCGTGCGCGTCGAAGGGGAGACCGAAGCGACCTCGCGAGAGATGGGTGCCGACATCTATCCGATGACGAAGTTCAAGCGCTCGAACCAGAACACGTGCATCAGCCAGAAGCCGATCGTCCGCGTGGACCAGAAGGTCCACAAGGGTCAGGTGCTGGCGGACGGCCCGTGCACGGAATTGGGCGAGCTGGCGCTGGGCCGGAACGTGCTCGTCGCGTTCATGCCGTGGCGCGGCTACAACTTCGAAGACGCGATCCTGGTGTCCGAACGCATGGTGAAGGACGACTACTACACGTCGATCCACATCGAGGAGTTCGAGATCGAGGCGCGCGACACGAAGCTCGGACCCGAGGAAATCACCCGCGACATCCCGAACGTCGGTGAGGGGTACCTGCGCGATCTCGACGAGAGCGGCATCATTCGCATCGGCGCGTCGGTCAAACCGGGCGACATTCTGGTCGGCAAGGTCACGCCCAAGGGCGAGACGCAGCTGACGCCGGAAGAGAAACTGCTCCGGGCGATCTTCGGCGAGAAGGCGGGCGACGTGCGAGACGCGTCGCTCATCTGCCCGCCGGGCATCGAAGGCATCATCGTCGGCGTCAAGATCTTCTCCCGCAAGGGCATCGAGAAGGACGATCGAGCCAAGGCGATCGAGCAGGAAGAGCTCGACATGATGGAGAAGAACCTGCAGGACGAGATCCGCATTCTTCACGATGAAGTGAAGAAGCGGGTGATCGGGATGCTGCAGGGGCAGGAGTCGCGTGCCGATCTCTACGACGAGCACGGCCGCGAGCGGCTGCTCAAGAAGGGAACCACCCTGACGCCTGAGGTGCTGCAGGGTCTGCCCTACGAAGCGATTGTCCGCTTGAAGGTGCAGACCGACGATCCGCGGCTCGAAGAGGACCTGCGCGAGCTCGAGGAGCGGACCGAACGGCAGGTGGAAGTCATCCGCCAGCAGTTCGAAGAGAAGAAGGAAAAGGTCCGCCGCGGCGACGAGCTGCCTCCGGGCGTCATCAAGCTCGTGAAGGTCTACGTCGCGATGAAACGCAAGCTGTCGGTCGGCGACAAGATGGCCGGACGTCACGGCAACAAGGGCGTCATCGCGCGCATCCTGCCGGAAGAAGACATGCCGTACCTGCCGGACGGCACGCCGGTCGAGATCGTGCTCAATCCGCTGGGCGTTCCCTCGCGGATGAACGTCGGGCAGATTCTCGAGACGCACCTCGGCTGGGCCGCGCATGCGCTCGGTCTCTGGTTCGCGACGCCGGTGTTCGACGGCGCGACGGAAATCGAGATCAAGAACTGGCTCGAGAAGGCGGGGCTGCCGAAGAGCGGCAAGACCGAGCTCTTCGACGGGATGACGGGTCAGGCGTTCGAGCAGGACGTGACGGTCGGCTACATCTACATGCTGAAGCTGTCGCACCTGGTCGACGACAAGATCCACGCGCGTTCGATCGGGCCGTACTCGCTCATCACGCAGCAGCCGCTCGGCGGCAAGGCGCAGTTCGGCGGACAGCGGTTTGGAGAAATGGAAGTCTGGGCGCTCGAGGCCTACGGCGCGGCGCACATTCTCCAGGAACTCCTCACCGCCAAGTCGGACGATGTGACGGGACGCGCGAAGATCTACGAAGCGATCGTCAAGGGCGACGCCTCGTTCCAGCCCGGACTGCCGGAGTCGTTCAACGTCCTCATCCGCGAGCTGCAGGCGCTGTGCCTCGACGTCGAGCTGATGAAGACGAAGAAGAAACCGGCGCTGGAGCCGGTGGAGGAAGAAACGCCAGCGCTGACTGAGGGGTAGCCGTCAGCCATCAGCTATCAGCCGTCAGCCGGTCAATCAATCCGGCTGCTGGCTGAAGCTGAACGCCGCTCACTGATAGCTGAAAGCTGAAAGCTGAGAGCTGAATAAATATGAGACCAAGCTTTGACAATCGCGGTTCTTTGACGTCCGACTTCGACGCGATTCGCATCAGCCTCGCGTCGCCGGACAAGATCCTCTCGTGGTCGCACGGCGAAGTGACCAAGCCGGAGACGATCAATTACCGCACGTTCAAGCCGGAACGCGACGGCCTGTTCTGCGCGAAGATTTTCGGCCCGGTCACTGACTGGGAGTGCCTCTGCGGCAAGTACAAGCGCATGAAGCACCGCGGCGTGATCTGCGACAAGTGCGGCGTCGAAGTGACGCAGGCCAAGGTCCGCCGCGAGCGGCTCGGCCACATCACGCTGGCGACGCCGGTCAGCCACGTGTGGTTCTTCAAGGGGTTGCCCAGCCGCATCGGACATCTGCTCGACATCTCGTTGCGCGATCTCGAGCGCGTGCTCTATTTCGAGGCCTACGTGGTCGTCGAGCCGGGGGACACCGAGCTGAAGCAGAACCAGCTCCTGACCGAGGACCTGTATCGCAAGGCGCGTGAAGAGCACGGGCCGGTGAAGTTCCGTGCGCAGATGGGCGCGGAAGCGATCAAGGAGCTGCTCAAGCGCGTCAACATCGAGAAGCTCGCCGGCGAGCTGCGCGACAAGATGCGCGCCGAACCCTCGGCGCAGAAGAAACTGAAGTACGCGAAGCGGCTGAAGGTCGTCGACTCGTTCCGCAAGTCGACCAACAAGCCGGAGTGGATGATCCTCGACGTGATCCCGGTCATTCCGCCAGAGCTGCGGCCTCTCGTGCCACTCGACGGCGGCCGGTTCGCCACGTCGGACCTCAACGATCTGTATCGCCGCGTCATCAACCGCAACAACCGGTTGAAGAAGCTGATCGAGCTGAAGGCGCCGGACGTCATCATCCGCAACGAGAAGCGCATGCTTCAGGAAGCGGTGGATGCGCTCTTCGACAATGGACGGCGTGGTCGCGTACTCCGAGGCGCAAACAATCGTCCATTGAAATCGCTGAGCGACACGCTCAAGGGCAAGCAGGGTCGCTTCCGTCAGAACCTGCTCGGCAAGCGCGTCGACTACTCCGGCCGTTCGGTCATCGTCGTGGGACCCGAGCTGAAGCTGCACCAGTGCGGCCTGCCGAAGAAGATGGCGCTCGAGCTGTTCAAGCCATTCATCTACAACAAGCTCGAGGAGCGCGGCCTCGTCGCCACGATCAAGCAGGCGAAGGAGATGGTCGAGCAGCAGCGTCCAGAAGTGTGGGACGTGCTCGAAGAGGTCATTCGTGAACATCCGGTGCTCCTGAACCGCGCGCCGACGCTGCATCGCCTGGGTATCCAGGCTTTCGAGCCAGTACTCGTCGAAGGCAAGGCGATCCGGATCCATCCGCTCGTCTGCACGGCGTTCAACGCCGACTTCGACGGCGACCAGATGGCCGTGCACATCCCGTTGGCCCCCGAGGCGCAGATCGAGGCCTCGGTGCTGATGATGTCCTCGAACAACATCCTGTCGCCGGCGAGCGGCGCGCCGATCGCGATTCCGTCGCAGGACATCGTGCTCGGGTGCTACTACCTGACCAAGGCGCGCGCCGGTGCCAAGGGCGAGGGACGAGTGTTCGGCAACGCCGACGACGTCGTGCTCGCGCTCGAAGCGGGTGAATTGGAGACCCTCACGCCGATCAGACTGCGTCTGTCCGGCGATCTGCTCGACATGACCGTCGCACGCGACGACCAGGCGGTCCTGCAGACGGAAGTGCAGACGGTTAAGAACAAGATCATCAACACGACGGTCGGCCGCGTGATCTTCAACTCGGCGCTGCCGTCGCCGGTGCCATTCGTCAACGGTCTGCTGAAGAAGAAGGGGTTGCAGCAGGTGGTGCAGTACCTGTCACCTGCACTTCGGGCTCGAGAAGACCGTCGAGATGCTCGACGGCCTGAAGAACCTCGGCTTCACCTATGCGACGCGATCGGGCCTGTCGATTGGCATCGACGACCTGGTCATCCCACAGGAGAAGGCGCCGCTCGTGGAGAAGGCGCGCGACGAGGTGATCAAGGTCGAAGGGCAGTACCTCGAGGGCGCCATCACCAACGGCGAACGCTACAACAAGGTCATCGCCGTGTGGTCGGACGTTACCGAGCGGATCGCGGACGCGATGTTCTCGGAGATGGAGGACCTTGATCAGTCCGGGCGCAATTTCAACCCGGTCTACATCATGGCCGACTCCGGCGCGCGCGGATCGAAACAGCAGATCCGCCAGCTCGCCGGCATGCGCGGCCTGATGGCGAAGCCGTCAGGCGAGATCATCGAGACGCCGATCACGTCGAACTTCCGTGAAGGGCTCTCGGTTCTCCATTACTTCATCTCGACGCACGGCGCCCGCAAGGGTCTCGCCGATACGGCGCTGAAGACGGCGGACTCGGGTTACCTGACCCGCCGGCTCGTGGACGTGGCGCAGGACGTCATCATCCACGAAATCGATTGCGGGACGATGGACGGCATTGAAGCTCGCGCCATCGTCGAGTCGGGCGAGATCATCGAGCCGCTGCGCGACCGCATCATCGGCCGCGTCACGCTCGAGCGGATCACCGACCCGTTCACCGGCGAGATTATCGTCGAAGTGAACGACGCGATCGACGAAGAGAAGGCATCGGACATCCAGGAAGGCGGCATCGAAAAAGTCCGCATCCGGTCGGTGCTGACGTGCGCCAGCCGCCGTGGCGTCTGCGCGAAGTGCTACGGCCGCGACCTCTCGACCGGCAAGCTGGTCGAGTTGGGTCTCGCGGTCGGTGTCATCGCGGCGCAGTCCATCGGCGAGCCGGGCACGCAGCTGACGATGAGAACGTTCCATATCGGTGGAACGGCCTCGCGCGTCAGCGAGCAGTCGACGCTCGATGCGAAGCACGCCGGCACGGTCCGCTACCAGGGCCTGCAGGTGGTCGAAACCAAGGGCGAGGACAACGTCAACGCCGGCCAGCGCGTCGTCATGAACCGCACCGGGTCGATCGTCGTCCAGGATGCGAAGGGGCGCGATCGCGAGCGCTACCCGATCGTCTACGGCGCGCGGCTCAAGGTGGCCGATGGCCAGCACGTCGAGGTCGGTCAGATCCTCGTTGAGTGGGATCCGTACACGTTTTCGATCCTCACTGAGGATGCGGGCGTGGCGAAGTACAAGGATCTCGTCAGCGATGTCACCTACCACGAGGAAGTCGACGAGGTCACCGGCCTGTCGCGGAAGATCGTCGTCGACTCGCCGGATGAGAAGAAGCAGCCGCTGATCGAGATCCGCGACAAGGCTGGCAAGGTGACGCGCAAGTACCACATGCCGTCACACGCGCACCTCATGGTCGAGGACGGCGAGGCCGTATTCGCGGGCGAAGTGCTGGCGAAGATCCCGCGCGAGACGACGAAGACGAAGGACATCACGGGCGGTCTGCCGCGCGTGGTCGAGCTCTTCGAAGCGCGGAAGCCTCGGGAGACGGCGATCATCTCCGAGATCGACGGCGTCGTCCGCCACGGCGGTATCGTCAAGGGTCAGCGGAAGATCATCATCGTTCCGGAGGACGGCGGCGAGCCGAGAGAGTACTCGCTGCCGCGCGGCGTGCACGTGAACGTCCAGGAAGGCGACCGCGTCCGCGCGGGCGAGCCGCTCATGGACGGGCCGAGCAACCCGCACGACATCCTGTCGGTCCTTGGCGAGAAGGCGCTGCACGCGTATCTCGTCAACGAAATCCAGGAGGTCTACCGGCTCCAGGGCGTCAACATCAACGACAAGCACATCGAGGTCATCGTCCGGCAGATGATGCGGTGGGTGAAGATCGAAGAGGTGGGCGACACGGAGTTCCTGATCGAGGAGCAGGTCGATCGGTTCCGGTTCATGGAAGAGAACGAGCGCGTGATTGCCGCGGGCGGACGTCCGGCGACCGGCCGGCCGCTGCTGCTCGGGATCACGAAAGCGTCGCTCTCCACCGACTCGTTCATCTCGGCGGCGTCGTTCCAGGAAACGACGCGCGTGCTCACCGAGGCGTCGATTTCCGGCAAGGTCGATCACCTGCGCGGCCTGAAGGAGAACGTCACGATGGGCCGGCTGATCCCGGCGGGCACCGGGTTCGAGTATTACCGGCACGTGCGGATCCCGGCGGACGAGCCGCCGCCACCACCGCCGCCGACACCGGAGGAGCTCGAGCTGGAGCGCGAGATGGAGTACTTCGTGGAGCCTGAGGAGGCGTTCACGGGGAGGGACGAGATCGAGTGATCCTGAAATTGCTGATTGTTGATTGTTGAATGCTGAATGGGGCGGTGATTGAAACGATCACCGCCCTTAGTTTGTACAGTCTGCGTCGCCGACTTGTCCGCCGTCTTGTCCGCCGTAGCCTTTGGCAAAGACGGACGCTTCAGCGAAGGCGGAAGCTTTAGCGGAGGCGGGGCTGCTGGCGACACTAAAAGGCTTCGTCCTCGACAACACCTATGGCGAACGGGTGGTCAGCCAGTGGGCGGCAGGTGCCCCACAGAAGTCCTTCTGGACCGGCACGAAGTTGCCCGATGACGATCTCGTTCCCGTCGGGACCTTCCGCTGTGCGTCTTGCGGCTACCTCGAGTCATATGCGCGGCATGAATTCGCGGCCAAGTAGTGTGAACGGACGGATTGATCGTGAGGGCGGTCTAACAGGCGAATGGAGCCGACGGGCCTGCGGCCTGGTGCGATCATGTTCATACGGGCCCGCGGCTCATTCGCAGTCGTTGGCCGGCTGAGCGAACGACTTGTCCACATGAGGAGAGAACAATGACCGACCTGAATCGCGCTGGACAATCGCGTGGCCAGTTACTGCGCGACGCGGTGCTGACGTTCACCGCAGTCCTGATCGCATTCGCAGCGTTCGATGACATCACAACGGACACCGCCACGACCTTCACGTTCGAATGGCTCGGCCTCGGCGTCTGTGCCGCGTGGCTGCTCATTGTGTCTTGGCGCTTGGTTCGCGGCGAGCATCGGTGGCTCGGCTCGGTGTCGGTCATCGCGCTGGGTGTCGCCGTCGGTGCGGGAACCACAATCAGACCAGGCACCGGTCCTTTCCGGGTCGAGTATCTGGCGACCATCGCCGGGTTGGTCTGGTTTCTGGGGCTCGGTGGGATTCTGGCAACTCGGGCGTGGCGGCTGCCGCAACATCACTCGGCCTGACAAGCCGCTGAGCCGCCGCCTGCAGCGCCGATCCCATGACTTCCAGAGCGCCCGCGCCAGCGCTTGATTGGTGCCGACGCTCGGCTGTAATGTCGTCACCATGCGTCTCGTCGCTGCTTGGGTCGCCGTGTTCCTGACCTTTGGCGGCGTCGCCTCGAGTCCTCACATCGCGCCAGGCCCATCGCTTGGCCACGCCCTCTACGATGCGACTCCGAATCATCTATGGAATCGGATCCACGAGGTCTTCCACGTCCGCGTCGCGCCTGATGGCGCCGAATACGGGTTCGATACGGTCGACCCTCTATTGTGGCGCGAGACGCGGCACCTGCTGACGGGGCCATCTCATGCGCGGGCGGTCCGCGTGCTGGACGAGTTCCTCGCATCCGACGGGGAACGCCTGATTGGCGATCCTCTCAAGCGTGCGGTGTTTCAGCACGATCTCTGGGCGATTTTCGACTGGCTCGCCTCGACATCAGCGGGCGACAAGGCGGCGCGGACCACGCTCATGCGGCGCGTGGCGCGCGTGATGCGACGCGTCGCATTGATGCGAAAGAACATCGAGGCGCTACCCGACACCTACGCAGCCGCCGTCGCCTCGGGTGCATTTGCGGACCGGGCTGACGGTTCGCAGCAGCAGCCGTTTCTGCCGCGCGATCTTTTCAGCGCGACCGGGCCGTGGGTCAGCATCGGCAGTGCCGAGCCGCTCCTTCCGGTGCACGCTGCCGAGCTCGGTCGCTCTGCGTTCATCGTGCTGTGGAATGTTCCCGGAGGATCGGCTGAGACGATCGCCTACCTGCAGAAGCTGTGGAACTTCCCGCAGCCTTTCGTCGACGACGAGACGTTTCAGTTTGCGAGAGACGGGGAAGTTCGAGCGACGCTCAACCCCGCGCTCCCTCCTGTACCGGATGGGACCAGAATTGCCCTCGTCAGGAGGATGCTCCTCATCGACGACACTGGCGTGATCGTTCCGTCGAAGCTCACGGAGAGCATTCAGCTGCGAGCGTTTCCAGGACGCGCGTTTTCCGAGCTGAGAATGAGCCGTGCGGATCTCTTTACTGGGAAGTCGGGTGGCCTGGAGGCCATCGGCGCTGACGAGAGGGACTTCATCACGTTCTCAGCGAAGGGGATGGATCCACTCGAGGGTGAGTCATGGCGCGGGCCGGCATACCTCTCTCGCGTGCTCGACGGTTGCACCAACTGCCATCACGTCGGAGTCGAGTCCGCGATCGAGACTGTCTTGAGCCTCCGTCGGATTCTGAGGCCGGGCTCGCTCGTCGACTCCCGCCACGAGCGGTGGGCCCACTGGTTCACCCAACCAATCGTTGCGGCCCAGGCGAAGAGCCGCTCGTACGAGTGGGGTGTCCTCGAAGGATTATGGCAGTCCCAACCTCGGTGACAGGCGACTCAATCGAAGTGTGGTTCAATCCAGGCCTAGCGGTAGTTCGTAACCGAGCGTTTCACACGGACGCGGACAGACGGGCGTTTATGGAGGCTGCTAAAAGCCGTTCTTCGTACCGCGGTCTAACATGCGGCGGTACCCGGCGGCGGCCGGGTGAGCCGCCGTCGTTAGCCAGACGAGAGCATGGGCGCGCATGAACTCGTAACGCCAACCTCCACAAGTGAGTGGGACAGCTATCATCGGATTCGCCGCGAAGTGCTCTTCGAGGCTCGCGGGCAATTTGGTGTCTACAACGAGAATCATCCAGACGACCGGGCGTCAAACAACCATCCAAAGCTGTTGGTCTACAAGGGCGAGCCGGTTGGTGTGGTTCGGATCGACATCGATGGCAATGTCGCGCTGCTTCGTCGAGTGGCCGTCCGAGCCGACGTTCAGCGCCGCGGACACGGACGGGCGCTCCTGAAGCTGGCTCAGCAGTTTGCCCGCGACGCCGGATGCACACGGCTTATTTCGTTTGTTGATCCGGAAGCCATGGCGTTTTACCTGCGGTGTGGCTTTGCTGTCGATGAGGAAAGGCCGTCCGGAGGCAAATCGGTTCTTATGAGCAAGGTACCTGTGGCTGGCTATATTTGAGACGTGGCGAAACGTCGAATGCAGCGAGGCGCGAGCGTCGGTGTCGCCGAGCACGGTAGCTCGGCGGTGCTCGTCACTGTGGCGCCTGGCGGCGAGCTGCTCGATCGCCGGCGCATCGAGCTCATTGATCGCGGCCTGCCGACGCACCCGCATCACCACGAAGGATCGTGGGCCGTGGGCCGTTACCTAAACATCCCGGGAGCCCGCGCGCTTTCGCTCGCCGACGCCGTGGTGCTCGTCGAGCGCGTTCGGGCATCCGCCGCGTGCGGCGCGTGCAATAGCCTCGAAGCGCTGGCCGCGGCCGTGCCCGTGCCAATTGCGAGGATCGTGATCCGCGCATGCCCCAAGCTTCCGTCGACCATCGAGGAACGGATCGCCGACAATCGCGCGCAGACCCTCGCGGACTCCGTCATGTATCGCGAGGCCCTCGCGACCGCAGCCGAGGCGCGCGGCTGGTCCGTGCACTGGTACGATCGCGAGCGCGTGTTTCACGACGCGGCGGCGGCGCTCGGCCGCGAGGACGTGGACGCTTTCTTGGACGCGATGGGCCGACCGGTCGGGCCACCTTGGCAGGCTCGACACAAGCTTGCGGCAGCTGCGGCGCTTGCGGCCACAGTGCATCCCAGGCCGCGACTGACCGCCGGATAACATCCGCTTGCTGCCGACGACGGTCGGCGATCAGGTGCCGCCGCGGCGCCGCTGAAGCGCAAACGTTGGGCGGACGAAACGCAAACGGGAACCTCGAATCACTACTTGACGCCGCGAATGGGACGAACACAACATCGCCAATGAACGAGGTCCCGCGTCGTCCGTTCTATGCCGAATACGCATGGGCGTTCGACCTCCTCATCGATCGGCCCATTCGTAAAGAATGCGCCGCGATCTCCGCGTGGTTGGTAGAACGTGGCGTTCTGCCGGGCGCGGAAATCCTTGATGCCGGCTGCGGGACGGGTCGTACGCGATCGAGCTCGCCCGACGGGGCTACGTCGTTCATGGAGTGGACCTGTCGCCTGACCTCATCGACGTTGCCACGCGCGCGATCGGAGACTCGCCCGGCCGCGTCTCTTTCAGCGTGGGAGATGTCACCCGCCTGCCAACCTCACGATACGCCGCGATCCTGTGCCGTGGAGTCCTCAATGACATCATCGACGATGCGGGTCGTGGCTCAGTGTTCGCCGCTTTCGCCGAGGCGCTGCAATCTAATGGCGTGTTGATCCTGGACGTCCGGGAATGGGCCGCCTCTTGGAAACGGAAGACCCGGGAGCCACTCTTCAGGAAGCGTGTCTCCACCGACCGAGGTGAGTTGACCTTTACAAGTGTCACCGCGCTCGATCCGGAGAACCGGTACCTGCTGATCTCTGAACGGCACGAGCTGGTCGAACAGGGCGAGGAGCGGGTCAGCGATTATCACTTCGTCATGCGTTGCTGGGAGAGAGCGGAGCTCAATGGAATGCTCGCGCGCCACGGCTTCGGAGAGATCTCGTGCTTCGGCGCATACGACCCCGCCGTTGCGATCGGGGCCACCGACCGAGTTGTGGTAGTGGCGCAGCGGGTCGGTGCTTCAGCCTAAAATTCGCTTGCAGCCGACGGCGGCCGGCGCGAAAATGAGCCGCCGCGGCTGAAGCGGCAGGACGTTAGACCGGCATTTTCACTATGGTTTTGAAGTCAGCATCTTCTCGCACAACGGTGCCTGGCCACAGATCCCCACCGAGTGAGATTGTGGTGTTCGAGATCATCCGCGACTCGGTCTGCGCGGAGTGCGGCGAAGAGCTAGGTAAGGGGCGCTTCCTACGAATGGAAGCGGAGCGACCGCTGTGCCTGGCGTGTGCCGATCTCGATCATCTCGTATTCTTGCCGCGTGGTGATGCCGCGCTCACGCGACGAGCCCGCCGGCACTCGACGCTCCGTGCAGTGGTGGTGCGGTTTAGCCGTGCGCGGAAGAGGTACGAGCGGCAAGGTGTGTTGGTCGAGGAATCGGCCGTGACGCGGGCGGAACAGGAGTGCCTGTCGGATGCGGAGGCCAGGCAGCGGGCCCGCGAGCGGGCCGCCGACCGACGTCAGGAGCTCGAGGCCGAGTACGTCGAGAAGTTCGCGCGGCGCGTGAGCGACCTGTTTCCGGGGTGTCCTGGCGACGAGCAACGAGCGATCGCCGAGCACGCGTGCCAGAAGTATTCAGGTCGAGTCGGCCGTTCGGCTGCCGCCAAAGCACTGGAGGAGAGTGCGGTCGAACTCGCCGTTCATGCACATGTGCGACACGCGCACACGCGGTACGACGAGCTCCTCTCCCGCGGCGTTACGCGAGGCGAAGCTCGTGGTGTGGTGGCCGAAGTCGTGGCGAAGCGCTTGGAGCAATGGGAGCGTGGGAAACCGTAACTGGCAACTTGCCCTGGCCTGTTCTTTATGAAGGCCAGACGGCTGTCATCAACGCCGGCGTCTGGCACGATTGGTGGAATGCGGGCGACCGCGACGCGCGTGTACGGGTGGAAGTTACGCCAGGGGAGCGGTTCGTGCACATGATCGAGACCTTCTTTGGACTCGCGCGACTCGGGCACACAAACGGCAAGGGCATGCCGCATCCGTTACAACTCGCGCTTACTGCGCCGGAGTTCAGTGACATCGTCGTGTTCCGTTCTCCACCACTGGTGGTGCAGCGCGTACTCTTTGGCGCACTCGCCCCCGTTGCGCGCTGGCTCGGCTACCGTGCGACATACCCGCAGCTCTCGCGCATCGTGCTGGCAGCTCGGACGTAGCGCCAAACGGTGCGAGCGCATCTTGATAGGTGCCGCGAGATTTCTCCAGGGACCAGGCACAGCAGAACCGATTGCAGGCTCCCACATTGGCCGAGTCGTCTAACCTCCAAATGGAACCGACGCACCCGGTGTTGTGTGATCATGCAGACGCGGAGCGAGCGCGTCACGGAGGTCATCAATGCCTATTGGTATCAGGCTCCGATTTGACGCGACCTGGAGCGTCTGGGCCTTCCCTTTGCGAGTCCGAGGCGCGCTGGGTCGAGCCGCAGTCGGGCAGACCGGCACACCCCGGCTTGCCGTCGTCATGATCACTGCAGTCCTGACTATGAGCCTGCAGCGACCGGTGACACCGACGCAGCTGAAAGGTTCGGCACACTGGGCGGAGTTCGGAGTTTCGGTTGCTGCCGTGTCCGAAACCATCTTCGTTGCGGCCAGTCCGATGAGGAGCGGAAAGCGTGGTCCTGGTTCGGTCTACGTCTTCCAGCATCGGTCTGCGGGCTGGGTCAGAGCAGACGTGCTCTCGGTTCCAGAGATTGCGGTTGAGGATTTGTTCGGCGTTTCCATGGCGGCCGACGGCAACACGCTCGTGGTCGGTGCGCAGTTCGCCGACGCGCGAGGGGATGATTCCGGCCAGGCCTATGTTTTCGAACGGGACAACGGGCGTTGGCACCAGGCTGCCGGTACTGTCTGCGAGCGACGCCGCCGCCGGCGACCAGTTCGGCCTCACGGTCTCGGTCAGTGGGGAAACGATCGTCGTCGGCGCACGGTTGGCGGATAGGGGTGCGGCCGACGCGGGCGCCGCGTATGTGTTTACGCGCCACAACGGGACTGGCAGCAGGTCAGGAAGTTGATAGCCAGTGATGCCAAAGCCGGGGACATCTTCGGGCGCGTCAGCATCGATAAGGACCTGATGATCGTGACTGCGGACCTCAACGACGATCGGGGACGAAACGCCGGTAAGGCGTATGCTTTTCAGAATCGAGGTGGCGCGTGGGTCGAAGTCGCCCAAATCACTGCCAACGACGGGACGGAAGGTGATGAGTTCGGCGTCTCGCTTGCCCTCAAAGCCAGTACCTGCAGTCTTCGGTGCCGTTGGCGCTAATCGCAGAGGTGACGATTCAGGTGCGGCCTACGTGTTTGAACGGCGTGAAAGCGGGTGGGCTCAAATCGGTCGATTGACGGCGAATGACGGGGCCACGGGGCATTCGTTTGGCCTTTCCGTCGCCGTGGGCACCGACACGATCATCGTGGGGGCTCCGAATCATAGTGGCGCCGGCACGCACGCCGGTGCCGCCTACGTATTCGAACGTCGGGCCGGCGTGTGGACCCAAGCAATAAAGCTCACGGCGAGCGACGCGGCACCTGGGACATCGTTCGGAAGCTCCGTGGCCATCAGCGGTAACACGATTGTAGTGGGGATGCTGTTTAACGGCGAGGGGAGGCGTTCGGGTGCCGCGTACGTCTTTGAACGACGCGATGGAGGGTGGTCAGAAGTAGTCCGCCTGGTTCCCGAGGCTACAGCCTCACGGTGACGCGCGCCGACCTGCATGAGCGCTGACTCAATGCCGCTCCCGCTGCAGACAGTCGAGGCCGCCGCCGTCGTTGAACGACATGACCCGCCGAGGCTCTATCGTAGAGATGGGCGCTGGATCAGCTAAGAGAATGCGCTAATCTAGGCCCATCATGCCTGTTTCTCCCCCGGTCGAGCACGTCGACCGCGTGCTGACACCCCCGGCGATCGCATTCGTTGAAGACTTAACCCGCCTCTTTCGACCGCGCATCGATGAACTGCTGACCCGCCGCCGCGCGGCGCAACAGCGGTTGGACAACGGCGAGCGCCTCGACTTCCGGCCCGACACGGCGGAGGTTCGCACGAGCAAATGGCGGGTCGCACCGATTCCCGACGATCTCCACGATCGACGCGTCGAGATTACCGGTCCGGTCGATCGCAAGATGATCATCAACGCGCTCAACTCGGGCGCGTCGGTCTTCATGGCCGATTTCGAAGACGCCAACTCTCCCACCTGGACGAACGTTGTCGGCGGCCAGGCCAACTTGATGGATGCCGTACGCCGCACAATCTCTTTCGAAAATGAGGCGGGCAAACGATACGCGCTGAACGCGAACACGGCCACACTGATGGTCCGGCCGCGCGGCTTTCATCTCCTCGAGCGCCACTTCGAGGTGGACGGCAGGGCGGTGCCGGCCATGCTGTTCGATTTCGGCGTGTTTTTCTTTCACAACGTCGAGGCGCTGCGGCAGGCGGGCACTGGACCGTACTTCTACCTGCCGAAGATGCAGAGCCATCTCGAAGCGCGACTGTGGAACGACGTCTTCCTGCACGCGCAAGCGGCGCTTCGGGTCCCTCGCGGGACGATCAGGGCGACAGTCCTCATCGAGACGCTGCCGGCGGCGTTCGAGATGGACGAGATTCTCTACGAGCTGCGCGAACACAGCGCGGGCCTGAACTGCGGCCGCTGGGACTACATTTTCAGCTCAATCAAGACGCTGCGCCACGACGCCGGCTTCGTCATGCCCGATCGCGGTCAGGTGACGATGGAAGCGCCGTTTCTGCGGGCGTATACACAACTGCTGATCAAGACGTGTCATCGACGCGGCGTCCACGCAATGGGCGGCATGGCGGCGCAGATTCCCATTAAGGACGATCCCGAGGCGAACCAGCGCGCGCTCGAGAAGGTGCGCGCCGACAAGCTGCGCGAAGTCCGCGAGGGACACGACGGCACCTGGGTGGCGCACCCCGGGCTCGTGCAGATCGCGAAGCAGGTGTTCGACGAAGGGATGCCTGCGCCGAATCAGATAGACCGCACACGCGACGACGTGGTCGCCGACGCGCGGAGACTCGTCGAACCGCCGCTCGGCACGCGCACCGACGCCGGCCTGCGCCACAACATCCGCGTTGGCATCCAGTATCTCGAAGCGTGGCTTGGCGGCCAGGGCGCGGTGCCCATCTACAACCTGATGGAAGATGCGGCGACCGCCGAAATCTCGCGGACGCAAATCTGGCAGTGGCTAGCGCATCGCGCCACGCTCGACGATGGCCGAACGGTGACGCGGCCCCTCGTCGAGCAGCTGATCGGTGAAGAGTTCGCGCGGGTCCGCGACGAGGTCGGTGCGGCGCGGTTCGGGCGCGGCCGGTTCGATGAGGCGCGCGCGTTGTTCACGCGGGTGGCGACCTCTGACGAGCTGGTGGAATTTCTCACGCTTCCGGCGTACGACATCCTGACAGAGGCATCATGACCGGTTCGACATCCATTCCATACACGCTTGCCGAATTGATCGAGAAGGCTCCGGCCGACAAGATCGCCATCATTCTTCCGGAACAAGACATCCGCGTGTCGTACGGCGCCCTGCGCGCCCAGGTCCAGGCCGTTGCCGAGCAGCTTGCCGCCGCCGGCGTCGGCCGCGGCGAGCGCGTCGCGTCAGCGCTCCCGAACGGCCTGCCGGCAATCGTGTCGTTTCTGGCCGCCTCGATCGCCGGGACGGCCGCGCCGCTGAATCCGGCATACAAGGAAGACGAATTCCGGTTCTACCTCGAAGACACGTCGGCGAAGGTCTTGATCCTGCCGCCGGAGGGAGCGGACGAGGCGCGCCGCGCCGCCGGCGATCGCGTGCCCATTCTCGGGTTCGACGTCGATGCATCGGGCACGGTCAGCCTGACGGGCGTGAGCGGCCGCAAACCGGTCACGGCGCCGGCGGTGGACGACGTGGCGCTGGTGCTGCACACGAGCGGCAGTACCGGGCGTCCGAAGCGCGTCCCGCTGAAGCACGCGAACCTGTCGATTTCGGCGCAGAACGTCGCCCGCAGCTACGAGCTCACGGCCGACGACGTGTCGCTGTGCGTGATGCCGCTGTTCCACGTCCATGGCCTTGTGGCGTCGACGCTGGCGACGCTCTCGACAGGTGGCACGGTCGTCGTGCCGGCGAAGTTCAGCCCGCTCTCCTTCTGGCGCGTGGCGCGCGATTACGGCGTCACGTGGTACTCGGCGGTTCCGACATTGCACCAACTGCTGCTCGCGCGTGCGGCGATCCGGGCGACCGAGCGTCCGTTGATGGGGGCAAACCGAAGCGGGTCGGTACCGAGCGTCTGCGGTTCATCCGATCGTGCAGCGCCGCGTTGCCGCCACCGGTCATGTACGCGCTCGAGGAAGCGTTTGGTGCGCCGGTGCTCGAAGCGTACGGCATGACGGAGGCGGCACATCAGATGGCCTCCAACCCGCTGCCACCGGCCGATCACAAACCGGGATCGGTCGGCCCCGGCACCGACGTGCGCATCAGCATCATGGACAAGGAAGGCCGCCATCTTGCGCAGGGCGAGCAGGGCGAGGTCGTGATCCAGGGACCGAACGTGATCCGCGGCTACGAGAACAACCCGGAGGCGAACGCCTCGTCGTTTGTCGACGGCTGGTTCAGGACCGGGGACCAGGGCTACCTGGACGCCGACGGGTACTTGCACCTGGTCGCGCGCATCAAGGAGTTGATCAACCGGGGCGGCGAAAAGATCTCACCGCGGGAGATCGACGAAGTGCTGCTGACCCATCCGGCGGTCGCCGAGGCGGTGTGCTTCGGCGTGCCGCACGGCACGTGGGGCGAAGAAGTCGCAGCCGCCGTCGTCTTGCGCGACGCCGCGAGCGAGGCGGATCTGCTCGCGTACTGCCGCGAGCGCCTGGCCGACTACAAGCGGCCGAAGCAGATTCACATCACTGACGCCATTCCGCGAACCGCCACGGGCAAGATCCAGCGCGGTGTCGTGGCGAAAGCGTACGCCCAGAACGCCTCGTGAGGATTGCGATTGCGGGGGCCGGCGCCGTTGGCGGATACATCGGCGCGCGCCTCGCGAAAGCGGGCGGCGATGTCGTGCTGTTTGCCCGCGGAGCGCACCTGCGCGCGATGCAGGAGAAAGGACTCCGCGTCGTCAGTCCGGACGGCGACTTCGACGTCAAACCGGAGGCAGTGGGTGATGCTGAACGCGATCGGTCGTGCGGACGTCGTGTTTCTCGGCGTGAAGGCGCACAGTCTGACGACTCTTGCGCCCCAGCTCCGGCCACTGCTGGGACCGGACACGATCGTCGTCAGCACGCAGAACGGTATCCCGTGGTGGTACTTTCAGCATTACCCGGGCGAACTGAACGGTCTGCATCTCGAGAGAGTGGATCCGGGCGGTGTCGATCGCGAAGTCGATCGAGCCGGAGCGTGTCGTCGGCTCTCTGGCCTATTTCTCGACAGACATCGCCGAGCCCGGAGTGATTCACCACACCGAGGGCAATCGCCTGAGCCTGGGCGAACCGAGCGGGATCCGGACAGAGCGCGTCAGGGCGCTCGCCGAGGCGCTGATCGCGTCGGGCCTCCGCGCGCCGGTGACGACGAGGTTCCGTCACGAAGTCTGGGTGAAGCTGCTCGGCAACGTCGCCTTCAACCCGATCAGCGCGCTGACCGGCGGCACGCTCGAAGAACTGGTGCGGCATCCCGAGGTTTCGAAGGTCATTCGCGAGGTGATGGCCGAGACCGAAGCGGTCGCCACGAAGCTGGACATCGCGCTCCCGATCTCCATTGAGCAGCGCATGGCGGGCGCGGAAAAAGTCGGGGCGCACAAGACATCGATGCTGCAGGATTACGAAGCCGGGCGTCCGATGGAGCTCGACGCGATCGTCGGCGCAGTCGTCGAGCTCGGCGATCGTCTCGGCGTCCGGATGCCGGCGACGCGCGCCGTGTACGGCTGCGCGAAGATGCTGGACGAAAAGCGTCGGAGTACCCGTTGAACATCCACAATCGGTGGTTTCAGCTGGTGGCGTCGGTGATCGCGATGATCATGATCGCCAACCTGCAATACGCGTGGACGCTCTTCGTCAAGCCGATGCAGCAGGCGACTGGCTGGAAGCTCTCGGACATCCAGTGGGCGTTCACGCTGTTCATCCTGTTCCAGACATGGGTACAGCCAGCGCAGGGATTCCTGATCGACCGGCTGGGCCCGCGACTCTTCATCACGGCCGCCGGCGTGATGTGTGGCGTCGGGTGGGCGGGCCTCGGGCTCGCCACGACGCTGCCGATGGTTTACACGCTCTACGTCATCGCCGGGATTGGCGCGGCGCTGGTGTACGGCGGCTGCATGGGCTCGGCGCTGAAATGGTTCACGAAGGAACGGGGGCTCGCGGCCGGCGTCATCGCAGCGGGGTTCGGCGGCGGCACGGCGCTCTTCATTCCGCTCATCGCCTCGATGATCCGGAATCAGGGCTACAGGACGGCGTTTCTGACCACGGGCATCTTTCAGGGCGTCGTGATTCTCGTCGTCGCGCAGTTCCTTTGTCATCCGCCGCGAGCAGCGGCGCCCCCGAAGGCCGTGGCCTCGGCAACGGGTCCGCAGCTGGGCCAGCATGAGTACACCACTGGCGAGATGCTGCGCACCCCGCAGTTCTACGTCCTGTACACGATGTTCGTGATGATGGCCACCGGCGGCCTGCTCGTGACCGCCCAGGCAGGGCCGATTGCGGCGTCGTGGAGCATTCCTGCGGGCGCGCTGGCCGCCGCCACGTCGTTCAACGCGCTCGCCAACGGCGGCAGCCGGATCTTCTGGGGCTGGGCGTCCGATCGCATCGGACGCGAGCTGGCGATGGGCATCGCGTTCACGCTGCAGGCGGTGTGCCTCGTGCTCGTGCTGACGGCCGGACGGCTGTCGGGCACGCTCTTCACCGTCACGTTGATCTTCACGTTCTTCACGTGGGGCGAGATCTTCTCGCTGTTCCCGGCGCTCGTGGCTGACTACTTCGGCACCCGGTGCGCCACCGAGAACTACGGCGTGCTGTATTCGGCGAAGGGGGTCGCGTCCATCATCGCCGGAGGCGTGGCGGCGTTGTTGTACGAGCGCTTCGGCACCTGGTCGGCCTGCTTCTACGGAAGCGCCGTGCTGGCGCTGATCGGCTGCCGTCATCGCATTCGGCCTGCGCGCCTCGCGTGTACCCCGCGCGGCTGCGCTCGGAGCGCCGGCGGCCGTTAAGTAATCCGGGGCATGTCCTCAATCGCCGATCACAAGGCTCTGGCGCAGGAGCTGGCGGCCGCGTACGCGAGCCGTTCGGCGACGAGTGCGCCTTCTGAACGCGATCCGGCGTTCGATCTTGCCAGCGCCTATGCCGTCGAGTCAGAGCTCGTGCGAATGCGGCGAGCCAGCGGCCGCGCAACCGTCGGGCGTAAAGTCGGCTTCGCCAACAAGGCGATGTGGCGTGTGCTCAAGCTCGACACGCTCGTCTGGGCGCACATGTATGACGACACCGTGCAGTACGCGAACCGCGGCCACGCGTCGGTGGCGATCGGCCGGATGTTTTCGCCCAAGATCGAGCCCGAGGTCGTCTTCAAGCTGAAACAGCCGCTTGTCGCCGACGGGCTGGATGCGGCGGCCGTCCTCGACGCGGTCGAATGGCTGGCGCTCGGCTTCGAGATCATCGACTGCGTGTTTCCGGACTGGAAATTTACGCCGGCCGACTTTGTCGCGGCGTTCGGCCTCCACGCCGCCCTCATCGTCGGCGAGCCGATGTACGTGGCCGCCTCGGACATCTCGACGCTGGTCGATCAGCTGGCCCGGTTCAAAGTCCGGTTGATGAAGAACGGCGAGCTCATGGAAGAAGGATCGGGCAAGAATTCGCTGCGGAGCCCGGCGCTCTGTCTCGGCGAGCTCGCAGGCGCTCTCGTTCGGCAGGCGGATGCGGACCCGCTCGCCAGTGGCGAGCTCGTCAGCTCCGGGACGCTGACGACGTCGTTGCCGATTTCGCCGGGAGAGACGTGGAGCGCTGAGGTCGAGGGTATTGGTTTGTCGTCGCTGACGCTCCGAGTGCTCGGCTAGCTCCCAGGAGTCCGACGGGTTTCGCAATAGGTCGGCTCGATGAGTGAGGCGGTCGGCGCACTATGATTGAGCTACCCAGGTCAGCGTAAACAGCTCGGCGGTGTGACCGGCGGGGTTTTCAGCCTGGTCGCCGAGTTATCTTGCGTGCGCGACTAACAAAGATTTGCAGCCGACGTCGGCCGTGTGATGATGAGCCGCCGCGGGCTGAAATCTGTCGTTGGCCGGACAGGTCCAGTGTCGCAGGAGCGAGGCGCGATGGGCATATTCAAACCTCAGAGTCCCATGATCGATCGCATCACGAGCGCCACGTTCAAGGAGGAATTCGCAGAGCTGCCAGGACACTGCTATGAAAGCATCCGTTTTTATTGGGACTAGCGTTGACGGCTTCATCGCCCGAGCCAACGGGGATCTGGACTTCCTGCCGCCGGGCGGCGGCGAACCCCACGGGTACGAGGAGTTCATGGCCACGGTGGATGGGTTGGTCATAGGGCGCAAGACTTACGAAACGGTCCTGAACTTCGATAGATGGCCATATGGCGAGAAGCCGGTTGTCGTGTTAAGCACTCACCCGCTGGCTCCGGCTCCTCCCGAGGCTGTGGTGGAGCATATGTCGGGGACACCGGCGGAAATCGTGTCGCGGCTTGCCTCCCGCGGGATTGGGCACATTTACGTAGATGGCGGGAACACCATTCAGCGGTTTCTTCGAGCTGGGCTCATTCATCGGCTCATTATCACTCGCGTTCCAGTGTTGATCGGCGCCGGTGTCCCGCTGTTTGGCGAGCTGCCGAGCGATATCGCTCTCAAGCACGTGGCGACGCGGCAGTACGTCAGCGGCCTCGTTCAGAGTGAGTATGTCATTGCCGCCTAACACGCGTTACACCAGACGCCCGCTGGTGTAATCATGAACGCCCCGCTGGTGAACACTCGCCGTTATGCGGTCCGGAAACGCCCACAGCATATGAACCACCAGAATCGATCGACCGAGACGCATTTGAGCGTTGTGGACGAACGTGTAAGGCGCTGAATTGCGTCATTGATTTTGAGCCAAGCAGGATGCTGCAGTGATGACTCCAACCATACTTGTGGCGACGTGGCGCGATGGGTTGTACGTCTTCACTGGCGAGACCCGCCACCAGGAGCTCCCTGGTCAGCCGGTTCGGGCGCTTGTGCCAGACGGGCACGGCGGCGCTCTCGCTATCGTCTCCCGACACTCGCTTTGCCGGCGCACTTGTGACGGCGAGTGGCATACGATCGCGACTAGTGAGTGTCAACTCGCATGCGCCGTGGCAGTCGACGACGTCATCTATGTCGGGACCGACGATGCACGCGTCCTACGCGTCAGCGCAAATGGGAAGGTCGACCAACTCGCCGGCTTCGACGCCGTGGCGGAGCGAGACAAATGGTACGCGGGTTCGGCGGTCATAAACGGCCAGCGCGTCGGACCACCGCTTGGAATTCGCTCGATAACGGCGACCTCGGACGGCACCGTGCTCCTGGCCAACGTTCACGTCGGCGGCATCCCGCGGTCGACGGACGGCGGTGTGACTTGGCAACCCACCATCGACATCGACAGCGACGTCCACGAGGTTTGTGCCCACTCAATTCATCCCGGCATCGTGATCGCGGCGGCCGCGATTGGGCTTTGCATCAGTCGGGACAGTGGAGCGACGTGGACTGTCGAGCAAGAGGGCCTTCATGCACCCTATTGCTCTGCGGTAGCCTTCTCGGGCGACGACATTCTCGTGTCCGCGTCTGCAGACCACTTCGCCACGCAGGGCGCGGTTTACCGACGATCGATGGACAGGCATGGGCCGCTGGTGCCCGTCGGGGCTGGCCTGCCCAGGTGGATCGACGGCATCGCCGACACCGGTTGCATCGCCGCGCGCGCTTCGGCACTGGCAGTGGCTGACAAGTCTGGCAACGTATACGTATCAGCGGACGCCGGGTACACTTGGTCACGTCGCGCCAACGGCCTTCCAACCACGAGCAGTGTTCTCATTGTGTGAGCGCCCGCGGGAAAATGACGATCGGCAGATCATCGCCGAATGCGAGAGGCCGCATAACAAGCGCTTGCAGCCGGCGGCGCTTGGTGAGATTTTGAACCGCCGCGGCTCATCGCAAGGGTTAGACCGCGAACCAGAAGCCCGAGAGTCGTCGAATGAAACGCATCGTTTTCGGAGCGTGGCGATTTGCGGCAGGCCTTGCCGTACCCTCGAAGGCTCGCAACCTGCGTCAACTGCGCGCGCGCGGCGAGAAGCTAGATGCTTTCGAGGTTCGTGAGGCGAGTGCAGCCGATATCCCAGCGCTTACACGGCTTCACGTGACAACATGGAACGCGACGTACGCACCGCTTCTCATGAAGGGACCAAGCCACAACGTCCGTGAGCGGCAGTGGCGCGAAGCCTTCGCGAAGAACGAGGCAGGCTGGTTCTGCTTCGTCGTCGAGCGGCCGGACGGAGAACTGGTCGCGTTCGCGCAGGGTAACAGGAGTGACCATCCAGAATTCGGCGGCCAGCTAAACAAGATCTACGTGCTTCGTGACTACCAGCGCCTGGGCATAGGCCGGCGGCTCCTCGGCCAAGTGGCGAGACGGTTCCGAAATCTTGGTGTGAACTCCATGTGGCTCTTTGGCGAAGCGCGGAACCCATCAAGCCGGGTATGGACGGCACTTGGTGCTACGAAAACCGATTCGGATCCCGGAACGGGCAATTACGGCTGGCGTGATCTCGCCAACCTGGCTGCGCTCGCAGATTCAACCGATGCCCGAACGCCAGTTCAATCTTCCGCGGTCTAACAGGCGTTTGCAGCCGTCGGCGGCGGGTGCGATCATGGGCCGCCGCGGCTGAAACGCGGTCGTTAGGCGCCATCGAACCATCCCGGAAGACGGGAGAAAACCATGTCGTCCCAGAAGATTGCGCTAGTCACCGGGGCATCCTCGGGATTCGGCCAATTGACGGCGTCTTCCCTTGCCGACAGCGGCTATCGAGTCTTCGGGACGAGCCGGAGAGAGCATTCGACTGCTTCCAACAAAATCGGCATGCTGCGCCTGGACGTCAGATCGGACGACTCCGTGCGGTCATGCGTCGAGCAGGTGATGGCGCAAGTCGACCGAATAGACGTTCTCGTCAACAACGCGGGCCAAATACATGCCAGCGTGGTTGAGGACACGAGTTTGGAACAGGCTAAGGACATTCTCGAAACGAACTTCTGGGGTACGGTGCGTGTCAGCAATGCGGTGCTGCCGATTATGAGACGCCAACGTAACGGCCACATCATTAACGTGAGTTCCCTGGCGGGATTGATCGGTATACCTGGTCAAGCATTCTACTCGGCAAGCAAGTTCGCCTTGGAGGGGTATACCGAGGCTCTTAGTATGGAAGTCGAGCAGTTCAATATTGTCGTTTCCCTCATAGAGCCAGGCTTCTTCAAAACACATCTGCATCGTGAGATGCAGCGTGGGGCCATCAGGAGTGGTGACTATGCGACCTTGCGAGAGGCACTCGAGAGGACGCTGGCGGTCGCGATTGAGCAGGGGGACGATCCACACAAGGTCGCCGAGATGATCGTTAGAATCTCCGGCACGCAGTCACCTCGACTGCGATATCGCGTCGGTAACGACTCGGTCTGGATTCCTCGGTTGAGAGCTGTCCTGTCTCACAAACTGTTTCGACGTGGAATGCGACGGCGATTCAATATATAGACAAGCGGGCATCGAGGAAGAGTGCCGCCTAACAGGCGCTGCACCAGACGGCCGCTGCGTGCAATCATAAGCGGCCGCGGGTGAGCGCCGGCCGTTCGGCTGTCATGTTGAACCTCGGTGCTCTGGTCACTATCTGCCTGGCGGTCAGCCAGACCAGTAATTCTCGACCGAATCTATGCGGTTCGGTTGCGCTTTCCTTCGATGATCTCAGGTGTAGCGACCATCACGGCATACCTTGAGCCGCTTGTCACCGACGCACCAGTCCGCCGAGGTCGGATGCTGCACCTCATTGCAGATGAGCCACCGGCAGTTTCATTGCGATCGCCATGGAGGGTGACCGGTACGGGGTCGTACACGTACATTATTGCCCCGGGTGGCCGCGCTGGTGAGATTGCCAACGAACGCGACATCGCCTGGCCGTTCGCCGTCGAAGGCGAAATTGAAGACGCTACGCTGCTCAGTGTTGTGGCGTTCATCAGGTCCAAGCCGAAGATTTCCGGAGTGCCCAGGGCAGGGTCCGAGGGAGGTTGGCGGGGCTCCCATATCGGTCGTGGCGCGACGAAATGACGACATCATCGTGGCACTCCGAACCAGCGAGGCGACCGGGCAAGAGTAACTCTCGGAGCCGGAGAGATGGAATTGGGTGATTACGTACTTCGAGCACTGGATCGTGTGACGTTGCTCTGAAAGCCAACAGCCGCTGCAGCCGACGAGCGGCGCGATAGCTACAGGTGTTTCGGAGGAATCGGGAGCGCCGCTCGCGGCTGAGCGGCATGTCGCTAGCCCGCTGAACTGACGCGAAGCAGGATTGAGACGATGAAATCGAAGAAACAGCGGTCATGGTCCAACGTCAAGGCCAGTCTGAGCGGCTTCGACCGGAACGGCTCTTTGGTATCATCCGGTCTATATGAAGTGCGGTTCGAATCGTCGGTTCTTGCTCGCGCGGTTCGTGCCGGCCGCGCTGCGTTGAGGAGTATCGAGATCTGGTTCGGGCAGCGGTGTTTCCGGATCCGCTGAGTCAGCGCCCAATCCGACTGCGCGACGCGACGGCCGCAATCGCTGATTACAAGCGCTCGACGGGCGACCTCGGTGGCGTCGTGGACTTGCTGCTGACGTTTGTCGAAGCGGGTACTGAGCAGGCCGCGGATCTGGGCTACGGTGATGACGCGTACTTTGCGACGCTTGAGCGGAAGGTGAACGAGGCTGTCGCTGCGCTCGATGCATTGCCGGATGCGGCTCGCGGCGATGCGACGTCGCGACTCTTTCGCTTGGGGAATACCAGGGCTCCTTGGGATGGGGTTACGGCGACTTTCTCGGGGACGTTGCGGCCACGTTGCAGGCTCGCCACGCAGCTCAAGTCGCGCGGTCGGTCACCACGCGGTCTAACAAACGAATGGAGCCGGCGCGCGCTGGCTCGAGGGCCCGCGCGGCTCATTCGTGATCGTTAGCCGGACTGAGTAAGGAATGAATCAGCTGCCCAAACTCGTGGCGCATTGCACTTGGGCCAACCGGGCGTGGCTTCAGTTCATCGTCGACAAGGCAGCCTCTGATGATTGGCTGCTGCGCCGGCTGAGTCACATCATGCTCGGTGAACGCGCCTGGTTTCAACGGATTCACGGTCAGGAGCCAGGGCGAGATATCTGGGCTCTGCTCCCGGTCCTGCAACTCGAGCAATTGTCAGCCGAGCACGAACGGATCTTCGCGGAGCTCTTGGATGGAGAGTTGGCAAGAGTTGTTTCGTTCCAGCGATTCACAGGTGAGAAGTACCAGTCTCCGGTCGGAGATGTCCTCCTTCACATGGCGCTTCACGGGGCTCACCATCGTGGGCAGATGGCGACCCACTCGTCAGCGATCGGGATCGCACCCATCAACACTGATTTCATCGAGTACCTGTCGCATTCAAAATCTGTGAAGGCGGAGCCGTCAATGAAGGCCGATCCAAAGTATGGATGGAGAGTAGTCCAGACGCATTGGTTTTACAGGTGGGACGCCGCCGAAGCCATCAACCGGCTAACACGCGAATGGAGCCGACGCGCAGATGAATCGAGCTAGGGCGCGGGCTCATTCGCAGACGTTAGCCAAACTGACTCGACAAATGCGCGGTGGGGCTCTTTTCCTGTTCGTCACTCTCCTTGGCTCGTTGACGTTCGCCTGTCGCGGTAGCGAAAGTCTGCCTCCGCCCCCGTTGCCGCCTGATCTGAGCGGACGTGTTCTTCCGAAGCCACCCGGCAGCGAAGATTTTGCTCACCGCGGCTTTGGTTATCCATTGTCAGTAGAAGATGCGGAAGCCATATTGCGTCAAACGGAAGTATTCGAATTCGGCGGCATGCCACCCAAGCGACAGGTTCAAGCGTTCAATGTCGTGTCCGAACAGCCAGACGCCATACCTCGTTTTCAATCTATTGCCGACGAGGGCGCAGTGGCGGGACGACTCTACGCCCTTGCCGGCCTGCTAGTGCTCGATGCGAAGGCGGCGGAACGGGTGCGCGCGTCTCTGTCGAGGGGCGTACACGGAGGATTCTGGTTATCGACAGCGACACCTCGTACCAGAAGCCGGTGCCGGAACTCGCCGCGATGGTCGAACAGCGCGAGATGGGCATGTGGTTTCGCCGCGTGCGAGACGAGACGAGCGATTACTTCGGAAAGCGAGCGCGGTAACACATCGGCACGAACAGCTGGCTCCCAAGCGCTTGCAGCCGACGCGGCCGGTGCGATCGTGCGCCGCCGCGGCTGAAACGAAGGACGTTAGAGAGCCAGAGTGGACCTGGGGTTTTCAGAGGTCTTTCGGTGTCAGGCCTGTGTGCTTTGCGATTCGAGCAAGTATTCGCGGCCCAAGCTCCTCATCGTCATGAAAGGCGAAAACGAAGTCCGGCCACTCAGGTCGAGAGAGTGTTCGATGCGAGCCGGACTGTCGCTTGACGATCCAGCCGAGACGCAGGAGCGCTGCCAGGACACGCCGCGCCTTTGCGGCTGGCCAGTTGCTCAAGCTGCTTGGAAAGTGACGTTGAGGAATTCAGCCGGCGCCTCGCGATGTTCCAGCCGCTCGGCGATCACTCGCAGCGCAAGCGCTTGAACGCGCGCGACTGCCTCATCCCGGTCGGTGCCGTAGCACAGCACGCCAGGAAGCGCGGGGACTTCGGCGAGCCAGCGGCCGTCGTCTTCGCACTCCAGCTCGATGGTGAACGTCACACGCGTACTGTACCATTCGGGCCGGCTGTCTAACAAGCCGCTGCAGCCGCCCAGCGGCGCGGGTCGCAACGAACTGATCTGATACGACGGTGACGCCGCTCGCAGCTGAGCGGCATAACGTTAGGCTGTCCAGGAGGGCCATGAAGCCGCTGCCATTTGTCTGGCCGTTCAGCCCCTTGTTTTGGGCGGCCGTCCTGTGGGCCTTCTGGCCCGAGTTCGCGATCCTCCGGCGTGCCCGGCGCGCGGAGGGCACCGAGGATGCGAAATCTCTTCAGGTGATCATGCTCGGCCAGGGAATCGCCTCGGTTCTCGCGTTTCCTCTCGCGTGGGTCCCCGCGTTTCATTCCCGGCGCATCGAGCCGCCGTCTTCGCTGTCGGCGTGGCTGTCCTGATCTTGGGTGCTCTGCTGCGCCGGCACTGCTGGCGCATGCTTGGGGCATCGTTCACCGGCGACGTGCGTGTGAGCGCCGACCAAGCGGTCGTGACGCGCGGCGCATACGCGATTCTTCGACACCCTTCCTACACGGCCGGCATTCTGCTCAACACCGGCATTGGAATCGCGCTTGGGAGTTGGGCGTCGGCCGGAATTCAGGCCGTCGCGAGCTTCGCTGCCTACAGCTATCGCATAGCCGTAGAGGAGCGGGTGCTGCTCGCGACGATTGGGGAGCCGTACCGGCAGTTCATGGGTACGCGGAAACGTCTTATTCCGTTCGTGTATTGAGCAGAGGGCGGCCTAACACGCGCGTGAAGCTGATGGCGCCGTCTTGCCGCTTTGCACGCCAAGATCGGCCGGCGCAATCGCGGCTCGGATCCGGACGGGTCGCCCACATCGGCCCACCAAATCTGGCCACGCTCGATTACCACGTGTCCCGCTCGACGGATCGCCGCTGCAGGCGTCGGACACGGGAGTCGAAGCGGCTGTCTTCAGCGCCGTTTCGCAGCCGACATCGTTCGGCAGGCGGATGCGGAACCGCTCGCCATTGGCGAGCTCGTCAGCTCCGGGACGCTGACGACGTCGTTGCCCATTGCGGCGGGAGAGACGTCGAGTGCCGAGGTCGAGGGTATCGGTCTGTCGCCGCGGACGCTCCGATCGTTCCCCTAGCCCCAGAGTCCGGCGTCGTCCAGGGTGTGTGAACAGGAGGCAGGCCCATGCGGATCGCATCAAGACGGCTTCTCGCAGTGGCGATGGTCCTGGCTTGCGCTCGTATCGCCTCGGCCCAGACAGCCGATGACGTCATCGAAAAACATCTGGCGGCGATCGCGAAGCTGACGTCCAGATCGCTGGCAGGAACGATGACCTTGTCGACGCCCGCCGGAGACGTGTCCGGCACGATCGAGATCATGAATCAGCAGCCGAACAAAGTGCGGACGTTGACGAAGTTGGATTTGTCGTCCCAGGGAGGCGGTCCCGTCGTTATCGATCAACGGTTCGACGGAACGTCCGGGTAACGTACTCGATTGCGCGCCAGTTCATCGACGCGGAATCGTACCTTGTCGGTCAGGCTCGTTCTGAAGGTCGGTGTTCCGGGGTCCGGAGAGGTGGAGCAGACGACCGAGTTTTCGGACTACCGCGAGGTCGATGGCGTAAAGATCCCGTCGGAATACGGGTGACTTCTGCGGTTCAGAATTTCACCATCTCCGTCACGAAGGTGGAGCACAACGTCAAGGTTGACGAGGCGCTGTTTTCCAAGCCCGCGTCAAGCAAATAGGGTTTACGAGTATAAAGGCGTGTCGAATCGCTGGCGTGTGTCGTCAAGGCCATCGGCATGCACCTGACCCACGAACCGACGAAAGTCAGCAAGAGTCGCATCAAGCGACTTCGAGGCCTCAGCGAGCCGCAGTATCGCCTGCGAGTTGGCGACATCCAGGCGTTTTTTGACGTTACAGAAACGCAAGTCCAACTGCTCGCCATCGTCACAAAGGCCGAGGCGCAAGCGTGCCATCCGATGCCGACGAATTGACGGTTTCATCGACTGAGCCCAACGCGGCGTTCAAGGTCCTGGAATCGCCCGTCGGCGCGAAGAGGATCGAAACCCGGTCGTAAAAGGACGCTGGGGTTGAATCGCTCTTCGAAAGCCTTCTCGAGCCATACCATCGCTTGATCGTGGTCGCCGAGTGCTGCGTAAACGACGGCGACCTCGGAGGCATTCGAATAGCTGGTATTCGAGGACTTCTTCAGATCGCCCAAGAGTTGTACCGCTTCGTGTCTCCTGCCCGACAGAGCGAAGGCACGGGCGAGATTGGCTGTGCAGGTCGGGCTGCCTGCAGAAAGCTGGACGGCCTTCTGTAGCTCCGAAACCGCTTCATCGTGCCTCTGGGCTTGGAGGTAGGCGACGCCCAGTTGATTGTGTGCGAGAGGAAAATTCGCGTCCATCTCGATCGTCTTGCGGCTCTGTTGAATCGATTCATCTGTGAGATGCGCAATAAGCAAGAGCTCTGCGAGGTCGGCGTTGATGATCAGCGAGAGCGGATCGAGGTTTTGCGCGATTCTCAGTTCGGCGATCGCGTCGTTATTTTTCCCCGACAGGCTCAAGTGCCACGCATACCAATGATGAGCCGTCGCGTAGCCGGGGTTCAGCTCAATGCCTCGCCGGAATTCGGCTTCGGCAGATTTCAAATCCCAATCGAACGCATCCAGACAAAATGCCAGTGACGTGTGCGCCTCGGAGAGTGTGCTATCGAGTTGCAGCGCTTTGACGGCCGCGGCCTTCGCTCGAGGGAGCGCGTCCGTGGGAGCCAGCACTCCATATTCCCAGTCACCCAGCAAGGCATACGTGTCGGCCAGGCCCGTGAACGCCTGTGCATAGGTCGGATCGCGCTCGATCGCCCGGTTGAAATACTCGACCGCCTTTTGCAGGTCGTCACCCGTTCGCTTGTTCCAGAAGTATCGCCCCTTGAGATACGCTTCGTACGCCTCCGGGTCGACAACCTTCCTCTGCTTCAGCGTGGCTTGTTCCTGCGGATTGAGCGTGATCCGGATCTGCTCAGCGATCGCCCGCGCGACCGTATTCTGCAGCGTCAGCGTGTTGCGTAGATCGCCGTCGTAGGAATCGGACCACAAATGCTTGTCGTCGCGCGCTCGGATCAACTGCGCCGTGATCCGAACCTGACTGCCGGCGCGAAGGACCGTGCCTTCCACGAGGGCGTCCACGTTCAGCTCGCGCGCGATCTCCGGCAGCGGCTTGCGCGCACGTTTGTACTGCATCACCGAAGTCCGCGATATTACACGCAACGCGCTGATCTGACCCAGCGTGGCAATCAGCTCGTCGGTCATCCCATCGGCGAAATATTCCTGCGAGCTATCGCCTGAGAGATTCTCGAGAGGCAGTACGGCAAGTGATCGGAAAAGCGCCGGCGGTGAAGGCCTCGACTGAAGTGCCCAAACGACGACAATGGACGCAAGAGCCAGTGCGAGACCAGTGATCATCCACGGGCGCCCCCGACGCACACGCCCCGGCGACGGTGGATCAGTGACAGGCGCGACCGACACATACTCGACGGGTATTGGGTCGCCAGTCCGGGTCTCAGATCTGGCTAGCGGAGCTCCCTCGGCGACCGCAACGTCGGCGATAAAGCGGTAACCGCG
Source organism: uncultured Acidobacteriota bacterium (assembly GCA_963725335.1). GTDB lineage: Bacteria > Acidobacteriota > Vicinamibacteria > Vicinamibacterales > 2-12-FULL-66-21 > JALZOC01. The sequence continues at coordinate 660,873 of CAVRYD010000012.1, read as the reverse complement.
CCGAGAAACGGTCTCCACGAACCGGGGGCTCGTCGCCGAATCGCCGAGCGCATCCCGAATCCTGTTGACCGCTTTGTTCACGCCGTGATCGAAATCGACGAATGTTTCGGCGCTCCAGAGGCGATTGCGAAGCTCATCCCGGGTCACCGTCTCACCCGGCTGTTCGAGCAACATCGCCAGAACTTGAAACGGCTGCTCCTGAAGCCTGACTCTCGCGCCGTTCTTCCGCAGCTCACCCGCTCGAAGATCAACCTCGAATACCCCAAAACGGAGGCGGACGGGGCGCGGGTCTTCTGGCATGGGATGGGCCGATCGATGATCGCGAGTCTACCACTCGACTCGGGCCCCAGACACCGCCAGAGGCCGCCCTCACGCAACTCATTCCGTTTCGAATCGGCGACCGCGTCGCCGCGTTGTTACGAGGTGGTTGTGCTACACGGGGAGCCTTTCGAATGCGTTCGCGCGCTTCACCGGTTAGCGCGCATCGGCCTCTCATTGCACCACAACCTTGCCGGTCATCTTTGGGTGAATCGAACAGAAATAAGAAAAGGTTCCCGGCGTGCTGAAGGTGGACGAGAACTGTTCGTCGGTATCCAGTACCTTGGACTTGAACGCCTTGTCCGTACTCACCACCGTATGGGGAATATCGTCGCGATTCGTCCACGTTATGGTGGTGCCCGCCCTCACCGTCAGGTCCGCCGGTCCAAACGTGAAGTTGTCGATCTTTATCTCCATCGTTTCGGGCTTCGGCTGTGCCCCGGTCGTGCGACCTCCTGCAGCGGCGCCCAGCCCCGCGATTCCCAGCCCGAACGCCGCCAAAAATACTCCTGTAGACACACTTCTCCTCATGTTGCTTCCTTCCTTTGGTGTAACGGTTACTTGGACTGTTGGTTGTGTTTTGTTGACTTTTACGCGAGCGAAGAATCCACCACCGCCAGCGCCTGTTTTCCTCGGACGTAGGTCACATCCGTGATGCCAAGGATGCGCTTGAGTTGCTCCGCCGGCACTTTCATCGGCCCTGGTGAATCGGCCGTGCCTGGCTGCGGTTGGGGAAATGCCGTCGAGGCCGCCGTGTGAAAGGTCACGTTTCCTTCGACCTTCTGCATCGTCTGGTGAATGTGCCCGTTGAGCACCGTGACCGAGCCGAACTTCTTGAGGTAAGCCAGTGCCTGCGCGCTGTCTTCCGTTCCCCAGCCCCACTCCGGGTAGACGCTCCACAGCGGAATGTGGGCGAACACCACAATCGGCGTGCTGTGCTTCAAATGCTTGACGTCATCTTTCATCCATTCGAGTTGCTCGCCTCCCAGCGTGCCGAGTCCACCGGCCTTCAGGTTCAGCACGTTCACCAGCCCGATGAAGTGCACACCGCTCTTGTCAAAGCTGTACCACCCGGCTCCCTTGGCGCCCTTTCCGTAGCGTTCCAGATACTGTTTGCCGTCATCGTCCAGCACGTCGTGTTCGCCCGGCACGAAGAACACGTCCTTCGCACTCGCGCTCTTCAGCAGTTGGTCCACGGTGTCGAACTCTTCTGGTTTTGAGAGGTGGCTGATGTCACCGGTATGCAACATGAATTCGGGTGGCGTGGCCAACGCATTGATTTTGTCCACAGCCGCCTTCAGTGTCCCCGTTACATCCGGGTTCGCCGGCTTATTGAACCCCATATGGCTGTCGCTGATTTGCACGAAGCTCAGCTCACCTTCGGGCTTGGGTCCCAACAGCGGCATTTTGCTCAGGCTGTACGACTTCAGCACGCCGCCCTGCATGACAAAGACCGCTCCGGTTCCTGCCCACGCCATACATTTCAAGAAGCCCCGTCGGTCAACTCCGTCGTTGTTGTGATCGTGTAACAGCTCGTCCTTCTTCTTCTCAGACATCCTCGTCCCTCCTGCCCTGCCACTTCTTCCTCATTCCATTTTCCGAATGCCACCCAGTTGATGCGCTCACTATGGGTTGCACCGGAGATCCAGGCAATGGACGAGCGGTTCCTCTCCGATGGAACTTGGGTCCCGAGATAATTGCTACTCAACAGTAGACTTACCGGACGCTATCCCTTCCATCGGTTCCGGTTCGGCAGGCGTGGTACCCTTCAACTGAGGTTTACATCATTCACGGAAGCAGGCCATCAGGCTGGCAGGCGGATCTGTTTGGGGTTTTTCGAGTTGGATCCTCGTGCTGAATTTCGATATATGGGTCACCAACAAGTTCCGGTTAGAAAGACTCCTCGACAGGTCGCGGTCATCGCGGTTCGCAGGAGCGGCGTGCTGGAGGTGTGCCTCATTCGTCGAAAAGACTCGGGGACGTGGGGAATTCCGAAGGGGTTCATTGATCCTGGCGATTCCCCCGAACAGGCGGCGCTGACGGAAGCGGCCGAAGAAGCTGGATTAAGGGGACAAATCCTGGGTAGCGTCGTCGGCACATACGACTACGAAAAGCGCGGCGCTCCCTTCACGGTTGCGCTCTTTTTAATGGAGGTGCTCGAGGAGCAGAAAGACTGGCTAGAAATGCGGTTCCGCGAGCGATGTTGGTTCCCACTGGAGGAGGGCGCTTTGCTCCTCACGGCCCATCCTGTCTGGCCACTGTGGGATCGCATTAAGGAACGTCTTGCGCCTGGCGTCGCCTAACAGACCGCTGCTGCCGGCGAGCGAGACCTCGCGCGAATCACAGAATCATAACCTGGCTCACTGAAGGAGTGTGGTCTATCTATGAAAGAACTCCTGCTCGCCATCATCTGCGCGGTCAGCGCGGGCCTTCTGTCTGCTGACGAAAAAGGCATCGAGTACGCCAGGCCCGCAGGTCATGCGCTGCTGCTGGACCTGCATGTGCCTGATGGTCCCGGGCCGTTCCCGGCCGCAATTCTCGTGCACGGCGGCGGATTCGACGGCGGCAGCCGCGGCACGAACATGGCGCCGACGTTTCAACCGCTTGCGGACGCCGGATTCGCTTGGTTCAGCATTGACTACCGCATGGCGCCGGAGTTCCGCTTTCCCGAGGCAAGGGAAGACGTCGACACCGCCATCAGGTGGGTGAAGGCGAACGCCAGCACGTATAGAGTCGATCCCGCGAAGATTCTGCTCGCGGGTGAATCGGCGGGCGGCTTCCTCGTCAACTACGCGGCGACACACGAGACACCTGCCACGAGAGTCGCCGCGGTCGTGGATATCTACGGACCCGTTGACTACGAGCGCATCGCGCGCCAGAGGCAGGCGTATCCCGGCCGTTTCAACATGGCGTCAATCAATGCGCACCAGAAAAGCGGCGGCGGCATTTGGTTTTTTGGCGTGGAAGGTTACGACGAAGCGAGCTTCGCGAAACTGAAAGAGATCTCGCCGCTGCATGCCGTGCACAAGGGCATGCCGCCGTTTCTTGCCGTCCACGGCACCCGCGACGATCAAGTCCCGTACCGAGCAGTCGACGATCCTCTGCGAGGCGATGCGGAAAGTCGAGAATCGCTGCGACATCATCACCGTCGAGGCCGGGGGGCATGGTATGAGCACATGGAAAGACGCCGACCAGCAGCACTACAAGGCGGACATGATCGCGTGGCTGAGGCGAACACTCGAAATCAAGTAGGAAGAGTCGCTCGCGAACCCATGTGCCTGACTGAGACCAGCGAGCGGATTCGAGCGTTCCGGACTGAATGGCTGATTGGTGCCACGACGTTATCCAGACCATGCTGTATGAGGCCAGCCCAAGCGTGCGCAGCCGGGTCGTAGTCACCGGTGCGCCTGGTAGTGGCAAGACACCGATTCTGCGCGAGTTGATTCGACTTGGATTCCTCGGTGTCAACGAACCGGCCCGCGAGATCCTCGCCGAGCAGCGGGCGATCGGCGGCAACGGTGTTTACGACAAGGCTCCGGAGTTGTTCTGTGACCTGATGCTGGAGCGCGCCATCGCCGACTACCAGCGGGTGGGGAGCTGCGGTGAGCCAGCCTTCTTCGATCGCGGCATCCCCGACATGGTCGGCTACGCAGAAATCTTCGCGCTCGACACTTCCGCGGCCTGGGCGGCCTCGCGGCGCTACCGATACGATGACGTTGTGTTTGTCTTGCCGTCCTGGCGTGAGATCTATGTCACCGACAGCGACCGACAGATGACTTTCGAGTCTGCACGAGCATTTGGCGAGCGTGTTCGCGAGGTCTATCTCGAGTTGGGTTACACGATCGTCGACGTGCCACGCGACTCGGTGGAGAGGCGCACGAGGTTCATCGCAGACCATGTACTGCACGCACGGCGCACGACGTGAGCCGCCGGCTGTGTTGGACGCGTACGATCATCGACGAGCGGCGTTGCGGGAGGTCCGATTCGCCGTTGAGGATGCCACGCGCGGTCAAGACTTCGAACATCATGTCTGGATCTTTCTCGCACCGACGGTGCCTAGCGTGCTCCTCACGTGTAACGAGCCCCCGTTGACGTTCCGACAAGAGATCCGCTCCAGTGCGACGGCGTATCGTAAAAAGCGAGAGCAATGCACGCGATGGTGCGCATGCGTGATTGAGACGAGGGTCTTTGTCCCGAGTCAAAAGAGGAATGATGTCCAACATCCTCCATCGGCCGCTGGAAACACTCTTTCGTGAGCTCCTCGACGGACCGGATCCGGCCGCCGCGTGGATGCTCAATGGCGGCGATGTCGGTCTGCTTCGGTCTCTGGACAGGCTACCGGCATCGGCTGCGTCATCCGCGTCCGTGGCCGGTGCGGCGAGCATCGCGGCTCACGTTGACCATGTTCGATATGGTTTGTCGCTCATGAATCGTTGGAGCCAGGGTGAGCGCGATCCCTGGTCCACGGCTGACTGGACGGCAAGCTGGAAGCGTTCGGTAGTCAACGACCAGGAATGGGTCACCTTGCGGAAGGCGTTTGGTGCTGAGGCGCGTACCTGGCTCGAAACACTTCGGTCGCCGCGTGACTACGATGAGACGGAGCTGAATGGCGTGCTCGCCAGCATCGCACATCTGGCGTATCACTTCGGCGCCATTCGTCAGATTGACCGCTCGATCCGCGGGCCCCTCGCGCATTGACGGAGGGTTCCGATTGCTGCATTGCTGTCTGACACCGTGATGCTTGAAGTAACGTCGTCGACATGCGCTTGTCATCCGGTTGGAGTACCTCTCTTCCGTCACACCGAGGAGGACTCTGTGAAACGCCTGACCCTGACACTGACCATCGTTGCGCTGACGGGCGCCGCCTGGACTGCCTTTGAGCCGTTCCGAATCAAGCATCCGGTCTCGGGCAAGGACGTAACCGTTCCTGGCCAGAACGGCCCGAACGCGCTGCTGGTGAGTGGCTGGAAAACGACACCCGCGGGCCGGCAGCTCGCGTCGGGGGACATGATGCTGAGCGGCCAAGTGAGTCCCGACGGCAAGCTCTTCGCCTTCACGAACACGGGCTACACGCATCACGCGCTGCACATCGTGGACTTGGCGAGCGAGAAAGAAATCGCCACGTTCCAGATGGAGCAGGCGTGGAGCGGCCTCGCGTTCTCGCCGAAAGGCGACCGGATCTACGTGTCGAACGGCGCCGGGTATAAGGCGAGCGACATCCAGGTCTTCGACCGGTGGGAGCGCCTGCGGCCCGATGGAGCCGCCGGCAACCTTCGCAAGGACGGCGGCGCGAAGGTTGGAGAGAAGCCCCGCGAAGCGGCGCCCGCGAGCGAGAGCGCGGGGGGGTGGGGCCCCACGCGCGGTGAAGATGCCGGTTGGAAGGAAGCGCGCGTCGGCTACACGCTGTACGGCGCGCAGAAGGACCAGACCGCTGTCGCGTGGCTGGGTACGTCACCTGATGGCGCCCTCCTCTACGCGTTGAACAACTCCGACCAGCAGCTCTACATTCTCGAGACGCGCGGCGGACGCGCGGTCTCACGGCTGCGCGTCGGCGACCATCCGATTTCAGCGCGGCTCTCGAAGGACGGCAGCACGCTGTATGTCGCGAACCTCGGATCTGCGAACGTCGCAATCGTGGACGTGAGCGACTCGAGCCGTCCGACGATCTCAGGCACGCTCGCCACTGATCCACATCCCAACGACGTCGCGCTCACGGCGGACGGCCGTCTTTTCGTGTCGTGTGGCAACACGAACAACGTGATCTCGTTCGATCTGAAGTCGCGGCAGCGGCTCGAGGTCATCAGCACGGCGCTCGGTCCCAAGGCTCCGGCCGGCAGCACTCCCAATTCGCTGGCGCTGTCGCCGGACGGCAAGCGGCTCTATGTCGCGAACGCCGACAACAACTCGGTGTCAGTGATCGACGTGGAGGATCGCGAGAAGAGCCGGCCGCTCGGATTCCTGCCCACCGGCTGGTATCCGACGCTGGTCACCACCACCGCCGACGGCAAGCGCGTCATCGTCGGAAGCGGCAAAGGCAACGGGACGGGCCCGAATCTGGTCAAGCGGCCGATCGATCAGATCTGCGCCGGCTGGCAGCTTCCAGCATCACGGCAACCAGCTGAACGGCCTGATCTCGTTCATCGACACGCCTGACCCGAATCGCCTGTCGACCTATACCAAACAGGTGTACGACAACGCCCGCTATCACGACACGCTGCTCCAGAACTCCGAAGCCGCGTCGAACACCGTGATCCCGGCGAAGGTCGGCGACGGCTCGCCGATCAAATACGTGCTTTTCATCATGAAAGAGAACCGCACCTACGATCAGGTGTTCGGCGACCTGAGACAGGGCAACGGCGATGCGAGCCTGACGCTGTTCGGCCGCGATGTCACGCCGAACCAGCACGCGCTGGCGGAGCAGTTCGTACTGCTCGACAACCTGTTTTGCAGCGGCGAAGTATCGCAGGACGGCCAGCCCTGGACGACATCGGCCTATGCGACCGAGTTCACGCAGCGCGCGTGGACCCTGAGCTACTCGAAGCACGGCGCGCTCATCACTGGCGGCGGCATTTCCGATCAATCCACGCCCTATATCTGGGAGCTCGCGAAACAGCACGGTCTCAAGGTGATGACCTTCGGAATGGGCAACCGGCGCGGCGTCGCAGACGTGCGCAGCACGCGCTTCGATCAGCAGAACCTGGATCCGCAAGTGGAGCAGCGCCCCGCCGGCTCCGAGGCGCCACGTCTGCGCGACTTCACCCGCGCCGATCGTTTCGTCGAAGAGTTCGAGGAGATGGATCGGAAAGGCACTGTCCCGAACTTCATGTTCATGTCGCTCGGCGAGAACCACACCCAGGGCACCACCCCGGGCGCCTACACGCCGAAGGCGCAGGTCGCTTCGAACGATGTCGCCGTCGGCAAGATCGTCGAGGCGATCACCAAGAGCCGCGTCTGGCCAGAGTTCGCGATCTTCATCATCGAAGACGATGCGCAGAACGGACCGGATCACGTGGACTCGCACCGCACTGCGGGCCTGGTCATCAGTCCTTACGTCAAGCGCGGCATCGTCGACAGCGACATGTATTCGACCGTCAGCATGCTGCGGACGGTGGAGCTGCTGCTCGGCCTGCCACCGATGACGCAGCACGACGCCGCAGCGTCGCCCATGGTGACCAGCTTCATGGCGCAACCGGATCTGTCCGGGTTCAAAGCGCTCCCCGCGAAGATCGATCTGATGACGAGAAACCCCCCGCAGGGTTACGGTGCCGCGATTTCCGCTCGCATGGATTTCAGCGACTACGATCGCATCGACGAGGACGCGATGAATCGGATTCTGTGGCACAGCATAAAGGGGGCCGACGTGCCGTACCCGGCGCCCGTACGGCGTGCGCTCGCATCGCGCTTTGGATTGTTGACGTTTCCGAAAGGCGACGATTAGCGAGGAATGAGTCAAGCCGCAGTCGCGAACGATCAACTCAGGTTCGCCGATGTCCGCCGGCGTTTGACGGCGATCTTCATCGGATCGATCGGCAATCTCGTCGAATGGTATGACTTCTACTCCTACACCGCCTTCGCGCTGTACTTCGCGAATTCGTTCTTTCCCGGAAACGATCCAGTCGTACAGCAGCTGAACGCCGCGATTCTGTTTGCGATCGGCTTCGTCATGCGGCCGATCGGCGGTGTGGTGTTCGGATATCTCGCCGATCATCACGGCCGCCGTACTGCCCTGATGCTGTCCGTGACGCTGATGTGTTTCGGATCGCTGGTCATCGCGGTCACACCGACGTATGCCTCTATCGGCGCTGCCGCTCCGGCGATGCTGGGAATCGCGCGCATCATTCAGGGATTGAGCCTCGGCGGGGAATACGGCGCAAGCGCGACGTATCTAACCGAAGTGGCTGACGAAAAACATCGCGGCTTCTACGTCAGTTTTCATTACGTCACGCTCATCGGCGGCCAGCTGTGCGCCCTCCTCGTGCTGCTCGTTCTCCAGCAAGTGTTCCTGACGGCGGATCAAATGCGCGCCTGGGGCTGGCGCATTCCATTCGTGATCGGCGCATTGCTGGCGATCGTCGCGCTGATGATGCGGAGGAATCTGCCTGAGACCGATGCCTTCATCGAGGCCAACACGCCGGGGCCACGGGAAAGCTCCATTCGCGCGCTGTTCAAGTATCCGCGCGAGGTGCTGATCGTCGTCGGGTTGACTGCCGGCGGGACGACATGCTTTTACACCTACACGACGTACATGCAGAAGTTCCTGAAGCTCTCGGTTGGTTTGACCGATAACCAGACCACGCTGGTCAGTGCCGCATCGTTGATATTTGCCCTGTGCCTGCAGCCGATTTATGGAGCGATCTCCGATAAGGTTGGCCGCAAGCCTCTGCTGATTTGGTTCGGCGTGCTGGGAACGGTCTTTACTATTCCGTTGCTTCAGACGCTTCAGGCCACGACGAGTGCGTTCCGCGCTTTTGTGTTGATTGCGGCCGCATGGATGATCGTCGCCGGTTACACGTCGATCAACGCCGTGGTCAAAGCCGAGTTGTTTCCGACCACCGTTCGAGCCACTGGAGTCGGGCTTCCTTTCGCGATCACCACGTCCATTTTCGGCGGACCGGCCGAATCGATCGCGCTGTGGTTCAAGTCCATCGGCCACGAGGCGTGGTTCTCGTACTACCTGACCGGCGTGATTGTCATCGCGCTGGTGGTCTCGCTGACAATGCGCGACACGAAATACTATTCCGCGATCACTCGCCACGAATAATGTCCCGCATTGTCATACCGGACGATGAACCTGCCGTGATGGCGCCGAGCGCGGCGTACGGCAAGCTCGCAGGCCAGGACGTTCGAACGTATGCCGATCGCCCTTCGAGTGCTGACGAACTCGTCGCGCGCATCCGCGATGCCGAGATCGTGATCAACATCCGCTCGACTTCGAAATTTACCGCCGACGTACTCCAGGAGTGTCCACAGCTGCGGCTGATTTCCATCTGGGGAACAGGAACGGACAACGTCGACCTCGACGCATCAAAGGCACGCGGTGTCCGCGTCACGAATACGCCCGGCGTATCCGCCATCGCAGTGGCGGAACACACGTTGGCGCTGATCATGGCGGTCGCAAAACAGATCGTGACGGTCGATCGACAGATACGCCGAGGCCACTGGCCGCGGGCGATGGTGCCGCAACTGCGAGGTAAAGTGCTGGGCCTGATCGGAACGGGTGCGATCGGGCGAGAAGTCGCAGAGCTGGGCCGAGCAATCGGAATGCGCGTGGTTGCGTGGACGTTTCACCCTGGCGGCGACATGGCGGAATGGGTTGGATTTGATGACGTGTTCCGCCAGTCCGATGTCGTCAGCGTCCACGTGCGGCAGTCACCCGACACCTCGGGATTCATCCGGCGTGAACACTTCGAGATGATGAAGCCGGGCGCTATCTTCATCAACACGGCTCGCGGTGCGATTGTGCAAGAAGCGGATCTGATCGATGCGCTTCAGAGGAACCGAATTGCCGGCGCCGGTCTGGATGTGTTCGAGCACGAGCCCCTGCGACCCGATTCACCACTTCATTCATTGCCGAACGTAGTCCTGACGCCGCACGCGGCCGGCATAACGCCCGAAACGACCGAGGCAGGACTGACGCTCGCCATCGATAATGTCTTTGCGTTCCTCGTTGGCCGGCCGATGAACGTCGTCGTGTAGCCATGAACGGTGCTTTGATGGAGGTGTAATCGTGCGATCAACCGTTTGCCGGGTTCTCGTTGTTGCAACAGCCCTGTATTTGGCGGCGTGCGGCCAGCCGCAAAGCTCAGCGACGGAGACGTCGACCGAGACGGCGCCTGCGCCCGTGGCTGATAAGCCTTTTGTCGCCGATGGAAAGATCGACTTTGACCTCGATGGTGGAGCGTATGAGATCAAGGCCGGCGCAGATAATCACATTCGCGTCGCCGTGAGCGGCACACCCGGGAACGCCAAAGTTGACGTGTCGGTGAACGGCAGCCAGGCAGTTGTGAAGATCAAGGACACCCCACACGGCAACTTTCATGCGATCGTCGAAGTGCCGACCACTGCCAACGTGGTCGTGCGCCTCAGCGGTGGTGAGCTGAAGATGGACGCCATCACTGGGAACAAGGATGTGGAGAGCTACGGTGGAAACGTTCAAATCACCGTTGGCGACCCGAAAGACTATGCCCACGTCGAGGCCGCCGTGAAGGCGGGCGACATCGATGCGCGCCCCTTCGGCGGCTCGAAATCCGGGCTGCTGCAGGAATTCACCTGGTCCGGCGGCGGCAAGTACACGCTGCGGGCGCACCTCGGCGCAGGGAATCTGGTGCTCCAACAGTAGATGGCCGCGAGCTCGCATCCACAATGATCGAAGACAGTTCCTCGCGCGGTTCACGGCGCTGACGATCCTTTCACCTGGCCGAGGTAGAAACATGAAGAACGTTGCGAACGCTCGATTCACCATCAAGAGCTGGGATGAGAAACCCTATAGCGAGGGCAATCCGCGAAGTCGGCGGCGCGGATCAGTGCGTAGAGCGTCAGGCAGCCACGACGAATGGTGCATTCCTATACGCCCCTGACAGGTTCCGCGCGCCGGCCGCCGGGCTGACGGGCAGAACCAGGCAGCCTGCGCGCGTCCGCATCCGCCAAATCGCCATGCCCCAGTGGAGTAGAGATCGAAAGGCCCGCATGCGCACAACGGAAGTCAGCTTTCTTGGCCTGCTCTTCTCCGGGATCTTCGCCCTTCTGGCTGGCACACTGCTGACGCGCCTCCATTGGCGTCCAGACATTCCTCCGTATGGCCGACGAACGAGATTCCTTGATGTGACCCTGCGTCCCGAGCGGTACGTCAGGGATGCTCCTCTCCGTGCGATACGGAGCCTTACCGCTATCGGGACGCTCCTTCTGGCATGTGCCGCCGCTGTGGTGGTGTACGCAATTCTGCGGGTCGTTCTGAATTCGGAAGTCAGATGAGTCCCATCCGTGTGTCTTGTCGCGTTCGGCGCTACGATGAGGGGACACCGCCGACCTCCATGGCTCGACCGACCGGAATCGCAACCGTTCACGCCGCGGTCGTCACGGCAGCGTTGGCGCTGACTGTTTCAGCCGCCAACGGGCAGCGCGCCGCACGCACGGAGCCTCGTGCGGTGCCAGCCGTCACCGCCGTAGTACCAGCGTTTGACACTTATCCCCTCGTCGCGATCGGCGAAGCGCACCGCAACGAGCAGGTCCACGATTTCATTGCGGCACTCGTCGGTGACGTTGGCTTCCTCCCAAAGGGAGGCGACATCGTCGTCGAGTTTGGCAACGCGCGATATCAGAATCGGATGGACAGCTACATCGCCGGCGGCAAGTTGGATCGAAAAACCCTTGCACCGGCGTGGCGGGACACCGTCAACATTCTCGTGTGGGACGCGCCTGTGTACGAGCGGTTCTTCGCCACCGTGCGTGACGTGAACAGAACGCGCCAGCCGGCAACTCAGCTCCGGGTTGTGCTGGCCGATCCGGCGATCGACTGGAGCACCGTTCGCGATCGGGCCGATTGGGAGCAGATTGTAGCTTTGCGAGACCGGCATTTCGCCGACGTGATTGAGCGTGAAGTCCTTACTCGCGGTCGTCCCGCCCTGTTGATCTTTGGCTCCGGCCACGTCGAAAACGAGAAGGCATTCGACCGGTACGGGAAGCCCGCTCGCGTTCGTTCAGCGAATCTGGCCGAGCTTCTGGAGGCTGAGCACCCCGGAGCCACGTTCCGAGTCACGGCTGATTGGATGAGTCCTGCGCTGGATGCACGCCTTGCTTCCTGGCGCCCGCCTGCTCTCGTCCTGTTGAAGGGAACCTGGCTCGGCGCGGTTCATGTAGGCCCACCTTCTCAAACGCCAACGCTGGAGAACATCGCGGATGCGTTTCTGTACCTCGGGCCGACGTCCTCGCTCACGACGTCAACTCCCTCGGCGGACGTCTATGCCGACACGACGTACCTCCGTGAACTTCTTCGTCGGGACGCGATCCAGGGAGGCGCAAACGCGGCGGAACTTCGCCAGCTCAGCGCCAGATTTCTGGAGGGCAGAAGGCACTGATCTCTCTTTCCCTTAAAATACTGGACATGTCGCGCCGGACCTCGAGTTTCAGCGTGGTGCGAATGCTCGTCCGCGATCTGCCCGATGTCGAGGAGTGCACGATGTATGGCGCACCCGCCTTGAAGGTCGGCGGTAAACTCCTCGCCTGCATGGCGTCCCACAGCTCCGCAGAGCCGGGTTCACTTGTCGTGCGGATCGGATTCGAGGAACGCGACGCGCTAATCGCAGACGACCCCCGTACCTACTACGTCAAGCCCCACTACCAGGACTATCCTTCGGTCCTCGTCCGATTGGCCCTGATAGACCGCGAGGCTCTGCGGGATCTATTGCGAAGCGCGTGGCGCACCGTGACGGCGTCAACCCCAAAGCGCCGTACGCGTGCGAGTCGAGGGCTCCGCGGCACGCCGCGAGTGGGCCGCGGACATTAGCAGATTGGTTTTGAGGAATTGGCGAAGTTGAGCGAGGATTCAGACTTCTGGACCGACACGAAGCGAAAAACTGCCTGGTGCCTTCTCGGCGCCGCCCTCCTGTCAATCGGAACACCAGCGATTGTCGCGCTGACTCAGCCGGGCGCGCGATTCTACCTGCTTCAACCCATGATTTTCGCGGGGCAGGTCCTTCCAAATTTGCTGGCTGCGGGGTTGTGGCTCCCCTGGAGATCTGCACGGGCCAGCAAGGTTGGACTGCTGCTCGCCCTGCTCCTGTTCGTCGCTTCCGCCCTGCTCTACATCCCGGTCGTTACCGGCATCCTGCCGACGGGCGGGGACATGATCGCGCTGGGATACATTTTGGTCGCGCTGGTGACCACCGCCTCGATACTCATCGCGACGCTCGTGGCCTTCAGTGTGTCATGGGTCCTCAATCGGCGCGGCAGTCAGTCGCCGGCCGCCTGACTGAGCAAACATCTGGTGGCCAGTAGCGCCGTGGTCCACCGCGCGACCATAGAGCGCCCTGTCGGCCGGTGCGATTGCCGAAGAGCTTGTCAGGTTGCTGCTTCGCTACTTGCGCAAGAAGTAATATCGACGGGCAGCACGCGGCCCACACACGTGGACCGAGCGCGCGACGAACCTTTCGACTTTCTTCGGAGAACATCATGTCGACCCCCGCACCATTTGCCCCTGTTGCCGAACTCCTCGAGCGCAGCCTGAGCATTCGGCACGTCTATGGCGAGCCGGTTCAGCGCGGAGACAAGACTGTAATTCCGATCGCAAACGTGGCATTCGGGTTCGGCGCCGGCGGCGGCCGCGGACCGTTTCGCGCCGGGAAGCGGGCGATCGATCGGAGCAGAGGCGATGAACCGCACGCCGATGCAGAGGGCGCAGGCGGTGGTGGCGGGGTCCGCATGACGCCTGTGGGGGCGCTGGAGATCGGTCCTCGAGGCACGCGGTTCATTCATTTTCACCCGCGGGCTCCGTTGCTGCGTGTTGCTGCGCTCGGTCTGGCCGTCGGGTGGTTGGTCGCCTCGGCGTCGCGACTGCGAACAAGCAAGAGCCGAAGCCAGGCCAAACAGTGAGGTCAGTCGAGAGCCTTCAGTTGTCGGTGTCATTCTAGCGAGGCTGCACTTCACTCCACCGCGGCTCGACCTCGCCGGCGTGCATTGCTTCATCAGAGGACCGATGACACTTCAGATGCTCCTCAAGAGTCAGTATCATGCGTCTTTGGCCATGCTGCTCGAGGCGATTGAATCCTGCCCCGATGCGCTCTGGACCAGCGATGCGTACGTCAATCGGTTCTGGCAGGTCGCCTATCACACGGTCTTCTACACCGATTTCTATCTGCAGCCATCTGAGGCGGCGTTCGTGCCCTGGGAGCATCACCGGCCGAACCACCATCGCCTCGGTGCCGGCTCGGAGGCCTCGGTCGCTCCGACGCCGTATTCGCGCCCGGAGGTAATCAGTTACTGTCTCCGCTGCAGAGACATGGTGGACTCTGCAGTCGATCTGCTTGATCTTGCGTCGCCCGAGAGCGGATTTCCCTGGTACCGAATGTCCAAACTGGAGCATCAGCTGGTCAATCTCCGGCATCTCCAGCATCACACCGGCCAGCTCGCCGATCGGTTGCGCCAGGATGCCGGTCGAGGCGTTCGATGGGTTGGAGGAAAGCCGTAGGACTCTCGGTGTCATGCGCACGCCTCACATCAATCAGCGGCTAGTTCCTGGTCTTGTGGCGTGTCTTGGCGCCGCGGTGATCGCGATTGCGTCGGGCGCCACACCACCCGAGCTCCGCGCACAGGTCGCCGCGAATCCGCGCTTCGACTCCCTTGTCTCCCTCACTGAAGCCAAGATGAAGGAGTACGGTGTGCCCGGCGTCGCGCTCGGCATCATATCGGCAGGCGACGTGATGATCCGCGGACTCGGTGTCACCAACGTGGAAGACGCGCTCCCTGTCACGGCGCACACCGTCTTTCCGATCGCCTCCATCTCGAAGACGTTCGCAGCGACGTCGATGATGCGGCTTGTCGAGCAGGGAAAGATCGACCTCCACGCTCCCGTGCGTAGGTACCTACCCGATTTCCGCGTTCGCGATGAAACCGCGAGCCGCGACGTAACGGTCTGGCACCTGCTGACGCACCTCGGCGGCTGGGAAGGTCAAGTGTCGGGTCCGGAGCGTGGCACCGAGACGCTCAAGAACCTTGTTGCGTCCATCACCGACCTGATGCAGGTCGCGCCGCCGGGGAAGGCCTGGAGCTACAACAACGCGGGATTCAGCATTGCCGGTCGAGTGATCGAGGTTGCCACCGGTACCTCTATCAATCGCGCCATCAGCGATCTCATGTTCAAGCCGCTTGGCCTCGAGCACGCCGGAACGACCGCTGGAGACTTCATCGTTCAACGTTTTGCCGCCGGGCACACGACGCGCGACGGCAAGACGACGCTCCAGCGGCCGTTCAGTGCATCGACGAGCGTCACGGCCGGCGGCGTCGGCCTCTGCATCACTGATTTGCTCGCATACGCTCGATTCCACATGGGCGATGGCACGGCGGCGAGCGGTGAACGCGTGCTCAAGCGTGAATCGCTCGAGCTGATGCGCACCGCGCAGGCACACAAGCAGGGAACCGACGATGATATCGGGCTCGCGTGGCACATCCGGCAGGTGGGATCGGTTCGCACGTTCGGGCACGGCGGCACGTTGGGCGGACATGTCCTGCTGCTCGAGATCGTGCCCGACCGGAACTTCGCCATCGCCATCCTGACGAATGCGAACACCGGCTGGCAGCTGATCCAGGACGTCGAGCGCGAAGCACTGAAGTCGTACCTTGGCGCGACTTACACACTCAATCAGGCAATCGCGCATCGCGGCCTCGTCGAGACCCTTCCCTCTATGCAGCCTCTCGTACAGCAGCCGGAGCTGACGCCGTACCTGGGCACTTATGCACGGCCGAACAATTCATACGTGGTGCGTTCAGACGGGGAAGGACTGTTCGTGCAGGATCGGCCGGCTAGCGGTGGCAGCGTCACAGAATGGAAGGTCGCTTTCTACGGCCCCGATCGGGTCGTCGTCACGGATGGTCCCGACCGCGGCCAGTCGATCGAGTTCGTCCGCGATGACGATGGCCGCGTGAGGTGGATTCGCGTCGTCGGGCGTGTCGCCGTGCACACGCCATGACGAAGTGAGGATCGCAGATGAGCAGCGTGCCCAACTTGGTGAACTACAGCGTCTACACCGCAGCCGAGGCCGACGAGATGTCCCGGCTGCTGGCCGACGTGTTCGCGCATCGGGACCCGCCGGCGGTTGCAGTCGGCCTGACCACATCGGAGTTCGAGGCGTTCGTCCGACCGTTGTGTTCGAAAGCCGCGGCTGAGGGGCTCTCGATTGTTGCGCGTTCGGCTCTGACGGGCAAGATGGTTGGTGCCCTCCTGACCGAAGATTCGGCGTCCGAGCCACCAGATGGACTGGATCAGGTAAACCCGAAGTTCGATCCGATCTTCGACATTCTTGGACAGTTGGACGCCGAGTATCGCGCCGGGCGTGCGGCCCAGCCGGGAGAATCGATTCATCTCTTTCTGCTCGGCGTCTCGCAGAGTTTTGCCGGAAGAGGAGTGGCGCAGCGCCTGGTTGCAGAATGCGTCACCCACGGCGCACGAAGGGGGTATCGCCTGGCCGTGACCGAAGCCACCAACAGAACATCGCAGCATGTGTTCCGAAAGCTAGGGTTCGTTGAACGCGTGCGGCGTTCCTACGGCGATCATCGGTTTGAAGGGCAGGCCGTCTTCGGCTCGATTGCCGAGCACGGCGGGCCAATCCTCATGGACCGGCGACTGGATCAGTGACCCTTGCGGAGAAGTGCATGATAGCGACCTCACTCTTCGTTCTGGTTTTGATAGCGGCGCAACAGGTTCAACAGCAGCCTCCGACTAGTCCATCGATCAAGACCCGTGCTGAACGTGAAGCCTTCTTGTCGAAGGCGACCATCGTGACCGAGGCGCCTGTGGACGGAGGACGATCCTGGCGGGCAAGTCTGGACGATGGAGTTCGAAGGCACGACGCGTCCGTCGAAAGCGCGGACGGAACCGATCCCACAACCCGGAGTTACAGATTCAATCTGGCCGCCTACGAGTTGGACAAGCTGCTCGGGCTCAATCTGGTTCCACCATCGGTCGAACGCGCGATACATGGGCGGCCAGTCTCGGTGACCTGGTGGGTGGACGACGTTGCGATGGCCGAACTGGATCGGAGACGGAAAGAAATCGATCCTCCTGATCCGGAGGGCTGGAGGAGGCAAGTACAAGCCGTGCGCGTGTTCGACGAGCTCATCTCCAACACCTACCGTGATACCAGCCCCCCTCTTTACCTGAATTCGGTGTGGGACAATCTGCTGATCACGAACGACTGGACGGTGTGGATCACCGATCACACCGGCGCGTTTCGGACCCGTAAGGAACTCCAGGATCCCGAGAGCCTGACGCGCTGTCCCCGTACCGCGCTTCGCCGATTGCGGGAGTTGAACAGAGACCAACTGCAGCAAGCGTTGGGCAAATACCTCTCCTCGCAACAGGTTGAGTCTCTGGACGTGCGGCGGGCCGAGCTCGTGAGACGTTTCGACGACCAGATTGCGAGCAAGGGCGACGCGGCTGTACTGTACGACCTGCCGCCGCGCACGGATTGAAGAGCGTCGTTTACTACAAGCCGAAAGCAGAACCGTCAATGGACGTTGAAAGGACAAGTCTCTATGCCCGCTTCTTCGAATGCCGCCAAGGTTGGGATCGGCTTCGGAACCGCGCTCGCCATCACGATTTCGTGGAGTGCCAACAAATCCATCCTCTGGGCCATCATTCACGGCTTTCTGTCGTGGATCTACGTGATCTACTATGCCCTCAAGCACCGATAGCGCGACTCCTTGCTATCGCCTTGAACTGTGCCTCCTGACGTGTCTCGGACTACTCCGATCTACAAACGATTTGGCTTTGAAGTGACGGAAACGGCGCCTGTACTTGGCGTGGTCAATTACTTCATGGTAAGGAAACGGCGCGTCTGGCATGATCGCTGATGCTTTGAAACGGAAGCACGGAGGTTAATACTGTCGGATGAACCAGTACGGCACCTATGACTAAGATGCGCGACCTCTGGATCGGCTCCGTCCTCCTCATCTGGGTCCTGGCCTGCGGCCTCAACGGGTCCCCGCCTCAAACGGCCACGCAGAACTGGGAAGACGAGCGTAAACGCATGGTCGCCGAACAGCTCCAGGGACGCGACATTAAGAGCGCGCGGGTGCTCGACGCGATGCTCACGGTACCGCGTCACTTGTTCGTTCCCGAGGCGCTTCGCGCCGACGCCTACGGCGATTTTCCACTGCCAATCGGGCACGGTCAGACCATCTCACAGCCCTACATCGTCGCATTCATGACCCAGGCGCTGGACGTTGCGCCCGAGCATCGCGTGCTCGAAATCGGCACCGGCTCTGGGTATCAGGCCGCGGTGCTCGGTGTGCTCGCCAAGGAGGTGTACACGATCGAGATCGTGGCTGCGCTGTCCGAGCGGGCGCGCGAAACACTGTCGACGCTCGGGTATCGCAACATTCAGGTGCGCACCGGCGATGGCTATCTGGGGTGGCCTGAGCATGCGCCGTACGACCGCATCATGGTAACGGCGGCCCCTGATGCGGTACCACCTGCCCTGCTGCAACAACTGAAGATCGGCGGCCTGATGGCCATTCCCGTTGGAACCGTGACCCAGGAACTGCGGATCCTGCGCCGCACAGTCAACGGTACGGAAACCCTGGGCACCCTTCCGGTTCGCTTTGTCCCGATGACGAAGCCCAAGACAATAGTCTTCCCGTATTCCCATCGCCAACTGCCGGAGATCCTTGGCCTTGAATAAACTATGGGCGCCGTGATGAAGCGAGTGGCGGGACCACGCACGACACGCGTCACTCAAGTCGAGGGTACGCCCCCAAAGGCCTCGCCGCGCACCGTCAAGTGAAATGTCGCCATCCGTGACACGCTCATGATCGCTGATGCTTTACGACGGCTCTCCGGCCTCAGGCTGAGAGACTTGGATGGCAACGAGGAGATGCTCGAGCTCCAGCCTCCCGCGACTGATGTCGAGGTCCGAGCCTTAGAGGCTCGCCTGCCATGTCCTATACCAGGCGACATCCGCGACGCGCTGCGCGTATCCAAGGGACTCGTCAATGGGCCACTGGAGTCTTTCTCGCTCGTCGACCTTGAAGGGTTCGGTTTGGAAGAGTTGCTCCCCTGCGCTTATTCGATCGCCCATGACGGCTTCGGGAACTACTGGGTTCTCGACCTTCTGCCTGACACAACCACGTGGGGACCCGTGTTCTATGTCTGCCATGATCCGCCCGTGCTGGCGTACCAGTCGCCTACAATCGAGCAGTTTCTGAGCGATGCCATCGCGATGTGGCAAGACGCCGTGCGCAGTTCCGTCGAGCTGATTCATGAGGATGTCGTCAACCAGATTTGGCGCGATAGTCCCGGCGTGATGACACCGGCGGCCCTTCACGATTCTGCCGATCGCCATGCTACGAGCGTTTGCGACGTCACTTCCGCCGACAGCCCTCGTGGTCGACCTTCGGCATCCGGCGCTCGGTCAGGGCTTCGCCTGGGGCCGCTTCGGCCCGCAGACGATCATTCGACGCGCAGGCCAGGACCGTGTCTGGGCACTCATTCCTCCCGAGCGTAAGTCAGGGCTCCTTGCGCGCTTGGTTCGCCACAAATGAGCCAGACGATCGACGCTCAGGCAAGATGTGTCAGGGGTGCATGAAATGATGTTCACTTTCAGGCGGCCTCTCGTCGTCGCCACGATGCTAGCGGCCATCGCGGTGGGCGCATCGGCGCAATCGCGTGTCGAGAAGAACGTCGTCTATGGCATGCACTCCGGCACGGCGCTGCTGCTGGACGTCCACTATCCCGCGAAACCGAACGGTTTCGGCATCGTGTTCATTGCCGGCAGCGGCTGGAACGCTCCGCTCGGATATTCAGCTCCGCCGCTGAAGGAATCACCGCAGGTGGCCATGTACGTCCCATCGCTCCTGCAGGCGGGCTACACCGTCTTTGCCCTGACGCATCGCGCGACACCGACCTTCCGCTATCCCGCACAGCTCGAAGATGTGCAGCGCGCGGTTCGTTTCATCAGGCACAACGCCGCGAGGTTCGGCATCGACTCCGCCCGCGTCGGCGGCATGGGGGGATCGTCGGGTGCTCATCTCGTCAGCCTTCTGGCCACGCTGGATGGCACCGGAGACTCGACCGATCAAGATCCCGTAAACCGTGAAAGCGCAAAGCTGCGATGCGTGGTCGCGCGAGCAGCTCCCGTCGATCTGACCCAGATGAACACCAGCATCGGTGTCCCACTGGTCGCCTTGCTTCTCGGCGCGAGAGTCGACGACTCGACCCCGAAAAACACCATTGAGTACAAGATGGCCTGGGCGGCATCACCGATCAACTACACGTCGGCAGACGACGCTCCGACACTGCTGATTCATGGCGATGCGGATCGCACGGTTCCTTTCCATCAGTCCGAGATGATGGAGGCGGCTCTCAAGAAGGTAAACGTTCCCGTGAAGTTGATCCGCATTGAAGGTGCAGATCATGGCCCCGACTTCCCTGGTGCAAAGAATCCGCCGGACTACAAGGCGGAGATGGTGAAATGGTTTGACATGTATCTCCGGAGAACTGGGGCGAGTCAATAGCACGATCCTTTCCGGAGAAGCGTGTCATGCTGAACATGGCAGTGCCCTGGTGGGAACTTGTCCTCCGCAGCGCCGTCGTCTACGTGGCGCTGATCATCATCCTTCGCGTAACCGGCAAGCGCCAGGTGGGCCAGCTCGCCCCTTTTGATCTCGTCCTTCTCCTCGTGCTGTCCAACGCCGTCCAGAATTCAATGAATGGTGGCGACAATTCGCTGGTTGGCGGGCTCATCTCGGCGATCACTCTTGTCGCCCTGAATCATGCCGTCGGAATGGCGACGTTCAGGAGCAAGCGACTCGAGGCGATTATCGAGGGCAGGCCGCAGATTCTCGTGCATAACGGCCGAGTGCTCGAAGACGTGTTGGCACGAACTCAGGTCACACACCACGAGCTTCTGGCAGCTTTGCGGCAAAACGGCTGTTCATGCGTCGACGATGTTCGCAGCGCCATTCTGGAAAACAATGGCGACATTACCGTCATCCCCCGCGATCGCTCCGTCGAGGAGCCAGAGCGATCCATCCCAAGCAGATGACTCGCGGCGTTCGGTGCGCTGCGCTGCCCCTCGTAAACAAGAGAAAGGACGCAACCGTGGCGGCAAGTCTCGAGAAAGCCTTCGGGTATCAAGGCGATCACATGAACCTGCCCGTCGCGGATCTCGCGACGGCGGTGACCTTCTATGAGACCGTGCTTGGTTTCGAGGTCGTCTCGCGCAGCGACGCTCCGCCGAAGGCCGTTCTTGGCCGCGACGTCGTGCAGATTGGTCTGGTGGAGAACGGGGGCGATTCAAGCCAGGACGGGTGCGCCTTCCACGTGAAGAACCTCGAGTCGCTCTTCGAGGACTTCAAGCGCAATGGCCTCCAAAAAGAGCTGTCTCAGTTCTCCACGGAGCGGCGCGGCGACGACAGTTGGAAAGTGTTCTATGTTGTCGCGCCCGACGGCCTCTGCTACTGGTTCGGCGAGAGGCAGACGTAGATTCGATCATGAGCAGGCTACTGCGCTACCACGTTGCCATGAGCCTGGATGGCTTTATCGCCGGGCCAAACGGCGAATACGACTGGATCGTGATGGATCCATCCATCGACTTCGGTGCTCTGTACAAGGAGTTCGAGACAGTCGTGATGGGACGTAAGACATACGAGGTTATGACCGCGCAAGGCGGTCACGGTGCCATGCCGGGCCTCGACGTCGTCGTTTTCTCGCGGACTCTTCCTCCGGCCTCGTACCCAGGCGTTCGCATCATGAACGACGATCCGGCGAAAGTCGTCGCTGCGCTGAAGACGAAGCCGGGTCGGGACATCTGGCTCTTCGGCGGCGGCGTCCTCTTTCGGTCGCTTCTCGATGCGGGGCTTGTTGACACGGTTGAGGTTGCCGTCGTTCCTGTGCTCCTCGGAGCCGGGATTCCTCTCGTGCCGCAAGGAGCGGCGACAACGCTGAAGCTGGCGGATCAGAAGGCGCTGCCGGCCAGTGGGATCGTCGCGCTGTCGTATTCAGTTTCCGGTGGTGTCGGCACCGCTCCACGCATTCGCTACGTCAAGGCGTCGAAGAGTCGAGTGAAGAAAACGGTAAAGAAGGGTCCGAAGCCGAGGAAGGCGGCGTCCAAGTCAGCGACGGCCAAACCGCGAGGCACGAAGGCGGCGAAACGGCGCACCTGACGGATCTGAGATATGAGCACAAGACCACACGCTGAACGACGCGCAGCGCCGCCAGCCACACAGCTTCGTTGAGCCTCGAGGGGGACTGGGTGACCGAAACCAGAGTTGCACGCGATCGGGCGAATATGCCGAGCGGGACCGCCAGCCTCCTCGATCGGCGGACGCTGGACGACTCGCACCGCCAGTTGGCGTCTCTCCTTCGCCCTGGAATGAAAGTCCTGGATGTCGGCTGCGCCACCGGTGCCATCACCGTCGGTGTTGCCGAAGCGGTCGGCCCTGATGGGGTGGCCGTTGGGATTGATATCAACGCTGCGCTATTGACCCAGGCGCAGGCACGCCACAATCTGCAGCGACGCCTGTACTTTGCCAGGGCTGATATCTTCGACATACCATTCGGTCGCGCGTTTGACATCGCGACTGCGGCGCGTGTCTTACAGTGGCTTGCGCGTCCAGCGGAGGCTGTCGCGGCGATGGCTCGAGCCGTGAAACCTGGCGGGACACTCCTAGTGCTGGATTACGACCACGAGGCGATCGAATGGACGCCACAGCCCCCGCCCAGCGTGGCTCGTTTCTACGCGGGGTTCCTGGCGTGGCGTGCAGAGGCGGGATTCGACAACGCCATCGCACGACGCCTCGCTTCTCTTCTGGACTCGGCGGGCGCGGCGGAGATCACATCGATTCCCCAGCTGGAGTACACAACGCGTGATGACTCCGACTTCCCGACACGCGCGACGATTTGGGCGGACGTGGCCGCGACGCGGGGCTTCCAGATGGTCACCGATGGATTTGTGTCCGAGTCCGAGCGCTGCGCCGCTGAACAGGACTATCGAGCATGGGTCGATAGCGACGCACGGTCGATGACGCTCCACCTCCATGCCGTGCAAGGCATCATCCCGTAGAGACGCTATCCACGTTCTTCTGTGAGCCGCTCGCGGCGAGGTCTGAGCCATGGATGTGAGTCCTTACCTGAGCTTCAACGGGGACTGCGAAGCAGCGTTCGCGTTTTATGAGCGGCACCTTGGTGCGACGCGTGGCGCGATGTTTCTTTACGGCGGAAGCCCGATGGCAGGGGAGGTGCCCGCCGGGTGGCAGAACAAGATCATGCATGGCAGCCTGACGATTGGTCAGCTGGTGTTGATGGGCGGCGATGTTGGCCCAGACCGCTACGAGAAGCCAAGGGGCTTCTCCCTGTCACTCCAGATGAAGAACATGTCCGAGGCGGAGCGTATCTTTCACGCGCTGTCGCAGAACGGCGCGGTCACAATCCCACTCGAGAGGACGTTCTGGGCTGCTCGGTTCGGAATGGTCGTCGATCAGTTCGGGATACCGTGGATGATCAACTGCGAGGAATCCGGCCCTTCGCCGGCAGAGTAGGTGCTCCGCCTGCCGACACCGGCTGAGACGGCTCGCGGCTGAGCGGCATGTCGATGGGACACGTTGTCAAGGGCCCGAGGTCGCCGCGGCTGAAACGCAAGCGTCAGAGTCTTTTCATACGGAGTCTCTTGTGAGCGATCCACGAACCTACCCATACGCGACACACCTCGACGTCAGGTTTCCGGCCCTGACCCTCGTGGACGTTCCGTCACTCGTCAAAGCGTGCACGGATCGGTGGTACAACCAAACGCTGTGCAAGGTGAACGACTCAGTGATTCGCCTCGGCGTCGTGCAGGGCGAGTATCACTGGCACAAGCACGACAACGACGATGAGTTTTTCTTCGTCCTCGAGGGGCACTTCATCATCGACCTCGAAGACAGAGCCATCGACCTACGGCCGCAAGAGGGGTTTGTCGTTCCCAGGGGCGTCGTTCATCGCACGCGAGCGCCTGACCGGGCCGTCATTCTTATGGTTGAGACCGCGGCAATCATCCCGACCGGAGATGCCTGAACACGCGTCAGCGGTCTAGCGCCCAGCGGATTTCTGGTAACCTTCCTCGGGAGACGTCACGTTGACCCCGGCCCCATTAGTGTCTATCGCCGAACTCCTCGAGCGCAGCCTGACCCGGGCGGTCTTGTATTCCGCCTTCCGTTTGGATCGCACTCGTCCCACGTGATAAACACGCCACCGACAAACGCTGGTTCAATCCGGCTGGTTGCGGTGGCCAGCATGATTGGCACCACCATCGAGTGGTACGACTTCTTTCTGTACGGCACGGCCGCCGCGCTCGTCTTCAACAGACTGTTCTTCCCGACCTTCGACCCGCTCGCAGGTACGCTGGCGGCGTTCGGCACCTACAGCGTCGGATTCGTCGCACGCCCGATTGGCGGGATTGTCATCGGCCATTACGGCGACAGAATCGGACGCAAGTCGATGCTCGTCCTGACGCTGACCATCATGGGCATCGCCACGTTTGGTATCGGCCTGCTGCCGACCTATGCCCAGATTGGACCGTGGGCCGCCGTCGCCCTGGTGATCCTGCGTGTCGCGCAAGGCATTGGGGTCGGAGGCGAATGGGGAGGCGCGGTGCTGATGGCGGTGGAGCACGCACCCGCTGGGGCGCGAGGATTCTACGGGAGCTGGCCCCAGATCGGGGTGCCGGCCGGACTGCTCCTCTCCACCGCGGTGTTCTCCCTTTTCGCGCGCCTTCCGGAAGATCAGTTCCTGTCGTGGGGCTGGCGCGTCCCATTCCTGCTGAGTCTCGTGCTGGTCGGCGTCGGCCTGATTATCCGGCTGCGAATTCTGGAGACGCCGGCGTTTACGCGTCTCAAGGCCGCGCGGACCGAGGCGCGGCAACCGATCATCGAGCTTCTTCGGACTCAGCGGAAGGAGGTGTTGCTCGCCATGGGCGCGCGGCTCGCCGAGAACGGCGCGTTTTACATCTACAGTGTGTTCGTGCTGGTCTACGGCACGCAGAAAGTGGGGATCGATCGACAGACGATCCTGAACGGCGTTCTTATCGCCTCGGCGTGCGCGCTGGTCGCGATCCCATTCTGCGGCGCGCTGTCGGATCGACTCGGGCGACGACCCGTCTACTTGTTTGGCGCCTGCGTCACCGCGCTGTTCGCGTATCCGCTGTTCTGGCTGCTCGACACGGGATCGACGCCACTTGTCTGGCTTGCGCTCGTGGTGGCGCTCGTGTTCGCGCATTCGCCGATGTATGGACCGCAGGCCGCGTTCTTGTCGGAGCTGTTCGGCACGCGGGTTCGTTACAGCGGCGCGTCGCTCGGGTCCCAGCTCTCGTCGGTGCTCGCGGGCGGCCTCTCGCCATTCATCGCGACGGCTCTGCTCCCCTACGGACGCATTGCGCTGGCATCTTACATCATAGCGATGGCGCTTGTTACGATCGTCGCGGTGCTCGTCGCTTCCGAGACCCGGCATCGGACCATCGACTGATCAGTCGATCGTTGGAGATGCAGCCGCCCAGCGCTCGATTGGTGGATGGCCGACTGGAACGACATCACCGACTTCGAAATCAGGGAGGCCCTGTTTGTCGCACAACAATCTGCATTGATGCTCGCCATGTGTGCAGCCACACTCGTCGAGGCTCCTGCCGCATCGCTCACCCGGCCGCTTGATGCGGGCGAGCGACTCCCGGCGTTGGACATCCTTCGCGGTTTCGCCCTGTTCGGAATGATCCTCGTGCACTTTCACCAGAAGATGCGACTGCCGGCGACAGGCGTCGAGGACCTGATTGGCTGGGGCGTGTGGGTGCTGGTTGAGCAGAAGGCCTGGGGCACTTTCGCGTTCCTGTTCGGTGCCGGCTTCGCGATCCTCCTCCGACGCCTGGAGGCGCGCGGCGCGCCGGTCGTTTCCATCTGTCTGCGGCGGCTGGCCGCGCTGGCGATCTTCGGCATCATCGCCGAGGTGGGGTTTGGTTTTCATATCCTGTTCGAGTACGCGAGCTGGGGCGCTGCGATGCTCGTTGTTCGGCGCTGGTCAACCCGCGCGCTGCTGCTGACGGCGGCGCTGTCGGCGTGCGCGCGTCCGCTGTCAGCCGAGGTGACGGCGGTCTACGCATGGCTCTCGTCAGTCGCGACGGCGCCCTCGACAACAGCGACGCTGGCAGCCGCCGTCGATGCAGCCTCCCAACAGAGCAGCTATCTCGCGCTGCTCTCGGCGCGTTGGGCACTCTTCCTCGGTTCGTTTCCTCACACCTGGCAGAACCTCCTGCCCGACGCGAACTTCTCCTTGTTTGCGATCGGACTGCTTGCCGTGCGCCACGAAGTGTTCGACGAACCCCGCCGCCACGCCCGTCTGATCATCGGGTGGATGATCTTCGGCTTCGTGGCTTGGGCGGCGTCGTGGCTGGTGCTGAACCGTTTGCCACGGATGCCGATTCCTGGGACAGATTGGCCGATGGCCTCCGGCTTCGGCCTCCTTCAGGATCAATGGCTCTGCCTTACCTACATCGGCGCCGTCGTACTGCTGCTTGCGCTTTACCCGGTCTGGACCGAACGGCTGGCCATGTTTGGCGAGGCGGGCCGTATGGCGCTCACGAACTACATGGTGCAAGCTGCAGCACTCGATGCGCTGGCATCGGGCTACGGTGCGAGCCTGAGGCTTCGGCCCTACGTGTATGTTCTTGCCGCCTCGGTGTTGTTCGGTGCCGAGGCTTTCGCGAGCCGAGCGTGGCTCTCCACATACCAGTTCGGCCCGTTCGAATGGATCTGGCGGATTGTCACGTACGCGCGTGTTCAGCCGCTGCGACGAGCGGTGGCGGAGTCAGCCCCCGTGGGATAATCCACGGTCAAATGCGGCTGTCTAGGCTCCGGAGCGGCGACGGCAAGCGGCTGAATTCTAGGGCCTCGCCGACAACCGGGTGGCGAACAGGAAGTAAGGGGCGACGTTAGTGTCGACGATGACGGACATCGAATAGTGATGAAGAGCGTCCTCAGCGCCGTTCTGTGTGCACTCTTGTGGGACTCTATCGGCCAGTCGAAGGCGGATGCGCCTGGGCCCGCGCAGCTGCTGGGAACTTGGCGAGGCGCGTCGACGTGCACAGACCGCATCGCTGCGCCAGCTTGTAACGATGAGACGGTGGTATACGAGTTCAGTCCGGGTCCCAAGCCTGGCACGGTTCACTGGAAGGCTGACAAGATCGTGAACGGCCAGCGCGAGCCCATGGGGGAGTCCGATCTGACATACGACACACCCGAAGCGTGCTGGAAGACGCAGATCACTGGACCGCGGGTCACCAGCGTGTGGCGGCTCTCCGTGAATGGTACACACCTTGTCGGAACCGCGCGACTCCTGCCAGGCAACGAGACCATACGGAAGATGGACCTGCGCAAGGTCTCGAAGCCATAACCAACGTTCCCGTCTGCCGATCACATCATGACGGCACCTGAAGTCTGGCTGCGAGGGCGTTCCGTCGAGAGAGTGCCGGCACTGCTGCAACCGGTCGCGCACAGCCTGCTCCAGTGCCGGGAGGAACTCGAGAGCCTCCTTCCAGGAATGACGCCGCAACGGATCTGGCATTCCGAGAGCGGCGCGTCGATCGGGTTTCATGTCATTCATGCGATCGGCAGCCTGGATCGACTCTTTACGTACGCGCGCGGAGCGCAGCTGTCCGACACGCAACGTCAGGTGCTTTCGCAGGAGTTCCAGCCCGACATCGATCTCAGCGCACACGACCTGCTGGCCGCCTTCGAATCCGCGGTCGTCCGCGCCCTCGATCAGCTGCGCGACACACCGGAAACCACTCTCACTCACGAGCGCCTGGTCGGACGATTGCAGCTGCCATCGACGGTCATCGGTCTGCTGTTCCATGCGGCGGAGCACACCCAGCGGCATGTTGGACAGGCCATCACCACGAGCAAGCTGGCCCGGTGAGGACCAGGAGACCACTGGTGGGCGGGGCAAGCTCATCATTCGGTCTGTTGCTCCGAGGCTCCGGCGTCAGGCCTGATGGAGAACGCGGTCCTGCCGTCATTCGTGACGCAGGGCTGACATTACCGGCACCCGTGTGGCGCGGCGCGCCGGGAGGTAGCACGCTGCCAGCGCCAGTGCCGCCAGCTCGACCGACACACTCCCGAACATGATCCAGTCGGTGGCATCAACGAGCGGCAGGAAACGGGACAGCACGCGGCCCATCGCGATGGAAGCTCCCAGGCCCACGACCAGACCGACGACGACAAGCTGCAGTCCTTGCCCGAGGATCAAACGAAGCACGTCGCGAGGCTGAGCGCCGAGAGCCACACGAATGCCGATCTCCCGGGTGCGAAGCGAGGCGCCGAACGACACGACGCCGTACACGCCGACCAGGGCGAGCGTCAAGCCGAGCACACCCATGCCAGTGGCTTGCAGCGCGCCAATCCGGAAGATCAAGTATCCGAAGATGCCCGTGAGCGATTGTTCCATCGTCCGCAGGTCTGCAATCGGCAAGTCGGGCGCCAGGTCCTTGATTTCACGCTCGAGACGCGGCGCGAGCGCCGCAGGGTCCCCTGTCGCGCGGACATGCAGCGTGCGGAGCGACAGATCGCGCACGAGCGGGAGATAGATGTACGGTCGCGGCGGCTCGAAGACCAGCACGTATTTGCTATCCCGCGCGACGCCGACGATTTCGAGCAGAGGGTCAGTAGGGTTGAACGCTCGGAAGCGACGGCCGATCGGATCCTGCCCGGGCCAGTATCGTGCCGCCATCGACTCGTTGATGATGGCCACCTTCCGCGTCAGCGAGTGTTGGCGCTCGTCGTCTTCCACGAATGCACGGCCGCGCACGATGGGAATGCGCATGACGTCGAAGTAGTTGTGGCCGACGTGATTCATGAACGACGCCGGCGGCTGGGTCGAGGCCGACATCGGCCGGCCCTCCATGTAGATGGAGCCGCCGCCGATCAGGTAGCTCATTGGCGTCGTGAAGGCGACCGCGACCGATGCCACCTCAGGCCACTCCGCGACGCGACGCTGCAGTTCCGTGTAGAAGGCATTCGTCCGGTCCTCGTCGTAGCCTATCTGCCTCGGATCGAGCCGTACGGTAATCAGGTGTTTGGCATCGAAGCCCAGATTCACGCGCTCAGCGGATGTCAGAGTGCGGATGAAGAGTCCCGCGACAACCAAAAGGGCGAGCGCGCCTGAAATCTGTGCGACGACCAGCAGGCGCCTGAGGCGCTGCCGGTGCGAGCCGTCCGACTGCCCTTTGCCGCCGTCATGCAGCGCTGCTCGTGCGTCGGCACGCGACGCACGCCAGGCGGGCCACAGGCCGACCGCAACGCCGGTGCACACAGCCGCGCCGAGCGAGAAGAAAAACACTTTCACGTCGAAGGTCGCGTCGAAGCGCAAAGGCAGGTCCGCACCGACATCCAGGCGTGAGATGTACGCCCATGTCACCCATTGACCGACGACATACCCGAGAACACCGCCGATGCTCGAGAGCAAAAGGCCTTCGGTGACCATCAGCCGAACGAGTCTGCCGCGACTTGCCCCAAGCGCCGCACGTACAGGCCATCTCACGCTCTCGGGCCGTAGCGCGGACGAGCAGCAGGTTCGCGACGTTCGTGCAGGCCAGCAGAAGCACCAGCCCGGCAATCGCGAGCCCGAAGAACTGCACGAAGGGGATGGCCGCGGTGACCGCGCGCATCGGCAACGGGCGGGCGAGCGGTTCCGGCGTGACGCGCACGCCAATCCCCTGCTCGGTATCGGGGTGCTCGATCGCCAGGGTCGTCATCAGCGCGTCCATCGCCGCCTGTGCTTCACCGACGGTCACGCCAGGTTTGAGGCGCGCGAACAGTTGGACTGACCGCGCCTTGCGATTGTGATACAGCCACCGCTGAACATCAGGCATCAGCACGCCGTAGTCGTCGAGCGTCACGTAGCCGTCGAGCTCGACGCCCATCAGGGTGCCCCGAAAGGATTTCGCGACCACGCCGGTAATGATTGCCGGGGACCCATCGACGCGGATCGCCTTGCCGATCACGCCAGGATCGCCGCCGAACGTTCGCATCCAGAATGTATGGCCGAGGACGACGTGGACCGGCGAGCCGGAGGGAGATGAGAAGAGCGTGCCGTGCTCGGCCGTAATGCCGAGTCCCGAGAAGTAATTGTCGCTGACCGCGGCGAACCAGAACTGCGACGCGCGTGCGTTGGTCGAGAGCCCGCCCACGCGCAACATCTGTCCAATGACCGTGCTGAACGGATCCGCGCGCTGCTGGAAATCCTTCATCGCCTCGATCGAGAACGAATATTGGAAGCCGCCCGTGTTGTCGTCCTTCGTCTCCGCCGCGATGCTGACCAGTTGTTCGGGATGCGGGATTGGGAGCGGTCGAAGCGCCGCATTGAGCAACCCGTAGAGCGCCGTGTTCGCGCCGAGACCGATCGCGAGCGTGAGCACGCCCGCCGCCGTGAACGACTTGTGCGTCCACAGGAAGCGGATGGCGTGACGGACGTCGTGCATGTGTGGATTGTAGCCGGTTCGATCGCGTCGAGCTGTGCGTCGTGACGGAACCGTCGCATCGATCGACTCACGATGGTGAGCTGGCGTGGGGCTATACTGACGGCGGGTTGCGGGGGTTGTGCCTCGGGCCGGGACCGAGTTGCTGATTCGCCGCTCGCAGCTTGCCCGCCGTCCGCCTAGTGTTCGCTTGGCGTTTCTGAGCGAGCTCCGGCGAGACCTCGCCGTCCGCCTGTGCTCGCGTGACGTCCGGGCGAGCTCCGGCGCGACCGCGCCGAAGCCTCGGCGAAGGCGGGAAGCGTTGGCGAAGGCGGGAAGCCGCAGGCGCAGGTGGGGCTGAGCCGCAGGACGTTAGCCGGACGACCAGGCGCATGCTCGTATGACAAAGGAGAAGGCCATGAACTCCGAAGCTCTGATCAGCCAGTCACCCCGCGCCCGGAAACAATCGGCCGGTACCGGGTCTTGGTTCGCGACCTTCCAAGTTCTGGATATGAGCAGCGCGATCAGTTCGTCACAATTGCAACGCCTCGTCGCGTCGATCGCGAAGCTGTGGCGACTGACGATGGGCTTACTTCTTGGTCCACGGTAGCACCTTGCCGGTTAACGTTGCTTGCAGCCGATCGGATGTGATGGCGACATACGATCCGAACAAAGACCTTAAGGTGGACAAGTAATCGCGGAACGATGGAACCATTTCGGCGCGCTGCCTAACCGAGGCCCGTCTTGGCCTGGGACTCCTGACCGGCGTTTGCCGCCGGCGGCGGCCGGTGCGATGAGCCGCTGCGGGAAGCGCCGGCGTTGGACTGAGAGTGTTCAACAGGGGAGCCTCGGACTGGCTCGCCAAGGAGGGCCTTACGCGTTTCGCATCTCCATCACGTTGGCTGTTGGGGGCCGTTGCCGCAGTTGCAGTCGATTTCGCCGGGGCGGCGACGGCGGTGGCTCAGGGTCGTCTAGCCTCGCTGGACGACGTCCGTCGTGAGGTGGCGCCCGGCGATGTCGTCACGATCGTCCGGGGCACGGGAGACCCGATCAAGGGGCGGCTGCTCCGGTTTGGGGACACGACCTTGGACATTCGCACCGAGGGTCAGGCGACGACGGGCCAACGTCAACGGCTGGACCTCACGATCCCGTTGACCGATCTCAAGTCGATCGAGCGGCCTCGCGACTCTTCGCGAAACGGCGCGCTCATCGGCGTAGCCGTTGGCGGGGGTTTCTCGCTCGCGATGTTTGTCCACGCCGCGGCCGTCGACTACAACGAAATCGACGAATGGGGCGCAGGCTATCTTGCGGCCGGGGCTATCAGCACCGGGATTGGAGCGCTGGCTGGCTGGGCGATCGATCGCGCACACTCGAAGCCACACATCCGGTTTGATGCACCATCCCCAGGAACAGTGACGATCCGAGCAGTGCCGTTGCTCTCGCGCGGTCCGGGCCTGGCGATCGTTCTGGCGTTCTGAGAGATCCCTGCCCGAGCCTGCGATCGAGGTCGCTGAAGACGGCGGCTTCGGACCGAGGCGGCTGCTCGTGACCAGTACCTCCTCCTCACACCCGCCGCGATTTTTCGACCATCCGTACGGTAAAGTTACCGCCGCGCCCGCCGCCTGGGCGCCCATCCTGGAGGTTTCGCGTGACTGGCCGTTGGCTGTCTGGCTGTCTTGCGCTCGGTGCGATCGCTGGCGTGCTGCTCGACGGGCGCACGACGATGTCGCCGCCCATCTTCGCTCAGGCCCCGGTGCCGTCGGTGGTCGCGATTCGCAACGCCACCATCATCACCGCCACGCGCGGGACGATCGCCGATGGCACGGTGCTCATCCGCGACGGCAAGATCGCCGCGGTCGGGAACAACGTGTCAATCCCCGCGGGCGCGGAGGTCTACGATGCCACCGGCAAGTTCGTCTCCCCGGGGCTCATCGACGCACACTCGCATATCGCGAACGACGCCATCAACGAGGGCAGCGTCTCGGTCAGCTCGATGACCGGGATGGAAGACGTCCTCGATCCGACCGACATCAATATCTACCGCGACCTGGCGGGCGGCACGACCACCGCCAATATCCTGCACGGCAGCGCGAACGCGATCGGTGGGAAGACGGTCGTGATCAAGCTCCGGTACGGCAAGACTCGCGCGACCGACTTCATCTTCCAGGGCGCGCTCCCTGGAATCAAGTTCGCGCTCGGCGAAAATGTGACGCGCAAGCGGGGACAGACACCGACCAACCCGCAGCGGTTTCCCACGACGCGTCAGGGCGTCGAGTACGTCATCCGCGACGCGTTCACCCGCGCGAAGGCGTACCGCAAGGACTGGCAGGACTACGAGGCCAAGAAGAAGGCCGGTCAGGACGTCCTGGCGCCTCGCCGAGACCTTCAACTTGACGCGCTGGTCGAGGTCCTCGAGGGCAAGCGACTCGTCCACGCGCACAGCTACCGCGCTGACGAAATCCTGATGCTCATCCGCGTCGCCGACGAGATGGGCTTCAAGGTCACGACTTTCCAGCATGTGCTCGAGGGTTACAAGGTCGCGAAGGAAATCGCCGCGCACAACGCCGGCGCCTCCACGTTCTCCGACTGGTGGGGCTACAAGATGGAAGCGGCCGACGCGATTCCGCACAACGCCTCGCTGATGACCCACAAAGGCGTCCTCGTCTCGATCAATTCGGACGATGCCGAGCAGGCGCGGCGGCTGAACATCGAGGCGGCCAAGGCGGTCCGCTACGGCGACGTTACCGACGATCAGGCATTCGCGATGGTCACGATCAATCCCGCGAAGCAGCTCAAGATCGACAACCGCGTCGGTTCGATCGAGGTCGGCAAGGACGCCGATCTCGTCGTCTGGAACCATCATCCTCTGTCGACCGCCGCCATCGTCGAGCGCAGCTACATCGATGGCATCGCCTACTACGACCGCGAGAAGGACCTGCAGCGGGTCGCCGACATCCAGAAGGAAAAGGGCGGACGTTCGACGACGGATGCATCGTCACCGGGGACGAACGGATCTTCCACAGCGACGAACGGATCGCAGGTGGTGCCACGGCCCATGCCTCCCGCCGAACGTTTCGATGTGAAGGGCAATGCCGACGGCCCGACCTGGGCCATCACCAACGCTCGCATCGTGACGGTGTCAGGTCCGGTGATCGCCAAGGGCACGATCGTCATCAAGGGCAATCGCATCGAGGCCGTCGGCGCGAACGTGGCGGTGCCGTCCGGTGTCGAAGCCGCTGGACGCCGGAGGCGCGACGGTGCTGCCCGGCATGATCGACGCGAGCACTGACATCGGATTGAACGAGCCCGGCGTACGCAACTACGACGATGTGAGCGAGATCCTGCCGTTCGACCAGATGCTGCGCACACGCGTGGCGTACAAGGCCGACAGCATCGCGATTCCTGTGACACGCTCCGAGGGCATCACCACGATCGGCGTGCGGCCCGGCGGCGGCACGATTAGCGGAGAGATTCCGGTCATGAATCTCGACGGCTGGACGTGGGAGGAAGCCATCCTTCGTCCGGCATCCGGGCTCGCCTTCAACTTTCCTGGGGGCGGGGGAGGACGCGGCGGTGGTGGCCGCGGCGGCGCAGCGCCGACAACAGGACCCGATCCGATGAAGACCCTGAATCAACTCCTCGAGCGGGCGCGCGCGTACGCGAAGCAGCCCGCGACCAGGCAGATTGATTGGACCCTCGAGCCGTTCCTGCCCGTGCTCGATCGTCGTCAGGCGCTGTATGTGTCGGCCAACACCGAGCAGTCCATCCGTGACGCCGTGGCCTGGGCCGATCGGCAGAACGTGCGCATCGTGCTCCAGTCTGGCGCGGATGCGCAGCGCGTGGCCGGCCTCCTCAAGCAGCACGACGTTCCGGTGATCCTCTCGACGGTGCTCGCACTGCCGCCGCGCGAGGACGAGTTCCATGCTTACCCCTATCAGACACCCGGCGTGCTCGCGAAGGCCGGCGTGACGTTCGCGTTCTCGAGCGGCGGCTTCCAGTTTTCGCGCGACGTGCCATTCCAGGCCGGCCGAGCAGTAGCGTGGGGGTTGTCTCACGATGACGCCATCAAGGCGCTGACGCTCGATGCGGCGCGCATCCTTGGCGTCGACAGCCAGGTAGGCAGTATCGATGCCGGCAAGGTGGCGAACCTTGTCGTCATCACAGGGGATCCACTGGAGATCCGATCGCAGATTCGGCATGTGGTCATCGCGGGCCGGGATGTTCCCCTCGACAACACCCAGATCGAGTTGTTCAAGAAGTACATGGCGCGCTGAGGAGACGGACCATGAGCAATGTTCCCAGCCGACTGTCGCGTTCCTTGGTGGTCTTCATGTCCGTCGCCACGGCGATGCTGTGGCCCTCGTTCCGAGTCAGCGGGCAGATGCCCGTCCGCGCTCCGCGCTACGCGATCACGAATGCCAGAATCGTGACCGTCGCTGGCCCGCCGATCGAAAAGGGAACGGTCGTGATGCGGGACGGCGTGATCGAAGATGTCGGCGCATCGGTCGCCGCACCTGCCGACGCGGTCGTCGTCGACGGCGCCGGGCTCGTCGTCTACCCCGGCCTTATCGACATGTCCAACAACACGGTCGTGCAAGGGGGAACCAGTATCGCCCCCGTCACAGCGCCAGCGCTCCAGACCGGTCGCGGCCGAGGTACGGCCGTAGCCACTCCCGACGACATCACCTGGGCCGATCAGGAGCGCGAGGCTCGAACACGGTTTCTTCATCCCGATGTGGATGCCTCGAAGATCGTCGAGTACCGAGGGAGACAACCTGCGACGGCTTGCGGCAGCCGGAATTACGTCGGCTCTCGCGGTTCCCGCGCAGGGGATCATTCGAGGGCAGAGCGCGCTCGTCAATCTGACGGCCCCACCCGATCCCAGTGAAACCAGTGCGCTGGCAACCTACAGGCGCGGCACCGTTGTG
The DNA here is from genome assembly GCA_963725335.1 of uncultured Acidobacteriota bacterium. Taxonomy (GTDB): domain Bacteria; phylum Acidobacteriota; class Vicinamibacteria; order Vicinamibacterales; family 2-12-FULL-66-21; genus JALZOC01. The sequence goes on along the minus strand of CAVRYD010000012.1, from coordinate 625,448 downwards.
GTGCGCTCCGCTGTCGCCCAGCACGTCGTCTTTGCGACGGGCCGCGGCGGCGGTGGTGAAGAAGGAGGCGGCGGCGGTGGCGGTGGGTATCCCGGGGCGCTGCTGGGAGTGGTCGCGTTCGCCCGACAAGCGTTCCTCGACGCCCAATGGCAGAAGGATGCGCGCGCGTTTGCGGAACGCCATAAGGACGCGCCGATCGGAGGTTTCGAACCCGCGCTCGACGCGCTGGTGCCCGCGCTCGACCGCAGGATGCCGGTGGCGTTCGACGCCAGCGAGGAGCGCGAGATCGTGCGGGCGCTTGCGTTCGCCAAGGAGTTCAATCTCGACCCCATCATCGTCGGGGGCGCCGAGGCAGCGAATGTCATCGAGGATCTCAAGGCAGCCAAGGCGCGCGTGATCGTATCGGCGAACTTCCAGGTAGCGGGAGGTGGCGGAGGCCGCGGAGGCCGAGGCGGTGGAGAAGTCGATACGCCCATTCGAGTGACGCGCATGCGGCAGAACGCCGCCAAGGTGCCGGCGGCACTCGACAAAGCCGGCATTCCCTTCGCATTCACCGTCGGCGGTCTCCAGAATCCCGGTGACTTCCTGCGCAGCGTCGCACGGACAGTGAAGGAAGGCGGGCTCACCGAAGATGCGGCGCTCAAGGCCTTGACAATGAACGCGGCGAAGTTTGCCGGCGCCGGCGATCGGCTCGGGACGATCGAGAAGGGAAAGATGGCAAACGTGGTCGTCACTGAGGGCAGTCTCCTGGACAACCCGCGGATTCGTCACGTGTTCGTGGCCGGCTGGCCGGTCGATCTCGATGTGCCCGCGCAGCCGCCATCCGGTCGCGGCCGCGGCAGCGGGCAATAGACCCTGCGTGCACCCGACTGGTACCAGCAAGTCGAAGAAGAAAGAGTACGCCGTGCTGAAGAAGCTGTTTGTTCTCGTCGTGGTGCTCGCATGTGCGCGCACCAGCGCGGCTCAGTATCCTGCGCCGGTCCAGGGCGACTTCGTCCTCAAGGATTTCACGTTCAGGTCGGGTGAGACGCTACCCGAACTCCGTCTTCATTACAGGACTCTCGGCACGCCGGAGCGCGATGCCCAGGGCGTAGTCCGCAATGCCGTGCTCATCATGCACGGCACGGGTGGCACCGGAGCGCAGTTCATACGGCCGGAGTTTGCGGGCAAGCTGTTCGTGCCCGGCGGGCTGCTCGACGCCGCCCGATACTTCATCATCCTTCCCGATGGCATCGGACACGGCCAGTCGAGTAAACCCAGTGATGGTCTGCGCGCGCGATTTCCCCGCTACGGGTATCTCGACATGGTGGACGCGCAATATCGGCTGCTCACCGAAGGGCTTGGAGTCAACCACCTGCGTCTCGTGATGGGCACATCGATGGGCGGGATGCATACGTGGTTATGGGGCGAACGCTATCCCGCATTCATGGACGCACTGATGCCGCTGGCGAGCCTGCCAACCCAGATCTCCGGGCGCAATCGCGTTTGGAGACGCGTTGTCATCGATGCCATCCGGAACGACCCGGAGTGGCGGAGCGGCAACTATACGACCGAACCGCCGAGCCTGCGAACTGCCGAGGAAATGCTTTTTCTGATGTCGAGCAATCCCGTGCTCCGTCAACAGCAGATGTCGACGGTTGCCGAAAGCGACTCAGCGCTCGACGCGTCCGTCGCCGCCTCGCTCAAGACCGCTGATGCGAATGACGTCCTGTACCAGATAGAGGCTTCGCGCGACTACGATCCAGCCCGGCTCCTCGAGAGCATCCGTGCACCATTGCTCGCGATTAACTCGGCTGACGATCTGATCAATCCGCCGGAGCTCGGTATCCTCGAGCGGAACATCGGGCGCGTTCCGAAAGGGCGCGCTGTCGTCATCCCGTTCGGTGCGGAAACAAGGGGGCACGGCACGCACACGATCGCGGCGGTGTGGGACAAGTATCTTTCGGAACTGCTGGCGGCGTCCGTTCGGTGAACGCATGGCCGAAGCCGCAAACGAGAACGATCGCTGCTCCTGGGCCCGTACGCCACTCAGCATCGCCTATCACGATCGCGAATGGGGCGTACCGGTGCACGACGATCGGGTCCTGTTCGAATTCCTCACGCTCGAGGGCGCGCAGGCTGGCCTGAGCTGGGAGACGATTCTCAGGAAGCGTAACGGGTATCGAGAGGCATTCGCCGGCTTTGATCCCGCGCTGGTGGCCCGGTTTACTCCGAAACGAATCGAGCGACTGTTGAAGCATCCTGGTATCGTTCGCAACCGCCTGAAGATCAACAGCACGGTGGGCAACGCGAAGGCCTTTCTGGCGATTGAGGGCGAGTTCGGGAGTTTCGACGCGTACGTGTGGCGCTTTGTCGACGGGAAACCGCGAGTCAATCGTCGCCGCACGCTCCAGCAAATCCCGCCGCGAACACCGGAATCCGATGCGTTGAGCCGGGACCTTTTGAAGCGGGGGTTCAAGTTCGTAGGGTCGACCATTTGCTACGCCTATATGCAGGCAGTCGGCATGGTGAACGATCACACGGTCAATTGCTTTCGGTATGAAGCGGTCGGCCGCGCGAAGCGCGGCCGATCGCGACGCGAACGACATGCCGTTGACGAATGATGGTCAGGGCACGGAATGAATGTTTTGATGCAGGGGAAGGAGCGCGCATGACCATGACGCTCAAGGATTGTACGAGTTAGTCGGGCGGTCCCGTCAGGAAGAGAATGAAGCTGGTCTGGCCGTCGAGGGAGTATCTTCCCAGTTACGTCGCCGCTCTCGAGCGAGGTTGGTCGCCAGATAACGTCCGCGGGCAGATCGCGGCGCGCGAGGAATTGCTGCGTATCGCTGCCGATGCGGACGCGTTTCTCGCCAGCCTCGTGGCCAGGGAAGCAAAGGGAGAAGCGATTGCCTTGCCAGATGGCACCACGGTGCCGCGGCTTCCGGGGTATCGGCGATGGCTGTGGGATGGGGAATTCTGCGGCAGCATCGGGTTTCGTTGGCAACCTGGAACGGAAGCCCTTCCTCCGCACTGCCTCGGACACATCGGCTACGCCGTTGTGCCGTGGAAGCAGCGTCGCGGTTACGCCACCCGTGCGTTGCGTGAATTACTGCCGGAGGCCAGGGCTGTCGGTCTTCGATACGTCGAGATTACGACGGATCCGGCCAACGTGGCGTCACAGCGCGTGATTGAGGCGAACGGCGGCGTGCTAGTTGAAGAGTTCGTGCCGCCAGCGGCATTCGGCGGAGAACCCAAACTCCGTTACCGAGTGCACTTTCACGACTACGTCTAGAGAAGGATTGGTCGATCACTCGAGGATCCTTCCGATGAGCCACATATGGCCGAACGGGTCGACGACGGCGCCTTGAAGCATTCGCCTGATCGGTTGAGGCCCGCTCAGGTCGTGCGTGTGTTCCCTTACAGGGCTGTGCTCGACCGCGCCGGCAGCCACGGCTTGTCTCTGCGTCGCAACCGGGTCGTTCACGAAGAGTTCTATCCTGACCGTTGTAAAACCCGCTGAGGCCGGTCCGCGAGTGCCGTGAGGTGGCGACTCAGTGGCTAGAAAGAATCGGGCGTCGTCAATCGAGAGCCCGGCCACCACGTGTCCTCCGCCGTCCAGGTGCCACAGGACCGTCGCACCGAATGCGGCTTTGTAGAATTCGATTGCACCGTTGCCGTCGCTGACGGCCAGCATCGGGGAGATTTGTGTCCGCATCGCGCCTGCAGGAGCATAGTCGAGATCACCATGTCGCGGCGATCCGACTCAGCTGGGCGGCATTCATTGACGGCTTCTATCCGAAACGAACGAGAAACGATGAACGATCCGAAAGATATTCGGGCTGCCGCAGTGCAGATTGCCGCCGCCATCGGTCGGCGCGATCTGCAGGCGGTTCGTGCGCTGCTCGCGCCGGGCTTTGTCCACCGCACGCATGGCGGCGCTGCGGTCGATGCGGACGGCTTTCTTCGCGGCATCGAGCAGATTCCTGGCGAAATCCTGCTCGTGACACTCGAGCGTTGCGATATCGACGTCTCACCCACTGGCGCGCTGGTCACGGGAGTGCAGCTTGCACAGGTCAGGGTCGACGGGCAGGTTGTCGACGACCGGCGCGGATTCGTCGACTGGTTCGTGAAGCACGAAAACAGCTGGCGCATACAAGCCGCGGTGGACTTTCCTGAACAGAAAAGCGACTGACGCTGTCGCAGACGCCGATCACTGGCCTGTCGGGCATGCCAACACACAACGCCAGCACTCTATGGATCGAAGCGTAGACTACGATCGAATCGCCGGTGAGTACGATCTCCGATATCTCCGGAGCGACTACTCTGGTGTAGAGACGACATTGACGGCGTTCGTTGGTCAGCGCGTCGACCAGCGGGTCCTCGAGGTTGGCTGCGGAACCGGTCACTGGCTTCGCGCCCTGAGCGGGCGAGGGATTCGCCCAACGGGTCTGGACGCGTCCGCTCAAATGTTGTCGCACGCGAAGGCACACGCGCCGGCGGCCGCTCTCGCACGGGGGGCTGCCGAACACCTGCCCTGGGCCACTGGATCGTTTGACCGGTTGTACTGCATCAACGCCTTTCATCACTTTTCAGACAAGATCGCCTTTCTCCACGATGCCATGCGCGTGCTGTGCCCGGGCGGGGTGATGATGATCGTGGGGCTCGATCCGCACACCGGCGTGGATCAGTGGTACATCTACGACTACTTCGTCAACGCCCTCGAGATCGACCGGCGCCGCTATCCGGCATCTGGTCAGACCAGAGCGTGGATGCAGGGGGCGGGATTCGTCGACTGTGTCACGCGTGAGATTCAGCACCTGCCGGTGCGATTTGACGCGCAGTCGGCATTGGAACAGGGACGCCTCGATAAAAGCGCGACGTCACAGCTGAGCGTTCTGACCGACGAGGAGTATCGTCAGGGGATCGAGCGAGTTCGCGCGGCGATCGCGTCTGCGCAGTCTCGGGGCGAGTCGTTGTACCTCAGCGCTGACCTGCGGTTGTATGCCACGTTCGGCACAACGCCTTCAGGAGCCGACAAGTCCGGCGCTGTGTAATCCTGGACGTTACACCTTACGGGCGGAGACCGTTGTGTGCAGCTCTTCGTCCGGCTCCGGAAGTGCGACGGCGGAGCCGCCTGACGGATGCCGTGGGTGGAGACGCGCCCCCACGAAGGAATACGGCGCATCGTCCTGGTCATCATCGACGTCTGAGAATACGCGTGGGATGTTCATCCCGTGATAGGGGATGCGAGCCACACGGTCGCGGAAAGCCTGCATGGCGGTCCGCAGGATTTTGTCGAGTTCTGAGACCTTCCTGTTCAGCGGATCCATGGACCGATTCTACGCCTGATCGGTCCCTCTGAGTTCCGGCGCGACGAATGGTAGCATTCGCCCATGCCGGAAACCCACATTCCGAAACTCGACGTTGGCAAAGAAGCGCCGCCGGTCCTGCCTAAGGGCACGCGCCCGGTTCGCGGAAAATCGTTCCTCAAGATGGCTCTCGAAGTTCTGATGATCGGCGTCGGCGTCTTTCTCGGCCTCGCCGGCGAACAATGGCGTGAGGATAGACATCATCGTGAACTCGCGGAGTCGTCGTTGCATCGGTTCAGGGCAGAGATCACAAACAACCGGAAGGCGGTGAGTGACGTCCTCGAGTATCACGCCAACCTCCTGAAGAGTCTCCAGGCGTACCTTTCCAAGGATCACAAAACCCGGAACAGCGCCGACGTCCACATCCAGGGGCTGCGTTTCGTCTCATTCGAGCAGACGGCGTGGGACCTGGCAGTGACGACGCAGGCGCTCAACTACATCGACCACGATGTCGCCTTTGCTCTTTCCCGCCTGTACAACGAGCAAAGGGCATTCTCCGAGCTCACCCGTGGCATGACTCAAGCGATGTACCTGGTGCCGATCAGAGAGAACTTCGACGCTTTTGCAGAGGCCGCGGACACCTATTACGGAGACGCCGTGTTCCTCGAGCCGAAGCTGATCAAGGAGTACAGACGAAATTACTGGGCTGATTGATCGACAGCTCGGCGAATCGGCCTCGCAAGAATCGCCGTCCCGGCGATGACATCGCTCGTTATCGTCTAGTGAGTGCGGCCGTGGGTATTGATCGATAGTCGCCGCATCGATGATGCCGGAACCAACACCGACCGAATCCCGACCATCGCAACGCGAGCTGTCGATCATTCTGACCGTCGCCTTCCCCGTACTCGCCTACGTCGGGCGCCTCGTTGATCAGCTCGCGCAGCGTGCTGCCGTCCTCGACGGTGTCACCCGCGGCGATCTTGTGCTTCGCCGCGAGATCCCAGTGGAAGACATGCACCTCGCGCTGCGTCTCTACGATCGGACGTCGATGTCACATGACAAAGCTGCTTGCCAGTGACGTTGTGACCGCTCAGCGGCCGAACTGCACGCTCACGCTGCCGCTGACGCCGCTCAAGTTATCCGCTGATGTCGCGCGATAGCCGACGCCGCCTTGCAGCCGGATCGCAGAGCCGAATCGCACGACGACCTGTGCCTCAGGCTCCGCAACGAAGAACGACTGATCGTCCCAGCCGTACGGCATGGCGTACGGCGCGCCGTGACGCGGGTCAACCTGAGGGCCGTCGTGATCGAACCTGACATCGCCGTAATAGCCGTGGTCCGCGTACCGCCAGCCCCCACCGATGAGCCCGTGCAGATTGAAGCCGATGGTACGGTCTGGAAACATTCGCCACTCGAAAACGGGTCCACCGTACGCGATGTGCGTACCGTCGGTGGAGTCTGCCTGCCAGTACCCTCCGGCGCCGATGAGCGCCTGACCTCCGAACACGTAGCCGCCGTAGGCTCCAACGAGTTGACCGGTATGGTGATTAAGGTCGGTGACCCGATAATCGGGAGCGATCACGAAACCATCTTCAGACGCGGTTGCGCGCACCACGTTGCTTGAAGGTGCGGGAGGCCTGGGCACGGTGGATGGCGGAGCGATAGTCGGCTCGGCTCCCTCACCTTGAATGAGCGAAACGTTCAGTGGCGTCGTTTCTCCGGCACGAATCGTCACCTGGCGCGCGAACGTCTGACGCCCAGGCGAGCGTACCTCGACGTAATGGGTTCCTGGCGACAGCTGAACCTGCAGCGCCCCGGTGGTTTCCGACCCGGTCCATCGTTCGCCGTCGATGAAGACGTCCGCTTCTGGTGGGCGGACCTGGATCGACAATGTGCCGAAGTCGGTCCGCTGCTGGGCGACCGCCGCGACGGCGGTTAGCGTGACGAACATCATGCCAACAATTAGTCGAATGCACATCCGATATGAACGCATACGTGTCTCCGGAAAGGAATCGATTCCAACTGTGCAATTGGAGTACCACGGCAATCGCGCCACATTCGTCCCTCTCTGTCGATTCGCCGTCACCGATGGAGTCCGACGTGTCCTCACGCGAAGACATCGGAACTATGATGAACACTTCATCTGCCGGAAAGCCGACGCAGCAACTCGGAGTCGTGCGACGATGCCGCGTCTCTCACGGCGCGCTCCGACACTCGAGGGGAGCACCCATGACGCCCGCGCCAATCAAGCCTGTTGTGGCCGTCGCTGATCTCGACAAGCTCGATATTCGGGTCGGTACGATCCGTGACGTGGCGGACGTTCACGGGTCCGAAAAGCTCGTGCAACTCGTTGTCAGCTTCGGAGATCACCAGCGCACGATTGTGGCTGGGCTGAAGAAAGAACGGACAGACCCACGCGCCCTCGTCGGGATGCAGGCCCTGTTCGTCGTAAACCTCGCGCCACGCAAGATGGCAGGGCTCGTATCTGAAGGTATGCTGTTTGACATCGGCTACGCTGACGGCGTGATGCCAGTGCTCGCGCAGCCCGAGCGGTCCGTTCCCGACGGAACTCGCGCCGGCTGAACCGGCACGACCACAGACGGCAGTGAGACAGATCGGGCCCGGGATGCGGATTCCGGGATCCAAAAGACCGCCTATCGGAAGTGCCGTGAAGCCGAGAAGAGAATATGGCGAGCGTTGAATTCACGCTTCTTTGCGCATTTGAAGTGCACTCAGTCGAAAGCATCCGAGGCATCCTCGATGATGGCTTCGATATTCACACGCCGATCAAGGGCGACGCCGATTGATGCGCCGAATACACATCGTTCTCGCGTCTGTTCTCTTCACCGTCTCGGCGTCGGCCTTTCAGTTCGACCGGTCAGCGCCGCCGTACCGGACGGATCTCACTTACGACGGCCGCTTCACGTTTGTGCGATTGCGCTGGAAGTCGGACTTCGGGTTTTCGCGTCGCGGATTCAGCTCGGCCTGGAACCACGACTACCCGCGCGCGGAACAGCACCTCTCGCTCATCCTGCAGGAGCTGACAGCGCTCGACATCCGCACTGACGGCAGCCTGATTCTCACGCTTGACGACCCTGAGCTCTTCAAGTATCCGATCGCGTTCATGTGGGAGCCAGGCTTCTGGAATCTCAGCGATCGTGAGGCCGTGTCGTTTCGCGCGTATCTATTGAAGGGAGGTTTTGCGGTCTTCGAAGACTTCGACGGCCTCGAACAGTGGGCCAACTTCGAGGCACAGATGCGCCGCGTTGTTCCGGACGCGCGCTTCGTACGCCTTGATAACACCCACCGTGTTTTCAACTCGTTCTTCCAAATCAAGGACATCGACGCCATCGTCCACCCGATGTCGGGGATTCGACCGAGCTATTACGGATTGTTCGAGGACAACGATCCGTCGAAACGCCTCATGGTGATCGCCAACTACGACAACGACGTACCTGAATATTGGGAGTGGTCAGGGCAGGGGCTGTTCCCGTTCGACGCCTCGAACGAAGCCTACAAGCTTGGGGTCAACTACGTGATCTACGGACTGACGCACTGATCGCCGGCGATGGGGGAGTCGCGAACCGATTTTCAACGTGGGCATGAACGACCACATAATTGAGCGACTGATTCCACCTGTCGGTGAGAGTGACCTGCGTGCTCTCGGCGAACTGCTGGTGGACGCCGTCGAATCCGGCGCGGCGGTGAGCTTCGTTGCGCCGTTGCCGGTCGAACGTGCTGAAGCATGGTGGCGCGCCACTGTCGATGCCGCCCATGCTGCCGCGATCTTTCTCGTCGCGCGTGACGCTGACGGCATCGTTGGCACCGTTCAACTCCACCCTGCCTGGGCGCCAAACCAGCCGCATCGCGCCGAGATTGCCAAGTTGATAGTCCATCGCAGAGGCCGCCGTACTGGTCTGGGGCGGCAGCTGATGCAATCGATAGAGGACGCGGCACGCCGGGCCGGATTCACGCTGCTGACGCTTGACGCGAAGGAAGGTGGCGCAGCCGAACGACTGTACCGGCAGGTCGGATGGACGGCGGTTGGCACAATCCCGAGATTCGCCGTCGATCCTGACGGAAAAACTCTGCACGGCACTGTAGTCTTCTACAAGGAGCTGGGTTAAATGAATGTCTTCGTGCCACGTGTCGTGAGCCGGCGGCTGATTGAGGTGTCAACGTCGCTGGTGCTCGTGCTCATCCTCGCCAGCCATCTGTTCGCGCAGGCGAATGCCGACTGGACACAGCCGTTCCCGCCATTCCGCATTGCGGGCAATCTTTACTATGTGGGAAGCAAGGGGCTCGCGAACTATCTGATTACGACGCCACAGGGGCACATTCTCATCAACAGCGACCTCGAAGCGAACATTCCACTGATTCGAACGAGCATCGAGAAACTGGGCTTCAAGTTCGGCGACGTCAAGATCCTGCTCATCAGCCATGCCCATTGGGACCACAATGCCGGGAGCGCGATGATCAAGCAGCTCACCGGCGCGAAGTACATGGTGATGGACAAAGACGTCCCAAATGTCGAGTCCGGCGGCAAGACCGATTTCCAATACGGCGGCAATCCGGATAACCGGTATCCACCGACAACGGTCGATCGCGTGCTTCATGACGGCGACCGGGTCACGCTGGGCGACGCCGTCCTCGTCGCACATCTCACTCCTGGCCACACGAAAGGATGCACGACGTGGGCGATGAAAGTGAGCGAGGGGGGGAAGACGTACGACGCGGTCATCGTCGGCAGTCCGAACGTGAACCCCGGCTACAAGCTCGTCGACAACGCATCGTACCCGGAGATTGCCAGTGACTACGAGCGCATGTTCGTCGTCTTGAAGTCCTTGCCGGCCGATTTGTTCCTCGGGGCGCATGGAGACTATTTCGGCCTGCAGGAGAAGTACGCGCGCTTGAAGCCCGGCGGTCCGAATCCGTTCATCGATTCAGATGGGTACAGGGCGTTCGTTGTTCAGAAAGAGCGGGCGTTCCGCGACGAGTTGGCGAAACAACGCGAGCGTCGCACGCCATAAACCACACCAACCCGCATGCCCACGTCGCGCCTCCCTCGTGCCATCGTCGATGCCATCGACGCGAGCAAAATTCTGGGCGTGCGCGCCGGCACACGGTCGCGCCATCGGTTCGTCGGTGTCTGGCCGGTCGTGGTTGAAGGACGTGTGCTCGTGCGATCGTGGACGCTGAAGCTCGACGGGTGGTATCGAACCTTTCTCGAGGATCCGTACGGGACGATCCAGGTTGGCACGCGCCAGGTTCGCGTGCGCGCGGTGAAAGTCCGCAGCGAACGGCTCCGTGATGCTGTCGACCGCGCTTACGCGGCCAAGTACGCGACCCCTGGATCCGCAAGTACGTTCGCGGTTTTCGCACCGCTCGCCGCCGCGAAGCCACCATTGAACTCGTGCCCCGGTAGTTTGGGACCGGATTGAGCGTCGAGGCGGCTTGCGATAGGATTTCCGCCGAAGGAGGCACCATGCCGCACACGTATCACGAGCTCAAGCAGAAGACCGTAGTCGAGCTGCGCGAACTGGCCAAGGATTTGAAACACGAGGCCGTGCAGGGCTACTCCCAGATGAACAAAGACCGTCTGCTCCCGGCGTTGTGCCGTGCGCTGGACATCGACATGCACGAGCACCACACGGCGTCGGGCCTCGACAAGGCGGCCGTGAAGGCACGGATGCGTCAGCTCAAGCACGATCGGGAGCTTGCCCTCAGCGCCCACGATCACCCGTCTCTCAAGAACATTCGCCGGCAGCTCCACGCGCTGAATCGACAGATCCGGTCGCATATCTCGTGACCGTCAGTCGGGCGTGCAGACTGCAGCAGAAGGCTGATGCATGAGCCAGATCGATCGACGCGCGTTTCTATCGAGTGTCGTCGCTGGCGTTGCGGCGAGTGGGGTGCCGCGGCCACTCGGTATCGACGACTATGTCCAGCGGCCGCCTCTCGCGCTTGCCAGCCCGGCGTTCCGTCCGCTGCCACTGGCCGACGTCCGTCCCGACGGATGGCTGGCGCGTCAGCTCAGGATCCAGGCCGACGGCTTGAGCGGCCACTTGGACGAATTCTGGCCTGACGTGAAGGACAGCCAGTGGTTCGGCGGCGCGGCGGAAGGCTGGGAGCGCGCGCCGTACTGGCTCGACGGCGTCATTCCGCTCGCGTGGCTGCTGGACGATCAAGCGCTCAAGACCCGCATCACAAAATACGTCACTTACATCGTGGACCACCAGCGCGCCGACGGATGGTACGGACCCTATCCGACGGACGCCGTGGCAAAACGATACGACATGTGGGCGATCCTGCTGGTCAACAAGGTCCTCGCGCAATATCACGGTGCTACCGGAGACTTGCGCGTGCTCAACGCTGTCGTCAAGAGCCTGCGCGCGATGTTCGAAGGTCTCGACAAGACGCCGCTCTACGCCTGGGGGAAGTTTCGCTGGTACGAGGGGCTGGTGCCGACGTTCTATGCGTATGAACAGACACGGCAGTCATGGCTTCTCGATCTGGCTCGGAAACTCCGCTCGCAGGGAACGGACTACGAGGCGCTCTTCGAAACCGACGATGTGAAAGTTCCGACTCCGCGGCGGGGACTGTGGAAGTGGTCCAAGCACGTCGTCAACATGGCCATGGCGCCGAAGGCGGCGGCGCTCAGCTGGCGGTTGGATCGCCGGGCCGCCGATCGCGCATTCGCGACCAGGATGATCGACATGCTCGATCGCTATCACGGTCAGGTGACCGGGATGTTCACCGGCGACGAGTGTCTATCGGGCCGAAACCCTGTTCAAGGGACGGAGCTCTGCGCGGTCGTCGAGTTCATGTTTTCGCTCGAGCAGCTGTTCTCGGTCTTCGGCGATACCGCGTTCGGCGATCGGCTGGAACGTGTGGCGTTCAACGCGCTTCCTGCGGCGATTTCCCCTGACATGTGGGCGCACCAGTACGATCAGCAAGTCAACCAGGTGCAGTGCACGATCAACCCCGATCATGGGTGGTCCACGAACGGACCCGAATCGAACCTGTTCGGCCTGGAGCCGAACTACGGCTGCTGCACGTCGAACATGCACCAGGGGTGGCCGAAGTTTGCCGCCCATCTCTGGATGAAGACGCTGGACGATGGGCTCGTCGCCGCTGCGTGGGCGCCGTGTCGGGTTCAGACGACGTTGCGCGGCGTTTCGGTTGCCATTGCTGTGACGACCGACTATCCGTTTCGCGAGGAAATCCGGCTCAGAGTGTCGCCCGTTCGCAGTGTTCGGTTTCCGCTGTTGTTGCGCGTTCCCGCGTGGGCCGACGGCGCAACCGTTCGCGTCGGGAGCGCACCCGAAACGCGTATGACGCCCGGCACGCTGCACCGGCTCGAACGTGAGTGGCCCGAAGGGACCGAGATCACGGTTCGTTTCCCGATGCGCCCGAGGGTGTCGGTGCGGTACAACGACGCAATCGCTCTCGAACGGGGACCGCTCGTGTACTCGCTGCAGATTGGCGAGGCATGGACGCGGGTCAACGCCGACAAACCCCACCGGGAGTTGCCGCACGGCGATTTCGAGGTGCGCCCGACAACGCCATGGAACTACGGTCTCGTCGTCGGCGAACAACGACCTGAGGCAGCCTTCCGATTCGAGGAACGACCGGTCGGGGATCGGCCGTTCTCGCCCGAGGGCAGCGGAATAGCCGTGAAGGCGCGAGGACAGCGCATTCCCGACTGGAAGATCGTGCGCGGGTGGGCTGGCGAGTTGGCGGCGTCGGATACGGGAACGGCGGATCCAGGGAAACCGTTGTCGGATGAGACCGCCGAGGAGGTGACGCTCATTCCCTACGGATGCACGAATATCCGGATCACGGAGTTCCCGCGAGTGCGACGTGGCTGACGGTGTGCCCGCATGGGACGGCTATGTTCGGTAACGAACAGTCCTGCCGCCGACTGCTTCTGGATCCTGCTACTCTAAACCCTCGTCCACCAGCCGATTAGCTCGTCCTCATCCGGTGGCATGCGATTGGCTCTCGCCAATCGGTTCTGGGGCTCATCCCTCTCACCGTCCGGAGGCTTATGCACGCCACGATTCAGGACGTCAGGTACGCGATGCGGTCGATCCTCAAGGCGCGCGGCTTTGCCGCCGTCGCGATCCTGACGATCGCGCTTGGCATAGGCGCCACGACGGCGATCTTTACCGTCGTCAACGCCCTTCTCCTGCGACCGCTACCTTACGCGCATCCGGAGCGTCTCGTGATGGTCTGGCAGGACTTGCGTGCGCGTGGCGGTCCGCCGGACGAGTGGGCAACACCCGGCAACTACGCCGACTGGCGCCGCGAGCCGGGAATCTTCCAACAGATCGCCGTCGTTACCGGTTGGCGGCCCACACTGATTGCGAACGGAGAGCCAGAACCGCTGCCGGGTGAACAGGTGTCGCACGAATACTTCTCTGTGTTGGGCGTGAGTCCCATGCTCGGGCGCAATTTCGCTGCCGGCGACGATGTGCCGAATGCGAGGCGGGTGGTCCTGATTGGCAACGGCCTCTGGAAGCGCCGATTTGGCGGGGTAGCGTCTGCTGTGGGTCGGGTCATCGCTCTCGGTGGAGAGCCCCACGAAATCATCGGCGTGCTGCCTGCAGGGTTCCGTCCGATTATCGCGTCGGCGGCGGAGATCTGGCGTCCACTTCGAATCAATACTGCCAACCCGATCCGGGGTGCGGTCGTTTTGCGCGCCATCGCACGGCTTCCCGAAAACACTTCGCTCGATCGCGCGCAGGCGGCGGCGACCGACCTCGCGAAACGCCTCGAGGCGATGTACCCGGAATTCAACGAGAAGACGGGATTCACCCTCACGCCGCTGCAGGAACGTGTGGTTGGCGACGTCAGGCCGGGACTGATCGCCGTGTTCGGCGCGGTTGGCTTCGTGCTGTTAATCGCCTGTGTGAACATCGCGAATCTCCTCCTCGCTCGCGGTTCTGCGCGCGGACGGGAAATAGCGGTGCGGGCGGCGCTCGGCGCGAGCCGCCAGCGCGTCGTTCGTCAACTTCTCACGGAAAGCATTCTTCTCGCGGCCTGCGGTGGCGCATTGGGCGTCCTCGTCAGCGTATGGGCCGTGGATGGTCTTGTCGTGCTTGCCCCCGCGAACGCCCCACGCGTTTCGGAAGTCGGGCTCGACACGACGGTGTTTGCGTTCGCCGCGCTGCTGACAATGGTCACCGGCGTGGCATTCGGTCTGGTCCCCGCGCTGCAATCGTCGCGCACCGACGTCGCGCATGCGTTGAATGACGCGGCACGCGGCGGCGCAGGCGTGGGCGGGCGCGCGATGCGCCGCGCGCTTGTCGTCTCGGAAATTGCGCTCGCCCTGACATTGCTCACTGGCGGCGCGCTTCTTCTCGAGACGTTCGTGCGGCTGCAGTCAGCGGATCTGGGATTCGACCCGCGCGACGTGCTGGTCGGGTCGGTCAACCCTCCGCGCACGACCTACGACACACGACCGAAGTACATCGCGTTCTACGATCAAGTCCTGGAGAAGGCGCGGGCGATTCCTGGTGTTCAAAAGGCCGCGCTCGCATCGGTTCTGCCGTTGAGCGGCGACAGCGATATGAACTTCAGCATCGAAGGTCGGCCCGCCCCGACTTCGCAGTCGGAAACGCCGGTCACGTGGTATCGGCTCGTGAGCGCCGGTTACTTCGACGCCATGGGCATGAGGCTGCGGCGCGGTCGCGTGTTCGTGGACCGAGAGGCGGCGCCTTCCGTTGTGGTGAACGAAACATTCGCCCGGAAGTATTTCCCAGGTGAGGACCCGATCGGACGCCGTGTGCGATTCTCCGACGACAGTCCCTGGTCCAGCATCATCGGCATCATTGCCGACGCCAAGGCGCGTGGCGCACGCGAAGCGCCGAAGGTCGAAGCCTTCATTCCGTACTGGCAATTCGCTGAGCCTGGCACGGTCGTGATTCTGAAGGGGCCGAATCCCGCCAGGTTTGCGGCGCCGCTCCGCGCGGCTGTCTCGTCAATCGATCGAGCAATCCCGGTGTCGGGGATCACGACGCTGTCCGACATGGTCGGCGACTCAATCGCGCAGCCGCGGTTCTTTGCCACGCTTGCCGTGGCGTTTGCGGGGCTCGCGGTCCTGCTGGCGGCGATCGGACTTTATGGCGTGATGGCGTATTCCGTGTCTCAGCAGACAACGGAAATTGGTGTGCGAATGGCGCTCGGCGCAACGCGCAGGGACGTCTTTGGCTCGGTCGTGCGGGACGGGCTTCGCCTGACCGTCATGGGGCTGCTGCTCGGGATTGTCGGCTCGCTCCTGACGGCGCGTTGGCTGACGCTGCTGCTGTTCGGCGTCAAGCCTGGAGATCCCGCAACGCTGGCGTTTGCAGGTGCGGTATTGTTGGCCGTCTCTGTATGCGCGTGCCTCTGGCCGGCTCGTCGCGCCACGCGTGTGGATCCGATGGTTGCCATCCGTTCCCTGTAACGCGCAGCGCCGGGCGCGGGATCCCGCGAGCGTGCCATGAAGACGTTTCTCGCGATTCGATCGATTCTTTTCGTCGTCCTGATTCCTGGGGCCGTGGCAGGGTATCTGCCGCTGCAGATTCTGCGAGCCAACAGGCAGCTGGTCCGGCCGGGCGTGACGGTCGGTGCTGTGTTAGCCGGCTGCCTCACGCTTCTCGGCGCGTCGGTTCTCCTCCGCTGTGTCTGGGACTTCTTTGCCGTGGGCCGCGGCACACTCGCGCCATTCGATCCGCCGAGGCGCCTTGTCGTCGCAGGCCTCTATCGCTTTACCCGCAATCCCATGTATAACGGCGTCTTGGCGGTCCTCACCGGCGAGGCTGCCCTGTTCCGCAGCGTCGCGTTGCTTGAATATGCGGCGCTGGTGTTTGTCATGTTTCACGTGTTCGTGATCGCGTACGAAGAGCCCGCACTCGAATCGCAGTTTGGTGGGAGCTACCGGGACTACCGACGCGCCGTCCCGCGCTGGGGTTTCACTGTGCATCCGTATGCAGCTTCGGAGCTGAATGAAGGAGTTCAGCATCTCAGTTGACATCAACGCATCACCACAACGTGTCTGGTCTGTCATGAGCGACATCGAGCGCTGGCATGAATGGACCGCGTCGGTGACCAGCATCCGCAGGATGGATTCGGGCGCACTGGATGTAGGCAGCAGGGCTATGATCCGTCAGCCGAAGCTGCCGCCGGCCCGCTGGCAAGTTACGGCGCTGGAGCCAGGAAAAGGCTTTATGTGGATCAGCGAGGAGCAGGGATCGAGGCAGGAACGTTGAGACGTCTGACGGGCCCCAGAGGCACAACCATCGTTCTGTTCTGCGCGTGCACCGTTGGCGCACTCTCTCCGCGATACGGCGCTGTGCCCGAGGTATCGATCCGCATCGACTCCCCGATGTCTGCGCCGCGGTGGGCGACGCTCGAGCGCCAGGTGCTCTCGGAAAACGTTCCCGCCTGTCGTGAGTTCTACCAGAAGTACTTCGACACCCGTGGGTATCTCCAGTGTTTCGTTCGCTGGGGTGCGAACGACGGTCCGGATGATGCCTTCGAGAACTTCAACCGCTGGCCTGAGCTGCACGCACTCGGCGCGGACGACGACGTGCTTCAGATGTATCTCAAGGGCCACGAAGGGCTGCTCACGCAATACACCGAGGCTCGAACGACTGTCGTACCGATTGCCCGCCAGGGCATGTACTACAAGGAATTCATCGTTCAGTCGGACTGGATGCATCACGGTGAAGGACTACAGCTCTTCAATCGCATGGGACTGTCGATTCCAGGCGACACAAAATATCAGGAGCGGGCGAGGCGTTTCGCGGGCTTCTACATGGGCGCGGATCCTGAAGCGCCGAACTACGACGGTGTACACAAGATCATCCGCAGCATGCAGAACGGTAGTCGGGGCCCGATGCTGCGTAAGGCGACGCCAATCGACTGGGTTGGCGATCCGTTTGACGTCAAGGGATTCGAGGCTCTGCACGGCGAATCCACCTTCGAGCAGTTCCTGGCGCACTACGAGGAATACGGCGATGTCGTCGGCGATCACTTCCTGAATCTCGTCGCGACGACCCTTCCGATGAACGCGTACCTCCTTGCCGGCGAAGTTCAGTACAAAAAGTGGATTGTCGAGTACATGGACGCCTGGCTCGATCGCATGAAGCAGAATGGCGGGATCATTCCAAGCTTTGTCGATCTGGATGGCCGAATCGGCGGACCCGACAACCAGTGGTGGAAGAACGCGTACGGGTGGGGTTTCAGCCCGATGAATCCAGTGACCGGACGGCGCGAGGACCGCAACCGGATTCCCCGCGCGCTGGTCGGATTCAACAACGCCCTGCTGGTCAGCGGCGACGCCAAGTACATCGATGCCTGGCGGACGATGATCGAGGCGGTGAATTCACACGCGCGGGACGTTGGTGGGCGAAAGCAGTACCCGACCATGTACGGCGCGGACGGATGGTACGGCTGGCGCGATGCGCCATGGAACGTCGGAGCCCTGGAGGTCTGGTACTGGTCTCAACAACCGCAGGATCGCGGGCGTGTGGGCCGGAACGAGTGGCTGGAGTTTCTCGACGGACGGAATCCAAACTATCCGGAGCAGGCGCTCGAGCGCGATCTGAAGTCGATCCAGCAGCGGCTGAGTGCCACGCGCCGCGACGTCACGCCTCCTGAGAAGCGGCTGGCCGACAACATGCTCGATTTCAATCCCGCTGCAACCGATTCACTGGTTCAATTGATGTGGGGAGCGCTGGTTCCAGGCCGTGAAGGCGGTCTCCTGAATGCGCGGCTACGTTACTTCGATCCGGAACGAAAGCGCGCCGGCCTGCCGGAGGATGTTGCCGCGCTCGTGTCAGAACTCTCCGACACGCGTACCGTCGTAACGATGGTCAATCTCAACTCGTCCCGGCCGCGAACAGTTGTCGTGCAGGGGGGCGGCTACGGCGAGCATCGACTCACGAGCGTCACAATCGGAGGCGTCACCACTCGCCTCGACGGTCCGCTCGTGACGGTTAAGATCGAGCCCGGGTGCGGTACGACACTCGAGCTGCGCATGCACAGGTACGTGAATGCTCCGACGGTGAAGCATCCCTGGCAGAGGTGAAGCATGTCGGGATCCGGGATCCGATCGGCCGCGTTGTCGACAGAGAGGAAAATCCAGTGCGAAACAAATGGTGCGTCTGGGTATGTCTGCTGATCTTCGGCGCGGTGTGCTCGGCAGCGCAACGCGGCACCGAGACGACGTCATCGGGTGAGGAGTTCGTTGGAGTTTGGTCGGGGCACTGGGACGGCGCGGGTTCCAGCGGCGGCTTCGAGTTGACGCTGGAGAAAGGAAAGGACGGCGTGACGGGGAAGGTCTCGGTCACGGGCGAGCCGACCTATAAAGCCAACTTCAAGTCAGTGTCGTTCGACGGAAAGAAGATGAGTGCCAAGTATGACTTTCCACCGAGCGAGGAAGCGGAAGTCGTCCTGGCGTTGACCTTCGACGCGAAGAACGCCAAGGGCAGCTGGTCGCTTCAGGTACGGGCCAGCGGGAGCGAAGTTGCGGCGGGCACGGTTGACGTGACGAAGCAGTAGTGGCCCTCAACTGCCCGAAGTGCCAGGCCGTTGTTGCCGCATCGGCGACCGAGTGCGCACGCTGCGGAATCGTCTTCGCGAAATTCGAACAGCGCGCAGCCATGGCGGCCGCGCCGGTGAGCATCCCCGCCGTTGAGTCGCCCTCTGCGGTTGTTTCCGCTCCTCCACTCGATGCCGCTCGTATCTAACAATGGCGCGCCCTTGCCGTCCTGGGAGACGTAGACGAGATCGGAGGAGAAGGCTCATGGCACGTTCAAATGCGGTCTTTGTCGGCATCAAGGGAACGGTTCTCGCCATCGATCGCGACACGGGTGAGACGCTGTGGAGCACCGAACTGAAGGGCTCCGAGTTCGTCAACGTATCGCTCGATGGCGCCGAGCTGTTCGCAGCGACGCGCGGACGGCTCTATCGAATCGACGCCGCGACCGGGGAGATCCGGTGGTGCAACGAATTGCCCGGCCTCGGCTGGGGGCTCGTGACGATCGCTGGAGCGTCACCGTCCGGCATGGTGGCGGCCGAGAAGCGGCGTCGCGACGCGCAGGCAGCGGCAGCCGCGACGTCGGCCTGATCGCGGAAACCGGGCCTGGCCGTTCTGTGGGATGATGTGCGGACTTTCAATCTATCCCGGTGCGAGGAACCGATGAAGAGATGTGTTGTCCTTGGCGTGTTGCTGCTTGTGGGCGGGTTGTCCATTACTGTGGCGGCGCTGCAACAGCCCGCCCAGCCCGTGGAGAAGGTGATCGAGGTCGATAAGGTCAAAGACAATCTATTCGTGCTGAAAGGCGGAGGTGGCAACACGGCCGTGTTCATCACCGCCAAGGGCGTCGTGGTGGTCGACACGAAGAACCCCGGGTGGGGTCAGCCGATCCTCGACAAGATCAAGACTCTGACCGATAAGCCGGTGACGACCATCATCAATACGCATACGCACGGCGACCACGTGAGCGGCAACGTGGAGTTCCCCGCAACCGTCGACGTCATCACGCAGGAAAACACCAAGGTGTACATGGAACAGGGGAATCCTCTCTACGGTTCGCAGACCCCGCCGCAAGAGAACATTTTCAAGAAGAATGAAGGCCGAGGCCTGCCCAGGCGAACATTCAAGGAGACGTGGACGATCGGTAGCGGAAAAGACCAGATCGATCTTCGCTACTTCGGACCGGCGCACACCGGCGGCGACGCGTTCGTGATTTTTCGTGAGTATCGCGTCATGCACGTCGGCGACACGATGCCTACTCGCGACCTGCCGATTATGGACAAGAACAACGGCGGCACCGGAGTCGGCTACGCGGCGACACTGGCGAAGGCGGCTGCTGTGAAAAACGTGGACACGATCATCAACGGTCATAACCCCACGACGACCACGCCGGCCGACTTACGGCGGTACTCCGAATTCATCGCGGATTTCGTCAAGTTCGTTCAGGACGCCAAGAAGGCTGGCCAGACCGTCGACGACGTGGTGAACACGTGGAAGACGCCGGCAAAGTACACGGGCTACACGGAACCAGCGACTGACGACGCGCGCAAGGCGCGCGCCGGGCGGATCAAGGCGGACGCCGAGGTCATCTGGGCGGAGACGAAGTAGCTGGTTTCGTCGATGGAAACGCTCGACTACTTCCTCGAATTGAAATCGCCGCAGGGCCTTAACCGAGCGGACAATGGCATGGTAGTGTTGCCCAAGGCTTCGTGAAGTGCACCTCTTCAGCGACATTCGGTGCCCGTACTGTGGCTGGCAGCCCGATGCTTTCCAGCCGGTGGTGTTGTCACGCCGAAGATTCACCCGAACCGTTCTTCCACGGGTGTGTCGAACCCTCTGGCAGACGTTCGCGACACGGGGCTGTTGCCCCGGTTGCAGCCACGAATGGCAGTGGACGTCGTGTCTCCGTTGCGACGTGTCTCGTCAACGCACGAGGCCTGGCGACGTGCAAGACAGTAAGCGACTCCTGAAGACACAGCACATGCTGTCCAGGCGCCAGGTGCTCGCGATGGCACCGCTCGCTTCCGCGGCCGCCCTCCGGCGATCGAGGCGCGCGCCAGCCGGCGCGTCGCAGCCCGCGACGGCTGTCGCGTTCCGCGTGCCGGCAGGGGCGTGCGACTGTCATACACACGTCTTCGGCGATCCGCGCCAATTTCCATTTGCAGCCGGCAGGACGTATACGCCCGAATCGGCCTCGGTCGCCGAGATGCGCAAGCTGCACCGCGCTCTTCACACCACCCGCGTCGTCATCGTGCAGCCGAGCGTCTACGGCACCGATAACGCGTGCACGATCGATGCGATTCGACAGCTCGGGCCAAATGCGCGCGGCATTGCGGTGATCGACGACGCCACGCCCGCTGCCGCACTCGACGATCTGGATCACGCGGGCATCCGCGGAATTCGGATCAACCTCGCAACAGTCGGCCAGAACGATCCCGAACTGGGGAAGCGGCGATTTGCCGCCGCCGTTGGAAGAATCCGCGAACGGAAGTGGCACATCCAGATGTATACGCAGCTATCGGTGATTGCTGCCATGCAGAAGGAGATTGCCGCGTCGCCGGTCCCGGTCGTGTTCGATCATTTCGGCGGGGCGCAGGTAGCGGCCGGCGTTTCGCAGCCCGGATTCGATGTCCTGCTCGAGCTCGTGCGCACCGGTCGCGCGTATGTCAAGGTGTCGGCGCCGTATCGAGGCTCGGTGAACGGACCGGATTTCGCCGACATGGCGCCGCTCGCCAAGGCTCTCATCGCCGCGAACGTTCGCCGCATCCTATGGGGCACGGACTGGCCTCATCCCGATACGGCGGCCGGACGGCAGCCCACGGAGATCTCGCCACTCCGTCAAATAGATGACGGACGAGTGTTCAATCAGTTCTCGAAATGGGCGTCGACGGCTGGCGAGCGAAAGACAATCCTCGTGGAGAATCCCGCAGCACTGTACGGATTCGGTTCGACCTAACGGCCTGGATGATGATTCCCCACCTCGCGCGGCGATCGAGCGTCTGGGCCGCGCCGCTCCGACGGCCAATCAGGAAGAACGGCACCATCCACACGACCCACGCCACCGCGAGAAGACCAAAGATGTAAGGCGACATGCCCGGCGATTGTAAGCCAGCCCACCATGACGCGCTGCCTTTCGCCAACGAGTCAGGGCCGCTTTCCCCAATGTGACACTGTAGCTTCCGCCTTCAGGCGGAAGACCCGTTCGTTCGAACAGAATTTTCTTGCGAGCGACATCTTTCGTTCGTTTCTGTCGCGACTGCCTTCGCGATCGGCGATATTTCGCAGGCACAATCTTCGCAGCGACTGCAGATGGTATGAGCTGGTTTCGGGTGTCGCGCGGCCGTCTCGAGTACCGCGGCCGAATCACGCGCGAGCCATTCACGCGCTGGACCTCGACGACGGAAGGGGCCGCCGCTGTGTCTCGGGTTGCCGCTGGGGTCGGCTTCAGTCTGTTCGGACGGACGCGCGCGGCTCGGCGCCGGATGTGGCGGGCGCTCGAGGGGGCCGCGCGGTCACCGTCCGTGATGACGGCGATCCGCAGCGAGGCGCCCCGCTTCATGCAGGTCGTCGCACGGCTCGCGTACTCGGATGCCTTGCCGCGGGCCCACATCGCGCTCCATCGCCTGGTCCTCGTGCCGCGCGCAATGATTGCCGGGCACGCAAGGGTGGCGTTGTGCAAGCGCCTCGACGAGGTTTTGGAGATTGCCGGACTCGACGAGGCCGTCCGCATCTTCTTCTGCGATCAGCTGGTCATCGAGATGGATGCCGCGCTTCAGAAAGCCTCGCCATCGACCCGCGATCCCGTGCAGGCGCAAGACGAGTGGGCGTGCGTTGGCGTCAGCAAAGGGGTGGTGTGGGTGGATCCGATGTGGGCCGGACCCGACGGAACGGGTCACGTCTATATGTACGAGTTCCCGCGGGCCGGGCTGACCAGGCGGGATCGAAAGGCGCTCAACTCGGCGATCGCCGAAATGTCTCAAAGCGTGTCGTCCTTGACCAACCTTCAGCGCAACGCGATGGTGCGTGCGGCGTCCGCACGCTGAGAGTTGTTCACCCAGGTCTGACCTCCCGCTCACAGACTTGTCAGCCCGATATCAATTTCGGGGCTCCGGCGCTCGCCTCGAATCCAGCTGGCCCAAGGAACCGCGCACGTTTCAAGCCTCCACGGCGTGTGACGTCGCCTGGTACATCCCTTGCCGCGTGGGAGGTCGCTCGCGGTGTGTGCGCGGGCACGAATCTGCCAGGAGCGAGCGCGTGAAACGCTGTGCGTCGTGCGGGCGGGAGATCGCAGACTCGGCGACCGTGTGCGATCTTTGCGAACAGTGGGCGGCCGACCATATTGCCACTGCGCCAGCCGTGTCTTCCGAGACAGCGGGCGCCGCGTTGGCACCGCTGCCGGTGGCGAACCCACCGCAACCTTCGTCATCTCCGCTGCCAGAGACGACCGCGCAACAGTCATCCGCGTCATGGCCGCTGGACGACGCAACCACGCCCGTATCGCCGCCGCTGGAGAGCGCGCCACAAACGCCGCCCTCTGAGCCTCGGCCCGGGGCGACAACGTCCTCAGCACCGCGTACGGGCGGATCCGGTCTGAGCCCCCGCGAGCTGGTCATCATCGTAGCTGCCCTCGCGGTCGGCGGCGTCATCACGTTTGCGCTCCTGAGCGCCCGCGGAGGCGCATCCACGACTGTGGTTGCCGCGAATCGGCCAGCGAAGACCAAGACCGCACCGGTCGCGGGCACCCTCCCGCGCCGCGACCCAGTCGTGGAGCACGGCACGCCGTGCGTACTGGACCGCCAATCAGCATCACACCGCGGCTTTCGAGTTGCCCGCGGAGAACACGGTCCCGATCTGGCTCAACTACGTTCGCCCTCTTCTCGTCGTCCGCTGCATGGGCAAGCGGACGGAAGCATTCGTGTACACCGGATCGGCCCTGAAGATTGAGCCAAACAGCGAGGATCACACGGTGAGCTTCGGGTTCGATGACGAAGGCGGGCGCAGCGAGCGTTGGCCCGATTCCGCCGAGCACGACGCGCTGTTTGCCCCCGATGGCGCCGCCTTTGCCCAACGGGTGATGAACGCCAAGAACTTGCGGTTCGGGTATACGCCTCACAACGCCGAGCCTGTCGAGGCGCAGTTCCACGTCGACGGCCTCGCCGAGCTCATCGCGCCTGCCGCCAAAGACTGCGGCAGGCAGAAATAGCGCTCCCTCTTCACCCACCGCACACCTCCGGCTACTATTCCAGGTACCGCACGCGCACCTGCGCGTCTGTCAAGGACGATGAGGCCGGATGAGCAATCTACGGTGGTTCTGGATCTGTCTCGAGCTGACGGTGACGCCGGCGGTCGGCCTGCTCGTCGCGCTTCCATTCTGGCGAAAGGGAGGGATGATCTTCGGCAATATTGCAGGCACCGTGATCATCTTCGGCTCTGCGTTTGCGTTCATCATGCGCGAGTATGTCGAGTTGGATCGTATGGTGCGCGCCTGTCTCGACGCCGGTGACGTCTGCTTTCCGGAACCCAGCGCGTTCACCCGGTTTGCGATCTACGCATTCATTGGACTCGCCGAAGTGTTTGCTCTGTTTTCGCTGAGTCTCAGAGCCGAGAAGAAACGCCGCGATCGCGATTACGCGCCCGAGTGGCGGTGAGGCTGGTCTCGACGGTACCCAACCTGTAACGCTCAAGTAGACCCCGAACCTTGGTGTTATCGTCTACGGATGCGCATTCCGACTCTTCTGCTGACGCTTTGGGCGGCAGCGCTCGCGGCTGATCCGCGCGCGTCACTCGGGGCCTGCACGACCTCGACCGCCGAGTGCACTGAATGGGTCACGATTGGAACCGGCCCGGCGCGATCGATGATCTACACCTCCTACCCACTCGACCGGCGCAACGATCGGATCCGACGCGCGCTGATCATGGTTCACGGCACCAACCGGAATGCCGATCACTACTTCGCCACCGCGATGGCCGCGGCGTTTCTGGCCGGCGCCATCGACGACACGATCGTCATTGCGCCACACATCATCGCCTGCGCGGACAAACCTGAGGTCAATGAGGTCCTCTGGAGCTGTGGAGGTGACAGCTGGCGTTCTGGCGGCGCGGCTGCCAGCCATCCCGATCTCTCCTCGTTCGATCTTGCCGATCAGATTCTGCGCAAGCTGGCCAACAAGAACACGTTTCCCGGGATGAAGGCGATTGTTGTCGCCGGACATTCGGCGGGCGGACAGTTCGTCACCCGCTACGAAATGGCCAATCGCGTGCACCACACGCTCGGTGTGCCGATCACTTACGTGGTTGCCAACCCCTCGAGCTACGCCTGGCCCGCAGCGACGAGGCCCAGTCCGGCAAACGACGCCGAGCCGGCCGATGCCAAGGACGGCTGGAAGTCGGAGTCGGTGCACACGAATTTCACCTTCGCCGCGTACGACTCCAGCGGATGTCAGAACTACAACCGCTGGCCACTTGGGCTCGAGAATCGAGTTTCCGGCTACACCGCCAAGATGACGGACGACCAGTTGAAGGCACAGCTGGCCTCGAGACCGACCACCTATCTATTCGGCCAGGTGGACACGCTGCCCCTTGGCGGATTTGACTCGTCGTGCGCGGCGATGGCCCAGGGTCCGACGAGGCGTGCACGGGGAGAGGCTTTCCTGAAATTCGTGAACGAGACCTTGGGTGGGAAGCATCAGGCCGTCATCGTCCCCGAGTGTGGCCATAATGATCGCTGCATATACACGACGGACGCGGTCTTTCCGTTAATCTTTCCGAAGTAGCGTTGTCACGCCGGCGATCGAGCGCCACCTGCTGCGCGACGAACCGATCGCGAGGTAACGCGCTGGATCAAGTCTGGAGCGGAACATGAACGTTGGAATTCTCGGATCGGGTGTGGTCGCGCAGGCGTTGGCTGCAGGGTTCATCAAGTACGGGCACAAGGTGATGCTGGGAAGCCGGCAGGCAGGCAAGCTGCACGACTGGCTCAACAAGAACCCTGGAGCGTCCGCCGGCAGTTTTGAAAGCGCTGCGAAGTTTGGCGACGTTGTCGTGCTGGCCGTCAAAGGTACGGCCGCGTCGGACGCGCTACGAGCCGCTGGCGCCGGCAATCTCGCAGGCAAGGTCGTCATCGATACCACGAACCCGATTGCTGAAGCGCCCCCAGTGAACGGGGTGCTCAAGTTCTTCACGACGCTCGACGACTCGCTGATGGAGCGCCTTCAGCGGGAATTCCCGTCTGCGCGATTCGTGAAAGCGTTCAACTCGGTTGGCAATGCCGCGATGGTGGATCCGAAATTTCGCGAGGGCAAGCCGACGATGTTCATCTGCGGCAACGATGACGCAGCCAGGAAGACCGTGACCAGCGTGCTCGATCAGTTTGGGTGGGAGACAGCGGACATGGGCGCGGCAGAGGCTGCCCGTGCGATTGAACCGCTCTGCATGCTGTGGTGCATTCCCGGATTTCTACGTCAGGACTGGATGCATGCGTTCAAGCTGCTGAAATAAGTCGCGATCAGCTATCAGCTATCAGCTATCAGCTATCAGCTACCAGCTACAACGTCGGCGTCGTTATCTGGAAGCTGAAAGCTGAAAGCTGAAAGCTGTTAGCGTCTTATTTTCCGCCGTCGATGCAGCCGAGCTGTCCGCTGTTGTTCGCGTAGCCCGTGCCGGCGTTGTAGGCGGCATTGGACCAGTTGCCCTGCACCTTCCACTGCGATGTGTTCGAGAACGTCAAGAGCGGCGTACCAAATGCCCAGGCGCACTTGTCGGAGTTCTCCTGACCGTTCGAATCGTACCAGGCGTTCAGATGCGGATCGGTGAGCGCTTCGGAGAGTTCATGGCCGCTCACGTTGGCGAGCGCTTCGAGTCCCTGCGAATGAGTCGACGAGGGGTCTTGGGGATCACAGCCGGCGTCACCATCGAGGTTGTAGAAGAACGCGAACTGGACGGTCACGCCGTTCGAGCACGTCCCGGCGCTGTGCCATGCGCAGTAGCCCGAGGCGCCGCGAGGCGTGTCGACGTACACCGGGTAATAACCATCCGGCACCAGGGTGCTCGCGTGACTGCAGACTTCTTCGAGGATGGTTGACGTCCGATTGCCGTTTTTCGGCGCGGTTGAGAAGTCAACGTGGTCGGCGCCCCACGTGACCGTGGTGCCGACATTGTCAGTCCCGTCACTGTATTCCGTGTTCGTGGCGTCATAGGAGGATCCACCGAAGCCACCGTAGAAAGACGCCAGGCCAGACTGCTTGTCGCCAACGAACGAGGAGTTGCCCCACTTCGTTCCCCAGTAGATCGCCTCCACGTATGCGCCCTGCGTCATCACGGGCCCTCCGTGGTAGAGGAGGTTCGGCGATCCGCTGCTCGGACGCGCACGCGCATGATCCCGCGCCCAGTGAATCCCGGCCATCGGTGGTTCAGGTGCGTTCAATTGAGCGTGAGATCCGTTCGAATTACCCTGCGACGCGCGGATCGTTACTGTGACAGCGCACGCGGCAATGAAGAGAGCAATCGCAATCGGTAACCGCTTCATCAGGCCTCCTTGGGGACCAGTGGTTCGCTCGAGGATATTTACCCTACGCATGTCGGAACGCGGAGTCAACGACCACTTTGGTGATCACGCTTTCGATCCAATGAGGGACGTGTGCGCTGAAGTCTTATAATGCGCACACACCATGCGACGCTTCATCTCTTACACGTTTGTGATCGGGCCGATGGTGGCGGCGGCGACGCTGACGGCGACAGTCCAGAATTCCGCACCCGCCACTCCTCCGCAATTTCCGCCGCTTGGCACAGGTGTGTCGGCGGAGGAAGCGCGCACTTTGCAGATCGCGGTTGACGCGCTTGCGGCAAAGGTCGCCGTGCTCAAAACGCGGTATCGAAATTCTGCTCTGCTCGATCGCGTTGCTGATGTGGAGGTCTATCTCGATGCGGTGCGGCGTCCGCTCAAGTACAACGAGCGACTTTATGCCGGACGCGGCACGACGCCGGTAAGCTATGCGCAACAGACGCTGGCAGCGGGCGACGAGCGTGCGACACAGCTCGCGAGCGGTCGCGCGCCGTGGATGACTGAAGGCGGCGTCCGCGGGTTCCATTCGCGCATCGACGGCTCCGCGCAACCGTACCTGTTGACGCTGCCGGACAACTACGATCCGGCAGCGAAGCGCGTGTACCGCCTCGACATCTTCATGCACGGCCGCGACGACACCGTGCTCGAACAACAGTTCATGGCGAAGCCGCTCACCGGCTACGCGTCAAAGCCGTTCGGCGCCGGCGCGGATCGCTTCATGCTGCAGCCCTACGGCCGCTATACGAATGCGAGCCGCTTCGCAGGAGAGACTGACGGTCTCGAAGCGCTGGCATCGGTCCAGAAGAACTATCCCATCGATCCAAACCGCATCGTGATGGCCGGTTTCTCAATGGGTGGCGCGTCGGCTTGGTCCTACACGGTGCACTTCGCGGATCGCTGGGCCGCAGCGGCCCCTGGCGCCGGCTTCACGGAAACGGAGGTGTTCCTCCGCGGCGGCCTGGCGCGTCAACCGCAGAACGCCGTGCAGAAGACGCTGTGGCACATGTACGATTCGACCGACTATGCCATCAATACCTTCAATGTTCCCGTTGTCGCCTACTCGGGGGAGATCGACGCGCAGAAACAGGCCGCCGATGCGATGGCCGCCGCGATGCTCGCGGAAGGGTTGACTCTGGAACACATCATCGGGCCGAACACCGGTCACGCGTACGAACCTGTCGCGCGGCAGCGCTTGCAGGAACGGCTGGATCAGCTCGCGTTGCAAGGACGGAATCCTTCGCCCTCCGAGATCCGGTTTACGACATGGATGCTGCGATACAACACGATGTTCTGGGTCACCGTTGATGCCATGGAAGAGGAATGGCAACGGGCGCGGGTCAACGCCAAAGTCGACGGGAGCACGATCACGGCGACAACCACGAATGTGATCGGCCTGCATCTGAACTTTAAGCCCGGGCTCGCGCCATTTGCTTCCGGCACGAAGCCCGTGCTGAAGATTGACTCGAATACACTCCAACTCCCTGCGGTCAGCCGCGATCAATCGCTGCGCGTCGCCCTGATGCGTCATGGCGGCACGTGGACGATCGGCGATCTGCCTGGCGGCCTTCGAAAATCGCACGGCCTTCAGGGACCGATCGACGATGCGTTCATGGACGCGTTCGTGATCGTGAAGCCCACCGGGACACCACTTTCGGATGCGATAGGCAAATGGACGCGGGACCAGGCCGACTACGCGATTTCAGAATGGGTACACTTCTTTCGCGGCGAACCACGCGTGAAGAACGATACCGACGTTTCCGCGGACGACATCGCCGGCACCAACCTGGTGCTGTTCGGTGATCCCTCGAGCAATGCCGTGTACAAGCGCATCGCGGACCGCCTTCCCATCCGCTGGCGCAAAGACGGCATCGTCATAGGTACTGAAGCGTTCGACGCGAATCACGCGCCGGTGTTCATCTTCCCGAATCCTCTCAATCCAAAGAAATACGTGGTCATCAACAGCGGCTTCACGTTTCACGACCAGTCCAACAACGACATGCAATCGCCAAAGCTTCCGGATTGGGCGATCATCGACATGACCAGGCCCGGGAACAACTACAACTACCTGCCGCTGTTCGTCGCATCGCAGGGGTTCTTCGACGAGTTCTGGAAATTGAAGCTCCCGGCGGGCCAGAGCCGCACGGACGCGGCGTTAGAGCAGAATGTGGGCCGCCGCCTCAAGAACGCGGCGCTGCCACATTGAGGTGGCTCCCCAGCGGAAACACGTCGCGAACGAATAGCGCGGCGACATTCTTCGGAGAATCCACATGATCACGCGCAGAGATGCCCTGGTGGCACTGGTCGCTTCCGCGGTCAGCGTCGTGGGCACGACGATGGTATTTTCGCAGCCCACGCCGATGGGCTCGACGATCTTCGACTGGACCACATTGAAGGCGGAGCCGAACAAGACCGGTGCGGTGCGTCGGGTTGTGCAGCGGCCGACCGCGACCCTTGACGAGCTCGAGATTCACATCACGACGCTGAATCCCGGAGAGACGCCGCACCCACCGCATCAGCATCCTGCCGAGGAGCTGTTGATCATCAAGGAAGGCACCGTTGAGTCGCTCGTCAACGGAGAACTGCGCCGCGTCGGCCCGGGCTCGATCGTGTTCCAGGCTTCGAATCAGATGCACAGCATTCGCAACGTCGGCGATACGCCCGCGACCTATCACGTGATCCAGTGGAAGTCGCCCGGCACGATGAAGTAACCGACAGCCACTTCGGCGGCGCCTGCCGGATGGATCTATGGCAGGTGCCTGGAAGGATGATGCGTAAGATGGCGACCGACGAAGAACACCTGCGCCTCCTCTCCGTGTTTCATTACGTGATGGCGGGATTCGCGGCCCTCTTTTCGCTCTTTTCGCTGTTCCACATCACGATCGCCGTTCTGATGCTCTCGGGAAAGCTCGGCGATCCGAACGAGCAGCACGCCGATCGACTCTTCGGTATGGCGTTTCTGGTGATGGGCATTGGATTTCTCGTCGCCGGGCTCACGTTTGCCGTGTGCATCGCGCTCGCGGGCCATTACTTGTCGCAGCGACGACGGTACGTGTTCTGTCTGGTCATGGCTGCGTTGAGCTGCGCGTTCTTTCCGTTCGGGACGGTTCTCGGTGTCTTTACGATCATCGTGCTTCAGAAAGACTCGGTCCGACAGTTGTTCCACCGAACATGACTCAGCCCTGTCCATCGTGCGGCGCCAGGCTTGGTGGCCGTGACGAGTGCCAGGCCGCGTTCGATGCGCTGAGTGCGCAGGCCTGGACGATCCCCGCCCGTGGCGCCGTTCACAATCTGGTGGTCGACGCGTACGCGATGCAGCATCCGGAAGAGTACGGACGCTCTGCCAAGTCCTACGCCGCGCATCTGACGGCACTGTGCTGCGGGATCGAGCATCCGAAGAATCAGAAACTCTACTGGGCGATCGGCCGCTGGCTGGACGGACGAGCGAACGTCGAGAAGCCCGCGCTGCTGTCACCGCGTGGACGGCTCACGATTGCCGATGTGTCCACGACTGCCTCGGACACGGAGTATCAGAGTCTCGTTCGGCGCTGGGCCAGCGACGTGTGGAGCGCTTATGCCGTTCAACATGATCTCGCGCGGGCCTGGCTCGATCAGGTGCGCGCTCGAATGGAACACGCGCCCCCAACCAAACCGGTAGTGTGATCGGAGTGTGTGCGATGGCGCGGCGGCTCATCAGCTCGGGTTCGACCTTCGAGCAGGAAATCGGGTATTCACGTGCGGTCGTGTACGGTGACTGGGTATTCGTCTCTGGCACCACAGGCTTCGATTACGCCGCGATGACCATCGCCGACGATATCGTCGAACAGACCGAACAATGCTTCCGGAATATCCGCCAGGCGCTGGCGGACGCCGGCGCTCGGCTGGAGGATGTGGTCCGCGTGACGTACATCGTGCCCGATGGATCGCAGTTCAAGCAGTGCTGGCCGGTGTTGCGGAAGCACTTCGGTACGATCAGGCCTGCCGCCACGATGATCTCCGCTGGCCTCGCGGATCCGCGGATGAGAATTGAAATTGAAGTCACGGCCAAGCGTTGATGTCTCTAGAGAGAGAGGTCTTGACCCTTCACCCGAGCCTCGGTCGAGGGGCGGGGCGTTATCAAGAAAATGTGTCCGAGCGAGGCGGAGCCTCGACGGTCTGAGGCGACAGCCTCGCTAGAGGTCTTGACCCTTCAGAACTTGCCCAAATGAGTCAAGTTTCTCAGGGTCAAGACCGTCCCCGCGTCAGCGGGGCGTTATCAAGCTTATGGTCTAGCGAGGCGCAGCCCTCGATGGTCTGAGGGGGAGCCTCGCTAGAACTGGTCGCCGACAGCTAGGTCATCGAGCGAGAGGCATCGCCGGCCGCCGGCGTTCCGCGCACTCACTACGGTCGATAGTCGCGCCAGAGCCATCGCAGCGAGTCTGGCAGGATCGCCCGGCCGTGCCGGTTGCTATGGAAGCCGTGGCCGAACTCGAACTTGTAGTCGTAACCCGCGAACGCAAGCGACTTCGCGAGCGTCTGGTTGGCGAGAGGCCAGTTGCCGTTCGCGTTGTCGAGATCGTTTTCCCCATCCTGCAGGAACACGCGGATGGGTTTTCGCGGCAGCGTCTTACGTACGAGCGCTTCGTAATTGTGGCCACCCTCTCGAATCGTCTTCCCGCTTGCGATATTGGTGAAGCTGCCGATCCAGGACAACACCTTGCTGAATTCGTTCGGGCGCTCCCATGCGACCGTGAAGGCACAAATGCCGCCGCTGCTCGCACCGGAGATGGCTCGGCTCGCCGCGTCGTGACGCAATTTCACGGCCTTCTCCACCTCCGGCAGGATCTCCTCGAGCAGGAAGCGCGCGTACTGATCGGACAGCGTGTCGTACTCGAAGCTGCGGTTCGCGCCGCCATCCGCCCGAATACCCGGGTTGATGAAGATGCCGACCATGACCGGAATGTCGCCCGTCGCGATGAGATTATCGAAGACGGTCGGTACGTAGTCCTTGGGACCGGAGCCATCCTGAAACACCATCACGGCCGCGGGGTTCTCGGGGCGGTACTGCGCAGGCACGTACACCCACCAGTCGCGCTTCGTGCCCTCAAAGATCTTGCTCTGCCACGGCGGCATCTGCTTGACCGTCCCTTTTGGGACATCCGAACGCTCCCGGCTGTCGGGATGCGTCTCGTAAACCTCGAGTTGTGAGCCACCCAGGCGGCGATCGGGGCCGGCTTCGTAGTGCCAGGTCATCGCGGCGCCGTGGGACAGGTTTGCCACCGCCGCATACACGCCCGTCGTGCCCACCTTCACCATGGGGACGTTCAGGCTGCCCACATCGGCCATGACGCGCGGCGTCACATTCGGCGCCAATTGCGGCGCCTCGAGCGCCCACGCGACCGTCAACTCGTCAGTCTTCGGCGCGCCTCCTTTGAGGAGCGCCTCGCTGCCGCCGAAGTACGCACGAATACGCTCGGCCAACGCTTCCGCCTCGGCCCCTTCCGGCTTTGCGGCGAGCGCAGCCTGAAGCGCTTTCGGCGTAAGCGGGGCTGGCTGCTGCGAGAGTCCCGCACCGGACAATGCGGAGGCGACGACAAGCATTGAGAGTTTCATACTGGTCCTCTGATCGCGGCTGTGACGTGCGTGCGAGGAAGCACCCGTATCGATGTGAGTTGGGCGACTCTACTATGCCGATCGGAGAAGTTCAAAGTGGATGCCCGCGGCGATCGCATGACCCACGCTGTCTCCGCCTGGATGTTCCGGCGTCACGCCCACCACGTCGTCCAGCGGAATCTCAATGATCGGTTCGGCGATGCGTGTCTTGGGTTGAATGAAGAGACTGACTGATGCCTCACACCCCGAAAGGCGCAGGGACGTGGAGGGATGGGCTCACCTGCAGGGCCGCCGCTCTACTTGCTACGCCTGCGGCTCAGGGTCGACCTCAGCTCCAGCAGGTCGTCTTCCTGCAGTTCGGCGCCCCGCACGAATCCCGCGGGCCGTTTGCGGGAACCCGGCTGAAGAATCCAGGCGTCCTGCATCATCTCCATGTAAGACGGGGTGCGCCGGTCGGCATAATCCGAACAGGACGTTACCTTGAATGTGATGTGCATGCCGTGCAGTCCGAGGGCACTGCAGTGCACCAGTTCCTCGTCGAGTGTGCGTCCGCGGACGATCGTCGAACAGCGGCAAGTGGAGCACAGGCTACTCTCACTGCTTATGGGTGTGCCGTCCTGAATCTTGATTCGCATGCAACGCTCCGCAGAGTGGAGGTGCACGGGACCTGCCATTGACAAACAGGCTGTTTTCCAAGGAATGTCCGTTGCGACGCGGCCCACGCTGCAGTTCCTGCGCGCGGAGTGCGGGCGACAGGTTGGCGAAAACCGCAACTCCGATGCTCTGCTAGAATCCGCCCCGGAGGCTGGGAACCATGATCGGAAAAGCGCTCGTCCTGTCGATATCGTTATCCGCGCTGGCCGCCGCGACGAGCGCGTTGCCGAAAGAGCTGGGAAAACCGGGCATCACACCGTCGCCGTGTCCCGAGCAGCCGTGGCAGGAATCCGACGCTACCTTCACCGCCCTTCCGGGCGCGACAGCGTTCTTCGGCCACTACGATGGCGGCGCCTATCGAGTGGAAATCCCCGAGAAATGGAACGGAGAGCTGGTGCTGTGGGCGCACGGCTACGTCGCAAGTGCCGGAGCGCAGGGATCCCGTCTCCAGGTCGGCATGCCCGGGGTCGGGCAGGGCAGCCCGTTCCGTGAGCACCTCGTCATGCACGGGTTTGCGTGGGCGGCGTCCAGCTACCGGTGCAATGGCTACGTACCGGGCCAAGGTCTGCTCGACACGATGGCGCTGACCAGCGTGTTCAGCAAGGTGAATGGTGGCAAGGTCGCGGAGCGCGTGTACCTGACGGGTGCGTCGATGGGGGGACATGTGACGCTCCTCGGGATGCAGGAATTCCCTACATCATTCGCGGGCGGGCTCGCGCTCTGCCCGTCCGGCCCCGGTGAAATGGATTTCCTGACGTCAGTCGGCGCAGCGGCGGAGCTCATCACCGGGATCACGGTCACGGAGGCCACCCACGATCAGGATGTCGCGCGGTTGACGGAGATCCTGGGCAAGCCGCCTGCTTACACCGACAAGGGCCGTCAGCTCGCCAGCATCCAGGTGCAGATCAGCGGCGGTCCGCGGCCGTTCGCGCTCGAGGGCCTGGAGCCTCGCTTCATCGACAACGCCAGTGCTGTCGGGAGCGGGCGAGATATCGACATCTGGAACCGCGTTCGCTCGAATGCGGATGTGCGCTACCACATCGATGACGGGCTCGGGTTGACGGATGCTGCGATCAACAGCGCCGTTCGCCGCAAGGCTGCGGACGCGGAGGCGCGGAGTGCCCGAGGACCCTACGAAGAAGCGATTCCATTCGACGGGCGAATCGAGCGGCCGGTGATCACGCTGCACGGCAGTGGCGATCTCTTCGTGCCGATTTCGCTCGAACAATCTCTACGCCAGGCGGTGGACGCGGCGGGACGTTCGTCGTGGCTGGTGCAGCGCATCATCCGCAGCCCGAGGCACTGCAATTTCAGCGCGCCCGAGCAGGCCGATGCTTTCGATGCGCTGGTGGCGTGGGCGCGGAGCGGGAAGCGGCCGGACGGAGACAACGTCCTGGCAGACTTGGCCGATGCCGGCACGAAGTTCACCAATCCGCTGCGGCCGGGCGATCCCGGAATGATTCGCGTGCGCCAACGAAGCCGCGGTAGGAGAGCTCATCCGAGGATTCATTTGCTGCCTGACGGCGTCGATGTTCGCTTGGACGCGAGTTCCCCTTTCAGCACCTCGACCGCTTTTTCCAGCTGGGCGTCACGCCGTTTCAGAAAATCCTCGGGCGTGTTGTCGACGTACACATCTGGCGGCACGCCAAAGTTCTCCATGTTCTCGCCGGTCGCGGTCCAGACGCCGCTGCCGGGCGTGCGAATCGTCGACCCATCGAGGAGCGTGGCCGCCCCT
Organism: uncultured Acidobacteriota bacterium; assembly: GCA_963725335.1. GTDB lineage: Bacteria > Acidobacteriota > Vicinamibacteria > Vicinamibacterales > 2-12-FULL-66-21 > JALZOC01. Next base: position 590,091 of record CAVRYD010000012.1, on the reverse strand, counting down.
GTGCCAATGACCGCGCCCATGGTCGGCACCCCGACGACCTTCCCCAGCCCGAGCGCCTTGAAGCCGGCCGGAAACATCTCCGCGTCCGACGCCGATCGCTCGTTCTGCATGACCACCATCGGTCCGTAGAAATTCTGCGGCCGAGGCTGCTGGAATCCAGCGTCGCGCCCGATGGTGTATTGGTACTGACGCCCCGCGAGGATACCGAGCAGTTCCTGATCGATTCCGCCACCGCCGTTGAACCGCTGATCGATCACGAGCGCCCGTTTCGTCCTGTTGGCGGCGAGATCCAGCTGAAACTGCCGCAACGACGGGGCATCCATCGCGCGAATGTGCAGGTACCCGATCTCGCCGTTGCTCAGCTTCGTTACCATTTCCCGCCGATCGTCGACCCACCTCGCGTACTGCAGATCGCCGAACGCGGTGCCGGTCACGGGTGTGATGGTGACTTCCCATGCCCCGTCTTTCACCGGTTTATCGTTCACGATGAAGTGAAACTTGGTTCCCGGGGCGAGCGTGAAGTAGCGCCAGTAGTTGTCGGAGGTTTTCAGATCGTGGTCGTCGACCGAGATGACGTACTGGCCCTCCTTGATTTTCAGGTAGTCTCGATCGGCCGGTCCATCCTTGTAGATATGGCCGACCTTGTACAGACCGGAGGCATCGGCCACGAGATCGAACCCGGGATAGCGCGTCTGCAGCGTCTGCTGGTTCGCGGCGGGCCCGCCGCTGACGCCGGTATGCGACGCGTTGAGCTGCCCGATCATCATCATCATGACCGTGTGGAGTTCATCTTCATCCACGAGATAGTCGAGCAGCGGCTCGTACATCTTGCGGATGGCCGGCCAATCCGCGCCGTGCATCTCCCCGTCGTAGAAACGGTTCTTCATGATGCGCCAGCCCTCGTTGAACACCTGCGCGCGAAGGGCCTTGTGGTCGATCTCCAGCGTGGCGGTGTAAGTCACCTGTCGGGCGGTGGCGTTTGCCGCCGCCGGCTCCGTGGCGGCGGCACAGCAGCGGCCGCGCCGCCTCCGCCGCGTCCCCCACGTCCTCCGCCGCCAGGCGCAGCAGCCGTGAGGCCAGCGAGCGCGTTCGCCGGAATCGTTGCCGCGTAGAGCGCGCTGCCGGATCTGAAATACAAGCGTGCGACCGTCTCGGGCAAAGACCATGTTGCTGCCGCCGCAGCGAAGGCGCCGCCGGCGCCTCCGCGCCCGCGCCCGCCGCCAGCACCGGACGCCGAAGGTGGGGCCGGCGGCACGCGGGTCTGCTGCTCACTTTCCACGTTGACGATGTACATGCCGGACACGCCATCGCTTGCGGCGGCGCCACGTCCTCCGCCAGCGCCGCTGGAGAGCGTTAACGCAACCGAGTGGCCCTCGGGCGCCGGGCTCAGGCCTCCGATCGTCGTGCCAGGCACAGCGATCTGCCGCGCCCGCCTGGCCAGTCCGCTCCAGTCGATCCGCACCTCCACCGGCTGCGCCGTTCCAGCAGCGTTCCCGCGCCCCGTGTTCTGTCGCGCCGCGGCCTCCGCCGCAACTCCCTGGGCCTCGTTATCGATGTCGCGGTTCGTCGGATCGCGATCCTGATCGCGCAATGAAAGTGCCCACAACGTCATCGTCGTGCTCAAGCCTCCCTGAGTCGCAATCCCGTTGTTCGTGCCCTCCGACGACGTGAACACGAGGTAGTGGCCATCGGCCGTCCACACCGCGTTGTTCTCGGAATAGAGCAGGCGGTCGTCGGAGATGTGCCGCTCTTCGCCGCCCCCAACAGGCGCGATGTAGACATGCGATCGGACGGTGCGGTCCTGCTTCGAAAAGGTGACCCACTTGCTATCGGGCGAGACCGCCACCGATCCGAGGCGGCCCAGATCTGTCGACGTAATGACCGACGTCTTTGCGTCGGTCACGTTGTAGCTGTACAGCTTCTTGTCCCCGGCGGTATACAGAAGCATCTTCGAATCCGGCGTCCAGACCAGCGATCCCTTTTCGTTGTCGAGATCCGTAATCTTCTTCGGCGTCTTCGAGTCCGATTCGCTGATCCACACTTCGTCCCGTCCCGATCGGTCCGAGATGAACGCCATGTACTTGCCGTCGAACGACCACCTCGGTGCATCGTTGCGCGATGCCATGTTGTCCGGCGCGATCCGGGTGATGTCGCCGCGATCGGTCGCGATCGTCAGAATCTGTCCGCGGACCGAGATCACGGCGCGCCGCCCGGACGGCGAGATGTCGAACGCATCAACCTCGTTGGTCACCGTTTGCGCGTCGACTTCGTTTTCCTTTTCGTCAGTGGAGATGTCGATCTTGATCTCACTGGTACGGCCTGATGCGACATCCAGTTTCCAGATGCCGAAGTTCTCTTCGTAGACGATGACCTTTCCGTCGGCCGACATCGATGGCCAGAACAGATTGCCGTCGGTGTGCCTGGTCACTTGAACGGGCTGGCCGCCCTTTGCAGGAGTTTTGTAGATGTTGTTGGCGCTCTTCCGAACGTCGAAACTCCCCGGCTTCACGCTCTTGTCGTTGGGCAGCGGATCGGCCACGAAATAGATTGCATCGTCCGCACCCCACATCGGCCAATAACGGTTGTAGCGTTCGTCGCCGAGAAGCTTGGTGGAGGTGCCAGTGGACAGGTTTGTGGTCCAGAGATCGGCGGCGTAGCTCCCGCGGTAGTGCTGACGCGACCACACGGCGGGATGGCGGTTGAATGCGAGCGACTTGCCATCGGGCGAATACGATCCCCAAAAGCCCCAGTCGAGCGGCAGAGGCTTTTCCATGCCGCCGGTGGCCGGAACCTGATAGAGCACGGCGACGTTGGGAAAGGCCCCATCACCGCGTCCCGAGCGGAAGATGATCTGCTGCGAATCGCGCGTCCAGCCGACCACATCGTCGGTACCCGTGTGATACGTCAGTCGGACGGGCGTTCCGCCGGTCGCCGGCACGACAAAGACGTCGTAGTTGCCGTAGCGGTTCGACGAAAAGGCGATCCAGCGTCCGTCCGGTGAGAAGCGCGGGTAGACTTCGCGGGCACTGTTGTCGGTGATGCGCTGGACGGCTGTGCCGTCCTCGGCGGCGGTCCAGATATCCCCCAGATAGCTGAATGCGACCCGTCCCGCGTGATAATCCGGGTGGCGGGCCAGCTTGATCGGTCCGGCAACAGCCGGCGAACCAAGCGTTGAGACGAACAACATCGCCAGCAACGCAAGAAAGAACGCACGTCGAACCATCCCCCACCTCCGGGAACGGGGGATACTACTACGATTCCGCCCGGCCGGTGGTGCGGGCGGTGTGACGAATTGACGCGAGCTTGATTAGGGATTCAGAGGATCACGGTGGCTCATAAAACTGCAGTCGTCACGGGCGCGGGCAGTGGGATTGGCCAGGCGGTCGCCCTCGCGCTGATGAAGGAAGGGTATGCGGTCGCGCTTTGCGGCCGGCGTAAGGAGCCGCTCGAAGAGACAGCAAACGCAGGGACAAAATCGGCGAAGCCGCTGGTCGTTCCGACCGATGTCAGCGATGCGGCATCGGTGGCGCGACTCTTTGCGGCAGTCCGCGAGGCCTTCGGTCGTGTCGACGTACTCTTCAACAACGCCGGCATCAACGTTCCCGGCGCGACGATCGACGAGTTGAGCGTCGAGCAGTGGAAGTCGGTCGTCGACGTCAACTTGACCGGCGCCTTCCTCTGTGCCCGTGAAGCGTTCGCCATGATGCGAGCGCAAACGCCGCGCGGAGGACGCATCATCAACAACGGGTCGATTTCGGCCTACGTGCCACGTCCGTACTCCGCTCCGTATACCGCGACCAAGCACGGGATTACAGGCCTCACCAAGTCGATTTCGCTCGACGGCCGAAAGTACGATATCGCCTGCAGTCAGATCGACATCGGCAACGCGGCGACCGAGCTGGCGGCCAAGATGGCGAAGGGTGTGCCCCAGGCCAACGGCGAGATTGCCATCGAACCGCTCATCGACGTCGATCACGTGGCGCATGCGGTCGTCTACATGGCCGGGCTCCCGCTCGAGGCGAACGTGCAGTTCATGACGGTGATGGCGACGAAGATGCCTTTCATTGGGAGGGGGTAGTCAGCTTCCAGCTTCCAGTTTCCAGCTTTCAGCTCCCTGTTTCCAGTTCCCAGCCAGCCTGCGCTGGCTCTCGTGCGCAGGCTGTCGCGCCGAAGCGCGCAGCGCGAAGGCGGACGCGAACCGCGAATACGCGAATCGCGACACTGCGTGCATTACAATTCCTTCCGTATGCCCACTACTCGACGAATTTCCCGCCGGTTGACCTTCTTTCTCGCCCTCCTCGCCATATCGCTCCCGCAAGGTGGCCGGGCCGCCGCCAACGGCAAGAAGGTGACCGAGGCAGATCTGGCGAATGCGAAGCCGGGGCGCGATCCAAACCAACCCATCGACGAGGAATACACGAAGAAGATCAAGAAGTACTCGACCGAGACCTTCTTCCTGTCGCCGCTCGTGGACTATCTACCGGCCTCGAAAACGGTGCCGACTCCGGCCGCCGTCCTTGGCGACATCGCCGGCGCCGAGGGAAAGCTGCCGTATACGAAAGAGGTTCACGATTACATGCGGCTGCTGGCGAAATCGACGCCGCGCGTGAAGGTGTTCTCCATCGGCATCTCCGAGGAGGGCCGCGAAATGATCGCGGTGGCGGTGGCGTCGGAAGCACTGATGGCGAAGCTCGATCAGAACAAGGCGGACCTCGCGAAGCTCGCTGACCCGCGCACCATCAAACAGGACGACAACCTGGCGGACGAGATTGCGCGACGTGCGGCGCCCGTGTACTACATCACCGGAACGATCCACTCGACTGAAGCGGGCGCGCCGACGGCGCTGATGGAGCTGGCCTATCGCCTCGCGGTCGACGACAGCCTGTACATCCGGAACATCCGCGAACACGTCATCACGCTCATCACGCCGGTCGTCGAGCCCGATGGGCGCGATCGCGTGGTCGATGCGTACGAATGGCGCAAGAAGCATCCCGAAGGACACGCCGATGAGCGCTGTCTACTGGGGGCACTACGTCGCGCACGACAACAATCGCGATGCGATGGCGCTGACGTTGAAGTTGTCGCAGAACGTGCTGAACACCTACCTCGGATGGAAGGCGCAGGTGCTCCACGACCTTCATGAATCGGGCTCGTTTCTCTACGACAACACGATCGGCAATGGACCCTACAACGCGTGGCTGGATCCGATTCTCACCAACGAGTGGCATTTGATCGGTTGGAACAACGTCAACGAGATGACCCGGATGGGCATGCCTGGCGTCTACGCGTGGGGAACCTTCGATACCTGGTCGCCGGGATACCTGATGTTCATGGCGGCGACGCACAACGGCATCAGCCGTCTGTATGAAACGTTCGGGAACAGCGGCAGCGCCGATACCGAAGAGCGAACGCTCACGCCTGCCGAAACGTCGCGAACGTGGTATCGCCAGAATCCACCCGATCTCGCGCGTGCGATGGTCGCTTCGCAACAACAACAACTACGAAGCAGACCGGCATCCTGATCTCGCTGAACTATCTGGCCAACAACCGGGTCTACTTTCTCCGGAACTTCTACGACAAGAGCAAGCGATCCATCCTGAAGGCTCGCGTCGAAGGCCCTGCCGCATACGTGTTTTCCGCCAACGATCCGCGTCCTGGATCGCAGGCCGAACTGCTCCGCGTGCTGCAGCGGCAGGCGGTTGAGATCTCACGCGCGACCGCCGCCTTTACGGTGAAGGTTCCCGTCAGGCCGGCTCCGGCGGGGGGACGAGGGACGGGGTGCCACGGGTGCCACGGGTGCCACGGGTGCCGCGGGTGCCACGGGTGCCACGGGTGGCCGCGGGTGCCGGCAGGGTGCTCAGAGTGCCCAGAGTGCATCGTCGGGGCTAATCCCGAAAATGCCGAAGCGGCCGCCGAGGCTTCGCCGCAGGCGGCGCAGCAGCAGCCACCGCGGCCGCGGGAAACCACGCGCGAGTTTCCCGCCGGCAGCTACATCGTTCGCATGGACCAGCCGTACTCGCGAATCGCGGATGCACTGCTCGACTATCAATACTGGGCCCCGAACGATCCGCAGACGCGTCCGTACGACGACACCGGCTGGACCTTTCCGGAAGGTTTTGGGTGCAGGCCGTACGTGTCACCGACTCCTCGGTGCTGAGCGTGCCGATGACGACGGTGACCGACATCAGGGTGCCGGGCGGAATTACCGGCGACGGGGGCGTGTTCGCGATCAATCACAACGCCGACAACGCTTTGATCACGCTCCGGTATCAGCTGAAGAATGCCGACATCCAGCTTGCCGAGGAGCCCTTCGAGTCGGGCGGCGCGAAGTTCGGACGAGGCGCTTTCGTGATCCGCGGTGTCGGCGCGGCCGACATCGACAAGGTCACGCGCGAGCTTGGTCTTCAGGCACGCGCGCTGGTCGGAATGCCGGCCGTCAAGATGCATCCGGCCCGGGCCGCCCGCATCGCGATTCTTCATCAGTGGAGCAACACGCAGACGGAAGGCTGGTGGCGGCAGGCGTTCGATCTCTACGGGATCCCGTACGACTACATCGATCCGCAGACGATCCGGAACACCACGGATCTTCGATCGAAGTACGACGTGATCATTTTTGGGCCGGGCGGCAGCCAGGCATCTGTCGAAGGTACGCCGATGTGGCTCAACGCGATCCCGTACCGCAACTCCGCCGACACGCCGAACGTCGGCAAATGGGCGCAGACCGACGATACGCGTATCGGCATGGGGCTCGAGGGGTTGATGCACCTGCGCGAGTTCATCAAGGCAGGCGGCGTGTTCCTCGCGTCGAACAGCAGCGCCGAGTTCGCCATCACCAACAATTTCACTTACGGCGTTAGCGTGAACCGCCCTGGCTCGTCGTCTCGCGTCGTCGGATCGCTGCTGCGGACGAAGATCGTCGACGGCGCGAGTCCCGATCGTGTACGGCGTTCCAGATAACCTCGCGATGTACAGCGACAGCGGAGAGAGCTTCAGCGTCAGCGCGAATGTCGGTGGCGGCGGCCGAGCCGGCGGGGTGGTGGCGGCGGCAGGCGGAGCCGCGGTGGTGGGCGAGGCGGCGGCGCCGGCGCAAGCCGTCCGACCGGTCGCGGAACACCCGACGACCCGGACGTCGTGCAGGGACGGCCGGCGCAGGAGGGATCGAACCTGTCACCGTTGCCGCCTCCCGAGCAGGTCCAACCCTGGCAGTACGCGCTGCCGACGGAAGAGCAGCTGAAGCGGAACCCTGCGACGCTGATACCGCCGCAATACCGGCCGCGTGTCGCGATGCGGTTCGACGCGCAGAACAGCTGCTCGTGTCGGGACTGCTCGACGGCGGCAACGACATCGCGCAACGCGCAGTGGTCGTCGACGTCCCAGTCGGCAAAGGGCACGTCGTGCTGTTCGCGAACAATCCGATCTATCGAGGCGAGACAATCGGCAGCTACTTCATGGTGTTCAACACGATTCTGAATTTCGACAACCTCGACGCCGGCCGGAAGCTGGATTCTCGATAGGCTACTTGGAGGACTCGATGATCCGGAAACTGAAGTCAGGCCAATACCGCTTGTACTCGAGAAAGAAGGATCCGAAGACTGGGCGGCGGAAGAATCTGGGGACGTTTGCCAGCCGGGCCGCGGCCGAAAAGCACGAGCGCGCGGTTCAGTTCTTCAAGCGCCACTGACGGTCAATCCGCGGGCTGCCCTGACCGAAATGCGGCGGTCCGGAATAAACCAGACAAGGGCGACGAGGACAAACAACGCGTACGAGAGCCAATAGTTGCCAAACGCCAGCACGATGGCAGCCGCGTAGGACGCGAGCGACAGACGTCCTTTCAGGTCGTTGCCCACAGCCTGCGCCAGCTTGGAGCCGTGCCCATCGGCGGCGATGATCGCCGTCTGCAGGATGGTGTAAGCGACCGCTGAAAGGAACTGCACGCACCCATACATCGCGATGGGAATGGGCCGTGTCGGGATTGCGTCCCATCCACGCCGTGGCGAAGGGCATGAGCGACAGCCAGAAGAGCAAGTGCAGGTTGGCCCACAGCACCCCGCCAGTTACCCGCCGCATCGCACCGACGAGCACATGATGGTTGTTCCAGTAGATCCCGAGAATCACGAAACTCAGGATGTATGCGCACAGGTCGGGCCCCATTTCTTTGAGCGCGGCAATATCGAACCCAGGAGGCGGACGAAGTTCCAGCACCATGATCGTGATGATGATGGCGATCACGCCGTCGCTGAATGCCTCGAGCCGGGCCTTGCTCACGATCCTCCCTCGGCGATGTAAGGGCGATGGCCGTCATCGTAGCAGTTCGCGCCGCGACATTGCGCTGACAGGGATCTTCCGCCTGAAGGCGGAAGCTACAAGTGCGGAAGAAGGGCATGTCCGCGCCGACGCGGGACGAACATTGGGACCAACGGCTGAGTCCCGGACGAACAAAATCCCTCGATCAGCCGTCTAACCACTGTTTTGCGATTCGCCGGCAACCCCATCTGACAGGTTGACTGCATGTTGCGCTTCGAAACCTTCTTCAAAGATCTGACCCATTCGCTCCGGATGTTCGCCAAGAGCCCGGCGTTCACGCTGGCGGCCGTGGCCGCGCTGACGCTCGGCATCGGCGTGAACACCGCCATCTTTTCCGTCGTGAATGCCGTGCTGCTGCGGCCGGTCGCCGTTTCCCGATCCGGATCGGCTCGTCATCTTCATGAACGCATCGCCGCAAGGCGCTGGGCCAGCGGCGTCCCCGGCGAAGTTCCAGCACTACCGGGACAGTCGGACGTCGTGCAGGACGTCTCCGCGTTACCACCGGCGTCGTGAACTACACCGCGGCAGCATGCCGGAGCAGCTGCGATCGGGCACAGGTGTCGGCCGATTTCTTCCGGCTGTTCGGCGCGCCGGTGGCGCTCGGCCGGACCTTCACGCGCGACGAGGATCTGCCGGACCGCGGCAAGGTGGTGGTGCTGAGCTCGCGTTTCTGGGCGACCCGCTTCAACAGCGATCCGAACATCATCGGTAAGATCGATCTCGCTGAGCGGCGAGCCTTACACGATCGTCGGCGTGCTCGGCGAGTTCCACTTCCAGGACTTCGGCCCGCCGCCGCAGGTGTGGGTTCCGTTCCAGCTCGATCCCTACACGAAAGATCAGGGGCATTACTTCCAGGCCGCGGGCCGCCTGAAGCCGGGGTCACGCTCGATCAGGCGAAGGCGCGGCTGCAAGCTCTCGACGGCGGATACAAGCAGAAGTTTCCCAACGCGCTCGGCACCAATCAGACGTTCTCCGTGCAGCCGATCCGCGAAGTGCTGGTCCGGAACGTGAAATCGCTGCTGCTGGTCATGGCGGGCGCGGTCAGTTTCGTGCTTGCTCATCGCCTGCGCCAACGTCGCGAACCTGCTGCTGGCGCGCGCGACCGGGCGTCGTCGCGAGATCGCCATCCGCGCTGCAATCGGCGGTTCGCGCGGACGCATCATCCGCCAGTTGCTGACCGAAAGCGTCGTGCTCTCGACTGCCGGCGGCGTGCTTGGCCTGCTGTTCGGCATGGTCGGCATCCGCGCGCTTCTCGCGATCAACACGGCCGGCCTGCCGCGCGTCGGCGAGGACGGCGCTGCCGTCGGCCTCGACTGGCGCGTGCGTCGCTGTTCACGATTGGCGTGTCGCTTGGGACCGGCATCCTTTTCGGCCTGATCCCCGCGCTGCAGAGCTCGAAGGCCGATCTGACGACCACGCTGAAGGAGAGCAGCGGGCGATCGGGCACGGGCTTCCGGCAGAACAAGGCTCGTTCCGTCCTGGTCGTCACCGAGGTGGCGCTCGCGCTGGTGCTGCTCATCGGTTCGGCGCTGCTGATCAGGACAGCGGTCGCGCTGTCGCACGTCGATCCCGGCTTCGACGCGTCACGCGTGCTGACGATGCGGATGTCGCTGACCGGCCCGCGGTTTCGAGAAGTCCGAAGCGGTCGCGCAGCTGGTGCGCGACGGCGTCGAACGGCTGCGCGCGATCCCCGGCGTCGTCGAACGCGAGCGCGACGTGCTGCGTGCCGCTGCAGGGCGGCTACGGTCTGCCATTCAAGATCGTCGGGCGCAAGTCCGACGGCCCATTCCACGGCGGCGGCAGCTGGATGACCGTCTCGCCGGGCTACTTCGAGGTGTTCAAGATCCCGGTGAAGCGCGGGCGGACGTTCGCCGAGCGCGACGACAGCCATGCGCCTGGCGGTCGTCATCATCAACGAGGCGATGGCGCAAGCAGTTCTGGCCGAAGGGCGATCCGCTGAACGACCGCCTGATCATCGGCCGCGGCATCATGCGCGAGTTCGCGGCCGAACCCGAGCGTCAGATCATCGGCGTCGTGGGCGACACGCGCGACGGCGGCCTGAACAACGAGCCCGGGCCCGACGATGTTCATCCCGCAGGCGCAGGTGCCCGACCTCGCCAACGCGCTGAACGTCCGCTCACGCCGATGGCCTGGGTCGTTCGCACGGAGACGGAGCCGCATTCGCTGAGCTCGGCGATCCAGGAACAGCTGCGCCAGGCGACCGGGCTGCCGGTCACCGACGTGCGGTCGATGGACGAAGTCGTCTCGCTGTCCACGTCGCGCGAGCGGTTCAACATGTGGCTGATGACGGTATTCGGCGTGTCGCGCGCTGCTGCTTGCGGCCATTGGCATCTACGGCCTGATGGCGTATTCCGTCGAGCAGCGAACGCAGGAGATTGGCATCCGGCTGGCGCTTGGCGCGCAGACGGCGCAGCGTCAAGAACATGGTGGTGTTCCAGGGCATGCGGCTGGCGCTCGTCGGCGTCGTGATCGGCGTGGCGGCGGCGTTCGGGCTCGCGCGGCTGATCTCGACGTTCCTCTTCGGCGTGACCGCCGAGGCGATCCCGCTGGTCTTTGTCGGCGTGCCGGTGCTGCTGACGATGGTCGCGCTGCTCGCGGTCTGGATTCCCGCGCGCCGCGCCAGCCGCGTCGATCCGATTATCGCGCTGCGGTACGAGTGAAGGAGACTCGCGATTCGCGGTTCGCAGCTCAGATTCTCAGGGCTGCCCTGCCAGTAGCGCCGTCGCGATCTGCTCCCACTCGGCCTCGAGGCTGTCCCGACACTCCGGCTTTCGCGCTGACGGTACCAGTATCCGGCGTTTGCCAGGTCTCCCTCTTTCCGATGCAGGTAGGCATGAATCCATGCGCCGGTCGTCGTCGTCGATGTCCTGCGCGACCTCGTGGGCGGCGTCCCAGTCGCCCCTGGCATCGTGCCAGAGCGCGCACAAGTGGCCGAGACAGCGGGAAGCGGGCGGTTTCGGTGTCTGACGTGGTGCCGCTTGAACTCGGCGAGAGTCACTCCGTTATTGTCGCCGATCCGGCATGCAGTTCGGCGGAGACGATGAAGCGCTTGGTCTGGGGTACTGCCGGTCGAGCGTTCTCGGGCCCGAGCGAGCCCGACCTCAGGTGAGACTCGATGTGTCGCTGCTCACATCGCGTTCGTCTACTGCTCAGGATCGCCACCACGCGCAGGTCATCGACGACGTGGCCTGGCTGACGGGCTGCTGGGACGTACTCCTCAGGTGCGCGAACAGTCGAGGAGCACTGGATGGAACCCAAAGCTCACACGATGGTCAACGCAGGGCGCACGGTGCAGGGCGACAAGCTCGTCGAGTTCGAGACAGGTGATGATCCGCGAACAGGACGGACAGCTCGCGTACGAGGCACATCCGTCCGGTCAGCCGTCAGCCGTGTTTCTCTCGCGCAGTGTCGGCGACCAGAAGTAGTCTTCGAAAACCCGCAGCACGATTTCCCGCAGCGAGTGGGCTACAAGCGAGACGGCGATGCGCTGTCGGGTGGATTCGAAGGACGCGCAACGGACAGAATCGGAGAATTGAGTTTCCGTATCGGAGAGTTGCCTGCAGGGGCAATTAGAGACACCGTCCCCTAATCAGCTGGTTCACGGTCGCGCTGCATTCTCAAGTCACGAAGGCAGCGTGACCGTGAATGTCGTTGACTTAGCTACCTCGCGAGAAAGCAGATCGTACGCGGAGTTGCCGCGTTCACGCTGGTAGCGATAGCCGAGGCCGTCGAGGAACGCCTCGAACTCGGGCATCTCTGCGTCCGGCACTTCGAATCCTGCCAGGACGCGTCCGAAATCGGCGCCATGATTGCGGTAGTGGAAGAGGCTGATGTTCCATCGCCCTCCGAGCTTCTCGAGGAATGCCATCAGCGCGCCCGGCCGCTCGGGAAACTCGAATCGGCACAGTTGCTCGTGCGCGACGTCCGGGCTTCGCCCGCCCACCATGTGGCGAACATGAAGCTTGGCGGTTTCGTTGTCGGTTAAATCGACAGTCGCATAACCGCCCGCATTGAGGGTGGCGGCAATCTCCCCCGCGTCCTGTCGGGAACGTGTGGCGATCCCGACGAAGATATGGGCGACGTCGCGACCGCTCAGCCGATAATTGAACTCCGTCACCACTCGACGTCCGATCGTGGCGCAGAACGCACGGAAGGCGCCTGGCCGCTCGGGAATCGTGACTCCGAACAGGGCTTCGCGCGCATCGCCAACCTCCGCGCGCTCGGCGACGAAGCGGAGTCGGTCGAAATTCATATTCGCGCCGCTCAGCACAGCCGCCAGCCGCGCGCCGGTTACGGTTTCACGCTCGGTCCAAGCGCGCAACCCCGCGACCGCGAGTGCGCCGGCCGGCTCCATGATGGTCCGGATGTCGTCGAAGATGTCCTTGATTGCGGCGCAGATCTCATCGTTCGAGACGCGCACGATCTCGTCGACGGTCGTCTGGACGATGGGGAAGGTGAGCGCACCGACTTCGCGCACGGCGACGCCATCCGCGAAGATGTCCACCGAATCCAGCATCACCCTTCGGCCGGCGGCGAGCGATTGGTACATCGCGTCCGCGCCGTAGGGCTCGACTCCGATGACCTTGACGGATGGCCGGAGAGCCTTCACGTAGCTCCCGATTCCGGCGATCAGTCCGCCTCCGCCGACCGGCACGAAGATGGCGGACACGTCGCCGAGCCGGTGCCGCAGGATTTCGTCACCGACGGTTCCCTGGCCGGCGATGACCAGCGGGTCATCGAACGGGTGGACAAAAATCATCCCGCGCTCATCCGCCAGCTGACGGCAGCGCGCCTGCGCTTCCGCGTAGTTATCGCCCGAGAGGACCACTTCCGCGCCGAGATCCCTGACCGCGTCCACCTTGATTTCGGGCGTGGTCTGGGGCATCACGATGACGGCCTGCAGGCGCAGGTGGCGGGCGGCGAACGCGACACCCTGGGCGTGATTGCCGGCGCTGGCCGCGATCACGCCGCGTTGGCGCTCCTCGCTGCTGAGGTGTGCCATGCGATTGTAGGCGCCGCGCAGCTTGTAGCTGAATATCGGCTGGAGATCTTCCCGCTTGAGAAGAATCTCGTTGCCCAGGCGGCGCGACAGGCGAGGTGCTGGATCGAGCGGAGTTTCCTGCGCGACGTCGTAGACCCGACTCGTCAGAATCAGCCGGAGCATTTCGTCCGGCGCCGGTGGACGCTCGTGTCCGCGGCTTGTCACCGGCCGCCGGTCACGGGCTGGATGTGAATGCCGCATTCCAGCTTTTGCCCCTGCCAGCGTCCCGAACGGGCATCGGACGGATCGGGCGGGAGCGTGGTGCAGGGTTCGCAGCCGATGCTCGTATAGCCGACATCGTACAGCGGAAGAAGGGGGATCTCGTGTTCGCGTCGCGTACATCCACACCTCGCGCGTCGTCCACGTCGCCACCGGACTCACTTTGCTGATGACGCGACCCGAGGGTAACCGAAACGGCTCGAGGTGCGAGAGGTTGGCGCGGCTCGGTGACTGTTCGCGCCGAAGCCCGGTGAACCAGACGTCGTAGCCTTCGAGCGCGGCAAAGAGCGGCTGCACCTTATGGTGCGCGCAGCACGCATCCGTGCTCGTCTGCCACAGCCCCGGTTGTGGTTCGCTTGCGCGGAGATTCACGAGGTTCAGATCCCACTGTTTCGCCAACTCGTCGCGATAGGCATACGTCTGGGCGAAATGATGCACCGTATCGAGGAAGAGAACCGGAATATCGGGCGTGATGCACCGCAGCATGTGCAGCACCACCATGTCCTCTGCCTGGAAGCTGCACGTCATGCAGGGGGCTTTGGCCGCGTCGAGCTGTCCGGCAATAACGAGGGATGCATCGCTCACGTCAGTATCTCCTCGAGCACACGCCGAACGGCGTCGACCGCTTCCGAGTCGGAGGCCGCCATGCGTGCGGCCTGTGCAAGACGTCCGGCGGCGCCCGCCGTATCGGCCACTCCGTGGCGCTCCGTCACACGACGAACGATCATTCCGGCGCCCGCGGTGAAGTTCGTCGCCGGATCTATCAGGATGAAGCTGCCGGTCGTGCGATTCGCACGGTAACTATCGAACACGAGAGGCCTGGATGCCGATACCGTGGCCGTGGCGATCTCGTTCAGCTTGAATGCCCGATCGACTTCAGCGGATACCGTCATGGCGCCGTGCTTCACGAGGTACGGCCGGGCCGGGTCGAGAGGACGTTCGTCCATCCACACGATGTCCGCGTCGAATCGACTGCCCACCTCGGTTGGCCCCGAAGTGAGCACGTCGCCCCTGCTGATGTCGATTTCGTCCTCGAGGGTCAACGTCACCGACATCGGCGCGAACGCGTCGTCGAGGTCTCCGTCCCACGTCACGATCCGCTTGACGCGGCTGGACCGGTTCCCCGGCCACACGGTGACTCGATCGCCGACGCGGACGACGCCGGAGCAGATCTGGCCAGCGTATCCACGAAAATCATCCGAGGGTCGGACCACGAGCTGCACGGGGAAGCGGAAGGGCCGCGACGTGGCGTCTCGCTCGATCTCGACGGTTTCGAGATACTCGAGCAGGCTCGGGCCCTCGAACCATGGTGTGTTTTCGCTGCGCACGATGACGTTGTCGCCGTTCAACGCGCTCAGCGGAATCGCGTGAACGCGCGCATTGCCCTGGATTTCCTCGAACTCGCGGCAGATCTCGTCGAAGACCTCGCGGTCGAACTCGACGAGATCCATCTTGTTGACCGCCAATGCGAGATTCGTGATCCCGAGCAGCTGCGCGATACGCGCGTGGCGGCGGGTCTGCTCCCGAACGCCATGACGCGCGTCGACGAGAAGGACGGCGAGGTCGGCGGTGGAGGCGCCGGTCGCCATGTTGCGCGTGTACTGCTCGTGGCCCGGCGTATCGGCCAGGATGAACTTGCGTCGGGCCGTTGCGAAATACCGATAGGCAACATCAATGGTGATGCCCTGTTCGCGCTCCGCCCGCAAGCCGTCGGTAAACAGCGAAAAGTCGATTGGGCCGGCGCTCCGGTTGCGCGACGCCGCGGTCACCGAGTGAATCTGATCCTCGTAGACGCCGCGCGAATCGGTACAGCAACCGCCCGATGAGGGTGCTCTTCCCATCGTCAACGCTGCCGGCCGTGCAGATGCGGAGCAGGTCGGACATCAGAAGTAGCCTTCCCGCTTCTTGAGTTCCATCGAACCATCCTGATCGTGGTCGATCACGCGAAGCTGGCGCTCCGACTGCCGCACGCGGACCAGTTCATCGATGATCTTCGGTACGGTGTCGGCGGTGGAACGCACGGCGCCGGTGCACGGCGAGCATCCGAGCGACCGCATTCGGCACATGACCAGCTCGTGGCGATCCCCCGGCAGCAGCGGAACGAACGGCTGTTCCGCCACGATGAGCGAATTACCGCGGACAATGACCTCGCGCTCCTTCGCGAAGTAGAGCGGGACCACGGGAATCTGCTCGACCTCGATGTAGTGCCAGACGTCGAGCTCGGTCCAGTTCGAGAGCGGAAAAACGCGAATGCTCTCGCCCGGACCGATCCGGCCGTTGAGGAGGTGCCAGAGCTCCGGCCGCTGGCGCTTCGGATCCCACTGTCCTTTGTCGTCACGAAGCGAGAACACGCGCTCTTTCGCGCGCGACCGTTCCTCGTCGCGGCGCGCACCGCCGAATGCCGCCTGGAACTGACCGGCCGCGAGCGCATCGAGAAGCGCCTTGGTTTTGAGCAGGCCGCAGCAGCGCTGTGTGCCGACGGCGAACGGCTGCGTGCCGTCGGCGAGCGCCGCCTCGTTGGTGTGCACGATCAGCCGTGCACCGATTGACCGAACGTAGTTGTTGCGGAACTCGAGCATCTCGCGGAACTTGTAGCTGGTGTCGACGTGGAGAAGGGGGAACGGGATGCGACCTGGATAAAACGCCTTCTGCGCGAGACGAAGCAGTACCGAGGAATCTTTGCCGATCGAGTAGAGCATCACCGGGCGTTCGAACTCGGCGACGACCTCGCGGATGATGTGAATGCTCTCGGCCTCGAGCGCACGGAGGTGATCCAGACGTAGCGCCTCGGAACGTGGCCGGACGGCTACGGCCGGCGTGCTGGCTCCAATGGCTTCCCGATAATTTGAAACAGCTTCTGGGACGACTTGCATCTCTGGCTCCTCCGTTCGCGCCGGATTGGCGCGAGCGCTGTCGAACGACCACTAGATAGTGAGGCCGAGCGATGTGCGAGAGAGCCTGGAGGTGTTGAAACTGAAGATCTTAGGAGGGTCTCACCCGCGCGTCGCCGGCATCGTACAGACGCATCGACAACAAATCGATGCGGCCTGGGCCGGTCGGCAGCAGATGAGCAAGGAAACCATCTAGATGAGCAAGTTACCAGCCGCCCCGGGGAGGTGTCAAGTCAAAGGGAAAAGGCACCAGGGACAAGGGAAGACAAAACGCACACGGAAAGCACTAGTGCAATCGCACTCGCACTCCACCGGTTACGAGACGGGGGGTCCCGACCGTGGTCGGAAGCGTTCCCACGAAGTATTCTTCGTCGAACAGATTCTGGACGCCGGCAAACACTTCGAGGCTGCGGCCAAGTTCGCGGGACACGGAGGCGTCGACAATGGCGAACCTCGGCAGGCGGCGCGACTCCGTGTTCAGATCATCGTCGAATTGCGAACCGACGAACTGCGCGCCGGCCGCGACCGTCACCCGCTTCGGGTTCGAGTACGCCAGGCGCAGTGAACCGCGGTGTGCTGGAACCTGGGGAAGCCACTTGCCGACAAGCGTCGGGTTGGTCGGGTTCTCGGTGACCTTCGCCTGATCGTACACGTACGCGGCCAACAGTCTCCACGAGCGGCTGATACGGTAGTCGGCATCCGTCTGGATTCCATTGATGCGCGTTGCGCCGAGGTTCTGCCGTTGCTGCGTCACGGCGGCTCCCACCGTGCTGATCGTCACGTTCGACACCGGATCCGTCACGCCATTGTTGAACCAGGTCGCCCGCAACGTCGTGTTCGGCGATACGGCAAAGGACACGCCGGCCTCTCCCCCAACCAGATGTTCTGGGCCGAGCGAGTAGTTCGCAAGCGTCAGACGTGGTACCGACCCGAAATTGACGGTACAGCTCGTTGAGCGTCGGTGCGCGGAAGCCCCCGCCGACATCTCCCCACACATCGAACCGGTCGGTCAGGTGGTAACGGGCGGCCGCCCTCGGGCTCACAACGGTGTCGCTGCGGTCGGGCAAGGACGGCAGGTTGTTCACCGGCGCGCCGATCAAGCTCGTTTCGAGATTGTGCCCGTCGTAATTCCGCCACGCATCCACCCGCGCGCTCAGCGTCATCGT
Organism: uncultured Acidobacteriota bacterium; assembly: GCA_963725335.1. GTDB lineage: Bacteria > Acidobacteriota > Vicinamibacteria > Vicinamibacterales > 2-12-FULL-66-21 > JALZOC01. The sequence goes on along the minus strand of CAVRYD010000012.1, from coordinate 572,449 downwards.
GAGTTTCGGAGCCGGCACGATGAGATCCTGAACGAAAAATCCCAGTATTCGCTGCGTGCCGCCGGAGTTGCGCAGCAGCGTGACCTTGGTTCCCGTCACCGCATCGAGTCCCTGCTCCTCGCTGTCGCCGTCCACCCAGCGGAAGTCCGTGCCGGCCGTCACGTACTGCTTGGTTCCGAACGCGCGAGCCCATTGGACCATGCCGCCGACACCCGTCGTTGGCACCTTCTGATTCAGCGTCATTCGTCCGACGCTGCGCGGCGGCGTCGTGGCGGGAACCGCAAGGAAGTTGCTGTGAAACGTTTCGAAGTCGGTGAACACCGTGGCCTGAAGATCGCTCTGATCGGGCAAGCGGACCTTCACGCCGCCACTCACGGAGCGCCAGATCGTATCGTTGGCTTCTTCCGTGCCGTCGATGGTGCTCGCCTTGCCGTTGTCGCGATTCTCGTCGAAGTAGCCAGCCCGCACGAACGCATGCACTCGATCGCTGGCGGCGTAGTCCGCCTTCAGGTTCAGATTCCAGAACTGCACGTTCGCGTTGTTATCGACCTTGCCCCGCTCGCTCTCCCGGACGATAGGATAGCCGTCGGTGTCGAACACGTTGCCATCCACGGTGATGCCGAGCTTTCCCCAGACGTGGCTGCCGAGGAAATCCAGCTTTGGTGTGCTGCGGCTGCCGTACTGCGCTTTCACGTCGAGTGTTTTCGCGGCGGCGGGACTCGTGACGAAGTTGATGACTCCCCCCATCGCGTAATTGCCGTACAGGCTCGACGTCGATCCGTCCACGACCTCGATCCGTTCCGCGTTCTCCAGCGGTACACGCGACCAGTACACCCAGCCCCCGAAGGGATCGTTGTTCGGCACACCGTCGACCAGGACGAGTGTGCGGCTCACGCCGCTCGGGCCGATGCCGCGCAACGACACGCCTTGCGACGTCGGGTGCGAGGCCAGGCTGCTCGTACGACGGAACAGGCTGAACGTGGGGATTTGCCGGAGCACGTCGTCGGCCACCAACGCCGGTGATTGCTTGATATCTTGTCGATCGAGCATGCTCACCGATGCCGGGACATCGCCCGTCCGTTGCTCGCTGCGCGTCGCGGTTACAGTAACGGCTTGCTGTACGGAGGCGGGCGCGAGGACCAGGTTGATGTCCGTTCGCGGCGAGCCCAAAGCTATCGTGCGCCGGAGCTCGGCGAAACCTGCCGCCCGCACGATAAGGACGAGTTCTGCGGAGTCGGAGACAGGCAGGGTGAAGCGGCCGTCGGGGCCGCTCACCGCCTGCTGATCCTTTGAGCCGTCGCGCACGGCCACCGTCGCACCCGGCACCACGCTGCCGGACAGATCGTGAATCGTTCCGCTTAACGAAGAGGCTGGGACGGCGTGCGATGTCGATTCAGCTTGCTGGACTGGCGCGGATGCCGCGGGCGGAGCACCCGCGACCTGCACCAGGAGCAGAACAACAGCGGTAACCATTCAATTCTCCTGTTACCCCAGGGTACGACTTACTCCGGGTTACGACGACAATGCCATGGAGTTTACCGCGCCTGTACAATTAATGTTCCATGGTCGCCTGGTTGCTCGCCCTGCTGCTCGCGGCTGGCCAATTCGGGCAGACCAACACCGGTGAGCTCCGCCTCACGGTCACCGACGCCACCGGCCTTCCGCTGCCTGGCCCCGTGGATGTTGTCAGTCAGGCGAACGAGTTTCGCCAGCATCTCGACACCGACTCCGCCGGCGTGCTGATTATCCGCCGGCTGCCATTCGGTTTCTATCGCATCACTATCAGCCGCAGCGGGTTTGCCGCCGTCTCAGACACTATCGAAATACGGTCCGCGCTTCCCACCGATCACCACGTCACCATGATTCTCTCTGCGCTGGACACGCAGGTCACGGTCTCGGCTGAATCGACCCTGCTCGATCCGCACCAGGCGACGTCGGCGCATCGGATCGGGTCTGACACGCTGGAGCAGCGAACCACCGCGCTACCGGGCCGGGCGCTGCCCGACGTCGTGAACACGCAGCCCGGGTGGTTGCTCGAGGCCAACGGTATTCTTCACCCGCGCGGGTCCGAGTACCAGACCCAGTATGTTGTCGACGGCCTGCCCGTGACGGACAATCGTTCGCCGGTCTATGCGCCGGAATCCGGAGCCGACGACGTGCGTGCGATGACGATCATGACCGGCGGGTATCCTGCCGAGTACGGTCGCAAGCTCGGTGGCGTCATCGAAGTGGTCACGACGACTCCGGCCCACCGCGGATTCGGGACGTCTCTGTCGGCATCCGCCGGGAGTTTCGACACCGGGAGCGCCGACGCCATCGTCGAGCACGGCGGCGAGAAGACCACGGTGAGCGTCACTGCTGGCGCCGCCACCACGGATCGCTATCTGGACCCTCCCGTCGAAGAGAACTTCACGAATCACGGCTCGACGGTGAACGCGTCGGTCCGAGTCGAGCGTGATCTGAAAGCGGCGAACCGTGTCGGCGTCATTCTTCGGCACGGTGAAGCGCAATTTCTGGTGCCGAACGAGCACATCCAGCAGGAGGCCGGGCAGCGCCAGGACCGCACCAGCCTCGAGAACGCGGTGCAGTTTTCCGCTCAGCGAATTTTCTCCGACCATCTGGTCGGCGACGTTCGAGGCACAGTGCGCAGTGTGTCGGCCCGGCTCTGGTCGAACCCGGCGTCCACGCCGATCGCGGCGTGGCAGGATCGCGGCTTCCGCGAGTTCTATCTCAAAGGAGCGGTCACGGGTCATCGAGGGAGACACGAGTGGAAAGCCGGTGCGGACATGACTGCCGGAACAGTGCGCGAAGACTTCGCCTACGACATCACCGATGAAAGCCAATTCGACCCGGACATTCCACTGACGTTCACCTTTGCGGACCAACGTCCCGACCGTGAACAGGCGCTCTTCATCCAGGATCAGATCCGGACCGGACCGTGGACCGTGAACGCCGGACTGCGATGGGATCATTACCGACTCCTCGTTCACGACAATGCTTTCAGCCCGCGGCTTGCCGTGGCATGGTCGTGGCCCGCAGCCGATCTGGTCGTGCGCGGCTCGTACGATCGCGCGTTCCAGACGCCCGCGATAGAAAACCTGTTGGTCGCGAGCACGGATGACGTTCGAGCGCCTCGGAGCGGAGGCGGTTCGTCTTCCCGTTCCGCCGTCGCGCGGGAACTTTTTCGAAGCCGGACTCTCGAAATCGATCGCTGATCGCGTGCGAGTCGATCTTTCGCTGTTCAACCGACGCATGACCGACGTCGCCGACGACGATCTGCTGCTGAATACGGGGGTGAGTTTTCCGATTGCGTTCCAGCGGGCGGACATCCACGGGGCTGAACTGCGGGTCGAGCTTCGCCAATGGAAGCGTCTGTCGGGAACACTCGGGTACTCGTATCTACATGGCATTGGCGAGCTGCCGATTACCGGCGGACTGTTTCTGGGAGAAGAAGCGGCCGCGCAGCTCGCTTCGACGGATCGGTTTCCAGTGACGCAGGATCAGCGCCACACGTTTCGCGGACGCGCGACGTACCAGTTCTCTCCTTCGGGCTGGATCGCGTTTGCCGGTTCGTACGGGAGCGGACTGCCGTTCGAGGACTTCGAAGGCACTCCGGAGGAAGCCGTCGAGCAGTTCGGTCAGGAGGTCGTGGATCGGGTGAACTTTGAGACCGGCCGCGTCCGTCCGAATGCCGCGCTGGATGTTTCGGGGGGGATCACGCTTACCAAGTCAACGAAGCACGCGCTTCGGCTGCAGGCCGACGTGCGCAACCTGACCAACCGCTTCGACGTGATCAACTTTGCGGGACTGTTCTCGGGCACGGCGCTGGCCGCCCCACGGAGCGTGTCGGTGCGTCTGCGTCTCGATCTGCGGTGATCCTCATTCAACGACAGCCACCGTCAAAATCAAACAGGAGTAAAGGGAGGGAAGGGAGAACACTATTCTTTACTGTCTAAACCCGACGGTCTTTGAACTCGCATCGTCGTAACGCGCGGCGCTGTGCAACTGATCGGGTGACGTCAGCGTTCTCCCCTTTTCTCCCCTTCTCCTGTGTGATCTTGGTGGGCTGTCGTTGTTCATGATCACACCTCACTTACGGGTCACGACCACCACGCCCCACGGACTCCCACCGGTCGAGACCTTCTTGTCGACCTTGCCGCTCGCGACGTCGACGATCGCGACATCACCGCTGGGTCCGTTGGCTGTATAGAGTTTTGTCCCGTCGTCGTTCAACGCGACACCCCAGGGCCGGGCGCCGACACCGTCGATCGTCCGCAGGAGTTTGCGGCTCGCCACGTCAATCACCGCGACGGCGCTCGCGCGTCCCAGCGACATGAAGACCTGGCTGCCGTCGGACGACAGCACCCCGCCCATCGGCCGCGGCGGTGTCTCGGCGCCGGCGATCTTGGGGAGATGAATCGTCGAGACGACCTTGCGCTTCGGCACGTCGACGACGCTGACGAGCCCCGCCGTCTCGCTCGGCACGAACGCGATCGCGCCGTCCTTGGAAAACGTGACCGAGCGTGGTCGTGGTCCTGTCTTGATTCGGACGAGTAGCTTGCGAGTCTTGGTATCGATCACGGCCACGTCGCCGGTTTCCTCTGAGGTGACGAACACCAGACTGCCGTCCGGATTGACCGTAACCCCTTCGGGTTCCTCACCAACCGCGATGCGTGCGACGACGTTCCCGCTCGCTGCATCGACCACCGACATCTGCGCCGCGTCCTCGTTCGAGACGTAGATCGTGTTCCCGTCGGGGGACATGTCGAACACTTCCGGATCCTGTCCGCTCTGATACTTGCGAACCAGCTTTGAGGTGGCCAGATCGACGATGCCGATACCGTCAGCCGTTCGATCCGCCGGCGGCAGCTTCGATTCGTCGACGCCCGGTCCTCCGATGGGGGAACCCGACAACGCCACCAGCAGCTCCTTCCCGTCGCGGGACAGACGGATGCCGCGCGGGCGCTTCCCGACGGCAATGCGCTCTACGACTTGCCCGGCTTGCGGATCGATGACCACCACGTTGCCGCCGGTTTCATCCGAGACGTAAAGGCGAACGCCAGACGTGAATGGAGGAGGTGTCGTCGGAGGAGCGGCGGGGGCCGGGGCCGCGGCGCCAGTTGAAGAGGGCGTGGGTGAGGAGCCTCCGCACGCGCCTACAGCGGCGGTGACACACACGAATACCAGTGCAGGAACTCTCGGCAGATTCCGCATCGCAGCCTCAGCCTGACTGAACGCGCGCGCGGTTAGAAGGTAATCGCGTCGCGTCCCTGTTTGAGTTTTTCGAGGTCGATTCCGGGTACTTTGCTCAGCGCGTCGAAGTCTTTGATCTCGCCGTTCGCCTTTCGATACTCCACGATGGCCTCGGCATCCTTGTCGGAGATGCCGAGCACCGACCACCATATCCTTCGCCGTGGCGCGATTGGCGTTCACTCGACCGCTGACGCGGAGGAGGTATTCCTCGGCCGTGGTGAAGTCGTCCGACGTGCCTTCGGCGCCGCGGTCGATCATCTTCTCGATGACCTCTTCCCACTGGGTGCGCGTCCGGCGAGTGGCGAGAATCCGCTCTGCATCATGGCAATTGCTGCACACGCGTCTGAACGCCGCCGCCGGCGCATCGTTCTGATTCTTGTGCGCTGGCGCCAATCACCGCGCCGGCGAGCGCGACGACGCAAAGGAAAAAAGAAAAAGGGAAAAGGGAAAAGGGAAGTGTCAGTTTCATGAGCAACGTTCGCATCATAAACTCGGCTCGCGTAAGCGGCCCCAGCCGCCAAGCGCGTATCCTTCTAACTATACAATCTTTCGCAACGCGCGATTCGTTTCACTCTGCAATATGGACGCCGACAGAAGTATTGCAGAGCACAGTCTTTTACCGAACCTGGCGAAAAAATAGTAAAACGTCGGCCGATTGCGCCATGAATTCAGTCGAGTTGCGTGGACTGCTCTGGTGTGCCGTCGTCGTGGCGCTGTGGATTGGCGCGTCGGCCGGTCCCGTTCACTCACACCAGTCGAGTGACCGCGTCGCGGCGCTGGAGTCGAGGCTGGCCGCCTATCGAAAGGTGCTCGCCGACTGGGGCGGACTGACGCGCTACGGGAGCGAGGACAGCGAAATCAAACCGCCCGCGCCCGGCGAGAACCGCGTCGTGTTCATCGGCGATCAGATCACGGAAGCCTGGGGACACGCCGCGCAGTTTTTCCCTGGCCGGCCGTACCTGAATCGCAGGCATCGGGGGCCAGACGTCTCCCCAGATGCTCGTGAGGTTCCGTCAGGATGTCATCGCGTTGAAACCGAAGGTCGTGGTGATTCAGGCGGGCACCAACGACATCGCAGGCGTCACGGGCCAGGCACGCGCGGCACGCTGTCGGACTACATCATGTCGATGACCGAGCTTGCGAAAGCCAATGGCATTCGCGTGGTGCTCGCGTCGATTACGCCGGTCTGCGATTGCACCACCATGCAGACCGATCGTACGGCCGCCGGCGAAGATTGTCGACTGGAATGACTGGCTGAAGCAGTACGCAGAGGCGAGCGGATCGATGTATCTCGACTATTACTCGGCGCTTGCCGTTGGACGAAGTCTCAGGCCGGAGCTGACGTCGGACGGGCTCCTTCCGAACGCGGCGGGCTACAGCGTGATGGCGTCGCTGGCGGAGCGCGCGATCGCCGAAGCGCTGAAACGATAGCCTCGACGCGACTCGCGACTCGCGACTCGCGCTCGACGGGTGGCGCGGAGTCGAGGAGTCGAGGATTCGGGATTCGAGGATTCGCGGATTCGAGGATTCGAGGATTCAGGATCAGTGATTCAGGATCAGTGATTAGTGATTAGGGATTCAGAGTCGAGGATGCGATGAGCATGAGAGCGATATATGCGCGGCTGGGGTGGACTTCGCGGCGGTGATTGCCGCGGCCGTAGTGGTTTCGCACGCACAGGGACGCGGCGGCGGCGCGTGGACGACGGTCGGCGGCGACGCCCAGCGCACCTCATTCGTGCGGACCGATGCGAAGATCTCGCTGTCGACGCTGCAGAGTCCCGGGTTTCAGTTTCTCTGGAAGCGCAAGCTCGACACGGGAGCCCTGACCCAGCCGCTGCTGCTGCCCAACATCATTGCGTATAAGGGCTTCAAAGCGCTCGCGTTCGTCGGGAGCGCGTCGGGCCATGTCTATTCGATCGACTACGACCTGAATCGAATGTTCTGGGAGCAGAAGCTCGCCTCGACGGCGCCGAAGGCGGCCGCGTGCTCGTCGGGATTGCCGGCGCTCACGAAGACCACGCCGCTGTCGCCGCCAGCAGGCCGTGGCGCAGGCGGTAATCGCGGTGCAGCACCGGGCGGAGCGGCCGCGACGCCGCCGGCCGCAGGAGCGGGACGAGGCGCGGCGGCGGATGCACCAGGACGGGCGGGTGCCCCTCCGGCGGGAACGGCGCCCTCTGCGGCCGGCGGTGGCGTCGGCGGTTTCGGCGGTGGTCAGGGTGGGCGCGGACGAGGTCCCGCGGGACCGCAGATCGCCAACGGCCGCGGAGGCGGCGACAACGTTTTTGCGATCTCCACGGGCGGAATGGTGCACGTGATGAATCCACAAGTGGGCACCGATCAGATTCCTCCAGTGAAATTCCTCCCGCCGAATTCGAACGTCGCGGGCTCAGTACTGATCGACACCACGTTGTATGCCGCGACGACGGGTAATTGCCCGGGTGTTCCGAATGGTGTGTGGTCGATCGATCTGGCGAGTGACGCGAAGACGGTCACGTCGTACGATACGCACGGCGCGCCAGTCGCGGGAACCGCGCCGCCGGCGTTCGGCACGGATGGAACGCTCTACATATCAACCGGTTCGGCGAAGTCCGAGGTCGCTAACGCCGTCGTCTCGCTCGATTCGAAGACGCTCCTGCAGAAGGACTGGTTTTCGACGGCGACGCCGTTCACGTCGAACCCGGTGGTGTTCCAGTACAAAGGCAAGGATCTGCTGATTGCGGCGAACAAGGACGGCCGTTTGTACGTGCTCGACAGCACATCGCTGGGTGGCGCCGATCACAAGACGCCGCTTCACAAGTCTTCGCAGGTTGTCGCGACGCCTGACGACACGACCGGCCTGGCGACGCTGGCTGGACGGATCTGGAACTCGCTGGATCGTCGCGACGGCCGGTGGAACGGTTCACGCGGACACGAAAGTCCCCATGGCCAACGGCCCGGTGACCGCCGGAACGCTCGTGGCGTTCACCGTCGTGGATCAGAACGATATGCCCACGCTGCAGCCGCAGTGGACGTCCCGCGATCTCGCGTCTCCGGTTACGCCCGCCATCGTCAACGGCGTGGTGTTTGCCCTGGCCAGCGGAGAGGCCAAAGGTCGCGGCCGCGCAACGCCTGCCCTGCTGTACGCCCTCGACGCCGCGACCGGCAAGGAACTCTGGACCAGCGGCCCGACGATCACGGCACCGGTACGCGGGGTCGGCCCGTCGGCGGGCGACAGCCAGGTGTATGTCGTGCATCGGACGGCACTCTGTATGTCTTCGGCATGCCGATGGAGCGGTGAACTAGACGAGATCTCCGCAATGAATAGAAGTCGTTACAAACCTGGCCTGGCGAACGAGTGCGCGAGTGAGCCCGCGCGACCGGAGCGAGCCGGCGAAGCGGCGAGCGAGGGCGCGTGTAGGGAGTCTGAGGGGCGAAGCCCCTCGGAGTAACGAGAGGTTGATCATGAAACAGTGGATATCCGTGGCGGCCATGGCCGCCTGCTGTGGCCTGGGATGGAGCTCGGGTCGCCTTCCGCATATCGCGACCGTCAGCGCACAAGCGAGCGGCGCCGCGTTGTACGACTGGACGACTGACGGAGGGGACAACCAGCGCACCGGCTGGAACCGGCAGGAGAAGGTGTTGACCAGGGACAATGTCAAGGATCTCAAGCTCCTGTGGAAGCTCGAGACACACAACCAGGTCCGCGCGCTGCATTCGCTGATGCCGGTTCTGGTGGTGGGTCAGATGAATACCCCGTCCGGCACGAAGCAGGTCGGATTCCTCGCCGGCATTTCGGACAACCTGTACGCGTTCGATACCGATACCGGGAAGATCCTCTGGCAGAAGCACTGGGACTACGACGCGCCAGCCGGCCGCGGCGGCGGTGGTGGTGGCGGAGGCGGCCAGCCGACGGATCCGGCGCATCTGGGTTTCCTGCGTCCTGGAGGCAGCAGCGACACGCCGGTCATCGGTCCGCCTGACGCGCAAGGCCGCCGGCCGATCTACTTCGTGACCGGTGACGGAATGCTCCACATCCTCAACGCCGCAACCGGCGAGGATCTGCAGCCCTCCTACATGTTCCACATCGGCAAAGGATGGAGCCTCAACCTCGTCGACAACGTCTTGTGGATGGCGAACACCTACGCGGGAGAGAGCATCTCAGCGGTTCGGCTCGACGATCCACAGCACAAGGTCATGAACTTCAATGCCGGCAGCGGCGGCGCATGGGGACGGCGCGGCGCCGTCATTGATTCAACCGCCACAGCGTGGACTACAACGGGCGACGGCGTGTACGATCCGACGAGCGATCCACCGCGATACGCGAACAGCGTCATCGGTGTGCACATCGTCGGAGACGAGCTCAAGCTGCAGGACTACTACACGCCGACCAACTGGGACTGGTTGCGGAAGCGCGATCTCGATCCGAACAACACGCCGACGATTTTCAACTTCAAAGGGCGCGAGCTGATGGCGGCCTCAGGCAAGGAGTGCCGCGTCTATCTGCTCGATCCCAAGTCGCTTGGCGGCGCGAATCACCAAACGCCGCTGTTCAAGACGCCGCTATTTTGCAACGAAGAAGTGGACTTCCAGGATGCGGGCAGCTGGGGTGCATTGTCGACGTGGGAGGACCCCTCGGGAACGCGCTGGGTGCTCGCGCCGTTCTGGGGTCCGGCGCACTCGCAGGCGAAGTTCCCGATCATGAACACGCCGCTGACCAAGGACGGCGGCGTGGCGGCGTTCAAGGTGGAGGAGAAAAACGGAAGCCCCGAGCTCACGCCAGCGTGGATTTCCCGCGACATGAAACGCGGTGAACCGGTGATCGTCGCCAACGGTATGGTGTTCGGCTACGGCAGCGGCGAGGAGACGAAGCAGGCATGGCCGGATATCGGCCTGCAGTTCGACTCGACGATCCGGGCCGAGAAGGGGACGCACGCGACGATTTACATCCTCGATGCGCAGACGGGAAAGGAACTGTGGTCGAGCGGGACCCAGATGCACCAGTGGAACCATTTCAGCGGGATCACCGTGGCCAACGGGCGCATCTATCTGGGCACGTACGACGGCACGCTGTACTGCTTCGGACTGAACTAAATCTCGCATTGCCAAAATTGCCGTAATCGCCATAATCGCCGTGACGGAAGGTTGGTCCCCTTCCGTCGCAGCGATTCTGGCGGTGAAGCAACTATGGCAGCTAAATTCTTTTCCCGTTCCCTGTCCTGGCTCGCGCTTCCTTTGTGTGCCGCCGCCCTTGCGGCTTCGCCAAACGGCGAACAGACGCGGCTTCTCCGATCGCCAACCGTCAGCGCGACGCAGATCGCGTTCGCCTACGCGAACAACGTGTGGGTCGTGGAGCGCGGCGGCGGCGTGGCACGCCGCGTCACCAGCTTTCAAGGGCAGACCACGAACCCGCACTTTTCGCCGGATGGGCGTTGGATCGCGTTTACCGGCGAATACGCCGGAAACGCGGACGTGTACATCGTGGCGGCCGATGGCGGCGAACCCCGCCGGCTGACGTGGCATCCCGGCGCGGACACCGTGCAGGGGTGGACGCCGGATGGCAAGAGCGTGATGTTTGCGTCCGGCCGCGCCAGCGCTGCCCCGAGTGCCGCGCCGCGATTCTGGACCGTGCCGCTCGAGGGAGGCGTCGAGCAGCCCATGGCGCTGCCTCGCGCCTATCAGGGAAAGATCTCAGCGGATGGATCGCACATCGCCTATCGGATGAATAACTCGTGGGACGAGGAGCGCCGCAATTACCGTGGCGGCCAGAACCGCCCGATCTGGATCGTCGACACGAAGACCTACGACCTCGTGACGCCGCCGTGGACCGACTCGAAGGACATGGATCCCGTGTGGGTGGGCGATGCCGTGTACTTCCTTTCCGACCGCGACGGTGTGTCGAACGTCTGGTCGTACGAGACGCGCGCGAAGAAACTCACACAAGTCACCCGCTTCACGGATTTCGACGTCAAGACAATCGACTCAGGCGGTGGCGCAGTCGTCTTCGAGCAGGCGGGCTACATCCACGAGCTCGATACAAAAACCGGCAAGTCATCGATCGTCAGCATCCGCGCGACTGGGGACTTCCCGTGGATGATGCCGAGGTGGGAAGACGTCACGACCCGCATGACCGGTATCGTCCTCTCACCAACCGGCAAGCGTGTAGCCGCCGAGGCGAGAGGCGAGATCTTCACGATTCCGGCGGAGAAGGGGGACGTCCGGAACCTGACCCACTCGAGCGGGTCGGCCGAACGCGACCCGGCATGGTCGCCCGATGGCAAGTATCTCTCCTACTTCAGCGACAAATCCGGCGAGTACAAACTCGTTCTCGAAACGCCTGACGGTCTCACGCCGCCGCGTGAGATCGCGCTCGACAAGCCGGCGCATTACTACACGCCGTCCTGGTCCCCCGACTCGAAGAAGATTGTCTTCACCGATACGAACCTGCACGTCTGGGTGCTCGATGTCGAAAGCGGGAAGACGAAGATCGTGGGTCAGGATCCGTGGATGGTGCCGCAGCGCACGCTCAACCCGGTGTGGAGTCCGGACTCGAAGTGGATCGCGTACTCGAGCCGACTGAAGTCGCTCTACCACGCGATCTTCGTCAGCAACGTCGAAACCGGGGAGACGAAGCAGGCCACTGACGGCCTTGCCGACGCTGTCTGGCCAGCCTGGGACGCGAGCGGCAAATACCTGTGGTTCCTCGCATCGACCGACTTCGGACTCAGCTCGCAATGGCTCGACATGACGTCGTACGACCGGCAGGAGACCTTCGGGTTGTATCTCGCGGTACTGAAGAAGGGGGAGCCTAGCCCGCTGCTGCCGGAAAGCGACGAGGATGCGGGCGTCGGAAACCGGCCGGCCACGACCGGACAGACATCCAACGCCTGCGCCGCTCGACGCGGCTCAGGCCAGGCTGGTGCCGTCGACGCGAACCAGGAGCAGCCTGGAGATCAGCCGACGACGCCCGCGCGCCCGCGGACCGCAGTCACCGTACAAATCGATTTTGACGGCCTGCAACAGCGCATCATCTCCATCGAGGGCGTTACCGAACGTCAGGTACTCGCACCTGCGCGCGGGTGTTGCCGGAAGCGTGTATTACCTCGAAGCGGCGGCGGGGGAGGGGCGCGGCGGGGGAGGCGGCGGCGGCGCGCTGCAGCGGTATCGGCTCAGCGATCGACGCCCGGCGACGTTTGTCGCGGGCGTCGCCGAATACGATCTCAGCGCAGACGGCTGCAAGCTGCTCTATCGCACCGGCGGTGGCGGCGGCCGCGGCCGCCAGGGTGGCGCGCCCGGCGCCGCGCCGGCGGTCAACCTGTTTCTCGTCGATGCCGCCTCGCCGCCTCAAGCGGGCCAGGGGCGTCTCAGCGCCACGCTTGCGGATGTATCTGGAACCAAAGGAAGAGTTCCGTCAGATCTTCAACGAAGGCTGGCGCAACGAGCGCGATTACCTGTACGTCCCGAACCTGCACGGCACGGACTGGCCGAAGATGAAGGAGATGTACGGACAGCTGCTCCCGTACGTCAATCATCGCGCCGATCTCAATTACCTTCTCGACAACATGGGCGCCGAGATTGCGATTGGCCACTCGTACGTGCGCGGTGGCGACATGCCGGACGTGCCGCCGTCGATCGGCGGACTGCTCGGCGCCGACTTCACCATCGAGAGCGGACGCTACCGGATCGCGAAGATCTACGACACGGAGAGCTGGAATCCCGAGCTGCGGGCGCCGCTTGCCGCACCCGGCGTCAACGTCGCGGTTGGTGACTACATCGTCGCGATCAATGGGGTCGAGTTGAAAGCCCCGGACAACATCTACCGGCTGCTCGACGGAACGTCCGGTCGGCAGACTGCGCTGACCGTCAACAGCAAGCCCGTGACAGAAGGCGCTCGCGTCGTGACCGTGGTTCCGGTTCCGAGCGAGCAGACACTGCGCACGCGCGCCTGGGTCGAATCGAATCGACGGCTTGTGGACAAGTTATCGAACGGCCAGCTCGCGTACGTCTACCTGCCGAATACCGGTCAACCGGGTTACAGCAGCTTCAATCGCTACTACTTCTCGCAGCAGGACAAAGCTGGCGCGATTATCGACGAACGCTACAACGGAGGCGGTTCGGCGGCCGACTATATCGTCGATCTCCTGCAGCGGCAGTTCGATGGCTACTTCAACAACGTGGCCGGCGACCGCTATCCGTTCACCAGCCCGTCGGCCGGCATCTGGGGACCGAAGGTGATGATCGTCAACGAGATGGCGGGCAGTGGCGGCGACCTGATGCCCTACATGTTCAGACTGCGGAAGATCGGGCCGCTTGTCGGAAAGCGCACGTGGGGCGGCCTCGTCCACACGGCGGACACGCCGACGTTTGTCGACGGTGGTTCGATGATCGCGCCGCGCGGCGGCTTCTTCTCGCGCGACGGCAAGTGGGCGGTGGAGAACGAGGGCGTCGCGCCGGACATCGATGTCGAGAATTTCCCGAAAGAGGTGATCGCGGGCCACGACCCGCAGCTCGAGCGCGCGGTCGAGGAAGGCATGCGCCTGCTGAAGGAGCACCCGCTGGATCGGAAGAGCACCGAGCCTCCGCCGCCGACATGGGGGAAGAGGAAGGCTGGAGGGTCGTAGGCAGCCGCGCGAGCGTTTCTACTTTGGGGCGACCGTTGGCAATCCGACCCTTGCGACCTCCTTATTGAACGCCGGCAAATCGGCGGCGAGCACCTGCTGCAACTTGTCAGTCTGCACCTTCAGCTCGCCGGTCAGGTCCTGGAAGATTGGGTACGCGCTCGCGATTGGTCTCCCATCGCCGGCAGAGACGACGCGGAGCAGCGACGCGATGCGGTTGTTGATCTTGATCGGGTAGTTCAGCGGGTCCTGGCTGCTCTGGTTCTTCACCTGGTAGATCGCTTCTTCCACAGCGGACAAATTGGCCGTCAGCTTTCCCGCCGAATCTGCGAGTTGCGGATCTGTTGACTTCGCCAGTCGATCCTTCACTTGCTGCTTGACGTTCCGAATCAGGATGACGGCATTGTTCGCCTCGCTGGCTTTGTCGCGGATCTGCATCGCCAGATCGAATTGTTCCTGGAGATCCGCGTCGGTCGTGCTCCGTAGCGGATGGCGCTTTACCTCGAGCGGTTGTGTCTGGCTCCGTCCGTCCACCGTCAAGCGAACCTGATAATTGCCAGGAGGGGCTGCCGGCCCGCTTGTTGTCGCTCCCCACAACACCATGCCCGGGAACGTCGTCGGTCCTGGATACTCGAGATTCCAGGTGGTGCGATTCAGGCCTGCGGCCATGGACGTAGTTGGCGGACCGCCTCGTCCTCGGCCACCCGGCGCAGGTTGATCGGTTGATGCAGCCGCGTCCGCAGTTTCACTTTGTGGTGCAGGCTGTTGCCCGCGCCCTCGTCCGCGACCTCCAGCATCAGGCGTACCGCCCGCAATCGAGAATGCGACGGTGCCCTTACTGTCCAGCACTTCAATCCGCAGATCCTTCGCTGCCTGTTTCAACAGATAAGAAAATGTGACCGGTCCACCGCCACGAATTGCGTCTCCGGGCTTGAAGAGATACGCGTCGGATCCAGTCGGAATCGTTCGCGCTTCACGCACCGGAGCGATGTTGTCGAGGACGTAAAAGCCGCGGCCATGCGTGGCGATCGCGATGTCTTTATCCTCGACGACGAGGTCGGATATCTGCACATCAGGCAGATTCAGTGACAACGGTTCCCACCGATCGCCGTCGTTGTACGACACATAGACGCCGTGCTGGGTTCCGGCATAGAGCAGCCCCCGCAGCTTCGGATCTTCACGGACAACGTGGACGTAGTCGGTGGGACCAAGGCCGTTCACGATACGTGTCCACGTTCGGCCGTAGTCGTGTGTCCTGAAGATGTACGGTTTGAGATCGTCGAGTAGCGGCTTCTTCGCCGCCACGTAAGCGGAGCCGGCATCGAACACGGATGCGTCGATCTGGCTGACCCTGCCAAACTCTGGCATCTCCTTCGGCGTCACGGTCGTCCAGGTCTTTCCACCATCGCGCGTCACGCTGATCACGCCGTCGTCTGACCCGGCCCACAGAAGATTGACATCCGTCTTGCCAGGACCGAGCGCGAAGATCGTCGCGTAGACTTCGGGCGCGTTCATGTCCTTCGTGATCGGTCCGCCTGACTCGCCGAGCGTCTTCGGATCATGACGCGTCAGATCGCCGCTGATCCTGTCCCAGGATTGTCCGCCGTTGGTCGTCTTCCACACGTGCTGCGACGACGTATAGAGCACCGTTGGATCCACGGGGGAGAAGATGATCGGGTAGGTCCACTGCCATCGCTCGACCAGCGCGCTCGATGGCTCTCCGGAAAACATCCGCGGGTACGGTCCGACCTCTCGCGACTCGCCCGTCTTCCGGTTGAGGCGAATCAGGAACGATCCGTTGTTGCCGCCCGAATAGAAGATGTCGGGATCCGTCGGATCGGGCGCAATGTAGCCGGGCTCAGAGCCGCCTGCGCCGTAGGTCGCTGGCGTCGGACCCCGGCCGCCGAACCCACCGGCCGCTTGCCCTGAGCCTGTCGAGAGGGCCTGCCCTGAGCCTGTCGAAGGGCCCGCACCGCGTCCTCCTCGTCCGCCGATCGGGCTCAGGTTTGTTTCACTCGGCACGCAAATCGTGCTGCTGTCCTGCTGTGCGCCGCAGACGTGATAGGGCACGTGCACCGTAGTGGCGGCGTGATAGAACTGGCCGGTCGGGTAATCACGCGCGCTCCACGCTCGCTGTGGGGAGGCCGCGTTGTAGGTGACCGCCCCACCGCTGTCGCTCGCGTGCAGAATGTGTTGCGTATCGTCCGGATCGATCCAGAGGTCGTGCGAGTCGCCACCGGCGAAGCTCGCCATCGTCTTGCCGCCGTCGGTCGACTTGAACGTGCCAACGTTGAGCACGTACACCGTGTCCTTGTCCTTCGGGTCGGCCGTGACGTGCGTGTAATAGAACGCGCGCTGACGCAGACCTCGCCCTTCGTTCACGAGCTTCCATGTGGCGCCCGCATCATCCGAGCTGAACAACCCGCCGTTCTCGTTCTCGACGATCGCGTAGACGCGGTTGGAGTCGGCACCCGATATCGCCACGCCGATCTTGCCGACGACCCCCCGAGGAAGGCCGGGATTCCGGGTGACCTCGGTCCAGTGCTCGCCGCCATCAGTCGACTTGAAGAGGCCGCTGCCGGGACCGCCGCTCGACATCTGGTACTCGACCCGGTACGCCTCCCACAGCGCCGCGAACATGACGTTCGGGTTGTGCGGGTCGATCGCGATGTCCACACCGCCCGTGTTCGCGTCGCGGAAGAGCGTGCGGCGCCACGTCCGGCCGCCATCGCTGCTCTTGAAGATACCGCGCTCGTCGCTGGGTGCGCCGTACCGTCCGAACGACGCAACGAACACAATCTGAGGATTGGCAGGATGAATCCGAATCTTCGAAATGGCCTGCGACGCCTCGAACCCGATGTGTGTCCACGTCTTCCCGGCGTCGGTGGACTTGTAGACACCGTCACCCGGCTGGATGTTGCCACGTATACACGACTCCCCCATGCCGATGAAGACGATGTCCGGGTTGGAATCGGATACTGCCACGGCACCTACCGATGAACTGTGAATCTGTCCGTCCGTGACCGGTGTCCATGTTTCGCCGCCGTTGATGGTCTTCCAGAGGCCGCCGCCGGTTGCGCCGAAATAACCCTCGCGCGGCCGACCCTTCGCGCCGGAGATCGCAATCGATCGCCCGCCTCGCAGCGGACCGATACTGCGCCATGCCAGTCCTTTGAGGATTTCCGGGTCGATGGAGGAGCGCGCCGGGGAGGTCTGGGAGCGTGCGGCGACCTGGTCGTAGAGCGCAGCGATCGTGAATGTCAGCGCGATCGCGACGAGTGTTCGAGGCAGGCGAGGGCGGTCGACAGGCATGGGCAAACTCCTCCGAGGCGGAGGAGTTTACCCTACACGGAGGTGGTCACCGAGCTGCGGCGAGTGCCGCTCCGTGCAGCGGCTCGGGCGCGGCGGTTTTCTCCGGGAACAGCGTGACTTTCACGAAGTTATCGGTGTTCAGGTACCGGCGCGCAGCGTCGCGGACGGTAGCTGCGTCCAGCTTATTGTAGTAGTCCTGCATGTTGAACAGGCTGGTGAGGTCCTCGAGGTACTGATAGCGAGCTGTAATTTGGGCAAGCAGATACCCGTTCTGCTTCATGTTGGTTTCCTGATCGCGGAGGAACGTTTCCTTCACGTCGGCCACCTGCTTGTCCGTCGGGCCGTTGGTCTTGAGCTGCTCGACCTCCTTGAACACGCTCTTGACGAGTTCTTCAGTGCGATCGGGGCTGCATCCGAAGTTGATCGTGACGGTGTAGTCCTGTTGCGGGATCTTCGAATATCCAGCCGACGCCGACACGTTGTAGGTGCCGCCGAGGTCCTCGCGCAGGGATTCCCGCAGACGAATCTCGAGCACTTGCGCCATCGCGCGTATCGCGACGCGCTCCACCTGGTTGTACTCGAACGGGCCAGAGAACACGATCTCGGCCCGGCTCTTCGGCTCCAGGCCCTTGTCTACGCGCTTTTCGATCACGCCAGTCGGCTTCTTGATGCCGATGTCTTTCCAGGTCTCCTGGCGGTGCGTCGCGGGCAGCGCCGCCAGGTACTGAGTGACGAGCGGCTTCATCGTCTCCACATCGAAGCTGCCAACGAACACAAACGTGAAGTCGCTGGCATCGCTGAATCGGTCCTTGTAGAACGCGAAGGACTTGTCCAGATTCATCTGATCGACCATCTCGGGCGTCAGCATGCGCGCGCGCGGATGATCCTGGGTGAGGAGCGTGTTCAGTGTGTTGGCAAACGCGTACTCCGGCGTCGCCTTCTGGTTGGCGAGCTGCGATTTCGTCGACGACGTGATGACGTTGAAGATGGCGGGATCGGCTCGTGGTTGGGTGAACGCCAGGTAGATCAGCTGGAACAGCGTCTCCAGATCCTTGCGGGACCCGCCGCCGCGCAGGCCCTCCTCGAGCTCGCCGATGAAGGGGCGTGCCGACGCGACTTTGCCGGTCAGCATCTTGCGAAGGTCGACGGCGCTGAACTTCCCGACGCCGCCGTTCGCAATCACCTGTGCCGCCGTCTGCGCCGGAATGAAGTCGTTGTCGGACGCCAGGGACGTTCCGCCGGGACTGAACGCCTGGAACATCACCTCGTCTTCCTTGAAGTTCGTCGGTTTGAGCACGACCTTGACGCCGTTGCTCAGCTCCCATTCGGTGATTCCGAATGAGTCCTTGGTGACCGCCTTCGCGATCTCGCCGCGAGCTGGAGTGGTGTCGAGCAGCGGCTGGGTATCGACGGCGTCGACGTAGGCCGTGAGTTCCTTCTTCGCCGCCGACGCGATCACCGCCGCAAGTTTGGTCTCGTCCGGCACCGTCAATCCCTCTTTCTGGGGCGCGTTGACCATGACCACTCGATTTCGATCGGGGACCCACTGCTTCGCGAGTCCGTTCACCTCGGCGAGCGTAATCTCGGGTAGGAAACGCGAGTAGCAGCCCGTACTCGTATTCGATCCCGGGGCTCGGCTCTTTCTCGGTGAAGTTCCTCACGTATTCGTCGGCGAGCGATGACGACGGCGTGTTTTCTTTTTCGGTAACAGCCCGCTCGAGGCCGCGCAGCAGATTGCGCTTCTGCCGATCCAGTTCCGTGGCCGTGAACCCGAACTTCTCGACGCGGAGCAGCCTCGCTGAACAGCGCGTCGAGCCCGCGTTCGATACCGTCTTCTTTCACGCCTGCCGTAAGCGTCGAGACTTCGAGCGGCCGGACGAACTGTCCGCGCCCGGCGCCGGCTGCGAGGAAGGGTGCATCTGGCTTCTGCGCCATCTCGGAGAATCGCGCCGACAGCATTCCGGAGAACAACCCCTCGACAATTCCCTGACGATATGCGCCGATCGTGGTTTGATCGCGCGCCGGCATCTTCGAGTAGACGGCGACGCTCGTGCCCGAGGCTTCCTTGTCGGTCGCGATCGCGTAGAGCGTTGCCCGGCTGCTCAGGGACGCTATAGGTGGGGCGCAGCTTCGCCGCCGGGGACTTCGGGATCGTCTCGAAGTGGTTCTTGACGAGCGTTTCGATCGGCTGCCTTGTCGAAGTCTCCGACGGCGATCACTGCCATCAGCTCGGGGCGATACCAGTCCTGGTAGAACTTCGTCAGCCGCTCATGCTTGAAGCTCTGGACAACTTCCATGTCGCCGATCGGCAGTCGCTCGGCGTAGCGCGATCCCTTGAACAGGATGGGGAACTGCTTGTCCTGCATCCGCGCGCCCGCGCCGCGTCGAAGCCGCCACTCTTCCGTGATAACCCCGCGTTCCTTGTCGATCTCCGCGGCGTCGAACGAGACGTTATGAGCCCAGTCCTCCAGGATGAGAAAGGCTTTGTCGAGCACGTCCGGCTTGTCGGTCGGCACCTCGAGCATGTAGACGGTTTCGTCGAAGCTGGTAAAGGCATTCACGCTTGGCCCGAACCGCATCCCGATCGACTCGAGGAACTTGACCGTTTCCTGCTTGGGGAAGTGCTTCGTCCCGTTGAATGCCATGTGCTCCACGAAATGCGCGAGGCCTGACTGGTCGCGTTCTTCGAGAATGTGATCCGGCATTGACTACGAGCCGTAGCTCGGCGCGCTGCTCGGGTTTCTTGTTTTTTCGAATGTAATAACGAAGTCCGTTCGCAAATTGCCCGGTTGTGATTTGCGGGTCGAACGGAATCGTCGAGGTCAGCGGCGCAGCCGCGGCACCCGTTGCGGGAGGCGCCGGTGGCGTTGGGATCGAGGCAGGTTGCTGCGCGGCCAACGCGGTTGCGAAAAGGCACACAGCTCCAGCAATGATGAGTTTCGCCGTCTTCATATCTGGCTCCAGAAAGACACGTGGGAGGAAATACGGTTTCAGCCAGGCCCGAATATTTGAATTATCCGCGTCGGGCTGAGAAGCCGTCAAGCAAGGCGTGACCGGCGCGGGGATGGTGACCCGCCGGGTGCCGGTGTGCGGGATCCGGGTGCGGGACCCGAGGTGCGGGATTCGGTTCCGCCGTTAGCGGCGTTACGGCTTTTCGACGGACACGTGGCCGTGATCCACGAGGACCCTCGCGTTCGGCGCCAGCGACCCATATGACGTGCCGTTCACCGTCAGCTGCTCACGCCGGATCGCGATGACAGCATCCCGGCAGGGCGTGAAGGTGGCGCCGTGGGCCTCATGGTACCGGCGCGGGCACACTCGTCCTGTAGCAGTCGGTCACCACGACGGTGTGCCCGGCGACGACCGCCTCAACTCGGCCCAGCAGCAAGTTGTTCGAGCGGCTGCAGCCCCCAATGAGAAGTCCGACGTAAAGCACAGCCAGCAACGCGCGGACGAGCATCGCGACCTCCAGTTTGTAACTGCGTATACTTTGCAATACAAAGTTAATGATGTCAAGTCCGGATCCCGACCGCCTTCCGACTCCCGGGGGCCGTTCGCCCTACTGTCCGCCCCGCGTCGGAGGGGGCGGCGGAGGCGGCATCTCGGCAGGCGGAAATCGCGCGAGCAGATCGTCGCGCATCGACAGGTGATAGATCGCCGACGCCACGATCACGGCCGCCTTCTTGACGTCCTCCTCGATCACGCGCTCGTACGTGTCCAGATTCGTATGGTGCGTGTGGGTGTTGTACTCGATCGGGTCCTGCTGAAAGCCGATCCCGGGCAGGCCCGCGTTGTTGAAGGACGTGCTGTCGGTGCCGCCTACCATCGGCTCGCTGGTTGTCGCCGCGCCGTAGATGCCGAGGTCCTGGAACGGCGACAGAATCTCACGCAGCGTCGCGGCGGCGGCGGAAGGACCGAAGACGCTCGCGCCGCGCAGTTGTCCGGTTCCGGTATCGATGTTGAGATACGCCACGAGCTTGCCGTATTCGGGCTTCTGCGCTTCGAACGAACCGAAATGCTCCTTCACGTACGCCTGCGATCCGAGGAGCCCTTCCTCTTCACCGCTCCAGAGCGCGACCCGAATCGTGCGACGGGGCTGGACTCCGAGTTTCAACAGAATGCGTGCCGCTTCCATCATGATCGAGCAGCCGATGGCGTTGTCGGTCGCCCCGGTTGCCGAGTGCCAGGAATCGAGGTGCCCTCCAAGCATGACCACCTCGTCTTTCTTGTCGGTGCCCGGGATTTCTCCGATGGTGTTGTACGCGGTCCGGCCTTCAGGGTACGTGCGATTGACGATGTTGAACTCGAGTTCCACCGGGGTGCCGTCCTCGAGAATGCGCACGATGCGGCCGTAGTCTTCATTTCGCACCACGACCGTAGGCATCGCTTTGGCCGGGTCGTAGGTCGTGTTGTCGAATGCGATGATCTGGCCGTGCTCGCGTCCGGCGTCGTTGACGCGAACGAGCGCGCCGTTCTCGACGAGAAACTGATCGATTTTGGGCGCCGAGCTCGCGCGCGGGAATTGCACCCGGCTTTGGTGTCTGCTGCCCCCGGCCGCCGTCGCTGCCCTCGGCCGCGCTGGCCCGCATTCGGATTATTGGGATCGTACCGGGCCTTCACGTCTTCATCAGCGTTTCGCTTCGCCGGAGGCATCAGGTTGACGGGCACGAACCGCGACTTGCCGACCAGGACGATCGCACCGTGCACCTGGTTTCTGATGGTGCCAAAATACGCTCCAGTTCCTCCGCGGTCGGCTGGTCGGGGATGACGATGTTGACCGCTTTGCCGTGGACGATCCCTTTCGTGCCGGGCGTCCACGCCACGACCTCGAGCACCAGCGTGTCCTTCACTGGCGACAGTAATGGCTCCCCATGCCAGATCGTTCGTCCATCCAGGGTGCCCGAAGTCCCACGGCTCGAGGTGGCGCATTCTTCATGCCCCACCCTTCCATCGTCTTTACCGCCCATTCACCGGCGGCCTTCAGACTCGGCGAGCCGGTCAGGCGTGGACCGTACACATCGGTCAGAAAGTGCAGCGTACGCATGACCTGGGAGCGGTTGTTGCCCTCGTCTCGGATGCGGGCGTTGAGATCGGAATTGATTCGCTCCTGGCTGAAAAGGGAAGTGTTACGGCGCGACAAATGAGTACCGCAATTGCCAGGTCTCGAGACTTCATCAAATGCTCCTTGCGCGTCGACAGGTCGTTTCGACGGTTGAGTTTATCGCAGGAGTTGGAAGCTGGAAGCGGGTAGCTCGATGCCCTAATTGCTGACGCACCGCTTCTTGTAGCGAATGAATCAGGAGGCTCGCAATGAACAGAGACGAGAGTCGAAGGCAAAACCGAGCAGGTAAAAGGCAAAATCAAGCAGGCCACGGGCGACTTGACCGACGATGAGCAACTTGCATGACGAGGGGGTCGCTGACGAGGCTGCCGGAACCGTTCAGGAGGGCTTCGGGCGGGGCAAACGCAAGCTTGGGGATGCCATCGAAGACATTGGCGAGAAGCTCAAGCGCTAGAAATGTGCGGGGCAGGGCCGGCCGTCCGGCCCTGCCCCAGTCGCCACAACGGCGCGGACGCTCTCGTGAACATCAATCACAACTATCAGCGAAATCGTCGAAACCGAAGGGCCACCTGATCGATTCCCGTCTGATGACGGAGATCTTCGATTCCGTCGTGAAACATGGCGGCAGTCTTCGAGGTCCTCCAGTTCGCCATCGGCCGAACCAACAACGATTTCTCCCGTCTTCAGATGCGCGTCGCCGCGCCGAACCGGCGGCGATGCAGGACCTGCTCGAGGAACTCCTGACCTTCGGATGCCGGACGTCTGCGAGAACAGATGCAGCGCTGCAGCCGGCCCCAAGCGACGGCTGCGCTCCCGACGACTTCTATTCAACCAGTAACCATCACACCTGGGTTCGTCACGCCGGGGAATGGCTCGAGGTCGAGCGCCAGCGCATGGATGCGGCCATCGTCATCGAGAACGGCCGCGCTGTCTGCCGCAAGCTCCGCGACCTGCGCGCCGGCGACGCGGTCGTCTGCTTCCTGGACGGCATTCGCGTCGTTCCCGGAATTCCGGGAGCGTGACCGGCATGGGTTTGCCTTCATGACCGGAGGCATCTCCTCGGAACGGCATGTCGAGACGAGCGTCGAGCGCATCGCCGACATGATTCGCGAAGTCAAGAGTTCAGCGAGCGGCCGCACGGCATTCGTCGTCGGCCCGGTCGTGGTCCACACCGGCGCCGCGGCGTACTTCTGCGACCTGATCAGGCGGGGTTACGTGGACGTGCTGCTCGCCGGCAACGCGCTTGGCGGTGCACGACATCGAAGGGGCCCTCTACGGCACATCGCTCGGCGATCAGCCTCAAGACCGGCGTGCCGGTCGAAGGAGGGCATCGGCACCACATGCGCGCCATCAACGCGATTCGTCGCGCGGGGGGTATCCGCGAAGCCGTCGCCTCCGGGCTCCTGACGTCGGGGATCATGTACGAATGCGTGACCCACGGTGTTCCCTACGTGCTGGCCGGAAGCATCAGGGACGACGGACCACTGCCCGACACGATCATGGATCTCGTCGAGGCCCAGGATCGCTACGCCGAGGCGTTGTCCGATGTGCGGATGGCGGTGGTGCTGTCAACCATGCTGCACGGCATAGGCGTGGGCAACATGCTGCCGTCCTGGACGAAAGTGGTCTGCGTCGATATCAATCCGTCGGTCGTGACCAAGCTGGTCGACCGCGGATCGGCCCAGACAATGGGGGTCGTGACGGATACCGGCCTCTTCGTGCATCAGCTCGCGCGGAAGCCTTCGGTGAATCGGTTAATTGGTGGGGCATCTGAATTGATGAGTCAGAGATTGGCGAGCGCAGCCGGCACCGTTCAGTTTGGCTCAGCGAACTCAGCAATTCGCTCTGAGTGCTCTTGCACGAAACCAGGAACTTCTGGTATCTTTGCAAGGTTCTGGTCGGCCCTGGGACACCCTATCTAGGAGCCCGACACCACGAAAGCGACCCGGTACGATCGGCGGGTCGTATCGAAGGTTGTCCCAACGGACCACCGCTATAACAACCTTATAGGGTAAGTCAGTTCCAGGTGCCGGACCGCCTTGCGGTTCCTGAGGCCTGGAACAACCAACCGATGGCGCGTGACGAGGACTCGTGCGCGCGGCTGTCGTGTGTTTCATGTTTTCGCGCGCGCCGAGCGCGGTGTGCGTGACTGGAGTTGTCCGAACCGTGCCGACGATCAGCCAGCTGGTTCGCAAAGGGCCGCGACAAGGTCCTCACCAAGACGAAGAGCCCGGCGCTGCAGGACAGCCCGCAGAAGCGCGGCGTCTGCGTGCGCGTCTTCACCCAGACGCCGAAGAAGCCGAACTCGGCGCTCCGCAAGGTCGCGCGCGTGCGGCTGACCAACGGGATCGAGGTCACGACCTACATCCCCGGCGTCGGCCACAACCTGCAGGAGCACTCGCTGGTGCTCATCCGCGGCGGCCGCGTCAAGGATCTGCCCGGGCGTCCGCTACCACGTCGTCCGCGGCACGCTCGACGCCGTCGGCGTGCAGGGCCGCAAGCAGGGCCGTTCGAAGTACGGCGCGAAGCGGCCGAAGTCGTAAGAGGACGCCCGTAGCGCGGAGCTTCAGCTCCCGTCGGGTTGATCGCAGGATTGGGACGCGCCGCTGAAGCGGTGCGCAACGGGTGATAGCGAGACAAATGCCACGACGAAGAGAAATTCCAAAACGTGAAGCGCCCGCTCGACCCGCTCTACAGCAGCGCGCTGGTGACGAAGTTCATCAGCACGCTGATGCGCGACGGCAAGCGCAGCACCGCCGAGCGGATCATGTACGGCTCGCTCTCCTCCATCCAGGAGAAGACCGGCGACGATCCGCTCAAGGTGTTCAAGAAGGCGGTCGAGAACGTCAAGCCGGCGCTCGAAGTGAAGTCGCGCCGCGTCGGCGGCTCGAACTACCAGGTGCCGGTCGAAGTGAACCCGAACCGCCGCCTGTCGCTCAGCATCCGCTGGCTGGTCGGCTTCGCGCGGTCGCGCGGCGACGGCAAGACGATGAAGGAGAAGCTCGCGAACGAGCTGCTCGACGCGGCCAACCTGCGCGGCGGCGCGGTGAAGAAGCGCGAAGACACGCACCGCATGGCCGAAGCCAACAAAGCGTTCGCGCACTATCGCTGGTAAGCGCTGCGGCCGCGCAGCGCGAAGCCGCCGAGCGCAGCGAGCGGTGGCCGCGAGGTGAGAGTGCGTGCGAAGCTGCGCGCGCGACTGTCGGAGAAGCTGGAAGCTGGAAGCTGCAGTTGGACAATGCCAAGGGAAACACCACTCAATCGCACGCGGAACATCGGCATCATGGCGCACATCGATGCCGGCAAGACCACCACGACTGAACGGATCCTGTTCTACACGGGCATCACGTACAAGATCGGCGAAGTGCACGAAGGCACCGCCGTCATGGACTGGATGGAGCAGGAGCAGGAGCGCGGGATCACGATCACGTCGGCCGCGACGACCTGCTTCTGGCGCGAGCACCGCATCAACATCATCGACACGCCGGGCCACGTCGACTTCACCGCCGAAGTCGAGCGCTCGCTGCGCGTGCTCGACGGCGCGGTCGCCGTGTTCGACGCGGTCGCCGGCGTCGAGCCGCAGTCGGAGACCGTCTGGCGCCAGGCCGACAAGTACCGCGTGCCGCGGATCTGCTTCGTCAACAAGATGGACCGCATCGGCGCGGACTTCAAGCGCACGTTCGAGCAGATCATCACCAAGCTCGGCGGCAATCCCGTCGCGATCCAGCTGCCGATCGGCAGCGAGGACAAGTTCCTCGGCGTGGTCGACCTCGTCCGGATGAAGTCGATCACCTACAAGGACGAGACGATGGGCGCCGACTACGTCGTCGGCGACATTCCGGCCGACATGCTCGAGGAGGCGAAGCACTACCGCGAGCAGCTGATCGAGAAGGTCAGCGAGGCGGACGACAAGATCCTCGAGAAGTACCTGCACGGCGAAGAGATCACCGAAGACGAGATCAAGGCGGCGCTGCGCAAGCGCGTGAACTGCTCGGTGCACACCGAGGGCGACAAGGCGGAGCCGGCGTTCGTGCCGGTCATCTGCGGCTCGGCGTTCAAGAACAAGGGCGTGCAGCCGCTGCTCGACGCGGTCGTCGACTACCTGCCGTCGCCGGTCGACGTGCCGGCGATCAAGGGCTTCGATCCGGACAAGGGACCGGAGGCGATCGTCGAGCGCCCGGCGTCGGACGACGCGCCGTTTGCGGCGCTCGGCGTTCAAGATCATGACCGACCCGTTCGTCGGCCAGCTGACGTTCATCCGCGTCTACTCGGGCGTCATGACCGCCGGGATCGTCGGTCTTCAACTCGACCAAGCAGAAGAGCGAGCGCCTCGGCCGGCTGCTGAAGATGCACGCGAACAAGCGTGAGGAAATCAAGGAAGTCTACGCCGGCGACATCGCCGCGGCCGTCGGGCTGAAGAGGGTCTCGACCGGCGACACGATCTGCGACGAGAAGAAGCCGGTCGTGCTCGAGTCGATGGACTTCCCGGAGCCGGTCATCTCGCTCGCGATCGAGCCGAAGACCAAGGCCGACCAGGAGAAGCTCGGGCAGGGCCTTGGCAAGCTGATGGCCGAGGATCCGACCTTCCGCGTGAAGACCGATCAGGCGACCGGCGAAGTCGTCATCGCCGGCATGGGCGAGCTGCACCTCGAGATCATCGTCGACCGCCTGAAGCGCGAGTTCAACGTCGAGGCGAGCGTCGGCCGTCCGCAGGTCGCCTACAAGGAAACGCTGACCCGTCCGGCCGACGGCGAGATGAAGTACGCCAAGCAGACCGGCGGCCGCGGCCAGTACGGCCACGCCAAGATCCACCTCTATCCCGGCGAGCCGGGCTCCGGCTACGTGTTCGAGAACGAGATCACGCGGCGGCTCGATTCCGAAGGAATTCATCAAGCCGATCGACGAAGGGATCAAGGAAGCGCTCACGCGCGGCGTGCTCGCCGGCTATCCGGTGGACGACGTGCGCATCGAGCTGTACGACGGCTCGTACCACGACGTCGACTCGTCGGAAATGGCGTTCAAGATCGCCGGATCGATGGCGTTCCAGGATGCCGCGAAGAAGGCCAAGCCCGTGCTGCTCGAGCCGGTGATGCGCGTCGAGGTCGTCGTGCCGAAGGAGCACATGGGCGACGTCATGGGCAACCTGTCGAGCCGCCGCGGCCAGATTCAGTCGCAGGAAGATCGCGGCGGCACGCAGATCATCAACGCGCGCGTGCCGCTGTCCGAGATGTTCGGCTACGCGACGGACCTCCGCTCGCGCACCCAGGGCCGCGCGACGTATTCGATGCACTTCGATCGGTACGAGCCGGCGCCGAGCAACGTGAGCGAGGAAGTCGTCGCGCGGGTGCAGGGGAAGTAGCAGATGACGATGCCGATTG
The DNA here is from genome assembly GCA_963725335.1 of uncultured Acidobacteriota bacterium. Lineage (GTDB taxonomy): Bacteria > Acidobacteriota > Vicinamibacteria > Vicinamibacterales > 2-12-FULL-66-21 > JALZOC01. The sequence continues at coordinate 544,850 of CAVRYD010000012.1, read as the reverse complement.
CGCGGATGCTGATTAGACACCGGACGTCGGACGCGAACCGGCATCAGCATTCAGAAGCAGCATCACAAGGATCAGACAGATGGCTACAGCATTCAGCGACAAGATCCGCATCCGCCTGAAGGCGTACGACAACCGGGTGCTGGATCAGTCGACGACCGAGATCGTGGACACGGCGCGGCGCACGGGCGCGCGGCTGGCTGGGCCGATTCCGCTGCCGACCGAGAAGAACAAGTGGACGGTGCTGCGTCGCCGCACGTCGACAAGAAGTCGCGCGAGCAGTTCGAGCTGCGCACGCACAAGCGGCTGATCGACATCTTCGAGCCGACGCCGCAGACGGTCGACGCGCTGATGAAGCTCGATCTGCCGGCGGGCGTCGACGTCGAGATCAAGGCGTTCGGCAAGGAACACAAGTAACCGGGATTCGGGATCCGAGGCTTCGGGCAGTCTCGGCAGAGACGGACCCGAGCTGACGAACCGGAACGCACGAGGCCGACCGGAGCCCCGAGCCCCGAAGAGAACTGAAAGCTATGGTTACTGGCATCATCGGCAGAAAAGTCGGCATGACCCAGGTGTTCGCGCAGGACGGCACGGTCACGCCCGCGACCGTGATCAAGGCCGGGCCCGTGCGTCGTCGTGCAGGCGAAGGCGCGCCGCGACCGACGGCTACGAGGCGGTGCAGCTCGGGCTGGTCGAGGAGAAGCCCGGCGCGCGTGAGCAAGCCGCTCGGCGGCCACTACAAGAAGGCCGGCGTGCCGCCGACGCGCGTGCGCCGCGAGGTGAAGCTGCGCCGGCGGCGCCGAGCCGCTGAAGGCGGGCGACCAGGTGCTCGTCGGCGGCGTGTTCAACGACGGCGATCGCGTCGACGTCATCGGCATCAGCCGCGGCAAGGGTTTCCAGGGCGTCGTGAAGCGCCACAACTTCCGCGGCGGCGCGGCGACGCACGGCTCGATGTTCCACCGCGCGCCCGGTTCGATCGGCGCCTCGTCGTTTCCCTCGCGCGTCGTCAAGGGCATGCGCGCCGGCGGGCGGATGGGCGGCGACCGGGTCACGGTGCGCAACCTGAAGGTCGTGCAGGTCGACGGCGAGAACAACCTGCTCGTGATTCACGGCGCCGTGCCGGGCGCGCCCGGCGGCTACGTCGTCGTGCGCAAGGCGGTCGCGGCGAAGAAGGAGCCGGCGCCGCAGGCCGAGAAGCCGTCGAAGAGCGACGCGTCAGCGAAGAAGCAGAGTGAAGAAGCTGAGAGCTGCCGAGCTGACAGCTGAGAGCTGAGAGCTGAGCTGAATGAAACTCAATATCGTGAACGGCAAAGGCAAGACGGTCGGCACGATCGAGCTGAACGACGACGTGTTCGGCGGCCGGGTGAAGACCGATCTGATCTGGGAAGCGGTCGTGCAGGAGAACGCGGCGGAGCGGCGCGGCACGCACGCGACGAAGAACCGCGCGCTCGTCAGCGGCGGCGGCAAGAAGCCGTGGAAGCAGAAGGGCACCGGCCGGCCGCAGGTCGGTCGAGCCGCAACCCGCTGTGGCGCAAGGGCGGCACGGTGTTCGGGCCGCAGCCGCGCAGCTACGAGTTCGACCTGCCGAAGAAGGTCCGCGTCGGGGCGCTGCGCGCGGCGCTGGCGCAGAAGCTGACCGACGGCGCCGTGATCGTGGTCGACAGGCTCGAGAGTCGCCGATCGCGAAGACCAAGGGCGACCGCGGAGATGTTCAAGCGCTCGGCGCGACCGGCAAGACGCTCGTGATCGACGTGAAGCCGGACGAGGAGTTCACGCTGTCGGCGCGCAACATCGCCGGCGTGCAGCTCGTGGCGCGCATCCGCGTGACCGCGCGCGACGTCATGGACACCGCGCACGTCATCGCGACGCGCGAGGCGCTCGAGAAGCTGCAGGAGGCGCTGGGGTAGCTGCCAGCTGCCAGCTGTCAGCTTCCCGCTCAGTGAGAGCACGGAGAGCTGCAGCTGGAAGCCGGGAGCTGGAAGCTGGAAGCTGACTATGAAACTGACAGACGTCATCCGCCGCCCGCTGGTCACCGAGAAGACGACGCTGCTCCGCGAGGACGACCGCACGCTCGTGTTCGAGGTGGCGCACCGGCGCGACCAAGGTCGACATCAAGCGCGCGGTCGAGAAGCTGCTCGGCTCGAAGGTCGAGGCGGTGCGCACGGCGATCGCGCACGGCAAGATGAAGCGCCAGGGACGCTTCGTCGGCCAGCGGTCCGACTGGAAGAAGGCCTACGTGAAGCTGCGCGAAGGCGAGAAGATTCCCGAGTTCCTGGAAGGGGCATAAGGAATTGTGAATGCTCGAATGCTGAATGCTGAGTGGTTCGAATTCGAGCATTCAGCATTCGAACGTTCAGCATTCAAGGATCAGGAAGATGCCTATTCGCAAATACAATCCGACGTCGCCGGGCCGGCGGTTCCAGACGGTGCAGGTGTTCGACGAGATCACGACGACCGAGCCGTACAAGCCGCTGGTCGAGCCGCTGCGCAAGTCGGGCGGCCGCAACAACCACGGCGAGCTGACGTCGTGGTGGCGCGGCGGCGGCCACAAGCGCAACTACCGCGTCATCGACTTCAAGCGCGACAAGCGCGACATCCCGGCGAAGGTCGTCGACGGTCGAGTACGACCCGAACCGCTCGGCGCGGATCGCGCTGCTGACCTACGCCGACGGCGAGAAGCGCTACATCCTGCAGCCGGCTCGGCCTGAAGGTCGGCGACACGATCGTCGTCGGGCGACAACGTCGACATCCTGCCGGGGAACGCGCTGCCGCTGAAGAACATCCCGCTCGGCACGCTGGTGCACAACGTGGAGCTGAAGCCGGGCAAGGGCGGACAGATTGCGCGCAGCGCGGGCTCGTCGGTGCAGGTCGTCGCCAAGGAAGGCGAGTACGCCTCGGTCAAGATGCCGTCCGGCGAGATCCGCAAGATCAACGTCGAGTGCCTCGCGACGATCGGCCAGGTCGGCAACGTCGATCACGAGAACGTGTCGATCGGCAAGGCCGGCCGCAGCCGCTGGCTCGGCAAGCGGCCGCACGTCCGCGGCGTCGCGATGAACCCGGTCGACCACCCGCTCGGCGGCGGTGAAGGCAAGACCTCGGGCGGCCGCCACCCGGTGTCGCCGTGGGGCCAGCCGACCAAGGGCTTACAAGACGCGCAACCGGAAGTCGACGGACCGCTTCATCGTCCAGCGCAGCCGAAGTAGCGCGCGGTTAGCGGTCAGAGGCGGAGCTGACGCTCGGTAGGACGCTGGCAATTGGTAACTGGCAAACTGATATGTGCAGATCACTGAAGAAGGGCCCCTTCGTCGACGTGCCGCTGCTCGAGAAGGTGGAAGTCATGAACCGCGGCGGCGACAAGAAGGTCATCAAGACCTGGTCGCGCCGCTCGACGGTGATCCCCGAGATGGTGGGCCACACGATCGCCGTGCACAACGGCAGGAAGTTCATCCCGGTCTACGTGACCGAGAACATGGTCGGGCACAAGCTCGGCGAGTTCGCGCCGACGCGGCAGTTCAAGGGGCACACGACCAAGAGCGACAAGGCGGCGGCCGTGGCCGCGCCGGCCGCGCCCGCCGGCAGCGCCGGCGCCGAAGGCAGGTGCGTAATGGCAGTGCAGGCACACGCGACCGCGAAGTACATCCGCACCTCGGCGCAGAAGGCCGGCCTCGTGCTCGACCTGATTCGCGGCCGTGACGTCAACGCCGCGCTGGCGACGCTGCGCTTCGCGCGCAAGGGCGTGGCGCGCGACATCGAGAAGGTGCTGCGCTCGGCGATCGCGAACGCGCAGCAGAAGGACGGCTTCGGCGGCGACGTCGACCGGCTGTTCGTCAAGGCGTGCTACGCGAACCAGGGGCCGTCGCAGAAGCGGATCCGCCCGGCCCCGATGGGCCGCGCGTTCCGCGTCGTCAAGCGCACCGCGCACCTGACGGTGCGAGGTGGCGGAGCGGCCGGCTGAAGTGGTGGCCGCTCCGGAGCCGCGGCTGACCGCCGCGGCGAGGGCGGGCCGAAGCGGCCGCGCGGCGCGAAGCCGAAGGCCAAGGCGCGCCGAAGCGCGGCTCGAAGAGCGCCGGCAGGACGGCCGGGGCGACGAAGACGGCGCGGCGAAGAGCGGCCGCGCCAAGAAGGCCACGAAGAGCGACTGAGGACTGACGACTAACGGAGACTTATGGGTCAGAAAGTTCATCCGCACGGATTCCGGCTCGGCTTCAACAAGACCTGGCGCTCGCGCTGGTTCGCCGACAAGGACTACGCGAAGCTGCTGCACGAGGACCTGAAGCTGCGCGACACGCTGAAGGAGCGCTTCGCGCACGCCGGCGTCTCGAAGATCGAGATCGAGCGCGCGGCCAACAAGCTGAAGATCGACATCTACACCTCGCGCCCCGGGATCATCATCGGCCGCAAGGGGACGGAAGTCGACAAGCTGAAGCAGGAGATCCAGAAGAAGACCAACCGCGAGGTCTTCATCAACATCCAGGAGATCCAGAAGCCGGAGCTCGACGCGCAGCTGATCGGCGAGTCGGTGGCGATGCAGCTCGAGAAGCGCGTGGCGTTCCGCCGCGCGATGCGCAAGGCGGTCGAGTCGGCGCTGCGCTTCGGCGCGCGCGGGATCAAGGTCCGCGTGTCGGGCCGGCTGAACGGCGCGGAGATCGCGCGCTCCGAGTGGTACCTGCACGGCCAGCTGCCGCTGCAGACGCTGCGCGCCGACATCGACTACGGCTTCGCGGAGGCGAGCACGACCTACGGCCAGATCGGCGTGAAGGTGTGGCTCTACAAGGGCGAGCGGCTGGCGCCGCGCATCGGCCGCGAAGAAGACTATCGGACGCCGCGCCGACCGGCGGCGCGAGCGGTAGCAGAAATGCTGAGTGCTGATGCTGAGTGCTGAATGAGTCGATCAGCTCAGCAATCCGCATCAGCAATTCAGGATCATCACTATGTTGATGCCGAAGAAGGTCAAGTACCGGAAGCAGCAGCGCGGCCGGATGGCGGGCAAGGCGTGGCGCGGGTCCGACGTGTCGTTCGGCGACTACGGGCTGAAGGCGCTCGAGCCGTGCTGGATGACCGCCCGGCAGATCGAGGCGGCGCGCGTCGCGATGACCCGCTTCATCAAGCGCGGCGGCAAGATCTGGATCCGCGTGTTCCCGGACAAGCCGATCACGAAGAAGCCGCAGGAAACGCGCATGGGCAAGGGCAAGGGCGCGCCCGAGGAGTGGGTGTGCGTCGTCCGGCCCGGGCGGATCCTGTTCGAGATGGAAGGGGTCAACGAGACCGACGCGCGCGAGGCGATGCGCCTGGCCGTCGGCGAAGCTCCCGATCAAGACCAAGTTCGCGACGCGGTTCGCGGAGGAGAAGGCGTCATGAAGGTGGCGGAGTTCCGCGACCTCGGCGGTCGACGAGCTGCGGCAGCGCGAGAAGGATATCGACGACCAGCTGTTCCGGCTGCGGATCCAGAAGTCGATGGGGCAGACTCGAGGCGGCGCACAAGCTCAAGGCGCTGCGCCGCGATCTGGCGCGCGTGAAGACGGTGCTGCGCGAGAAGGAGACGGCGTAAGGCCATGGCCACGAAAGCTGAAATCACTGGCGTTGTCGTCAGCGACAAGATGGACAAGACCGTCGTGGTCGCCATCGAGCGCCAGATTCGCGACGCGCTCTACGGCAAGACCCAGAAGCGGCACGTCGACGTTCCTGGCGCACGACGAGACGAACGAGGCCAAGGTCGGCGACCGCGTCGCCATCGTCGAGAGCCGGCCGCTCAGCCGCCGCAAGCGCTGGGTCGTCACGCGCGTCGTCGAGAAGGCGAAGGAGATCTAGGAGCACCATGATCCAGATGCGATCGATTCTCGACGTGGCCGACAACTCCGGCGCGCGCAAGATCGCGGCGATCAACCCGATCGGCGGATCGACCGGCCGCTACGCGCGGCTCGGCGACATCATCACCGCCTCGGTGAAGGAAGCGACGCCCGACGGCAACGTCAAGAAGGGGCAGGTCGTGAAGGCGGTGATCGTGCGCACGGTCAAGGAGCAGCGCCGCAAGGACGGCAGCTACATCCGGTTCGACCGCAACGCCGCCGTGCTCATCAACGACCAGAACGAGCCGATCGGCACGCGCGTGTTCGGGCCCGTCGCCCGCGAGCTGCGCGAGCGCCGGTTCATGAAGATCATTTCGCTGGCGCCCGAGGTGCTGTAAGGGCGCCGGAGAATTGCTGATGCCAGCTGAATGCTGAATGACGAGTCTCGGATCAGCATTCAGAACTCGGCAATCTGAAGTTCAGGGACTCTGTTATGTCGAGACTAGCAACCCCGATTCGCAAGAACGACAACGTGGTCGTGATCACCGGGCAAGGATCGCGGCAAGCGCGGGCGCGTGCTGAAGGTCGCTGCCGGAGAAGAACCGCCTGGTCGTCGAGGGCGTGAACATCATCAAGCGCCACACCAAGCCGAACCCGCAGCGGCAAATCAAGGGCGGGCTGGTCGAGCGCGAGGCGGCGCTGCACGCGTCGAACGTGCAGCTCGTCTGCCCCGAGTGCGGCAAGCCGACGCGGCTCGGCCGCAAGATCCTCGGCGACGGCCGCAAGGTCCGCATCTGCCGCAAGTGCGAGGGAGTGGTAGACAAATGAGCCGCCTGAAGGAACGTTACGAGAAGGAAGTCGCGCCGGCCCTGAAGAAGGAGTTCGGCTACAGCAACGTGATGGCGATCCCCAAGATCGAGAAGGTGGTCGTCAACATGGGCCTCGGCGAGGCGACGCAGAACGCGAAGATCGTCGACACCGGCGCCGACGAGGTCGCCGCGCATCACCGGTCAGAAGCCGGTGTCGACGCGCGCGAAGAAGTCGATCGCGCAGTTCAAGGTCCGCAAGGGCATGCCGATCGGCGCCGATGGTCACGCTGCGCGGCGAGCGCATGTGGGAGTTCCTCGACCGGCTGATCTCGGTCGCGCTGCCGCGCGTGCGCGACTTCCGCGGCGTGTCGCCGACGCGGCTTCGACGGCCGCGGCAACTACACGCTCGGCCTGAAGGATCAGCTGCTGTTCCCCGAGATCGACTACATGAAGGTCGACAAGGCGCGCGGCATGAACATCTCGGTCGTGACGACCGCGAAGACCGACGAGGAGTCGCGCAAGCTGCTGCAGCTGCTCGGCATGCCGTTCCGGCCGAACTAGTCGGGCTGAGGCCGATCGCGGCTGCGAAAGGACTCGAGTCAAGATTCGGGATCAGCGATTCAGGATAAGTAAAGGATCAGAACAGATGGCCACGACCGCAAAGATCGCGAAAGAAGCCAAGACGCCGAAGTTCAAGGTCCGGCTGCGCAACCGCTGCCAGCGCTGCGGCCGCCCGCGCGCCTACCTGCGCAAGTTCGCGCTGTGCCGCCTGTGCTTCCGCAAGCTGGCGCTCGAAGGCGACATCGCCGGGGTGACGAAGAGTAGCTGGTGAAGAAGCTTCCAGCTCCCAGCTGCCAGCTTCAGCTGGATCAGGCTGACAGGCTGCTGGAAGCTGGAAGCTGGAAGCTGGAAGCTGAAACGAGAGCTAAGAAATATGACCGATCCAATCGCAGACATGCTGGCGCGGATCCGGAACGCGACCATCGCCCGGCACTCCCGGGTGGATATGCCGTCGTCCCGCCTGAAGGTGGAGATCGCGCGGATCCTCGAGAGCGAAGGCTACATCCAGGGCTTCAAGGTGCTCGAGCCGCAGGCCGGAGAGCGCGTGCAGGCGCAGTTGCGCGTGTTCCTGAAGTACGGGCCCCGCGGCGAGCGCGTGATCACCGGCATCCAGCGGGTCAGCCGCCCGGGACGCCGCGTCTACTTCGGACGCGACGAGGTGCCCGACGTGCTCGCCGGGCTCGGCACCAGCATCCTGACGACCTCGCGAGGCGTCATGACCGGCCGCGAAGCCGTCAAGGCCGGCGTCGGCGGCGAAGTGCTCTGTAACGTGTGGTGACAGCTCTCAGCTGCCAGCTCTCAGCTGTCAGCTGTCAGCGGAGAGCTCGGTCAGCTGAGCAGCTGAAAGCTGATAGCTGAAAGCGACATAGCACATGTCTCGAATCGGAAAGAAACCCATCGCCATCCCGAAGGGCGTCAAGGTCGACACCCAGCCGGGCGCCGTCGAAGTGCAGGGGCCGAAGGGCAAGCTGCGCCAGCCGCTGCCGGCCGGCATCGGCTTCGAGGTCGACGGCGATCAGCTGCACGCGCGCACGCTGCGCGAGGACCCGAGCTCGGCAAGTTCCACGGCCTGGCGCGCAGCCTGGTGGCCAACGCCGTGCGCGGCGTGACCGAGGGCTTCCGCAAGGACCTCGACATCGTCGGCGTCGGCTACCGCGCGGAGCTGAAGGGCAAGCAGGTGCATCTTCGCGCTCGGCTACTCGCACCCGGTCGTGTTCGACATCCCGCGCGGGCATCGACATCGCGATCGACAAGCAGACGCACATCACGGTGACCGGCATCGATCGCCAGGCGGTCGGCCAGGTGGCGGCGAACATCCGGCGGCTGCGCAAGCCCGACCCGTACAAGCAGAAGGGCGTCCGCTACACCGGCGAAGTGCTGAAGAAGAAGGCGGGCAAGACGGGGGCGAAGTAGCTATCAGCTGTCAGCCGTCAGCTGAGCAGGCTGAGAGCTGGAGCTGAGAGCTGAGAGCTGAGAGCTGAGATTATGAAGATCAAAACGACGAAAGACCGCCGCACGCGGATCGCGCTGCGGCAGCGGAAGCGGATCGCGGGCACGCCCGAGCGGCCGCGGCTGCGCGTCTTCCGCAGCGTGTCGCACATCTACGCGCAGGTCATCGACGACATGAGCGGGACGACGCTCGCGTCGGCGGCGAGCACCGAGCCGGCGCTGAAGCCGGCAGCTTGGCAGGCCGACGCGGCGGCGGCAACATGGCCGGCGCGAAGGCGCTCGGCAAGACCATCGCCGAGCGGCTCATCGACAAGGGCATCAAGCGCGTCGTGTTCGACCGCGGCGGGTTCCTCTATCACGGCCGGATCCGCGCGGTCGCCGAGGCGGCGCGCGAGGCGGGGCTGGAGTTCTAGAGCCCAGCTCTCAGCGTCCAGCTCTCAGCTGGATGGCGGAGGCCGGGAGCTGCAGATGCTCGACAGCTGACAGCTGAGCAAGCTGGAAGCTGGAAGCTGGAAGCTCATGCTTGAGACACGAGAGAAAATCGACGCGTCGCAGCTCGACCTGAAGGACACGGTCGTGAACATCAGCCGCGTCACCAAGGTCGTCAAGGGCGGCAAGAACCTGAGCTTCAGCGCGCTCGTCGTCGTCGGCGACGGCCACGGCGTCGTCGGCTTCGGCGTCGGCAAGGCGAAGGAAGTGCCGTCGGCGATCAAGAAGGGCATCGAGGCGGCGAAGAAGTCGCTGATCCGCGTGCCGCTGCAGGGCACGACGGTGCCGCACCCGGTGCTCGGGCGCTTCGGCGCGGGGCAGGTGCTGCTCAAGCCGGCGCCGGACGGCACCGGGCATCATCGCGGGCGGCGCGGTGCGCGCGGTGGTCGAGTCGTGCGGGATCCAGAACGTGCTGACCAAGTCGATCGGATCGGCCAACTCGCACAACGTGGTGCGCGCGACGTTCGCCGGGCTGAGGGCCTGAAGGATCCGGCGCGCGGTGCGCAAGCTGCGCGGCAAGGAAGAGGAGCCGGGCGATCTCGCCGCGACGACGCGATAGGCGACCATGGCCGAAGAAGACTGCAAAGAAGAGCGGCGACGGCGCGAAGGTCCGGATCACGCTCGTTCAAGAGCCCGATCGGGTTCAACAGGACGCAGGCGCGACGGTGCAGGGCATGGGCCTCCGCCGGATCGGCCACACGGTGGAGCTGCTCGACACGCCGGCGACGCGCGGGATGATCCTCAAGGTGCGGCACCTGGTGACGGTAGAGTGAGTTGGTGAATGCTGAATGGTGAATTCGAGTGCGTGAGCGCAATCGGCATTCACGCAATCACCTTCAGCAATTCAAGGATACACATATGGATCTCAGCAATCTGCGTCCCCCGAAGGGCGCGAAGCACTCGAAGAAGCGCATCGGCCGCGGCCAGGGCTCGGGCCAGGGCAGCAGGCGGGACGCGGGCACAAGGGCGCGAAGTCGCGCTCGGGCTTCAAGCACAAGCGCGGGTTCGAAGGCGGCCAGATGCCGCTGCACCGGCGCGTGCCGAAGCGCGGGTTCCACAACCCGTTCCGCGCGGAGTACGAGGTCGTCAACCTCGACGCGCTCGGCGAGCGGTTCGAGGCCGGCGTCGAGTCACGCCGGAGCTGCTGCGCGAGCAGCGGGCTCGTCGGACGCGCCGGCGCAGATCAAGGTGCTGGCGCGCGGCGACATCGTCGAAGGCGCTGACGGTCCGGGCGCACAAGTTCAGCGGCAAGGCGGCCGAGAAGATCGCCGCCGCCGGCGGCAAGGCCGAAGTCCTCGCATAGGGGGCCGGTCCTATGCTGCAGATAGCCTGAAGAACATCTTCGCGGTCGCCGACCTCCGGAAGCGCGTGCTGTTCACGCTCGGGCTGCTCGCGGTGTATCGCGTCGGCGGCCACATCCCGACGCCCGGGATCAATCCGGAGGCGCTGGCGCTGCTCGCCGACCAGGCGAAGAACACGATGTTCGGCCTGTACGACATGTTCTCGGGCAGGAACCTGTCGCAGATGACGATCTTCGCGCTGGGCATCATGCCGTACATCAGCTCGTCGATCATCCTGCAGCTGCTGACGGTCGTGTGGCCGTACCTCGAGCGGCTGTCGAAGGAAGGCGAGCTGGGGCGGCGCAAGATCACGCAGTACACGCGCTACGGGACGATCCTGCTGAGCGTCGTGCAGTCGCTGGGCATCGCGTATCTTCCTCGAGCGGAACACCGGGATCGCCGGCGGGCTGCCGCTGGTCTACAACCCGGGCTGGGGCTTCCGGCTGATGACGGTGCTGACGCTGACGACCGGGCACCGCGTTTCATCATGTGGCTCGGCGAGCAGATCACCGAGCGCGGCATCGGCAACGGCATGTCGCTCATCATCTTCGCGGGCATCGTCGTCAACCTGCCGCAGCGCGGTCGATCGCGACCCTGGACCAGCTGCGGACCGGGCAGATGGGGCTCGTGCGGCTGCTCGCTGCTGATCGTGCTGATGGTGGCGGTGATCGCCGCGATCGTGTTCGTCGAGCGCGGCCACCGGCGCGTCACGGTGCAGTACGCCAAGCGCGTCGTCGGGCGGCGGATGTACGGCGGATCGAGCACGCACATCCCGCTCAAGGTGAACACGGGCGGCGTCATCCCGGTCATCTTCGCGTCGTCGATCCTGGCGTTCCCGGCGACGCTGGCGCCGCTGTTCGGCGAGGACAGCTTGGCTTGCGGCGGCGCCGATCGAGCAGATCGCGCCGGGCATGCCGCTGCTACAACCTGCTCTACATCGCCGGCATCATCTTCTTCTGCTACTTCTACACCGCGATCATCTTCAACCCGGATGACGTCGCGGAGAACATGCGGAAGTACGGCGGGTTCATCCCGGGGATCCGGCCGGGCAAGCGGACGGCGGAGTACATCGACACGATCCTGACGCGGATCACGCTGGTCGGCGCGATCTACCTGGCGATCGTGGCGATCCTGCCGCAGTTCCTGATCAGCGGCTTCAAGGTCGCGCCGATCCCGTTCATCGGGGAGACGGCTCGACGCCGTATCTGCCGCGGTTCATCACCGAGGGCATGAACGTCGCAGTTCTACTTCGGCGGCACGTCGCTGCTCATCATCGTCGGCGTCGCGATGGACACCGTGCAGCAGGTCGAGTCGCAGCTCATCATGCGCCACTACGACGGGTTCATGAAGAAGACGCGGATCCGGGGACGGCGGGGACAGTAGGTGGCGGCTCACCAGCGAGCTGCGCCGGCGCTGAACGTCGTGATGCTCGGCCCGCCGGGGGCGGGCAAGGGCACGCAGGCGGAGCGGCTCGCGCGCACGCGCACGGCTGCCGAAGATCTCGACCGGCGACATCCTGCGCGAGGCGGTCCAGGCCGGGACCGAGCTCGGGCCGCGTCGGCGAAGCACGACGATGGACGCCGGGCAACCTGGTCGGCGACGACGTGATGATCGGCATCGTGCGAGGATCGGCTGGACCGCGACGGACGCGCGAGTGCGGGTTCGTGCTCGACGGCTTTCCGCGGACGGTCGTGCAGGCGACGGCGCTCGATCGGATGGTGGCCGACGCGGGCCGCTCGTCGTGCTCGACATCGTCGTGCCGGAGGACGTGCTGGTGCGCCGGCTCGCGACGCGGCGGATCTGCAGCAAGTGCGGCTCGAACGCGCGCGCCGGACTGGACGGACGGCGTGCGGCAAGTGCGGCGGCTGCGCTGGTCACGCGCGTCGGACGATGGCGTCGAGATCGTGCGGGAGCGGCTGAAGGTGTACCAGCGGCAGACGAAGCCGCTCGTCGAGTACTACTCGGCGCGGCCGACGTTCCGGTCGATCGACGGCAACCAGCCGCCGGACGTGGTGACGGCGGCGGTCGATGCGGCGCTTGACGCGGCGATCGGCGCCGCAGGACGCGGGGTCGCACTGTGATCGTCTGCAAGTCGCCGGCGGAGATCGAGCGGATGCGCGCGGCGAACGCGCTCGTCGCGGACGTGCTCGCCGAGCTGGCGGCGATGGTCGGCGCCAGGCGTGACGACGGCGGACCTCGACGCGGCGGCGGAGAAGCTGGTGCGGGACGGCGGGCGCCGAGCCGGCGTTCAAGGGCTATCGCGGCTATCCGGCGACGCTGTGCGCGTCGGTGAACGAGCAGGTGGTGCACGGCATCCCGTCGAATCGCGCCGCTCGTCGAGGGCGACATCATCTCGCTCGACATGGGCGTGAAGCTGAACGGCTTCTACGGCGACTCGGCGGTGACGGTGCCGGTCGGCACGGTGTCCGACGAGGCGGCCGCGCTGCTGCGCGTGACGCAGGAGTCGCTGGAGAAGGGGATCGCGCAGGTGCGGCTCGGCGGCCGCGTGTCGGACATCGGCCACGCGATCCAGCAGCACGTCGAGGCGCACGGGTTCTCGGTGGTGCGCGAGTTCGTCGGGCACGGCATCGGCGCGGCGCTGCACGAGGAGCCGCAGATTGCCAACTACGGCGAGCCGGGCCGCGGGCCGCGGCTGGCCGAGGGGATGATGCTGGCGATCGAGCCGATGGTGAACATGGGCCAGCCGGCGGTGAAGGTGCTGGCGGACGGCTGGACGGCGGTGACGAAGGACGGCAGCCTGTCGGCGCACTTCGAGCACACCGTGGCGGTGACCAAGAACGGCCCGCTGGTGCTGACGCAGCCGCAGCGTGCCGGCGTCGGCGGCGTGCGCGGTAGCGTCCGCTCGCGGCTTCAGCGGAGGCCAGGCGGCGACGGGACGCGGATGCAGGAGCCGCGCGAACGGAGCGGCGGAGCGATCGCGGTCGAAGGGATCGGTGCGCGAGACGCTGCCGCACGGGCAGTACCGGGTGGAGATCGAGCGGCCAGCGGCAGGTGATCGCGCACGCGCCGAGCGGGCCGGGCCGGAACTTCATCCGGGTGCTGGTTGGCGATCGGGTGCGGCTGGAACTGTCGCCGCGGGATCTGACGCGGCGGGCGGATCGTCGGAGAAGTGTTGTGGGATCGGGGCAGCGGATCGGGTCCGCGACAGCGGGTTAGGAGGGATAGGGTCGCATGAAGGTCAGAGCGTCGGTGAAGCGGATTTGTGACAAGTGCAAGATCGTGCGCCGCCGCGGCGTGGTGCGCGTGATCTGCTCGAACCAGAAGCACAAGCAGAGACAGGGATAGCTGTCAGCTCCCAGCTTCAGCGTCTGGCGATTGCGGAGCTGGCGATTGCAGATTGGCGATTGCTGATAGCTGATAGCTGAAAGCTGGTAGCTACAAGGATCAAGAGATATGGCACGTATCGCAGGCGTCGATCTCCCGCGGACCAAGCGGTCGAAATCGGGCTGACCTACATCTACGGCATCGGGCGGAAGCGCTCGAACGACATCCTGACCGAGGCCGGGGTCAGCCCCGACATCCGGGTCAAGGACCTGTCCGAAGACGACGTGCGGAAGATCAGCCGGGTCATCGAGGAGCAGGGCCGCGTCGAGGGCGATCTCCGCAAGGAGATCTCGATGAACATCAAGCGGCTGATGGAAATCGGCAGCTAGCGCGGCCTGCGGCACCGCCGCAACCTGCCGGTGCGCGGGCAGCGGACGAAGACCAACGCGCGCACGCGCAAGGGCCCGCGCAAGGGCGCGGTGGCGAAGAAGAAGACGGTTATAGCTGTCAGCTATCAGTGTCAGCTGTCAGCTCGGAGAGCGACGGTGGAGACGCTGAGAGCGGAAGCTGAAAGCTGAGAGCTGAGATATGGCAAAGAACGAACCGATCGACGCGTCAGCACCGCCAGAAGGCGGAGACAAGAAGCAGGCCGGACGCCCTGCGAAGAAGAAGGCGTTCAAGAAGCGCGGCGAGAAGCGCGATCGTCCACCACGGCTTCGCGCACATCCAGGCGTCGTTCAACAACACGATCATCACGATCACCGATCCCGAGGGCGCGGTCGTGGCGTGGTCGAGCGCCGGCGGCATCGGCTTCAAGGGCTCGCGCAAGGGCACGCCGTTTGCGGCGACGCAGGCGGCGATTGCCGCCGGCAACGCCGCCAAGGCGTTCGGCATGCGCAGCGTCGAAGTGCGGGTGAAGGGGCCGGGCGCCGGCCGCGAGTCGGCGATCCGCGCGCTGCAGACGATCGGCATCGACGTGAAGTCGATCCGCGACGTCACGCCGATTCCGCACAACGGCTGCCGGCCGCCGAAGCGGCGACGCGTGTAGAGCACGGCGCCGGCTGTCAGCTTCCAGCTCGCAGGCTGCCAGCGTCAGCTGCGGAGCCGGTGACCGAGAGCTGGAAGCTGGCAGCTGGAAACTGACAGCGACAAGGAACAAACGAATGGCACGTTACATCGGACCGGTCTGCCGGCTGTGCCGGCGCGAAGGCATGAAGCTCTTCCTGAAGGGGGAGCGCTGCTACACGGAGAAGTGCGCGATCGAGAAGCGCAACCTGCCGCCGGGGCAGCACGGCAAGCTGCGCAAGGCGAAGCTGGTGGGCTACGGCCTGCAGCTGCGCGAGAAGCAGAAGGTCAAGCGCATCTACGGCGTGCTCGAGAACCAGTTCCGCCGCTACTTCGAGATGGCGGACCGGACGCGCGGCATCACCGGCGAGACGCTGCTGCAGCTGCTCGAGCGGCGGCTCGACAACGTCATCTACCGCCTCGGCCTCGCGACCTCGCGCGCGCAGGCGCGCCAGCTCGTGCGCCACGGCCACTTCCTCGGTGAACGGCCGCAAGGTCGACGTGCCGTCGTACTCGCTCAAGGCCGGCGACGTCGTCAGCGTGCGCGGCACGCAGCGCGCAGAACGCCGCCATCCAGCACGCGATGGAAGAAGTGAAGGGCCGCGGCATCCCCGAGTGGCTGTCGTTCGACGCCGGCCAGATGACCGGCCGCGTCGCGTCGCTGCCGACGCGCGAGCAGATCAACCTGCCCGGTGCAGGAGCAGCTGATCGTCGAGTTGTATAGCAAGTAAGCTCCAGCTGTCAGCTCGCAGCTGTCAGCTGACGTGACAGATCTGACTGAGCTCGACAGCTGACAGCTGATCAGCTGGCAGCTCAGAGCTAGCTCTCCGCCCGCAGCCTTCCCGGACCTGCGGTGGGAGGCGGAGAGCGAAACGGCAGGTCCGGCGGGCGCCCACACTTCGGGCGCCTGATCTGAAAGGAACGCAAGAACATGCTGTGGAAAGGTTTTCAGCGGCCCAAGCGGCTGGAGTTCGAGCGCGAGACGCTCACGGATCGGTTCGGCCGGTTCTACGCGCAGCCGTTCGAGCGCGGCTTCGGCACGACGGTCGGCAACGCCCTGCGGCGCGTGCTGCTGTCCTCGATCGAGGGAGCGGCGGTGACGGCGGTCAAGATTGACGGCGTGCTGCACGAGTTCTCGCCGATCCCCGGCGTCGTCGAGGACGCGACCGACATCATCCTGAACCTGAAGCAGATTCCGCTGAAGATGCACGTCGACACGACCAAGACGCTGTACCTGCGCATCGACAAGCCGGGCGAGGTCAAGGCGCGCGACATCGAGACCGACGCCGACGTCGAGATCCTCGAGCCGGACGCGCACATCGCGACGGTCGCCGAGGACGGCAAGCTGCACATGGAGATGCGCGTGAAGCGCGGCCGCGGCTACGTCTCGGCCGACAAGAACTTCGACGAGGATCTCGGCATCGGCTGGATCCCGATCGACTCGGTGCACTCGCCGATCAAGAAGGTCAACTACCTGGTCGAGGCGGCGCGCCTCGGACAGACGACCGACTACGACAAGCTGACGGTCGACGTCTGGACCAACGGCTCGGTGACGCCGCGCGACGCCGTGTCGCTCTCGGCGAAGCTGATTCGCGATCACCTGAACATCTTCATCAACCTCGAGGATGCGGGCGACCTGCAGCAGGACGCGTCGGCCGACCAGCCGCGCGCGGCGCTCAACGAGAACCTCGACAAGAGCGTCGAGGAGCTGGAGCTCTCGGTCCGGTCCTACAACTGCCTGAAGAACGCGAACATCCGGACGATCCGCGAGCTGGTGCAGAAGACCGAAGGCGAGATGCTGAAGACGAAGAACTTCGGCCGCAAGTCGCTGAACGAGATCAAGGAAATCCTGTCGGGCATGGGCCTGAGCCTCGGCATGCGGCTCGATCAGCCGACGGCGCAGGCGCAGGAGTAGCGAGGCTCGCGAGTTCGCGGTTCGCGGACTCGGCAGAGCCGGTCGATTCGCGGCTCGGATCGCGAGCCGCGGAGCCGCGGATCGCGGACTGCGACAAGGATCAAGAACATGCGTCACAGAGTCAGTCACCGCAAGCTCGGCCGGGTCACCGAGCACCGCATCGCGATGCTCCGCAACCAGGCCGAAGCGCTCATCCGCCACGAGCGCATCGAGACCACCGTGCCGAAGGCGAAGGAGCTGCGGCCGTTCGTCGAGCGGATCATCACCATCGCCAAGCGCGGGCTCGCCGGCGGCGAGGCGAACGGCAAGTCGCTGCACGCGCGCCGCCTCGTGCTCCGCGACATCCAGGACCGCGACGTCGTCGGCAAGCTGTTCGACACGATCGCGCCGCGCTTCGAGGCGCGGCCGGGCGGCTACACGCGCATCCTGCGGCTCGGCTACCGCCGCGGCGACAGCGCCGAGGTGGCGCAGATCGAGCTGGTCGGCAGCGAGTTCAACCCGAACGCCGAAGCCGAGAAGACCGAAGCGGCGGCGAAGGCCAAGCCGAAGGGCGTCGGCGGCCGGCTGCGCGCGGCGGCCGAGCGGCTGCGCGGCAAGAAGGCCGAGGCCGCTGAGGAGAGGCGGCCGAGGACGCGGGCGCCGAGAAGAAGGCCAAGCCGAGCGCGCAGCGACAAGCGCGCCAAGGGCGGCGGCCGCGCCGACGACGAAGGGCAAGGCGCGCCAGACTCGAGCCCCGCGGAAAGCCGGGGGCTCGTAGCAGTTGCTGAAGGTGGAATGCTGAATGTTAGAATGGCAAGGGCCGGTCTCGCCAATGCGAGCTTCGGCCTTTTCTTATTCAGCATTCTAGCACTTCAACCTTTCAGCATTTCCTCACACTTCCTCCGCCGCCTCGTGTCCGCGCTCCGCCTTCGCGGCCGCGATGATCTTGCCGTGCAGGTGCGACGGCACTTCCTCGTAGTGCGAGAACTCCATGTGATACGAGCCGCGGCCGCCGGTGGCTGACGTGAGGTGCTGCTCGTAGGTGAGCATCTCGGACATCGGCACCTTCGCGCGGATGATCGTCGACGCGCCGCGCGTGTCCATGCCGCCGATGCGGCCGCGCCGGCTGTTCAGATCGCCCATCAGGTCGCCGGCGTAGTCGCTCGGCGCGTAGACCTCGACGTCCATCACCGGCTCGAGCAGCGTCGGCCGCGCGCGCGACATGCCGTCCTTGAAGGCCAGCGAGCCCGCCATCTTGAACGACAGCTCGTTCGAGTCCACCGGGTGGAACGAGCCGTCGAACACGGTCGCGCGGAAATCCACCATCGGATAGCCGGCGAGGAAGCCGCGCAGCCGCGCGTCCTGGATGCCCTTCTCGACCGCCGGCATGAACTGGCGCGGGATCGATCCGCCGAAGATGTCGTCGACGAACTCGAAGTCGCTGCCGCGCGGCAGCGGCTCGAACTTGACCTTGCAGTCGCCGAACTGGCCGTGGCCGCCGGTCTGCTTCTTGTGCCGGCCGTGCGCCTCGGTCGCGGCGGTGATCGTCTCGCGGTAGGGAATGCGCGGCAGCTTCAGGTTCACCTCGACGCCGAAGCGGCGCTTCAGCTTCGCGACCGTGACCTCGATGTGCGACTGCCCCTGGCCGGCGAGCAGCAGCTCCTTGGTCTGCGCGATCGCGGGTGTAGTTGATGCGTCGGATCTTCTTCCTGCAGGCGGTGCAGCGCCGTGCTGATCTTCTCTTCGTCGCCGCGGCTCTTCGGCTCGATCGCGTACGAGATCACCGGCTCGGGAAACTTGGTCGCCGCGCCAGCGTGAAGCGCGACGGCCTTGTCGGCGAGCAGATCGCTCGTCTGCGTCTCCTTCAGCTTGGCCACGGCGCCGATGTCGCCGGCCTTGATCTCGGGCACGTTGGTCTGCGTCTTTCCCTGCAGCAGCACGAGGTGGCCGAGCCGCTCGGGCGTGTCCTTGCGTCACGTTGTGGACCGTCGAGTCCGCCTTCAGACGCGCCGGAGACCACGCGGAACATCGTGATGCGTCCGGCGAACGGATCGGCGACGGTCTTCCAGACGAACGCCGCCGCCGGGCCCGTCGTCTCGGCGCCTCGACGCGGATCTCGTCGTCCGACTTGTTCGCCCTGGCTTCGAGACGGCCGCTCGGCGGGCGACGGCACGTAGGCGACGATGCGCGTCGAGCAGCGGCTGCATGCCGATGTTCGCCGTGGCCGACGCGCACAGGACCGGGAAACACGCGCCCGGCGGCTGATGCCGCGCTTGAGCCCCGACAGCAGCTCCTCCTGCGTCAGCGTGCCGGCGTCGAAGAACTTCTCCATCAGCGTGTCGTCGGCCTCGGCGACCATCTCGATGAGCGCCTCGCGCGCCGCCTGCGCCGCGGCCTCGAGATCGGCCGGAATCGCGCCCTCGGTCGGCTTTCCGCTGCCGTCCGTCGGCGAACGTCCAGGCCTTCATCGCGACGAGATCGACGACGCCGCGAAACGTCTTCTCCTCGCCGATCGGCAGCTGCATCGGGACGACGGTGCGGCCGAACACGGCGCGCAGCGACTCGAGCGATCGGTCGAGGCTCGCGCGCTCGCGATCGAGGCGGTTCAGCACGACGAGGCGCGGCAGCCTCGAGTTCTCGGCCGCCGCTTCCAGACCTTCTCGGTCGAGACCTCCACGCCGGCGACCGCGTCGACGACGACGAGCGCGGCGTCGGACGACGCGCAGCGCCGCGCGCGCGTCGCTCAGGAAGTTCGCCATGCCCGGCGTGTCGATGAAGTTGATCTTGTGTCTTGTTCCACTCGACGTAGGCGAGGCTGGACGGCGAGGGTGTGCTTGCGGGCGATTTCTTCTTCGTCGTAGTCCGTCACCGTCGTGCCGTCGTCCACGCGTCCGAAGCGATTGACCGCGCCGGCATCGAACAGCAGCGCGGAGACGAGCTGTGTCTTGCCGGCGCCGCTATGGCCGACCAGGGCGACATTCCTCATGGCTGGGGCGTCATAGACCTTCATGATGCAGTGCCTCCGAAGTCATGCTCCAGCTGTCCAGCTCCCAGCTGCCAGCCGTCAGCTGTCAGCTGTCAGCTGATCAGCCGTCAGTCTCAGCTCAGGCTGGCGATCAGGCCGCTCAGCATTCGTCTGACCTCCACCGTCGCGCCGCGAGTCGCTCGTGCGACTGCACCAGGCAGGAAGCCCGAGATCTCGGGCAAGAAGGAGATCATACTCAAGTTCGTTGGCGGAACCCAAGGAGAGCCGGACGAATCGCCGGAAGTCCCGATCGCCGCCCGGCCGCACCCTTCGGCGATGTTGCAGGGACCGATATCGCCGCCCGATGAGCTGATCTCTGAAGCGGCCATGCTGAGGCCTTTGAGTAGGCAGAAGCTGCGTACACGTCCAGCGTCAGTCGTGCGCTTTCTGCCACACTCGGAGCTTTCTGAAGTCCTGCACGGGCGCCTCCTTGATAAGGGGCTCCAGAGGTGCAAGTAACGATGCGCGGCTGAGCTGACAGCTGAGAGCTGAAGCTGAGAGCTGAGAGCTGGAAGCTGAGAGCTGGAAGCTCGAGCTCTACTCGTATCGCAGCGCTTCGATCGGATCGAGCCGCGACGCCTTGATCGCGGGGAACAGGCCGAAGAAAATCCCGACGCTCGCGGAGAAGCCGATGCCGAGCGCGAAGGACCACCAGGGCAGCGAGATCGGGAAGCCCGACAGCCCAGTGGACGATCAGGCCGATGGCGCTGCCGAAGACGATCCCGAGCACGCCGCCGAGCGAGGTCAGGAACGCGGCCTCGATCAGGAACTGCCAGAGGATCTCGCGGCGGCGCGCGCCGAGCGCCTTGCGGACGCCGATCTCGCGCGTGCGCTCGGTGACCGAGATCATCATGATCGCCATGACGCCGATGCCGCCGACCATCAGCGCGATCGAGCGAGATGACGACGAGCGCCAGGAACGTGGCCTGGCTGACCTGATCCCAGACCTTCAGCGACCGCGTCCTGCGTGGCCAGGTCGAAATCGTTCGGCTGGTCGAGCTTCAGGGTGTGGCGGACGCGCATGAGCGCTTCGACCTCGCGCATCGCCTGCTCGCGTCCCGCGTCCTCGCGCGGGACGACCGCGATCATCGCCGTGCGGAACACTGCCGGGTTGAACGTGCCGCGGCGTGATCTTCGCCGAGCCCTTCAGCACCTTGCCGAAGAACTTCTCGTGCGTGGTGTAGGGAATGACCGCGAAGTCGTCGGCGCCCTGCGCGAGCCCGCCCGAGGTTCGGCCGCGGGCCGAGCACGCCGATGACGGTGAACTCGTTCGGCGCCGATGCCGCACCTTCTTGCCGATCGGATCGGTGTTCGGGAAGAGCGACTGGTACGGCGTCTGGCCGAGCACGACGAGCTGGCGTGCGGTGGTCGACCTCGCCCGGGACGAAGAAGCGGCCCATCTCCAGCTTGACGAAGTTGACGGCGGCGAAGTTCTCGGTCGCGCCCAGGATCGCCGAGCTGCTTCGTCCGCTCGTGGCCGTAGTAGATGCGCGACCGGGCGTTGCCCATCATCGCCGAGCCAGACGTCGACCAGCGCGACCGACGGGCACTCGCGCGCGATCGCCCGCGCGTCCTCGCATCGTGATGTTCGGCCGCCGCGCGACTTCGAGGAAGCTCTTGCCCGCTGAGGATGGCTCAGCGCCGCTGAACTTCTGGACGAAGATCGTGTTCGGCCCGAGCGCGCGGATCGAGTCGCGCAGCGACTCGTCGAAGCCGCGGATGAGCGACGTCATGCCGACGATCGACGTGATGCCGATGACGACGCCGAGCACGGTCAGCGCCGAGCGCATCTTGTTCGCGCGCAGCGTGTCGAACGACATCGCGACGATTTCGCCGAGCAGCCCGGATCGTAAAGCAGCCAATGAAAATATTTTCCTTGTCTATTCCCGCCTCAACGCTTCGATCGGATCGAGCCGCGCCGCGCGCATCGCCGGATAGAGCCCGAAGAACAGGCCGACGACCGCCGTGATGCCGACGCCGATCGCGACCGACCAGATCTGCACCGAGGCAGGCAGCGGCGACACCTTGCTGATGATGACCGCGAGGATGAACCCGAGACCCGTGCCGATGACGCCGCCCATCGTCGAGAGCGTGACCGATTCGGTGAGGATCTGCCAGATGATGTCGCGCCGCCGCGCGCCGAGCGCCTTGCGCAGCCCGATCTCGCGCGTCCGCTCGCTGACGACCATCAGCATGATGTTCATGATCACGATGCCGCCGACGACCAGCGACAGCGCCACCACGCCGATGAGAACCGCGAAGATGCCGTTCGTCGCCGTGTCGATAGATGCCGAGCAGCGTGTCGGACGCGAACATCCCGAAGTTGTCCGGCTTGTTCGCGGCGCAGCCGGCGCTCGATTCGCAGCGCGACCGTCGCGTCGTCCATCGCCGCCTGCGTCGAGGTCCGGCGCTGCGCGGCTTGACGATCAGCTGCAGGTTCGGGCCGCACGCCGAACATCTTCTGGAAGATGCCGAGCGGGATGATCGCGAACTCGTCCTGCGACTGGCCGAGAAACGACCCCTTCTTCTCGCTGACGCCGATGACGCGGAAGTGCAGCCCGGCGAGCTTGATCGTCTTGTCGAGCGGCTCGGCGCCCTTGAACAGCCGGTCGGCCGTGTCGGCCCCGAGCACCACAACCGGCACCGATGCGGTCGACCTCGCTCGAGCTGATCAGGCGGCCGCGACGCGGCGGTGAACGTCGCGAACTGGATGTAGTCGCGCGACACGCCCTGAATCTGCACCGAGTCGACCGACTCGTCGCGATATTCGGCGCGTCCGCCCGCGTTAGCCTGGACCGCCACGGCGCCGATGTTGTCGCTGAACTTCCGGATGGCCGTCGCTTCGTCCACCTTGATCCGCGGGTTGCCCGCGGATCCGCTCCTCGTCTTCCTGCGGTCCGGACGACCGGATAGCGCTGGATCGTGAAGTTGTCGGCGCCGACACCCGAGACGATCGCGTTGGTGACGTAGCCGTTCATGCCCTGAATCAGCGACACGACGGCGATGATGGACGTCACCGCGACGATGTTCCCCAGCACGGTCAGGAACGATCGCAGCTTGTTCGCCCAGATCGCGCTCAGCGCGAGGCCGACGGCTTCGAAGAACAGCTGCATGACGGATCAGTCGATCGGGCTGATTCGCTACTTGACCGGCGCGCCACCGGTTCGCCGCGGCGCGGCTTCGACCTTCACCGCCGCGCCGTCGGCCAGCTCGCGCACCGACGCGAACGGACCGACGATCACCTGTCGCCCTCCTTGACGCCCGACAGCACCTCGAAGTACTTCTCGCCTGCGATGCCGGTCTTGACCGGCACGAACACCGCCTTGTTGTCGCGAACGACGAACACGCCTTCGAGCTCCTTGCGTTCCTGGCCGGGCTTCAGTTCGGACGGCCTCGACGCCTCCGCTGCGGGCGTCGTCGCTTGTCCGCGTCGGGCGTCGCGGACGATGTTGCCTTCCTTGTCGACGACCATCTTCGCGGACGGTCATCGCCTGGATCGGGACGCCGAGCGCGCTCTCGCGCGTCGCGGTCGTGATCTCGGCCGTGCACGTGAAGCCGGGACGCACGTCGGGGATCGCCGTGTCGAGCGTGACTTTCACGAGGAAGTTCGTCGCCTGCGTCGCCGCGCGTGCTGCCGGTCGTCTGGATCGGGCTGTTGCCGATCTCGGTCACCTTGCCCCAGAACGTCTTGCCGGGCATCGCGTCGACGGTGATCTTCGCCTTCTGACCGAGCGCGATGGACGGGATGTCGGTCTCGTCCACGTTGACCTGCGCTTCGATGATCGACATGTCGGCGACCGTCAGGAGCACCGTGCCGGCGTTGTTCATCGTGCCGATGACGACCGTTTCCCCTTCCTCGATGTTGCGCCGGGTGACGATGCCGTCGATCGGCGACTCGATGCGGACCTTGCTCAGGTCGAACCGCGCGCTTTCGAGCGGTGGCCTTCTCCTGCTCCATGCGGAGCTGCTGCGTCTTGACGTTCTGTTCCTGCGCGCGCAGATCCGACTGCCGCATCTTCAGGTCGTTTTCCGCACGCTCGAGCGTCTCCCGCGTCGTCAGCCCGCCCTTCCAGAGATCCTGCTGGCGCGTGATAGTTGTCCTCCGCCTGCTTCAGCGCCACGCGCGCGCTCTCGAGCGCCACCCGCAGCTGCTCCATCTGCGACGTCGCCGCCGCGAGCGACGCCTCGGTGCGCGTGACGTCGCTGCGCAGGTTGCGCGGATCGATCTGCAGCAGGAACTGGCCCTTCTTGACGCGATCGCCCTTCCTCGACCGCGAGATCGGTGACGCGCCCCATCGTGTCCGCGCTGATGTTCACGAGCCGCTTCGGCTGGATCTTGCCCGATGCCGAGACGATCGCCTCGAGCGCCCGTTTCTGGATCTTCTCGGTGTTGACGGTGACGCCCGACGTCCGCTTGAACTTCACATTGGCGTACGCGATGCGCGCCGAGCACGACGACGATCCCGACGCCGATGAAGAATCTTCTTGTTCCGACTCAATGCGTTCCCCCCAAACGGCTCATGACGGCGGCGACCACGAGCGCGATCACCGCGTACACGCCGAACAGCGCCGATCGCGACAGGCTGCGTGCGCCGCTCGATAGAGCACGCCAGCCCGATCGCCAGAACGAACACCCACCAGACGACGAACAGGTCGATCATCCCGGCGAGCCGTGCCGAGAACGACTCCGTCCGGCAGCATCGGCAGCAGCACCGACGAGATTGGTCGCGCTCGCCATCGTGCCGCGGAAGTAATTCAGCGGGCCGGTGAACAGCTGGCCGAGCGCGGAAATCACGCCGGCGTGAACGACCACGCTGTAGACCTGCTTGAACGTCGCGCTGCCGCCCATCGCGGCGTTGAACACGGCGAAGAGGAGTCCTGCCGATGACGGCCGTGATGATCGGCGACATGACCAGGACGCCGCCGGCCGTCGTGTACGGCGCGATGCCCATCCGATTCCGCATCTGCTGGTACACCTGGTCGTTGACCTGTATACCGAACGATTCCATCTGCCTGACCTGCGCCTCGAGCAGACGCCTCGCGCCCAGCCGTCGGTCGTCATCGGCAGCACCGTGCAGGCCATGATGATGAGCGTCGTCGTAACGAGCATGCCAAACCACCGTGGATGGGCGACGACCGATTCGAACGTGGCTCGCGGCGCCGTGATGATCGCCGATGAAGCGCGCAGGAAGACTCTGGGGGCAGGGGTCGCCCCAGTCTGAACGGTTGTATTGGCCATAAGTTTGGAGGTTCGCCCGCGACCGAGATGGCCGGACGGGGGACGACCTGATTCTAGCACCTAGACATACGGAGAAAGCGGCCCTGATGTTTCGGCCAACGCTCACCGGCAACTACCTGTAACTCGTTGAGTTTAGGGATTAACGACGGGACTGCCGGTCTCGTGCGGTACGGTAAGCTCACCAGATGCTCATCTGGCTTCGGCGGCTTTCGATCGCCGTGTTTCTGGTGACGTCAGTGGGGCCAGCCGCAGCTCAGACGTTCGAGTCCGTCGGAGCACAGGGCCGCTGGCATGGGAGGCGCGTTTGTGGCCATTGCCGACGATGCATCGGCGGTCTATTGGAATCCCGCCGGCCTCGCGCTCGGGAACTTCTTCACGATGGTCGCCGATCGCAGCACCCTCGAGGTCAAGCAAAGCGAGCCAAGCCAGGGGTCGCGCCAGAGCACCAGCTTCCTCTTCTCGCTCGGCATGCCGGCGCTCGGGTTGTCCTATTACCGACTCTCGACGAGAACGGTCACGCCTTGGAGGTTCCAACAGCCCTGCTCGTCGGCGGACAGGCCCCGTCGGGATACGTCCGCGTCGACAGCCTCGTGACCCATCAAGCCGGCGTGACGTTCGTGCAGTCGCTCGTACAGGGCGTGGCTGTCGGCACGACGGTGAAGCTCGTCCACGGGGTTGCTTCTTCCGCTTTGGTCCCGGACGGCGACCGGGACGTCTTGCTGACCGTGCCGACGACCTCGGCGGTGGCGGTGAGAACAAGTTCGACGCGGACATCGGTGTGATGGCCGGCGGCGGCCGCCTCAAAGTGGGTTTGACGGTCAGAAACGTCACCGAGCCCTCATTCAGCATCGCCGACGAGTCCGAAGCCCTCAAGCTGCAACGTCAGGCCCGCGCCGGAGTGGCCTTTACTCCGGTCGATGGGTGGGCCGTGGCGGCTGACTTCGATCTGCTGAGCACCGGCAGCCCCGATCAGGTCCGCAGCTTTGCGATGGGGACCGAGGGCCGCATCGGATCGAAAGTGTTTGTTCGCAGCGGGTTCCGTCTCAACACGACAGGCTCGGCGCGCCCAAGCGTGGCCGCTGGCGGCTCGTTACAGTATCTGGCGGTCGCTGCTCGCGGACGGACAGGCGACGTGGGGATCCGACCAAGCCGATCGCGGCTGGGGAATTGCCGCCCGCGTGGTTTTTTAACGCCATTTCACGTCTCTTCCCTCAATCTGCCGATCCTGCGTCACGAGTGCTCTCGCGACGACGATTTTGTCTTGACAAAAAATGTCAACTCATGCGGTAATGCTGATTCCCCAGCCTAGAAAACACCGTCCGTGCGCCGCCTGTGCGGGCGCACGCGCTGCACAGATTCAGAGTCTGAACGATGCCCGTCCGTATTGGCGATTTGTTGCTGAAGGAGAAGCGCATTACACCTGCCCAGCTGCAGGAAGCGCTGTCCTATCAGAAAACCAATGGCGGGAAGCTCGGCTACAACCTCGTGAAGCTCGGCTTCGTGAAGGACGAAGAAATCACCGCGCTGCTGAGCAAGCAATACGGCGTCCCTTCCATCAACCTGACGCAGTTCGAGATCGACACCGGAATCATCAAGCTCATTCCCGCTGAAACGGCGCACAAATACCAGATCATCCCGCTCAGCCGATCCGGCGCGACGCTGACGATCGCGATGACGGATCCGACAAACGTCTTCGCCATGGACGACATCAAGTTCATGACGGGGTACAACGTCGAACCCGTGGTCGCGTCTGAGACGGCGGTTGGCGACGCAATCGCGCGGTATTACGCTGCCGGGAATGCCCGCGCGGCCACGCGCGACAGTGGCGGCAGCGGCGATCCGCACCTCCTCGTCGTCGCTCGACATGGTCACGAAGGCCCTCGAGGAAACGACCGCGGTGGTCGACGACGACGTGGAGGTGCTCGAGGATCTCGAGCAGATCGACGTCGCGTCGCTCGAGACGACAGGGCGGCGAAGCGCCGATTATCCGCCTCGTCAACCTGATGCTGATGTCGTCCATCCAGAAAGGGGCGAGCGACATTCACATCGAACCGTACGAGAAGGAATTCCGCGTGCGGTTCCGCATTGACGGTCTCCTCTACAACGTCATGGCGCCGCCCATGAAGTTCCGCGACGCGATCACGTCGCGCATCAAGATCATGGCCAAGCTCGACATCGCGGAGAAGCGGCTGCCGCAGGACGGCCGCATCAAGATCCGCTTCGCCGACGATGGCGCGACGAAAGAGATCGATTTCCGCGTCGTCCTGCCTGCCGACGCTCTTCGGCGAAAAGATCGTCATGCGTCTGCTCGACAAAGACAAGTTGATGCTCGACATGACGAAGCTCGGGTTCGAGTCCGTGTCGCTCAAGAAGTTGGAAGTCGCGATCGCCAAACCGTGGGGCATGGTGCTCGTCACCGGCCCGACGGGAAGCGGCAAGACGAACACGCTGTATTCGTCGATCGCGAAGATCAACACGCCCGAGACCAACATCATGACTGCCGAGGACCCGGTCGAGTTCAACCTCGTCGGCGTCAACCAGGTGCAGGTGCGCGAGAACATCGGACTGAACTTCGCGGCGGCGCTGCGGTCCTTTCTGCGCCAGGACCCCAACATCATCCTGGTCGGCGAAATTCGAGACTTCGAGACAGCGGAAATCGCCGTCAAGGCCGCGCTGACCGGGCACCTCGTGCTCTCGACGCTTCACACCAACGACGCGCCGAGCACGATCAACCGGTTGATGAACATGGGCATCGAGCCGTTCCTCGTGGCCAGCTCGGTCAACCTGATTTGCGCCCAGCGTCTGGTCCGGCGCATCTGTGCCAATTGCAAGGTCGAGGAGCCGCACGCGCCCGCAGGCGCTCGTCGAAGCCGGCTTCACGCAGGACGAGGCGCAGAAGGTGATTCCGAAGAAGGGCAGCGGCTGCGAGAAGTGCAACAACACCGGCTACAAGGGGCGCGTCGGCCTGTACGAGGTGATGGAGATCGGCGAAGAGCTGCGCGAGCTGATCCTGGTCGGCGCCTCCGGGTCTCGAGCTCCGGCGCAAGGCCGATCGAGGAAGGCATGATCACGCTGCGCCGGAGCGGCCTGCACAAAGTGATGGAAGGCGTCACGACGATCGAGGAAGTCGCACGAGAGACGGTGAAGTAGCTATCAGCTGTCAGCTATCAGCTTCAGCTGTCAGCTGGTGAAAGCGACACTGAAGAATTAACCAACGCTGAGGGAGCTGAGAGCTGAGAGCTGAGAGCTGAACAACATGGCCACATTACCTGAACTTCTTCAAACGCTCGTCGAGGTACAACGGATCCGACCTGCATCTCACGACGCAGACGCCGCCGCAGATCCGCGTGCATGGCAAGCTGCAGACGCTGGATCTGCCGCCGCTCGGTCCGGCGGAAACGAAGGGGCTCGCCTACAGCGTGCTCACCGACTCGCAGAAGAAGCGATTCGAGGAGACGCTCGAGCTCGACTTCTCGTTCGGCATCCGCGGCCTCGCGCGCTTCCGCTGCAACGTCTTCAACCAGCGCGGCGCCGTCGCCGCGGTCTACCGGGTCATTCCCGGAACAGATCAAGAGCTTCGACGAGCTCGGTCTTCCGCCGGTTCTGGCCACGCTCGCCGATCGTCCGCGCGGCCTCGTGCTCGTGACCGGGCCGACGGGCAGCGGCAAGTCGACGACGCTGGCCGCGATGATCGACAAGATCAACACCGAGCGGCGCGAGCACATCCTGACCATCGAGGATCCGATCGAGTACATCCACCAGCACAAGGGCTGCCTGGTCAACCAGCGCGAAGTGCACAGCGACACGCACGGGTTCGCGGCGGCGCTTCGCGCCGCGCTGCGCGAAGACCCCGACATCGTCCTCATCGGCGAGCTGCGCGATCTGGAAACGATCGAGTCGGCGCTCCGCATCGCGGAAACCGGCCACCTGACGTTTGCGACGCTGCACACGAACTCGGCGGCGCAGACGATCAACCGCATCATCGACGTCTTTCCCGCGCACCAGCAGGGGCAGATCCGGACCCAGCTCTCGCTGGTGCTCGAAGGCATCGTCTGCCAGGCGCTGATGCCGCGTGCAGACGGGCAGGGCCGCGTCATCTCGCTCGAAGTGCTCATTCCGACGCCCGCGATCCGCAACCTGATTCGCGACGACAAGGTCCACCAGATCTATTCGACGATGCAGACCGGGCAGGAAAAGTTTGGCATGCAGACGATGAATCAATCGCTGGCGACGCTCTACCAGAAGCGGCTGATTACGCTCGAGCACGGCGATGTCGGCGCTCGTCGTTGAAGGACGAACTGGAACAGATGATCAGCCGCGGCGCTGGCGTCGTGCCAGGCGCCGGCATGTCGCGGCCAGGTCGGGGATCCCGACGAGGACTGGGACGCGGTGAGAGCTATCAGCTGTCAGCCATCAGCTCGCTGACAGCTGACAGCTGAGAGCTGATAGCTTCGAGCGGGAGCTTTCTTTATGCCTACATTCGCGTATTCGGGACGGACGCGCGCGGGGCAGACGGTCACGGGCGAGCGGGTCGCCGACACCATGGATGCGGCGGTCGCGGGGCTGCGCCGCGAGCAGATCATGGTGACGCGGATCGACCCCGCGAAGGCGGCAAAGGTTGCCAAAGCGGCCAAGCCCGCGGGGCCGAAGGGCGGCAAGTCGGTTCCGGCGAAGAACCTCGCGATCTTCACCCGGCAGTTCTCCGTCATGATCGACGCCGGGCTGCCGCTCGTCCAGTGCCTCGAGATTCTCGGCAAGCAGGAGCCGCACAAGAACTTCGCGGCGGTGATCCTCAAGGTCCGCGAGGACGTCGAGTCAGGCGCGGCGCTCGCCGACGCCATGAAGAAGCACCCGAAGACGTTCGACGCGCTCTTCTCGAACATGATCGCCGCCGGCGAGGCGGGCGGTATCCTCGACACCATTCTGAAGCGGCTCGCGGTCTACATCGAGAAGAACGTCAAACTGAAGGGCGAAGTGAAGTCCGCGATGATTTACCCGGTCGCGGTCATCGTCATCGCCGGCGTCGTCGTCGCGGCGATCTTGTGGAAGGTTATTCCCGACCTTTGCGTCGCTCTTTGCCGGCCTTGGCGCTCAGCTGCCGCTTCCGACCCGAGTGGTCATCGCCGCGAGCGACATGCTCGTCAGCTACGGCTGGATCCTGATCATCGTCCTCGGCCTGATCGGGTATGCGGCTCAAACAGCTACTACGGCACGAACAACGGGCGGCACATGATCGACGCGATCGCTGCTGAAGACTGCCGATCCTCGGCAACATTCTGCGGAAGGTCGCGGTCGCCAGGTTCTGCCGCACGCTCTCGACGCTGCTCGCCTCGGGCGTGCCGATCCTGGACGGCCTCGACATCACCGCGAAGACCGCCGGCAACGCCATTATCGAAGATGCGGTGCAGACGACGCGATCCAGCATCGAGCGCGGCGAGACGATATCCACGCCCCTTCGCGAAACGAACGTGTTTCCTTCGATGGTCGTTCAGATGATCAACGTCGGCGAAACGACCGGCGCGCTCGACGCGATGCTCGGCAAGATTGCCGACTTCTACGAGGACGAAGTCGATACGGCGGTGGCAGGTCTTCTGACGCTGATGGAGCCGGTGATGATTGCGTTCCTGGGCGTGATTGTCGGCGGTATCGTCATCGCCATGTATCTGCCGATCTTCGATCTGATCAGCAAGCTGACGTAGGAGCGGTCAGCTCTCAGCCATCAGCTGTCAGCAGCTGATAGCTGATGGCTGACAGCTGATAGCTGATATGCACACTTTACGAGCCAAACTGGTGTGGCTGATGGCGGGCCGTGCGGCCGTCATTACGCTGCTGCTTGGCTCGGCGCTGCTCATTCGCCTCAAGTTCCCTGGCGCGTTCCCGATCGATCCGTTCTTCGTCCTGATCGGCATCACCTACGCGTTGACCGCGATCTACAGCGTCGCGCTCAAGTATTCGGAGAAGAACCGCTGGTTCGTGGACGTGCAGCTCGGATGCGACGCCGTGATCGTCTCGGCGATTGTCTACATCACGAACGGCGTCTCGAGCTACTTCTCGTCACTCTATACGCTGCCGATCATTGCGGCGAGCACGATTCAATCACGTCGCGGCGGAATGATGGTCGCCGTGCTGAGCTCGCTCCTCTACAGCGGTCTCGTGCTCGCGCAGTACTACCCAGCTGGGCTGCTGCCGGGTGTACTCGACTACGCGCTGCTGCCGCCCTTTCGCATGGCGCTCTTTACCGTTGGCCTGAACATTTTCGGGTTCTTCGCCGTGGCATCGCTGAGCGGCTACCTCGCTGAGAGCGTGCGGCGGGCCGACGAGCAGCTTGCGGCGACCTCGAACCAGCTGGCCGATCTGCAGGCGTTCAGCCAGCACGTCATTGACAGTCTCATGAGCGGTCTGGCCACGACCGACATGGACGGGCGCGTGCTGACGTTCAATCGCGCCGCGGAGTCCATTACCGGGGTGACGGCCGCTGACGCGGCGGGTCAATCGATTGCCGATGTGCTGCAGATGCCGAACGAGCTGGCCACCGAGATGTTCGGTCCACGCGAGGGACGTCCACGGCTGCCGCGCGTCGAGATCGATTTCACGCGCAGCGGGCGTGGCACGATCGAACTGGGCCTGAGCACGGCCCTTCTCTATACCCCTCGCGGCGAAACCGGCTTTCTCTTCACGTTTCAGGACGTGACCGAGTCCCGCAAGCTCGAGCGCGAAGCGCGGATCCAGCAGCGGCTTGCCGCCGTGGGAGAAATGGCCGCAGGCATCGCCCATGAAATCCGCAACCCACTGGCGTCCATGTCCGGCTCTATCCAGATACTGCGCCAGGAGCTACCTTTGACGGAGGAACAGTCGCAGCTGATGGACATCGTCCTGCGCGAGTCGGACAGGTTGAACGAGACGATCCGGAGTTTTCTCGCCTACGCGCGGCCACAGCGCCTCAGCACGAGTCGCATGGATGTACGCCAGATCGTCACCGATACGACCACGCTCCTCCAGAACAACGCCGAGCTGATCGACGGCCATCAAATCGAGGTCGACGTGCCCACGAACCCGGTCTGGTATGTCGCGGACGCCAATCAGATCCGGCAAGTGGTCTGGAATCTTGCGACCAATGGACTTCGGGCCATGCCCAAGGGCGGCACGCTTCGGCTGTCGGTAGCCCGCCGGGAGGAGGACGACAGCAGCCCCGGCGAAATGCTCATCCGGGTCGAGGACCAGGGCGTGGGCATCGCGCCCGAGGAGCTCGACGGAATCTTTCAACCGTTTCGCGGGGCGTTCGAACGCGGCACTGGACTTGGTCTCGCGATCGTTCACCGCATCGTCAGCGATTACGGCGGCGAGGTGCACGTCACGTCCCAGCGCGGCAAAGGCACGCGTGTGGAAGTGACGCTGCCCTTGACGACACCGGCCGTC
The DNA here is from genome assembly GCA_963725335.1 of uncultured Acidobacteriota bacterium. Taxonomy (GTDB): domain Bacteria; phylum Acidobacteriota; class Vicinamibacteria; order Vicinamibacterales; family 2-12-FULL-66-21; genus JALZOC01. Next base: position 512,495 of record CAVRYD010000012.1, on the reverse strand, counting down.
GACGACGCGCCAGCGATGTTGAACTGACATGACCACGGAACTCCAGACCGGCCCGTCGCAGACCTCTCACGCGCCCGCCCGTGTGCTCGTGGTCGACGACGAGCGCTCGATGCGTGAGTTGCTGTCGATCGTGCTGCGGCGCGACGGCTACGACGTGCTGATTGCGGAGGATGGGGCCGCGGGTCTCGAACTCCTCAAACGCGAACGAGTGGACATCCTGATCACGGACATCCGGATGCCCCAGATGAACGGTGTCGATCTCCTACGGGAAGCCAAGCGGATCGCGCCCGACATCGTCAGCATTGTCATGACGGCGTTCGCAACCACTGAGACGGCGGTTGAGGCGTTGCGCCTCGGTGCGACAGACTACGTCACGAAATCGAAAGACACCGCAGCGGAGCTCCGCGTGCGGGTGGGACGCGAGCTGGAGCGCCGGCGGCTGCAGCAGGAGAACGTCCTGCTGAAGCGGGCGCTGCGCACGTCGCATCAGTTCTCCAACATCATCGGCACCAGCTCGCCGATGCTCGCGCTGTTCCAGCTGATTGAGACGATCGCGCCGACGAACAGCACGGTTCTGATCACCGGCGAATCGGGCACGGGGAAAGAGCTCATCGCGCGCGCCATCCACGTCAATTCGCCGCGCCGCGAGCGGCCATTCGTCGCGCTGAACTGCGGGGCGCTCTCGGAGACCCTGCTGGACTCGGAGCTGTTCGGCCACATGCGCGGATCGTTCACGGGCGCCGACAGCAACAAGAAGGGGCTGATCGAGGTTGCGGAGAAGGGCACCATCTTCCTGGACGAGATTGGGGAGATGAGTCCCCTCGTCCAGGTGAAGCTCCTCCGCGTGCTCCAGGAGCGGAAATTCCGGCGTCTCGGGGGCACCGAAGAGATCGACGCTGACATCCGGATCCTCGCCGCCACCAATCGCGATCTGACCAGGATGGTGGCGGAGGGATCGTTCCGCGAGGATCTGTTCTACCGAATCAATGTGATCCCGATGCGCGTGCCGCCGCTGCGTGAACGGCCGGAAGACATCCCTCTGCTGGCGGAACACTTCGTCACGCGTTTCGCCGAACAGATGGGGAAGCCGATTACTGGCATTTCGGGGGCCGCGCTCGCGCTCCTGACTCAATACAGCTGGCCGGGAAATATCCGCGAGCTTGAAAACGCCATCGAGCGGGCTGTCGCGCTCGAGCGAACTCCCACGATCCTTCCTGACAGCCTGCCGGAGCAGCTCAATCAGCGCGTCGTCGCCGATACGACCGCACCCGCGCCACCCGAGGCGTTTCCGGATGCCGGGTTCGATCTGGAGCGTCACGTCCAGGGAATCGAGCGCGAGTATATTGCCGAGGCGCTCCGCCGCGCCGGTGGCGTGAAGGTCAAAGCCGCCGAACTGCTCGGAATGAGCTTCCGGTCCTTCCGGTATTACACCAAGAAGTACAATCTCAAATAAGGGTTCTACGGGTTCTACAGGGTTCTACGAGGTTCTACAAGGTTCGGGTTCTACCGGGTTCGGTTTCTAACGATTTGCGACTCGGTTGGCGTAACGAAACGGGGGAAGCCAGAGGGCCCTCCAAGACCCTCTAACTTGCCAAGAACCTAGTCGAACCCCTGGGACCCTGAGGAACCCCTGGAACCCCGTGGAACCTGCAGAACCCAGTGGAACCCCGGACGTAGAACCCCGTAGAACCCTGCGGGAGCCCGTAGAACCTGACACTATGCGGCACCTGAGGTTGACAAAAACTGTCATCGCGCCCAAAATTGTCAATAGATTTCCCGTCCGTCCTACCCCTACCAACAGTCATAACCACATGATTCAGCGGGTCTTAGAACCTGCTACCTGGGTACGCCGCCGGGCTGGCACCGCCGTTGCTCGACAGTCGGGCGTCGGCCGCTGGGCTGCACTGGGCCGACCCAAACGTTCACCAGTCCAAGCGGCCATCGATTTTAGTGAGGAGCAGAGTCATGAAAGTTCGTAATCAGAAGGGTTTCACGCTCATCGAGTTGCTGATCGTTGTCGCGATCATCGGCATCATCGCGGCAATCGCAGTTCCTGGCCTTCTCCGCGCCCGCATGTCGGGCAACGAGTCGTCTGCCATCGGTTCGCTCCGCGCCATCAATACGGCGGAAGCGAGCTACTCGTCGGCAGCTGGTCAGGGCGGCTATTCGACGGACCTGAAGGTGCTGGGCGCTCCGTGCCCCGGCAGCGCGCAGGGCTTTATCTCGCCCGACCTCGGCGACCCCGCGCTCCCGAGCCCGGTTGTGAAGTCTGGCTACAACGTTCTGGTGGTCGTGTCCGCCACCGGCGCAGTGGGCCCGAACGATTGCAACGGCACCGCGACGCAGACCGACTACTATGCGACCTCGCTTCCCGTGACCGTCGGCACGACCGGCAACCGCGGGTTCGCGTCGAACGCGGCCGGCACGATCTTCTTCGACCCGACCGGTATCGCGCCGACAGAAGCGCAGATGGCGCCTGGCGGCGGCGGCACCCCGATTCAGTAGCCTCTGCTTCGGTTTCACGATACAAAGAGGGATGCCGGGTGACCGGCATCCCTCTTCTCCTTTTGCGAGCTCCTTTCTTGACATTGCGTGCGCGCGTGCACAATCCGGCGGGCTTCACACTCGTCGAGCTGCTGATCGTCGTGGCGATTGTCGGCATCCTGGCGTCGACGTCGATGGCGATCTACAGGAGCGCGAGAGTGCGGGCCGGCGAAACGACCGCTGTGGCGACTTTGCACGCCATCAACCAGGCACAGTTTGCGTTCGCTCAGCTGTGCGGGAATCAACGTTTTGCTGCCACGCTGGCCAGCCTCGGCACGGCGATGCCGACGACCGGGCAGGCGTTTCTCAGTCCCGATCTCGCCGTGGATCCGCTCGCAAAGGGGGGATACCAGTTTACGATGGTGGGAACCGCGGTCACCGATACTGGCCTGACGTGCACGGGCGGCCCGCCCGTCGAGTCGTACCAGGTCACGGCCGATCCGCTGAAGCCGGGCGTTTCTGGCAGCCGCTTCTTTGCGACGAACACGGATCGGGTCGTGTATGAGGATGCCGAGAAGACGTTCGCGCCCGATATGCCGGAGCGCGGAGCGCCTGCTCACGGCGTGGAAATGAAGTAAACTGGCAACGTAAGCATGACCAGACTGAGTCGCACGCTGCTGATGGCTTTCGCCGCGCTCGGACTTGGTGCGGCTTCGACGTCCAGCTACGTCCACTACCGCCTGCTGACCGACCCTGGGTACTCCAGCTTCTGTGACGTGAACGCCACGGTCAACTGCACGCAGGCCTATCTCAGTTCCTACGGAAGCTTCCTTGGCGTGCCGGTCGCGTTGTTCGGCGTGTTCTTTTTCACGCTCGTGCTGCTGCTGGCCGGGGTGGGCGGCCGGTCGAGCTCGCCGGCGCGGGACGCCATGCCGGCCTACATCTTCGCGGTCTCCACGGTTGGTCTCGCGTTCATCCTGTACTTGGGTTGGGCGTCGTACGTGCAGCTGAAGACGTTCTGCATGCTGTGCACGTTGACGTATGTGTCCGTCATTGCCATCTTCATTGTTTCCGGAGGAGCGACCCCGTTTCCCATGACTACGCTTCCGCGCCGTCTTCCCCGCGATGTCCGCGCACTCGCTTCGAGCCCGATCGCCCTTGTCCTCGCGTTGCTATTCGTTGGCGGCGCCGGCACGCTGATCGCGTCATTTCCCGGAGAGACCGTGCGACAGGCGGCGCCGCCGTTGACGCCGCTGACCGACCAGCAGCGCGCCGACATTGCCAAGTGGTGGGATCTGCAGCCAAAGCTCGACACGCCGATTCCGATGGATGGCGCGAAGGTCATGGTCGCGATCTTCAGCGACTTCCAGTGTCCGCACTGCCGGGCAGCGCACGAGTCGTACAAGAGTCTGATCGCCAAGTACTCGGCAACCCGCAGGTCCGCTTCGTGCTCAAGCACTTTCCGCTCGAAGGCGAGTGCAATTCGTACGCACCCAACGGTGGGCACAGTGCGGCCTGCGAAGCCGCGGCGGCCGTCGTGCTCGCCCGGCAGACCGGCAAGGCCGAGCGTATGACCGACTGGCTGTTCGACCACCAGGAGACGTTGACGCCGTCGGGCGTGCGGGCGGCGGCGCATGACGTCGGCGGGGTTGCCGACTTCAACGGCGCATACGCCGAGGCCTTGAAAGAAGTCAGGGCTGACGCGAATCTTGGCGGTACGGTCGGCGTGAACTCGACGCCGACGATCGTGCTCGACAACCGAAAGCTGCCGGCGGGCGTGGTCGACCCGAACGCCCTTGATGCGCTGATCGATTTGGAGCTGAAACGTTCGAAGTAGCCTGACCGTTCACCGGCCATGCCCTCTGCGATTCGAATCGAGGACCTCACCAAAGACTACACGATCGGGTTCTGGCGGCAGCGATCGTACCGCGCGCTCGAGCGGTTATCGCTCGAAATCGATCGCGGCGAGGTCTTCGGATTTCTCGGACCGAACGGGGCGGGCAAGACCACGACGCTGAAGCTGCTCATGCAGCTGATCTTTCCAACGTCCGGACGCGCCGAAATCCTGGGACGTCCGGTTGGGGATATCGCCACTCGTCGCCGTATCGGCTACCTTCCCGAAAATCCCTCTTTCTACGATTACCTGACCGCGGAGGAGCTGCTCACCTACTTCGCCGATCTGTTCGGCTACGCGGCGGCCGAGCGCCGCACGCGGGTGCAGCGGCTACTCGACCGCGTCGGCATCGGTGCCGAGCGCCGCCTCCAGCTGCGGAAGTTCTCGAAGGGGATGATTCAGCGCGTGGGCATTGCCCAGGCGCTGCTCAACGATCCGGAAGTCGTCTTCCTCGACGAGCCGATGTCGGGTCTCGATCCGCTGGGGCGCCGCGACGTCCGGTCGCTGATACTCGAGCTGCGCGATCAGGGCCGGACGGTGTTTTTCAGCTCTCACATCCTCGCGGACGCTGAGGCGCTGTGCCGGCGAGTCGCCGTCGTGGCCGGCGGCCGGCTGGCCGCGTCGGGAACGCTCACCGACATTCTCGCGTTCCAGGTGCACGGGTGGGAGCTCGTGATGTCCGGGCTCTCCCCGGAAGTGATCGCGCGCGTCACACCCGGCGTGCGCCGGGCGACCGAGATCTCACACGGCGGGTACGCGCTCGAACTGTCGCTCGATCAATCGCCCGATCGCATGCTGGCGGAGCTCACCGCCGCCGGCGCGTCCCTCGTGTCGCTCAATCCGATGCGCGACACGCTGGAGGATTTCTTCATGAAGCAGGTCGCCGAGATGGGCGCAGGCGCCCGCGCGTCGATCGCCGAGGAGTCCCGTGCGGGCCGTTAGAGTCGTCGCGGTGAACGTATTTCGCGAGTCGGTGCGGGATCGCGTTCCCTACAATCTCGTGCTCTTCGCCGTCCTGCTCATCGCGTCGTCGTACCTGATCGGGCAGCTGACGGCCGGACAGGACGTCAAGATCATCAAGGACCTCGGGTTGGCCGCGACGTCCGTGTTCGGGTTGTTCATCTCGATTTTCATCGGGATCGGTCTGGTCTCGAAGGAAGTGGAGCGACGCAGTATCTACGCGCTGCTGTCGAAGCCGGTGAGCCGCGCGCAGTTCGTTGCCGGCAAGTATGCCGGGCTGGTCCTTACCCTCGCCGTGAACGTGAGCGTGATGGCCATCGCGCTCTACCTGATGCTGGCCTACATGGTCTGGACCGAACCGCCGACGATCCGTGCCGGCTGGGATGCGCCCGGCATGGATCCGGCTCTGTTGAAGGCCGTGTTCCTCATCTTCATCGAGCTGATGCTCGTGACCGCCATCGCGCTCTTCTTCTCGACCTTCTCGAGTCCGCTTCTCTCAGCCGCGCTCACGTTCGGCTTCTACGTCGCGGGACATTTCAACGCTGACTTGAAGAACTTCGATCGGGTCGTCAGCTCGAAGGCGGCCGCCGGACTCGCGCGCGGTGTGTACCATGTGCTGCCGGATCTGTCGGCATTCGACGTCAAGACGGAAGTAGTGCACGGCCTGCCCGTGACGATCGGATACCTGGGCAGCACGACGCTGTACGGGCTGACGTACATCGTGGCGCTGCTGCTCGTCTCGACCTTCATCTTCTCGCGCCGGGATTTCAAGTAATGGCCCGCCGCGATGTCACCGTCGTCGTCCTGGCGATCGTCGCGTTCAGCGTCGCGGTGTCGCTGCAGATCGTCCGCGATCGCTGGTATCCACGCGACGATCCCGAGAAGGAGCAGATTCTCTACGTTCGATCCGGCGCGGCGCTCCAGCGCATGGCGCTCTCGTTCGATGCGCTCGCCGCCGACCTCTACTGGATCCGCGCGATTCAACACTACGGCGGCGATCGTCTCTCCGGCCCGAAGGCACAGACAAAATATCAGCTGCTCTATCCGCTGCTCGATCTCACGACGACGCTCGATCCGTACTTCAACATCGCCTATCGGTTCGGTGCGATCTTCCTGAGCGAGGCGTATCCAGGGGGACCAGGCCGTCCCGATCAGTCTGTGGCGCTCCTGCGCAAGGCAATCACCGTCATGCCACAGAAGTGGCAGTATTACCACGACATCGGCTTCGTGTATTACTGGCGCCTTCGCGACTATCAGTCGGCGGCGCTCTGGTTCCAGCGAGCCGCTGCCCAGCCCAACGCGCCGAACTGGCTCACACCGCTGGCGGCGTCCATGCTCGTGCGTGGCAACGATCGCGCAGCGGCGCGTTTTCTCTGGCAGCAGATTGCGAAGTCCGAGGAGGCCTGGCTGAGGCGGGGCGCGGAGCGTTCGCTTCTGCAGCTTCAGGCGCTCGATCAAATCGATCAGCTCGAGGCCGTCATCCGCCGGTTTCCTCCGCCGGCCGGGGAGCAGTACACCTGGGACGGGCTGATGCAGCGGCACGTGCTGATTCGTCAGCCGGTGGATCCTGTGGGGACGCCATATCTCATTGATCCGGCCACCGGGCGTGTACGCGTCTCTGAGCAATCGCCGCTGTTTCCGATGCCGGAGGAGCCGCGGCGCCTGCAGTGACGATCGACGCCGTTCAGATCGCGATCCTTGCGCTGCTGGGCCTGGCAGTTGGAAGTTTCCTGAATGTCTGCATGCATCGGCTGCCGCGTGGACAGTCGCTCAATTCTCCTCCATCGCGCTGCCCCACGTGTGACTACCGGCTTCGGTGGTTCGACAACGTGCCGGTCGTGAGCTACGTCGTACTCGGCGGCCGCTGCCGGAAATGCCGGGCGAGGATTTCTGTCCGGTATCCTATCGTCGAACTCGTCACCATGGGGCTGTTCGTCCTGCATGGGGTCGTGTTCGGATGGACGGCTCTCCTCATCCCCCGACTCGGTTTCGCATGCGCGATGGTGGTGCTCTTCGCGATCGACCTGGAACATCAACTGCTGCCGAACGTGATCACGCTCCCTGGGATCGCCGTTGGCCTCATCGCCAGCGCGGTGCTTCCACCCGGCCTCGTCGAAGCGCTCATCGGCGTGCTGCTCGGCGGCGGTGTGCTGTGGCTCATTGGCGAGGCGTACTTCCGGTATTCGGGTCATGAAGGCATGGGCGGTGGCGACGTCAAGATGCTCGCGATGATCGGTGCCTTCCTGGGCTGGAAACTCGTCCTGGTGACGCTCGTGCTGTCGTCCGTTGCCGGTTCCGTGATCGGCCTGCTCGTGATTGCCATCCGGAAGGGCGGAATGAAGTATGCGCTGCCGTACGGGACGTTCCTCGCCCTCGGCGCGCTGATCGCATCGCTTGCCGGGGAGTCGATCGTGAACTGGTACGTCGGGCTGTATTGATTGGAAATCTCGAGCCTTCAAGCATGACGAGAGCCGGCTATCTTCTCCTCGGCCTGACCGCCATCGTTGCGGCGCTGGCAGGGATTCTTGCCTTTGCCGTCGCGAAGTTCTTTGCGGCGGCACGATCCGCCGCACGGACGGCGCGGCAAGGGGGAACCGAGACCGCCTTCATGGCTGCTGCCATGGAAGAAGCGCTGCAGAAGATGCGCAAGCAGGAGCGCGCGATGCAGGCACGGGCGGAGGCCTCCGAGCGCCTCAGCGGCGAGATCATCGCCAGCCTCACTTCGGGACTGCTGGTGGTAAGTCAGGAAGGGATCGTGCGGACGCTCAACCCGGCGGGCCGCCAGCTCCTTGGTCTTCCTGACTCAGATTTGCGCGACTATCGCGAGGTACTCACCGACTCCGCGCCGCTCGCGGACGTGATCCAGGAATGTCTCGTCGCGCGCAAACCGATCGTCCGGCGCGCGGTCAAGATGGATCGAGCGCGTACCGGCGCGTCGCATCTCGGGATCACCGTCTCTCCAATTCGCGACGACAGCGGCCACGCACACGGTGCGATCTGCCTCTTCACCGATCTCAGCGAAGTTGCCGATCTCGAGGATCAACTCCGCCTCAAGGACAGTCTCGCTCGGCTCGGCGAGATGACAGCAGGCATCGCTCACGAATTCCGAAACGGGTTGGCGACGATCCATGGGTACAGCCGCCTGCTCGATCTGGAGCGGCTGCCCGATGATTTCAGACCCTACGTGCAGGGGATTCGCGACGAGACGGAGGCGCTGGGGCAGGTTGTGACCAACTTCCTCAACTTCGCCAAGCCCGCGGAACTGGTGCTGGGCCCCGTCGACATCGGCGCCCTCGCCGAAAGGGCCGCCGAGGAGATTCGCGGCGAGGTCAAGGCCCGGGGTGGCGAGGTCATCGTCAAAGGCCAATTCGGCACGGTCGAAGGGGACGAGGTGCTGCTCCGCCAAGCGTTCAGCAATTTGTGCCGCAACGCTCTTGAGGCCTGCGTCGACGTCCCTCCGCGGATCGTGGTGGAGGGCGGAAACGACGGTCCGGGCACGCTACGCGTGAGCGTGTCGGACAACGGCCGTGGAGTCGATCCAGCCGTCGCGGCGAGTATTTTCAGGCCTTTTTTCACGACAAAGCCGGGCGGGACCGGCCTCGGCCTGGCGCTGGTCCAGAAGATCATCGTCACCCACAACGGCCGCGTGACTGCCGCGAACGCCGAGGGCGGAGGGGCCTGTTTGACGGTCACATTGCCGCTCCGGGCGACGTAGAAAGAGCCTTTCGCCAGAAATGTTAGGGGCGTACCAGAACTGCACAACATTCTGCGCCCGCGCCCTCAACCAACCCCCCGCTCCCGCCGAATAAACACTGTAGAAATAGCCACTTACCTTAGGCCGCTCAGCGACATAGCCCGCGATGGCAGCCCTATTGCTCAACAGGGGGATACCGATGTTTTTCTGCTCTCGCAACGACCGTGGGTTCTCGCTGACCGAGCTGATGCTCGTGGTGGCGTTCATGGGAACGCTTGCCGCGCGTTGCGCTCCCGGTCATGACAGGACATGACTGCCAGCATCAAGCTCAATGAAGCCGCCCGGCTGGTCGAACGCGAGATGCAGGACGCGCGCTTGAAGGCTGTTTCGGCGAACCGCGAGATCCGCGTGCGGCTGAATTGCCCGTCGACCGGCTACATCCGCAGCGTGGAAGTGCTCGGAAGCTCTGACGACACGAGGACCGACCGCTGCATGACGACGGCGTTTCCGTTTCCGCCGGCCGACAACGACATCATGACGCGGCCGAACTTTGATGGACCGGTTCGGACGCTGCCGCTTGGAGCGACGGTGAGCAGCCTGGTCCTCCAGTTCAGTCCGGATGGCACGGCGCGAAACGTCGTGAGCGGCGTGCTCACGACGATCACCACGCCGGTACCGGTCACGATTACGCGCGATTCGAAATCGAAGACGGTGACGGTCAACAATGCCGGCAAAGTTCAACTCCAATAACCGCGGATTCAGCCTCGTCGAGGTGCTCGTCGCGATGGGCCTGCTGACGACGGTGTCGCTCGGGGTCGCGCAGCTCTTTGCGCTCTCGACGCGAGCCAACGTCATCGCCAAGGGCCAGACGTCGACGACTGCGATGGCGGAGCAGAAGCTGGAGCAGCTTCGCGGGCTGACCTGGGGATTCGACCTTCAGGGGCAGGGGCTGCCGCTGTCGGACACGACCACGGACCTATCCGTGTACCCGCCGACGCACACGGGGTCCGGCCTCAACCCATCGCCGTCAGATTCGCTCGAGCAAAACACGACGGGCTTCGTTGATTTTCTCGACGGAGCTGGCCAGTGGGTCGGCACGGGCACGACGCCGCCGGCATCGGCCGTCTACATCCGCCGGTGGTCGATCCAGCCGCTGCCGACGAATCCGAACAACACGCTGGTCATCCAGGTGCTGGTGACGCCGGTGGCGAGCGAGGCGGCGCGTGTGGAGTCGGCCTTTACGCGCAGACGGATGGCCGGGCGACGCGCTCCTCGTGACCGTGAGGACGAGGAAGGCGTCATGAGGTCCGCGTCCGGAGAGCGCCGCTCGGTCAGAGGCCGGCTACACGCTCGTCGAGCTGCTCGTGTCGACCGCGATCATGCTCACGGTGACCGGTGCGATCTTCTCGCTGATGAACCCGGCGCAGGGCAACGCGCAGGCGCAGCCCGAAGTGGCCGACATGCAGCAGCGCATGCGCGTCGGCAACGATACGCTCTTCAAGGAACTGGTGATGGCGGGCGCCGGCCCCTACCAGGGCGCCGTCACCGGGACCGCTGGTGAACTTCTTCGCGCCGATTCTGCCTCGCCGGATCGGTCTCGTGAACCCGGATCCAGCGACCGTCTTCAAGCCGGACGACGATTACGCTCAGCTACATCCCGAACAGCTATTCGCAGACGACGATCAGCGCGGCGATGCCGCACGCCTTCCGCCGAGTTGAAGGTCACCGATGAGCCGAACTGTCCAGCCGATACCGGCAACCTGTGCGGCTTCCAGGAGGGCATGAGTCGTCATCATCTTCGATACCAGCGGCAACTTCGACATGTTCGTGATCACGCAGGTGCAGGACGCGGCCGCGCACCTCCAGCACCGGGGACAGGATCTCAGCAAGGCGTACGACGTCGGCGCGTCGGTGACGCAGATCGTCAGCAACACGTATTACCTGAACGCCACAGACGAACCAGCTGATGCGGTACAACGGCGGTACCGAGGACGTGCCCCTTGTCGACAACGTGGTGGACCTGAAGTTCGAGCTACTTCGGCGATCCGAATCCGCCGGTGTTTCCGAAGCCGCCAGCGGGCGAAGCCAACTGTCTGTACGACGCAGCCGGCAACTACATCAATCTCCCGACGCTCTGCACGCCGACAACGGATCGCTCGCGTCGCTGCCGGCAGCGATCCTGACGGACGGGCCGATGTGCGGAGGCGGCAATAACCAGTTCGACGCCGACCTGCTGCGCGTGCGAAAAGTGCGGGTGACGATGCGGGTGCAGGCCGCGAACCCCGCCCTGCGCGGTGCCGATACGACGCTCTTCAGGCACCCCGGCACCTCGCAGGGGCGGCGAGAAGTTCGTCCCCGATTACACGATCTCATTCGAGGTTTCTCCGCGAAACCTCAATCTGGCACGCTGATGACGCACCATTCCCGCCTCACCGCCAGGCTCGCCGACGAACGCGGCACCGCGCTCATCATCGCGTTGATGGCGATGATGCTGCTGACCGCTCTCGGCGCGGCCGTCGTGATGGTCAGCAACACCGAGACGCACATTGCGGGCAACTACCGCAACAGCCAGGAAGCGCTGTATGCCGCCGACGCCGGGGTCGAGCGCGTCGTCCAGGACTTGCTCCTGGTGCCTCGCTGGAACGACATCCTGAACGGCTCGGTGCAGTCCGGGTTTATCGATGGGGCCATGACGTCGTCGAAAACGCTGCCGGGCGGCGGCACGATGACGCTCTGCTGCGGTCCGAATACAGCGACGTCCCAACTCCAGTCAGAGACCGACACGCTGAATCTGTGGGGTGCGAACAACCCGCAGTGGAAGCTCTTCGCGTGGGGTCCTCTCGGAGACATGCTCCCGAACAATCAGATCGACAGCCCGATGTACGTGGCGGTGTGGATCGCCGACGATCCCGCTGAAACCGACGGAAACCCGGCGGCGGACGTCAACGGCACGTTGACGTTGCACGCCGAAGCGTTGGACCGTCCGGCACGCGCAAGATCATCGAAGTGACCGTTGCCAGGACGTCGAGCACCGAAATCGAGCGCGGTCAGATCGCGCAGCGCGGACAGGAAGAGTTGAACCAGCGCGCGCGGAAAGCGGCCGTCCAGACGCCCGGCAAGTCGCTGACGAACATGCGGATGAACAATTCGACAGGGAACCTGATTGTGCAGTGATGAGTGAACCTATGAGCGCAAGGACGTGCACCCAAAGAGCCGCCGCACCGCGGCGCCGGCGATCGCTGCGGTGGCTGCGCCACCGGAGAGGAGCGACCGCTCTGCTGGCGGTCTTTGCGGCATGCTGGGCGTCGACGACCGCGTTCGCGCAGCTCGATCCGCTGCTCTTCATCAAACGCGTGCCGCCGACCATCATCGTCGTGTTCGACACGTCCATGCGGATGCTCGAGGATGGCAACGGCAACTTGTACGATCCGAACTTCTATCGCGTGTCCGACGACCTGGCGGTGATGGCGGCGTTTCCGAACATCAACACGACGACGACGAAGACCTATCGCCGGATCTATCAAGAACCTGCAGATCGCGTCGTCGGGCAGCAAGTACACGGCCGACACCATTGCCGCGACGCCGGCGGTGTGGGATCCGGCGAACCCGCTGACGTCGAACGACCCGGCCGATCTCGCGTTCCTGGACCCGACCCGCTATAACATCGCGCAAGCAGGGCCTGTCCGCAGCTGTCGCAGAGAACGCGGAGCAGCACTTTCCGGTGGGGACTGATCAAGCTGCGACAAAACGCCGCGGCGTGGCGCAGCGGCAGCGAACTGCGATAAGTCCGTACTCGTGTCCGATCGCGTCGCAGCTCCTTTACCGGGACACCAACCCGTGCAGTGCCAGCGGTGGTGCTGGCAACTACGGGATCTATGCGCCCAGCGTAGGCGCTCCCAACTTCTCGCAAACCACCGCCCCCGCCGGGACGCTGGTGGTGGTGCCCGCGGCGCAACACGGCCACCACCATGACGACGATTCTCGCGCGTGGTCCAAACGATGCGGCGGCGCTCATCCCCGCGAGCATGCCCGGTGTCGGCTATGACGGATCGTCCGCTTGATTTCGCGCTGACCGACGCCCGCAATGGCGGCGATCTGCAGCGATGGCCGCTGATACGGCGGCGAACCGAACGTGCCGCAACACCGTGGTCGTGCTCATCACTGGCGGCAAAGACAGCGGTGACAACTCGTACATGGCATCCCATAACGCCGCGACCACGGCTTCGTCGTTCCTGTCGGTGTCGGGCGGAGGTGTGACCAAGCGGGTTCCGATCGTCGTCGTTGCCGTAAAACCGGCTGCGGCTGACGTCGCATCGCTGCAGGCAATCGCGACCAACAGCGGTGGTCAGTACTTCAGTGCAACGACCGCCTTTGAGGTGACGGCCGCGGTCGACCGGGCCGTGCAGCAGGGATTCTCTCGATCGAGCGACTTCGACACGAGCTCGCCGAGCGAGTTCACACCTGCCAGCCCGATTGTCGGCACGGTGAACCTCAAGAACGCGAAGGATGTCAGCGGCAACCCGCTACCCAATACGGACATCAACGCGATTCCAGGGGGACAGCCGCTACCGCAGCGCAGCAACTTCCTGCTCACCGCGGGCTTCGTCGCTGCCGGGGTTCGATGGAGTCCTGCGCGCGTTCCGAACCTACAAGCCGGTTGTTGATTCGACGAAGCCCGACCGGGTGGAAATTCGTGAACGATGGCACGAAGTTATGGCCCGATCTTGACGGCCGTCCGGCGATGGCGGGCAAAGCGCGCATTCCGCTGGATCCGAACACGCGCAACATCTATACGTACATCCCGAACGGCAGCGGCGGCGGGTCGATGATTCCGTTCACAGTGGCCAACGCCGCGACGCTTGGGCCCGTGATGGGGACGAGCGCGACGACCAACGCGCTGATCACGGCTGTCCGTGCGCAGAACATTGGTGCGGTCATCGGCTCGACGCCCGCGATCATGGACGTGCCCTCGCTCGATCCTCCGCCAGACGACGATTACGGGCGGGCTGACGCACCGACGACATTCGCCGGCATGCACAAGGATCGGCGCGCGCTCATCTTCGTCGGCGCCAACGACGGCATGATTCACGCGATTGACGCGCGCACCGGGTACGAGGTGTGGGCATTCATTCCGTACAACCTGCTGCCGAAACTGAAGACGTTCCGCGATGGCCAGGCGGTCGATCAATTCGACTACTTCGTCGACAGCTCGCCGAAGATTGCGGAAGTCAAGCTGAATGGCGTTTGGAAGAGCCTTCTGCTGATCGGCGAAGGTCCGGGTGGAATCTTCTATCAGACGTTCGACGTGACCGAAGCCGGCATGGGTGTCGACCCGTCGCTGGACGACCTGAACGCCGTCAACGCGATGCTCGCGAAGTTCGATGCACCTGAGCGAGTCGATCGTCTTCAAGTGGGCGTTCCCGAACTACGACAGCTTCGATCCGGCGTACTCGGCGACGTTCACGGTGGCCGACGGAACCCCGGGCGGCAAAGCAGCGATTCTACGGCGACCTCAAGGCGACGCGCATCGTTCGCTGAAAAGACCGTCGGCTTCACCTGGTCCGACCCGGCCATTGGCGCCCTGACGGCCGACCGCTCCGTGACGGCCGTCATCGTCGGGTCCGGTTATTTCCCGAACATCGAGGCTTCGATTCCCAATCGTGGCGCCACCGCGCCGAAGGCCGGTAACGCCATGTATCTCCTCGATGCAAATACAGGACAGCTGCTCGGCAACTCGTCCGGCTCCTCCTGCGCGACCATTTCAAGCGGCTCTGGTTCGGGTGCGGGCTGCGTCATCATCGGTGACGTCGCCGGCAATGGCCGCAAGAACGCGTTGCAGGCCGATCCCGACGGCTGCGGGCGAGAGCGGATCGGTTGCCGTCATCGAAGGCCTATCTCGGTGACATCGACGGAAAATACTGGCGATTCAACTTCACGTCGGGCGGCACGATTAGCGTTAACCAGATGGTCGATACCGGCCAGCCCATCTATGCGTCGTCGGCGCTTCTGTTCATCGGAACGACCGACGTGTACATGTTCTTCGCCACCGGAAGCGATCTGCTTGCCAGCAGCGCCCCAGGCGGCACGGGGACCTTCAAGCTATACGGGTTGAAGGACAACAGCCCCGCGGGCGGCGCGACGACGAAGTTCGCCGATCAACCTCAGCACCGTCACGAATTCCGGCGGTCTGGCGACCGGCGAGCGGCCGTCGACGTCACCGTCGGTTGCTGGCGACATCGTGTTCTATACAACGACAACCGAGTCTGCCGGAACGCCCTGCGCCGATTTCAGCGCGAATCTCTATGCGCTGACATACGCGGGCGGCGCCGCATACGATACGAACAACAACGGCAAGATCGACAACAACGAGAGCACGATTGCCAAGACCATGGCGGGCCGCGCGACGGCTCCGTTCATCGTCGATCAGCATCTCTATACCGGGACGACAGGAGCCAACGGCGCACGCGTCGAGGCCTTCGGCGATCCGGAAGACTTCAACAACGGTATCGGTCAGGTTGGCGTGCGCATTCTGTCGTGGCGGGAAATTCGGTAGTGTCGAACGCTCTTGCTTGCTCGAAATGCGGCGCCAAGGTTCGGCCCGGTCGGGACCGGTGTCCGCGCTGCCGGGCGTTCATCACGGCGCCGGATCCGGCTCGCGCAGCTGCTGAAAGCCGCAAGCTCGCGAAGATCACAGCGGTCATTGCCGGCGCGTTCGTGCTGCTGCTGGCGGGCCTGTGGATCCTGCGTGAGAGGGGCCCTAGACTCACGCCCGCGAAATCGGCCACTCAGGCACCCGCGTCGACGTCGCGGGAGGCGTCCGCGCCGTCCAATGAAGCGGCTGCGTCGCGTCAGCCGCTCGCCCGGGATCGTCCGTTCCTCGATGCGGCAGGAGCGGGTTCAGCCGCGTACGAAGAAGGCGATTACGCGACCGCACTCGCGCAGTTCCAGGCCGCGATCGAGAAGAACCCCCAGGACAGCGACTCGCTGAGCAATCTCGGTCAGGTGCTGGTCAAAATGAATCGCCCGGTGGATGCGATTCCATACCTGACGCGCGCCGTGGCGCTGGCACCGGATCGGTGGGCATACCAGTTCAACCTGGCGCGCGCGCTCGGCCAGGCTGGCCGGATGGCGGAATCGATCCAGGGATACCGGCGCGCGCAGGAGCTCTTTCCCGACGACTATGTGACGACGTTCAATCTGGCGCTGTCGCTGCACAAGACGGGCGACGAGGCGGCGGCTGTCGACCAGTATCAGAAGGCGATCAATCTTCAGCCCGAGGACGCGTCATTCCGGAAGGCGCTGGCGATCAGCTACGAGCGGCTGCAGAAGCCGGCGGACGCGGCGGCCGCATACCAGGAGTATCTCCGGCTGTCGCCCGCTGCACCTGACGCCGATAAAGTACGTGCGCGAATCGCCGAACTGACCGGACCGTCGGTGCCCGCGTCCACGCCGCCCTCGGACTCCGCGCGTTATTAGAATTTGCGGCGTTTCTGGACGTGCGGATCGCGCGGAATCCGGCTCTGTTACACTGAAAGGTGGCTGGCACCTTTTCGGCAAAGGTGCCAGCCACTCTCGATTGTTTTTCTTATGAGCTTCAAAGCCTTTCCGCGGTCGATCGCTGTCGCGCTCGCGGCGCTGCTGTGCCTCCGGGCGGGCGCCGCGCTGGCCCAGACCCCGTCGCTGACGGACCTCGCGCAGAAAGAACAGGAACGCCGCAAGGCGCTGAAGGGCGCGTCCGGCAAGGTCTACTCGGACAAGGATCTGCCAAAGACAGGGACGCCGGCAGTTGCGTCGACCGTCCCACCGGGAACACCGACGGTCGTTCCTCCAGAAGAGAAGCCGGCCGAAGCCAAGCCTGACGATCAGAAGAACGAGGCCTGGTGGCGCAATCGCATGGCGCAGGCCCGCGAGGCGCAGCGGCGCAACGAGGCATTTGCCGAGGCGCTGCAGAGCCGCATCAACGCCCTCACCACGGACGTCGTCAATCGCGACGACCCGTATCAGCGCGCGAAGCTCGCCGACGATCGGCAGAAGGCGCTCGCCGAACTCCAGCGCGTCACAGGCGAAATCGACCAGGCGAAGAAAGCTATCGCCGACATCGAGGAAGAGGCGCGGAAAGCTAACGTCCCGCCCGGCTGGCTCCGCTGACGTCTCATCAGCATCGCAATTTCTGCCTCTTCGGTCGCATTCACCCGAGCGCGGATTCTGCACACGGTCGAAACAACCAACCTAACGTTTTCTCGAATTTCTTCGTAAATCCCCCGTATCGCTCCAAGTCCACGGCGTGGAGCGTGCGTTGCAGACCGCCCTTCCAGGACGAAAGGGCGGTGCGATGTTTCCTACTCGCAGAACTCCGAATTACGCAGGCTTCGCGCTCCTCGAAGTGGTGACAGCCTCCGCGATCGTGGCGACGATCGCGGCGGGGGCGTGTGTCGTGCTGTCGATGGCACTTCAGGTCACCCGGCAAGCCCGTGTACGCACGATGGCCACGATGGTCGCTGCCCAGAAAATGGAGCAACTGCGTTCACTGGCATGGACGCACATCACGACCGGCGGACCGGCGATCAGTATGTCGCGGTCGGACGTGACGACCGACTTGAGCGTCCAGCCGGCAACCGACGATGGACCAGGACTCTTGAGATCTCCGATCGGTACTCTCGCCGCGAACATCGTGGGGTACGTGGATTACCTCGATGCCGATGGCCGCTGGGTCGGCCGTGGCGCGTCGGCGCCCGGAGCGGCGGTGTTCATTCGCCGCTGGTCCGTGCAACCGCTCGCGATCGATCCCGACAACATTCTGATCTTCGAAGTCATCGTCGGTGAGCGAGGTCGAACGGGAACGATCACTTCCGATTCCGTTCGGCTGGTCAGCCTGGAGGCGCGAAAGTGACCCGCCAGCGCTTGCGGCGTGCCCTCTGGTCCCACGCTGGATACGGACTGCTCGAGATGTTGATGGCGATGGCGATCAGTAGTGTCCTTCTTGGCGTGCTGCTGCAGTTTGCGGTGGCGGCGCACACATCATCAGGTGTCCAGGGCGAGAACGCGGACCTTCAGCAGCGCCTTCGCGTAGCGATGGAGGCGATGCGCCACGACATCCTGCTCGCGGGCGCAGGTCCATCACGCGGATCGCCGCGTGGCCCTCTGTTGAATGAATTCGCGCCGATCCTTCCAGCAAGAACCGGACAGAGCGGCGCGGACCCCGAATTGTCGTTTCGCGCCGACCGGATCAGCATTTTGTACGTTCCCGACAACGCGGCACAGACACGTGTCGTGTCCGATATGGCCGGCGCCGGATCATCGATCGTCGTGGACGGGACCGCGCCGGGCTGCAGTCCTTTGTCCGCCTGCGATTTCACGCCGGGAGCCGACGTGTTGATCGTCGAGGCCAACGGTGTGGGTAGCGCGCATGAGGTGTTCTCAGTCGGTGCGGTCGACGCAGCGGCCAGCACGGTGACTCCTTCCGCACCGCTGTCGCGCGCCTACGCCGCGAACTCCCGTGTTGCCACAGTTGTTCGGCGCACTTACTACCTGGATGCGTCAGGCAAGCGACTGATGATGTACGACGGCGCGCGATCCGACGTTCCACTGGTGGACCATGTCGTGGGCTTGCGCTTTACGTACTACGGCGACCCCCGTCCAGACTCCGTGACGCCGCCAGCAGCTGGCGAGACGAATTGTGCCTACGCGGGGTCTCCCCCGGTGCCACTGCTCACAAGCCTCGGCGGCGACGGGCCGAAAGTGCTGGACGGCACACTGCTAATCGATGGCCCGGCGTGCGGGTACCCGCCATATCGGTTCGACGCTGACCTCCTACGCATTCGACGCGTGTCTATCACGGTTCGTCTCGAGGCAGAGTCGGCGGAGTTCAGGGGCAGGGGGGCCGCTTTTAGCACCGCCGGCATGTCGCGCGCGTCCACGAGACGGGTCGCTGATGTGCAGGCGACCGTGGATGTGACGCCAAGAAACATGGCGACGCGAAGCATCACACCCTGACGAACAGTGAGCAGAACAATGAGCACGATGGAACCTGTCATTCGGGGCCCCGCCAGGGGCAGCGTGTTGCTGTCCGTTTTGATGGTGACGGCGCTGATTGTCACGCTGGGTGCGGCGCTCGCTCTCGTTGTGTCGACAGAATCGCTCGTGGCGGCGAACTACCAGGTGTCGCAGCAGGGCCTGTACGCCGCGGACGCTGGTATCGAGCGCGTGATTGGCGAACTTCGTCTTCTGCCCACCTGGGTGGCAGTGCCGAGCCCAGCCGGCGGCACCTCCGCGGTGGATTTCAACGACGGTCAGATCGCTCCCCGTGCGCCCGATGGATCGACGCTCAACCTGGCGCAATTGACCGTCAGGCGACAGGCAGAGAGTGATACCGCGTATCCGACTGCGCCCGATAGACCGGCCTGGCGTCTCTACGGCCATGCACCGTTGAATCGCATCATTCCGGGCGCCCCGGATACCGCGTACGTCGTGGCGTGGGTTGCGGACGATCCGGACGATCTCGACGGCAATCCCGCGGTCGATGCCAACGATGCCGTATTGGTGCACGCCGAGGCATTTGGAACGAGGGGCGGCCGGCGAGCTGTTGAAGCGGCGATTCAGCGTGAGACCGCGATGGACGCCGGTGTTCCTGGCGTGATGCGCAGCGACGTTCGGGTGATCGCGTGGCGGGAAGTGCGCTGAATTCTCACGCGTCCTACCCTCATTGCCGTCGCACGATCGGCGCACGCGCGTCGATGGCGCTGCCGAATGATGCTAGACTGACCGCACGTGTCCGCTCCCGCCCAGATACTCATCGTCGAAGACAAAGATTCGCTTCGCACCATGTTGCGGCACGCCCTCGAACGCCAGGGGCATGCCGTGATCGAGGCGCGCGACCAGGCGGAGGCCGTGAAGACGCTGCAGGAGACGCAGCCCGCGCTCGTTCTGTCAGATCTTCGACTGCCTGAAGGCGACGGCTTCGGCGTACTCCGCGCATCGAAGGAAATCGACGCCGACGTTCCCGTCATCGTGATGACGGCGTACGGCAGCATCGAGGATGCAGTCACCGCGATGAAGGAAGGAGCGCTCGATTTTCTCGCCAAGCCGGTCGACCCGGATCATCTGCTGCTGCTCGTGTCGCGAGCGCTCGAGCAGCGCCGGCTCGTGACGGAAAACCTCCTCATGAAGGAGGAACTCGCCGTGCGGCGTGGCGCGCCGCAGCTGGTCGGCGACGACTCGTCGCTGCGCAAGGTGTTTGCGTCGCTCCAGCGCGCAGCGTCGACCGACACGACAGTGCTCATCGAGGGCGAGAGCGGCACAGGAAAGGAACTGTTTGCGCGATCGCTCCACGCGCTCAGCGCACGTGCCGACGCGCCCTTCGTCGCGATCAACTGCGCCGCGATTCCTGAAACGCTCCTGGAAACGGAGCTCTTCGGCCACGAGAAGGGCGCCTTTACCGGTGCCGTGTCGCGAAAGCCGGGGAAGTTCGAGATGGCCCACCGCGGGACGCTGTTTCTCGATGAGATCGGCGATCTGCCGCTGCCGTTGCAGGCAAAAATTCTGCGAGCGCTGGAGGAGCGGCGTTTCGAGCGTGTCGGCGGCACCGCGCTCGTGACCGTCGACGTGCGTCTTGTGGCGGCGACAAATCGGGGGCTGCGCGCGGCCGTGGCGGCACGGCGTTTTCGTGAAGACCTGTTCTTTCGTCTGTCCGTGTTTCCCATTACCGTGCCGCCACTCCGCGAGCGGGGCAACGATATTCCGCTGCTGGCGCGCTACTTCATCGATCGGTTCTGCCGCGACCTCAAGAAAAAGCCGCTCGCTCTCTCACCCGCCGCGCTCGATGCGCTTCACGCGTACCGATGGCCGGGCAATGTGCGCGAACTGCAGAATTGCATCGAACGGGCGGTCATCCTCGCCGATGGCGACGCCATCCTCCCGCGTCACCTCAATCTCTCGTTCATCGACACTTCTCCCGTCGAAGAGCCGCCGAATCCATGGTCCCAGGTCGACTTGTCAGGCACGCTCAGCGACGTCACCAAGCGTGCGGTGGCCGAGGTCGAGAAGCTCAAGATTCGCGACGTGATGCGCGAGGCCGAAGGCAACAAGGGGCGCGCGGCCGAAGTCCTGCAGATCAGCTATAAGAATCTGCTAGCCAAGCTCAAAGAGCACGCCATCGAATAGGCCCCTCATTCCTTGAGTCCGATCTCGAGGAGCGCCCGCGTCAGTTCCGCGGTCGACACGTCGGACACGGTGGTCGCCGATCCAATCGCGGTGGGCAGCACAAAGTGAAGGCGCCCGTTGATCACTTTCTTGTCGCGCGTGGTCGCCTCGATGATGTCCGCCGCGGACAGATCACTGACGGCGGGGAGCGGTCCCATCTGAACGATCTGCGCCGCGAGCGCCTCACGGTCCGTCACCGGAAACACCTCCCGCGCCGCTGCCAGCTGCGAGGCGGCGAGCATGCCGTAGGCGACCGCCTCACCATGCAGAAACCGCCGGTATTTCGTGACCGCCTCGAGCGCATGTCCTACGGTGTGACCGAAGTTGAGTGTGCGCCTGATCCCGGACTCGCGCTCGTCCTGCTCGACGATACGCGCCTTGATACCGCACGATTCTGAAACCACCGGCAGCA
Source organism: uncultured Acidobacteriota bacterium (assembly GCA_963725335.1). Classification (GTDB taxonomy): domain Bacteria; phylum Acidobacteriota; class Vicinamibacteria; order Vicinamibacterales; family 2-12-FULL-66-21; genus JALZOC01. Next base: position 490,853 of record CAVRYD010000012.1, on the reverse strand, counting down.
GCGCCGCGGGTTCGCGCGCGAACAGAGCGGTCAGGTCCGCCGCCGTTCGCTCGAACAGCTGTCGGCTGGCGATCACGCCGTATTTCACGACCTCGTACAGGCCCGCTCGAAACTCGCGCCGGGGAAGCGTCGTCAACAACGACGGATCCACGATTACTGCGGCGGGCGGGTGAAATGCCCCGATGAGGTTCTTGCCCATCGGGTGATTCACGCCCACTTTGCCCCCCACCGCGCTATCGACCTGCGCCAGCAGCGTCGTCGGCACCTGTACGACGGGGATGCCCCTCAGGTAAGTGGCCGCAGCGAACCCGGCGACATCGCCGGTGACGCCGCCGCCGATCGCGATGATGGCGCTGGATCGATCCGCGTTGGCGCGAATGAGCGCGTCGTAGATCTTGCCGACGGTCGACAGCTGCTTGTACCGCTCGCCGTCGGGTATCAGGATCGGCTCCTCGTCAGCTGCACTCTGCAGATCACCGCCATGGAAGCGCCACACCGTCTGGTTGGAGACGATGAAGCGCCGCGCGGGAACGCCGGCGGCGTCAAGCGTGGCGCGAAGACGGGCCGCCGATCCGACGGCAATTTCGATTTTGTAGCTGCCTGTCGATGTGCGAACCGTGAGGCGCACCGATTCGTCGCGCGACTGTCTGGAAGAACGCATCGTCTTTTGCGATGGTAGGATAGCAGCATCAGGAGCGGCTTGGAGCTTCGCTCGGACTTTCTCATCATCGGCAGCGGCATCGCCGCGCTTCGCGCGGCGCCCGAAGTCGCCGGACACGGCGACGTGCTCATCCTCACCAAAGCCGGACCCGGCGAAGGCAATACCGGTCATGCGCAGGGAGGGATTGCTGCGGCGGTCGGGCCGGGCGACACGCCTGAGTTGCATGCGGCCGACACGATTGCCGCCGGTGACGGCTTGTGCGATCCGCGCGCCGTTCAAGTGCTCGTCGAGGACGGTCCCCGTTTTGTGCGCGAGTTGATGGCCTGGGGTGTGCAGTTCGATCGCGCACCGGGCGGCGAGCCGGAGCTGGCGATGGAGGCGGCGCACAGCGCGCGCCGCGTGCTCCACGCGCACGATGCAACGGGCCGCGAGATTGGACGTGTGCTCTGGAGCCGGGCGTCGCAGCTGCCGCAGGTCACGACACAGGATCACGCGCGCGTCGTCGGTCTGGTGATCGAGAACGGCCGCTGCGTTGGCGCGCGATTCCTCGCCGAAGACGGACGGGTCGCGGTGGCGCGTGCGGAGTGCGTTCTCCTGGCGACGGGGGGAGCGGGACAGGTCTATCACGAGACCACCAATCCGCACGTGGCCACCGGAGACGGTATCGCGATGGCTTACTCCGCAGGTGCGACGGTCGTCGATCTCGAGTTCGTCCAGTTCCATCCGACGGCGCTGATGGTCGAGGGCCAGCCCAGATTCCTGCTGTCGGAAGCGTTGCGCGGCGAGGGAGCGCGGCTGATTAACGCGGCAGGCGAGCCGTTCATGAGCCGCTATGAGGCCGCGGGCGATCTGGCGCCGCGCGATCGCGTCTCGCGTGCCATCGTTCGCGAAAGTCGTCGTACGGCCCAGCCCGTGTTCCTGTCGCTGGAACGGCTGGATCCCGATTTCGTTCACCGACGGTTTCCGTTGATCTCTGATGCGTGCCGCCGCGCAGGCCTGGATCTGGCCCGCGATCGCATTCCGGTCGGGCCGGCGGCACATTACGTGATGGGCGGCGTCGAGACCGATCTCGATGGACGAACGACCATTCCAGGGCTCTACGCGGCGGGTGAAGTGGCCTGCACGGGGGTACATGGAGCGAACCGCCTGGCGAGCAACTCGCTGCTCGAAGGGCTCGTCTTCGGTGCTCGCGCCGGCTGCGCGATGCGCGAAGATCACACGACCAGTCGGCCGTCGAGTGCGAGTTCGTCATCGGCTGTCGCGGAGCGGACCGTCGCGAAATTGAAAGCCGATCCAATTGCCCTTTCTCGCATGATGTGGCAGGACGTTGGCGTGTTTCGCGATCGCGACGGATTAACGCGGGCGCTCTCGGTCCTCGACAACGCGTGGAAAGAGGTGGATGCGATGCTACGCGAAGGGGGCGTCCTTGACCCCGACGACTGGCGGACCGCAAGCGTTGTCACAGTCGGTCGCCTGATCGCCCGGGCGGCACTGCGTCGGCAAGAGAGCCGCGGGGGGCATTACCGCGGCGATTTCCCCGATCGTGACGATGTACACTGGAAGAAGAGGGTGTCCGAGAAGAGAGATCAGTAAGAAGGGTGCCAGGAGTGCCATGGGTGCCACGGGTGCCAGGGGTGCGAAAGGGACGATTGATGGCCGAGCAGACGGCGGACAAGATGAGGGAAAAAGACAAGAAGGATGCGCTCGTGACCGAGATCACGCCGCAGTCGGAAGACTTCTCGCGCTGGTATCTCGACGTCGTGCGGCGGGCGGAGCTGGCCGATTACACACCGGTCAAGGGGTGCATGGCGATTCGTCCTTATGGATACGCCATCTGGGAACTGATCCAGCAGCAGCTCGACCGCCGGTTCAAGGACACTGGGCACGTCAACGCGTACTTCCCGCTGTTCATTCCGGAATCGCTCCTCATGCGTGAAGCGGAGCACGTCGAGGGCTTCGCTCCGCAAGTGGCGTGGGTCACCCGCGGGGGAGACGAGGAACTGGAGGAGCGCCTCATCATTCGTCCAACTTCCGAAGTCATCATCGGGACGATGTACTCGAAATGGATCAAGTCGTGGCGCGATCTCCCCGTCCTCATCAATCAGTGGGCGAACGTCGTCCGCTGGGAAAAGGTAACGCGTCCATTCCTCAGGACGACCGAGTTCCTATGGCAGGAAGGGCACACGGCGCACGAGACGGAAGCCCAGGCGCAAGACGAGACGATGCAAATCCTCGCGATCTACAAGGAATTCGCCGAGACCGAGCTCGCCATGCCCGTCATCGATGGTCAGAAAAGCGACAGCGAGAAATTCGCGGGAGCGTCGCGTACCTACTCGATCGAAGCGCTGATGGGGGATGGACGCGCCCTGCAGGCGGGCACGTCGCACAATCTCGGTCAGAACTTCGCCAAAGCGTTCGAGATTCAGTTTCAGGGGCGTGACAAGACCCTGCAGCATGCCTGGACGACGTCATGGGGCGTCTCGACGCGGCTGATCGGCGGCGTAATCATGACCCATGGGGACGACAGCGGATTGATCCTGCCTCCGCGCGTCGCCCCGTACCAGGTGGTGATCGTGCCGATCGCTCGGGGCAACTGGCAGGAAACGGTTCTACCCCGCGCGAAAGATATCCAGCGCGACCTGACGCGTCAGGGCGTCCGCGTCATGCTGGACGATCGCGATGCCTACACACCGGGTTGGAAGTTCGCGGAGTGGGAGATGCGTGGCGTGCCGCTTCGGCTCGAGATTGGGCCGAAGGACATCGAGAAATCGCAGGTCCTCCTCGCACGCCGCGATACGCGCGAGAAGCTGCCAACGCCCATGGATGGGCTCACGGCGACGATCGTGTCGCTGCTCGAGACCATTCAGAAGAACCTGTTCGATCGGGCCCTGAAGTTCCGCGAGGAACATACGCAGCGTGTGTCCACGTACGACGAGTTCAAGGCAGTGATGGAGGGACGGCCAGGATTCGTTATCGCTGCGTGGTGTGGCAGCGCTGACTGCGAAGCACAGATCAAGGCGGAAACCCAGGCGACTCTTCGCAACATCCCGTTCACTGCCGCGAAGGCCACGGGACCATGCGTCAAATGCGGCCGGCCAGCCGCAGACGAAGCCTGGTTCGCAAAGGCGTACTGAGGCTCTCGCGTCCAAGGAAACGGCGCTCGTGCTTCCAGTCGTCTTTCTGGCCTACGACTAACTTCTTCAACCTGGCGATGGTGCGAGCCGGCACAGGCGTCTCTGGCGCATGACGCTGCCCCTCTGGGGAAGCGCGCTTTTACGCTCGGCCCGTGAGCTCCGCTGCCGCTTTGGGAAAGCGTGCCGCGATACGCTTCACCACCGGGTGACGACCGGTGATGCGCTCGCGTTTCGCGATGGCGCGAAATGCGGCGGCGAGTTGTGACCTCCATCGCGCATCACTGGAGGCTGGCCCTACGTACGCCGCGGCGAGCGGTTCGAGACATGATTGGTCGCCGACGGCATGGAGGGCAGCAAGGAACGACGGCGGGAGCGAGTCGCGGGCGTCCTGCACGGATTCACGGAGATCGTACAGGGCGACACGGCTATCGCGGAGCGCCAGCGCCTGGTGCAGCCCGCCGCGCAACGCTTGCCATTCCGCACGCTTCGCGCCGGCGAGCGTGCCCTCTCGCGCGCCGTATCGCATCGATCATCTTTTGAAGCGCACTGAAGGCGGCCGCGGCCGCGCGCGTCTGTGCCGCCTCACGAAGCGCAGCAGGCGTGTCGGGCAGCCGGCCCTCGAGCGCGTCCTGCCAGACGGCGTCGGCGGCCGCGACGTCGCGCGAGGAATCCACGATGCGCGCTTTCAGCTGCGGGTCGGGATCTGTCTGAAGCGCCTCCGCGATTCGCGCGCGTACCCCCTCCGGCATCGCGTGAAGCGCATCGAATGCGGCCATCCGGACCAACTGCGCTGCCGATGGATCCAGGACGGCTTCGACGAGCACATCGAGCGCCTCGGTCGAGGTCTGACCGTGAGGAGAATCGAGGAGTCCACGGAGCGCCGTCGCGCCGGCCACGGCGAGTTCGCCCCCCTCGGCGATAGCCTGGCGTGCGACCGCGATCGTGCGGCGATCCCCCGACGACTCGAGCGCGCGTAAGACGGCGACCCGCGTGTCGCGGTCGGAGGTGGACGCGTAGGCCTTGAGGAGCCCATCGACGGCCCTTCCCCCGATGACGGCGAGCCGGGCAATGGCGGCTTCACGTCGCACCTCATCCGAACCGCGGAGCGCCGCGATCAGCTGGCGGATCTCGGTGGCTGCGGAGGCCTTGATGACCATAACAAGGGAAAAGGCACAAGGGACAAGGGAAGGCAAAAAGGAAAAGGGACAAGGGAAAACGCTTTCCCTTGTCCCTTCTCCCTTATCGGCGATGCGCGCGCGTCAGCGCGCGATGCGGACGACCAGCGCGGCGCGGCGGTTCAGCCGGCGCGTCTCTTCGCGGCGTTGTCGTACTTCGGCCGCTCCTCGCCGTAGCTGACCGTGCGCAGCCGATCGGCGCCGATCCCGCGGCTCGCCAGGTAATCGCGCACCGCCGTCGCGCGCCGCTCGCCGAGCGCCAGGTTGTATTCCGCCGTGCCGATGTTGCAGGTGTGCCCTTCGATCTCGATGCTCAGATCCGGGTTCTGCCTGCAGCGTCGCGATCGCTTCGTCGAGCGCGCGCGTCGCTTCCGGCCGCAGCGAGTAGCGGTCGAAGTCGAAGTGCACGTCCTCGAACGACGAACTCCTTCACCGGCCGGGCCGATGACCTGGATGGTGACCGTGTCGCTCGCCGTGCTTCCCTTCCTGCGCGCACGTCACCGTCACCGTCACCGGCACCGTCCCAGCCTGCTGCGGCGCCGTCCACGGCGTCTGCCGGCCCGTCCGGTCCGTGAACGTCCCGGTCGGCGCGCTCCAGCTATACGTCAGCGCGCAGCCGATCGAGTCCATCGCCGTCGCCGTCACCGTCGACGACCTGGCCGACTTCCACCGTGCACGGATCGCACTGCGCCCGCACCGTCAGCGTGTGCGGCGGCCGGGGTCGGCGGTCGGCGGCGGCGGTCGGCGGCGGCGGCGGCGGCGCGCACGTAGACCCGCACGCCCGGGTGATAGCCGATGCCGGAACTGCCAGCCCACGGGATCGCCCGTGCCGATTCTCGATAGTCGCTGAAGAAACTCGTCCGCGGCTGTCCATGTGCAGGTTCCAGTCGATCCCGGCCGCCCGCGAACACCCCGTTCTTGCCCCTGCCACGTCAGCCCGAGCGTCGCATTGACCGGCGACGTCAAGTCCGTGACCAGGCGGCGGCTGCGTCCCGTCTTCCGCGATCAGCCGGCGTGGTCATCGTCACCGAATCGTTCAAGTAGCTCTCGCCGTGCAGTTCCGCCGTGAACCGCAGGCTCTTGCGCGACGGGCACCGCCGCGCCGAAGCCCCAGCGCAACCCGTTGGCCAGATCGACGTTGTCGGGATCGCCGCGGAAGATGAAGCCGCCGTAGCCCGACACCTCGACCCGCTCGTTGACTTCCTTGCTGACGATCCCGTCGATCGCGAAGTCCGCCTTGCCCGGTGCCGACGCCCTCTGTCGGTACTCGCCGTCGGCAGCTTGATCATCCCGCGCACCGCGAACGCCGCCGGCTGCTGCTTCCACTGCGACATCAGGTTGATCTTCGCGCCGACCCAGAAATCGCCGAGCTGGTTGCCGCTCCACCCCTGCCGCACCAGCGGGGCCTCGTTCACCACGCCGCCCGCCTACGGGTTGCGTCGAGACGAACAGCGGCCGCACGTCGCGATCGATCCGGCGCACCACCGTCCACGCGCCGAAAATCTCCGCCCGGTCGCCGGCGCCCGACGCCGAACGTCACCGGCCAGTTCGACACGTCGCGTGAACCCCTGGTCGTCGATCGAAATTCACCCGGTACGCGCTCAGCGACCACTTCTTGGCCGGCAGCACCTCGCCCGTCGGCACGATACCACAAGCCCGTGTCCCCAGTGGTCGTCGTCGTCGCCGGACGCGTCTCGGTCGGCCGCTGCGTGGCGCTCGGCGGTTGAGGGTCTGCGCGGCCGGGCGACTGAGCGAACGCAGGCGCACCTGCCGCGCACAGGAGCAGCACCGTCAGCCCTGATGTCTCGAAGAATCTCGTCTGCATCGCCAACGACCTCTACGGAGTCCAGTGTAACACTTGAACCATCAGAGCGTCAACGTGGACCAAAGGCGAAGTCAAGCCTGGAGGCTCAGACGAAATGTCGCGGACTTCACGCAGTTTTGCGCGGTTTGGCAAACACCCACGCGACGAGGATGCTGATGCGCGTAGAGCGCCAGCATCGGGCACTGCCATCAGGCACTGCGACACGACGTCGGTGCCGGGGCTGATGACCGCCGCCACGATGAAGATGATCAGGACGGCGTATTTCGTGTACCGCAGCAGGAATCCGCGCCGTCACGACCCCCATCCGCGCGAGGAAGAACACGAGCGTCGGCATCTGGAAAATGAGCGCCGAAGCCGAGCAGCATCTTGACGTAGAGCGAGAACGCCTCGCCGATCTTCGGCAGGAACTCCATGTACTCGGTTTCGCCAGCCGAGGAAGAACTTCCACGTCCAGGGGAACGCGACGTAGTGCGAGAACAGCCGCGCCGAGCACGAAGAACGTCGTGCAGAAGATGACGAACGGAATCGCCATCTTCTTCTCGTGCGTGTAGAGCCCGGGCGCGATGAACTGCCACAGCTGCTACAGGATGAACGGCGACGCGATGATCAGGCCGGCGAGCACGCCGATCTTCATGGTACAGCATGAACGGCTCGAGCCGGCCGTGTACATCAACTTCGCGCCGCTGGCGTTCGGAGCATCGTGATAGAGCGGCAGCCAGACGAAGTCGGAGATGCGGCTGATGAAGAAGAAGGCGACCGCGCAGCCGACGACGAGCGCGTAGACGCAGGCGATCAGCCGCTTCCGGAGCTCGTCGAGGTGCTCCAGGAACGACATCTTCGCGCCGCGCGTCGTCGTCGAAGTCGTCGGGGTCGGTCAGATGGATGTGCCGGATCGTCGTCGTCTGGCGCCGGCGTGGCGGCGCCGGGGAAAGGCACGAGCGCCATGGCGCGAGTCTACGCGCTGCCGGTCGGACGGCGCGGCACGCTCTGCATCGTCGTGAGTCGTGCCGGCGTGCTGCGACCGGCTGGCGGACGCGCGGGCTCCGGCGATGCGCTGCCGCTCGGCGCTACGCTGCTCCTCGATCCGGATCTCCTCGTCGAGCGTGTTCTTCAGCTCGTTCGAGGCGCGCTTGAACTCGTCGATGCTCTTGCCGAGCGAACGGCCCAGCTCCGGCAGCTTTCGGGGCCCGAAAATGATCAGCGCGATCATGAAAATGATGATCAGCTCGGGCATCCCGATGGAACCGAACATAAGAAATCCTTGGAATAGCTGACAGTTAGCGACCGGTCGTCAGCCCGCAGGCCCTCTGCATTATAGGAACCGGCCCACGCGAGCGGGTCAAGCAGCAAGGCGTGCGGCGTCCCCGGAAGTCGTTGCCGCACGCGACACTTGGTCTGTTACGATCGTCAATATGCGAATTCCCCGTTTCGTTCCCGGTGGCGGTCCTGGCCGTCGTCGTTGTCGGCGCTCGCGGGCGGGCTTCTTCGGCAGCAGCGCGCTGGCGACGCAGGACGAGGTCACGCAGCAGTATCGCGTCTTCACGGCGGCGCTGGCCGCCGATCGATCGGGAATACGTCGACGAGGTGCCGTCCGACCGCCTGGTCTACAGCGCCATCGACGGGATGCTGCACACGCTCGATCCGCATTCGAGCTTCTTCGATCCCGAAGTCATACGCGCAGATGCGCGAGCGGCAGGAAGGCCGCTACTACGGCCTCGGGATCCAGATCCAGGTCGATCGACGGCGACATCACCGTGATGTCGCTCTTCGAGGGCTCGCCCGCCTACAAGAAGGGGCTGCGCCGCGGCGACGTCATCGCGCGCATCGCCGGCGACGGACGCCAAGGGCTGGACGAGCGACCAGGCCGTCACGCAAGCTGAAGGGGCCGAAGGGCACGAAGGTCAACATCTCGCATCCGGCGCCGCGGCTACGACGGGCTGATCGACATGGACGTCGAGCGCGACGAGGTGAACATCACCACCGTGCGCGGCGCGTTCATGATCGACAAGGAGACGGGCTACGTCAAGCTCGATCGAGTTCTCCGAAACGTCCGACCGACGAGCTCGGCGACGCGCTCGAGAAGCTGACGCACAAGGGAATGAAGCGGCTGGTGTTCGATCTGCGCGACAACCCCGGCGGCCCGCTCGATCAGGCGATCCGCATCGCCAACCGGTTCCTGCCCGCGCGGCGACATGATCGTCTACACGCGCGGCCGCGTGCCCAACGCCGACCAGGACTACCGCGCGACCGAGCAGAGCGACTACACGCACCTGCCGATGGTCGTCGCTCGTCAACCGCAACAGCGCGAGCGCGTCCGAAATCGTCAGCGGCGCGCTGCAGGATCACGACCGCGCGCTGGTCGTCGGCGAGACGACGTTCGGCAAGGCGCTCGTGCAGTCGGTCTACACATCAGCGAGCAGGCCGGGCTGGCGCTGACCACCGGGCGCTACTACACGCCGAGCGGCCGGCTGATCCAGCGTCCGTGGGACGGCACCTTCGACGAGTACCTCACCTACACGCTGCGCGATCAGACGCGGCGAGCGCCAGCACAAGGCGGCGCAGCTGAAGCTACACCGACGCGGGCCGCAAGGTCTACGGCGGCGGCGGCATCGAGCCCGACAAGTTCATCGTCGGCGCCGGATCGAAGGGTTCAACCCGACGCGGTTCGGCCGGCTGCTGGTCGCGCGCCAGGCGTTCGCCAACTTCGCCGACCAGTTCACGCGCCGAAGGCGACACGCGGCTGAGCGCGGCCAACAAGAACAAGAAGCCGATCGCGCGCGGCTTCGTCGTCACCGACGCGATGGTCGCCGACTTCAAGCGACGTCGCTCACGGCGCAGAAGGTCAAGATCGACGAGGAGGCGTTCGCGAAGGACGACGCGTTCATCCGGGCGATGATCCACTTCGAGATCGACTCGGCGCTCTTCGGCGTGGACGAGGCGCGGCGGAACCTGATCGCGAAGGATCCGCAGGCGCAGTTCGCGCTGGCGCAGTTCGCCGAGGCCGTGCACCTGACCGAGCTGGCGCGGGACCAAGTCGACGCGGACGCGAAGGCGGCCACTGAGCAGTACGGTAGGGCATTTGGCCCTACATTTTGCGGTTGCACTTTAGTCTTGCCCCAGGTATGGGGGCTTGTTAGACTGACGGCCGTTCGCCGGGCCCAGGGGCCATCCCGCTTTGGGCGGGGTGTGGGCGCGGCCGCACGGTCCTTTGTCAGTCACGTCGATTCCAGAAACAGCACACGTCGTCGAAGCGAACCCAGCCGCTTCCGGGTCAGGACTGTCGTCCGCGACCGTGGAGCGGCTGTTCGTGTCGTTCCGGGATCCATGGGAAGGGACTAGAACCGCTCATGCGGCTTCAACGTCTCGAGATCGCCGGCTTCAAGAGCTTTCCCGATCGATCCGAGCTCACCTTCGACCACGGCGTCACCGCCATCGTCGGGCCCAACGGCTGCGGCAAGAGCAACGTCGTCGATGCGATGACCTGGGTGCTCGGCGAGCAGAGCGCCAAGAGCCTGCGCGGCGACCGCATGGAGGACGTGATCTTCGGCGGCAGCGACGCCCGGAAGCCGACCGCCGCTGCGGAGGTGCGGCTGCAAGCTCGGCGGCGTCGCGGCGCGCGTGCCGGGCACGGCTGGCCGCCGCGACACGACATCGCGACCGCGAGGCGCTGCGTCGATCGCCGACGGCGGAGAACTGGCTCGGCGACCGCCGCTGCTCGGTGGTCGACGACGAGCCGCTCATCGTGCGCGACGTCGAGCTGATGCGCCGGCTGTACCGCTCGGGCGAGAGCGAATACCTGATCGACGGCGAGATCGGTCCGGCTGCGCGACGTGCAGGACCTGCTGATGGACGCGGGCCTCGGCATCAAGGCCTACGCCGTCATCGAGCAGGGCAAGATCGGCCAGATCCTGAGCGCGCGGCCGACCGATCGGCGCCAGCTGATCGAGGAAGCGGCCGGCGTGACGAAGTACAAGAGCCGCCGCCGCGCCGCGGAGCTGAAGCTCGAGGCCGCGCAGCAGAACCTGACGCGCGTCGACGACATCATCTTCGAGGTCGAGAAGCAGCGCGGCGCGCTGAAGCGGCAGGCCGCGAAGGCGCGGCGCTACAAGCGGCTGCGCGAAGAGCTGCGGCGCTGGGAGAAGGTGCAGTTCGCGCAGCGCTATCGGCGTGCTCGGCGAGGCGATCGAGGCGGCGCGCGCGCGGCTGGCCGACGCGCGCGCCCGGGAGACGGCCGCGGCGGCGCACGTCGCGGAAGTCGAGACCACGCTCGAGCGGCTCCGCCTCGAGCTGACGGAGGCGGACAGCCGGACGACGGCGGCGCGCGAGGCGGCGCACGCGCAGCGAGCTGGAGATCGGCCGGCTGCAGCAGCAGATCGCGTTCGACAAGCAGCAGGTCGAGTCGCTTGGCGCTGCCGCCGTCGGATATCGAGGCCGAGGTCCGGGCGCTCGAGGCGCGCCGCGAGCCGGCGCGGCTCGAGCTCGACGGCGCGCCGCGAGGCCGCGGCGCGCGCGCGTCGCCGAGCGCGACGCAGGCCGCCGAGGCGCTGCGCGGCGAGGAGGCCGCGTACGCGGACGCTGCAGCGGAACATCGAGGGGCTCGAGGCGGACGTCGAGGCGGCGCGCAGCGAGGTGTTCGCCGCGGTCAATGCCGCGACGGCGCTGCGCCACGCGATGGAGCACGCGGCCGCGGCGCGGGCGCGGATCGGCGAGCAGCTCGGCCAAGCTCGACGTCGAGAGCCGCGACCTCGACGTCGAAGCGGAGCGCGCGACCGAGGATCGCGCGCACGCGGAAGAGCGCCATGCGACGCGGCGCACGAGGCGATGGAGGCGCTGCGCCTCGATCGCGCCGCGCGCGAGTCGGAGCTGGCGGGCGCGCGCGCCGATCGCGAGGCGCGGCTGGCCGAGCTCCGCGCGCGCGAGCGCGATCTGGCCGGCGTGCATGGCGCGGCTGAAGTCGCTCGAGGAGCTCGACGCGGCCCGCGCCGAGTACGGCGACGGCGCCCGCCTGGTCCTCGCCGAATCCGGCGACGACGTCGCGCAGATGGGCTCGGTCGCCGACTACCTCGAGGTGGACAAGCGGATACGAGCGCGCGGTCGAAGCCTGCCTCGGCGATCTGCTGCAGCACGTCGTCGTGCAGACGCACGAGGCACGCGGCCGCCGGTCTGCAGTTCGCGCGCGAGCGCACGATGCCGGCCGCGTCGGGTTCCTCGTCGCCGATGGCGCCGTCGACGTCGATCGCACGTCGCTGCAGCCGGCGCCGGACCTCACGCCGCTGCTCGAGGTCGTGCGGATCAGCGGCCCGGCCGGCCGACGCGATCCGCGCTGCCGCGCTTTCGCATGCGTGGATCGCTCGTGACTTCGAGTCAGCGCGGCGTGCGGCGGAAACGTCGAGCACGCCCAATCGCGACGCTCGACGGCGAGGTCTTCCGCGGCGCGCACGTCGTCGAAGGCGGCACGCGCGCCGAGGCGCGCGGCATCCTGACGACGCAAGCGCGAGATCAAGGAGCTGCGCGAGCGCGCCGAGGCAGAGCAGCGCCGCGGTCGAGCGGCTGCGCGAGCGAGATCGCGTCGCTCGACGTCGTCGATCGCGGCCGCCGAGTCGGCGATTGCTGTCGCTGCAGGGCGAGCTGCACCGCCAGGAGAAAGTCGATTGTCGGCTTCGACCTGCAGGTGGCGAACGGCGCGCGAGGCCACCGAGCGCATCCGCCGCAAGCAGGATCAGATCGCGACCGAGCGCCGCACGGCCGAAGAGGAGCTGCGCGCGCAGGACGCGCGGCAGGAAGAGGCGCAGGCAGTCGATCGCGCGCATCGAGGCCGAGCAGCGCGACGGCCGACGAGCAGCTGAACGCGGCGCAGCGCCGGCTGTTCGAGGCGCGCGAGGCGATGCAGGCGCAGGCGGCGCGCACCGTCCGAAGCCAAGGCGGCGCACGCCGGCGCTCGTCGAGCGCACCAGCGCGCTCGCGCTCGAAGTGCAGCGGCTCGAGGAAGCGGCGCGCGAGCTCGAAACGCGGATCACGACGCGCCGCGAGGATCTGCAGCGCAACCGAGTCGCGCCGGCGCGAGCACTGCGTCGAGTCGATTGCCGCGTCCGAAGCGACGCTCGACGCGGGTCTGCGCACGTTCGACGAGCTGCGCGATCGCGTGCGGACGGCCGACGAAGCGTCGCAGTCGCTGCGCGCCGCGTTCGACGGACAGGAGGCGCGTATCCGCGAGGCCCGGCGCGTCGCTCGAGACGCGTTCGCGCCGAGGCCGCGCGAGCTCGACGTCGCGCGCGCGACCGCCGAATCCGACCTGACGCACCTCGCGTCGTCCTGCGTCGAAACCGTGCAGGCGACGCTCGACGAGGTCGCCGCGGAGGTCGCGCGAACTCGAGACGCGACGGGCGTGCTCGCCAGCCCCAAGGCCGGTCGACGACGCGCCCGACGCCGGCGGAGGTCGAAGAGGACGGAGCCGCCGCGGCGCAGGACGGCGCGCCGGCATCGCGACGCCGTGCTCCGGCCACGCGTGCGATGACGCCCGACGAGATGGTCGCCGACCTGCGCGCGAAGATCGAGCGCATGGGCGCGGTCAACATGATGGCGATCGATCAGTTCGACGACCTCGAGTCGCGCCACGCGTTCCTGACCACGCAGCGCAAGGATCTCGTCGACTCGATCGCCGCGACCAACGACGCGATCCGCAGGATCGACAAGACGACGCAAGGAGCGCTTCCAGGAGGCGTTCACCGTCATCAACCAGAACTTCGAGCAGACGTTCACGACGCTGTTCGGCGGCGGCCGGGCCGGCCTGGTCCTGCTCGACGAGAGCGATCAGCTCGAGAGCGGCATCGACATCATCGCGCAGCCGCCCGGGCAAGCGCCTGCAGAGCGTCCAGCTGCTGTCGGGCGGCGAGAAGGCGCTGACCGCGATGGCGCTGATGTTCGCCATCTTCAAGTACCGCCCGAGCCCGTTCTGCCTGCTCGACGAGATCGACGCGCCGCTCGACGACGCCAACATCGGCCGGTTCGTCGAGATGCTGCAGGGCATGCAGGAGCACACGCAGTTCATCCTGATCACCCACAACCGCAAGACGATGGAGATCGCCGATCGGCTGTACGGCGTGACGATGGAGGAGCCGGGCGTGTCGAAGCTGATTTCGGTGCAATTGAATTAGGTTACGAACCCAGGGACACTGACCCGACTCGATTCGTGCGATTCGGAAACCGCTCGCAAGCCGGAAAGACGCTGCCTCGGCTTACCGTCATCAGAACGCGGCGCGGAACCATCAAGGATTCCGCGCCCTGTCGCAGGCCCGCGCGGCGTTTGTGTGCGCAGTGTCGGCTTGCTCCGCAATGTGGCCAAATCGCACGAACCGAGTCGGCTCGCTGTTCGTGAACGAATAATGTCTATGCTGGCAGCTGGCAGCTGGCAGCCGGAAGCTCGAATTGAACGAAGACAAGTCCTCCGCTATCACAGGCTGAAGCGCCGCTCGGCGCTCCTGTCGATGATGCTGACCGCCGCCATGCTGAGCGTGCTGGTGGGGTCGGGCGCGGCGTCGTCGATCGCCGCCAACGTGAGGCGGCTGGCCCACGCCGATGCGGCGACGTTCTCCGCGCTGTCCGTCGCGATTTACGTCTTCATTCTGGTGCTCCTGCAGGAGACATTCGCGTTTCCGATCGCTCTCTACCAGGGTTTCCTGCTCGATCGCCGGTACGGGCTCTCAATCGAACCGGCGCGCGTCTGGGTGCGTGACCACCTCAAGGCAATGGCGCTCGGTCTGGTCCTGAGCGTTGCCGGCGCCGAGGTCGTGTATCTGTCGATGCGGCTGGCACCCGACTACTGGTGGCTGATGTCTGCTGCCGTCTTCGTCGGATCGATGGTTCTCATTGCGAAGCTGGCGCCCATCGTGCTGCTGCCGTTGTTCTACAAGTTCACGCCCCTCGACCGTGATTCGCTTCGCGCGCGGCTCGTGTCGTTGTCTGAGCGAGCGGGTGTCCCGGTGCTGGGCGTCTACGAGTGGGCGCTCGGAGAGAAGACGCGCCGGGCAAACGCCGCGCTCGTCGGGGCCGGGGCGACGCGGCGAATCATCGTTTCCGATACGCTCCTCGCGGAGTACTCGGACGATGAGATCGAAGTCATCCTGGCGCACGAGATCGGCCATCACGTGCACCGGGACATTCTGGTGGCGCTCGTTGCCGAGGCGGTGCTGCTCGCGACGGCGTTCTGCGCGGTCGCGCGCGTGCTCGACGCTTCGTGGCGGCACTTCGGCTACTACGGACCCAACGACATCGCGGCGCTCCCATGGCTGCTGCTCGTCGGCGGAGTCCATCACGATGGCGGCGACGCCCCTCGGGCACGCGCTGTCGCGATGGAACGAGCGCCGGGCCGATCGGTACGCGCTCGCCCTGACCGGACAGGCCGGTCCATTCATTTCGGCCATGAAGCGGCTTGGCACCCAGAACCTCGCGGAAGAGCACCCTTCGAGATGGCGCTGTGGCTGTTTCACAGCCATCCGCCGATCGAACAGCGCATCAAGGCTGCGCGGAGTTTTCTGTGACGCCGGCGCTTAGCTTCGTCGTTCCGATGTACAACGCGCGCCCGACCATTGCGCCGCTGGTGCACGACATCGAGCGGCTCGAGGTCGAGGGCGGCCACGAGATCGTCCTGGTGAACGACGGCGAGCGCGGACGACACGATGGACGTGTGCCGCGAGTCTCGCGCGCACGGCACGTGTGCCGCTCACCGTGATCGATCACGCGCGCAACTTCGGCGAGCACAACGCCGTGCTGACCGGTTGGCGACACGCACGTGGCGCCCACATCGTGAACCTCGACGACGACGGCCAGAATCCTCCGCGGAGGCCGTTCGTCTGTGGCAGCACGCAAAGGCGCACGGGCGCCGACGTCGTCTTCGGGCACTACGAGACGAAGCAGCACTCGCTGTGGCGTAACTTCGGCAGCTGGTTCACCAACCGGTTCACCGATTGGGCGCTCGACAAACCTCACGGGTTCTATCTGTCGAGTTTTCGCTGCGTCAGCGCGTTCGCTGCGCGGGAGGTCGTGTGCTACGCCGGGCCCGTATCCGTATATCGACGGCCTGCTCCTGCAGGTCACTCAGCGTATCGAATCGCTCGTGGTCCAACACGAGCCTCGTCGCCAGGGCGCGAGCGGATACACGTGGCGCGGCTTCTGCGCCTGTGGTTGAGCGCGTGGCTGAATTTCTCGCTGCTCCCTCTGCGTCTGGCGACGTTTGCCGGGTCTGACCACCGCCGCGCTCGGGCTGTCGCATTTTTCGCGGTGCTCTGGCTGTGGTTCGTGAATCGCGGTCCCGGCTACGGCTTCGGATGGTTGATGTCGGCCTTCCTGATCTTTTCCGGGACGCAGCTCGTGATGTTCGGGCTTGATTGGCGAGTATCTTGGGCGGATGTTCCTGACCGTCAACCAGCGGCCGCAAGCGGTCGTCCGAGACGTCGTGCGGTCGGAGGTGAGGATGGTACAGGAGGAAGAGAGAAAGGGAGCTTAGTTTCAAAGAACTCAAGCGCGTGCTCTTTCTCCAAGGACGACGGGCTGTCGACAGTCATCCGCAAATGCGGCCGCGGGCTCCGGACCTTTAGAGCCCGACCTGCAGGCCGGGATCTTCAGACGCGGCATCGGCGGTATCATGCTGAGACCGTATGCGATGGGCATTGAAGTGGTTCCTGCGCGGTGTGATCGCGGTGGCGATCCTCTACGGCGTGCTTTTCAGCGCCGTGGCAGTCGCCATGGTGCAGCCGCCGGAACGCTTCGGTGCGTTCATGAAGCGCATGCCGGCGCCGGTGGTGTGGGGCGGCCTGCCGGCGAAGCGAATGTGGTTATGGGCGCGCCGCGGCGCCCTGGCCGAAGGCGATCTCGCGCCTGACTTCAATCTCCGCACGACGCAGAATCGTGCGAACCGGATATCTCTATCTGCCTATCGGGGTCAACGTCCCGTTGTCCTCGTGTTCGGCAGCTACACCTGACCGCCATTTCGCCGGGCGGTGCCCGCGCTCAATCGTCTGTATCGTACTCACCGCGATCGCGTCGCCTTCCACGTCGTCTACATCGAAGAGGCGCATCCGATCGACGCCTGGCAGCTCGACGACAACGTGGAGGATGGCGTCCTGTTCAAGTCGACCGAGACCGCGGAGGAACGCGATCAGGTCGCTGGCCTCTGCGTCGTCAAACTGGGTATCGAGATGCCGGCGCTGGTGGATGAGCCGGACAACCGGGTTGAGCGCGCCTACACCGCGTGGCCCGATCGGCTGTATGTGATCGACACCTTGGGCCGCATTGCATACAAGAGCCAGGCGGGGCCGTTCGGGTTCAAGCCGGATGATCTGGAGGCGGTCTTGAAGCGCATCGTGCCCCCGACGATGGCGAAATAAGAACTCGCCTGACGAGGGAGACATCGATGACGTTACAAGGCGGGTCCATTCTTTTTTGTACTTCGCCACGCACGATCCACATGTTCCCCGGGTCCCGCATCCGCGCTTTGTGGGGACGACGAGTCTCGGCCCCCGTGGGGACGCGATCGTCGAGGCGGACTGGTCTGTTGGCGAAGTACTCGGCGCGCTCGATCGATTGAACCTCACGCGCAACACGCTGGTCATTTTCACGAGTGACAACGGCCCAGTGATCGACGACGGCTACAAAGACGACGCGGCCGCGAAGCTTGGCAACCATAAGCCTGCGGGACCCTTTCGCGGGGGCAAGTACAGCAACTTCGAAGCCGGCACGCGGATTCCGTTCATCGTCCGATGGCCCGCGCGTATGAAGCCGGGAACATCTGGCGCTCTGGTGTCGCAGGTTGATCTGCTGGCTTCTCTGGCGGCGTTGACCGGTCAGAAACTCGCTCCGGCGGACGCACCCGACAGTGTCGACCATCTGCCCGCGCTGCTCGGGACCTCCTCGAAAGGCCGCACCCAGCTGGTCGAATCCGCCGGTGCGCTGTCTCTCCGGGAGGGACAGTGGAAAGTGACATCGAGCCAAACAACAAGCGGAAGATGGATCCGGAGACGAACATGGAGCTTGGCAACGACAGCGTGCCGCAGCTGTACGACCTTTCCACCGATCCGGGTGAAAGCAAGAACTTGGCGTCGGAGCAGCCGGCCCGAGCGCAGTCAATGGCAGCAGGACTCGAGAGAATTCGCCAGACGGGAAGAAGCCGATAGTGAGCGATTCTCTGGAGGCACGTGAGTGCCTAGCCGAGCCGCGGGTTTTCGAGCCGGTTCAGGCGTGTTTCGTGGTTGTCGAGACGCGACGAATTGTGAGCGTTCCCTTCGGCGACGATCTTCACCGAGTCCCTGATGTTCTCGGCCACGATGTCAAAGTGTCGGCGCGACGTCTCGCCTTCAGCCTTGATCTCCGCGCGCATTTTGGCGAACTCGTCGTCAACCTTCTTGAACCGGTCATCAATCTTCTCGAAGCCGTCCCGCATCTCAGTACGGACGCTTGAGAACTCGTCCTCGACCTGTTTGAAGCCGTCTCGCATCTCAGTACGGACGCTTGAGAACTCGTCTTTGACCTTCTTGAAGCCGTCCCGCATCTCGATCCGAAGTTCATCGATTGTCATTGCGCCTCCATCGTAGCATCGTCCGTCTTGCGTGGCGCATGCCACTCTCGGGATTGCCTAAGCGCCGAGGGAAACGCGTGATCATACGCGGGTCGACAGGCGGCCGCCATGCCACGGTACGCAGGTGCTGCGTACCACGCCTTCGCTACTGGGAGAGGTTCTTGCGCCGCCTGCAGGTGTTGAAAGCTGAGCATCGAGGCATCAGCGCGGCAGCGTGGCGGCTGGCGGACCCAAGAGGCGGTGCAGGGCGCGCGCCCACTCGAGCGTGAGTGCCGCATGCGTCGACGGCTGGTCACCCGAGCGGCGTAGGAGGAGCCTCTCACCATCAACGCCGGCGATCGTGGTGCCGGTGAAAGTCGTCAGGGCGACCGGCGCGCCGATCGGCTGGCCCGATCCATCAATCTGCGCGCGCATCGTCGCATCACCTGCCTTGTAGAAGAGCGCGCCGCCGTTGCCGGACCAGACCGGTTCGCGTCCGCCGGACGACGAGATCGGAACGCGGCGACGGTCGCCGAGCTTCAGCAGATAGATCTCCCATCGGCCCGATTCATCCGATTGATACGCCAGCAGCCGTCCATCCGGCGAGAGTGCGCCTCTGGCTTCGTCGAACGGCGAGTCGACCGTCGCAATCGTAGCTTCCCTGAGGAGCGCCACCACTTTGACGTCGCCGCGCGTGGGACCTCCGGTTTCCGTGTACGCCATCAATTGGCCGTCGCGAGAGACGGATGTGGGGAAGACGTGCCGGTGACGAGTCGCGGCGGACAGCACCAGCTTAGCCGGCGACGTGCCTGAGCTGTCTCGCATCCACGTTTCGAAGGGGCCGCCGTTCGCGGAGGCGTAGTAGACGTTTGCGCCGTCTCCACTCCACACCGGACTGACATTCGTCCCCCCATGCGTCAGGCGCGTCGTCGTGTCTCGGCCGATATCGCCAACCCAGACGTCTGAACCGCTGGTCCCGGCAACCCGTGAACCGTCCGAAGCCAGCGTCGGCTGCCGCAGCGCCGCCAGACCCGCGGACAGAGTGCCTCCCGTCGCGGGTATCCAGGTCAGCGACGGTCGACTCGACTCGGCGGCTGAGGTGTAGACCACCGCGCCCGAGGAAGCGACGGCAAACTGCGCGCGAGCGACGTCGTTGATGACTGCCTCGTCTGTGCCCGCAATCGCTTGACGCCCGCGGTCGAACGCGACCGCGTGGATCTCGTGGCCACGAGAGAATGCCAGGTAATCCTGCGATGCCGCCTGCGCGATGTCGGCGTTGTCGATGACCGTCCGCCACGCTGCAGGCTGATCGATCGGCATCAGCGCGATACGACCGGGCGCCTCGTCGCCCGGAGAACTCGAGATCGTGAACAGGAGCGCGCGCCCGCCTGGCGCCAGCGACGGCCAACTGTGTCGCACTTCACCGGCATCCGCTGACGGCATCGTGAGCGGCTCCGGATCTCCGCCGCGATCGCTGACGCGCATCAGCCCGGCGTAGGCCGATGCAGCAAATACGATGTGGCCATCCGGCAGCCAGACCGCTCCGAACGGCTGCGTCGCTTCAGTAATGACGACGGGCATGCCGCCCGCGACGGCAACCTTCTGCAGTTTGCCCGCCGCGAAGAACCCAATCCATCGGCCATCCGGAGAGAAGAACGGCGCGCTCGCCGCCTCCGTACCGGGAACGGCCTGCGGGTCGAGCTGATCCAGCGCGCGCACATACAGACGACAGGTTGAATCGCACGCCGACCAGGCCACTATGAGGCCGTCCGGCGACAACGCGAGTGCCGGCGCGCGAGTGTCGAACGCCGTTCCCGGCAACGGTTCGATCCGCATGCGCACGAGCGGCGCGACCGGCACAGAAAGGTGCGTGTATTGCCACACGGCGATGGCCGCGAGCACGAAGCAGAGAAAGGCGATTCCCCACGGCAGCAGCTCACGGGCGATTGACGGCGGGTAGGAGTCGATATCGGTGGCCGGAGCTCCCAGTGCCTCCTCGCCTGCGGCCGGGGCCGCAGGGAATACCTTGACGGGTGCGACGAATCGGTAGCCGCGTCGATGCAGGGTTTGAATGAACTGCGGCGCCTGCGGATCGTCTCCAAGGGCTTGCCGCAGCACGCTGATCGCCTCGGCCAGGGACGTGTCGGTCACGAACGCGTCCTTCCAGACGGTATCGATGATGGCTTGCCTGGAGACGATGGAGCCCGCGCGCTCTACGAGCAGCTCGAGCACACCGAGGACCCTGGGAGGCAGAGGGATTTCTCGCGATCCGTCATGCAGCAGGCCGTTGGCACGGTCGAACCTGAACGGACCGAACTCAACGGTGGAGGGCGAACGTGATGACGGACTGGCCAAGGCGGTCATGAATGATTCGGCCGCGGTCCACCGACCCGGCCCCCGATGCACCTAAGAATAACTTAAGGGTTTCTTGTTGCCGTTTGAGGCGGTATTCAGGACTTCTGGCAGCTCTCCCGGCCACGCTGCGGCATGTCTATCTTCGCGACCAAGTCGATCGAACAGATCAAAGAAGAGCAACTGGGTGAGGGCAGCGGCGGGCTGAAACGAGTCCTCGGTGTCTGGCAGCTCGTCATGCTCGGAGTGGGCGCCATCATCGGCACCGGCATCTTCGTTCTGACGGGCCAGGCTGCTGCAGCGAATGCCGGGCCGGCCATCGTCATCTCCATGGTGATTGCGGGCGTCACCAGCGTTCTTGCCGCGCTCTGCTACTCGGAGTTCGCGTCCACCGTTCCCGTCGCCGGCTCCGCGTACACGTATGCCTATGCGACGCTCGGCGAATTCATCGCCTGGGTGATTGGCTGGGATCTGATTCTGGAGTACGCGCTTGGCGCCGCGACGGTTGCTGTCGGGTGGTCAGGCATCCTCATCACGCTGCTGAACCAGCTTGGGCTCTCGTTTCCGGCGTCGCTGAGCGCCGCGCCCGGCACGATTGTTCCCGTGGTCGGCGGCGATCCTGTGACAGCCGTATTCAACGTTCCCGCGATCATCGTGACGGTGGCGGTCACCGCGCTGCTGATTGTCGGAGTCAGCGAGGCGGCATCGGTCAACGGCGCCATCGTCATGACCAAGGTTGCCGTCCTGCTGATCGTGATTGCCGCCGGCGCGCTCTTCATCAATCCAGCAAACTGGCATCCCTTCATCCCGGCAAACACTGGAAGCTTCGGCGAGTACCGGATGGAGCGGCGTCCTGCGCGGTGCAGGCGTGATCTTCTTCGCCTACATCGGTTTCGATGCCGTCTCGACATCCGCCCAGGAGGCGCGAAACCCTCAACGCGACATGCCGCGCGGCATCCTCGGCTCGCTGGCGATCTGCACGCTGCTCTTCGTGCTCGTGTCCGGCGTCATGGTGGGGCTCGTCCCCTACAGGAGCATGCTGAATCAGGCGGCGCCGCTCGTGCTCACGATCGAGGCGGCCGCCGATCGATCGGTGGGTACGCCGTGGCAGGGCACGATGGCGGTGGTAAAGGTGCTGGTGACTGTCGGCGGGTCTCGCGGCGCTGAGCTCGGTGATGGTGGTTATGATGCTCGCGCAGCCGCGGATCTTTCTGGCCATGTCGCGGGATGGCCTGCTGCCCGCGTGGGCCGGGCGTGTGCATCCTCGGTTTCACACGCCGCACATCTCGACGCTCGTCACCGGCGTCGTCGTGGCGCTCGCCGCGGGGCTTACGCCGATCGGCACGCTCGGCTCGCTCGTGAGCATCGGCACGCTTGATGGCGTTCGTGATCGTGTCGTTCGGAATCATCGTCCTTCGGCGCACCCGGCCGGATCTGCCGCGACCGTTCCGGATGCCGTGGGTGCCGCTGCTCCCGCTGCTGTCCGCCGCGGTGAGCCTGCTCCTGATGCTCGGCCTCCCGCGCGCGACGTGGGAGCGGCTCATCGGGTGGATGGTCGTTGGGATCGGTCTCTACTTCGCCTATGGGTACCGGCGCAGTCGATTGCGGATTGCGGACTGAAGACTGCGGATTTTTGGATTGCGGATTGACGATTGAGATTGTCGATTGACGAGTGAGATTGCGGATTGGTGCGATTGCTGAGATTCGTCGAAGATTCGCTACGAGTGAGATTGCCGATTGACGGCCCACTCACTCAGCACTCGCCAATCTCAATCTGCAATCCACAATCTCATTCCACAATCTCAATCCGCACTCGACAATCTCAATCCACAATCCGCAATCGAAAAATCGGCAGTCTTCAGTCAGCGATCCGCAATCGATCAGCGTACGATGAGCTCGCCTTCCATCCGCTTGCATCTCTCATCCGTGGTGAGGTTGCAGTAGAAGCGGTGGGTGCCCGCCTGGTCGGCGCGGAATTCGAAGACGACGGTTTGGCCCGCGCCGGCGCGCTTGGCGATCCGGTATTGATCGATCGTGAAGCTGTGGGCGATGTCCTTGGCGGTGAAGGTGATCTTTACGAGATCGTCCTTTTGGACCTCGATGCGCACGGGCCTGAAGGCGAACTGATCGCCTGTGATGGTGAACTCTCGAGTGGCTCCCTGAGCGGCGGGACCGAGTGTCCACGCCGAGACCCCGGCCAGCAGCAAAGCGCCAACGAACAACGACACGAGAGCAGTGCGGTTCGGGAAGCTGATCATGAGGCCCCCAGGGTCGCAGGCCCTCGACCCAGTCGCGCGACGAAGGGTTGAGGTTAAAAATAAGACGCGAGGGGGGCACCTTTGGTTCGGTGCCCCAACCGTACCTCGGCTTATCGGCGGCCTTCGGCTTTTTCGGTAGCCTTGCCCTGGCCTTCTTCGGGGACGAGCAGGGCCTTACGGCTGAGGCGTATCTTGCCCGAGGGATCGATGTTGATCACCTTCACCATCACCTGATCCCCCTCCTTCAGCTCGTCGCGCACGTCCTTGACGCGGTAGTGCGCGATCTCCGAGACGTGCAGGAGCCCGTCCAGACCCGGCATGATCTCGACGAACGCGCCGAAATCCGTAATCCGCTGGACCTTGCCCATGTAGGTCTTGTTCAGCTCGGGCGTGGCGGTCAGTTCCTGGATGATGCCGATCGCCTTGGCCGCCGAGGCCTCGTCGGCCGACGCCACGTTGACGCGGCCGTCGTCCTCGACGTCGATCTTCACGCCGGTTCGCTCGATGATGCTGCGGATCATCTTGCCGCCCGGGCCGATGACGTCGCGGATCTTGTCGACCGGTATCCGGATGCGTGACGATGCGCGGCGCGTGCTGCGAGACGTTCGATCGCGACTGTGCGAGCGTCTCCTGCATCTTGCCGAGGATGAACAGCCGGCCTTGCCGCGCCTGCTCGAGCGCCTTGCGCATGATCTCGATCGTGATGCCGGAGACCTTGATGTCCATCTGCAGCGCGGTGATCCCGTCGGCCGTGCCGGCGACCTTGAAGTCCATGTCGCCGTAGTGGTCCTCGGCACCGGCGATGTCGGTGAGCACCGCGTACTTGCCGGTCTTCTCGTTCATCACGAGGCCCATCGCCACGCCGGCGACCGGCGCCTTCAGCGGGCACGCCCGCATCCATCATCGCCAGCGAGCCGCCGCACACCGACGCCATCGACGACGAGCCGTTGGATTCGAGGATGTCGGAGACGACGCGGACGGTGTAGGGGAACTTCTCTTCGGCGGGCATCATCGGCGGCGAGCGCGCGCTCGGCGAGCGCGCCGTGGCCGATCTCGCGGCGGCCCGGGCCGCGCATGAACGCCACTTCACCGACCGAGAACGGCGGGAAGTTGTAGTGGAGCATGAAGCGCTTCCACGTCTCGCCGTCCACCGTCTCGACCTTCTGCTGGTCGTCGGCGGTGCCGAGCGTCGCGGTGACGAGCGCCTGCGTCTCGCCGCGAGTGAACACCGCCGAGCCGTGCGCGCGCGGCAGGACGCCGACCTCGATCGTGATCGTGCCGGATCTGGTCGAACGCGCGGCCGTCGAGCCGCTTGCCGCGCTCGAGGATCTCGTCGCGCAGGACCTTCTCCTTGAGCTCCTTGAAGATGGCCTTCGCGTCGACCTTCCGCTCGACTTCTCCCTCGGGAATGCTCGCGATCAGGTTCGGCGAGCACCTGGTCGACGGTCCCGTAGTTCTCGAGCTTGTCCTGGATCCGCATCGCGTCGGCGAGCGGGACGCAGGACCTTCTCCTCGACCTCGCGATAGAACTCCTTGCCGATCTCTTTCTTCGTGACGGTCGATCTTCTTCTTGCCGGCCTGCTGGGCCAGCGCGTCGATGCCGGCCACGATCTCCTTGATCGCGGCGTGCGCGCGCTCGAGCGCCTGGACCATCTCCTCTTCGGTGACTTCCTTCGCGCCCGCTTCGACCATGACGATGCCGTCCTTGCTGCCGGCGACGATCAGGTCGAGACGGCTGCGCTTCCGCTGTTCGAAGGTCGGGTTGATCACGAACTCGCCATCAACGTGGCCGACGCGAACGCCGGCGATCGTGCGCGTGAACGGGATGCTCGACAGCGCGAGCGCCGCCGACGCGCCGGTGATCGCCAGCACGTCGGAGTCGTTCTCGTCGTCGGCCGAGAGGACGAGCGCGATGATCTGGGTCTCGTTGCGCCAGCCAGAAGGGAAGAGCGGACGGATTGGCCGGTCGATCAGCCGGCTGGTCAGCACTTCCTTCTCGCGTCGGCTTGCCTTCGCGCTTGAAGAACCCGCCGGGAATGCGTCCTGAGGCGTAGGTGTATTCCTTGTAGTCGACGGTCAGCGGGAGGAAATCGATGCCCTCGCGAGGTGTGGCTGCGGTGCAGGCGGTGACCAGGACCATGGTGTCGCCCGATCGGACGACGACCGCGCCGTCCGCCTGTTTGGCAAGGCGTCCCGTTTCAATCGAGAGTCGTCTGCCGGCCTACGGAAATTTCACGTGTATGCATGTCTGTCTTTCTATCGTGTGTGAGCTGCGCCAGCTTCTAAGTGAGTGCTGAATCGCAGGCTGACGGCGGCACGCTCTGCATTGGCGTGTCAGCAGAACCTGCCGTTTTGCATCGCGAGCCGGTAGCCGCTCGTCAAGCCTGTTTACTTCCGGATGCCGAGCCGCCTGATCAGCTCCGCGTAGCGGTCGGTGTCCTTGCGCTTCAGGTAGTCGAGCAGGCTTCGCCGCTGACCGACCAGCTTCAGAAGGCCGCGGCGCGAGTGATGATCCTTCGCGTGGGTCTTGAAGTGTTCGGTGAGGTAGTTGATGCGCTCGCTGAGGAGCGCGACCTGCACTTCGGGGGATCCGGTGTCCGCGTTGTGGGTTTTGTAGGTTCCGATGACTTCCGTCTTGCGATCTTTGGTGAACGCCACGCTGTTCCTCCACGCACGGCCCAGATTGCCAGGAGGGAGTCCACCGCCACCGCTCCAGACCGCCGTTGTTACTCTGCAAGGAAATTACAATTCCAAACGACTCAATATCTTACACCAGGACCACGACGGGATGCAAAAGCCCGCCGGCTCGCGCTTCGGCGATCCCGACGAGGTGTCCGGCTGCGTCGAATAAGCGACATCGAGGGGGAATGGTCCGCCTCCATCGGTGTCCCATCTTCGGACGCGAGATCGTTCCCGTGGCTACGGCGCGTTTGAGACCCCGTCCGGTCAGAACGACAGCAGGCATCTCTGGCAGCAGTCGCTCCAGCGGGACAATCAACTGCGTGGCTCCGCCGCCCGCTTCGTGGATCCGGCTCAGCGATACTGCCGCCTCCTCGGTGAACGATCCGGCGCGCACCCGGCGGAGCGTCTCGAGATGGGCGCCGCAGCCGAGCCGTCGCCCGAGGTCGTGCGCCAGCGAGCGGACGTAGAAGCCGGCAGAGGCTCGTATGCGAACAACGGCGAGGCCATCGGCATACCGCTCGAGGGCGAGGTCGTGGACGGTGACGGTCGACTGGCGCAGGCTGCGTCGGGTTGACGCGTGCGTGCGAGCGTGTAGGCGCGGACGCCAGCCACCTTCTTTGCCGAAAACGGAGGCGGCGTCTTGCTCGAACGTTCCGCGAAACGCGTCCAGCGCGTCCTCGACATCCGCCGTGCTGATTCCCGCCGGCGGTTGCGGGACTCGATTCGCGCCCCGCGGCATCGTAGGTCTCTGTGGCAAGGCCCGAGTCGGATTGCCGCCGATGTATTCCTTGTCGCTGGCGGTCAGAAACTGACGCCAGGCGTGTGGCGCGGCCGATCACGAGCGGGAGGACACCGGTCGCGAGTGGATCGAGCGTCCCGGTATGACCGATGCGGGGCGTCTTCAGCGCCCGGCGCACGCATGCGACAACATCATGCGATGTCGGTCCTGCTGGCTTGTCGACGACGAGCACGCCGTTCATGTATCAGCAATGCGAGCTGATCAGCTATGCGGCCATCAGCTGAAAGCTGACAGCTGATAGCGATTCCTTACGGTCTGCTCCTCAATCCGTGCGCGATCGCGTCGACGAGCAGCTCGATGATGCGCGGCCGGACGTCGTCGAGCGGCCCGGTGACCGTGAAGCCGGCGGCGTTCTTGTGGCCGCCGCCGCCGAACTGTCCCGCGACCTGGCGCACGTCGACGTCGTATTTCGAGCGCATGCTGACGCGCATGTCGCCGTCGGTCCGACCTTGAAGAAGACGACCGCCTGGATCTCGCGCGCGGTCAGCGGCAGGTTGATCAGCCCCTCGGTGTCGTTGTGCGTGCAGCCGCACGCCGCCAGCATCGCGTCGTCCATGTAGAGGACCGCGAGCCGCCCGTCGTCGGCGAGCTCCATGCGATCGAGCAGCGCGCCGATCAGTTTCAGCTTGCCGAAACTGTTGCTGTCGAAGACGCGGCGCGCCATCGCAGCGGGGTTCACGCCGGCCTCGACCGTCTGCCGGCAGATGTCGAACGTGCGCGGCGTGATGTTCGAGTGATGGAACGATCCGGTGTCGGTCAGGATCGCGAGGTAGATGTGCGTGGCGATCTCGAGGTTGAGCGGCACGCCCAGCGCGCGAATCACGTCGAACACCATCTCGCCGCACGCGGCCGCAGATTCGTCGTGCCAGTTGACGGCGCCGTACATCCGGTTGCCGGCGTGGTGATCGATGTTGATGAGGAAGTGGCCGTCGAGTCCGGCGACACCCGTGCGGCTCAGGTCGCTGCACTCCATCACGATGACCGCGTCGTCGTCCGTCGACACGTGGCTGGCGATCTCGATGCGCTCCATGCCGGGGAAGTCCTGATAGTGATCCGGCGCCGGATCGGCGTTGACGATCCGGACGCTCTTGCCGAGCGCCTCGAGCGCGAACGCCATCGCCAGCTGCGACCCGATCGAGTCGCCGTCCGGTCGCGCGTGGGACGTGAGCAGGAACCGCTGCCGGCGGAGAATTTCGTCGCAGATTCGCCGGACGGCCGCGGCCGCGGCATCTACCGGTTCATTGATCATCGTCGGGGGGTCCGGGAGGCTCGTCGCCGGCATCGGGCCGGCCAGCTCGCTCCGTCTGGAGCTCCTGGAGGATCTGTTCGATGCGGTCGCCTGTTGCGATCGACTCGTCGTAGAAGAACGTCAGCTCGGGCACGCGCCTCAGGCGCAGGCGCTGTCCGACCTGCCGGCGCAGGAACGGCGTCGCGCGCTCCGAGCGCCCGCGCGTGCTCGCGCCGCGCCTTCTCGTCGCCGATGGTCGTGTAGTACACGCGCGCCTGCTGCAGGTCGGGCGAGACCTTGACGCGCGTGATGGTCAGAAACCCGATGCCCGGATCGTGCACCTCCCTCGTCAGCAGCGAAGCCAGCTCGGCCCGGATCTGGTCGCCGACGCGTGAGGCTCTCGAGCCTTGAGGCATACAAAGGGCAAAAGGGAAAAGGCGAAAGGTGAAAAGGCGTACAAGCCCTTTCCCTTGTCGTTATACCGGTGTCGCGACGCGCTCCACGACGAACGCCTCGATGATGTCGCCGACCTTGATGTCGTTGTACCTGTCGAAGCCGATGCCGCACTCGAAGCCGGCCTTGACCTCCGACACGTCGTCCTTGAAGCGGCGGAGCGAGCCGATCTTGCCTTCGTGGATGACGACGTTGTCGCGCAGCAGGCGGGCCTGCGTGTCGCCCGACCGCTTGATGCGGCCGTCGATCACCATGCAGCCCGGCGATGGTGCCGAACTTCGGCGTCTTGAACGTGTCGCGCACCTCGGCCGCGCCGATCCGCACTTCCTTGAACGTCGGCTCGAGCAGGCCGGCCATCGCCTTCTTCATCTCGTCGACGACGTTGTAGATGACCGAGTGCAGGCGGATGTCCACCTTCTCGCGTTCGGCGACGTCGGCGGCGTTCCGATCCGGGCCGCACGTTGAAGCCGATGATGATCGCGTTCGACGCCGACGCCAGCAGCACGTCGGACTCGTTGATGGCGCCGACGCCGCTGTGGATGATGCGGATCTTGACCTTCGCGTCGGTCAGCTTGGTCAGCGTGTCGCCGAGCACTTCGGCCGAGCCCTGCACGTCGGCCTTGATGATGATCGGCAGCTCCTTCATGCCGCCTTCGGCGATCTGCGGCTGCAGCGATTCGAGCGTGAGCCGCGTGCCCTTGCCGCCGAGCGCCTTCTCCTTCGCCTGCGCTCTGGCGGAAGTGCGCGATCTGCCGCGCCTTGGCGGCGTCGGTCAGCGCCTGGAAGGCATCGCCCGGCGCGGGCAGGCCGCCGAGGCCGAGCACTTCGACCGGCGTCGCCGGTCCGGCGGCCTTGATCTGCCGGCCGCGGTCGTCGATGAGCGCGCGGACCTTGCCGACGATCGTGCCGGCGATGAACGTGTCGCCGACGTGCAGCGTGCCGTCCTGGACGAGGATGGTCGCGACCGGGCCGCGTCCCTTGTCCAGTTTCGCCTCGAGCACGGTGCCCGACGCGTTGCGCTTCGGGTTCGCCTTGAGCTCGCTCAGCTCGGTGACGAGCAGGATCATCTCGAGCAGCAGCTCGAGGTTCTCCTTCTTCTTCGCCGAGACCTCGACCATGACGGTCTGATCCGCCCCACGCTTCGGGCACGAGGCCGAGGTCGGCCAGCTCCTTCTTGACGCGCTCGGGGTTGGCGTTCGGCTTGTCGATCTTGTTGATCGCGACGAGGATCGGCACGCCGGCCGCCTTGGCGTGATCGATCGCTTCACGCGTCTGCGGCATGACGCCGTCGTCGGCCGCGACGACCAGGATGACGACGTCGGTGACGCGCGCGCCGCGCGCGCGCATCATCGTGAACGCCTCGTGGCCCGGCGTGTCGAGGAAGACGACGTTGCGATCGTTGACGTTGACCGAGTAGGCGCCGATGTGCTGCGTGATGCCGCCCGCCTCGCGCTCGGCGACGCGCGCCGAGCGGATGGCGTCGAGCAGCGTCGTCTTGCCGTGGTCGACGTGGCCCATGACCGTGACGACCGGCGCGCGCGTGACGAGATCGGCCGGATCGATGTCCTCCGCCTCGACCTGCAGCATCTCCTCTTCGAACGTCTGCATCTTGACGTCGGCGCCGAACTCGCGCGCGATCATCGAGGCGGTCTCGTCGTCGAGCGTGCTGTTGATCGTCATCATCAGCCGCCGGTCCATCAGCTTCTTGAGGACGTCCTTCGCCTTGACGTCCAGCTTCGTCGCGAGATCGGCGACGGTCATCCCTTCGGCGAGCGTGATCGTGCGGGTGACCGGCGGCGGCGCCGCCTGCGTCGGCACCGGCGACTGGCGATGCGCGGCTCGATGTCGCCGGCGCGCGCCGGGACGCGGCTGCCGCGGCCGATGCTGCATCGGCGGCCGATAGCCCGGCATGCCGGGACGCGGCGGCGGGCCGCAGGACGCACCGGCTGCGACGGCAGCGGACGCGGGCCGCCCATCGGCGCCCGGGCGACGGCGGCAGTCCGCCACCCGGCCGCTGGGCCGGCCGGTCGTGGCAGGCGCGCCGGGCGTCGCCTGGACGCGGCGCCGGCCGGCCGGCTGAGATTCCCGGTGGGCGCCTGCGGCGCCGGCGTGGTGCTGCACCGGCGGCCGCACGAGCATCGGCCGCCGCGGCGGCGCGGGCGGCGCCTGGCCGGTCCGCGGATCCTCGACGCGCAGGCGAATCGTCGGCGGCACGACGCGGCCTGTGGGCGGCGGCACCGCGCGGGCGCGGAGGCGCTGGCCGGCGGCGGCGTCGGCGGCAGCGGCGGGCGCCCGGCGCGGCTGGCGCGCGCTGCCGTCGACGGCGGCGCCTGCGCGGCGACTGCGGGTTCCTCACGAACTGACGGTGCGCGGCAACCGGTCGGCGGCGGCTGGTTCCGGAACGGCTTCGACCGGCGGCGCCTCGACGACGCGGCTCAGGTTCCGGCTCGACCACGACCGGCGGGCGGTGCCGGCGGCGGAACCACGGAACTGCCTCGGGCGCCGGCTGGTGGCGGCGCGATCGACCACTTCCGCCGGCGGCTTCGCCGTCTTCACCAGCCGCGGCGGCGGCAGCGCCGGCGCCGCCGGCTTTGGCGGCTCGGGCGCCTTGCCGGCCGGCTTCTTGCCCTTGACCGCCGCCGGCGTGTCGGCAAACGACGCGTTCGACGGCACGTTGATGTCCGCGCTGCCGCGCCATGCGCGACACGAACTCCCGCGCGACGACCTCTTCGATCGTGCTCGACGCGCTCTTCACCTCGATGCCGTGATCGCGCTTCAGGAGCGCCATCACTTCCTGGCTCGAGGTGTTCAGCAGCTCAGCGACTTTGTAAATCCGAACTGTTGCCATTCAGTTCTATATCGTCTCGAAGGTTGCGACCGGTCGACGTTGATCCGGCCTGCTCGGCTCGCTGCGCGGTTCTGCGACCGCGCTCCGAGTCGTCCGCCGCGACTGCTGCCGCCTCTCCGCGTCTCTTCCGCCTGCGCTGCGGCCGTCGTCCACGTCCGCTGCCGGCGCCGCTTCGTCGCTGCGGCTGCGCCTCGGCCGCTCGACGCGTCGGCAGTTCCGCTGCGGCTGCGGCCGCCGGCGCCTGTCGCCGCTGCGTCTCGCCAACCTCCAGCGCGCCGAGCTGCGCCTCGACCTCGCGGCGCTTCTCTTCCTCGCTCTTGATGTCGATCTTCCAGCCGGTCAGCTTCGCCGCCAGCCGGACGTTCTGGCCCTTCTTGCCGATCGCGAGCGACAGCTGCTTGTCCTCGACGACGACTTCCATCACCCTCTCGGCATCGTCGACGATCGAGACGCGCTGGACCTTGGCCGGGCTGATCGCGTTGGTCACGAACAGGATCGGATCCTCGGACCATTCGACGATGTCGATCTTCTCGCCGCGCAGCTCGCGGATGATCGACTGGACGCGCGTGCCCTTCATGCCGACGCAGGCGCCGACCGGATCGACGTCGCGCTCGCGCGAGTAGACCGCGACCTTGGCGCGATCGCCCGCCTCGCGCACCGCGCCGCGGATCATGACGGTGCCGTCGTAGATCTCCGGGACTTCCTGCTCGAACAGCTTGATGAGCAGGGCCGGGTCGGTGCGCGACAGCACGATCTGCGGTCCCTTCGCGCTGCGGTTGACGCCGCGGATGACGGCGCGGACGCGGTCGCCGACGGTGTAGTTCTCCGCGCGCGACTGTTCCTTGCGCGGCAGCTGCGACTCGACGCGGCCGAGCTCGACGATGATGTCGCCGTTCTCGAAGCGCTTGACCATGCCGCTGACGACCTCGCCGACGCGCTGGCTGTACTCGGCGTAGACGTTCTCGCGCTCGGCCTCGCGGACCTTCTGGAAGATGACCTGCTTGGCCGTCTGCGCCGCGATGCGGCCGAGATCCTCGGTCGGGCGCGGGAACTCGATCTCCATGTCGACTTCCGCCTCGTCGCCGTAGAGCTGCTGCGCCTCGGCGAGCGAGATCTGCGTCGAGGGGTCGGTCACCTCGTCGACGATCTTCTTGACGGCGTAGAGCTCGAGCTGTCCGCTGTCGGTGTTGAACCGCGCGCGGAGCGCCTCGCTCTTGTAGCGCTTGCGGGCCGCCGCCTCGAGCGCGTCCTGCACGGCGCTGATGATGATGTCCGGTTCGACGCCCTTCTCTTTGGCGATGGCGTCGATCTGCTGGAGCAGCGGATTGATCGTGGCCATGTGTTTCAGCTATCAGCTTTCAGCTATCAGCTCTCAGCGCAGCGGTCGAGCCTCAGTCGCGTTCTCAGCTGCCAGTCGATCGCCAGTCAGGGCTCAGAATTCCACCTCCAGCTGCGCCCGCTTGATCCGCGCGAGCGGCACGCGGTGCGTCCGTGCGCCCTTCTTCGAGCAGCACCTGGCCGTCCTCGACGCCCGCGAGCCGCCCGGCAAACGCCGACTGGCCGTTCGATCGGCTCGGCTCGTCACCACTTTGGCCAGCCGTCCCGCGAATCGCCGGTAATCCGCCTCGTGCCGCAGCGGCCGATCGAGCCCCGGCGACGAGACTTCGAGGGTGTACTCTGTGCCGAGCGCCGGCGGTCTCGAGTCGTCTTCCTCGACGTCGAGCAGCGCGCTCAGGTCCTGGCTGACGCGCTGGCAGTCCTCGATGCCGACCGTTCTCTTCCAGCCGCGCCTCGTCGCCGCGCTGCCTCAGCCGCCGTAGCGGATGCCCGACGGCCCGGGTCCGGTCGATCGATCGACCCGCGAGAACCGTCCCGACCGCCTCGCGGCGCAGCTGGACGTCGAAGATCTCGAGCCCGTAGCTCCGCGCCACGCGCTCCGCCGCCGTCGCGGACGCGCGCCAACTGTTCAGCTCAGATGGGCGTAAAAACGCCCCTGAAAAACAAAAAGTGGGCACACGGCCCACTCGGGTAACCTTACTCGAACCTGCCACCCATAAATATAGCATACGCGGGGCTATAGCCAGCGCTCGAGCGGTCGCGACCGAGGTCTCGGACGACCGTAGCGTGCTGCTTTAGCAGCGCGTCGGCGCGGCCACCAGATCGTAGCCTTGCGCGCCGACGATCCGTGCGCGGATGAGCTGGCCGCGGCCGATGGGCTCCGGGATCGCAATCGGTCAGGAAGACGACCGGGTCGATGTCGGGCGCCTGGCCTTCGAGCCGGCCCTGCAGCACCAGCTCGTGCTCGGGCGACGGGCCGTCGACCAGCACGTCCACCTCGCGTTCCGATCCGCGCCTTGCTGCGCCGCGGCGACGATTCGCTTCTGCCGCGCCATCAGCGCGTTCCGGCGCCGCCGCTTCGACGCCGCCGGGACGTCGTCGGGAAGCGCGAACGCCCGCGTGCCTTCCTCGTGGGAGTAGGTGAAGACACCGACGTGATCGAACCGCGTGTCGGCGACGAAGCCCTCGAGCTCGGCGAACTCCGCGTCCGTCTCGCCGGGGAAGCCGACGATCAGCGTCGTACGGAGCGTGACGCCCGGGACGCGGTCGCGGATCCGCGCCAGCAGCGCGTCGTAGATCTGGCGGTTGCCCGGGCCGCCGCATGCGCTTGAGCACGCCGGCCGACGCGTGCTGCAGCGGCAGGTCGACGTAGCGGCACACCTTCTCGCACTCCGCCATCGCATCGAGCACGTCGTCGGTGATCGTGGTCGGGTAGAGGTAGAGCAGGCGGATCCACTCCAGGCCGTCGATGGCGTTCAGCTCGCGCAGCAGGCGAGCGAGCGCGCCGCGCTCGCCGCGATCGATGCCGTAGAAGGTCGTGTCCTGCGAGATCAGCAGCAGCTCCCGGACGCCGCGCGCCGGCAAGCGCGCGCGCCTCGCGCACGATCGAGTCGGCGTGCGGCTTCGATACTCGCCGCGCAGCGTCGGAATGATGCAGAAGGCGCAGGTGTAGTCGCAGCCTTCGGCGATCTTCACGTAGGCGAAGTGGCTCGGCGTCGTCAGGAGGCGCGGCGTGTCGGCGTCGTAGAGGTAGGTCGGGACTGTCGGCGCTGACGGCGGTCCCGCGACTCGCGTTCGGGATCTCGTGATCACGTCGAGGGTAGCGGCTGGCGACTGGCGTTCGTCGATGGGCGAGGACCGGATGCTGCAAGGCTGACCCGAGGCACGAGAGTTCGCAGTCGCATGCGAACCGCGAGTCGCCGAATCGCGAGTCGCGGTCGCCGATCGCTCCAGGATCTGCGGCACCTCTCCCGTGCCGAGCACCGCGTCGATCTCCGGGATCTCCCTCTTCAGCTCGTCGCGATAGCGTTCGGCGAGGCAGCCGGTGACGACCAGGCGCGAGCAGCGGCCGTCCTTCTTCTGCGCGCGCCATCTCGAGGATGGCGTCGATCGATTCCTGCTTCGCGCGATCGATGAACGCGCACGTGTTGACGACGAGCACGTCGGCGTCCGACGCGTCGCGGCGTGATCTCGTGCCCCGCCTCGCGGGCGATGCCCAGCATCACCTCGCCGTCGACGAGGTTCTTGGGGCAGCCGAGGGAGAGAAAGCCGATCTTCATTGCTGAATGTTGAATGTCGAATGCTGAATGTCGAGCGATGTCGAAGCTGAATGTCGAGCGCTGATTCGATGACATCCGACAGCTGACATCCGCCTTCTACGGATATATCCGGTACAGCATCGCGGATACGGAATCGCCTCGCGCAGGTGCTCGATCCCGCAGATCCAGCTCACGACGCGCTCGATGCCCATGCCGAAGCCGCCGTGCGGCACGCTGCCGAAGCGGCGCAGGTCGAGATACCACTCGAACGCTTCCTGCGGCAGCTTGTGCTCCTTGATGCGCGGCACGCAGCAGATCGTAGTCGTCGATGCGCTCGCCGCCGCCGATGATCTCGCCGTAGCCCTCGGGCGCGAGCACGTCCACGCACAGCGCGACCTCGGGCCGCTTCGGGATCCGGCTTCATGTAGAACGCCTTCACCGCCGACGGATAGCGGTGCACGCAGACCGGCCGGTCGAACTTCTCGGACAGCGCCGTCTCGTCGGGCGCGCCGAAGTCGCCGCCCCACTCGAACGGCAGCCCCTTCTCCTTGAGGATCTTCGCCGCTTCGTCGTACGAGACGCGCGGGAACGGCGCCTTCACGCTCTCGAGCTTCGACGTGTCGCGCTCGAGCACCTTCAGCTCCGGCTGGCGGCGTTCGAGCGACGCGCTGCACGACGTAGACGACCAGCGCCTCGGCGAGGTCCATCACGTCGTCGAGCGTCGCGTACGCCATCTCGGGCTCGACCATCCAGAACTCGGTGAGGTGGCGGCGCGTCTTCGACTTCTCGGCGCGGAACGTCGGGCCGAAGCAGTACACGCGGCCGAGCGCCATCGCGTTCGCCTCGTTGTACAGCTGGCCGCTCTGCGTCAGGTACGCCGTCTCGTCGTCGAAGTACTGCACCGGGAAGAGCGTCGTCGTGCCCTCGCACGCCGCCGGCGTGAAGATCGGCGTGTCGGCGAGGATGAACCCGCGTTCGTTGAAGAAGTCGCGGACCGCGCTGATGACCTCGTGCCGGACGCGCAGGATCGCCTGCTGGCGCGGCGAGCGGATCCAGAGATGCCGCCGATCCATCAGGTAGTCGACGCCGTGTTCCTTCGGCGTGATCGGGTAGTCCTGCGAATCCGGAGACGACCTCCAGCGCCGTGACGTCGACCTCGAAGCCGCCGGGCGCGCGGCAGTCGGCCCGCACGGTGCCGTCGACGACGATCGCGCTTTCCTGCGCGAGGTGGTCGGCCTGCTTGAACGCCTCGTCGCCGACCGCCTGCTTCGACATCACGCACTGGATGAAGCCGGTGCCGTCGCGCACCGTCAGGAAGTGGATCTTCCCGCTCGACCGGCGGTTGTGCAGCCAGCCCTTGAGCGTGACCGCCTGCCCGTCGTGGCGGGCGATGTCCTGGATGTACGCAGTCATGGATGTGCCAGTGTGCGCTCGAACCGCTGCCGCGCGCGGCGCGCCTCTTCGAGGACCGCTCGGGTGCGCCCGTGTTCGCGAGCTCCATCAGGTAGGTGCCCTCGTAGCCGATCTTCTGCATCGTCGATCAGCGCCATGTCCCAGTTGATCGTGCCGAGGTACGGCACGAGGTGATCGTCGCTCGCGGCCGCGGTTGTCGTGCACGTGCGTCGCGATCACGTGCTCGGCCGCCGTCTCGATCGCGTCGGCGACGTCGCCCATCAGGTGCGCGTGGCCGAAGTCGAGGCAGATGCCGGCGTGCGCGGCGTCGAGATCCCGTTCGATCATCGTGACCAGCGACCGGCGGTCGACGACAGCTCGTTCGGAATCACCTCGAACGCCACGCGGACGCCGAGCGGCTTCGGCCAGCTCGGCAGATCTCCTCGGCGCTTCGAAACGCCGACGCCCGGTTGTTGTCGCCGGCTGAGCTGTACGCGGTGGGCGTTCCGAGATGCACGACGAGAGTCGTCGAACGGAATCCGCCGCGCGATGCTGCAGCGCCGCCTCCGTTTCGCGAACGGCCGTCTGGCGGCCCGCGCTGATCGGTCAGCGCGTTCGAGAACACGCCGCCCCATTGTCCGTTCGTGAAGCTGTCCGGGATCGGCGCGTGCACGCTGTTCAGCGCCAGCCCGGTGTCCGTCAGCCACTGCTGCCAGCGCCGCAATCGCCGCCTCGTCGTGGTAGTCGAAATGGCTGCGCGTCGCGAAGAGCTCGATCGGCCTCGAACCCGTAGGCGGCGATCTGCGCCAGGTGCTCGCGGTCGAGCCGACGGTCGTGGTACAGGTGCGTGGTGATCCCGAAGCGCATGGTTTGCTCGCGGCGTAACCACTCATTGTACCAGCAAGTCAGGGATGCCCGGCGAGATCACGGGAGTAGGGAGAACGGAGCCGGCTGTCAGGATCCGTTGGCGCTCACCTGAATTCTTCGACGAGCGTCGCCGAGCAGCTCGCGCAGCCGGCCGAACTGGGGCAGGTGTTCCAGGTTGTTGCGGACGTAGCGCAGCGTCCGCGGGATGTACTGGATGTAGACGGGGTTGCGTCGTGCGGTGGTCTGATAGCCGAACGTGCCGAGCGCCTTCAGGTTGCGCTGCAGCGCCATGACGTCGAAGCGCTGCCGGAATTCGCGTTCCTTCCCGGTCGCGCCTTTGAGCGCCAGGAAATAGGCGATCAGCTCGCTCGACGGTCTGCTCGGGCAGATCGACGTAGGAATCGCGCAGCAGCGACACCAGGTCGTAGGTGTCGGGGCCCATCCGCGCGTCCTGGAAGTCGATGATGTAGAGCTCGCCGCCGTGCAGCATCAGGTTGCGGCTGTGGTAATCGCGATGGCACAGCACCCGCGGCTCGGCGGCCAGCGACTCGATCGATGACCGGCGAACTCCCGACGCAGCTCGTCCTTCACCGGCGGCGAAATCACCACGCCCCGGTACGCCTCGATGAAATGCTTGATGAAGAAGTCGAGCTCCCAGGTCAGCTTCTCGACGTCGAAGGCGACGCCGTAGGGCAGATATTCCGGCGACGCGAGCTCCGCGCCGCGACGCTGCAGCGTCGCGATGAGCGCGACCGCCTGACGGTAGAGCGCCGCGTGCTCGGCCGAGGTCGCGGCGCCGAGGTGCGCCTGCAGCGTCACGTCGCCGAGATCCGCGAGCGCGAGCACGCCGAGATCGTCGGCGTGGCCGAGCACCGGTCGGGATCGGCACGGGCATCTGCGCCAGCAGCCGCGCGACGTTGACGAACGGCAGCGTCTCGAACTCGAACGGCGCGGCGTAGAGCGACAGCACGATCGACCGCTGTCGGGAAGCGAGGACGCGGAAGTAGCGGCGATCCGATGCGTCGCCCGTCAGCGGCACGACGCGCGGCGACGCGCGACGCCAGCCCGCTGCGCATGCAGATAGCCGTCAATCTTTTCCCGCGCCTCGGTGCCGTCTGCCTGCTGCTTGTCGGGAGAGTCGCCATCGTTGCTCCTTCCAGTTGATGCCAGAAGCCGTCACGCGTCGTGGTCGCTATATTTCGGCGATCAGCAAGTTGCCTTCGATCCGCTCTCCGCGCCTGGGCTGGCGTCCGGTCGGCCGCGGACGATCGCACAACGGCGGTAACGAGCGCCGGCCGGAACTCGCACGCCGTCGCAGACGATGCAGTCGACGAGATCGGCGCGGGCGCCGATCGTGACATCATCCCATAGTGCGGTGCGCACGATGCGACGCCGTCGGATCGATGTCGACGCGTGCCCGCTTGTCAGCCGATCGCCTTCCGACGTCTGCCAGGTGGATCGAGGTATCGAGGTAGTCCGCGGGCGTGCCGATGTCCCGGAACGACGCCTCGCAGATGAAGGCGCCGACACTCTGGCGATCCACTGCGATCAGCCGCGGGTAGATCCCATTGACCGTTTCCGCGGGCACACCGTCCTCAACCGCTTCGAATACTCGAGCGGCGACCACTTGCACGCCGATGAAGTGATAGGACGGCTCGCCCGAGCCGGCGCGGGTGAAGCCGCTCACCCATCTCTGGTCCCGGACGCTCACGCCGCCGTACTTGTCGGGTCGCGGATTTGGAATGAGCGCCATCGTGACCGCGCGCCAGACGCCATATGGCGTCGATCATCGCCCGAGATCGACGTCGGTCAGCGTGTCGCCGTTGACGATGAGGAAACTGCCGGGATCGGGATCCGGGATCCAGGATCCGAAGGCGCCAGGTCGATCAGCAGCGGCAGCGCGTGACGCGGGCCGCCGCCGGAGCCGAGCACGGGGTTTTCCCACGAATAGCGGACGCGAACGCCGAGATCCGATCCGTCGCCAACGTCCGCGGTGATCGTTGCCGGCAGGTGGTGCAGGTTGAGGACGATGTCACGGATGCGCTGTGCGGCGAGCCACGCGATCACTCGCCGGACGAGCGGCTCGCCGTTGACCGGCACCGCCGCTTTCGCGCGAACGTAGGTCAGCGGCTCAAGGCGCGTGCCGAGACCCGCCGTCAAGCACGAGCGCGCGAAGCGCGCTGTCTGGCGTCCGCGGCGCGTCATGCGCCGTGGTCGAACACCATGTCGGAGCCGGTCAGGCCGAGCTGCTCGCGGTGCTGCAGGAACAGCGACGCGGTAGGAATCGACGATGTAGTCGTCCGACGTGCGGCCGAGCGCCGTGCGTCATCTGCGCGATCCCGCTGCTCGGTGCCCTCGATCTCGACGAACACGCCGACCGGCGTTTCGTCGATCGCGACGATCACGTCCTCGTGCGAGAACTCCTCGCGATACTTTTCGTAGCGGAACCAGACGTGCAGGCCGAGCTCCCCGAAGACGCGCAGCAGCACCTCGCCGTCGCCGACCACCGTCTCGAGTCTCTTCGCGCACTTTCATGGCCGACGGCTGCACCGGACCTTTGAAGGTCAGGCGGCTCTTGCCGTTCTCCATACGCACGCGGAGCACGCAGCGCCGCCGGCGCAGCTGCTCGTCTTCCGTGTCGAGCAGCGCATCCTCCTGCAGCCGCCGGCAGTAGCGAGGCATGGCGCCGGTCGCCACCACCGCCTCGCGAGCTTCGTCCGCCGAACTGAACCGAAGCTTGATTTCGCGCTCCAGAATCGTCGCGCTCATGAAGGACGGCTCCCTGAGAGATGCATCCGACCGGACAGAAGACCCCGCAGCCTACTACTACTGGGATCTCCGTGTCATGCACCGACCGTTGGGAAGTATCTTCCCGCCCGTCAGACCGCAATCGGGCGCGGCATCGCCGGCCAGAAGAGCCGCCGAGCGGTCACGTACATGACAAAACACTCGACGGCGAACGGAGGGAATCCGCCGAAGCCCAGGATCGGCATCTCGAAGATCTTCACGCTCGGCAGGATCGGCACGTTGTAGATCCATTTCGTGCCGCCCCAGTAGTTCCAGAATTCCCAGATGACGCCGCAGACGAGCCCGGCAATCAGGAGGTTCACCAGCCGGGCGGTTCGCCCTTCACGCCAGTCTCCGAGAATCGACTCGCGTCCCGCTCGCGCGTTGAGCGGATCGAGCAGCAGGATGAACCCGAGCCAGACCGGCGCCGCCAGGTAAGTGGAGTGCACGAACACCGGAATCAGGACCATCGCCGCCCCTGCTTGACCGCGGCCCACGCCCCCGGACCAACCCGCTGTTGCGTGGACGGCGCCGGGCGCATACGACTGTCGCGCCGATCGCGCAGGCTCGAGATGAGATCCGCCGTTTCGAAGATGGCAGGGGTGATCGTCGCAAACGACCACGCATAGCCGAAGTTCCGAAGCAGGCGTGATTCCGGGAGACCGAGGTAGTACCAGTTGTGGATGGAGTATTTGTTGTACATCTCGAACACGACCCACAGCGGAACCGAAGCGCACGCCATGAAGAGGAACTCGGAGGGGTTGTCGTGCATCCACGAGTTGCCGCGACGCCTCAGCACGACCGCATCGACGAATAACATGTAGCCGGTCCACGCGATTGGCGTGTGCCAGTGATAGAAGGGCTCGATACGCGCCAGCATACAGGCCTGCGAAACCACCATCACGACCAGGCCGAGCCATCCGTATCGCGGGAGCGGGCGCATTCAAGAAAAAGGCCGGCGGACGTCGTGTCCGCCGGCCTTCGATTGTAACCTCTCGTGAGTGTCTCAATGCGCCGCTATCTCTTCGTCATGGTGATGAAGTACTCCTGGCCCGTCGCGCCACACGACGAGAAACACCGGCCGTCCGGCAGTGGCATTCTGCAGAGCACGCGTGACCTGGCTGACGTTTGCCACCGGCTGGCGATTCACCTCCACGATTACGTCGTTCGGCTGGATGCCGGCGTTCGCCGCGACGCTGCCGCGGTCAACGTCGGCGACAATCGCGCCGCCGCGGCCGCGCGGCAGCTCCAGCTGCCGGGCAATCTCCGGCGTGATCGGCTTCGAGCTGCATGCCGAAGTCCGTCGCCGTGGGCGCCTCGCGCTCCGCGCTTGTCCGGCTGCGGTGACCGTCCGCCGTTCGCTTCGGCCTCGAGATCGAGCTCGTCGGGTGTGATGTTCAGCGTCTTGCGCTGGTTGTCGCGATAGATGGTCGATCGGCACCGTCGTTCCCGGCTTGGTCGCCACGACCATCGATACCAGCGAGTCGCTGTCGGTGACCGGCCGGCCGTTGTACTCGACGATCACGTCGCCACGCTGGAGGCCCGCCTTGGCTGCCGGCGAATTCGGTCCGACCGAGGAGACGAGCGCGCCGTTGGTGTTCGGCAGGCCGAACGCCTGCGCCATGTCCTTCGTGATCGCATCCCGGCTGATCGAGACGCCGATCACGCCGCGCGAGATCTTGCCCGCCCGAAGCTGCGGCAGCAGTTCGCGGATGGTGTTGATCGGCGTCGCGAACCCGATGCCGATGTTCGCGGCGCGCTGAGCGTCGGTGTAGATCGCCGTGTTCATGCCGATGACTTCACCGCGGATGTTGAGGAGCGGTCCGCCCGAGTTGCCCGGATTGATGGCGGCGTCGGTCTGAATCATCGGCTGCTGGCGCGTCGCGGTGCCGCCGAACGGCCGATCCAGCGCCGAAATCACGCCGACCGTGACCGTGTGGCCGAGCTTGAACGGGTTGCCGATCGCCATGACCCAATCGCCCTGCTGCATCTGCGACGAGTCGCCGAACTTGGCTTCCTGCAGCGGCGTCGACGGCATGTCGGTCAGCTGGAGCAACGCGCTGTCGGTCAGCGCGTCGTGCCCGACGACCTTCGCTGCGTACTCGTCGTTGCGGGCGGCGCCGACGAACGCCACGGTGATCTTGTCTGCGCCCTCGATCACGTGATTGTTCGTGAGGATGTATCCGGCCTTGTCGATGACGAAGCCCGTGCCCGCGCCCTTCAGTCAGTTGCCCCTGGGGTGACTGCCGCTGGCGCGGCCGGCGAGGTGACTCCGGTCCCTGCTGGCCCTGACCCTGCCCCTGCCCGCCAAAGAAACGACGCAGTAAATCGTCGCCCCCCTGGCCGCCGAAGAACTCGGTCAGATCCTGCGTGCGCTGACGCGACTCGGTCCGGATGTTGACGACCGTTGGAATCTGCGTCTTCGCGATATTACGGAATGTCGTCGCATCGATCGGACCGCCGAGCGGCGTGCTGTTCATCGCGGGCATGGCCACCATCTGTGCCGACGAGGCCGGCGTCAGGTCGAGGCGGGACGCGATGACCATCCCGACGGCGAGCGACGCAATCGCGATCAGAACGGCATAGAAGAGTGTGGTCTTGCGCGTGGACATGAGTGTTTCTCCGATGTTCGTGTTTCCGGATTCGTGTATGTCTGATGTCTGGGTCTCTAGCTTCCGTTGTCGTGGGTCTCCAGTTTCCGTTTCGGTTCCAGGTTTCTGCTTCTTGAGCTGTCAGTTCGCCATTCGTCACGCCAGCGGGACGATCGCGTTCTGTGTCGGTCCGGTGACCTCGGCGCTCCGTTCTCCGACGAACATGTTGATTTCGGTGCGCACGCCGAACTCCGGAGTATAGATACCGGGTTCGATCGTGAACCCGGTGCCGGGAATGATGCGACGCTCGTCGTGCGTTTCGTAGTCGTCCATATGAACGCCGTTGCCGTGCACGTCCTCTCCCAGGCTGTGGCCGGTGCGGTGGATGAACTGAGCGCCGTACCCCGCGCGCTCGATCACGCCCTCGTCGCACGGTCCACCTCGTAGCCGCGGAGCTCCCGGCCTTGCCGCGCGGCCTCCTTGACGAGAGTCGATCGCGGCGTCGCGGCCGTCGCGGGCTGCGGAAA
The DNA here is from genome assembly GCA_963725335.1 of uncultured Acidobacteriota bacterium. Classification (GTDB taxonomy): domain Bacteria; phylum Acidobacteriota; class Vicinamibacteria; order Vicinamibacterales; family 2-12-FULL-66-21; genus JALZOC01. Next base: position 448,130 of record CAVRYD010000012.1, on the reverse strand, counting down.
AGGCCCTGGCGTACTCCTCCGGCACGGCGGATCCCGTAAAGCCTACCCAGGTGATGTCAGCAAAGACCGCGCCGGGCGTTGCGAGCTTGCCCCAGAGATCCAGCAGGACGATCTCGTCGGCGTTGATCGCACGACACGCGACGGCCGTTGGCTGATAGTGCGGGTTTCCGGCGTTCTCCTGCGCCGACACGCAGGGTGCCGAATCCGCTAATCAGCCCCTCCTCTCCGAACCACTTCACCATCGCCTGCTGCACCTCGTATTCGTTCAGCCGCCCACCGATCCGCTCCCGAATCAGGCCGAACGCCCGATCCTTGATTCGGTACAGCCGTTCCGACGCCGCCCGGTGTGTCGCCAGCGCCTCATCCGACCAAACCGCCTCGAAGCGCTGGATGAGATCTCCCGAGGACACCACGTCCACGCCCAGCTGCCGCACCGCCTCGACGGTTCCGGCATCCACGCGGGACACGTACGGAATGGCATTGCCCGGCGAATACTCCATCGCCACCCGCTTCATGCCCCTCAGCAGGTTCTTCAGTCCCGCCGCAAGCTGCTCGCGCCCTGCATACGGCTGCTTGTCTCCAGGGAGCCCGTCCAGATTGTGACGCTCGATTGCGTGCACGAGCCCCCGCGGCTCGCCTTCCGCCGGCACCAGGTAATACCAGCGGCGGGTCGACATCTTCGGCGACGACGCCAGCTCGGTCAGCCGCCGTGCAATCGGATTCGAGCCGTGGAAATCGTAAAGCAGCCAGCCGTCGAGCCCGTCCTTCTTCAGCGCTTGCTGCACTGCTGGTATCGGCAACGTCATCAGTTGAGTATAACAAGTCGCCAGTACCCGATAAGACGACGAAGGCTTTCGTATAGTTGTTAAGTTTGTAAACAGTGCGGCCCGTATAATCGAGGAGCGGAGATCTTATATGTCGCCTCTGACCGTCTGCAGTTCCCCTCCTCCTCGTCCTCGGGATCGCTCGCCGGCCGCGCCGCTTGCGAGCCAGTCGCCTCAGGCGCCCGGCGCAGCCGCCCACGTTCAAAGTCGAAGTCAACTACGTCGAGATCGATGCGCGTGTCGACCGACGCGCGATGGCAAGTTCGTCAACGACCTGACGAAGGACGACTTCCAGATCGTCGAGGACGGAACGCCGCAGGACGATCACGGTGTTCACGCGTGTCAACCTTCCACTCGAGCAGCAGGATCCGCCGCTCTTCAAGGGAGCGGCGATCGACCCTGACGTGCAAAGTAACCAGGAGGACTTCAACGGCCGCGTGTTCGTGCTCGTGCTCGACGACCTGCAGACTGACTTCGAGACGATCGCGCGTCGGGTACGCCGTGCCGCACGACAGTTCATCGAACGTTATATCGGCGCGAACGATCTCGCCGCGGTGGTCTATACGGGCGGCATCGACGGATCGCGGCCAGGAGTTCACCAGCAGCCGCGCGCGGCTGCTCGCGTCGGTAGACAAGTTCGCCGGCAACAAGCTGCCGTCGGAATTGATGTCGAAGCTCGACGACTACTACCGCGCCCAGCAGCTCAACGAACGGCCCAGCGATACAAATCTGCCAGGAGCGCGGCTACAAGGCGCGCAACTCGCTCATCACGCTCCGGAATCTCGCGCAGTATCTCTCCGAGCGCGCACGGCCGGCGCAAAGCCGTCGTGTGGTTCGGCGAGGGGATCGACTACGACATGGAAGATCCGTTCACGCCGGATACCTCGCATCCTGCGCGACACGATGCGGGACGCGATCGCCGAAGCCACGCGCGCCGGCGTCAGCTTCTACGGCGTCGATGCCCGCGGTCTTGGCGCCGGCCTGGATGACGCCATCGACGTCGGCGGCGTTCCCGTCGACGATCCGGCCTTCGCGTCCGCTCCGACCATGATCCAGAACGAGGTGCGGCGCGCCCAGGACTCGCTCCGGGTGATGTCGGAGCAGACCGGCGGATTCGCAATCGTCAATCAGAACGATTTCACCGCAGGATTCCAGAGGATCATCGAGGATAACAGCAACTACTACGTCCTCGGCTACTACTCGTCGAACGACAAACGGGACGGCAAGTTCCGCAAAGTCGACGTGCGTGTCAAGCGGCCGGGCGTCCGCGTGCAGGCGCGAAACGGCTATAACGCGCCGAAAGGAAAGCCGGCGGCGACCGCCGCGATGGGCAAGCCCGATGCCAAGGTGCCTCCCGAGATCCTTGAAGCGCTCGCGAATCCAATCCCGGCGACCGGCGTCGGCCTCTCGATGTTTGCGGCGCCGTTCGTCGGTCCCGGAGGCAAGGCCTCCGTCGCCTTGACGGTCGAATTCGCTCCGTCGTCGTTGAAGTTCGTCGAACAGAACGGCAAGTTCAACGAGGATATTGAGCTTCACGTCCTCGCGGTCGATGCGTCCGGCAAGATGCAGGACGGCGGACCGACGACCATGCCGCTTCGGCTGAGCGCCGGCAACCACCAGGCCGTCGCAGCCAACGGCTTCCGCGTGCTGAGGCGCCTGACCGTGCCGCCGGGCCGTTACCAGATCCGCATCGCGGCGCGAAGGAATCCAATGGCGGGAGCGTCGGAACGCTCACGCAGTTGCTCGATGTTCCGGATTTCGCGAAGAGCCCGCTTCAACTCAGTGGCGTCGCGATCACGTCGATGTCGGCGGCCCGCATGCCCACTGCCAATCCCGATCCGCAATTGAAGGACGTGCTGCCCGCCGCACCCGTCGCAACGCGCGAGTTTACGCGCGGCGACACCCTGGCGCTGTTCGCTGAGGTATACGACAACCAGGCCGCCACGCCGCACCGCGTCTCGATCGCCAGCGCATCCTCGCCGACGACGGCCGCGAGATGTTTGCCGCGGCCGACGAACGATCCGAGCGAGGAACTGCAGGGGAAGAAGGGCGGCTACGGGTATACCCGCGAGTTGCCGCTCGGGGACCTTCCGACGGGCGCTACGTCTTGCGGGTCACGGCGCGATCGCTTTTGTCGAACGGTGTCACCACCACGCGGGAAGTGGAGTTCCGAATTCGATGACCGCTGACGGGATGACCACGCTCGCCAAAGGCGAGAGCAGCGCGATCGTCGACCCCGGCCGGCCATCGTCCGGGACGCCGCGGCCTGGCACGCGCTCTGGTCGGCGCACGCCGGCGCGAATGCGCAGTCGCCCGAGGTCGACTTCACGACGTGCATGGTGGCGGCCGCGTTTGCCGGAGAGCGGCCCACACCGGGATACGGGATCAACATCGTCGGCCCGCGCCGGGTAAGGCATCGTCTCTCGCGGTGGTGGTCGATGAGGTTCAGCCGCCGCGGGACGCGATCGCGGCGCAGCTGATCGTCACGCCGTTTCACATCGTGTCGCTGCCGCGCTTCGACGGTGAGGTTCGCTTCACCGATGGGATCCGGCGCGCCGTTTCGCCGCGACTCCCTTCCTCCGTCACCGGTCCACGCCGAGCCGCCCCTCGTCGATCGGGCATTCACGCGGGCCGCCGCGCCGACTGCGGCTCCGTTCTTCCACAGGGCTGGAACCGAATCTTGCGGCAGCGCTCGCCTACCTTGCTGGTCCGTTTTCAGGGATTCTGATTCTGCTTGTGGAACGCGCCAACGGGTTCGTTCGGTTTCACGCGTGGCAGGCGATCCTGGGGCTTGGCGGGCTGGGCCTGCTCTCGGCAGGCGCGCTGTGTTTTCCGTTCCTCACGCTGCTCCTGTCGCCGTTTGCGTTCACGCTGATGTATCGGCTCTCGGAGATCTTCGCGATTGTGTGGGTTGTCGCCTGGATTGTGTGCCTGATCAAGGCGATGAGCGGCGTGCGATGGCATATGCCCGTCGCGGGCCGCTACGCCGAGCGGCTCGCGACTGAAACACTGAAGACGTCGACATTGATCGCGGCTAAAAAAGCCACAGAAGAACACGAAAAACACAGCAAGAAAACGGACCGTTGTCAGAGCGGAATCAACGATCTGTGTTCTTCTGTGTTTTCTGTGGCCTTATTTCTGTGTTTTCTGTGGCTCCTGATCCCTGTGTTTCGCCGTGCTCTACTCGAACTTCTTCACGCGCTTGAGGTTCACCTGCCGCCGGCGTGTGAGAACTGGTACTGGCTCACGGCGATGTCGGCCTTGCAGGGCGACTTCATCGTGAGCTCGATGACCTCTCCCGGCATGAACGGCTTCCGACACGCCTCGATGTCGCCTGTCGATGACCGCAGTGGCCTTGTTGTACCAGTACTCGTCCACCTTCAACAACGATACCGGCCAGCGTTGACAGGTTCTTGATCTTCAGAACGGTCACGATCTCGGTGTCCGATCTTCTTGCGACGTCATCTGAATGAACTGAATGTCGGCGGTGCCCTTCAGCGGCTTGATGAACTTGGCCGGCGCGGCGGGCGCCTGCTGGGTCGTCGGCGCTGGCCGTCGCGCTTGTCGTCGCCTTGGTGGTCTGCGCGGGTTTGGTCTGAGCGAAAACGGAGGGGCGCAAGCGCCAGATGAACCATTACGGAGGACGCGAACGCAAAGCGTTTCATGACCACCTCCCTGGGAGGAGAAGAAAGAGAACGGGGCAATTATAGGCTTCTACATCTCTCCGTTCCAGTCCTCAGGCTTCGGGACTCGACGAGCGGAAGATTTCGAGGTGCCACTTGCCGCCGCCCCACGGCTCGATGACCTCAGCGGCAACGACGTCCACCAGGATCTCGGCGAACGTGCGGCCTTCGGGATCGCCTTCGAGGTGGTAGGCGGCCTCGTCCCAGGCAAACGTCGGATACAGCACCATCGTCAGGAACAGGTCGTATCCGTCGTCGACGACGATCAGCTGTCCGCAGGGACGCTTTAGGGTCGAGTGGTAGATGAGGTATTTCTCGGCGCTGTGCGCGCGGATGTAGCGCTTGAGCGCGAACTCGCGCGCGACGATCTCTTCGACCGCGATCTTCTTGTCCCAGCAGTCGCGGCAGTACCGTTCTTCGCCGCGAGGCTCGGAGACTTCTTTCGCGCCGCACAGGGCGCACCGGGCCTGGACGACTGTTTTGCGGGACATGCGTTGATTGTACTACGTCGATTGCGGATTGCCGATTGATGAGTGCGGATTTGTCTGATTGCGGATTGACGGATTGAGAGTGCCGATTGCGGATTGAGAGTGCGGATTGATGATTGCTGATTTGCGCCAATCCGCAAATCCTCAGTCGCCAATCTCAATCGTCAGTCGTCAATCGTCCGCAATCCGCAATCCGCAATCTCGATCGTCAATCGGCAATCTCAATCGTCAATCCGCAATCTCCAAATCCGCACTCATCAATCGGCAATCCGCAATTCTTCTTACTGCGGCTGCGGTTCGCGCCGGCGTATGACCGGCCCGTACATCTCTTCGGCGTACTGCTTGACCATGCGCCGCGCGCTGAAGCGCGGCGTGACGCTGAGCATCGCCTGGCGCACGACGTCGAGCCATCGTCGTGGGAATGCCCTGTCGGCGTCGCGATCGTAGAACGTCGGGACGATCTCGGTCCTCGAGCAGTGCGTAGAGCGCTTCGGCGTCGGCGGCGTCGACCGCATCGGGATCGGTCGACTCGGGGCGGCTGTCGATCAGCCAGCCGTTCTGGCCGTTGTAGCCCTCGGCCCACCAGCCGTCGCCGATGCTGACGTGCGGCACGCCGTTGATCGACGCCTTCATGCCGCTCGTGCCGCTCGCCTCGAGCGGCTTGCGCGGGTTGTTCAGCCAGACGTCGCAGCCCTGGACGAGGAAGTGCGCGACGTGCAGGTCGTAGTCGTCCACGAACGCGATGCGTCCGGCGAACATCGGATCGATGGCGCGCCGGTAGACCTGCTGCAGGTGGTGCTTGCCGGTCTCGTCGGCGGGGTGCGCCTTGCCGGCGAAGATGATCTGCACCGGCCGCCGCGACGCGTTCAGGATCGCGAGCAGACGGTCGGGGTTGTGGAAGATCAGCTCCGGACGCTTGTAGCCGGTGAACCGGCGCGCGAAGCCGATCGTCAGCGCGTTGGGATCGAGCAGCGTGCCGGCGGCGACGACGCGCGCGGCGCTGACGTGTTCCTCCTTCCAGCGCGGGCGCGCGCGCTCGCGGATGAACGCGAACAGGTAGTCTGCGCAGCGCCTGGCGCGCCGCCCACAGCTCCTCGTCCGGAGATCTCCAGGATTCGCTGCCAGATCGCCGGATCGTCGTGCCGATCGCGCCAGTCCGCCATCGAGGTGATCGTCGAGCAGCCTCGATCATTTCGGCCGACAACCAGGTCGGCACGTGGATGCCGTTGGTGATGGCGCGCACCGGCCGCTCGTCGTCGGCGACGCCCGGCCAGATCGGCGCCCACATGTCGCGCGTGACCTGGCCGTGCAGCTGGCTGACGCGCGTTGATCGCGCCGGCGGTGCGCAGCGCGAGCGCGGTCATGTTGAAGAGCGGCCCGCTGCCGTTGTCGTAGTGGCCGAGCGCCAGGAACGCGTCGCGGTAGCTGCCGAGCGTGCCCCACGCGTCCGCCAGGTGCGTCTCGACCAGGTGAAAGGGAAACGCGTCGTGCCCGGCCGGCACCGGCGTGTGCGTCGTGAAGATCGTCGTGCGCCGCACCTCCTCGAGCGCCGCGTCGAAGGTCTGCCCGTGCTCGATCAGATCGCGGATGCGCTGCAGGACGACGAACGCCGCGTGCCCTTCGTTCAGGTGCCAGACCGCGGGCGTAGATGCCCATCGCCTTCAGCGCGCGCACGCCGCCGATGCCGAGGATGATTTCCTGCTGCACGCGCGTCTCGCGATCGCCGCCGTACAGGCGCGCCGACAGCTCGCGATCCCACGGCGCGTTCTCCTCGAGATCCGTGTCGAGCAGGTACAGCTTGACGCGGCCCAGCCGGACGCGCCACACCGACACGAGCACGCTGCGGTTGCCGAGCGGCACGGCGACGATGCACGGCTTGCCGTCGGGCGTCATCGCGCGGTTCGATCGGCGCGTTGCTCCCACTACAGCCGCTCGTAGATCTCCTGCTGCCAGCCTTCCGGCGACACGCTCTGGTGGAAGTAGCCCTGCGGATACATGAACCCGACGCCGATCAGCGGGAATCCCGAGGTCGCTCGCTTCCTTGCAGTGATCGCCGGCGAGCACGCCGAGGCCGCCGGCGTAGATCGGCAGCGACTGGTGCAGCGCGAACTCGGCGGAGAAGTAGGCGATCGGGCCGGCGCGCGTCGGGGTAGCGGTGCTGCCACCAGGTGTCGCGCGCGCTTCGCGCCGCGTCGAGCGCGTCGACGCGCGGCGTCGTACACCGCGAGGAAGCGATCGTCGGCCGCCGCCAGCGTTCAGCATCTCCTGCGAGATCAGCTGCAGCATCAGCACCGGGTTGTGCGCGGTCTGGCGCCACAGCGGGTAGTCGAGCTTGCGGAAGACTTCCCGCGCCTGCGTGTTCCACGTCCACCACAGATCGGTGGCGAGTTCGGGCAGCCGCTGGAGGCGTTCCGGGATCGTGTGGGGTGATCCAAGCCGTTCGAGTCCCTTTCTCGATGAAATCGCCGAGCCGTCGACCTTCGCGCATGTAGTCATTGCACGAGCCGACGAGCTCGCGAAGCGCGCCAGATCGATGTTGCCGCCCGAGACGACGGCCACCACTTTCCGGTGGCCGCGCGCGGCCATCGTGTCCGAGCAGCGCGGCGGCGACCGCGCAGGCGGCGGCGCCTTCGGCGATGACGTGCACGCGGTCGGCGACCGAGCCGCATCGCCCGCGCGGCTTCGTCGAGCGCCGACGACGAGCGAGTCGTCGACGCACGCCCGCAGCAGCGGCCACATGCTCGGGCAGCACCGACTTTCCGCCGGCGCCGTCGACGAACGACGCCTGCCACGCGTCGAAGCGGCTGGCCGTCCCGGCGCGGAACGAGACGGACAGCGGCGCCGCCGTTTCCGGCTCCGCCGCGTAGACGCGCGCCTCGGGCCGCAGCGCTTTCAGCCGCGACGCCGATGCCGGTCGAGCAGGCCGCCGCCGCCGAGCGGCGCGACGACGGCGTCCACGTCTGGCAGGTCCTCGACGATCTCGAGGCCGATCGTTCCGTTCCGCTGATGAAATCGTCGTCGTCGAACGGGTGGACGAAGCTGCCGCGCATCCGATCGGACCGATGCTGCTCGACCGTGCGCCAGCATTCGTCGTAGGTCGCCTTCGACGATCGTCGCGCCGAGCCGCTCGATCGCGCGCAGCTTCGTTTCCGGCGCCGTGTCCATGACCATGACGCTGCAGCCGCACGCCGGCCAGCCGCGCGGCGAGCGCGACGCCCTGGGCGGCGTTGCCGGCGCTGACCGTCCAGACGCCCGTCGACCGAGTTCGTTCGGGCCGGCAGACGTGCGATCGGCGTTCTGAGCGCCGCGGATCTTGAACGAGCCGATCGGCTGGAGCGTCTCGAGCTTCAGGAAGATCTCAGGACCGCCGCACTGCCGCCACCCGGCAGCTCGAGCCGCACGAGCGGAGTGCGAATGGCGGCCCGGTAGACGTGTCTGCCGCCTCGCGTATCGTGTCGAGAGAAATCCGTCGCGTGATGGCGGGTCCGGCGTCGCGAAGCACAGACGAGCAATCGTAGTCGCCCGCTCTGCGCTCGTCAATAAAAGGCGCTACACTGAGCCGCGCAAATTCGAGCTCGGTCCGATTCGTGAGCTGGTCGGATTGGACGATGTTGCAGGAGAGCACGATGTCCCCGCAGAGTGAACCGCCGTGAATTCGTGAAGACCGGGCACTGCCGCGGGCCTGGCGGCCGCGGCCGCGCCGCGCGCGTTTGGACAGGCGCCCGCGATGATGACGCCGGGCGCCAGCAAGCCCGTGATCATCTCCTCGTCGAACGGCACAAGTTCAAGAACGGCGGCGACAAGACGTGCGTCGAGACCGCGTTCGCGATAATCACCAAGGGTAAGGACGTCCTCGACGCGCTGATCGCCGGCGTCAACATCGTCGAGCTCGATCCCGAGGACAACAGCGTCGGCTACGGCGGGCTGCCGAATGCCGAGGGGGTCGTCCAGCTCGATTCGTGCTGCATGCACGGGCCGAAGAAGCGTGCCGGCGGCGTCGCCGCGATCGAAGGCGTCCGAACGCCGTCGCTGGTGGCGCACGCGGTGATGGAGCAGACCGACCATCACCTGATCGTCGGCAAGGGGGCGCAGGAATTTGCGCGGTCGCTCGGCTTCAAGATCGAGGACGACCTCAACACCGAGCGTTCGCGGGCCGCGTGGCTGCGCTGGAAGCGCGAAACCGATCCGCTGCACTACCTCGATCCGATCAAGCGCCAGGAGGCGCTGCGCGGAATCGAGCTGGAGATGATGGCGGAAGGCATCATCGACCCGAATCATTTCTACGGCACGATCAACTGCGACGGCGTGAACGCGAAGGGTGACGTCTGCGGCGTCACGACGACGAGCGGCCTGGCGTGGAAGATTCCCGGACGCGTCGGCGACTCGCCGATTCTCGGCGCCGGGCTGTACGTCGATAACGAGATCGGCGCCGCCGGCTCGACCGGCCGCGGCGAGGCCAATCTCTACAACCTCTGTTCGTTCCTGATTGTCGAGGAGATGCGGCGCGGCGCGCATCCAAAGGACGCCGGAATGGCGGCGCTCAAGCGCATCAAGAGCAACACGATCGAGAAGCGGCTGCTCAACGCACGCGGCGAGCCGAACTTCAACATCAACTTCTACGTGCTGAACAAGAAGGGGGAGCACGCCGGCGTGGCCATGTACGGCGGTAAGTCCATGACGTACTCGGTACTGCGACGACAACGGTCCGAGGACGCTTCCGTTGGAGCCGCTCCTGCAGGGGCAAGCGTAGCGGATAGCTGTCAGCCCTCCGCCCTCAGCTGTCAGCCATCCGCGACGAGCGCGTCGCGCTGATGAGAACGAGGATTGACGGATTCAAGGATTCGAGGATTCAAGGATTAGTGATCCAGGATCAGTGACTAGTGATGAGTGATTCATTACTTTGTCGTGACCGGTAGCGTGATGTTGTACCTCGTGAGCGTCGTGCTCAGTGCCTGAGCTTTCGCGATGAGTGCGTTGGCTTCAGCGATCGCCTTTGGCATCTTCGTTTTTGCCTCGTTGTAGGCCTTGATCGTCTGCTCCCCTGGCCACATGCCGCCCATCAGTCCGGTTTTGGCCTGAGCGGTCTGCGCCATCACGTTGTCTCCCGCCGCGCCGCCGCGTCCTCCGCCACCGGCGCCCGCGCCAGCACCACCTGCAGCGCCGCCGCCGGCACCACCGCGTCCGGCTCCCTGTTGCACGAACTTCGGCATCAAGGCTGCGAGATCCTTGCTCAGCTGATCGAACGAGGCCTTCACGTCGGCCGGAATCTCGGTGTTCGACGAGACCTGAGTCGCCAGCTCGGTCACTTTGGTATTGAGCGGCGTCAGCGAATTGACGACCTCCGTGCCGCGCTTCTGCAGTTCCTGCATCTCCATCGCCATGTCGAAGAGCTTCTTGCGCTCGAGGCCCGTCAGCGTGATTTCGGGATCGTCCAGCACGCGCAGCGGTTTTGTCTCCACTGTCTTGCCGTCGACCACGAGCGCGATGGTGTAGACGCCGGGAAGCACGAACGGTCCCGGGCTGTTGCCGCCGCCAAAGCCCCCGAAACCGCCGAACCCGCCGCCGCCAACAGTGCATCCAGCACCGAACGGGCTCACGGTCGGTTGGCCGCCGCGTCCACCGCCACCTCCAGCAGCACCGCCGCCGGCACCACCAGCGGCGCCCGCACCTCCGCCTCCCTGCCGTCCACCCCCGCCTCCTCCGGCCGGTACCGGCGCCGGTTGCACCCGGAGATCCCAGCACGCCGACTGCATGCCGGGCTTGCCGCTATTCGCCAGCGTTGTCCCGGAGATCTCACGCAGCTCGTGTCCGGTGGCGTCGGTGATCTTCAACTTCACCTCGTTCGCCTGACGCTTCATGAGCCACGTGATCACCGCCGCCTGCTGGAGGATTCTCGCCAAAGAACGTCTGATTACCCCAGAACTCATAGTTGCGGTCACGCGCCGGCCGGCGATACATCGCCGTCGGCGGGGGGGTGAACAGCTTGGCGTCGGCGGTCGTGGACTGTGCCGTTGCGTACTCCTGAATCGGCTCCAGGTGATCGAGAATCCACAGCGCCCGCCCGTGCGTCGCCAGCAGCATGGCGTTGTCGCGAGGATGCAGCGTGATTTCGTCGATCCGAACGGTCGGCAGGTTGCTGCGGACGCGCACCCAGCTCTTCGCGCGATCGGTGGAGATGAACAGGCCAGTCTCAGTGCCGAGATAGAGGACGTCCTGGTTCTTCAGATCTTCCGTGACGGTCTTGATCACCTCGCCGCTGAGATTCCCGTTCGCGGAACGCCAGGTTTGACCGAAGTCGTTGCTGGCGTAGACATACGTTTCGAAGTTGTTCTGACGATGGTCGTCAATCGTGACGTACACCGTGCCTTCGTCGAAGCGGGACGGCGCGACTTCGGAGACGAACGCTCCCTTCGGGGCGTTGGGCAGTTTCGAATACAGGTTCGTCCAGGTCTTACCGGCGTCGCGCGAGACCTGCAGGTTGCCGTCGTCGGTCCCGGCGTAGAGCACTCCGGCGCGTTTTGGTGATTCGGCCAGCGCGACGATGGTCGGCCAGGCTACGATCCCATCGTTCTTGGCAATCCGAATCTCGTTGCCTGGGACGCCCATCGTGACGAGTTCTTCGCGATCTGCGCCGCTCGTCAAATCGGCGCTGATCGCACTCCAGGACAGCCCGCGATCCGACGACCGGAGCACTTTCTGCGCCGCTGTATAAACGATCTTGGGGTCGTGTGGCGACAGGATGATCGGCGTGTCCCAGTGCCACCGCAGCGCGGATTCGCCAGTCGCCGCCTGCGGACGAATCGACATCGTTTCCCCGGTGACGCGATCGACGCGGACCATATTGCCGTCCTGCGATTCGCTGTAGATCACCCGCGGTGACTCGGGATCCTGGAGTACGACGAAGCCGTCGCCCCCCTGGATCGTCGTCCAGTGATGATTGGCGATGCCGGCCGATCCGCGGACCGCGCTCGGACCGCACCAGTCGTAGTTGTCCTGCATGCCGCCGCAGACGTTGAACGGCGTCGCCATGTCGTAACTGACGTGATAGAAGAGACCGACCGGAAGGTTCGGCACGAAGACCCAGGTCTTGCCCTGATCGTAGGAATACGCAAGGCCACCGTCGTTGCCGATGATCAGGTGGTTGGAATTCGATGGATCCACCCAGATGGCATGCACATCATCGTGAATCGGCTCGGCGATGTCGGTGGCGATCGTCTTGCCGGCGTCAAGGGTCTGGTGAAGCCCGACGCCACCCATATAGACAATGTCGGGATCGTTCGGATCGACTCTGACCTGGCTGAAGTACATCGGTCGCGGATTGGCGTTGTTCACTTTCTTCCACGTCATTCCCGCATCGTCTGAACGATAGAGGCCCGTTGGATCGTTGGGGTTCAGCGGGCCAGCACCGCCTCGTCCGAACCCGCCGCCGCCACCTCCTCCTCCTGCCTGTGCTGCGCCTCCTGCGGGCCCGCCTGGCGCCTCGTCACCTGCACCGGCAGCGCCGCCGCGTCCTCTCCCCGCCGCCGCCGGCCCTTCGATGGAGGCATACAAAATGTTCGGATGCTTACGCGCGACGTCCAGCCCGATGCGTCCCAACGATCCCTCTGGAATGCCCGTCTTCAACCGCGTCCAGGTCTCGCCGGCATCGGTGGATTTCCAGATGCCGCTGCCGGGTCCTCCGCCGTTCATACAGCAGGCGGTGCGGCGTCGTTGATACGTGGACGTATAGAGCACCTGGCTGTTCGTCGGATCGAGGACGAGATCGTTCGCTCCGGTGTCGTCATCGACTTTGAGGACCTGCTTCCAGTTCTTGCCGCCGTCGATGGTCTTGTAGACGCCGCGCTCACCTCCCGGTCCCCACAGACTGCCGGTTGCCGCGACGAAGACGGTTTCGTTGTTGCGTGGATCGATCACGATGCGGTTGATGTAACGCGACGTGCGGAGTCCCATGAAGGCGTACGTCTTGCCGCCGTCGGTGGACTTGTAGACACCGTCTCCCCAGGAGGTGCTCTGGCGATTGTTCGATTCTCCCGTGCCCACCCATACCAGGTCAGGATTGTTCTGCGAGATCGCGATATCCCCGATCGACATCAGCCCCCGATCCTGCATCTGCGCTTCGAACGTCGTGCCGTTGTTCACCGTTTTCCACACGCCGCCGTGGGCGGTCCCGACATAGAAGATTGCCGGATTCGCCTCGTACGCCGCGATGTCCGAAATCCGTCCCGACATCGACGCCGGCCCGAGCGGCCGGAAATGGAGGGTATCGAATGGTCCGACAACTGGCGGCGAAGCGGCTGGCTGCGATTGGCCAACGATGGAAGATCCCGCAAGCGCGAGGCCGAGCACGGCGACCGGACCAATGAATCGAGAGTGGACCATGTGCGTTCCCTTTTTGCTGTTCTGACGTCTGCTCTTCAACACGCATCAACGCCGGGGCACCGGGCGCCACGGGCTGATGTTCTCGTGCGCACGCAGATGAACTGGAAATGGCGCCTATTATTGCTCAGCGGCGGTCTTTCGCGAACAGTTCCCTTACCCTGTCGATTGGCAAGGCATGGACCGTCTGGCCGTTGCCCGATGTGTCGATCGCTTTGAACAAGGAGTTGTAGACGGCCTCTTCGGTGGCATCCAGTGTCGCCTCGAACAGGCTCGACACGCCGTCGGTGGGGAGAACCATGCGCGACTGCGGCGCGGTCGAGGCCGCCGTGACCCGCAGCGACGGGTGCGTCGAAAAGGCGACTGCGAAATCACCGCTGCCATTCGAATAGGTCGAGCCCGTACGCGCGAGCGCAAAGATGGCGCGGGCGGCGAGTCGTTTCAGGTCACGCGCGTCGAGGGGCGCATCGGTCGCCACGACAATCATGCACGACCCATCAGGCGACGCGCCTCCAGAGGTGCGCGTCGGCGGAGAAAGCGTCCTCCAGATTGGCACGCCGTCGATAACCAGGCGCCCGCCGTAATTCGTCTGGACGAGGACGCCCACGGTCCACGTGTCGTTCTGCTGGCGCACGCGACGCGACGACGTGCCGATGCCGCCTTTCCATCCGAAGGCAACCGTCCCGGTTCCTGCTCCGACTGCGCCCTCTTCCACCGCGCCCGTGCGGGCGCCCGTAATCGCGGCCGTGACGTGCTCGCGCGTCACGTGCAGGCCACGGATGTCGTTCAGAGTGCCATCGTTCGTCTCGCCGACGAGGGCATTCACCGACCGGACGGCTTCGTTGCCGGGCTGGGCGATCGTCCACCGCACGATCGCGTCGACCGCCACACCGACCGAGAGCGTGTTCGTGAGGATTATGGGCGACTCGATAGTGCCCAGTTCCTCGACCTGCGTCGATCCGGCGAGCTTGCCGAACGCGTTGCCGACGAACACGGCGCCAGCGACCTTCTCGCGAAAGAGGTTCCCGCCATGTGGGACGACGGCAGTCACACCAGTCCGCACTGCGCCTCCCTGAACGATGGTCGTGTGGCCGACGAGCACGCCGCCAACATCGGTGATAGCGTTCAGGGGCCCGGGCTCCATGATTCCGGGCGCGATGCCAAGGTCGCGCGCGCGCGGACGCGATGGCGAAGCGGACTGAGTCGGCATGGCCAACATCCCGATAAGCAGGATTCCAGCGGCGCGCATCGCCGATATAATACGCGCGAAGCGGACAGCGTCGTGCTCGGCAACCGCCGGTCGCGATCGGCCCGAAACGCATCAGCAGTCAACAGCCAGCGGTCGCCACTCAGCCATCAGCAATGATCCCGATCCGTATCAAACGATTGTCGCCTGACGTGCCGCTGCCCCGGTACGAAAGCGAGGGCGCGGCGGCGTTCGATCTTGCGGCGGCGGTCGCGATCACGATTCAACCAGGGCAGGTTGGGCTGGTGCCGACCGGTCTCGTGATCGAAGTGCCGGCGGGCATGTTTCTGGGCATCTTCGCGCGAAGCAGCACGCCGCTGAAGCGCGGCCTCATGGTCGCCAACGGCGTCGGCATCGTCGACCAGGATTACTGTGGGCCCAACGATGAAGTGAAGATTGCGGTGTTGAACTTCACCGGAGCACCCGTCCAGGTAGCGGTGGGCGATCGAATTGCGCAGGGCGTGTTGCTGCCGACGACGAAGGTGACGTGGGAGGAGGTTGCCGCCGTTCGCGAGCGTTCCCGCGGCGGGTTTGGATCGACAGGGGCCTGAAGTAAAAAGGGAGGAGAATCGAGATTCTCCTCCCTGATCATGCCGAACGTGTTACCAGCGTGGTTCGCGTCCGCGCGATCCACCGCCGCCGCCACGGCCGCGACCGCCACCGCCGCCGCCAAATCCACCGCCGGCGCTCCCGGAGTACTCCGGCTTCGGACGCGCCTCGTTCACCGCGAGCGCCCGGCCTCCGAGATCGTATTCGTTGAATTCCGAGATCGCTTTCTGCGCTTCCTCGTCCGTGGCCATCTCGACGAACGCAAAGCCGCGCGCGCGGCCCGTGGCCATGTCCCGCATGACCCTGACTGACTCGACGTTGCCGGCCTTGCTGAAGAGATCCTGCAGTTCGCCTTCCCCAATCGAATAGGGAAGATTGCCGACGTAAAGCTTCCGACCCATGTTGTACTACTCCTGCTTGTGCCCGGCTGACGCCCGCCGGGATGCGGATCGTTATCCGCGTCCGCTGACTGAAGGGAAGCTTAGGACTCGAGTGGGTGTCCACTCCTGACGCTTGGGCGTCGCTCGGGCTGAGGGGAGCGAGTCGGTCTCGATCGGCTCTAGTGCGAGAGGCGGAAAGCGGATGGCTAAACTTCTAACTGAGTAAGATTACAGCGTCCGTCGCCGATTCGCAAGTGCTTTGGCGGGGTCCAGCGAAGCGCCACCTCGTCAGTGCAGGCGATACAGCCGCAGCCCCCGTGTGCTGGTCCCCATCAGCTCGAAGTCCGGGCGCGCCTCCAACTGGCGAAGCACATCGCTCGCATCGTTTCCGAAACGTTCAGGGTGCACCATGACGTGGGTCACGCCGGCTCGGCGCATCGCCTCGATCGCATAGTCTCGAGGGAAGTACCAGAAGACGTCGGCGAACTTGACGTACGACGCGGGGGTGTATCCGCTGTACCCGTTCATCAACGGGCGCCAATGTGCCGTGGAGTTGAGGACGTATTCCGCGTTCTCGAATGTCGCCTGGCGTGGATAGAACGGCACCTCGGCGAGCACGACCTCTGGCTCGCCCCTCAGCAGCGCGTACAGGCGGGGGACTCCCGTAAACCGGTGATAGTGAAACGGTGCACGAAGCGCTTCCGCGTTGGCGCCGACGATCAGCAACATCGTGACCATCGTCGCGCCGCGCGCGCGGTCGAGACTTGCGCGTGCCGGTCCGGCGATGTGAGCGAGCCCAAATCCGGCCAGCCCGGACATCCCCAGCAGGAACAGATTGCCGAACCGTGCGGCAACTCGCAGTCCACGCATCGGCGGAAAGATGTAGTACAGCCAGGCATACACCGGCGTATGGGTACCGAGCGAGAGCACGAAACCTGTCAGCACGATGACGGCAAGCATCGTGATGCGACGCCGAGACATGACGTCAACGCGCCGACTCCGGAGAATCGCAACGGACGCGAGCACGATGACGATCACGCCGGGGAAGAAGCTGTTCACCGGATCCTTGAAGAACGACGCACTCCATGTCGCAAGGTGTACCCTGCCAGATGCGGCCAGGTACCCACTTGCGGTGGCCGAATACTCGGAAACCGCGGCTAACGATCGCACCATCCCTTGTTCGTTGGCTGCCCGCTGATAGGGGAGGGCGATCGGCACGATCGCGATCGCCGCTATCACCCCTGCGAGTGCGAAGCGGCCGCCGATTGCCCGGACACGCGGCAGCCATTCAGCGGATCGAACGAGCATCGTGACGCCGATCAAGACGGCGCCGAACACGAGCAGGTAGCCCGACGTGTAGGCCATCACGACGAGCCAGATCGCCAGGAGCACGCTGTCGCGTGTCCGGCCGGTCGAGACGAGTCGATCGATCGCAAGCAGCGCGAGCGGCAGTCCATAGATGTGGAGCGCCTGCACGTGGGCGAGCCGCGTGAGCGTGTGTGTGTTGAATGCGAAGGTCGATCCCGCCAACAGCGCGGCGGCCCTGTTGCCCGTCCACGCGAACATCAGTGCGTAGCCCGCGAGCGCCGTCAGCGCGAAGCCGCCGAGCATCACCAGATTGAATACGAGCACCGGCGAGGCCCCCAACCACGCGAACGGCGCGCCGAGGATGGCCGGCACAATCAGCGGTTCGGAAAAGGCCAGCGAGTCGCGGGCGGGATAGAAGATGTTCGCCTGAAAGAGATGAAGCGGAGTGCGGGGCAGCGCGTGTTCGACCCATGCAAGGATCCACGCGTTCAGTTGTGCGTCGGCGTTGTCGTTGCTCGACAGGCCCGCGGGATTCGTCGCAAGCGGCCACGTGTGCACGACGGCCAGGAGGATGCACGCGAGCAGCGGGCCCGCCCACCGCCAGGGGCCGCGCGTCATCGCGCCGCCAGGCCCCGTATCAGGGTCAGCAGCATGTCGATGGCGACGGTGTTGTGGCCGCCGAGCGGAATGATGATGTCCGCATAGCGTTTGCTCGGTTCGACAAACTCGAGATGCATCGGCTTCACGGTGCCGAGATACTGATCGATGACCGAGGGCACCGTACGGCCGCGCTCGGCGAGATCCCGCTGCAGTCGCCGGATGAATCGCGTGTCGTCGTCCGCGTCTACGAACACCTTGACGTCCATCAGGGATCGGAGCGACGCGTCCGCAAATATGAGAATGCCTTCGACGATGATCGCCTTGCGCGGAACGGCAGGGACGGTCACGGCCTCGCGGGCATGGCGGGCAAAATCGTAGGAAGGCACCTCGACCGGTTTCCCGGCGCGCAGCGCGTGCAGGTGGCTGACGAGCAGATCCGTTTCGAGCGAATCGGGATGATCGTAGTTGAGAGCCGCTCGCTCTTCGAGACGCAGGTCGTTGCGATCGCGGTAATAGCGATCGTGTTCGAGCACGGTTACCTGATCGTCACCGATACTCTCCATGATTCGTCGGACGACGGTCGTCTTGCCCGAGCCTGAGCCGCCGGCGACGCCGATAATGAGCGGCGCCCGATGCAGCCGCGCCGATCCGTTCGTCTCTGTATCCATGCGCACCTGCATATCATTGCATCACGCTTCACGTCCTCGCACGCTCACGCCGTCGCTCACCGCGTGGCGCGAGATCCTGCCCGGGGACTGCTAGAATGTCAGAGCCCCCACAAACCGTAGCCGCGGTGCCGGAGGGTCTCCGACGTGCTCTTGTTCTGGCTCCTGCTGGCGGCCATTCCCTTCGTAGTCCCGATCGCCTCGTGGGTGGCGGCGCAGCGTACACGTGCGCGAGTCGATGAGCTGTCGCGTACGATCCGCGACCAGCAGGCCGCGATCGATCGTCTAGCCGCGCAGATCGGCGAACTGAAGCGCGAGGGCCGCGAGGCTCCGCCCAGCATGGAAGCGACGAGTGCGCCGGCGCCTCTGGCGCCTGTCACCACTCAGCCGCCTCTGACTGTCCCGGCCGAGCCTGCTCCACCGCCCGTTGTTCCTCCGGCTCGCGTCCCGGCACCTCGTGAAAATCCCTGGCCGGAGCTGACGCGACAACAGCCGAAGCCCCCGCTGGCACCACCTGCCGCCCGGTGCCGCCGCGTCGCGAAAATCCCTGGCCGGAGCTTGCGCGACAGAAGACCGGCCCACAGGCCTCCGTCCCGACCACTCCGGTTCAGCGCCCGCCAGTGCTGCCGCCGCCTCCGCGTCGGCCGCCTGCTGCCGCGGGTCCGCCGCCGCCGGCCTTCGATTTCGAGAGCCTCGTCGGCGTCAAGCTCTTTTCCGCAATTGCCGGTCTTGCGCTCGTCGTGGCGGCGATCCTGTTCCTCCGATACTCCGTCGAACGTGGCTGGCTGCAGCCGCCGATCCGCGTTCTTATCGGCATCAGCGTCGCGGTGTCGCTGCTCGTCGTCTGCGAGCTTAAGGCCGCACGGCGGTATCCGGCGACCGCGAACGCCCTCGATGCCGCTGCCATTGCGATCTTGTTCTCAACGTTTTTTGCGGCTCACGCGATGTGGAACCTGATTCCATCCGCCGCCGCCTTCGTGCTGCTCGCAATCGTCACGGCGCTCGCGGTTCTTCTCTCGATTCGTCGCGAGTCGCTCTTCATTGCCGTGCTGGGGCTGCTTGGAGGTTTCGCGACGCCCGCGCTCCTCTCGACGGGCGAGAACCGACCGATTCCTCTCTTCGCGTACCTGATGCTCCTGAACATCGGCCTCGCGTGGGTCGCATACCGTCAGACCTGGCCGCTCCTCACCGCGCTGACCCTGGTATTCACCGCGGTCTACCAATGGCTCTGGGTCTTCAAGTTTCTCGACGCGGCGTCACTGCCGCTTGGAATGAGCATCTTCGCCATGTTTCCACTCGTCGCGCTTGCAGGCCTCGTCATCGCCCGGCGACAGCCACCGGCGGGCGGAACGACAGCGGCCGGCGTGATGTTCGAGTACACGGCTATCACGGCTGCCGCGATGCCGCTCCTGTTTGCCGCATACCTCAGCACGGTGCCGGCGTACGGTGAACATGCCTGGCTGCTGTTTGGATTTCTGCTGCTCGTGGATAGCGGGTTGCTCGCCGTCGCGATCGGTCGCCGGCACGCTCCGCTTCATGGCGCCGGAGCGATGACGACGCTGGTGGTCATGGCGTGCTGGTTGGCGTTTTCCTATGCACCCGGAGCGTATGTTCCGGCGCTCGTGTTCTGCGCTGCCTTCGTGATGTTCTTCGTTGTCGCCTCGCCGCTGGCCGCGCGTCTCGGACGTCCGCTTGCAGAAACCGGCGCCGATGTCGCGGCGCCGCTTCTGTTGGTCGTTCCCGCAGTGCTGGCACGCATCGAGCCGGCGTTTTCGAAGCCGGCGTCCCTCTTTGCGACAGTTCTTGCGCTCGTTCTGCTGATCGCCTGGAGAGCCATCGCCGGCCGTGCCGGGTTGCTCTATTTCATCGCCGCCTTCTTCGCGATCGCGACGCAGGCCATCTGGTCATCTAGTCATCTAAGCATCGATCTGCTCGGCACGGCGGTGGCGACCTACGCGGTCTTCGGAATCGCGGCGACGGCGATTCCTGTCACGGCGCGCCGCATCGGCCGTCCGCTGACACCCGAAGCTGGCGGTGGCATCGTGTTGATTTCGAGCCTGGTGCTCCTGCTGTTCCTCTCACTCGGCCCGGTGAGTCCCGCGGCGCTGTGGGCACTCGCGCTTCTGCTGGCGATCCTCAACGCCGGCCTCTTCATCGAGAGCGGATCGGGCAAGCTGCCTCTCGTGTCGGTGGTTGGAACCCTGGTCTCGTGGATCGTTCTTGCAAGCTGGTGGCTGCGTGCCGGAGCTGCCGTCGGCGTCGTGCCCTCGCTGGCCGTCGTAGTCGGGCTCACGCTCGTGACGCTTGGCGGCCACGCCTGGGTGAATCGCCTGCGGGCCTCCGATGGTGGCGGAGCGAGTCGATTCGGCGAAGGACTCTATCTCGCTCTCGTCGGCGATCTGTTTTTGCTGTTCGTCGCCGTGAATCCGGCTTGGTCTATTCCCCCCTCGCCCGTATTCGGGGCGCTGGCGGTGCTGACGCTCGCCGCGAGCGCCGTATCTCTTGCGACTGGTAGATCGGCACTTCATGTGGCTGGTGTCGTGGCGGCAGGCGCGATTGTCGCCGCCTGGACGTTCACCGCGGGGCCCGACTGGGCGCTCGTCGGACTGGCGGCAGCTGCGATTGCCAGTGGCTTTGCGCTGCTCTGGATGGCGATCGATCGAACACCCGCATCGCGGAAGGGTGCCGCCGCGGTGCTGTTTCTCGGCGAGCTGACCGCGATGATCGCGGCA
This sequence comes from uncultured Acidobacteriota bacterium, assembly GCA_963725335.1. Taxonomy (GTDB): domain Bacteria; phylum Acidobacteriota; class Vicinamibacteria; order Vicinamibacterales; family 2-12-FULL-66-21; genus JALZOC01. The sequence continues at coordinate 427,279 of CAVRYD010000012.1, read as the reverse complement.
CGCCATGGTTTATCCGCGCCGTTTGCCGTGATCGTCGTCACGCATGCGTTGAATCTGGGAACTCTCCTCGCGCTCACATGGATCGAGCGCTGGCGGCGCGTCGCGTTGTGGGCGGTGTTCGTCGCCTGCTGCGCCACCGCTGTCCAGTGGCAGGCGGTGGACCTCGCGATCGGATGGCCGCGGCTCCTGATGGTGTCGTCCGCGATGTACGCTGTGTTCATCGCCTACCCGCTTGCGCTGGGGCGCCGTGCTCAGGGCGATCGCGATCCGTACTGTGGCGGCGGTTCTTGCCAGCGCGATGCTGTTCGTTGCCGCGCGCGCGGCGCTGACGGAGGGCGGCTACGAATGGATGGTAGGTGCGCTGCCAGTGGCCGAAGGCGGCGTGATGGCCATCCTGCTTCGACAGCTGCTTCGAATCGAGGCGCCGGGAACGCGCGATCTCGGTCGTCTGGCGCTCGTGGCGGGTACGGCGCTCGCGTTCGTCACCGTCGCGATTCCGCTGCAGCTGCACCGGCAGTGGATCACGATTGGATGGGCCCTCGAGGGGGCGGCGCTCGCCTGGCTCTTCCGCAGAATCCGGCATCGCGGATTGCTCTATTGGACACTTGGCCTGCTCGCTGCGGTGTTCGTTCGTCTCGCGATGAACCCTGAGATTCTGCTCTACGAACCCCGTGGACCGATGCGGATTTTCAACTGGTACCTGTACGCGTACCTGGTGTGCGCCGCGTCGTTTCTGCTCGCGGCCTGGTGGCTGGCGCCGTCTGACAGCGGCCAACCGCGCCTCGATCCGGCGCCCTCACAATGGCTCGCCGCAGGCGCCGTGATCCTGCTGTTCCTCCTGCTGAACATCGAAATCGCGGACTACTTTGCGATGGGGCCGACGATCATGTTCCGCTTCGGCGCCACGGTCTCGCAGGACTTGACGTACACCATCGGGTGGCTCGCCTTCGGCATGGGGCTGCTCGCCATGTGCATCTATCTGCACAACCGGTTTGGACGCATCGCCGCGCTCGCGCTCATTGCGCTCACGACGTTCAAGTGCTTTCTCTACGATCTGGGATCGCTTGCAGGGCTCTATCGCGTCGCGTCCTTCGTGGGACTGGCCATGTCGCTCGCTCTCGTGTCGCTCGCGCTCCAGAAGTTCGTGCTTTCCAAGCCTGAGGGGCAGGCGTGAAGCCCATTGTTCTGACTGCTGCGCTCTGCATCGCGGGTGTGGTGGTTTTGTCTGCCGTGCCCCAACCGGAACCCGGTTCGACAATCGACCCCGGTTCGTTTGCGTTTCGACGCAGCATTCCGGACGGCCGCTCTGGCGCCGTGGCACTTGTCCTCGACGCTGCCGCTCTGGCGCACAGTCGGGGTCCTGACGAGCATTTTGCCGACGTGCGAATTCTGGATGGCGCACATCGACAGGTGCCCTATGTGGTGGAACACCGCGACGAGCCAATGGCCGTGTCGCTGGATATCGATCGCGCGGACCCTCCGGTTGCGCCGCGGACCTCTGACGCCAAACCGAACTGGTCCAACTACCGGCTCAAACTTCCCAGTGCCAATCTGCCGGCCTCGCAGATTGCGATCGAGACGTCCGCTCGGGTGTTTCAGCGAGGCGTCCAGATTTCGATCGCGCGTCCGGCCGACCGTCACTCGCGGACGGCGTGGCTCGAAGTGATCAGCGCGACCGTGTGGTCTCACGTCGATGCGGACGGCCCCGCGACCCCACTGATTGTGTCAGTCGCCCCACGAGACGCTTCTGAGCTGTGGCTTTCGATCGATGAGGGGGACAACAGCCGTCTGCCTATCACAGCGGTGCGGCTGTTGCTGCCGTCGTATCGCCTGCGCTTTTACCGGCCGGCGCGATCGTCGCTGCAATTGGTGTACGGTCGCAGCGACCTGCTCGCGCCTCGTTACGATCTCGCCCTGCGGTCTTCGGAGGTCACGGGCGCAGAGGCCCTGGTCGTCGTCCCGCATGCGGAGAGTCCATCCGACGGAAAACCTCGACCTCTGATTTCACCGCTCGGGTTCTGGATCTTTCTCTCCGTCGCGGTCGCCGTCCTGCTCGCGGTGATCGTGCGCCTTGCTGGCCGCCGCGCGTAGTTTCTATCGAGCCTGGCCGATCGCGGGAACGCCCGCAGCTTTCAACTGCGCATTCAACGCGGCCAGTTCGGTGGTTTTCACTGCATTCCATCGAGTCATCGCGGCTCGCGCGTTCGCCAAGGCGGCCTCGATCGTTTTTACCTGGAGCGCGGTCGGCTGCACGTCGGCGGACTGCAGCGTATTCATCACCGCCGCGAGCGCCGCCGCCGGCCCGTTCAGCGCCGCGCCGACACCACCGCCGCCCGCGCCCCCGCGCCCGCCTCGTCCACCGCGTCCGCCTCGACCGCCGGGCGCTCCGCCCGGAGCTTGCGAGGGCTCTGTCGGCGAGGGGGCCACCGCTCCGCCCGTGCCTCGCGCCGATGCCGATCCGGCCGTCACATCGAACGCGGCTTCGATCTTCTTATCGAACGCGTCCAGCGCACTCGCTGTTGCGCCCGTCGCCTGCGGTTTCACACGCGCGACCTCATCCCGAAGCGCCTGCGCCTCCTGCGCAGCGTTCTGCGCGTCGACCGCGCCCGTGTACGCGGCTCTGGAGAGCGAGTACACGCGCTGCATGATCGCCGGCGGCGTCTTGACGCGCGGATCCTGCTTTACCGTGATTGGCTGCGAGTAGGTCTTCCCGTCGACGATCAGTTTGACTGTGTAGGCTCCTGGCGAAACCCACGGCGCGCTCGGAGCCGGCACCGTGTTGTATGGCACTGCCGCAATGGGCAACCCACCGCGCCCACCGCCGCCGCCTGCGGGCGGTTGGTAATGCACATCCCACGTAAACCGGTGCATCCCCGGTGACGTCGAGAGCACCATCGGCGACCTGAACCAGTACAGCGGCAGATTGCCATTGACCGGATCAGGACGAACGACAGGGTCCGCACTCGAGTACTGACGTACGACACGGCCTTCCGAGTCCGTAATCTCGAGCGTCACCGGCGCGGCCGATGATCCTTTCAGGTAGTAGTCGATGATGGCCCCTTCCGGCGGGTTCGGCGCACCAGGTTCGTCTGGCGGCAGTGGCGTGTCGGTATTCGTGTTCCATCGGACGCGATAGGCCGTCTGCGGTTTGAACAGCACCGCGTCCTGATTGACGGTGGACGGCTCGATCTGCCGCAGCGGCGTGACGTCGTCCAGAATCCAGAAGCCACGGCCATGCGTCGCCGCAACGAGGTCATCGTCTTTCACGATGATGTCGCGTACCGACGACGGCGCCATATTGAGCTGCAGCGACTGCCAGTGATCGCCATCGTCGAACGAGACGTACACGCGGCGTTCCGAAGCGGCATAGAGCAAGCCCTTCCGCTTGGGATCCTCGCGAATCGAACTGGTCGGGCCCCCATCCTCGAGGCCGGCATTGATCTCGGTCCACGTTGCGCCGCCATCGTGCGTGCGCCAGAGATGTGGGTGCATGTCGTCGAGACGGAGCGTGTTGACGGCGGCGTACGCGGTTCGCGCGTCGAAACGGCCCGCGTCCATGTTGAAGACCTTCATCCAGGGCTCGAGCGCCGGGGGCGTGACGTCCTTCCATGTGACGCCGCCATCGATCGTCGTTTTGATCACGCCGTCGTCGGTTCCGATCCAGATGCGGTTGATGTCGATATAGGAGGGAGCGATGGAGTAGATGACGCCGCGCTGCACCATCAGGCCCGGATCGGTGTACTTGCCGATCGAGGCGGGCAACTCGTAGCTTTTTCGCGTGGGGTCGTCACCCAGCCGCGTCCATGTCACGCCGCCGTCAATCGTTTTCCAGAGGTAGTTGTTTCCGAAAAACAGCGTCCGCTCGTCGACGGGCGAGAAGGCGACCGGCAGCGTCCGCACGGTTCGATAGGCTGGCGTGCCCGGCGGCGGCGCGGGTCCTCCTCTGCCTCCAGGCACGGGACCGATGTTCTGGTTCTGAGCGGTTCGCCGATCGTAGCGCGTAATCTTGCCGCCATAGACGAGGTCCGGATTTCGCGGGTCGGGCACGGCATAGCCGTACTCTTCGACGGCGACGGGATGCCACTCGCGAAACGTGATCTGTCCGTCGTTGCCCCGGCTCGCCACGCACGCGGAGCCGCTCTCCTGCTGACCGCTGCACACGCGGTAGGGAAAGTCGTTATCCGTGTTGACGTGATAGAGCTGCGCGGTGGGCTGGTTGTACCACGAGCTCCACGACTGGCCGCCGTTCAGCGACACGACCGCTCCCTGATCGCTGACGAGCAGGATGATGTTGGGATCGTTCGGGTTGATCCATCCGTTCTGGTAGTCGTCGCCACCCGGAGCGCCTTTGAATGGCGCCCACGACGTTCCACCGTCCGTCGATTTGTAGGCGACCGTGCTCGCGCTGATGAGCGTGTCGGCATCCTTGGGATTGACGATCGGAACGGGCAGGTCGCCGCCGCCGATCCGTCCGACCGGCCGCGCGTCCTGAGTAATCTGCGTCCACGATTCGCCGGAATCGTCGGACCGGTAGAACGAGGTTGCCGCGTTCACCGCAATCGCCGCGTACAGCCGCTTCGGATTGCTTGGGGCGATGGCGATGTTGGCCTGCGTGATGGCGCCGTTCTGCGGCAGTCCGCTCGTGAGCTGCTTCCATGTGTCGCCGCCGTCTGTCGACTTGTAGATGCCTCCGCCCGTCCCACGCCACTGTGCGTTTTCCCAGGGACCCTGACGTTCCTCCCAGAGCGTCGCGTAGACGATCGCAGGGTTGGACGGATCGATGTCCACGTCGTTGCCACCGGTGTTGACGTCCTTGAACAGCACCTTCTGAAACGACCGGCCGCCGTCGGTCGATCGGAAAATGCCGCGCTCTTCGTTTGGACCGTAGGGATGGCCGGCGACCGCCACGAACAGCCGGTTCGCGTTGCCGGGATCGACCGCGATGTTCGGGATTTGCTGACCGTCGCGGAGGCCGAGGTGCGTCCACGTCTTTCCTGCATCGACCGACTTGTAGACACCGTCACCGACCGACAGGTCGGGCCGCCCCAGCCCCTCGCCGCTGCCAACGTAGAGGACGTTTGGATCCGAAGGCGCGACGACCAGTGCACCAATCGACCCGGTTCCCTGGCCGTCGAACACCGGTGTCCAGGTTCGACCTGCATCGGTGGTCTTCCAGACTCCGCCGTTGCAGACGCCAATGTAGAACGTGTACGGCTGGCTCGGGTGGCCGGCTCCCGACTTCGTCCGGCCCCCGCGATGCGGACCGACGTTGCGCCAGCGCATCTCCTCGAACAGCTTCTGATCGAGCGGCCCGATGGTGCGCGGCGCCTGGGCGGCAGGCCGTGAGTAGGACGCGGCGGCGGCGGTGAGCGCCGCCGCGGCAATGACGATCGTGCGTGATGCGATCAAGCGGATCCTCCGCGCAGAGTCTACTAAAAGTTCGACCGTTCGAACTCGCCGACCTGCTTCTCGTCCCGACGCCGTTGACAGATGCCGGGCTCGCCCGGAAAGATCAGCCGCATGAACTCTCTCATCATCGCCAGCGTCGCAGCGTTGTCGTTCATCATGTTCACGCAGACATCGATTCCGGTGTCGAGCGATCTGGACTCCCTTGTGAATGCCGAGCGGTCGTTTGCGAAGGCGGCGACCGAGAAAGGTATACGGGATTCTTTTCTCGAATATTTCTCCGCGGACGCGATCGCGTTCAATCCGGCGCCAGTGTCGGCCACCGCCCGGCTGCGCAGCAGGCCCTCACGCCCGTTCAGCGAATACGAGCTCAGATGGGAACCGCGCACCGGCGACGTGGCGGCGAGCGGCGAGCTGGGTTGGCTGACCGGGCCGTCGACGTTCATCGACCATACCAGCCCCTCGCCAACCCCACAGCACGGGAACTACCTGTCAGTGTGGCGTCGGCAAGCGGGTGGGGCCTGGCGTGTGTTCATAGACGTCGGATCCGAGCCGCCGCAGCCGGTTGCGTTTGCGCCAGGCTTCACTCGGTTTTCGCTGCCATCACGCTACGTCGGCCGGGAAGAGAAGGCTTCAGCTGTCGTGTCGCTGCTCGACGCCGACAAGGCGTTGAACTCGAAGATGTCGATGGTTGGCGCAGGCAGCGCGTACGCGGCCGTTACGACCGACGGCTCACGCCTTCATCGCAGCGGTTTCATGCCGCAGCTCGGCTCGACGGCAATTCGTGAATGGCTCAACGCGAACGCCTCTCCCATGTCCGCGTCGACGGGGAGTGCAGACAGCGCGAGCTCTGGCGATCTTGGTTATAGCTACGGAACCTACGAAATCAAGCGTGCGTCGCCGGAGCACGGCGCATACGTTCGGGTCTGGCAACGCGACGGGACGGGAAAGTGGCTGCTCGTTGCCGATGTAGTCCAGAAATCGTGAACCTGGACCCACGATTGACCACGAGCGAATGGATCAGGCGAGCTTGCTCAGCGTGAAGGAGGTTCCGGCGCACGCGTTGTAGCACGCGAACATCTCGGGCCGGCGGCGTGATCACGGGTTGATCGCGCCGTGTCCTCCCTCCTGTCTTCCCTCGGATCTCCGGTTACAATACCTATGGGTCTTCCCCTGGGCACATCGCTGTACGCGAAGGAGTGGATTTCCTGTGAACCGTTCCATGTCGAGAACCCTCGTCCGCACCGGTATTGCCGTCGGCACGGTCGGGATCTTCCTCCACGTCTCCATCGATGCGCAGGATCGACTGAAGTCGATGCCAGGGTATGCCCGCTACGACAAGATGTCGCGCGAGATTCCCTCCGCCGTGAAGTCCGGAGCGTTGGGGGTGGTGTGGAGCGATGCGCACTCGATCGAGTATCCAAGGGACGGCAAACGATATCGCTACGACGTCCTGACCAGAACGGCGGCCGAGATCGCCTCCACGTCGGGCCCGGAGCCGTCAGGCCGAGGCGGACGCGGTGGTCCGTTGCGTGGCCGGCAGGTCGACGCCAGTCTCTCTCCTGACGGCAAGCTCAAAGCGTCGTATCGCGATCGCAATCTGTGGCTGAGCGACGCCACGGGCGCCGGCGAGACGGCGATAACTTCGGATGGAAGCGAGAAGGCTCGTATCAAGTACCGGTACGGCCAGCTGGGTGTACGGCGAAGAACTGTCGCAGACGACCGCAATGTGGTGGTCGCCGGATAGTTCGAGAATTGCTTACTACCGTTTCGATGAGCAGAAGGTTCCAGACTACTTCCTGCAGACCGATCAGACGAAGATCCAAAGCAGCATCGATACCGAGGCGTACCCGAAGGCCGGCGCGCCGAATCCCGTCGTCGACCTCTTCGTCTACGACGTGGCGTCCAAGAAGACGACCCGCATCGATGTGCGTGACGGGAAACCATTCGACAACTCGGTCGTCGGCCACTACGTCTACCACGTGGCTTGGTCGCCCGACGGCAGCGAACTACTTTTCAACCGTACGAACCGTCGCCAGAACATTCTTGAATTCGTTGCGGCGAACCCGGCGACTGGAGCAACGCGCGTCATCCTCCGCGAGGAATGGCCCACCGGATGGATCGAGAACAACCCATCGATCCACTTCCTCAAGGACGGCAGGCGGTTCATCTGGGAGTCGTTCCGGAACGGATGGACTAACTTCTACCTCTACGATCTCAGCGGCAGGCTGATCACGCCGTTGACGACGCACACGACGTTCGAGGTAGCAAACATCGTCAAGATTGACGAAGCTGCCGGTGTGTTGTTTTATACGGCGCGCGATGGAGACAACTTTCTCAAGCTGCAGCTGCACCGCGTCGGTCTGGATGGCAAGGGCGATCGGCGGCTGACCGACCCTGCGTTCAATCACACCATCGGGAGCTGCATCGCCGGCCCATCGGGCCGGGGCGGCGGGGGCGGACCGTTCGGCGGTGGGGCAGGTGGCGGGTGTGGGATATCTCCCGACGACACGTACTTCGCCGATGTGTTCCAGACTCACGATGTGCCGCCCTCGACGCAACTCGTCGACGCCGCGACAGGGACTGTAGTGACGAGGCTGGCAGAAAGCGATCTCGCCAAGTTCACGGAGCTCGGCCTGAAGAAAGCAGAGATGTTCACCTACAAGGCGGCCGATGGACGAACGACCCTGCACGGGACAATACAGTTCCCCTCGACGTTCGATCCGTCGCGCAAGTATCCGGCGCTGGTGAGCGTCTACGGCGGTCCCGCTTCCGCCAGCAACACGGCGCGCGAGACCTTTATCACGCCGAGCGCCACGACCGAATACGGATTCCTTCTCGTAAACCTCGACTCGCGTGCGGTCCCGGGTCAGGGCAAACGGTTGCTCGACGACATTTATCTGAAGCTGGGGCAGGTGGAAATCGACGACATGGCCGAAGGTATCAAGGCCCTCTGGGCGCGACCCTATTTCGACAAGACCCGCGTCGGGATCTACGGAACTTCTTATGGCGGCTATGCCGCGCTGATGTCGCTGCTGCGTCATCCCGACGTGTTCGCCGCGGCCTCGGCCTCCTCGCCCGTGACCGCCTGGAATCACTACGACACGGTCTATACCGAACGGTATATGTGGATTCCGGATGAGAACAAGGCAGGGTACGAGGCGGGGAGCGCGATGACTTACGCGAAGGACCTCAGGGGGCGGTTGATGCTGTACTACGGGACGGCGGACAACAACGTCCACCCGTCAAATATGATGCAGCTCATCACAGCGCTCCAGTCGGCGGGGAAGAGCTTCGATCTTCAAGTCGGGCCAGATCGCGGTCACAGCGGCATCAATGGCGATCGAATGATGGAGTTCTTCATCGAAAGCCTCATCATGAAGGCCGCACCAGCGGTGTCCACCTATTGAGCCACGGAACGCTTGAGCCACGGATTCACACGAGTCGCGGCAGCTAGTTGCTTATTTTTCAATAACTTAGAAATAATCTCGCGGCCACCGCGACAGCCAGCACTGCAATAATCTACCAGTCGGTCAGCTGTCCTATGGCAGTCGCCGTAACGAGCCCCACAACCTCTGCTGGGCTAAGCACGATCTTGGAGACAATGAACTCGGCTTGTTCAGGGGACCTGGAGCAACGCTTGCGGCGTCCTAAGCCGTAGATGCGGAGTTCCGCTTACCCGTTGGCCGGCGGCTCGCCTAAACGGATGGGCTCCTCTCCGCGTACGGAATCATTGCAGATTGTCGCGCCAAGGCCGCTCGCGATTGGATATGATGAGCACTACACCTATGCAGCCAGAATCCATTCAGACAGAACGTCGCCAGAAGCGAAGCAGTACTCCGAAGGTTCCGGCCCCTCAGCGCGAGGTCTGTCCGAAGTGCGGCAGCCCGAATGCGAGGATTATCGGCCGTTCGGAATCCTTTCCGATTCTCTACTTCCGGTGTGAAGACTGCCGGCGGACGTCGGTCGGCCCCGCGGTCTAAGACACGATCAGACTCGTCGCAGGTCTCGACGCTGTTGGAGCGCCCTTCCGGAGGTTTGCGCGGAGGCGCTCATGGATGAGCGATTCGCACGCGTGCTGCGTCGTCAGGTCGTTGAGGGGTTTTCCGACTTGCGTGGCGCAGCGGCTTCCGTCACGCTCCCCGTATCCGAGCGGCTGCTGAACGATATCGTCGCAGAGACGCTCCCTCGTTCTGCCTCCCTGCGTGAGCTGCACGTCACCCCGCTGTCCGGCGATCGATTTTCGCTTCGCGCGCGCCTCGGATCGTCCCCGCTTCTTCCGCCTGTCAGACTCACGCTTGCGATCGATCGCCAACCCGATCTCCCGGACGCGCCGGTCCTGATTCTCAGGATGGAGACGACCGGCTTGATGGCTCTGGCTGGGCCAGTTCTGCGTTTGATGAACGCGCTTCCGCCTGGCATCACGCTCGAGGACAATCGGATCCACGTGGATCTTCGGGTGCTGACAGAGCGTTACCATTTGTCCGCCTACCTGCCATACCTCGAAGAGATTCGCGTGAATACTGTCGAAGGGGCGGCGGTCCTGACCGTTCGAGCACGGGTCCGGTAGCCGATCATCCCGCGACCGGAAGCCGTCGGCGCGCCCGACGCATCCCGCTGAAAAACCCCCTCCGGCGGAATTCGGTGCAGTCGTCGCTATACAGTCGTTCGGTCAGCCAGTAGATTCCCTCCTTGAGTTCCTTCGCGGACATCCCTCGCGGCGCATGGTTCACATCGAACAGGGTGCAGAGATCCCATCGACCTGGTTGCAGAATCCGGCCTTCGTGCACCAGCCGATCGTACAGCGGCGTTCCAGGAAACGCGGTCAGCACGGTGATCTGCACGTCGTACAACGGCACCAGGCGCGCAAACGCGAGCACCTCCTCGAAGATCCCTGGCGTGTGGCCGTCGAGGCCCAGGATGAAACACCCGTTGACCGTGATCCCGTGTGCCTGAATTCTGCGAAGCGCGTCGAGGTACTTCGCCGCCGTTCGTGCTTTGAAATTCGATCGCGTTTCGACTCCCTGCAGGGGACCTCCTGCGGGACTCTCGAGACCGATCAGAATCTGCCGGCAGCCCGCGGCGTGCATCAGATCGAGGAGTTGCGGATCGTTCGCGACCGATATGTCGGTTTCGGTAAACCATCGCAGTCCCAACGGCGCGAGTGCGCGGCAGAGATCTCGACCCCAGGCCTTGTCCACGAACGTGTTGTCGTCGGCGAACTCGATGAACGGGTGTGGGCGCACGGCCCTGATCGCCTCGATGTCCCGGATTACATCTGCCACGGGCCGTTTCCGATACCGCTGTGCGAGCATCACGGTTGAGGCGCAGAAATCGCATCGCCACGGACAGCCACGCGACGACTGCACGGTGAACCGGTTGTAGGGTCTGTTCCCGAGCAAATCGTACCGGGGAACCGGCAGTCGAGCGACGTCGACGACCGGGAAGTCGACGGCTCGGAAGATCCGCGGCGGATCGCGGCGCACTGCTGCCTCGACGACGGCCGGCCAGACGTGCTCCCCCTCGCCAACGATCACGTAGTCTGCTTCTACAGCCGCTTCCTCCGGCAGCGCACTGACGTGCAGCCCGCCCATCGCCACCCGGATCCCCGCCGCGCGAAGCCGCCGCGCGATCGCGTACGCCTCGAACACCTGGGCGGAAAACGTGCTGATGGCCACGAGATCGCACCGGTACACCTCGCGCGGTTCACGACCGTCCCCCTCCGCCTCGAAATACTCGAGGTCATGCCCTTCGGGCGTGCAGGCCGCGAGGTAGAGGAGCCCGAGACTCGGTAGCGACGCGATGGCCTTGCTGCGGTTGACGAATCCCGGCAGCGTGAGACCGAGCGCCAGCAGTTCCGGATCGTGCGCGCGAATGCCACTGAGCGCGAGAAACCCGATCTTCATGAGTGGCCTCCGAAGCAAGTGAAGACGACGGCGAGCACGAGCGAGATCACCGGGACGGCAAAGACATGTCGAAATGGCTCGCGCCAGGCGGTCAGGAAACACGCGATCGGCATCGTGATACCGCCGACGACGAAGCAGAGCGATGCCGCCATTCCCATGGCGCTTCCCGGAGGCGGCCAGGGAGACAAGGAGAAGACCACGTTCATGATTCCGAGGGCGGCAAGGGCGATGTGGCCAAGTCGGACGAGGCGGCGGCGGAATGAGTTGTAGCCGCCGAGGAAGTCGTCACGGTGAAATGAGAGGCCGATGATCGCGCCGGTTGCGAAGCCTGCGAGGACGAGCCACCATCCGCACTGCCAGTTGAGCACGTGGGTCGGAGCGTTCATGTTGCCAGCGTACTGGCGAGGCGCCCGCTACGTCGTGACGGAACCCTGAGCAGCCGCTGAAATACGGTGTGGGATGGGAAAATCACATGGTGGCTGGCACCTTTCCTCGAAGGGTGCCAGCCACCTCTTCCTGCCGCGGCGGCCCTACGGGTCCCCGCTCGCGACACACCGAAATCGCCGCTATTCGCTTGAAGACGAACGGGTTGCGCGGACTCCCAGGGAAAAAGGTGGCTGGCACCTTTTCAGCAAAAGTGCCAGCCACCTTTCTTGGAGGGGGGCTTGCAGCAGAGGTTGCCAAACGCGCTGCAAGCGGTGATGTAAGTCTGTCTAACCGGCAGGCATTACAGAACTTACTGAAATCGTGCTGGAACAGAAAATTATGTCTTCCCGCTGTCAGAACTGTAACCGACGCACAAGGTTGGGACACTCCGGCTTCACGCTGACGGAGCTGTTGATCGTCGTTGCGATTACCGGAATTCTCGCGGCGATTGCTGTGCCGGCCATGCTCCGCGCGAGACGGACCGGTAACGAGGCGGCCGCAATCGGCTCGCTCCGGGCGCTGAACGGCGCCGAGAGCACCTACGCGGCTGTCGCCGCGAAGGGTGGCTTCGCGCCTCTGCTGGCAACGCTCGCGACGCCCTGTCCCGGAGGCACCGCGGCGTTCATCTCTCCCGACCTGTCAATTGATCCGGCAGTGAAAAGCGGCTACACGATCACAATGGCCGCCGCGACGGTGTCCTCGCCGGGGCCGCTCGACTGCAATGGCGTGGTCTCGGAAACCGCGTACTACACCACCGCAGTGCCTGTTTCGGCAGGCACGAGCGGTCTGCGCGCGTTCGCGTCATCAGGCGCCGGTGCGATCTTCTTTGATCCCACGGGTGTGGCGCCGACAGAAGCGCAGATGGCTCCCGGAGGCGGCGGAAAGACGATTCAATAGCAGCTACCGGCTGCCAGCCTTCAGCTCACGAGTTCAGCCCACGAGTTCCAGCCTCCAGCTCCCCAGCTCCCAGCCGGAAGCTGGAAGCTGGAAGCTGGAAGCCACTCAATTCACCAATCTAGAACACGAACCTCGCGCCGAATCTCATCGTGCGCTGGCCGCTACCGGTGGCGTACCCGTTATCTGGCCGAACGTGTTGCCGGTCGTGGCCGCGCTGAATCCGGTGTTCGGGTTGCCCCAGCGCACCGAGTTCGTCATGTTGTACGCGTCGACGCGGATCTCGGCGTAGCGCTTCTGCGCCGACCGCGAACCGCTTGAACAGCGACGAATCGAGCTCCCAGAAGCCCGGACCCTCCGGACCGCTGTTGCGCTTCATGTTGCCCTGCGTTCCGTTCGCCGGCTGCGCGTAGGCCGTCGGATCGAAGTAGAGCAGGCCCGGGTCCGAGACCGCCGAGGATCGTTCTGCGTCGCCGACCAGGTTCGGCGTACGCCGTGTTGCCGGGCGTGTTGAGCAGCGTGCCGCTCGCCGTGATCGATAGCGGCATGCCCGACTGCGCGACGAAGATGCTGCTGAGCTGCCAGCCGCCGATGATCTTGCCGAGCAGGCCCTCGTTCAGCCACTTCTTGTTCGGGCCCCACGGCAGCTCGTAGATGACGGTGCAGCACGTAGTTGTGCGTGCCGGTCGAAGTTCGAGCGCGCCCAGCTGTAGCTGAAGTCGATCGGCGTGCTGATGCCGCCGTTCTCGTTCGCGTAGTCCATCGACTTGCTCAGCGTGTAGGAGTTGGTGACCAGGAACCCGTTGCTGGAACCGGCGATCGATCTTCATCTGCAGCGCGTTGTACTGCGACTTGTTGTCGTTGGTCCGCGTGCGCGACGTGCCGGTGCGGTTGAACGGTCGCGAACTGCGGACGACCGTTGTTGCCCGAGCCGTAGACCATGCTCGCGTTCGTGTCGACGTCCATGACGAGGTTGACGCCGCGGTTGCCGACGTAGGCGACGTCGGCCGTGAACCGGTACGGCAGCTGCGCGCTGGAACGCGACGTTCCACGAATGGAGCGTGCCTTCGCGCAGATCCGACGGGATGACGTCGAAGGTCGAGTTCAGCAGCGACTTCCGCTGACCGGAATGATGCCGTCCGACGGAATGTTGAGCAGCACCGGCGCCGGGAAGCCGGTCGCCATCGAGCCCGCGCGCTGGAACCCGTTGGCCGCGGACCCGCCGTAGTTCTGCTTCACCGGGTAGTTGAACGCGTAGCGGTTGTCCGGGAACGGAATCGTGCTGGCGCCGTAGCCGGCGCGGACGACGGTCTTCTCGTTGAGGCGCCACGACACGCCGGTGCGCGGCGCGAAGTTGGTGAAGGTGCTCTTCACGTTCAGCGCGTTGTCCGTGTTGCCGTAGCCCGCGACATGGATGCGTGTTCGTCGACGGGTCGTAGTTCGCCAGCGTGCCCTTGCCTTCGAGGCCCTGCGAGCGGCGTGTAGTACTCCCACCGCAGACCCGAGGTCGACGGTGACGTTCGAGCTGCGCCTGCCACTTGTCCTGGACGAAGAGCGAACGTCGCCCACGTGCTTGCGTGCCCGGCTCGTCGATGACCTTCAGGTCGCGCTGAACGGTGTTCGGCCAGTCGAGCAGGAACGAGGCGAACGAATTCGCGACGCCGCGGTCGACGCTGGCTGTTCGGCCGGGAGCCGTCGTGCCCGACGAGTTGAAGGCGAAGCGGCCGCGCGGACCGCCGGCATCCTGCGTCTGCAGCAGCATGTCGCGGTTGTGCCGCCACTCGCCGCCAAGCTTCACCGTGTGCGTGCTCATCAGCTTGGTCAGCGTGCCGGTGACGTTCCAGGTCTTCTCAGACCGATCCCACGGCTGGCTGGCCGAGAAGCCGAGCAGCGGATCGCCGTAGCCGCCGATGCTGATCTGCGAGAGCGCCGCTGGTGAACTCGTCGAGGTTGGCGCCGGGAATGCCGACGTCCGTGCTCGTCGTCAGCCCGTTGCCGGTCGTCGAAGTGACGTTGTGGTAGTAGTTCAGGCCGCCGCGGACGTCGAGGACGGTCTTGGCGCTGAAGACGCGCGTCCAGGTGACCGCCGTGCTGCTAGCTGGTGTTGGTGCCGGTGCCGGCGAAGCCGCCGTTGGCCGGGCCGCCGTACTCGCCGAACAGCCCCGGGTCGAACACGACCGGACGCATGAAGCTGACGCGATACGACATCTGGTCCTTCGCGCTCAGCGTGTAGTTGACCTTCGTGTCGAAGCCGTCGGTCGTCTTCTCGCGAACCTGGGCCTGCTGGTAGTTGTTCTGGCCGAGCGCGGCGCCGGCGATGTTCGGCTGCGGGAATGAACGCCAGCAGCTTGCTGCGCGATCGGGCTGATGCGGTCGGCCGGAATGACGTTGTTCGGCGAACGCGACGCGATTCGCGCCGCTGACGTCGCCCGGTCAGTCGGATCGTAGATCTTGCTCGACGCCGCGCTGAAGTCGCCGTTGCGCATCGCCAGCGTCGGCACCGTCGCGCGGACGACGTAGCCGTTGTTGTCGAGCGTGCGCTGGTAGTCGCCGAAGAAGAACAGCTTGCTCTTGACGATCGGGCCGCCCAGCGTGAAGCCGCCGTTGACGAACTTGGTCGGCGCCTTCTGATGGGTGAAGTAGTCGCCGGCGTTGGTCTTCTCGGTGTTGCCGAAGAAGAACCCGCTGCCCTTGAGCTCGTTGGTGCCGGACTTCAGCGTGACGTTCGTGACCGCGCCGCCCGATCGGCCGAACTCCGCGTCGTAGTTGCTGGTCGAGACGCTGACCGTCTCGAGCGCGTCGGCCGCCGGGATGATCACCTGCAGCAGGCCGGTCTTCTGGTTGTCGTCGAGCCCTTCGATCAGCGTGTTGCTGGCCATGCCGGGCTGGCCGTTGACCTCGTACCGCAGCGAATCCTGCGAGTTGAAGAACTGCGAGTGCTCGCGATGCGGTCGCGTGATGCCCGGCACCGTCATCGAGCAGGCTCTGGAAGTTGCGATTGAAGGTCAGCGGCATTTCCGAGACCATCTTCGATTCGAGGATGCGCCCGGTGTCCGTGCGGTCGGTCTGCAGCAGCGGGGCTCTCGGCCGAGACGGTCACCTCTTCGGTCATCTGCCCGACGCTCGAGCGCGAGATCGACGCGGACGGTCGTGTTGACGTCGACTTTCACGCCTTGGCGCGCCACCTTCTTGAAGCCCTGGAGTTCGGCCTCCACGGTGTACGTGCCGTTCGGCAAGCTCGAGAAGATGTAGTAGCCGGCCTCGTTGGTGACGGCGTTGCGGCTGATGTTCGTTGCCGACTTCGGTCGCCGTGACCGTCGCGCCGGGAACCGCGGCGCCGCTCGAATCGGTGATGTTGCCGAGCAGCGTTCCGGTCACCGCCTGTGCAGCAGCGGTGGACGGGATAAGCATGAGTAGTGCGCTCATAAAGAGCGCGCCGAGCAACGTCCCCCGCATCTTTCTGGACGCCATACGCAGACTGCGTCGCATCAGACCCTTCCTCCTTCAAACTGGTACAAACGGACACCGGCCGCAGCCAATGTCGGCAGCGCCCGGTATAGTAGTGCGGAAATGCACCGATTGTGCCCGGAATGATAGGATTTCAGGCCTGAAAACTGGGCCTGCGGCGAGTCCGTGGTCCGGGATCCGGATCCGGGATCCGGAATCCGAGAATCCGGATCTTGACCGATTCAGCACGGAGGGTGGGATTCAGGATTCAAGGATTCAGGATTCAAGGATTCAGGATTCGCAGGATTCGGGATCGAGGATTCGGGATTCAAGGATTCGGGATATGGCGATTCAGGATTAGTGATTAGCGATTAGCGATTCAAATATGCCCTATACCGTCACGAAAGACCTGATTCTGCCCAGCACGGTCACCGGGTCCTGGCCGCGGCCGCGCTGGTTCGACATGAGCATGTGGGCGAGGCCCCTCGACACCTGCATGATGGATATCAGGTTCCGCGAGAAGTTCCAGGACGCGCTGGCGGTGGTGATCAGCGACGAGGAGCGCGCCGGACTGGACATCCTCACCCACGGCGACTTTCACTGCGATGAGGACTTCGCCGGCCGCAGCTGGCATCACTACCCTCTGCAGCGTTGGACGGGTTTCGAAGGGGACTACCTCCAATCGGAAGAGACGCGCAGTCCGTGGCTCCGCTATCCGCCCGGCACGCTGCTGAACGAGATCTACACGGCGTGGCGCTGGCCTCGCGTCACCGGCAAGATCGAGCACCGCCCGCTCGACTACGCGAAGATCTGGCGCATCGCGCAGAGCAAGACCCGCAAACCCGTTCGCTTCGGCACCTGCTGTTCGCAGGTGATGGGGCTCTTCCTCGACATCCATACGAGTCACTACAAGGACAACCGCGAAGTCGTCTGGGACATGGCTGTCGCGATGAACAAGGAGCTGCTCGCGTTGCGGGACGCGGGGTGCCGCTGCATCCAAATTGAAGAGCCGACGCTCCATTTCATGGCCAACACGTTTGGCGCGCGTGACGAGAAGGTCAGGTTCATGGTCGAGTGCTACAACCGCGAGGTTCAGGGGCTCGACGACGTGGAGATCTGGATTCACACGTGCTGGGGCAACCCAAACATGCAGCGGGTGATGGAAGACACGAGCTATCGCGCGTCATTCGAGCTCTACTTGAACGAGATGCGCGGTGACGTCTGGACGATTGAGACGAAGGATCGGAACTTCACGGACATCGAGCTCTTCGGGGCCCACAAGGGCACGCTGCCGAAGAAGATCTGCGTCGGGGCCGTGAGCCACCGATCGCTGCAGGCGGATCGGCCTGAAGACGTTGCCGCCGCGATTCGGACGGCCCTCAAGCATATCGCGCCGGAACAGCTGATCGTCTCGAGCGACTGCGGGTTCGGACGCCAGGGCGCCAACCGCGAGATCGCTTTCTACAAGGCCAGCGCCATCGCGCAGGGGTGCAACATCGTTCGCAAAGAGCTGGGCCTTGCGACGACATATGTTCCCGCGGCAGATCCGGCACTGCAGCTGGATATTGTTCCGAAGACGGCGACTACGTAGCTATCAGCTATCAGCTATCAGCTATCAGCTATCAGCTATCAGCTATCAGCTATCAGCCGCCATCAGCCGCCAGCCGCCAGCCGCGAATCGCGAACTCGCGCGCCGCATCTCTCACTGCGTGTCCAGGTTATCCGTTGCGTTTGGCTTCGTCGATGAGCTCGTTGTTGCGCTCGTACGACAAGCCAGCGGGCTCCGGCGCGAGCGGCGGGTACTGATGCTTCGCGTAGACCGGGTAAGCCTCCGTCCGGAGATGCGCGAGCATGCTGTGCGCACGGCGCGTCGCGCGCTCATGGCGAAGCGATGTGATGTCGATCGGCGCGACCACGATCCGCTCGCCCGGCCCCGGCGAGGCCTCGGCGAGAATCCTGCCGTCGAAGTCCACGATCTGGCTGCCGCCCGGCCATGAATACGGCGGATAGTGCCGGAGGCTGGCGCCCTGGTTGGCCGCGACGACGAAGGCGGTGTTTTCGATCGCGCGGCAGCGATTCACGATCGTCCACCAGTTCATCGGCTCGGTAGCGCCCCACGGATCCATGTACGCCGAGACGCGCACGAGCACTTCGGCGCCATTGGCGGCGAGCTGTCGAATCGCCTCCGGAAACAGCCAGTCGTAGCAGATCGCGCAGCCAATCCGCCCGATCGGTGTGTCGGCAACCGGGAACAGCGGGTCGACGTAGCCGTCGATTTCGTGCGGGCTCGAATGCACCTCGTACGGAATCCACGGATTGACCTTTCGATACTTGTAGAGGATGCCGCTCCGGCCCGATGAGACAGGTCGTGTTGAACACGACTCGCGGCCATAGCGGATCGGTTTCGATCATCGACCCCGTCTGGATGTAGATGTCGTGCTCGCGCGCTTTCGCATGGAGGCGGTCGGTATGTTCGTTGGGAATCGGAACCGCCAGCGCCCGGAGCAGTTCGTCAACCGTCGGCAAGATGGGCGCCGCATGGGCGAACTCCGGAAACACGACAAGGCGAACGGGTAGGAACGGTGCGCTTCCCGCGACCGCGGCATCGATCATTTCGAGCATGCGATCGGTGTTGCCGCGCATCTGTGATCGATTCGCGCGGGTTGGGCAGATCAGTCTGGCAGGCAGCGGCAGCATATCTGATTGGCGTCATTGTCAGCTCCCAGTTTCCAGCTCCCCGCTTCCCGCTCTTGTCTTTTCCCTTCTCCCTTGTGCCTTCCAGCCGCGAGCCGCGAGTCGCGAGTCGCGAGCTAACGCGGCAGCGTTGATGACTCTATCGACGGCAACGATCGCCTCACGACACGCGTGTTGTAGCGATCCAGGTAGTCGCGATACGGCTGCGTGTCCGGGTAGTGCTCATCAGGCCCGTAGGGATACCTCGTCATCGCTCGGAATGGCAGCGGACCGACGGTGTCCGGGCTGGCGGAGCTCGGATTCATCTCCTTGCTATAGCCGTGCGCATACAGAAGAAACGAACGCGTCCACCCGGATGCCAAGGCGGGCAGCGCAGTGGCGTCGAACGACAGCGCGATTTCGTCGCCCGGTCGAGAGATCGACGAACTTGTCGTCGACGCTCCGTAGGAGCGCTCGCACGTCGCCTTCTCGGGTGTAGCGACCGATGAACGTCTTCCACGTCGTCATCGTCGAGACCTGCTGATAGTCGTAGCCAACGGCTCGCGGCCATCGGGCGTTGCCTCGCGTGAGAACCCTCGCCAGTGTAGATCGGCGACGGCCGGATCGAGACGGAACAGTCTCGGCGCGCGAATCGACGTCTCCTTCTGCGACGAGGATCTGATCCCAGTAGATCCGCATATTCGTCAGCAGCCGCACCTCGCGCGAAGGCGAGCAGAAACTTGCCCGCCATGCTGACGGCGATCGTCTGCGGGCGCCCGACGGGGAATCCGACATCGGCGATCGACCGTCTGCCACCGGCCGGACGCATCCTTCACCTGCAGAGACGGTGGCGTCATCTCGACGCGGCTCTGCGATGCGGCGACGTTGTCGCTCGAGAACGCGTAATCGGTCCAGCCGGTCAGCAGAAGCACGGGGTTCTTCCCCAGGGAGCCGAGATCCAGCGTCAGCTCGTGCGGCGCAGCGTAGCCGCGGATCGGCAGCACGCGGAAATCATCGGGATACTGGCGATCGAGCGATGCCAGCTGCGCCCTGACGTCGTGACCGTGCTCGTCGCGCGCGGCGATCGGCGGCCGCGCGCGACGCGTCGACAGCAGGGTGAACGGTGGACGAGGCGGTTGCCGCAATCCCTCATTCGGATACACTGCTGTCCCCGCCGCGTGGTCGATGGCGACGAGCTGCAGGCGATCGACGAAGAGCACTTCCTCGAGTTCGTTAGTGATGCGCACCTCGTAGCGTCCGTTCCGAACCTTGAGCTGATCGTCGCCGATACGGACGTATTCGTCCGGATCGGGCTGACTCCAGACCGAGGGCGCGACCCAGTCGCCCATCTCGCCGCCGCCCATGAAATCGGTCACGAACTCGAAACGCGTGCCGTTCCACGTGAAGAGATAGGGCACGACGAGGGTTTCCGATCGAGCTCGGTGATCGGCAGCGACGGCGGCACGAGACGCACCCGGTGCCGCGGTGTTTCCGCCTGCACGATTCCGGAAGGCCAGAGCACGCGCACGGCGTCGGCTGCCGCTCCTCGAGCCGAGACCGAAAATCGTATCGGCGGGCGCGACGGCCGGCGACGCGAGCGCGGTTTCGAGCGTCTGTCGCAGGCTGCCGGCGCGCAGATCGAGCTTCGCGCCGAGCCCGCTGCGATTGCTCACACGCCCTGTCAGCCGCACGTGCAAAGAGGCGTTCCGCTCGCCGCCGTCGTTCCTCCAGATTCGCACGCGCCCGGTCGATTCGCGAACCACGAAATCGTCATCTCCGTCCCCATCGACGTCGCCGATCGCCAGCGATTGCCAGGTCGCGCCCTCCGACGCTCTGAACGCGGCAAGGCGGGCGGCGCTGCTCGTGTCCGACCAACCGTCGCGGCCGACGTTTCGAAAGAGCCGCACGGCGCGATCGGACAACGTGACGAGATCGAGCAGACCGTCGTTGTCGTAGTCAACGAACTGCGCGGCAATCGTCGCGTCGGTCTCACCGGCTATTGTGGCCAGGGTGAACCTGCCTCGGCCGTCGCTGAGCGCCAGCATGCCGGGGCCTCGGCGGCCGAGGAAGAGATCCGGATACCCATCCTTGTTCACGTCGCCGATCGCGAGAGCCGTGCGCACCCGGCTGCGCGCGCAAGCCGGCATCGCCGCTGGCGTCGCGGAACGTGCCATCTCTCATGTTCCGATAGAGCATCGCGCCGCGCGTGCCGCCGGCAATCAAAAAGTCGACGTCGCGGCGGTTGTCGAAGTCGGTCGGCGCGATGCGCAACTGCTCCGCCGTCGAGCGCCGCGGCCACCCGGGTGTCTGAGGTGATGTCGCTGAATGTGCTGTCCCCGTTGTTTCGGATCACCTGCAGCGGCTGCGCCCGCCGCGACGATGTCCAGGTCGCCATCGTGATCGATATCAACCCAGGCCGCGGTCGTCAGCGGCGCCGGCGCGCGGGGCAGGGCGGATGCCGCCGTCGTCGAATCCTCCATCGGACGCCTGGCGGAGGAGCGCGTACCCACCGCGACCGAACAGCAGCAGGTCCGGTCGCGTGTCGTTGTCGAAGTCGCCCGCGACGATGCCGACGGCGCCCTCGAGGGGCACGCGATCGAGCCGCGCCGGCACGGTCCGATCAGTGAAACCGCGATCGTCCTTCCTCAGGAGACGAATCCCGGCCGGTCCGACATCGAGCAGGTCGAGGTCGCCATCGCCATCGATGTCGACGAGAGCGACGCGTCCGGAAGCCGCCGGCGTCGAGCCGCCGGCGCGGGCCGCGGGCAGAACGTCGGGCTCCGCTTCGGTGAAGCTCACAGCCGGCGTCGCAGCGTTCACGCGCGATCGCTCGCTCCCTGTCGAGGTGAGTGCCTCCGCGTATCGACCCTGGGACAGATACGTCTGCGCGTACGTGACGCCGTAGGCGCTTGCGCGCAAGGTATCGAAGCGCTGCATCGCCTGGCGTCCTTCATCGCTCTGCCCGGCACGGGTGAGCGCGAGCGCCACACTGTAGGCGGCAGTGACGTTGTATGGCTCCGCCGCGAGCGCGCCACGGAACAGCGCGATCGCGTCCGGATAGCGCCGTTCCTGCGTTCGGATCTGACCGAGCTGAATCTTCGCGCCTGCGTCCGTCGCGTCGAGCTGCAGCACGCGTTCGAATGCGGCCGCGGCCTCGTCGATCCGGTTGTCCGTCTTGGCGATGAGTCCCACGATGTAGTGGCTGGTGGGCGACTCCGGCAACGCCGCCGCTGCGGCGCGCGCGCAGCGTCGGCTGCTTCGACGTTCTTGCTGGCGTAAAAGAGCGCGATCGCGAGGTTGACCCGCGCGATGGTCAGATCGGGAGCGGTCTTGCAGCGCCTCGCGGAACGCGGCAGCGGCTCCGTCATAATTGAATTGTTCGAGGAGCGCCACGCCTCGATTGTTCGCGCGATACGCCTCTTCGGCGTCCGGCTTCTGCGGACCGCGGCCGGCAGGCTGCTGCAGCATCGCCAGCGCGAAGCAGGATTCCGATGGCGATGACCTTCACCGCTTCGCTCCCAGTGGCGCCGAGTGCACGACGCCTTTCGCCCTCAGCAATCGTGATGTTCTGATCCGCCGCGACCCCTGGCAACCGCTCGGTCTTGCCAGTTGGCCAGGTCACCTCGATGCCGCCAACTTTCGTCGCGCCGGCCAGTCCGAACGTCAACGGGCGTTCGCTCTGCGACAGGTAGCTCGACCCGGTCTTCACCATCTCCAGCACGGGCGGCCCGGCCGCGCGGATGACCCTGACCTTGGCGCCGATCGCGTCGCGGTTGGACGTCGTGCCGACAAGCGTGACGCGCAGCGCGTGGTTCCCGCCGCTTTCATTGCGGAACACTCGCGCCGGTCCGTTGTTTGCGGTCACGACGAGATCGAGGTCGCCATCGTTATCGAAGTCGCCATACGCGGCCCCGCGCGCCACGGCGGGTTTCGCGAACGCGGCGCCAACGCGCGTGCTGACGTCCTCGAATTTCTTGCCGCCCAGGTTGCGGAACAGGTGAGGCGGCTGCGCGTAGGTGATTGTCGGCTGCACGGTGGCGATGTCATCGGCGACGTGGCCGTTGGCGGCAAAGATGTCGGGCAGGCCGTCGAGATCGAAATCGAAGAAGAAGCACGAGAACGTCAGACGCAGCAGTGAGGCGCGACCGATTGTCGATGTCGGCGCCTCGTCTATGAACAGACCGTTCCCCTCGTTCGAGTAGAGCGCCATCATTTCGTTCGAGAAGTTCCCGATGATCAGGCTCTGGCGTCCGGATCCGTCGTAGTCGGCGGCATCGGCGCCCATGCCCGCCCGCGCGACCCCGGCCTCATTGAACGCGATACCCGCCATCACCCCGACATCGGCGAACGTCCCGTCCCCTTTGTTGCGGTAGAGCTGTTCGGCTGCGTATCGTTCGCCGCGAACATATCGAGCAGGCCGTCGTTGTCGTAATCGATGAGCGCCAGCCCGAGCGTCTTTGCCGCCGGATCGTACAGTCCCGCCTTGCGCGTGACGTTCTCGAACGTGCCGTCGCCGTTGTTGTGATAGAGCGTCGGGCTCTGCCCCTTGTACGACTCGGGCGTGCAGTACGACTTCGCTCTTGCCGTTCAGCGTGCAGAAGAGATCCTTGTCCGCGGACCACTCGACGTAGTTGCCGACGAACAGATCGAGCTTCCCGTCGCGATCGTAATCGAACCACACCGCGCTCGTCGAGAACCCCGGATCGCCGACACCGGCGCGCGCCGTGACGTCCTCGAACTTGTCCGCCGCCGTTGTTCCTGAACAAGATGGTTCGGCCCGAGCGCCGTGATGTAGATGTCGCGTGTCGCCGTCGTTGTCGTAGTCGGCCGACGCTCACGCCCATGCCGTACATCTCGACGGCCAGACCAGCGGCGCGCGTGATGTCCGTGAACGTGCCGTTGCCGTTGTTGCGGTAGAGCGCTGGATACGACGCGGCCCCGGGCTTGACCGGGCCAGTTCCGGCCGTTCACGAACAGGATGTCCTGCCAGCCGTCATTGTCGGCATCGAGAAACGCCACGCCGGATCCCAGCGTCTCGGGCAGATACTTCTTTCCGAAGGCGCCGTTGGTGTGCCGAAAGTGAATGCCAGCCGGGCGTCGTGACGTCGGCGAATTGAGGCAGCGACGCGGACGACTGCGCGACCGGCACCTCGGCGAGATAGACGCCGAGTAGCCGAGGCCGCCAGGACGGCTCGTACCGAACATCGTTCACCAATTCAGCGACCCGTCAGTGGCCTCCGGTACGCACGGGACGTACCTCGTCGGGATGTGCAGACTGCCGCCGTCGTGTGCTCGTGGATTTGCTGGCGCTCGTTGTTGTCTTCGGCGTGGAGCTGACGGTAGGGACCCGTGATCGACTGCGACGACTCGTCCGCCTTGAACCGTTCGTAGAGCGTCGCGCTCCCGCGCCGCGGCCGCCGCATCTCCCAGCCCCTGATAGCACAGCATCAGATTGTAGTGCGCCTGCAGATCCTCGGGATCGATGGTCAGCACGTCCGTCGAAGGCGCCGATCGCTTCCTTGTATTGGCGCTTCAGGAACAGCACGCGCCCGAGCTGGTTCAGGACGACCCGATCACGCAGGATACTTCGCGTTCGCCGTCTCGCAGATGCTCGATCGCTTCATCGTATCGTCCGAGGCTCTTGAGAGCCGTGGCCAGGAAGAAATGCGTCTTCGCCAGTTCGGGATCAACCTGCAGCGCCTTGCGCAGCACCTCTTCCGCGCCGGCCATATTGCCTTCCTGAACTCTGCGCGCGCCCACGTTGACCCACCCGTCCGCATAGGTGGGCTCCATCTCGCGTGACCTTCAGGAACGTCGCCTCCGCATTCTTGATATCCCCCTGCAGCAGCAGCCCGATCCCGTAATCGTTCCATCGCTCGCGAACCGACGGATCCATGACGGGCTTCATCTCCGGGATGGTCGCAGCCGCGGGGCAGCACGCGCAGCGTCGCCTCGTTCTCGGCCATCACGGTCGTCGGAATATCCGGAATGGCCTTCATCGGTCCCGAGACGTTCGCGGTATTCCCCGTGAACACCCATTTCCCATCGTCGTGCGAAGCGGTGACCGACGGGTTCGGATCCGCCGGGATCGCGGACGCCGGCAAACGCCCACTGCGTATTCCACCAGGCGAACTTCCGGTAGTTCACCTTCGCCTTGAGGTAGATCCGATCGCCGGCATCCTCCGGGATCTGCAGTCGGTAATGAATCGTGTCGGCGGCGCCGGGCGGAATCAGCCGGACGTAGGCGACCGATCGCGCGCTCCAGGCGTTGCGTCTTGTTGATCGGATTGCCGTGCTCGTCGAGCAGCAGGCTCCGATAGAAGTGTGCCCCGGGATCGACCGGACCCTTGCCGCCGTCCGCTGCGACGCCGCTGTGGAAGAGCGTTCGGCCGTGCTCGTCGACCGCTTCCAGCTCGACCCAGACGTCGAACGCGTCGACGGTTCCGCCCGGAAAGAAGTGTCCGACTTTGCGCGTGCGCACCACGACCTCAAGCGCGCACGGAGTCGCCGCGTCGTACCACCGCGTCGACTTTGCCAAGCGGCGCGATCACGTCAGCGGCGGGCGCGAGGAAGTTCTGCGCCGCGCCGAAATTCATCGACTCCTCGCCGACGCGCGAACGTGCTCGCGGTACGCGGCTCGGTCGAGGCCTGCGATCGTCCCGCCGCCGCGGTCTCCGCGCTGCCGGCGATCGCACGAGGCCGAAGATGTCGACGGTGATCTGTCCGTCGCGCAGGAAATCCTGCACCGCCTTGAGCTGGGCGGCATCCCCGTTGACGAAGGGCAGCGCCGTGTTTGCGGCGGCGAACCGGTGCGACCGGACCTTGCCGTTCTTCGCCGCTGGATCGTTCGAATCGACGAGCGGCATGTGGCAGTCGGCGCACTTCGATGACTTCTTCGGATAGTAGAACGACCGCGCGCCCTTCCCCCGACACGCCCGACGCCTGCCAGTTGTCGTAGTCGTTGAAGCCGCGGAACCAGCGATAAGCTGTTGACCGGCACGTCGAGGTGCACCTTGTGGCAGCTCGAGCAGAACTCCGGTGTCTGATCGCGATGGAACGGCTTCAGAAAAATGTTCGCGGTGCGGCTGCGGATCGATATAGGTCAGCTGATCGTGGACGAAGCGCAAGCATCGGATTATCGCTCGCCGCGAGATCGTGAAGCGGCGGATACTCGATCTCGAAGTCCCCCTGGCCCATCGTGCTCCGCACATGCGTGATCGAATGGCACGACGTGCACGCCAGGCCCGCCTGTGCCTCAGGCGTGTCGATCTGCTCCTTGATCGGCCGGTCGAACCGGCCGTTGAAGAAGACGGCGTGATCGTGACAGCCGGCGCACCACTTCGATGGCTTCGTGCCGACCGTGTCCTGCATGTATTCGATCGACTTCCGGTACCACTGGTTGTTGAACGACGAGAAGTGGTGCGTCGACGACTTCCACTGTTCGTAGATCTCGGTGTGGCAGCGCCCGCAGCTCGCGCTGGTCATGAAGAAGTTCGCGGGGATTGTGCGGTGGACATTCGTGTCGCCCGACGAAGGAAAGAACGGGCTCGCCGGGCCGCCGGCCTTCTTCGTCCATCGTCGAACGGCACGATCGACGGATTGCGGATCATGTTCGTGCTTTTCGCGCGAGCCGAAGACTCGTGGCCGCCAGTGGCGAGACGATGCGCGGCCAGGACTGCGATCGCGCACGCGGCGGTCACGAGCCGACGTTCGCGCGCCGCCGCCATGTCGCAGCACGGCAATCGCGCCGATATAAGGAGCGGCACCGCGCCGGCCAGCGACAGTGCGATGTGGACCGGGAGCAGCCATCGCCACCGCCCCGCCGCACCGACGACAGTGATAAGGAGGCCGAAGGCGAGTCCAGTCGCCAGGATACCGCTGGCTATCCCACGAGCGCCGTGGCACCGCGAAAGAAAGACCGTTCCCGATTCGTCGCCACCGGCTAACCGGATCCACATAAATCGCTCAGGCCGATGCCAGCGACGATGTGGAAGACCACGTTGCGCGAAATAGAACATCGTCGGGCTGGCGAAAGCGGCCAGATAGGCGGTATTCAGCGCGTAAATCAGTAAAAGGAGAGGCATCCGCCCGTCGCGAACGCTCGATTGGGTGTTCATTCAGCAGCCTTTCCGCAGTATATCGCCCGGTCGGACAGCGTAGGCCTGGCGTTGCGGAGGGTCAATAGTAGGAACAGGGCATTGACAGCCGGATCCCTGATCCCGACTCATTTCTTCTTCGACTGATTCGTCCAGACCTGAATCCACGCGGGCGATGGGCTACTGATTGTGAAGTTCCCGACCACGATGTCGATGTCGCCATCGCCGTCGATGTCGGCGACATCCAGCGTGGCATGACGTGGGTGCCCATCTCGATCGTGTGCCGGACGAACACTCCTGGCTTCGTCTGTTCGAGCCAAACCAGGGCCGGCAGGCTTTTCTCGTCCACATCGGATCCGCCGGCGAGCAGCGCGCACGCCACGATGTCGAGGTCGCCATCGCCGTCGATGTCCGCTGCTTCGGCCCGATGGACGCCCGGCATCTGCGCGAGCGTGTGCTCGACGAACGGGTATCCGCCTCTGTTTTCGAGCCACTGGATTCCGTGATAGGGCTTCACGATCCCGTCATCGAATGTGTCACCGTGCGTGAGGAGCACGTCGAGGTCACCGTCCTTGTCGAGATCGACGAGCTGAATACCGGACGATCCCCAATTCGGATGCGGAGCCGCGTAGATGACCTTCTGTTGGAACGTAAAATCACCGGCTCCTGTGTTGATGTACGCGAAGACAGTCTCGTATTCCTGGGCGAAGAGGCTCACGAAATCCATCTTGCCGTCGTGATTCAGATCGACGGGCAGGATGTGGATTGCCCCATGCCGTAGATCGATCGTGTGGTTCCTGAACTCCGGCCGCGACGCATCTGCGGTCCGGTTCTCGACGATCGAGATCTGCCCGGTCTTTCTCCATCCAAACGCGGCCACCGCGAGATCGTTCTTGCCGTCGCCGTTGAAGTCGGCGCTCTCGACATCCGCCACACGCGGCCAGCCGTCGAGCCAGGTTGCGCCAAACTTGCCCTTGCCGAGGCCGCGTAGCCAGATCACCGCGCCCTTGTCGTGATCCGCGGGGAAGAACTCTCCCAGATCGCCGACGAGAAGGTCCTGCACGCCGTCGCCATCGACATCTGTCATCGTCACGTGCGCAGGGTGCGGAATGCTGGCGAGGATCGTCAGCGGCGCGCGCGGGTTAGCGGGATGGCCGGTGAAGATCACGCCCTGTCTCATGTCGGAGCCGAGGACGTCAACGCGCGTGTCGCCATCGACATCGACGAGCTCCACGTGCGACACCGCCGGCGTTTCGGGCATGTCGGGCATCGAAAGGGTGGTGCGCGCGAACGTGACGGGCGATTCGCTGGTTTCCGGCCAGCGCTCCGGCGCCGGCAGGTGTTCAGGCGCGCGGCTGATGAAGTAGGTCAGCGCCTGCTGCATGTCGGGCGGCAGTGTCAGGGTGCGATTGAATCTGCTCGCCGGCGCGCCAGGAGGTTGTCTGTTTTCGCGCAGGTACATCATGCGCTGGAACTCGTCGCGCCAGGCCTCACGCGGAAGAATGTCTGGAGGCGGAAACAGGTGGCAAGTCCCGCAGACCGCGCGTGCCTGCTGCTCGTCTGTCTGAACGGCGGTGGGTGCAGCCTGCGCCTGGGCAGCGAACGCCACGGTGTTCCGTGATGGGAAGCGATCGTATGCGAGCAACCCCAGAATGCCGGTCGCAAGAAGCCAGGCAGCCGCGCAGTATTCGACGCGGCGCGACGGCCGGAGACGAGGCATGGAGCGATGCTAGCACATGGGTTTTTCTGCCTTTACTGCGCTTCGGCGGACCAGACGTAACCCTGGCGAAGGCGGGCAAGGCTCAGGACTTGACGTCAATGATTTCCAGATCTGGAATGTCAGAGAAATCTCGAGGGTTCAGCGTCCAGAGCGCGGCGTGCTGAGTGATCGCGCACGCCGCAATGGCGAGATCGATCCCACGATTTCTCGGACGACTCAGACGCCGGTACAGATCGGCGGCTAACGCGGCCTCGGCGGCACCAAATCCGCAAGCGGAGCGCGCGGGAACGAGCGCCTCCTGAACGTCGAGCTCATCTTCGGTCCGCGGCCCGCGCCACCATTCATACAGCACGATCGACGAGACACCGAGACGCTCCCCGTCTGCCACCAGTCGGCGCAGCATGCTCGCCTCACGGCGTTGACCCGAGAGGGCGGCGATGAGGGCTGACGTGTCGAGATGAATCATTCTGAGCGATGCTTGCGTCCGCCGTCGCGGCGCGAACGCCTCACCGCGCGGATCTCGGCCTCCACTGCCGTGCGGCTTCGGGACGGCGTGCGGCGCATCAACGCGTCGATGGTGCCGAGCAATCGCCGGCGTTCGCTGTCTGACAACCGCCCCGCGTGGGCGGCGTACTCGGCTACCGCCTCGCGCACGACAAGACTCTGAGATTTGCCCAGACGCATCGCCGTCGCCCGAAGCGTCCTGGCAGTCTCGTCGTCGAAGACGAACGTGAACTTCGCCATACCGATACCATACTACCATAGCAGCTGACGCCGCCGGGATTCGGGGTCCGGGATCCGGATCCGTCGGACGGAAATTGTGAGGCTCTCACATCCGGCCTGAGTGTCGGCTCCTTGCCACATGCCACGCGTTCCAGATCCAGATCGGATCCCGCATCCCGGACCACGGATCCCGACAGCCTCAGTTCCGAGTTACGATGACGCGGTGAACGAAGGAGACGCGCAATGATCGATCGGCGAACCTTTCTGACCGCCGCTTCCGGATTGGCGCTGACGGCGCGCATGGCGCGGGCGAGCGTCCAGGGCGCGAATAACCGCATTCGCATCGGTGTCATCGGCACGGGCGGTCGGGCCCGCGGCCTGATGAACCTGCTGAAGAGGTTGCCCGGTAACGAGATGGTCGCGCTCTGCGACGTGTACGAGCCGCGTGTGCTTCAGGCTGCCGAGATTGCGACAACCGCTGCGACGAAGGTCGCCGACTATCGCCGCATCCTGGATAATCGCGAAATCGACGCGGTCGTCATCGGTGCGCCCGATCACTGGCACAAGACCATCGCGCTTGATGCAGTCGCAGCGGGCAAGGATGTGTATGTCGAGAAGCCGGTCTCGCACTCGATTGAGGAAGGCGAGCAGATGGTCAAAGCCATCGAAGCCTCGAAGCAGATCGTCCAGACCGGCACGCAGCAGCGAAGCTGGGATCACTGGGTGCTTGGGAAACAGATCATCGACTCAGGCAGGCTCGGCCAGATTACCTTCGTCCAGACCTACTGGTATCAACACGCGATAGCCGGGAACTACCCGGCGGTTTCCATGGACAAGTTGGACTGGAAGAGCTGGCTGGGCCCTGCCTCGAACCGCGCGTTCCAGCCGGAGCGCTTCTATCAATGGCGCCATTTCTGGGATTACGGCGGCGGCTGCATTACCGACCTCATGACGCACTGGATTGACGTTGTCCACTGGTACATGGACGTCGAGGCACCGATCTCAACGGCGGCGACCGGACGCAACTACAACATCAAAGTCTGGGAAGCGCCGGATACCGTCAGCGCCACGATCGAGTTCCCGAAGAACTTCATGGTCGCCTATCTGGGCACGTACGTCAGCAAGGTCGACGACGGTGGGCTGGAGTTCCGTGGGGATCGCGGAACTCTCAAGATCGATCGCGCGCGGCTCGCGTTCTATCGCGACGATGCGGCGTACGCGGCGGGGAGCCTCACGCCGGAGCCTGACATTTTCGTGCGGTCGAGCGGCGATGGAACCCTGACCCACCTTCAGAACTGGCTGGACTGCATTCGCAGCCGCAAAGCGCCGAACTCGCACATCCGCGTCGGACACCAGGCTGCGCGAACGTCGCACCTGACGAACATCGCCCTGCGGTCGGGCCGGACGGTGCGATGGAACAACTCGGCCGGAAAGATCGAGAGCTGAGCCTTCTTGGCCCCTTCCCGTCGTCGCCTTCTCACGCTGCTTGGTCTCGCCGGTGCCTCAACGCTGCCAGGCTCGACTCCATTTCATCACCGTCGGGTCCGCGCGGCGCCACCCCTGTTCGAAGACTGGATCGAAATCAAGTGGCCGCTGCCGAGCGGCCGTGTGGAGCGCATCACCGAGGCCCCCGTCGACCGCTACATCACCATCGTCGAAGGCAAGGGGCGGATCGGCTGACGATGATGCCCGAGTCGCGCCCGCGGGCCGGCGGGCGTACGTTTGCCGGCCTGTTTCTCGTCACGCTTTCGACGCTGACCTACCAGCTCCTGCTGACACGTACCTTCAGCGTGACGATGTACTACCATTTCGCCTTCGTCGCAATTTCCGTGACGATGTTCGGGATGGCCGTTGGTGCGCTCGTGGTCTTTCTGCGTCCCGCGGTGTTCGTGCCGGAACGGGTCACACGTCATCTGACGATCGGCTCCGCGCTGTTTGCGGCGACGATCGTGCTCAGTTACCTGACGCACCTGTCCATCCCGTTTCTGATCGAACCGTCTCTGGTGAGTGCTTACGCGCTCGGTCTGACGTATGCGGCCCTGTCGGTGCCATTCGTCATGAGCGGAATCGTGGTGTCGCTCGCGCTCACGAGGTTTCCCTCGCAGCTCAGCGCGCTCTATGCCGCCGATTTGACGGGCGCCGCGCTCGGGTGCGTCGTGATTGGACCGCTGCTGCGCCTGACGGATGCGCCAACCGCCGTGCTCGCGACGGCGGTACTGGCCGCCGTCGCCGCTGTCCTGTTTGCGCACGAACGGCCGGCCGACGAAACGCAGACGATCAGTCTTCCGCTCGTCCGCACGTGCATCACGCTCGCGGTTGTAATGATTGCCTTCACAGCGGGGCAGGGGATGGCGGCGCGACGAAATGCCGGATGGTTGAGACTGACCTGGGTGAAAGGGCAATACGAAGCGAGGCCCATCGTCGAGCGATGGAATTCGTTTTCGCGCATTCGGGTCATCGGCAATCCCGATCGCGCGATTAAACCCTCCGGGTGGGGCCTGAGCAGGACGCTGCCAGCCGACCGCACAGCCCACGAACTTCACCTGGACATCGATTCGTACGCGGGCACCGACTTGACTGCCTACGACGGCGATCCTGAAAGGGTGGCGCATCTCAGGTATGACGTCACCAACATCGCCCACTATCTGCGGCCGCATTCACGGGTTGTGGTTGTCGGAACGGGCGGCGGCCGAGACGTTCTCTCTGCCCTCGCGTTCAATCAGCAGCACGTGACCGGCGTCGAAATCAACGAGAGCATCATCGACCTCGTCAACCGCCGCTTCGGGGACTTTACCGGGCACCTCGATCGCGATCCCCGCGTGCGCTTCGTCAACGACGAGGCGCGCAGCTACATTGCACGGCTTCAAGACCGCGCCGATCTCATTCAGATTTCTCTCATCGATACATGGGCCGCCACCGCCAGCGGAGCATTCGTGCTGACCGAGAACTCGCTATACACCACGGAAGCCTGGCGGATGTTTCTCGATCATCTCGCCCCGCGAGGCATCCTGTCGGTGTCGCGGTGGTACTACGCGGATCGGCCGGGCGAGGTCTACCGTCTGGCGACCCTGGCATCGACGACCCTGATGAAGATGGGCATCGCGCGGCCGGGGGATCACTATGCCATCGTACGCGCGCGCCCCGCAGGTTCCGTCAACGGACCGGACGGAGTGGGGACGATGCTCGTCTCCCGCGATCCGCTGTCGCGGGAAGACCTCGATACGCTCGAATCGGTCGCGTCGAGACTGCAGTTCGAGGTCGTCCAGAGCCCCGGCATTCGGCAGACGAGACGTTCGCTTCGATTGCGAGCGGCGACAGGCTCGCCGCAGCGATCGCGAATGACCCGCTCAACATTTCGGCGCCGACTGACGATTCGCCCTTCTTCTTCCACATGCTTCGTCTCCGGGATGTCTTCAACACCGCGCGGTGGGGCGATCAGGGGATCGTGCGCTTCAATATGACGGCGGTCGGAGTGCTGGGCGTGCTGATGTTGACGGTGACCATCTTGACGATCTTGTGCATCGTCGTGCCGTTGGCGATCGCAGCGCCGACGGAGCGTCACGAACAGCGAGTCGGCGCGAAGGCGGCCCGCCGCGCCGTACATCTGATCTTCTTTGCGGCAATCGGCTTCGGGTTCATGCTCGTCGAGATCTCGCAGGTACAGCGGCTGACGATCTTCCTCGGACATCCGGTCTACAGTCTGTCCGTCGTGCTGTTTTCGCTGCTGCTCTCGAGCGGCATCGGAAGCCTCGCGACGACACGGCTGACGCGCCGCCGCGCTGAGGTGCTGGCGGTCATGATTCTCGCGGGCGTGCTGGTCGCGTTCGGAGTCGCCACGCCCGCGGTCGTCCGGCACTATGAGGGAACGTCGACCTCAATCCGGATCGCGTTGTCGGTTGCGATTCTGATGCCCCTCGGGTTCTTCATGGGCATGGCGTTTCCGATCGGGATGCGCCGGGCCCTCGCCGTCGTGCCGTCCATGGCGCCATGGCTGTGGGGCGTGAATGGCGCCGCCAGCGTCTGCGCGTCCGTGCTGGCGGTGGTGATTGCGCTCGGCGCCGGCATCTCCGCGGCGTTCTGGGTTGGAGCCGCGTGCTACCTCGTCGCGTTGGGAGCGCTGACGAAGACATGAGTCTTCCGCCTGAAGGCGGAAGCTACAGCTCCAAATGTGTGCTGTGTAGCTTCCGCCTTTAGGCGGAAGGCCATTCCGGCGGAAGGCCAATCCGGCGGAAGGCTTATTCCGGAGATCGCAGATCGGTCACTTCCGAAACGTCTGAAGGAACGCATTCACCGCCTGGCTGACGTCCGTCTCCACGCGTGCCGTGAACGGCGACGTACGGGGCTCGTAGCCTCCCTCTTCAAATGCCTTGGCGGTCGACATGTAGCCGAACCAGCCATTGGTGTAGCCGAAGTAGAACGTCCGCCTGAAAGGCGATCGCTCGCGGATGGTCATCGCGATCTCGCAGAACATCTCGACCGGCGCCGACCAGATGACGGTATCGTCAATCCTGAGGAACCGCAGCGGCAGCCTGATCCGTTGTCGATCGCTTGTCCCGTAACCGCTCAACTCGTCGGGCCAGATGAGGTCGTCGCGCCGCGGCGTTTCGACGATTTGCTGCGCGTGGCGGAGGACGACGCGGTCGCTGCCGGGCGGCATGGCACGCGCTGCGGCAATGACGCGGTCACCGAGGAGCACGCGGAACTGCGAGAGGTGGCCGCTCGAGGCGTCGGCGTAGACAGAATAGATCGGCGCGATGTTTCCGGCTGCGCCGTTGATGTAGAGCACGGTGCCACCAAGTTGATCTTCCACATAGGCCGCGACGACGCCAGGTGCGTCGCCGCTGATCTTCAGGTTCTGGCCGCTCATGACCGTGCCATGCATGGCGTAATTGATGACGAGCGCGATCGGCGCCCCATCCGGACGCTGTAGACGGATCAAATTCACCTGGCGGTCGACCGGTCCGTCCGGGTTCAGACCAAGCGAAATCTTCCCGTCGACGTCCCGCGCACGGCGGTTGATATTGGCATTGGCGGTCGTGGTCGCAAATGACAGCCGCGCCGGCTCCAGCTTGTCGCGCGCCGTCTTCACCGCGTCGATGAGCGCATTGGTTGCAAATGCCGTGTATTCGCGATCCCACTCGTGATCCGAGCGACCCAGGAGCGCTTTGTACATGTCGGGCGGGCCGATCTCGGGCGCCGCGTGGGTGTGCGTGACGCTCCACCATACCTGCGCGGCGTCGATTCCCGTGCGCGTTTGCAGCTCGCGCATCACGGTGTCGTAAAAGTTCGGTGAGAAGAGGCAGACGTCGGTCGAGATCAGGTAGAACGGCGTGCCGCCTGCATCGAGGGCCAGCACGCGATGATAGATCTTGTCGTGCACGCCATCCGATTGGCGCGCCTGATAGCCGAGCAACCATTGCGGCGTCTGCGGCGTGATGTCGACTTTCACCGCAGCGGCGCGAAGATCTGCATGCGCCGGTGGCGGCCAGCTGAAGGCGATCGTCAGGAGGATGAGCAGGTAGCGCATGGTGATTCTGAAAAATGCTGAATGCTGAATGTTGAGTGTTGAATGTTGAATGTTGCTGAATGCTGAATTCTGAATGCTGAATGACGGTGGATGAGTTTCGAGGTCCGACGGCACAGCACGGAACAGTCAGCAGTCAGAAATCGGCATTCAGCATTCAGCGTTCAACATTCAGCATTTACATTTTCTTCCCCGTTCCGCGCCGCAAGGTGACGACGCGGTCGGCGTTGACATTCGCCCATTGCTCGCGCGTGCCGTCGACCCACTGCACCACCACGTTCCCAATCGTGCTCGATGATCCAAGACCAACGTGCGCCCGGATGTCGCTTGCCGACAGGTAGCTGCCATCCGTGTGGACGCGCCGCCAGAGCGTCGGCTTACCGACGCGTTCGACTCCGACGCGCGCGCCAACGCCAAAGCGATTGCCTGGTGAGTCCTGCAGCGCGATGTCGACCCAGTGATTTCGGGGAGCGCCCTGATTCAGCAGGAGACGCACGGGGCCGCCATTGGTCGTGACGACGATGTCGGTGTCGCCGTCGTTGTCGATGTCGCCGAACGCAGCCCCCCGGCTGATCTCGGCTTGCTCGAAAGCGGGGCCGCCTTCCCGGCTCGCGTCCACGAATCGGCTGTTACCTGGGTTATGGAATAGCTGATTCTTCATGCGGAACGGATTCGGCTGTCCGCGTTGCGACTCGATCACGTTGACTGCGCCGTTGGCGACGAAGAGATCCAACCAGCCGTCGTTGTCGTAGTCGAACCAGTCGGTGCCGAAACCGGTCACTGCGGCGGTCAGCGCGGCAATGCCCGTCGGCACTCTGGCATCTTCGAAGTTGCCACTACCGTCATTTCGATACAGCACGAAGGTCTCGCCGATGATGTTCGTGACGAAGAGATCCTCGTCGCCATCGGCATCGAAATCGCCAGACGCGATCCCCATGCTGCCTTCGGGATTTCCGGCGGCGTTCAGCGCAGCTCCCGACAGCAGCCCCTCGTCGGTGAACGTGCCATCATGCCGGTTGATCCAGAGCTGATTGGGGGTCGCGTCGTTGGCGACGTAGAGATCGAGCCAGCCGTCGTTGTTGTAGTCGCCGGCGACGACACCCAGTCCGGCGCCGTCAGCCCGGCTGATGCCTGATGTTTCGGTGACGTTGGTGAAGTGGCCGTTGCCCTCGTTCCTGTAGAGACGATCTGGAACGGGATGGTAATTCCGAGGGCCGCAGTAGTCTGGCGCGCCCGCGGTATCGGTGCACGACTTGTTACCCGCGACTGTGAAGTCGAGGTAGTTGGCGACGAAAAGATCCAGATCGCCGTCGCGGTCGTAGTCGACGAAGGTCGCGCTTGCGCTCCAGAGTGGATCGCTGACCCCCGCTTCCTTGGTGACGTCCGTAAACGTGCCATTGCCGTTGTTTCGAAACAGCGTATCCGGCCCAAAGCTCGTGACGAAGAGATCGAGGTCGCCGTCGTTGTCGTAGTCGCCGACCGCCACACCCATCCCGTAGGCGCGAAGTCCAACGCCTGCCTGCGAGGTGACGTCGGTGAAATGCAGACGCGGCTTGCCGTCGGGGCCTCGCGTCAAATCGTTGCGAAATAGCCGGCTGGTTGGGGATCCGGGATGCTCGGCCGGTGGTTTGTCGTCGAGTGGGCCACCCTGGACCAGAAACACATCGAGGTCGCCGTCGTTGTCGTAGTCGAACAGCGCTACGCCAGCGCCCATTTCCTCTGCCACGTAATACTTGCCGGTTGAGCCAGTGACGTGTGTGAAGGCGATGCCGGTTGCAGCGGCGGATTCGACAAAGATTCCGTGGCCTCCGCCTTCAG
The DNA here is from genome assembly GCA_963725335.1 of uncultured Acidobacteriota bacterium. Lineage (GTDB taxonomy): Bacteria > Acidobacteriota > Vicinamibacteria > Vicinamibacterales > 2-12-FULL-66-21 > JALZOC01. Next base: position 390,646 of record CAVRYD010000012.1, on the reverse strand, counting down.
GCGGAAGTTGATCTGCGCCCGTTGATCTTCCGCCTAAAGGCGGAAGCCACGCGAACAGAATCAGCAGTATCGAGGTGGTGCAACTTCGCAGCGTCATCGGATTCCCGCGAGGTCGCGTTCGATCGCAGCCGCGAGCGCAGTATCGCCATACTGCAGGGCAAGTTGTCGCGCATCGGTTGCCCAGCGCACGCCTTCGTCTCTACGGCCTGAGCGCACGTACGCGGTCGAGAGCGCGAACAAATATCGAGGCGCCTCCGCGTCACGGGGCTCGGTGATCTTCTGCAGTTCGGTGATGGCCTCGTCGGGTCGACCGAGGGCGATCAGCATTCGTCCGGCGTTGAAGCGAGCCAGCCGGAACGTTGGACGGCTGAGTGCCGCGCTGCGGGTACTCCTCCAATGCCGCGTCGAGTTGGCGATTTCGCTCGAGTACTTGACCGAGATTGTTGTGGGCTTCGGGGTAATTGGGATTGACCGCGATTGCGCGACGATAGGCATCTCCGGCGTCAGCCCATTTCTGTTGAAGACTGAGCAGCACGCCGTAGTCATAGTGAAGCTCGGAGAGGCCGCTGCCGAGGGCCACGGCCGCGCGGTAGTGTTCTTCGGCTTTCGCCCAATTCCCGGTCCCGCCATACAGTTTGACGAGGCTCGCATGGGCGAGCGCGAGAGAGCTGTCGTCGGCGAGCGCGCCTTCGAACTCGGCGATCGCGCCGTTGACATCGCCGTCGTCTGCCAGTTTTCGCGCCCGACGGAATCGGGCCGCCGGATCGGTGCGAAGACTCGAGATGCCGGTCAGCAGCGGATCGTCGACACCGGGCCAGCGCGTGCCATATTGAACGTGGCGTTGCAGCGCCTGTTCAGCCTCGGCGCGGCGTCCAAGCGTCCGCAGCGACAGCGCCAGGGCGTACTGGGCGGCACCCCATTCCGGGAACAACGCGAGCGCGCGCTGAATCGTGGCGACCGCCTCCTCGTGCTTGCCTTCCGCGGCGAGAATCCTGCCGAGACCGAACAACCCGAGTGGTTCCGCCGCAGGTTCGCGCGCGAGCGTAGAAAAGATCACCCGACTCTCGTCAAGCTCGCCAGCGCTCAACAGCGCGTCGGCGAGTCTCACTCGTGCCGGCAGGTAGTCCGCTCGAATCTTCAACGCTTCGCGCAGCTGGGCCGCGGCTTCTTTCGGGCGCATGAGTCGATCGAGCACGCATGCGTCCAGGTAGTGCCACTCCATTGCCGTTGGAGCCAGAGTGATGGCTTTCGTATAGGCGTCATGCGCAGATTCCCACTGCTCCCACGCGTGCAGGATGCGCCCGAGGGAAGCGACGGCATTCACGTCGCCGGGATGAGATCGAGCCTGCTCGTACGGCCGGGCGATGTCTTTGCGGATCTCGGGCGGGTAGGATTCGATCGGCAGCTTGAGCCCAAGCGCCGCCGGCTGATCGGCGGAAATCCATGCCGTCAGCAGCACCGCAACGGTGATTGTGTGGACAGTCCGAAGCACGTTAGCCCTCATACATTGTGCACGAAGGGCGACGTCCATGGCGACGCGCTGATGTACGATGCGGGCGTGCGGACATTGAAGTCGAGCCGACAACCAATAGCTCCCCCTGCATGCACAATCGCGGCGACGGACGCTTCGAAGACGTCACGGCCTCCTGAAAGCGGCAGGCGACATGGGGCCGAATGTTCTCAGCGCGACTGCCCGAATCAATCGATACGGGTCTCTTCGTCTAAGACGTGCTCACCCTTGCGTCCCGTACGCAAGAAGGGGACAGGCCCCTTTCGGCGCCTGTCCCCAACAACCACGGTCGAAGAAGCTTCGTTAGAACTGGAACCGGAATCCGAGCTGGGCCTTGCGGTACCCGAGAGTCGCCGTCGTGTCCACGCTGCTCGGGCTCCACGTCAAGAAGAGCGGGGACGTGAACGACGTGTTCGGGGCACCCCAGTTCCGTTGGTTGAAGAGGTTTGCGATTTCAACTCGGAACTCCGGACGGTAGCGACCGACGGGGAATGCCTTGAAGAACGACAGGTCCACATTCGACTGGGCCGGCCGGCGGAAGAAGTCGCGCTTGGTGTTGCCGAACCCGGCCAGGTCGAGGCCGCTCGGCTGCGAGAACAGCGACTTGTCATAGAGCGTCGACGTGAACGTGCCCGGATCGGGACTGCCGGTCGTTTTCGGATCGCTCCCGTTGTAGTTGATCAGAATCGAACCGCACCCCGTGCACGCCATGGCATTGTTGGTCCCGCCGATCGAGAACGGCGTACCGGAAAAGGCAGCGGCCACGCCGTTGATCTGCCAGCCGCCGAGCACCGCACCGACCGCGTCCTTCCGGTCCTTGAGGAACGGCAGCTCATAGACCCAGCCTATCTGGAACACGTGCGTCCGGTCGAAGCCGGAGATCGCGAAGTTGTCGTTGAACTTCGGCAGGTAGTTCCAGGTGACCCCCGTCCACCCATCCTCGTCGGCCATGTCCTTGGACTGGCTCCACGTGTACGCACCCTTGATCATCAGGCCGTCCCTGAACGGTCGGTTGAGGGCGACCTGCAAGCCTCGGTACCGAGCCTTCGTGCGCGCTGCCCAGTCGTTGATGGCAGTCGTGCCGGCAACTGCGAAATACTTCGCCGCGCTCCCGCCGCCGCCGGGCACGCCGACGTTGACGTTCAGGTCGGCGTATCCGCCATTGGTCGCCGTGCCCACGTATGAGATCTCGGCGGCCATTCGCATCGGCAGGCGACGCTCGAAGGTGACGTTCCACTGGTGCACCGTGCCGCGGTCAACGTCGTCCGGGTTTGGCGAGCGGATGAAGACACCACTGGGAAGAGTGACGGTACCAGACGACGTGTCGGGCAGGTTGACTGCCGGGATGCCCTGCGCCAAAGTCGTCACATAGTCATAGGTGCCGGCAGCCGTACGGTTGTTGTTGATGTCGAAGGGATACGACCCGCGCATCGGCCGCGACCACGGCAGCGGGTTCTTCGTCTGGCCGTAGCCTGCCCTGAACACGGTGTTCTCGTTCAGACGGTAGGCCGCGCCGACCCGCGGTTCGACGTACCACGCCTTGTAGTTGATCCCGGCGTTATCCGGCTGGCCGCCAATGCCGCCAAGGATGACCGTGTAAGTGTTGTAGTCGAGCCGTTCGATCCCTCTCCCAACACGGTTCATCAGCGGGTAGTAATCGAGGCGCACGCCTGCGTTCAACGTCAGCTTCTCGGCCACGTTCCAGCGGTCGCGCACGTACCACGCCAACTGGTTCTCACGGCCGGTCATCGTTTCGGTCTGGGTATCCTCGGCGTAGTAATTGGGCAGGCCCATCAGAAGCGCAGCGAAGCTGTTCCAGCCGGGTGACGTGTAGCCGACGGCGCCCGTCGTGTTGTTGCTGAACGAGAAGCCACCCTTCAGGCCGTAATCTCCCCACTCGGCCTGACGGTGATTCAGCTCCAGCCGCACGAAGTCGAATCCCGCACGAACCTCGTGCTTCGAAAACATCTTGGTCATCGCCAGCGTGCCGGAGTAGTTGACTTCTTTGCGGTACAGCGGCATCCAGTTCGCCGAGCCGCTGCCGATCGTGTAGGTCGACGCCATGATCGGCAAGCCGCTTTCGCGGTTGTCGTTCGGATTGTTCGTACCCGGAATCCCGAACTGAATGCCGTAGTTCGTCCCGAAGTCAGCCGGAAGAACCGTCTGATCCTGCCGGCTCATGCCGAAGTTGCCGTCGACCACGGTGTTCTTCGAGAGTGTCCAGGTGGTCCCGAACGTGCTGAGGATGACGCGCGTGTCACCGACCGACGGGTTGTCGAAGCCGAGATAGAAATTGTTGCCCGACCCCTTGTTCTTCATCTCGCCGTACTTGCCCCAGATGGCCACCGACGGCTTGAACTGCCAGTTGATCTTCACGTCGACGTTGTCCCGCGTCTGGTACTCGTCACGGATTTGGGTGTAGTCGTCGAGGAGGAGGTTCGAGTTGAGGTCCTTAGTGCTATTCACCGCGGGGAAGAATTGCGCCATCAGCCCCTGCGAGATGGAGCTCAGATACTGGGACGGGACCTTATTGTCCGTCCACTGCTCGCGCCCCACGCCCGCTGACCCGGAGAACGGGTTGAACAGCTTGAACGCAGGATACGCCGCCGCCACTTCACTGAAGTCGCCGGCACGCATCTTCGCAGTTGGAACGGTGTAAGTGTAGGTCGTCGGGCGATTGGTGTCGTACCGTTCCCACGACAAGAAATAGAACAGCTTGTTCTTCTTGACCGGCCCGCCAAAAGTGCCGCCGAACGTCTTCGTGTCCACGCCCGGCTTCGGAAGGCCGAAGTAGTCGTTGAAGTACGTGTTGGTGTTGAAGGAATCCTTGTTCAGGAACAGGAACGCAGAGCCCTTCAACTGGTTCGTGCCCGACTTCGTAATCACTGTCTGCGCCGCACCGGCCGCCATACCTGTGTCGGCGTCGAAGTTGTTGGTCGAGATGTTGACCGTGTCGATTGACTCGGCCGACTGGACGTACATCGCGTGGTGCGGCAGCCAAACGTTGACGGACACGGCGCCGTCCACGCGCGTCGTGTTCGCATTCGGCTGCGTGCCGTTCACCCACGTGCGCAGCGACCGTCCCGGCGTGTCGATCTCCGCGTTCTGGTACTGCGTGGGGGTCGCGCCCGGCACCAGGTTGAGCAGTGTCTGATAGTTCCGGAACTGGTTCAGCGGCAGATTCGTGATTGCCGTTGACGAGATCTGGGAGCTCAAGTCCGCCTTCTCGGTGTTCAGCAGCGTGGTCTCGCTGACGACCTCGACGGTCTCCGTCAACCCGCCGACTTCGAGCTTCAGGTCGATGCGTACGGGATTGCCTGCCTGCACCGGGATGGCCTTTTCCGTGTGCTCGCGGAATCCGGTGAGGTTCGCGGTCAGATTGTAGGTGCCTGGCAGCAGGTTGCGCAGCACATACCCGCCGGTGGTGTCGGTCACGGCCTCAACTTTCAGGCCGGTGCCGGTGTTCGTCGCGACGACGGTGACACCGGGTGTCGCCGCGCCTTGTGTGTCGGTGACAGTACCGACGATCGAACCATAGAGCTGCTGGGCGCTCGCCGCGGGCGGCGCGAGCCACGCCACGGCAATCGCCAGCGCAAGCGCCGTAAGGCGACGTGCGCGAAACAGGCGAGTCATTTGATCCAATCCTCCTTGACCTTGGGGTGCCGGCGTCGGTATACGTTCGGCAGTTCTCCCGAGAGCATCACGTGTTCTCAGGAGCGCCTCAGGGATGATGCAGACACTACCCCCGAGAGCGCTAACTGTCAATCATCAGAAGTCGTTACAGCGCGAGGGGAACGGTGTTGGCGCTCGAAAAAACTCGCAATTCAGGCCGCACTGAATACGGTCGATTGGAGAGGCGAACCATCCAGTTGTATCTTGCACGGAATGCTCGGTTATCCACATGTGCACGGGTTCGATTCTTTGGATCCGATTTGCCCGGCGCCGGATAGGTTTTTCGAGACGGCGTTCTGCACGCAACGGGCACTGGCGGATACGCAGCGCTGGACATCAACGCGCCGCAGACGCTCGGCGGCGGCGATGCCAGTCGGCCGTTCGCGTATCTCGGCCGATTCCTGCCGATCAACTCGTGGGGTCAGCGGTTGAAGACCGACTACGACTTCCCGGTATATGCCGATTCGCAGCTCGAACACGAAGTGGCTTTTTGCGCGCGCCATGTATCTCGTGGCGAAATGGTCGATCAAAACCTGGGCTTCAACTCAACCAGTTGGATCGCAAAAACCTGAGGAAATTTGCGGAAAAAATGTTTTCGACGTCTTGCGGTGAGTAGCCGCGCGCGGAGAGTACGTCGTCGAGTTTTCTCAGGTCCGCGATCGTCTGAACATCCGACGGACACTGCTCGCGTCCGAATGCGCCGTCGAGATCCGACCCAATCATCGAATGTTTTGAACTTCCGGCGAGCTGACACACGCGATCGATGTGATTCACGATCGTCTCAAGCGTCACTCCTGCTGATTGCGGTGTTGATTGTCCCCGTACCCAACCGGGTACCAACATCCACGCGTCGAATGCGGCGCCAATCACTGCGCCGCGGCCGATCAGTTCGCGAATCTGATCGTCGGAGAACTGTCGGTTGTGTGCGACGAGCGCTCGCGAATTCGAGTGACTGGCCCAGAGTGGACCGTTGAAATGATCCAGAGCGTCGCGCAGACTCTCGTCGCAGAGGTGCGTGACGTCGAGGATGATGCCGAGCCGTTCCATCTCACGCAGCAGCTCGCGTCCCTGGTACCCAAGGTCGCCGGTCGAGTTGGTGCCGTACGCGTATCGACCCGGGCCGTAGTGTGCCGGTCCCACCGCGCGCAGACCCTCGCGCGTACGCACGCTCGAGGTGCGCAGGTGTCAGGATCGAGTCCGCGCCTTCGAGGCTGAGGATGTAACCGATAGGGAGCGGCGACTGGCAGCTCGCGGCTCGCGACTGGCGGCTCGCGACTCGCGACTCGCGGTCGGCCCACGTTTTCACGTGCGCCTCGAGCCCCGCGACATCTCGGATCTGCACCAGTTCTCCGCGTTCCTCCATCGCGCGATACCAGGCGAGCTGGGCCTGCGTCATGGCCCACGCCTGTTCGGGTGAATTCCACCCCGAGAGTGCGCTGCCCGGCGCTACGTAGCGCGCGATCTGGGTCGCCACGCACAGACCGACGCCGCCGCGCCGCATCTCATCGAACGAGACCGTCCCCTTGCCGCGGTCGGGCTTATCGGTGAGCGCAGCCTCACGCGCGCGGATCTCGTCGATCGGACGCGTGAGATCCCGGTTCCACTCGATGGCGTTCATCGCCAGATCCAGATGGGCGTCGACTATGAGCATATGGATTGGGTTCTACGGGTTCTACAGGGTTCTACAGGGTTCTACAGGGTTCTACAAGGTTCGTACAAGGTTCTACGGGTGCTACCGGGTTCTACAGGGTGCTGCGAGTGCAGAACCACGTCGAGCGCAGCGAGACACCCGTAGAACCGCGTGAACCCGGAACCTTGTAGCACCGCGTAGAACCTTGCAGAACCTCGTAGAACCTAGACGAGACTCCGAGCGCCAGCACACCGAGGAGTCCTGCGACCGCGACGATCGTCTCGATGACGGTCCAGGTCGCCAGCGTCTGTGGGACGCTCATGTTCAGGTACTCCTTCGCCAGCCAGAATCCGCCGTCATTGACGTGCGAGGCGATGAGCGATCCCGCGCCGATCGAGACCACCAGCAGCTCCTTGTTCACGGACGGTAGGCCGGCGATGAGCGGCGCCATGATGCTCGCGGCGGTGATGACGGACACGGTTGCCGACCCGACCGAGATCCGCAGGAGCGCGGCAATCACCCAGCCCAGCACGAGCGGTGACAACTGAAGCCCGCCCATTGCCTGCGCGATGGCAGTGTCGACATGCGCGACCACCAGCACACGGCCGAACCCGCCTCCCGCGCCGACCACGAGCAGGACGCCCGCGATAGGCGGCAATGACTCCTCCGCGAACTTCAGCAACTGGATGCGATCGAAACCGCATGATCGACCGAAGGTGTAGAGCGCCAGAATCGTGGCGATCATCATCGCCAGCAGCGGGCTGCCCATGAACACCACGGCACGCCTGACCGATCCATCGGACATGGCAATCTGCGCTGCGGACGCCAGCAGCATCAGCAGCACTGGCATCAGCATGGTGACGAGCGTGACCGCCAGCGTCGGCGTGCGGGCCGGGACGACGACTTTCGTGAACTGCTCAGCAATCGGGCCGGGATCGACATGGACGTAACGCGAGATGTACCGGGAGAAGAGCGGGCCGGAAATGATCGCGAGCGGCAGATCCGAGAATCAGCGAGTAGAAGAGCGTGCGGCCGGGATCGGCGCCGAGCCGTTCGATGGCGGCAAGCGGTCCGGGGTGAGGCGGCACGAGTCCGTGTGCGGCCGAGAGTCCGGCCACCATCGGGAGTCCAAGCCACAGCAAGGGTCGCCGGCTCTGACGTTGCGCCGTGAAGAGGACCGGCGCGAGCAGCACGAGCCCGACCTGAAAGAACACGGGCAGACCGATGATGAACCCCGACAGCAGCAGCGCCCAGTCGAGCCGTCGCTCGCCGAGCGCGCGCGCCAGGGCATTCGAGACGACAATGGCTCCGCCCGATTCCGCCAACAGCTTTCCAATCACTGTTCCCAGACCGATCACCATGGCGATCGATCCGAGGGTATCCCCCATTCCAGCCTGGAACGCGCGTGGAATGTCGGCGAGCGGCATCCGCGTCGCCAAGCCGACGAAGAGAGAGGACAGCGCCAACGCGAGAAACGCCGGAATCCGCGCCCAGGTGATGAGCAACACCACGAGCGCGACTCCGACGGCCGCGATGAGCAGGAGCGTAGCCGGATCGACGGGCGTCATGGCCGGTGGCGGCGTCGCTCCATTCAGTAGATCTGCGGCTCCGCGATGGGAGCGGTGCCTTCGAGAAAATCGAAATCACACCCGCGATCGGCCTGTGTAACGTGGCGAGAATACAGGTGTCCAAAACCGCGCGGATACTGCGGCTGCGGGGGCGTCCACGCGGTTCGACGCCTGGCAAGCTCCTCCTCGTCGACGCGGATCGACAGCCGGCGGTCGGGCACGTCGAGCTCGATGATGTCGCCATCGCGCACGAACGCCAGCGGACCGCCCACGAACGATTCGGGTGCGATGTGAAGCACGCACGCGCCGTAACTCGTCCCGCTCATACGTGCGTCCGAGAGGCGGACCATGTCCCGCACACCCTGTGCGAGAAGCTTCTTCGGAATGGGCAGCATGCCCCATTCCGGCATGCCGGGCCCTCCGAGAGGGCCCGCGTTCTGCAGAACCAGCACCGAGTCCGCCGTGACGGGGAGCGCGGGATCGTCGATGCGCGCCGCCAGGTCGTCGTAGTTGCGGAAGACCACCGCAGATCCTGCGTGCTGGAGTAGCCGGCGTTCGGTCGCAGTGTGCTTGATAACGGCCCCACGCGGCGCCAGGTTGCCTCGCAGCACGGCGACGCCTCCTTCGGGACCGAGAGGACGCTCGCGGGTCGCGATCACCTCGTCGTTGCAGACGATCGCATCGCTGACGTTTTCGCCGAGGGTGCGGCCGTTCACCGTCAGGCAGTCGGTGTGCAGCAGATCGAGCAGACGCGACAGCGCGCCGCGCAGGCCCCCGGCGTAGAAGAAGTCCTCCATCAGGAACTGACCGCTGGGGCGGATGTTGCCAATGAAGGGTGTGCGGCGCGACAGTGCGTCGAAGCGATCGAGATCGAGAGTGGCGCCGGCGCGGCCAGCCAGGGCGATTAAATGAATGATGGCATTGGTTGAGCCGCCAAGCGCCATGGCGGCCGTGACGGCGTTTTCACATGCCTCGGTGGTCAGGATGGTCCGCGGTGTCAGATCCTCCCACACCATCTCGACGATCCGACGACCGCTCGCGACAGCCATCCGGGCGTGCGCCGAATCAGCCGCCGGAATCGAGGACGCGCCCGGAAGCGTGAACCCGAGCGCCTCGACGGCCGCTGCCATCGTCGACGCCGTCCCCATCGTCATGCACGTCCCGAACGACCGGGCGATGCCATCTTCCATCTCGCGCCAGCTGCACTCGTCAAGCGTGCCGGCTCGCCGTTCAGCCCAGTACTTCCACACATCGCTTCCGGAACCGAGGAACTGTCCCCTCCAGTTTCCCCTGAGCATGGGGCCTGCGGGCACCAGCAGAGCTGGGAGATTTGCGCTCGTGGCACCCATCAGCAAGGCCGGCACTGTCTTGTCGCACCCGCCCATCAGCACTGCGCCGTCCGCCGGATAAGAGCGCAGCGCTTCCTCCGCATCCATCGCGAGCAGGTTGCGATAGAGGAGCGTGCTCGGCTTCATGAACGCCTCGCCCAGCGTGAGCAGAGGAATCTCCATTGGAAAGCCGCCGGCCTGCCAGATGCCCCGCTTCACCTCTTCGGCGCGAAGACGGAAATGCGCGTGGCACGGATTCGCGTCGCTCCATGTGTTCAGGACCGCAATCACCGGTTTCCCGGCCATCTCCTCCATGCTGAACCCGGCCTGCTTCGCGCGCGAGCGATGGCTGAACGATCGGAGGTCGTCTTTTCCAAACCAGCGATGGCTGCGGAGAGACGTCGGGTCACGTCGTGTGTTCATCGGGACTCCCTATGAAAGATCAATTATCCCGCGCGGGCAGGCGAAGGCTGACGACGATCGCGGTTTCCACAACGAGCACTGTCGCGAGCACGAGCAGTCCATGGCTGTATGTTCCCGTGGCCTGCCGTAGAGCTCCCATCAGGGAGGGACCCACCGCGCCTCCAAGGTTGCCGAGGGCATTGATGAGACCGATGCATGCCGCCGCGGCAGTTCCTCCGAGAAAGATTGGAGGAATCGCCCAGAACACACCTTGCACGGATCGCTGGCCGATCTGCGACAGCGTGAAGCTCAACACCATCAGCCAGAGATTGTTGCGGAATATCACGGCGAGCACGAGGCCGGTGGCCGCCGTCATCGCGCATGCTGCCACGTGGAACTTACGCTCTCCCGTGCGGTCCGAATGACGTCCGACGAGGAACATCGCCACGAGCGCGGCGGCAAACGGAAGGGCGGTCATCAGACTCAGGCCAAAGCTTTGTCTTCCACCGGCGGCTTCCGTCAGCATCTTCGGCAGCCACAGGAAGATTCCGTAGGTGACGACGGTGTTGAGAAAGTACACGCCGCACAGGAGCCAGACACGTCCACTCCGCAGGCTTCTGGAGAGGGACGTGTGGCCCACGACGGCACGGCGTTCGCGCTCCGCGTCCATGGTCTGTGTGAGCCATTCGCGCTGACTCTCGCTGAGCCACTCTGCATCATTCGGGCGATCGGTGAGCGCACGCAACGCCACGAACCCGAGGAGCACCGCCGGCAGCCCTTCGACGAGAAACAACCACTGCCACCCGTGCAATCCGAGAAGGCCGTCAAGGGCCAGAAGGCGATTGGAGACCGGTGCCCCGACGATGATCGCCACCGGTGCCGCCATCATGAATAGGGCGCCGGTGCGCGCGCGGTCGGCTGCGGGAATCCAATAAGTGAGATACAGGACGATACCGGGAAAGAAACCGGCCTCGGCAATGCCTAGGAATACCCGAGCGGCATAGAACGACCAGACATCCCGCACGAACACCATCCCCATCGATGCGATGCCCCAGCCGATGAGAATCCGGGCGATCCAGCGCCGAGCGCCGACGCGCTCGAGGATGAGGTTGCTCGGGACTTCAAAGAAACAGTACCCGACGAAGAAGAGGCCCGCCCCGTAGCCGTACTGCGCGTCGGTCAGACCAAGGTCACGCTGGAGAATCGAGGCGGCGAACCCGATGTTCACGCGGTCGATGTACGCGACGACATAGCAGACGAAGGCAAAGGGAATGAGGCGGCGCGTGACGCGGCCGATGACCTCGACCCTTCGCGCAGCGGATTGGTCTGGTGGCGATTCGATGACGGTCATGTCCGCCGTCACTCTATAGTGAAACCATGCCGGGCGCTGAATTCACCAATCACCAATTGAATTTGTTGCCTACCTGCGATGTACTGGGCCGCAATGCATGGTGTCATTGCGGCCGTTGCGACGCCGGTAGCCGCCGACGGGCGACTGCACGTGGAGACGTTCGAGCGTCTCATCGATACGTTGATCGAATCCGGTGTGGATGGCGTCTGTTTGGGCGGCGCGACCAGTGAGTACCCCAATGTGGCGGTTGCCGATCGCAAAGCTGCGATTGAGGCGGCAGCGCCACGAGTGCCGTCCGATCGGACCCTGCTCGTCGCTGTCGGAGCGCCATCGTTCCGCCAGGTCATCGAGCTCGGCGAGGCTGCGCACGAGGCGGGATGTCGAGCCGTGCTCCTGCCGATGCCGATGTTCTTCCGCTACGAGCAGCACGATCTGCAGGCGTTCTCGGTCGAGGTCAGCCGCGCGCTGCGCGCGCCGGTGCTGTTGTACGACCTGCCGGACTTCACCAACGCCCTGGAACCGGCGACAGTCGTCGACCTGCTGAAGCACGAGCCGTTCATTGTCGGGATCAAGGACAGCAGTGGCGTCGTCGATCACCTGGCGATGTACGCGGCGGCACGCGATGGACGCGACTGGACCTTGCTGGTTGGTCACGATCGGCTGTTCTATGACGGACTGCGCGCCGGCTGGAACGGCACCGTGTCGGGAATCGCCGGGTTCTGTCCGGAACTTCTGCTCGCCATCTACCGACATTGCGCGCGCGGGGCAGTCGATCGCGCGAACGATCTCCAACACCTGCTCGACGAGGTGATCGTGCAACTCGGCACGCTGCCAGCTCCGTGGGGCATTCGCATCGCGCTCGACGTTCGAGGATTCGATATGGGGCCCCTCCCGCTGCCGCTCAGCGCCGCCCGCCGCGAACAGGTCACTCGGTTTCGCGAATGGCTGCCTGCGTGGATGGAGAGGGTCAGGACGGTCGTGGGCGCTTGAGGGACCACGCGATCGCCGACTGCCTCTTCAACGTTCGATGATCGCCGGCGGTTCCGTGAGTCGCGCGGCGTCGCGCGCCACGAAGAACAGCGCGCCGCTCGCCAGGAAGAGCGCCGCGGCGAGATAGACGCACGACGCCAGCGCGATCGCGGTTCCAAGGTTGGACCGCGACGCAATGACCCCGATCACGAGCGGGGCCGAGCCGCCTCCGGCCAGCCATCCGATTGCGTTCATGAACCCAGCCGCCGTGCCGCGAGCTTCCGGCGCCACCACATCGAATACCGACGCGAAGATGTTCGCGTCGTAGAGGCCCTTGAAGAACCCCCACAACGTCAGCGCGAGGATGAGCGTTCCCACTGATGAGGTGAGGCCGCAGAGTGCCACGAACGGTGCACCGCCCAGCACACCGATGAACTGGACGGCCAGTCGGCCTCGCGGCGAGCGCCGCCGCCACATGTCCGCGAGCCATCCTCCGATTGGCGCACCCGCCAGGCTCGCGAGTTGGACGAAGAGCGTGGCCGTCAGGCCAGACATGGCGAGGCCCATGTGAAATTTGTCAAACAGGAACTTCGGCATCCAGGAGAGCAGCACGACCGCGACGAAGTTGGCGCACATGAACGCGCCCAGCAGGCATAACACCGTGGGCGTTCGGATGATCAGGCGTAAGAACTCGTGAAATGGTAGCGGTCGTGCTGGCGTGTCGGTGCCCCGCTCGGCTCCTCGTGCCGGTTCTTTCAGATAGCGGTGCAACACCAGGCCAAGGAGAATCCCCGCGCCGCCGAAGACCACGAACGACAATCGCCAGCCGTAGTACTGCCCGATCAATCCGGCGAAGAATCCTCCGCCAATCGTGCCGACATAGACGCTGGTCTGGTGTAGCCCCATCGCGCGCGATCGCGTGTCGCGCCCGTGATAGTCGCTGATGAGCGACATCGACGCCGGGTAATAGAAGGTCTCGCCCAGTCCTTCGGCGGCGCGAAACATAAACAGATGGCTGAAGTTCCGGGAGAAGACCGTCGCGATGCAGATCGCGCTCCACGCATGCAGTCCGCCGAGGATGGCCGACCTGCGCGGCACGCGATCGACCACCATGCCCGCCAGCGGCGCCGCGAGGCCGTAGACCCAGGCGAACGCCGATCCGAGCAGGCCCAGCTGCACGGGCGACAGGTGCATCTCCCGCTCGAGCAGGGGGAAGACGGAAAAGATCGCCTGGCGATCCGCATAGTTGCAGAAGCAGATCGCCCACAGCATCGCCACGACCGCCCACTTGTATCGGGATGTCATCTTCGGGAATGTTTCCTGTCGCTTTCCCTTTTCCCTTTTCCCTTGCGACTGTACAGGAATCTTTGTGATTCGCTGCGGGATCATTACAATGCGCGTGAGCTCGAAGCAGGGGACTCAACAGGAAGGGTTGCATGAGGTTCATCGCCGCCGCGGTGCTGACGGCTCTCGTGAGTGCCACTCAAACCCCTGCCGGGCCGACCCAGTATCGGACGCTCGACGATCGGTTTGCTCCGCCGCACTTTGCCAGCGCAGACGCGTGGAACGCGCGCGCGGCGTATCTGCGCGAACACGTCCTCGCTTCGGCTGGTCTTCTCCCGCTGCCCGAGAAGACGCCGCTCCGGCCCTCCGTCTTCGGCGAGGTGCGTCGCTCGGACTACAGCGTCTCGAAGGTGTATTTCGAGAGTCTTCCCGGGTTCTTCGTCACCGGCAACCTGTACCGTCCACTGGGGGACGGCCCGTTTCCGGCAATCCTCTCTCCGCACGGCCACTGGGCCTACGGCCGCCTGGAAAACACGCTGGTGAATTCCGGACCGGGGCGCGCGATCAATCTCGCGCGCCAGGGCTACGTCGTGTTCACCTACGACATGGTTGGCTACAACGATAGCCTGCAGGTACCGCACACGTTCAGCGGGGCGCGCGAGTATCTCTGGGGTCTGAGCTTATCGGGCTTGCAGCTGTGGGACAGCATCCGCGCGATCGATTTTCTCGAAACGCTTCCGTACGTGCGTCGAGACGCGATCGGGATGACGGGAGAATCGGGTGGCGGAACGCAGACATTCCTCGCCTCCGCGGTCGATCCTCGGATTGCGGTCTCCGTGCCGGTCAACATGATTTCGCTCCACATGCAAGGCGGGTGTCTCTGCGAGAATCCGCCAGGCCTTCGGCTCGAGACCACCAACGTCGAGATCGCGGCGACGGTGGCTCCTCGTCCCTTGCTGATGATTTCCGCGACTGGCGATTGGACGTCGGACACGCTCGAGCTCGAATATCCAGCGGTGCGCGGGATCTACAACCTGCTTGACGTCCCGGACCGTGTCCGTGCCGTTCGGATGACGGCCGAGCACAACTACAACAAGGACAGCCGCGAGGCGATGTATGCCTGGATGGCGCAGTGGCTCCAGCACGCACCGGCGGACACTCATCCTGTCGAACGTTCGTTCACGCCGGAGCCGTTGTCGAGTCTGCTCGTCTTTCACGAGCGCGCGTTGCCGCCCAACGCGGTGGATGTCGCTGGGCTGACCAGCGAATGGATCGAAGCGGCCCGGCGGCAGCTTGTGGCGAGTGGGCCGGCGCCGTTCAGTTCGACACTGCGGCACGCGCTCGGGTTCGCGGCGGAGGGCAAGGATCCAAAGGAGATTCCACCTTCTTCCACGATCCTGATTGACGCGGCCGATCCGGAACTCGAGCGGTCTTTGACATCAGCAGGACTGAAACCGTCGGTCATTTCATTTACGCGATTCGACGCGGAGGCCGCCGCCAAGATCCACCACTTCGACACGTACAACCGCACGCCGGCGAGTCAGCGAGTGGCAGACATCGTCGCGGCCGTGCGCGCACATCCCGGTGCCGCCGTGGTGGCCGAAGGAGATTCGGCGCTCGCCGCGATCCTGGCCGGCGCAATTGTGCCCATTCGTCTCGCTGTTCTCGATGTCGGTGGCTTCGACACCGACAGCGATCAGGCGTTCGTGGATCACCTGTACATTCCGGGCCTTCGACGCGCCGGCGATCTGCAGACTGCCGCCGCGCTGTCGCACGGCGAGATCGTCATTCACAACGCTGGCACAACGTTCAATGTTCCGGCTCTGCACTCGCAGGCTGCGAAGCTCCGAACTGCCGAGATCGCCGCAATCGTCCGCAAGTCGTCAACCAAGACACGGTGACCTGGAGGACTTAGAGTGCGGGCCTTTTCGTTCTGGCTGATTCGCCTGGTTCGCATCGCGACCTCCGCGACCATCGTGTACGCGCTGACGCTGGGGCTTCAGGCTCAGGAACACACGCATCCTGCGGCGGACCCGGTCTCGCTGCAGCCACTCGCGCAGCAGGTTCGCCGCGTTGAAACGGCGCTTGCCTATCTCGGTCAGCCGTTGTCCCCTCAGGATCGGCGCGCCATCGACGATGCGATCGGCATGGCCGACACGACGACGGGGGTTTCCGCACTGCAGCAGGTTCTCGATCGGCACGTGCTCGCGACGGTTCATATCAACCCCGAGAGCCGCGTCAAGGCTGAGCAGGGCGGAGCCAAGACCGAATTACTGCAAGGCGGGACGCGGTTGTTTCTGATCAAGGTGCTCAACGAGGCAGGGGTCACAGCGCCGCTGACCATTCAGAGCGCCAATAGCGGACGTGTCTTCATCCCATCGCGCAACATCCCCGAACCGCCAAAGGAGCTCACCGATGTCGAGGTGCGCGATCGATGGGCGGACATTTCGCTCTACACGGCGTCGCCGATGCGCCCGCGCCTTTCCGGTCTCGCGGTCGAGTACCTGATTCTTCAGGTCTACAGCCGCGATGCCGGGCACCGCTCCGCCGCACTCGGGTTCAACGTGGGGCAGGGCACCCAGGACGTCGGCTTCCGCAGCGACATGGACGTGCTGTTCACTTGTCTTCCTGCGCATCCCGTCCGCATCCGCGTCGTCGACGAACACGGCGAGCCGACTACAGCGGCGTTCCTCATCAAGGATGAAGTGGACAGGATTTATCCGACGGTGTCGAAACGCCTGGCGCCTGATTTCTACTTTCAGCCGCACGTGTATCGGTCGGATGGCCAGACGATCGCGCTGCCGTCGGGATCGTTCACGCTGACGGTGTCGCGCGGTCCCGAATATGTGGCGGAGACTCGCCGGGTCGCGCTCGCGGGGCCTGACGAATGGCTGTTCCGCCTGGTGCGATGGATCGATCCGTCGCGCTACGGGTGGTATTCCGGAGATCACCACATCCATTCCGCGGGCTGTTCGCACTATCAGAATCCGACCGAAGGCGTGATGCCCGAGGACATGTGGCCGCAGATTGCCGGCGAGGCGCTCAACGTCGCGTCGGTGCTCACGTGGGGACCGTCCTACTACTTTCAGAAACAGTTCTTCAGCGGCGACGATCACCCGCTCTCCAAACCCGGTCAACGGCTGATGCACTACGACCTGGAGATCTCCGGGTTCCCATCCAGCCACGCCGGGCACCTCGTGCTGCTCGGACTGAAAAACCAGGACTATCCTGGTACCATGCGGCTCGAGGACTGGCCGACATGGACCCTCCCGATCCTTCAATGGGCGAAGGCGCAAGGCGCCGTCGTCGGGTTCGCGCATTCCGGTTGGGGTCTCGAGACAAAAAGCAAGGCGCTGCCGAACTACGAGATGCCTGCGTTCGACGGCATCGGCGCGAACGAGTTCATCGTGGACGTCACGCATCCGAATGCGGTTGATTTCATTTCTGCCGGTGACACCCCGCACATCTGGGAGCTGAACATCTGGTATCACACGCTGAATGCCGGTTTCCGCACGCGGATCAGCGGGGAAACGGACTTCCCGTGCATTACCGACGATCGCGTCGGGCTGGCGCGGTCGTATGCGAAGGTGGATGGCGCGCTCACCTACAGGAAATGGATCGACGCGGTGCGGGCCGGCCGTAACTACGTCTCCGATGGGAAGAGTCACCTGATGGACTTCACGGTGAATGGAGTCGAGGGGGGCACGAAGGAGAGCGAGATTCAGCTCGATCGCAGCGGTCACGTGAAGGTCACGCTCAAAGCGGCGGCGAATCTGGAGACGACGCCAAACGATCTGATTCGAAGCACGCCGATGACGATGCGACGCCGTACTGGGATCTGGAGCGTGCGCGAGTCGGGAACCGTCGCGAGGTGCCGGTTGAGATCGTCGTCAACGGTGCCGTTGTCGCGAGCCAGCCGCTCGTCGCTGACGGCAGCGTCCGAGACTTGACGTTCGATGTCCCAATCGAATCGAGCAGCTGGATTGCCGCGCGAATCCTTCCGTCGGCGCACACCAATCCGGTGTTTGCCGTGGTTGGTGGAAAGCCGATTCGAGGGCCTCGGGAGAGCCTGCAGTGGTGTTTGACCGCCGTCAATCAGTGCTGGAGCCAGAAGGCACCCAAGATTCGAGCGAGCGAGCTGGATGCCGCCCGCCAGGCCTACGACCACGCGCGCCTGGTCTATCAGCAGCGCCTCGCCGAGGCCGCGGACCCCAAAAAGGTGGCTGGCACCTTTCCAGGAAAGGTGCCAGCCACCTCTTCCGCGTCGTCAGGACAGCAGGGCCGATGAAGCGCACTTTTCTGGCGGTAATTGCGCTCGGAGCCGCGTTGGTTTGGACCGGAGCCACGTCGGCGCGGGCACAAGTGGCGCCTTCGTCAGCCCCGGTCGTGGTGGATTTCGAGCGGCGGATTCAACCGATCATCAAGGAACACTGCCTCGAGTGCCACAGTCAAGACAAGCGGAAGGGCGGGTTGTCGCTCGCCACGTACGAGGACGCCCTGGACGGTGGCCGCAATGGGCCGGCCATCAGGCCGGGCAGTGCAACCAGAAGCATCCTGATACATCGGCTGACCGGAGCGGTCGAGCCACAGATGCCGAAGGACAAGGATCCGCTCACGCCGCGCGACATCGCGCTGATTCGACTATGGATCGATCAGGGGGCTCGCCGGACGCCAACATCCGCGCGCGCGCCACAGCCCTGGGAGGCGCCGCTCGCCCTGACTCGGCCAGCGGTGTCGGCTCCGACCTGGCCCGGCTGGGACGTGCCGCTGGATCGGCTGGTCGCGAAATACCTGGCGTCACGCCACAACGCCCGGCCGGTCACGGTCTCGGACGCGGTGTTCGCACGACGGGTGTACCTGGACGTCTGGGGTCTGCCGCCGACTCCAGAGGAATTGCAGCGATTCCTCGACGATCCGGCTCCCAGCAAACGCGCCGCACTCGTCACCTCGCTACTCGCGAATGACGAGCACTACGCAGAGCACTGGATGTCGTTCTGGAACGACTTGCTCCGCAACGAAGATGGCGTGACGTATTTTTCCGAGACGGCTGGACGCAAGAGCATCACCGACTGGTTGTTTGCGTCGCTCAAGAGCAATCTGCCATACGATCAATTCGTCACGCGACTGCTCAACCCGAAGGATGCCGCCGATCCGGATGGCTTTCTCGTCGGCGTGAACTGGCGCGGCGAAACGAGCGCGGCCGTCACCCCCTGGATGCAGGCGTCGCAGAACACCGCGCAGATCTTTCTCGGCATCAACCTGAAGTGCAATGCGTGTCACGACAGCTTCGTCAGCAAGTGGAAGCTCAAGGACGCCTACTCGCTGGCCGCGTATTTTGCGCCCGAACCCACGCTGCAGATGTACCGGTGCGACGTCGCGCTCAACCGGTTTGCCGAACCGGGGTTCCTGTTTCCGGAGCTGACGCGTGCGCCGGCCTCGTCCTCATTAGCCGATCGGCGCGCCGCGGCGGCCGCGACGTTTACCGATCGCCGCATGGGACGGCTGCCACGCACGCTGGTGAATCGCGTCTGGACACGACTTCTCGGCCGTGGTCTGGTCGCGAATCCTGATGAAATGGACGGCGTGCCATGGAGCGCCGACGTGCTCGACTGGCTCGCCAGTGACTTCGTCGATCACGGCTACGACATCAAACGCCTGATTGCAACGATTCTCACGTCGCAGGCGTACGCGCTGCCCGCCGTGGCGAGAACCGGGGAGCCGCCGTCACGCGGGTACGTGTTCGCCGGTCCCGAAGTGCGCCGGCTGACGGCCGAGCAGTTTGCCGACGCGATCGGCGCGATCACGGGCGAGTGGAACACCTATCCCGCGCGCGCGTCTTCAGTCGCCGCGCGTCCGGCGGGCGAACGACCGCCATCACTGCCGGCGACCTCCGGCGTTTACGGCCGTGAGTGGCGCGTCGCCTCCACGACTCTCAGTCGAGCGCTGGGGCGCCCCATACGCGATCAGGTGACCTCAACGCGTGCTGCGCACGCCTCAACGCTTCAGGCGCTGGAGTTGGTGAACGGCGAGCTGCTGACCCGATCGCTATCGCGTGCATCGCGCCGGATGCTCGGCGAGCTCCCGCCTGAGCCGCTCAGTCTCTACAATCGGACCGTCGCCGGCCGGACGGCTTCGTCGAGCGCCTTTGAAGTCGATGTATCGAACGCCGCGAAGCTCTGGCTGGTCGTGCAGGAAAACGGCTCGAATGTGCCGGAGGTGCTGACGCCGGCGTGGGCGCAGGCGGAGTTCGTCGGGCCCTCTGGCGCGACGCCGCTGTCGTCGCTGACGCCGCTTGACGCGCGCGGCCTGCGCTCCGGCTCAGGGCCGATCCGGGTCAGCGGATCGAACGGCGAAGGCGTTCGTGTGAAGAATCCGTCGGTGCTCGTCTACGACGTCGCCGGCCGAGGATTCAAGACGTTTCGTGGTGTCATCGGCCTCGAAAACCCGCAGAGCGAGATCGGCTCGACGTTGAACCCGCAGATTCGGTTCTTCGTGTTCGATACCGCACCGAACATGGAGCGGCTGCTGCCGCCGGCCGCCGGTACGCCGCTGCCGCCGCCGCCGGAACTGCACAGCGCATCGGAGGTCATCGACCGCGTGTTTCGTCATGCATTGGGACGTCCTCCGACGGACGCCGAGCGTCGCGCCGCCGAACAGGCTCTGCGTGATCCATCCGGAGGTGCGCGCCCGTTTGCTCCTGGACTCGCCGATCTGCTCTGGGCCATCCTGATGAAGCCGGAGTTTCAGCTAATCTATTGATCACGGGATCCGGGATCCGGGATCCGGGATCCGGGATTCGAGGATTCGGGATTCGAGGATTCGGGATTCGCGATTCGAGGATTAGTGATTAGTGATTAGGGATTCAATGACCCGCGAAGAGGCGTTCATCTACAAATCGGTCAGTCGACGCGGCTTCATGGGCGCGACCGCCGCGGCCACTCTGTCGGCGCTCGTTGGGCGTGCTCCGACGCTCGTACGGCAGGCACCGAGGAAGCCGGCCACGGCCGACGCCGTCATCGTGCTGTGGATGGCGGGAGGGATGGCGCAGACCGAAACATTCGATCCCAAGCGCTACACGCCGTTTGCGCCTGGCGTGCGCGTCGAACACGTGCTGAGCACATTTCCGCCGATCGATACAGCGGTCGATCACATCAAGTTCACGCAGGGGCTCGAACAGATCGCGAGCGTGATCGATCGCGGAACGGTGATCCGCACCTTCAATGCCGCCGACCTTGGATTCATTCTGCACTCGCGGCACCAATATCACTGGCACACGGGATACATCCCACCGCAACCGATGGCCATGCCGCACCTCGGCGCGGTCATGTCGAAGACGCTGGGTCCAAAGAATCCGGACATGCCGGCGTTCATTGCCATCGGACAAACGATCGAGGGGGCTGGAGAGATCGGCACGCTGAAGGCGTTCCATACCGCCGGCTTTCTGGGCTCCGAGCACGGGCCGTTTCTGATTGTCGATCCTCAGGATGCGGCCTCCGCCGTGCGTCCGCCGAAAGAGCTGACCGATGCCAGGTTCCGAAGCCGTCGCGAGCTGTTCGAGACGCTCCTGGGACAGGAGCCCGTCTACCAATACGGCAGCGATTTTCAACGTGAATCGCTGCTCAAGTCGCTGGATGCCGCCGATCGCCTTCTGAAATCTCCGTCGGCAAAGGCCTTCGATCTGTCGCTCGAGCCGAAGCCGAGCTTCGACGCCTACAACACCGGCAGGTTCGGGCAGGGCTGTCTGTTGGCGCGCCGCCTGATCGAAGCGGGCGCGCGCTATGTCGAGGTGACGTCGGAGTACATTCCGTTCGTCTATTGGGACAGCCACGAGAACGGCCACGAGCGCGCGACCGCGATGAAGAAGCTGATCGACGCTCCCGTCGCGCAGCTCATACGGGATCTCGACGAGCGAGGACTGCTCGGTCGCACCCTCGTCGTGCTTGCCAGCGAATTCGGCCGGGACGCGCTGACCGAGGGGAAGGTCGGCAAGGAAGTGAAGGACCAGGCGATTAATATTCCCGACGTCATCAGCGAACCGCGCCATTACGGGATGCACCGCCATTTCACGGCCGCCGGTTCAATCCTGATGTTCGGCGGCGGCATCAAGAAAGGGTTCGTCTACGGCAAAACGGCTGACGAGCGTCCGTGCACGACGATCGAGAATCCGGTGGTCATGGAAGACCTGCATGCGACGATGTATCACGCGTTGGGCATCGCGCCGGACACGTCGTATGTCGTGGAGCGCCGGCCGGTGTACGTAACGAAAGATGGCAAGGGCGAGCCAATCCTGGATCTGTTCGCGTGACACTGTTCGTGCGCCATTCACCTGTCGCACTGCACGCGCCGACGGCTCACGGCGAGGAATCGAAGAATCGAAGAATCGAAGGAGATTCGAAGATCTCCGGGATTAACGATCGGAGGGCTGGCGGGACCGCGCGAGCGCGGTCGAGTGAGGCGAGAAACCGGAAACACAAGCAGCGTGCGAGTCTTGGGCTGTTTGTGTTTCCGGCTTCTCCCTCACTCGTCACGCCGGCCCTGCACGATCTCAAGGGCCGGCGTCCCGCCAGCCCGACTCCGATGTTCGACGATCTCTTTCTTCTCTTCTCCTTCGGATTCTTCGCTTCTTCGGCGTGTACCGTCGGTGCGTGCAGTTCGACAGGTGAACATCGTTGAAAAGAGCATCACCATGAAGACCACCAGACGTGAGTTCCTCGCAGCCGCGGCCGCCGCGCCGGTCATTTCTCCGATTCTGCTTGGCGTTCAGGACAAAGCCGGCACGAAAGCGCCGGTGCTGGGGAGCGGCCCGTATACCTACGAAGCCATTCACGACTGGGGCGAGCTGCCGCCGCGTCTCAAATGGGGAAACACCCACGGCGTGGTGGAGGATTCGCAGGGCAACATCTACGTGCACCACACCGTCCACGCGACGAGCGACAGCGCCGACACGATGGTGGTGTTCGATCGAAACGGGAAATTCATGCGGTCGTGGGGGAGCGAGTTCAGGGGCGTGGCGCACGGCCTGCACATCCGACAGGAAGGCACGGACGAGTTTCTCTACCTGACCGTCAACGCGTCCAATCCCAAGATGACGCCGCCGCCCGAGATGCAGGCCGTCCTGGTCAAGATGACGCCAAAGGGTGAGATCGTGTGGAAGATCGCCGGCCCTCCCGACGTGGAGGCATACAGGCCGTCAGCCGATGGCACGCCGAAGCGGTACAACCCGACGAATGTCGCCATCGCGCCCACCGGCGACATCTACGTTGGCGACGGCTACGGGTCGTATTATGTGAATCAGTACAACAGCAAGGCGGAGTACATTCGAACGTTCGGCGGCAAAGGATCCGAGGCTGGACAGCTCAACGAACCGCACGGCATCTGGGTCGACACCCGTGCGACCACGCCAATCCTCGTTGTCGCCGATCGACGGAACAACCGGCTGCAGCGTTTCACGCTCGCTGGCGCGCACATCGATTTCGTCCCGGGCTTCCGGCTGCCGTGCCACTTCGACGAACGCAAAGGAACCGTGGTGATTCCCGATCTGCACGGCCGCGTGACGCTCATCGACGGGCAGAACGCGATCATCGAGCATCTCGGCGACTCGAACGCGCCAGACTGGAACAATCCGCTGCGCACCCAGCCGCGCACGTCATTCATTCCCGGCCAGTTCATCTGCCCGCACGGAGCGTGCTTCGATCACGAGGGCAACATCTTCGTGGTCGAATGGGTCGAGGTGGGCCGCGTGACGAAGCTACGGAAGGTGTAGGGCTCCAGGCGCCCACACCGCGTTCCTCACCGCATCACCCGCATTGTGGTCCTGGATCGCGTGTCGGGGTTGCAGCTCAAGTTGTTGTCGTGACGTCTGTAGCGGAAGCATCCGCGTGCGGCAGGCCGATCAGCCTCAGGCCGCTCGGCGCGGCCGGAGGCTTTTCAGCGGGCGAATCTCCGTCCTAATCTTAACCTCCTGTGATACGGAGGTTTGTGGGTGCCGTTGGCGCACCCTGAATCACGCTGACCTGAACGCCCGCAATGCTGATCGTTCCGGACCGCGAGAGGGTTCCCGGATTCGCAGGTATCGTGTAAGTAACGGTTCCTGATCCCGTGCCCTGAGTCGTCAGGCTAATCCACGACGCCGTCGTGGACGTCGTCCACGCACATCCGGCCTGAGTCGTAACGGTAATCGTTCCCGTTGTGGCCGTACTCGGAATCGAGAGGAAGACCGGACTGACCGAGAACGTGCACGATGCGCTCGGTTCAGTGACGACGAACATCTGGCCGGCTACGGTGAGCGTGGCCAATCTTGGGGCCGTCGTCGTGTTTGCCGCGGCGGTGAAGTTGACGCTTCCAGCGCCGGTGCGTCCCGTGCCATTGGAGATGGTGACCCATGCGGCGCCGCTCGTCGCGCTCCACGCGCACCCGCTGCCCGTCCTAACGCCGATGGTGCTGGTGCCACCGCCAACCGCCATCGCCAGGCTCACCGGTGAGATCGTGAACGAGCAGGGTGCCGCAGCCTGCGTGACCGTGAAGATGCTGGTCCCGATGGTGACTGTGCCCGTGCGGGAGAGGGTTCCCGTGTTTGCGGCGACCGAGTAACCAACCGAGCCGTTGCCGCTCCCGGTCGAGCCACTGGTGACGGTGAGCCACGAGGAAGCGTTGCTCGTCGCAGTCCAGTTGCACCCTGTTGACGCCGTAACGGTGACGGTTCCTGTACCGGCCGTGGACGCGACACTGGCCGAGCTCGGCGAAATCGTCGGAGAACACGTGCCGGCGGCCTGGTTCACCGTGAGCGTCTTCCCGCCTATCGAGACCGTACCTGTGCGCGCCACAGCGACGGTGTTTGCGGCTACGGTGTACGACATCGTCCCATTTCCGGTGCCGGTCGCTCCGGCGGTGATCGTGATCCACGCATCGTTGCTCGTCGCAGTCCAGCCGCAGCCGGTTGCTGCGCTGACCGTCACGATCCCCGATGCTCCCGAGGCCGTGAACGTCGCCGATGCTGGCGAGATCGTTGAGACGCAGCTCACGCCCACCTGTGTCACCGTGAAGGTCTGTCCACCGATCGTCAGCGTGCCGGTGCGCGAGGTCGTGCCTGTGTTGGCCGCGACGCTGTAGTTGACGCTGCCGTCGCCGCTGCCACTCGCGCCCGCGGTGACCGTGAGCCATGCGTCATTGCTTGCGGCAGTCCAGCCGCAGCCCGCTCCAGCGGTCACGGTAACCGTGCCAGTCGTTGCGCTGGATGACGTGAGATTCGACGAGACCGGCAGAATCGAGTAACTGCAGGGTGCGCCAGCTTGCGTCACCGTGAAGGTCTGGCCGCCGATGGTCAGCGTGCCGGTGCGCGACGTCGTGCCGGTGTTGGCGGTGACGCTGTAGCTGACGGTGCCGTTCCCGGTGCCGAGTGCTCCCCCAGTGATCGTGAGCCACGCATCGTTGCTCGTCGCCGCCCAGCTGCAGCCGGCGCCGGCAGTAACGTCCACGGTGCCGGTTGTGGCGGCCGACGACGTGAGGTTCGACGACAGCGGCGCGATCGTGAACGTGCAGGGGGCGCCGGCCTGCGTGACCGTGAACGTCTGGCCGCCAATCGTCATCGTGCCGGTGCGCGACGTGGTGCCGGTATTGGCGGCGACGCTGTAGCTGACCGGGCCGTTGCCGCTGCCGCTCGCACCTGCGGTGATCGTCAGCCAGGCATCATTGCTCGTGGCCGTCCAGCTGCACCCCGTGCCCGCGGTGACGTTGACTGTGCCCGTCGTGGCGGCCGAGGACGTGAGGTTCGATGAGGTCGGGGCGATCGTGAACGTGCAGGGGGCGCCGGCCTGCGTCACCGTGAATGTCTGGCCGCCGATCGTCATCGTGCCGGTGCGCGAGGTCGTGCCGGTATTGGCGGCGACGCTGTAGCTGACCGTGCCGTTGCCGCTGCCGCTCGCACCTGCGGTGATCGTCAGCCAGGCGTCATTGCTCGTGGCCGTCCAGCTGCACCCCGTGCCCGCGGTGACGTTGACTGTGCCGGTTGCGGCCGAGGACGTCGGAGGTTCGATGAGGTCGGGGCGATCGTGAACGTGCAGGGGGCGCCGGCCTGCGTGCACCGTGAAGGTCTGGCCGCCGATCGTCATCGTGCCGGTGCGCGAGGTCGTGCCGGTATTGGCGGCGACGCTGTAGCTGACCGGGCCGTTGCCGCTGCCGGCTCGCCCGCCGGCGGTGATGGTGATCCAGGCGGCGTTGCTCGTGGCCGTCCAGCTGCACCCCGTGCCGGCGGTGACGTTACGACCGTGCCGGTCGGCCGCCGAGGACGTCGAGATTCGACGAGGTCGGGGCGATCGTGAACGTGCAGGGGGCGCCGGCCTGCGTGACCGTGAATGTCTGGCCGCCGATCGTCATCGTGCCGGTGCGCGAGGTCGTGCCGGTATTGGCGGCGACGCTGTAGCTGACCGGGCCGTTGCCGCTGCCGCTCGCACCGGCGGTGATCGTCAGCCAGGCATCATTGCTCGTGGCCGTCCAGCTGCACCCCGTCCCCGCCGTGACGTTGACCGTGCCCGTCGTGGCGGCCGAGGACGTGAGGTTCGATGAGGTCGGGGCGATCGTGAACGTGCAGGGGGCGCCGGCCTGCGTGACCGTGAACGTCTGGCCGCCGATCGTCATCGTGCCGGTGCGCGAGGTCGTGCCGGTATTGGCGGCGACGCTGTAGCTGACCGGGCCGTTGCCGCTGCCGCTCGCACCTGCGGTGATCGTCAGCCAGGCGTCGTTGCTCGTGGCCGTCCAGCTGCAGCCCGTACCGGCGGTGACGTTCACCGTGCCGGTGGTCGCGGCCGACGACGTGAGGTTCGACGAAGTCGGAGCGATCGTGAACGTGCAGGGGGCGCCGGCCTGCGTCACCGTGAACGTCTGGCCGCCGATCGTCATCGTGCCGGTGCGCGACGTCGTGCCGGTATTGGCGGCGACGCTGTAGCTGACCGTGCCGTTGCCGCTGCCGGTCGCGCCGGCGGTGATCGTGATCCAGGAATGGCGTTGCTCGTCGCCGTCCAGCTGCAGCCCGTGCCGGCGGTGACGTTCACCGTGCCAGTCGTGGCCGCCGACGACGTGAGGTTCGACGAGGTCGGGGCGATCGTGAACGTGCAGGGGGCGCCGGCCTGCGTGACCGTGAACGTCTGGCCGCCGATTGTCATCGTGCCGGTGCGCGAGGTCGTGCCGGTATTGGCGGCGACGCTGTAGCTGACCGGGCCGTTGCCGCTGCCGCTCGCGCCGGCGGTGATGGTGATCCACGAGGACGCGTTGCTCGTCGCCGTCCAGCTGCAGCCGGTGCCCGCGGTGACGTTCACCGTGCCAGTGGTCGCGGCCGACGACGTGAGGTTCGACGAAGTCGGAGCGATCGTGAACGTGCAGGGGGCACCGGCCTGCGTCACCGTGAACGTCTGGCCGCCGATCGTCATCGTGCCGGTGCGCGACGTCGTGCCGGTATTGGCGGCGACGCTGTAGCTGACCGTGCCGTTGCCGCTGCCGGTCGCGCCGGCGGTGATGGTGATCCAGGAAGTGGCGTTGCTCGTCGCCGTCCAGCTGCAGCCCGTGCCGGCGGTGACGTTCACGGTGCCAGTCGTGGCCACCGACGACGTGAGGTTCGACGAGGTCGGGGCGATCGTGAACGTGCAGGGGGCGCCGGCCTGCGTGACCGTGAACGTCTGGCCGCCGATTGTCATCGTGCCGGTGCGCGAGGTCGTGCCGGTATTGGCGGCGACGCTGTAGCTGACCGGGCCGTTGCCGCTGCCGCTCGCGCCGGCGGTGATGGTGATCCACGAGGACGCGTTGCTCGTCGCCGTCCAGCTGCAGCCGGTGCCCGCGGTGACGTTGACCGTGCCCGTCGTAGCCGCCGAGGACGTGAGGTTCGACGAGGTCGGCGCGATCGTGAACGTGCAGGGGGCGCCGGCCTGGGTGACGGTGAAGGTCTGGCCGCCGATCGTCATCGTGCCGGTGCGCGACGTCGTGCCGGTATTGGCGGCGACACTATAGCTCACCGTGCCGTTGCCGCTGCCGGTGGCGCCTGCAGTGATTGTGATCCACGCATCGTTGCTCGTGGCCGTCCAGGCGCAGCCGGTGCCGGCCGTGACCGTCACGGTGCCGGTCGCCGCGGTGGACGTCGTGAGGTTCGAGGAGGTCGGTGAGATCGTGAACGTGCACGGCGCGCCGGCCTGCGTGACGGTGAAGGTCTGGCCGCCAATCGTGACCGTGCCGGTGCGCGACGTTGTCGTCGTGTTGGCGGCGACGCTGTAGCTGACCGACCCGTTGCCGGTGCCGCTCGCACCTGCGGTCACGGTGATCCAGCCCACGTTGCTCGTGGCCGTCCAGCTGCAGCCCGTGCCTGCCGTCACGGTGACCGTGCCGGTCGCCGCCACCGACGTGGTGAGATTCGAGGAGGTCGGTGAGATCGTGAACGTGCACGGCGCGCCGGCCTGCGTGACGGTGAAGGTCTGGCCGCCGATCGTCATCGTGCCGGTGCGCGACGTGGTGCCGGTATTGGCGGCGACGCTGTAGCTGACCGAGCCGTTGCCGCTGCCGCTCGCACCGGCGGTGATGGTGATCCACGAGGAGGCGTTGCTCGTCGCCGTCCAGCTGCACCCCGTGCCCGCGGTGACCGTGACCGTGCCGGTCGTGGCCGCCGAGGACGTGAGGTTCGATGAGGTCGGGGCGATCGTGAACGTGCAGGGGGCGCCGGCCTGCGTCACCGTGAACGTCTGGCCGCCGATCGTCATCGTGCCGGTGCGCGAGGTGGTGCCGGTGTTGGCGGCGACGCTGTAGCTGACCGTGCCGTTGCCGCTGCCGCTCGCGCCGGCGGTGATCGTGATCCACGAGGAGGCGTTGCTCGTCGCCGTCCAGCTGCACCCCGTCCCCGCCGTGACCGTCGACCGTGCCCGTCGTGGCGGCCGAGGACGTGAGGTTCGATGAGGTCGGGGCGATCGTGAAGGTGCACGGGGCGCCGGCCTGCGTGACCGTGAATGTCTGCCCGCCAATCGTCATCGTGCCGGTGCGCGACGTGGTGCCGGTGTTGGCGGCGACGCTGTAGCTGACCGTGCCGTTGCCGCTGCCGCTGGCACCGGCGGTGATGGTGATCCACGGCAGGCGTTGCTCGTCGCCGTCCAGCTGCACCCCGTCCCCGCGGTGACATTCACCGTGCCGGTCGTGGCCGCCGACGATGGTGAGGTTCGACGAGGTCGGAGCGATCGTGAAGGTGCAGGGGGCGCCGGCCTGCGTCACCGTGAATGTCTGGCCCGCCAATCGTCATCGTGCCGGTGCGCGACGTGGTGCCGGTGTTGGCGGCGACGCTGTAGCTGACGGCGCCGTTGCCGCTGCCGCTCGCACCGGCGGTGATGGTGATCCACGAGGAGGCGTTGCTCGTCGCCGTCCAGCTGCACCCCGTCCGCCGCCGTGACGTCGACCGTGCCGGTCGTGGCCGCCGACGGACGTGAGGTTCGATGAGGTCGGGGCGATCGTGAAGGTGCAGGGGGCGCCGGCCTGCGTGACCGTGAACGTCTGGCCGCCGATC
Organism: uncultured Acidobacteriota bacterium; assembly: GCA_963725335.1. Classification (GTDB taxonomy): domain Bacteria; phylum Acidobacteriota; class Vicinamibacteria; order Vicinamibacterales; family 2-12-FULL-66-21; genus JALZOC01. The sequence continues at coordinate 361,406 of CAVRYD010000012.1, read as the reverse complement.
GTCATCGTGCCCGGTGCGCGACGTGGTGCCGGTGTTCGCGGCGACGCTGTAGCTGACGGCGCCGTTGCCGCTGCCGCTCGCGCCGGCGGTGACCGTGATCCACGCGGCGGCGTTGCTCGTCGCCGTCCAGCCGCAGCCCGGTCGCCGCCGTGACCGTTGACCGTGCCCGTCGTGGCGGCCGAGGACGTGAGGTTCGACGACGTTGGTGCGATCGTGAACGTGCAGGGGGCCCCCGCCTGCGTCACGGTGTAGGTGATACCGGCGACGGTCAGGGTGCCGGTGCGCGACGTGGTGCCGGTGTTCGCGGCGACGTTGTAGCTGACCGTTCCGTTGCCCGAGCCGCTCGCGCCCGCTGTGATCGTGAGCCACGCGGCGTTACTGGTTGCGCTCCACGTACAGCCCGTGGCCACCGTCACGGTCACGCTGCCCGTCGCCGCCGCGGAGGTGGTGAGGTTTGAGGAGGTTGGAGAAATTGCCGGACGCACATGGGACGCTGAACGCGAACGTATTCGATCGAGTACTAGACGAGGTGCCGCCGGGACCGACGGCACTTACGACCGATTCATAGACCACGCCATTGGAGAGTGCCGTCGTGAGCAGTGCCACGAAGTCCACTCGGATCATGCCGTCGGTTTGGGGGGTTGGCTTTCCCAGGTTGGCGCTCGAGACCACCGACGAGCCACCCGCGAGATACACGTTTATCGTGTAATTCGTGACGAGCGCGGCGCCGGTTGTCGGGTCGACCGCGTTGTGATCCGCGGACGGCGTGAACTCGACACGCCGGGCGTCGATAATGGACTGGGCTGAAACCGCGGGCGCGATCGCCAGCAGCACGATTGACGCGATTAGCCCGCGTCGCACCACCGAGAATTTTCCCGACACCATTAGCGCCCCGTGTGATCGCAGGTCACGGGAACCGCCCAGTGCATGATTGAGGCCCACTTCGTGATGGGCCGTAAGCTATTGAGAAACCTTGCGCAAGCGGCCAGTCTCCAAAATGCCGGAGCCGTGCGCGGACGACCGCTAACTTCGATTTTGTTGGCGCGTTGACGGGATTGTTTTTCGACCGCTCGACACGTTCACGAGTGTCGATCTACCGCCGATCGTGGAGTTCCGTTTTGCTCGGCGTTGACAGCGCGTGTGTGCCAAGGCCATCGATGCCGCGTCACGAGTTGAGTAGACTGAAGCCATGCAGCTGCGAAACGCTCGCCTGTGTCTCGACTGTGAAGAAGTGCACGACGCGCAGGAGTGTCCCGTGTGTGCGTCCGAGATGTTCGCGCCGATCACGCGATGGGTGAAGGCACCCGAGCGCCGCACGCACACGCGCCCGGAGCCATCGTCTTCCCGCGCGGAAATCTATCGAAAGCTGATCGCCGCGGAGACACGTCCGTCGAGGACGAGTCGTCTGCTCAAAGGCGGCGCAGTCGGTGTCGCGGCGCTTGGACTGGTCGGCTGGTTCATGCGCAGACCGTCGCCGCCGCGTCGATCGGAGTAGCGGCAGATGCTGGGTATCTAAAGAATGGCAGGAATCTCAGGTCAGCCGGATACGGATCCAGCGGTCCGCCTTCGCCGCCGACGCGGCTACGGCGCGACAACCTTCGCGTGGCTTGCCAACCGTAGCTCACGCCGCGTTGGCAAGCGTGAGCGAAGGTGAATGAAGCGGTCCGCCTTCGCCGCCGACGCGGCTATGGCGCGACAACCTTCGCGTGGCTTGCCAACCGTAGCTCACGCCGCGTTGGCAAGCGTGAGCGAAGGTGAATGAAGCGGTCCGCCTTCGCCGCCGACGCGGCTATGGCGCGACAACCTTCGCGTGGCTTGCCAACCGTAGCTCACGCCGCGTTGGCAAGCGTGAGCGAAGGTGAATGAAGCGGTCCGCCTTCGCCGCCGACGCGGCTACGGCGCGACAACCTTCGCGTGGCTTGCCAACCGTAGCTCACGCCGCGTTGGCAAGCGTGAGCGAAGGTTGGTGCGGAAGAAAGGATTTGAACCTTCACGACCTTGCGGCCACAAGCTCCTGAGGCTTGCGCGTCTGCCAGTTCCGCCACTTCCGCACGAAGGGAGAGAGCACCCGGCTGGAATCCCTCATTATAAACAAACCGCTGGCTCCTCGTCCAACGCCGCGCCGGAATCGATCGAGCGCCGCGTGAGGCGAAGTGGGGCACGTCACGAGAGCGTTAGCTCGCAGTTGAGTCAGCTCCCTTTCAATCTCTTGAGATCCTTCTTCGCGGCGTCGAGTGAGGGATCGGTTTTTACCGCGCTTTCGATTGCCGTCACAGCGTCGGTCTTTCGACCCGCCTGCTCGAGAACGAGACCCAGCCGCCACTGCGCAACCGCATGGGTCGGCGATTCGGCTTCGCGCTCCTGTGACAGATACTTGCGGAAGTAGCGCTCGGCTCTCGGGAGATCGTCCTTGGAGGTCAGGAGAGCATTGCCCGCTATGTAGTACGGCACGAAGTCGTCGGGCACCGCGCCCTCCGCCTCGGCGAGGATGGCGTCGAGATCTGACCAGCGTTTCTGCTTTACGAACGACCAGGCGAGACCGTTGTATCCGCTCGCACGTTTAGGCTCGACGGCCAACAGTTGACGCGCGTACCGCTCGACGTCCGCAATTCGTCCGGCATTGGCGGCAATGTTGATGAGGCCGATGATCGCGTCGACGAGCTTCGGATCTGCCTCGTTCGCCTCTTTGTATAACGCTTCGATTTTGCCGAACTGCTTCTCCTCCTGCGCGAGCCGTACCTGCGCCATGAACCCCTTGGCCCGATCGATCTTTCCGATCTCTTCGGCCTCGGCGTACGCCTTCTTCTTGTCGCCGCCGATGATGCCGGGTGCCTTGAAGTAGTAGATCATCATTCCGATGTGCGCCTCGATGTGCTTCGGGTCGAGCTTGAGCGCCGTCTCTGCTTCGCTGCGGAATCGCTTCGCCAGTCCGATCTGCCGGAACACGTTGGCGCGCTCTGCCTGATCGCCCACGGCTTGGGCGAGCGCCCAGTGGTATTCCGCATTCTGCGGCGCGAGTGTGACGGCCTTCTCGGCGTAGGGGAGTGCCGCGTCGGAGTCGTTCCACGCCATCAGGACCCGGGACATCAGATAGTTGCCCTCAGGATCGTCCGCTGATGTTTTCAGCTTCGCCTGCGCGATCGCGCGCACACGCTTCCAGTGCTTCTGCTGCATCAGCACGCCGGGCGAGTCATCGGCGCTGACGAGAGGAGCGAGCAGGAGGAATCCCACCGCGCAGGCGGAGACGACAGTGACGCGCATAGCCCTCCAGTGGTGCCGAGCAGACACGGTCATGCTGGCTGGCCGCTTAGACGACAACCTATCTTATCGAGTTGCCGTGCGCATCGTGCAGGCATACAGGTCCCTTCCAACCAGGCCGACCGAAATGTATGCTGCCTGGATGACCATCGCTTCGCGACGCGGGTGGCAGATCATGACCGCGCTGGCGTTGATCATCGCGAGCTACGCCATCGTGCTGTTCTTTGTGCTGCAGGCTCGGCCGCCGTTCCTGCACGGTCGCACCGGCTTAAGAGCGCTCGCAGTCGCGCTGCATCTCGGGGGAGGCGGGCTGGCGCTGGCGCTTGGCCCCTTTCAATTCAACGCCGCCCTCCGCTCGCGAAGGATCCAGCTCCACCGGATCATGGGTCGTGTGTATATCGTCAGCGTGCTGCTCGCCGGAGCATCCGGGCTCGCACTGGCGATCGTGTCGCAAGGCGGGATGGTGGCGCATGTCGGGTTCGGCGTGCTCGCATGCGTGTGGCTCTTCACGGTCGTGCGCGCGTTTCAGCGCATCCGCGCAGGGGATGATGTCGACCATCGCCGATGGATGATCCGCAACTACTCGCTCACGTTTGCCGCCGTGACGCTCCGGATCTATTTGCCCCTCTCGCTCGGGTTCGGCGCTCCGTTCGCCGTCGCCTATCCGGCGATTGCGTGGCTCTGCTGGGTGCCGAACCTGCTCGTCGCCGAATGGACGTTCGTGCGGAGACCCGCGACAGTTTCCGTATCGGTCTGAGCGATCTGGCGCGTGGCCCGCGGGCGCGACGTTACGTCAGCGCACACCAGCCTGATGAACGACGTAGTCCACGCCACCAATCTTGATGAGTCCCGTGCGCGATGCGCCCGTGTTGGCCGGTACGACGAACTGCAGTAACCCGCCTCCGACCGTGGAGTCGCCGCCCGGGATGGCCGTGATCTGAATCCATGGCACGTTGGGCACGGCGGTCCAACTGCAGGCACCGGAGACGAACACGAGGTACATTGCCGCTGCCGCCGGACGCTGGCAGCTCGTGGGACGGCGGCGCGAACGCCCACGTGCAGAGCGACGCCTGGTTGATCGTCACGGCCTGACCAGCGACCGTGACGGTGCCGGTGCGCGGCGGTGACGCGTTCGGCTTGACCACGAACGTCGACTGTAGTGGCCCGGCGTCGCTCGGCGCGGCGACGGTGATCCAGTCGACGGACGAATTCGCGGTCCAGGAGCAGCCCGCCGCGGTCGTGACCGATATCACCACATTGCCTCCCTCGCCGCGCACATCCTGTGAGGAAGGGGTGATCGAGTAAGTGCAGCCGCTTGCCTGTGCAATGGTCAGTGACTGTCCCGCGATCGTGATCGATGCCGTGCGAGCGGGTCCAGTGTTGCCGGCAATCGACAGCTGCACTGACCCTGATCCGCTTCCCGTCGCACCGCTGGCGATGCTGATCCAAGACGACCCGCTGGAGGCTGACCACGCGCAGCCACCCGCCGCTTCGACTTGAACCGTGGCATTCGTCCCTTGAGCAACGGCGTTCACCGTCGATGGCGCGATAGAGTATGTGCACCCGCCTGACTGTGTCACCGTGACGGTGTGCCCCGCGACTGAGAGAGTGCCCGTTCGTCCTGGTCCGTCGGTCGCCGCGACGCGAAACACGACCGCTCCCACGCCGTTGCCACTTGCGCCGCTCACGATGGTGATCCATGGGGCTTGCGTCTGAGCCGTCCACGCGCAGCCGGCCGGCGCTTCCACTTGAACCGTGGCGTTCGTGCCTTGAGGGGCGGCGCTCACCGTCGATGGCGTGATAGAAGAGGTACACCCCGTTGACTGCGTCACCGTGACGGTGCGCCCCGCGACTGTGAGAGTGCCCGTTCGTCCTGGCCCGTCGGTCGCGGCGACGCGAAACACGACGGCACCCGCACCGTTGCCGCTTGCGCCGCTCACGATGGTGATCCATGCCACTTGAGTCTGAGCCGTCCAGGCGCACCCCGTGGAGGTGTTCACAGCAACTTGTCGTTCGCCTCCTCCCGCATCGACGTTGGAACCGTCCAGGTCAGTGGCGTAACTGCAGCCGCCGCCTTGATCGACCTGCACCCTCTGTCCCGCAATCATGACGTTTGCGCTGCGCGGCGGTCCGGTGAAGGCATCGACGTGCAACGTCACTGTCGCGTTGCCGTGTCCCTCACGTCCTGACGTGATCGAGATCCACGGCGCGGGCGAAATGGCAGTCCAGTCACACGCGGTGGCACTCGCGCGAACGTTGACGCTCAGATCGCCGCCCGTGGCGCCGACCGACTCGTGATTCGACGACATCGTGAACTCACACGGTCTGCCCGCTTGCGCGATCTCGACACGCTGATCGTTCACCGCGACTGCGGCGCTTCGGGATGTCGGGTCCGTGTTCGCGCCGACGGACAAGGTCACCGACCCGTTGCCTTGGCCGTCGGCGGGTTGTCCGAGCGTCACCCACGCGCCGTCGCTCTTTGCGCTCCACGGGCAATCGCGGTTGGTGGTGATCCGAAGCAAGCCGGCGCCGCCGGCAGCCCCGAAGGGTGAACCATCGACATTTACTTCCAAGGCGCACTTGCTTGGCGACGGTGATGTGGCGGCGGCCGTCTGCGACGAGGACCCGCAGGCCGACAAGAGCAGTGTTGCCACGACGAACGTCGCGACAGCTGCGAGCGAGGAGAAAGCGACCCGGAGACCGACCGTTACCCCAGTCGTAGATACGCTCCCGAGCAGCGTTAAGAGCGCTGCCCTCGAGAAAAATGCGCCTCGACCGCAGCAAGTTGTGTGCCGAAGAGCTCGGTCTGTAAACGGCCCAGATCGTCAACAGTCGAGGTTGGCGGTGGAACGATCGTAGACACTCAAGCATTCAAAGCATTCAAAGCATTCAAACAGGACGTCGCAGCGTGCAGGAGGCGCGCGGGCCACTCACGGAGCCGGGCGACACCAACGGCGCCGAGGACGAAATAGCACCGAAACAGCGCTGTTGTATCCTCCATCTACCGATTCCCGCTTAGAGACAAGCCGTTCTTGCGCGTCCTGGAGGGCGTGCGTCTGTCGGACGCGCGCTCGAAGCGGAGATGGAAGCAGGTAGCTGATAGCTGACAGCTGAGCGATAGCTGAAGGAGACAGCAATGCGCGAACCTTTCACGATCCAACAGGGCGCTGGTGGCAGGACGTTCATCCGCGGTGCGGGAATGCTCGTCCTGCTGATCGCTGGTGTGATCCTCGCGTTCTCGTCGACCTCGTGTGTCCGCACTGGTCACGTCGGCGTCGTCAGCATCTTCGGCCGCGTCACGGGTCGGACGCTGTCGGAAGGCATTCACATCGTCAATCCGGCGGCGATGATCACCGAACTCAGCATCAAGACGCAGGAAGACAAGGAGCGCGCATCTGTTCCCTCGAAGGAGGGACTGATCATGGGACTCGAAGCGTCAATCCTGTATCACCTGGAGGCGCAGCGCGCCGCCGAGGTCTACCAGCAGATCGGTCCGAATTACGCAGAGGTCCTGCTGCAGCCAACCTTTCGTTCAGCCATCCGCGCGATTACCGCCGGCAACAACGCCGCATCGTTGTATTCGGACGCGCGCGAGACGATTGCCCGTCAGATTCTGGACGACGTTGCACGCCAGGTTGCGCCGCGCGGCATCGTGGTCGAGAATGTGCTGCTGCGCGATTTGCAACTTCCCGACACGCTCAAACACGCCATTGAGGCCAAGCAGCAGGCCCAGCAGGAAGCGCAGCGGATGGAGTTCGTCCTGCAGCGCGAGAAGCAGGAAGCCGAACGCAAGCGGGTCGAGGCGGCCGGCATCAAGGACTTTCAGGACATCGTGACCCAGGGAATCAGCGAGAAGCTCCTCGAATGGAAGGGCATCGAGGCAACCATGGAACTCGTCAAGAGCCAGAACGCCAAAGTGATTGTCGTCGGCAACTCGAAGAACGGGCTCCCGCTGATCTACTCGGGCGATAGACAGCCGTAAGGCATTCGCGCAACCTCGAGGAGGCGAAAACCATCGAGTCGAGCACACTCACGGCGCGGGCCCATCTCGTGCGCGCGCTGCACGCGACGACGCTTCTGGTGGTGTCGCTCTCCTATCTGGGGTATGTCTTCGACATAGTTCACGACACGTTCTGGAAGGCTGGCCTCGGGGACTGGATCGATCCGTACTTCATCAACTACCTGCTCGAGCACTGGTATCACAGTGTGGCGACGCTCAGCGACCCGTCCTCGCCGCCCATGTTCTTCCCGGCCCAGAAAACACTTGGATACTCGCACGGGCTGATTCTGTACGCACCGTTCTATGTTCCCGTACGGCTGTTTTTTCATCCTTTCCAGGCGTACTCGCTCAGCCTGTTGGTCGCCATCGAGGCAGGCATCATTTGTCTGTATCTGATGTTTCGAAAGTCGCTGGGATTGTCGTTCGTCGAGTCGCTGCTACTCACCACCTTCTTCTTCACCTCGCAGAATGTGATCAACGAGACCGTTGGCGTCTGGTCGCAGCGAGCGTCCGTATTCCTGATACCCCCGATCCTGCTGCTGATGTCCATATCTTTTCAGCGCCCGCCCGGACGGCTGCGCCTCGCCCTCGCCGGAGTTTCGGGATTTCTCGCGACGACGCTGTTCACACACGATTTCTACACTGCTCAATTCGCGTTCGCCTTTGCCGCCTGTTTTCTCCTTGTCTACGTTGTGGTCGAGGGGCACACGCCCGTATTACGAGCGAGTGTTCCGATGGCGCGGCCTCACGATGGCAGAGACAGCAACGGTGAGGTTGGCGGCGATTTCCGGTGTGTGGAGCGCCTTTGTGTTGAACGTCCGGAGGCGTGAGCGTGCGAGTTCTCGGTGTGAGGATCGCGTCACGGGATTGGCGACGTCCTGCGCTGATCGCCGTGGCGTGCGTGGCCCTGTTCGTCTGGTTACGTGGCGTCTCACGCCTTAAGGTCGACCTGAAGCCCGCGCTCACGGCGATCCCCCCGTGGTTCAAAGCCTTGATCGTCGGCGCCGCTCTTGGGAGCATTCTGTTCCTGTGGATCTATCTCCCTTCATATCTGGAGCACCCGCGTTTTCATGAGAAGGACTTATTGGACCAGATCCGGGTCCGCGTGTCGTCTGGATGGACCAGTCCGGTAGCCGCCCTGCGCGATCTCGGCGTCTACGACACGTTCAGGTCGTTCAAAGCGCTGGGAGTGATCGTGATTCTTGCCTGCTTGCCGTGGTTCAGGGTGGATCGAAAAACCCGACGCTACGTACTGTGGGCGGTCGCGGTGTCGGCCCTCGTGTTTGTGATTCCGTTACGGATCGATGGCTTGTCCATTTGGCTCTCATTTATCCGTAAGGTTCCAGGCTTTGGAGTCATCCGCGACCCGACGCGCATCATCTTTGTCTACGAGCTGGCCTTCGTGGTCGCGGCCGGTCTGTTCCTGACGCGATTTCGACAGCGGCCGGCGTACAGAGCCGGGATGTGCCTGCTGCTGCTGGTCTTCATGTCCACAGATCATCACGCGGACGTCCTGGGTTACGAACGGCCAATTCACGTCTTCCGGTCGGTGGGTGGAAGCACCGATCGATATCGATCCTGCCTGCCAGTCGTTTTTCATCAAGGGCGCTTCGGACGCCTACATGTCGCGCTCGGACAACATGTGGGCGCTCTATGCCGGCGACGCGATGTTCATCTCCCTGAAAAGCGGACTCCCCACGTTGAACGGGTACAGTGCCTGGGGACCTGAAGGATGGGCGCTCATGAACCCGCAAGAACGCGATTACCTCGAGCGGGTCCATCGGTGGATTGAAATGAACCACCTGAAGAATGTCTGCGAGCTCAATATCGATGCCCGGACGATGCGCCTGGCCTCCCCGAATTAATTCGAGTATGTAACGCGTTGCAGAACCGGGTCGTATTCGTATCTAATCCGTCGGGAAACGCGGGGTGAAGACCCTGCCTGCCTGTTCTCTGGTGTTCTTCAGGAGGATTCGCGTGATCGCACGTCACTTTGGTCGCCTTTCGATTGCGGTGCTGGCCGCGACGCTGGTCGTGACTCTCACCGGGCGTTCGGGCATGGCCGCCCAGCAACCCGCTCCTCCGGCACCCCAGGGAGGGCAGCCGCCGCAGGGTGCGCCCGGGGGGCCGGGCGGGCGCGGTGGTTTCCAGCTGCGAAACGTTCAGGTCCTCAAAGACGTCGCGCCTGACCAGTGGCAGCTCGTGATGCAGTACGTCGCCGCATCACTTGGCGTGCAGTGCAATTACTGCCATGTCATGGGGGATAACGCGAGCGACGACAAGGACACCAAGAAAACGGCCCGAAAGATGATGCAGATGGTGGCCGACCTGAACAAGGAGTTCTTCGCCGGCAAACCCGCCGTCAGCTGTGCGTCGTGCCACAACGGGCACTCCAAGCCATCGCGCATGCCTCCGCTCGCCAGCAACATGACGCAGGAGGAAGCGAGCGCTGCGGCCGCGGCACGGGGACGGCGGGGCGGCGGTCCGGGCGGCCCAGGTGGTGGTCCCGGCGGTGCGGCTCAGGGCGGCGCTCCGGGCGCGGCGGGTGCGCCAGGTGCGCGCCGGCGCCGGCGGCGGACGGGGTCCGGCAGGACCGCCTCCGCCCCCGCCTGTGACCGAGACGGTCGATCAGGTGCTCGTGAAATATGTCCAGGCCCTTGGAGGTCAGCCGGCGCTTCAGAATGCAAAAACGCGCGTGATGACCGGTACCGTCACGAACCGCGACCTGACGACGGCCGACGTGACCGTGACCGAGAAGAGCACCGGCGAGGCGCGCATCGAGATCGCGACGCAGCCGAATCCCACGGTCCGCGCGACCAACGGCACGGCCGCGTGGCAGATCGGGGGCGGCGGTGGCGGCGGCGGTGGATTTGGTGGTGGCGCGAACGCGCGTGACATTACGGGCTTCCAAGTCCAGCAAGGCTTCCGTCTCGCGGACTTCTCGCTGCCGCTGAATTTGAAGCAGCGTTATCAGAACCTGTCCGTCAAGCCGGCTTACGAAACGATCGAGGGCAAACAGGTCGTCGTGCTGTCGGGAAATCCATATCCGAACGTGACCGAGGAACTCTCGTTCGATCGCGAGTCAGGATTGCTGGTGCGCCGCACGGTGACCTCAGGCACCGCCGGGGGTTTTGGAATTCTCGCGCTGGGCGAGCAGATTGACTACGGCGATTATCGCGATGTCAGCGGCGTGAAGGTTCCGTTACAGCGTGAAGCACTCGACGTGGAATGCGGTGACGAGCGAGAAGTTCACCGACGTGAAGATCAACGCGCCCGTCGCGGATACGGTCTTCGCAAAGCCCGCGCCTCAACAGTAGTCTGTCACCCGTGGGAGGAACGCATCGCTCGTTCCTCCCATGTCACTTCTTGCTCGGCTATTTTTTCGTCCACACCCCTGAACCCTGGCCCGCGATCCCGTTGAAGGTCCAACTTGAATCGACCACCGAGAAGCTCATGTCCGACGTGCGGGCGATGAGCCCGCGGTCATCCTGATAAGCGATCGGGAGCGACAAGGGCCCAAGAACCACTCGATCGGGATAGCGGACGATCTCGATGTCCGGTCCTTCGAACAGCGGCGTGCCGTACCAATGCACGTTCTCGACGTGCGCCGCGTACCGAACAGGTTCCGGCGGCACCGGGACCGGTACAGGCGTGGGCGTGGGCGGCGTGGGTGACGGGGTCGGCGACGGTCCTGGCGTGGGAGTCGGCGCTGGATCCGGCGCGGGGACTGGTGGAGGGGTGGGCGCGGGCGTGGCAGTCGTAGCGGATTGGTTCGTGCTGGTCGAGGAAGGCGCCGCGGGATTGCCTGTGCAGCCGGCCATCAAAAGCGACAGTGCAGTCGTAATTAAAAGCTGCTTATACAATGAGTTACGCACGTTGCACCTCGGTCGTGCGTGGTGCATCGCGCGTGCCGCGCCGGACTCAGCCTTGCAAGTTCAGACTCTCCCGCTAGTTAGCTGTTGAGCTTTTACGTGAGCAGACTGAATCCGAAGAATGCATCTTCATGAGCTGGGCGTCCGTTTACCGTTCGTTCGAGAACCTGAGCGGTCAGGATCCCGACGCTCATACCGTTCCCACCATATCCAAGCGCAAACAACTGTCGTGGATATCGACGGTGCGGTCCGTTATGCGGAAGACCGTCCACCGTGGTCGCGAAGAGCCCTCCCACGAGGAATCAATCGCAACGCGATCCAGAGATCCAGATCTGAATAGAGGCTGATGAGATCGCGCAGGCTGCAGGGCGGGTCTAACGGTCATGCCCTCCGCACACCGGATATACTCGACGCCAGGAGGCGTGACGTGGCAGTCAGACGAGGCGTCTGGATCGTGCTCGTGCTCATCATCCTTGCCGTGGGGATCTCGGCGATGGGGCTGGTGGCCATGGCCCTGTTCGTCGGACGCGAGCCGCAGGTCTCCGGAAACTCGACCCTCGTGCTCAAGATCGGCGGCGATCTGCAGGAGATGGAGCCGGGCGGCGTGATCGGCCAGTTCTTCGAGGCGCCGCCGACGGTCCGCTCGCTGGTCGACGCGCTGCGCAAGGCGAAAGTCGATCGCGCGGATCTCGAGCGTGATCATCCGGCCCACCGGCGACGGCGGCGCTGTGGGGCAAAGTCCAGGAGGTCCGCGACGCGATCCTCGACTTCCGGCAGTCCGGCAAGCCGATCATCGGGTACCTCGAATACGGCGGCGAGCAGGAGTTCTACCTCGCGAGCGCGTGCGACAAGGTGTTCCTGATGCCGACCGCGTCGCTCGATCTCACCGGCATGGCGAGCTACGAGCTGTTCCTGCGGGGCACGCTCGACAAGATTGGCGCCTACCCCGACACGCTGCACATCGGCGAATACAAGACGGCCTCCAACACCTTCACCGAGCACACCTACACGCCGGCGCACCGCGAGATGGCCGAGTCGCTCAACTCGGATCTCTACGAGCAGCTGATTCGCGGCATCGCCGACGGCCGGCACAAGTCGGAGAAGGACGTTCGCGCGCTCATCGATCACGGCCCGTTCCTGCCCGAGGACGCCGTGCGCGCCGGGCTCGTCGACGACGTGGCGTACGAGGACGAGCTCGACGACAAAGTGCAGCTCGCGAAGGGGAAGGTCAACTTCCTCGACCGAGAGCCGACTACCGCCACGTCTCGCACACGTCGCTCGGCCTCAATCGCGGGCCGCGGATTGCGGTGATCTACGCGACCGGCGTGATCGCTCCGGCGAGAGCAACTACGACTCGCCGCAGGGCAGGTCGTCGGCTCGCGACACGATGGTCGAGTACTCTGCGAAAGGCGCGCGCCGACTCCTCGATCAAGGCGATCGTCCTGCGCATCGACAGCCCGGGCGGATCGGCGATCGCCTCGGACGTCATCTGGCGCGAGGTGATGCTGACGCGCAACGTCAAGCCGCTCATCGCCTCGATGTCGGATGTGGCCGCCTCGGGCGGGTACTACATCGCGATGCCGGCGCACGCCATCGTCGCCGAGCCCGCGACGCTCACCGGCTCGATCGGCGTCGTCATGCTGAAGTTCGTGATCGACGGCACGCTGAAGAAGCTCGGGCATGAACATGGAGGGCGTGCACGAAGCGGCCGATACGCCGATCTGTATTCGCCGGTGCGCGCCGTTCACGCCCGAGGAGCGCGCCAAGGTCCAGGAGCAGATGCAGGCGACCTACGACACGTTCGTCGAGAAGGCGGCGGCCGGGCGCAACACGACGCCGGAGCGGATCGACGCGATCGGCCAGGGGCGCGTGTGGACCGGCGCGCAGGGCAAGCAGATTGGCCTCGTCGACGAGCTCGGCGGGCTCGAGCGCGCGCTCGCTATCGCGAAGCAGCGCGCGAAGATCGCGCCGGACGCCGAAGTGGAGCTCGTGGTCTACCCGGCGCAGGAAGTCGTTCTACGACATCGTGCGAAACCCGTTCGGCGCGCTCCGACAAGGCCAGCGCGCTCGCCGTGCTGCTCGGGATTCGCGATCCTCGCGCCGCTGCAGACGCTGACCGCTCCGCTCCGCGTGTTCCGCCGCGGCGAACCGCTCGCGATCATGCCGAACGTGTTTACTTGGTGACTTGCTGAGTGCCGTGCTGAATGGAACCCTGGTGTTTTCAATCAGCACTCAGCCTGATTCAGCACTCAGCATCAGACTCAGCTTCTCACGCGACCAGCTGCGCGATCAGCTCGCGGTTGACATTGATCTTCATCCGCTCGCGCGCCTTGGTCATGTAGGAGGCGTAGAACCGGTTGCGGCGTTCGTTGAGCAGCTCGGTCTTCAGCGTGCGCCTTGCCGGACGCCGCGTCGCCCGGCGCGGGATCCTGCCGCTCGAGCACCTTCACGATCACCGCGCCGTTGTCGGTGACGATCGGGTCGCTCACGCGCGCCCGGCGGCAGCGCGAACGCGACCGCGTCGACCGCCGGGCTGACGCCGACGTCGCCGATCGGCGCGCCGCGCGCGATGAAGTCGGTGGTCTTCACCTCGAGGCCGGCGGCCTTGGCCGCCGCGTTGAAGTCGCCGGTCTTCAGCTGCGCGCCGATCGCGGCCGCTTTCTGCCGCGCGACGTCGACCGCCTTCTTCTTCACGACGTCGTCGCGGACTTTCGCCTTCACCTCGTCGAGCTTCGGCACGTACGAGTCCTGCTTGCCGGTCACGGTGATGAACGCGAAGCCCTGCGGCGTGCGAATCGCCTCGCTGACCTCGCCGTCCTTCAGCTCGAACGCGCGCTCCGCGACCGCCGGCGCCATGCCGAGACCGGCGATCGGCTCGTCCTTGCTGAAGAGCGCGCGACTCGCCGACGGTGAGCCCGCGGCCTTTCGCGACGGTGTCGAAATCTGCCGGCTTCTTCAGTTTCGCGGCGACATCGTCGGCGATGCGCTGCGCCTCCGTCTGCGCCCGCTCCCACTTGATCTGATCCTCGATCTGCGCGCGCACCTCGTCGAGCGTCTTCGTCGTTGCCGGCTTCTTATCGGTGACCTTGATGATGTGGTAGCCGAACTGCGACTTCACGAGGTCGCTGATCTGCTCCGGCCTGCATGCGCGAACGCGGCCTTGTCGAACTCCGGCACCATCTGGCCCTTCGGAAAGAAATCCAGGTCGCCGCCCTTGACCTTGCTGGCGTCGTCCTCCGAATACTTCGTCGCGAGCTCGCGAAGTCGGCGCCGCCTTTGACCTTTGCGAGCAGATCCTCCGCCTGCTTCTTCACCGCCGCGTCGTCTTTGCCCTCGGTCTTGAGGAGGATGTGGCTGGCGCGGACCTGTTCCGGCGTCGAGTACTGCTGCTGGTTGTCCTCGTAGTAGCGCTGGATGTCCTGCGGCGAGACCTGCGTGCGATTGCGGATCGCCTGCATGTCGAGCGAGCGCGTATTTCACCTTGCGCTTCTCGGGGATCTTCAGTTCGGTCTTGTGCGCGTCGAAGTAGCGTTGCGACCTCGGCGTCGGTCGCGTCGAGCCCTTCACGGAACTTGTCGGCGGGGAAGGAGACGACCGCGAGCTTGACCTTCTCGTTGCGCCGCTTGTACTCGTCGTCGACCTCCTTGTCGCTGACCGGTGATCCAGTCGGTCAGCGCGCGCTGCAGCTTGCTCGAGCGTGATGCCGCGGCGGACCTGCTCCTCGAACTCGTGCGGCGTGCAGCGGCGGGTTCTGCATCTGCAGCAGCTGCCGGTAGCGCTGGTCGCCGATGAACTGCCCGTTCTCCTGGAACGCCGGCATGTGGAGAATCGCGCGTCGGACTTCCTCGTCGGTGGCCGAGATCCCGAGGCGCGGGCCTCGGCGAGCCCCGCCTCTTCCTCGATCATCTGCTGGACGATGCGCTGATCGATGCCGAGCTGCTTCAGCAGCCGCTCGTCGACGTTGCCGCCGAACTGCGCGCGATAGGCCTGCATCTGCTGCTGGTAGACCTGCCGGAACCGAGCGACGGTGATCTCCCGGCCCTCGACCGAGGCGACGACGTCGTTGTTGCCGGCAGACGTCCGGTCTCAGGAAGCTGGGGATGTAGAGGATGATGAACGCCAGGACCACGATGGCCAGGCTCCATTTGAGCCAGCCCTTGTGGCGGCGCATCCGGTCGAGCATTGTCATGGTTTCGACAGCCTCTTTGCGGGGTCTGGAAACGACAATTATGCCACGAGGATCGAATCGCGTCGGGATCCGTGTGCGGGATCCGTGATCCGGGACCCGGCCGCATCGTGCGGAGATCCGTTCGGCGAGGTCGCCGAAGTCGTCCGCGAGCTCCCGGATCCCGGACCCGACTCCAGCTCAGTCCGATTGTGCTATATTTTCGGTGGATAGAAGCACTTAGAGGGATTCGCCATTCCACAGGACGCAGAGCCGATTGACCGGGACAGGTCGGCAGCCGCGCGCCCGTCGCCGGTCGAGCAAGACATCCGTGACGGCCGCGCGCCGGGACCTCACGCGCAGGCTCCGGCCGCGTGCAGGCGGCGCTCAAGCGCCGACTGGCGCGAGCCGATGTACTAGCGGACATGATCCGGGCGGTCAATGCGAGCCTCGAGCCGGAGCGCGTCGCCGAGGCGCTCGTGGCGCGGGTGTCGGCCTGGCTGCCCGCGCCCGGGCTGGCTCGTCCTTGCCGATGATGGAGGCGGGACAGACGCGGCAGATGGCGGCCGAGGGTCTGGAGCCGCCCTTTGAATCCGCGGCGCATGCCGTAGGTGCCTGGGTCATGCGGCAGCGGCGAAGTGTTCTGCGCGGCCAACGTCAGCGCCGATCGCCGGATTCCCGACAGCGCCGACGAGCGCGGCGCTGGGATTTCCGCTCGCGTGCCGGGGACGCACGATTGGCGCGCTGGTCGCGCTCGACCGGGCGCCGGCCGCGGCGCGCCCCGCGTTTTGCACGCCGTCGACGCTGTCGGTGCTGCTCGCGGGAATCGAGCCGGGCGCGATCGCGCTCGATAACGCGCTTGCGCGTGCAGCGGGCCGAAGCGCTGTCGGTCACCGACGACCTGACGCAGCTCTACAACTCGCGCTACCTGTCGCAGGTGCTGCGGCGCGAGACCAAGCGGGCGTCCCGCAGCGGCCGGCCGCTGTCGCTGCTCTTCGTCGACCTCGACGGATTCAAGTCGATCAACGACACGCACGGGCATCTGTTCGGCAGCCGCGCGCTGGTCGAGGCGGCGAGCGTGATTCGCGCGAGCGCGCGCGAAACCGACATGGTGGCGCGCTTCGGCGGCGACGAGTTCGCGCTGATCCTGCCCGACACGGGCAGCGAAGGCGCTGCCGCGGTCGGCGACCGCGTCCGCGATCGGATCGCCGCGTTCAGTTTCCTGCGCGGAGACGGCCTCGACATCCGCCTGACCGTGTCGGTCGGCGTGGCGACGCTGCCCGACGTCGCGGCCTCCGCCGACGGCCTGATCCAGGCCGCCGACGAGGCGATGTACTGGGTCAAGGATCACGGCAAGAACGGCATTCATATTGCGGGCACCTGATTGCAGATTGGCGACTGTTGACTGCGGATTTTTGAGAATGAGGATTTGAGATTGAGACTCAATCACCAATCTCAATCGCCAATCGACAATCGATGAAATCGGCAATCGCCATTCCGCAGTCCGCAGTAAGGAGTATTCGTTGAGCCTCCGCTCTCTGTTTTCTCTGTTCTCGAGCGATCTCGCGATCGATCTCGGCACCGCCAACACCTGCGTCTATGCGCGCGGGAAGGGCATCGTCGTCAACGAGCCGTCGATTGTGGCGATCAACAAGGTGAACGGCCGCATCGAGGCGGTCGGCAAGGACGCGAAGGACATGCTCGGGCGCACGCCCGGCAACATCGTCGCCATCAAACCGATGAAGGACGGCGTCATCGCCGACTTCGAAGTCACCGAGAAGATGCTCACCTACTTCATCAAGAAGGCGCACAACCGCAACGTCTGGGTCCGGCCGCGCATCGTGATCGGCGTGCCGTCCGAGATTACGCAGGTCGAGAAGCGCGCGGTGAAGGACAGCGCGTACCGCGCGAAGGCCAGCGAGGTGCACCTGGTCGAGGAGGCCATGGCGGCGGCCATCGGCGCCGGCATGCCGATCACCGAGCCGTCGGGCAACATGATCGTCGACATCGGCGGCGGCACCACCGACATCGCGGTCATCTCGCTCGCCGGCATCGTCTACAGCAAGGCGGTCCGCGTCGCCGGCAACGAGATGGACGAGGCGATCATCCAGTACATCAAGAAGACGTACAACCTCCTCATCGGCGAGCGCACGGCCGAAGCGATCAAGATGGAGATCGGCTCCGCCTTCCCGCTCGAGGAGCGGATGACGATGGAGATCAAGGGACGGCACCTGATCGAGGGCGTGCCCAAGACGATCACGATCACGGACGAGGAGATCCGCGAGGCGCTGGCCGAGACGGTCAACGTCATCGTCGACGCGGTGCGCGTCGCGCTCGAACGCACGCCGCCGGAGCTGTCGGCCGACATCGTCGATCGCGGCATCGTGCTGACCGGCGGCGGGTCGCTGCTGAAGAACCTGGACAAGCGCCTGCGCGAGGAGACCGGCCTGCCGCTCGCCATGGCCGAGGATCCGCTGTCGTCGGTCGTGCTCGGCGCCGGCAAGATGCTGTCGGACTTCAACTTGTTGCGGAAGATATCGATTGACTAGAGCCGGCGATCCGGGTTCCGGTGTGCGGGATCCGTGGGAACGACCAGTCGGCCGGCTTTGCATCGGCCCGGCGAATCCCGGATCCCGGAGCCCGGATCCCGATGCTAGATATTCGCCGCAGAACCGGCGTCCTCCTGCTCGTCATGATCGTGCTGCAGCTGGTCCTGATTTCCGCGCAGGTGCAGTCGAAATCGGGCGTGCCGGTGCTTCAGGCGGTCACGTTCGGCGCGTTCTCGCGCGTGCAGGGCGGAACTTCGGGCGTTCTGCGCAGCATCGAGAATGTCTGGGGCAATTACGTCGGGCTGCGGGGCGTGCGGGCGGAGAACGAGGCGCTCAGAAAGCAGGTGGCGGATCTGCAGATCCGGCTGCAGGAGCAGCACGCGCTTGCCGCGCGAGCGACGCGGCTGCAGGAACTGCTGAGCTTGCAGACGAACACGGCGCTGCCGACGCTTGCCGCGGAGGTCATCGCCGGCAACCCCAATCCCGGTATGCTGACGATCACCATAGGCAGAGGGTCGGCCGACGGCGTCCAAGCAGACATGGCGGTCATCGCGCCGGCAGGGGTCGTCGGACGGATTGTCGGGCCGCCTGCGGCGCACGCCGCGCGCGTGCAGCTGCTCATCGACCGCAACGCCGCCGCCGGTGCGTTCATCGAGCGGACGCAGGCGGGCGGCATGGTCGTCGGCGTCGACGGGGATCCGCCGCTGGCGATGGATCTCGTGTCGAACCTGGCGGACGTCAAGACCGGCGATCAGGTCGTGGCTTCCGGCGTCGACGGGATTTATCCGAAAGGGTTCGCGATCGGACGGGTCGAGTCCTCCGAGCGCGGGGCAGGGCTGTACCGCGCAATCACCGTGCGGCCCGCGGTGGATTTCTCGAGCCTCGAGGAGGTGCTCGTCGTGCTCGTGCCGGCGCGGTCGGCGGTGCCAGAGGAAGCGACTCCTGCGCCCGCAGCGACGGTCGGAACGGCGAAATGAAGACGGCGGTCGTGATTGCCGCGCTTGCGGTCGCGCTGGTGCTCCAGAGCGACGCTCGCCGGCCTGTCGTTCGCCGGCAGGATCGCGTGTCAACCTGGTCCTGGTGGCGGTGGTCTACGTGGCGCTGGCGTACGGTGCCGTGACGGGCCTGCTGGCCGGGTGTGCCGCGGGGCTGGTGCAGGACGCCCTCGCCGGCGGCATCGTCGGGATCGGCGGGTTGTCGAAGACGCTGGTCGGGTTCCTCGTCGGCGTCCTCGGCGCGCAGTTCATCGTGTCGCACGCCGGTGCCGCGGTTCGTGATGTTCGTCGGCGCGACGCTCGTGCACGAGCTGTGCTTCCAGGCGCTGTACGCGCTGGTCGAGTCGCGAGGCATCCGCTTCCAGTTCTCGGCGGCGGTGATTCAGGCGCTGGTCAACGGCGCGGTCGGCGATCACGGCGTTCCTGCTCGTCGAGCGCGGCCCGGAGATGGTTGCAGCGCGGCGGCTGGCGGCGCTCGTCGTCGGTTCGTAGAAGGTATCTGATCTATGTCGTCTACCCCCCTGATGCCGGACGATCGCCGCAGCCTGACGCTCCGGCTGACGGTCCTGCAGTACGTCGTGGCGGTCGCGTTTGCGGCGCTCGCCGTGGGGTTCTGGATCTTCCAGGTCGCGCAGCACGAGAAGTTCCGCGAGATGGCGGAGAACAACCACCTCCGGCAGCTGCCGCTGCCGGCGCCGCGCGGCGTGCTGCTCGACCGCGACGGGCAAGGTCCTCGTCGAGAACCAGAACACCTTCAACATCGCGCTCGTGCGCGAGCAGACGCAGCAACCTCGATCAGACGCTGCACATCCTCGCGCTCGCGACCGGTGCCGACGAAGCGCAGCTGCGCGAGACCGTCAACCGCCGCCGCCGCGAGCCGAGCTACCGGCCGATCGTCCTCATCGAGAACGCGACGCCGGAGCAGGTCATCGCCGTGTGCGGCGCGCCGATGGGAGCTGCCCGGGCATCATCTACGCAGGAAGTGCCGGCGCGGAAGTACCCGGGCAGCGACATGGCGGCGCACCTGTTCGGCTACGTCGGCGAAGTCAGCGAGCCCAGCTCCAGCGAGCCGGACTACGAGGGCGTCGAGCCCGGGTCGATCGTCGGCCAGGCCGGCGTCGAGCTGGCCTACAACAAGCTGCTGATGGGCACGGACGGCAGCAAGACCGTCGTCGTCAACAGCGTCGGGCGCGAGATTGGCCAGCCGCTTCCCGATGCGTCAGTGCCGGCGGCGAAGGGCGACGCATTGCAGCTGACGATCGACGCCGACGTGCAGAAGGCGACCGAGGACGGCTTCGACGCGTCCGGGTTCAACGGCGCCGCCGTCGTGCTCGACCCGCGCAACGGCGAAGTGCTCGCGTTCACCAGCCGTCCTGCCTACGATCCGAACGCGTTTGCCGGCGGGAATCGATCGCGCGACGTGGGCGGCGCTGAACACCGACGAGCTGAAGCCGCTGCAGAACCGCGCGCTCCAGGGCCGCTACTCGCCGGGCTCGACGTTCAAGATGGCGGTCGGGCTGGCCGGGCTCGAGGAAGGCGTCATCACGCCGGACTTCCACGGTCCTCTGCGGCGGCGGCGCAAACGTTCTACGGCCGCTTCTTCAAGTGCTGGAAGAAGGGCGGGCACGGCAGCGTCGATCTGCGGCACGCGATCGAGCAGTCGTGCGACGTGTTCTTCTACACCGTCGGCAACATGCTCGGCGTCGACCGGATCAACAAGTGGGCGACGCTGTTCGGCCTCGGCGTGAAGTCGGGCATCGATCTGCCGAACGAAGTTCAGGGGCTCGTGCCGTCGACGGCAGTGGAAAGCGCAGTCACGAAGGAGAAGAAGTGGTACGCCGGCGAAACGATTTCGGTCGCCATCGGCCAGGGGCAGGTGTCGGTCACGCCGGTTTCGATGGCGGTCTACACTGCCACGCTCGCCAACGGCGGCACGCGCGTCACGCCGCACCTCATCAAGGCGGTGGACGACGGGACAGGGCTGGAAGCCGGTGCCGCCGCCGCCGCCGCAGTCGAAGGTCGAAGTGACGCCCGAGAAGCTCCAGGCGATCCGCGACGGCATGTGGGTGGTCGTCAACGGCGGCCAGGCACCGGCGGCGGGCGCGGATCCCCGGCAACGACGTCTGCGGCAAGACCGGCACCGCGCAGGTGATCTCGAATCAGGGCCGTACCGCGGCAGGCAAGACGACGAAGAACCTCCGCGACCACGGCTGGTTCGTGTTCTTCGCGCCGCGCGACAATCCGGAGATCGCCGGCGTGGTGTTCCTCGAGCACGGCATCCACGGCGCCAACGCCGCGTCGGTCGCGAAGCACATTCTCGAGACGTACTTCGCGAAGAAGGACGGGAAGCCGCTGCCGCCGCCGCCGACGCGCGACGACATGCACCTCGACCTGCGGGATCCGTTCGCGCGCGCGACCGGCGCCGAGGGCGATAGCAACTGAGTCAGCCATGTTCGAACGTCGGCTCTACTTCCACGTCGACTGGCTGCTGCTCGGGGCCGTGCTGCTGCTCGCCGCGATCGGCGTGGCGATGATCTACAGCACCACCTACGTGCACGCTGCCGACGGCACCGGCCACGCCGGGGCCGCGCTTCTGGGTTCAGCTCTACGCCGTCGGCCTCGGCCTGCTGGCGCTCGCTCATCTTCCTCGCCGCTCGACTACCGGTTCCTCGCCGAGCACTCGCTGTTCCTCTACGGCGGTCTCGTGCTGCTGCTCGTCTACGTGCTCGTCGAAGGGCGTCAAGGCCGGCGGGTCGCAGCGCTGGATTTCGCTCGGGCCCTTCAACCTGCAGCCATCGGAGTTCGGCCGCGTCGCGCTCGCGCTGATCCTGGCGATGTATCTTCGGCGAGAACCGCCGCGGCGCGCGGAACTACGGCGACCTCGTGATCGCCGGCCTCTTCTTCGTCGTGCCGTTCCTGCTCATCGCGCAAGCAGCCCGATCTCGGCACGGCCGTCACGCTGGTCCCGGTCTGCTTCGGGATCGCGTTCCTCGCCGGCCTGCGGCTGCGGCTCATCGCCATCCTCGCGCTCGCGGCGGTGCTGCTGGCGCCGCGTCGCGTGGAAGTTCGCGCTGAAGGACTACCAGAAGTCGCGCATCAAGACGTTCCTCGATCCCGAGCAGGATCCGCAGGGGCGCGGGCTACCAGCAGATCCAGGCCCGGATCACCGTCGGGTCCGGCGGCCTGACGGGCAAGGGGTTCATGAAGGGCACGCAGGGGCAGTACAAGTTCCTGCCGGTCGCCGACAACGATTTCATCTTCTCGGTCCTCGCGGAGGAGCAGGGCTTCATCGGCGTGCTCGTCGCGCTGGGGCTCTATCTGTTCGTGATTCTCCGATCGCTCGAGGCGGCCCGGCTCGCCAAGGACCGCATCGGCGCGTATCTGGTGGGAGGCATCATTTCGGGCTTTGCGTTCCAGGTGATCTACAACGTGACGATGTCGGCCGGCCTCGCGCCGGTCAAAGGGCTGACGCTGCCGCTGATGAGCTATGGCGGCTCGTCGATGATCGCGACGCTGGCCGCGTTCGGCCTCATCCTCAACGTCAGGATGAGGCGATTCACGAACTAGGTCGTACACGGTCGGGATCCGTGATCCAGGATGCGGGATCCGGGATGCGGATGCCGCTGCGAGATTCGTTATTGAGCGATTCGAACATGACGCTGGTGATGCTCGCGCTTGTCGCGTGCTGGCTGATGCCGGGATCGGTGCTGCCGCGTGCGGCACGCGTGCTGCGGTGCGCGCCGTCAGGCTCCGCACATTTGTGGAGTTTTGTCCATGAACAAGGAGATGATCATCTCCTCGAGCGACCACGACACGCGTGTCGCGATCCTCGAGGACGACCAGGTCGTCGAGATCTTCATCGAGCGCGAACGTCAGCGCGGCGTGGTTGGCAACATCTACAAGGGCCGGGTGTCGAAGGTGCTGCCCGGCATGCAGTCCTCCTTCGTTGACATCGGCCTCGAGCGCGACGCGTTCCTCTACGTCTCCGAAGTCGTCAACACCGTCGAGGAGTTCGACCGCCTCGAGTCCGGCGACGACGAGCGAGCCGGCGATGGCCGCGGTTGCCGAGCCGTCCGTCGACGCGACGACCGGAGCTAGCAGGCGGAGCCGGCCACGCCAGGCGCCAGCTGCTCGCCCACGGCGTCGAGCGGCGATCGTCCTCGCGGGGCGACGCGCCGCGCACAGATCCGCGACGACAGGCCCGCAGCCGAAGATCGAGGACCTGCTGAAGGAAGGGCAGGAGGTCCTCGTCCAGGTCGTCAAGGAGCCGCTCGGCACGAAGGGCGCGCGGCTGACGTCGCACGTCACGATGCCGGGGCGCTTCCTGGTCTTCATGCCGACGGTCGATCACGTCGGCGTCTCGCGCAAGATCGAGTCGCGCGAAGAGCGCGCGCGGCTGCGCGGCATCGTCCGCGAGTTCCGCGAGGAGCACGGCTTCACCGGCGGCGTCATCATCCGGACCGCCGCCGGCGGCCGCTCCAAGGACGACATCGTCAGCGACCTGACCTACTTCCACCAGGTCTGGACCGAGATCCGGCAGAAGATGGAAGCGCCGGCGGCCGCCGGCGGTGCTGTTCCAGGAGCAGAGCCTGGTCACCAAGCTCCTGCGCGACCTGCTGACCGACGACTACACGCGCCATCCGCATCGACAACGAGCAGGAGTACCGGCGCGTGATCGCGCTCGTCGAGCGCATCATGCCGAACCTCGCTGCCGCGCGTGAAGCTCTACACGAAGGAATTCCCGATCTTCGAGGAGTACGGCGTCCAGGCCGAGATCGACAAGGCGCTGCGCAGCAAGGTGTGGCTGAAGTCGGGCGGCTACCTGGTCATCAACCAGACCGAGGCGCTGGTCGCGATCGACGTCAACACCGGCCGCTACGTCGGCAAGCGCACCGGCCGGCTCGAGGACACGATCGTCAAGACCAACCTCGAGGCGGTGAAGGAGATCGTCCGCCAGATCCGGCTGCGCGATCTCGGCGGCATCATCGTGCTCGACCTGATCGACATGGAGGAGAAGAAGAACCGGCAGAAGGTCTTCCAGGAGGTCGAGAAGGAGCTGCGGAAGGACCGCTCGCCGTCGAAGGCGCTGCAGGTCTCGGACTTCGGGCTGGTGATCGTCACGCGCAAGCGCGTGAAGCAGAGCCTCGAGCGCCAGCTGACCGAGCCGTGCCCGTACTGCTCGGGCTCGGGATCGATCAAGTCGGCGTCAACGATCTGCTACGAGATCCTGACCGAGATGAAGAAGATCGGCGCCGAGACTCGAAGGGCAGGGTGTCATCCTGCGGGTGAACCCGGACATCGCGCGGGCGCTGAAGGAAGAGGAAAGCGCGCTGCTGCGCGACCTGCAGCAGACGCTCGGAAAGCCGGTGACGATCAAGCCCGACACGCACCTGCATCACGAGCAGTTCGACGTGATGGCGATCTGAATGGAAAGGGAAAGGGAAATAGGGAAAGCAGGATCCTGCTCTGCCTTTTCCCTTTACCCTTGTCCCTTTACTTACGTCGCCGCGCCGCTGTCGGGAAGTGGATCAGGTAGTGATTCCCGCCCTTGTTGATCCACACCCGCACGTAGTCGTTGCCCTTCAGCATCTGGACCTTGGCGCGCCGCCGGCCGGGGGGCGTGTCCTTCACGACGTCCTTGACTTCGCTCTGCGGGACGATGCTGACGACTTCGCGGCCCTTGACCGTGCCCTTCTGAACGAACTCGACCCAGCGCTCGAGTGTTCTCGCTCGTGCCGACTCGCCTCAGGCTTGGCTTCCTGCGCCGTCAGCCGGACCTGATAGGTGCCGGCCGGAAGCGGCTTGCCGTCCGCCGTCACCGCCTTGGGCAGCGTCACGGTGCCGAGCGCCAGCTCGCCGGCCGGCGCGGACGGCGCGGCCGCGGTCGTGCGGCTGCTGGTTCGGCGCCTTGTGCTGCGCCAGCGCCGGTGCCGCCATCAAGCGAGGCCGCCAGGATACCCACCAGAACCCATTGCTTTCTCATACGACATTCTCCATCGCAACACGTTTGATGCGTCGGGCTGCGCGACTCCACCGGCTTCTCGGCACGGTGATGGTCGCTGCGCTATGCACCTGTGCACCCTGTAGCAAGCGAGGCTCGTGCGCCTCGCCTGGAGCTCAGCGGCCATCGCATACTCGGCATTATACGAGCGAATCGGATGCCACGCGTCAGTCAATGGCTGAGCAAGCGGGATGCCATGACGACACCGGGCTTCGGCTGGCGCGGCGGATGTCCGGAATCGGCTGTGAATCCGAACAGGCAGCGTAATGTCGTCGCTACCGCCTGCTGATGACGATGCTGCCCGGAGAAGGTGGTGAGCTCGAGGACGGCGCTGCCGTCGCCGAAGACGCCGTGGACGGATCGGCGCCGGCGCCATCTGCGTCGCTCGCCGCCCCCGGATTTTGAGCGGCAGGTCGGAGCGGATCGAGCCGCTGAACGAATTCGCTTCGAGCTCGAACCCGGTGCTGCCGGCGAGGACGACGCGCACGTCGCCGGAGTGGGACTTCAACTCGTAGCGGCCGCTCTTCGCGAGCGTGCCGGCGAACTCGACGTTGCCGCTGATCGAGTGCGCCCCGACGCGATCGCACTGCACGTCCTCCAGCGCGACGTCGCCGCTGACGCTGCCGACATCGATGCGCCGCGCGGACACCTTGCGCAGCGTGACGGCGCCGCTGATGCTCTGCGCTTCGATGCGCGCCATCGATCTGGGTGTCGGTGATCTCGACGTCGCCGGAGATCGACTTGGCGCCGCCGATCCGTCCGCCGTTGGCGATGCGCACGGTTGCCGCTGATCGAGTTGGCGGACACGTCGCCCTTGATGTCGGCGACCCTGACGTCGCCCGAGATCGACTTGACGGTGAGGCGGGTGCCCGCCGGCGCGGTGACGTTGTAGGCCACCGACACGTTGACGTTGCGGCGGTTGTTGCGCCGCATCTCGTCGCTCGCGCGGGTAGACCGCGTTCGACCTCGGCGCGGCCGGCGCGCTCGGTGACGTCGACCGTGACGAGGCCGAGCAGCTCGCTGCGCCTCGTCGGCCGTTCTGCGCGCGGGCGGTCTTGACGATCTCGATCGTCGCTGTCGCTGCCGTTCGCCGCGCGTCACGGTGATGTCGCCGGAGATGTTCGCGAGCGTCAGCTCGCCGTCGGCGCCGATCTTGACGGTCTTGGTCTGCGCTCGGTCTGCTCCTCGCGCCCGCTGGTAGCGCGCCGTGCGGACCATGTCGACGCGGTCGCTCGACGAACCGCGCGGATCCGCTCGGGCAGCGCCTGCGCGTCCGCGCCGGAGACGGGCGGCGCGGCGAGCGCGGCGAGCGTGAGGACCGTGAAGGCGATCTGTCGCATGTCACGTCTCGTAGTCGCTGCCGCTTTCATGCGGACGCCCGTTATGACTTGTTCAAGCCGTCGACGATCTGGGCGGCGCCGGCGGAATTGCCCTTGCGCATCTCGTTCATCAGCGCGATCGTGTCCTGGAGCAGCGCGACCTTCCGCCGCAGCGCGTCGAACAGGCTGTCGCGCGCCGGCGCGCTCGGCGGCTCCGACCGCAGCGCGGCGCGGCTCTCCGCGATCGCCTGGTCGATGACCTGCAGGTTCTTCTGGAGCATCGCGGCCGTCTGCGGGATCGAGCGCGTTCTCGTCGCGTCCGGACGCGGCCTGATCGAGCCGTGCTGCCTGTTCGAGCTTGGCGATCGCGTTCTGGTAGTGCTGCTCGGCCAGCCGGAACTCCGCTTCCACGCTTTCGACGGCGATGTCCGGCTTCGCGTTGCCAGGTGCCGCGCGGCGACTGTCGGCGCTGCCGCGGGCGGGCCGGGTGGTGCGGTACTGCGCGACAGAGCAGACGCCGATCGAGCGCCGACGGCGAGGACGAGCGCCGCCGCGATCGCGAGCCACGCGTAGTGCGGCGCGCGCGACGGCACCGGCGCCGGCGGCGCTGACGCGGCCTTCCTGACGCAGCCGTCCGGCGATCTGCAGCCACACGCCGTCCGGCGGCTCGAGCGACTCGAGCGACGCCGGCGGTCTGCGAAGCGCTTCGCATGTCGGCCTGCGAGCGCGCGGCACTCGGCGCACTCATCGAGATGCCGCTCGAGCTCGGCGCGACGGATCGGCTCCGAGCGTGCCGTCGACCAGCTCCTGGATCGATTCGCGATAGTCGAATGCATCGTCGCCCGCCCACTTGTCTTTCGCTCAACCGCCGGCAGGTCTTAGACTCCGCCTTTGTTCTCCTTCAACAGCAACGCTCGCAGCCGCAGCCGCGCCTTGTGCACCTGCGACTTCGACGTCCCTTCCGCGATGCCGAGGACCTCGGCGACTTCGCGGTGCTCGAGCCCTGACGTCGTGCAGCACGAACGCCGCGCGGCACCTTCGGGCAGCTGCGCCAGCGCGCGCTCGAGGTCCATCTTCGTCATCGCCTGCTCGGCCAGCCCGCCGCGCCCCGCGTCGAACAGCCCCGGCTCGTCGTCGAGCGCGTCGGTCACCTGGTTCGTCCGCGCCGCGCGGCTCCGCAGGTAATCCAGGCAGTGGTTCGTCGCCAGCCGGTACAGCCACGTGCCCAGCGCCGACTCGCCGCGGAACCTGTCGAGCTTCCGGTGCGCCGACAGGAAGATCTCCTGGAGCAGGTCCTCCGCGTCCGCCGGGTTCCCCAGCATCCGGCAGGCCAGGCTGAACAGCTTGCCCGCGTGCGCCCGGTACAGCTCCTCGAAGGCCGCCAGGTCCCCCCGGCGGCACCGCTCCACGAGCGCCATTCTTCGGCCCGGGCGGGGTTAGCCGCCGGCGTGCGCCACGAGGGATGCTCTATCACCTTAGACGTAGCCATGACGGGTCCAGCGTTGCCGAAGGACACCCAGACTTTAACGGACTTTGCGGCGCATAAGTTTCGTCGGGGCGCCGCGGGCGCTTCTTTGCTGCCGCCGGCCGGCGGGACAGGCGAGCGCGGTGGGCGCTGAAATTGCGGATGGTCGACGCTCCGACCAGGAGCCCTTCGGCACGCAGCAGGCCGCGTTTGAGCTCGATGTTCCGCCGTATCCCCCAATTTTGCCGGCCGCCGCGACGACGCGGTGGCAGGGCACGTCCGGGCGCCTGCACTCGCGCATGATGTTGCCGACGGCGCGGGCCGCGCGCGGCCGTCCGGCCGCCTCCGCGACGTCGCCGTACGTCGCGACCTTGCCGGCGGAATTCTGCGGACCACCGCAAGAACGATCGTGGTGAACTCGGACATTCAGCGTACCCATCCCCTCGTAGCCCAGGGCTTCCGCCTTCGCGTTCGCTTCGGCGGACCGCCGAAGCCTTGGCGAGGCTGGTCAGCCCTGCCACCAGGCGGCCCCGCAGGGCTGCGCTACAGGTTTCTGAGGCTGACGAGATCACTACCCGAATCAGAACAACACACGAATCCCGGCAGCGGCCTGCAGGCCCGCCGGCCTTGATCGTGAGCGTGCGCCCGTTGACCGGCGTCGAGATCGACGTCGGCGCGCGTGTAGCGCACGAGGCCGCCCACACCGACTGACGCGCACGAACATCCAGGTCACGTCGACGCCCGCGTTGAAACCGGCCGCCGAGGCCTTCGTGGTCTTGGTCACGCGCGCCGCCAAACGCGGCCGTGTCGAACGGATACGACTCGGTTACGGTGACGTCGGTCACGACTTCGTGCTCGACGTTCAGCCAGGACGGCCCTCCTGGAGAATCACGTGCGATCGGCCGGCGGCGGGCACGAGATACTGGAATTGCAGATGCACGCCGGTTTCCGCGTGCGCGATGCCAGTCTCGGTGCCCGTGACGGTGCGCGGCTGGTTGAAGAAGAACGGATGCGGAACGCTCGCCGTCACTTCCGGCGCTTCCGCTCGCCGTTCGCTGACTGTGACGGCAACGCCCGACGCCGAGGTTCTTCCACACGCGGAAGCTGGCGCCCGACGATCGACGAGCGCCAGCCGTCTTCATCGGATACTTCGACGTCGACAGTCTCGGTCTCGAGTTCTTTGCGAAGCTGAAGTGATCCGAGACGTCGCTGCGCCGCCTGCTGGACGCCGCCGCTGACGCCGATGAGTCAGGCGTGCTCGGCGTAGTGGCTGTTGCATGGGACTGCGCCATGCGGGCGCCGCAAGGAGCAGCGCCACCGGCATGGCGAGTGCGGTCACGACGTCGCGAGTGGACCGCATCAATTGACCCCTACCGCGGTCCATGCCTGCGTCACGGCGCGCTCGGCTGCGCTGTTGGCGCCGTACAGATCGCGCGCCGCCTGGATCGTCGCCGCGCGCGCGACCGAGAACGTCGAGTTCGCCGGCATCAGCTGCGTGAACGCGCGGTAGAACACCTTTTCCATCTGCTCGCGGTTGGCCGCCGCCGACGCCCTGCACGCTCAGGCCCGACGTCCGGTTGGTGCCCCCTTCGATCGCCAGATAGAACGCCTGGTTGGCGATGCCGGAGTTGATGTGAACGCCGCCGTTGTCCGTCGAGCCCGAGGAATCGCTTCGAATAGTGATCGGGATCGCCGAAGAGCCGGGGATCAGACATCGAGCGCATGCCGCCCGGCCGGATCACGTCCTCGCCGAGCAGATAGTCGGCGTTCAGCGGTCCGTTGCCGGCCGGCTGAAAGAAGAACTCGACGCTCGTGCCCATGATGTCTGAGAACGCCTCGTTCAGCGCGCCCGACTCGTTCCGGTAGATCAGGTTGGACGCTGTATTCGGTGACGCCGTGGGTCAGCTCGTGCGCGACGACGTCGAGCGCGCCGGAGAAGTAGTCCCACGTCTGCCCGCCGAGCGTGAAGTTCGGGCGGCAGGCCTTCGCCGTACACCATCACGCCGCCGCCGTCGTAGAACGCGTTGATGAAGAAGTCCGGGTACTGGTCGAAGTAGGTGTCTGAACATCCGACCGGCGCACGGGATGCACGAGGTTCTGCATCCGGATGTCGGCGTTGTTCAGTCCCTTGCGGCCGAACCGCTTGAAGTAGTAGTCGTAGGTGTAGCCGGCATAGATGTGCGCGTCGCCGATCGCGCCGTCGGTCCAGTCGTTGTCCGAGTCCGATCCCGAGATCGTTCGAAGCCGAGATTGATGCGGCCGGTCAGGAAATTGTCCGTGCGCACCGGATCGCCCTTCATGTCGTAGGTCTCGATCATCGGCGGGCCGCAGGTCGTCGGTGGTCTGGAATTGTCCCGACGCCTGCGCGGACGCTGATCTTCTTCGTGTCGCCGAGCACGCCGGTCGCGCGGCCGACGCGCCGCCTGCGTCTTGCGGTCGCTGTAGTCGAGCACCGTCGCGCCGGTTCGCGCGTCGACGAAGTACTGCACGCGTATCCGCCCGGCTCGACGATGCGCATGCGCCAGGTCAGCGCGTAGCCGCCGGCGTCGAGCGGCAGCACGACCAGCTCCGCCGGCACGTTGCGATCACCCAGCTCGACTCCGAGCCGCGCCGCCGAGGAGCGTCGCGCGCGCGATCCTCGTCAATCGCTGGAGCGGGATCGAGGTCGATGCCTGCGTAAATGGTCCCGAAGATCGACTCCGTCGCGCCGCCTCGCAGCTGCCGCGCGACGTCCGCGCCGAAAACGCGCACGCCGCGATAGTACTGATCGGCGCGCTCGTGCGTTCTTCCCGGGACCACGTGGTCCTCGCGGGTCTGGCGGAGCCGCAGCTCGCCGCTCCGAAGCATGCTGTCGACGCGCGACGTCCATGCGCGCCGCTCCGCGGTCGATTGGGCACCGATGATTGGTGCGTCCACGCGCCGCGTCGGTCGACCTGACCGTGGATCGCGGGCGTGACAACCCAGAGAACGGGACGCACAGATCGCAGCCGCAGCTGCGGAAATCGCCCGTACGACGAACCTGCATGAGTGGCTCCCTGGGATCGTTCGAGGGTTTATGAACAAGAGGCAGGCGTGGCTACGTCATTCTACCGCGTGGGGACTGCTGTCGCGAATGCCTCGGTTTGCTGCGTGACCGTCGGTGGTTCGGAACGGAATACCCGCCAGCGCAGCCGAGGGTCGGGGCGATGTCGGCGGGCGTCGCGGCGCTGGCGAACCGGCCTGTCTTCACCCCGGCCCCGTAGAAGATCACGGGCACGTGCTGGTCGTACGGATACAGCGTGCCGTGCGTCGTCGCGCTCGTCGACAGGATCCAGTTCTCCCTCGGCACGATGATCAGATCGCCGCTTCGACCAGGATAGTAGCTGAGCGCCGCCGCCCGTTTGACCGGATCCGAGGATGCGCGGACCCCGCGGCCATGATCTCGTCGGCCGTGTAGGCCTGTGCGATTCCCGGCAGCGCACGCAGCGCGTCGAGCACCGCGGCGCGGACGGCGGCGTCCTTTTTCATCCGTTTGAGACGCCGGGTTCTGTAGATAGATATCGGTGTACGCGGCGTTCGCGACGTACTTGCCTGGGCCCAGAAACGGCACCAGCGCCTTGTCGATGGCAGCGGTCGTATCGGCGTTCGTCTCGCGGCCGCCGTTTCCCGATCTGCTCTGGAATCTGCGCGACACCGTGATCGGCGCTGAATGCCACCACGTACTTGCCGGCGCCGACGGTTCGGTCGAGGTGATCGAGCAGCTCGCCAATCGTCACGTCGAGCCGGGCGAGCACGTCCTGGACCTCGTGGCTGTCGGGACCGTACGCGTGGCCGACGAGATCGAGCGCCGAGAAGCTCACGCCGAGGAAATCGATCTGCGGGCCCTTGTCCGAGATGCAGCGCGTCGACCGTCGCCTCCGCCATCTTGCCGAGGTATTCATCCGAGAACGGCGAACGCATCCAGTGCCCGAAGAATTCCGCATCCGGCTTGCCCGACTTCGATGCCGAGCACGTGCGGGAACGTTCGCGTCCAGCCCGTGGGTGCGCGCTCCACCGGATTGTCGTCCTCGCCCTGATATGCGGACGCGTCGTAGAGGCGCTCCCACGGCATGGCCGTACGCCGACACGACCTGATTCTCGCTCGTATACTGCTCGACGAAGCGGCGTCGGCTTGGGGCGTGAAAGCCGTCGACGTGGCCCACCCACCGCGCGTGTCGAACCACAAGACGACGTCGCCGCCGTGGCCGGCCAGACCGATGGCCGAGCGCGCTTTCATCGACAGGGTCACGACCCGGCCGTGCTGACGGCGAATCTGATCGGCCAACGTCGGCATCGCGGATGCGCCGGCCGCTGTCGCCCGGTCCGGTCAACCCGCTGTAGTTGATCTCCTGTGTCCTTCGTCATCGTCCGTGCACTCGGTCGGTCTTGGCGGTCTTGCGATCGAACCACGTGTTCAGAATCATTCCGTGCTGATACGGAAACGTCCCTGTCCCGATGGTCGAATGCCCGGCGCAGGTGATCGTGTTGAGGTACGGATACGCGGCGTGCTGGAACCACGCGCCCTCCTGCATCAATCGCCGAAGCCCGCCGGTGAACCGTCCAGAGTATCGGTCCAGGTAGTCCGCGCGCATCTGATCGGCGACCAGAATGACGATGAGCTTTGGCTCTCCGCTGATCTGAGCGACTGCTCGCCGATCCCGTGCACCGGATTCCGGGCGGTACCGGCCAGAAGCAGCACGACGAGCACGAGCACTAGATCATCCGCGACGCGGAGAGAGATCGTCATCGTCTCAGCATGGGGAGGTAACAGAGCGCGCCGATAAACACATCGTACACGGCGCACCCGATGGAATACCATCGCGGGCGCGACGCCGTCCGGCAGGGGCCAGCCCGGTCGATGGGCGACGTCCAGAATCGCGTGCGCGGCAAACGCCAGCGCAAGAATGGTAAGCGCCTGGCGCGGATCGCGCACCAGCGTGGCGGCGGCGACCACGAAGAACACGCCGGCGAGCGCGACGTCGAAGCCGACGCCAGGCTGTGCCTCGTGGGCCACCGCCAGGCCGATGTAAGCGCCGGCCGAGAGCGCCAGCAGCAGCGCGGCCAGCTGCGCGAGCCGGAGCTCGGCCACCAGCCGATCCGGAGAGCTGACCGGCACCCGCGCCGATCTGCACGGCCTGCCACGTCAGGCCCGTGCCGAGCAGCGGCGAACGCGACCAGAGATGGTCTGTGCGGCTTCACTCACGTGGGACAATTCACGCAGTCAGTTCTGCAGGTAGTTGAGCGGATCGATGCCGTAGTCGCTCGGATCGACGCGGCGCGGCGATCGATGCCTGCTCCCCTTCGGCGCGTGCGTTCCCACAGGTTGCGGTCGTAGGGGAGCTCGAGCCGCAGTCGCCCTCCTTGTTGATCAGGACGCGCACGCGCGGGCGATGTGGATCGGGCGCGTGGACCTGCGTGACGACGGCGATCTCGCCCGAAGTCAGTCGCACCAGATTGCCTGGCGGATAGATGCCGAGCAGCTGCACGAAGCGCCGGACGAGATTCTGATCGAACTGCTTGCCGTCGTTGCGCTTCAGCACGGCGAGGATGCGATCGGTCGGAAACGCCTGCTGGTAGGCGCGCTGCGACCGCATGGCGTCGTAGACGTCGGCGATGCCGCACAGCATCGTGCCCAGGTTCAGCCGCTCGCGCTTGGCGCCGAACGGATAGCCGGTGCCGTCGATCCGCAGGTGGTGCTCGAAGGCGACGACGGGCGCGAGGATCGGCATCTCGGGCGTGCGCCGCAGAATCTCGGCGCCGTCCACGGTGTGGCGGCGCATGATCTCGAACTCGTCGTCGGTGAGCTTGTCCGGCTTGTTCAGGATCTCCTTGGGCGTGCGAACCTTGCCGATGTCGTGCATCAGCGCCGACAGGCCGAACTCCCGCAGCAGCCGTCCTTCGATGCCGAGCGCGCGCGCCTGTCCCATCGTCAGGATCGAGACGTTCACCATGTGCGTGAACGTGTAGTTGTCGTAGTTGCGCATCGCCGTCAGCGCGACGAGCGCCGTGCGATTCTGCGTGACCGCATCGGCGAGCCCTTCGACGGCCTGGAGGCGCCCGGAAGATCGGGCTTGACCTTCGGTCGCCGCGCTTTCCCAGGCGGCCTCCGCGGCCGAGACGGCTTTCGAGTACAGCTGACGGATCGCCGCGATGTCGCCGCTGATGCCGTCCGTGACGCGCGGTCCTCGGTCACGATTCGGCCGACTCGGATGTGCGGGAACGACCAGTTCGTCGTCCGCCGCCTCGTTCTTTCCGAGAGCTGCGACCGCGTGCATGAACGCGCCGGTCTCGTCCGCTGTGATGCCGCGCTCGAACGAGATCCGCTCGATCTTGTTCTCCTGCAGCCGCTCTGATCAGCTCGGCCATGCCCGAGGCTGGCCTTCGGCAGCGGCGTGTCGGACGACGACGAGATGGTTGCCGACGATGCCGACGGCGATCGAGGCCTGGTGCGTGTGCAGCGTCTTGAGCACGGCGAGCAGCCCGTCGACGTTGCGGCCGATGAGCGGATGGTCCGCCGCGTAGAGCTGCGCGGCGCGAACGCCCGATGCGAAGCGGCGCAGCAGCTCGTCGTATTGAGCGACCCTACTTTGGATATCAGACATATGAATCACTCATCACTGATCACTAATCCTTGAATCCCGAATCCTTGAATCCCCGAATCCCGAATCCTCGAATCCTCGAATCGAAATCCCCGCCAGCCGTTCTCCCGTTCTCCGTCGGAGCCCGATCCCCGCGATGCCGCGAGCCGCGAGCCGCGAGCCGCGAGAGTCATTCGATCAGTTGGAGCTGCGCGCGCGCGGCGGCTTTGGCGCCGCGCGGGCCGTGCTCGCCGGCTTCGCGGAGCGCTTCGATGGCTTGCGGCGTGCCGATGGTGCGCAAAGACGTCGCCGCCGCCGCCCGCAAGCGGCGCGTACGCATCGGCGAGCCCAGATCTCTCCTTGCTGGAGCGTGTGCTTCAGCGCGTCCACTGCCTCCGGGAGCTTCGAGGTGCCGAGCGCTTCGACAGCCGCCGCGTAAATCTTTGGCAGAAACCCTCGCTTCATGTGCTTCAGCAGGTAACAGTAGAACGGCGCGGCACGTTCGTCCTTCGCGGCCAGAAGTTCGCTCGCCAATGTTTCACGCGTTCGGCCTGTCGCCGTCGTCAGCGCACGGAGCAGGATGGCCGACGCTTCCTGGCTGCCGTTCATGATCAGTCCCTGCACGGCCTCCCGCTGCACGAGCGGTTCTGTGTCGGTGAGCAGCGGGATCAGTTCCTTCAACCCTTCGGTGCCGCCGAATTCCCGCAGCAGGAACGCCGCCGTCCGGCGGACTTCCCAGTTCGGGGCGCTCATCAGCTGCTGGACAGACTCGCGTCCCTTCGCGCCAAACCCGAGGAGGATGTCGCGCAGCCGACGCCGGGCGCGCGCGTCCTGTTCGCTCGACAACGCCTCGGCAAGTGGAGCGATGATTCCGGTTCCCGCCGCGTGGCAGATGCGCTTGAAGCGCTCGTACCCTTCGTCGCTCGTCCCGCGGAGCTGCGGCGCCGCGTGCTTGAGCATGGAGCCGCGGCCAAACTGTTCGAGCGCGGCTCTGGCGTGCGGCTGGCGGTCGGTGCGCGAGGCGGATCGGTCGGCGACCGCTTCCGCCAGCAGCCAGGCCTGATCGAAATGGC
The DNA here is from genome assembly GCA_963725335.1 of uncultured Acidobacteriota bacterium. Taxonomy (GTDB): domain Bacteria; phylum Acidobacteriota; class Vicinamibacteria; order Vicinamibacterales; family 2-12-FULL-66-21; genus JALZOC01. The sequence continues at coordinate 326,113 of CAVRYD010000012.1, read as the reverse complement.
CGACGCGCACGAGGTCGTCTGCATGGCCGACGACCGTCTGGGCGATGTCGCGCCAGCGGAGCGCGTCCTCTTCGATCGTGAGCAGATCGATCAAGAGCTGCTGATCCAGATTGCGGAGCGCCGTGTCGCTGACGGTTCCGAGCCATCCGGCCATCCGCTCCGGCGGATCGTCGCTGATCCGCTCGACGTCGACGGCCCGCTGCCGTGCGCTCGTGAGCTCGCGGTCGTACTCGGACGAGACATAGGCTTCATCGGAGTACGAGGTCAGCATCCCCTCGACGTTCTGCCACAACTCGGTGAAGGACGCCTCCCGACCTATCTCGGACTCCGAGACTTCCTGCTGAGCAAGAGCCAGGAGCTGTCGCTGTCGATCCTGCTCCGGCACGAGGGCCTGAAATGCGTGCGCGAGCCGGCCGGTGGCGCGGCGATCGGAGATCACCGATTCGGCAACGAAGTGCGCAACGGACTCGTCGCTCATGCGCTCGCTCATCGCGCTGACGACGTCGATCGTTCCGGCCATGGCCGTCGGACGATCGCGCTGCGCCAACAGCGCGACGATGCCGTCGAGGGAGAATCCCGCGGCGGCCTCCGCCATCTGTTTCAGCATGCCGTCCAGCTGATCGGGATTCGACTTCGCGACGTATTCGGTCAGGTTCCGGAGCAGATTCAGAAAGGCGGCGGTCTTCGCCTCGATTCCGCCCGGCGCGGTCGAAGTTTCGAGCTGCTCCAGGAGCTGCTGAAATTTTTCGGGCTGACCGACGATCGCCAGCAGGGCCTGCAGCATCGTGTCGTCGAGTTGCACCTGCGGTCCAGCGATGGCCGCCTCGATGATCTGGTCGATCGTCGCAGCGTCCCCTTGCTTCTCGCGAAGCACTTCGGCGTAGTCGATCTCGATGATATCCAGGCTCGGTCCGCCCGCTGTCGCCCAGAGCCGCGCGATGCCGCCGTCGCCCCGGACATCCTCAGGCGTCCGCGCCAGGAGCAACAGGAGCGTTCGCCATGAATCCGCGTCCGCCGCCGCATTGACGGTCAACGCTCCGATCAAGTGGCGATAGAGGACCTCAGCCAGTTCTGCAATCGCGGGGTCTGGCCGCTGCGGCATGGCGCCGCTCAGGAGCAGGGAGTTGGCCCTGACCTGCAGCGTGAAGGGCCCGCCTTCCGCGAGACGTGCGGTGGCCTGGACGAGCCGCGACAGCGACGCGCCGATGGCCGGATGGCTGCCTGGGTACAAGGCCACCGCGCGAGCCGCCGCCTTACAGGCACGCGCGAATTCCGCGAACTTCGCGGTCACGTCCGGCGCGAGCGTAGGGGGGGCTGCGGGTTCGGTCATCGTTTACAGAGTCGACAGCGAATCGAGCAGTACGTGGGGAACGTCCACACGCGCCGCGAAGGCTCCGTCGACACAGACGTCAAGTCAGGCATGTGCTGGGGTGCTGCCGATGAAACCTGCTCATTCTAATCTATAGTAGAGTTCGGCTTTAGCCCCGACCTTTCCTCCAATCTTCATGCGCGCCGTCGATCTCATCCGGCAGAAGCGGGATGGCGGCGCGCTCGATCGCGACGCCATCGACTTCTTCGTCGCAGGCGTCACCGACGGCACGCTGCCCGATTACCAGGTCGTCCGCGCTGCTGATGGCGATCTGCTGCGCGGCATGACCGCCGACGAAACCGCCGCGCTGACCGACGCGATGGTGCGTTCGGGCATTCGCGTGGAATACCCAGGGACTCGACGGCATGCCCGTCGACAAGCACAGCACCGGCGGCGTCGGCGACAAGACGTCGCTCGTCCTTGCCCCGCTCGCCGCGGCCTGCGGCGCGTACGTTGCCGATGATGTCCGGGCGCGGCCTGGGGCACACCGGCGGCACGCTCGACAAGCTCGAGGCCATTCCCGGGTTTTCGCACTGGGCTTTCGCTCGACGAGCTTCGCGACGCGCTGGCGTCCACTCGGCTGCGCGATGATTGGCCAGACTGCCGAGATCGCCCCGGCCGACAAGAAGCTGTACGCGCTGCGCGACGTGACCGGCACGGTCGAAAGCATTCCGCTCATCTGCGCGTCGATCATGAGCAAGAAGATCGCCGAGGGGATCGGCGGTCTCGTGCTCGACGTGAAGACGGGCGGCGGCGCGTTCATGAAGAGCCTCGACGACTCGCGACGGCTGGCACAGTCGCTCGTGGCCATCGGGGCAGCTTCCGGCGTGCGAACCGAGGCGCTCATCACCGCGATGGACGCGCCGCTCGGCCGGATGGTCGGCAACGCGCTCGAAGTGATCGAGTGCATCGAGACGCTGAAAGGCCGCGGCCCGCGCGATCTCGGAGCAGTTGTCGGTGCTGCTGGCGGCGCGCATGCTGATCGCGGCAGGCCTGGAGCATGAGGAATCGGCCGCGGAAGCGCGCGTCCGGCGAGCGCTCGAGTCCGGCGCCGGGCTGGAGAAGTTCCGAGCGATCGTCGAATTTCAGGGAGGCGATCCCCGTGTGGTCGATGATTACGAGCGGCTGCCGTCGGCGCCGGACCGGCGCGACGTGACGGCGACTCGAGAGCGGATTCGTCTCGTGCGCTGCGGCCGAAGACGATCGGACGGGCGGCGGTCGCGCTTGGCGCCGGCCGCGAGCGACTGGACGACGTGATCGATCCGGGAGTCGGGATCGAGGTGATCGCGCACGTCGGAACAGCCGTGCGCGACGGGAGACACGGTTCTGCGAGTGCATCATCGTGGCGGCGCGGGCTCGCGCGACGCGGTGCCGCTGCTCGACAGCGCGGTGCGGCATCGCCGATGCGCCGCCCGCGCGATCGTCCTGTCATCGTCGAGCGGGTATCGCCTTCCAAGCGAGAGGACTGATGACAGAAGCCGCTGCCGGGAGATCCGCTGCACGCACCGCCGCCGCGCGCGCCTTACGACGCTCGCGACATGGCGGTCCTCGGCGGGGCGGCAGCGTGCCGCGGCTTTGGTGGCGCTGGCGGCGCGATATCGCCGTGCCCCGGCTGCAGCCGCTCGTCGGCCTCATCGTCATCATGACGATCGCGTACGCGCCTGTCGACCAACCGCCGCGCGATTGATCGCCGAACGGTGGCGTGGGGACTGACCCTGCAGATTCTCTTCGCGCTGCTGGTTCTGAAGACCACGCTCGGCCAGCGCGTGTTCCAGACGCTCGGCGGCGTGATCAACCGCCTGCTCGACTTCGCGTTCGTCGGGTCGAGCATCGTCTTCGGCCCGCTCGGCGACAAGGCGGTCTGGCCGCGAATCATGACAACGGTGCTTGGCGCCGAAGGCGCGCAGTTACAGCGTGCTGTTCGCGTTCCAGGTGCTGCCGACGATCATCTTCATCGCGGCGCTGTTCGCCATCCTCTACTACTTCGGCATCATGCAGCTCGTCGTTCGGCGTTTGCGATCCTGATGCGCCGCGTCATGGGCGCCTCCGGCGCGGAATCGCTGAACGTGGCCGCGAGCATCTTCATGGGCCAGACCGAGGCGCCGCTGACGATCCGGCCTTACCTTCCGCGTATGACCGAGTCGGAGCTGATGACGGTGATGACCTCCGGCATGGCGCACATCTCCGGCGGCATCATGGCGGCCTACATCCTCTTCGGCATCGAGGCGCAGCACCTGCTTGACGGCCGTCATCATGACCGCGCCCGGCACGCTGATGATGGCGAAGATCTTCGTGCCCGAAACCGAGGTGCCCGAGACCATGGGACCGTGAAGCTGCAGATCGAGCGGACGGACGTGAACGTCATCGATGCGGCCGGGCGCGGGACGAGCGAGGGGCTCGCGCTGGCGCTGAACGTCGGCGCGATGCTGATCTCGTTCCTCGCCCTCGTCGCGCTCGTGAACGCGCTGCTCGGCCTCGCGGACCTGAGCCTGCAGCAGATCTTCGGATGGGTGTTTGCGCCGGTCGCGTGGAGCATGGGCGTGCCCTGGCGGGATGCGCCGACGATCGGCAACCTGCTCGGGACGCGCATGGCGCTCAACGAGTTCGTCGCCTATTCGCAGCTCGGGCCGATGAAGGCGTCGCTCGATCCACGGTCGTTCACGATCGCGACGTTCGCGCTGTGCGGGTTTGCGAACTTCAGCTCGATTGGCATCCAGATTGGCGGCATCGGCGCGCTGGCCCCGACACGGCGGCACGATCTGGCGCGGCTCGGCCTGCGTGCGATGCTTGCCGGCACGCTCGCGAACTTCATCACCGCGACGATTGCCGGTTCCTGCTATGACCGATCAGATACACGCACGCCCAGCGCGCGGCGGAGTTCCTGCGCGGCCGCATCCAGGACCGCCCCGTGGTCGCCATCGTGCTCGGGTCCGGCCTTGGCGACTTCACCGATCGCTGCGCGATTCGCCGCTCGATTCCCTACGGCGATATTCCCCACTGGCCCGCGTCGGCGGTCGTCGGCCACGCGGGCAAGCTCGTGGTCGGGACCCTGGCGGGCAAGCGGGTCGCGGCGCTGTCGGGCCGCGCGCACTTCTACGAGGGGCACTCGATGGCGGTCGTCACGTTCGCGACGCGCGTCCTCGGCCTGCTCGGGCGTCCGAACGCTCGTTCTGACGAATGCGGCCGGCGGCATCAACCTGACCTTCAAACCCGGCACGCTGATGGTGATCGACGACCACATCAACCTGATGGGGACGCAACCCGCTCGTCGGCCCCAACGACGATCGTTTCGGGCCGCGGTTTCCGGACATGACCGAGGTATACTCGAAGCGGCTGCGAGCGGTCGCAGACGAGGCGGCTGTCGCGCGGGGCGTTCCGGTTGCCCACGGCGTCTACGCCGCGCTGCACGGGCCGAGCTACGAGACGCCGGCGGAAATCCGATACCTGCGCACGATTGGCGCCGACGCCGTCGGCATGTCGACCGTCCCGGAGGCGATCGTCGCGAGGCACATGGGGATGGAAGTGCTCGGGATCTCCTGCATCACCAACCCTGCCGCCGGCGTGCTGCCGCAGCCGCTGGTCCACGACGAGGTCATGGAGGTGGCCCGCCGAGTCCGCGGACGAGTTCTCCGCCCTGCTGGAGGGGATCCTTGAGCGGGCTCTGATCGGCGCACCAATCGGATGCCGGACCGGAAGAGCGAACGCCGAAGCGGTTCGGATCGGCGAGCGAGCAGCGCTGCGGCGCGGAGGCATGAGGGCGAAGGCTCAGTCGAGCGGCGCACGGGGCGGCGATCGGCGCGACGACGCCGCGTGGCAGCCGGTTTCGATCGAAACGCCCGCGACCGCGTCCGAGTCCGATCTGGCGCTGCTCGTCGCGGCCACTGACGCGCGGACGCGCGCGCAGGCGCACTATTCGCACTTTCAGGTCGGCGCCGCGCTCGAGACCGCCGACGGCGTAGTCGATCGGCGGCTGCAACATCGAGAACGCGACCTACGGCCTGACGCTGTGCGCCGAGCGTGTCGCGCTCGTCAAGGCGCTCTCGGAAGGCCACTCGTCTTCACGCGCATCGCCGTCGTCGCCGATACCGACGCTCCGACGCCGCCCTGCGGTCCGTGCCGGCAGCTGCTCTGGGAGTACTGCGGCGACATCGATATCATTCTCGCCAACCTCAAGGGCCGACAGGGCGCGCTGCGGCTGTCGGCGCTGCTCCCGATGCCGTTCGACAGGCGACTGCTGGGGTAACGACACATGCTTCCGACAATCGACTGGCAGGGCGACACGATCGTGATGGTCGATCAGCGCAAGCTGCCCGGGCAGGAAATCTACGTGCGCTGCCGCAACGCACAGGAAGTCGCGCGCGCCATCCGGACGATGGTCATCCGCGGCGCGCCCGGCGATTGGCGTCGCCGCCGCGATGGGCCTCGCGCTCGGCATGCGGCGCAGCACCGCCAAGGGCACGCGGCAGTTCGCCGTCGAGTTCCAGAAGACCTGCGACATGATGGCCGGCACGCGGCCGACGGCGGTCAACCTGTTCTGGGCGATCGATCGGATGAAGCGCGGCGTTCGCCGAGGGCGCGCAGGCTGGCGAGTCTCCCGAAGAGATTGCCGATCGGCTCGAGCGCGAAGCCCGAGCGATCCACGACGAAGACGTCGCGAACTGCCGTTTGATGGGCGGATTCGGCGCCGAGGTCGTGCCGGACGGCGCACGCGTGCTGACGCACTGCAACGCCGGCGCGCTCGCGACGGCCGGCTACGGCTCGGCGCTCGGCGTCATTCGCGCGGCGGTCGAGCAGGGCAAGAAAGTCGCGGTCTTCGCCGACGAGACGCGTCCGTTCCTGCAGGGCGCGCGGCTGACGGCGTGGGAGCTGATCCGCGACGGCATCAGCACGACGGTCATCACCGAGAGCATGGCCGGCCCGCTGATGCGCGCCGGCGAAATCGACCTCGTCGTCGTCGGCGCCGACCGCATCGCGGCCAACGGCGACACCGCGAACAAGATCGGCACCTACACCGTCGCCGTGCTCGCGCACGAGCACAAGATTCCGTTCTACGTCGCAGCGCCGGTGTCCACGATCGATCTCGCGACGCCCGACGGCGACGCGATTCCGATCGAAGAGCGCGATCAGCGCGAGGTCACGCACCTCGGGACGTCGCGGCTGACGCCGATCGGCGCGAAGATCCGCAACCCGGCCTTCGACGTGACGCCGCACCGCTACATCGCCGGCATCATCACCGAACGCGGCATCTTCACCGCGCCGTACGTCGAGTCCCTGAAGAAGGCGCTCGAAGCCGTGCCGTCGACCAGCCCGCGATGAACCTGCTCGCCATCGAGACGTCCTGCGACGAAACCGCGGCGGCGGTCATCGCAGAGACGCGGCGATTCCGCAATCCCCTGGCGCATCCGCTCGAACATCGTCGCATCGCAGGCCGCCATCCATCGCGAATGGGGCGGCGTCGTGCCGGAGCTGGCGTCCCGCCAGCACGTGCGCGACATCTGCGGCGTCGTCGAGGCGGCGCTCGAGCAGGCGTCGGTCGGCATCGGCGATATCGGCGCCGTGGCGGTGACCCAGGGCCCGGCCTCGTCGGCTCGCTGCTCGTCGGCGTCGCGTTCGCGAAAGCGCTCGCGTGGTCGCGCGGCATTCCGGTCGTGCCGGTCCATCACCTCGCCGGACACATCGAGTCGCTCACGCTCGCGCACGGCGAGCTGCCGCTGCCCGCGGCCGTGCTCGTCGTCTCGGGCGGCCACACCAGCCTGTACTTCATCGAGCATCCCGGCAGCTATCGACTGATCGGCCGGACGCGCGACGATGCGGCGGGGGAGGCGTACGACAAGGTGGCGAAGCTGCTCGGGCTCGGGTATCCGGGCGGACCCGTCATCGATCGCGTCGCCCGGAACGGGCAACGATCGCGCCTGCGATTTCCCAGCCGCGCGGCTGACGCACGCGGACCGCAACGCGCCGCGTCCGACCGCCGACGGCGTGCTGCCCGCCGACATTGCGCGCCGGATTGACTTCAGTTTCAGCGGTCTGAAGACCGCCGTGCTGCGACTCGTCCGGGAGCGCACGGGAACGAATCCCGACGTTCGCGAGATGAAAGCGGCGGCGTCGGATCAGGCGGGCTCCAGGCTGCCGGCGTCAGACGTCGCCGACATCGCGGCAAGCTTCCAGCGCACGGTCGTGGACGCGCTGCTCGACCGGACGTTCGAAGCGGCGCGGTGGCTCGGCGCGCGCAGCATCGGCATTGCCGGCGGAGTCTCGGCCAACAGCCGGCTGCGCGCGGACGCCGAGGCACGCGGCCTGGCGTACGGCATCCCGGTGTTCGTTCCGCCGCTTGCGCTCTCGACCGACAATGCCGCGATGATTGGCGCCGCGGGACTTCGACGGTTGAGAACCGCAGGAGCCGGCGCTCTGGACTTCAATGCGCAGGCGGCGCTGATACTCGAATGAGCTATCAGCTAACAGCTCTCAGCTATCAGCCGCTGACAGCTCGACAGCTGACAGCTGAGAGCTGAGAGCTGACAGCTGACGAGCTACGTTCATGCCAACATTCACCGACTACCTCTGGTTCAGCACGAAGAAGCGCCAGGAGTTCGTGCGCATCACCGACGAGGTCGCTACGATCGTGAAGAAGAGCGGCGTCGCCGATGGGATCGCGCTGGTGTCGGCGATGCACATCACGTCCGGCGTCTACGTCAACGATTGGGAAGATGGGCTGATCGAGGACTTCCAGGTCTGGCTCGAGAAGCTCGCGCCCGCTGGTCTGCCGTACAAGCATCACCAGACCGGCGAAGACAATGCCGACGCGCATTTGAAGCGCACGATCATGGGGCACCAGGTCATCGTGCCGATTACTGGTGGCAAGCTCGATCTCGGACCGTGGGAGCAGATCTTCTACGCGGAGTTCGATGGCCAGCGGAAGAAGCGTGTCATCGTCAAGGTGATGGGTGAATGAGAACGCTGTCGGGATCCGCGACTCGCGGTCCGCGACTCGCGACTCGCGGTTCGCGGGCCGACACGTCGCCATTTGTCGCTTCCGCCTTTAGGCGGAAAAAGTCCGACAGATTCGTAGCTTCCGCCTTCAGGCGGAAGATCCGAGCGGGTAGCTGGAAGCCGGTAGCTGGTAGCTGAGATGGCCTTATCGAGAGAAGCCGCCTGGGAGTTGATGACGGAATACACGCAGAGCGAGAGCCTGCGAAAGCACATGCTCGCGGTCGAAGCGTCGGTGCGCGGCTACGCGCGGCTGTGGGGAGAACCGGAGGAAGAGTGGGCCGTCGTGGCGCTCCTCCACGACTTCGACTACGAGCGCTGGCCGGATCAGGCGAATCATCCGTTTCGCGGCGTGGAGATCCTGAAGGCGCAGGGATATCCGGAGTGGGTGACGCGGGCCATCCTGTCGCATGCGGAGTACTCGGGCGTGCCGCGCGAGTCGCGGCTCGAGCACGCGCTCTATGCCTGCGACGAGATGTCCGGGTTCGTGACCGCCTGCGCGCTCGTGCGGCCGTCGAAGAGCGTGCTCGACCTCGAGGCATCCTCGGTCATGAAGCGGATGAAGGACAAGGCCTTCGCGCGGGCGGTGAACCGCGAGGATCTTGCGAAAAGGCGCGGAAGAGATCGGCTTGCCGATCGATCAGCACATCACCAACGTCATTACTTTCATGCGCGAGCGCGCCGACGTGCTCGGCTTGCGCGGAACGCTCTGATTCCAGGGACCGTATAGGCTAAGACTTGGACAGCACTCACGTTATCGCCACACGCGAGCGAGCCTCCTCGCCGGCCGACACGCCGGTGGTGCATCTCGACGCGGTGACCGTCATCTACGGCGACAATCGCGCGCTGAAGGAGGTATCCGGGCGGTTCCATGCCGGCGCGGTCGGCCTGCTCGGCCCGAACGGCGCCGGCAAGAGCACCATGCTGAAGGCGCTGCTCGGCTTCATCAAGCCGGCCCACGGGCGCATGACGGTGCTCGGCCTCGACGTCGCCCATCGGCCGCTCGAGATTCGCGCGCGCATCGGCTACATGCCGGAGAGCGACTGCGCACATTCCGGGCATGAACGCGGTGTCGTTCGTCGCGTACTGCGGTCAGCTGGCGGGGCTGCCGGCCGTCGACGCCATGCAGCGCGCGCACGAGGTCCTCTACTACGTCGGACTCGGCGAAGCGCGCTACCGCAACATCGAGACGTACTCGACCGGCATGAAGCAGCGCATCAAGCTCGCGCAGGCGCTCGTCCACGATCCCGATCTGCTGTTTCTCGACGAGCCGACCAACGGCATGGATCCCAAGGGGCGCGACGAGATGCTCGAGCTCATCCGCGATCTCGGGCACAACAAGAACGTCAACCTGATTCTGTCGTCGCACCTGCTCCCCGACGTCGAGTACACGTGCGATGACGTGATCGTGATGGATAAGGGGCAGGTGGCCGCGCAGGGTCCGATTCGAGCAGCTGAAAGGGCCTGCGGGTCGGGTGTTCGAGCTGCGCATCAAGGGAGATCTGCCGGCGTTCGTCCAGGTCCTCCACGAGGCGGGCATGGAATGCACTTCCACCGACGAGGACGTGATGCGCGTGTTCGTGCCGGATGGCGCGTCGCGCGGCATCGACGGACCGGCGGCGGCGCGCGGCAACGACCAGGCGGCGCTCTTTGCGCTGGCGGCCCGGCACGGCGTGCAGGTGCGCCATCTGCGGCCGAGCATTCCGACGCTCGAGGACGTCTTCGCGAAAGCACTGGGTGAACAATAAACGGAGAGTCGTCGCGATCGGTCGGCGCGAGCGAACGAGCGAGCGCTGGCAGGCGCTGGGGGTGGGGCCCCAGCGCAAAGTGAAGAAAAGAACCGTAGCGAATCCATGCCGATCCACGATCAGAGTTACCGCCGCTACGCCGGCGGCAAAGCGATGCCGGGACAGGCGTGGACCGTCATTGCGCGCGCCGGGCATTCTGACCATGATCCGCAAGCGCACCTTCCTTGGCCTGCTGATGTTCGCGTGGCTCCCGTTCCTGGTGCGGGCCGTGCAGATCTACGTGACCGCGAATTACCCGCAGGTCGCGATGTTCGCGCCCACCGCGGAAACGTTCCGCCAGTTTCTCGAGCAGCAGGACTTCTTCGTCTTCATCGTGACGATCTACGTGGGCGCGGGACTCATCGCCAACGACCGACGCGCGAACGCGCTTGCAGATCTATCTGTCGAAGCCGCTCATGCGGACCGAATACATTTTCGGCAAGGCAGCGATCCTGTTCTCGTTCCTGCTGTTCGTGACGCTCGTGCCCGGCCTGTTGCTGCTGCTCCTCCAGGTGCTGTTCGCGGGCAGCTTCGCGTTTCTGCAGTAAGAACCTGTTCCTGTTCCCGGCGATCACCGTCGCGGCGATGCTGCAGGCGCTGCTGTCGACGTTCACGATGCTGGCGCTGTCGTCGCTTTCGAAGAGCGCGCGCTACGTGGGCATCCTCTACGCCGGCATCCTGTTCTTCACCGCCGCCATCTATGGCGCCATGCTCGCGATTACCGGGAGCACGCGGCTGTCGTGGATTTCGCTCGGCGCGAACCTCACGCAGGTCGTTGACGTGATCTTCAGGCTCAAGCCGCGATATGCCACGCCCTGGCCCGTCTCGCTCATCGTGATCCTCGGGCTGGTCGCCTTGTCGCTGTCGATTCTCGAACGTCGGGTACGCGGCGTGGAGGTGGTGACGTGAGCGCGCCGATCGTCACCGCGGAGCACGTCTCGAAGTGGTACGGCCAGGTCATCGGCCTGAACGACGTCACCGTCGAAGTGCCTGCGGGCATCACTGGTCTCCTCGGACCCAATGGCGCCGGCAAATCGACGTTCATGAAGCTGATCACCGGCCAGCTGAAGCCGAGCAAAGGGGCCGTCACGGTGCTCGGCGAGCCGATCTGGCGCAATCCGCACCTGTATTTCCAGATCGGCTTCTGCCCGGAGCAGGACGCGTTCTACGAACGGATGACCGGTCTCGAGTGGGTCACGGCGCTCGTGCGGCTGAACGGCCTCGACGAGCAGGCGGCAGACGAAGCGGCCCGCCGCGCGCTGACGTCCGTCGATCTGATGGATGCCGCGAACAAGAAGATCGGCGCCTACAGCAAAGGCATGCGTCAGCGCGTGAAGCTCGCGCAGGCCATCGTGCACGACCCGACGCTTCTGATTCTCGACGAGCCGCTATCGGGCATGGATCCGCTTGCGCGTCGCAAGACGATCCGACTGATCCGCGAATGGGCCCGCGCCGGCAAGAGCATCATCGTCTCGAGCCACATCCTGCATGAGATCGAGTCGATGACGGGGAACATCCTCCTCATCAACAACGGCCGGATCCTCGCCGAAGGGGATGTGCACGCCATCCGCGATCTGATCGACGAGCACCCGCATACCGTCTACGTCCGGGCGGAGAACCCGCGCGGCCTGGCGCGCGACTTCCTCGAGCGCGCGGATGTTCGGAGCATGAAGTTCGAAGACGGCTCGGTCACCGTCGAGACCGGCAAGCCGGATGCGTTCTATGCGCGCCTGACCGAGCTGGCGGCCAGCGGCGAGTATGGCGCGATCGAGGAAGTAACATCGCCTGACGACAACCTTCAGGCGGTCTTCCAGTACCTGGTGAAGTGAGGCGCCAGTTCTTACAAGAGAAGGGGAGGGACGGGAGTCATTCTTGGGGCTCTCTTCATTCCGGCGCTGGGACACTCGCGCGCGAACGCGATTTTCTTGCGCCTCTCGATTCCAGCGGTGGGGGCACGACGGGCGAGCGCGACGGAAACGAAACCGATGACTTGGGTGAAGAGAGTTCTTACAGGCCTCCTTTCTCCCCTTCTCTTGTCTGATCTTGGCAAGTCGCAGGCGCCCAATTGACGAGGATTGCCGCACTATGAACGACTCCGAAAGACCGATCCCCGCCGCGCCGGGCTTTATCGCCTCGGGTCTGCGGATCTTCGATCTCTCCCTCGGCGAGATGCTCTGGTCGCGGCGGACCATTTTCATGATGCTCGTCGTTGGCGCGCCGGTGCTGATTGCGCTGCTTCCTGCGCATCATCGTGGCCTTTGGCGCGCCAGTATTCGAAGACCATCGGGTGAACGAAAGCGGGGCATCGCAGACGATCCGGATGACCGGGCCGGCGATCTTCGGCTTGATGATCTGGGTGTTCTACCTGCGCTTCACCGTGCCGGTCCTCGGCGTGTTCTACGGCACGTCGCTGATGGCCGATGAGGTCGAGGACAAGACGATCACGTATCTGTTCACGCGCCCCATCCGCCGCGGTGCGGTCCTGTTCGGCAAGTTCCTCGCGTACCTTGGATGCACCGTCTTTGTCGTCTTGCCCTCGGTCATGCTCGTCTACCTCCTCGTCGTCCCGATGCGAGGCAGCCTTGGAGCCTCGTTCATCGACCTCGTGAAGGACCTGTTGCTCCTTGCGCTGGGGCTGGCCGTGTATGGCGCGCTGTTCGCGTTCGTCGGCGCCAAGTTCAAGCGGCCGCTGCTGGTCGGTCTGATCTTCATCTTCGGCTGGGAACAGGCGGCGCTGGCGTTCCCTGGCTACCTGAAGAAGTTCACGGTTGCCTACTACCTGCAGGGGCTGGTGCCGCACGCCATGCCGAGCGACAGCGTGCTCAGCCTCATCCAGGGCGTGTTCCGCGAGAGCCCCTCCCTTGCCGGGAGCCTTTTCGGTCTAGGCGCAATGCTGGTTGTTTTTGTCGGGCTGGCCGCTTGGGTGGTCGAGCGCCGGGAATACGTGTTGGAACAATAGCGCCGAGGGTCGGACGGTCGAAAACGGCGCCAGGTGAGCCATTTTGGAACTTTTTACCCGCTTGGCCTGTATAATTCCTACAGAGGGCTGCGGCATGACTAAGCGAACCCGGTATTTTCTGGCGGCGTCAGGGGCGGTGCTGGCGGCTGGTCTCGGAACTGGCCTGATTGCCTACTACACAGGCGGATTCCAGCCCGTTTCGGCCTCGGCGGTCTCAAATGAACTCCGTTACGTCCCGGCGGACGCCACCGTTGTGGCGTATGCAGATGTCCGGGCCATCATGGATTCGGATCTCCGTGCCCGCCTCAAAGAAGCGCTCCCGGCGCACGAGCAGGGGCAGCGGGAATTCCAGGCCCAGACCGGCATCGACATCGAAAAAGACATCGATTACATCGTCGCATCCCTCACAGCCGGAGCCGAAAAGCCCGCCCCCCTCGTCGTCGCCCGCGGCCGATTCAACGATACCCAGCTCGAAGGTCTGATTCGTGACCATGGCGGCGCGGTTGAGGAATACAAAGGCAAGCGGTTGATTGTCTGCCCGACCGGCGTGCATCAGGACATGCCCGTGCAGAGCGGGAGTGTGACGCTCGCATTTCTCGAACCTGGCCTCGTCGCCATCGGCGATTCCACGGCGGTCAAGAACTCCATCGACGCGCAGCTTTCCGCACAGAGCGTTACCGGCAACAACGAGATGATGGAGCTCGTCAACGACATCGGCCAGGGCAACAACGCCTGGGCCGTCGGCCGTTTCGATGTGCTCGCCTCGCAGGCGAAGCTTCCCGAACAGGTTGCCTCCCGTCTTCCCGCACTGAAGTGGTTTGCGGCCGCCGGGCACGTCAACGGCGGATTGTCCGGCACGCTCCGCGCCGAAGCGCGCGACGAGCAGGCCGCCGAGAACCTCCGCGACATCGTCCGCGGCGTCCTCGGACTGGCCAGGTTGCAGGCGCAAGCCGACCCGCGCACTCAAGCCCTGGTCGAGTCGCTGCAGCTCACCGGTACCGGCAAGACCGTGGCGCTCTCGTTTTCGGTGCCGGCGGAGATCCTGCAGCTGATTCCAAAGGCGCCGGCCGACGCCCAGAAGCCAGCCGAAGCCGAGAAGTAAAAGCGACGTTCCTCCATCGTCTCAACAAAGCCCGCGAGCAATCGCGGGCTTTTTCTTTGGCGCGATGCTCCGGGCGACCCGGAGGCTGGCGCAGTAGGGGTCAGACCCCGTAATGGGGGTCAGACCCCTAGTGGGGGTCAGACCCCGTAGTGGGTCAGACCCCGTAGTGGGGTCAGACCCCGTAGTGGGGTCAGACCCCGTAGTGGGGGTCAGACCCCGTGGGGGTCAGACCCCGCGGTGGGGGTCAGACCCCCCACTGCGGGGTCGGAGCCCGTATGAGCCGCAGGTCGCGAGTCGCGGATCCCGGCTTCCGGCAGAGATCCATGTACACTGTCCTCGTGGGAGAGTTCGTCTTCTTCTACGGGACTTTGATGGCGGGATTCGACCGGCGCCGCCGTGCAGCGATGGATGCCAAGCTCACCTTCGTCGGCCGGGGCTGGATCAGTGCGTCGTTGTTCGACTTGGGGCTCTACCCGGCAGCCATCCCATCGCCGGAGGGGTGTGTCTGGGGAGAGCTCTACCGGCTGTCGGAATCGAGCTCGATCCTGCCGGCGCTCGACGAGATTGAGGGCTATGCGCCGGGCGATCCTGACCACAGCCTCTACATCCGGTCGCAGATCGTGGTCACTTTGCCGGACGCGCAGCAACATACTGCCTGGGTGTACTTCTATAACGCGCCCCTGGGGCAGGCGCAGCGGATCGAGTCGGGAGACTATCTCCAGCACGTCAGGGTCCGATAAAAGTACCTAAGTGCCCGTGTAGCTGACAGCTGACGCTGTCAGCTGAGAGCTGATAGCTGATTCATGACGAACACGCGCGACAGCGAACGCATCCCCATCGCCGGCCAGGTGACCGGGGAAGTCACGGTGTACGAGCCGATGACGATTCTCGACTTAAGCGACCGTGGTGCGCAGGTCGAGACGACGTTTCCGCTGCACCTCGACTCGCTCCACGAGTTCCGTCTCTCGCTCGGGTCGCGGTCGGTCGTGGTCAAAGGGCGAATTGCGCACTGCCAGATTGGGGAGCTTCGCGAGGGCGCGATCCTGTATCGCACCGGCATCGAATTCATCGAGCCCACGGAACACGCCGTGGCGGCCATTCACGCCTTCGTCGAGGCGTTGAAGTTCGCCGCCACCGCGCCGCCTCCGATCGCAGAAGCCGAAATAGCCGAAGATTGACCGGATCCGGATCGGATCCCGGATCCTGGACCGCGGATCCCGGGTCCCGCGCCCCGGATCCCGACAGGATTCTCCTTATGTCTTCCCCTCCAATGATGACCAGCTACAACAACTACATCGACGGCCGCTGGGTGCCTGCGGCGACCGGCGAGACGTTCGAGAATCGCAACCCCGCCAGTACCGACGACCTGATCGGCGTGTTTCAGAAATCGTCGGGGCGCGACGTCGAGGCGGCGATCGACGCGGCGGCGCGCGCCTACCGCGGTTGGCGCCTCGTGCCTGCGCCGCTCCGCGCGGAGATACTCTTTCGCGCGGCGCAGCTGATCGTCGAGCGCAAGGAACAGTTCGCACGCGACATGACGCGCGAGATGGGCAAGGTCCTGAACGAGACGCGCGGCGACGTCCAGGAAGCGATCGACATGACGTTCTACATCGCCGGCGAAGGGCGGCGCATGTTCGGACAGACCGTCCCGTCGGAGCTGAGGAACAAGTTTGCGATGTCGGTGCGTCAGCCGCTCGGTTTGAGCTCGATCATCACGCCCTGGAATTTCCCGATGGCGATCCCGTCGTGGAAGATCATTCCCGCGCTCGTGTGCGGCAACACGGTGGTCTTCAAGCCTGCGTCTCAGACGCCATTGTCCGCGCGGAATTTCGTCAAGGTGCTGGAGGACGCCGGCATCCCCAAGGGTGTCGTCAACATGGTAACCGGCGATGGCGAAGAGGTGGGTATTCCGTTGACGACTCATGATGACGTGCGCGTCGTGTCGTTCACCGGTTCCACGCATGTCGGACGTATCGTGAACCAGGCCGCTGCTCCGGGATTCAAGAAGGTGCACCTCGAGATGGGCGGCAAGAACGTCATCATGATCATGGATGACGCGAATCTCGAGCTTGCCGTTGACGGTTGCCTGTGGGGCGGGTTCGGAACGACCGGGCAGCGCTGCACGGCGGCGAGCCGCGTTGTGGTGCACGAACAGGTCTATAGGCCGTTCGTCGAGCAGTTCGTCGCGCGGGCGAGGTCGCTCGTCGTCGGCGACGGCTCGCGCGACCGCACGCAGATGGGGCCCTCGATCAGCGAATCGCAGCTGAAGACGGTGATGTCGTACGTGAAGATCGGACTCGACGAGGGGGCCACGCTCGCGTGCGGCGGACACCGGCTGGAGGGGGCCACGTACGCGAAGGGCTTCTTTCACGAGCCGACGGTGTTCACCGACGTCGCTCCGACGATGAGGATCGCGCGCGAGGAGATCTTCGGGCCCGTCGTGTCGGTGATCCCGTGCCGCTCGCTCGAGGAAGCGATTGAGATCGGCAACGGCGTCGACTACGGCCTGTCGGCGTCAATCTACACGCAGGACATCAACCGGGCGTTCACCGCTATGCGCGATCTCTACACGGGGATTTTCTATGTGAACGCCCCGACGATCGGCGCCGAGGTCCACTTGCCCTTCGGCGGCACCAAGCACACGGGCAACGGCCATCGCGAAGCGGGCGTCGCGGCTCTCGACGTGTTCTCGGAGTGGAAGTCCATCTACATCGATTTCAGCGGCAAGCTGCAGCGCGCGCAGATCGATGTGGAGCAGGTCTAATCGTTGTGCCGATTGGGCAACATCTCCCATACCTCCAGCCAGCCGCGATTCGCGAGCCGCGACTGTGGTAAAGTGAGTTGCTCCCACACCTTTACAGTCGACGGCCGGCAGCCCGTCGTTCCGGTGCCCTGATTGATCCATCTGTTCATCGGACTCGGCTACATCCTCGGGTACGCACTCATCGGGTGGCTTCTTCGCGATCATGCGCTGGCGTTGTCGATTTTCGGCGACGTGACCCTGCTGATCCCTCCCGCAGCTGTCTGCGCGGTCATCCTGCGTCGTCGTCGCGCCTGGCTCGGATGCCATCGTCTGTTCTGGGACACCGTCGCCATCGGGGTGGGCTTGTGGATGATCGGCCATCTCGGATGGGCGTTCGAGGATCTCGTTCTCAAACGGCAGTCGTGGCTCCGGTGGCACACCGTCTTCAGCCTCTGCGGCGGCATCGGACCGCTGATCGCGCTCTTCGCGAGGCCTCACCGCGGCGTGCGTGCGGAGTCGGTGGGGAGCGTCGGTGTCGTCCTCGCGAGCTACGGGCTGCTCGCCGTCTTCGTCTACTCGTATTTCGTCCTGATTCCCGGCATTACGCCGGGCGGACCTGATGCGCAGATATCGCTGCTCAAGCTGATTCAGCTCAACCGCGCGCTGCTGTTCATCTCCTTTGCCACTGTGATGATCGTCGCGCGTCGCACGCCGTGGTTCTACGCCTACCGTTGGATGGCTATTGCGACTGGTGTCGGGTTCTTCCTCCGCCTTCTGACGAGCGTCGCCATCGTTCGTGGTTCGTATCAGAGCGGGAGCGTGTACGACCTGGCGTGGCTGGTGCCGTTTCTCTGCTACGCGGGAGCTGCCCTGGCCGCGCCGAATTCGCCGGCTGCCTCGGACGCTGTTGAAGCTCCGGCGCCGCCTCTGCACGTGATGGTTTCGGCGATTCCCGTTTTCCTGATTCCTTTCGTCGGCTACGGCACGCTGTACCTGCAGCCGCTCGGCGTCGCTGACGATTCGTTCCGGGCGCTGCTGACCAGCGTCATGACCGTTGCCGGCCTTGGACTGTTGACGCTCAGGCTTGCCGCGCAGGGCGGCGAACTCGAGCGGGCTGGCGCGCGGATGCGCCTGCTCGCGGCCGCCACCGAACAGACAGGCGATCTCATCCTCATCACGCGCGCGAACGGCACGTTCGAGCACGCGAACGACGCCTTCGTTCGGGCGCTCGGCTATTCGCGCGAAGAGCTCGCGCGCCTCGATTACGTCGATCTGTTGGAGCGCGGATTCTCCACGATTGGCACGCACATCGCGACCGCGATCCGCGAACGAGGAATCTGGCGCGGTTCTGTGGTCCGCAAACGTCGCGACGGCTCGACGTTTCCTGCATCCTGCACCGTCGTCGGCTTGAGGGATCCGGCGGGGTCGATCACGCACTACGTGGACGTCGAACGCGACACGACCGAGGAGCTGAAGCTGCGCGATCAGCTGGTGCACAGCGAGCGTCTGTCGGCCATTGGGGAGCTGGTTGCCGGCGTTGCGCACGAGATCAACAACCCGCTTCAGACCATCGTCGGTTCCGTTGAACTGATGATGGACGAAGAGCACGGTCCATCGGTCCAGCGGGATTTGGAGGTCGTCCGGCGCGAGGCCGGGCGCGCGGGTCAGATCGTTCGAAACCTGCTCTCGTTTGTCCGCAGAAGCACGCCCGACCGCCGCTCGGTCGACCTGAACGACGTGGTGCGCGCCGTCGTGCAGCTGCGCGAGTTCCACCTGCAGCAGAGCAACGTCGCGTTGATCGTTGAACTGCACCAGCGACCGCTGCTGGTCCTGGCCAATCGCGAAGAGATCCAGCAGATCGTCCTGAATCTCGTGTTGAACGCCGAGCAGGCGATCGAGGTCTCGGGCAAGGGCAGCCGGATTCTCGTGCGCAGTTACACGGCAGATGGGCAACAGGTGATCGAGGTGAGCGACGACGGGCCCGGAATCGATCCGGAAATCCGCGGGCGGATCTTCGAACCGTTCTTCACGACGAAGGACGTGGGGCAGGGCACCGGGCTGGGCCTCTCCATCTCGCACGGCATCGCCGCCGCGCACGGAGGGTCGCTGGCGCTCTGCCCGGGTGCACCCGCGGCTGGTGCCTGTTTCCGCCTGACGCTGCCGGCGCACAATGCAGGCGTGCAGGACGTTCGCATCCCGTCGGCCGTCGCGTGAGGATCTCGCGCAGGGAACGCTGGGGGCGCAGAGAAAAACGGATCTCGCGCAGAGAAGCGCAGAGTTCGCGGAGAAGAACGTGGCGGCGACCGCCTCCTTGAGTCAGCGGTTAGGCCCTCAAGGAGGACGGTCACCGCCACGTTTTTTCTCTGCGGCCTCCGCGCCTCTCCGCGTGAGATCTGTTTGTCTGCGGCCCCGCGCTCTCCGCGCGAGACTACTTCCTGCGCGCGGCGGCGATGTCGTCCTTCAATCGCGGATTTACGCGAAATCCCGCCTTCTCCGCGGCATTCACTTCCGCGTCCGCCTCGGTCGGCCGACCGGTGATCAGGTACACGACGGCCAGATTGTTGTGCGCTTCACCGAACGTCGGTTTGACTTCGATGGCCGCCTTGTACTCCTGCTCGGCATTGGCGAGGTCGTCGAGGCGGAAGTAGGCGCTGCCGATTGCCATGGAAAGTCCGGCGGGTACCGGTGGAGGGGTGGCGCCGCTGCGCCGGTTCTTCCTGTTCTCCAGTTGCTGAATCTGTTCCCGAACCTGATCGATGGTCCCCGTGGCGTTCGAGCCGGTCATCAGCCGAGTCATATTGCGTTCGTTGTCCTTCAACGCTTGAATCTGATCGCGCAGTCGGCGGTCTGCGGCACTACCGGCGAGCGCTTCGGCGGCGGTTGCGGACTTGAAGGCGTCTCGCGACGCGAGGTAGGCCTTCAGCGCGTCGGGGTAGCGCTTAGTCGCCATGTAGGCCTGTCCCAACCCGTAGAAGGCCGCGTCGTACAACGGATCGATGGCGACCGCCGCCTTGAACTCGGTCTCGGCCACGTCGTACTTTTCGCCGATCAGCGCCTCCATGCCGCGCTTGAAGTGCTGCGACGCGGCATACTGATCGCGCTCGGACAGCTGCGACGCGTGGATCGAAATGCCAGTGACGACGGCAATCATCAGAAACAGCACCGACCGCTTCACGATGATCGACATCATTGACCCCTCCCGCGAAGGTATTCCCGAACCTTTGGTTGATTCGGATCGAGCTGCAACGATTTCTGAAAGTTGGCGCGTGCCGCGGCGGCATTTCCCGCACACAGCTCCGCAAGACCAAGTGATGCGTACACGGCGGCGCTGTTCGGAGTCAACCTCGCGGCCTGACGAAAGTCGTCGATGGCGCCCGCGCACTCGCCGCGCTCGACGCGATAGCGGCCTCTGAACAACCAGACCTCCGGGTCATCAGGCTTGGCGGCCGCGGCCTGGTTCAGCAAGGAAACGCTGCGATCGATCTGCCCGTTGCGTTGATACCCGATCGCACGGCCGATGAGGAATTTCGTGCCCTCGGGAAGACCGCTGGCAAACGCGCGGACGAGCAGCGCGTCGGACTTGTCGATCGACTCGCCGCGCGCCCAGAGCAGATCGCTCAGGTTCCAGAGCGCGGACGCGAGATTGGGATCGACCGAGATCGCCGTATCGAACGCGTCGATCGCTTCCTTCTGCTTGCCCTGCTCCTTGAGCAGCAGCCCTTCGTTATTGAGCGACCCTGCCGTGCGCGTGCCGAATGCGCGTCCCTTGCCCTCGCTCGCACCGATGTAGCCCAGAGCGCGCAGCTTCGCGACGGTGTCTTCGTCAACCGAGGGCGGGATGCCGCCCGCGGCCCCGGTTGGTGGAGGAACAGGCGAATAGGCGGCGCGGTAGTCGGCCGCGGCGGTCGTCGTAACGGGTGCTCCCGGCAAAACGGGTCCGGCAATCTCACGGGCTGGCGGCAGACCGCTGAGCGCCAGCAGCGTGGCGCAGACCTGGGCGACGCTTCCGGATCCCGTGTGGCCGGGTGTGGACTGGATTCCCGCACCCCAAATCAAGTAGATGCCGTTCTCCGCGTGCCACTTCGCCGCCGTCGTGTTCGCCGCGCTCGACATCGTCGTCGGCCGTCCTTCACCCCACAGGAAGCCGTGGTCGGATGCGAGCACAAGGACGCTGCCTGTGGATTGCGCCAGCGCGACGTATTTCGTCAGCAACTGATCGATCGCCGCGAAGTATCGCTCGGGTACATCCTTGTAACGCTCGTAGTCCGCCGAGGCGATCGACGCTTGCCGCGGCGGAGCAAACGGCGCGAAGACATGACCGATGCTGTCGGTCCCCTGCAAATAGAGGAGCAGCATGTCGGGCTTCTCTCGCGCGAACCAGTCACGCCCGAGCTCGTCATACACGCGTGTCTCGACGAGAATCCGCCGCAGCGCGCTGACCGGATGCGCGTAAGGATCGGTGACCGCGACCGCCTTGGCATATTCGGCTTGATCAAGCCAGGGAAGGATCGACTTGATCTGGTCGTATCCAACCTCCGATTGGGCGCGCGTCAGTCCCTCACGCGCCCAGGATTCCATCGATGCGGGGTAGACGATGCCAGGTGGCGGCGCGGACTCGCTGAAGAGGAACGTGAACAACCTGTCCGACACCATCAGGCCGCTGACTGATTCGGCCGGATAGGTCGCCCAGAAACCCAACGCGCCCACTTTTTTTCCGCCCGCAGTGGCCATGTTCCAGATCGCAGGAACCTTTCGCTCGTCGCTGGTGATGGGTTCGCGCTGGTGACTGACCGGGTTGACCCGCAGGAAATCCAGGATGCGGTGATCCAACGGGCTCGTGCCCGTCATCATCGTCGTCCAGATCAGGGGCGAGAGCGGCGGGTGGATCGTCTTCAGCGTTCCGCTCGCGCCTTCGGCGACGAGCTTGGCCAGCGTCGGCATAACGCCACGCGACGTGTACTGGTCCAGCAGCGACCAATCGGCGCCGTCCAGGCCGATGAAGATCACCGGTTTTCCCGGCGTCGCCTTCGACGCGATCTCGTGGACCGCCCCGACACGCGCGGTCGATTCCGCTGTCGTCGCCGGGGTTTTATGGCGCCGAGCGACTACGGCAATCGCGCCAGCGGCTGCGAGAACGGCGAGAACGATTAGGATTGCGCGCGTGCGCATAACGGTTGTGTCTTGGCAGGGCTGAAGCCCTGCGCTACGAGAATCTGACGTGTAGCGCAGCCCTTCAGGGCTGCTCTCTCGTGATCATATCGGTTCCAAAAAAAGAGGGCCCCGACGCCGGGGCCCTCATCGCACCGAACCACCGCGTTGCCGCGGTGTCAAAACGTTAAAACTCGAACCGAACCCCGATACGCAGGCTGAACGGCTGAGTAAACTGGACACCCTTCTTCAAGTAATCAGGGTTTGTCGCGGTTGTCCGCGGATCGCCGAGCGATCCAATGGGTGTCAAGTTGTTCCCTGTGGTGGCGATTCCACCGTCGCCGTTGCACAGGTTACCGGCAAGGCCTGCGCATTCGCCGTCCTCAATCAGGTTATACCGCTCGTCCAACACCGTATTTGCCTGCCGATTGAACAGGTTGAAGATGTCGGCCTGGAGCACCAGTCGCCGCGGTCCCGACAGCCGAATCGGATAGCGGGCCTGAAGGTCGGTTTCCCAATCCTTCGGTCCGCGGCCGGCCGATCCTCTCGGCACGAGGTAGTACTCCCAGTTGTTATACGCGAGCGAATACCCGTAGGCGTTCAGCGGCAGACCGGAGTAGACGTGCGTTGACAGCCCGAGGTTCAGGCCCGTCAGTGCACCCTTCGAGAACTCGTAGCTGCCATCGAACTTGAACTGGAAGACCCGATCGTTGCTCAACTTTCCGTCAGCATTCACCAGGAAGTCGGCGTAGTCGAACGCGGAGTTGATGTTCGGGTCCAGCTGTCCCGTAGACACCTGGAAGGTGCCGTCGTAGTTGCCTTCCAGCTTGCCGAACACCGCGCTCGTCAGGAACTGCCAGTTGTTGGCGAACCGCTTGCGCGCGTTCAACTCGAACGCATCATTGGTCCGCTTGGCCTTGGGCGCCGGCGCGGTGTGCACGCCATCGTAGAAGCCCATTTCGTTTCCGATGCCGGTGCCCGGATTGGCGATGAAGTAGGTGCCTTCCGAGGGAATCAGGAAGTCCTCGATCACGCGACCGAGCTTTCTGTGGCCGTACTTCGCGCCGACGACGAGATTGCGACCGAGATCGTATTCGAAGCCGGCGAGCCACTCGTCGATGTATTGTCCCTTCAAATTGGGATCGGCCGGCGTCGGCCCACCGAGGAGCGACTGCGTACGCGGAGCTGTGGGATCCTGCAGGGTGTCAGCCGGGTTCGGGCTGAAGTTGTAGCAGAAGCACTGCACCTCGCCACCGAACGCGATCGGATGTTGATGTCCATCGGGATGCTCTCGTAGAACCGGCCCCAGTTCGCGTACAGCTTGCTGCGGTTATTCCGCGCGACATCCCAAATGAAGCCGATGCGCGGCGCCCAGTTGTCCTTCAGGTCGAAGGCGGTCTCCTTATCGCGGTTGCGAACGTTCTGACCTTCCCATCGGATCCCGGCATTCATCGTCAGTCCCGCGCCGGCCTTCCAGGAGTCCTGCGCGTAGAACGATGTGTTGTACGAGTCCGGCTCAGACGTGAGCGGCGCGGCGATCTGCCATGTCGAAGGGTTATTGCGATCGTACCCAGGGGCGCGATCGTTGACGTAGAATCGGTGGCGGTAGTAGATGGCCCCGGTGCTGCTGACCCTCAGTTTGTAGATCCGCTGTCCGGCGCCACCGTTGAAGTTGTTGTTGACCGCCTTGACGTGCTCGCTGTCGAACCCGACCTTCACGTCGTTCGAGCCCAGGTAGCTGGACGCATCGGCTCTGTACACATCTCTCTTGAAATCCTGGTCCTGGAAGAATCCAAAGCCGCCTGAGTTTGCGTTCGGCGTCACTGTCGCATCGATCGACAGCGGAATGTCGTGTCCCGCTCCGCTGTTCTTTTCTTTCTCCTTATGACGCGCAACCATGCCGTTCAGCAGGAACCGGCTTCCAAAGACGCCGGCGTACTTGCCGACATAAGTCGGTGCCGCCGGAATCACGAACGCCCTTCCAGGTGCTCTCGGGACCAGAAATCGTAAAGATTGCCCCATCTCGAGTGGATGGATCTCCCATCACCGTGCCGTTGAGCGTCTGGCCGTTCGCGATGCGATAGGTGACCTTCGCAGCGAACAAATCACGATCAATGGAAGTGGGAACCTGGCTGTTGACGCCCGGACTCCCCGGCGAATCAATCTCACGAATCACCGTCGTATTTCGATTCTCGTTCGTGCGGTTGTACGCGCCGAAGAACCAGAGGCCATCCTGTACCACTGGGCCACCCAGCTCGCCTCCGAAGTCGCTGCGGCTGTCGACGTCGGTAACGGTGGTCGTCCAAGCCGGACGCTTGTCGCGAGTGTTGTCGTTGGCCTGCAGAAAACCGCCTTCAGCGTTGACGAAGGCCGAACCGCGGAATATGTTGCTGCCGCTCTTCGTGATGACGTTGACCACGCCGCCGGTCATGCGGCCGTATTCCGCAGGCAGACCACCAGTCTTCACCTCGACCTCCTGAACGAAATCGAAGTTGAGAGTCTTGCCGTTGTTCACCAGCCTCGACGCCTGTCGTATTGAGACCGTCGATGATGTACTGGTTCTCCGCGCCAGTCGAACCGTAGACCACGGTCCCGACGGTATCTTCTGTCGTGCCGGGCGCAACGCGCGCGACGGCATAGAAGTCGCGGCGAAGAGGAATGCGCTCGAACAGATCCGCTCCGGCGTTGACGCCGGTCACGGTCGACGTCGTGTCGATCGTCGAGCTGAGTGCCGTGACGGTGACCGCTTCAGCTTACACCCGCGAGCTGCATGGTGACGGGAAGCGTCACGGTTCGATCGAGGCCAACGTCGACGTTACTCTGCTCGATGGTCTTAAAGCTGGTCAGTTCCACTTTGACGGTGTAGCGCCCCGGCGGCAGGCTGAGGAACCGATAGTTGCCTTCTCCATCGGTGACCTGCGACTGAACGCCCTGCAGATTTGGACTGGTCACGGTCACCGTCGCGCCGGGTAGCGCGGCCCCTTGGGCGTCCACGACCTGTCCCATGATCCGCCCCGTCGTCTGGGCCTGGACCCCTGTCGCTGGGACGAGTAGGAGCGCGACTGCGGCGAACAGCAGCGCACTCGCTCTACGTTTGAACATTGTCTGCATCCTCCTGACGATGCGAGTGAGGAACCAACTCTGCTGTGCGCAGACGTTGGGACGAATATCGATACCAAGAACGATACCAATGGCCAGTTGGCCGAACTTTCATAACAACAGTGCGTTACCTGTCACCTTCGACACGCATTTCGTCCCACATCCAAGGAGTTGTGTTGAGGAATCCAAACGATCGGACATGTTGCCGGTACCACGCGCGATGATCCAGTTACGGGCACGCCTTCACATGTGACGAACGACGCGAATTCGCGTGTAGCAGGTGATACGGCTGTGCGGGAAGTTAAGATATCGACCGATGGTTCAGATTGCGGCATTCCTGATGGCCATCCACGTACTGCTGACCCAAAATGGTGCACCAGCGGCCACAGTCCGGGGCTCCACAGCCCTTCCGGTTCCCGCTCAGTCGCTGGCTCAAGCACTGGGACAGGAGACGGCTGAGCCGTCGACGCTTCTCTTGCGCGTCATCCGCCGGCTGTACGGTGAAGCCGATTCGCGGTTCCGACGCAGCAACGAGGAGTTGCTGAAGGCGCTGGCCGCGACGCCAAAGCCGAGCGCCGATCTCGTGCCCCTGCCACTGAGCCCAGAGCTGTGGCGGAGCGCTCTGCTTCCAACCGCTGCGTCTGACCAGGACCTGATTTCGGCGATCGTGAGAGACCGCAGTTCAGCGCTTCTTTATGTTGGTTTGTGCGCGTTGGACGACGAGACGCTGTCGTGGTTGGGGACCAACCGCGGACTGCTTCTCTACCTGCCCAGGCATGCCGACGTCTTCGCCGCGTTCGGACGGAGCCTGCACGTTCGCGACGGGCGGATCGTCGTTCCGGGCGGGGCCGAGGCCGAAGCTGCCTGGCAGTCCGTGACGGGTGCAGATCCCGCCGAACCAGACGTCTTTATTGCGCGCGTGATCGACGGCAATGGGCGTCTTGCGTTTCTGTACGACACCATCGCCCATCTCGACGCGCCGCATCAGCGCTTCGCGCTCGGTCTCCGCCTGTCGGCCGCATTGCAAGCCGCACGGCTCCGCACGCTGCTCGACATCTTCACGGTCTCCGAGCCTGAGTGGCGAATCAACGAGCGGCCATTCTCGAGACCGCCGCTGGACGGAGCCATCCTTTTGTCGACGATCCGCGTGTCGCCAGACGGTGCACTCGTGCAGCCGGCAGGGCGCCGGCTCTGGGAGCGCGTGTTTCGCGGAGACCAACTCAACGACGTTCCATTCGAGCAGGTCTCGGACGCCGACGTCCAGCCGGAGTCGGCCTCTCTCATGGTGGATGCGCCCTGGCTGACGGATCGCATTCTCCGCGTTCCGTATGCAATCGGCCGGCGTCGGCTCGACGCGTTGCTCTTCGCGCAGCGCGTGTTCGCGTCCCAACCCGAGGCCGAATCCTCACGCGTCGCAACTGCCTTGCGCGGTTATCTCTCGTTTCCAGCGTTGATGATTTCCCTCGAACGCACCGGGTTCACGGATCCCGAGATATACGTGCACGCAGCGCAACATGCGAACCGATTGAACGGGATCGAATCGCCGCCGATGCGGCGGGTTGCCATCGCGCAGTTTCAGTCTGCGCTCGCGCTGATGGAGCGCGTCCATCGCACGGGTGGTCTCGACCTGGCGCGTACCTCGACGCTCGTCACGTCGCTCTGCTCGCTCGACGTGTCGAATCGAACCGGTTACTCCTCCGGGTTTGCGGCGTGGCTTCGCGACGGCTTTCTCGCATCCCTTTCGAAACGCGAGTCGTCTGAGGACGCGGTGCTGGCGGCCATCGCCGGTGTTCCAGAGGCCTCGGCCAGTTTGGCAACGATCGAATGGGAGGGCCGGCGATATCGTGTGGACCCGGCGTCGGCTGAATTGAACCGGCTTCAGCGCGTGCGGGAGCGGCAAGGGGGGCTCACGCTGGACGCAGCGCTGTCCGCGTTCAACAACCTGCCGGAGAGAGATCGTCGTCAGCGGCAGGCGGCAGACGCGGGCCAGGCTCTCGCTGACACCCTCACGTCAATTGTCTACGCGATCCACCTGGGCGATCCTGATGGCGCCGCCGTCACCTCCGGGAACGTCGCGCTGCGGCACGACTTCGGACTCCCCGCTCAGCCCTCGCGGGGGCCGTCGGACGCGTGGGGCTTTCCTATGGAGCGTTTCGATGGCAGGGCAGCCTGGCGGGTCCGTGGCTCGCTGCTCGGTCTCGAGACCGCGCTGGCGAGACTGGTGCTCCGCCGTGTCGATCTGACCACCATGCCCGAAGAACCGAAAGTGGGCTCGCAGGATCGACAAACCGTGATGCTGACCGCGGCGTTGATCGATCGGTTTGCGTTGTCCGATCAATCGCGCGATACCGTCGCGACGAGCATCGCCCGCGGCCGCACCCGTGCGCTCGCGCTCACGGAGAACCCGTCGAAACTGAACGAGGTCGCCGATGCCGCTGGATTGAGCGAGTGGCGGAGGGAGGCGCTGTCGTGGGGGCTTTCGCACAAGAGTGATCCGCTCTCGGCGTTTTCGTTGCTCGAGTTGTTCTGGCTGGGTGCTCAGGGGTCGGACACCGGACTTGCACTCGATGCCTGGGGTGCCGCGACATTGCCGCTGACCGGCTGTCTGTGCCTCGCAATGCCGCCTCCCTCACCATGGGAGGACCTGGCCGGTTATGCGTCGCCAGTGCTCGCCACCCACGGTGCCGATGTGCCCTTGAAGATCGCCGAGACGCTTTACGCCCAAAAGTTGCCGGCAGGGCTGGCGCCGGCTCTCGCCGGCTTCGTGACACAGGACGTCATCGACCACGCACAGCTCGCCTACCCTGACGATTGGGAGGAGTTCGGCCGGGCCGTGAAGGATCTTCCCCGCGAGCGGATGTTCGACTACATTGCTGCTTTGACGGCCAGCGGGCCGCTCATCGAGGATGGTGCGGTCAAGTGAGAGGCCGTAGGAGGCAGGCCCTCAAGGGATCGACCTGCTGGCGGCTGGCAGCTGGCGATCTGGAAGCTGGAATGCTGTGCACCGTTTAACGCGACTTGCATTCCTCGCGGCGGTGGCGGCTATCGGCGTGGCCGGGCTTTCCGCACAGGAGGCGCGGCTGCGGATCGCGTCGCCGACCGAGTCGACCTACCTGGCTGGGGAGGTCCTCCTGCTGGCGGTCGTCGAGCCGTCGTCGGCCGTACGCGATGTCGTCGATGTGACTTTCTTCGCGGATGGCGCCAAAGTCTGCGCCGTCACC
This sequence comes from uncultured Acidobacteriota bacterium, assembly GCA_963725335.1. Lineage (GTDB taxonomy): Bacteria > Acidobacteriota > Vicinamibacteria > Vicinamibacterales > 2-12-FULL-66-21 > JALZOC01. The sequence goes on along the minus strand of CAVRYD010000012.1, from coordinate 297,698 downwards.
GCGCCTCCCTTTGAGTGCCAGTGGGATGCCGGGGCACGCATTCGCGAACATCAGATCCGCGTGGTGGCTACCCTGAAGAAGGGCGAGCGGCTGGTGCAGACGGTCACGACCCGCGATCTCGAAGTACGTCGAGAACGTCGATGTTGACGTCGTCCGGGTTACGGCCGTTGTGACCGATGACCGCGGCCGGTTCGTTCCGGGCCTCACGCAGAAGGACTTTCAGGTCAACGAGGACGGGGTGCCGCAGAAGATCTCGTCATTCTCGGCTGAGCACACGCCGCTCGCACTCGTGACAGCGATCGACGTCAGTTCCAGCGTGACGGAGGCTCTGCCGGGGATGAAGAGTGCGGCGGCCCGGTTTCTCGGCGGACTCGAACCGGCCGACCAGGCCATGGTCGTCGCGTTCAACGACAACGTCTTCCCGTTGCTCAAGCGTTCGACCGATCAGGTCGTACGCGAACGTGCCATCGCGCGGCTCAGAGCGTGGGGTGGCACTGCACTCTACGATGCGATCGTCTACGCGATAGAGTACTCGGCCGAGAGACAGGCCGCACAGCCATTGTCCTGTTCACGGATGGCGACGATCAGAACAGCTATGCATCGATAGAAACCGCGATCGCGCAGGTTGAGGCGAGTGATGCGATGATCTACTCCGTCGGTCAGGGACGCGCGGTGCATGCAAAGGATTTCCAGAAACTCCTCCAGCGGATTTCCACGACGAGCGGCGGGCGTGCGTTTTTCAAGAACACGCCGGCGGAACTCGACGAGGCGTTCGTGGAGATCCTGGATGATCTGCATCACCAATACCTGCTCGCGTATCCTACTCCCCACGATCGGCCGGACGGAAAATGGCACAAGATCACCGTGGTGGCGGGAGGGGGTAAGTATCGGGTTCGAGCGCGTCAAGGTTATCGGATCAGGCCAAAGACATGATCCCCGGGCGGCTTCAGAGGACCTTATGAAAGCACTTGCTGCGGCGCTCGCGCTGGTTGCGACGACGGCCGTGTGGGCGCAGAACGCGCCCGCACCTGGGCCCGCTCAGCAACCGCAGACCTTCAAGTCCTCGGTCGATCTGGTGCCGGTCGACGTCAACGTCGTCGATCACAACGGCCGGCCGATCGCCGACCTCACGGCACAGGATTTCTCCCTCAAGGTCGATGGCAAGCCTCGGAAGATCGCAAGCGCCCAGTTCATCGCGGTGACACGCGACGACGACCGGACGCCAATCACTCGACGACTACAGCTCGAACCCGGCCTCCGCCGGCGCGCGGCTGATCATGCTGGTGGTCGACCAAGGGAACATCGGCGCTTCGCGCGGCAAGTACGCGATTGAGTCCGCCCGGCGGTTCATCAGCCGACTCACCCCCGCCGATCGAATCGGCCTTACCACTATTCCGGGGGCCGGACCGCAAATCGACTTCACCGCAAATCATGCGCTCGTGGAGACCGCGCTGCAATCGATTGTCGGCCTTTCCGACGACGGGGAGCACCAGAACAGCCAGGTCGGCTTGAGCGAGGCAATTGCGCTGCAGCGCGGCAACAAGCAGGTCTTGCAGGAGATCACCGACCGTGAGTGCGCAGGGATCGTTGGCGCCGATTGCGTCTCGGTGCTGGCGGCTGAGGCGCGAAGCCTGTACGTGAATCTGATGTCGCGCACCAGGGATACATTGATGTCCCTCCGACAGGTCATGGATCGGCTGGCGCGGACGACGACCCCGAAGACCATCGTGTTGCTGTCCGAGGGCATCATGCTCGATCAGCGGGACATCAACGAGATCTCATGGCTGGGGCCGACGGCGGCCAAAGGACAGGTCACGCTGTATGTGCTGCAGCTCGAACCTCCGGCATTCAATGCGTCGAACGCCCAGAGCTCGCCGACGCGGTCCGCGGACATCCAATTCGGGCACGATGGCCTGGGACTTCTTACCGGCGCGGCGGCCGGATCGGTTTTCAAAGTCGTCAGCGGCGCCGATGCCGCGTTCACCCGGTTGGCGCTCGAGTTGTCCGGCTACTATTTGCTCAGTTTCGAGCCGGAACCAGGAGATCGCGACACCAAGACTCACAAGATCAAGATCGAAGTTCCGCGCCGGAAGGACATCGACGTCCGCGCTCGCAACGAGTTCAGCGTGGATGCGCCCCGCGTCCGAACGACCGAGCAGCAGCTGGCGGACGCGATCGCGGCGCCGCTCCTGGCCACGGACATCGGCTTGAAGATCGGCGCGTATTCATTCACGGAGAGTTCCGGCAACAGACTCCGCGTCGTCGTGGCCACCGAGATCGATCGCTCGCAGAACCCTGGTCACAAACTTGCGCTCGCGTACACAGTGGTCGACTCGCGCGATCAGATCGTCTCGAGGCAACTCGAGCCCGAGCTGCAGTCGCCAATTCGTGCCGAGACCCAGACTCAGACGTATCTGGGAGCGATTACGGTGTCGCCCGGCACCTATCGCGTCAAGCTCGCTGTGGTCGACGACAGCGGCAAGGCCGGCAGCGTCGAGCATACGGTTCAGGCCAAGCTCACGTCCGCCGGTCAGATCCACATCACCGATCTCCTCCTGGGGGAAGATGCCGGTGGAAGTGGTCTGACCCCGGCCGTCTCCGCGGATTTCAAAGGTGACCTTCTGCACGGGTACCTCGAGCTGCAATCAGAAGCTCCGGAAGTGCTTCGCAGCGCCAACATTGCCTTCGAGGTCGCGAACAGTCCGCAGGCTCGCGCGCTCGACAGTGCGGAGGCGCATTTCGAGGAGGAGCCGACGCCTTCGCCCTCGCGCCGGATCGCCGAAGCCGTCATGCCGATCGCGCTCCTTCCCTCAGGTGATTACATCGCTCGCGCCGTCGTCACGGTAGCCGGACAACGCGTCGGCCAGGTGTCCCGGTCGTTCCGAATCGTGCGCACGGGTGCTGTCGGGACGCCAGCGGCCGGCGCTGCCGTTGGACTCTCACCGAAAGTCGCGATTCCGTTTACCTCACGCATGGAAGCGTTCGAGCGCACCTCGGTGTTAACGCCACAGGTCGTGGGATTCTTCGTCGATCAAATGAGTATCGGGCGGGATGCGCCGCCGACGCCAGCGGCCGCTGTCATTGCAGCGCGTGCAGGGAAGTTCGACGAGGCCGTCGAGTTGGCGAAAGCGCCGGGGGGTAATCAGGTGGCTCCGGTCTTCTTCGACGGCCTTGCACGCTACGCTCGCGGTGACCTCGAAGGCGCAGCGAAGAGCTTTCGCGAAGTAAATCGCCTGGAGCGCGATTTTCTCCCGTCGGCGTTCTATCTGGGAGCCTGCTATGCAGCGGGCGGAAAGGATAGCGAGGCCGCAGGCGCATGGCAGATGTCGCTCATCACGCAGGGCGAGGCGCCCTTCATTTATACGTTGCTCGGAGATGCCTTCGTACGGCTGCGAGAATTCGACAAGGCGCTCGATACTTTGAGAGATGCTTCCAGTCTCTGGCCGGGGAACGAACAAGTTCAACTGCGGCTGGGAACCGCATACGCGTTGGCCGGCAAGCCGGTCGATGCCGTCCGCGCGCTCGATCCCTACCTCGCGCAGCATCCGGAAGATCAGGAGCGATTGCTGATCGCGCTCCGCTCGATCTAGCGAGGCCCGATCGACGGGTAAGTCGATCGGCACCGCTGAGGAGGATCGTCAACGGTTCGAGCGCTATGCGGCGGCGTACAAGGCCGCCGGCGGCACGGAGCTTCAACAGGTGGAGCAGTGGAGGAAGTTCATAAAATAGGGTTCTACAGGGTTCTACGGGGTTCTACGGGGTTTCTACAGGGTTCGGCGGTTCTACAAGGTTCTGCGAATGTGAACCTAGCCGAACCTACGAACCTGGCAGAACCTAGCCGAACCCTGCAGAACCCCGTAGAACCTTCTTCTTCTTTTTGATATTCCTTGCGCGCAACGGCGAGACCTTCGCGATTGCATCGTAATCACGATCGCAATGCAGCACTTCGAGCTGGTTGCGCATCGCGCACACGGCAATCACGCAATCGACACTCGACCTGATCGTCAGTCCAAGCCGGCGGCCCGATCGATACAGATCGACCGCCTGCGAGAACACATCGATGGCGAGGGGAGATTCCACGATCGGCAGCGCCAGCATCGCCTCTCGAGCGCGCGCAAACGCCGGCTCGGAATCGAATCCTTGCAGCACCTCCTGGACGACGGGCAGGCAGGTCACGATGTCGTCGAATTCCACCAGCGCCTCGAGCTGGACGCGTGACGGCTTTCGAAAGACTTCGATCCAGACCGACGTATCAACGAGAACCACGGCGGCGGGTCCTGTAGACTGCTTTGTCCTCGCGCATGACCGCCAAGTCTCCCTGCCACAAGCCGGATCCAGCCAGATCCATGATTTGCCGCGCTTTTGCCCGTTGTACCATCTCGCGCAAGGCGCGTTCAACGGTCCTCGAGTAGGTCCGCTCGCCGCTCACTCGGGTCGCCTCCTCCAACAGATCCCCATCCAGCACAAGATTTGTACGTCTCATACACATTATGATAACAAAAAACCCAGGGTTCTTCAGGGTTCTACGGGGTTCTTCAGGGTTCTACAAGGTTCTGCAGGTTCTGCAGTTCGACGAGGTTCAGGTTCTACTCGGTTCTCTGGCGATTGGAAGCCGGCTGCTGGAACCTGGAACCCCGTAGAACCTTGTAGAACCCCGTAGCACCTTGTAGAACCTATCGCCGCGCAGCGGCGATTCTTGCGAGGCCCTGGCGTGCGTCCGCGAGATCCGGCTGCACCTGTAACGCTCGCGCGTATTCCTCTCGGGCGTCGCGCAGCCGGCCCTGACCTTCGAGAGCGGCGCCGCGAACGCTGTGGACGGCGGCCTCGTTCGGCAGCAGACGAAGCGCTTCTTTTGCCTGCTCGCGCGCCTCGACGGTCTGGCCTAATCCCTCGAGCGCACTTGCGAGGTTGTAGTGAGCCTCGGCGAATTCGGGATCGAGCCGAAGCGCTTCGCGATACTCCTTCACCGCGTCTTCCAGCCGTCCCACTTGCTGCAGGATGTTTGCGAGATTGTACCTGGCGACGGCGAGGTCCGGCTGGAGGCGAACGGCTGCCTCGCATTCCCGTCCGGCGTCCGCCAGTCGCCCCAGCATCTGCAGTGCGTTGCACAACCCGCTGTGCGCGAGAGCGAGATCCGGGCTCAATGCGACCGCTGCTTCGAAGTGCGTTCTCGCTGCGTCGAACCGCCCCAATTGCTGCAGCACGCCACCTAAATCGTTTTGCACTTCAACGGCATCAGGTCGCAGACGAAGTGCCGTCGTGTACTCGGCGGTCGCCTGGTCGAGTCGCCCCTGGGCCTGGAGCACGCCGGCGAAATCGTAATGAAGTACTGCGAGATCGGGTTGCAGCCTGACGGCCGTCTCGCATTCCCGCCGGGCGTCATCGGACCGTCCCATCATTTGCAGGACGCGGCCGAGGCCGCTGTGTGCGAGGGCCAGACTTGGTTCGATGCGGATAGCATCGTTGTAGGCGCGCTTGTGCCTCGGCGAGGCGCTCCATCTGGACCAGCGTGTTCCCCAGGTTGTAGTGCGCGAGCGCCATGCCCGGCGACAATCGGATCGTCTCGCGATACTCGCGCACCGCCTCGTCGAACCTGCCCGTTTGCTGGAAGAGATTTGCCAGATTGTAATGACCGGTCTCGGAGTCCGGCTTGAGCCGCACGGCCTCCGTCAGGTGCACCAGCGCTTCATCGGGAGCCGACGGCCTGAGCAATGCGCCCAGGTTGCTGTGCGCCAGCCACGACGACGGGTTCCGTTGAAGGATCGAGCGATAGAGGGTCAGCGCGTCGGTGTACTGATGGCTCTGATTCCAGGTGACGAAGCCGAGCGTGCCGACGAGCGCCAGCGAGGCGCCGATTGAAATCCACGCGCGATCCGCGAACCACCGGCGCGAGAGTGTGGCGGCCCCGGCTGACGCAACCACGATGATCGGGATGATGGCCAGATATTGGAAGTGGTCGGCGACGAAGGAGAATCGGAACGGGTAGACGTTCACGAACCCCAGCGCTGGGAACAGAATCCCGCCGAACGCAAGCAGCGCCGCGAGCGGCGCACGCGATCGATGTCGCAAGAACCAGCACGTCACCACCAGCGCCAGCACTCCCGCGGGATAGGCATATTGCCAGGCAGCGGTCTGATCGATCGACCAGCGTGGATACTCGAAGCTCAGCTCGCCGGGCCAGAAAATCTTCCCGAGATAGAACCAGATGGCGCGTCCGGCAATGAGCACGCGCTCGATCGGGCTGAAGTGAAAGTCTGTCCCCTGGGCGCCGATGAACGTTCGCTCGACCCAGGCGGTCACGAGACCCATCGCCGCGCCAAGCCCGAAGAACGGCAGCGTCGGTACGACATCGCGCCGCCAGTCCAGCCGCCCGCGCTGCCACCACAAGATGACGAGCAGGACGCCTGGCACCGTCGCGGTCACGGACTTCGTCAGCAGCGCAACAACGAACAGGCCGAGAGATGCCGCATAGGAACGTGCAGTTCTGTCCGTGTCGTATCGGAGGTACATCAACAGTGAGAGCAGGAAAAACGCTCCCGACAGCGTGTTCTTCAGCTCGCTGATCCACGCGACCGACTCGACCTGCAACGGATGCAGCGCGAAGAGCGCAGCGGCCAGCGTCGCGCCCGGCACGCACAGTCGCCGCAGGATGATGAGCAGCAGGAAGGCAGACAGGGCGTGCAGGCCGATGTTGACGAGGTGGTATCCGAGGGTCTCGTCGCCCCAGACCCGGTGCTCGATCCAGAACGCCGAGTGCGCGACCGGGTAGTACCTGCTGCGTCGCGCCGAGATCGAACCAGATCCGCGTCAACCCCTGCACCGACTGCAGCTCGCTGCTGGTCACGTGCTTGTCGTCGTCCCACAACAGCCCCCCGCGCCACGCAGGGTAGTAAGCGGCGAGGGTGACAACCAGGAGGAGTGCGCCGACGAGCCATGCTGGCCAGGGGCGTGTCTCTGCTTGATCGCGATGTCGGTCGACCGCTTGCGCGCGGCGAGCTGTCTTCTTCCTCGTGGTCGTCACCGCCGAGATTGTACTTGCTGACCCGGGAGTAGTTTGGCCGGCCGGGCGGGTAGGGGCCCTAGGCGGGCTTGCCGCGCCGAAGCGGGAAGCGCGAAGGCGGGCGAAGGCGGAAACAAAAAGGCCCTCCGGGTTTCCCCGGAGGGCCTTCGAAAGAAACGCGCGAGATCGTCCTATCTTTTTAGAAGGTGATCTTCGCCTGAACGCGGATCTGACGACGTCCCTCGAACGACTGCGGAGTCTTGTAGAACGGGTTCGCCTTCAGGTTGCCGCCGCCCGCGATGTAGTCGGCGACGATCTTGTTGACGTTGTAGCCGCCCGGCTGATAGAGCACCGGGGCGCGGGCCATACGGCAGTGCTGATGTTGCCGTAGCCGCCCGTGGCCGAGACGTACGGCGTCGGGCCGTAGCTGCTCGCAGGGTAGTAAGCCGTCCACGTATCCTGGTCGAACACGTTGTCGATGTTCGCCGCCAGCTGGATCGCGGCTGTGGCCCGGCAGCCTGAACTCCTGCATGAGGTTCAGGTCGAGCTGCGAGAGCACCGGCGTGCGGCCGAGATCGCCGCGGCCGTAGACGAACACCGGATAGCCGGTGAACCGGACGACCGTGGTCTGCGGAACGCCGCTCTCGACGAACCAGTTCGCGCCCACCGTCGTGCCCCACTTGAAGTCGTAGGCACCCGAGAGCTTGAACGTGTGCGGACGGTCGGTCGGCAGCAGGCCGTAGACCGCCTTGCCGTCCGAGCCGTAGCTCATGATGGTGTTGTCGTAGTAGCGGTTCACGTTCGGGCTGACGCGGCCGTTCTCGTCGGCGCTCGCCAGGCCGGAGTAGTTGCCATACAGGCGGCTGTACAGGTAGCTCGCCTGGCCCGACCAGTGGTTCGACGAACCGCTTGTTGAGGCGGAACTCGAGGCCATCGTAATTCCGCTTCGGCTTCGGCGTCGGGAACGCCGGGATATGCCGGCTCCATGGTGACCGCGAGCCCTTCGCCCGGGTTGGCGATGAGGTAGTCCTCGGTGCCGTACACATAGATGCCCGTGTCTTCAATCGTGCGGAACATCCATTTGTGGACGTATCGCACGCCGAGCGACATCCTCGCGGTTCAGCTCGTGCTCGATGCCGCCCGTGCACTTCGCCGGTCTTCACCGGCTTGAGGTTCGGGTCGATGCCCGGTCATGCCCGGGCGGTTGAAGTACTCCTCGAATAGTCGGGTCCACCTGGTTCGAGCTGTGGCGCAGGTCGTAGCCGTTGCCCGGACCGATGTAGGTGCCCGGGCAACCGGTGTGCCTTCACCGCAGTTGATCCCGCGTAGTTCGGATCGTCCAGCGTCCAGAAGTACTGCGATCCAGTGGTCGCCGCCGAACGAGCCGCGCGGCAGTTCGAGCTTGGTGATGTCGTAGAACCAGCCGTAGCTGCCGTAGGTCTTCCACTTGCCGTCGCCCTTGACGTCGTAGGCGAAGCCCAGGCGCGGAGCGATCTTGTCCTTGAACCCGAATGTGATGTCGAGCGCATCGGGGAACTGCGTCTGGTCCTTGAAGGACGGGATGTGCTCGTTCTCCGTGCGCACGCCGGCGTTGATCGTCAGGCGCGGCGTCATTTCCCACGTGTCCTGCACCCAGAACGAGTAGTTGTTCGAGTGCACCTTGCCGATCGTGCCGGGCTGTTCCAACGCGTAGTAGCCGTACTTGCCGGTCAGGGTCTTGCTCGGTATCCGGATTGGTGTACGTCTGGCCCCAGAACAGCGTGACGCGCGGCAGGGCGTTGCCGTCGAGCACGTCGTTGCCGAAGCGCTCGAACCGCATGCCGGTCTTGAACGTGTGCTGGCCCTTCATCGAGTGGAAGAACGTCGCGTTCGCGTTGAAGAACTCGCGCGTGAAGATGTTGCGCACCGTCCCGGACGACGACTTGTTGTCGGTGAAGCCGTTGACGTTCTGGAACTGCGTCGGAACCGTCGGGTAGCCGAGCCGCGGCCATCGTAGGAGTCGCTGTTCGAGCCGCTGAAGATGTGCACGACCTGGTCGCCGCGGAACTCCGGCGGCGTGGTGTTGTTCGTGCGGTACGAACCGCCCGCCACGTTGACGAAGAACGTCGGCTTGATCACCCAGTCGACGTTGCCGGCGTAGGTGTCGTTGCGTCGAGTTGTTGCCGGCATTGATGTAGCGGTTGTCGAACGCGGCCTGGTTGATCGACCCGTCGGCGTTCTTGTCGAACGTCCCCAGCGTCATGCCGTTGCTCGGCACGCCGTTCGGGTAGATCGTGCTGGCATCCAGAGCCATCGCGTTGTCCGGCTGCAGGCCGGCGCCGTACGGCGGTCGGCGTTCCGCTGGTTCGACGCCGTTGAACTTCAGCCGCAGGCTGTTCGAGAGCTGCGCGCTGACGTTGTAGTTGTAGTACTTCGCGTCGTCCCACCAGCGTCGAAGTGCCGGTTCGGTCTTCGTCGGGTCGGTGTAGAACGTCGCGTCGCGCGCCGTAGTCGTTCTTCGTGTAGCCGAGGCCGCCGTAGAACCACAGCTTGTCGCTGCATGATCGGGCCGCCGAAGTCGGCGAGCGGGCTCCAGTAGGTCCACTCGATCGTCAGGACGTGATCATGCCCGTTTCGGCGATGCTCGGTGTGCTGCGGGTTGAACCGGTTGCGACGGCCGGATTGCGCCGTGCATGCCGTCGTTCTGGTAGTACGTGCCGCCCTGGCCGTGGAACTGGTTGCTGCCCGACTTGGTCAGCACGTTGACGACGCCGCCCGTGGCGCCGCCGAACTCCGCGTTGTAGCCCGACGACTTGACCTGGACCTCCTGACACGAAGTCGAGGAGCATCGTCTTGCCCGACGTGCCGTTCTGCAGCTGCGTCGTGTCCATGCCGTCGATGATGAACCGGTTCTCCGAACCGGACGCGCCGTCGACCTGGATGCCGCCAGACTTCGACTTCGTCCTGCGCGCCGGGAGCGGTCTTCAGGATCGACTGCGAAGTCGCGCCCCTTCGGGATGCGCTCGATCGTCTCGCGCTGAATCGTCGCGAACGCAGCGTTCTGCTTGACGTCGATGAGCGGCGACTCGCCGGTGACCGTCACCGACTCGGATACGCCCGCGAGCTTCAGCGTCAGGTCGATCGTGAGCTGCTTGCCGAGCGTGACGAGCGCGTCGCCGACCTTCGCCGGCACGAAGCTCTGAAGGTTCGCGCTGACCTCGTAGGTTCCGGGCGGCAGCGCCGGGAAGCGATAGATGCCGTTGGAGTCGGTCATCGCCGTGCTGACGCCGACCGCCGATGGACTGCGCGCCTCAACGGTTACGCCGGGGAGCACCGCCCCGGACGAGTCCTTGACGACGCCCTGAATGGAGCCGGTTTGCTCCTGTGCAGCCGCCGGCAGGGCCAGCAGCAGCACGGCGAACAGCACCGCACATGTGCGTAGTGAACGCATTGGTGATTCATCCTCCTGAAGACAAACGAACAAGGCCAGCGACCGGAGGCTCCGGGGAGTCCACGCCCGCGTTGGCAGGGAAATGGCCAGAACGGTCCAGCCGGCTGCCGACTGAAGCACGCTCTGTACCTGTTGCGCTGGGGGAATATATCACCAGAACCAGGCGATTTAAAGGCCTTTCCCGCACATTTCGCCCCTGAAATCCGTCATTTTGAATCCAACGGGATGGATCGTGGGACGAAACGGAATTGCGGATTGCGGATTGGGGATTGCCGATTTTGCGATTGCTGATTGCGGATTGGATTGCCGATTGAGATTGCCGATTGAGATTGCGGATTGGATTGCGGATTTGTGTTGCGGATTGACGATCTTACAGTCTATTTCGGTACGGACCAGTTGCTCTTTGTCTCGAATCGACGAAACGCCTCGGTACGTAGCTCGGCAGCTGATCTTCGTGGTGCCATCGGCCACCGATAGGGCGTTCGCCCGGGGGCCTTCATAAGTCTCCAGCATCTCAGAGGGCACCAAGAGGCCCAGGGCTGCGTCAAGCGGATGAATTGTCCTTGAGCGTCCATGACAAAGGCGTCGACTTCCACGTAGTCGGCACGGACGCGGATGGTGGTCGGCTGGTGATTGGACCCGGCTGCTGCGCCGACGGCATCTGCGGCGCGATCGTCAGCAGACCGAGTGCGAGGAGCAAACCAGCATTCGACGCCTTTGCGCGTGAATGTCCGCATGGCGCGACGATGGTAGCACCTCGGCGAAGGAGGAAGGATCTCACGCGGAGTTCGCGGAGCGCTTCGTCGCACGCAGTGCGGCTCGGCGAAGCGCGAGACTTGAGATCTCCGCGTTCCCTGCGATCCTCTGCGAGAGATCCTCGTGGCATATAGTGGAAGGTCATGCCTCTCGATGAAGTCGTCATCGTCGGCGCGGCTCGGACGCCGATCGGGCGCTACGGGGGTGCGTTCCGCAATGTCCATCCGGCAGAGCTTGGCGCGGTTGCGGCGCGGGCGGCGCTCGCTCGTGCGGGAATTGCGCCCGACATGGTCGATGAAGCGCTGATCGGTCACGGGCGGCAGGCGGGCTCTGGTCCAAACCCCGCCCGTCAGGTCGTTCGGCGCGCCGGACTGCCTGACTCCGTTCCCGCCCAGACGATCAACAAAGCGTGCGCGTCCGGGATGCAGGCCATCGCGAGTGGCGCGCAGTCGATCATGCTGGGCGAATCGGAGGTTGTGGTCGCCGGCGGCATCGAGTCGATGAGCCGCATGCCTTACCTGATCGACTCGGAAGATGCCCGCTGGGGACATCGCATGGGCAACTTTAACCTCGTCGATGCGATGTATCGCGACGGCTTCACCTGCTCACTCTGCGGCATGATCATGGGCGAGACGGCTGAAGTGCTCGCACGCGAGTACGCGATCACGCGCGACGCGTCAGACGCCTATGCAGTCGAAACACAGAAGCGCGCGGCGCGTGCGGTTGCCGAAGGACGCTTTCGCGACGAGATCGCGCTCGTCACCGTCACCGATGCAAAGGGCCGGCAAGTCATCGTCGATACCGACGAACACCCGCGGTCCGACACAACGCTCGAGTCGCTGAAGAAGCTTGGGCCAGTGTTCCCGAACGTCGAAGGGCAGCCCGGCATCATCACGGCGGGCACCTCGTCCGGGATCACCGACGGTGGCGCCGCGATCGTGCTCACGAGCGCATCACGCGCCAAGGCCTTTGGTGTGAAACCGCTCGCACGCGTGATCGGTTGGGCATCAGCGGGCGTCGATCCGCGGACGATGGGGATTGGGCCTGTGCCGGCAATGCGAAAGCTGTTTCAGCGAACGGGATTGACGCTCGCCGACTTCGATCTCGTGGAGTTGAACGAAGCGTTCGCGGCGCAGGTGCTCGCGGTCCTGCAAGACGAGCCGATTCCGTCAGACAAGTTGAACGTCAACGGCGGCGCCATCGCGCTCGGACATCCCATCGGCTGCACCGGCACTCGCATCGTCGTCACACTGCTGCACGAGATGCGGCGCCGCGGCGCCCGCCGCGGGCTGGCGACGTTGTGCGTCAGCGGAGGGATGGGGATGGCGATGGCGATCGAGATCTAGGTTCTACGGGGTTCTACGGGGTTCTTCTGGGTTCTACGGGGTTCTTCTGGGTTGCTGGTTCTTGGGTTTGCGTGGGTTCCTCCTCTTCGGGCAATTGCGTAGATAGGCGTGCAGTCGATTTCCGGCCCGGAGTGCGCGACAACTGAGTCGCCACGCTTCCGTGAACTGTGGTTCGGAAAAGTACTTTTCGTCGCGGCCATGCAGCAGGCTATCTTGTGTTTCCGCGAGTGAGGCTGTCGCGATCTTCATGAATTGCGCGAACTCGGGCGGATCGAATCGTTTGAATCCTTCCGCTATGTTTCTTGTCGCGGAGCTCGCTGAATCGCGAATCTGATCACGGAACCGGAAATCCTTTGCCGCAGGTCCAGAGCTCGTCATTCGATACACGAGACGGCGCAATGCAGCAGAGAGTTGCCACACGATAAGATCCTCGAACTTACGAGCGACATCCATGATCCCCAGCTCGAGCAGAACTCATGCCGCTCGAAATCGTTCGGGCAGTCACCGCAGCGGGCGAAGACCTGCGCGGAACGTGCACTGTGTCTCGCAGTAGTTGGTTGCAGTTTCTGCATCGGACGAAGTTGACCGATTCGACATGCTACGATCGACCGTCGCAACCACGCCGAACCTTGTAGAACCCGTAGAACCTTGTAGAACCCCTTGTCGAACCTTGTCAGAACCCCGTAGAACCTTGCAGAACCCCGTAGAACCCCTGAAGATCGCCGTGATCCCCGGCGACGGAATCGGCAAGGAAGTGACCGCCGAGGCCGTCAAAGTCATCGAGGCCGTCGGTCGAGCGGTTCGGGCGGAGCTTTGACCTTCGATCACCTGCCGTGGAGCGCGGACTACTATCTGCAAAGCGGCATCACGATCCCGCCAAACGGTTACGACACGCTTCGGGCGTTCGATGCGATCTTCATCGGTGCATTCGGGGATCCGCGGGTGCCGGATAACCGGCACGCGCGCGACATCCTGCTGGGCACGCGGTTCGAGCTCGATCTCTTCGTGAACTATCGTCCCGTCAAGCTGCTGCACGAACGGCTGTGCCCGCTGAAGGGGCGCGGACCGAAGGACGTGAACTTCGCCGTCTTTCGCGAGAACACCGAGGGCGTGTACGTTGGCATCGGCGGGCGCTTCAAGGCCGGCACCGAGCACGAGATCGCCATTCAAGAGGAGATCAACACCTATCGTGGCGTGCACCGCATCATCAAGTACGCGTTCGACTATGCGCAGGCGCGCGGGTTGTCGAAGGTCTGCATGGCGGACAAGAGCAACGCCATGACGCACGGTCACGCGTTGTGGCAGCGCGTCTTTCGTGAGCTCGCGCCGCAGTATCCGTCGATCGAGGCGACGCATTACTACATCGACGCGCTCGCCATGTACATGGTGCTCGATCCGGGCCAGTTTCAGGTCATCGTCACCAACAATCTCTTTGGGGATATCGTTACCGACCTGGCCGCGACGTTTCAGGGTGGATTGGGAATGGCGGCCTCGGGGAACATCCATCCCGGGAAGACATCGATGTTCGAGCCCGTTCACGGCTCGGCGCCGAAGTTCGCGGGCAAGAACATCGCAAACCCGATCGGCGCGATTTCCTCCGCAGCACTGATGCTGGAGACGCTCGGCCTACACGAAGAGTCCGCCGTCATCGATTCCGCCGTTCTCGCGACGGTGACCACGGGTCAGGGCACGCCCGACATCGGCGGAAGCCTGGGCACCCGCGAAACCGGAACGGCGATCGTCGCGCACATCGAGCGATGATCTCGCTTTCTCCTCTCAGATCTCTCGCCGACGACGGGTCTGCGTCAGGCGGTGTGAGAAGAGAGGAAAGACTCAAATGACCTCTCTTTCTCCCCTTCTCCTATGCGATCTTTCGCCGACGACGGGGTCTGCGTCAGGCGGTGTGAGAAGAGAGGAAAAACCCAAATGACCTCCTTTTCTCCCCTTCTCCTATGCGATCTTTCGCCGACGACGGGGTCTGCGTCAGGCGGCGTGATAAGGGAGGAAAAACCAAATGATCTCCCTTTCTCCCCTTCTCTTGTGAGATCTTGACACATGGGTCACGACATCTACATCCTCGGCGGCGCACGCACGCCGATGTCTGAGTACACCGGGAAGCTGAAGGACTTCTCCGCACTCGAGCTCGGGGCGATCGCCGCGCGGGCGGCAATGCAGCGAACGGGGGTCGGTCCACAGGCGATCGATCACGTGGTGTTCGGCAACGTGCTGCAGACGAGTTCTGACGCGGTCTATGGCGCGCGGCACGTCGGTCTCAAGGCGGGAGTGCCCGTTGAAGTCCCCGCGTTGACGGTCAATCGATTGTGCGGCTCGGGGATCCAGGCCGCGATCAGCGGCGGTCAGATGATCCGGCTCGGCGAAGCGGACGTGGTGCTCACGGGCGGCATGGAGAGCATGAGCCAGGCGCCTCACGTCATCCGGGGTCTGCGCAACGGCCTGCGGCTCGGACAGGGGCAACTCGAGGACACGTTGTGGTCGTCGCTTCTCGACACGCATTGCGGATGCACGATGGCGGCGACGGCGGAGAACTGCGCCGCGAAATACGGCGTCTCGCGCGAGGAGCAGGATCGCTACGCGCTCCGCAGCCAGCAGCTTGCCGACGCCGCATGGACGGCGGGTCGCTTCGACGAAGAGGTCGTTCCGGTCGAGATCAAATCCCGCAAAGGTGTCGAGAAGTTTGCCCGCGACGATCACATGCGCTCGGACTCGACGCTCGAGGGTCTGGCGAAACTGCCGGCCGCATTCAGCAAGAATGGATGCGTGACGGCGGGGAACGCGTCGGGCATCGTTGACGGCGGGGCCGCGCTGCTGCTCGCGTCCGAAGCCGCCGTGAAGACCCACGGCCTCAAGCCGCTGGCGAAGCTCACGCACTGGGCGGTCGTTGGCGTCGATCCCACGCTAATGGGAATGGGGCCCGCCCCCGCGACGCGGCTGGTGCTGAAGCGCGCCGGGCTGTCGCTCTCCGACATCGATCTGATCGAGGTCAACGAAGCGTTCGCCGCGCAGTATCTCGCGGTCGAAAAGGATCTCGGGCTCGATCGCGATCGCGTAAACGTGAACGGCGGCGCGATCGCGCTGGGCCATCCGCTGGGAATGACAGGGACGCGGCTGCTGTTGACACTGACGCTGGAACTCCGCCGGCGGGGTCTGAAGCGAGGGCTCGCAACCGCGTGTATCGGCGGCGGTCAGGGAATTGCGGCGATCGTGGAAACCGTGGATAACTGACGCGGCACTAAAGTGCCGCGCTACGGGTATCGGAGCGCAACGTCGGACGTTTTCGTTTTCGTGACACCCGTAGCGCGGAGCTTTAGCTCCGCGTCAGAATGCTGGAATTTAAGAAGATGCAAATAAGGACAGTGGGTATCCTCGGGTGCGGTCTGATGGGAGCGGGCATCGCCCAGATCTCAGCCGCTGCGGGCTACAAAACCATCGTTCGTGAGGTGGAAGATTCCTTCCTCAAGAAGGGCATGGGCCGCATCGATAAGTTCCTCGCCGGTGGTGTCGAGAAGGGCAAAGTGACTCCGCAGGACAAGGAGCGCACGCTGGGGAATCTCTCCGGTACGACGAAGCTCGAGGATCTCAAGGCGTGCGACATCATCGTCGAAGCGATCGTCGAGAATGTCGATGAGAAGGCGAAGACCTACGCGGCGCTGGACGCGATCGTCGGAGACGCCACGATCTATTGTTCGAACACCTCGTCGCTGTGCATCACCGAACTCGCGTCGAAGACGAAACGTCCCGATCGATTCGCCGGGCTGCACTTCTTCAATCCCGTTCCCATCATGAAGCTCGTGGAGGTCATACGCGGCCTGACGACGAGCGACGAGACCTATAAGACCGTGTTTGCGTTTGCCGGATCGCTCGGCAAGGAGCCGATTACGGCGCCCGACAAGCCGGGGTTCATCGTCAATCGCCTGCTCGTTCCGTATCTGCTCGATGCGATTCGATCCTATGAGCACGGCCTCGGCACCCTCGAGGACATCGACAAAGGCATGCAGCTTGGATGTGGATATCCGATGGGCCCCTTCACGCTGCTGGATTTCGTCGGGCTCGACACCACTTACTACATCGCCAACATCATGTTCGACGAATATCGCGAACCCGCGTACGCGCCGCCGCCGCTCTTGAAGCGCATGGTGCTTGCGGGGCGCTTCGGTCGGAAGTCAGGTCAGGGTTTTTATAGAGTACCTGAGGCCCTGGCCTTGAAATCGTGGTCTTCAGCGCTCCAGGCGGGGTCGATGGGCACCGCCAGCAGCCGCTCCAGCAGTTCCTTTGCCTCCGGTTTTCGCTTCATCGCGATGAGCGTTTCGGCCAGGAAGTACAGCGACGCGGTGCTGTTCGGATTGTAGGTGAGCGAACGGCGCAGATGCTCCTCGGATTTCGCGTTGCTTCCGCCGAACAGTCCCGGCACCTTGTAGTACCAGCGCCCGAGCGCGCGATCCGCCGAGCCTTGCTGAAACGCGGGATTCAGACGAATCACCGTCAGCAGTTCGTTCTTGATCTCGCTGCGGTACTTCAGGCCCTGCCTCAGACCGAATGACTCTGCGAGCGCACCCATGGTCGCGGCGAGCCACATGTGTCCTTCTGGGCGATTCGGCTCGACTCGCGTCGCCGCGCGTCCCGCCGTGATGCCCTGCTCGAGCGCCGCCCGGCGATCCGCCTCTGGCCCATGCGTGCCGATCCAATACGCGGCGCGCGCGAGCTTCCACGCCGAGTCGAAATCGTTCGGGTTGCGTTGCAGACGCGCCTGCCAGATCGCCGCTGCCTGCTGCGCATTCGCGACGTTCTCGCGCTGCGCATAGAGCGAATCCGGATCTGCGGCAACAGTCTGCGGCGCCTCGGTCGGCTGAACGATGGCGCCGCCGCGATCGACCGTGCCTCCGGCTGAAAAGACGAAAAGGTACAATACGACGATGCAGGACATCATCCGGCAGCTCCTGGCCGGCCTTGGAGAAGATCCGTCGCGCGAAGGGCTGCTCGATACGCCGAAGCGGGTCGAGAGCTCGATGCGTTTTCTGACGAGCGGCTACGGCACCGACGTGGACGCGATGCTCAACAACGCGCTGTTCACCGTCGATTATAACGAGATGGTGATCGTCAAGGACATCGACTTCTACAGCCTCTGCGAGCACCACTTGCTCCCGTTTTTTGGCAAATGCCACGTCGCGTACATTCCAAATGGCAAGGTCGTTGGCCTCAGCAAGATTCCCCGGCTCGTCGACATCTATGCACGCCGGCTGCAGGTCCAGGAACGGCTTACGAACCAGATCGCAAACACGCTCCTGGAGAAGATCAACCCCCTCGGCGTCGCCGTTGTCACCGAGGCGACGCATCTGTGCATGGCGATGCGCGGGGTCGAGAAGCAGAACTCCGTCGCCGTCACGAGCGCGATGCTCGGCGCGTTCCGCGAGGACGCACGAACGCGGTCGGAGTTCCTCAACTTGATCAAGAGGTAGCGACAGCCACCCTGAAGATCACATAGGAGAAGGGGAGGGATTCCCTTCTTCCTTTTCCCTTTTTTACCGTCCCGTGTCTGCGGCGCCCGCGATGCACTCGTGCAGGCGGGCGACGCCCTCCGTCAGAGACGCCGGCCCGGGCTGCAGGATGTAGGTCGATTTGATTTCGTAGATGTGGTCGTTACGCACCGCTCCTATCGCGGACCAGCCGGGGCGCTCAACGATCGTGCGTTTCTTCATGGCCTTGCCGCACCACGACGCGATGATGACGTCGGGGTCGGCCGCGCGCACGGCGTCGGCGGTCACGATGCGATCCTTTGCGAGCGCGGCGGTGCGGAGCTGCGGGAAGATCGAGTCGCCGCCGGCGATCTCGATCAGCTCATCGACCCAGCAGATGCCCGAGATGAGTGGGTCGTCCCATTCCTCGAAGAACACGCGCGGCCGGCGCGGCAGTTTCGCTGCCCGTGCACGAACATCGTCGAGTCCGCGTTCCAGCTCGTCCGCGAGCGCCTCTCCGGCGGCCTGCCGGCCAACGAGCGCGCCGACGGTCCGAATCATGCGAAGGATTTCCGCGATCGAGCGCTGGTTGAACGTGACGACCGTGTGGCCGCGTCGAATGAGCTCGGCGGCGATGTCCGCCTGAAGATCGGAAAAGCCGAGAATCAGGTCGGGTTTCAGCGCGTCGATCTTGTCGAACCGCGCGTTGATGAACGCCGACACCTTCGGCTTGCTGCGCGCTTCCGGCGGCCGCACGGTGTACCCCGAAATCCCCACGACGCGGTCGCCTTCGTCGAGGAGATACAACGTTTCGGTGGTCTCCTCGGTGAGGCACACTATCCGCGAGGGATACCTCGAATCACTCATCACTAATCACTGATCCTGAATCCCGAATCCTCGAATCCCGAATCCTCGAATCGCGAATCCTCGAATCGCGAATCTCAATCCGCACTCTCAATCCGCAATCTCAATCCGCACTCTCAGTCCGCAATCTCAATCCGCAATCTCCAATCGTCGAATCCGCAATCCGCAGTCCGCAATCCGCAATTCCCCGCGTCTCGGATCCCGACAGGTATACTTCAATGATGCGGTATGTGAGCGTGATTGCAGCGCTGGCGCTGCTGTTGTCGGCAACGAATGCGGATGCGCAGCGGAAACGCGCGCCGGCGCGCAAGCCCGTGCCGCCTCCGCCGCCGAAGGTCGAGCCGGCTCCGTTCAAGTGTCCCGAGCCCCTCGGAATTGGCGTGAGGACTGGCGCCTCGTACTGCTTCGTGCTCGCCGGGAGCGATCCGGCGCAGGGTGTGCGCGTGACGATTCCGCCGCACGTCGAGGCGGCGGCGCTGATGTTCGATCTGCACAACCGGCACACCTACTCGGACGAGGATATTCGCGCCGGTCGAGGCTTCGCCAAGTACACGGCCGTGGTGGCGGTGCTGACGATGAAGGGGGAGCTGCTCGATCGCGGCGCCGTGCAGACGGAATTCCGGGGCGCGCGCGATCTCTACGAACGCGTTTCCGGAGGCGCCGGTCCCGGTGGCGTGAAAGCGGTTGCTCCGCTCGGCAACGAGGCGATCAGAATCTCGATTCCGGCAAACGTGAACGAGGTCAGCATCCTCGGCGAGGTGCTCGACGCGACCACCGCCGCCGGCCGCGAAACTGCGACCCAGGGGCGAACCGTCGCGATCATCAGCAACGTGCGCGTCGAGTATCGTCCGGCGCCAGCGAAGCGGTAGCCTCACGCGGAGAACGGGGAGGATCTCACGCGGAGATCGCCGAGGTCGCAGAGAAGACGGATCTCGCGCGGAGAAACGCAGAGTTCGCGGAGAAGAAACGTGGCGGCGACCGTCCTCCTTGAGTCAGCGGTCAGGGAGCCTCAAGGAGGACGGTCGTCGCCACGTTTTTCTCTGCGGCCTCAGCGTTCCTCTGCGTGAGATCGGTTTTCTCTGCGGCCGCTGCGGTCTCTGCGCGAGATCCCTCCGCGTTCTCCGCGCGGGTTAATGCCGGCCGGCGCCCCACGGGTGGCGGGCGGTGATCAGCTTCATTTCCAGCAGCTCGATCAGCGAACGGCAGCGCTGCACGAGACCTTCGCGCTCGAGGAGCGCCTGCTTCTCCACGACCTCGAGATCGAGGTACTGCGCCAGCGCATTGACGAGCTCTTCGTCCGGCATGGAATGCGGCATCTTGGGATCCACGCCGCGCCCGGCTGGTTGAGGGACGAGCATCTCTTCGAGCCTGCGGCGTTCGGCGCCGATGACCGCGCCATCCTGCTCACCGAGCGGCTCCAGGATGGGGTCGATCATCGCGATCCGATAACGCCGTGAGTGATCCTCGTCCAGCACCCGGAACTTGTGCACGCCGCGGAGCACGAGATTGTATCGGCCGTCGTCGGTTCGCTCCGCGTGGGTGATGAGACCGGCGCAGCCGACGCTGTAAATGGCCGGCCGCCCCTCGTACTCCCCCTCCCATCCAGGCCGGAGCAGCACCATGCCGATGATCCGGTCGCCATCGAGCGCGTCCGCCACCATCTCGCGATAGCGCGGCTCGAAGATATGAAGCGGCAGGCACACGTTGGGGAACAGCACCACGTTGGGCAGCGGGAACAAAGGGATGGTTGATGGCAGCATGTCAGATTGCAGAATGCGGATTGATGATTGCCGATTTGCTGATTGGCGATTGCGGATTGAGAGTGGCGATTGCGGATTGAGAGTGGTGATTGCGGATTGAGAGTGCCGATTGCTGCATTTCGGCCCCCACAATCCTCAATCCGCACTCTCATTCCGCAATCGTCAATCAACAAATCCGCACTCACCAATCTGCAATCCGCGATCGACGTTAGTGCACCGTCCTCGTCTTCTTGTCCATGTAGTCCATCAGCACGTAACGGCCGAGCGTCCGTGGCGTCGTGAAGTACGCCTTGCCGTGGCAGATTTCAGCGACTTTGCGAACGAAGCTGACCAGATCGTAGTCCCGCGCGAGCATGAACGTGTTGATCAGGATGCCGGCGTTGCGGCAGGCGGCGACCTCGGCGACGGTTTCGGAGACGATGAACGGATCGAGGCCGAACGCGTTGCGGTAGATGCGGCCGTCCGGACGCGTCAGGGCCGACGGCTTGCCGTCGGTGATCATGACGATCTGCCGCATGTCCTTCTGCTGCCGCTCGAGCAGGCGTCGCGCGAGCCGCAGACCTTCGCGCGTGTTGGTGTAATACGGCCCGACCTTGACGCGCGCGAGCTGGCTGAGCGGAATCTCTTCCGCCGAATCGTGGAACAGCACGACCTTCAGCGCATCGCCGGGATACTGCAGGCGAATGAGGTTCGCCAGCGCGAGCGCGACGCGCTTGGCCGGCGTGAAGCGATCCTCGCCGTAGAGGATCATGCTGTGGCTGCAGTCGAGCATCAGCACCGTGGCGCAGGAGCTCTGATACTCACCCTGCGCGACCATCAGGTCTTCATAGTCGACGTCAATCTGCAGCGACCCGCTCTTGGGGTCTGCCGGTATTCTGTCTGGCGTTTCTGGCGCATGACGGCGTTCAGGATCGTCGCGCTCGCGTCGAGGTTCATCGTGTCGCCGAACTCGTACGGCTTCGGCGCGCCGCTCGCCTCGATGCCGGTCGCCATCTCGCGCGTGTCGTGCCGGCCCAGGCTGCTCTTGCCGAGCGATCCGAGCAGGTCGCGCAGCGCGCGGTAGCCGAGGAAGTCGAGGCTCTTGTCGGTGATCTCGAACTTGAACGACGGTTCCTGCCCGTGCCGCCGCCCTGCCCGCGCTCGCGCCGCTCGCGCTCGGCCTCGAGATCCGGCGACGTGGACACGTAGCCCTGGTGCTGCAGCTTCTCGATGATTCGCTTGATCAGCTCGTCGAGCCGCTCCTCCGCATCCTCGCTCGTCTGCCAGTCCTTCCGAGCAGCCGCTCCAGCGTTTCGTCGGAGAGCATCCCGCCGTTCAGCATCGCCTCCATGATCGCGTCGTGCAGCGACTGCATCGAGTGGCCGTCCTCGCCCGGCATCGCGTACCCGTCGTCGAACCCGCTCGACAGCAGCAGGTCGGAGAGCCGCGACAGCAGCTCCTCGAGATCGACCTCGTCGAGGTCGTCGCCGGTGAACTTCGAGTAGCGATATTTCATTGACTGATTCTTGACCCCACGACTCGCCTGCCACGTGCGCTCGCTCGGAGCAGGCCCTTGGCACTCGTGGCACTGCCCTGGCATCCTGGCACCCTGGCACCCCGCATTTCAGTTGTAATACTTCTTCTTGTTCCCGGCATCGGCAGGTCGCGATCGATCGGCTCGGCCGCCGTCGGCCGCGCCGGCCGCCTTGGCTGTTCGCCCGCCTGATACTGGAACTCGTCCGAGCGGGTGATCTTCTTCTGCGCGTACAGTCCCTCGAGCACGAAATCGACCGCCGCGGCGAGCACTGGCGGCGTCCGGCGTTCGCGCCGACGCCGGCGTGGCGCGTGAGATCCTTGAGGCCCTGCACGTCGGCGGCGCGCGTCAGCAGCTCCTGCGCGTCGAGCGTGTCGTCCATCTGCAGCGTGCCGCCGAGGTCGAACCACTCGGTCACCTGCCGCAGATCGGCCGACGCGAAGTAGCCGCCGAACACGTTGCCGACGGCGTCGCGGATGATGTCGCGCGCGACGTTGTCGGCGCCGCGCAGCTCGCCCTCGTACTCGAGCTCGAACTTGCCGGTGATCGCCGGCAGCGCCGCGTAGATGTCGGTGATGCGCGGGACGATGACCGGCTCGTCCGGCGAGGAGCGCGCGCCGCTCGGCGTTCGAGACGACGTTCTCGATGAGCGAGATCGGCAGGCGCTGGCTGACGCCCGATCGCTTGTCGATCTTCGAATCCTGCCGCGCCTGGAACGCGACCTCCTCGACGACCTCGCGCACGAAGTCGGGAATCTCGACCATGGCTCGCTGTGCCGCGCGTCGAGCCACGCTTCCTGCGCGGTGATGGCCATCGCGTGCTGGCGGGTCGCCGGATAGTGCGTGCGGATCTCGGAGCCGATGCGGTCCTTCAGCGGCGTGATGATCTTGCCGCGCGCGGTGTAGTCCTCGGGGTTGGCGCTGAAGACCAGCAGCAGATCGAGCGGCAAGCGCACGGGATAGCCTTTGATCTGGACGTCCCCTTCCTGCAGGATGTTGAACAGGCCGACCTGGATCTTGCCGGCGAGGTCCGGCAGTTCGTTGATCGCGAAGATGCCGCGATTGGCCCGCGGCAGCAGGCCGTAGTGCATCGTCAGCTCGTCGGAGAGCTGCAGCGCGGCGCGCGCCGCCTTGATCGGATCGAGATCGCCGATCATGTCGGCGATCGTCACGTCGGGCGTCGCGAGCTTCTCGACGTAGCGCGCGTCGCGAGGCCAGCCACGCCACCGGCAGCGCGTCGCCTTCCGCGGCGATCCGCGCGCGGCACGCGGAGCACAGCGGCGCGAGCGGATCGTCGTGAATCTCGCATCCGGGCACGACGGGGATCGACGGATCGAGCAGGTCGGTCAGCGCGCGCAGGATGCGGCTCTTGGCCTGCCCGCGCAGGCCGAGCAGGATGAAGTTGTGGCGCGACAGGACGGCGTTGACGATCTGCGGCACGACGGTTTCGTCGTACCCGATGATGCCGGGGAAGATCGGCTGCTTCGTCCGCAGCCGCGTGATCAGGTTTTCGCGGATTTCATCTCTGACGGATCGGCGCGGCACACGGCCCGCCGATACCGCGGCGCGCAATGCGCCCAGCGTTGTGGGGAGTTCCGAGGTCATTACGGCCATCTTAACGCTGGAAGCTGGTGAATTGGCGAATCGGTCGATCGCGACCCGGCGAATCGCGAACCGCGAACCGCGAGCTTTCCACTAAGATGTCCCCTTGCGTCCTCTTGTCTATGCGCATCGGGGCGGCGCGGCGCTCCGTCCCGAGAACACCATCGCGTCGTTCGACTACGGGCTCTCGCTCGGCGCGGACGGGCTGGAGTTCGACGTCCGCCTCTCGCGCGACGGCGTCGTCGTCGTTCACCACGACGAGACGCTGGAGCGGACGACCAATGGAACCGGCAGCGCTGTCGGCCCTGCACCGCGGACGAGCTGGCGACGGCTCGACGCCGGCCACTGGTTCACGTCCTGCCGACAGCGCTCGCAGAACCGGCTTCGGAGCCACGGGGCTTTCCGTATCGCGGGCAGGGGCATGGCGTTCCGCGGCTGCGGCAGGTGCTGTCGCGCTATCCGGGCGTGCCGCTCATCATCGAACTGAAGGCGAACGATCCGGAGCTGGCGCGATCGCGCGATTGCAGAAGTGAACGGCGCGGGAGCGGTCGACCGCGTGGCGTTCGGATCGTTTGGCTGGCGTGTGCTGCGTGCGGCGCGGCAACTCGAGCCGCGCATCGCGACCGGCGCGTCACGCGAAGAAGTGCGTCTGGCGCTGTATCGATCGTGGCTGCGCTGGCCGCTGGGCAAGGAAGCGTACCGCGAGTTTCAGGTGCCGGAACGGTCGGGTCCGACGCGCATCGTCTCGCGGCGCTTCATCGCGCACGCGCACCGCGGCGGGCTGGCCGTCAAGGTCTGGACCGTCAACGACCCCGCCGACATGCGCCGGCTCCTCGACTGGGGCGTCGACGGGCTGATCAGCGATCGCCCCGACCTCGCCGTCGCCGCCGTCGCCGCCTTTGCGCGCTGACGACGGCGCTGGCATCGATCCATCAGCCGGCCTTCTAATATATAGATATTGCTATGTAATGAGATTGAGCTGAGCCGCCGCCTCAAGATCCCCGTGCTCCGCCTGGTCGCCTGTCGACGCGATTACTCGTTCTAAGGGCGCTAAGCCAGAGCCGCAGTGTCCGACCTGCGGAGTGGTTCCCAGCAGGACCGAATGACAGGCTCGCGGTCGCGACTCGCGAGCGCCGTGAGCGTCGACAGCGCCGCGCCGGCGGGATTGCGTCTAGCTCCCTTTCGCGGCGTGGAAAATCCGCTTCTCCGGTGCGGGCCTGACGATAGCGACGGCGGTTGGGGGTTGGCCGACCGCCGGTGAGCCGACTGTTCGGCGGCGGGGTTGGCCGCTGCGCTGATAGCGGTACTCAACCCCGCCGTCGATTGGGACACCTGCGAAGCGGATTTAGCGCTATCGCGAGTCACGCCGCTCAAAGGTCGCGTCGACACAACCCCGCCGGCGCGACGCTGCCGGTGGTCCGCGGGACGAGTGACTTCGGCGGCCGGCGCGATAATCGCCGTCGCCGAGCGAGCCGAGTCGTTCGGGCCTGGTGGAAACGATGCGGAGCAGGCCGTCATGACCCACGAAAACTGCGGCGCAGGCCAGCGACAGGCCGCGCGAGCCTTAATGGTCGCGCGGCGCGTTCTGAGGACGCTAAACCGGAGCCGCAGTTTTCCGGCCTGCGGAGCGGTTTCCATCAGGACCGAGCGACTCGGCCGGCGGTCGCGGACTCGCGACACGCGGTAAGCGTCCGACAGCGCCGCGCCCGTGGGATTGCGTTTCGCTCCCTTTCGCGGCGTGGAAAATCCGTTTCTCCGGTGCGTGCGTGCCGATGGCGACGGCGGTTGGGGGTTGGCGAGCTCCGGTCGCAGGCCCGCCGGCGCGGCGATCCACCGTCAGCAGGACGAGTGGGGTCGCCGCGGCCGCCGCCGAAGAATCGGCAGTCGGCGATCGACGGACCGCATCGCCACCGTCAGGCACGCGCCGGCAAGGCGGATTTTGCAGCGCGGCGCCCCGGCACTCGGCTTGCTATCCGCCACCGGCAGGTCCCTGGCGTCAATCGACGACTGGCGACCCGAGCCGCGATGAGCGCTTTCTTAATCAGCGTGCGGAATCTGACGAAGACGTACCGCATTGGTGACGTGGCCGTGCGCGCCTTGCGCGGTATATCGCTCGACGTCCAACCGGGCGAGTTCATCTCCCTGACGGGGCCGTCCGGCTCCGGCAAGTCCACCCTGATGCACCTGCTTGGGTGTCTCGATCGGCCGACAAGTGGCCAGTACTTTCTTGAATGGACGCGATGTCTCACGGTTCTCGCGGGATCAACTCGCCGCCGTGCGCAATCATGAAATCGGCTTCGTCTTTCAGGGGTTCAACCTGCTGCCGCGAACGACCGCCGTCGACAATGTGGAGCTGCCGCTGCTGTATGCCGAGCGAATTCCTGCCGCGATACGCCGGAGCCGCGCGGTGGCGGCGCTGGAGGCGGTCGGTCTGGCGGATCGGATGCACCACGAACGGAGTCAGATGTCCGGGGGACAGCAACAGCGCGTCGCCATAGCCCGCGCGCTGGTGAGCGATCCCGTCCTGCTCCTCGCCGATGAACCGACAGGGAATCTCGATAGCCGGACGAGCATCGAGGTGATGGGCATCTTTCAGCGGCTGAACATCGAACGCAATCTCACCGTCCTTCTCGTCACACATGAGATGGACATCGCTGAGTACGGCACCAGAATCGTGACATTCCGCGACGGCCAACTCGTGTCGGATTCAGCCGTCGAACACCGGCGATCCGCCGCACACGAGCTCGCCCGGCTCCCGGCCGAGGCGACCGAGCCGGAGGCGGAGGAGCGGGAACTCGTCGGGGCGACATAAACGACGCAGGCGTGCCGGGTGAGGCGCGCCGGACTGCATATGAGCCTTCGAGCAGCGACAGGACTCGCGTGCGCACTGGGGCTGGCGGCCGTCGCCGCCTGCGGCGGATCCGGGCAGCCCGACGTCACCGTCGCAGGCCCCGCTGCCGGTGACCGCCGAGAGCGTCAGCTTCCGCTATCACTACGCCACGGGCGACAGCGTCGACGCGAACTGGCAGGAGACGTACCACGCCTGGGCCACGACGAAGCTCGGAATCCACGTACCTCGGAAGATCCAGGTACTACAGGTACCAAACCCACCAGGACATGGGCGATCACACCGGGCGCTACAACACGAACGGGTTCGCCGAGCCCTCGCGCTTCGAGATACACACCCTCTTTCCGACCGACAACCACGAAGTGGTCCACATCTACACGTCGCTCGTCGGACAGCCCTCCGAGTTCTTCAACGAGGGGATTGCGGTCGCGTTCCAGACCCATCCCGCTGAGGGGAATTTCGACTCCGTGTTCAACGGCCAGCCAGTGCACCAGGCCTGCCAGCAGTATCTGCAGCTCGGCACGCTGGTCGTCCCGCTCGATCGCGTCGTGCAGACCAGCGATTTCCGGGCAATCTCCGATCAGGTCCTGAGTTACCGCGAGGCCGGATCGTTCGTGCGCTTTGCGATGGACAGCTACGGCACCGACCGGGTGCTCGAGTTCTTCCGCGTCAGCGGCCGCGACGACAGCCTCGCGACAATCAAACAGCGTTTTGCCTCCGCGGTTGGCGTCTCGATGGATGCGGCAGAAGCGGCCTGGACGGAGATGCTCCGGACCCGTTGAGCGCTTGACGGCCGCGCCGCAGATGTCGCATACTAGTTTGTATTGCAAACTGGTATGGCATAATACTCAGCGAATCCTCCGGAATCCAGGAGCACGCACATGATGGACCTTGGCGAAATCGAACGGCGGCCGGCGAAGTATTGGAATGCCGACGGGTTGCCCGAAGTGATGATGGGGCTCGTCTGGGTACTGTGGGGCACGGCCTGGCTGGTGGGCGAGTCGCTGCCACACGGAACCGCGTGGAACATCTACTGGATGTTCACACCGGCGCTCCTCGCGCCAGCGGCGTGGCTTCGGTCTGGGCGACGAAGAAACTGAAGGCGCGGATCACGTTCCCGCGGGGCGGCTATGTCGAATGGAAGGAGCCGACACGCACGCAGCGGGTCATCGGCGCGACGATCGCGATGATCACGGCCGCGCTGCTCGCGGCGCTCGTCGTGCGCGCACGCGCTCAGGGCACCGAGCGGGTCGCGCCCGCTGTGTTCGGCGTGCTCCTCAGCCTTGGATTCGTCGTCGCGAGCCTGACGCAGCGCGCTCCACACATGCTCGCGCTCGCGGGCGTGGCCCTGGCGCTCGGCCTGGCGTTCGGCGCGCTGGATCTGGGTTGGCAGTCCATGAATTGGATGATGGTGGTATTGGGACTGGCAACAACCCTCAGCGGCTCGCTGCGCCTGGGGCATGTTTCTCAAGCGGAACCCGCTCGGGAATCACGCATGACGGATCTCGACCGGGTGATCCACGAGCCAGCACGGTTGATGCTCGTCGCGCTGCTGGCCGGCGTCAAGGAAGCAGACTTTCTCTGGCTGCAACGTGAGAGCAGGCTGACCAAGGGCAACCTGTCGAGTCACCTGGCGCGACTCGAGAGACGCCGGGTACGTGGCCGTGCACAAGACCTTCAAGGGCAAAATCCCGTTGACGATTCTGCGGTTGACCCCTGCCGGCAAGAACGCCTTCGACAACTACAAGAAGAGCCTGAACGGCCTTCTCGCTGCCAGCCCGAGCCAGGAGGGCCTGAGCTCGGCTCTTCACGTGACTCAAGACCCGAGCTGCCGGAAATCCGGCAGCTGCTCGCCCCTCGTCCGACATCGACGCGTCGCACTCGCATCATTCACGGCAAAACGTTTCCGTCCGGGCGCGAAGCGCGTGGCTCAGAGATTGCTCGAGTTCTGACCAAGGCCCAGAAGTGGTTTCAAGGTCTGTAGCGCAGCCCTTCAGGGCTACCAAGGCAGGGCAGGGTGCGCCGAGCGAACGCGAAGGCGGAAGCCCTGCGCGACAAGTGATGGGGTCGGGGATAGGGAGGGAGCCGCCTGTGCCGAGTGTCGACGCCCGCGATCCGTCCCACCATCAGCCTCCAGTCCGCACCATGCGACCGGTCTACGTCGACCGCCTGCCGCCCTGTAACCACGCGTGCCCGGCCGGCGAAAACGTTCAGGCGTGGCTCGCCGAGGCGCAGGCCGGCCGGTTTCGGGAGGCCTGGGAAATCATCGTCCGCGACAACCCGCTGCCGGCGGTCCACGGCCGCGTCTGCTATCACCCGTGCGAGGACTCCTGCAACCGCAAGGATGTCGACGAAGCGGTCAGCATTCATGCGGTCGAGCGTTTCCTCGGCGACATGGCGCTCGCGAAGGGCTGGACCGTCCAGCCGCGCGCCCACGATCGGGGAAGCGAGTGCTGGTCGTTGGCGCGGGACCGAGCGGCCTCTCGACCGCCTGGCACCTGGCGCTTCTCGGCCACACGGTCGGTCATCCACGAAGCTGGACCGATGGCGGGCGGCATGATGCACTTCGGCATCCCGAAGTACCGCCTGCCGCGCGAAGTGCTCGACGCGCGAAATCGAACGCATCGCAGGACCTCGGCGTCGAGATCGTCCTGAATCACAAGGTCGACGGATCTCGTTGTTGAGAAGGCCGCCGGACGGTTCGATGCGGTGTTCCTCGCCGTCGGCGCCCACCTCAGCAGACGGCAGGACATCCCGGCGCGCGACGCCGGGAAGATCTACGACGCGCTGCAGTTCCTGAAGGACGTCGAAGACGCGATCACGAGCCGCCGAAGATCGGCCGGCGGGTCGCGATCTACGGCGGCGGCAACACCGCGATGGATGCCGCCCGGACCGCCGCGACGGCTCGGCGCGGAGCCGCTGATCATCTACCGCCGCACGCGCGAGCAGATGCCCGCGCATGCCTTCGAAGCGGACGAGGCGATTGAGGAAGGCGTCAAGATCCACTGGCTGCGGACGATCAAGCAAATCGACGGCACGACGCTTCACGGTCGAGGTCATGAAGCTCGACGAGCACCGGCTTTCCGCAGCCGACCGGCGAGTTCGAAACGCTCGAAGCCGACTCGCTGATTCTCGCGCTCGGGCAGGACACCGACACGGCGTTTCTGAAGAACGTGCCCGGCATCGCCTTTCGCAAGGACGGCACCGTAGTCGTCGGGCCCGACATGCAGACCGGCTGCGAAGGCGTGTTCGCCGGCGGCGACATGGTGCCCTTCGATCGGACGGTGACGACTGCCATCGGCCACGGAAAGAAAGCGGCGCGCGCAATCGATGCGTGGCTCCGCGGCACGAACGTATCGCAGCACGGCCGAAACACGACCTCGCGACGTTCGAGATGCTCCGCCTCTGGTATCACGCCGAGGCGAACCGGCGTGGGCAGAGCACGATCGACATCGAACGGCGCTGCGGCGACGTTCGACGAAGTGGTCGGCGGGCTCGATCGCGACGGCGGCGCGCTACGAGGCGCAGCGCTGCCTGTCGTGCGGCAATTGCTTCGAGTGCGATGGCTGCTACTCGGCGTGCCCGGAACACGCCGTCATCAAGCTGGGCCCGGCCGCCGCTACCAGTACGACTTCGACAAGTGCACCGGCTGCGCGATCTGTTACGACCAGTGCCCGTGTGGCGCGATCGCGATGGTCGCCGGAGCCCACTCGCGACGCCGCCAGGGGCCGACGTGATAGGTCGGGATCTCGCGCGCTGGCGAAACGAGGAAGACGTCATGGCGACACAGCGATCAAAACGCTCGACGGTAACGAGGCCGCAGCCTCGATCGCCTATCGCGTGAACGAAATCTGCGCGATCTATCCCGATCACGCCCTCATCGACGATGGGCGAGCTGGCCGATCAGTGGGCGTCCGAAGGGCGAAAGAACATCTGGGGCACGGTGCCGCACGTCGTCGAGATGCAGAGCGAGGGGGGCGCGGCGGGCGCGGTGCACGGCGCGCTGCAGACCGGCGCGCTGACGACGACGTTCACCGCGTCGCAGGGCCTGCTCCTGATGATCCCGAACATGTTCAAGATCGCCGGCGAGCTGACGCCGACGGTGTTTCACGTGGCGGCCCGCGTCGCTGGCCGCCCAGGCGCTCTCGATCTTCGGCGATCACTCCGACGTGATGGCCGCGCGGATGACCGGCTGGGCGATGCTCTGCTCGAGCTCCGTGCAGGAAGCGCACGATCTCGCGCTCATCGCGCAGAGCGCCACGCTGGCCGTCGCGCATTCCGTTCGTGCACTTCTTCGACGGATTCCGGACCTCGCACGAGGTCAGCAAAATCGAGGTCCTCGACGACGACGACGTGAGGGCGATGATCGACGACGAGCTGGTGTTCGCGCATCGTCGCCGCGCGCTGAATCCGGATCGCCCGGTGGTGCGCGGCGTCGCACAGAACCCCGACGTGTACTTCCAGGGGCGCGAGACGGTGAACCCGTACTACGCAGCGCTGCCGGTCGACGTGCAGGGCGCGATGGATCGGTTCGCAGCGCTCGACCGGACGCCAGTACAGGCTGTTCGACTACTTCGGCGCGCCCGATGCGGAGCGCGTGCTCGTGCATGATGGGCTCGGGCGTCGAGACGGCGCGCGAGGCCATCGAGCTACTGAACGGCCGCGGCGCAAAGCTCGGAGTGGTGCAGGTGCACCTGTTCCGACCGTTTTCGGTCGACGATCTGCTCGCGACGCTATCCCGTCGACCGCGCGCTCCATCGCCGTGCTCGATCGCACGAAAGAGCCTGGTGCGGCGGGCGAGCCCCTGTATCAGGACGTGGTGACGGCATTTGCCGAGGCGGTCGCCGACCGGCCGGCCGCCCATCGATGCCGCGGATTGTCGGTGGACGCTACGGACTCGTCGTCGAAGGAGTTCACGCCGGCGATGGTCAAGGCCGTCTTCGACAACCTCGCCGCGGCGGCGCCGAAGAACCACTTCACGGTCGGCATCAACGACGACGTCTCGCACACGAGCCTGGAGTACGACCCCGACTTCGTCATCCGAAGGCGGAGGACGTCGTCGGCTGCATCTTCTATGGTCTCGGCGCCGACGGAACCGTTGGGGCGAACAAGAACTCGATCAAGATCATCGGCGAAGAAACTCCAGGCTACGCGCAGGGCTTCTTCGTCTACGACTCGAAGAAATCGGGATCGCGGACGACGTCGCACCTCCGGTTCGGGCCGCGGCCGATCCGATCTACCTATCTCGTGCAGCGCGCGCAGTTCGTCGCCTGCCATCAGTTCCAGTTCGTCGAACCAGCTCGACATGCTGCGCGAGGCCGTGGACGGCGCGGTGTTCCTGATCAACAGCCCGTTCGGTCCGGATCGCGTCTGGGACGAGCTGCCGC
The DNA here is from genome assembly GCA_963725335.1 of uncultured Acidobacteriota bacterium. Lineage (GTDB taxonomy): Bacteria > Acidobacteriota > Vicinamibacteria > Vicinamibacterales > 2-12-FULL-66-21 > JALZOC01. Next base: position 265,722 of record CAVRYD010000012.1, on the reverse strand, counting down.
GTACCATGCAGGCGGAACTGATTCGCAAGCACATCCGCCTGTACGTGATCGACGCCGACCGGTGGCGGTCGACGCGGGCATGGCGGGCCGCGATCAACACGATCATGCAGACCTGCTTCTTCGCGATCTCCGGCGTGCTGCCGCGCGACGAAGCGATCGCGAAGATCAAAGGATGCCATCCAGGCGACCTACGGCCGGAAAGGGAGCGAACTCGTCGAGCAGCAATTTCGCGGCTGTCGACCGCGCCGCTCGAGCATCTGTTGAAGTCCTGCTGCCGGCGGCGGTGAGCAGCACCCGCGAGCGGCCACCCTCGTCCCGCTCGACGCTCCGACGTTCGTCAGACGGTGACGGCCATGATGATGGCGGGCCGCGGCGACGAATTGCCAGTCAGCGCGCTCCCGGCAGATGGAACGTACCCTTCCGGGACGGCCCGGTGGGAGAAGCGCAACATCTCCGACAGCGTGCCCGATCTGGCAGCCGGAGCTCTGCATCCAGTGCGGCAACTGCGCGATGGTCTGTCCGCACGCGTCATTCGGGTTCGTTACTACGACGAGTCATGGCTGGCGGACGGCGCCGACAGGTTTCGCTTCCGCGCCGCCTGGCCGGCCGCGGGTTCCCGAATCTGCGCTTCACGCTGCAGGTCGCCGTGGAGGACTGCACCGGCTGCGAGCTCTGCGTCGAGGTGTGCCCGGCGAAAAGCCTCGAGGCGGCCGGCATCCGCGCCATCAACATGGACGGCCAAGGCGCCGCTTCTCGAGCGCGAACGCAGGAATCTCGAGTTCTTCGAAACGCTGCCCGACAAAAGCCCGGGGCGTCGATGCGTCGCTGGTCCGGGGCGCGCAGTACCTGACGCCGCTCTTCGAGTTCTCAGGCGCCTGCGCGGGCTGTGGCGAAACGCCCTACCTGCGACTCCTCACGCAGCTCTTCGGCGACCGTTTGCTCGTCGCCAATGCGACCGGCTGCTCGTCGATCTACGGAGGCAATCTGCCGACGACCCCCTGGTCGGTCAACGCGCGAGGGTCGCGGGCCCGCCTGGGCCAATTCGCTCTTCGAGGACAACGCGGAATTCGGGCTCGGGTTCCGGCTGTCACTCGACAAGCATCGCGAGGAGGCGGAGCGACTGCTGACGCGCGCTCGCGCCACAGCTCGGGCCAGCGGCGCGTTCGCGAGATTGTCGACGCGCGTCAGGCGACGCAGGACGACGTCGACGCGCAGCGCCGCCGCGTGGCGCGCTCGACGCGATCTTGCGGCCATTCGCCGAGCCGGAGCGCGGCGGCTGCGAACCGTCGCGAAGCACCTGGTGCGCACAGAGCGTCTGGATTGTCGGCGGCGATGGCTGGGCGTACGACATCGGCTACGGCGGGCTGGATCACGTGCTGGCCTCGGGCCGGAACGTCAACATCCTCGTGCTCGACACCGAGGTCTACTCGAACACCGGCGGCCAGGCCTCGAAGTCGACGCCGCGCGGCGGCGTGGCGAAGTTTGCGGCTGGCGGAAACGCAGCCGAAAGAAGGATCTCGGTTTGATGGCGGTGGCCTACGGGAACGTCTACGTCGCGCAGATTGCCATGGGCGCCTCACCGCAGCAGACGATCGATGCGTTTCTGGAAGCCGAGGCGCACGATGGGCCGTCGCTCATCATCGCTTACAGCCACTGCATCGCGCACGGCATCAACATGCGATTCGGCATGCGGCAGCAGAAGCTCGCGGCCGAATGCGGTCACTGGCCGCTCTATCGATACAAGCCCGCGAGCGACGGACGCGCACGCCAGGAGTTCGTGCTCGATTCGTCGGCGCCGTCGATTCCGCTGAAGGCGTACGCCTACAACGAGATCCGCTACAAGATGCTCGCCTTCACGAACCCGAGCGAAGCGGAGCGGCTGCTCGAGCAGGCACAGCAAGACGTCGATCAGCGGTGGGCGTCTCTACAAGGACATGGCCGACGCGACTGCGCCGCTCGCGGTCGCAGCCCGGCCGACACGGGGCGGCCGTGAAGCGCGACGAGAGCACCTCGGCATGGAGACACCATGAACCTGACGACGCGCTACATGGGCCTGACGCTGAAGAACCCGCTGGTCGCCTCGGCGTCGCCGCTCTCGCAACGGCTCGATACGATCCGCCAGCTCGAAGACTGCGGCGCGGCCGCGGTCGTGATGTTCTCGCTGTTCGAGGAGCAGATTCGTCACGACGCCGGCGCGCTGGAGTACTTCATGACGGTCGGAACCGACAGCTTCGGCGAAGCGTTGTCGTACTTTCCCGGTCGTCGAAGACTGCGACGTCGGCCCGACGCAGTACCTGGAGCTGATTCGCAAAGCCACCGCAGCGGTCGACATCCCCATCATCGCCAGCCTGAATGGCACGACCGATCGCGGCTGGATCGACTTTGCGACGTTGATGGAAGAGGCCGGCGCGCAAGGCCATCGAGCTGAACATCTACTACATTCCGACCGCGATGCATCGCACCGGCGCGCAGATCGAGGAGCAGTATCTCGACGTGCGTCGCGCGGGTCAAGTCGACGGTGTCGATTCCGGTCGCCGTGAAGGTCGGGCCGTATTTCAGCTCGTTCGCGCACATGGCCGGCCGTCTCGATCGCGCCGGGCGCCGATGCGCTCGTGCTCTTCAACCGCTTCTATCAGCCCGACTTCGACATCGAGACGCGTACCGTCGTGCCCGCGCTCTCGCTGAGCACGCCCGAGGAGATTCGCTTGCCGCTCCTGTGGATCGCGCTTGCTGCACGGGCATGTGAAGTGTTCGCTGGCCGCGACCACCGGCGTGCATAGTGCGGTCGAGGCCATCAAGTACCTGATGGCGGGCGCGAACGTGGTGATGAGCACGTCGGCGCTGCTGCAGCACGGCCCGTCGTGGCTGACCGGCGTCATCACCGATCTGACCGAGTGGATGGAGCGAAAAGGCTACGAGTCCGTGGATCAGCTGCGCGGCTCGATGAGCAGCAAGGCATCCCGGACTCGATGGCGTTCGTGCGCGGAAACTACATCCGGATCCTGGAAAGCTACAAGCAGACGTCGTGAGTGCCGGGCAGGTGGCGGAGGCGACTCTATCGCCTCCTCCGGCTCATCAACGGGCACCCGGCACCGCGCGCCGCGCGCGCACGGAGATTCCGCTTCGCAACACGCGCACGTCCAGCTGGCGCAAGTCTGCCAGCCGCCCCATCGGCGGGTCCCCAACCTCGATGAGGTAGTAGCTGGAGATCTCGCGCATGATGCGATCCGCCGCGTCCTTGACGTTGTTAGTGTTCGTGAAGGAGATGCCGCCCGTCTCGCGGGCAAAGCCGCTGGCGCCGTCGGATGTTCTCGCCATGCCCACCCCGGATGGATCGATCACGTAGAAGCCGATGTTCCCCTTCGCCATTGCGCGCATGGCATCGGTCCATTCGGGCCTGAGTCCCGGCCAACCTCGGGCGGGGGAATGGGCGTGTCGAAGAGCCCGGCCGATCCGATGGCCACGATCGCCTTCCGTCGGTCTGACGCTCCCCCGAGCGATCGCGAAAGCGCCGCAACCGTGTCGAGCACCTGCGCGCCCATCGTGTCGGGGCGCATCACACCCGACGCGCGCGGTCCGTACGCGTCGATTCGCTGAAGCAGCCGGGCGCGATCGCCTGTTGCTTCCATGCCGGTGCCGCTGAGGGTAGCGATTGCCATCCGGTCTTCGGGGCCCATCCGGCTGACAAATTGCCGCGCGGCTTCCCTCGCTCGCGGCATGACGGCGGGGTCGAGCGTGATGTCATCCAGCAGTAGCACGATCGACCGATCGCTGGGCAGACCCTCAGTGGGATTGACGAACGTGAGCGTATCGATCGGGATTCGGTAGCCGACGATCCAGACCTCCAGCTCCGACGGTTTGACGTCGAGCACCGGCATGCCCTGACGGTCGAGCACGACGGCGTCGATCACCAGACGGCCTGAGCGCGGCTCGACGGGGACCTGCCGGGATGTTTGAGGAGCCACCAGGGCAAGGAGCGCGAGTGAGGCCAGTCCGGATCGCATGAACGACAGCCTACACCTGTCGTGGCAAGTCACGCTCCCGTGAAAGACCACACAACCGCTGCGGATTAAGGCGGGCAGAGCGAATCTTGACCTCAGGCGGCCTGTGGCGCGAGTCCCGGACTGTGCGGGCGGCCTCCGGGGTGTCGGAGCAGGACCTGACGCCGTGGTGGAAAGTATCGGACGTATGCCCCGCCGGGCGCTTTGGTCAGCACCCGCGCGTCGACCAGCGCGCCGAGCAGCGCTTCACATGCGGTCCTTTCCACACCGAACCGTTCGCTGGCACCGGAGAGCGTCAGCGCCAATCGCGGCGTCTCGAGAAAGTCGTTCTGAATCGCGATGATGAGCGCTTCTAGGTAGCTCCGCGTGGCAGTCATTTCGTTCCTCCGGCAGATCGTGTCTGCTGCCAGGTGCCACGAGCAAGTCACGTGCCGCGTTCTTTCGTCGTTTTTCACAGACGAATCCCCGCGCGAGACCCGGGCCAACCCGATCCAGCATCAGTCCACGCGAAAGAATCCGCATCCCCTTGGTGATTCTTCCGCGCGCTCTCATCCCGCCGGCGGGGCGCCTGCGGCACGGCCGGCCATTACGGAATCCCAGACGTGGCTTGACTCCTGCACAAGGCCAGACGTGGACGTTCAGGCACACGAATCGGCCACAACCGTGTTCGACCTGCGGCGGGTCTCAAAGACATACCGCATGGGTGAGGTCGAGGTGCCGGCCTTGTCCGACGTGACGCTTCTGTTGCCCGAGGCCGAGTTCGTCGCCCTGCTGGGCCCGTCAGGTTCCGGAAAGTCCACGCTGCTCAACATCATTGGCGGTCTCGACACGCCGACGAGCGGACAGGTGCTCTACCGGGACCTCGACCTGACCCGCGCTGACGACCTCAAATTGACGGAGTACCGGCGGCATTACGTCGGGTTTGTCTTCCAGTTCTACAACCTGATCCCGAGTTTAACGGCGCTCGAGAATGTCGCGCTCGCGACCGACATCGCCACTGACCCGATGCGGCCCGAAGATGCGCTCGACCTGGTGAATCTGACCGACCGCCGACATCATTTTCCGGCGCAGTTGTCGGGCGGCGAGCAGCAGCGCGTGGCGATCGCCCGGGCGATTGCCAAGCGTCCGGCGGTGCTGTTGTGCGACGAGCCGACAGGCGCGCTCGACATCTCCACCGGTGTGGTCGTGCTCGAGGCGCTCGAACGCGTCAATCGTGAGCTTGGAACGACGACGGTCGTCATCACGCACAACGCCGCTATCGGGGCGATGGCCGACCGCGTGGTACGTCTGGCGGACGGTCGCGTACGGTCGGTCGAGCGTCGGCACGATCGCAAGGTCATGCCGCGCGAGCTCACGTGGTGATGCTATGGCGATCCGCGCGATTCAACGCAAACTGGTCCGCGACCTCGTCGCCATGAAAGGACAAGCGTTTGCCATTGCACTCGTGGCAGCGGCCGGTGTCGCGATGTACGTCATGTACCTGTCGAACTTCGACTCGCTACGCCGCACTCAAAATGAGTACTACCAGCGCCAGCGGTTCGCTGACGTGTTCGCGTCGCTGAAGCGTGCTCCCTCACACGTTGCCGCGACGATTGGCGAGATTCCCGGCGTTGCGGCATGGGAAACGCGCGTCGTCGCGAACGTGCGGCTCGACCTGCCCGATCTCGATGCTCCTGCGACGGGCCGCTTCGTGTCCATCCCGGCAGATCGACGACCGGCGCTCAACGATCTCGTACTGCGGCGAGGCCGATGGATCGAGCGCGGGCATTCCGACGAGGCGCTCGTCAGCGAAGCGTTCGCGGACGCGAACGGGCTGGTGCCGGGGAGCACGATACCGGCCATCATCAACGGACATCGCCGCCGCCTGAGCATCGTTGGTGTGGCGCTCTCACCCGAATACGTGTACAGCGTGCTCCCCGGTCAGCTCGTCCCGGACGACAAACGGTTTGGGGTGTTCTGGATGGCCGACGAGGCGCTGGCCGCCGCGTTCGACATGGAGGGCGGGTTCAACGACGTGGTGCTCGCGCTGTCACCGGAGGCCTCGACGAAGGAAGTCGTCGCCAGGCTCGATGAGGTGCTGGCTCCATACGGCGGGTTTGGTGCCGTGCCGCGCGCCTTGCAGCTCTCGCACTGGATGCTGGAGAGCGAACTATCTCAGCTTCAGAACTTCGGGATGCTGCTGCCGCTGGTGTTCCTGGCCGTGGCGGCATTCATCCTGAACGTCGCGCTGGCGCGTGCGCTCGCGCTGCAGCGGCCGCAGATCGCCGCGCTCAAGGCGCTTGGATACGGCAACGCGGCGCTCGGCTGGCATTACATGCAGTTTGCCTTGCTCATAGGTGCCGCTGGCGTGGTGATTGGGCTGGGCGTGGGCGCCTGGCTGGGTAGCGCCGTGGGAGCGCTTTACAACCAGTACTTCCGCTTCCCGTCGCTCACGTTCGGCGTACCGCTGCGCGTCGTGCTGGGGGCGAGCGGCCTGACGCTGGGCGCGGCGGCGGCGGGAGCCTTTTCGGCCGTCCGCGGCGCCGTACGGACCCCGCCTGCCGAAGCCATGCGCCCGGCCGCTCCCGAGCGATATCGCCGCAGCATCTTTGAAACGCCGCTGATTGCCCGACGCCTGAGCGCTGGCGAGCGCATGGTGCTTCGAAACGTCACGCGGCATCCATTGCGCGCCGCTCTGTCGGTCTGCGGCATTGCGCTGGCAATCGGCGTCCTGATGGTCGGCATGGTCTTTCTCGACGTCATGGAACGACTGATCACCATACAGTTCTGGGTGGCCGAACGGCAGGACGTGACGGTGACGCTCGTGGAACCGCACTCGGCCGGCGCGTGGTACGCGCTCTCCCGTCTCCCAGGCGTGCTTGCAGCCGAGCCGCAGCGATCCGTTCCCGCGCGCATTCGGTCGGCACACCGTGAGCGATACCTGGCCCTCACGGGCGTCTCACCCGGCGCCCGTTTCCAGCAGATTGTCGATCGCGACGGACGCCAGGTCGGCGTCAGCCCGTGGGGGGTGACGCTGTCGAAGGCGCTGGCGGAGATTCTGGAGCTCTCTCCTGGAGACAGCGTCACGATCGAGGTGCTCGAAGGAAACCGCCCCACCCATCGCGCCACCGTGGCAGGCGTTGTCGACGACGTCCTTGGGCTTGCCGTGTTCATGGACATGAGCGCCTTGCACGCGCTCATGCGTGAGGGGGAAGTCGTTACCGGTGCGAGACTTCTGGTCGACTCGTCGCAAGAAGCCGCGCTGTCCCGCGAACTCAAGCGGATCCCGGACGTGCTTGGAAGCACCTTCAAGCGCGCCTTCGCACGAACGTTTCGATCGACGATGGCCGCGAACATGAACCTGACCATCTTCGTGAACCTGATCTTCGCGGCGGTGATTGCTTTCGGCGTTGTGTACAACGCGGCGCGTGTGGCGCTTTCGGAGCGGAGCCACGATTTGGCCAGCCTGCGCATCCTTGGGTACACCCGGGCCGAGATTTCAATGATTCTGGCAGGCGAGCTGGCGCTGCTCACGGTGGCCGCCGTCCCGGTTGGATGGCTGTTCGGGTACGTGCTGGTGGCCTCCATCATGCAGACGGTGCAAAGCGAGGTCTACCGCATCCCGGTGTATGTGTCACCCCAGGCGATGGCCCGCGCATCGCTGGGAATTTTGGCCGCGACGGTTGCGTCAGGAGTCCACGTCATTCGGCGTTTGGATCGGTTGGACCTGATCGCCGTTCTCAAGGTCCGCGAGTAGGTGCGGCATGAGAAAACACGTACCGTCCATCGTCGCCGTGATCGTGATAGCCACGATCGCGGTCATCGCGCTGCGGCCGGCTGCGACAGAGATTGACGTGGCCACCGTCGCCCGCGGGCGGCTTCAGGTCACCGTCGACGAAGACGGGGAAACACGCGTTCGCGATCGTTTTGTGGTCTCGGCGCCGGTGACAGGCCGAGTCCAGCGCATCGAGCTCGAGCCTGGTGAGCCCGTCGTGCAAGGCCGAACCGTGGTTGCGAGGATCGCGCCGTCCACCGCACCGTTGCTCGATACGAGGACGCGAGGAGAGCTTGGCGCCGCCATCGCGACGGCCGACGCGGCGATCGGACAGGCGAAGGCCGAGCGAGACAGAGCGGCGGCGCTCCTCGATCGGATGCAGACGACCCTTCATCGGCAGGAGACGCTGATCCAATCCGGAGCGATATCGCGCGACGAGCTGGACGCCACTGCCACCACGGTCAGAACCGCGCGCAGCGTTCTCAACGCTGCCGAGTTTGCGGTGGCGCGCGCCGAGCGGGAACGTCAGGTCGCCGCCGCTCGATTGCAAACGCCAGCCGCCAGGGGACCGGCGGTCGAGATCGTGGCTCCGGTTAACGGCGTCGTACTCCGAAGGCTGCACGAGAGCGAGACCGTCGTGCCGATGGGGGAACCGCTCCTCGAAATCGGCGATCCGCAGTGTCTGGAAATTGTCGCTGACCTGCTCTCGACCGATGCGGTGCGAGTCGCGCCCGGCGACGTCGTATCGATCGAGCGGTGGGGCGGGCAGCAGGCAATCCCAGGTCGCGTGCGCCGGATCGAACCCTCAGGGTTCACGAAGATCTCGGCGCTCGGCGTCGAAGAGCAGCGCGTCAACGTGATCATCGATTTCGCCGACATCCCGGCCGCTGCCCAGTCGCTTGGCGATGGCTACCGGGCCGAGATTCGTATAACCGTCTGGGACCAGCCTGACGTGCTGAAGGTTCCGCTCGGCAGCCTCTTTCGGCGTGGGTCCGCGTGGGCCGTGTTCGTGGTCAGACAAGGGCGTGCACACGTGCAGGAAGTAGAGGTCGGCCAGCGAAATGGCGAGGACGCGCAAATCGTCCGTGGTGCGAGCGTCGGAGACGTCGTGGTGCTCTATCCGCCGGACACGCTTGCAGACGGAACTCGAGTGGCGATTCGAAAGAAGTGATCCGTCAGTTCGCACGCAGTCCCTACCTTGGGGAGCCTGCTTCGATAGGCAACCTCACCATCACGGTGGTTCCACCCATTGGCGGACAATCAATCGAGATCTGTCCGTCGTGCGCCTCGATGAGCCGTTTCGCGGTTGGTAACCCAAGGCCAGATCCGCGGGATTTGGTGGTGAAGAAGGGCGTGAAGATCTTGTCCCGGATCTCCGCCGGAATACCCGGGCCGGCATCCGTGAACGCGATCCGGCAGGTGTGTTCGGTCGTATCGACCGACACCCGGATCGTGCCCTTGCCGTGCATCGCGTGCGCGCCGTTGATCAGCAGGTTGTGAAACACGATCCGCAGCATCTCCGGATCCGCCGTGACCGGCGGCGCGGCGCCTCCGACCTCGATCGCGACGTCACGCAGCGCTGGATCCTGACTCAACAGGCTCGCCGTCGTGGCCACCAGCGGCACCACGTCGGTGGCGGCTCGTTTCAGCTTGGGCGGGCGCGCAAACAGCAGCAGATCCTTCATCATCTGATCGAGTGAATCGATGCGCAACACGATCTCTTTCAGGACCTGACTCGTCGTCGCGTCGTGCCCCATGCGAGTGCCGAACACCTGAATCGCTCCACGAATGCCCGCGAGCGGGTTCTTGACCTCGTGTGCGATGACGGCCGCCATCTCTCCCAGCTTCGCCAGCGACGCCTGCTCGCGCAGCTGTTCCTCCATCTGCACACGCGCGCTGAGGTCGTGGAGGATGCCAGTGAACTTTCGCTCGCCCTGACTGGTGATCTCGCCGACCGAGAGGTGGAGCGGAAACGTCTGGCCGTCCTTTCGACGCCCTTGCACCTCGCGGCCCTGCCCGATGATTTTGGCCCGGCCGGTGGCGAGATATCGCGAGAGGTAAGTGTCATGTTCCTCGCGGTAGGGAGATGGCATCAGCATATCGACATTGCGGCCGAGCACTTCGCCCGCCTCGTACCTAAACAGCCGTTCCGCGGCGGGATTGAACGCTTCAACGCGGCCGTGCTCGTCGATCACGACAATGCCGTCGACCGCGGCATCGATAATCGATCGCCATCGGGCCTCGCTGGCCCTCAACTGCCGATCCAGCGAGTCCCTCCTCGTCAAATCGTGCAGCAGGACCGTGAACTTCCGTTCGCCTCCAATCTGCATCTCTCCGACCGACAGATGAATCGGAAAGACCGTGCCGTCGCGTCGTCGTCCGGTTACATCGCGGCCGAGCCCGATGATCCGGGCGTCTCCGGTCGTCAGGTAACGCTCCAGGTAAGCATCATGCCGCTCGTGGTCTGGCGACGGCATCAGCAGGCTGACGTTGCGTCCCACCACCTCTGATTCGGGATATCCGAACAATCGCTCCGCGCCGCGATTGAACGACTCGATGATTCCCTTCGAGTTGATCACCACGATTCCGTCGACCGTCGTGTTGAGCACGGCATCGAGGCGTTCGGCTCTCGCGTGTGCCAACACCGCAGCGGTGCGGTGCGCTTCCTCGGCCCGATGGACTCGGTGACTGAGATAGCTGATGAACGCGCCCGTGGCGACAAAGACCGCAAGAGATAGCTGGTCCGAGGGGTCAGTGACCGCCAGGCCCGCCGGCGGCAGGAAGTAGTACATTGCCGCGAGGGCCGAGAGAGAGGTGACCAGAATGCCCGTCCTGAACCCCCCGAACCCGGCCGCGACGATGATTGCCGGGTAGAACTGGAGATAGGGGACCTTGAGGCCCAACGAGTCTCGAACGCTGTAGCGAAACAGCAGAGAGATCGCGAACGCCGCCACCGCGACCAAGTATCGCGATATAGCCGCCCGGCGAGGCGACAACCTCCAGGCAGCAAAGCGTCCGCCCACGGGGACCTCGGCAACCGGCATCGGCAATTCCTTCGGCTTCTGAAAGTGCTTAGAGCTGGTTCAGAACGCGTAGCTCAGGGCTTCCGCCTTCGCGTCCGCTCGGCGGACCGCCGGAGCCTTGGCGGCTGGTCAGCCCTTCGTGGCAGCCCTGAAGGGCTGCGCTACAGATTTGGACCCGGGTCTGATCGTACCTCTCAGCATACCCGAGACGTGGACTGTTTCATCGGTAGGCGCCGTGGAGGCTTGTCGGCGAAGAACGATCAGTCCTGGTCGTCCGCGTCATCTCCCCTGATCCGGTGCAGGGTGTGATCGATGGTGCCGCCGACGGTCAGCACAACGAGGGCCAGGACGACCGTCATAAGGGCAGCCCGCCACAATCCCAGTCCCACTGCGACTCCGGCTGCCGAGACGATCCAGATGGACGCGGCGGTCGTCAGACCGCGAACGGTCCGTGCGTCCTGCCGGTGCAGGATCACGCCGCCGCCGATGAAGCCGATGCCGGCCACGAGCCCTTGAATGATGCGCGATGCGGCCGCAGCATCCCCGGAGGAGTGCCCCAACTGTAGGCCGACCTGCGCGAGGAGGGCCGCACCGAGCGCTACCATCGAATGTGTGCGCAGCCCGGCCGGCTTCAGAGAAATCTCGCGGTTCAATCCGATGGCGGCGCCGAGCAAGGTTGCGAGCCCCAGACGTACCGCCAGCGCGATGTTGTCGGCCGGCAGACTAATCGAATCCATGGCAGCGTATCCTACCCCGCGGCCGATATCCGCGCCGCATTGACGCTCCACAGACGCCCGGTCCGATGTTTGCTGCAGGGTGAGCGGGAGGTTCTCCGTGAAACGCACATCGATTCCCATCGCATTCGCTCTGTGGGCGCTTTCCGCTTCGGCCGGGATGCTCGCTGTCGATCAGACAACGGATCGCAAGAACCCCGACCTCATAATTCGATCCGTTGCGGGCCGCGACCTGTTCGAGTTCTATTGCGCGCCATGTCATGGGCGCGACGGCAAGGGCGCCGGTCACGTTGCACCCGCGTTGAAGGTGCAGCCGCCGGACCTTACCAGGCTGACCGAACGCAACCGCGGAACGTTCCCCGCCGCACGAATAGAGTCGGTGCTGCGCGGCGAAACGCGGCTCTCGACGCCTGCGCACGGCTCGAGCGAGATGCCGGTGTGGGGACCGATCTTCAAGGGCCTCGACAATCGAGATGAGGTCAACGCGGCGCGTATCGAGAATCTGGTCAAGTATCTGGAGTCGATTCAGGCGCGCGCCAAGGCCGACCTGCACCAGGGCGCCGAACGGGCAGGCAAGAGCGCGCTATCGGGCAACCGATGACGGCTCGTGCCCGCGCCCCTCGCGTCCGGCGAGATGAAGCAGATCAGAGACGGTCACGATGCCGACGAGGCGGTTGGCGCTGATGACGGGTAACGCCGTCTGGAGATGACCTGGCGTTACCAGTTCCACCGCCTCCCGTACCGTCATGTCAGGCGTCGCGAGCGCAATGTTCCGCAGCATCGCGTCCTCCACCCTCTTCGCGCCGTCGGCCTGACGGCTTCTCAGGATATCCGCGCTGACGAGGCCGACAACGACGCCGTGCTCGACGACGACGAGGTGGTGGATGGCTTTCACACGCAGACGGCGCTCGGCAGTGGCGACCGATGCATGCGGTGAAATGACCTCTACCGGCCGGGTCATGAGAGCGTTGAGTCGCATATGCGCCTCCATCCAGATGGCTCGCAAGAGCGGTACCGCTGATTCGGGCGGTCAATGACTGGATTTCTGAGCAATTTCGAAGTTCGGCACCGAAACGCCGGATCTCCGGCAGCGCACGCTGATTCGGGCACCCGCGGCCCGCATTTTCGGCCATCAATCAACGATCCCCGATGGCGCTTCGTATGCTGCGTAGAGTGGTGGCAGCTAGGAGGGCTTATGACCTCTGTATTTCGTCGAGCCGGCTCGATGGCTATCGCGATGATGGCGGTCGCCGCGCTCGTATCGGCGCAGGAAACCGCGGCGAACGCGTGGAGCCACGGCACCACTCTCAATGCTTTTGTCGGCGCCGCGTCGGAGCCGACGGCCGGCGCTGTGACTGCTGGTGGGGCGATCGGATGGCAGGTGAACCCCTCCTTCGCGGTGGAGGGAACCGGCGCCTGGACGGACAGCCAGAGTTCGTCGCTATGGTTCTCGGCCGCGCTGAAGGTTCAGACCCGCCTGGCATACGCAGGCGGTGCGAATCCGTACGTCGAGGCCGGCATCGGACTCTATCAGGCATCGTTCGACGCGGGGCAGACGGACGTACCGGAGTTCTATCGCAAACGCATGACCGAGGAGCCGAGCGCGTTGACGATGAGTCACAGCTTTACGGATCCGACATTCGTATTTGGCGGCGGCCTCAACGTGCTCGCGACGCGTCACTTCTCGCTCAGACCGGCGGTGGAGTTCACGGTGGTGCTGCGAAACGGCGACTCCTACACCTCGACGGCCGGAGTCCTTCGGTTCGCGTACCACTTCGAAAATCATCCGGTCACGCCGACGAAACGTTGACGGCTGGCGCAGACCACGCGTGACGAGGACACTAGCAGCTATCTCATAAACCCGAACGGGCTCGGTGACAAATACCGGCAACGCGAGCGAGCGGCAGCGAGTGAGCCACGCGAACGGAGCGCGCCGGCGGAGCGGCGCGCGAGAGAGCGTGTCGGGGAGTCCGAGGGGCAAAGCCCCTCGGATTAGACTAGAGGCCGCGGACGAACACATCCGGTGTTCTTCTCCGGCCTCTTTGCGCGTCTGCTGATTGTAGTTTCAATCCTCGTAGACGTTCTTTGCGTCACGCGCCGAAAACCCGGCAGTGATATCCGGCTCTTCCGCAAAGTCTCGGCAGATAGCGCTTTTTGACTGGTGGCCCACGGCATGCTCAGAATCGGGTTATGTCCATGACCGTTTCCGCCTTTGAATACAGCGCCGATGTTGTGCTTCGGGACGGCTCGACCGTCCACCTGCGGCCGATTCGACCAGACGATGATGGACGACTGCTCGACCTGTTGCATCGGATGTCGGAGGAGGCGCTGTACTACCGGTTCCTCAGTGTTCCCAAAATCGACCGCGAGAAGGCACAGCAGCTCGTCCGAGTGGATCAGGAGCGACAGCGCGTGCTGGTGGCCGAGTACGCCGGCGATATCGTCGCGACCGCCGGGTACTACATCAGCACGCATCCAGACCGCGCCGAGGTGGCGTTTGCTGTTGCTGATGCGTGGCGCGGACGGGGTATCGGAACGCGCATGCTCGAGTGTCTGGCCGAGATCGGCCGTCGGTCCGGAATTCGGACGTTCGACGCCTACGTGCTCGGCGAGAACCGGCGGATGATCGAGGTGTTTCGCGAGTCGGGTTTCGCGGTCAGCCGGCAGTTGGATCACGGCGTGTTTCACGTCTCGCTCGACCTGGAAATATCTCCCACCTTCACCGAGCGCGCGGCGGAGCGATCGCAGCAGGCGGCTGCCGCGTCGATGCGGCCGTTTTTCGAGCCGAAGGTCGTTGCGGTGATCGGCGCCAACCGCGTTCGCGGCCGCATCGGATCGGAAATCCTTCACAACATCATCGCGAGCGGATTCACCGGGAAGGTCGTGCCGGTTCACCCTGAAGCGGAATCCGTCGAAGGCCTTCCGGCCGTCCGGCGCACGTCCGATATCGACGGTCCCGTCGATCTGGCGGTCATTGCCGTGCCGGCCGCACTGGTCTTGAACGCGGTCGACGACTGCATCGCGAAGGGGGTCAAGGCTCTCGTCGTGATCAGCGCCGGCTTCGGCGAAACCGGAGGAGCCGGCCGCGAGCTCGAAGCGCAGCTGCTCGAGAAGATCCGGGCCGCGGGCATCCGGATGATCGGCCCCAACTGCATGGGGATCATCAATACCGATCCGGCCGTACGCATCAACGCGACGTTCTCGCCGGTCTACCCTCCCGTCGGGCCGCGTCGCGTTCTCGACGCAGAGTGGCGCGCTCGGGCTGGCGATCCTCGAATACGTGACGCGCCGGAATCTGGGCATGTCGACCTTTGCGTCGATCGGCAACAAGGCGGATGTCTCGAGCAACGACCTGATCCAGTTCTGGGCGAACGACGACCAGACCGACGTCATCCTGCTGTACCTCGAGAGCTTCGGCAATCCGCGGAAGTTTGCGCAGATCGCGCGTCGAGTGGGGCGGCGGAAGCCAATCGTGGCGGTCAAGGCAGGACGGTCGTCCGCTGGCGCCCGTGCCGCGTCGTCGCACACCGGGGCACGCGCGACGAGCGATGCGCTGATCGATACCCTGCTGAGGCAGTCTGGGGTCATTCGGACGCACACGCTCGAAGAGATGTTCGACGTGGCGGCGCTGCTGGCGAATCAACCGGTTCCACAGTCGAACCGGGTCGGCGATCGTGACGAATGCAGGCGGTCCCGGGATTCTCGCCGCAGACGCCTGCGAGGCGAACGGCCTCACCGTCACGTCGTTGACGTCGACAACGGCCGACGCGCTTCGCGCATTCCTCCCGGCGGCCGCGAGCGTTGCGAACCCGGTGGACATGATCGCCTCAGCGAGCGCCGAGGATTATGGGCGCACGATCGCGCACGTGCTCGCCGATCCCAACGTCGACAGTCTGCTGACGATATTCATTCCGCCAATCGTTACCGCAGCCGAGGATGTCGCCCTGGCGATCCAGCACGCATCGGCGGGGTCGACCAAGCCGGTGCTCGCCACGTTCATGGGCGTGCAGAACACGCTGGCGGTTGCCGGCATTCCCACATACACGTTCCCTGAATCCGCGGCTGTGGCGTTGGCGCGGGTCACGGAGTATGCCGAATGGCGGCGCAGGCCGGCGGCGGCCGCGCCGCATCTCGAAGACTTCCAGCGCGACGACGTGCGAGCCGTCATGACGCACGCGATGGAGAGCGGCGGAGGCTGGCTCGATCCGAGCGCCACGGAACGGCTCCTGACGGCGGCCGGCGTGACGGTTGCGGCCGCGCGCATCGCGTCGACAGCCGAGGAGGCGGTGGGTCTCGCGGAGGCGATCGGCTGGCCCGTGGTGATGAAGGGTCTCGGGCCTTCATTGCTTCACAAGACCGAGGCGGGGGCCGTCAAGCTGCGGCTGAACGACGCAGCAGCAGTGCGCGGCGCGTTTGCCGATCTCGAACAGAGTCTGGGCGACCGGCTCGACGGCGTGCTCGTGCAGCGCATGGTGGGCACGGGCGTCGAAATGGTAGCTGGTGGACTGAACGATCCGCTGCTCGGTCCCGTAATCATGGCTGGTACCGGCGGCATTTTCGTGGACCTGCTGGGTGATACCGCCTTTCGCATGTGTCCGCTCACCGAGCCGGAGGCCGTCGGTCTGATCGAAGAATTGAAGGGACACGTCCTGCTCCGCGGCTATCGTGGCGCGCCGCCGGTGGATGAATCCGCATTCCGTCAGCTGCTGTTGGCGGTGTCGCAGCTGCTCGACGTGTGCCCGGAGATCGAGGAAATGGATCTGAATCCGGTGATGGTCCTTCGAAAGGGGGCGGTCATCGTCGACGCGCGAATCAAGGTCGGCCTGTCGCAGCCGGCGGCTCGCTCGCGTCGAATCTCATACTGAGGGAGCTATCAGCTATCAGCTATCAGCTATCAGCTATCAGCTTCATATCAGCTATCAGCTTGTCAGCTGTCAGCTATCAGCTGTCAGCTGTCGTGCTTCACTGAATTTTCCGCAGATGTTGCGGAATAATTACCGTCTCCAGTCCGCGATCCATCGCTTGATAGTGTTGAAGCGACGGCAATCCATCGGTACGCGAATTGCTCTGCGTGGATCGCCATACACTTCCAGAGGATGACTCATGATCGCTGTCCCTGACGTTCATCGTCCGTCCCCGGGTGTGGACTTCGTCCGCCTGCTCGACATCGTTCGAGGCGAGTACCTCGAAATGCCAGGACTTCGACTGACCAAGAGGCAGGCGCAGCGGCTCTGGGCGCTCGATCCGGACACGTGCGACTCGCTGCTCGGCGCATTGGAGGGGTCGAAATTCCTTCGACGCACAAGAGACGGGGAGTATATGCTCGCCTTTTCCCACGTCTAGGACGTGTCGAACAGCTCTGGCCGCTCGGGTCGGCCACACATCCGGCAGAATCTCTCGATCATCGCGCCGGTTCTGATGATCTTCTCAGCACTCGCCGCATGCGCTGGGAACCCTGCGCCCGTTCCGGTGTTTGCCAGCCGCGCGGATTGGGAGATTCTCGGGGGGCACTGGAGTGGCTCGTACGCGACCTCTCCTTCAGGACGCCGCGGCGTGATCGATTTCACATTGTCTCCCGGCAACGAACAGGCATCGGGCGATGTGCTGATGATTGCCGATGGCACGAAGGTGCCGTATCGCCCGCATCCCCCAAACGATCCCCGACAGGGGCCGATCGACGCGCCCTATACCCAGCTCCTCACGATCCGCTTCGTTCGAGCGGATCAGGGGCAGATCAGCGGGACGATCGCGTCGTACTGGGATCCCGATCGCGATTGCCAGGCATCGGCGACGTTCCTGGGGAACGTGCAGAATCGAGTGATCGAGGGGACCTTCACATCGACGTGCGAGGATGGCGTGAGGCAGCTGCGCGGCACATGGCGTGTCACGCGCGAGCCGGTCAGACCACGCTGAAACGGACGATCCCTGGCGCGCTCACGCGACACGCGGGTGACGAATGGCCGCATGCTCGACCCGATCGAGCACGCGTGCGAGCCGCTCGGTTTCGCGATCGGCCAGCGCCGCCAGCGCCGGGAATTGCTCGCGCCACTCGTATTCGTCGGCGAACGTCGCAAACGTCGCGTTCGCGACGACGACCGTCTCCCCGTCGGCCAGCTCGTACACGGCGAAGCTCGTCGGCAGCACGGTGCCGGCATCGAGATTGTGACGCAGCGCGTCCATCGCAATCTCTGGCGACCACGCCTGGAGCAGAACGTAGCGACGGAAGTCGTGCGCCAGTTCCCGCCCGAAGTGTTCGCGCACGTCGATATCGCGCAAGGATTTCCAGACCCTCGAGGCGTATCGCGCCGCTCAGCGTTCGAATGACCGCGTCGAACCGGGCGTCGACCACTATTCGTCGTCCATAGTCGCTCATTGTCACCTTCCGGTTGACACCCAGGAGCAATTGACGTGCCCGGCGCGCGTCGGACAAATGGGATGGAAGGTGGCGGATTTTCGGCGCCCATCGCGACAAGGCAGCGTGCGACTTGCCCAAAATGCAAGCGGAATGCGGCCTTCCCGCGACATCGCGTGATCGCGACCGGTGGTATCGCGATTGCGTCGATTCTGGAGAGAGAGCCATTCGGCGAGGAGGATTTATGCCGGGCACATCTGCCATCCACGACTTCCTGCGCGACGCGCACGTGCCATACGTCGTCATGCCACACCGGCCGGCGTTCACGGCTCAGGAGGAAGCCGCCGCGATGCATGTGCCCGGCCGCGGCTGGGCGAAGGTCGTCGTCTGCTTCGTCGACGGTGAGCCGGTCGAAGCGGTCCTTCCGGCCACGCTTGACGTCAACCTGGATCGGCTTCGAGAACTCGCGCGCGGAACCGCCATCAGGCTCGCCGACGAGACGGAACTGGACGGCCTGTTCCCCGAATGCGAAGCCGGCGCCATGCCGCCATTCGGGCCGCTCTATGGGCAGGACGTGTTTGTCGACGTCACGCTCGCGGCGGAAGAGGAGATCGTATTCAACGCCGGCACCCACACCGAGGCGATTCGAATGCGCTGGCCCGATTTCGCGGCCAGCGTCCGGCCGATTGTCGGGAAGTTCGCCGAGAGTCACGCTCGACAAGGTCGGGGAGTATCGGCTGTCGTTCCGGGAATAGAACCGAGGCTCGAACACATTCGTGGAGATGGTGCCCGACCAGGGCGCCTCGGTTCGCCTCGCGCGTCACTGCGCCGTCTCACGAGACGTGTCGGACGCGCCAACCATCAGGAGGAAACCATGGCCATTGTCAAATGGGATCCGTTCCGGGAGCTCGAAAACATCCAGACGCGTCTTGGCCGCCTGTTTCCGGCTCGAGCCGGCCGACCGGCGATCGAGGACGACCTGTTTTTCGCGGACTGGTCGCCGGCGGCCGACGTACAGGAGACCGATACCGAGTTCCTCATCAAGGCTGACCTGCCGGAAGTGGCGAAGGAAGACGTGAAGGTACAGGTCGAAGACGGCGTGCTCACGGTTCAGGGAGAGCGTCGCCGGGAAGAGGAATCCAACGGCAAGCGGTTCCACAAGATCGAGCGAGACTACGGCAAGTTCGTGCGCCGGTTCGCTCTGCCCATCGAAATTGACGCGACGAAGGTGCAGGCGGAGTTCAAGAATGGCGTCCTGAACGTCCACCTGCCGAAGACGGCAAAGGCCACTCACAAAGCGGTCGACGTCAAGGTTGCGTGACGTTCATCAGGATCGCGTTACCCGCCGTCATCGAGCCATTGACCTGCTGCCGGATTTCCGGCAGCAGGTCCGTCGCTTCCCTCTCAAATCCATCACGATCGCCAGTCCGCCGCTTGATTCGTCGCGGCACACAGGTTGCGTTTTGAATTCTCAATGGCAATGGAGAGTGTGGGGGAACCAGCCGCCGAACCACCGCACTTGCCGAGAACGAGCGGAAGCGAGGCGGATCGCGTCGCCCTCGAAGGGCCGCATTCACGTCTGCGCGAACTCTGGATGGTGCTTCGCACGCTGCGAGATTTCATCGCGGGTTTCCGTGTTCTGCATTTCGTTGGGCCGTGTGTGACGGTGTTCGGATCGGCTCGATTTCGTGAGGATCATCCGTTCTACGCACTGGCCGGGAGGTTGGCCGCAGGCTGGCCGTCCAGGGATTCACCGTAATGACCGGCGGCGGGCCTGGCCTGATGGAGGCGGCGAACCGGGGCGCGCGGGAGGCTGGCGGATTTTCCGTCGGATGCAATATCAAACTGCCCGCCGAGCAACAGCCGAATGCCTATCTCGATCGCTCCGTGACGTGCGAGTACTTCTTCGTGCGGAAGGTGCTCCTCTTCAAGTACTCGTATGCGTTCGTGGGGCTTCCCGGCGGAATCGGCACGATGGACGAAGTGTTCGAAGCATTGACGCTCGTTCAGACGCGCAAGATAGAGAACTTCCCAATCGTCCTGATAGGCACGACATTCTGGCGTCCGCTGATCGACCTGCTCGAGCAGATGGTGCGGGAGGGCACCGATCGGCGCGGCGGATCTGCAACTGCTCCTCGTGACCGACGATCTGGACACGGCTCCAGGCGCACATCGAGCGCTATTCGATTCAGCGCTTCGGATTGCGCCGTCCGCGGCCGTCCCGCTGGCTCGGAGAAATCGCAGCCCGCGCCGGCGCGATCAACTGATGCCTGGGAACAGAGATCAAGTGCACTATGCGGGCGACATATTTCACCAGGCTGTTTGTCGTAGCCGCCGTATCTCTTGGGTTCGCAAGCTGCGGCGGAGCTGACTCTCCAGTCGAGCCGACGCCGGTGTGTTCATTCGCAATTTCGCCGGCGAACGGCGCGTTCGCGAGCGAAGGTGGAACGGCAACCGTCACCGTCACCGTGGCGGCCGGCTGTGCCTGGACCTCGACGTCGAGCGTGGAGTGGATTGCGGTGACGGCCGGAGGTTCGGGCAGCGGGCCTGGGACTGTTGCGTATTCGGTCGGCGCAAATTCCAGCACCGATTCTCGCAACGGCGTGGTGACAATCGGCGGCCAGAGCCACGCAGTGACGCAGCAGGGCCGTGCGCCGGTCGCTTGCACGTACGCCCTCGAACCAGATCAATCGTCCTTCGGAAACGATGGAGGGTCGCGGACGTTCACCGTCAGCGCCCCTGCGCAGTGCGCCTGGACGGCCGTGAGCGATGCGTCATGGCTCGTCGTCAGCGCGGGCGGACAGGGCACCGGCAACGGCACCGTGTCGTACACGGTGGCCGCGAACAGCGATATCAGCGACCGCGTGGCTCAGATTACCGTGGCCGATCGAAAGTTCACCGTTCGACAGGGAGGCAACGTAGCGGCCTGCCAGTACTCGGTCGCGCCGGTCGAGTTCAGTCCCTGCATGCCGGCCGGCAGCGTGACCGCCATGCTGACGACGCAGGCAAGCTGCCCGTGGACTGCCGACCCCGACATGTCCTGGCTGAGCGTCCCGAGCGGGACATCCGGCACCGGCCCGGCCGCCATCACCATTGCATACACCGACAACTACGACGCACCGCGACAAGGCATCATCAAGGTCCGATGGCCCACTCCGACGGCCGGTCAAAACCTTCGGGTTCTCCAGGCGGGTTGCCACTACGCCGTCAGCCACAGCGAATTCAACGTTGTCGCGACTGGAGGATGGCCGTTCACGTTCGACGTGATCCAGCAGAGCGACCCATACACGTGCGGCGGTGCGACGCAGGATCGGTGTATCTGGACAGCGGTGTCCAACGTTTCGTGGATCACGATTACGAGCAGCATGCCGCGCGCCGGCGACAATCCGGTCGCCTTTGTTGTGGCGCCGAATAACGAGGCGGCGGTTCGAGTGGGAACCATAATAGTGAGAGACAAGGCGGTCGCGATCACCCAGGCCCGGTGAAACCGATTGCAAAAGGAGTTCGCCATGATTGCCATCAAAGAGATTCTGGTTGCGACCGACTTTGGCGCTGCGTCCGACGTAGCCCTTCGCTACGGTCGCGCGCTTGCCCGTGAGTTCAACGCGAGGCTTCACGTGCTGCACGCCGCGCCGAATGTGTTTGCCACGTCTATGGACGGTTATGGCTATGTGGCCATTCCTCCGCAGGTCCAGGAGGACATCGAAGAGGCCGCACACCGCCAGATGGACGAGCGGGTGGGTGAGGATGACCGGCGCGAGCTGCGAGCGACGGCGACCATCATCACACACACCAGCCCCGCTCTCGCGATTGCCGAGTACGCGAAGCAAAATGGCATCGACCTGATCGTGGTTGGCACGCATGGCCGCGGCGCGTTGGGACACGTCATGCTCGGGAATGTCGCGGAGCGTGTGGTGCGGATCGCGCCGTGTCCGGTTCTAACTGTTCGCGATCCGGAGCACGAGTTCATTCTGCCGGATGCTCTGGTTGCGGTATCGAAGGCGAAATGACGACTGTGGCGGGTATCGCCTGTGGATGCGCTCGATCGATGGAGGCAGACGATCGAGCGCACCCCGAGCGATACCCGTCAGCGTTCAGCGATTCTTCGGGACCTCTACCCAGATCCACCCGCGAAGGTCTCCATCCTTGAAACCCGTCGCGTGGTCGACCACGTATCGATCCTTCAGCTCTTCCTTGACGCGTACGTCCAGTTGTTCCTCGACGCCGTGACAGGGCGAGCACACGGCGCGGTGAGCGATGGGCTGCATGATCCCGACGCGATCGCCGAGATCGACGGCGAACATGCCAACGTCCGACGCCTTGGCGTTCGCGAAGCGCGCGACGATCGGCGCAGCCCATGGTCTTGGCGCGTTCGACGGTGTGCGCAGACGTGCGGCGGTGCGGCCGGAGGCAATCCCCTCGTCACGGCCGATGCGTTGAATCAGCGTCGTCGCCGACATGTGGCAGACCTGGATGGCGTCCCCGGGGCCGCCTGCCGACAGCGCTTTCGTCAACTCAGTCGCCGCGGCATCCTGAATGGCGACGATCACGAGTTGCCCCCGCTGAATGGCCGGCTGGAGCTGAGCGGGAGCGTCCTTGATTGAATAGGTGGGCCACTGCTGCACCGCCTGCCCGTGGAACACGGCGATGGAGAGTGACAACACGGCACCCGTCAAGCATGCGACGAGGCGAGTCATGTCAACCTCCGTTCGAATGAGAGCGTTGGCGAGGTCTGAGGACCCCGGCCCTTTTCACGCACGAATCCTGCCGCCAGGATGTGCATCGAGTTTCTGCCGTGCCAGTGCCTGGTGCCGGAATTCCGTCAGCACTGCAGCATGATCGCTGCAATTTTTCGCGGGCGCCGGTAAGTGACGCGGAACAGCACTTGCACCGTTTGAATCGCGGAGGACATCATGATCGAGCTGAAAAGCATTCTGGTTCCAACCGATTTCAGCGAGTGCTCCGAGGCAGCCGTGAAATACGGATTTGCGCTCGCCAAGGCGTTTGGGGCCACCCTCCATCTGCTCAACGTAGTGCAGGATCCGTATACGCTGCCGTGGGCGGCCGACGGCTTCGCCGCGCCGATCGGCGACATGCTGACGGACTGGGAGGCGCAGTCGAAACGCCGGCTCGCGGAAAGCGTCCCTGCTGTGGCCGCGGACCGCACCGTGGTCCAGACGAGGGTCGGATCGCCGTACTCGGAGATCATTCGGTACGCTGCGCAGCAGCACATCGAGCTGATCGTGCTGGGCACGCATGGCCGCGGGCCGCTCGGACACATGCTCCTTGGCAGCGTCGCTGAACGCGTCGTCCGCACGGCGCCATGTCCTGTACTGACCGTCCGCCATCCGCAGCGCGAATTCGTGATCGAGACGGAGGCAAAGCCGGAACTGGTCGGCGAGTTGGTGTCGTAGATCGCATTTGCGCGCGCGATTCGGCATGCGCGCCGATCGCTGCCGGTGAACCCGCTCCTCCTGCGGACGGGTGGCCGCGCCGGCGGGATTACGTCTCGCTCCCTTTCGCGGCGTGGAAAATCCGCTTCTCCGGTGCATGCCTGACGATGCCGACGGCGGTTGGGGGCTGGCCGATCGCCGGTGAGCCGACTGTTCGGCGGTGGGGTTGGCCGCTGCGCTGATAGCGTACTCATCGCCGCCGTCGATCGGGACACCTGCGAAGCGGATTTAGCGCTGTCGCTAGTCACGCCGCTCAAAGGTCGCGTCGACGCAACCCCGTCGGCGCGGCGGTCCATTGGCGTCCGCAGGAGGCGTGGGTTCGGCGGCCGGCGCCTTGCGGAGCATGCCGACGCGCGGCGAAGCCGGAAAGCGGGCAAGCCGATTCCTCGCGGCGAGTTCGGTCTCTGTGATCCGCGTTGTCCAACGGCACGCCCGGCGCATCAGTGCGCCTGACATGTGTCGTCCACACGCATCCCTACTCGCCGCGACGCCGTCAGCGTACGAGGCGCGAACGCTTTCCCGGCATGCGTAGCGGCGCCGGCCGGCGAACCCACTCCTCCTGCGGACGAGTGATCGCGCCTGCTAATCGCAGGTCTTCCGCCTGAAGGCGAAAGCTACAATTTCGAGCACTCGGCTCGCCCTATCGTGTCTGCGACGACGGGAAGATCGCTCGTCCGACTCCTCGAGCGGCGCTCGGCTTCTTCTTTGAGGGGACCGAGCGAGGCGCGCCGGATCAGCCAGATCCCAGGCGACGCGAGGGACCAATAGCGCCGGAACTTTGCGCGGGCGGAGGGATCGGTGGCCCGCGCGCGTGTCTCGGTTCGAAAGATTGAACGATCGACCCCGAGCGGGTCGGCACGCAGCGACCAGACGATCTTCACGTACCCCGGATCGTTGAACGCCGCGAACTCATCGGGTGTCAGGCCGCGGAACGTTACGTCAGCTTCCCACGGCTGCGTGACGGCGCCGACGACGATCTCGCGGCCGGGCGTCTCGAAGAGCACCCGCCAGCCAAGCGCCAGCACCTGCGGTAACAGCGCCTGCGGCAGAGGGCGCGTGCTGGGTGTGCTACCGAGCACGAGCTCGCGGGCCTTGAAGACTGATCGGATTATACGATTGCTCATCAGATCCTGGTCGCCTGCCGCCGCCAGCGTAATCTCTGCGGGGGCGTCGATCGCGATGTGATGGCGTTCGACGACTTTGTACGCTGGCATGAAACGATCGAGCGGTGGATCCTGTTCCAATGGGCTTCCTGGTGAGGCATGTCCATATCGAGCCCAGATGACGGCGCTCGCTGCCGCATAGCCAAGTGCAGCGACACCGAGACCGCCGGCGGTCGCGCGGACGAAGCCCTTCATCACGGGACGGATTCTTGTGGAGACCGGGTGTTCGTAGGGCATAGGACCTCAGCGATTGGTTGAGGTTTGGGGTTTAGGTCCGCGGGGTCTGGTTCCCCCAGGTCCTCCGGTGACCTGAAAAGCGACTCAATATGCCTGCCAGTCCTGGCGCGCGGCGACGAATGAATTCGCTGGGGACCAACGGATCCAGGAGGGCGGACCAGTCAACCGGGCGAAATTTTCCGCGTGATCGGTGAAAACCTTCGCAGCCTCCCAACAAATGGACCTGGAGTCGAGCGCCGACAGGGCGTCAGTTGGCATTTGGAAGCCGCCCGTTCTGGCAATCGGATTGTGTACCGTTCAGTCATCATGACGCCAATCCCGCCCGTGCTCTGTCCAATTGACTTCTCCGACAGCTCGCGAGGCGCCCTGCGCTACGCGAACGCGATTGCGACGCATTTCGGCGCGCGACTGACGCTACTGGTCGTCAACGACCCCCTTCTCTCGGAAGCCGCGCATCTCAGCGCCGGGCCGTCGCATCTCGTTGACGAAACCACTCGTGAGTTGGAGAGGTTTCACAAGCAGACGCTCGGAACACGAGTCAAGGCGGAAGCCGCATTCGAAGTGGGGAGCGGCAAGCCAGCACCTGAAATCCTGCGGGTGTCCCGGGACCTCGGCTGCGGCCTGATTGTGATGGCGTCGCACGGATCTTCCGGATTCAGGAAACTCTTCTTCGGATCGACGACAGAGCGTGTACTGCGGGAAACGGCCGTACCGACGCTGGTGACACCGGGCGGCGATGTCGGTCCGATAGACTTCGACGAACTGCGCAAAGTGGTGCGGCGGGTGCTCGTTCCGGTCGACCTGACGGCGGCGACGGCGCACCAGGTCACCATTGCGCAGCGGGTTTCTCAGGCGTTGTCGGTGCCTCTGCTCCTCGCACATGTCGTCGAGCCGGTGCGGCCGCTCTCGAGCCATCCGGGACTGCCGACGGTCGAGACCGAGCGGCGGTATCGCGTGGAGGCCGAACTTGAACGGCTCACCAGCGACGCTCCGGAAGGCACGACACCCGAAGCGCTCATCGTTTACGGCGAGCCTGCGGAGGAAATTGCGAAGGTGGCGGGCGACCGCGACGCGGGGCTCATCGTCATGGGGCTGCACTCGTCGCCGCTGCTCGGACCACGCATGGGATCGGTGACATACCGCGTGCTGTGCCTCGCACACCGGCTCGTCCTGGCGCTGCCACCGCAGGCCGACGCTCACTCTGGCGCTGAATCCGACGCCGCTGTGACGCGCGTAACGCCGATGTCTTGATGAGGATTCTGTGATGCAAGGACGGCACGGGCCGTCGCATAAGAAAGGTTTTTATGAGTACAACTCTTACCACTCCTGAACAGGGACTGCGCGACATGGTCATGCGGCAGCTTGCGTGGGATCCGCAGGTTGACGCGACCATGATCGGTGTAACCAACAAGGACGGCATTGTCACCCTCAGCGGCTACGTCGACACCTACGTTGCCCGCCTGGCTGCCGAACGAGCCGCCCGGCGTGTGTACGGCGTGAAGGCCGTGGCCAACGAGCTCGCGGTGAAGCTCGCCGAGGAGCGGATCGATCCGGACATCGCGAAGGACGCTCTGCATGCGCTTGCCAATCGCGTCGACGTCCCGCGCGGGATTACGGTCACCGTCCGCGACGGCCACATCACGCTCGGCGGCCGTGTGGAATGGAACTACCAGCGGGTCAGCGCTGAGAAGGCCGTCAAGTATCTCCGCGGAGTCCGCGGCGTGTTCAACAACATCGCCGTGTCGCCGGCGGTGTCGCCGAAGGACGTCGAGACGCGCATCGTCGAAGCGCTCCGCCGGCATGCGGACATCGACGCCAGGCGCGTGCACGTGACGGCCGAGGGCCCGCGCGTCGTGCTCAGCGGATGCGTTCGGTCGTGGAATGAGCGCGACGAGGCCGAGCGGGCCGCCTGGACGGCGCCGGGCGTGTCGGTCGTCGACAATCGGATCGCCGTGATTCCATAACGGGCGGTCGCCTGCTGGTTCGTGACGCAGGATGCCGGCACGCCTGTTCGGGCGTGCCGGCATCGTTCTTTCAGGGCCTGCAGGTTAATGGTACGACGCCGATTGGAGGTTCCATGGCCCTTCTACCCGTCTGGTGTCCTGTGCTTCAAACCTACGTGACCCGCGTCACCGATTCTGCGGGTGCGTTGCCGCCGTGTTCTGCCCGGAGTTTGACCGGTCCAGCCGGACATGTCGGATGAAACGGGAAGCGCTTCGCTACGGCGCGTTCTCGCCGCTGGTGGCGGCAATGCCCGACAACCCTGTGGCAGATCTGTTCGCCCGCTGCACGATGTCGTGAACAATTGCGGCCTCGAGAATCTGCTGCCGGTTCGCTGACTGGCTCGTGGGGAGACGCGCGTGAAACTGTCCGCGATTGCTCTGGACTACGACGGGACGTCGGCCTCGAATGACGTCATGGATCCCGCGGTCCGAAGCGCCATCGCCGACGCCCGGGCGCGCCGCATCGTAGTGATCCTGGTCACCGGACGTCGGCTGGACGACCTTCGGCGCGTCGCGGGCGATCTGCATTTTCTCGATGCGGTCGTCGCCGAGAACGGCGCGGTTCTACATTTGCCGGGAAGCGGATACTCCGCCACGCTCGCGCCGCCGCCCCCATGGCAATTGCTCGATGAGCTGGCCCGTCTCGGCATTTCTTGCACGGCGGGAGCATGCCTCGTGGAGGCAGCTGCCGACGATGCATTTCGGATCCTCGACGCCATTCGGACCCTGGAGTTGCCGCTTGCGATCCACTTCAATCGCGGCCGCCTCATGGTGCTGCCACAAGCGATCAGCAAAGCAACAGGTCTGCGCCAGGCGCTCACGATTCTGCGGCTGTCCGCGCGCAACACCCTGGGGGTGGGCGACGCCGAGAACGATCATGAGCTGCTACGCGTCTGCGAAATCGGCGCGGCGGTCGAGTGGGGCAGCCAATCCATTCGAGCGACAGCCGACGTGGTGATCGAAGGAGAGTCGCCGGCGGCGCTCGGGCACTACCTCCGCGGGTTAGTCGCGTGCGGACAGCTTCCCGCGGCGAGAACACCACGCCGCACCCTGCTTCTCGGACATACCGACGAGGGGGGGCCCTTTTCACTGAAGGTGCGTGGGCGCAATATTCTCGTGGCGGGGGATGCACGGTCGGGAAAGTCCTGGGTCGCGGGTCTGCTGGCGGAGCAGCTCATTCTTCACCAGTACTCCGTCTGCGTTATCGATCCTGAGGGCGACTATCGGACGCTGGAGACGCTGCCGGGCGTCATTGCGCTCGGAGGCGCCAACCCGCTGCCGAGACCTCACGAGTTGCTGCACGTACTCAGACATCCAGACGCCAGCGTGGTCATTGACCTGTCCCACGTGCCGTACCACGAAAAGGTCGAGTACACCCGGGCGTTGCTGCCGGCGCTCGCGATGTTGAGGCGCCGAACTGCCTTGCCGCATCGCATCTTCGTTGACGAAGCGCACTACTTTCTCGACGGGCCGTCGCCGGCCGACGTCCTGGATCTGCACGGTAACGGCTACACGCTCGTGACTTATTGGGCATCGCATCTGCCGAAAGCGGTTCTGGACGCCAGCGAGGTGGTGCTCGTCACTTGCGAATCGGATCCGGCAGAGGTCCGCGCGTTGCACGCACTCTGCGGATCGGACGAACCGATCGATCGCTGGACAGACATGCTGGGCAGTCTCGGCATTGGCGAGGCGGCCGCGCTGCCAATCACGGAAGAGGCTGGTTCTGCGTTGCGGAGGTTTCACCTCGGCAACCGGATTACGCATCACGTCAGACATCGCGAGAAATATGTCGACGTGCCCGTTCCCGACGCCCGCGCCTTCGTGTTCACCGAACGCGGTCAAGTGCAAGGCACGCGCGCGACCACTCTCAAAGCTTTCGTGAATGCGCTGGACGTGCTGCCGCCTTTTATTCTCGAAGGACACGTACGACGCGGCGACTTCTCCAGATGGCTGGCTGACGTATTCGGTGACTATGCGCTCGCGCTCGAGGTTCGGGCTCTCGAAGATCGGACACACCGCGAGCGCGACGTGACCGCGGTGGCCGCGATCGCAAGCACCATCCGCGGCCGATACGATCTTGCCCACAACCTGACGCCCAGCGGTGGCGGCATGGTCGCGGCCGGCTGATGAGAGACGGTTTCAAAACCTCCTGATTTCGAACCGTAGCGCAGGGCTTCCGCGTTCGCATTTGCTTCGGCGGACCGCCGTAGCCTTGGCGGAGGCCGGTCAGCCCTGCCACGGACAGCCCTGAAGGGCTGCGCTACAGGTTTTGAAACCGATTTTAAGGTTCCCGCCCCGGGTTTCGGCGGCCGCGGCAGACGCTATCCGGCGGTGGCAGGTTGATAGCGAGGATCGAGCGGAAGCGACACGGTGACCACCGTGCCCCCTTCCGGCGGGCAGTCGATCGTGATGCTGCCGCGATGCCGTTCGATGACGCGTTTGGCGGTCGGCAGGCCAAGGCCCGTTCCGCGATGCTTCGTCGTGAAAAACGGTTCGAAGACACGCTCCCGGACATCGAGTGGAATCCCAGGCCCATTGTCGGCGATTGCGATACGGCACACGCCACCGCTCGTCGTCACGTCCACTCGGATGTGTCCGTCGTCGCGCGCAGCCTGCGCCGCGTTCAGCAGGAGATTGACGAGCACGACCTGAAGCTGTTCGGGATCTGCGTTCACGACGACGTGGGTGGAGGCGATCTCGAGATGAGTGCCGGCATGCACCGGATCTTTTTTCAGGAGCGATGCGGTGCTCTGAAGGAGGTTCTGGATCAGCACGGGAACGAGTTTCGGCTCGCGCGGTCGCGCAAACACGAGCAGGTCCTCGACGATGTTGTTCAACGAGTCGAGCCGATCGACGATATCGCGCAGCACGGCGCGGTCGCGAGTTCCCTCGGGCATCCGGCCACCAATCACCTGCAGACTTCCCCGGATCCCGGCGAGCGGATTCTTGACCTCGTGCGCAACGACCGCGGCCATCTCGCCCAGGCGCGCCAGCGCTGCCTGTTCGCGCAGCAGCATTTCCGACCGCTTTCGCTCGGTGATGTCGGACCGAATCGCCATGTACTGGTACGGCTTTCCACGTTCGTCCAGAAACGGCACGATGGTGGTATCGACCCAGTACAGCGATCCATCCTTGGCGCGGTTGCGAATCTCGCCGCGCCAGATCCCGCCGTTCCCGATCGTCTGCCAGAGTCCCTTGATGAACTCCTTCGGGTGATACCCCGAGTTGATGATCCGATGGTCCTGTCCGACGAGCTCCTCACGGGAGTACTTGGAAATCTCGCAGAACATGTCGTTCACGTAGGTGATGCGACCCTTCACATCGGTCATCGCCACGATCGCCGCCTGGTCGATTGCGAACTTCGTGTCCGCGAGGTTTTTTGAGGAACGATCGAGCTCGCGACCGACCCGTCCGTACGCCGAGACCAGCCACGCGCTCACCCAGATACCGACCAGAGCGAATACGCGATTCGCGATGCCGTAGACCACAGGGCCGCCCGGCGGCGCCAGCCAGCCGCCGACAACCGTCAGAATTGTAACGACGGTCGATGCGCGGAGCGGAAATCGGGCATCGCTCACGAACAGCCCTAGCAGGACGACGAGGCCGTAAATCGCGCTGATGGCCAGATCGAAGGGGAGGCTGAGATCGGCCGCAAACACGCCAGCCGCTACCCCTATGGCAATAAACAGGATCCGGCGATTGTTTTCGCTGGAGACGCTTGTTGATGGGATCAGCGGCATATGGATCGAGATTTGATCACGAGACGTCTGAGCGAGGCCCAGACATGGTGAAATTCAACGTTTTCGGCACGGTTGACGGGCCTCCGGCGCCTTATCCTGCGGGATTTTCCCCGCGGAGCTGCAAATATTCTCCCAAAATGGTTGCTGTCCTGATCGTTGACGACGAGAGCCTAATCCGCTGGTCCATCGCGCAGAGCCTCGAGGCCGAGGGGTTCCCGGTCGTCGAGGCGGCATCAGCCCGGGAAGCGCTCGCCTGTCTGGACCGTCGGGACGACATCGGTGTGGTGCTCCTCGACCTGAAGCTGCCCGATTCAAGCGATCTGGGACTTCTCCGCCTTCTCCGGCACCACGCACCCAACTGGCGCATTGTCCTCATGACCGCCCACGGGACCTCTGAGGTCCTCGAAGAGGCCGTACGTGCCGGTGCATTCCGAGCGGTCGGAAAGCCGTTCGACATGAACGACATGGTCGGCATCGTGCGGGATGCCGCAGCCGCGTGACCGATCCGTTCGTTCCGGAATCTCCGCAAGCCTGTGGGTTCTGTATAATTTCCCCACATGCCCACAGTTCTGGTCGTCGACGACGAGCAGCTGATTCGCTGGTCGCTCGCCGAGCGCCTGAAAGCTGACGGCCTCAGCATTGTAGAAGCCGCGACCGCACGCGAGGCGCTCGAGCGCTTCGGGCCGGATATCGACGTCGTGTTGCTCGACTACCGCCTTCCGGACTCCGATGGGCTGCGCGTGCTCAAGAAGATGAAAAGCACGCAACCGGATGTGCCGATCATCCTGCTCACCGCGTTCTCGAGCATCGAGACTGCGGTTGAGGCGATGAAGCAAGGTGCCTACCATTACGCGAACAAGCCGTTCAACCTCGAGGAAATCGCACTTGTCGTGCAGAAGGCGCTGGAGACGACGGCGCTTCGGCGCGAGGTGCGCGCGCTCCGGGCGTCGCGTTCGGAGCCCTTCGCGCTCACGCGCATCGTCGGCGAGGCTGCCGCTATGCAATCGCTCCGTGCGCTGTTGCAGCGTATCGCCTCCAGCCCTGCCTCGACGGTGCTCCTGACCGGGGAGAGCGGCACCGGCAAGGACCTGGCCGCCAAGGTCATTCACTACAACTCGGAACGTGCGGCGCGGCCCTTCATGAACATCACGTGTTCGGCGCTGCCGGAGGCGCTGCTCGAGAGCGAACTGTTCGGCCACGAACGCGGCGCCTTCACCGACGCGCGGCAGCAGAAGACGGGACTTCTCGAATCGGCGGAGGGCGGGACGGTGTTTCTCGACGAGATTGGTGAGATGGTGCCGGCGTTGCAGGCCAAGCTGCTGCGATTCCTCGAAGAGAAATCCTTCAAGCGGGTCGGGGGCGCGGCCGACATTCGCGTCGACGTGCGTGTCATTGCGGCAACCAATCGCGACCTCGAGGATGCGGTGGACCAGGGGAAATTCCGGGCGGACCTGTACTACAGGCTCGATGTGATGCAGGTCCAGCTGCCACCGCTTCGTGAACATGCGTCCGATATTCCGCTGCTGGTGAGCTTCTACATCGACCAGTTCAACCGGGAATTCCGTAAGCAGGTCCGGGGCGCGACTCCGGAGGCGCTCGAGCTGCTCCGCGGATATCGTTGGCCGGGCAACATCCGCGAGCTGCGGAATGCCGTCGAGCGGGCGATGCTCCTGGCAGACGGCGAATGGCTCGAGCCGGAGCATTTTCCAATCGCGGTGTCGCGCCGAACCACCGGGGGCGCGTACGACCTGCCTGATGAGGGCGTCAGCCTCGAGCAGGTCGAACGCGAACTGGTCGTCCAGGCATTGACCCGCACCGGCTGGAATCACACGAAAGCTGCCGCGCTTCTTGGGCTGAATCGGGACCAAATCCGCTATCGCATCGAGAAATTCGGCCTCGAGAAGACGGCCGAACGCGAATAATCCCCCAGGCCTGCGGGGAAATTCCCCTGATTCCACGAATCAGTCATCGAAGGCAACGGGCGTGCCCGCCAGGATTCGTGCGTTTTTCCACAGAACTTTCGCGATCCCACGTGGCATATCCGTTGCTCTGACGGGTTTCCGTCAGCTCACAGGCAGGAATGAGAGGCGAAC
Source organism: uncultured Acidobacteriota bacterium (assembly GCA_963725335.1). Lineage (GTDB taxonomy): Bacteria > Acidobacteriota > Vicinamibacteria > Vicinamibacterales > 2-12-FULL-66-21 > JALZOC01. The sequence goes on along the minus strand of CAVRYD010000012.1, from coordinate 233,169 downwards.
ATGGTGTCGAAGGAACGGGTGGAGGCGGTGCTCGATCGGATCCGGCCCGTTGATGCAGGCCGACGGCGGCGATATCGAGCTCCTGAGCGTGAACGGCAACAACGCACGCGTGCGGTTGACCGGCATGTGCTCAGGGTGCCCGAGCGCGCACATGACGCTGTATATGGGCGTCGAAATGGCGCTGCGCGAAGAAATCAAGGAGTTCGAGCAGCTGCAAGTTGTGTAGCGATTCCTTTTCCACACGGTGAGCCATCATGAGAGCGCCCACGCAGTTTTCGATCGACCAGGTCGTCGTCGGCCACAGCCCGCGGATGCGGGCGATCTTCGACTTCGTGAAAGTGGTCAGCCGGAGCGACAGCAGCGTCATCATCACCGGAGAGAGCGGCACCGGCAAGGAAGTCGTCGCCAACATGCTGCACCACCAGAGCAGCCGCCGACACCAGCCGTTCGTCGCCGTCAGCTGCGCGCTGTTCTCGGAGTCGCTCATTGAGACCGAGCTCTTCGGCCACGAGCGTGGAGCGTTCACGGGAGCGATCAAGGACAAGCCAGGCCGTTTCGAGCTCGCGCAGGGTGGCACCCTCTTTCTCGACGACATCGACGACGTGCCGTTGTCGATGCAGGTGAAGCTGCTGCGGGCGCTGCAGAATCGTCAGGTGGAGCGGGTTGGCGGCACGCGGACGATTCCGGTCAACGTGCGCATCATCACCGGCACGAAGCGCGACCTCAAGCAGATGGTGGCAGAAGGGAAATTCCGCGAGGATCTCTATTACCGCCTGAATGTTCTGCCGATCGTGCTCCCACCCCTTCGCGAGCGCCGCGAGGACATCCCGCTGCTGATCGATCATTTCCTCAAGCGATTCGCCCGCGAGCGCGGATTGGACGTGCCGGACGTGTCGCCGGCCGTGCGCCACGCGTTCGAGCGATATCGCTGGCCGGGCAACGTCCGCGAGCTGGAAAACGCGTGCGAACGGATTATCCAGACGTGCTCGTGCGGCACGGTGCGCGTCGGGTGCCTCGCCGTCAGCGTGTTGTTCGGCGCGGCGAGCGCCGAGGGCGCCTCGTCGCTTCCCACGCTGGCGCCGGTCACGTCGATCTCGCTTGACGATCGTCTGAAGGAAGTCGAATCGAATCTGATCGGCTGGGCGCTGAAGGTGGCGGACGGCAACAAGTCAAAGGCCGCCGAGCTGCTCAACATCAAGCGCTCGACGTTGGGCGATCGCATCGCACGATGCGGCATTACCGAAACGCACGACGAAGTGGTAGCGTCGCCGGCTCCCGCATAATGGGCCGGTCGCCCGTCGGGGGTGTCGCGCTCGTTACGCGCTGACGGCGTCGTTTCGCGCCGGCCGGCGCGTCGTGCTCACCGCTTCCAGCGCGGCGTCCGCCACCGACGCGGCGTCCGCGATGCACGAGTTGATCGACACTCCGCGATAGGAGTTCCCCGCCAGCAACAGCCCTGGATGTGCCTTCAGCAGCGTGTCGATCTGATGTCCCTTCGCCAGGTGCCCCTTGACGTACTGCGGGATGCCGCGCGGGTGACGAATCACGCGAACCAGTTCCGGCGCAGCGGTCAACTTCATCGTCCGGCGAAGCTCCTCTCCGACAATCCGACACAGCTCCGCGTCGTCAAGCGATATCGCCTCCGAATCCCTCGCGCCGCCGATCATCACGCGCAACAACGCCTTGCCCTCCGGCGCGCGGTATGGATAGATGCTCGTCTCCCAGAGGGCACCGAGAATCCTCACGCCTTCCTCTCGCGGAACGAGAAAGCCGAATCCGTCAAGCCGGCATTGCGATTGGACCTCGGCCGCATCGTAGCCGAGGCAGACCACGGCGAGCGGAGCGGTGGGAATGCTGTCGAGAACGATCGCCAGCGCCGGATCGAGGTCTCCAAGGATGGCAGCAGACTCGGCGGCAGGACCGCTCAGGACGACAGCGTCCGCATCGAGCACGCCTTGAGGCGTGCTGATCAGATACCGGCGCCAGGGTTCTCCGGCTGGTGACAATCGGGACGCCGCGCCCCTGCGGCCAACCGCTGAAACCGGAACCGAGGTGCGGATTGCCGGCGCGAGCGCGGTCGTGAAGCCGTCGATGAGGTCCGACATGCCTCCAACGAACGATGTCAACTGCCCGGACGGTGTACCGATCGAGTCGCCAGGCTTGCGCGAGCGTCTCGTGGCGAGCAGTCCACGCACCAGCCCGCCATGGTCGTCTTCGATCTGCCGCATCCTGGGAAAGCATGCCTTCAAGGACAGCGTCTCGGCGTTCCCCGCGAAGATGCCCGAGACCATCGGATCGACAAAGACCGACGCGGCTTCGTTTCCAATCCGCCGTCTCGCGAACTCCAGGATGGACTCGTCCTCGTCGTGACGCGTCGCGGCGCATGGCTCCCACAGGATCCTGAGCTTGCCTCTTGTCGACAAGAGTGGAGTCTTCAAGAATGCGCCGACCGAGGTGGGCACTGGCGACAGCTGCCCGTGTCGGTAGATGTAACGCTTCCGCGCGGCGTCGTTGCTTGGCAGCAGCCTCGAGCTGAGCCCGAGCTCGCGAACGAGCGCCAGTGTGGCGGGGGCATTGTCCAGAAACCCGTCCGGACCCCATTCGCACACGTAGCCGTCGATCCGTTCCGTTCTGATGTTCCCGCCAGCACGTGGGCCGCGCTCGAGCACGACGATGTCGACGTCGGGCGCGCGCTGCCTGATCGCCCAGGCAATCGACAGCCCGGCAACCCCCGCTCCCGCGATGACGATCCGTTTCTGTTCGTCCGGCACCATATCTGTCTGATCACAAAGAGTATGCCGCGACAGCGATTCGTGGCGATCTCACGAAGACAGGAGCATTTTCGCGAGTTTTTTCAAAGAAACGCCTGTGTGGATTGGGGCCGCCGGAAATCCGTCAGCGATGGATGAGGTCCGAGACACGGCGTGTGCCGCGTTTTACAGGGCGCGAACGGCGGCGACGATGGCGGCGGCGTTGCCTTCGACGACGTAGTTGATGCGGCCGTCAGGGCCGAGGACGTACACGATCGCGGGATGTGTCAGATTGCCGGTTTGCTGGTTGCGTACGCGCGGCACGCGCCATGCGTTGAGCGTCCGTTCGACCACGGCGGGCGGACCCGACAGCAGATGGGTCTCCGATCCCATGTTCCAGCCGTCTGCGATCGCGCTGAGTCGGCTCGGTGTGTCACGCCACGGATCCAGCGTCACGACGACGACCGCAGGTGAGCGATCGGTCAACTGACGCTGCGCGGCGAGCACATCGCCGACGACGAGCGGACAGATGGTGTCGCAGTGTGCGTACGCAAACGTGACGAGCACCGGACGTCCGCGAAACGCCTCGAGCGCGAATGGCTGGCCGCGCTGATCGATCAACGACAGTGCCGGCGCCTCATCGTTCACACGGGTGAGCTGTGAGGCGAGCTCGCGATCGGCGCCGGCCGAAAAGCTGCCGTCGTCCCAGCCGGCGACTCGCGTGACCACTCCCGCGACACCCGCGACCAGGGCGGCACAGGTGACGCCGATGATCACCTGGCCTGACACGCGGCGCATCGCAAGCGCGAGCCCCGCGCGCAGTTCGGCCGTCCAGACCGTCGCCAGCAGCACGAGCAGCCCCACCGGTTGTCCGATGAGGAGCAGCCATCCTCCGGCGTTCGGCAGGCCGTTGAGCGTCGCGCCGAAACAGACCGCGCGGGTGCGGAGGAGCCACTCGGGTGTGGACGGGCCCACGCGCCACAGCGCGAGCGACCACCAGGACACGGTAATCGCCACAATCGCCGCGAGCGCTGCGACCGACGACCATGCACGTGCCTGCGGCTTCATCCGATTCTCCAGAGGAACGACAGAATCTTCCAGTTCACGAAGAAGTACACGACGAATGCCGCCAGGAACACGAACACCAGCACCACGGTGCCGGGCATCGGCCCCATGAGCCCGCGCGCCGCGTCGTGAAGCGCCGCATTGCGGGCGTCGACGTCCGCGGCATGAACCGGCGGATGCGTCAAGCCTGCGGGGATGCCAGCCACCGCGATGCCGCGCGGAATCTGTCCGATCGGTTCTCCGAAGAACACCGACACGACCGCAATCGCGACGAAGATGAACGCTCCCGCGGCGGCCAGCAGCCCTCCGAGCGCGACGAAAGCGAGTATCACGTCCACGATCGGATTGAACTGCACGTCGAAGGGAGCCATGCTGAAGCTGATGTCCCAGTGCCGGCGCGGCACGCCGAAGGTGCCGGCGAAGGTCATCGACAGGGTGAAAATCAGCATGCCGCCGGCGAACAGGTACGGCTGAATCTGCGCCAGCTTCCAGAACGCCACCTTCTTCTGGAAGATCAGCGGGATCAGGTAGTACGTCGCACCCATGAACGCAACCGCGGTGCCGCTCACGACCGTCGCGTGGAAGTGTCCGGGCACTCGAAGCGTGTTGTGCACGATGATGTTGATCTGTTCGGTGCCGATCGTGACCCCCGTGATCCCGCCGACGAAGCCGAACACGAAAACAGAAAAAACGAGCGAGCTGAATCCCGGGTCATGCCACGGCGCGCGCCGGAGCCACTCGAACATCCCGTTGGTGTATCCGCGGAGCCGCATGCCGAGTTCCATACCGGCCGGCACGGTGAATCCATGGATCATCGATGCCAGAACCGCCATGTACATGAAGTAGCTGGTGTTCACGATCTTCCAGGCGGGCCCGAGGCCCGGATCGACGAGCAGGTGATGGGCGGACGCCATCGAGATGAACAGGATGTAGAGGACGAACGCCGTCCGGCTGATCTTCTCGTTCACGACAACCGCTCCGATCGTGAGCGCGCCGAGCATGTACCAGATCGCGACCATCGCGGCGACGTTGATCTGCTGCGACGAATGGCCGAGCCCCCACCACACGACGCGGTAGACCTCGGGATCGACATTCATCAATCCGAGCGACCAGAGATAGGTCGGGATGTAGATCGCCGCCCCGTGCAGCAGCGTGATCACGGCGATGATGGCCGCGGTGACCGCGCCGTAGACGACGAGCGGCAGTGAGCCCTCGTATCGCTTCTCCCGCTTCGCGACGACCAGGTTTGCGAAGAAGATTGAAACTCCGACGAGCGCCCCGACGGCGAAGAGAATGACGCCGAGATAGAACATCGGATCGGCGCGCAGCGGCACGTACGACGTGAAGAGCACGTCGGCCTTTCCAGCCCACATCATGGTCTCGACGATCAGCGCACCGATCACCATGAGCGCGAACCCGAGCCACGAGGTTTTGGGCGCGCAGCCGCGAGCATTGATGAGCACGGTGCTCGTGAAATGCAGCACGGCCATTTCGAAGAAGATGATGAAGAAGATCAGCATGCTCATGCCGTGCACGCCGAGAATGCGGTAGAACCACTCGGCCGGGAGCAGGTGCACCGCCTGCCACCGCGTGAGCACGACCAGCACGGCCGCGATGGCGCCGATGAGCAGCGCCACCACCGAGCAGACCGCATGTGCCTTGATCAGGCGCTCCGCACCGAGTTCGATTCGACGCCCGGTGGCCTGACAGGTTCGAAAAGTCCCGCCCCCGTCGGGTGCGGGCGGAGTTCGTGACAACGGTAGACGTAGTCATTGGCCAATCCTCGCCGCCGCAACGGCTGGCGCATCGTCGACGATCACGCGCCCGACCATCATGTGGTGGCCGATGCCGCAGAACTCGTTGCAGAGAATGCGAAAGTCGCCGGACGCATTCGGGCGTCACCCGCAGCCCGTAGTCGTAGCCAGGCACGACCTGAAAGTTGACGTTGATCGGATACAGCGAGAACCCGTGGTTCACGTCCAGCGCTGACAGGTGAAGCGTGTACTCGACGCCCTTCTGCAGCCTGAGGATGGGAAGCCACTGGAACTGGACGGCGGCGAGGTAGACGTCAGCGCCAGGCGGCGGCGACACGATCGGAACGCCGCGGTCCTGGCCCGTCTGATACTGCGCGATGAACTCGCCGAGTCGCGCGCCATACGCGGCAGGCGTGGTGCGCCGCCGGATCCCGGACGGATTCTGCCCGCCCTTCCAGTGCCACAGCGGCATCATCGCAAACAGCACCATGCACCAGGCGAAGGCGATGGCGACCCAGGCCTTCTCCGCCTTGTGCGCAGGTTTCCACCAGATCCCTTTCGGGGAGTCGAGCCCGGTATGCGTGTCGAGATGCATGGGTTATGCAGAGCCTCAAGGAAGGCGGGAGATCGGGAGATGCGTGATCTCCCAGAGTCCCCAGCCGGTATACAGCACGAACACGACGAAGAGTCCCGCCGCCAGCAGGAGAAAGATGTTGTCGAAGAGCCGTTGCCCGAGAGGAGCCGGCGGTGGGAGAGTGGATGCGTCACGACGGTCGTCCATATCGATGCCCCGTCAATCTGAAACCGGTGATCCCGGATATGTCGGCACGATAGCCCCCTTCGGCGCCCGCGCGTTATGACGCCCGTCATACGGCGCGGCCGTCCATCGCCTCTACGATCGAAGACGGCAACAAAGACGATGCTGCGGGCTATCGAACGTCTGGCGCTTCGGCTGCTGACCGCGATCGACGCGGTCGCTAATCGGCTGTACGGGTGGCGGTTCAACCCGCTGTACCAGAGTGGGACGATCGTCGTCGCGCTCTACCTGACGATCGTCGCCACCGGACTGTGGTTGATCGTGTTCTATCGAGTTGCGGCCCCCTGGGAATCGGTCGCGGGCCTGACGGCGAACCTCTGGATCGGGAACTGGGTCCGAGGACTGCACCGATACGCGAGCGACGCTGCAGTCGTGGCGACATTCATCCATGCCTTCAGGATGTTCGCGCAAGGCCGCAGCTGGGGCGCGCGCTCGCTCGCATGGATCAGCGGAGTCATTCTGCTCGTCCTGCTGTTCCTCTGCGGATGGACCGGCTACGTGCTGGTCTGGGACACGTTCGGGGAAGGCCTGGCTCGGGAAGGCGCTCGCATGCTGGATGCGCTCCCCATCCTCTCCGAGCCCACCAGCCGCGCCTTTACGGGTGAGCGGCCTGTGCCGGGCGTCTTCTTCTTCGTGACCCTCTTCGCGCACATCGGCATTCCACTTGGCATGGGCGTCGTGTTCTGGCTGCACATCAAGCGGCTCGAACGCCCCGTGCTCCTGCCGCCGCGGACCGTGGTGTGGACAACCGTTGGACTGCTGGCCGCCGCGTCGATCGTCCGTCCGCTGCTGATGGCTCCGAAAGCGGACGCGTTCGTCCTGCCGGCCGAGGTACCGGCGGATCTCTTTTTTGCGTTCTGGATGCCGCTCGTTCGAGGGCTCGGCGGGGGACTGGCACTGACGAGCGTCGCGGCAGCCGCTGCGGCGCTCCTGATCGTGCCGGTCATCACCGCGCGTCGAGGCGCCGCCCGACCGGCACCCTCGACGGTTGACGAAGCCATCTGCACCGGATGCCTGCAATGTTCGCTCGATTGTCCGTACGGCGCGATCGAGATGATCGAACGGACGAGCCGCCGCTCGAACCTCGTCGCCAGAGTCGATCCGGCGTTGTGCGTCAGCTGCGGGATTTGCGCGGGGTCGTGCGCGCCGATGGGCGTGGGCCCGCCCGGCCGGACAGGGCGCGATCAGATCGCACATATTCAAGAATTTCTGGCTGTGCCCGAGCGTCGCTCCGGTGAAGTTGTGGCGATCTGCTGCGACCATGGCGCAGCCGTGTATGGATCCGCTCTCGCTGCCGAAGGCGCCGCGGTCCATGCGGTTGACTGTGCGGGCAATCTCCACACATCGGTGATCGAGATGCTCCTTCGCGGCGGGAGCGGAGGCGTGCTCGTGCTCGCGTGTCCCCCGCGTGACTGCTGGAACCGCGAAGGACCACGGTGGCTGGTCGAACGCATGTACCACGAACGTGAAGCCGAGTTGCAGGCCCGTGTCGACAGGAATCGCGTGCGGGTGGTTCACGCGACGGCCGCTGAACGCGATCACGCCGTGGCCGCGCTCCGCACGTTTGCGGCGACGCTCTCGACGCTGTCGGCACCAGCCGTGGAACGCACCGCTGACATTCAAGCGGTCTGCGAGCCCGCCGGTGTGGGAGCCGGATCGTGACGCCGCTCAATCGCGCCATGGGACTCACGACCGCACTGCTGGTGACGGCCGGCATCGCCTGGGCGTCCGCGGTCCGGATCCCTTCCTCCCAGGCTGTCGCGGTGCTGCGTCTGGCCTGGACCGCCCGACCGGAGCGGATCGAAGACTGCCGGCCACAAACCGACGAGGAACTGGCGAAGCTTCCCGCGCATATGCGGCAGTCGGTCGTCTGCGAAGGCACGACGGCGACGTACCGTCTGGAGGTCCGGCGCGACGGAACTGTCATCACCGATCAGATCGTTCGTGGCGGCGGTCTGCGGCACGATCGGCCACTGTACGTGTTCCGCGACATTTCGCTGCCACCGGGTGACGCGGCGATCGTCGTTCGATTCGTACGGGTGGATTCGGCTGGTGGCCGCGCGTCATCCGGAACTCCGTCCGCCCTGCGTTCAGATGACGGCCGTCATTCGAACGCCATGGATGACGACCGCCGCCGGCGTGAGGGCGAAGAGCGCGTTCGACGCCGGGAAGAGGCGATTCCCGCGGCGCTCTCCCTCGAACGCCGATTCCACTTCGTCGCGCGCGAGGCAATCCTCGTCACTTACGACGCTGAGCGCCGCGAGTTGGTCACTGTGGAGCGAGTTAGGTAATCGGATTCGGTTACCCATATCACCCAACATCGAGACGCTCTCGTTATTACAGAACGATTACAGGCGGCCAGTGGCAGCCTCGCTATCATCGGCGAGAGGTCCACCATGCCGTCACATCCCAAAGGATCGCGTGCGCGCATTCTCCTGTCGTCCGTCTTCAAACCGTTCGCCGAAGACGACGAGTATGGCAGCCGCGCGATGAACCCGATCGAGCTGTATCACAACCAGGTGACACGCGAGCAGGGTCCGTTCTCCCTGCGCTTGTTCCATCGAAGCTGGAATCTCATGTTTCTCCAGCGGAACATCCAGGCTCCTTGCACCGTGCTTGATTTCCCGACGCGCGAGCGCTTCATCAAAGAATTGACCGCTCATTCCTACGACATCGTCGGCCTCACGGGCATCATCGTCAATGTGGGGAAAGTGCGCGAGATGTGCCGCTTGATCCGACGGCATGCGCCGAAGGCAACGATCGTGGTCGGCGGTCATGTGACGGCGATCCCAGGCATCGAGGATCTGCTCGATGCCGATCACGTCGTGAAAGGGGAAGGCATTGCCTGGCTCCGGGCTTTCCTCGGCGAGCAGATCGAGAGGCCAATCGAACACCCGATGATCCCGTCGTCTTTTGGTTTCAGGCTCATGGGCCTGCCGCTGCCGCGCGGTGGGGGGAACGCATCGGCCACGATCATTCCGTCGGTAGGCTGTCCGATGGGCTGCAACTTCTGTACGACATCCGAATTCTTTGGAGGCAAGGGCAAGCTCGTCAATTTCTTCGAGCGTGGCGAGGACCTGTTCAACGTGATGTGCGAGACGGAGCAACGCCTGGGTGCCTCGGCGTTCTTCATGATGGACGAGAACTTTCTGCTGTACAAGAAGCGCGCGCTGGATCTCCTGGAGCGCATGAAGGCCCACAACAAGGCGTGGTCGCTCTACGTGTTCTCGTCGGCGAATGCTGTCCGCAAGTACGACATCCGCCAGCTCGTAGAACTCGGCATCGAGTGGATCTGGCTCGGCCTCGAGTCCGAAAAGAGCGGCTACGCGAAACTCAAGGGGACCGATACGCTGGAAGTGGCGCGTACGCTGCAGTCACATGGGATACGGGTCCATGGCTCGACGATCATCGGTCTGGACCATCACACTCCCGGGAACATCGATGAGGCGATCGATCATGCGGTCGCGCACGATACCGTCTTCCACCAGTTCATGCTCTACACCCCGATGCCCGGAACGCCCCTGTACCGGCAAGTTCAGGCAGAAGGACGGCTCCTCGACGGCGTGGACCTCGCGGACATTCACGGCCAGTTCAAGTTCAACTTCCGGCATCCCTCCATTTCGCCAGACGAATCGAAGGCGTTTCTGGATCGCGCGTTCCGGCGCGATTTCGACGTCAACGGTCCGAGCCTGTATCGGTTGATGCGCAACATGCTCGTGGGCTGGCGGCGGTACCGCGACGACTCGGACCCCCGCGTTCGTGCGCGCGTGGCCGCCGAGGCGCGACAGCTCCGCACCGGCTACGGTGCCGCGCTGTGGGCGATGGAGAAGTTCTTGCTTCCGTCGAACCTTGCGATCAGCGATCGCGTTCGCGAGCTGCGGCTGGAGATCGAGCGCGACCTTGGCGGATTCTCGCGTGTCATCGATCGCCTGGTCGGCCCTGCGCTCCTGTGGAGCGCGCGCCGTGAGTCGCGGATTCCCGGAGGGCGGCATCTCGAGCCGCGAACGTTCGTCGACCGCCGCAATTGGGCCCACTGAGCACGACTGACCGGGACGGACGCGCTATCGAACGAGGTCACGGAATTGAACGCCTGCGAGCTCGAGATCGATCTCTTTTGCCGGGGCTTGCGGATTCCCGGCAGCGTGTCGCTGGACGGCGTGCGCGGGATCTCACGAACCCGCGCGGGCCTGGGCTCCGGCCTCGAAGTCATTCTTCCCACCGGATCGCGGATCAAGAAGGAGATTTGGACCAATGTGCCGGTCGCGGAGTCCTTCGCTGCCGAATCCCCTTACCGGTTGCAAGGCGGCGAGGATGGCTTCTCGATCGTCGACGATCGCGTGAATCGCAGCTATCCCGTGAGGCTGCCAGAGGAGCCTGCCTGGTACACGCGCCAGACATCGAGCGGCACGCAGATGAATCGCATCGGCGTGCTCCAAGGCACCTGTCTCGGTATCTACATCAACCCGGTCTGTGCCTTCTGGAACTACGACCCTCCGCTCAACTGCCGATTCTGCACCACTGGCCAGAACGTGGGCGCGTCCGAGGCGCTCGAGAAAAGCGTCGCCGATGTCGTTGAAACCTGCCTGGCGGCAAAAGAGGAATCCGGAATCACCTTCGTCCATCTGAATGGTGGATTCCAGGGGTCGCGCGGCATCGCGTTCGCGCTCCCGTATGTGACGGCGATCAAGGAACGCGTCGGGCTCCTCGTGGGACTGCAGCTCGCGCCGGAAAAGGATTTCAGCCGCTACGACGCGCTCATGTCAGCCGGCGTGGACCACGTGTCGTTCTGCCTGGAGTTCCTCGATCCCGGCTGGTTCGAGCGCATCTGCCCAGGCAAGGCGCGGATCCACGGTCAGGCTCTGTTCCTCGAGGCGCTCGCCTACTGCGCTGCGCGGATGCCGTCGGGCTCGGTCTCGGGGGAAATCATCGCCGGCGTCGAACCGATTGAGCGGACCTACGAAGCCATCGATCTGATTGCGAAGCTGGGCGCGTTTCCGACGGTGTGCATTTTTCGCCCAACCCTCGGTTCGGACATGGAGGACTGGCCCACTCCGCCGTACGAGGCCATGCGAGCCGTGATGGTGCACGTGTACGAGGCGTGCCGACGTCATTGGATGCCGATTGGCCTGGCGCCAGGGATCGACGTGAGCCTGGTCGTCACACCCGACGAGACGGCGCTGCTCGTGCCTCGCACGGCTGGGTTCTACGCCTATGAAGCGTACCTTCGGCTGGCCGCGCTCGCCGCAGGTCCCATCTTCGCGCGCAGACTTCGCCCGGCCTCAGCAAGCGCCGGCTAGTGCGAACCAGCTCATGCGGCTCCGACGGGGGCGAGTCCAGGCTCGAGTTCGCCCACGTGCCGGACTCCCGCCGGCGCGTCCACCCTCGTGCGGACCATGTCTGCCAGCGCCTCGATGAATAGCGGGTGGCAGTTCAGGGCCGGGGGTCGATAGTAACCGGTGATCCCGGCTGCCCTGGCGGCGTCGGCGAACAGCATGTCGACCTCGTAGAGCGTCTCGATGTGATCGGAGACGAACGACAGCGGGATCACCAAAACGTCGGTCACTCCCTCGTCTCCCAGCTCGGCGAGCACTTCTTCGGTTCCCGGGCCGATCCATTTCACCGGGCCGGTGCGCGATTGAAACGCGAGCAGCTGCCGATTGGGGAGCTGCAGTCGCTCGAGGACACCGAAGCGTGTGGCGTCGATGTGATGAACATACGGATCGCCTTCATCGATGAATCGCTGCGGCAGTCCATGTGCGCTGAACAGCAGGACCGTCCGCGCGCGGCGCGTTCGCGGAATGGCCGTCCATGCCGTGCGCACGGTCTCCGCAACCGCTTCGACGTAGAGCGGATTGTCAGGGTAGTGCTCGATGTGTGCGACTTCGAACCGCGCATCCTTCCACTTCGGGCTCGCGAGTATCCGATCGAACTCGTTTCTCGACGACCCGGTCGTGGCCTTCGACCAGTGCGGAAACAGCGTCAACGTGACGATGCGCTGAATGCCTGCGTCTGCGATCGCGGTGAGTGCATCGTCGGCGGAGGGCCGTGAGTAGCGCATCGCGATGAACACGCGATAGTCGTTTCGTGACTCGGTTTCTTGGTTCAAGCGGTTCTGGAGTGCCAGCGCCTGGTCCCGCGTGATTCGCAGCTGCGGCGAACCACCGCCGATGCGGCGGTAGTTGTTGCGCACCGACGGCCCCCGGAGTTTGGCGATGAGCCGCGCCATCCAGGGTTGCAGCGCCGGGCCGCCGGGCAGCTGGATGATCTCGCGGTCCTGGAACAAATTCACCAGAAACGGCTCGACCGACTCGAGATCGTCCGGCCCGCCGAGATTGAACAGAATGATGGCGGTCTGTGGAGTCATAGCTCGATCACTCAGATTGTCCGTGAGAAAACCGGTTGTCCTCGGTGTCGTGGCAGATAGCGATCGAAATGCATACAGATGCTGCGAACGAAGAGGCGTCCGTCGTGCGTCACCTCGAGTCCATCCGGTCGGATCTCGAGGAGCCCATCGGAGACGGGTCCACCTGGCGCGGCGAGCGCTTCGAGATCGGCGGCAAAGTAGGTGTCGAAGTCTACCCCGAATCTCGCTTCGATTGCCGCGCGATCGACGAAGAAGTTGCACATCAATTCGCCAATCACCTGCCGGCGAATGCGGTCGTCGTCGGTGAGGATGTACCCCCGTTCGGTGGGAAAGCGCCCCGCATCGATGGCGGCGAAATATGGCGGGAGTTTCTTGACGTTCTGGGCGAAGGCGCCGCACAAATCGCCGATCGCCGACAAACCCACCCCCACCATGTCTGCCGCCGGACGGGTGGTGTACCCCATGAAGTTCCGGTGTAGCCGCCGGTTCCGTGCGGCAACGGCGAGCTCGTCGTCTGCCAGCGCGAAGTGATCCATGCCGATCGGCATGTACCCCGCGCCGACGAAACTATCGATGGCAGCGCCAATCAGATCGAGCTTGAGGTTGCGCTGAGGCAGCTCGGATTCATTGATAAGTGTCTGATGCGGGCGCAGCCAGGGCACGTGGGCGTAGGAATACACCGCGATGCGATCGGGCCGCATCGCGGTCACGGCCGACAACGTTCGCGCGAAGGTCACGAGGTTCTGACGCGGGAGCCCATAGATGAGATCCACGTTGATGGAGTTGAAACCAATCGAACGGGCATACTCGTACAGATCGCGCGTGAGGGCCTCTGGCTGGTGGCGTCCGATCGCATCCTGCACCTCGGGCGTGAAGTCCTGAACGCCCATCGACAGCCGATTGAATCCGAGCGACCGCAGCAGCCGGAGCTGTTCGCGGCTCGTCACCCGCGGGTCGATTTCAATCGCCGTTTCGGCGTCGGGATGAACGTTGAAGTGCCGCGTGACCACGTTGTGCAGCCGCTCGATCTCGCCGACGCTGAGATAGGTCGGCGTTCCACCTCCCCAGTGGTGCTGCACGATCGTGCGCCGCTCCTGAAGTCTCGCCGCCAGCATGTAGATTTCGCGTTCGAGATACTCCAGATATCGTCCGGCGACTTCGCGCTTCCGCGTGATGATGGTCATGCAGCCGCAGTAGATGCACCGAGCTTCGCAGAACGGAAGGTGCACGTAGAGGGACAGCGGTTCGGCCGACAGGGTCGCGGCTGCGTCCAGGCGCCCGCAATAGGCGGAATCGTCGAAGGTGTCGGTGAACTCGACCGCGGTTGGGTACGACGTGTACCGGGGGCCCGGACGGTCGTATCGTTGAAGGAGCGCAGCCGCTCCCTCGGTCGTTCCCGTCGTCGAAGGGGCGGTCTGTTCGAGTAATGACATGACGGACCACCTCCATCACAAACCCCGTACCGTGGGGTGACGGCTTTCCAGCATCGACAATCCGGCGTGATTTCCAGCATTTCGGGAATGCACTCCTGCCAGGCACCGATCGCCTGCCGGATTTCCGGCAACCACAGGCCTGCGCGGCGCGCCAAACGCGATGGTGCAGCCATTTGACGCAGAAAGTGCCCGTCATTGACGCGCCGGGTTGTCGCCGCCGCGATGGCATCGAGGTTGCGGTGCGTTGCCGACGTGAACGAGATCGACAGCGTTCCGCTCGGCGGTGCTTACGATCCGGGTCTGCGGGACACGGGGTTCTCGCCCGACTCGGTCGTCGTCGGGCGCAGCCGCCGGATGCGAGCGGTCTTTGAATTTCTGCGCGTCATCACCGGCAGCGAAAGCAACGTCCTCATCATCGGCGAAACCGGCACAGGGAAAGAGGTCGTCGCGCGTGTGATTCACCACGGGAGCGCACGCCGTCGCGGACCGTTCGTGGCGGTCAGCTGCGCGATCCTGACCGAGTCGCTGATCGAATCGGAGCTGTTCGGCCACGAGCGCGGCGCCTTTACGGGAGCGGTCAAGGATCGCCCCGGGCGCTTCGAAATGGCGAGCGGTGGAACGATCTTCCTTGACGACGTCGACGATGTGCCGCCGGCGGTTCAGGTCAAGCTCCTGCGCGTCGTGCAGGAGCGCGTCGTCGAGCGGGTCGGAGGAATACGCCCGATTCCCGTCGATGTCCGCGTCATCACCGGATCGAAGCGCAGCCTGAGGCGAATGGTCGTCGAGGGAAAGTTCCGAGAGGATCTTTTCTACCGTCTGAACGTGCTTCCCATCTGGCTGCCGCCGCTGCAGGGAGCGCCGTGAAGACATTCCGGCGCTGACCGATCACTTCATGGCCAAGTTCTTCAAGCACTCGGGACATCCGCCGGCAATGTCCGACACAGTCAGGCAGCTGCTGCAGCGGTATTCGTGGCCAGGCAATGTGCGGGAGCTCGAGAACGCCTGCGAGCGCCTCGCGCAGACGTGCACGTGCGATCAGGTTCGCTGTGCGTGCATGCCGGCCAGCATCCTGTTTGAATCCACGCCCGATCGTCCGCCCGTCTCGGTCGAGACCTGGGATCAGTCACACGCCGTCTCGCTGGACGATCGACTGCGTGACGTCGAAACCAACCTGATCGCATGGGCGCTCAAGGCGAGCCGCGGCAACAAATCGAAGGCGGCGGAACTTCTCCAGATCAAGCGATCGACGCTCGGCGATCGCATTCGCCGGCTGGGTCTGGATGAACAAGGAGGTCTATCGTGACTGGCAGAGCTCTCAGTGGCGCATGGCCGTCGCCCGCACCCACGGCGTTGGATCTCCGCGTCGAGGGGCCGGACGTTCGAGGCCTGTCCGACGCTGACGTCCGGCGGCTGTTTGCAGGCCGAACAACGGACGAGCGGCTCAATCGCCTCCGCAACTGGCCACGCGTCGTCGTGCGCGTAGACGAGGTGCCGGTGGGTGTTGCGACGTACACGCAGACCCCGATCGAGACACAAGTTCCGGACTTCTCGGTGGAAATCCCTCCCTCGCTCGCAGCCGAGCATGACCACCTTGCGGCACAGGTGCTGGACACGCTGGTCGAGGCCATCGAGATCGCCTCGCTCGCAGGAGGATGCCGGCGTGTGGTGCTGATACCGATGCACGGCGCCGCCGATCTCACGCGGCGCGGCTATGTGTGCGTCAACGAGGGGTGCGGCGGCTCGTGGATGGAGAAGTCATTGCTCTGATGGCCGATCGTTCGCGCCTACCTTTTTCGCCCGGATCTGGGGCTCAGACGCCCTCCGTCCGGGACGCTCGTCTCCCCGTCATGCGGTCTATGTGGATTCGGTACACCACGACGCCGTGGTGGTCGGCCGCCCCCGGTTTGGCTGCGCCTGGAAGCCACCATCGCGGCCGGTCTTCAAACAGATCGAGCACTCGCTGACGCAGTTCTTTCCGCTCCGTTGCATCGCCAATCTCGTCGTAACGGCCGAACACCACACGGTGGTCCAGTTGAAGCGATCCTCGACGTCCTCCACCTCGAGGCAGACGTTCGGATTCTCCCGCATCCATTCCACTTTCCGCCCGATCGCTGAAAACCCGAACAGGCACACCTGCCTCGGGTCGTACGCGATCGAGATGGGGACGACGTACGGCTGATTCATGCGGCAGCAGGCGAGACGGGCCAGGCTCGTTCGAGAGAGGACGTCGACGCAGTCCGCGGGCGTGAGCTCGTGAATGATCATGGATTGATCCGGCAAGACCGGCCCTTGAGTATAGCAACCTGGCGTCTCTCCCGGTTGCGAACCGGCGACGTATTCCCGTGACCTGAGCGCGGGATATTCCCCATCGGTCGCCGGAAATCCGGCGCGCTCCGTTTGCCACAAATCTCGAACTCTCGCATCCACAACATGTTACCGAGGGGCACGCGGCTTGCTGGACCGGGGGACGACGCCTCGGGAGCGCGTCACTCGTCATCATTCACTCTCGGTAGGCTCGGTCCCGAAGACGTACAAGGAGGAGACATGGGTCGCTTGAAGCGAACGCCCGGTCCGCGCGCCGCGCTCATAGGAGCGGTGCTCATGTGGCTCGGCGTTGTGATTGTCGTCGGCGCCTCGGCGTCGCCACGACAGGACAACCCGGTCGCATCGAGCAAGGCCACTGCACCAGCAGTGCAAGGCACGTCTCCCAAGCCTGCCAATCAGTCGAGTGCAAACAGCGGCGAGTACGTAGGCGAGGAGAAGTGTCTCGAGTGCCACGAGGATCAGGAAGAAGTATCACGACACGCCGCACGGGCGCGCAAAGAACCAGCGCACGCCCGCTGCGAAGAACACCTGCGAAACGTGCCACGGTCCGGGTAAGGCGCATGTGGACGCCGACGGAGAGGGGCACATCAAGGACTTCAAGACCATGGCGCCGCGCCAGGTCGGGGAGACCTGCACGACTTGCCACGCTCGAAGCGAGCACAACAACTGGGCCGGCAGCAAACACGACTCCCGCAACATGTCGTGCACGACCTGCCACAGCGTGCACGAGCCGAAGTCGGTCGATGCCCAGCTGAAGAAAGAAACGGTGACCGAAACGTGCGTGCAGTGCCACAAACGCGAAGTCGCGAAGGTGCATCGGTCCTCGCACATGCCGGTTCGCGAGGGCAAGCTCGAATGCACCACGTGCCACAACCCCCATGGATCGCAGAACGTCAAGATGCTGCGCGAGGGGAACTCGATCAACGAGGCGTGCGCGACCTGCCACGCGGAGAAGCGCGGCCCGTTCCTCTGGGAGCACGCCGCCGGACGCGAGAACTGCGTGTCGTGCCACGACCCGCACGGGTCGAACAACGAGCGAATGCTCGTCGCGAAACTGCCGATGCTCTGCCAGCGCTGCCACGTGTCGAGCCGCCATCCGGCGACGATCTACGAGAACACCCAGGTCAACGTCAGCAAGAGCAACCGGGCGGTCGGACGTTCATGCGTGAACTGCCACGCGATGATTCATGGGTCGAATCATCCGTCGGGCGCGGTTTTCTTCAGGTAAGGCGGGAGGATGCAATGCGCACCAGAACGACCATTCTGATCGGAGCGCTTCTGCTGGCCTCCGCAGCCCTTGCCGGGGCGCAGGATGCCGCGCAGACGCCGATCCGCACCGGCGCCAAGCGGCCGCCGCGCAGACGACGCCGGCGGTCTCCACACAGACGACAGCGCGCGACGACCAAGGCACCGGACATTCCGGCGGCCAGCGCGCCGAAGTTCGGCACGGTCGACTTCGGCTTCCGCGGGACGAGTGTCGACGGCGATTCGTCCCGGTTCTATCGCTTCAAGGATTGGCGGGACGGCGGATACCTTTCACGGTTTCCGCTTCGAAAAGGTGACCGAGAACTCGCTGTGGCACGGCGAGGCCAACAACGTCGGCTACCGCGATCAGCGGTACTTTGCCGAATACGAGGCGATCGGCAAAATCAAGGTGAACGGCGAATGGAACGAGATTCCCCTCTTCATCAGCGACGACACCGCGACGCTGTACACCGTGTCGAAGAGCGGCACGTTCACGATCGACGACAACATTCAGAACGGCATCGAGTCCGGCGCGACCACGCTCGCCAACGTCATCGGCCAGGCCGCGCCGTTCGAAGCACGGACGCAGCGGAACACCGCGCTTTTCAACCTCAACTATGCGGCAACGCGCGACCTCGACGTGAAGTTCGCGGTGAGGAACAGTCTTCGCGACGGCTACAACCTGCAGAGCCTCAATTTCGGATTCTCGAACACGATCGAATCCGAGGTTCCGCTGAACGATCGGACGACCGACGTGAAGGCGGCGATCGAATTCGCGAATGCGAAAGGACTGCTGAGCCTCGGGTACAACGGGTCTTGGTACAACAACCAGATCAACGCCTACCGCTTCGACAATCCGACTCCGCTACACCGACATCGTGGGCACACCGTCGGTCGGCCAGATGTCTACCTGGCCGAGCAACTACGATGCAGACCGTCAATCTCAACGGGCGATATGGGCTGCCCGGCCGCACGAAGGCGTCGGCGGCCATCTCGGTTGGCAACAGCAGCCAGAATCAGGCGCTGCTGCCAGCGACGGTGAATACCGCGCTCGTCGCGCCGGTGCTCGAGCGGTCGAGCGCGGAGGCCGAGGCCCGAACACTGTCGATGGTCTACACGATCAATTCGCGGCCGACCGAGTATCTCTGGTTGAACGCGAAGTATCGCTACTACGACTACGACACGCGGACGCCGCCATTCTTTATCTCGTCGATGGTCGTCGCCGACAACACGCTCGGCGCCGCGAAGGAGAGCGAGCCGCTCGACATCAAGCGCCAGACCCTGGACCTCGACGCGTCGTACACGCCGTTCCAGTTCGCGTCGCTGAATTTCGGCTACACGCGCGACGATGGCGATCGCACATTCCGCATCTACGAAAAGACGGCGGAGAACATCTTCCGCGCTTCGATCGACAGCACCGGGAACCAGTACTTCACGGTTCGGGCGGTCGTCGAGAAATCATCCCGCAAGGGTTCGGGTGACGATTTCGAGATGCTCGCGGAGATCGGTGAACAAACCGCGATGCGGCACTTTCGACATCGCCAATCGCGACCGGACCCGCACCAGCCTGATCCTCCAGGTGACGCCGGTTGCGGCGCTCGGCTTCAACGCGTCGGTGGCCACGGGGCACGACGACTACGGCGAATCGTACTTCGGCCTCCGCGACAACAAGAACGACAGCTACTCGCTGGGGTTCAACGTGGTGCCGAAAGACACGATCAACTTCGGCATGGAGTACGTGCACGAGAAGTACACGGCCGACCAGTGGTCGCGCACGTCGAATCCGCTGCCAAGCCCGTCGTTCGACGATCCGTCCCGCGACTGGGGCATCGACTCGAGCGATAAGGTCAACACGTGTGACGGCGAACCTCGACCTGATCAAGATGTTCCCGAAGACCGATATCCGGCTTCGGCTTCGATCTGAGCGATGGCGACTCGTCCTATGTCTACAACCTGGGGCCGAACTCGACGATCCTGACCGGCGTCAACTATGGGCCGGGGAATGTGTTCAATCCCATTCCGGTCGTGCAGGTCGCGCCCGAATCACACGAAGCTGACGACGACCCGCGCCGATCTGCAGTACTTCGTTCGTGCCAACGTCGCGCTTGGCGCCGGCTACTGGTACGAAGCAGTACAAAGCCGAGGACTTCTCGCTGAATGGCACGACCATCAATCAGCTGAACCTTCCCTCTGGGCATTCTATTCGGGCTACTACTATCGTCCCTACACGGGGCAAACGATGTGGTTGCGGATGTCGTATCTCTGGTAGATCCTCCCGGTCGTTTCTCATGCTCCTTTAGCGCGGCTGCACCCTGCAGCCGCGCTTTTTTCAGCTATCGATCTATCAGCTATCAGCTATCAGCTATCAGCTATCAGCTATCAGCTGATCAGCTGTCAGTTCCGCCTGAAGGCGGAAGCTACAGGAGGTGCGCCAATCGGCAATCGCGAGTCGCGAGCCGCCAGGCGCGAGCAGCGAGTCCTGAGCGAGCGCTCCTGCACGCGACTCGAAGGACCGCGAGGAGTGCCGGAAATCCGGCAGCCTGCTGAAAGTGGCGGAAAAACGGCGCGAATTACGCCGGCACCGCCCTTGCCGCCTGACCGCGCATGCCTTGCGCAATGAGCTCGAGCGCCGCGTTGTCGGCCCGTCAGCCCACGGTATTGCGACTCCGCGCCCACCCTCTCAAAATCGCCCTGGTCGGTAACCCGAACGTCGGCAAGAGCGTCGTGTTCGGACGACTCACCGGACGCTATGCGACCGTGTCGAATTATCCGGGCACGACGGTGACGATCACGACCGGCCGCGCGCTCGTCGGCGCCGAAGTCTGCGACGTCATCGACACGCCAGGCGTGAACGCGCTGGAAGGCGCGCTGAGCGAGGACGAGCGAATCACCAAGCGCCTTCTCGAGAGCGGAGGCGCCGAGCTGGTCGTTCAGGTTGCCGATGCCCGCAATCTCCGCCGGGCACTGATGCTCACGTCGCAGATTGCGGAGGCGGGCCTGCCGATGATCCTCGTCCTGAACATGGTCGACGAGGCGCATGCGCGCGGGATCACGATCGACGCGGACGGCCTGTCGGATCATCTCGGGATTCCCGTGATCGAGGCCGTGGCACCCGAAGGACGCGGCGTGTCGGAGCTTCGGGAGGCATTGCCTTCGGCATCGCGACCGCAGGTGACGCGACGGATCGGCGTCAGCCACATCGACTGGGCGGACGCGACCGCCGCGACGTTCCGCCGCATCGACTCGGTGTCGGCGGGCCGCGCGCGCGAGGCGATCAACCGCGCGGTTCGAGAGCCGCTCACCGGCATTCCCATCCTCGCTCTCGTGCTGTATGCGACCTACGTCTTCGTCGGCATCTTCGGCGCACAGCTGCTCGTCGGCTTCCTCGAGAACCGCGTCTTCAACGGCGTAGTCAACCCCGCCGCCACAGCTGCGGCAGCGTATGTCCCCGTCGCCGTCATTCGCGATTTTCTGGTCGGCAACTACGGTCTGATCACGATGGGGCTGACCTACGCGATCGCGATCGTGCTGCCGGTCGTCGACGACGTTCTTTCTCATGTTCGGCTTTCTCGAGGACAGTGGCTACATTCCTCGCCTGGCGATTTTCAGCGATCGACTGTTTCGATCGATGGGGCTCAATGGCAAGGCGGTTCTGCCGATGATCCTCGGGCTCGGGTGCGACACGATGGCGACCATGACGACCAGGATCCTCGGCACGCCGAAAGAACGCCTGATTGCCATCACGCTCCTGGCGCTCGGTGTGCCCTGCTCGGCGCAGCTGGCGACGATCATGGGCATCCTCGGCGGCATTTCCGTCTGGGCGCTGCTGCTTCTTTTCAGCGTGGTCCTCTCGCAGATGGTGCTCGTGGGTTTCCTCGCCGCGCGCACACTTCCTGGCGACCGGTCCGACTTCATCCTGGAACTCCCGCCGATTCGGTTGCCGCGCCTGCGGAACCTCATGACCAAGACGATGCTCCGCGTGCGCTGGTACCTCGGAGAGGCGGTGCCGCTCTTCCTGGTGGGCACGGCGCTGCTGTTCCTGCTCGATCGCGTCGGCGCGCTCGGTCTGTTGACCAGGGCAGCCCGGCCGATCGTGACCGGTGCGCTCGGGTTGCCGTCCGACTCTGCCGGCGTGTTCGTGATGGGGTTTCTGCGCCGCGACTATGGCGCCGCGGGCCTGTTCAAAATGGCGCAGGACGGAAGCCTCACTGGCGTGCAGTCGGTGATCGCGCTGACGGTGATGACGCTGTTCGTCCCGTGTGTCGCGAATCTTCTCATGATCATTCGCGAGCGTGGCCTGCGGACGGGCCTGGCGATTCTTGCAGCGGTGACAGTCATCGCCATCGGAACCGGCTCAGCCCTTCACCTGGCGTTAGCGACGCTGCACATCACGTTCTGAGGTCGTGGTGACGGACGAACAAGGAGACGACATGACCATGCTGCCGGCAAGGCCGTTGGCACATCTGGCGCCGGGCGCACGCGGGCGCATCGCGCGCATCGCGCGCGACTTGACGGGGCGCGCGGATCGACTGGCGGCACTGGGTGTCACGCCGGGCGCGGCGATCAGGGTGCTGCAGACGTTTCCCGGCATTGTGTTCGAGTGTGATCAGACCGAGATGGCGGTGGAACGCGCTGTGGCGCGTTCGATCCTCGTCGATCTCGAATGACGGCTTTCCGGCAGGGCACGCGTCGCGTCGTGTAGTGGAGCGGCGGAAGAGCCCGAATGCAGCGCTGAATCCGGTCAGGGTCCGACCTTTGCAGCGCTCGATGCGACGGTTGATCCGCGTGCAGGAGTGAGGCATGAAGAGGTCCTTCAACGACTACGAGCACCTCGTCAGACTGGCCGCGTTGTTTGCGGCGGTCCTGCTGTTCTTCGTCGTCGCCCGAGCCGAGTTCGTCCCCGCTGATTTCGGCAAGTACGGTCACTACCGCGCTGGCGCCATTACTGACGTCGCGGCGCGGCCGATGGCCTATGCCGGGCGCGCACGCTGCACCGAGTGCCATGAAGACGACCGTGAAGGAAGCGGCACCCGCCAAGCACAAGGTCATCTCGTGCGAGACCTGCCACGGCGCGCTGCTGAAGCATGCGGACGATCCCGCGGTCGAGGTCCCGAAGGTTGACGGTCAGACGCTGTGCCTCAGGTGTCACGCCGCGAATACCGGCAAGCCCTCGCACCAGCCGACCGTCATCGCCAAGGAACATTCCGACGAGGACACCTGCATCAGCTGCCACAAACCGCACGATCCGCGGATGGATCAGGAGTAGGGCATGGACGACCACACGCCGCGACTTTCTGATGGTCGGGACGAAGCTGCTGGTGATGACCGCCGCAACCGCTTCCGCGCTGGAGCACGTCATCGCCGGCACGCCGGAGGCGGTCACGACCTACAACACGGCCGATCACTGGTGGGCGATGCTCATCGACGTCGAGAAGTGCATCGGCGGCGGGCACTGCGTTCGCGCGTGCAAGACGGAGAACGATGTGCCCGACGAGCCGATGTACTTCCGCACGTGGGTCGAGCGGTACCACATCAACATGAGCGATCCGGACCATCCGATCGTGGACTCGCCCGACGGCGGCATCAATGGCTTCACGGAAAAATATGCGGATGGCGACGGCAAGACGTTCTTCGTGCCGAAGCTGTGCAATCACTGCGTGGACTCGCCGTGCACGCAGGTGTGCCCGGTGGGCGCCACGTTCAGGACGAACGATGGCGTCGTCCTCATCGACAAGGACTACTGCGTCGGGTGCCGATACTGCGTGCAGGCATGCCCGTATGGCTGCCGCTACCTCGATCCCCGCTCGCACACCGCCGATAAGTGCACGCTCTGCTATCACCGGTTGACGAAGGGACTGGTTCCGGCGTGCGTCGAGGTGTGTCCGACCGGCGCGCGGCAGATCGCCGATCTGAAGAATCCAAACGATCCCGCGCACGAGTATCTGCGCACGCACAAGATTCAGGTGCTCAAGCCACAGATGGCGACCGGCGCCAAGGTGTACTACAACGGGCTGGATGGCGCGGTGCGGTAATGACCGCCGCGATTCGCGTGAACTGAGAGGATCGATATGCCAGGCGTCGACGGATTCATGTATCCGAACGAAGTCGAGCTCCAGTGGAGCGTCCTGATCGTTCTCTACCCGTTCATCACCGGGCTCGTCGCCGGCGCATTCATCCTCGCGTCGCTCGAGCGCGTCTTCAACGTGCAGGCGGTCCGGCCGACCTACCGTCTGGCGCTGCTGACGGCGCTCGCGTTTCTGCTCGTCGCCCCGCTGCCCCTGCAGATGCATCTCGGACATCCCGAGCGATCGTTCGAGATGATGCTGACACCGCACACGACGTCGGCGATGGCGATGTTTGGGTTCGTGTACCTGTGGTACCTCATGGTCGTGCTGCTCGTCGAAATCTGGCTGGAGTACCGGCGGGAACTCGTGCTCGCGGCTCGCGCCAGCAGCGGCGTTACGCGGCTGATGTATCGGGTCCTGACGCTGGGATCCGACAACATCAGCCCCGCCTCACTGCGCATCGATGATCGCGTCGGCCGAATCGTCACGATTGTGGGAATCCCCTCGGCCTTTCTGCTGCACGGATATGTCGGATTCATTTTTGGTTCGATCAAGGCGAACCCGTGGTGGTCGACGCCGATGATGCCGATCGTCTTCCTGTTCTCCGCGATCGTGTCGGGCATTGCGCTCGTGCTGCTGCTATACGTGGTCACCTCGTGGATGCGGCGCGTCACGCTCGACATGGTGTGCGTCGACACGGTCGCCCGCTACCTGTTCTATGCATTCCTCGTGGACTTCGCGCTGGAAATGATCGACCTCATTCATCGGATTTACGAGGCGGATGAGTCGTTCCGCGCGCTCGATTTCATGGTGAAGACCCGGCTGTTCACCTCGCAGATCGTGTTGCAAATCGTCGTGGGGACGCTCGTGCCGCTCGGGCTGCTGGCCGTGACCCAGCTGTCCCGGCTGCCGGATCGGACGCGTGTCCGTCTCTATCTCATGGCCGGAGCCCTGACGCTCATCGGCATCTTTGCGATGCGCTGGAACGTCGTGATCGGTGGCCAGCTCTTCTCAAAGAGCTTCCTCGGCTACACGTCCTACAAGATGGGGTTTGCCACGCGGGAGGGACTGCTCCCGGCCATCCTCGTCCTGCTGCTGCCGCTGGGTATTCTCTGGGGGCTCGTCAAGCTGCTGCCGCCCTGGACATCGGCCGAGACGCACTCGTGAGGACCCAGGGCTTCCGCTTTCGCGAGGCTACCGGCGGAGCTGAGGCGGGATTCATTCGCTCGCAATTGCGTCCAGCTCCCTGCGTCCCAGGACCACGAATCCGTCCTTCTCGGTGCGGACGATTTCCTCTTTGCCCCAGCGGCTCATGATGCGGATGCAGGTTTCGATCGTGGTGCCGGTCATGTCCGCCAGTTCCTGACGGGACAGCGAGAGGGGGATGAACGTGCCTCCGCGCTCGGATCGTCCCATCTGATCGGCCAGCTTCATGAACAATCGCGCGAAACGGGCTTCGATGCGCCCGCCGGTCAGTTCCGCGAGCCGGTTCGTGAGCTCGACGAGGCGTGTCGTCAAGCCCAGCAGGAGCCCGCGCACGAGCGAGGGATGCTGTTCAAGGAGACGAAAGAACTCGTTGCGCGGGATGAGTACGCAGGTGGTGTCCTCGAGCGCGGCGGCACTTGCGGGAAACGGCCGACCCACATACACGGCCACAGCCCCGAGAGGATCGCCGGGCCCGAAGACCTCGAGGATGACATCCTTACCGTTCGGCATCATCTTGAAGATTTTCACGCGGCCCGACGTGATCGCGTAGAGCGCGTCTGATGGGGATTCCTGCTCGAAAATCACATCGCCGCGAGCGAATTGTCTGACGACGGCGACCTCTGCAATCTTGCGGCGGTCGTCGGGGGACAGTCGACTGAAGATGGGAGTCGTTCGAAGCAGCTCTTCCGTCCCAGGCATGGTTCGCAGTGTAGCCCGAACATGATCCACGTCATAGGCGACCTCCTGGAGTTGCGCTACCGTGTGTCCATGGAGGCGTCAGACCTATGAATCCTACCGTCGACATGACCATCCGCGACATCGTCGCGAACGATTTTCGAGCGGCCGCGGTATTTGCGCGCCATGGCATCGATTTCTGCTGCAAGGGGAACCGATCGGTCGAGGATGCGTGCCGAACGGGGAAGACGAACGCGGACGCGGTGCTGCGCGAAGTAGCCGAGGCGACGACCTCGTCACTGGCCGGCGGCCCGCGTTTCAATGCCTGGGACTTGGGCATGCTCGTGACCTACATCGTCAGCAACCATCATGCATTCGTACGACGCGCAATGCCTGTGCTCCTCGCACACACGTCGAAGGTCGCCACAGTGCACGGGGACCGGCACCCTGAGCTCCGCGAGGTTGCGCAGCTTTTCGAAGGGGTCGCCGACGAGATGACGTCGCATATGGAGAAAGAGGAGCAGATTCTCTTCCCGTACATCGCGGCGCTTTCCGAGGCATCCGCGGGTGCGGGGCGCGTGCCGTCGGCACCATTCGGCACGGTCAGGAACCCCATACGGATGATGGAAGCCGAGCACGAGGCGGCGGGTGAGGCGATGGCGCTGATTCGCGAGCTGACGTCAGGCTATGCCGCCCCGGCTGACGCGTGCACGACCTATCGTGTGTGCTTCCAGGAACTCGAGGAGTTCGAACGCGACTTGCACGAGCACGTGCACCTCGAGAACAACATCCTGTTCCCGAAGGCGGCACGGATCGAAGGGGAAGTTGGGTGAGCGCCATGTCGTCGGCGCCCGTCCATCCCGTGCATCCGGAGCGCATCTGCTGGGGATGCGACAAGGTACTGCCCGTCAACAGATCTGGCGTGTGGCAACGGAACGATCCGCACGCCGCACCCCGGCGAACTGTTCGGCGCTGATTGGATGGAGTGGATCGAGAGCCGTCGCGACGCGCGTGACGAGGCAACCATCTGTACGCCGCAACCGCGGCCCTGAAATGGTCACGCGAATGCAGCGTGCGAGTGCCCGTCGCTGGCGAGCCACATCGAACGATGGCTGCACTGACGGGAGTTCACGACGGATTCCCGGCAACGGAACGCATTACCGTATGCGCCGTCCCGAACAGGGTCGCTGTACGGCCGTTTCCCTTACAATCCAGCTCGTTTGTACCCTGAGAGGTACATGCTCCCGCTGGCATCTGCATTGCGACCCTGCCGGCATGGAGCGCCAGCCATGATTGACCGCGAAAAAGTTCTAGCCGTCCTAGCGAAGCGTTTTCCGGAAGCGGCGCGAGAAAACGTCGCCGCGGCAGCCAACGCCATCGTGGGCCTCGAGGAAGAATGGGAGGAGGTCACGGACCGGGAGGAGGAGCTGGGCTACCACTACTCTCCTCATTGCGCGGATATCTGCTACCTTGCCCAACAGGCGGAGCGCGGAGACAGCTTCAGGTTGTTCCGGCGGCGCGCGGTCAGACGCTGGTAGTCAGCGCGTCATCCGGCGTCTGCGCGAGGCTTGACATGGCCTGCCAGTAAAGGCACGTCGCGCAACTCTCGCGCGTGAGACATGTCTTCCCGCCCGGTCTGGCGCACGTCCAAAATACAAAGCGCGGCGACAGCGTCGGCCAAGCCGACGGTACCGGCTCGCCGAACCGGCCCCACACGCAGGTCCACGGAACGTGACGGAGCGTTTCAGCGGATTCCATGGGTGTGTCCCTTTCTGTTCTGGTAGACATGTCACGCAAGGGTCATGCCCGGATTTGTGTCGGAAATCCGTCAACGCTGCGCACGCTGCACGCCAGACCGGCGTGTTTTTGGCCGGAAATCCCCAGGTCTCGGACTCGGTACTGACGCTTGCGACACCCGGGCCCATGAGCCCGATTGCCCGCGTACTACATTCCCGCTTCGAAGAAATCTGTCGCGCCGAATTGGTCCGTCTTCGCCGGAAGACGGCGTCGTTGTCGCCTAATGAGCAGGGCGAAGTCGACGCCATCAGTCTGTCCATCGCTCGTGCGATCGCCGCACGTCTGGGAGAGGCGCTCGATAGAGACACGGCGGCCGATACTGGTAGTATCGTGACTCATCTCTTCGCGGTCAGCCCCGAGGACTAGGTCTGCCAACGCTGAGCGCGAAGCGGTCGGATGTACTCATCGAGAGGGAGAGAGACCATGAAGCGGATCGTGATGATGGCGGTGGTTACGCTTGCGCTGTGTGCCGGCAACGTGGCGGCCCAGGATGCCAAGGTTAAGAAGGGCATGCAGGTGTACGCGACGGAGAAATGTTCGCAGTGCCACTCCATTGCCGGGAAAGGCAACGCGAAGGGAAAGATGGACGATGTGGGCAGCAAGCTGACGCCCGCCGAGATCAAGGACTGGATCGTCGATCCGGTCGGCATGGCAGCCAAGAACAAGAAGGACCGCAAGCCGCCGATGAAGAAGAAGGCGATGTCCGCGGACGACGTCGATGCGCTCGTCGCGTACTTATCCACCCTCAAGTAACAGAATTCGGAGAAACCTGTGCCTGGCGCCGGCCTTCGCTGAATCCGGATCGGGATCAGCGTGGTCGGCGCCGCCGTGGTGACGCTGACGACCCCCTGATCTCGCGCGCGCCATTCTCCGACAGCATGACGGAGCCGCATGTGGCAACGGACGTGGGCACTGCGAACGGACTAGGGCGTTGCGGCTGAGGTGAATTTCGGCTCGATATCGACCGGCACGTTGGTCAGCCGATCGAGGACTTTCTGCACCGACGGCCGCACGACGCCGAGTCTATCGAGCAGATCCTTCGCTTTCGTGTAACTGCCCTCGGCCTGAAGCGTCATGATCTCGCGTGTCAGCGCGGTCACGGCATCAGTGATCTTCGTATCGTCCACCGCAAATGTGCCGCCGGGAAGCACCTTGAACGCGCCGGCATCGAGCAGGTAGTTCAGCTGCACGGCGATGCCGCGTCCGTGCGCTTCGTTCACGCCAAAGCGAATCGAGCGGAAGGCCGAGGCCAGGAACGTCGTGTACATCGTCTTCGCGATGGCCGGATCGATCAGCTTGCGGTCGGCGAGCTGCCGCAGCGCCCAGAGCCCGGAGATGTCGGCCTTGGCCTCTTCGATGGCGCTGTAGATCTCCTTCATCTCCTGCCGGACCGTCGTCGCGCGTCCGCCGACCGTGATGTTGTGCGGCCCGAGACCGTGCATCAGCTCGTGCATCAGGATGTGCGTGAAGAACGCGTCGAACGACACGTTCTTCTGATCGGCAGCCGCGCAGCGCGACCTTGCTGATCGGCACGAGCACACGTGCTGAATTTCGCGTCCTGCATGTTCTTGAGCATGACGCGCTTGGTGCCCTTCTCCTTGACGACGCGCTCGTCGTTCGGCAGGTTGAAGGCCGCCGTCTGCACGCCACGGTTGCCGTCGCCCGCGGTGAACACCACGTTGACGACGCGGATCGGCGCGAGCGCGCCGAGCTGCGGGTTGCGGTACTCGGGATCGATCGGCAGCGCGTTCTCGAGCTCCTGCAGATGCGCAGAGAATGACTGCAGCTTCTTCGACTCGGCATCGTCGCGGATTGTGATGAATGCCTCGAACGCGGCCTTGAAGTTGAACCATTCGTCTTCGTACACCTCATAGGGCCCGATCGTGGGCTCGATTGACGCGTCGAGCTCCATCCACGCCACGTCGCTGGCGTAGTAGTCGTCGGTGAGGAACGCGTCGGCGCGGCGTCGTGAGAAACCTCTTGAGCGTGGGCTGGGCGGTCAGGTCCGCGGCCTCGCGCAGCAGCGATGCCGCGCGTGCCAGCTCTCCCTGGTATTCGACGCTGTACGGAACGGCGGTGAACCCGCCGGATGATGCTGCGCCGGATCGTCGTGAAGAACCCAGTCGCGCGCGCCTTCTCGTCGCCGGTCAGCGAATCGAGCCACTTCTGCACTTCGGCCTTCGTGGCTCCCGCCGGATAGAAGTTGGCCCCTTCGGGCTTGGCCGGGGCGCCCGGGACGAAGGCGCGATTGTGATCGAGTCGCGACCAGGGCCCTTTGTTGATGAGGAAGTAGTGCAGGCGAGCCTGCGCGGTTTCGGCGAGGCGTTCCGGAGGGCCGGGATCGACCGATCGCGTCGTGCGCGAGCTCCTGCAGCATGGCGTCGTTGCCCGCCCAGACCTGACGCAGGAAGAAGCTGTCCATGAGCCGCGCGGCGTCGACGAGCTTCGCGAGCGCTCGGCGTTCGTTCTCTGGAAGCGCGGTCAGGTCGGCGCGGATGTCCGCGGGCGCGAAGCGGCGCGCCATGGCGGCCACCTCTCGGGTCGAGGGAAGGGGATCCGCGGTCTGCACCGAGTGTATTCACGGGGACGTCTCCCGCCGCCGCGAGTCACGGCAGCAAATGGCATGAGCACGAGGACCGCACGGATGGTGTGGTTCATGGCAGTTCACACATACGCGCCATGCATGGGTCCCATGATCGGTAGGCGTCGCGCTCGGCGCAGGACTACAATAACGGATTGTAGGTCAGGACTGTGGCCCTGAGAGGTGGTGTGACCGACCTCAGTCTACAGTCGACTCGAGGATTCAACCTCGATGAGAAATATCGCACCCCAGGACAACTCCGAGCTCGAGGCGCTGGAACAGCGCGAGTGGCGCGAGTCGCTCGACTACGTCATCCAGCAGGGTGATCGCGGTCGCGTGCAGCGGCTGCTCTCGTCGCTGCGGAACCACGCGCGCGTGGCCGGCGTCGGCCCTGCCGTTCAGCGCCGTCACGCCGTATGTCAATACGATTCGCGCCGAGGATCAGACGCCGCTTCCGGGCAGCCAGGAAATCGAACGGCGGATCAAGAGCCTCGTGCGCTGGAACGCGATGGCCATGGTCGTCCGCGCCAACCGCGCATCGGACGGCATCGGCGGCCACATCTCGACTTACGCCTCGGCGGCGACGCTCTACGAAGTCGGTTTCAATCACTTCTTCCGCGGCAAGAGCAAGGACGGCGGCGGCGACATCATCTACTTCCAGGGGCACGCGTCGCCCGGCATCTACGCGCGCGCGTTCCTCGAAGGGCGGCTCCCGGTCGAGAAGCTGCACAACTTCCGGCGCGAGCTGGCGCCGGGCGGCGGCCTCTCGTCGTATCCGCACCCGTGGCTGATGCCGGACTTCTGGGAGTTCCCGACCGTCTCGATGGGGCTCGGGCCGATCATGTCGATCTACCAGGCGCGATTCAATCGCTACCTGGAAGATCGCGGGCTGAAGAAGCCGTCGTCGTCGAAGGTGTGGGCGTTCCTCGGCGACGGCGAAACCGACGAGCCCGAGTCGCTCGGCGCCATCAGTCTGGCGGCGCGCGAGAAGCTCGACAACCTGATCTTCGTCATCAACTGCAACCTGCAGCGGCTCGACGGCCCGGTTCGCGGCAACGGCCAGATCATCCAGGAGCTCGAGGCGATCTTCCGCGGCGCGGGCTGGAACGTCATCAAGGTGATCTGGGGCAGCGACTGGGATCCGCTGCTCGCCGCCGATCACGACGGCCTGCTCGTGCAAGCGGATGGGCGAGATCGTCGACGGGCAGTACCAGAAATACGCGGTCGAAGACGGCGCCTACATGCGCGAGCACTTCTTCGGAACCGATCCGCGGCTGCTCGACATGGTCAAGCACCTGTCGGACGAGCAGCTGAAGAAGCTGCGGCTCGGCGGCCACGATCCGGTCAAGGTCTACAACGCTTACAAGTCGGCCGTCGAGACAACAGGACAGCCGACGGTCATCCTTGCCCGCACCATCAAGGGCTACGGCCTCGGCGAGGCGGGTGAAGGCAAGAACATCACCCACCAGCAGAAGAAGATGAACGAATCGGATCTGCGCGTCTTCCGCACGCGCTTCGGGATTCCGATCTCCGACGAGGAGATCGCCGATGCGCCGTTCTACCGGCCGCCCGACGACAGCACCGAGCTGCAGTACCTGCGCGAACGCCGCAAGGCGCTCGGTGGCTACGTGCCGACGCGCATCGGTTCGCGTCGAGCCGCTCCAGGCGCCGATCGAGCCGCTCTTCGAGGAGTTCTACAAGGGCACCGAAGGGCGCAAGGCCTCGACCACGATGGTGTTCGTGCGCATGCTGTCCAAGCTGCTCCGCGACAAGGAAATCGGCGACCTGATCGTGCCGATCATCCCAGACGAGGCGCGGACGTTCGGCATGGAGTCGCTCTTCCGCGCGATCGGCATCTACTCGCACGTCGGCCAGAAGTACGAGCCGGTCGACATGGACACGCTCCTCTATTACAAGGAAGCGCAGAACGGGCAGATCCTCGAGGAAGGGATCACCGAAGCCGGCTCGATGTCGTCGTTCATCGCGGCCGGCACCGCGTACGCCACCCACGGCGTCAACACGATCCCGTTCTTCATCTACTACTCGATGTTCGGTTTCCAGCGCGTCGCCGATCTGATCTGGGCCGGCGCCGACTCGCGCGTCCGCGGCTTCCTGCTCGGCGCCACGGCGGGCCGGACGACGCTGGCCGGCGAGGGGCTGCAGCACCAGGACGGCCACACGCACGTCTACTCGCTGGCGACGCCGAACTGCCTCTCGTACGATCCGGCGTACGCCTACGAGCTGGCGGTGATCATCCAGGACGGCATCCGCCGCATGTATCGCGATCAGGAGAGCGTCTTCTACTACCTGACCGTGATGAACGAGCAGTACGCGATGCCGGCGATGCCGGAGGGGGCGCGCGACGGGATCCTGAAGGGCATGTATCGGCTGCAGACCGACGGCCAACCCGAAGGCGAAGCTGCGAGGCGCAACTCTTCGGCAGCGGCGCGATCCTCAACGAGGTGCTGGCAGCGCAGAAGCTGCTCGAGAAGTACGACGTCGCCGCCGACGTCTGGAGCGTGACGAGCTACCAGGAGCTGTATCGCGACGGCCACGCCTGCGACCGCTGGAACATGCTGCACCCGGCCGAGACGCCGCGCGTCCCGTACGTCGCGCAGTGCCTGAAGGATGCACCGGGCGTCCTCGTCGCGGCGTCTGATTACTTGAAGGTCCTGCCGGACTCGATCGACCGGTGGATGCCGCGCCGCGATGCGGTCGCTTGGCACCGATGGCTTCGGCCGCAGCGAGGATCGCGCCGCGCCTGCGTGAGTTCTTCGAGGTGGATGCGCGGTTCGTGGCGCTCGCGACGCTCGCGGAGCTCGCGCAGGACGGTCAGCTGGATCGCAAGGTCGTGGCCCAGGCGATCAAGGATCTGGAGATCAATCCGGAGAAGCCGAACCCGGCGAAAAGCTAGCGGGGTTGACGGAGAGAACGTCGCTCACGACGTCGGACCATCTCACTCTTATGCCTACAGACTTCACTCTGCCTGAGCTCGGCGAGAACATCACCGCCGGCGACGTCGTCCGCGTGCTCGTCTCGGCCGGGGATGCGGTGGCGAAAGATCAGCCGGTCCTCGAGCTCGAGACCGACAAGGCGACGATCGAAGTCCCGTCGAGCGTCGCGGGCACCGTCAAAGATGTCCGCGTCAAACAGGGCGAGCGGATCAAAGTCGGTCAGGTCGTGCTGACTGTCGACGAAGGAGCGGCGCGCGGCGCCAAGCCGGAGGCAGCCGGAAAACCCGTGGCCGACGGCCGGAGCGGAGGGGCAAAGCCGCAGCCACCAGGCGCGGCAGTCGAGGGCGGGTTGAGCCAGAAGGCGCCCGGCCAACAGGAAGCCGCAAGCAGCGGTGGCGCGAAGCGCGCCGCAGAAGAGGATAGGGACGAGGGCCGCGCTGAGCAGCCGGAAGCGCAGCAGGCCGACAGCGTCCGCCGACTCGAAGCCGAGGCGCGGCGAAGTCGTGGACATCAGCCGTGGCGCGCGCGCGACCCCCGCGGCGGCCGCGTCCGCGGAGGCGGTCGGATCAGGGCCCCGCCGGCGCCGGCGGCCCCCTCGGTGCGCCGCCTGCGCGCGCGAGCTTGGCGTGGATATCCGCCGCGTGCACGGGCAGCGGTGCTGGCGGCCGCATCAGCGATGAGGACGTGCAGGCTTTCGTGCGCAACGCGCTGTCGGCGGCGGCGGCGCCACACAGGCGCCAAGTGCGCTCCCCGACTTCACGAAGTGGGGCGAGGTCGAACGCAAGCCGATGAGCAACATCCGCCGGAAGACGGCGGAGCACCTGAGCCGACGCCTGGAACCAGATTCCGCACGTCACGCAGCACGACAAGGCGGACATCACCGCCGTCGAGGAGCTGCGCAAGAAGTATGCGCCGCAGGCGGAGAAGGCGGGCGGCAAGCTCACGATGACCGCCATCGCGCTGAAGATCGTCGGCGACCGCGCGTGCAGCGGTTCCCGCAGTTCAACGCGTCGGTCGACATGGCACGCAACGAGATCGTCTACCGGAAATCCGTGCACGTCGGCGTGGCGGTCGACACCGCCGCGCGGCCTGCTGGTGCCGGTGATTCGCGATGTCGATCGCAAGGGGATCATCGAGCTCGCCGGCGGAACTGGCGAAGGTTTCCGAGAAGGCGCGCGGCGGGCAAGCTGTCGCTCGACGAGATGCAGGGCGGCGGCTTTACGATCACCAACCTCGGCGGCATCGGCGGCACGTCGTTCACGCCGATCGTCAACTGGCCCGAAGTGGCCATTCTCGGCATCTCGCGCGGCACGCTCGAGCCGGTCTACGACGGCAGGGCCTTCGAGCCGCGACTGATGCTTCCGCTGTCGCTGTCCTACGACCATCGGGTGATCGACGGCGCCGACGGCGCACGATTCCTGCGGTGGGTTGCGGACGCATTCGAGCAGCCCTTCGTGCTGTCGCTCTAGGAGCTGATCGACGTGCCTCAATCCACTCAAGTCGTTGTCATTGGCGCCGGCCCGGGCGGCTACGCGGCCGCGTTCTATGCGGCCGATCTCGGCATGCAGGTCACGCTCGTCGATCCGGCGGTCAATCCGGGCGGCGTGTGCCTGTATCGCGGCTGCATCCCGTCCAAGGCTCTGCTGCATGTCGCCGATGTGTTGAACGAGGCGAAGTCACGCCGAGGCGTGGGGCGTGACCTTCGGTGCGCCGAAGATCGACGTCGAGCGGCTTCGCGCCTTCAAGACCAAAGTCGTCAACCAGCTCACCGGCGGGCTCGGACAGCTCTCGAAGCAGCGAAAGATCACCTACATCCAGGGGACGGCGGGATTTCGCGATGCCCGGACGCTCGAGATCACCCGTGAAGGGCAGTCCGAGCCCGAGACCCTGAGCTTCGAGCACGCGATCATCGCAACGGGTTCGCGGCCGTCCACGGTACCGGGCCTGGGCCTCGAGAGTCCTCGCGCTGATGGACTCGACCAGCGCGCTCGACGTGCCCGACATTCCCGAAGTCGCTGCTGGTGGTCGGAGGCGGCTACATCGGCCTCGAACTCGGCACTGTCTACGCCGCCCTTGGCACGAAGGTCACGGTCGTCGAAATGACCAGCGGTCTGCTGCCTGGCGCGGATCGCGATCTCGTGAACGTGCTCGCGCGGCGCATCGAATCGATGTCCGAGGCGGTGCTGCTCAACACGAAGGTCGTCGCGATGAAGGAAGTGAAGGGCGGAATCACGTGTGACCTTCGAAGGCGAGGGCCTGCCAGCTGACGCGGCAAAAGAGCGGACGTTCGAACGCGTGCTGGTGTCGGTCGGCCGCCGGCCGAATTCGGCCGTGCCCGGGCTCGATCGCACGAAGGTCAAGGTGAACGCTCGAGGGTTCATCGAGGTCGACCCGGCGCGCCGGACCGCCGAGCCGTCGATCTACGCGATTGGCGACGTGGTCGGCGAGCCGATGCTCGCGCACAAAGCCTCGCACGAAGGACGTGTCGCGGTCGAGTCGATCGCAGGAGAGCGCGTCGCCTTCGAACCGCTCGCAATCCCTGCCGTTGTCTTCACCGATCCCGAGCTCGCCTGGTGCGGGCTGACCGAGAGCGACGCGCAGAAGCAAAAGCGCGAGATTGTCGTGGCGCGTTTTCCCTGGGCAGCGTCGGGCCGAGCGCTCACGCTGGATCGTCCGGACGGCATGACCAAGCTCGTGCTGGACCCGAAAACCGAGCGCGTCCTTGGCGTCGGCATCGTCGGGCCTGGCGCCGGCGAGCTGATCGCCGAAGGCGTCCTCGCGGTCGAGATGGGCGCGAACGCGACGGACGTTCGCATGACCATCCATCCGCATCCGACGCTGTCGGAGACGATCATGGAATCGGCCGAGGTCTTCTTCGGCCAGGCAACTCACGTCTATCGGCCCAGAAAAAAGGCCTGACAGATAGATCACACAGGAGAAGCGGAGAGAGAAAGAGAGTTAGAAAGTCTTCTCTCCTGCTCCTGTTCTCCTGGTCCGATTTCGTTGCCACACTGCGCCGATGAGCGCGCCGATCACCAGGCTCACCACACCCACACCTGACGAGATGCGCACGATCATCCGCTTGGTGAACTCCCGTACGAACGCGTTCGCGACCGGATCGATCGTTCCCTGAACCGAACGGATTTTCCAGGCGCCAGCTTCCTTCTGCAGCGTCGCGGTCCAGAGCGTTGTGAAGCGGTACTCGGTGCCGTCGCTGGTCTTGACCACGTCATCCGTGCTGCCGCGAGCGAGCGCGATGTCGCCGAGAATCACGCTGCGCTCGGGGTTGACCGTCGTCGTGTAGGTGCCGCCCTCGCCGATGAGACCGCGGATGTCGCGCCAGGTACTGCTGAACGTCGGCGAAGCCGTTCACCGCGCGCCCGGTCACCATGACGCCGTGAAACTCCATATGGAAGAGGGGTTCCAGCGCATCGATTCGGTTGGTCCGTACCGCGTCCTCGTACGCGGCTTTCAGCTTGCGAAGCGCGTCGTGCTCAGCGTCGTCATTGCCGACCGACGGCGGAGGCGTCTGGGCCGAGATGGCTGTCAGGCCTGCGGACCAGAGCGCCCAGAGAATCGCGAGACAGATCCGCGTGGACGATCGGCGGTTCAGCATGAGCCGTGCTCCTTTGCGTGTGGTGCCAGGCGTGCGCGTGACAGATGTACGCCAGCAGCGCCCCGGCCGGAAGATCGACTGCGTAATGTTGTTTGGTGGCCAGAGCGGCGTAGGCGATGAGGCCCGTCCAGAGCCACGCCAGCGACAGGATGGTTCGACGGATCCCGGCAGAAAGTCGGCCGTCCAGTATCCCGCCGGCGGACAGCACCGTGTAGACCGCAAGCCCGACGTGCAGCGAAGGAAAACAGTTCAACGGCCGGTCGTACGATTCGAGCATCCGAAACATCAGATTCTGACCCGCGACGGCCGGGCGCGGTCCCTGAACGGGTACAACCAGGAAGAACACGAATCCGATGCACGAGACGACGACGAACCCTTTTGCAGACCGCAGCAGTTCAGCGCGCGACGTGGCCATCCACGGGAAAACCACCAACAGCACGTACACGGACTGGTACGCCCAAACCCAGGCTGGCTGAAAAACAATCGCCCGATCGAGGCTCGTGAGCGGGAACGTGCGGACCGGAAAGAGGACGAACCGCTGCAGCGTGAAGTACCGGAATGCAGAAGACGAGCGTCAAGGCAAGCGTCATTGCGGCTTTGAACCGCCACGTGGCCCTCGCGGCTGCCGGGGCCTCATCGATTCGATCGGTCACTCGACTGGCTCCTGTCCGTACCGCGGGCGCGACGGCCGCCGGCAAACCTCGTGAAAGCGTGAATCGTGCGAAAGGGCGGTGTCACTTCTCCCGCGTCGACCTCACAGCCCGGGAGCAACTGGGAATAGGCGCCAATCAACGCATCGTCGCCAATCACAATGGGCCCGATTCCCAGCGACAGCCTTCGCCGCTCATCCAAAGCGAGCGCGTGCGGGTTGAGCCTTGCGCCGACGCCAAGGATCACCCGGCTGCCAATCCGGACGAGCGGTCGGTCGAGAATGACGACGCCCGGCGACCAGTAGACCGTCGCGCCCACGCGAGCCCCCCAGAGCCTGAGCCAGAGCGAGTACAACCCCGGGACGATCCTGATCAGTTCCTCGAGTACGGGCAGCCTGGCGAACACAATTTGCCACTGCGCGGTGAACCACCAGTGTAGAAAGCTGCCGCTGTGTGTTTCGAGCCGTCCTGTTTGAAGCGGTCGATACAGGATTGTTGCGCGCACGACGAGCGGCGGGAGCAGGAAGAGTATCGCAGGCGTGAGCCAAGCCACTCCAGGCCGGATGCGACCTGTTGCGGCGAGGATCGTCGGGAAGAGCGCCGTTCCGAGATGGAGCGCTGGTATGAACCCCAGGACCACCATCCAGAGACGCACCACACTCGACACGTCCAGCGCCCGCGGCCCGGCCAGCGGTTCGGCGCTTCGGTCCCGATCAGCGGATAACACGTCCGGCATAACGGTTCCGCACGTGCTCGGTGGCCTTTCGCGGTCCACGCCACATTCGGAGGTAGAAAAACGGCAGGAATCCTCGATCGGGATTTTCCTCACGGCCGACGCGCGGCAGGTGTATCCAGGGAATGGTCGGGTGCTTGTGGTGCGTGAGATGCCAGTTGTGGTTGAGCCACACGAGATCGATCGGCGCCCAGATCCACAGGTTCCGCGCTCCCTCGAGCACATGTCTCGTGGTGCCGAAATGATGGACGTACTGCATGGCCGACCACGAAAAGCCAAACCCGGCATATATGGCCGCGTATTTCCAGGCCGGGATGCCGAGCCAGAGAATCAGAGCGGCGTGCAGCACAATGACGCCCATGGCCTCGGCGCGGATGTAATTCGTGTACCGCGGATTGAGCGCATCCATGAACGCCGCCGAAGGACGATCGAACTCGAAGTGTTCGCGCCGGAGAACGAAGGGGACCGCGAGCACGACGAAACTGGCGAGCACGGCCACGAGCCAATAGAGGCCGGTAAGGATGCCGTACAGCTGGAGCCGCTTCCAGGCAGGGTGCTCTCCGTCGAAATACAGGTCGAACGCTTCGTCGTCGGAGCGGTTCCGAAGGTGGTGGCCAAGATGTCCCTGCCGCAGCAGATGGAAGGGCGCAGGGAAGAAGAGCGCGAGCACTACCCCGGCCGTCTCGTTGAGCAGCCGACTGCTGAACAGCATACGGTGCTCCGCCTCGTGGATGCTGGCGTAGACCGAGTTCATGACGACCGCAAACGCCCCGACAACGAGAAGGAGCCCGGTGGCGGAATGAGTGGACCGCACGGCAACGAGACAGCCGCCGATGCCCGCGCACTGTGCCGCGATCACGACGGCGTTCAGAACGTTGGGAACGCGGAACCGTCTGATCATCTGTGATGCCTCGGGGTCCGCGGATTGTAGCCCAGCAGCACGGCGCGCATCGGATGAAACTCCGGATACTCGTCGAACAGCGCGAACGTCACGGGCGTCGTGTTTCGCGAGGTACATCATCTCGTGATAGTCGACGTTGTGCTTCAGCTCGTGGAGCTCGCGCAGCATTCGCCGGACGAGCGGCGCCAGTTCCGGGTACTCGTTCGCCAGGATCCGAATCACGCGCGCTGTCGAATGAACGGGCGTCACGAGCAGCAACTGCACGATGATCCGGAACAAGCGGGCTGAGATCTGCTGGATGGTCGCGGCACGATGGCGATAGTAGTGCTCGATCAAATGCCGGTCGATTTGCACATGGCGTGCTTCGTCGGGGAGGTGCGCGGAGTACGACTGCGACGTATCGCGGCTCGATCGTCGAGGGCGGGACGCGCATGCAGCGCCGTGAAATTTCCAGAGAACGCTCTTCCTGGACGAGCTGGAGCCAGAACACGACCGGAAAGGCGATGGGGTGGCGCGCGACAAACCGTGCAGCCGCGATCGCACCGGGTGGGATTTGTATCAGCCGTCTGTTGTTCGACTGATACCACCTCGGCTCGCTCAGGCGATTCAGCTTCCACCAGATGTCCGCATGCCGTCGCTCGTCGTCGGCGAACCTGGTGACTGCGGCACGCAGGTCGGATGGCTGCTTGCCGCGCGTCGAGCCAACCGCAGTGAGCACCGGCACGAGGAACTCGCTCTCCATGAAAGCGATGATTTCGTTGGCCATCATGGCGGTCAGCTGGTTGTACCGGAGCCGGTGGGCCGGTCCGAGCTCGCGATAGATCGGACTGTAGAAGAGAGGCGTCAGCGTTTCGCAGAAGAACCAGCGCGATCGATCGACGGGGACCTGCCAGTCGATGTCGTCCTCGCGAGGGCGGATGGGTGCGACCGCCAGCCGCTGCAGCGTGCTGCCCCGGCGGCCTTCGGTGATGGCGTTCAGCATGCCGCCTCGACGTCCAGCGACGGAAGAATCGCCTCCCAGTCGTCTGCGCTCGACAGCGAGGCGGGCTTGACGTTGCCAAGCCGCTGTCCGCGGGCGACGCACGCGTTCACGAACGCGCTCGCCGCGCCTGGTCCGACGCGAACAATTCGCGCGGGGCACAGCTGGCCCAGCTCGACGCACCAGGCGTAGTGCGGGTTCTGTCGCAGCGCCCGTTCGAGCCGCCGCGCAAGATCCGGTTGCGTGGCCTTCTCGGACTCGACGAACAGGGTGTAGGCCATTCCGCCAGCTGTTCGTGCGGGCGCAAGCAGGGCGAATCGTGGCGCATCGGCTGCAAAGAGCTGTTCGACGACTCCTGCGATGAACCCGTCGTTCAGCTTCTCGCCGAACAAATCCGAGACACGGTCGTCTTTGCCGACGAATCGCAGCGACGGTGTGTCGTACACGAAATCATCCACGCGCACTCGGTCTCCGAGCTTGTACCGATAGAGTCCTCCGCCGGTCGTGAGCAGCGGCGCGTACTCTACCCCGCGTTGCAGCTCGTGCGCCAGTCGCACCTGCCCATCTGGCGCGACGAATTCGAAGAAATGCGAACGGATCGCGATGGGGTGGCCACCCTCGAAGGGAATGGTGACGACGCCCTCTGTTGCGAGAAGACCTTTCGGCTGGATCCAGATTCCGCCGCAGCGCTCCGCCAGCTGTGCAGCGGCCAATCGTGCCGGTCCGTCGGTCCAACAACTAATCAACGACAAGTACGGCCATATATCGAGCGGATGCGTGTCCGCATGTCGCAACTCGGCGGCACGGGGGCGATCCGCCATGAGCAGTGAAGCCAAACGCCGCTGCACACCGGCCGGTAATGGAATGGGCGAGGCTGATAGCGATCCATGCGCGATATCGTGGATGAGTCGATCCCGATAAGCCGCGATGCAGTCGAGGAGACCCTCGAAGAAACTGGGATGCCAGACCGAAACGATGCGGAGATCCCGTGCGCGCAGCAGGAAGAGCGCGCTTACGTAACGAAAGACATTGACATCCGTGAGCCGTGCGACGACGTCCGGGACCGCGAAGATCATCCCCGCGAGAGCCTGGCGCGCACCACCGAGGTACCGGCTGTCGCTGTCGAACCCAATCGGAATGGCGGTATCCGGACCGAGTGGCGGATCCGGCGCGAGCGGCGAGACTGACCAGTACGAGGGACCACCGACCAGCGATGGCCGATGCCTGAAGAGATCGACCAGCCACGCATCGATCGCGGCCGTGAATTCACTTCGCAGGTCAGCCGTGGCAGGAATGAACTTTGCCGCGGCGGCGGACCCCGACGACGGAACGAGTCGTTCGACCGGCGATGTGGTGAGCACATGTGGCTCGCCGCGCGCCGTCCGACGAACCAGGTGCTCCATCTCGTCATACGATGTCGGAGGCACCCGCTGCTGATACTCGGCCACGGACCGGATGCTGCCGAACCCGTGTGCTCGGCCGAATACGGTATCGGCGTTCCGCTTCAGACATGACCACAGTACGCGTTCCTGAGTGACCTCAGGCGTTCGCAGCGCGCGGCGAAAACGGATCCACGCCGGAGTGCTGGTCACACCCCAGAGCGCGTTGACCGCCGCTGAACGCAGGTGCACCGTGTCAGCCTTTCAACGACGCAGATCGCGTCATCCGCCGTCCGGCGGGAGTCAGGTTGCGTTCATCAATTCTCGCGAGACACGCGAGCTCATCGCCGTGGACGAAGCCCGGGTTGCGCGCGAGGAAGAATGCGACATGCGAATCCGGCACCCGTCCTTCCGGGAGCGCCATGAGATCGGCCGCGAGCACCTGCGGCGTCGACAGGCGCACGATTCCGGATGTCGAGTCGTACTGTGATCCGAACCGCTCGCGTGCCAGCGCCCGCAGCATCGCGCCCTCTCGAGCCGCGGCCGCATCATGGCGCGGGTAGAAATCCCGGAAGAACACCGGGAGGAAGCGATAGGTTCGAAACCCCGAGGTCAGGAGCAGCCAGTACACCTCACGCGACGGGTCCGGGGCGAGCTGTCGGACGGCCCGCACCCACGTTCTCGCCAGCGCGGGACTCCCCCACCATGCGCGTTCGACAATCGTGTCTCCTGAATACACCACGGATACCGGTGCCCCAACGGCGCAGCTGTCGGTACGCGACCATCGTCGAAAAGCCGCGCAGTTGCCGGGTGTCGTCCTCCAGCAGGATGACGCAGCTCTTGTCCTCGAGGTCCCGCTCGAACGTCGCGCGATTCACGCCGACGAAGTGTGCACCCAGCAGCGTGAACATCGCCTCGCGCGTCCGTGCGTCGAGTGTGCGCCTGTCGGCGACGCGGCCATGGAGTCGCGTGGCGGATTCGGTACAGGACACAGGAGTCATAGGATGGCGACCTCCGGGTGTGGGAGACGACTATCGATGGATTCCACGAGATGTTGTCCGTTCGGCCAGCACGCCAGGTACAGCACACTGCGATAGGTACGATGGGGTGCCACTTTCGACGCAACTGACAGCAATCCGCTGCCCTCCGCGAAGGCGGTCACGATGTAATCCACGCCTGCCGGCAGACGGCAACGAGCTTCCGAGACCAGCGCGGCGGTCACCTCCGGCCGGTCTTCATCAATGGCGACGTGAGACAGATACACGAATTCGAGAGCGTGTCCGACCTTTGGCAACGCCGGCACGCCGATCAGGGGACCGGCGAAATTCACGAGGTGCCGCCATCGTGCGAGTCGCTGTGAATAGCCGCGAACGATCACCTGTTTGAATCCGCGCTGGTCCCATATCGCGGCACAACCGACGACGCGACCTCCGGCCATCGCGACAAGAAAATGACCTGGATCCAATCCACGCGTGCGCCGATCGGACTGCAGATCGTCGGCGGTCCAGCGCGGCGCGAACTGGTGCCGACATCCGCTGCGATCCAGGCAGGCCACGATGTCTTCCAGGATTTCGAGGGAACCCTGGCGGATCTCGACGCCGTACCGACGTGAAGTGCTTCGTCCGAGCCCGCGCGGAATTGCGAGCGTCACGAGCGCCCCCGCGCGCACGAAGCGCGGCGCCGCGGGTGACCTGAGCCCGCTGAGCAACCTTCGCGCGGCGTGGTTGTCTTCGACGATGGAGGTCAGATACGCGGGAGCGTGCCCACGCTCATGCAGCGTGCGGCAATACGTGAACCCCTCGTTCAGCAGGTGCCGCCGCTCGACGACCGCGAACACTGGTGCGAAGTTGCCCCAGGTAGCCGAGACGTACCAGACGTGTCCATTCAGGAACACGTCACGTTCTGCCCGGCTCGCGATTCCCACGATCTGGCCGCGGTCACGCTCTCGCGCGATCATCGTCTGATGGACCTGCCCTTCGATGCGCACCGGCGATTGCGCTGTCCGGCTCGCGTTCGAGCGTGAGGGAGCTTCGTCCCGGCAGCGCGTGTTCGCGGAGCAGACGGCGGACCTCCTCGTCGTCGGAGCCGTCGGCCAGCCGACACGTCGAACTGTGGTGCCGGCGCGACGCCGTGGACGCTCAGTGCACGCGCAGCAGCGACCCGGCCCATGCTTCGTCTCCCAAGCGGAAAGCCGTCGCGGCGGTTCGTATCGGCGCGCAGCATCCCGTTGATCGGAAAGAAATTCCGGAACATGAACGCAGTCGGCTCGGTTCACCGGATCGAGACCGCGGCGGGCGATGCTGGCCACGCATAGAACGCGCGGCGCGCCTCGAGGCAATGCCGCTGCAGCGCGTCCGGCGCTCATCGCGGCCGGGCCGAAACGGCACCATGTTGTAGCGGTAGCGCTCGTCGAGCCACCACCGCTCGAAGAGCAGCCGGCCCTCCGCCGCCAGCCGCGTCGTAGAGCGGCGTGCCGGGAAACGGCGTCAGGTGGTTGAA
This sequence comes from uncultured Acidobacteriota bacterium, assembly GCA_963725335.1. GTDB lineage: Bacteria > Acidobacteriota > Vicinamibacteria > Vicinamibacterales > 2-12-FULL-66-21 > JALZOC01. The sequence continues at coordinate 189,381 of CAVRYD010000012.1, read as the reverse complement.
CGCGGCGATGTAGAGCCGATGCGCCTCCGCAAACGCCACCGCGCGCCGGAAGCTCTCGGGCGTGTCGCCGTCGTAGCCGAAGATGAACGTCCCGTAGAAGCGCAGCTCGGTGTCGTCTGCAGGTTGGCCAGCGCCACCTCGTAGCCGCCGCGCATGGTGTTGAACCTCTTGTTCATCGCGGCCAGCGCGGCCGGGTCGAGGCTCTCGAATCCGATGAGCACGCCCTGGCAGCCGCTGCGACGAGCAGCGACAGGAACTCCTCGTCGTGCGCGGCGTTGATGCTCGCCTGGCTGACCCAGCGGATGCCGAGCGGGGCGAGCGCCTGCAGGAACTCCTTTGCCTGTGCGAGATTCGACGTGATGTTGTCGTCGACGAAGAAGAACAGCTTCTTCGTGTGGCGGATCGACGCGATCTCGGAGATGACGTCGTCGAGCGGCCGGCGCGTCTGGGTTGCGCCAAACACCGCCTGCACGGCGCAGAACTCGCACCGGAAGTGACAGCCGCGTCCCGCCTCGACGAGCCCGATCGGCAGTACCGCTTGCCCCGGAAGATCCGGCGATCGGGCCGCAGCCCGTCAAGCGATGGCCGTGCGGCCGCGCGATAGACCCGCGCCAGCCGTGCCGTGGCGGAAGTCGTCGACGAGCTGGGGCCAGATGCTTTCCGCTTCGCCGACGACGACGGCTTCGGCGTACTCCGCGACCTCGTCCGGACAGAGCGTCGGGTGGAAGCCGCCCATGACGACCGGCACGCCGCGCCGCCGGTATTCGCTGGCGATCTGATAGGCGCGCTTCGCCGTGTAGGTTTCCACGCTGATCGCGACGAGGTCGGTCGGCTCGTCGATACGGAATGGCTCCATCCGGTCGTCGTAGAAGCGCACGTCGACATCGGGCGGCGTCAGCCCGGCGATGGTGGCGGGCGGGAGCGGCTCCATCTGCCAGGAGCGGATGTAGCGCTCACCGGGCCGCCGGCCGATGCACGGGTGGATGAGCGTCAATCGCATCGCCGCGACCTACGAGCGCCTCCGCGACCACGGGTGACGGCTGCCGAGCGCTGCCGATGATCCAATCGCAGTTGTAGAACCGGTCCGAGATTATGGGCGTAGTACCGGTAGCCGAGGTTCGCGGCTCAGCGCGATCCACGCGGCGCGGGCGAGACCCTCAGGCGTCGCGCGATCGACGGGAGCGAGTAGGTGTATCGCCATGCCTGCTCCGTCCCCTCCTGCAGCTGTCGAACGCTCATCCTGCGCCGGCTGGAAGACGACGTGCTGGCCGTCGTACAGCTCCCAGTTGCGCGTCAGGATGCGTCCCTCACGCTGCAGACGCTGGTGCAGGGCCGTGCCTGGAAACGGCGTGACGATGGCGAACCGCGGCAGGTCGATGCCGGCCTCGACGGCGAACCGCGCCGTCTTCAGAAACACATCCGGCGTGTCGTGATCCATGCCGAACACGAAACAGCCGTAGACGGCAATCCCGTGCGCATGCAGCGACGTCGACCACGTCCAGCGAAGTGCCCGGGCTTGTTGAAGACCTTGCTCGACTCGCGCAGGTTGGCGTGCACGATCGATTCGAAGCCGAGCAGCAGCCCGCGGCATCCGCTCGCTGCCGCGAGCTCGAGCAACGGCGGATCGTCGGCGATGAGCACCGTCGACAGTCCATACCACTTCGACGCTGAAGCGGGATGAGCGCTTCGAACAGCCGCGCCGCGTACTCTCGATCGGCGATGAGGTTCAGATCGACGAAGATCAGCTTGCGCGCACCATGCTGCCGGATGTCCGCGACGATGTCCTCGACCGGCTTCTGGTAGGGTCTGCGCCCCCACGCGGCCGGCACGGCGCAGAAATCGCAGTTGTGAATGCAGCCGCGCGTCGCCTCGAACACGTTGCTGGTCAGGAAGCGACTGCGAGGCAGCAGAGTCTCGGCGCGGAAACGGCCGACCGGCGAGCGACAGCCCAGGCTCCTGGTCGTAGCGAGGCTGCAGACGTCCTGCGCTCAGATCGCGCAGCAATGCCGGCCACGTGTCCTCGGCATAGCCGACGACGATGCTGTCGGCGTGCGGCTGCGCGTCGTCGGGCACGAGCGTCACGTGAGGTCCGCCGAGCACGACCGGAATTCCGCGCGATCGGAAGTGCCCCGCCAGCTCGTAGGCCCGCGGCGCGGTGCCGGTGATCACGGTCATCCCGATCACATCCGCGCGCAGACCGAGGTCGATGTCGGCGATGCCCTCGTCGATCAGGGTGAATTCAGCGATCGAGGTCAGGCGGAACGAGCGAAGCGAGGGTGGTGAGCGTGAGCGGTGCGTATCGCAGCGAGCGACGAAAGATGCCGCCGCGATGCCGATACAGCGGTCCTTTCGGTGAGACCAGGGCGATCCTCATCCCGCACCGCTCCTTTCTGCGTACCCCAGCGTAAGCGACCGACGCTGCCGAGGTCGTGAGCGTTCGATGAAGAAGGATGAGAAGTCGTGAGGTGCGGGTTTGTCAAGCACCGTCGCGCGCACGTTGGGCCGCGCTGACAAAAATCGACTCCAGCATATCGGGCGTGAGCTTGCGGGTGTTGGTGTTCTGCCGGCTCGGGTGGTACGAGGCGATTACCGAAGGACCGCCCGCGGGCTCGTACACGAGGCCGTGGCCGAACAGCGGTTTTGGGCGCAGCACGATACCTCGGTTCGCGAGCAGGCGCCACGCCGCGTCGAACGCGATGCGACCGAGGGCGACGATCACCCTCACCTGCGTCAGCGCGGCAGCTTCCGCGACGAGATGCGGATGGCACGCCGCGATCTCGAGCGGGGTCGGCTTGTTGCCGGGCGGTGCGCATCGAACCGCTGCCGCAATGTAGGCGTCGGTCAGCACCAATCCGTCGTCGGATCGCTGGGAGGTAGCGATGTTGGCAAAGCCCGCCGCGTGCATCGCGCGCATCAGAAAATCCCCTGACCCGTCGCCCGTGAACACGCGGCCCGTACGGTTGGCGCCGTGTGCGGCCGGTGCCAGCCCGAGCACGAGCACTCGCGCTCGCGGGTCTCCAAACCCAGGAACCGGCTTGCCCCAGTAGGCGTCATGCTGGTGCGCGGCCTTTTTTTGCAGGGCGATGCGCCCACAATACGTGCGCAGTCGCTCACAACGAGTGCAGCTGACGATGTCGCGGGTGATGCGAGGAAGCGAGGTGAGGGGCATCCGCCGGACGATCAGCGGGCCTTCTCGAGCGACTCTGCCTGCTCGTGCGCGTGATATGACGAGCGCACGAGTGGTCCGGACTCGACGTGGCCGAAGCCCAGTTCCGATCCAATTCGCCTGAGTTCTGCGAACTCGGCCGGCGTGTAGTAGCGCGACATCGGGAGATTCGCGAGCGAGGGGCGCAGGTATTGACCGATCGTGACGATTTGGCAGCCGGCCTCTCGCAGATCGCGCAAAGTGCCAATGAGTTCCTCCCATTCCTCGCCGAGGCCGACCATAAGACCGGACTTCGTCGGAATTCCCGGCGCATAGCGGCGCGATCGATCGAGGAGTTGCAGCGCTCGATCGTAACGCCCGCCAGGCCTCGCCAGACGATACATCCGCGGCACTGTTTCGATGTTGTGATTGAGCACGTCGGGGCCTGCATCGAGCACGGTGTGAAGCGCGTCCTTGCTGCCCTTGAAGTCAGGAATGAGCACTTCCACGCGGCAGCCGGGAATACGAGCGCGTGTTTCCTCGATGGTGCGGGCGAAGTGGCCGGCGCCATAGTCCGGCAGATCGTCGCGATCGACAGATGTGATCACCACGTGCGCCAGCCCCATGGCCTCAATTGCGCTGGCAACGTGCGCGGGTTCGAGTGGGTTCGGCGCGGCCGGCGTGCCGTGGATCACGTTGCAATACCCGCATGAACGAGTGCACGTGTCCCCGAGGATCATGAATGTGGCGGTTCCGTGATGCCAGCACTCGCCGATATTGGGGCAGTTCGCTTCCTCGCACACCGTGTGGAGGCCGAGCGTGCGCATCAGGCCTTTCAGCCGATGGTAGTTCTCCGACCCCGGAGCACGCACTTTCAGCCACTCCGGCTTGGGAACGCGCGGGGACTCGTCCGAGCGCTTCCTTCGCCCGCGGATCAGGTTGACCGGGATAGCCCGCATGAAACTTGATTATAACGTGGCGGATTGGCCTTGCCGGCTCTCGGTCGCGAGCACGCGCGGCCGCAGTTGTCGAGCGGTTGGCGGCGATCGCAGAATAGGCGTATGACGATGCAAAAGCTGGCCATTACGTGGTACGGGCATTCGACGTTCGTGATCACCACGCCCGGCGGCAAGCGGATCGTGACGGATCCCTTCCTGGAGCACAATCCCGTCTGTCCGCCGAACATGAAAAAGATCACCGCGGCGGATCTGATCCTGGTCTCACACGGCCATTCAGACCACACGAGCGATGTGCCGGCTGTCTCGCGCGCGACGAAGGCGCCGATTGTCGGTGTGTACGAACTGGCGCTGTGGTTGGAGCGCAAAGGGCTGACGAGCGTGCAGGGGATGGGCATCGGGGGAACGGTCAGCGTCGCGGGCCTCGAGGTGACCATGGTGCCGGCGGTCCACACGAGCAGCGTGGTCGAGAACGAAACCAACGTCTATCTCGGCCAGCCGGCAGGATTCGTGGTGCGGACCGAAGACGAACAATCGTTCTACTTCGCCGGCGATACCGACGTCTTCGGCGACATGCGGATCATCGCGGAACTGCACTCCCCGAAGATCGCGTTCCTGCCAATCGGGGATCACTTCACGATGGGCCCCGAGGGCGCCGCGCTGGCGTCGCGGCTGCTCGGTGTCCGTCAAATCGTGCCGATGCACTACGGGACGTTTCCGGTCCTGACCGGCACCCCAGACCAACTGCGCAAACTCGTGGAGCCGCACGGCGTCGACGTCCTCGTCCTCAAACCGGGCGAAACCGCGCAGTAGCCCCCAAAAGGTGGCTGGCACCTTTGCTGGAAAGGTGCCAGCCACCTTTTATTATGCGCTGGCGGGATGGGTTCGATGCGGCAAAGAGATGGGACGGCCATCTATCGACGGCATCGATTCCATCAGAAAGTTATGCAGGACACATGGCGGCGCCTCTCCTATGATGCAACCATCATGAATCCCGAGTCGAACCCCACCCGCACACTTACCCTCGTCCTGCCGGAGGCGGATTGGAAGGCGCTGCGCGCGGCTGAGCCCGACGCGATCGGCTGGCTGCGTGCGCAGATTCAGAATCGTCTCGCGTCGACACCCGGAGTGACCTGGTCGAACCCTGCGGCCACGACGACGCCTGAGTCGTTTTGGGCGAACGAGGACGAGTACCTAAGTAAATAGGTTTCGCGTTTTCGGGCCCCGCGGCAGTCGTGTGTCCGCACCGATCGCTGGAATGCAAGACCAGGCCGGTCGGACCCTCTTTGACACTGCCGCGAGCGCGCAGGTACGCTTGGCGGGATGGATACCGCAATTACGCCAACCGCGCGGATTTCCTTCGAAACTTCACCGGATCGGTATCGTCATTGGAAGCTCAGCCTGGACGGCGCGATCGCGACGCTGTCCATGGACGTTCAAGAAGATGGCGGCCTTTCGAACGACTACCGCCTCAAATTGAACTCGTACGATCTCGCTGTCGATATCGAGCTGGCGGACGCCGTGCAGCGTCTCCGATTCGAGCATCCAGAGGTCCATGCGGTCGTCATCACCAGCCTCAAGGAACGGATCTTCTGCGCCGGCGCGAATATCTTCATGCTGCGCGGATCCTCTCATGCCGCGAAAGTGAACTTCTGCAAGTTCACCAATGAAACGCGGCTGGCCATCGAGGATGCCAGCCAGAACTCAGGCATCAAGTTCGTGGCCGCGGTCAACGGCATCTGTGCGGGCGGTGGCTATGAACTCGCGCTGGCCTGCGATGAAATCCTGCTCGTCGACGATGGCAACTCGGCGGTGAGCCTTCCGGAGACACCGCTTCTCGGCGTGCTGCCGGGCACCGGAGGTCTCGACACGGGTGGTGGACAAACGGAAGGTCCGCCGGGATCTCGCCGACTTCTTCGGCACCGTCGCCGAAGGCATCAAGGGCAAGCGAGCGGTCGAATGGCGGCTCGTCGATGCCGTTCTATCCGACGAGCCAATTCAAGGAGCGCGTCGCCAGCCGCGCGCAGGGAACTCGCGGACACATCGGATCGACCCGCCGCCGGACCAGGCGTGCCGCTCGGCCCGCTCGCACTGGAGGTGACCGACGACAGCGTGCGCTATTCGAGTGTCGTTCTCGACATCGACCGTCCGCGCCGCGTCGCCACGCTCACCGTTCGGGCACCGGTGGGTCCCGAAGCCTCCACGCCGGACGCCATCCTCGCCGCCGGCGATCGCTTCTGGCCCCTGCGGGCATTTCGCGAGCTCGATGATGCGCTGCTGCGGCTGCGGATGAATGAGCCTCTGATCGGCACCGTCGTCGTGAAGACCGCAGGCGAGGCGTCGCACGTCCTGGCGGTCGATCAGGGCGTTGATCGAACATGCCGATCATTGGCTGGTGCGGGAAATCACGCTGCTCATCAAGCGCACGCTGAAGCGCATGGACCTGACGTCCCGCAGTTTCTTCGCCTTGATCGAGCCCGGCAGCGCGTTTGCCGGGACGCTCTTCGAGCTGGCGCTCGCGGCGGATCGGTCCTACATGCTCGACGATCCGGATCGTCCGAACACGATCGTCCTGTCACCGATGAACGCGGGGCCGCTGCCAATGAGCAACGGATTGACGCGGCTCGAGACGCGCTTTCTCGGCGGAGCCGACGAAGGTCGACGAGGTGCTCGCGGAGGCGGAACCCTTCGACGCACGCTGCGGCCGCATGACGCGGGCCTGGTGTCCTTTGCTCCAGACGAGCTCGACTGGGACGACGAGGTGAGGCTTGCCGTCGAGGGGCGAGCGGCGTTTTCGCCTGATGCGCTGACCGGCATGGAGGCCAACCTGCGGTTTGCGGGACCGGAAACCATGGAGACGAAAATTTTCGGCCGGCTTACGGCGTGGCAGAACTGGATCTTTCAGCGTCCCAACGCGGTTGGAGAAAAGGGCGCTCTCACATCGTACGGGTCGCAGTCACGGCCCGAGTTTGATTTCAGAAGAACCTGAAAGGAATGCTGAATGCTGATGGGCGAATGCTGATTGGCGAATGCCCTTCAACATTCAGCAGTCAACATTCAGCACTTCAAGGACCCCCGCCATGATTTCAGCTGAAAAAATTCCCAACAACGTCGGATTGTCGGGCAACAAACGGCTGCAGCGCGCGCTCGAACATTGGCAGCCGCAGTACATCCAGTGGTGGAAGGACATGGGTCCGCAGGGCTTTCAGGACTACCACCACGTGTATGTCCGGACGGCCGTCAGCGTCGACCCTTCAGGCTGGGCGCACTTCGAGTACGTCCGGCTGCCGGAATACCGCTGGGGAATCTTTCTCGCCGATCCGGTTCACGATCGCCGCATCGGGTTCGGTGACTTCGCGGGGCAGCCGGTTTGGCAGGAGGTGCCGGGCGAATTCCGCAACCAGCTCCGGCGCCTGATCGTCACGCAGGGAGACACCGAGCCAGCGAGCGTCGAGCAGCAGCGGTGGCTGGGACAGCGATGCCCGAGCATGTACGATCTCAGAAACCTTTTCCAGGTGAACGTGGAGGAGGGACGCCATCTGTGGGCGATGGTCTACCTCCTGCATTCGTACTTCGGTCGCGACGGCCGCGACGAAGCAGAGGAGCTGCTGGCGCGGCAGAGCGGCAATCGCGACAAGCCGCGGATTCTCGATGCGTTCAACGAGCCGATCGAGAACTGGCTGGACTTCTTCATGTTCACGATGTTCACGGATCGCGACGGCAAATCGCAGCTGCTGTCGCTCTCTGAAAGCTCCCTCGACCCGCTCTCGCGCACGACGCGATTCATGCTCACTGAAGAAGCCCACCACATGTTCGTGGGCGAAACTGGCGTGGCCCGCATCGTCGAGCGGACGTGTCAGTTGTTGAAGCACACTGGCTTCTCCGAAGACGTGCGGAAGCTCGGCGGCATCGATCTCCCGACGATCCAGAAGTTCATCAATCTCTGGTTCAGCCTCAGCCTGGATCTGCATGGGAACGAAATCTCCACCAACGCGGCGTCGTACTTCGGTAACGGACTGAAGGGACGTGCGCAGGAGGACAAGTGGGAGGACCACGAGGCGATCGAGTCGATGTACGAGCTGGAACAGCCCGTGAACGGCGCCCTCGAACGCAAAGCCATCCCGATGCGGACCGCCATGAATGAAGTGCTTCGCGACTGGTATGTCGGCGATTGCGAAGCGGGCGTTCAGCGTTGGAACAAGATTTTCCAGCGGCACGGCATGTCGGAGCGGCTCCGCCTTCCCGATCGCAAGTTCAATCGCGGGATTGGCATGTTCTCGTCGCTACACTACGATCCGTCTGGTGCGCCGCTTTCGAACGAAGAGTGGACGCGCCGGAGAAACGAGTGGCTGCCCACCGCAGCCGACCGCGAGTATCTCCTGAGCATCATGGACCGTCCGGTCTACGAACCGGGGAAGTTCGCCAACTACATTGCCCCGCCCGATCCGCGGCATCAACCGGCAGCCCGTCAACTTCGAATACGTGCGAACCGAGACGTAACGCGAGGCTGGCTGGTGAACGCTGACCGTTGAGTGTTTCCCGTGCGACACTGGAGCCTCCCGTCCGCCTTTGCTGAAGCTACGGCGGTCAGGGAAGCTACACACGGCACCGGAAGGACTCTTATGCCCGATCCGCTCTCAGCCTGGCGTCGCGAGTTTCCTATCGTCGACACGTGCACGTACCTCGTGAGCCACTCCCTTGGCGCGATGCCGCGCCGGGCGGCGACCTACCTGCAGCAATTCGCCACGGAATGGTCGTCACGCGGTGTGCGTGCCTGGTACGAAGGCTGGTGGGAAATCGGCCGGACGACAGGCGACCTCCTGGCGCCAATCCTCGGGGCGCAGCGTGGAACCATCTCGATGCACCAGAACGTGACGGTCGCGCAGGCGATCGTCGCGTCCTGCCATCGATTCGACGGTCGCCGACGACGAGTGGTCATGACCGATCTCAGTTCCCTTCGAACATGTACTTGTTCGAAGGGTTCCGCCGCTACGGCGCTGAGATCAGCTACGTGCCGTCGGGCGATGGAGTGCGCACGAACCTCGCGCGGCTGCTCGAAGCGATCGACGAGAGCACCGCGCTGGTTCCCGTGTCCCTCGTGCTGTTCAAAAGCGCATACATCGAGAACGCGGCGGCCATTGTGGAGAAGGCCCATCGCGTCGGCGCGCGCGTGATTCTCGACGTCTATCAGGCCGCGGGCACGGTTCCCGTCAACCTCGAGGCCCTCGGTGTCGATTTCGCCGTCGGCGGATCGGTGAAGTGGCTCTGTGGCGGACCCGGCAACGGATACCTGTACGTGCGACCAGATCTTGCGCGCGAGATTCAGCCGTCGATCGCCGGATGGGCGGCGCACGCCCGCCCGTTCGAGTTCGAGACGGGAGCGCTGGATTTCGCGGAGCCCCCCGAACGATTTCAGAGCGGCACGCCAAACGTGCCGGCGCTCTACGCCTGTCGGGCGGGCTATGAAATCGTTCGAGAGATCGGCGTCGATGCCATACGAAGGAAGTCCCTCGGGCTCACACGGCGACTCATGGATCGCGCCCGCGCCGCCGGGCTCCGAATCAATACTCCAGAGAACGACGATGAACGCGGCGGCACGGTGATTGTCGACGTCCCGAATGGCGCCAGAGTCGCCGAGCAGCTGATAGCTCGTGGCGTGATCGTCGACTACCGGCCGGGAGCCGGCATTCGTATCGCGCCGCATTTCTACACGACGACGGACGAAATCGATCACGCGATGGAGGTCCTTGTGTCGATCGCATCGCCTTCAGAGCCGGCGCTCCCAAAAGGGCGCGTGCCCCACAGCTCGTCATGATCCGCCGAATTGAGTCAGCCGCTCAGCGGATTATTATCCGGCCCGTCCACTGGTTCCCGGCGGCTGTGGTGGGTGGCGGGTTGTCGTGGTCGTGAAACCCGCAGGTGTTTGGTGAGACGAGATTCCTGGTTTCGCGACTCTGGCCCGGCGCCAAAATACCGAGATTGATATCGGGGCACTGGTCGTGGTCCGGATGAGGGTCGGATTCCATGTCGTGTGGCCGCGAGTCCTGGTTCACGAACAGCACGCGCGTGCCGAGTGGCACCGTCAAGTCCTTCGGTGAGACACCGCTGGACGTCAGGGTAAACGTGTAGGGGTTCGCAGGGGGCGTTGGCGTCGTCGGCGTAGAACTGCCGCCTCCGCACGACGCGACGAGGAGCAGGAGGAGCAGGACGAAGGATCGCCACTCGTCCTGATTATCCTGGAGCGTCGGCAGCAACCGCAAACCGAAGCTCACACGTCGCGTCGGCCGGCGAACCGGACGCGCTACTGGACGACGATTCGCCCTTGCAGGCTCGAATTAGTCGAATCGTTGTGATCGTGGTAGCCGCACGTGCCGGTATTCGCGAAACCGAAGGTCGTTTTCGACTGTCCCGGCTGGAGCAGGCCCACATTCGCGATCGACGGGCACGCGGTGTGCGCGGGATGCGGGTCCGATTCCATGTCGTGCGGCGCCGTGCCGCTGTTGGTGAACGTCACGCTTTGCCCGACCGCGACGGTCACTTGCGACGGGCTGACCGCGCCGTTGGCGCCGATCGTGATCGTGGCGCCGACCGCTCCAACGGATCCGGTTGACTGGACCAGCACCGCGCCCCCGCCGCCGCCCGAGGGTGATGTTGGAGAGCTTCCACCGCACGCGGCGACGCCGAGGAGCGAGGCCACGATGATGGTCTGTGCTGCAAGAAAGCGAGTACCCAAGGTCACGATTCGTCCCTCCGATTCGCAGGTCCTAGTGTCCCGACCGCGTGGTTCGCGACATAACTCTCGGGCGGGGCATCCCGGCTGGCGGCGCCCGCCTTCGCCCGATTCGAGAGGCGTCGGGCTTCGGCGAGGTCTCGCCGGAGCCTTGGCGCAGGCGGATTGCTCCTCCCTCAAATACTCCCGGTATTGCACCCCACCGTGCACAGAACGCACGGTGGGGACCCCGCGTTGCGGTCGTCGCGCGTGCAGCCGGGGCCCCCACGGCGCGTGACTTTGCGCCGTGGGGTGGCGTCCGGGCGCCGCGCTCCGAGACTTATGCCCCGATCCACGCGACCGGGACACTAGAAAAACTTCCGCGCGATATTGAATCCGATGTACCAGTTGTCGTAGTTGAACGCGCCGTTTGCGATCTGCCCGAGCGTCGTGCCGAAGCCGTTGGAAAAATTGATCTGAAACAGATGTCCGCCGGCACGCCCCTCGAGGCCGAAGCTCACCTGACTCTTGCCGGGGTCGAACCACGCGAGGCGAGGCGTGATCTCTGCAACGAGATACATCGAGGGCCTGACCCGAACGCGAGCGCCCAGGCCCAGCATCAATGTGTTGTTGTCCGCGCCCACGTCGGCTTGCGGATTCGAGTTGATGACGAACATCGGCTCCGCGTAGACCGCGGCGCGCCCGGCGACCTTTCGCGACACGAGCGTGCCCAGCGTGCTCTTGTATTGCTCGTGAAGGTTGTTCGCACCTTCGAACGTCGCGATCGCGTCCAGGCCGATCGGCTTCCCGTCACGCTCGTTCAAGAACGAGTGCTGTCCGAAGATTTGCGTCGTGCGCTCGCTGGTACGATGGACGCCGATCTGCGTGCCGCGGGCGAGGCCATACCGGAGTTCGAGGCCGATCTGCGCGCCAGAGTCGAAACCGAAAAAATCTGACGCCAGGTCACCGAAATCTCCCTCGCCCAGTGGTCGCGTGAAACGATGCGTGACCCGGAACGAAAGTTTGTGCAGGGGCATCCGCAGCGTTGTCGGAAGCGCCGCGAGGTTGAAATCGGGCTGCAGCGCGTCCACGCGGAGATCGGGATCCGACTGACCCGGCTGATCCAGGGTCGTGGCCTGAGTCGACGTGGTCGGAGCCGGGGGAGGCGGAGGAGGCGGGGTCTGCGCCGAGGACACGGCAGGAAGCACTGCACAGACCAGCGCCAGAAGCATCGGTACGAAACACCACATCGTAAGCCCTCCTCGCAAAGCTGATGCCGCCCAGTTCGGCGGAAGTCGCGCAGAAACCAACACTTAGCAACCGCGAGGGTTACCCGCGCCGTAAACCGTTACACGGCGCGTAACCGGAGCGTTAGGCGCGCTCCGTTCGTCCCCCGGCCCGCAGAATGGTGTGTCGAAAAGGACAGTGCTGAGGCGGAGTGCTCATTCGACTCGGTGCTTCGCCAGGTAATAACTCAGGGCGCGCTGGCTGATTCCCATGACCTCGGCAGCGTCCTTTTTCACGCCGCCAGCACTGCTGAGCGCACGCCTCACCGTCTCGCGCTCGGCCCAATCGAGGTTCTGTCTCAAGCTCAAGGACGGGAGACTTGCTGGCGACGCCGTGTTCACGCCGAGAATGCGCACGACATCCGGCCCGATGATCGGTGACGGCGAGAGGACGACGGCACGCTCGACGGTGTTTTCCAGCTCTCGGACGTTTCCGGGCCACTCTGCCGACTGCAGCGCTTCGAGCACACCGGGCTCCATCCCGTCGATGCGCTTGCCCGCACGCTGCGCGTGCTTGGCGATGAAGTGATCGACCAGCACCGCGACATCTTCGCGCCGCTCGCGCAGGGGCGGGATGTGGATGGGAATGACATTCAGACGGTAGTACAGATCCTCCTGAAACCGCCCGTCTGCAACCATCTGACGAAGGTCGCGGTTGGTCGCGGCGATCACGCGCAGGTCGACGCGCTGCGTTCGTTCGGAGCCCAGCGCTTCGAACTCACGCTCCTGCAGGACGCGGAGCAGTTTGGCCTGCAGCGCGGGACTCATCGTGCCGATCTCGTCCAGAAAGATGGTTCCACCATCGGCGAGCGCGAACTTGCCTTTCTTGTTGGTCGTTGCGCCTGTGAACGCGCCGCGTACGTGGCCGAACAGCTCCGATTCGAGGAGTGTTTCCGGAATCGCCGCGCAGTTCACCTTGATGAGCGGCATCTCGCGCTGCGCACTGTGAAAATGAATCGCGCGCGCGACCAGTTCCTTGCCTGTCCCGGTTTCGCCGGTGATCAGAACCGTGCTCTTGGATTTCGCGACGACCTGTGCGGTGTTGATCACCTCCTGCATGCGACGACTACGGCCGACGATGCCGTAGTGATTGAACTCCGCATCGCGTTCGCTGATCAGGTAGCGGTGCTCGGTGCTGAGGCGCTGGTGCTCGAGCGCGCGATTCACGACGACGAGCAATTCATCGACCTCGAATGGCTTCTGGAGATAGTCGAGCGCCCCGAGCTTCATGGCCTCGATGGCGCTCTCGACCGTGGCGTGCGCCGTCATCATGAGGATCTGCGGGCGGTCGCCGACCGCGGTCGTGGACACGAGTTCCCTGATCAGATCGAGTGCCCGTGAGTTCGGGCATGAGGTTGTCCACGACCAGCACGTCAAAGAGGCGTTGGCCGAGCAGCCGCTGCGCTTCGCGCGCGCTGCCGGTCGCGACCACCTCGTGACCCTCTTGCCGAAGCGCCGAGGCCAGCGCGTTGAGGATCTTGGCTTCATCGTCCACGAGGAGTATTGATCCGCTCATCTTTTCAGGTTCTATCAGGTTCTACAGGGTTGTACCGGTTCTACGAGGTTTTACACGGTTCTACCACGTTCTACGAGGCGACGGGGAGTTCGATCCGGACGTCCGTGCCGCTTCCAGGCTGGCTCGTGACGGTGATCGTGCCGCCGAGTCCTTCGATGATCCGCCGCGAAATCGCGAGGCCGAGGCCCGTGCCTGTGCGGCGGGTCGTGAAGTACGGGTCGAAGACGCGGGCCAGGTCCTCGGCCGCGATGCCGACGCCCTGATCGCGCACTTCGATGGAGACGCGTCCGGGCGTCGCGTTACGCGTGATGACGTCAATGAGGCGGGCGGTCTGCGTATCGCCGGTGCGCGCCAGCACCGCATGCCGCGCATTCGTCAGAATGTTCACGAGCGCGAGTCGAATCCGCTCACCATCGGTGACAATCGGTCCGAGCCCGCGATCCAGATCGAGATGCGCCTTCACGCCCGGCTCCTCGCTTCCCACTGCGCGGGCGGCATCCTCGCAGAGTGCGTTGAGGTCCACGGGTGCCAGGTCGAACTTGATCGGGCGCGCGAAATCGAGCACCTCGGTCACGATTCGGTTGAGCCGCGTCACCTCTCCATCGATATCCGCAATTGCGCCGTCGACGTCGGGCGAGTGCCCCGACCCCTGCTTGAGCGTGCGGAGCGCGGTCCGGATGATCATCAACGGGTTCCGGATTTCGTGAGCCACCACCGTCGACAGGCGGCCCAGCGACGAGAGCCGCTCGCGCTGGGCCGCTTCCCGCTGAAAACGGGCGATCGAATCGGTCATCGTGTTGAAGGTGCCGGCCAGGAGCCTGGCGTCCTCGTCTTCCCAGCGGGCCTTTGGGGACATGGCGATCTTTCTCGTCAAATCGCCGGTCGTCGCCATCTCCCGCATCGTCGCCGTGATCGTCCCGAGTGGCCGCGTCACCGTGCGGGCGACCGCATAGCTGACGAGAGTTGCGGCGAGAACGGCGAGAAACGCCGTCACGGCAAGTTCGCGGTGGACGGCGTTCAGAAAGCGCAGCCGCTCCGTGCGGGATCTCAGGATCAGGGCAGTGGCGACGGCCGCCGACGCATTCTGGGCCGTCGGCTGCAGCGGCAGCATCCGGCTGACGGCCACGTACTCGCCGTCTCCGAGCCGGATCACATGGACTCCGCTCGTTCCGACAAGCGTCTCCAGCTGTCCGTTGTATTGTTCCGGGAGCGTGGATGCTTCGACGCGGCCGTTCACCGCGAATGCGATCTCGCTGTTCGTGAGTCGCTTGAACCGATCCGCGGCCTGCGCGTCCAGGCTGAACCCGACGCTGACCGTGCCAACGAACTCCGGCCCGATGAAGCTCGGGACGGTGACCACCTGAATCACGCCTCCAACATGGGGCCACAGCGTCACAGTTTCCTTGCCTTGCCTCGCACTGGCGACTGCCTCGCGCAGCAGGCTCGCGGGATAATCGGCCCGCAGACGGCCGGTCTCGGCAAGAATCCCGCCCGACGGATCGGTGACGAGAAGGAGATCGCAGCCAATCTGACCCTGATATTGCTCGGCGATTGGCTCGACCGTCGGCCGATCCGTGTGTCATCGCCGCCTTCATGTTGGACAAGTCAGCGACGAGTCGTCCTTCACGCGCGTAGTGCTCGAACAGTGTCGTTCGATACTCCTCCAGCAGCGTCCCCGCCTCGTCGATGCCGCGTCTGAGTTCGTTTTCCGCCTGCGCTGTGACGGCCACGTTGACCCGGTACACCGCCACGGCGATGGCCACGACCGTGAGCAGCGCGCTCGCAAAGAAGATGCGGTTGGTAAGGGACGAGAAGATGTTCATCGCCGCCCGAGCGCGAAATTCACCTCGACTTCGCCTCCCGCGTCGGGCACGACGACCCGCCGGGATTCGAGCGGAGCCGACTCATTCCAGGCGACCACGTTGTAGGTTCCGGGCGGCACGTTCTCGAGCCGGTACGTCCCCTCGCTATCGGCCAGCGAGAAGTACCGATGCGCGAAGACGAGAATGAACGCGCTCATGTGCGAATGGATATCGCAGAAGACGCGGACGATCCCCGGCCGATCGAAGCGCACGGATTTCGATCGACCGACGGCGTAGCGGCCGAGATCGAAAGTCTTCGTCTTCGAGAGCGAAAACACGTTGTGATACGTGTGATCGCTGTTCGGAAAGTCGACGATCGTGCCCGCGACGATCGGCAGGACATGCGGCACGAACGTCTCGTTCTGCTGGTCCATGCGGGGCCGGATGTCTTCACGCGTGTCGAAGGCGGCGCGCGGCGCGGGATCCAGATACACCACGCTACGGCGATCGGGCGGCTCGTGCGCGCTGCCCATGCCGAGGTCGGCGACGCTGACACGAGGCGCCGCCTCGGTCGACGGTTGCCGCAGTTCGACGCGGCCACGGATCGTGCCGTTCGCCGGCGTCCCCGGACGTGTGGCCGTGTCCGCGCCGATCCGCGGCATCGTCAGCACTGCGAGCAGGGCTGCCAACACGACCGCGGCGGATCTCGTGGACATCAGAACCAGTACACCAGCTGACCCGAGACATAGGTCCGGCTGCGATCGCGGCCGCCGTCGCGCCAGTTGCCCTGCACGCCGGTGCGCAGGACGAAGTTGCGCTGGAGGTAATAGCCAAACGCGCCTTCGATTCGGCGACGGGGGCGTCCCATGGCAGCCCTGTCCTGCCAAGCGTGCTCCCTACAGCGTGGAGAATCCCAGCCGATCGGCGCGCCCCGCCACGAACATCCGCGGGGTAAGGCGATAGCGCCCCTCGACCCAGGAACCGACCGAATCGAGCGTCGTCGTGGTATCGGGGATCAGCGCGTGAGGAAAGCCCCACCGGCTCCAGACCAGCTCCCAGCGGACGATCCAGTGATCGCGCGAGTATTCCGCGTCAGCGCCAAACGACTGTTGTGCGGGCTTTGAGTCCTGGCGCAACCGATTCGGGAGAGCCACGCGCCTTATGCCGCGGACGCTCCGAGCACCAGGCCCACCGTCGGGGTGACGCCGATCCGCGTCCGCGACCTGCTTGCCGCTGTTGTCGTCCGTGACGACCGGGTTCGAGAGCGTGCCATTGGTCACCGAGCCCGCGACATCCACCATCCCCATCCTCCAGCTCACCTCGATACCCGTGTCCCACTGAAAGCCGCTCGATCAGAGGGATGCCGGGACCCGGTTCGTTCGATCCAATTGGGAAGCTGGATCGCCATCCCCGCGCTCGCATCCGCAGCACGTCGTCAGCGTTGCGGGGATGGCGTCGGAACGAGCGATGTCAGGTATTGATAGGCCAGCGGATACCCGATCACGGGATTGCCGGTCTCGTACTGGCCGCCGCCCGAACGATCCAAAAACCGGCGGGATTATGCCGGCCTGAATGTCGAAGCGTCCGATCGCGCCACGGGTCGCACGCGCACGTAGGCTGCGTACGCTGTTCGGTGTGTCGAGATCCTCCGAGCGCAGCTCGCCGACGAACGACAGCCAGTTGGCAGGATGGTACATGCCGGAGACGCCGAGCCGGAACATGCGGAGCGCGTTGTGTTCGTAGTCGGTGTAATTGAAGAAGGCGATCTCGTCGGCGTTGCCGCCGGTCGCGATCACTTCTGCGCCGACCGCCACCTTGCCGTCGAAGACCTGAATGGGTCCCTCCGGCAGCGCCTGCGCGCGGATGATCCCGGCGTCCACGCAGGTCAGGAGCGGCGATGCAGCAGCGAGACCGGGGGAATCCTGGATTCAACACGTGAGCACAGCTTGGGGACACTGGCAAATTATAATCGTCCGGATGGCACCGACCTCCGATCCGATCCCCGATCTTCTCGCTGGCGCAGGCGTCCGAGCTGCTGCCACAGGTCAAGCATCTCACCGCTGACGCAGTGCGGCGAGCGGAAGCGCTTGCCTCACAGCTGCGCGGCCTGGCCGAAGACAATCCAGAACATTCGACGCTGTCGGAGGCGCTTCGGGATGTCGTGTCCGGATGGGCCGAAGAACTCCGGCGCTCGGTCTCGAAGCGAAGGGTCTGTGGCTCGTCGACTTCGACAATGGTGAAGGGTACTACTGCTGGAGTTATCCCGAGCCTGCCATCACCCACTACCACGGCTACAGACGACGGATTTGCCGGCCGGATCAGCATTCAGTAAGTAACACTCCTCACGAAGAAATATTCCGCGCGACGGATCTTGATTGAGCCGTCGTCCGGTATATAAACGTAATTTACAGGATGGAATGCTATTCCATATAGTGGAATGCGACGAGTTCATGGGTTTATAGGTTCCGCTCACGTAATGGCTCATCCTCAACATGAACCAGTGACCGAGATACGAGGGAAACGCAGACGTCGCTCGAGAAGGCGCTGGATCTCTGCGAGGCGCTGGCGGGAGTTCGAGCAGGGGCTGAGCGTCTCGGATCTTGCGCGTCGCGTGAAACAGCCGGCCCCCACGGTGCATCGGCTGCTCGGGATCCTCAAGCGGCGTGGTTTCGTGCGGCAGGACGAGGATTCCGCTTCGATACAGTCTGACGCTGAAGATGCTTGACCTCAGTTTTCGGGTTCTTGGGCCGATCGGAGTTGCGGCTGCACGCCTATCCCGTCTTGAGGGAATACGTCCTTCGTACCGGCCTCGTGCGTTCATTGCGCTACCAGGGCTTGGTGAAATGACGTATCTCTGGGCTGCGGGTCCGGACGAAGTGGGCATGCACACGGCCTACGGTCGCGAAATGCCGGTCCACTGCGCGATCTACGTGGACGCATCAGCCAATCGGCGCTCTGAGCTGCTTCAAGCTCGAACAGCCGCGTCGATGTGGCGACCGGACCGCATCGCGGTTCGTTTCGGCGCTTCCGTCCGAATCCATTCAACGTTGCTGTGCACCTGCGCGCCCGTGCACGATTACACGGGCCGGCAGGTCGGCGAGGGTTGGGCTTTCCAGTTCACGCAGCCGACGATCGCACGTTTCCCAACGGAACAGACGGCGGCGGCAATGGAGCTTGCGCGTCGAATCTCGGTCCGACTTGGACACCTGCCGGCCGTCTCGGTGGCGTGATGCCGCACAACCCAGACGTCGTGAGGTATCGAGGAGGAGAAACAGACAGTGGCCTATATCATCTGTGAACCGTGCATCGGCACGAAAGACTCTGCGTGTGTCGATGTCTGTCCGGTTGACTGCATTCACCCGCGGAAGGACGAACCGGATTTCGCAACCGCGGAAATGCTCTACATCCACCCTGACGAGTGCATCGACTGCGGCGCATGCGTGCCGGCGTGTCCCGTCGAAGCCATCTTCGCGCTGGATGAAACGCCGGAAAAATGGAAGAACTACATTCCGGTGAACGCGCAGTACTACCAGAAATAAGCCCGCCCTGACGCTGCCGGCGCGCAAGTGTCAGCGTCGGCTGAGGCGACCTGTGCGACAGCCTATGAGCGCTGGCGGCGAAGATCGCCCATGATTGGAGCCACCGGGCATCGGCCCGGTGGTCTTCGCTTCGGCCGCTGTCTACTTACATCCGGTCGTATGCGGGATCGTTCGTGGTGAATCCGTCCTCAGCTGGTTGTCGCTGCTGTACACGTAGACTCCACGCGAATGAGCGGCGACGGGCTTGCGGTCCAGCAGCGACACCGTCGTGCTGCGTGGCGAATTGCCGTCGGAAACCAGCAATCTCCCATCCTTCCAGGACGATGTACGGGTTCGGTCCCGTCGACTTCAGATGGCGTATCACGCGGTCCAGCCATGCACCATCGAGCATGTCGAACCGCAGCGTGCGGAGGTTGGAGTAGTAGCGGATACTGCCGCTGTGCTGCATTGCCAGTGACGACGGCGTCCGGCGGCGCCTCGCGCGCCAGATATCGGCCGACGTCCGCATACTTCTGTTCGCCTTCGCCAATCTCGAAGATCGAGTGGGTCCGCGCGCTATCTGATGGAGTGGTTCACGCTCAACAGCGTGAAAAGGACGGCCGCGACGACTTGAACTGTTCTACCGAATCTCTCGGCTCCATGCCAGATCGCATCGGCGGCGAGCACGAACATCGCCGGCATTGCGGGCGCGAGGAATCTGAGATACCACCAGTCCTCGAAGGGATCGTAGAACAGATAACACAGGAACACGGCTGCGATGTAGGCGAGCAGGACGCGGCGGAGTCGCCGACTCTGGGGACGCGGCCCGCGCGGAACGACCGCGGATAACACGAAGAGAAAGATGTACGCCCCCTGCGTCTCCCAGAGCCAACGCGGATACCGAGTCAGGTTCGGGCGGAGGTTCCGCCATTTGTAGATCGTCGACGTATCGCCATACCCCGATAGCAGAGCCGATCCATACAAGTCGTGGTTGAACCAGGCGACCAGCAAGACAAAGGGCAGGCAGGCCGCCGCGAACGCCGCGAGGTTGCGCAGCGAACGTCCTCCGCCGTTCATTGATCGCAGAAAGCTCCCCAGCCCGGCAGGGAAGAGTGCCAGCGGAGCCAGATTCGGTCGGATCAGGATGGCGATTCCAGCCGAGATCCCCGCGAGCGCTGCCCACCTCCATGACTGCGGTCGGCACGCGAACAGCAACGAAGCAGTCCACAGCGTCGCGGCCGGCACGTCGCTCATCGGCCACAACGACATCATCAGGATGGTGGGGCTGCTGGCAACCAGAATTGCCGCGATGGCGCCGGTGGCGCGGCCCGAGACGTGTACGCCAAGAATCGAGGTGAGAAGAACGAGGACGGCGGCGGCGAGTGGAGGAACCGCGAATGGTCCGCATGAGCCTCCGGCTTTCATGAAACCGGCCATCAGGAGGGGCAAACCGGGCGCGTATGTGGGAACGATTGTGTGCGGCTCTGCGGGTCGATAGCCGAGCGGCGTGAACGTCCAGTCCGCGTTCGGCCACGGCACTGACGCCGCGAAATCCTGGTGGACGTGAAGGTCGCCGGCCAGCCAGAGCCGCGCCTGGCTGACGTACCCGTACACATCGGAGCCGCCGGCTGCCCGCGTGCCGAATGCGAAACAGAGCGCCAGGACGACGGCAGCCGCGGCTGGCGCGATCCAGGGCGTGAGGATGTGGAGACCGCGAACGATGCGGTCCGATATTCCGGTCTTCCGCCACTCCGGCATCCGGCGGTACGCCAGGGCCGCGAAGAGCAGCGCAACGAGCGCCGGCCGCAGCGCGCCGTGGCTTGAAATACGGACGCCGAGTACCCTGTACGGAGAATCCACCCGACAGAAGGATCGCGACCGCTGCGGCGGAGGTAAGGACCGCACCGCCGAATAGCACGTATGAAGCCCGAGGAGCTCGTCGAGCCTCGGTCATCGGCCTGGTAGGTCAGCCCGACGCCGTTCGAGCGCGTGCCGCGCCTCCAATCGTTCGCTGCGGCGCTCGTCGGCCTCCGCTGCCCGCCTCCTGTCGTCGTCGGTCTCCAGGATGAGTTGAGGGATCGTGAGCCGGCATCGGTCACGATCGATGGCCACGAACGTGAGATATGCGAGGCTGGTCAGCTGTCGGCGGCCCGTCAGCGTCTCCTCCGAGAACACTTCGACTTCCACTTCGAGCGACGTGGTCCATGCTGCGGTCACGCGCGACCTCAGAATGATCAGGTCGCCGACTCTTGATGGGATGGAGAAACTGCAGGCCATCGACAGCCGCCGTCACGAGCAGGGCTGCGAGTATGGCGATGGCACGCGATCGCCCCGGCGATGTCGATGAGGTGCATGACCGTGCCGCCGAGAATGTACCCGAGCGGATTGGCATCGTTCGGCAGCACGACCTGCACCATCTCGGTCATGGACTCGGTCGGTTTCTTCGCGGCCGCCGTGTCACTCATGGCCCGACGTATTTCAACGGGTGCGATGCGGCAACGACGGTCGATGGAACGTCCGGGAGATCAGTTCTTGCAATTCCGGTCGACGAACGCCTTGAGCGTGCAGCGGAGCTCCGGGGGGAGATCCTCTTCGCTGATCGAGTGCAGGAGGGAGACGGTCGACTCGTAGGTCTTCAGTTGCGCCACGCAGCGCGGACAGGCGCGCCAGATGGCGCTCGAGCTCCGCGTGCACAGTCCGGCGGAAGGTGATGCTCGACGAAGTCCGCCAGGAGCCCGACGAGATCGTGGCAGCGGTGTTTGTGTGACACAGGCGGTTGTCAGCTCAGGCTCTCGGGTTCTGGCGCACTTCAAAGTACCCTAACCCAAAACCCGAAAACCTGAAACTGCAAAAACCTGAGAGCCAGTCGGGATCAGATGGCAGCCTCTAGAAGTCGTAGCCGATCCAGACCGTGAAGCGCGGGCTTCCGAACCATTTGCTGCCGGTCATCGCCTTCCTGGATGCCCTGGTAGGAGAACACGTAGTCCTCCTAGTCCTTGTTGAACAGCGTTCGCCACGACCAGTCGAAGTGGATCGGGAAGCCGAGCGCGAACGTCTCGAGCCCGAGGCCGTACGACGCGCGGCCATCCACCAGCCTGAAGCCGTTGATGGTGGTCGGGCGGGCCATAGACGGGATCGTACGCTCAGCGTCTCGTAATTCGGCTTGAACCCGAGCAGCGGCACGACCGTGATGGCATCGCTGCGTCCAGACCGTTCATCGGCACGCCCTCGTACCCGGCCGCGCCGAGGTTGGCGAAGACGACGCCGCGCAGGCCGCCGACCACGCCGATCGGCGTCAGCGCCGCTTCGATCAGCGGGAACCGCAGCTCGGCGTTCAGCGAAGAACGCCTTGTTGCCGAGGAACTCCAGGTAGTCGTAGCCGCGCATCTCCGAGTTGCCGCCGAAGTACAGGTAGCCTGGGAACTCGCCCCAGCTCTTGTAGCCGCGGGCGCGCAAGGCGAGCACGCCGTTGGTGGCCGAGCCGCAGGTAGTAGCGCGCGTCGACGTCGGCGGTCTGTCGCGAGAGGAAGCTGCCCGCCGGCGGGGCGAACTCGTATCCGAGCCGGCACCGTGTTGCCGGCGAGCGGACCGTACTCGCGGAACACCGTCGTCTCGCGCACGTAGGCGGCCCCGAACGGCATGAACTGCCGCGACGAGAAGAGCGTGCCGCCGTACTGCTCGCTGCTGGTACTCGTTCGCGACCTGCTGCAGGTTCGGATCGTTGTAGTCCTGCTTGAAGTTGTAGATGCCGGCCGACAGCTCCATGCGCGCATAGCGGTTGAGCGGATAGATCGCCGAAGATGGTCGCGCCGCGCGCGGTCTGCGTGGCGATCGCCTGATCGCGGCTGACGAAGCCGTACTCGGAGCCGTAGAGCAGCCCCGGGTCGTAGCCGTAGTAGAACTGCTGTCTGCGAGTACGCCTGAACCGCGTACTGCAACCGGCGCGACAGGTTCATGTACGAGAACGACAGCGTCCGGTACTGCGAGACCGACGCGGCGAAGATGTTGAACTGCTTGTCGCCGAGCACGTCGGTGAACGTCACCTGCGTGCCGCCGAACAAGTCGCCGCCGCTCGTGACGCCGAGCGCCACCGGCGGCCGGCCCTCGAGGAACAGCTTCTCGAACGTCCCCTTCTTGCGGACGTTCGCCGGCACGAGCGTGTGGCTCAGCGGCGGCGTGAAGTCGATCGGCGGGCCGCCGGCGGACCCGAAGTCGGACGCTGGCGACGGTGTGCAGCGGTTCCTCCCGCGGCAGCGTGTGGATGCCGTACTCGCCCTTGTAGTAGGTGACGAACGCGATCTTCGCGCGGCTTCTGATCGCGCAGCACGATCGGCGAGACGTTGCCGGTGAGCGTGTCGGTGTACTGCTTCAGCTCGCCGGCTTGCCATCTTGTCAAGTTGCAGCGTCCAGATGTTGTAGATGTTGCCGTTGCGCGCGACCTCGGGATCGATCGGCTGGTTCGGGATCGACCGCCGTCGACGGGAACACGATCGTGTCGTCGTCGATGAACTGCGCGCCGCCGTCGTCGTGCGTGCCGAAGGTGAGCTGGGTCTTCTTGCCGCTGGCGAGGTCGACCCGGAACAGCTTGTCGTTGCCGCTGACGCGCGCGAGATAGATGATCGACTTGCCGTCGGGCGCGTAGGTGGGCGCGTAGTCGCCGAACGCGTCGTTGGTGACGTTGCGGATCTCCCCGGTCTCGAGGTTGACGATGAAGATGTCGCGCGATCGCGCCGCGCAGCGCGGCGAACGCGACCTCCTTGCCGTCCGGGCTGATGTCCGGCGACTCCG
The DNA here is from genome assembly GCA_963725335.1 of uncultured Acidobacteriota bacterium. GTDB lineage: Bacteria > Acidobacteriota > Vicinamibacteria > Vicinamibacterales > 2-12-FULL-66-21 > JALZOC01. Next base: position 165,661 of record CAVRYD010000012.1, on the reverse strand, counting down.
GCATGTCGACGGTCTTGAGCTCGATGCGCTGTCTCGATCTTCTGTCGTCACGACGTTCTGGAGGATCAGCGTCTTCTGCTTCTCCGTGCGGGCGAAGTACGCGATGCGGTCGCCTGCCGGCGCCCACGACATCCACGGCACGGCGTTGTTGCGGAAGCCGCCCGGCGTCGCGATGTACTCGAAGCCGTGATTCTTGTTGAAGCCGCCGGTCAGGTTGCGGATGACCTTGCCGTCCTTGGTCGACATCAGGATGATGTCGAGCTCCTGATCCTTGCGGTTGCCCGCCGCGACCGCCATCAGGTCGCCCGACGGCGAGGGTTCGATCGAGACGACTACGACGTACGGGCGTCTTGCCGCGCTTCGGGCGCGAGGTCCTTGCCCGTAGTCGGCCGGCCGCTCCTTGTCGCGGAACGGCTTGAAGCGATCCTTCAGGTACTTGTCGAACTGCTCGTCGAACTCTTCCGGCTTCAGCCGGAACGCTTCCTCGTAGGCGCTGTCGCCGCCGCCGATGACGCTCTTGCGGAGCGCGAAGAGGAACTGGCGCAGCCCTTCCTTGCCCCACTTCGACTCGATGAACTCGAACGCCGCGTGTCCGAGGTTGTAGGGCAGCCGGCCGTCGGCGAACTGCACGCCCTCGAAGTCGCTCATCGAGGGCACGATGTCGGCGATTGCGGCGTCGCGGACCGTCATCAGATCGAACGGGCTGCCAGTAGCCGGTCATGTAGTCCGAGAGTCCTTCGTCGACCCACAGCGGCAGCCCGCGGCGCAGCAGCGACCGCGGAATGATGTCGAACTCGAAGATGTGCGTGAGCTCGTGCGTGATCAGGCGATAGAGCGCGTCGGACGGCTCGTCGATCGGCAGCACCATGCGATCGCGGTACGGCTCCGCGAACGCGAGCACGCCTTCGGGCAGCTCGCCGGGCTCGATGTTCTGCTGCTGGAATTCGCTTTCGCGTCTTGTAGAGGACGAGCGGCACCTTGAACGCGAGGTCGTGCTTCAGGTCCGAGCTGACCTGCTGGTAGGCGCTTTCCGCGTAGCTAGACGACCCGCTCGAGGTGCTGTCTCGATCTCGGGGTAGTAGTAGATCTCGAAGTGGTCGGTCGTATAGATGTTCCACTTGAAATTGTTGTACCGGATCCGGTTCTTGCCGAAATACGGAACGTACCGCGTCTGCGCCGAATGCTTCGCCCGACGGGACCAACCAGGAAGAAGGACGAGGAGAGCCAGGGCCATCGGCGCGACGGTGCCGCGCGGCTGCGCGTAGCGCATATTTCACCTCGGATGCGGCAGCGAGACGGAGCTCCGTCCGCTCCGCGAACGCGGCGACGTCAGATCGTCAGCTGCTCATCGCCGATGTTACTGTAGCTAAGACGGTTGTCGCAACGTTCGCGTCCCCGAAATTGCGGGCGGCAACGGTACGAGAACTATCGCCTTTGCCGCCATTAGCAAGCCATGTGCCTGAGGTGCGGGCTGTCGAACGCGAGCAAAACGGCGCGGGTCGCCTCTCGCGATGCCGGGACGCTGTCACCCGCCGGCAACGCCGCGTCCCCGTCCACGGACATCGCACAAAGGTGGCTGGCACCTTTCGCCGGAACGGTGCCAGCCACCCTCTGAGCCAGGACGAACTCGGAAAGAACTTACAATACAAGGAATAAAGGGCGGCCCCGTCGGTGTTCTCCTCCATAGGGGCGGCCTGATTGCGACGCCCCAATGGTGTTTCGCCGCCGACCGACCTCGTCCGATCCGCCCGCGGGCAACCCTGTGCCGGCTGACGACCGCGGACAGGACCCGGACGAGCCGTTCGTCCAGGAGGCGCTTGTCGTACATCGACAGCCTGTACGGGACGGCGCTTCGGCTGACGCGGCGGCCGGCCGATGCGGAGGACCTGGTTCAGGACACGTACCTGAAGGCGTTTCGGTCGGCGACGCAGTTCCAGCGGGGCACGAACCTGAAGGCGTGGCTGTTCACGATCCTCCACAACACGTTCCGCAACATGCGCCGGCACGACGGACGGAACCCGTCGACGTGGACAGCGAGTATGTGGAGCAGGCGCCGGCGTCCTCGCCGGCGGCGAACACTCGCCGGAGCAGCTGCTGACGCGCGCCACGCTGGATGCCGATCTTCAGGCGGCCCTTGACGCGCTGCCGGACGCGTTCCGCCAGGCCGTCTGGCTGCGTGACGTCGAGGAGTTGACCTATGCGGAGATCGCCGACGTCCTGGACGTGCCTATCGGTACGGTCATGTCGCGGATCTCACGCGGACGACGGGCGCTCTATGAACGACTGCAGGCGACACGCGCGGCGGGCACGCGCCGGCCGTGCGGCCAACGGAAAACAGAAGGCTGATGTGGTGTGAGGCGCGATGAGTAAGTGCCGTGATCTGGATCCGTTGTTCGCACCCTATGCCGATGGCGAGGCCGCGCCCGACGATCGGGCGTCGGTCGAGGCGCACCTCCAGCGGTGCCCCCCCTGCCGCGAGCGCGTCGCGGAACAGCGGACCGTGCGTGCGATGCTCGCCACGCGTCGTCCTGCGCTTCGAAGCGATGCATCGGTGCACCTGCGAGCCCGCTGTGCCGCGCATGCGCGCTCCACGCCGCCCAAGGCGTTCGGGTTGCCCCGTGCCGTGCGGCGAACCTGGGTGCCCTTGTCGCTCGCCGCCACGCTGCTCATGGCCATCGCTGGGGCGTTCGTGATCGGCCTGAACGACAGGGTCGAGGCGCTCGCCGCCCAGCTGACCATCGACCACGTCAAGTGTTTTCAGTTTGCGCCTGAGCGTCTCAAGCATACGGATGCGACGACGGCGGCTCGCGACTGGGCCGCGAAGCAAGGCTGGGCCATCCAGATTCCGGCGAGCTCGTCGCGCGAGAGTCTCGAGCTGCTTGGTGTTCGACGCTGCGCGATGAGCAGCGGGCGCGTGGCGCATATCATGTACACATGGCGTGGGGAGCCATTGTCGATGTTCGTCGTGCCGCGCAGCATCCGGCAGACGCCGAATCAGGAAGAGTTCGTCGAGAAGTTCGGGCACGAAGCGGTCATCTGGTCCGGTAACGATCGTACCTACGTGCTGCTCGCGCGTGCGCGCCCCGCGGAGCTCGCACCCGTGGTCGGATACGTCCGCGCGAACGCCCGCTAACCAGCTGATCACAGGGACTTGACCGAGGATCAACGACATGAAGAGCCGATGGATCGCTGCTTTCGCCGCCGCTAGCGCGCTCGCGCTACTGGTCGTTCCGCTGATCATGCACACGGCCCGCCTGGAGTCGAAAGCAACGACGGAGTCCACCCCGCCGACGCCGCATAAATCCGAAGGCGTCGCCAATCTCGACCTCACCTTCAAGGACATGAACGGCGCCGAGGTCCGGCTCGCGGACTACAAGGGCAAGGTGATTCTGCTCAACGTCTGGGCGACATGGTGCGGCCCGTGCGAGCTGGAGATTCCAGAGCTCGTCGAGGCCTACTCGAAGGTACAAGGACCAGGGCTTCGTCGTGCTCGGTGTCTCGCTCGACGATCCCGCCGACGACGCTGCGCGACTACGCGACGAAGAAGCAGATCAACTATCCCATCCTGCTGTGGCAGGATGCGTTCGACGAAGCCTACGGACCGATCGTCGGCGTGCCGGTCACTTTTTTCATCGGTCGCGATGGCACGATCTGCGTCGAACATTTCGGACCCGTGACCAAAGAAGGGATCGAGCAGGAGATCAAGGCACTCCTGTAGTATGATCGCTTCAGGATGTTGAAAGGATTCACGCACGCGCGGCTGGCCTGCGGTTGCCGCATCGGCTTTCGTGAGGGCGTGGAAGGGCAGCCCGGTGACCGTCGTCGTCGACGAAAAGGGACCAGGTTGCGCGCTCACCCTGCACGTTCGTGATCTGCCGCTCTTCGATCACCGCGAGGCCCTGCGTCCCTCGACGCGCCTGCTGCCTCCGAACGAAGAAGAGTACGAAGAGTCCTAGCGTCCTTGACCGTCGCTCTGCGTCGTGCCTGTCTGACCTTCGCGTCCGCCTTCCTTCAACGCGCGCCGCAACAGGAACTCGATCTGGCCGTTCAGGCTGCGCAGGTCGTCGTCTGCCCAGCGCTGAACGGCGTCGAGCACCTCGCGGTCGATCCGAAGCAGGAACGGCTTGCGCTCGGCCACGGCGTTACTGATAGATCGTGCCGGTGTTGATGATCGGCTGCGTGGCGCGCTCGCCGCACAGCACGACCAGCAGGTTGCTGACCATCGCGGCCTTTCGCTCGTTGTCGAGCGTCGACGATGTCGCGCTCGCGACAGCATGTCGAGCGCCATTTCGACCATCCCGACGGCGCCCTCGACGATGCGCTGCCGCGCAGCGATGATCGCGCCGGCCTGCTGGCGCTGCAGCATCGCCTGCGCGATCTCAGGCGCGTAGGCCAGGTGGCTGATTCGCGCCTCCATCACCTCCACGCCGGCACGCGCCAGCCGATCCTGAATCTCCTTCTTCAAGTGCTCGGCGACTGCGGTCGTGTGCCCGCGCAGCGACATCTGTCACGTCGTCGTGCGAGTCGTACGTGTAGCTCGTCGCGAGGTTGCGCAGCGCCGCCTCGCGTCTGCACCTTGACGTAGTTCTTGTAGTCGTCCACCTCGAAGACCGCTTCCGCCGTGTCGACGACCCGCCACACGACGACCGCAGCGATCTCGATCGGATTGCCCTCGTTGTCGTTGACCTTGAGATGCGAGCTCTCGAAGTTTCGGACGCGCAGCGAAATCCGCTTCTTCGTGTAGAGCGGGTTCGCCCAGCGCAGTCCGGGGCGCTTGACGGTGCCGGCGTAGCCGCCGAAGAACTGCAGCACCTTGCCTTCGTTCGGGTTGACCACGAAGAGGCCCGTGAGCAGCAGGATCGATCCAATGAGCGCAAGGCTCCACCCGATGATCGATCGACGCCGACGGTTCACGCGCTCCCGCGATGACCTCAATAGACGCTGGCGGCGATGAGCGCGATGCCGCACGAGCAGGACAGGCAGGCCGGGCAGGGCTGGCGTTTTCGCGTTCGCGAATCATGATGTGCGACCTCCTCGCAACAGATACCAATGTGATATCACTTTGGTATCTGTCCTGTCAATACGGACGAGGCGGGTCGCGGGTTCCACCTCCTCAGCGGACAAGACTTCAGGCTCAGCGGTGAGGAAGCACGCCAGCAGAGTCGGGGCCCCTACAGGCCAATCCGGAGGTTGGCGACGAGCGGCAGGTGATCGGATGCCATCAGCGCCTTGCGCGAGCGCGTCAGTTCGACGCTCGCGGATTTCGACGCGTCCTTCGTAATAGATGTGATCGAGGTGGAGGACGGGGAAGATGCCAGGGTAGGTGCGGCGGCGCTTCAGGTGCTCGTAGATGTCGATGCTCTCGAACAGCGAGCTGAGCGTCTGGTGGCGAGGCCGCGCATCCACTCGTTGAAGTCGCCGAGGATGATCTTCGGTCCCTTCGACGCGGCGGTCGTGCACGAAACGCGGCCAGGCGCGTCGCCTGGTAACGGCGTTCGAGCACGGCGGTGCCGAGGTGGACGTTGTAGATTGCAGCGCGTGCCCCTCGACCTCCAGGTCCGCCCGCTGACACGCGCGCGGCTCGCAGGTGCGCCACGACAGGTCGGTACTGACTGTGATGCACGATCGGAAACCGGCTCAGCACCACGTTGCCGAACAGGTGGCTCCGCAGGTGGCGCACCGAAGTCATCACCCACCCCATGCCGACGGCCGCACCGATCTCCTCGGCCTGTCCGGCTCCGTCGGGTCCGGCGCCGATGACCTCCTGCAGGGCGACGACGTCGGCGTTCAATTCGCGGATGACCTCGGCGACGCGTGACGGCAGTGTCCGGCGATCCATGCCGCGGCAGCGGTGGATGTTGTAGGTCGCGATCCTGACATCGACATGATGCCGCGCGCTCTTCAGTTCGCTCACTGCTGGCGCTCCAGAATCCAGATGAACGGGCCGACGATTTTTCCCAGGCGGCGCGGCGCTGCCAGCGGTCCAGCGTGATCTCCTGGCTGTCTTCGATGTCTCGCGCGTAGTCCTCCAGCAGCCGCGCGGCGAGCGCCCGGTCACGCATCGCGACGTTCACCTCGTCGTTGTGCTCGAACGATCGGTTGTCGATGTTCGTCGTTCCCAGCACACACCACAGTTCGTCGACGACCAGCACTTTCGCGTGCATCATCGTGCTTCGATACTCGAAGATGCGGATACCCGCCTCGAGCAGCTGCCCCCACATCCGGCGGCTGGCGAGCCGCACCCATTTCTGATCCGTGCTTGCGGCCCGGAACGATCACGGTGATCTTGACTCCACGACGGGCGGTCTCGACCAGCGCGCGTCGGAGGGCGCGATCCGGCAGGAAGTACGGCGTGCTGATGTGGATCGTAATGGTCGGCCGCCTCCATCAGCGCTGGAACGTCACGCGCGACGCGGTGGCGCGATCCGACGGCGAGCTCTTGACGACGAACGCCGTGGTATCTCCTTCGGGCGTCGAGGCTGGGAAAGTATGCGGGACCCGTGAGGATCTCGCCACAGCATTCCAGCCAGTTCTCGGCCGCCACCCCCTGCAGGGCAGCGACCACCGGCCCCTCGATGCGCACCATCGTGTCGCGCCAGGGCTTGTGCCAGCGCATGCGCTTGAGCGTCGGATACACCCACCAGTCGGCGATCCCCGCGCCGCCGGCAAACGCGACTTTGCCGTCGACGACCAGCAGTTCGCGGTGAGTGCGGTTGTTCAATCGCGCGAGCGAATACCATCGCAGCCGCTGGTACGACTCGATCCGGCAGCCCGCCTTTCGCAGTCGCCGCACCGGGCGTCCCCACAGGCTGAGACTTCCGATGGCGTCCACGACGATGGTGACCGTTGACCCTTGCCTGCGCTTTCGCGGACAACGCCGCGATGAACTGGTCGGCGATCTTGCCGGGCTGGAAGATGTAGCACTCCATGTTGATCGAGCGCGTCGCGCCTGGCCGATCGCATTCGAGCATCGCGGGGTAGAACGAGACGCCGTTCGTGAACACCGTGACCGCGTTGCCGTGATGGAGCGCCGCCTGGCAGGTCGACTGGAGCGTATACAGGAAGTCGGACTCGTGAACCGACGTGCGCAGCGAGAGGTGGTAGTTGATGCCGGGCGTGAACAGGAAGACCAGAACGACCCACGTCAAGAAAACGCCGCCGGCGATCGAGAGCCACGGCATCAGTACGATGCGCCCCTGTCGGAAAGCGACTCGAGCACGAGCGTGCGAGGCGCGATCGTCGCAAACGTGAAAGCGGGACGGGCGCCGGCCGCCTGCAGGTTCAGCGCCGCAAATCCTCCGCCGCAGGCACTCATGACATTTCCCGAAAACGCAGGCAGCAGAGCCGGCATCCGGCCCTTGGGGCGCATGGAGATATCATAATGCCTGATGCGCAGACGTCCGTGGCGGCTGCTTGCTCTTGTTTTCGTGTTGCACGCGTCGTGTTCGCGCGCTCCTGGACCGATCACCGTCGCCGAGAACGCGGTGAGCGTTCAGAATCAGACGTCGCGCGACTGGCGGAATGTCGTCGTCACTGTGAACGATCATTTTCGCGGCGGTACGCCGACGCTCGCGGCAGGCAGCCGCATGTCAGCGCCGCTCAGCCAGTTTCAGACGGCATTCGGTCAGCATTACGATGTCTCGCGCCAGAGGGTCCTCAAGGTCGAAGTGACCGCCACCGACTCGAACGGCGACCCGGTGAAGCTGGAGCTCGATGCGACGCGTCGCTGAGCCGCGTGGAGGAGACGGAGGCAACGGAGGTATGCTCACCACAGAGCTAGCAGAGAGAGCAGAGACCCATTTTGTTTTCTCTGTTACCTCCGTTAACTCTGTGGTGAGACCCTCCGCTCCCCCGATCGCACTCTGCTGACTCGGCATTTCGAGAAGGATGGAACCTCATGTCCCTCAAATCTGAATTCGAAGCCACCTGCCCGTGCTGCCGGTCGACGCTCGTGATTGATACGAACCTCCGCCGGATCGTCCGTCACGTGGAACCGCCGTCCGGCGATATACCGGAACTGAGCGATGCGCATCGTCTGCTCGACGAGCAGGCGAAGCGCCGCGAAGATCTCTTTCAGCAGTCGGTGGCCGCAGAGCGAACCCGGGGCGACGCCTTGTCGAAGCGATTCGAAGAGGCCTTGAAGCAGGCGAAGACGGAGCCGATCACCAAGCCGACCCGCGATTTCGATCTGGACTAGTCTGATCCCAGGGGCTTCGCCCCTCGGCACGCCTCCGCTAAAGCTTCGGCGATGTCCGCCGTAGCCTTAGCGAAGGCGGAACTCCCCTACTCGCTCTCTCGCTCGCGTTGCCGGTATTTGTTACCGAGCCCGTTTGGGGTTTCTGAGATAGCTTCGAGTCCCTCATGAACTCGCGAGGAAGTTCGGTCCACCGATCCATGCGCGTGTAGTAGATCGGCTTGCGACCGTGGCGTGCGCGGTATTCTCGATAGCGCCGGCGGAGGCGATCGATCCGAGCGTCTGATGTATGAAGCGGCCGGTGCGGCAACTCTAACAGCATCCGCTCCACCTTCCAGACGTTTCCCGACGACAGGCGCCAGTCGTAATTGCCGACATCGCGCAGGTCGGCGATGGCGTATCCCGTAATCCTTCCGCTGAAGTCGACGTACGCATCCACATAGCTGAGCGCCAGCGCGCGCGGCGTGGCGAAGACCGGTTTTCGTCCGTGAAGACCCGGGTCGCGCGAGCGCGCGACCGATCCCCACCTACCGTTCTGTCGGTACACGAACAGCACATGATCGAGCTCGTCGATGGACTCGAATGACATCACGAGCGGTGGCCACCCATGCTGCTCGAGAATCACCGCGGCCGTGAGCGCCGCCTCGAGACAATGCGCGGCGTTACGCTCTATGACGCCGCGGAACGTGCGCTGCGTCGCACCTTGCGGCGGCGGTTCCGTGTTGTACGGAAGCGCATTGAGGAAGCGCTGAACCTGCCGCGGCGTGCGAAGCCGGCAAATGATCCGTCGTTCGCGCGCGGTGAAGGCGGACAACGGCGGGGGCTGGGAGCCGATCGGACTGGCACACCGGGCGCTCAATGCGCCTGTCTCAAGGCTTTCATCAGTTCGGCCGGCGTCCATTCGTTCCCGGTGAAGGCGGTCTGCAAGGTGCCATCAGAGCCGACGACGACCGTGCGCAGATTGTGCGTCACGCTGTCGGCACCCGTGCCTTCTCGAACGATCGACACGCCGAATTGCGACGCGAACGCATCGATGGCGTCACGCTCGCCGGTGGCGAAATGCCAGATTCGCGGATTCGCACCGATCTTCTGTGCATGCGCCGCGAGAATCGACGGCGTGTCGTAGGCGGGATCGAAGCTGACCGACAACAAGGCCGCACGACCGGCGAGTTGCGGGTCGTCGAGGATCCCGGTCTGCACACTCTTGAACTGCGCATCCATTCTCGGACAGAAGTCCGGGTACGGACAGCGTGTGTATACGAATGTGACGGCCAGAACCTTTCCTCGCCAATCTCCGAGCGAGCGCGCCGCGCCGGTTTCATCGATCAGTCTGACGTCCGGGACCGGTTGACCGGGTTCGAGCACATGCACCGAAGGTGGGATGCGAGTGGTGACTGCCTCGTGTCCCGTCCGTTCCAGGGATGAAAGATGCCCGGAGTAATCTTCGACCACGAGCGTGGCTTTCACCAGGTCCCCCGCTTCAATTCCATCGAGCAGGTGCGGATCCGATACCTTGAACGGCATCGTCATTCCGGGCATGAACCCCCGGATATCCTCGTGCTTGATTGTGACCTCCTGTCGTCCTCGATCGACTGCCAGCACCTGTCCGCGCAGCTCATAGTGCCGGGACCGCACACACCCCGTGAGCGTCGCACCCGTGATGACAAGGAGCGTAAGAACAGTACGCACGATTGCCACTCTAGCTCGGCGTTGCCCTGGGGTAAAGACGCGGATGGATGAGGTTTGGCGCTCGCGAGGCCCGGCATACATTCTGCTATACTCCCCGCCGAATGGGAGCCCGCCCCTTGTCTGCGCAGCCCGAGACCTGCTGTCTGCAACAATCCGCGAGCGCTTTTCGACGAGAGTGGTCCAGGGCGCGCGGACCGCTCATTGTCAGAACAACCGCGCGTCACCTTTTGTAGCGCAGCCATGTCTGCCGACACTAAAGCTCGGCGAACCGCCGCAGTTTCGGTCGAGGCTGATCAGGCTGCCTAGGGCAGGAGTAAGTGACAGATGGGCAGGAGACTCTACGTCGGGAATCTTCCGTACTCCGCGACGGAAGATCAGCTCACCGAGCTGTTCAGCCGCGCCGGCAAAGTGGACAGCGTCCGCGTGATGCGGGACATGGCCACGGGTCGCGCCCGGGGCTTCGCCTTCGTCGAGATGGGGACGGACGAGGAAGCGCAGAAAGCGATCAGCGAATTCCACGAGCAGCAGATGGAAGGGCGGGCGCTCGTGGTGAACGAGGCCCGGCCGAAGCCTGAGGGTGGCTTCGGGGGAGGTGGCCGAGGTGGCGGTGGCGGATATCGCGGAGGCGGCGGAGGCGGCGGCCGTAACTTCGACGATGGGGATTTCAGCGGGGGACGACGAAAAGAACCGCGCTGGTGAAGAAGGCTCAGGGCTCAACGAGAGTACGAACGAAGAGGTCGGTAGATTTGCCGACCTCTTTTTTTGAGCCCTGACCAGCGCCCTACTCGTCGACCACCCATCCGTCGCGCAGATTCACGACGCGGCTTCCGTATGCCGCATTCGCCTCCGAGTGCGTGACCTGAATGATCGTCGTGCCTGCTTCGTTCAGCTTCTTGAACAGCTCCATGATCTCCTTGCCCTGGCTCGAGTGCAGATTGCCTGTCGGCTCGTCCGCGAGGATCACCTTCGGGCTCGAGATGACGGCGCGCGCGACGGCCACGAGCTGCTGCTGGCCGCCTGAGAGCTGATTCGGATACAGATCCTTCTTCCCGACGATCGCGAACTTGTCGAGGATGTCGCACACCATGCTCTCGCGCTCCGACTTCTTGATGTCTCGATAGGAGAGCGGGATGTCGAGGTTCTCGTAGACCGTCAGGTGATCGAGCAGGTGATAGCTCTGAAAGACGAACCCGATGTACTGCTTGTGCAGTTTCGCGCGGTCCTTGGCGCCCAGTTTGTGCACGGGCTGATCGAGGAAGTAGTACTCCCCCGTCCATGCGCTGTCGTGCATCCCGACGATGTGGAGCAGCGTCGATTTTCCGGCGCCCGACGGCCCCATGATCGAGATGAACTCCCCTTCCTTCACGTCGACGTTGATGCGCCGCAGCACGTAGGTGCGGCTCGTACCGTGAGCGTAGGACTTCTCAATATTGCGGACGGCGATCAGTGCACTCGACGCAAGCGCCTCGCTCGTCACGCTCGACGCCGGCTGAGGCGCCTTCGAAAAAAAAGCCATGAGCGGTTGGACCTTTCTGCTGAATCTGCGGGCTCGTCGGTTAGACGGACCGGCAAGAGGATCAGTTTCTCATTATAGTGCCCGCCAGAGCTGCTCGCCCCGTCGTCGCGAACGCTGTGCCACGCTCGGTACTGAGAAAAAGGCTCGATTCGTCTGAAATACTCACCGATCGGGCACGTGGCACCTGTCCCCCCGCTGTTCAGTTGCGAACGGCTGAATCCCAGCGGGGGACGCTGATTATCCTTGCCGGAACCACAGGAATGTCATTGACGCCGGGCGCCGTCGATACCCATATTTGATAGTGGACGGGCGCGGATGGGGCCTGGCCGAGGTGAGGGGGCACACCGCTGCGGCGGCCTTATCGGTTTCTTCGTCGTCCTAAAGAAGACCTCTGATGCCTGTTCTCTGCGGCGTAGTGCTGATGGCGATTGTGGCTGGAACTCCGCCACCGGGCGGCCAGGCACCCTCCGCGCCCGCTGCCGCAGACGTGTCGCAGCCTCCGGCCGATTCGGCCAGCCAATCGGGCGAACCAGACGCCGATCTTCCAGTCTCCCTCGAGCGCATCCAGCGCGCGCTGTCCCAACCTCCGGCGATCCACCTCAAGGGAGAGCGGCTCGTCTTTCGAGTGGAAGTGATCGGCAAGAAACCGACGATCGAAGACATCCTCGGCCCGGACTATCTCAAAGGCCCCGTGCCCGCCGCAGGCGGCATGACTCACCAGGAATTTCTGGACATGGTGACGCCGAAGGATGTTCAAGGGTACGCCGCCTTCAGCAATGGAGAAGCGCTGACCGTGGCGGCAACCTCGTTCGCTCTGCAATGGGCGCTTTTGAAAGCCATCCACAAGTACGAGGATGCGAAACAAGACCGGGAGCGCGAGGCCGCGCGGAAGGAAGTGCAGGACGCACTTGCCGAGCTCGAGAAGGCCCGCATCAAAGCCGGCCTGCCGCCGAAGTAACTACTCCTTCAAAAAGGCTTCGATCTCGTCGATCGAGCGCGGTACGGATTTCGACAGCCTCTCCAGCCCCGCGGGTGTCAACAGGTAAGAATCCTCAATCCGCACGCCGATATCCTTGTACCTGGCGACGATCGGCCGAACCTTCTCGATGAACGCCGCATTCTCTGGCGTCTTCGGAAGGTCGTTCAGCGCGGCCTCCCGGATGTAGATGCCCGGCTCGATTGTGAAGGCCATGCCTGCTTCGAGCGGCCGCCGCGGTACGCCCACGTCGTGGACGTCCATGCCGATCCAGTGCGAGACGCCGTGCGTCGCCCAGATCTTGAACTGCATGCCGCTTGGGTCGGTGACGAGACCGAGGCGTACCAGGCCCGCCTTCATCACCTCGTCGCACGCCGCCTGGATGTCTCGCGCCTGGCCCCCAGTTCTGGCGGCCTTCTCGCCCGCCTGTTGTGCGGCGTAGACGATGTCGTAGATGTCCCGTTGCTCGCGCGAGAACTTTCCGTCGATAGGATACGTTCGGGTGATGTCGCCGGTGAGCCCCTGATAGTTTGCCGCCGCATCGACGAGCAGCAGGTCGCCCGGCGCCATCTTGCGGCTTGACTTTTCGTAGTGGAGGATCGTGGCGTTCGGTCCGCTGCCGACGATCGATGGATATCCCCAGCTCATCGCGCCATTGCGCAGATACACCTCTTCGATGGCAGCCTCCACCTGGTACTCGTACTTGCCCGCCCGGGCCGCGTGCATGCCGGCCCGGTGGGCTTCACTCGAAATCTCAACGCTCCGGCGCAGCACGCCCTGTTCGTACGGCGTCTTGATCTGGCGTAGTTCCGCGAGAATGGGCGCGGAATCCTGAACGGTGAAGCCGAAAAACCGATCGCGCAGCCGTGACGCGAACTGCGTGGCCTGACCAGGCGCTGCCGTCAGATCGGTCACGGGCTCGAGCAGCAGCGCGACCCGAGCGCGGCCATCGGTCAGCGCCTGAAAGAACCGCGCGTACTCGGTTGAGGAAGCGGACTGTGCGCGTGTCGAGAAGATGCTGGCGACGAACGACTCGAACTGTCCGGTCGTCATCACCGTCTGAATGCCGCTGGCGGCGGACGCCTCCGCGGGCGTCAGGCTGTGCCCATTCCAGTGCTCGCGTCGTGCATCGGCTTCGCGAACGAAGAGAATCTCCTTGCGCGTTTCGTTGCCGGGCATCAGCACGAGAATCGTGTCTTCCTGATCGATACCCGTCAGATACAAAAGGTTGCTGTCCTGACGGTACTCGTAGTTCACGTCGGTCGAGTACACCCGTGGGGGAGCGCTCCAGAAGATCGCCAGGGCGTCAGGTCCCAATCGTTCCATCGCACGGCCTCGCCGTGCCTTGACGTCGTCCTGAAGGGGTCCGGCGGACGCGGCGAGCGCCGACACCACGAGGACGAGAATGGCCAGCGCCGGCGCGACCAGCCACCGATGTCCCCGTACAGGCGAACGCACGGCCCTCAACTCGTTCGGAATGAAGCACATGATGGGCGGCGATCTTACCAGAGTTTTCCCCGTTCACCGGTCGGCCGGGGGCGTTCGCCGGAAATGAAGGGATGACCCGTGCAGGGCGCCGTATCCTGAAACCCATCGGCAGACGCCGCGAGAGCCATGAGCAATCAAGACAAACCATTCCGTGTTGACAGCGGTCCGATTCTGGTCGGCCTCGTGATCATGTTCGCGGGGCTGGCCATGCTCGCGGACCACATGGGAATTTCGGCGATCCATCTGTCCGGGAAGTTCTGGCCGCTCGTGCTGATTGCATTTGGCGGTGTGCGGTTTCTGGCGCCGCCAACCCGGCGAGACGGGCACGCCGGATCGCGATGGATGGGCGTCTGGTTCATCTATCTGGGTCTCTGGTTCTTTGTGAACGAGTTTCACGTGCTTGGATTGGGGTACGGGAGCTCGTGGCCGCTCCTGATCGTTGGTGCCGGCATCGGCATTGTCTGGCGCGCGATTGAAGATCCGGATCGTCAAGCGCGCCAGCGCGTCGAGGAGAGATGATCATGGAGTCGCCGGGTCGCACCCGACCGATTGCTCCACAGCTCGTCATGGGGCTGCTGGTCATTGCGGTCGGCCTGCTGTTCACGCTCGAGAACCTGGGCGTGGTCGACGCGCACGAGTACCTGCGCTACTGGCCAGTCGGCCTCATCGCCGTCGGATTGCTGAAGCTCTGGCAGACCGGCAGCGGAGGAGGAATCCTCGCCGGTTCCGTGTTCGTGTTTGCCGGCGTGTGGCTGCTCCTTCAATCGATGGCAATCGTCAGCATCAGCCTGTGGGACCTCTGGCCCATGCTGCTCGTGCTGGTGGGCGGCTCCATGGTGTGGCGGGGCATGCACGGACGCGGCGCCGCCGCCGACCCGGCGGACAGCCATTCGACGGTGAGTGCCGTTGCCGTGCTCGCCGGAATCAATCGCGGAAGCAATTCAAAAACGTTTCGCGGCGGCGACCTTACCGCCGTGATGGGTGGGTGTCAGATCGATTTGCGGCAGGCGTCGATCGAAGGAGACGCCGTGATCGACGTGTTCGCGATGTGGGGCGGCATCGAGATACGCGTTCCAGAGAATTGGAGCGTCTCCGGTCGCGTTACGCCAATCCTCGGCGGGTACGAAGACAAAACGCATCCGGTGCACGACGCGACTACTCAGCGGCTGCTCGTGCGCGGGTTCGCGATCATGGGCGGCGTCGAAATCAAGAACTGATGCACCCGATTCTGGCGAGAGGCAGGCGTCTGGCGCTGTACCTCGGCGTCTGGACATGTGTGGGACTGCTGCTCGCTGCCCTACTCGCCGGGCCAGGTCAGCTCGCCGCCGCACAGGCGCTCGCGATTGCGGTGCCCCTCGCCATTGCCTATGCATTTTTCTGTCTATCCGCCTGGTATGTCTCGCGGAGCACGCCGCTTCCGACGACGGGCGCGGTGCGCCTGATCGCGACGGCGCTCACGTCGTCTGCGATTTCCAGCGGTGTGTGGCTGGCGATTGCGCGAGGATGGCTGGAACTGTTCGCGCGCGGCAGCGAGCTGGCGTCGGCGAGCGTGTTTTCCGCCCTCCGCGCGCTGATTTTCGGGTTCGGCGTGCTGCTCTATCTCCTGTCGCTTGCCATCAGCTATCTGCTGGCGGCATTCGAACAGTCACGGGAAGCGGAGCGTCGCGGACTGGAAGCGCAAGTCCACGCACGAGAGGCGGAGCTCCGGTCGCTTCGCACCCAAATCGATCCGCATTTTCTCTTCAACAGTCTGCACTCGATCAGTGCCCTGACGACCGCGGAGCCTTCCGCGGCCAGGCGCATGTGCGTACTTCTCGGGGACTTTTTTCGCGACAGCCTCGCACTCGGATCCGAGGATCGCATTACGATTGGTCGTGAGCTGCAGCTGGCGGAGCGCTTCCTCGAGATCGAGCGGGTGCGATTTGGCGATCGGCTGCGCGTCGACGTGGTGATTCCCGAGGACGGCACTCTCCTCGTTCCGCCTCTGCTGTTGCAGCCGGTCGTCGAGAATGCCGTCACGCACGGCGTTGCGCATGTCGTCGAGGGCGGGTGCATTGTCATCCGGACGTTCACGACGGGTAGCACCGTGAAGGTCATAGTGGAGAACCCCTGCGATGCGGACCGTCCGCGACGGACGGGCACCGGGCTTGGCCTGACGAACGTGCGCGCGCGACTCTCTGCGTTGTACGGCGACACCGCGCGAGTGTCGGCAACCGAGGCGGCAGGCGTCTGGCGCGTCGAGCTGACGCTGCCAGCAGAACGGGTCGTCGGATCGGTCGGCATGAACGAGGCCGCGAAGGCCGATCGAACATGACGAGCGATCTTCTTCGCGTCGTGATCGTGGACGACGAACCACTCGCGCGAGCAGTCGTGCGCGAATACCTTGGGGCCCACCCCGGCCTGCAGGTCGTCGCCGAGTGCGCGAACGGCTTTGAAGCGGTGAAGGCCGTGTCGGAACTGTCGCCAGACCTGATGTTTCTCGACGTCCAGATGCCCAAGCTGAGTGGTTTTGAGGTACTCGAACTCATCGGCCGGTCCGTGCCGGTTGTGTTCACGACGGCCTACGACGAGTACGCGCTCAGCGCGTTCGAGGTGCATGCGATCGACTACCTGTTGAAGCCTTTCAGCGCCGAACGCTTCGCGGAGGCGCTGGCGCGTGCCCGCGAGCGCCTGGCGGCGCGCGACGCCTCGCCGATCGACGCCCTCGTCTCGGAAGGACGCGCGAAGCAGGCGCCACTCGAGCGCGTGCTGATCCGTGATGGCTCGAAGGTGCACGTCCTGCCAGTCGACACGATCGACTATGTTGAAGCGCAGGACGACTATGTGTCCTTCCGATCGGATGGGAAGTCATATCTGAAGGATCAAACGCTTGGAGCGATTGAAGCGCTCCTCGACCCCGCGCGCTTCGTTCGCATCCACCGCTCGTACCTGCTGAACATCGACCGTATCGCGCGCGTGGAGCTGTACGCGAAGGACAGCCGACTCGCCATCCTTCGCGACGGCACCAAACTCCCCGTGAGCCGCGCGGGCTATGCGCGGCTGGCCAAGCTGCTGTAGCCTTATTCGCGGCGCTCGCGGCTCGCGGCTCGCGGCTCGCGGCTCGCGGCTCGCGGTCTGTCTCGGGTTGCGTTTTGTTGCGCTGAGTATTTGTAGCTTCCGCCTTCAGGCGGAAGATTACTGGTTCGATGGTCTCGAGGTGTTCTCTGATGCGAAGCGTTCTGATCGGTGTCATGGCGGCTTCGGCTCTGACTCTCGCCCCTACTTCGTTCACCAGCGCCCAGGATGGCACCAAAGAAACGCCGGCCTGGGCCTACGGTGTCCCGGCGACTCCCCCGGACCCAGGCGCAAACGGATCGGGCGCGGGCGGACCTCGGCAGCCAGACACTTCGCCGAAGCACATTCCCGACAGCACGCAGGCGTTTACGCTCGCCGAGCTGCGGGACTTCTTCCACGTCGCCGATTGGTTTCCCGGTGACCATCCGCCGATGCCTGACGTCTTCGTGCACGGCCGTCCGCCAGACGTGCGGGGCTGCGGGATGTGCCACATGCCGAATGGCAAGGGGCGTCCGGAGAACGCGCCGATTGCCGGCCTTCCGTACACCTACGTCGTGCAGCAATTGGTCGACTTCAAGAACGATCTGCGCACGAGCGCGGACGCGCGCAAGACGAATACCACGCAGATGATTCAGGCGGCGAAGGCGATGACCGACGAGGAGATCAAAGCCGCGGCGGAGTATCTGGCCTCGCTGAAATGGACGCCGTGGATTCGTGTGGTTGAGGCGGACACCATTCCCAGGATGCGCGTGGCCGGAAATGTCTTCCTGCCCGTGGCTGATGGAGGAACCGAGCCGCTCGGCGACCGGATTGTGGAAACGCCCGAGGATGCCGCGCGATTCGAGCTCCGCGACCCGCATTCCGGATTCGTGGCATACGCGCCACGCGGCAGCATTGCCAAAGGGGCCGCGCTGGCCTCGAGCGGCGGGAACAAGACCTTGCCGTGCAACATGTGCCACGGCCCGGACTTGAATGGCCTCGGCCCTGTCCCCGGCATTGCCGGCCGTTCGCCGAGCTACATCATGCGCCAGCTGTGGGACATCCAGCAGGGGACCCGGAAGGGTGTCTGGTCGCCGCTCATGAAACAGATCGTGGCGAAGCTGACGCAGGACGACATGCTGAATCTGTCGGCCTACGTCTCTTCACTCGGACGATAGCCGCTCATCCAGGGCTCCCCGGGGCGTCGCAGCGGTCGTGAGGCGCGCAACTTGACACCGGGGAGCCGCCGGATCTTAAAATACCCATGTTGTGATATTAACTAACTAGTTAATTTGTTTGTGGTGATGACCAGGGCTCGGCAGGGCAGACGGCGGCAGGAAGAACGCAGCGCGGCGTCGCGCCGCCGACTGCTGACCGCGGCCGCGGCCGAATTCGCCGCCCGTGGATTTGCCGGCGCCAACGTGGATCGCATTGCCCGCGCCGCCCGCGTCAACAAGGCGATGATCTACTACCACTTCACCAACAAGGCCGAGCTTTATCGCGAGATCCTGCGCGACATGTTCGAGGCGGTGGCGGTCCGCGTCGACGACGCCAGCCGAGCCGATTCGCGCGCGGAGGAGAAAATCCGTGCGTTCGTCGAAGCCATTGCCATCGAAGCCGAGGCGCGCCCCCACTTCCCGCCGATCTGGTTTCGCGAAATCGCCGAAAACGGCGCCCACCTGGATCCCCCGACCGTCGCCCACATGCGGAGAGTCATCGGCGCGCTCGGACGCATCATTCGGGAAGGGGTCGAGGAAGGGCGATTTCAGCGCCTCAATCCGCTCCTCGTCCATGCCGGCGTCGTCGGACCGCTCCTCCTGTACTTCGCGAGCCGGCAGCTCCGTGGTCGTCTGGAGCGCGGTGGGATTGCCGGCGCCGCCCTGGTCACGCGCGACGAAGTGGTCGCCCACGTGCAGCGGCTGGCGCTGATGGCATTGGAGGGACGGAGAGCATGAGCACGGGATCACGACCCCTGCGAGTGGCAGCGCTCGTGGTCGTCGCGGCCGCGGCAGGCTGCGGCGGGCGTGCCGAGGAGCGCGCGCAGCGCGCCTCCGGATACGTCGAAGCGACCGACGTTCGCGTGGCTCCGCAGGTCGGCGGCCGACTGCTCGAGGTCGCGGTGTCGGAGGGCGATCGTGTCAGCGCCGGCGCGACGATCGCGAAGCTCGATACCGCCGACACCGAGCTGGCGCTTCGGCGCGCGGACGCCGATCGCGATCAGGCCGTCGCCGCCCTCAAGCTGCTCCAGGCCGGTGCTCGCGTCGAAGACGTCCGGCAGGCCCGCGCGCAGGCGGGTTCCGCGCAGGCCGACGTCACGGCTGCCGAATCCGAACTCCAGGCGGCGACGGCCGATCTCCAGCGCTTCGACGCGCTGCTGCAATCCAATGCCGGGTCCCGTAAGCAGCGCGACGATGCGGCAACACGGCGCGATGTGGCGACGGCTCGAGTGAACGCCGCCAGAGAGCGGGTGCGGGCGGCGAATGAGACTGTCGCGCGGCTGCGGGCCGGGGCGCGACCCGAAGAGATTGCCGGCGCACGGGCCCGCGTCGCGAGCGCGGATGCCCAGATTGCCGTCATTCGGAAGGGCCTCGCAGACGCCGTGCTCACATCGCCCGTTGCCGGCATCGTCACCGCCAAGCTCGCCGACGCCGGGGAAACCATTGCGGCGCGGACACCCGTCGTCGCGATCACCGATCTCGATCATGCGTGGGCGAATGTCTATGTGGACGAGCCCGTCGTCCCGCGATTGCGCCTCGGACAGCCGGTGACCCTCGTGACCGATGCGGGTCAGCACCTGCAGGGAAGCATCACGTTCATCTCGCCAAAAGCGGAGTTCACGCCCCGCAATGTCCAGACCGCGGCCGAGCGCTCGAAACTCGTCTACCGCATCAAGGTGAGCGCGGACAATCGTGAAGGCGTGCTGAAGCCCGGGATGCCGGTGGAAGCAGAGTTGCCGAAGTAGTGGATGCGCATGGAGGCCGCCATCGCATTCGATCGCGTGACGAAACGGTACGGCCACCTCACCGCTGTGGACGACGTGTCGTTCGCGATCGAGGCCGGCGAAATGTTCGGCCTGATCGGTCCGGATGGAGCGGGGAAGACAACGTCCATCCGGATTGCGTGCGGACTCTTGCGAGCGGACGGCGGACAGGTGCGGGTGCTCGGTCGCGACCCGATCAAAGAACATCGATCCGTGACCGCCGATCTCGGGTACCTGTCACAGCGGTTTTCGCTCTACGGCGATTTGTCGATCGACGAGAACGTGGCGTTCTTCGCCGAGATTCACGGTGTCCGGGGCTACGAACCGGCGCGCGAACGATTGCTGGAGATGACCCAGCTCGCGCCGTTCCGATCGCGCCGAGCCGATCGGCTGTCAGGAGGCATGAAGCAGAAGCTGGCGCTGGCGTGCACGCTCGTACACGAGCCAAAGATCCTGATCCTGGACGAGCCGACGACTGGCGTGGATCCGGTCTCGCGCCGTGAATTCTGGAAACTCCTGTCCGAGTTTCTGTCGCGCGGGCTGACGATTGTGATGTCGACTCCCTATCTCGACGAGGCGGAGCGCTGCGGCCGCGTCGCACTGCTCCACGACGGCCGTCTGCTTGCCGTGGATCGTCCTGATCATCTCCAGGCGCGCCTCGCGGGCCAGCTCCTCGAAGTGAGCGTTCGCGACGGACGACCCTCGGTCGACATGCTCCGATCGATTCCCGGCGTGGTAGACGTGCAGTCGTTCGGCGATCGTGTGCACGTGCGTCTGCCGGGCCAGTACGCGACGGCCGGCGCCGCTGCGATCCGACAGGCACTCGAAGGCGCGGGCTCGACGGGCGTCATCGTTCGCCCGATCGCCGCCTCTCTCGAGGACGTATTCATCGATCTCATCGCCGGACCCGCAGCTATCCCGGCCACTTCACTGCCGAGAGAATCATGAAACGCACCGCAGCGCTCGCCTTCTTGTGTCTGGTTTCCCACGCGGCGGCGGCGCAGGAGCCGCTTCGGCTCACCCTCGACGATGCGATCGCCCGCGGACTGTCGAACAGCCATCGGCTGGCGGAACTGCAGGCCCGAAAGGAAGGAGCCGAGGCTGCAGAGGCCGGGACCTCCGCCGCATCGATGCCGTCGCTCTCGTTTCTCGGCGGATACACGCGGACGAATCACGTCACGCCCTTCGCAATTCCACAGCCAGGCGGGCGGACGCTGGTGGTCTATCCCGACGTGCCCGACAACTTCCGTTCGCGGCTGGATCTGGTCTGGCCCGTGTACACGGCAGGCCGGACCGACGCATTGGAGCGGGCCGCCGAAGCGGAGCGCAAAGCCGCCGAGGAAGATATCGCCGCGGCGCGATCGGACCTCCGTCTGGAGATCACGCGTGCCTTCTGGGCGCTGGTATCGGCGATCGAATCCGAGCGGGTTCTGGCACGGTCGCTCGACACGATGGGCGCGCATGTCCGGGACCTTCGCAGTCGCTTCGACCAGGGATTGATTGCGCCAAACGAGGTGCTGACGGCCGAGGCGCAGCAATCGAGAGAGCGCGTGCTCGCGATCGAAGCCTCGAATCTGCGCGGCGTGTCGGAGGCCGATCTGCGGCGCTTGATCGGAGAGGATGCCATCGTTCGGATCGAACCGATGGCAAACCTGGAAGTGGCTCCCGCATCGCCGTCGACGATCGAAGGACTGCTGGGCCAGGCGCGCGTCCAGCGGGCGGAGCGACGCGCCCTCGAGGATCGTCTTCAGGCGTCGCGTGCGCGGGAGGAAGCCGCGTCTGCCGAAGCCCGTCCCCAGGTCGGCGTCAACGCCGGGTACGACTATGCGAGCCCCAACTCCCGCATTTTTCCCAGGTCGAACGTGTGGAACGACTCGTGGGACGCCTCTGTCAACTTGAGCCTGTCGCTGTGGGACGGTGGGCGCCGGCACGCGCAGCAGGCGCAGGCCGTGGCGGCGTCGCATGCGGTCGAGGCGCGCACCGCAGAGTTCGATCGGCAGGTGTCATTCGAGGTCCAGCAGCGGCGGCTGGAGGTGGATTCGAGCCGCGCCGCGATTGACGCGGCTGCCGACGGCGTTCGCAGCGCCGTTGAGGCGCAGCGTGTGGTCATGGAGCGTTTCCGCGCAGGCGTGGTGACCAACACCGACGTCCTCGACGCGAATCTGGCCGTGCTCCAGGCGGAGCTCGATCTCACACGCGCCCGCGCCAGCGCACGGCTCGCCGACGCGCGGCTGGAACGCGCCGTCGGCAAGTAGGAAAGAGCAAAGGGCCAAAGGGAAAAGGGCGAGCGCGAGTGGGTGGGGCCCCACGAGCAGTGAGGAAAGCCAACAACGTGTCCGTGGCGATCGACGTCAAGCATCTCACGCGGAGATTCGGCGCGTTCGTGGCCGTGAACGACGTGTCGTTCGAGGTGCGGACCGGCGAGATCTTCGGCTTCCTCGGCAGCAACGGCGCCGGGAAGTCGACCACGATCCGGATGCTCTGCGGCCTGCTCCAGCCCTCGTCGGGGACGGCAATCGTCGGCGGCATCGATGTCTCCGCCGATCCGGAAGGCGTCAAGCGGCGCATCGGCTACATGTCGCAGAGGTTCTCGCTGTACGAGCTGCTGACCGTCGATCAGAACATCCGATTCTTCGGCGGCGTGTACGGCCTGAATCCTGAGCGGCTCGAGTCGCGGCGATCGTTCGTCATCGAGATGGCTGGACTCGCGCGGCCGCGAACACAGTCTGGCGCGCGACCTCGCCGGCGGATGGCGCCAGCGGCTGGCGCTCGGCTGCGCGATTCTGCACGAGCCGGCCGATCCTCTTTCTCGACGAGCCGACCGGCGGCGTCGATCCGCTGTCCCGCCGTCAGTTCTGGCGCCTCATCGACACGCTGGCCAGTTCCGGCGTGACGGTTCTCGTGACGACCCACTATCTGGACGAGGCCGAGCGCTGCCATCGGGTCACGCTGATTCATGCCGGCCGGCTGGCCGCGATTGGGACCATCCCGCGAGGTCAAGCGCGTCTTCGCGGGCCGCCCGATCGTGGAAGTGCGGACCCCGCGCGCCACCGACGCCATGCGGGCGCTCGACGCGATGCCGGCCGTCGAAAAGACGAGCCTGTTCGGAACCGCCGTCCACGCGGTCCTGAAACACGCGGGCGTCGAGCCGCCGGACATCGCGCGCGAGCTGACGGCCATGGGCATTCCCGTGGAATCCATCGAGCCGGTCGAGCCATCGCTCGAAGACGTGTTTCTCGATGTCGTGGAACGCGCAGAAGCGGAACGGAGCGTCGCGTCATGAGAAAGGCCCTCGCCGTCTACCGCAAGGAGCTGCGACAGATTGCGCGCGATCGGCGCACGCTGCTGATCCTGATTTTCGTGCCCGCGTTCTTCCTCTTGTTGTACGGCTACGCGCTGAATTTCGACATCCGCCACGTGCGCCTCGCCGTGCAGGACCGCGACGGCACGCCCGAGAGCCGCGCGGTCGTGTCGGCGTTCATCAACTCCGGGTACTTCGACTTCGCGGCGGTCGGTCTATGCGCCCGACAGATGCCGCAGCGGCTGCTGGACCTCAACGACGCGCGCGCAGTGCTCGTGATCCCGGAAGGCTTCGGCCGCGACGTCGAGCACGGGACGCACGTCGCCGGTGCAGGTCATCATCAGCGGCGACAACGCGAACACCGCGACGACTGTCCTGGGCTATGCCGGCAGCATCCTGCGGACGGTCAACGAGCAGCTGGCGCCCGGGGCGTGTCGAGTTCGCACCTCCGCTCGTCGGTCGAGCCCCGCATCTGGTACAACCCGGAGCTTCGCAGCACGCTGTTTCTCGTTCCCGGCCTCATCGCCTACATCGCGATGATCACCGCCGTGGCGTCCACGGCGCTGTCCATCGTGCGGGAGAAGGAGACGGGCACGATCGAGCAGATTCGCATGGCGCCGCTCGACACGTTCTCGTTCGTGATCGGCAAGACGATCCCGTACTTCATCATCGCGCTCGCGTCGGCGGCGCTCATCATCTGGCGCGTCGATGCTGCTGTTCGGCCTGCCGATGCGCGGCAACTGGCTGGCGCTGCTCGTCGCGCTCTCGCTGTTCCTGATCGGCGCGCTCGCCACCGGCCTGCTGATTTCGACCGTCGCCGACAGCCAGCAGCTCGCCTTCCAGATGGCGCTGCTCATTTCGTTTCTGCCGACGATCATGCTCTCCGGCTTCATCTTTCCGATTAGGAGCATGCCGCGCGCGCTGCAAATCATCACGCACCTCGTGCCGGCCCGCTATTTCCTGGTGGCGCTGCGCGGCATCGTGCTCAAGGGCACGGCGCTCAGCGCTGCTCCTGCCGCAGCTCGTGGCGCCTGGCGATTTACGCGGCGGCCATGCTGGCGCTCGCGTCGGCTGCGCCTGGCGCGAGAGCGGGTCTGACATGCAGCGCCTGCGCTTTCTCGTCTGGAAGGAATTCCTCGAGCTCCGCAAGGATCCGCAAGCTGTTCGGCGTGGTGGTGATCGCGCCGATCGTCCAGCTGACGATGCTCGGATACGCCGCGACGACCGACGTGCGTGATGTGCCGGTCGTGGTCGCCGACGGCGATCGGTCTCCCGCGAGCCGCGAGCTGATCGCGCGGTTCGACGGATCGCGGAACTTCTCAATCGTCGACGTCGTGTCGACCACCGGCGACGTCGAGCCGTACCTGCAACGGGGGACCGCATGGCTGGCGCTGTCGATCCCGACCGGTTACGGCGCCGACGTCAGCAGGGCCTCCGGTGACCCTGCAGCTGATCGCCGACGGCAGCGACTCGAATTCGACCACCGTCGCGCTGGGCTACGCCACCAGCCTGATTGGCGGCTATGCGCAGGAGATTGTCGAAGGCCGGATGGCGGCCACTCCGCGAGCGCACTGACGTCCGCACGAGGCGGCATCGAGCCGCGCATCCGCATCTGGTTCAATCCGCAGCTCGAAAGCCGGCACTTCATGATCCCCGGCGTGCTGGCGCTGGTGCTGCTGGTCGTGACGGCCAACCTCGCGTCGATGGCCATCGTGCGCGAGAAGGAGCTCGGCACGCTCGAACAGCTCAACGTCACGCCGCTCCGCCGATGGGAGCTGATCGTCGGCAAGCTGCTGCCGTACGGCGTCGATCGCGATGGTCGATGTCGTGCTCGTCGTGGCTGTGGCGGTGTTCTGGTTCGAGGTGCCGCTGCGCGGCAGCTTCTGCGCTGCTGCTCGGATGAGCCTGCTCTACGTGCTGTGCACGCTGGCGCTCGGGCCTGTTCATTTCGACCATCTCGGAGACGCAGCAGCAGGCGATGATGACGGCGACGTTCTTCTTCCTGACGCCGATGATCTACCTCTCGGGGTTCATCTTTCCCGATCGAGAACATGCCGGAGTGATCCAGCCTTCACGTACCTGATTCCGCTGCGCTACTTCCTGATTATCGTGCGCGGGATCTTCCTGAAGGGCATCGGGCTGGACTTGCTGTGGCCCCAGGCGGCGGCGCTCGCCGCCTGGGGTCTGATCGTGCTCGCGCTTGCGGTCGCGCGAAGCCGCAAACGCGCAGCGTAGACGTGAACTACTGTCTGCATCACTTGATGATGACAAACGAGAGGCCCAGTTTTACCGCCGTCGCGTTGAGCGTGCCGACCTCTTCCTCGATGAAGTTGCGCGTTTCACGATCCAAGTCTGCGAGCTCCTTCTCCTGAGCCTCGAGCACCTGGATCATGCCGGCTGTCGGCGAGCCTTCGGCCTCGATCGCCCACATCTGAAGCGGCGCCAGTCGCGAGTACAGCCGGGTGCCGCCGCGCATGGCGAGGATGTCGTACACCACCTCCGCGGTCGGATTGTGCAGCTTGTCTTCGAGCGCGTCTGCCTTGCGCACGATGTCGTCCGAGGCTTTCAGCAGATCGGCGACCCCCGCCTCGGCCTTGCGCGGTTCGAGCGCCTTCGCGCGCGCCTTCAGCTGGTCCTGCACCGACCGCAGATCGTTGACGAGCGACGGTCAGCTTCGAGACGTCGTCGCGGACGCGCAGCGCGTGCGCGAGCTGCGCCTCGAGATCGGCCTGGCTGGCATCGCCGCGCGGGTCGGGCAGGACCTGCAGCGGCGTGGTCTGCGTTTTGCCGTCCACCGTGAGGCGCACGGTGTAGGGGCCGGGCACCGCACGAGGTCCTTCCGACGGATCGCCAGTATCGATCTTGCCGCCCTTGATCTTTGCGGCGCCCTGCCATGCCAGGTCCCAGGCCGCATGATGCACGCCGGGGTCGACCGACAGCGCGGCTTTCTTGAAATCCTCGGGATCCTCGTTGTCGTCGCTGCCGTCGGGTTCGCGCGGCACGCTGCTCAGCGTGCGCACGAGCGGTGCCCTGTGCGTCGAGGATCTCGATCTTCAGCTCGCCCTTCGGCTTGTCCTTGAGGTAGTACGTAGATCGACGCGCCTCGCGGCGGATTCGGGAAACTCGCCGCACGCGCGCCGTACACGTTGCTCGCCGAGACGCCATCGGACGGCGTCGGCGACGGGGAAGAGGTGCAGGTTCGATGATGCGATCGACGCGTCGAAATCCCGGACCGGCCGCAGGTCGTCGAGGATCCAGATCGATCGGCCGTGCGTGGCGACGACGAGGTCGTCACCCTTGACGACGAGATCGTGGACCGCGACGGTCGGCAGGTTCAGCCTGAGGTCGCGCCAGGTCTGGCCGCCGTCGGTCGAGAACATCACGCCGCGCTCGGTGCCGAGATACAACTGCCCCTTCTTCTTCGGATCCTCGCGAACGGCATGGAGGTAGACGTCCTGCGGCAATTTTGCGTCGAGCCGCGTCCACGTCTGCCCGTAGTCGGTCGGTCTTGTAGAGATACGGCCGCATGTTGTCCAGGCGATGCGCGTCGACGACGACGTAGGCGATCGAGGCATCGAAAGGAGACGGCTCGATCAGGCTGACGGTGCCCCATTCGGGCATGCCCGGCATCGCCCTCGGTCACGTTCGTCCAGTTCTGCCCTCCGTCGCGGGTCACGTGCACGAGCCCGTCGTCGCTGCCGGCCCAGATCAGTCCCTTCTGCATCGGCGACTCCGCAATGGCGAACACGGTGTCGTAGGTTTCGACGCCGGTGTTGTCGCCCGTAATCGGACCGCCGGCCCACTTCTGCTTGGACTTGTCGTTGCGCGTCAGATCGGGGCTGATCGACGTCCCAGCTCTGCCCGCCGTTGGGCGTTCGGAAGATCACCTGCGCGCCGTGGTAGATGACCTTCGGATCGTGCGGCGACGCGGCGATCGGCGCCGTCCACTGGAAGCGATACTTCATGTCCTCGCCGCCGTGCCCGAGGGGTTCTCCGGCCAGGCGCTGACGTTGCGGGACTCGCCGGTGCGATGGTCGTATCGCGTGATGATGCCGAGGTACTCGCCGGCATACACGATGTTCGGATCGCTCGCGTCGGAGACCACGTGGCCGGCTTCGCCGCCGCCGACGCCGTGCCAGTCCGACAGCGCGATGTCGCTCGCGGAGGCTGTCGCTCGGTCCCTGCGCGGTGCCGAGATCCTGCATCGCGCCGGCGACGTGGATAGGGCGTGCGGGTGTCGACCGACACGTGATAGAACTGGCTGATCGGCAGCGGCGGCGCGAACCACGTTTCGCCGCCGTTGTTCGAGATGTCGACGCCGCCGTCGTTGGCGGCGATCATCCGCTTCGGGTTCTTCGGATCGATCCAGATGTCGTGATGGTCGCCGTGGTGCAGGCCTTTGACGTAGCGGATCGTCTTGCCGCCGTCGATCGTGTGCAGCATCGGCACCTGCGGGAACCACACATCTTCGCGATTGGTCGGATTGACCGTCAGCGTCGAGTAGTACCAGGCGCGCTGCCGCAGCGCGCGTGACGGGTTCGCCAGTTCCCAGGTCTCGCCGCCGTCGTCGGACCGGAACAGCCCGCCCTTCTCGGCTTCGATCAGCGCGTAGACGCGACGGCTGTCGGACGGCGCGACCGCGACGCCGACCTTGCCCCAGTGCCTTCGGGCAGGCCTTCGCCCTTCAGCTGCTTCCAGGTGTCGCCGCCGTCGCGGGAGACGTAGAGACCGCTGCCCGGTCCGCCGCTGACGAGGTCCCACGGCAGCCGGCGCGCCTGCCAGAAGCCGGCGAACACGATCGATGGGTTCGACGGATCCATTTCGACGTCGGACGCGCCGGTGTTCTCATCCTTCTTGAGGACCTGCTCCCACGTCTTGCCGCCGTCTTTCGTCCGATAGATCCCGCGATCCGGGTTCGGGCCGAATGCGTGGCCGAGAACGGCGGCGAAGGCGATATCGGGATTGTCGGGATGTACGACCATCGTCCCGATCTGTCCTTCACCGTTCCAGACGTGCGTCCACGTTTTTCCGCGCGTCCGACGATTTGTAGATGCCGTTGCCGGCGGCGACGTTGCCGCGGATGTTCGCTTCGCCCGACCCGACGTAGATGATGTTGGGGTTCGACGCGGCGACCGCAATCGATCCGATCGACGAGATCGGCTGATCGTCGAAGATCGGCTTCCATGTGGCGCCGCCGTCGCTCGATTTCCAGACGCCGCCGGACGCCGCCGCCGCATAGTAGGTTGCGGGATCGCCCGGCACGCCGGCCGCGCGCGCCACTCGTCCGCCGGCTGCGGGTCCGATGGATCTGTACTTGAGTGCCTTGAATTCCTTCGGAGTGGTCCCCGCCGCCTTATCGGACCCATTCTGGGCGGAGGCAGCTGGACTCGCGTTCTCTTGGGCGGACACGACGGCACCGAGCACGGCCGTCAAAATAAGGGCACGGGAAATATGTCGGACGTCGAACATGCGGATAGTCCTCGTGGCGATGGTCTCGGCGGATTGGGGAAAGGTGAGGAACAGTATATCGTGTGGGCTGATGCGAGCGGTCAGCGGCTTCGAGCGTCCAGGCGTGCAATGGATGTTCATCGCGCTAGGTGTCGTGCTGATTGCCGTGGCGGCCGGCGAAGCGACCGCGCTACTGCGTATGCCGAACGCAGATAGCGAGTCTACGCGCCGCCGACGTGAATGCACGGCTCGAGCGCGAGCAGTTGCAGGCGCACGCGGCTCGCGACCAGGCGGCTCGGGAGGCCTTGTCGCTGGAGCTTGCGAGGCAACGCGGTGCGGCCGCCCCCGGGGCGCGGCCGACACTGACGTTGTCGCCGCTCGTCAAGCGTGCCGCACAGCCACCAGAGCCGACGGTTGGCAAGCAGCCCGACAATCAATCGATTCAGCTCCGCCTGCTCCTTCCACCGGGAGCCGAACCTCAGTCGGCGCGCTACACGATCGTCGTCCGCACATGGACGGGCGGAGACGCGGTCTGGTCGCGCGGCGGGCTGACGCCCTCGACTGCAGATGGCAAACGAGTGGTGACGGCGTTCATCGCCGGAGATGTCTTCGCGCCGGGCCCGTACGAAATCACACTCACCCGGAACGCCAGCGACACACGCACGGAGGTCGCGGCCTACGAGGTCGCCATTCGACCGGACCGCTGATCGGAAAAAGGGACGAGCACTTTCCCTTTTCCCTTGTCCCTTTCACTGCCTTAGCGCGGTCATCGGCTCCGTGCGCGCGGCGCGGAGCGCTGGCGCGTAGCTGGCCGCCAGTGCGACGAGCAGCAGTACGGCGGTGGCCGCGGAGAATGACAAGGGATCGTGCGAGGAGATCCCAACCAGCAGGCCGCTCATGACACGTGCAAGCGCGAACGCCCCCGCGAGGCCGACGGCGGCCCCGGCGATTGCGATGGCGAGACCCTCCGAGACCACCAGGCGCAGGATGTCACCGCGCGCGGCACCCAGTGCCATCCGCACGCCGATCTCCTGGCTCCGCTGCGCGACGGAATATGCGATCACCCCGTAAATCCCGATCGACGAGAGCAGCAAGGCCAGCACGGCGAATGCAGACACAAGCATCGTGTTGACGCGTGGGCCCGAGACCCCCTGCGCGATGATGTTGGTCATCGGAAGAACGTTTGCCGCGGTCAGCGATGGGTCCACTCCCGGAACGACGGTTCGCAAGGCGGACGCGACCGAGTCGAACCTGCCGGCTGTTCTCACCATGACATAGAGCCACATGAGCGGCGTCTGGGCAAACGGCGTGTACACGGTTGCCGGTACTTCCCGATCCAATCCCTGGTACTTGACGTCGCCAACGACGCCCACAATCGTCCGCCAGTCTGCCGACTGCTCGGGGTTGATGAGTCGAAGCCGATGTCCCAACGCGTCGCCCGCCGGGAATAGCTGCCTGGCGAGCGCGCGATTGATCACGACGACCGGTGATCCGCCAGGACGGTCGGTGTCGTCGATCGCCCGCCCCTCGAGGATCGGCGTATGCAAGGTTGCGAAGTACCCGGGGGTGGCCGCAATGAACAACGCAGTATCCTCCGCAGGAGTCAACGTACGGCCATCCACGGCGAAGCGCGTCGCACGCTGCGGGGTCACCGTCGGGAATCCGGTCGACGCGCCGGCGGCTTCGATTCCAGGAGTGTGCGTCAGCTTTTCCATCAACGCACCTGCGACCTGGACGCGCGCCCCGGTATCCGGAAGTGAGATGAACTGCACGTTGAACGAGACGAGCTGCGCAGCCGCAAACCCGGCATCGGTTCCGTTCAGTGTGACGAAGCTGCGGACGAGAAGCCCGGCGCCGATCAGGACGATGACGGCGAGCGCTGTTTCAAGTATCGCGATCGCCTGACGCACTCGCCGTCCATGAGCGCTCCCGGCAACGCTGCGTCCGCTGTCTTTGAGCAATGGGGTACAGCTCTTTGCCGTCTTTACCGCTGGCGCGAGCCCGAAAATCAGCCCGGTCAACAGCGTGGCGCAGGCGGAAAACGCGAGCACTCCGGTGTCGATGCGAATCCCGTCGGCGCGGGGCAGTCGTGCTTCGAGCACCGACGGCAGCAGATCGACGCCCCACATTGTCACGAGCAGCCCCAGCAGTCCGCCGGCTGTGGCGAGCGTCAGACTCTCGATGATCAGTAGCCGGACCAGGCGACCCCGTCCTGCCCCCACCGCTATGCGTACGGCCATTTCCCGCTCGCGGACCGTCGTCCGCGCGAGCATCAGATTGGCCACGTTCGCGCAGGCGATGAGCAGGAGGAGAACTACCGTGCCCAGCAGAATACGCAGAGCGGGGCGCGCTTCTCCAACGAGACGCTCATAGAGCGTTTGCACCTCGAAGATCACGCCCTCATTGGTTGACGGAAACTCGCGGGCGAGCCGCTCGCTGAGCGACCGCGCTTCGGACTGTGCCTGTGCAAGCGTGACACCCGGCTTGAGCCTCGCGACCGCGCTGAATATCCGAAACGCGCGATTCTTCGCCTGGGCGGGGGCTTTGACATCGATGCTGCTCAAAGGCACCCACAGCTGAAACTCCGCGTTTGGAAATCGGAACCACGCGGGCGTCACGCCGATGATAGTGTAGGTCGTTCCGCTCAGGATGATCGTTCTGCCAACGATCTGTAAATCGGCGGCGAAGCGTGTCTGCCAGAGTCCGTACCCCAGCATTACAGTGTCCTGTCGATCGTCCTCCGCCGTGAAGTTGTGCCCGAGCAGTGGCTGAACGCCCAGGAGTGGAAGCAGGTTCCTCGAGACCTGGCCAGCGAGTACCTGCTGTGAGTCGTCGCTGAGACGGAGGTTGTAGCGGTTGGATGCCCAGAACGACACGCTGTCGAACGAGCGATTCGAGGCCTCGAGATCGCGCAGGTCCGCGAGAGAGCCTCTGGTCGTGACGAGGCGATCGGGATCGGCGTAGGGCAGTGGGCGTAGCAGGACCGCATTGACGACACTGAAAATCGCAGTGGTTGCGCCAATGCCGAGCGCTAGCGTCAGGACGGCGACGAGAGTGAACCCCGGCGTGCGCAGGAACGTTCGAACCGAATACGTGAAGTCGTTCATGTGAGCATTCCCGACCGACTAAAGACACTTTCCCTTTTTCCCTTTTCCCTTGTTACTCCGCTCTCAGCGCGGTAGTCGGATCGACGCGCGCGGCCCGTCGTGACGGGATGTACGTCGCGAGAAACGCGACCCCGAGGAGCAGAACGGCGACCGCGAGATGCGTCAGTGGATCCGTCCGCGGGACGTCGAAGAGAAAGGTCGTGAGGAGCCGCGTGGCGGCGAAAGATCCCGCGATGCCCAGCGCGACCCCGGCGAGGGCGAGTGTCAGGCCTTCTCGGACGATGGGCAGGACGACCTGACGGGGCTGGGCGCCGAGAGCAACGCGAATCCCCATCTCGCGCGTGCGCTGCAGGACGGAAAAACTCATCAGACCGTAGAGGCCAACTGCGGCGAGAACGACGGCCATCAGTGCGAACGCGCTTAGTAGCAGCGTCCGAAATCGCGGCTCGGCGACCGATTCATCCAGCAGTTCGTGTAGCGGAGCGATCTGGTCGATTGGCAGATCTGGATCGATCGCTTTCACTTCGCTTCTCGCGATTGACGCCACGACGCTCGACCCACCCGTACTTCGAGCCGCGATGCTCATGAATGCCAGGGGGAAGGTGTCGTACGGCAGATAGAGCAGAGACGTCGGCGGTTCTCCAAGGCCGACGTTCCGTGAGTCACCCGCCACGCCGACGATTGCGATCCAGTCATCGTTGCCGTCGCTGAAACGGACGCGCCTGCCGACCGGATCCTGACCAGCGAAATATCGTCGCGCAAGCGTCGCGTTGATGATGGCGACGGCGGGTGCAGGGTCGCGATCGTGATCGGTAAACGCCCGTCCCTCGATGATCGGAATGCCGAGTGTTCGAAAATAACTCGACGACACGGAGGCGAGTGCCGTGAATGGTCGGTCGCCCCGCTTCATCGCGGGCTGTCCGTCGATCGTGAACGTGCCGTTGGCGTTGCGTCCCTCGATGGGATTGGGGAACAGAATCGCCGCAGACTGAATTTCAGGATGCCGCTCGATGGCCTCGAGCGCCCGACGGTAGAAAGCCGCCTGGCGCTTGCCATCGGGATACCGCGACTGCGGAACCGGCAGCGAGACGAGCGTGACGTCGTCCGTCCTGAACCCGGGATCCACGTGCTGCAGGCGAATAAAGCTGTTGAGCAGCAGGCCGGCCGATACCAGCAGGACCAGCGTCAGCGCGATCTCCCCCAGCACCAGCACCGCACGGGTTCGCGCGCGGTGACGACCGCCGGTTGACGCGCGATCGGCTTCGCGGAGCGCGAAACACGCATTGGCGCGTGACGCCTGGATTGCGGGCAGCACGCCGAAAAGGAGCGCGCTGGCGAACGACATGACGATAGCTGCGCTGGCCACCTGCGGATCGAGTCCGATCTGGTCCACTCGCGGAATCCCTTCGGGGATAACCGCCCGAAGCAGCGCGATGGCCCAGATACCGAGCAGCACGCCCGCGCCTCCGCCCGCGCATCCGAGGAGCAGGCTCTCGGTAATCAACTGCCGGATCAGCCGACCACGAGCCGCCCCGAGCGCTGCGCGCACGGCCAGTTCGCGTTGACGCCCCGCCGCCCGGGCCAGCAGGAGGCTGGCAATGTTTGCGCAGGCGATGAGCAGGACCACGCCGACGGCGCCGAGCAGGAGGAGGAGCGCGTGGCGCACGTCGCCGACGATGGTGTCCCGCAGCGACTGAATCGCAATACCTCGTCCGCCGTTGCTTTCGGGGAATCGCCGCGCCTGATCCTCTGAGATCGCCGCGAGGTCCGCTCGTGCGATTTCGGGTGTGGCCTCAGGCTTCAGCCGTCCCACCGACTTGAAGTAGTGAACGTCACGGCTCTCCAGCAGATCGCCGGGCACGTCGATCGGAGGGAGAGGCACGGGCTTCGGGGACAGAATCCACGCCTGCGACCCCTCGGGGTAGTCGAAGGCTGGCGGCATCACACCCATGACCGTGTGCGGCACGCTGTTGATGCGCACGCGCCGACCGATCATCTGAGGATCGGAGCCGAATTGCTGCACCCACGCCGTGTGGCTGAGCACCACCAGCGGTTCACTCGTGGACCCATCGGCCGATCGGTTGAATGTTCGACCGAGCGCGGCCGGCATGGCGAACACGTCGAAGTAATTCGCTGTCACCAGCGTGCCATGTACGCGGACTGCGCCGCCTTGTGGCGTCACCACTGCCAGCGCGTCTTCCCTGTATCCGCCGAGGGCGACCAGCGTGTGGGTGTTGCGTTGAAACTCCAGGAAGTCGGCTGGCGACATCGCACTTCTGGGTTCCGCCGGGCTCGTCGTCCATACCTGCACGATGCGCGCGGCATCCGGATAGGGAAGCGGTCGGAGAAGTACGCCGTTCACAACGCTGAAGATGGCCGTATTGGCGCCAATGCCGAGTGCCAGCGTCAGCACTGCGACAATCGTGAAGCCAGGGTTCTTGGTCAGGGTGCGAACCGCATAACGGAGATCGTTGAGCACTTTCCCTTTTCCCTTTTCCCTTTTCCTTTTTATTCCGTCCTGAGCGCTGCGATCGGATCCGTGCGGGCGGCGCGGAGCGCGGGAAGGAGCGTCGCGCCCATCGCGACCGCGACCAGCAGCGTGCACGTCGCGGCGAACGTGGCCACATCCGAGACCTGCACGCCAAACACCAGTGCACCGAGTGCGGGCGCGAGCGGCAGCGCGAGCGCACTCCCAATAGCCACGCCGGTCAGGGCGAGCCGAAATCCGTCCTTGGCAATCAGGCTTATCAGTTGCCGCGGCGTCGCCCCGAGAGCGAGGCGCACCCCGATCTCATGGGTTCGGCGTGTGACGGCGTACGACATCACTCCATAGAGTCCGAGCGAGGCGAGCAGCAGGGCCAGCGATCCGAATGCCGCGAACAGCGCGCTCAGGGCGCGTTGCTTGTCAGCGCGATCGCGGAGGAGTGCGTCGAATGGCCGCACGTCGAACACCGGGAGCGCGGCATCGAGCTGACGAATCTGCCCCTGGATGACCGTGCCGGTGAGGATGGCCGAGCGGACGATAACGGTCTCCCGATCCAGCTGTGCATGCTGCGGCAGCGACAAATAGAGGAACGGCCGGGGATCCTCGGTTGCCTCGTCGTACCTCGCATCCCGCGCAACACCGACGACCCGGAGAGCATGCCCCTCGAACTGAAGGGTCTCTCCGATCGGATCCGACTTCGGCCAGAGCTGACGAGCGAGGCTCTCATTGACCACTCCGACCTCCGGAGCGCCGCGCCCATCGCTCCACTCGACACCGCGTCCCCGCAGCACCGGGATGTCCAGCGTCCTGAAATAGCTCGCCCCGATGCTGCTCAGGTAAGCGCGCGATTCGACAATCCGTCCGTGGTCGTCAACGGCAGACACGCTGGTGCCGACCATGGTCCCGCTGAGGGGCGGCACATCGGCGAAGGTCACCGAGATCACACCCGGGAGTGCGGCTATCCGGGCGGACAGTTCCCGGCGAAAGGCGTCTCGCCTCTCGCTTGGATAATTCTGAAGGGCCAGGTCTGTACGAGGCCGTCAGCAAGTCATTGGGATTGAACCCAAGGTCGATCGCTCCGGCCTTCTGCAGCGCACGAAGGCTGAGCCCTGCTGCGAGCAGCAGCACCAGCGAGAGCGACAGCTGTGTGACGACGAAGAGGCCCTGCGTGCGTGAGCGCCCGCCGGCGGCCGTCGTTTCGCGCAGACGCGGCAGCAGCGCTCGACGGGTGGCGCTGAGCGCGGGTGTGAGTCCGAACGCGCAGGCGCTCGCCACCGCCACCAGCGCCGTGAAGAGGAGCACGCGAGCATCGGTCGCCGTATGCAATCCCCCAAAATCCCGCTCCGGAAGCCGTGCAAGCAGGAAGTCCGATGTCCAAAAGGACACGAGAAGACCACCAGCCGCTCCTGCCCCCGACAATACGACGCTTTCTGCCAGGAGCTGTCGAACAATCCGCCAGCGTGAGGCGCCAACGGCGGCGCGAATGCTGATCTCCATCGATCGGCTCGCGCCGCGCGCCAGCAGGAGGTTGGCAACGTTCGCACAGGCGATCGCGAGAACCAGCCCGGTAATCGTCAGGAGCAGTGCCGCGAGGGGCAACAGTTCGCTTCGCTCCGACGGCGTGACGCCGGAGGATGCGCTGGAGATGAACGCAATACGGTCCTTGTTGGTGTCCGGGTGCTCGGCTCCGAGCGACGCCGCGACGCCACCCGCCCACGCCTGCACCTGTCGCCCGGAAACACCGGCTCGTCGTCGGCCGATGACGCGGAGCCACAGGGTACCGCGTTCGCGCAACCAGGTGGCCTGCGTCGTGTTGACGACAGGAAGAGCCGACAGGGGCAGCCAGAGATCCGCCGATTGTCCGAGTTCCGGACCGACGAAGCCTTCAGGCGCAACACCCACGACCGTGACTTCGCGATCGTTGACGACGATAGGGGCTTCGGGGAGGCGCCCGCCGAATCGTTGCCGCCACAAACGGAAGCTGATGACCGCGGCAGTTGGTGCGCCGCGCTGATCGTCAGACGCCTGCAGGGTACGGCCGGCTATGGCGGTGATTCCGAGCGTGCCGAAGTACGAGCCGCTGACGACATGCCCGCGAATCCGCTGTGGGTCTCCGCCGCTGCCGAGACTGAATGCTGCAGGGGCAAACGCCAGCACGTTCGAGAAGACGTCGGTCGAGCGATCGCGGTAATCGAGGTACTCGAGATATGACAGCCCGCCCGGACGCGGGCGCTCGCGCGACATGCCAGATATCCAGACGAGTTGGGATGGTTCGACGATGCCGGCTAGAGACTTGAACAGCGCCCCATTGGTGATCGTGAAGATCGTGCTGTTGACGCCAATGCCGAGCGCGAGCGTCGCGATCGCTCCAAAGGCAAACAGTGGGCTTCGCGATAGGGAACGCCACGCGAACTTGAAATCCTGCAGCATCGTGCGATGAACCTATTCCGCGCGAAGGGAGGTCAACGGATCGACTTTGGTTGCGCGGCGCGCGGGGATCCAGCAGGCAAGCACGCCAACGGCGGTCAGGACGAGCGTCACCACGCCAAACGTGACGGGATCCAGCGGGGTGACGTGAAAGAGCAGCTTTGCAATGAAGCGAGTGACGCCAATCGCCGTCGCGACGCCGATCACGAGTCCGGCGCCGATGGGCCGCATGCCCTGTCCGACAACGAGCGCGAGGATTTCGCGTCGCTGGGCTCCGAGCGCCAGGCGCACGCCAATTTCACGTGTGCGCTGTGCGGCGACGTAGCTCACGACGCCAAAGATTCCCACGACCGCCAGTGCGAGCGCCACGAGACCGAAGATGCCAGCGATGACGGCATACAGCCGCGGGCGACCAACCGACGACGCCATGACGTCATTCATCGTTCTGACGCTCACCGGCAGCGCAGGATCCGCTGCTCGAATCCGATCGCGCACCAGCGGCGCCAGGCGCGCCGGAGCCAGCGTCGTTCGGACCACCAGCGAAACGGAATTCCACGGCTCCTGGTTGTGAGGCAGATAGATGTGCGGATAGCTCGGCATGTCGAGTCCGTTGTGCCGAACGTCCCCGGCGATGCCGACGACCGTCACGTCGGGGCTGAACAGAACACGGATCCGCTGACCTATCGGATCCCCGTCAGGCCAGAACTGTCGCGCTGCCGCTTCGCTGACGATGGCGACAGGCGCAGGCTGGGGCGCGTCGAAGCCTGGCGGATACGGCTGTTGAGGAAACCACCGGACGACGGGCACCGATTGTCGGGCGTCTCCGTCATTGAAAAAGCGTCCGCGCCGGAGCGGAATGCCGAGTGCCGCGAAGTAGTGAGGCGTCGCGACACGAAACGGCGCGTACGGCTCCTGCCCTGGAGGCGCGGCGGGTCTCCCGACGACATGAAACGGCATCCAGTTGTCGGCGCCACCGAGAGGCAGATGCGAGACGGCGCCTGCGGCCTCGACACCTGCGACACCTTCGACGCTGCCGATCACGCGGTCGTAGAAGTCGCGACGCTGATACGCTTCGCGATAGCGCGACGCAGGCAAATCGAGCGGCACCACCAGCACGTGGTCGGTGCGGAAGCCGGGATCCACCGCGACGAGATGCGCGAAGCTGTTGATCATCAGACCTGCGCCCACCAGAAGCACGAGGGTGAGGCCGACCTCGGCGGCGACGAGCGCATCGCGCAGGCGTCGGCCGTCCGGATCATCGGAAATCGAGTGGCTCTCGCGCAGCCATCCGGCATGCGCACGAGAGGAACGCAGCGCTGGAACAAGACCCGCGGCGAGTCCCGTTAACAGAGAAATGCCGGCCGCAAGGCAGAGGCCTGACCAGCCGAGACTGGCCGTCTCGAGAAGCGGGATGTTGCCGACTGACAGCTTCGGCGCGAGATCCATGATCCACGCTGCCATCAGCAATCCGGCAGCCCCGCTCACCACTGCCAGCACGAGACTCTCGATGAGGAGCTGCTGGATCACGCGACTACGGCCCGCACCGAGCGCCGTGCGGATTGCGATTTCGCGCTGTCGGCTGGCTCCGCGTGCGAGCAGCAGATTGGCAACGTTGGCGCAGCCGATCAGGAGTACGAATCCGATAGCTGCCAGCATCAGCCACGACGCGCGCCGAAATTCGCCGACCATCTCTTCACGGAGCGTGGTAACCGTCACGGCGTGGCCCGTGTTGTCCCGTGGCATCTGCCTGGCTAGTCGATCGGAGATCGAGGCGAGATCGGATCGAGCCGCATCAAGCGTGGCCCCCGGTCGCAGGCGGGCGATCACGCTCAGGTTATGCCGTCCGACGGCGCGAATCTGTGCGGGGAGGTCGAGCGGCAGGAGAACGTCCGGCGTCAACGATGAAGGCAGCGGGCTCAGGACGCCGACGATCGAGAAGGCCTGGTCGTCGAGCGTGATTGTGCGGCCGACGACTGCTGGATCCGCGCCGAAACGGCCGCGCCACAAGCGATCGCTGAGGATCGCCACTCGATTCAGTCCACCGGTGTCTTCTCCTTCGACGAACCCTCGTCCGAGAGCGGGAGCCATACCAAGCGTGGGCAGATAGCTGGCCGATACCTCGACGGCCTGAATGGCCTGCGGCTCGCCTCCGCCTGTCAGGTTCATGCCGGTCGGGCGAAAGATCGCCATCTGGTCGAAGACCCGGTTCTCTTCCTGCCAGGCGGCGAACTCGTGACCGGAAATTGGAAGGTTCGCGCTTCGGCTGCCCGGGCGTCGTTCTGCTAATGCGACCAGCCTGTCGGGAACCCGGAAGGGCAGCGGATTATAGAAAACCGCTCGGGCGAGGCTGAGCGCCGCCGTATTCGCACCGATCCCAAGGGCCAGCGTCAGGATCGAGACCCCTGCGAAACCCGGTGATTTGAGAAGCCCACGGACAGCGTGTCGAAGGTCGTGGAGCACTTCAGCGACGAGTAGCGAACCGACTGCCAAGTGACATCTGGATGGTGTAATTCATTGATGGGGAAGGTGGTTACGTGTGTCTGGCCATCTGGCCCTCATCTCGTCCGTGTGTTCATAATTGGGCAGGTCGAATCCCACAAGTGATCAACCGTCACGGTCGATGTTTCAATTCCCTTGAGCATTGACCCACTGAACACTGAAACTGACCTGCCATGAATATCGCCATCGGAACATCCGGCTACAACTACCCCGAGTGGCGGGGCACGTTCTATCCGGAAAAACTGAGCACCGCAAAAATGCTCGCGTACTATGCGGAGCGCTTTTCCACGGTCGAGATCAACTACACGTTCTATCGGATGCCAACTGACAAGCTGCTCGCGGGATGGGCGGCGGGAACGCCGGACAGCTTCACGTTCACGCTCAAGGCGCCCCGGCGGATTACCCACGATGCGAAGCTCCAGCGTTGTGAAGATCTGCTGCAGACGTTCTGCCGTACCGCGAGGACGCTCGGGCCCAGGCTGGCGACGCTGCTGTTTCAGCTGCCACCAAATTTCAAGAAAGATGGGGCCGTCCTTGGCGCGTTTCTCGATCTCCTGCCTGAAGGCATGCGCGCGGCCTTCGAGTTTCGCCACGACTCGTGGTTCGCTCGCGAGGTGTTCGACGCGCTTCGTGCACGGAATATTGCGCTGTGCATCGCCGACAGCGAAAAAATGCACACGCCAGTCGAGGTCACGGCCGATTACGGCTACCTCCGCTTGCGCGATGAGGGATATCAACAGGTGGACATCGAGCGTTGGGCACAGACGATTCGTGGACTGCCGGGGCTGTCAGACGTCTTCGTGTACTTCAAGCACGAAGAACAGGGGCTGGGACCCGAATTCGCACGCCGATTGATAACCGCGCTCGGCTGAGGATCTCGCGCGGAGGACGCGGAGAAAGCGATCTCACGCGGAGATGCGCGGAGGCCGCGGAGAAGAACGTGGCAGCGGCTGGCGGGACCGCGCTCACGCGGTTGACCGAGACACTGATCCAGAAACACAAGCACCACATGATCAGGAGGTGTTTGTGTTTCTGGATCAGCGTCTCGGTCATACGCCGGCCGTTCCGGCCGGCGTCCTGCCAGCCGCTGCCACGTTTTCTCTGCGAACTCTGCGCTCCTCTGCGCGAGATCTCAGCGTGCTCCGCGAGAGACCTGTTCGGCGAAGGCGACGATGCGGTTCTCGGCCCAATACCCATCATCCCCATCACGACCCTCGGATGCGAACCCGCAATGGCCGCCGTGCTTCGTGACGATGACCGTGACGTGGGGGTTGGACCGCAGGCGGGGCTCTCGAAAGATCTCGGCGGGGACGAACGGATCGTCTTCGGCGGAGATGACGAGCGCTGGCACGCGAATCCGGTCGATGACCCGCATGGCGCTCGCCCGGAAGTAGTAGTCGTCGGCGCCGTCGAACGAGAAGTGCGGCGCGGTGAAGTACTCGTCGAACTGGCGGACCGTTCGGATGTTTGCGAGCCTATCGATCGCGTAACGTCCGGGATGCGCCGCGGCCTTTCGGCGCATCCGCGCTTTCAGGCCCCGCACGAAGTTCCATTGATAGATGAAGTTCTCGCGCCGCTCGAGCGCACGCACGCACTCAGCGAGCTCCATCACTGGCGAGACGGCGCACACCCCTTTCAGTGAGGCGGGCGCCGCATCCCCGTATTCACCGGCAAGCTTCAGCGCCAGGTTGCCGCCGAGTGAATACCCCGCGACCACCACACGGTCGATGCCATCATGCCTGATCTCCGCAATGACGTGGGCGGCGTCCGCGGTCAGACCGGAATGGTAGAGGCCATCGGAGAGCGCCTCGGTGCCGCCGCAGTTGCGTTGATTCAACAGAATGACGTTGAAGCCGCGCGCGTACGCCTTGGCCGCAATCCCGCGCATGTAATGTGCGGCGCTCGATCCTTCGAGGCCGTGCAGCGCAACGAGCGCGGGGTGGCCGCCGACGTCGGGTTGCCAATGGCAATGCGCGAGAACCCGAGCCTGTCGTTCGACGTCGAAATAACGCTCCGACGGGGCAGGCAGCGCGGGGAATGTCCGCGGCTTTCCCCAGCAGTACACCGTCATGGCGTGGCCGTTGCGGAGCCCACGCTTGGGAAGGAAGTCGTTCATCGAAGCCGGTACACCCGAAGCGGCCCGCTCGAGTAGGCGATGGGCAGATCCAGTTGCTGAATGGTGACGAAGAAGTCCAGGCCATAGCGGTCGGCCAGCGCTCGGGCGCGCTCTGGCGTCATCGTGTCGAAGTCGTGAAGTTCCGCAAGCCGGTCGCGCGTGCGGATCGCGACATCCCGTTCGTACATGCCGATCGCCGCATCCTTGATCCCCTCGACGAACACGTCGCGCTGACCCGCGACCCGGAGACTCGTCCCGTACTGCACGGCGTGTGCGGGGTGCGCGAGCCAGCCACTGTCGCGAGGTGTACTGCGCGCCCACGACATGACGCGCCCCCAATCATTGTCGGGTATCGCGATCTCCGCGATCGGCCTGTCGGGAAACCTGAAGAACTTGATATACATGCTCCGGCCTGCCGACGCGAGCACGATCACGATGCAGGCGATGCGTGCGCGACGCGCCGATCCGTTTCGATCTTCCGCAATCAGCCACACCAGATACGCAATCGCGAGAAAATCCAGCATCCAGAATATGCGCGGCACCTGGAGCTGAATGACGATCGCGAGCCGCGCGGCGTTCAGAGGCAACGCCATCGCAAAGACACCGAGCAACGCGAGGCAGCCCCAGACGAGCCCAGGCTCAACCGACGTCAAGAGACCCGCCGCCGCCCGACGCCTGTAGATGTAAAGAATCACCGGCGCGTAGATCAGATTCAGCCCCCAGGCAAACGCCGGCCATTCGAGAGGAAACAGATAGTCCTTGGTCTCCAGGGTCGCCAGCCACGCGTCATCCATCGTGACGAGCCGGCCGGCGAGAGGGCCCGCGGCGAGCATCCACCCTCCGGCGATAGCCGCTGCGGCGGCGCCGACCATCATGGGCACGCGCCAGCGGCGTTCGTTCACGGACGCGCCAATCGCAATCCAGATCGAAAACCACAGGGCGGTCGTGGGATGAAGCAGTCCGCCGGCAAGAACGAGCGCCAGGCCGACAAGCGTCCGGCGGTGCATCAGTGCCACGACTGCCAGCACTCCGAGACTGAACGCCAGCTGACGCGGATGGAAGTAGCCTTCGAGCGTATTGGTTCCAGACTTGGCGATCGCGTGCCGCAGGGTCAGCGCGGCGACGAACGCAAGTGTCGTCCAGTCGTTGCGATAGAGCAGCCGCCCGAACAGCATAGCGCCCGCCAGCAGCAGCGCCAGCGTCGTCGCATACAGCGTTGCGAAGAGCGACGGCAGGCCCAACCCGGTTGCCCGGGACAGCAACGCGATCGTCTCATCGATCATCGTCAGACGAGCCTGGGACGCGATCAGCGCGCCGTCACGCGGAAAGAGCGAGGGATCGAGCCGCTCCAGCGCTGCCGGAATGTAGAACGCCAGGTCGGACGCACCGTAGCGATATCCGGCGGAGTTCAGGGTGCACAGCAGAAGGAAAGGGAAAAGGCAAAAGGCAAAAGGGAGAAGGACAGACCCTCCTGTCCTTTTCCCTTCTCTCTTTTCCCTTTTGCCTGTCTCTTCCACCTATTGTTCGTCGGCCGTAGGCCCATAGACGGAGGGCAGCGGAACATTCTTCAAGCGAAGATACACGGTAAGCTGGCCGCGGTGGTGGATCAGATGATTCATGACGAATGAACGGAGTGCAGCGGCACGCGGCATCGTGAAAACGACTTCGCCGTTGTTCTTGAACGTCCAGGGCGCGAGCATTTCCGCATCCCCGAGATTGGCGATGCCGGCGCGGGCGGCCTGGACGTTCTTGTCGAATTGCGCCAACAGCGACGCCATGGACTCTGGCAGTCTCGGTCGTGTGTCTTCTGCATCGGCGAGGTCGAACGCGGTGTTCTGCGTGATCGCATCAACCCAGTGCGGGATGTTGGCCACGTGACCGGCGAGCTGGCCGAGGCTAAAGGATTTGTCGTGCGGTTTCCACGCGAATTCAGCCTCGGGCGCACGCTCGAGCACCCGCCGCGTGGTTCCCATCTCGTGATCGAATTCCGGAAGAAGCGCATCTTTAAGGGCCATGGCTAAGAGAATATGTCGTTCGTTGGCGCGAGTTCAACCGTCAGAAGCATCGTGGCAAGTTGGTCGAAATGGAAACTCACGACACGTCACTGAACCCTGTGCCCTTCCATGACGTCTTGCTTCTGGAGCTTGAATGAATGAGTGGGTGGGCGGGTATTCCGGGGCGTTTGTGACCCTGGACGAGGACCTCGAACGGGAGTTCGAGGACCGCCTTCGCGAATCGACGACCCTGGCGTTCCGCGTCGCCTACGGAGTGCTGCGCCATCGCCAGGACGCCGAGGACGTCGCGCAGGAGGCCTTCGCGAAGGCCTACCGCAGTTTCAAGCAGCTCCGCGATCGGGATCGGTTCCGCGCCTGGCTCGTGCGAATGACGTGGCGGCTGGCCATAGACCGGTGGCGATCGGATCGGCGC
Organism: uncultured Acidobacteriota bacterium; assembly: GCA_963725335.1. Taxonomy (GTDB): domain Bacteria; phylum Acidobacteriota; class Vicinamibacteria; order Vicinamibacterales; family 2-12-FULL-66-21; genus JALZOC01. Next base: position 121,975 of record CAVRYD010000012.1, on the reverse strand, counting down.
CGGACCACACGCGAACAGACCATCGATCTGGCCGAGCCGCCGACAACGGAAGAGATCGCGCTCTCGCGCGAACGCGCGGAGCGACTGTGGCAGGCAATCGACGCGCTGCCGGAGAAGCTGCGGGTGGTGATCGTCCTCGTGGCGATCGAGGGGCACGACATCCGCGCGATCGCGCAGCTTCTCGGACTGCCCGAGGGCACGGTGAAATCGAGGTTGTATCTGGCCCGCAAAGGGCTGGCGGAGAGTCTGCGATGTCTCGCACCGAACGACTAACTGACATCGACGAACGCGTGGTCGCTGCGGCCGAGTCGGATCTCAACCGTCTGCTCTCGGTAGAGCCATCGGCCGACTTTGCAGCAAGAGTTCGCTCGCATATTCATGAGAGCGGTGTGTCGCACTCGACGCGATGGGGGTGGATCGGCCTGGCACTTGCGTCGACGGCGGCGATCATTTTGGCGGTGGTCGTTCTGCGTCCGGCAGCCACCGACAGGGTTCAGATCGTCAGAAGCCCGGATATCACGCTCGGTACGCCGATTTCGCCCGCCGAGAATGTGCCGTCGGCCACTACAACGCCGAAACCTGTAGCAAAGCATACGCCTGTACTTGGCATGAAGGACGTCGAGGCTAGCTCGGAGGTCATTGTCGATGCGGCGATGACTGATGCCATCCGCCGTATGGCCAGGTCTTTGAGGAATACGTCGCCGGACGCGACGGTTGCCGAGCAGTTGCGAGTTGACCACGCCGATGCGACGCCGTTGGCCGTGCCCGAACCATTGACCGTGCCCGAACTCTTACTGAAGCCCGCCGAACAGACCGGAGGGCAGTAGACATCGGTTCGACCGACTTAAGGAGTGAAACCGTGACGAAAGTCTTCCAATTGATCCCGGCCGTTGTATTACTGGCAACGGTCGGCGTTGCTGCGCAGGATGCGCAGCCTCCCGCTCCGATGCCGAGCCGCCCGGCGACTGCTGCGCCTGTGTCCCTAAAAGTGTCGCTCGTCTTTTCGCGCTATCAGGGAGACAAAAAGGTGAGCAGCGTGCCACACACATTGTGGGTCACGGCCAACGACCCAGGGCGGACGAGCTTGCGCATGGGTACGCAGATTCCGGTGGCGACCACCGTCACCAACGACAAGGCTGACAAGATCCAGTCCTACAACTACCGCGATGTAGGCACCAACATCGATTGCTCGGCTTCCAGCGCACCGGATGGAGCGTTCAAGCTCTCAATCACCATCCAGGATTCGTCGGTGTACTACCCGGACCAATCCGATCCCGCGGTGAAATCGATCACGGCAGCGACGGGAGCGCCAGCATTTCGCAGTTTCAATTCTTCCTTCGTTCTCCTTTTGCGTGACGGCCAGTCTGCGCAGTCAACGTCCGCAACTGACCCGGTGAGCGGGCAGGTCGTCAAGCTGGACGCGACGCTTAACGTCCAAAAATAAGGGTTCTACAGGGTTCTGCCGGGTTCTACAAGGTTCTGCTGGGTTCAAGAGGTTCGCCAGGTTCTGCGAACCTTGTAGAACCCTGTAGAACCTCGTAGAACCCTGTAGAACCTACTGCATAAAGGTAGTATCCGCCTCGACGACGATGGTCTTCTGTCCGATCACTTTGTCGCCGACCATCAACTTCACCAGGTAACTACCGGCGGCGACCGGCGGTCCTCCGAAACCGCCGCGGCCACCACCGCCGCCGCCGCGCCGGCTGGAGCCTGCGCAGCAGTCGCCGGTGCTCCCGCTGCGTCCTCGGCCAGCCTGTTGCGGAGCCGGCTGGGGCGGTGCTGGGGCCCCTTCTGCAGGTGGGGTCGCCGGCGCGCCCGCTGCTGCCTGCCCACCGCCGCCTCCCTGGCCACGTCCGCGGCCACCGGCGCCGGCGGGACGAAGATCCCACTGGACGCGGTTCAGGCCGGCGTTCTTGGTGCCGACGAGCGCGCGAATCTCGCGACCGTTGACGTCGTTGATCGTGATCCGCACGTCGCCGGCTGCGGCTCGCTCTTCAGCCAGTAGCTGATCGCCGATCCCTGCGCCGGGTTCTGGCCGCGGAAGATCTTCGCGCCCTTCGACGAGGATCGCCTTCTGGATGTCGGTGACCCACGCGACGGCCGGCCGGATGTCGAACAGCGACGCATCAGCGTTGGCCGTCGTCGTGTCGGTCATCTGCTGCAGCGCGCGTGATGTCGTCCATGATGTAGATGCTGCGCCCGTGCGTGCCGACGATCAGATCGTTGTCGCGCGGGTGGACGAGGATGTCGTCGATGCGGACGGTCGGCAGCCCGTTCATGAACCGCTTCCATTCCTTGCCGCCGTTCAGCGAGATGTAGAACGCGTACTCGGTGCCGAGGTACAGCAGGTTGCGGTTCTTCGGATCCTCGCGAATCACGTTGACGTTGCCCTGCGGCAGGTTAGCCGCGATCGACGTCCAGGTCTCGCCGAAGTCGGTCGTCTTGAAGACGTACGGCTTGTGGTCGTCGGTGCGGTGTCCGTCGAACGTCGACGTAGCACGTGCCGGCGTCGAAGTGCGACGCCTCGACGCGCGACACGTGCGTCTCCTTCGGCACGCCGGGCACCTTGTCGACGACGTTCTTCCAGGTGTTGCCGCCGTCGCGGCTGACCTGCAGGTTGCCGTCGTTGGTGCCGACCCAGATGATGCCCGGCACGAGCGGCGATTCGCCGATCGTGACGATGTTGCTGTAGGACGCGGCGCCGTCGTGCTTCGACGCCATCGGCGCGCTTGCCGTCGACGCCCATGATCGGCCGATCGTTGCGGCCGATGTTCTTCGTCAGGTCGGGCGAAGCCACCCAGGTGTCGCCGCGGTCGTACGACCGGAACAGACGATCGCCGCCGAGATAGACCGTCCGCGGGTTGTGCGGCGAGAGGATGAACGGCGTGTTCCAGTAGAAACGGAAGTACGTGCCCGTCGGGCGGCGTCGGCACGATGTTGCCGTTCGGGTTGGCCCCGAAGCCGAACTGCGCAGCGGGCGCCTGAGCCGCGGGCTCAGGCGTTTCAGCCACCGGCTGGCGCTGCCGCCGCGTCCCGGCCTGACCGGGACCGCGCGGGCGGATGCTGTCGCTGCGGCCCGTGCGCAGATCGACGCGGTTGGTCGCGCCGTCCTGCGACTCCGAGTAGAGGATGGTCCAGTCCGCTCGGATCGTTCTGCGTGTAGAAGCCATCGCCGCCGCCGACGCGGAACCAGTCCGAGTTGAGGATGCCGTTGCTGCTGCGCGTCGCGCTCGGGCCGCACCAGCTGCCGTTGTCCTGCAGGCCGCCGCACACGTAGTACGGCTTCCGCATGTCGGCGCTGACCGCGTAGAACTGGCCGACCGGCACGGTGTTCACGTACTCCCACGTGTCGCCTGGTCGTAGCTGACGTCGAGGCCGCCGTCGTTGCCGATCAAGAGGTGGTTGCCGTTCTTCGGATCGATCCAGATCGCGTGGTGGTCGCTGTGCGGAATTCCCTGCACCGTGTTGCCACGTCTTGCCGCCGTCGATCGTCTTGAAGAACGGCGCGCCGCCCTGGTAGGCGATCTCCGGGTTGGTCGGATCGATGCGGATCTGGCTGTAGTACATCCAGCGGTCGCCCTGATTCGACAGGAACTGCCACGTCTTGCCGCCGTCGTCCGATCGCCACACGCCGCTCTTGTTCGGATCGGGCGGCGGTGCCGGACCGCGTCCGCCACCGCCGCCGCCACCACCGCCGCCGCCGCGCTGGCCGGGCGGCACCAGCGTGCCATCGTCGTTCACGCCGGCGCCCGTGCCGCCGCTCGGCCCGACTTCGATCGACGCGTAGATCGTCGTGCGGCTTCGAGCGCGCGATGTCGAGGCCGATGCGGCCGATGATCGGGTTGTTCGGCAGGCCGTTGCCGGTCAGCTTCGTCCACGTCTTGCCGGCGTCGGTCGTCTTCCAGATGCCGCTGCCCGGGCCGCCGCCGTTGAAGCCCCACGGCGCGCGCCGCCGCTGGTACGACGCGGCGATAGAGCACGTTCGGATTGCCGGGATCCATCACGACGTCCGTGAAGCCGGTGTCGTCGTCGATGAACTTCGTGTTCGTCCAGGTCTTGCCGCCGTCGGTCGTCTTGTAGAGCCCGCGTTCCTGGTTCGGTCCGAACAGATGGCCGAGCGCCGCGACGTACGACGATGTTCGGGATCCTTCGGGTGGACGACGATCGCGGGCGATGCTCTGCGTGTCCTTGAGGCCCATCGTACTGGAACGTCTTGCCGGCGTCGGTCGGACTTGTAGACGCCGGCGCCGAACGACGAGCTCTGGCGGTTGTTCGGCTCGCCGGTGCCGACGTAGATGATGTCCGGGTTCGACGGGCGCAATCGCGATGTCGCCAATCGACGAGACCGGATACGTGTCGAAGATCGGCGTCCACGTCGTGCCGTTGTTGGTCGTCTTCCAGATGCCGCCGGTCGCGAAGCCGACGTAGATGATCGATGGGATTGCTCTCGACGACGGCGATGTCGTCGACGCGGCCGCCCATGTTCGCCGGACCGATCGATCGCCAGACGAAGGGCTTCAGCATCGGATCGTCGGATCTGATTGATCGGCGGCGGCAGCGGCGGGGCCTGCGGCGGGCCCTGCGCGATGCAGCGCACGCCCTCCAATCAGCGCACAGGCCGATGCCCAGCCACGCCAGCAGTGCGCACACGCAGAATCTCTCGGTTCACTGCAGCCCTGCTCCTTGAAGCCAACGGATCGACCGCTATTTCTCCGAAGTCGACCTTGGGGGCCTGGCGCGGCTTCCGGCGGGACTTCCAGTACGGGTATTCCTTGAAGCCGAACATCTTCGCGGTCACGTTGGACGGGAACCGCCGGCGCTGCGTGTTGTATTCCTGGACCGCTCGTTGTAGCGCATCCGCGCGACGGCGAGCCGGTTCTCGGTGCCTGCGAGTTCGTCCATGCAGGCGGTTGAACTGCTCGTTGGCCTTCAGGTTGCGGATAGTTCTCGACGACCGCGAGCAGGCGGCCGAGGGCGGACGTCTGCTGGTTGGCCGCCTGGATCGTCTCTTCGGGAGTCTTTGCCGCCAGCAGCCGGGATCGCGACTCGGCGATGTCCTTGAACACGCCCGACTCGTGCGCCGCGTAGCCCTTCACCGTCTCGACGAGGTTGGGAATGAGGTCGTTCCGCCGCTGCAGCTGGTTCTGCACCTCAGCCCACTGCGCCTTGATGGCCTCTTCCTGCGTGCTGAACTTGTTGTAGGAGCAGCCGGACAGCCATACGGCCAACACGGTCATAATCGTTGCATTGATGACTATCGATGCTTTTCTTCTCATTGTTGCCTCACTCAGCAAGGTTCTACGGGCTTCTACAGGGTTCTACAGGGTTCTACGGGTTCTACCGGGTTCTACCCGGTGCTACCAGGTTCCTGGGTGCTGCATCGTTCTTGGGTGCTGGATCGGATCATTCACCCCGGTGAACCTTGCGGACCTTGGAGAACCTGGCAGAGAACCCCGTAGAACCCTGCGGAACCCCGTAGAACCCGTAGAACCCAGAAATTACCACCCTCCCGACGCGCCGCCGCCGCCGCTGCGGCCGCCGCCGAAGCCGCCGAAGCCGCCGCCCCCGCCCCCGCCTCCGAACCCCCACCGCCAAATCCACCGAAGCCGCCGCCGAAGCCGCCGCCTCCGCCGAACGGGCCGACGCCGCTGTTCCAGCCGCTCCAGGGCCGCCTCCCCAGGTGCGCCGCCCGTCGCCTGCTTCGGCTATTGAGGATGATGATGATGATCAGGATGATGATCCACCATGGGAAACCGGATCCCGCTGCGACGGGGCGCCGGTGGGCGCGCGGAACGTCCTGCAGCGTGACGCCGCGGCGGTCGGCGATCCGGTTGATGATGCGAGGTTGTGCCAGCGAGGAGCCCTGCGCCGTAGTTGCCGCTACGGAACTGCGGCGTCATGACGTCCGCGGATGGTCTCGCCGGCAAAACCGTCGGTGATGAACTGCTCGAGGTCGTAGCCCACCTCGATGCGGACCCGGCGATCCTCGACGGCGACGACAACGAGCACCCGTTGTCCTTGCCTTTGTCGCCGATGCCCTGCCCGCCGTTCTCGAACATCTTCACCGCGTATTCGTCGATGTCGGCGTATGGCTTGTAGGTCTTGACGGTCGCGACGACGACCATGTCGCCGCTCGCGGCCTTCAGCGCGCGAATGCGCCGGTCGAGCTCGTGCTCGCTTCGATCGTCGATGACGTTCGCGAAGTCGTTGACCGGGGCGGTCAGCTGCGGGAGGCTGCCTGCGCCTCGGCGCGCCGCGGATCGAGACCCGCACAGCAGACGATCAGCACGCACAGCAACGCGTGCTTTCTGTAGCGGCTCGCTCATCAAGCGCGCGCCCGCCAGGTGTCGACGTACTCCCAGATGCGCTCGGATGCTCCGATGTAGCGGTCGAGAAGCGCGGTGGGTTCGGCGATCGCGCTACGTGTGCCGGCTCCGGCGCTGAGGACTTCGCGCACGATTCCCGCCGGGATGCCAATCTGGCGCTCCGCGGCTTCGGCGACATCCGACGTCGTCGTCTTGCGTGAGCCGTGCGATGTGGCGAAGCAGCGCCGCGAAGGCCGGAGCGGACGCCGCGATCAGGCGCGCGACTGCATCCGGATTCGCCGCCGGTTTCGAGGAAGGCCTCCCGCAGGTGAATCAGGTGGCTCTTGGCGCTCAACTCGCACGCGCGTCTGACGTCGGCCTGGGCGACGCGCGTGCCCGAAAACGGATCCGTTCCGGCGATGAGCACGTGGTGCGCGATGATGTCGCCGTACTCGAGCGGGAAGACGTCGAGCGTCCGCATGAACTCTTCGAGCTCGAGCACCAGCGGCACGGCGAGCGATCGCCGTCGCCACCCGTCGGCAAGCGGCACGCACCTCACCAGATCCTCGAACGTCAGCCGATCCACCAGGGCGAGCGTATGGAGCATGCGTGGCGGCGGCGCGGGTATCGTCAGTCCGTACGCGGCAAGCGACCGCAGCCGTGCGCCGAACACTCGGCGAAGGTCGGCAGCGAGCCCCTCGAGCGCCGTGCGCTCCTCTCCGGATAACGACACAGAATCCATGAGGATGATTATGTAACAGCTATCAGCTGTCAGCTATCAGCTGTCAGCTTGCCGCTAGTCCAGCTGGCAGCTTGCCGCTTCCAGCTTCCCGCTTCCAGCCAGCCGCCCGCCCTGAGCGAAGTCGAAGGGCCCGCCCTGAGCGAGCGCTCTTGCACGCGAGTCGAAGGGCCAGCCGCAACCGCTAGTCGCGAGCCGCCAGCCGCGAGCCGCGAGTCGCCATTCGCGAGTCGCCCCCCGCGACATGAAATAATGGCGCGTTCATGGAGCTGCGGAGGCTGAACATCGGCTGCTTCGGCGGCGGAACGGGACTGCCGAGCCTGCTGGGCGGGCTCAAGACCAATCCCTGGCTCGAGCGTGAACGCCGTCGTCACGATGTTCGACAGCGGCGGCAGCTCGGGGCAGCTGCGCGACGAGCTTGGCGTGCTGCCGCCCGGCGACGTGCTCAAGTGCGCGCTCGCGCTCGCGCGCAACGAGCGCGAAGCCCGGCGCGTGCTGCTCTCGCGCCTGCCGATGCTCGAGCACGCGCGGCTGCGCGGGCACACCGGCGGCAACCTGCTGCTGTCGATGATGGAGCAGTACAGCGGCGACTTCCTCGCCGGCGGTCGATGGTCTGCGGGCGCTGCTCGGATGCGCGGGCCGCGTCTGGCCGGTCAGCGTCGAACAGGCCAGCATCTGCGCCGAGTACGGCGACGGCACGCGCGTCGCGCGGCGAGGTCGAGGTCGACGCCGGTCAGACGCGCTGGCAGCGCGATCGTGCGGCTGTGGCTCGAGCCGGAGGTGCGGCTGCATGAGGCAGCCGCACGCGAAATTCCGCAGTTCGAGGCGGCGGTCATCGGGCCCGGGCAGCTTCTACACGAGCCTGATGCCGATCTTCCTCGCCCGGGGCGCGCCGGAGGCGATCCAGCAGGTGAACGGGCCGGTCGTCCTCGTCACGAACCTGCTGACCGAAGGGCGCGGCATGTGGCACTTCACCGCCGGCGAAGCCGTACGGCAGATGAGCGAGGCGATTGGCCGTCCGATTGACGTGGCGCTCGTCAACACCGCGCGGCCGTCAGCGGAGACGCTCGATCGGTATCGCGCCGAGCACAAGCAGCCGCTGGAGCTCGGCGACATCCCGTCGTCTTGCGAGGTCGTTACGCGGCGAGTTCTGGTGCGGCGACATCGCCCGTCACGATCGCCGCCGCCTCGCGCAGGCCGTCTGGGCCGTGCTCGCCCGCCGGTTGTTGTGACGGACAAGAACGTTCCTCTGTCAAGCGAGCGTCATCGGCGGACTCGCTAATTCATCCGACTTGTGGCACTCCTGACGCTCGACCTCTGTCTCGCTCGCGTTCGGCCATCTGCCGCTGTTCGAGTCGGCGGATCTTCGCATCGAGCCGGGCGAGCGCATCGCCCTCATCGGCACGCAACGGGTCGGGGAAGTCCAGCCTGCTGAAAGTGATCTCGGGCGAGATCCCGCCGGACGCAGGCACGATCTGGCGTGCGCCCGGGCTGCGCGTCGCGCGGCTCGAGCAGGACGTGTCGACGTACGGACGCGACACGCGAATCCCGCGACCCGGGAGCGCCTGGTCTTCGACGAGGTCGCCGACGGTCTCGGGGCGCTCGGCGCGCTGGTCGCCGCGTATCACCACGCGGCGGTGCAAGTCGCCGAACGGGGAGACGCCGGCGCGCTCGCGCGGCTGGGCGACCTGCAGCACCAGCTCGAGGAGCGCGACGGCTGGCGGCTCGAGCAGAAAGTCGAGCTCGTCGTCTCGCGGCTCGTCGCTGCCCGCCGACAGGCCGATGCGCGAGCTCTCGGGCGGCTGGCGGCGCCGCGCGCTGCTCGGAAAGGCGCTCGTCGTCCGAGCCCGACCTGCTGCTGCTCGACGAGCCGACCAACCATCTCGACATCGACGCGATCCGCTGGCTCGAGGACTACCTGCGACGGCTTCGCCGGCACGCTGCTCTTCGTGACGCACGATCGCGCGTTCCTCTCGGCGCTGGCGACGCGCATCGTCGAGCTCGATCGCGGCCGCCTGACGTCGTGGCCGGGGAGCTACGCGCTGTACCTCGAGAAGAAGGCCGACGCGCTCGACGCCGAGGCGCGCGAGCTCGAGCGGCTCGACAAGAAGCTCGAGAAGGAAGAGGCCTGGCTGCGGCAGGGCGTCAAGGCGCGGCGCACGCGGAACGAAGGCCGCGTGCGCGACCTGATGAAGCTGCGCGAGCAGCGCGCCGCGCACCGCGCCGAGAGTCGGCACCGGTCCGGATGGCGGTCGATGCCGGTGACGCATCAGGACGGCTGGTGTTCGAGGCCGAGCACGTCAGCAAGGCGTTCGGCGGCGCGCCGTCATTCGCGACTACTCGCAGCGGATCCTGCGCGGCGACCGCGTCGGGCTGATCGGCCCGAACGGATCGGGAAAGACGACGCTGCTGCGGTTGCTCGTCGGCGAGCTGGAGCCGGATACCGGGACGATCCGGCGCGGCGCGCGGCTGCAGGTCGCCTACTTCGATCAGCAGCGCGAGCAGCTCGATCCCGATCGCTCGGTCGCCGACACCGTCAACGACGGCAACGACACTGTCGTGGTCAACGGCAAGCCGCGGCACGTCATGGGCTATCTCGCCGACTTCCTGTTTCCCCGCGAGCGCGCGCTCTCGCCCGGTGAAGCTCGCTGTCGGGCGGCGAGCGCAACCGGCTGCTGCTCGCGCGGCTGTTCGCGCGCCCGGCGAACGTGCTCGTCCTCGACGAGCCGACCAACGATCTCGACATCGAGACGCTGGAATTGCTCGAGGAGCTCATCGGCGACTTCGACGGCACGGTTCTCCTCGTCAGCCACGATCGCGTCTTTCTCGATCGCATCGTCACCAGCACGCTGGCGTTCGAGGGCGACGGGCGGGTCACCGAGTACGTCGGCGGGTACGAGGACTATCTGCGGCAGACCGGCACGCACGATCGCGTCGGGATCCGGGGCCGGAGCCGGGATCCGCTGCCGCAACGATCGGAGCGGCTCTGGCGAGTTCTCCTGCTGAGACGCACGTCGCCGGATCCCGGATCCCGGACCCCGGATCCCGGCCCGACGCAAGCTCAGTTCAACGAGGCCGCGAGCTCGAGTCGCTGCCGGCGCGGATCGAGGCGCTCGAGGCGGAGCAGTCACGCCTGCAGGGCGAAGCCGCAGGCGCCCGAGTTCTACAAGGCCTCGCCGGATCACATCCGCGCCGTGCTCGCGCGCCTCGAGGCCATTGGCCCGGAGCTCGACGCCGCCCTCGCGCGCTGGATGGAGCTGGAGGAACGACGCTGAGCCGACTCCGGCTCGCAGCTCGCGGCTCGCGGCTCGCGAATCGCGCGGACTCGCGATCCATTCGGAGCTGGCAGCTGGAGCTGGAAGCTTCATTCAAAGCTTCGCGTAAACAGATCCTCGATCGCCCGCTTGCCGTTCTCGTGCACCTGCCGGGTGCCGGTGCCGGTGAAGTGCGGATGCGTGATCGTCGGCGAGTCCTTGGCCGAGTGCCTTCCAGTCGCCGCCGGTCCACCCGAACCAGCCGTCCTTCTCCTGATCGAAGACGAACAGCGGCTTGTTGCACAGCTTCGCGAACTCGGCGCCCCAGCCCGTTCCGCCGCGCACCGTCCCGTCCTCCTGGATGACGCCGACGACGTAGATCTCCTGGCCGTTGTTCACCTGATACCAGAGCGTCTGGAGGACCTTCCGGATCGTCGGGCTGTCCGTGTAGCGGCGGTTCATCAGCCGCGACACGTACTCGAGGCTGACGTCGCCCGCCTGCAGCTCCTCGTGATTGAGCACGCGGATGCCGCGGCGGCGCGCTTCGGTGTGGCCGTCGAACGTGAAGTTCACTTCCTCGATGCCGTGGCGCTCGGCGCAGGCGCCGAACTCCGCTTCGGCGCCGGGTGCGCCGCCGCTGAAAAGAATGAAGTCGGTCTTGTTCATGATCGTGCTATCGCTGTCGGGATCCGGAATCCGGCGCCGGTCCACGGCACGTTCGCGGCTGCTTCGTCGCGCGTGTTGCTGCGTGCGTCTTGCGGCGTCGTCGGCGGTGCCTGCGCGCTTCGGACTGCGCGTTGCCTCGGCGGTCTTCGCCGCTTGGCTGTCGCCGCGCTCGGCTTGGCCGGAGTCGCCGGCGCGTCGCTGGCGTCGTCGGCCTGCCCGGCCTTCAGCTGCGCCGCGCGCTCGATGATCGTCGCGAGCATCTCGCCGGCCTCGCCGCCCTTGGCCGGACGATTGGACTTCCAGACGTCCGGCTTGTCCGCCGCCAGGATGTCCTCGAAGTCGCCGTCGCTCTTCACGCTGCGCGGCGCGAACTCGGTGATGTCGACGTCGCCGGCCCAGTCGTCGCGGTGCTTGATCAGCAGCCAGCTGCGCGCCTTCGCCGCCTCCCGACGCGATCCCCAACGGCCGCCGGTCCGCACGAGCACCCACGATCCCTTCAGCTTGTAGCCGTCGAGCGTGAACTTCAGATCGCCCTTCTTGAGCGCGGCGTCGACGTCGTTCGACTCTCGGGCGTCCAGGTGCCCTGGTCCCACAGCATCACGATGCCGGCGCCGTAGCCTTCGGGATCACGCCTTCGAACGTGCCGTACTCGATCGGGATGATCCTCGACGTGCATCGCCAGCCGCTTCGTCTTCGGATCGAGCGACGGCCCCTTCGGCACCGCCCACGACAGCAGCACGCCCTTCCATTCGAGCCGGAAGTCGTAATGCAGGTGGCTGGCGAGGTGCTTCTGCACGCAGAAGAACAGCCCTTCGTCCGGCTTCGCCTTCTTCGCGCGCTCGGCGGCGACGTCCAGATCGCCTGAGGGCTCCGGCGTCGATGGTGAAGTTGCGCTTCTGTTTGTATTTCTCGAGGACCATGACGAATCAGCAGTCAGCTGTTCGGCAATTCGCAATCGCGGCCGGACATCGACCAATCAGCAATCGGCAATCTCAATCCGACATTCCGCCAATCGGCCATCAATCGGCAATCCGCAGTCCGCAGTCTGCAATCGATCAGTTGACTTTGCCCATCATCCGCTTGATCGGCGGCGTCAGCGCGAACATGACCAGACCGGCGACGAAGGCGAAGGCGGCCACCGCGACGAACAGCGTCGGCAGCGCCAACGATTCGTAGAGGCCGGAGACGCGGCCGCCGATGTAGTTGCCCACCGACGTCGCGAGGAACCAGATCCCCATGACCAGCCCGGCGATCCGGACAGGCGCGAGCTTCGTCATCGCGCTGAGGCCCGACCGGGCTGAGCGAGCAGCTCGCCGATCGTGTGCAGCAGGTAGGTCACCGTCAGCCACATCGGGCTGACCTGGCCGCCCTGCCGCGCCGGGATGATCAGAATCAGCGAATCCGGCGCCGACGAAAATCAGTGCCGATCGCGAACTTGGCCGGGCTCGATGGCTCCTTGCCGATGGCGCCGAGCCGAATCCACAGCCAGGCGAACACCGGCGCCAGCATCCAGAGGAAGAGCGAGTTCTCCGACTGGAACCAGCTGCTGGGAAATGGGAAGCCGAGGAGCACGTTGTTCGTGTTGCGATCCGCGAACAGGTTCAGCGTCGAGCCCGCCTGCTCGAATACCGACCAGAAGATGCGCGGCTGCAAGGAACAGCGCGCCGATCGCGTACAGCCGACGCCGCTCCTCCGGCGTCCAGCCGCCCGACGAAGAAGAGCCAGCCGAAGAACCCCATCGTCAGGAACAGCAGGAAGTATCCGGCGGCATCAGCAACCTGAGTGGCGCTGATCGTCAGCAGCCCGGTGAACGAGCCGATCGCAAACACCACGATCGCGGTGATCAGGATCGCGCCGATCGACGACGGCCCGACGCCGCAGCGTCGGCGGCGGCCGCTGGCGATTCGGCAGGCGCCGGGTGCAGGCCCGCCTCGCCGAGGTACCGGCCGCCGGCGACGTACTGGACGAGGCCGAACAGCATCCCGACGCCAGCCGACGCGAACCCGACATGCCAGTTGACGTTCTGACCCAGATAGCCGCACACGAGCGGCGCGAAGAACGCGCCCATGTTGATGCCCATGTAGAAGAGCGAGAAGCCGGCGTCGCGCCGCGGTGTCCTCTGGCGATAGAGATACCCGACGATCACGCTGACGTTGCCCTTCAGCAGACCTGTGCCGATGACGATGAGGAAGAGGCCGAGATAGAACGTCGTCAGCGAAGGCACCGCCATGCTGAAGTGGCCCGACGCGATCAGGATGCCGCCGTAGAGCACCGCTCGCCGCTGACCGATGAAGCGATCCGCAATCCACCCGCCTGGAAGCGTCATCATGTACACCATCGAGGTGTACAGCGCGTAGATCGCGCCGCCCTGCGCCGCGTTGAACCCGAGGCCGCCGCTCGCGACGGGCGCGGTCATGAAGAGAAGCAGCAGCGCGCGCATCCCGTAGTAGCTGAAACGCTCCCACATCTCGGTGAAGAACAGGGTCGACAGGCCGCGCGGGTGACCGAAGAATGCGCGATCCAAGGCGGGAGGTCCGGCAAAAGCGCGAGGAGCCGCGGCCGCGCTGGCTGAAGCCGGATTCGTCATGCAGGTTCAGCATACAGCACTCCCTTGCGATTACCGTGAAACGGCGCCGGCCTGGCTCCAGCTCGGATGGCAGGTGCACGACTTACAATGGAGCCATGGTGGTGTTGCTCGTCTCCACGTACGACATGGGTCGCCAGCCGTTCGGGCTGGCGTCGCCGGCTGCCTGGCTGCGCGAGGCCGGTGCAGTTGTCGTGTGCGTCGATCTGACGCGCGACAGGCTCGAGGACGACCAGATTCGTGCCGCGGACGTGGCCGGGTTCTTTCTGCCGATGCACACCGCGACGCGGCTGGCGTTGCCCGTGATCGATCGCGTCCGTGCGGTAAATGCCGGCGCCCGGCTGATTGCCTACGGCCTGTACGCGCCGCTCAACGAGGGCGTGCTGCGCGAGCGGGGCGTGACCGAGGTGCTCGGCGGAGAATTCGAAGAGGATCTGGTCGAGGGCAGCCACCGGAGCGCAGCCCTCAGGCGCGGCCACACGCGCTGGCACGCCTTCGGTTCCGCGTGCCGCTGCGGGACGGGCTGCCGCCGCTCACGCGCTACGCGACGCTGCAGGTGAACGGCGAAACGCGCATGGTCGGCTACACAGAGGCGAGCCGCGGCTGCAAGCATCGCTGCCGCCACTGTCCGATCGTGCCTGTCTACGACGGACGCTTCCGCGTGGTCCCGCCGGACATCGTGCTCGCGGACGTCCGCGCTCAGGTCGCGGCGGGCGCGCGGCACATCACGTTCGGCGACCCCGATTTCTTCAACGGCATTCGCCACGCTGACGCGATCATCCGAGCGTTCCGGCGCGAATTCCCGGGCCTGACCTACGACGTGACGATCAAAGTCGAGCACCTGCTTCAGCATGCCGACATGCTGCCCGTGCTGCGCGACACCGGATGCATCTTCGTGACGACGGCAGTCGAGTCCGTTGACGATGACGTGCTCGCGAAGCTGGAGAAGGGACACACGCGCGCCGACTTCGAGCGAGCCGTCGATCTGTCCCGGCGAGCAGCGGATCGCGCTGGCGCCGACATTCGTGCCGTTCACGCCGTGGACGACGCTCGACGGGTTACCTCGATCTCCTTCACACGATCGATCGTCTCGATCTCGTCGAGCACGTGGCGCCGATTCAGTTGGCGATCCGTCTGCTGATACCGCAGGGATCGCGGATGCTGGAGCTCGACGGACATCCGCTCCGCTGACCGCCGAATTCGACGCGCGGTCGCTCACGTATCCATGGAGCACCCGGATCCTGTTGTTGACGCGCTCCAGTCAGAGTTGACGCGGATGATTGGCGTTACAGGAACGATCGGGTCGTACCGAGCTCTTCGGCAACGTGTGGGAGCTCGCGCACGCTCGCGCGAGAGCGCACGCCGACTCGTCGTCAACCGACCCGCATCGCCCGAGCCGCCATCCCGTACCTGAACGAACCTTGGTACTGTTGAGCGGAGCCCGCCGCAGAGCAGTTGGCTCTGGTGTAGAACAGAAAAATGTCGAATGTCGAATGCTGAATGTTGAATTGGCCTTCGGCCTTCGACCATTCGGAATTCGCATTCAGCATTCGGCATTCAGCATTTCTTTTGTGCGCGTCCTGATTCTGTCCACGACGACCGGCTATCAGCTCCGCTCGTTCGGCGATGCCGCAGCACGGGCCGGGATCGATCTGATGTTCGCCACGGACCGGTGCCATCAACTCGACGATCCTTGGCGCGACGCTGCGGTGGCGGTTCGCTTTCACGAGGAGAAGGAGTCTCTACAGCGGATCGTTGAAGCCGCTCGGGACCGCCGCGTCGATGGCGTCATCGCCGTCGGCGATCGACCGGTGGTGCTGGCGGCGCGCGTCGCCGAGGCACTCGGTCTGCCCGGCAATCCGCCCGCCGCGGCCTGCGGCGAGCGCGAACAAGCGCCTTTTTCGTCGCCGGCTCGACGGACGCCGGACTCCCGTACCCTGGTTCTTCGATGTCAGTGCGAACGTTCAGGTCTCTGCCGATTCGAGAGTGCGCTATCCCTGCGTCATCAAACCGTTGGGATTGTCGGGTAGCCGTGGAGTGATCCGCGCGAATTCGCCCGAGGAACTCGATGCGGCCGCTGTGCGGCTCCGCGCGCTGCTTGCCCGGAAGGATGTACGGGCCATTCGCAGTGGACTCGACGACACGATACTGGTTGAAGGGTTCATAGCGGGCCGCGAGTTCGCGATCGAAGGCGTCATGACCCTCGGGTCGCTTCAGATCTTCGCGATCTTCGACAAGCCCGATCCGCTCGACGGCCCGTTCTTCGAGGAAACGATCTACGTCACGCCATCAAGCCTCGATGACGCGCAGCAGACCTCGATCGCGGCGCAGGTCGCCCGCGCGGCGTCGGCGCTCGGCCTGACCCACGGACCCATTCACGCGGAATGCCGAGTCGGCTGCGGACGGTATCTTCATGCTCGAAATCGCAGCGCGTCCGATCGGCGGCCTGTGCTCGAAGGTGCTTCGCTTCGCGCGGCGTCGCTGAAACAGCCGCCGGTCCCTTGAAGAAGTCCTGCTGCGCCACGCGGTTGGCGAGGACGTCTCGCAGGTGGTCCGCGCGAATCGCGTGCCGCGGGCGTCATGATGATTCCGATTCCCGAAGAGGCACGCTGAAGCGCGTGGACGGGATCGAGGAGGCCGCGGCAGTGCGTGGTGTTGAGGAAATCCGGATCACCGCGAAGACCGATCAGTTGCTCGAGCCGCTGCCGGAAGCCGGCAGCTACCTGGGATTCATTTTTGCGCGGGGGTCGGATCCGCGAGAGGTCATGCAATCCCTCAAGAGCTGCGCACGCACGCATTGCGTTTCGAGGTTGCGGCCCCGATTCAGGTTCAGGCCACGTAACCACCGCGCCTACTTGGCCTGTTGGGGCACGTAACCGGCGGCAGCGCGGCCCCTTCGCCGAAGAAAAAATCCTCCATGTGCTTCTTCACGAGTTCCTGCGCCTCCTTCTGCCACGGCATCAGGCGGTACTCGTTGAGGATCATCTTCATCCGCTCTTCCCACATCTTCCAGGCTTCGGCGGAGATGTTCTCGTAGATGCGCTGTCCGAGCTCGCCCGGCCAGGGTGGGCATCGAGACCGAGCATTTCTTTCTGGAACTTGTTGCAGAACACCTTCCGCCCGCTGGTGTTGGCGGGCGGCGACGGAGGCTGCGGAGGGCTGCACGGGCTCATAGCGCGATTCTATCAGGGTCGCTCGCGCAGGTCGCGCTTATCCTGGCTGACTGACTCATGTGTAGTCAGCCGTGTAAGGAATCACTCCATGCATCATCGAAACCTCGACGGTAATTCGATATGTCCGCAAATTTCAGCGACTTACGAGCCGACTCTGCCGGTCGACTGGACAGTTTTCGTGGCACAGCCTTTGATTGATAGCCCGACGGTAGAGAACGATCCGTGGAGTGTCACATCACGATGCCGCACGACGACGAGCGTCCGGAGCCTCGAGGAACAGCCGGACGAAGTGCCCGACACCCCCACGGACGAACCGAAACCAGCGCCCGTGCAGGATCCGCCGGCGGAACCGGACCACCGCTCCATACGTCGTGCGGAGCCAGGCGCAGGACGCTTCAGTGAGAGTGGAACGCCATGAATGAAGTTGCAAACGTTCGAATGTCAGGGAACGGAAGGAACGCCGCGGGTTCGCGTCGATGTCGCCGGAGAAACAGCGCGAGATTGCCAGCAAGGGCGGCCGCGCGGCGCACCAGAAGGGAACCGCGCACGAGTGGACCTCCGAAGAGGCGCGATCAGCCGGCCGCAAGGGTGGTCAGATCAGCCGCGGCGGACGTGGGCGTCTCGTTGAGGGCGATGCGACGAACATGCCGAACGCTGACAGCGTCACTGCGTCGGGCGGCGCGACGACAGCATTCGACGGCCAGTAGCGTTCAGGGAGGCGTGTGCGTATGTGGAAACGGGTAGCGATAGTGCTGGTCGCGGCGCTGGCTACGGGCGGAGTGCCTCTGCCCAGAGTTCGACGACAGGCGGCAGCCAGTCGTCAACACAGCAATCCGGCAGCACGACCACACCTTCGACCGCGGGCTCCCCCCAGTCGGGATCTCTGCTCAGCCCGCGATGTCGACCGAGACGCGTCCGGCGACGACGACGACCACTGGGGACACGGGGTTGTGGTTCGTGCCGACCGGCGAGGTGCTGCCGGCCAAGAAATGGTCGCTGAGCGCGTACCGGGTGAACTTCGATCGACGACCAGGGGTTCAGCGACGTGTCGGACTGGCCGGTGACGTTCGGGTTCGGGGCCGGCGACCGGGCCGAGATTTTCGGCGCGTGGACGCTGGTGCGCCGGATCGATCGCGACGTGCGGCCGCTGTTCGTGCCGACGCAACCCGTAGCGGGCGGCGTGGTGAACGAGGCCCCGTTCGTGCGGCAGGGGTGGTCGGACAGCCAGCTCGGGGATTTCTGGGTGGGCGCGAAGATCAACCTGATGTCGCAGTGGAAGCAGCAGCCGGCGGCGGTGGCGGTGCGCGGGATGATCAAGCTGCCGACGGCGAGTGCCGACAATGAGGGGGTGGGCACCGGGCAAGACGGACTTCGCGATCGACGCGATCGTCAGCAAGGAAGTCAACGAGCGGGTCGAGGTGTCGGGCTATGGCGGCTTCATTTTCCGCGGCGATCCCGACAACGTCGATCTGGCCAACGGCCTCCGCTGGGGGTTTGGCGTGGGGGTGCCGTCGCGCAAGAGTCTGCGGTTCACGGCGGAACTCCACGGCGAGAGCTACTTGAACGATTCGGTGACGATGACCACGCCGGTGATCGCGGAAGACGGGACGCAGTCGCCCCTGGTCACGAACTTGACGTCGCCGGTCAATGCGACGCTCGGGGTGACGTGGCAGGGGAAGAACGGCGTGTTTGCGGGGGCCGGGATCAACTGGAACCTGCACATGGACAGCCGGGACAGTTTCTTCAGCGACTTCGAGAATCGGACGGGCGATCCCGTGGGGTGGCAGTTCCGGATCGGGTATCACCCGGGGGTGCGGGTCTACGTGCCGCCGCCGCCGCCGCCGCCGACCCCGACGCCGACCCCGACCCCGGCCCCGCACACGCTGAGCGTGCGGGCGCAGTGCAATCCGTGCACGGTGGAAGTGGGCCAGGTGTCGACGCGTGACGGCGACGGCGATGGACTCGATCGGCTGCGCGGTGACGTATAGCTGGAGCGCGCCGACCGGGACGTTCACGAACCGGACGGGCCGGCAGACGCCGTGGACGGCGCCGCAGCAGGAAGGGACGGTGCCGGTGACGGTGACGGTGACGTGCGCGCAGGACGGGAAGACGGCGAGCGACACGGTCAACATCCAGGTCACGGCCCGGCCGGTGAAGGAGTTCACGTTCGAGGACGTGCACTTCGACTTCGACCGCTACTCGCTGCGGCCGGAAGCGACGCGCGCGCTCGATGAAGCGATCGCGACGCTGCAGGCGAACCCGGATCTGAGCATCGAGATCGAAGGGCACACCTGCAACATCGGGACGGCGGAATACAACCTGGCGCTCGGCGAACGGCGCGCGACGGCGGTGCGGGATTACCTGACGAGCCGCGGAATCGGCGCCAACCGGCTGCGCACGGTCAGCTACGGCGAGGAGCGGCCGAAGCACGACAACAGCCGCGAAGAGACGCGCCGGCTGAACCGCCGCGCCGCGCTGGTCGTCCGCATCGCGCGCTGACGCGCGCGCATCGCCGATAAGGGAGAAGGGACAAGGGAAAGTGAACCAATGCGTTTCATCAATGCGTATCTGATTGGATACTTCATCCTGGTGCTTGGCGCGCTTGCCGCGCTTTGGTACGGGGGTGCGCTCCGGCACATCTCTGCCACGTGGGTGGTTATCGGCCTCGTGATTGCCATCGGGCTGGGGATCATGCTGTCGGTGTCGGCCGGCAAACCTGAAATCACTCGCGAATAAACTGAACCGCGAGCGTGGGCCAGCAGTTGTCTCTGGGAGGGCGACTGCTGGCCTCTTTCTTGTACCGGCCACGAACCTCGCAGAACCTCGCAGAACCTCGCAGAACCTTGTAGAACCTTGTAGAACCCGACCTGAATGGCATAGCTTGTGAGTACGCCACAACGCAATGTGCTGCCGCCCGCTGCTCCGTTTGTTCCTCCTGTGCGTCGTTGCTCTTGCGGCCGCGTCGTGTAAGGAAGAGGGCGGCATCAAGGTCTCGAGTTTCACATTCAAGGGAACCAAGGCGGTCACACCCGGTCAGTTGAAGTCGGTCCTGGCCACCTCGGCCAGCTCGAAGATTCCCTGGGGCTCGAAGCACTATTTCAGCCGCGACCAGTTCGAGGCGGATCTCAAACGCATCGTTGCGTTCTACAAGGACCGCGGCTATCCGGACGCACGAGTGACGTCGTTCGATGCGAAGCTGAACGACACGCAGACAGCCGTCAGCATTGCCGTCTCGATTTCCGAGGGCGAGCCCGTTCGGGTCGAGCGCGTCACGTTCAGTGGATTCGAGCCGCTGCCGCAACAGCATCGGACAGCGCTCGAAAACGACCTTCCGCTCAAGGCAGGGCAACCTCTGGATCGGGCGCTGCTGCAGGCCAGCCGTGAGGCCGCGCTCGATGAGCTGAAGGATCATCGGGTACCCGTACGCCACGGTGAAGATCACCGAGAACCCCGGCAACTCGGATCGAGCTCGTGTCGTCCTGCTTACTGCCGACACCGGTCCGCTCGCCCGCTTCGGGCCAATCGACATCAACGGCAACGTCAGCGTGAGCGAGAGGATCGTTCGCAGACAGTTGACGTACCGCCCCGGCCAGATCTTTCGACAGAGCGCGCTGCAGGAGAGTCAGCGAAAGCTGTACGCGCCAGAACTGTTCGATTTCGCGAACGTCGAGCCGTTGCACGTTGAAAGCAAGCCCACTGATGTGCCGACCCGGGTGACCGTCACAGAAGGGAAACATCAAAAGGTGAATCTGGGCGTCGGCTACGGTACCGAAGAGAAAGCCCGCGTGCAGATCGACTGGCGGCACGTGAACTTCCTCGGCGGCGCGCGCACCGCCGGAGTCCTCGCGCGGTATTCTGCGCTCGACAAAGGCGTCCGGCTGAATTTCAAACAACCGTATTTCTTCGGCCCGCGGAACGAATTCGCGTTGACAGGACAGTCGTGGCACACCGATGAACCGGCGTTCACGCTCGATACGAATGGCGGACGCGCGACGGTCACGCGGACCTTCCGCCGAGGCGGAGGTCCCGTTCTGGGATCGCGGCCCACGACATCGGTGTCGCTGACCTATGTGAACGAGTACGAGACGTATTTCATCTCAAACGAGGCACTCAGAGACCTGACCTTCCGTGATGAGCTGATCGCGCTCGGCCTCGATCCACGTTTTGGCACAGGGCGGGGCACGCGATCCGCAATCACCCTCGACGCCGGGCGTAACACGACGAACAACCTGCTCGATGCGAAGCAGGGCTACGTGGCCGCGGTTCACGTCGAACAGGCCGGCAAGTGGCTGGCGGGAACGTGGGACTACTACGAGGTCACTGGTGAGTTCCGCTTCTTCAAATCGATTTCCGACCGCGTGGTTGCTGCCACGCAGGCACGGATTGGCGGGATCGATGCGTTCGGCTCTCCTGAACTCCAGGTGCCGTTCTTCAAGCGGTACTTCCTCGGAGGGGCGACGAACCTGCGCGGATGGGGACGCTTCGAAGTGTCGCCGCTGAGCGCGGCGGGCTTGCCGATTGGGGGATTCTCGTTTCTCAATTTTTCCACGGAGCTGCGCGCCAATATCTGGCACAGCCTCGGCGCGGTGATCTTTCTCGACGGCGGCAACGTGCTCGGCGATCGATGGAGCTTCGATCTCAAAGGGCTTCGCTACGACGTGGGGCCTGGCCTCCGATACCAGACGCCCATCGGCCCGATACGCGCCGACCTGGGCTTCCAGCTGAACCCGATTCCCGGTCTGCTCGTGAATGGCGAGCCAGAGCCGCGCCATTTCCGATTCCACTTCAGCATCGGCCAGGCCTTTTGAAAGGGAAAAGGGAGAAGGGACAAGCGCGAGCGGGGGTGGGGCGCGCGAGCAGTGAATAAAAGGGTCGTCCTGATGCGGGCCATTCGCAGAGTGCTTCAGGTCGTGACGTTCGTCGGCACGTTGATGATTGGCGTCCTGGCGTTGGCGCTGATTGTTTCGCAGACGCCGTGGTTCCGCGACTGGCTCCGCCGCTACATCGTTCGGGAATCGACGCAGTACCTGAATGGACAGCTGACTATCGGGAGCCTTGACGGCAATCTCCTCTTTGGCGCGGATCTCGCGGACCTCGCCGTGGACGTATCGGGTGAACGCGTCGTCGCTATCAAGGGCGTCGAGCTCGACTACAACGTCTTCTCCATCGTCTCGAAGGGGCTGACGCTTCAGCAGATCAAAATCGACCAGCCCGTCCTCCAGGTCGAGCGCGATGCCGGCGGCTGGAACCTCGCGCGGCTCGTCAAGCGGCAGGAACAAGAAGCCGACCGCCAGGGGCCCATGCGGCCCATCTCGCTGCCTTCGATTGAAATCTCCGACGCGAGCGTATCGATCAAAGATGCCACGGCATCCGGTGTCTCGCTGCCGCGTCGAATCGACGATGTGGATGTAAAGGCGGAGTTCGAATACGCGCCTGTGCACTACAGCCTGACCCTCGATCACGTCAGCTGTCGCGGAACCTCACCGAACCTGCTGCTCGACGAACTGACGGGGAAGCTCGCGGTGCGCGACGACAACTTGTACCTGAACGACGTGACGCTCAAGACGAGCGAAACCTCCGTTACCGTGAACGGCGTCGTCGAACAGTACCTGGCGACGCCGGTTCTCAAGCTCACCACAACGGGGAGCGTCTCGGTCCCGGAGATTGGACGTGTGGTTCCCGCCGCGGCTGGTTTCAATCTGCATCCGTCGCTTGAATTGCGAGCCGAGGGGCCGGCGGAACGCTTGAATCTGGTCCTTGACGTGCGGTCCGAAGCCGGACACGTTCGAGGACAGCTGACGACCGACGTTCAGTCGCCGAATTTCGCAGCTCGCGGAGATCTTGATCTTGAACAGCTGGATCTCGCGCCGATCCTTCGCGACCCTGGGCAACGGACCAATCTCACCGGACACGCGAGGCTTGACCTTGCGATGAAGTCGTCACCCGCGAGTGCCCCGGCCGCCGACCGCCTCGGCGGCACGCTCGCGTTCAACGGCCCCCGCGTCGTTGCGGCTGGCTACGAAGCGCGCAATGTGACGGTCTCGGGTACCGCCTCAGGATCGAGGATCACGCTCGACGGCCGGGCTGCCGCATACGGGGGCATCGCGACCGCGCGCGGCTTCATCGTGACGCCCGCACCCGGCCGGGCATTCGCATTCGATTTGCGCGGCGCTGCCGATGGCGTTGATCTGCGAAACCTTCCGGCGGCGACGGGCGCTCCTCGATTGGCGACGAATCTCTCGGTTTCCGAGTACCACGTCACTGGACACGGACCATCGATTCAGGGTACGGCCACCCTGAACGACTCGACGGTCGAGGGGGCCAGGTTCTCATCCGGGACCACCGCCGAGTTTGCGCTGAGCCCGGCGACGATCTCGTACGCGGCGCGGGGTTCGGTCACGGACCTGAACCTGAACCGGTTGGGCGGAGCGCTGAATATCACCGCGCTGGCCCAGCCGGAGTACGACGGTCGGATCAATGGATCCTTTGACGTATCCGGCAGCTCACCTCGAACACCCGCGTCGACGCGCGCGTCACGAGAGAGTGCTCCGGCCTCGTCGATGTCCGCGATGAAGCTGGACGCGAAAGGGACGTTGACGGATTCAGAGATCTTCGGAGGACGGCTGCCGGAGATGGCCGTCGACGCGCACCTGGATGGAGGAGGCCTGAACGCGCAGGTGCGAGGCTCGTTCGAAGGATTCGATCCCGGGCAGATCGCGAAGCGCCAAGAGCTGGAAGGAACGCTTAGCGGCACGGTGGACGCGAACCTCGCGATCGCCGACATCAGTGCGCCGATTACGCCAGCGTCCGTGACGGCGGATGGGCGAGCGACGCTCGCGCAATCGACCGTCGGCGGGCTGCGGATCGAGCGCGCTCAGGTCGAGGCGAGGTATACCGGCGAGGTTGGCGATCTCGCGAAGCTCGAGATCGAGGGGACGGACGTGAAAGCCACCGCCTCCGGCCGTCTTTCTCTCGATCGCCACACCAGCTCGGACCTGAAGTACCACGTTGAAGCGCAGAACCTTGCAGAGCTCGCAAAGCTCGCCGGGCAAGCCGATGTCAAAGGTGCCGCGACCCTCGACGGCACCCTCACGGGCAACGGGGCATCGCTCGCGAGCAAGGGGACACTCGACGGCCGCGATCTTTCCTACGGGGCCAACAGCGCACTCGATCTGAACAGTCAGTACACCGTCGTCGTTCCGGAGCTGCAGTTCGCGAACGCGCGGGTTGAAGCGACCACTGACGCGACATTCGTGAAGGTTGGCGGCACCGAGCTGAATTCCGTGAACGCGACGACGATCTACGATCAGAAGACGCTCGACTTCACGACCAATGTGAAGGAGAAGACGCGCGAACTGGAGGCCGCCGGCAAAGTCATCTTCCATCCGGACCACCAGGAAGTTCATCTGCCGACGCTGGCGGTTCGGACTCAAGGTGTGGAGTGGCGCACCGCGCCAGACAGCCAGGCGACGATCAAATACGGCCGGGAACGGGTGGAATTCGAACACGTGCGCCTTATCAGCGCCGATCAGTCGCTCGATGTGAATGGCGCGCTGTCGCTCGGCACCGGTACGCCGACCAGTGCCGTCGACGTGAAGGCGACCAACGTCGACCTGCACCAACTCGAGACACTGACATTGCAGGACCTCGGGCTCACGGGCAAACTGAACGCGGATGCCACGATTGCCGGGTCAACGGCCGCACCCGACATCACGGGTAACGTTCAGATCACGAACGGCACGTTCCAGAACTACCGCTACGACTCGCTCTCCGCCAGCCTCAATTACAAGGGCACGCGCATCGGCGTCGATGCGCGACTCCAGCACTCGCCGACCGAATTCATGACGGCAAAAGGGAGCGTTCCCACGAGCCTCTTCAAGGCGAGCCCCACCGGCGAGCACGTGGAACCGCTTCCCGGAGAGGCGGTCGACTTTCAGGTCACATCGTCGCCGATCGGTCTTGGGCTGGTTCAGGGATTCACCAACCAGATCACCAACGTGACCGGTACGCTCCAAGCCGATGTGCACGTGACGGGCTCGGGCCAGGACCCGCACGTCCAGGGGTTCATCGACGTCAAGAACGGGGCGTTCGGCGTTCCTGCGGCCGGCGGGGCGTTCACGGGGCTCACGACGAGGATCGAGCTGCAGCCGGAGGGTGTGCGCGTTCCGGAATTTCAGCTCCTCGATCGACACGGTCAGAAGCTCCGGGTGGCCGGCGAGCTGGCGCTCCACGCGAGCCAGGTGGGCGCCGTCAATATCAGCATCGATTCCGACAACTTCGAGGTGATCAACAACCAGCTCGGCGATGTTCAGTTGCAGACCGCACTCAAGTTGACCGGAGAGCTGCGACGGCCCAAGCTCGTGGGCGATGTTCGTCTCGATGCCGCGCGGGTCGAAGTGGACAAGGTCCTGGAGTTGTTCTACACGCCGTACTCGGAAGGCTCACTGCCCGACGTCGTGTCGGCGGAGCGGACGACGGAGGGCGGCGGCAGCGCGGAAGATGCGACGAAGTCAGCACTCTCGAAAGCGAGCGCGTCTGCAACGTCACCGGACGCAGAGGCCAAGGCGGCTCAGGAGGAAAACGAGACGCCTGTCCCCGCGGGACCGGCGGCCGCGCTCGCCATGGACGTCCACGTGGTCGCGCCCGACAACTTGGTGTTGCGCGGCAAGAAGCTTCGGCCGGGTGGACCCACGGGCACAGCTTTGGGGGATATCAATATCACGCTGGGCGGAGATCTGCGCGTGCAGAAGAATCCGGAGGCACCCATCACCCTGCTCGGAACCGTCAACACGGTCCGGGGCACGTACGATTTTCAGGGCCGCCGGTTCGATCTCGTGCGCGACGGCACGATCCGGTTCGCCGGGACGACCTCCATCAACCCCCTGCTCGATATCAACGCCACACGCAAGATTCCGGACACCGGCGTCGAAGCGCGCATTCACATTGCTGGAACGTCCAAGGCTCCCCAGCTCAAGCTGACGAGCGATCCTCCGCTCGAGGAAAGCGACATCCTGGCGCTGATTGTTTTCAACCGCCCGGTCAACGAGCTCGGGACCGGCGAGCGCTCCTCGCTGGCTGCCACAGCCGGCGGGATTGCGACGGGCTTCATCGCGGCGCCGCTGGGCGAATCGATCGGCAAGGCGCTCGACCTCGATCTGTTCGAAATCGCCCCGACCACCACGGATTCCGGAGACCTCGGCGCATCGATCACGGTCGGTCAACAGGTAAATCAGCGGACGTTCGTCAAGCTGTACCAGCAGTTCGGCGAGCGCAGCACGACAGAGTTCCAGCTCGAGTATCAGATCGCCCGGTTCCTTCGCGCGCAAGGCAGCGCTGCTCCCGAGTCAACCGGAGAAGCCAATCGCCTCAATCAGCGAAGGATCGAGAAGGCCTCGGTCGACCTGATCTTCTTCTTCAGCTACTGATCAGTGCTTGCCTAACGACGCGACCTGGACTCTCGCGTCGTTGAAACACGCGCCGCCGCCCAGGTCCGTGAGGCTGTCAGGCACCAGCGCGTTGGAGGTCGAGCCGTTGTAGGTGCTTTTCCGCCACAACCCTTTGGGCAGCGACACCGTTCCGCGCCGCATGTCGGGGTTGAGCGCGATCGGGCAGTGCACCTCGCCCAGGTCGTTGAAGACACGCACCGGCGTCTTCGGCCGCGAGCCCGCGCGCCCGCGCATCGTGCGGGTGCATCTGGAGGGCCGCGGGCCGCTCGCGGAGCTCGCGCGAGCGTGGACGAGACGCTCTTCTCGCTCGCAGGAGAGATGAGCGCGAGCGGATATTTTTCCGTTGCGGGATCCGGCTGGTAGCCATACATGCCAGCCGGCGCGGCCGCGTGGAGCGCCTCGGGAAAGAGATCAATTCTGCGATCGGGCGTCAGCGGGAAGACGTCGACGAACTGGATCGGCGCGCCGCCGAACGGCGGCGTCGCCGATCCGGTTTCCAGCAGGTCTGACGACAACTCTTTCGGCATCCGGCTCGCTATCCGGAGCAGCGTGTCGGTCTCCTCTTCCGCCGCACCGATGCCGAGCCTCGACGCCAGATCCGAGAACACTTCTGCGTTTGCACGGGCTTCGCCGACCGGCTCGATGACCGGCCGCACGAGCTGAAGGCTGATCGGCCCGTAGCCCTTGGCGATGTCGTAGTTTTCGAGAAACGTGGTCGCCGGAAGCAGCACGTCTGCGTAACGCGTGGTATCGGTGAAGACCTGTTCGTACACGACGGTGAACAGGTTCTCGCGCTTGAGCCCTTCGAGCACACGGTTCTGATCCGGCATGGTCGCGAGCGGGTTGCAGTTGTAGACGAACAGCATCTCGACCGGCGGGTCCTTGAACTCGGTCAGAGCGCGCCCGAGATGGTTCATGTTGACGAGGCGCGTCGCGGGTTCGGGCGTGTCGTCCATCCACGCCGACGCCGTGATGCCGAGGGCTGCCGAGTTGCTCATCGAGAACCCGCCGCCTCGAACGCCGAACTTGCCTCCGACCGCGGGCAGCGCCAGCACGGCAGCGGCCGCGCTGCCGCCGTTCCGGTTGCGCTCGAGGCCCCATCCGCATCGCACCAGCGCTGGCGATGAGGATCGGTACATTTCGGCCAAGCGGGCGAGTGCGTCGGCGTCGATTTCGGCTTCGGCCGCGGCGCGCTGAATGGTCCACTCGCTTGCTCGTGCGCGAAGCTCGGCCGCGCCGCGCGTGTGCTCCGCGAGGAAGCGATCGTCGGCTGCGCCGTTCTCGAACAGATAGCGGTGCAGCGCGAGCGCCAGCGGAAGATCGGTGCCCGGCCTCGGCGCGAGATGGAGATCGGCCTGACGAGCGAGCGATGTCGCCCGGGGATCGATGACCACGAGTTTCGCGCCGCGTTTTCGCGCCTCACGAACGTACGGAATGAGGTGAATCCCCGATGCGGCGGGATTGACGCCCCAGAGCACGATCAACTGAGCGTGCACGTAGTCGGCGTACGTCACGCCGGGCATCTTTCCGTATAGCGCCTGGTTGGCCGCGCCGGTGGGCGCTGCGCAGACCGTACGTGCGAGCCGCGAGGTGCCGAACGCGCGAAACAGCACCG
This sequence comes from uncultured Acidobacteriota bacterium, assembly GCA_963725335.1. Lineage (GTDB taxonomy): Bacteria > Acidobacteriota > Vicinamibacteria > Vicinamibacterales > 2-12-FULL-66-21 > JALZOC01. Next base: position 94,193 of record CAVRYD010000012.1, on the reverse strand, counting down.
CGTCGTTGGTGTCCTGTGTCAGCAAGCCATTCGAGCCGCCATAGCAGAACGGCAGGATAGCTTCTGCGCCGGTGGTGTCGCGGATCGCCTTCATGCGCCCGGCGATGTGGTCGAGCGCTTCATTCCAGGTGACCCGGCTGAACGTTCCCTGTCCCTTCGGTCCCTTGCGGATGGCGGGATACAGCAGGCGATCCTCCCCGTACACACGCTTCGCAAAGCGGCGGACCTTCGCGCAGATGTATCCCGCTGGTGACGGGATTCGTGTCTCCGCCGTCGATCTTGATGACGCGCCCTTTTTCGACGGTGACGTCAAGCGTGCAGGAGTCGGGGCAATCGAGCGGGCAGGCGGTGCGGACCGTGGAGTGTCCCCACGATTCCGGTGATGCCGTAGGCATGATGAATTATCTCACGGGGTCAGATTCCATGGCTCGGTCCCCTGTTGCGCCGCGCCCTGAAAGAGGCCCGACGACCTCGTCATCGGAACGGTCGCGCCTCGATCGATCCCTATCCACTGGTTCGCCTCCGCTGTGGGTCGAACAAGCGCGATGCCACGGCGACTCGTCGGAACGACTCAACTGTGTCGGTGTCCAAGTTGTAGCTGGCTGAGGAAGGAGCTCATCATGCGCTGGTCTTTCTGGCCTGTATCAATCACCGCCCACGTTGTCGTCGGGATTGCCGTGCTCATGGTTCCGCTTCTTGCCGAGGTGCAGCCACCCACTCCTGCACCGATCCACACGCTCGTCGTTCCGTTGAAAACGGTGCGCGTCCCCGATTCAGTCGTGTCCTCCGTGCCCACGTCGCGGCGCGCGCCCGTTCTTCCCAGCGTTGTTGCGCCGACAACGCTCCCGCCGGATACGGACACGCCTCCAGACAGTGGCGTGGCGTTGATTCCGAATCTACTGCAAGGCGCTGGAACGATCGATCCGTCGCTGCTCACGACGAGCATCTCGGCCGGGCCGGTGGCTCCGGAGATCGCTGTACCCTCGCCGAAGCCTGCGTTGACTCTTTTCAAGGCGGGACAAGGCGTGCGCGAGCCGAAGCGCATCAGCGGGCTTCCGCCCGAGTATCCCCTGATCGCGCGCAACGCGCACGTGCAGGGGGTCGTGATGCTCGAGGCAGTGATCAACGAGCGCGGAGAGGTGAGCCGCATCAAAGTGTTGAAGTCGGCCCCCTTGCTCGACGCAGCGGCAATCGCCGCCGTTCAGGAGTGGCGCTATACTCCGACGCTGTTGAACGGAGTGCCCGTCTCGGTACTCATGACGATCACTGTGAACTTCACGCTGCAGAACTGATGCGACACGTGGCGTTTGCGCTCGTCGTGGCGTTCATGCCGCCGCAGGCGCCGGACACGGTCGATCCCTCCCTCCGCGCGGCCGTCGAGCGCTTCTATGCGACGCAGGAGGCGGAGGATGTGGCCGCGTATCTGTCCCTGTGGTCAACGACAGCGCAGCGGCCGCGGCCCGATCAGCTGAAATACGTTTTCGATTCCGGCGACGACAAGTTCTCCGATATTACGATCACCGGAATACGCGCCCAGGGCCCCCTGACGGTAGTGCGAGTCTCAGTCATGCGAGATCGCACGGTTGCGATGCGTCGTCCGGACGGATCGCCGATCGTGTTGCACGGGGCTTTCCTTGCGGCGCTGACCTACGTGCGCGAGGCCGGCGAATGGAAGCTCGTTCGCGAGGGAACGCCGGCTGATGCGCTGGCTGATGCGCTGATTGCCGCGCCCGATGCCGACGCCAGAGAAACATTGCTGGCCGGGGAGCCCGACCTGGTCGGACCACTCCTCGTCTCGGCCGTCTCGCGTCAGGCCGCCTTGGCCGCCCAGCAGGGAATCTACCCGCGGGCGCAGGCACTCTACGAACGCGCGCTCGATCTCGCGACGAGAATCGGCGACAAGAAGCTTCAGGCGGACGCGTTGCAGAATATCGGCAATGCGTTGTACTACCAGCGGAACTTCGCCGCCGCGAAGCCAATCTACCAGCAGTTTGTCGCGCTCGAGCGCGAGCTCGGCAACGATGAAGGCATTGCCACGGCCCTCGTCGGACTCGGTACGGCCCAGTACTCACAGTTCGAGTACACGGATGCGCTCGTCACGTTTCGCGAGGCGCTGGCCATCCAGGAGCGGCTGAACGACCACCTCGCCATCGCGACGACGCTTATCAGCACCGGGAACGTCCAATACGTCGAAGGTGACTTCAATGGCGCGATCGTGGACTACCAGCGCAGCCGCGTCTTGTACCATGCCGCGTCGGAGACGCGAGGCGAGGCGCGTGCGCTCGATGGCCTGGGTCGCTCGTTTGCCGCGCAGGGAGATCTCGCCGGTGCGCTCGACGCCTTCACCGCCGTGCTCGAAGAAGGCCGCAGCCGCAACGACCCCGGACTTCAGGGTGGAGCGCTGCTGAGCATCGGCGACGTCCACGTGCGGCTGGGGAACCTCGAAGCCGCGCGGGGCTTCTTCGATCAGAGCCGGGTGCAATTCGAGCGCATGGGCGATCTGCCAAATGTCGGACATGCCTGGCAGGCGATCGCGAAAACGGATCTTTTGTCCGCCCGCTTTCCCGTGGCCGAGGAGGCGTACGCCCGGAGCGCGGCGGTCTGCACCACTGGCGGTGATCCAGAATGCGTCGCCCACGCAACGGTCGGCGGCGCCTACGCGCAGTCGCTGCAGCAACATCACGCGCAGGCCATCACGTCCTATCGCAAGGCCATCGCACTCTTCACCACGCTCAAGAAACGCGAAGATGCCGCACGTGCGGAGATCGGCCTCTCGCAGGCGCTGGTGGGAAGTGGCGACTACGCGGGCGCACTGACCGCCGCGCGCCACGCCCAGAGCGAGGGCACCGCGATGGCAAAGGAAGATGTGGTGTGGAGGGCGCTCGTCGCCGCGGCCAGATCCGAGCGTCGTCTGTCGAATCCGACCGCCGCATTGACGACTGCGGCCGAGGCCGTGAGCCAGGTCGAGCGCATGGCGCAGCGCGCGTACGAGGGACTCGCCGACCAGCCTTCTCCCGACAGCGCTGGCGCGTACGCGCTGTTGGCCGTGCTCCAGGCCGAGACGAACGACCCTGCCGCCGCCTTCGCCACGATCGAGCGCAGGAACGCGCACTTGCTTCGACTCGCCCTCGCCAGGAACGAACGCGATATCACCCGCGGCATGACCACGTCGGAACGCGAGAGCGAACGGCAGTCGGCCGCCGAGGTTGCCAGCACTCGTGCTCAGCTCGATCACGAAAAGGCTCTCCCGAAACCCAATGCCGCGCGCCTCCTCGAGCTGCAGCAGCAGTTGGCGGCGGCGGTCGACAGGCGCTCACGTGATCGTCAGGAGCTGTTCCGCCGCCTTCCGGATCTGCGCACGTGGCGCGGCCTCGACGCGCCAATGCCGAGCGACGAAATCGGGAAGGCATTGACGGACGGGGAAGCGATCGTCGAATTCGTGATCGACGATGAAGACCTGCTGGTGCTGGTGCTCACAGGCGGCGCGGCTGCGCAGAATTTCCGAGCGTATCTTGCTCCGGTGCCTCGGCAGACTCTTGCGGAACGGATCGCGCACGCGGTTGAGCCGGCAGCACTTCGGGACCTTGCGCTCTGGCGGCAGGCGTCGGCGGATCTGATGAAGACGATTCCGTCTGGTGCATGGATCGCAGTCGGCGCGGCCTCGAGGGCGATTCTGATTCCGGACGACGTGTTGTGGCGAGTGCCGTTTGAAGCGCTCCCGGTCGACGATGGGTTTCTCGCGGACCGAACGACCGTCATCTATGCGGGGTCCGCAACGTCGATTTTGCGGATGCCGCCGGCTTCACCGTCAGCGGCAACGCTGCCGGCGATCGCGATTGCGGAACCCGAGGTTCCTCAGTCCACGCGCGATCGTTTGCAGGCGACGGCCCCTGGTTGGACGGTGCGCCGGGCCGAGCCGGCACGCGTCGAAGTGCAGGCGGTTGCCGGAGTCTTCGACGATCCTCCGGCAACGATTTTGTCCGGATCGTCCGCGACCGAGTCTACCCTGCGCGCCCAGGCTGGGGCTGCCTCCATCATTCATGTTGCCGCCCCGTTCAGGATGAACGGCGCGAGTCCGCTCTTCTCTTCAATCCTGCTCTCTCCAGAGAGCGCCGCGACCGAGCGTGCCTCCGACGCGGATGGCATGCTCGAGACACGGGAGATCATGAACCTCGAGCTGCACGGACGACTGACGGTGTTCTCTGATGGCGCGACGGCATCGATGCGGGGCGCCGCGTCAGCTGCCGACATCGTGCGTTGGGCGTGGCGCGCCGCAGGCGTACCGGCGATTGTTCTTCCGAGGTGGGGGACAGACGATGCGGCATCCACGGCGTTGCTGACGGCGGCCTACGGCCGTCTCAAAGCCGGTGATGCGCCGGAAATCGCTTTACAGACGGCTGCTGCCGGCCTGCGAGCGTCCGACGAGACGCGGGCGCCGTACTTCTGGGCGGCCTGGTGTGTCGTGGGGCGCTGATCTCGCGCGGAGACCGCAGAGGGCGCAGAGAAAAAGATCTCGCGCAGAGGATCGCAGAGTTCGCGGAGAAAAACGTGGCGGTGACCGTCCTCCTTGAGGCTCCTGACCGCTGACTCAAGGAGGACGGTCACCGCCACGTTTCTTCCTCTGCGGCCTCAGCGTTCCTCCGCGTGAGATCCGTTCTCCGCGATCTCCGCGCGAGATCGGCGCAGACCCGGTCCGTACCGATCGGGGAAGAAGTCGCGTCCTCGAACCACCTCGATGATGTTTTTCGCGGCGCCGACGATCGGGACCGCGTTCAAGCCCGTGTCGAGTGTTCCGCTGATCACACCCTTGCGGCGCAGCGTGGACCCCAAGGTCGCGACGGCGATCGCCGCGCCGACCCAGGGCAGCGACCGCGAGACGCGCCGCGACAGCCGCGCTCCTCCCCAGCTCGCGATTCGATGGACGATCGTCATACGGCGCAACCTGCAAATGACGTTCCATGTGAGATCTGGAAGAGGCGACGGAGGGAGCGGAGGAAACTCACCACAGAGGAAGCCGAGGTAACAGAGACCAATAATGTCCTCTGCTTTCTCTGCTGTCTCAGTGGTGAGAAAAGACTTCGTTACCTCCATTGCCTCCGCTGCCTCATCAACGTTACGAGAATCTAGTATCGTTGTGACGTGCACGTCGTGATTGTCGGGGGCGGATTCGGCGGTTTGTATGCCGCGCGCGCCCTTCATGACGTCGATGCGGTTCGCATCACCCTGCTCGATCGGCGTAATCACCACGTCTTCCAGCCTCTGCTGTATCAAGTGGCGACCGCCGCGTTGTCTCCTGGAGACATCGCCTCCCCGATTCGCTGGATTCTCCGGCGTCAGACGAACGTCGAAGTCCTTCTCGCCGACGTCGTCCGTGTCGACGCGGCGCGGCGCCTGCTGATTCTGGCGGATGGGGAGATGTCCTACGACTTCCTTATTCTGGCGACCGGAGCGACGCATGCGTACTTCGGCCATGACGACTGGCAGGTTACGGCCCCAGGACTCAAGACCCTGGAGGATGCGTTGGAGATCCGCCGGCGTGTGCTGCTTGCCTACGAGCGCGCGGAACGGGAAAGCGATCCCGTGAAGCGGGAGACGCTCCTGACCTTCGTCGTCATCGGGGGCGGCCCCACGGGTGTCGAGCTGGCCGGTGCGCTGGCCGAGATCTCACGTCAATCGCTGGCCCGGAATTTCCGGCACTTCGATCCGGGCTCGGCGCGCATCATCCTGATCGAGGCAGGCCCATCCATCCTCACGACGTTTCCGGAAGCCCTTCGTCAAGCCGCTGCAAACGACCTCGCGCGTCTTGGAGTGGACGTTCGCCTGGGGAAGCCCGTGACGCGCGTGTCGCGTGGGCGCGTGGATATCGACGGCTCGTCGATCGACGCGGCGACGGTGGTGTGGGCTGCCGGTGTGGCGGCCTCTCCCATTGGCCTGACACTGGGCGTACCGACCGATCGCGCCGGGCGAGTCATCGTTCAGCCTGATCTCACGATCCCGGGGCACCCGGAGATCTTCGTCATAGGCGACCTCGCGTCGTTCATGGGACCGAACGGGAAACCGCTGCCGGGCGTCGCGCAGGTTGCCATCCAGATGGGACGGCACGCGGCTGCCAACATCCGCCGCGCGCACGCGCGCGAACCGTATCGACCTTTCGTCTACAAGGATCTTGGCAACATGGCGACGATCGGCCGCGCCTCCGCGATCGCGGATTTCGGATGGCTGCGACTGAAAGGCTATATCGCCTGGCTGGCCTGGCTCTTCGTGCACATCATGAATCTCATCGGCTTCCGCAACCGCATCGTCGTGCTCGTGCAGTGGGCGTGGGCGTACTTCAGTTATCAGCGGGCGATACGCCTCATCACTGGCCGCGACTCCGGTGGCGAGACGCCAGCGTGAAGACTCGAGCCATTGAGACCGCCGGGATCGTGCTGATCGCGTTGGTCTGCGCCGTCGCACCATTTCCACCAGAAACCATCGAACGTCTGTACTCCTCCGACTGGTATCTCCGTATCCAGGGGGTTGTGACGACCGCTTCGAACACGATTCCAATCGCATGGCTCGACCTCGCCGTCGCCTGCCTGTTGATTGCCGCAATTGAGCTCGTGATCTCCAGGGTTCGAACGCTCGGACCCAAGCGCGCGCTCACTCGAAATCTTCTCACCGCGGTGGGTGCGGCCGCCTGGTTGTACATTCTGTTTCTTGCGTTGTGGGGCCTGAACTACCGGCGTGTTCCTCTCGAGCAAAGGCTTGATTACGACCAGTCCCGGTTGACACCCGAGGCCGCGATGTCGTTCGTCAATTCCGCCGTCGTCGCGGTCAACGAAGGCTATGCGACGGCGCACGTGCAGGCGGCCAAGCCTGACGCTCTCGAGTCGGCCTTCGCGGATGTGCAGATCGCGCTCGGCGCGACACAGCTCGCCGTGCCAGGTGTGCCGAAGCGATCGCTCCTGACGCAGTACTTCCGTCGAGCCGCGATCGACGGCATGACCGATCCGTACTTCCTGGAGATCATCATCAACCCCGACGTGCTGGAATTCGAACGTCCCTTCGTCGTCGCACACGAGTGGGCGCATCTGGCCGGGTACGCGAGCGAGCAGGAAGCGAATTTCGTCTCGTGGCTGACGTGCGTACGGGGTGATCCCTCCGCTCGCTACAGTGGCTGGCTCGCCGCTTACCAGCACGCGATGCTGGCGATACCGCGAGCGGATCGCGGGAGCGTCAACGCCCTCGATGTTGGTCCGCGACAGGACCTGCAAGCCATAGCGGCTCGCTACGCACGCTCGTCGCCGGTTGTGCGACGTGCCGCGCGCAGCGCCTACGACGAGTACCTGCGCGCCAACCGGATCGCCGAAGGGATTGCCAGCTACGACGCCGTCGTCAGATTGATGATCGGGACCAGGTTCGGCGACCGGTGGACGCCCCGCCCGCGCTGACGGAGCGGCCTTTGCTTCTCAGGACCGGGGAGGTGGTGAATCGAGCTGGTCGAAGTCCGCCGGTGACACTGGAGCAGACACTCGACCGGTCCTGAGGTCCTCGGGATGCACATCCGGTCCGCCGTCGCTGATGAGTACTTCACGCCACTTCCGCCAGCCACACTGATGGCAGCGGTAGGGCTGCTTGTGCGTCCACATTTGACGTACGCGCTCGATCGAGTTGCGCAAGCGCGACGGAAATACGCGTGGCGAACCGCACGCCGGGCACTGCATGAGACCCAATCCTTCGGGGAAGCGTCGAGAGACTACCACATTGGAAGTGGGTTCTAGAGGGTTCGACAGGGTTCTGACAGGGTTCGACGAGGTTCTACGGGGTTCTGGGTTCATGAGAGTCCTTCGACGAACCCTGCAGAACCTGCAGAACCTGCAGAACCCTGTCGAACCTTGTCGAACCTTGTCGAACCTTGTCGAACCTTGCAGAACCTTGTAGAACCCTGTAGAACCTTGTAGAACCTTTGGAGAACCCCTCTGAGAGAAACAGCGTATAAGGGCGGAGGAGACTTGCCCGATGAAAACCATGCCCCGGCGCGCTCGTACGACCGTGTTCATCCTGCCAGTGCTCATCGTAGCCTCGGCCGCCGCCACCGGCTGCGATATCGCCATGGCGGATTTCAAGCAGAAAGAAACCGCGGAATGGCGCAAGACCTACGAACTGCAGCCAGGTGGGCGGCTCGAGATCAGCAACGTCAACGGCAAAATCGACGTCGAGCCGGCAGCGGGGAGTTCGGTGGAAGTCGTGGCCGAAAAATCGGCGCGTGCCGCCTCAGCCGAAGCGGCCAAAGAGGCGCTCGGCAGAATTGAGATCCAGGAGAGCGCGTCGCCGACCAACGTCCGCATAGCAACAAAACTTCAGCGCGGCGGAGGCGGTCTCTTCAACGGCTCCAACCAGCAGGTGCACTACGTCGTCAAGGTTCCGGCAGCCCTCGAGGTGCGATTCTCGACAGTGAATGGCGGCATCGAGCTGACGGGGCTCAAGGGTCGCATCACGGCGGAGGCCACCAACGGCGGCGTGAAGGCTCATGATGTCTCGGGCGCGATTGACGCGACCACGACCAACGGAGGCGTTGAGGTCGAGCTTTCGCAGGTAGCCGAACCAGGCGTCAAGCTCGGGTGCACCAACGGCGGCATCGAACTGAAACTGCCCTCAGACGCCAAGGCCACGATTTCCGCGCGCATCACCAACGGCGGAATCAATACCAACGGCATCAACATCGAAACCGTCGGCGAAGCTTCGCGGCGGCGACTCGAGGGACGAATGAATGGCGGCGGTCCCCGCATTGATCTGGAAGGCACGAACGGCGGAATCCGAATCGCGTCGCGCTGAGGGGCCTCGCCGAAGCTCGAGCGAACCTTGTAGAACCCTACAGAACCTTGTAGAACCATGTAGAACCCGTATAATCCTACCTGCATGTCGGATCGCAAATACAGGCAGCGCGGATACCAGGACGATTCCCGGCCGTCGCGTCCTGAGCACAAGCCCGCCGAGAAGAAGGAGTACGCGCCGCGTGGCCAGCCGCCGACGGCGCCGAAGACCTTCAACATGCCGGGTTTTCGCGAAGTGGTCCGCTGTCGCGACTGCGGCAATGAATTGACGGTCGCTGCGGCCTGGAGCGCTGATGGTCGATGTAGCCGGTGCGGCGCTGACCTGCATACCTGCGCCCAGTGCCTGAACTTCGACACCGGATCGCCTCTCGATTGTCAGCAACCGATTCCGGTCCGGGTCTCTCCCAAGGACCGCCGCAACACCTGCACCTTCTTCGAACCTCGCATTACCGTTGAACGTGAGACGAAATCCGCGCCGCCAGCCAGCGCGCGCAAGGCGTTCGACGACCTCTTCAAGTAAGCGTGAAGATCGGCGTCCTCACCGTCGTCACCTTGTCGGGGGCCGTTCTCGCGGCGCCCCCCGCGTCAAGCCAGGCGCGCGGTCAGGCGCGAGCCCCGGTCAGCAAGTATCGCGTCGTGCACACGTACCCGCACGATCCACAGGCGTTCACGCAAGGGCTGGTGTATCTGGACGGCGTGCTCTACGAGGGGACCGGGCTGAACGGACGATCGACGATCCGGAAAGTGCGCCTCGACAATGGCGAGGTGCTGCAGGTCCAGAAGCTCGATCAGCAGTACTTCGGCGAGGGAATCGCGGTCAAAGGGGACACGCTGTACGAATTGACGTGGCAGTCAGAGATTGGATTTCTGTACGACCGCGCGACGTTCATGCGGAAAGGCACCTTCAGCTATCACGGCGAAGGCTGGGGGCTGACCCACGACGGACAACGCCTGATCATGAGCGACGGGAGCGCGTTCCTGCGATTTCTCGATCCGGCGACACAGAAAGAGCTTTCGCGGATTCAGGTGAAGGACGGCCCAGACCCCGTGGGCCATCTGAACGAGCTCGAATACGTGAAGGGAGAAGTGCTCGCGAACGTCTGGCAGACCCAGCGAATCGCGCGGATCTCACCGAAGACCGGTCGCCTGATCGGATGGATCGATCTGGAGGGGCTCCTCAGCCCCCGTGAGTTGCAGGAGGCGGATGTCCTAAACGGCATCGCATACGATGCGACCGGCGATCGGCTGTTCGTAACCGGCAAGCTCTGGCCGAAGCTCTTTGAAATCAGACTCGTCCCGTAACCCCGCCCTTCAGTGTCCGTTCTTGGACGTCAGCACAGCACGCAGGCTGAACAGCGTCCTGTCGAGAGACTCACGCGCAATCCTATCGACGATTGGATTCGCGACCGGCCGTATCAGCAGAGGAACGGGGCGGCTCAAACTGACGGACTCGCACTCCACGATCACCCCGCCCTCAACCTGTTCGTAGCGCCAGTACGCATTCAACCGCCACAAAAATCCATTGTCGTCTGCCGCCGGCTTTTCGTGCTCCTGAGCCGTGCCGGCGTCTTCGAGCTCGGCGATCCGGGTCGCGACACTGCGTGCGGATGCGCGGGTGTCGCTGATCCGCCGGTACTCGACCGCGTGCTCGGTGTTGTACATGACCGTGATCAGGTTCGTTCGGCGCAGCTTCATGAAGACCCGGAGCCGGTCGCCACTCCGCTCGATCAGGCGCGACGCGATCACATCCTCGTAGTGCTCGAATTCATGCCCGGCATCCCGTTTCAGACGGTCGATGAGCGCCTGCACGGTCGTGCCAGGGACGAAGATAGCGCCCACCCAGTGGTGAATCTTCCCATCGTCGACAGTCGGCGCGTCGATTTTGATCAACCAGGGTTGCCCGTGCAGTACCTCATCACGCCAGCCGCGTGACCGTGGATCGCGGTCGAGGACGAAGAAGGGATTGGCGGCCGAGGCCGTGGCCCCCGAATAGCGACTCTCAATTTCCGCTTCGTACGCACGCCAGCCTGCCAGAGCGGAAGGGCTCGGCCCCGCGTTGGCTGTTGCGGGCATGATCAGAAACATCAGCGCCGCAAGGGACAGCGATGACCAGAGGCGCCGCCGAGACGGCAGTCGACGGGTAGTGAACACGATGGCTTCGCTGGCGGCGAAATTCACGAGCGAGCATGCGACGATCGCGATCGCGTTCGCCGCGACAGCGTCCAGGCGAAAGATGCCCGTGCCCAGCGCAGTCAGACCAAGGTTGCCTGCCAGCGAGACGAATCCGTTCAGCAGATGAAACTGCGTGAACCGGATCGCCGCGATTTTTCGCGAGGGCGCCGGTCGGTCGCGCCACGTCCAGCGCTGGTGCCACACGAAATTGTGAAGGACCGCGGCTTCCACTGCCAAGGCGGTCGCGACGAGATAGTGCCAGCGAAGAACGTGGACGAGGAGGGCCACCACCGCGAGTTGGACCGTCATTCCTGCCAGTCCGACAGCGTTGAATGCAATCCATCGCGTCAGACGCGTGCTGGACGGAGCCGTCAAGAGTCTGGCGGCAGGACCTTTAGCAGCCGTAAACGGGTAATTGGCGGACATCTGCTCTGTAAGGCGCAATCCGCCGGAAAGAGGGCTCAGCCTGAATTCACAGTCCTGTTGCGAGTTTCGCTCGCAGCACCCCTACCTGGACGAGAACCCCCGTAAAATCAAGGATGCGCTGTTCGTGGACGATCTGGGCGTCCCGCAGTGTGTAAATGAACGCGCAATTGGCCTGCACTTGCCGGCGGGAGGCTGGGAGTCCGAAGAAGTCGCCGTTATGGGTGCCGGCAATGCTCGCGATGAGAGCGACGCGGTCACCATCGATGAGCAGGTCTCGTTCATGTGAAGACGAGATCCGGGAAGGCCGTGAACCAGACCTGATAGATACGCTCGATATCGGCGCGCCCTTCCAGCACGCCGCCCGTCGGACTGATGACGACGGCGTCAGCGGCATGATCGGCGGACAGGGCGGCCGCATCGTGCGCCTGCCAGGCGCCTTGACGCCGCTTGAACATTGCCGTGATTTCTTCCCGGTTCATACGATGTCCTTTGAGAGTGGGCGCGATGTTCACGCGGGCACTATAGGCCGTACAGCCAGCGACATCAAACTGGAGGGGGGATGACGGCCGGTGCCATATAATCCGCGCTCTATGACGATAAGGCAATCGAACGGCGCACGGCGCAGCGCAACTGTCCTGTTGACGTTTGGGGCGTGTGTGATTGCCATTGTTGGATCGATTGCCCAGCGGGGCGCCGTACCGACCGCCCGTCCCGGTCCCCAACCGGGTGGCGCCACGCTGCTCCCGAACGGCTGGCGCATTGCGCCAGCCGGCCGGCACGTCCAGATTGGCGACCTTCCGCTCAATATGGCTCCGTCGCCCAACGGCCGGTTCCTCGTCATCACCAACAACGGATGGGCACGTCCAACGTTGACGGTCTTCGATACGAAGACCGAGCAGGTGATCAGACGCGTCGCCGTTGAGAATGCGTGGCTCGGTCTCGCGTGGTCGCCAGACGGATCGCACCTGTATTCGGCGGGTGCGGCCGAGAACACCGTCTACGACTTTGCCTGGACGAACGGCTCACTCAAAGAGGCGGGACGGATTTCGATCGGTCCCCCTGAGCGCCGAACCGGCGGAGAGCTGCTCAACGCGGGATTCGTTGGTGGGCTGGCGATCGCTCCGAGCGGACAGACGCTCTATGCCGTCCAGGTGTTTGGCCTGGCGGTGAGCGCCATCGATCTGCAGACGCGCAAGGAGATCAAGAGAGTCAGCCTTCCAGCCGAGCCCTACACCGCCGTCGTTTCCGCTGATGGCCGCACGCTCTTCGTGTCGCTCTGGGGCGGCGGCACGGTGCTCATGTTCGTTGCCGACACGATGGAACCAGCCGGTGAAATCGTGGTCGGTGCCGCATCCCAACGCGATGCTCCTGTCGAAGGACGGGACCCGGTTGTTCGTCGCCTGCGCAAACACCAACGCGGTGTGGGTGATCGATCTGCGGTCGAAGACGGCAACGGAACAGATCTCAGTGGCGCTCTATCCGAACGCCCCTGTTGGCACGACGCCGAACAGCCTGGCACTGTCGCCGGACGGCACGAAGATGCTGGTGGCAAACGCCGACAACAACACGGTGGCGGTAGTCGATGTGACGAGGCCAGGTGCACGAAAGTGGAAGGATGGATCCCGGTCGGCTGGTATCCCACGTCGGTGTTGTTCTCGGGAGACGGATCGCGGTTCTTCGTGCTGAATGGAAAAGGGCTGACGAGCGAGCCGAACCCGCGGGGACCCCAACCCGGGTGCCGTGCGTATGGATGGTCAATACACGGCGAGCATGCTCCAGGGGGCGCTGTCGATCATTCAGACCCCTGACCAGTTGGCTTTGCCGGCGCTGACGCGCCGAGTGCTCGACCTCACGCCATACAAGGAGATCACCAGGCTGGCGCCGGCCAGCGCGCCGGTCGCGAGTCCGATCCCTCGGCGGGTCGGCGCGCCATCTCCGATCAAGCATGTGTTCTACGTCATCCGTGAGAACCGGACCTACGATCAGGTGCTTCGGCGACATCGCGCGTGGAAATGGCGATCCTTCGCTGACATTGTTCGGCGACGACATCACGCCTAACGCCCACGCGCTAGCCCGTGAGTTCACGCAGTTCGACAACTTCTATGTCGACGCGGAAGTAAGCTACGACGGCCACGCATTCTCCATGGGCGCGTACGCGACCGACGTCGCCGAAAAGCTGTGGCCAACCAATTACGGCGGACGCGGCACGCCCTACCTGAGCGAAGGCGGGTTCACGCTGCGGGATCAATACGGAAATTTCTCGGCGCCGCCGCTCGGCTACCTCTGGGACTTCGCCAAACGCGCCAACGTGTCGGTCCGGAGCTACGGCGAATTCGCCTCATGGCGCCGGCGCGGCGGAGAGGTCCGTGCTGACGTGCCCGGTCTCGAGGGGCACGTCCATCCCTCGTATCCGCCGTTCGATCTCGGAGTGCCGGATCAGCGGCGCGCTGATATCTGGCTCGAAGAATTCCGTCAATTCGAGCGCGACGGCACCCTGCCGCAGCTCTCCATCATTCGGCTTGGCAACGATCACACCAACGGCACGTCGCCCGGATCGCCGACTCCGCGCGCGATGGTCGCGGACAACGATCTGGCGCTCGGCCGCATCGTCGAAGCCATCACGCACAGCCGCTACTGGAAGGATTCGGCGATCTTCGTGCTCGAGGACGACGCGCAAAATGGCCCAGACCATGTCGACGCCCACCGATCCGTGCTGCTCTGCGTGAGCCCGTTTTCGCGAAGACGATCGCTCGACAGCACGCTCTACACGACCTCCGGAGTACTCCGGACAATCGAGCTGATTCTCGGGCTGCCGCCCATGAGCCAGTACGACGCGGCCGCCACACCGATGTATGCGGCATTTCAGCCCGAATCCGACACAGCGCCGTTTACGCATCGGGCCGCACGGGCGTCGCTCGACGAGAAGAACGATTGGTCCTCGCCTGGCGCCGCCGCGTCGCTGCGTATGAACCTCCGCGACGCCGACATGGCGCCGGAACTCGAGCTGAACGAGATTCTGTGGCGTTCGATCCGGGGCGCTGCGGCCGTGATGCCGCCGCCGCGGCGGACAGGTTTCATCCGCTCCATCGGAGATGACGACGATGCAAGCGAAACGAAGCGGGAGCGCGAACGCGATAGCGAGCGGGAACGCTAGCCGCGGTTCGAGTGCGCGTCCGATCCGGGTGAGGACGGCTCGCGGTTCCGACCGTGCGTTCGTGCTCCAGACCGCGGCGCGCCTCGCGGCGTTCGGTCCGCCTCCCTGGCGGACATCCGAAGAGCTCGTCGAAGGGGAAGCCCGCACGTTGCGCGACTTTTTCGAGTCGCCCGACGACGGATCGCGCTTGCTGATCGCGGAAGCAGGGGACGCACGCGTCGGCTTCGCGTTGGTCGAGGAGCTGCGGGATTACTTCACGCTCGAACGGCACGGCCATGTCGGCATTCTCGCCGTCGCCGCGGGTGCTGAGGGACATGGGGCCGGTGGTGCGCTGCTGCGCGCGGCGGAAACCTGGGCGCGCGATCGAGGTTTCAGCACGCTCACGCTCAATGTGTTCAGTGGCAATCGCCACGCGCGCGCGGTGTATGAGCATCTGGGGTTCGAGGAAGATACCGTCAAGTACACCAAGAAGATTTGAGTGCCATGAGTGCCATGATGCCATGAGTGCCAGGCGTGCCACGAGTGCCACGAGTGGCAGTCAGCGGATTCAGAACGTGTAGCGCAGCCCTTCAGGGCTGCCAGTGGCGGGGTAGCACCAGTTACTCCGTCGCGAGCGCCAGCACAGGATCGATCTTCGTGACGCGGCGCGCAGGCAGGAAGCTGGCGACCAGGCTTGCCGCCGCCAGCGTGACGACCACGCCGGCAAACACCGCGGCGTCGCGCGGGTTGACGTGATAGAGCACCGGCTGCAGCGCGCCTGACGCGAGCAGCGCGAGCGCGAGCCCGAGCACGAGCCCGATGGCGAGCTGCACGAGGCTCTTGCGCATCACGAGCAGGATGAGCTGAGTGCCCTGCGCCCCGAGCGCCGATCGTACGCCCATTTCACGCGTGCGCTGCGTCACCGCAAACGACATCACTCCGTAAAGCCCGGCGGCGGCCAGGAACAACGCGCAGATGCCGAACGACATGAAGAACGTGCCGAAGACCGTGTAGAACCAGGTCTGACGTTCGATGACGCGCCGCAGCGTGCTGACCTCGTAGATCGCGAGGTCCGGATCGAGCGACGCGACCGCGTTCCGGACGAGCGGCGTCAACGTGCTGGCCTCGCCGCGCGTGCGAAGCGCGATCCGCACGCCGTTGGCGACGTCGCTCTGCGCGATGGGAATGTAGTAGCCCACCGGACTCGCGTTGTTGTTGCCGATCCCTTCCATGATCAGGTCCGGAACCACACCGACGATGGTCAGCCACGGTTCCTTCCCGTTTGGCCTGATCCGCTTCATCTGGTGCCCCACCGGATCGATGCCAGGAAAGTGCACGCGCGCAAACGACTGGTTGATCACCGCCACCGGCTGACTCGTCGCCGTGTCCAGTGGCGTGAACTCACGGCCGCTCAGGATCGTTGTCTGGAACGTCTCGAAGTATCCCGCCGTCACGATGCCTTCGCGTGCCAGCGGATAATCGGATTCCTGCGCGTACGCCTTGCCTTCGATTTGAACAGGAATGATTCCGTTGCCTGCCGCCGGCAGTCCGTCCGACAGCGTGGCGGCCTCCACGCCCGGCACGGCCTGCAGCCTGGGGAGCAGCTGCTCGAAGAACCGGATACTCGACCGAATGTCCGGATAGGCCGACTTGGGAAGATCGACGCGCGCCGTGAGAATGTTCTCGATGGCGAACGGCATCTGGACGTTCTTCAGCTGGACGACGCTCTTGATCATCAGGCCGGCGGCGATGAGCAGTCCACACGAGACGGCGAGCTCGGCAACCACGAGCCCGCCGCTGAACCGGCCGAGCCGCGCGCTCGTCGACGATCGGCTATCGTCCTTCAATGCCGCTCCGGCGCTGACCCGCGCTGCGTGCATCGCGGGCAGCGTGCCGGCGAACAGGCTCGCGAGCACAATCAGCCCGAGCACGAACAACATGACGCGGTAGTCGAGCTCGAACGTGATCCAGAAGGGGGGCGGGTTGACGGAGAGCGCCTGCGTGAACCAGCGCATGCCGAAGATGCTGAGCACGATGCCGATCGCGCCGCCAGCGGTGGCCAGCACTAGCACCTCGGTCAAGTGCTGACGCACGACTCGGTGCCCGCTCGCGCCGAGCGCCATGCGAACGGCCACCTCTCGCCGCCTGAGTGACGCGCGCGCAACCAGCAGGTTCGACACGTTCACGCAGGCAATCAGCAGGACCCCGATGCCGGCGCCGAGCATCGTGTAGAGCAATGCGTAAATCTCTGGTCCGAGAATCGTCCTGCGCGTAGGGGACGACGTCAGCACCTCTGCCGCGATTGGTCTCCGGGAACTCTTTTTCGATTGCGCGGCAATCGTGCTGACTTGCACCTTGGCCTGGGCGATGCTGACGCCAGGTTTCAGCCGTGCGATGACCTGGTAGAACGGATCATCGGCTCGCCGCGGCGCGTTCGGATCGAGTGCCAGCGGCGTCCATAGCGCCTCACGAATGGGAAACGCGAACTTCTCTGGCATCACGCCGATCACCGTCCGCTGCACGCCGCTCGCGCGGATGGCCTGTGCCGACGATCTCGCGCGAGCTGCCGTACCGATCGCGCCACAGTTCGTGGCCGAGCAGCACGACCGGCTCCGCGCCAATCCGATCGTCTCCCTGGCGGAATCCCCGCCCCAGAAGCGGCTGCACGCCGAGCGCATCGAACGCGTCCACGGTCAGCAGCCCTCCGCTGAATCGTTCCGGCCGTCCCTCTTCGGTGGACAGATTCATGGGCGAGAAGCCGGTACTGCCCGAGTTTCTCGAACGAGGTCTGCCGTTCCTTCCAGATGACGAAATCCTGGACCCTGATTGGCTGCTGCGGCTGATTCTGCGAAGGGTTCGTTCCGACGATGGCCACGATACGATCCGCGTCGGGGAACGGCAGACCTTTGAAGAGCCCACCGTTCACCACGCAGAACACGGTCGTGCTGAGGCCGATTCCCAGACCGAGCGTGATGATGGCCACAATCGACAGCATCGGATACTTCACGAGCATCCGAAAGCCCGACCGGACGTCGGTGACGAGCTGATTCATGGTCTGAAAAGACGACGGGGTGGCCGCGCTGGTTTCCTCATTGTCGCAGATCCGCCGACGGATCGATCCGGGCGAGCGGCCGCGTCAGGCAGGTCGGTCCGCCGCCTCCTTTCAGGCTGATGTCCTGTCCTTCGTACTCGATGACTTCCGCACCCGCGTGCTCGAGTCGGCCGCGTGTCACGGGATTGCCCGCCACCATGACGGCACGGCGTGGCTCGATGGCGAGCACGTTCGTCCCCATGCTTTCGAACTCCTCGTCCGGGACCTCGACGAGAGTCATGCCTCGTTCCAAGAGCCACTCGCGGAACGATACGGGCATCAACGCTGAATAGACAACGGCCAGGTCGCGATCGACCGGACTGATGATCGACATGAGGTGGAAAACATCTGCTGGCCCACGCCAGTGCGGCAACTGCACGACGATCATTTCGTCGACCGCGTCGCCAAGCAGCGCCCGAAGCTGTGCGATGCCCGCGTCGTTGGTCCGGTATCCTCGTCCGACGGCAATCGTCCGGGAATCCAGCCATATCACGTCTCCGCCCTCGAGGCGACCTGGCGGAGTGATGGTGCCAGCGATCGGGTAGCCCATCGCGCGAAAGGCTGCTTCCTGAGCCGCGGGCTCTCCCTCGCGAGCGGCCTTGCCCATGCGGCAGAGGATCGCTCCACGTTCGCAGACGACCGCCGCGTCCCTGACATAAATCGAGTCGAGGCTCGTGCCGTCGGCGGCGGGCAGAAAGTGCAGCGTGACCCCGCTGGTATCCAGGGACGACACGAATCGATCGGTACTCCTCGGTCGCGGTTGCGAGATCCGGAGGAGCCGTAAAGTTCAGCGCACGCCACTGCGCCAGAATCGACGCGGAATCGCGGAACGCGTCGCGAGGATGCTTGAGGAGCAGGCGCGCGATCACGCCGATTTCTGATTGCGCAGTGACCGTCACGTCCGGACGACCCATACATAGACGGGCAGACCCGCGAGGAGCAGCAGGAAGCCCCAGTAGACGACTTCAGCGCCCGCTCCGCCAATTGCCCATAGCGAGTAGGCGAAGGCCAGGGCGGAGATGATCGCAGGAGAGCCGGGAACCTGCCCCGAGCGAGCGGTCTGACGCGCGAGTCGAGAGGTGCAGGGGCCTGCCCCGAGCGAGCGGCCTGACGCGCGAGTCGAGGGGTGAGAAAGCCGGCAAGGGAGCAGAACACGTACGGGACCAGCGTGCTCAGCGTCGCGAGCAGAATAATGAACGTGAACAAGGCAACCAGACCGCGGGTGTAGTTCATCCCGATCAGTGCCGTCGCCAGCACGCTGCCGACGATCAGGCCCGTGGTGGGCGTGCCGCGCGGCGAGACTCGGGCGAAAATGCGGGGAAACAGTCCATCCCTCGCCACTGCCAGCGGAAGCTGACCGACGATGAGAATCCAGCCGTTCAGCGCACCGAAGCAGGAAATTGCCGCGCCGATGGCGATGATTGCCGCTGCGCGCCCGCCGGCGAGCGCGCGCGCGGCGTCGGCAAACGGTGCGGTGGTATGGCCGAGCGCTTCTGGCGCGACGAGTCCCATGACGCCGACCGTGCTCACGATGTAGATGCAGGCGGCGAGAATCGTCCCGATCACCGTGGCACGGGGAATGACCCGCTCGGCGTTGCGGATGCTCGACGCCGGAATCGTGGCGCACTCGAGGCCCAGAAACGCCCAGAGCGTCAGCGTCGCCGTCGTCGTGACCCCCCGCGCAAATGCCGCGGGGCTCGACTCCGCGATGGCGAAATGCGCCCGGTTGAGAAAGAATATTCCTCCCACACCTACGAGAAGCAGTGGCAGGATTTTGAGCATGGTCGTCGCGACCTGGACCCGTCCAGCCGAGCGCACGCCGCGGAGGTTGACGGCCGTGAGCAGCCATACAGTTCCGATCGCGAGAGCCGCGGCCGAAGCGGGATTCCTGACCAACCCTGGGACAAACGGATCCAGGTATCCGACGAAGGCAACAGCAAGCGCGGCATTGGTCGACCACGCAGAGATCCAGTATCCCCACGCGACCAGGAAGCCGGGCAGATCGCCGAACGCGGCCCGCGTGTAAGCGTAAGGGCCGCCGGCCGCAGGGTTCGCTGCTGCGAGTCGGGCGAACACCAGCGCCAGCAGCACCGCTCCGCCTGCCGACACGACCCAGCCGACGAGGCTGATGCCGCCGTACGGCGCCAGCGAAGCCGGCAGCAGGAACACACCCGATCCGATCATGTTTCCCATGACGAGCGCGACGGCCGTCGGAAACCCGAGCGTGTGCGTCTCTGCTTCCGCTTCGCGCTGGGGCATGGTCGGGGGGATGGTACTCTGAAAGGGAAAAGGGAAAAGGGAAAAGGGAACTGTGTCAGAATCGGCACGTGGTCTCGATCCTCCGGAAAGAACGGCACGTCGTCGAGCATTTCCGCGAGGCAGGTGCCGTATCGCCCGCGTCAGCGGTGCGTCTGGACACCCTGCACGAACGCCACGGGCTTGGGTTGCGGCGCTTGCGGAAACGCGCGGTCATTCGTGAGGCGCGCCCCGATCACTTCTATCTGGACGAAGAAGTGTGGCACGCGCTCGGGCGCACCCGACGGCGCGTCAGCCTGGCGGTGCTCGCGCTGATCGTGCTCCTGTTCGTGGGCGTGCTGGCCGTCAGCCGCCTCATCGCGCCGTCATAGACGATGGCCGCAATGGCGAATTCGTGGAGATGAGCACACGCGTCACCATATCGTGCGAGCCGGATACTGGGTGACGAGCGGATCCGGCGTCACGATGGTGAGCCCATGGACGATCGCCTGGCTGACGAGCATGCGATCGAAAGGGTCGGCGTGCAGGGCAGGTAGCTTCACCACATGAAGCGCCGATTCCTCGTCGATGGGCAGCGTCGAGATTCGGTAGCGCGTGCGAGCCGCGGGAACCAGCCGTTCGGGCGGTTCCGGCAGACGCAGCGTCCCCTTTGCGAACTTCACCGATATCTCCCACACGGATGCCGCACTTAGCCACATCTCGTCCTCGGCGAGCCTGATTCCGAGGCGATCCGAGAGGGACCGTTCCCCGGTGAGCACCCAGAGGAACACACACGTATCGAGGAGCAGTTTCACTTGCGCGGCCTGCTCTTTTGCCGTCGTCGGCCGGGTTGCGCCACATACGCGGGCCGCGGCTCAGCACCCTTGGGCACCTCGCGATCGATTCCCTCCCACGCGGCGAGATCCTCCGCCGACAGCGGTTCAAAGAACGCCGGGGTCGTGAACGTAGCGCCCGGGTACATCGGAGTGAGATCGCGCTGTCCCGTGTGCACCTGTTCAACCGGCCGAAGCTCCGCAACGGGCTGATTGTGCTTGCAGATCAACACCCGCTCTCCTTTTGCCGCGGCGTCGAGGTATTCCGAGAGTTTTGCTTTGGCCTCGTAAATGTTAACCATAATCATGACTATATTATAGACTCTAAAAGCGGTCTTCTCCAGCGGCAGCCTCACGGATTCGAAGCGGGGCTCGCGGTCCGACGCTGCAAGCTCGACGCGAGAAAGCCGACAAGTGGAAGCTGGCCGTTGGGGAACGTCAATCACTCCTCCTGATCCGTGATATTTTGCGTCCCGGCGGGCGTTTTTCGTCACCTTGCAAGACGTAGGGACTAGCTGGAGGATGGAATGAGTGCTTCGATAGGCCGGCATCCGGTGCTCCGGTGTGCCTGCGCTGCGACGATCGCGCTGGCAACGGCGGGTGCCGGTTCGACCGGCATCCTTGCCCAGTCAAAGCCCGCGACGCCGGTCGCGCAGAAGCTGGACGCCGATTACACGCGCCAAGATCAAGGCGGCGACGGCCGATCCGCGCATCCTCACCGAGCTGGTCGATCACATGCCGGCGTCCGACAAGGTGCCGTCGCCGCTGAAGTTCTTCGGCTACATCCCCGGCGAGCCTGGGCACATGACGTACTACAAGGACATCGCCCGTTATCTCGATGCGCTCGACAAGGCATCGGACCGCGTGACGATGTTCAAGATCGGCGTAAGTGACGAAGGCCGCGACATGTTCGCGCTCGCGGTCGCCGACGAAGCCACGATCAAGCAGCTCGACAAGTACCGGCAGATCACCGCGCAGCTGACCGACCCGCGCAAGCTGACCGACGCGCAGGCCAAGCAGCTCATCTGCCACCGGCAAGCCGATCTACTTCGCGACCGGCAGCATCCATTCGCCCGAGACCGGCAGCCCGGAGATGCTGATGGAGCTGGCCTATCGGCTGGCGGTCGAAGAGACGCCGTTCATCCAGACGATTCGCAACAACTCGATCTTCGTGTTCACGCCGGCGAGCGAAGTGGACGGCCGCGAAAAGCAGGTGGACAACTTCGTGGCGCAGCAGAAAGGGCAAGCCCAGCCCTTCGATGGTCTACTGGGGCAAGTACGTGCAGCACGACAACAACCGCGACGGCATCGGCGTCGGCCTGCGGCTGACGCAGGTGATGCTGAAGACGTTCCTCGACTGGCACCCGACGGTGTTGCACGACCTGCACGAGTCGGTGACGCTGCTCTACACGTCAACCGGCACCGGGCCGTACAACGCGGTCGTCGATCCGATCCAGGTCAACGAGTGGTGGCTGCTCGCGCAGACCGAGATCATGGAGATGACCAAGCGCGGCGTGCCCGGCGTCTGGACCTACAACTACTATGACGGCTGGGTGCCGAACTACATGTTCTGGATCGGCGTGACGCACAACTCGATCGGCCGTTTCTACGAGACGCAGAGCTTCGGCGGGGCGGCCAATCGTCCGCTGCCGGTCCAGCAGAGCCGCGAGTGGTACCGTCCGAACCCGACGCCGCCCGACATGCAGTGGGGACCGCGCAACAACGTGAACATGCAGCAGAGCGCGCTACTCATCGCGATGAACAACGTCGCGAAGAACAAGGAAACGTTCCTCGAGAACTATTACGTCAAGAACAAGCACACGATCGAGCGAGGGAAGACGCAGGCGCCGTACGCGTACGTCGTACCGGCGAAGCAGCGGCGGCCGGTTGAAGCCGCCGAGCTGATGAACCTGATTCGCCGCGAGGGGGCGGAAGTGCATACCGCCAGCGCCGCCTTCACGCATCGGCAACACGCAGGTCGCGCCCGGCGACTACATCGTCCGCATGGATCAGCCGTATAACGCGATCGTCGAGACGCTGCTCGGCGTGCAGTTCTACGCGCCGGAGAATCCGCGTCCGTACGACGATACCGGCTGGGCGATTCCGCTCGTGCGCAACCTGAAGGCGACGCGGATTGAAGACAAGTCCATCCTCGACAAGCCGATGACGCTGGCCGCGTCCGACTTCAGGATCGCCGGAACGATCACCGGAACGGGACGCGTCCTGATCGTCGACCACACCACCGACAACACGCTCGTCACGTTCCGATTCCAGAACGCGGGCGTGAAGATGTCGGCGGCGGAGAAGGAGTTCGAGGCGGGCGGCCACCATTTTGCGCCGGGCGCATTCGTGATCGCCGACGCCAACCGCGCGGCGCTCGAGCCGTCGATCAAGGAGCTGGGGCTATCCGCCTGGGCGGTCGACGCGCCGCCGAACGTGCCGATGCACGACCTCGACGTCCCCCGCATCGGCTACGTTCATACCTGGACGAGCACGCAGGACGAAGGCTGGGTGCGTCTGGCGTTCGACAACTTCAAGGTGCCGTATACCTACTTCGCCGCGCCAAAGCTGCGCGAGGGTAACCTGCGCGCGAAGTACGACGTCATCATCTTTCCGCATGCTGGACAGGGAGGGTCGGCGCTGATCACCGGTGGAGTCCAGGGGAACGAGCCGCGTCCCTACAAGAAGACCGACACGACGCCGAACGTGGGAACGATCGACTCGACCGACGACATGCGCGGATCCATCGGCATCGAGGGGCTGATGGAGCTGTATAAGTTCGTCGATCAGGGGGGCGTGCTGATCACCGAAGGTGGCACGTCGACGGTATTTCCCGAATACAACCTCACGCCGGGCGTCCAGATCGAAACGCCCGACAACCTGTACGTCCGCGGATCAGTGTTGAAGGCGATGCTCGGTGACCGGAGCAGCCCGGTGCTCTACGGCTACGACCAGAACGCGATGGCTGTCTACTTCAATCAGGCGCCGGTGATGCGCGTCGGTGCCGGGGCCGGGTTCGGCGGACGCGGCGCTGCCGGTGCGAATGTGCCGCCCGTCGGTAACCTGCACGCCCAACGCCACGCCGCCGACGCTGACGACGCTGGACGGCCCGCCGGCCGCTGCACCGGCGGCTGGTGGTCGCGGCGGACGCGGCGGCGGTGGCGGCCGCGGTGGTTTTGCGGGAGGCGCGCCTCCGGCGAGCCGCGGCTGAAGGCGCACCCGCGGAACAGGCGCCTGCTGCTGGAGGCCGGCGGTGGAGGGCGCGGCGGCGGACGCGGCGGAGTCGGCGGCGGCACCGATGCGAGCGCCAGCACTCCACGCGTGCTGCTCTCGTTCCCGACAAATGCCAACGACCTGCTGCTGTCCGGCATGTTGATCGGTGGCGATTCGCTCGCCGGCCGCGCGGTGGCGATCGACGCGCCCAGTCGGCAAGGGGCACGTGGTCATGTTCGCCAACCGTCCGTTCTGGCGCTGGCAGACGCAGGGAAATTTCTTCCTCGGCTTCAACGCGATCCTGAACTGGAACGATCTCGATGCCGGACGCACCACGCAGAGGGCCGTCGGAACAGGCGGCCAATAAAAGGTGGCTGGCACTTTTCCAGCGAAGGTGGCTGGCACCTTTTCAGCAAAGGTGGCTGGCACCTTTTGTTCGCCTTTTGTTCGCACTCGGCCTTGCTCCGGTGATTTGGCCAGGCACAGGCCTCTCGGGCCAACCATCGGCGACGGGCTTCGTTGCGACCACCAAGAACGGCGAGTGGCCAAGCTACACGGGCGACACGCGCGGCAGCCGCTATTCGCCACTCGACCAGATCACGGCGCAGAACTTCAAGGACCTCGAGGTCGCGTGGCGCTTCAAGACCGATAGTCTCGGCACCCGCCCCGAATACAAGCTCGAAGGCACGCCGCTGATGGTCGGTGGGGTGCTCTACGCGACGGCCGGCACTCGACGGGCGGTTATCGCGCTCGACGCAGCGACCGGCGAACTCCTCTGGGTCCATCGATATCCTGAAGGTCCACGCGGTGCCGCTGCGCCTCGACAGTTGTCAGGCCGCGGCCTTGCGTACTGGACAGACGGCCGGGGCGACCAACGCATTCTCTACGTGACGCCTGGGTATCGTCTCATCTCTCTCAACGCGAAGACCGGGCAGCCCATCCCGACATTCGGCACCAACGGCGTCGTCGATCTGAAGATCGGCGTGGTCTACGGCGACGGCAAACCTATCGATCTCGAGAAGGGGGAAATCGGTCTTCACTCGACGCCCACGATCGTCCGCGACACCGTGTTGATTGGATCCGCCATGAAGGAAGGCATGACGGTGACGACGCACAACAACACGAAGGGGCTGGCACGAGCGTTCGATGTACGGACGGGAAAGTTGAAGTGGACCTTCAACACCATCCCCAAACCAAATGAACCAGGCGGCGACACCTGGCTGAACAATTCGTGGGCCGTCAACGGCAACACCGGCGTGTGGACGCAGATCACCGTGGATGAGGAACTGGGCCTCGTGTATCTGCCGGTCGAGTCGCCGACGTCGGACTACTACGGCGCCACGCGGCCTGGGGCCAATCTCTACGCTGAGAGCCTCGTGTGCGTGGACATCAATACCGGCAAGCCGAAATGGCACTTCCAGTTCGTGCACCATCCGATCTGGGATCACGACATTTCGTCGGCGCCCCTCATCGCGGACGTGACGATCGACGGCAAGCCGCGCAAGGTCGTCGCGGTGCCGAGTAAGCAGGCATGGCTGTACGTGTTCGATCGCGTGACCGGCGCCCCGATCTGGCCGATTGAAGAGAAGTCCGTCCCCAAGGGAGACGTTCCGGGTGAAGTGGTACGCTCCGACGCAGCCGCACCCGCCTGCCGCGCTGATGTACGGGCGCAACGCGCTCAACGAAGACGACCTGATCGATTTCACGCCGGAGCTGCGAGCGCAGGCGAAAAAGAATCTCGAGCGCTACAAGTGGTATCCGGGTGTCGTCTACAACCCGCCGATCGTTGGAAACGTGAACGGGTTGCTTGGCGCGATCAACATGGGCAACGCGAACGGCGGTACCAACTGGCCGGGCGGCGGATACGATCCAGACACGCACACGGTGTTTGCGCAGGCGGCGATGGCGTCGATCGCTGCGGAATCCGTCGCGCCGCCCCCGCCAGGTTTCTCCGATCTCGAGTATCAAGCGGGGGTTGTCGGTCAGGCGTTCCGGATCCGCGAGGCCGCGGGCGCCGGCACCTACGCTGACATCCCGTCTCCCTTGGGACGAGGCGCCGCGACAAGCGCCAGGGGTCAGACGGCTGCGCCGGCTCCGGCTGCAGCGTCGACCGCGGCTGCTGGAGGTGGACGCGGTGGCGAAGGCGGCCTGACGGTGCAGGGCCTCTCGATCGTGAAACCACCCTATGGCGCGCTTGCAGCCATCGATCTCGAAAAGGGAGTCGTGAAGTGGCGCACGCCGCACGGAGACACGCCCGACGTCGTGCGTAGCCATCCGCTGTTGAAGGGCATGACGATCCCGAAAACTGGGCAGAACGGAAGCGTCGGGCTCGTGATCACGAAGACGCTCGTCGTCCTGGGAGATCCGCAGGTGACGACAACGCCCGAGCATCCGCGCGGTGCGATGCTGCGCGCCTACGACAAGGTCACTGGCAAGGAAGTCGGTGCCGTCTTCATGCCCGCCCCTCAGAGCGGCTCCCCGATGACTTACATGCTCAACGGCAAGCAGTACATTGTCGTCGCCGTGAGTGGCGGACCATACTCCGGGGAATACATCGCGTTCAGCTTGCCGGACGACGCCATTTCCAAATGACGGGGTGGGCACTCGTGACGGCGTCGCTGGTGCTCGTGGCGACGATTGCGGCGCGCGCACAGAGCACGACGGTGTGGGACGGTGTCTACACCGACGAGCAGGCCACTCGCGGGGAAGCGCTGTATGGCGAGCATTGCGTGAAGTGTCATGGCGCCAACCTGCAGGGCAACGGGGAAGGCGCGCTGCCGCTGACTGGGCCGACGTTCAAATCGACCTGGAACGGCGTATCGCTCGGCGCGATCTTCGATCGCGTGCGCCTCTCGATGCCGCAGGACAAACCGGGCGCGATGACCCGCCAGCAGGTCGCGGATCTGTTGGCATTCATCCTGCGCGCCAACAAGTTCCCGGCGGGGAGCACCGAGCTCGCGCGTCAGACCGACCTGCTGAATGCGATCGCCTTCAAGTCCGAGAAATAAGGAGCTTCCGGCTCAAGCCGGAAGCTCTCTATTTCTTCACGTACTTCTTCAGCGCCTTCGGTCCTACTTCCGCGCCGTAGATGTTGCCGGCGGCATCGGCCGCGACGCCTTCCGCGGCGCTCGTGTTGGTGGCGATCTCAACAGGATCGGGGATGAACGCGATGACCTTGCCGTCGTCGATTCGGCCCACGCGAATGCCGCGCTTCTCCGTGCGGCTGCGGCCATTGCCGACCGCGCCGGACTCCGAGTCCGCGACGTAGATGACGTCGTGCGTATCGATGTAGATGCCGCTCGGCCGGCTGAACTGCTTCCACTCTTCGAGAAACTTGCCCTGCTGATCGAGGATCTGAATTCTGTTGTTGCCGCGGTCTCCCACGAAAAGACGGCCCTTTGAATCGAATGCCAGCGCGTGCGGCTGATCGAATTCAACCGGCCCCGTTCCCTTTTTTCCGATGACGGCGATGAGCGTCCCGTCCCTCGTGAACTTCAGAATGCGCGAGTTTGAGCCGCCGTGTCCTTCGGACACGAAGATGTCGCCGTTTGGCGCGGTTACCACGTCGTTCGGTTGATAGAAGTATTCCGGATCGGCGCCCCCTCCCGGTTTACCGAGCGTCATCAGCAGCCTTCCCTCAGGGCTGAACTTGAAGACTTGATGGCCCTTTGTTGCGCCTGGCGCAGGACCGAGGCGATCGGCCGTGGCGGGCGCCGCGGCGCCCGTCGGCGTCGGCGCATTGTCCTGCCCATCGGTGACCCAGATGTTGCCGTCCCGGTCGACGTGTATGCCGTGCGGGAAGACGAGCATGCCCGCGCCGAAGCTCTTCACCAGAGTTCCGTTGGTGTCGAACTTCAGGATCGTCGGAAGGCTGGACATCTCGCCGGTCGCCCGGTTCAGGCAGCTGTTCGCACCGCAGCGTTCGGCGACCCAAATCGATCGCCCGTCGCGGTCGATATCAACGGCGCTCGTCGACCCCCACGACCGGCCGTCGGGCATCTTCGCCCAGCCTTCGATAGTGCGGTACGGGTTGTCCTGGGCCGACAGGAATATGGCTGCCGATAACGCGGCGGCGGCAACGATGGACGCTCTCACCGTGACGCGCATGTGCCGGGGAATCTACCACACGGATCTCCACCTTCTCATTCATTGACGCCCGGCACTCCCCGGCTTAGAATCCGGCACTGACCGAGGAGGTCGTATGTCCGTGTCACGCCGCGGTTTTCTCTCGGGGCGGGTCCTTCCGTTTTCCGGAGCGTTCATCGCCGCGCGCGGCATGGAGGCCCATCAGGCAGACACGGCGCAGGGCAGAGGTGGCGTGCGGTCGCTGGTGCCGCCAGGCGTCACGGAAATCCGCATCAGCAGCAACGAGAATCCTCTGGGTCCCGGTAAAGCGGTGCTCGATGCGATTCTCGGAAGGTTTCCGGAAGCGGGCCGCTATCCCTTCAACAGCACTCCCAATGAAAGCGCCCTGGCGTCGGCGATCGCAGCGAAATTCAAGGTCAAGCCGGAAAACATCGTCCTTGGCGGCGGGTCGCAGGAGATTCTGAAGAACGCGGTGCGCGCGTTCACAACGCCCACGCGAGGTCTGGTCACCGGATCTCCATCATTTGAGAATTGTCCCGGAGTTGCGAAGAAGATCGGTTCGCCGGTCGCGGAGATCAAGGTTGACTCCGCGTTCCGGCTCGACCTCGAGCAGATGATTTCTGCGTCGAAGGGGGCCGGCCTCGTCTTCTTCAACAATCCGAACAACCCGACGGCGACGGTGCACGGTGCCAAGACGGTGACCGATTTCGTGACCCGCATCCGCCAGTCATCGCCCGATACGGTGATTCTGATCGACGAGGCCTATCACGACTATGTGACCGATCCCTCGTATCAGAGCGCAGTGCCGCTCGCGCTCGAAACCCCGAACGTCTTCGTCACCCGGACATTCTCGAAGGCGTACGGCATGGCCGGCATGCGAGTGGGCTACGCCATCGGCCGCGTCGAGACGATGAAGCCGCTGGACAAACTGAAGATGCCGTACAACGTCAGCGTCTTGGGCATTGCCGCGGCGCTCGCGGCGCTCAACGATGCCAAGCACATACAAGCGGAGCGCGAGCGCAACACCAAGGTGCGTGCCTTCACGGTGAAGGCGCTCGACGAGCTCGGATGCAAGTCGGCCGACTCTGAGGGCAACTTCCTCTTCGTTGACGTAGGAAGACCGGCAAAGGACTTTCGCGAGGCATGCGCGAAGCAAGGCGTGGTGGTTGGACGCGACTTCCCGCCGTTCGAGAAAACCCACGCGCGGATTTCGATCGGGACGATGGACGAGATGCAGAAAGCCGCCGCGGTCTTTCGTAACGTGCTGCACCCGATCTCGACGGCAACCGGCGCACGGCAGGAGGCATCATGGCGCTGACGAGACGCGGGTTCGTTCAGACGATCGGGATCGGCGCCGCGGGCGCGCTGACCAGCTCCTGGATCGGATCGCGCGGCCGCGAGCACGCGCTCTGGTCCGCGCTGGAGCCAACACTGGAAGCTGTCGAACCAGGCCTTATCGTCCTTGCCAGCAATGAGAATCCGCTGGGGCCGAGCGCTACCGTATTGAACGCCGTGAAAGCCGCCTTTGGTGAGGGCGGGCGCGCGCCCGGACGGTATTCGAATGCTGGAAAGGATCTCATCGACGCCATCGCGAAGAAACAAGGCGTCAAACCGGAGAACGTCGTTCTCGGCTGCGGCTCGACGCAGATTCTGCGATCGGCGACGCATCTTTTTACCGCGAAGGACAAGCCGCTCGTCGGCACGATTCCCACCTACGAGGAGTGTGCTGGCTACGCGGAGATGATGGGCAACCCGGTGCGGCCCGTCGGACTCGATTCGGACTTCAAGATCGATCTCGACAAGCTTGGCGATGCCTCCAGGGGTGCAGGGCTGGTGTTCTACTGCAATCCGAACAACCCGACCGCCACCTACGTAGGCGCCCGCGCGACCCGTGAGTACTTCGCGAGGGTGAACCGCGAGTCCCCCGACACGACGATCCTCGTCGACGAGGCGTACTTCGATTACGTCACCGATCCTGACCACGACACGCACATACCGATCGCGGTCGAGAACCCACGCATCCTCGTCGCGCGCACGTTTTCGAAGGCTTACGGGATGGCGGGACTGCGGATGGGCTATGCGATCGGCCACAAGGATACGATCAAGAAGATGGCCGATTGGGACGGCGGATCGGGCACCGGTTCGCTGAACGTTCTGGCAATGCAAGCTGGAATCGCCGCGATTCAACAGGATGCGACATTCACCGCCAACGAACGCGCGCGCAATCAGGCCGTGCGCGACTTCACGGTGAAGTGGTTTGCCGATCGCGGCATGAGGCCGACCGATTCGCAAGCCAACTTCCTGTTCGTCAACATCGGCAGACCGGCGAAGGAATTCCGTGACGCCTGCCGCAAGAAGGGGATCGCTCGTCGCGCGCGACTTCCCGCCGTTCGAGAAGTCGCACTGTCGCCTCTCGTTCGGGACGATGGAGGAGATGAAGAAGGCGGTGGCGGTGTTTGGCGAAGTGCTCGCGGCGAAAGCTACGGCCGCGTAAATGGAGCTTCCGGCTAAAGCCGGAAGCTACAAGGTCAAGCCGGGAAGCGACAAGCGGAGTGCCGCGAGCCACGAGTCTCCAGTCGCGAGCCACGAGTCGCCAGTCGCGAGCCGCGAGTCGCCAGTCGCGAGCCGCGACTCGCCGATCGCGAGCTACCTACTTCGTAGGCCACACCGTGCCCTGGTCGAGCTTGCTCACTGGCGCCAAACCTTTGTAGACGAACTTCTGGACGCGTCGCCCCTCGTACGTCTCCGTCGTGAAGATGTTGCCCTTCGAATCGGTCGCGATGCTGTGAACGGCGAAGAACTGGCCGGGCTGACGCCCGCCGTCGCCGAAGCTTGTGAGGATCTGCAGCGACTCGCGATCCATCACGTAGATCTTTTCGTTCTTCCCATCAGCCAGGTAGAGATACTTCTGCTGCGGATCCCTTGAGAACGCGATGTCCCACACGGACCCGTCGCCGAGCGTGCGCTTCGCGATGAACTGTTCCTTGACGAACGTGCCGTCCTTGCGAAAAACCTGGATGCGATCGTTCGGGCGGTCGCAGACGTAGACCAGCCCGTCGTTCGAGAGTTCAGCACAGTGCACCGGCGTGCGGAACTGCTGCGCCGGCGGCGCGTTCGGATTGTAGGGGCCGAGGTTCGTGTCGTCCGGTTTGTTGCCGTACGCGCCCCAGTAGCGCTTGAACTTCCCGCTGTCCGCATCGATCACCGCGACGCGCTTGTTGCCGTAGCCATCGGCGACGTACGCCTCGTTCTCCTTGGGGTCCACGAAGATCTTGGCGACCCGCCCGAAGTTCTCCGTGTCGTTGCTGCCTTTGCTCTGTCCCTGGTGCCCGAACTGCATCAGGAATCTGCCGCTCCTGGTGAACTTCAGGATGTGCGAGTCCTTGGCGTCGTTGCCGCCGATCCAGACGTTGTCCTTGTAGTCGACGAAGATACCGTGGTTCGACCCCGGCCACTCGTAGCCCGGGCCCGGACCGCCCCAGTGCCCGACGAGATTGCCTGCCGGATCGAATTCCAGCACCCATGGCGCCTTCCGGCAGCACGAGGCGGTTGGCGGATTCTGATCCGCTGCGCCCTCCACGGCGTTCAGGCGATCGGCGCGATGCACGATCCAGACGTGATCCTGCGAGTCGATACCGAGGCCGATGGTTTCGCCGAGGACCCAGCTGTTCGGCAAAGCCTTCGGCCAGAATGGATCGACCTCGAACCGCGGAGCCTGGACGGTTCCCTGCGCGGCGAGCGATCGATCCATCGCCCACTCCGTGATAATGAGCGCGGTGAGCGCGGCAAGGAGGGTCGCGCCGATGAGCCGGTTGCGCGGCGTCACGGTCTTCCTCCGGCAGGCGCGCCCAAGCCCTTGAAGATGAACTTCTGCAGCCGCTTGCCTTCGTAGGTCTCGCCTGTATAGAGGTTGCCTTTCGAGTCCACGGCAATATTGCCAACGCCGTAGAAATGCCCGGGCCATCGGCCGCCCGCACCAACGCTCGAGACCACCGCAAGCGTGTCGCGAAGGAGCACCCACACCTTCTGATCGGAACCGTCGGCAACGTAAAGGAAGCGTTGCTGCGGATCCTTCGAGAAGGCAATATCCCACACCGCGCCCTCGGCGAGCGTTGATTTGGAAATGAACGCTTCCTTCACGAACGTGCCATCCTTCTTGAACACCTGGATCCGATCGCTTTGTCGATCGCACACGTAGACCAGACCGTCGCTGGCAATCCGGACGCAGGTCACGTTTCGGAATTGCCGCTCAGGCGATTTGTCCGGATCGTACGTGCTCACCGGCGCCTCGTTCGTTGGTTCACCGTACGCGCCCCAGTGGCGCTTGTAGGTACCCGTCTCGCTGTCGAACACGACGACTCGCCGATTACCGACGCCGTCGGCGATGTAGACCTCGTGGGCGGCTCCATCGAAACTGAAGCCCGCGGGCCGGTTCAGCGTGGTCTTGCTGAAGCTGCCCTCGACCTTGCCGGCTTGACCAATCTGTCGCAGGAACTTCCCATCACGGCTGAACTTCAAGACATGGGCGTCGGGTGGCGGTGGAACCCGTCCAGCGACGCCCGTTGTTTCCGCTGTGCCCGCGATCCACACGTTCCCCTTCGGATCGACGGCGATGCCCGCCGGGGTCCGCGGCCACTCGTATCCCTGCCCAGGACCACCCCAGGAATTGACGAGGGCTCCCGATTGATCGAACTCGAGAACCGGCGGAGCAGGAGCGCAGCACGCTTCAGCCGTTGGTGGATTAGTGGCGAGCCCCGCTTCGGTGCGTGCGGTCAGCGAGTCCATACCCCGATGCACGAGCCAGATATGATCCCGCGCATCCACGGCGACACCAGTGACCGAACCGAGAATCCAGTGATTCGGCAGCGGCTTCGGCCAGAGGGGATCGACCTCAAAGGTTGGCGCCTGCGTGCTTCCTGGGGAGCGCTGCGCTGACACGGACATGACCGCGACGGCCATGCAAAGCGCGAGCGCTGCGGAGCCGCGAGCAAGAAGAGTCAAGCGGGTCATCGGTGTTCCTTGTGGCAAGCGGTAGCGCTTCCGCCCCTCGGCGGGCGCCAGTATACTCCGGGCTCTGTGGGGAACTCATGCTTCCTTCCGCTTGAAGGCGGAAGTGACAAAGGCCAAAGCTGCTGCGATCATCCGCCTGAAGGCGGACGCTCCACTGTCTCTCCAGTAGCTTCCGCCTTCAGGCGGAAGATCGCGATGCGGAAGATCATGGTGCGAAAGACCTCGGTGCTGCTCTTCATGCTCGCCCTTGCGGCCGCGGCGTCGGCGCACGACATTCCCGCCGACGTCCTGGTTCAAACGTTCGTCAAGCCCGAGAAGTCATCGCTGAAGCTGGTCGTGCGGGTGCCGCTGAAGGCGATGCGCGACGTGAACTTTCCGCTGCGCGGCACCGGCTTTCTCGATCTTTCGAAAGTGGATCCGTTTCTGCGCGACGCCGCCCTCATCTGGGTCGCGGGCAGCGTCGAGCTCTACGAAGGCGACGTTCGTGTCGGCCCGCCGCACTTCGCTGGCGCGCGCGTGTCACTACCCTCCGATCGATCGTTCGTCTCATACGACAGCGCGATCCAGCACGTATCGGGCGCGCGGCTACCTGTCGACACGAGCATCCCCTGGGACCAGGCCGTGCTGGACGTGGTTCTCGACTATCCAGTCGCGTCAAGCCTGTCGAACTTCTCGATCCGTCCGGCCTTCGCGCGGCTCGGACTGCGAGTCGTGACCATCGTCCGGTTCCTGCAACCGGACGGGAAGGTGCGCGCGTTCGAGTTCAGTGGCGATCCAGGACTGGTTCGGCTCGATCCTCGATGGCACCAGGCGGCGCTTCGGTTCGTGCTCCTGGGATTCGATCACATTCTCAGCGGTCCCGACCACTTGCTCTTTCTCTTGGGCCTCGTGATTCCGCTACGCCGCTTCAGATCGCTCGTCATCGTGGTGACTGCCTTCACGCTCGCGCACTCGCTGACGCTCATCGCCGCCGCATCGAATGTTGGTCCGGACGGGCTGTGGTTTCCGCCGCTCATCGAAACGCTGATCGCGGCGTCCATCGTCTACATGGCGCTCGAGAACATCGTGTGGAGCGCGTCGCCAGCTGAAGCCGCTGGATTCCATGCGGTCCCGCGATGGACGCTGGCGTTCGCGTTCGGGCTGGTCCACGGCTTCGGTTTCTCATTCGCGCTGCGCGAGTCGCTGCAGTTCGCGGGTTCCCATCTGCTCACGTCGCTGCTGTCATTCAATGTCGGTGTGGAGCTGGGGCAGTTGACGGCGCTCGCGGTCATGGTTCCTGCGATCCATTACCTCTTCACGCTGGTTGTTCCAAGGCAAATCGGCACGATCATCCTGTCTGCAGTGATCGCCCATACCGCCTGGCACTGGATGAGTGAGCGCTGGGGCCGACTGCGCCAGTTCACGTGGCCGACCCTCGATCTCGCGTCGCTCGCGCTTCTCGTTCGCGGGTTGATTCTGCTGGTCGTCGCTTTTGCGGTCGCGTGGCTGATCTTCGGCGTGCTGGCACGCAGGCCGAGTCGTCCGATCGCCGACGAGGGGCGAGAGCGCGGCGCGTGAAGCCGATCGAACGAGAACTCGTCGAGCGCCTGTACCGCGGCGCGCGCGCAGAGCGGTGGTCGGTATCGCCTGACGAGTGGGCGGCCGCGCTCCAAACGAGTGCCGACAAGGCTGCACCGGCAGATCCCGAACGCTATTTGCGCGGGCTGCATCTCGAGGATCTCGCGTTGGCCTGCGCTTGCGCGGCAGGCGACGAGCGCGCCTGGGACCACTTCATGCGCGAGCACCGGCCGACGTTGTACCGTGCGGCCGACGCGATCGATCGATCCGGCGGGGCGCGGGAGCTGGCCGATGCCATCTACGCCGATCTCTACGGCCTGCGCGAGCGCGACGGTGAACGACAGTCGCTCTTCCGGTACTACCACGGCCGCAGCTCGCTGAGCACGTGGCTGCGTGCCGTGCTTGCACAGCGCCACGTCGATTCGCTTCGAGCGGGGCGTCGCCTCGAGCCGTTGCCGGAAGACGGTGCGGCAGATGCCCCTGCCTCCGCAACGACCGCTGTGTCCGATCCCGATCGGTTGAGATACCGCGCGCTCATTCAGCGGGCGCTCAAGGTGGCTGTGTCGCGGTTGAACGACCGGGATCGGTTGCGGCTCGCGTGCTACTACACGCAGGAGCTGACTCTGGCGGCCACCGGGCGAATCCTGAGAGAGCACGAGGCGACGGTCTCCCGACAGCTGGCAAAGACGCGTCAGGCTCTGCGACGCGAAGTCGAGCGGCACCTGCGCGACCAGGATGGGCTCGACGCGGCGCAGATCGACCGCTGCTTCGCATACGTCGTCGAGGATCCGGGCCCGCTGGACCTCGGCGGTATGTTACGCAAGAATTCGGTGGGAGATCGTTCAACATAGTGGGGAAGTGCATGACGAGGCAGCCCTAAAGGGCTGCGCTACAAGTCGGAGCCGACGACCACGCCGACCCGTAGCCACCCTTCAGGGCTGGCCGAGATCGGGAATGTAGCGCAGCCCTTCAGGCTGCCCGAGATGGGGAGTGTAGCGCAGTCCTTCAGGGCTGCCCTGGAGGTCGAGAACGCAGCGCGGCCCCTGAGCGCTGCTCCAGAGATTGATGGCAACTGACCGCGACCGTTCGATCGATGCGCTCCTGAGACAGGCTCGAGGCGACCAGACGTCGTCTGTAGGCCCCTGTGTCGATGCCGAGGTGCTCGCGGCATGGATGGACGGTGCGTTGTCGGGCGAAGCGCGCGCCGCTGCTGAACAGCATGCCGCGGGTTGCGCGCGGTGTCAGGCGCTTCTGGCGTCGATGGCGGCCACGGCACCCGAGATCGACGCGCGACCGTGGTGGCGGACACTGACGGCGAAGTGGCTCGTCCCGATCGCGGCAATTGCGACAGCGATGGTGGTGTGGGTTTCGGTCGAGAGGGGGTCGCATGAATCGCTGACTCCCTTGCCGGCCACGCCGCCGCCTGGCTCGGCACCGCAACCGACGGGGCTTCGACCGCCCGACGCCCAACCCTCCGAACCCTCTCGATCTTTGGCCGATGCCGAACCCCAACGCACTACGCCGCAGCGCCAGACACCACAGCCTGTGTCGGGCGACGAACGCTCCGGCGCCTCAGGCCTGGAACCGAAAGGCGCCATTGTCGAATCGAAGAGAGAAGACAAGTCCGCGCCTGCGGCGGCTGTGGCAGGAGGGATCGTTGATGCGATTCGTCCGGTCCAGGACCGGCCGGAGAGCGCGGCATCCACAGCGGAGAAGCCGCCGGCGCCACCGCCACCACCAGCGCAGCCAGTCGCGGCTCCGGAGGAGGAGGCACGGCTCAGGTCGAGGGTCAGTGTTTCGAAGCCACTCGCCGAGAACACAACGGTGACAGCGCCGTCGGCCCAGTTTCGATCGGTCGCACAATCTGCTGGTGCTCCAGGCTCCGTTACGGAGATCAGATCGCCCGAACCTGAATTCCGCTGGCGGCTGGTGCTCCCGGCGGCAGTCGAGCGCTCGACCGACGGGGGCGCGACGTGGATCTCTCAGCCGATCCCGCGTATCGAACCTTCCACTCTCAGAACCGGGCCCCCGGCGCTGGCGGCCGCCTCTGTCGCCCCTGCGATCGTGCTCACTGCCGGATCGGCGGCTTCCCGTAACGTGTGCTGGATAGTCGGGACGGCCGGCACCGTCATGCTTTCGACCGATGGGACCACCTGGCGCGAGCGGCCGTTCCCCGAGCGGACGAATCTGACCGCGGTTCGTGCGACCGATGCGGCGAGCGCGGTGGTTACGACCTCTGATGGCCGTCAGTTCGCGACGGTGGATGGCGGCGCGACGTGGACGGTCGTGAAATAGGATTCAGCTTCCAGGTTCGACGTCTCGACCCGATGGCCAAGGCGCGCGCTCCGACACGATCGCGCGTTTAGTTGCGCCGTATGGGCGAAGAGGACGGCAGGATTCCTTCTCCCTTTTCCCTTTTGTCTTTTCCCTTTTTCTTACCGCGGCACTGCCGTTCCGACGTTACCGCCCATGGTGCCGCGCAGCTGGCGGAATTGTTCCCACAAGGTATTCGTGTGTGTGTAGAGGCGATCCTCGGGCAAGTTCGATGGCGTAATGAAGAGACCCGTCTCGGTGACCACCCAGCTTTGGAAGATAATCTGCTGCGGCATCGCGTCCCAGGTCTGAAACGTCTCAGCCATCAGGCCCGTGAGCCCTCCGGTGTCGTGGGCATACAATGCGTCGGCGTCGCCGTTGTAGCCGACGATGATGATGCCGAACGGCAGGCTCTGCGCTCCGGCAAACGCCTGCAGACGCTTCATGTCCCGCGAGAAGTCGCCGGGTTGGAGCCGGTGCCAGTCAACATCCATGTGCAGGAACGCTGGCGGCACTCCGCGAGCGCGCATCAGCTGCACCATGGTTTCGATGGCTTCAGCGCTCGAGAACGGGTATGCCTCGATAAGCCCAATCTTGAGCGTCGGGTGCGCCCGCGCGACCGCGGACATGTAGGTCGCGACCCGATCGGCTGTCGGTTCGAGCGCCGGCCCGCCGCAAACCTTCGCGCGTCCCGACACCCACGGCTCGTCCATCGCCAGGTACGCGAGTTGCCCGCCTCCGTCTTCGATGGCCTTGATCCCATCGAGCGTCGAGCGGATCGACGCCTCCATCCCGCTGGAATCCGCCGTGCACCAGAACTCTTTGACCGACCCGGCTTCGAGCGCGATCTTGATCTTCCATGACGTCAGCTTGCGGAACGCTCCCGCCCGGACAAGCGCGTCGTAGGTGTTGGGGCCGACGATCGACGGAGCCGGCGTCTGCGTGTGCTGAACGTAGAACTTGAAGACGGACGCGACCGAGCGCGCGCGGATCCACTGTTCCGGCCGTTCGAAGAGCTGTAGGTAATCGAGCGTGCCGGGACCGGGCGAGAACCAGATGCGATCAGCGGCGACCGGAA
Source organism: uncultured Acidobacteriota bacterium (assembly GCA_963725335.1). Lineage (GTDB taxonomy): Bacteria > Acidobacteriota > Vicinamibacteria > Vicinamibacterales > 2-12-FULL-66-21 > JALZOC01. Next base: position 56,230 of record CAVRYD010000012.1, on the reverse strand, counting down.
GCGCTGGAGTGGCCGGCGAGGGAGTCGCGGCGAGGATGCCCAGGACGATTACCAGGAGCCCCACTCGATGCAGCAAGGAACGCACGAACAATCGTACCATGGTGACGGCAGCCGGGATCCGGGGTGCGGGATCCGAAGGCACGCTGATAGCTGACAGCTGGTGGCGGGACGCGCCTGGCACTGTTTCGCAGCCCGCGCCAAACTGCGTGTCGTTCCCGTTCGACCAGCTACCACGTTAGATGAACAACACCGAGATCGCCGTTCGTGAGGTTGAGCCGGCGGACCGCGACTGGGTCCGGTCCTTTTTGGGACAACACTTCGGGTCAACAAAGGTCGTTTCTCGAGGCGTCATGCATCAGGCAGACGATCTCCCGGGGTTCATCGCTCTATTCCTCGGCGAGCCAAGTGCGTTGCTCACGTACTGCGTGATGAACGGCGAACTGGAAGTGGTCTCCCTTCATGCGGCGATCGCTGGACGTGGGCTCGGCTCTCGCCTTCTGGCTGCGGCGCGGGACCGTGCCCGCGACCTGCAATGCCGAAGACTATGGCTCATTACAACCAACGACAATGAGCCCGCAATTACGTTCTACTCACGCTGGGGTCTGCACCTCGCAGCCGTTCATCGTGGTGCGATTGCTGAATCACGCAAGCTCAAGCCAGAGATTTCGCATTTCGGCGTAGGTGGACGTCCGATTGAAGACGAGATCGAGTTCGAGTTACTCGTCGAATAGCGCCAGCACAGCGGTGTATGGCCGTGCACATGCCACATATCTGCGGATGCAACGAGATTCGCCAGCCGGCAGACTCACCGTTATAAGCAACTCGAAGCCACTCAATAGGGTTCGATTCCTTTGCGGCTCGCGATGCTGGACCGCGTCACTCGCCACGACTTGTCGGGATATCTGATAGCTGCTCTCCATTGCACGCCGCTCTGTGCCTTGTGGCCTGCGAGAAACCTCCGGGACGCCGCGGCCGGTTGTCCGCGGCCGGTTGCTCCAACGGCCGGTTACTCCACTTGACTGCCTAGTAATTCAATGACATTGTCTGCGCCGTGGTTCACTTGGATGTCTAGCGAAGTCGAGCTCTTACCGGGCGCTTTGGACCTCATTCTGTTGCGCGCGCTGCAGGCGATGGGCTCCCAGCACGCCTACAGTCTCGCCGCCCGTCTTGAACAAGTGTCCAAGTCCCGTCTCACGCTGAAGCAGGGCACGCTGTATCCAGCGCTCGTTCGCCTCGAGCAGAACGACTGGATCAAGGGCAGTTGGCGCAGGACCGAGAACAATCGCGAGGCGAAGTACTACAGCATCACCAAGGCAGGCACGCGCGCGCTCGCGAAGGAAACTGAGCGGTGGCGACGTCTGGCCGGGTTTGTCGACGCTCTTCTGCTCAACGAGCCGTAGCGATGGCTACTTTTCGACGATTCCTGCTTCGTCTCGTCCATTTCTTCCAACCGCACCGCGCTGAGTCCGAGCTCGAACGCGAGCTAGCGGCGCACCTCGGTGTCCTTGAGGACGAGTCCAAGCGTCGGGGGCTGACCGATGCCGAGGCCCGCCTGGCGGCTCGACGCGCGTTCGGCGGGGTTGCGCAGGCGAAGGAACTACATCGCGATGCCCGGTCGTTCCGTTGGCTCAGCGACCTCCGTCAGGACACACGATTCGCGGCGCGCGCGCTCGTGGGCGCGCCGGGGTTCACAGCTGTCGTAATCGGCACCCTCGCGCTCGGCATCGGCGCCAACACAGCCATCTTCAGCGTCGTCCATGCCGTGCTGCTCCGCTCGCTGCCGTTTCCCGGTGCTGATCGGTTTATCCGGATCGCCATCCAGTTCGAGCCAGGCGATGGGAGCGGCACGAAGACGTCTGCCGCTCCGGTGAGCTTTCAAGACTTGGAGTTTCTTCGGTCCCGTTCTCGGACGCTCTCGAATCTGGGTACTTACGTCCCGAAGGCTGCCACGCTAAGCGGACGAGGGGAGGCGGTCCATGTGAGCGGCGTTCAGATATCGCCCCAAGTCATGGCGATGCTTGAAGCCACGCCGCTGATGGGCCGGCTGCTGGAGCCGCGCGAAGAGGCGCGCCGGCCTTGACCGCGTCACGGTCATTAGTTACTCCATGTGGCGACGCCGTCTCGGTGCTGACGACGCGATTCTTGGAAAGACGATCGTGCTCGACGGCATTCAATACGAGGTTGTCGGCGTCATGCGTCCCGGCTTTCAGTTTCCGAACGCCGACGCGGAGTTCTGGACGCCGTTCGTCTGGGTACCCGGGCAACGGCCGACAGTCGTCGGGCGCCTCGCCGCCGGCGCCTCTTTCCTGACGGCAAGCACGGAGGTCAACGACCTGATGCGGCTCCCGCGGGAGGAGCGCCGCTCCGCTGGTGGGCCGTCGCCAATTGGTCCTCTCTCTTCTCCGGGAGCGGCCCGCGGCCGGGCCCTCCCCCATCCGCTGGACCGCCGCCTCCGCCAGGGCCGCGGGCTGGCCCTCCGCCGCCTCCGCCAGGACCAGGTGCAGGACCGCCACCTCCGCCGAGCGGGGGCCCGGCCAAGGGCGCTGGCCCCCTCCGTTCGGAGCCGATCCCGACGCGGTTCTTCGTCGTCGCCCTGCACGATGACTTGATTGCCGGCGCGAAAACGCCTCTCGTGATCCTGTCCGGCGCGGTCGGCTTCGTACTGCTCATTGCCTGCGTCAACGTCGGTGGGTTGCTGCTCGCGCGAGGCATCAGGCGCGAACGCGAGATTTGGGTTCGGCTGGCGCTCGGTGCGGGCCGCCGCCGGGTGGTGCGACAACTCGTGACCGAGAGCATGCTGCTGACGCTTGTCGGCGGTTTCGCGGGAATCTGGCTGGCGGTGAGCGGGGTTCGATGGCTTCGGGTGTTCGGCGCCGGCATGCCGCGACAGGACCTTGGCGCGTCATCCATCGTGCCGCGTCTCCACGAAGTCGGCATCGACGGGACGGTACTGCTGTTTGCCCTCGGCGTTTCAATAGTCGCTGGGCTGGCGTGCGGGCTCGCGCCGGCGTTGTGGCAATCGCATGTCGAGGCGCGTGGCGAGTTGGCGCGCGAGACGAGCCTGTCCGCGCCGGGGTTCAACTTGTTCCGTCGCTCGCGCGGGCGCGCTCTACTTGTCGTCGTGCAGATTGGCCTGGCGGTCGTTTTGCTCCTGAGCAGTGGACTATTGATCCGGAGCTTCCTCAAGCTGTCGAGCGTCGATCCCGGCTACGCGACGACGCGGGTCCTCACGTTTCAAGTCGCACTGTCGCCCAATCAGCCAGCTCTGAGGTTCTCTGAGGAGCTGATCGCGCGCGTCCAGGGGCTTCCGGGCGTGCGGGCCGCAGGGTACGCTGATCACTTGCCGCTCACTCGCAGCAATCTCGGACACGCGCAGCTCAGTCCCCGCTCCCACGCGCGTCAGTCCACGGGCCCGCCGCCGCCGCCTCCTCCGCCAGGTGTGGCCGGAAAACCAGACTTCCCGGTCACGCACCTCGTGAGTCGTGACTTTTTGTCCGCATTGGGCGTGGACGTCATCGAGGGCCGTGGCTTCTCCGACGCGGATCCCGTCGGCCGGCCGCACAGCCTCCTCATCAATCGAACGCTCGCACGCAGCGGGTTTGTCGGCGAAAACCCGGTCGGAACACGCGTCTACACGGACGACGTCCCCTGGGACATCATCGGAATTGTCGAGGACGTCCGAGAGACCGGTCTGGCAGACCCGCCCGGCTCCGCGATCTTTGCCAACCTGGAGCGAGCGGGTGCGGACAGCAGGCTGTTTGAACACTCCTCGCCGTATTTCGCCGTGCGAACTGACGGCTCGCCAACGGCGTTGGTCCCGGCCATTCGCGAGATCGTCCGCCAGCTGGACCCGCAGACGGCACCCGACCGCATCGCGACCATGGAACAGATCCTTTCGAACTCGATTCTCCAGCCGCGCTTCTACGCGGGAATGTTCGGGCTGTTTGCGCTGATCGCGGGCACGCTTGCGGTTGTCGGCATTTACGGGGGCATTGCCTTCGCCGTCAGTAGTCGAACGCGTGAGATCGGCATTCGGGTGGCGTTGGGCGCTTCGAAATTCCAGGTGTTTCGTGCGATCGTCGGCGACATGCTGCTATTGGCGGCGGTCGGCATCGCAGCGGGCGTCGCCGGTGGCGCCATGCTGACGCGCTATCTGCAGCAGATGTTGTTCGATTTGACGCCCCTCGATCCTGCCGTCTTCATCGCGATGCCCGTCGTCCTCGCCAGCGCCGTCCTGGGCGCGGCGCTTCTCTCGGCACGGCCGGCGTTGACCGTGGCACCGCTGGCTGCGCTGCGGCACGAGTAGGCCACTCACTTCAGCAATGAGAGCCGGCTAGGGATCTATCTGTCCCCAGTGACGATGTGTTTATCATTGCGACCGAGATCGGTACCTGCGCTCAGATTCCTGTCGGAACGCCTCGAGCCTACAGAGCCAGTTGGCGATCTGGTTCCAACTGACGAACGTTTGGGTCACCACCTCACAGTTCAGCGCCATCAACAACTTGCAATCGGAGACCACGGCGATCGCACAGAGGAATCGAACCGGCGGCACCGGGGCGTATGAATCAGCGTGTGGCGTGAGGTTCGAAGACGATCCGCAGACGCGTGCGAGTCGCACGCACCTTTCCACCTTCGATGCGCGCGATGTAGGACTGCGAGGTCCTTATGCGCCGGGCTCGCCGCCGTCAGCGGAATGTTCCCAATAAGAATGTTCCGCGCCGCTGAAAACGGAACGTTGCATCCGGAACAACGTGCTCCAATCGATCGCACCAGAATGATCCGCGCGGCGCCCTATCAATCAGGTCGGCACAGATTCTCAGGCTGTCCTCGATCGTCAGAAACTCCGCGATTGTCATGTGAGCCGGAATGTCGCGTCTGCTATAGGCGAAGCCCTCGAACACCGATGCCTGATGGATAATGCACTTCAGCTCGTCGAATCGTTCCTGGGGCGAAACCGGATACGCCACACCTGGACGCCGAGCCGAAGCAGTTGGCCTGTCGTAATGCACTTCAAACGGCTCGACGGTACGCAACAATTCCTGAATCTCTTTTTTGCGCATCGTCGCTCATTTGTCTACGCAGTGGATCTGATACCGAGATATGCGCGGAGCAGATAGCGTGCGACTTCTGGTCGTATGCCTGTCGCAAAGCATCAATCGGTGAGGCGACATGCGGGGGCGGCATCACGAGGACCACACCGAAACGGTAGTCGTGCTGCCACGGCTCCCAACTCGACGTATCGGCGACATCTCGCTCCCGCATCTATCTCTCCGGAGGTCAATTTGATCCGGCTAAACACGTAGTGAACCTGCGACGCCGTCCGCGCCCAGCCTTGAACGCTGGTCGACATGAGCAGCCGGGCGCGACGACCGGCGGCAGTTCCGAGCTCTTGAAAGGCCAGATGGTAGCGCCGATCGTGACGCGATTACGGCGGAGGTCTGCACCCTGCCTCGGACACAAAACGCAGGGGGGTCAGATGCGTCGCGCGCGGCGGAAGAGCAACTCCGCAGGGCCGCGTCATACCGCTCCGCCACGATTTGGGTCACCGCGTGAGTCTTGCGACGTGAGATCTCTCTATGACACAGAACGTTTCACTCAGCACGGGCTGGTCGGTGTAGGATGTGGCCGATCAACCGTCGTCAAATCGGAAATCTGCGTTTCGAGACGATTGACGGTGGCGAGAAGTGGGGCACGATGACGGCGATCGACCTCGAGGCAAACGGCAAGATCCTGTCGTGCTGCTCGCCCTAATCGTGACAGCCTCGCACAGGGAAAATGACATGAGTTATGGCTCCGGCGCAGAGGCTCGGCCGTGAGCGAGCCCGGCCGCGTTCGGGGCAAGGCGTCGTGGCGCGACACCTTGCTGAGCGTGCTAAGGGCGTGGAACCGTCACCAGGTCTGGAAAATCCTGACCAGTATCGTGGTGATCTGGATCGTCAGCGGCACCGCACTCTACTTTGCGGAGCGTGGCACGAATCCAGCGTTCGGGACGTGGCGCGAGTCCCTCTGGAACGTCTGGGTCACCCTCTTCAGCGGACTCAACAGCACGCCCAACACTCCTCTTGGGCGGATCGTGGTTTCCGGCGTGCTTGTCGTCGGTGTCGCCTTGGCCGGTTTGTTCACGGCCAGCGTGGCGTCGATCCTGATTGAACGCTCACTAAGGAGTCGTGAGGTGCCTAATCTTGAAATGTCTGGCCATCTGGTGCTGTGCAACTGGTCGCCGCGAGCACTGGACTGGATACGCGAAGTGCACAGCGGTATCGTCACCGACAAGCGGCCAGTCGTGATCGTTCACGACACACCCGACGAAGTCGTGCTGCCTGACAAACTGGATGAAGCCGCCTTCAACGACGTCTATATCGTCAAAGGTGACCCAGCCAACGAAGTGATCCTGCGCCGCGCCAAGGTTGCGCAAGCCCATTCCGTCGTCATCTTGTCGGATGACCGCCAGGAACATCACGCCGACGGCAAAACCATCGTGTGCTGCATTGCCGTCAAGAACGTTTGCGGGCAAGAGCGCGAGCCAAACATCGTGGCCGAGTGCCAGGATCCGAAATACCGGCCGCACATGCGCAAGGCGGGTGCCGATGAAGTCATCTCGGCCGCCGACTTCGGATTGCGGCTGATTGCACGTGCCTCGCTCTTTCATGGCATGACGCGCGTTTATCAAGAGCTGCTATCGGTCCGGCGCGACGCCAACGAGATGTACCTGGTGCCGGTGCCTGCCCAACTTGTCGGGATGGATTTCGTCGCAGCGGCAAACGTGTTCCTGCCCGATCGCACGAATATGAAGGCGTGCCTTCTCATCGGGCTCTATCGCGGTGAAACAATGATGCTCAACCCGGTTGGCGGGGAAGCAGGACCGTTGCGCGAGGGCGATGAGCTGATCTTGCTGAGCCAGACTCTGCCGGATCTTTCGCGGATTAAGCCGCGCGACGCCGCATAGCTTCTGCCTCCGCCTCAAACCGCCCGATCTTCGCGGTGCTTCGCACGCAGACACTTTCCTGCGACTGGCTCACCTAGATGCTTGACATGAGCATCCGCGCGACTGATACTGCGCGAAGGAACCGCTCATGGCGCGATCGTCAGCCCGGCCGCCGCAAGGTGAACTGTTGCAGGGCACGCTGCCCCTGCTGATCCTGCGCACGCTCGCCACCGGCCCGAATCACGGCTTCGCGATCGCCCGCCGCATCCAGCAGATCTCAAAAGCCGTTCTGCGGATCGAGCAGGGCTCGCTCTATCCGGCGCTGCACCGGATGGAGCTCGACGGCGTCATCGAGTCGTACTGGGGGACGACAGAGAACAATCGGAAGGCGAAGTACTACCGATTGACGAGGCGGGGCACGCGCGAGCTCGCCAGCGAAACCGAGCGGTGGAATTCGATCGCCGCGGCCATCGCGGCGGTTCTGCAGGAGGGTTGATGCCCAGGCTGCTGAAGCGCTTCCTCCTTCGCCTGCGCGCGACGCTTTCAGCGCAGCAGGATCGCGACACGCGGGCCGAGCTCGACCTTCACCTCCGGCTGCTCGAGGAGGAGTACCTGGCCAAAGGCATGGCGCCCGAGCGACGCGCGGCGGCTCGCGCGGCGCGAGTTCGGCAACCCCGCCGTGTTCCAGGACGCCAGCCGCGACCTCTTCTCGTTCCACCCGATAGAGGATCTCATCCGCGACCTGCGTTATGCGGGCCGCGAGATGCGACGGTCCGCCGGCTTCACCGCCATCGCGGTGGCATCGCTCGCCGTCGGGATCGGCGCCGCCACCGCGACATTCGCCGTGACCGAGGCCGTCATGCTGCGGCCGCTCCCCGTGCGCAACCCTGAACGCCTGGTCGCGTTCACCACGGCGGCTGATAGCGGCTGGGCAACGTGGTCGTATGCCGCGTTCGCACGGTGGCAGCGCCTGCCGCGTCCGGAGGTCTCTACGAGGCGGCGGCAGCCTCGGACGTCCGACCGTTTCGCTCGGCGCGCGGCAGCGGGGAGTCTCCCGAGGAGGTACCTGTCAGCCTCGTGTCGCACAACTACTTCGATGCGATCGGCGCTCGCGTCGTGTTCGGCCGGCCGTTCGCCGCGAGCGATGCCGCCGCACCCGGCACCGGGGCCGTCGCGATCGTCAGCGACGGCTTCTGGCGCCGGCGGTTCGGCGGCGCGCCCGACGTGCTGGCGAAGACCATCGAACTGGGCGGCGTTCAGTTTGCCGTCGTCGGGGTCGCCGAGTCAGGATTCACCGGGCTCTCCGTCGGCCATCCCGCCGACGTGTGGGTCCCGCTGACGATGCAGCCGGCGCTGGTGCCGGGAATGCCGGGCCCGTCGGGCCTTGATGAGAGCGCGGGAGCGGAAGCGCGATGGCTCAAGGTCGTCGGCCGCCTCGCCGACGGTGCCAGCGTCGAGCGCGCGGAGGCTGCGGCGCGAGTGGCGCGCCAGGTGTTCCTCACCGAGAAAGCGGCGCGGCTGGGTGCAAACACGCCCGAAGTCGCGCGCGATCGCACCGAGTCGTTCCGTCTCGTTGCCGGCGCGGCAGGCGACGGCGCCGTGCGGGCACAATTCGCGCGGCCGCTGACGTTTCTCGCCGTCATTACCGCCCTGGTGCTCGTCGTGGCGTGCACCAACTTCACCAACCTGATGTTCGCGCGCGCGGAAGCGCGGCGCCGCGAGTTCCTCATCCGCCTGGCGCTCGGCGGCGGCCGGTGGCGCCTGATCCGGCAGTCCGCGGCCGAATGCCTGGCGCTTGCCGCGATTGCCGGCGTGCTGGCGCTGCTGTTCGCCGGCTGGGCGACGTCGATGGCGATGAGCCTCGTCTCGGCGCTCGGAGCCGCTCGACTTCGCGATCGAGTTGAACGCGCGTGTGATGGCGTTTGCCGGCGCCTGCGTCTTCGCCGCCGCGCTGTTCGGCCTGTGGCCGTGCATGCGGCTGGTGCGTTCGACCGTGATCTCCTCGGTGCATCACCGCACCGCCGCCGCTGGCGCGCGTCCGGTCGCGAACCGGATCATGCTCATCGGCCAGCTCGTTGTCTGCGCCATCCTGATGTTCGGCGCCGGCCTGCTCCTCCGGACGGTCATCAACCTGCGCACGCAGGACCTGGGATACGAGCGCGATGTGCTCCTGATTCCGATCGAAGCCGAACGTCCTGGCCGTCCGCCGGACGCTGCTTCCGCGCTGGTGGAAGATCTGCGGCAGCGGATCGCGACGATCCCGGGCGTGCAGGCGGCCGGCGTCTTCGGATCGCCGCTCCTCGACTACGGCGCGTACTGGGTGGATGGGAGCGAGCGGCTGCGGACCGATCGCGGCGAGGCTGCGGCCGGCACCAAGTGGACGTTTGCGTTCGCCGGACCGGGCTTCTTCGACGCCGTCGGCATGCGGGCGGTGCAGGGTCGGCCGTTGTCGGAGGCCGGGCATGCGGGTGAAGTCGCCATCAACGAATCGCTCGCCAGGGCGTTGTTCGGCGACGCCGATCCGATCGGCCGTCAGTTCGCCATGAACCCCAATGCGCCGATGTTGACCATCGTCGGCGTGATGAAGGACGCGCGGCAGATCTCGCCGCGCGACCGCGGACTCGGCGTCGCCTACCTGCCGATTCGGCGGTACGGGCGCGTGACGCTCGCCGTTCGTCTCGCCAGCCCCTCACTGGCGCAGGCCGCCTCGGTGCGGCAGCAGGCGCAGACGATTCTCGGGGACGTCCAGGCGGGGCCGATGACGACGATCTCGCAGGAGCTCGAGCGGTCGATCGCGCGCGAACGCTTGACGAGCGGGATCGCGCTGTTCCTGGCGGCGCTCGTCGTCGCGATCGGCTGCGTCGGCATCTACGCGTTGATGACCTACGACGTTACGCGCCGCCAGCGCGAGTTCGGCGTCCGGCTGGCGCTGGGCGCGACCGCGGGCCGACTCGTCGCGACGGTGCTGCGCGACGGCGCGGCGATCGTCGCTCCGGCGCTCGCCATCGGGGTTCCAGCGCAGCTTGCCACCAGCCGTCTCCTGGCTTCGCAGCTCTACGGTGTCGATGCGCGCGATCCCTGGACGCTCTTTCGGTCGCGGTCCTGCTGTCCGTCGTGGCAATGGGCGCGGCGTTCAGGCCTGCGCGGCTCGCGTCGCGCATCGATCCGATGGCGCTCCTGCGCCACGAGTGAGCTTCGCCTCCGGCTCCTGCTCTGCGCGAATGCCACGTCACCGTCCCGAGGAGATCGTGAGGTCGCGACTCTCGCAAGGCGCGTCGGTACTCTCCCACGCCGACGATCTGTAATCGGCCCGCCAGTACGCCGCCTTCCGACGAAGGTGGTCCGCTCGTACGAGACGATTGAGACGGTGAGACGACTGTGATACGATCTGCGCGTGGCAGGAGCAATGGTCACCGTTGAGGATGCGGGGCGTACCCTTGGCGTCTCGCGTTCGACCGTCTGGCGCCTGATTCAGCGAGGCGACCTCCCGAGCGTTCGCCGAGGTGGACGGCGCCTCATCCCGGCGAGCGCCATTCACACGCGCGTCCGTCGGCGCCGGACAGGAGCAATTCCTCCGTTTTCTCACGACCATCCGCTGTTCCGTCTCGTCGGCGCGGGCCGCGGCGGCGGCCGCGCCCCCGGCGCCCGCGACAAGCACGCCATTCTCGACCGGTGACCCGCAGCGTTCTCTGGGATTCGAGCGCCATCCTCGCATTGCTTGACGCCGACGATGCGGATCATGCGCGCGCGGTCGCCGCGGCTCGTGATATCGCTTCCGAACGGCGGCCGAGCTTCATCACCAACTACGTCGAAGCGGAGACCCACGCGCTCCTCTTGCGCAAACTGGGCAGAGGGATCGCTCGCGAGTGGCTCCTGACGGGCGGGTTGACAGTCGTGCCGGTTCTCCCCGCCGAGGAGCAAAGAGCCAAGGAGATCCTGGCTCGGCATACCGACAAGGACTGGACGTTGTGCGACGCGATCTCGTTCGCCGTGCTCGACGCCCGCCACGTGTCGAGGGCTTTCACCTTCGATCACCATTTCCGACAGTACGGGCGCATTCAGGTGCTCGGTTTGAACCGGTGACGAGCCACGCGTCATACAGCGGCCCTCAGGTGGTCGACCAACCGCAGCCACCTGACGAGGCGGTTCCAACGCGCGAGAGTCTGGCTCACCAGCATTCCTAGCGTCATCAACGGCTTAGGGCAATTGCATCGGGCGTCCTGGTCATGGCGCTGATAGAATCGCCCCGTGGCTGAACTCGTCCGGTCCTCGCGTGAACATCATCATTCGCACGTCAGATGCGAAGCGAGTCGTCTTAGAACGTCGCCGATGAGGTTCCAACTGCTGCTTTGTATTCTGCCCATACCAGGACTCGCTCAAACCACGCGTTCACTCCCTCAGCCGCGCCAGGCCAAGAGTTCGGATCTTTCCAAGAGCTCCGCTCAGGACTGGGAAGATCGCCTGATGGCCAGCGACCCGAAGGTCCGGGCCATCGCCGCAACCGCCCTGGTCCGGGGGGGCCGGGGTTCGCTGCCTTTGCTGAGACGACTCCTCGACCTCGACAATGAAGACCTGCAACTGAAGACGTTTGACATCATCCGCCGGATGGGTCCGACGGCCATTCCGCTGCTGGTAGACCTGCTTCGCGATGAGCGGATCTCCATCCGGCGCAACGCCGTTGATGCCTTGATTGACCTGCCGCCCGATACAGAATCGATTCAACCGGCGTTGAGACGGGCACTGAGAGACGAGGATTCGGACGTTGCGGGCGATGCCGCACGTGCCCTGGGCGCGTTGGGCAAGAAGGCCACTCCTTCGGTACGCGCTCTGGTCAGGACTCTCTCGCACGAGGATCCATACGTCCGCATCTACGCGGCAGAGGCCCTGGCGTCCATCGGTCCGAATGCGGGCGCGGCGACCGAGGACCTCGCCAGAGCCTTGGACGATCCGATTCCCGGCGTTCGATGGGCGGCGTGCGAGGCCCTCGCAACCATCGGCCCCGCCGCGCAGTCCGCTGTGCCGCAGCTGATCGAAGCTCTGACGGATGAATTCCTCTATGTGCGCATCTTCGCGGCCGGGGCGCTGGGCAGCATCGGCCCGAAGGCACGGACGGCCCGGGAGGCGCTGAGAGCGGCCGCAAACGATCCCGCACTGCGTGACGAAGCTGAGTGGGCGTTGAATCGAATCGCCGGCGTCCAGTCTGGAGAGCCTGTCGCCTCGCCCCCCGTGCCCGCGCCTTCCGTCGCGCCACAACCCCACGCGACAGCGGCTCAAACAGGCAATCCTCCGATTGACTGGGATACGACCACCGGGCGGAACATCGTCTGGAGCGTCGAGTTGGGAAACCAGACGTTCGGCCGTCCCGTGGTTGCCGGGGATGCGGTCTATGTGGGTACCGACAACGCCAGGCAAATGAACCCAGCCTTTCAGGAAGAGAGCGGCGTGCTCATGGCCTTTCGGGTGACGGATGGCGCGTTCCTTTGGCAGGACGTGGCCCCGAGAGTCGAGCGCGGCCTGCGCGAGTTCCTGCTGCCTTCGACGACGAGTGCGCCGTATGTGGAAGGGAACCGCTTGTACTATGTCACCGCCGAGTGCCAGCTCCGTTCCCTCGACTCGCAGGGTTTCCGCGATGGCGAGAACAACGGTCCGTATCGGGAGGAGGTCTTCCAAGACAACGCTGCGGCCGACATCGTCTGGGAGTTGGACATGTGCGACCGCTTGGGTGTCTTTCCGCATGAAGCGTCCAACAGCGAAGTGTTGCCTGTGGGTGATCTGCTGTTGGTCTCTACCTCCAACGGCCAGAATGAAGGCCACACGCGCGTCCCATCGCCGCGCGCCCCAAGTCTGATCGCGGTGAACAAGCACACGGGGGAAGTCGTCTGGCGCGCGATCGGCGCGGGCGGGCAGGTGCTGCACGGCCAGTGGTCCAGCCCTGTGGCAGCCGACGTCAACAGCCGCATCCAAGTGCTCTTCGGCGGAGGAGATGGCTGGCTGCGCGCCTACGACGCAGCGTCGGGTCACGAAGTCTGGCGATTTGACGGCAACCCGAAAGACGCCCGCTGGCTTCCGCGCCCCGGCGTCCTTTCGCGCAGCTCCATCATTGCGTCACCGGTCTTCGCCGACGGCCGCGTCTTCATTGCCATGGGGCTGAGTCCAGGGCACGACAACGGACCTTCGTTGATTTATGCGATCAGTCCCAACGGCCAGGGAGACGTCACCGAGAGCAGGCTCCTCTGGACTTCTCGCGAGGTCGGCCGCGTGGTGGGAACGCCCATTGTCAAGGACGGTCTGCTATACGTAGGGGACCTGGGCGGAACGGTGCATTGTCTGGACGCGGCCACTGGCGCCCACGTCTGGAAGCACGAGACGAACGCGGCCATCTGGGGTTGCCTCCTGCTGGCCGGCGATCGGCTTTACGTTGGGAACGAGGAAGGCACCATGACCGTTCTTCGTGCCGGACGGCGAAAGGAATTGCTGGCGCAGATCGAGATGGATGCGGCGCTCTATTCGCGTCCGGCGGTGATCGGCGATGCGCTTTATCTGGCCACCGCGCACCGGTTGTACCTCATCGCGGCAAAGCCTTGATCTCACCCTACCGCCACACATAGCCGCGGCGTGCCCGCACGTCGGCACCCTCCTGCTTGACGCGCACTTCGAGCGAGTGCGAGCCAGTGCGATCGACGCCGCGCGGCGTGAAGTACAAGACGTAGCTGGAGCGGAAGTCGGCGAGGACCCGGCGGAACGTTGACGACAGGTTGTCCCCGGACGCCGTGGGGACGACCAGACCGCCAGTCTCGCGCGCGAGCTGATCGTACATGCGGCCGATCGTGATCGGCGGACGTCCGGGCGCACGCGCAAACGGCGACGCAGATCGTTCCTGAACCGCCGATGCGAGCACGATGTCGACCGTGGACGTGGTCCGCCGGGCGACATCGAAGAGTACGTCGGGATCGGTAACGCTGCTGCTGTCCTGTCCGTCGCTGAAGAGCACGATCAGGTGACGGCGGCCCTGCGGGACCGGTGTCGCCAGGGCCACGGCGACGCTGTCGAAGATCGCGCTGCTGCCGTATCCCGACAACGATGCGAAGGCCGTGTCAGTCGCCGACGCTGGGCGCCTCGAAGTCCACGAGCCGCCGAACCTGCATATTGAACGCGACGAGTTTCAGACGATCTCGCGCGCCAAGATCGGACTTGAGCTGGCGCACCGACTGGCGCAACTGATCGAGGACGGCGCCGGTGACGCTCGCGCTGACGTCGAGCACGACCGTGACGTCGATCGGCAACCGTTCGTAACTGAGATCCGAGACTTCCTGCGCGACCCCGTTGTCGAGCAGCACGAAATCGCTCGCCTTCAGCCCGGTGACCGGACGTTTGTCGCGGCGCACAGCGGCTTCGACGCTGACGACATCTGCCCCGCTGCGGAACGTCGCCGATGGTTCCTGCTGGGGCACAGGCGCAGGCGCCTGGGTGGACAGCAAGGCAGCCCCGAGCGCGATCACGCAGGTGGTGTTGCTGATCATTGTGCGACTTCCCGTAACTTCGCGAAGATGGCCGGGTAGATGCGATAGTCCCCCAGCCAGTACGTCCACCACGGATCGAACTGGTCCGGCGAGGCGGTCTCGGCGGCGGCGGCGAGATCCGCGGCCTCCTGTCGCTCGCCACGATTCAACTGCAGCGTCATCAGCGCGACGCGTGCCGATTGGGCGCCGGGCCAGACGGTGAGCGCCCCGCGAAACGCCTGTGCGGCATCGTCCGGGCGATTCAGCGCGCGAAGAATCTGCCCGCGAACGAGCTCGGTCAAGTATTGGACGTACCGATCGGTGTTGGTGGAGGGGGCGGCCTGGACGAGCGCCAATGCCTGATCGAGCTTGCCTTCCCTGCAGAGGAACCACGCGGCTCGCATCCTGGCTTCCGGCGCCGTCTCTTGAAACTTCATGGCCTGTTCGTATCGATGCAGGATTTCGGCATCTTCGTTTTCGCTGGCCGTCCCGCGAAGCCATTGTTGTTCCGAGACGAGTGCGTGCGCGAGGTGCAATCGCGCTTCCCCGGGACACCGCTCCACGGCCCGCGGCACGAACAGCATCGCGCTATCGGCCATGAACAGGCCCTCGAGTGCCGCGACCTCCGTCCACAGCCACGAGCATTCGAACGCGTCGGCTCCTTCTGGCGGGCGGATGCGGGCGTTGTATTCGGCAAGAAGCCGGCCGCCTTCGTCGCGAGCGATCCGGTTGTCAGTGCGCAGCGCGGCGACCGCGAGTCCGAGCGCAAAAACCGCCGTGCGACGGGGCGCGTTTGGCCATGGATTGTCGGAGGCGCGAAAGTCGCGGATGACGGCGGCGAGGTCCCGCGTCTGTGCGAGACCGCGTTCAAACGCGGCCTCATCCTGATCGTAGAGATCCGCGAGCGCCTGCACGCTCGGCGCGACGACATGCGTCGGCGCAGCCGGTTCGATTTTCGGCTTCGCGCCGGCAGAGGCCTCGGTCGCCGCAGGCTCGACGCCCCTTTGAGAGGCACTCGCACCGCGTTTGGGAACGGTGACCCAGCGCCGGCCGCGAAGGGTCACGTTTTTCTGATTGGTCTTGACCTTGATTTCGTGAGTCCGGCCGTCACGATCTTCCTCGGCGGGCTCGACCCCGAGGAGGTAGTACGCAGAGATCTCCTTCAGCACGCGATCGAACGCGTGTTCACCGCTGCCCACCTGCACCTTGAACAATGCGCCGCCCGCGGCTCCAGAGAATTGATCCAGCCAGCGGCCAAGAACATCGCTATCACGCGCCTCGCTCTGCAGGTTCTTATCGGCCTTCTGCACCTGGGCGGTGAAGCGGTCCATGGCGGCTGTGTCGAGGTACAACGTGTAGATCGATGTGTTCGAACGAGCGGCTTCCTTGCCGACCAGCATCCCTAATTCACTGATGTCGGGGCGTCCACCCGGGACGTCGCTCGCCATCATGCCTGCGCTGATGAGCACGAGCGTCTTTCGGCCCGTGATGCTGCCCATCTGCTCGAGCAGCGTTCGAAGCATGCCCAGGCCCGCGTTCCCCTGTCCCTCGTAATAGAGAGCGGCCCCGGTGATTTCCAGCATGAGACGCTGCCGGCAGACATCCTCCGGCGGATTTCCGCACTCTCGCCTCACGACGGCTTCCAGCAGCGAGGCCTCCTGGGGCTGGCCGGAGCTCGCGGCGGCGCTCAAATCAACGATCTCCGCGGGGCGCAGATGGAACTGGTTCGACGGAACGTCTCGCTGCCCCATGACGGTCATGAGCTGGCGAGTCACAGCTGAATGATCGGTCGTCGGACTGATCTTCGGCCCGTAGGGATAGGCGAACAGACCGACTTCGTCGGTCGCCGGCAAGCGATCGATGAAGTCGCGGGCCGTGGCGAGAATATGACGCGACGCGCTCGCGTCGAAACTGAGACAGTCGATGGCGATGACGACAACGCGTGCCAGCATCGGGACGACCGTGGGACCGGCTGCCGCCGCGGCGCGTTCCGCCGGCGACAGCGTGGTGGCGCTGTGGCTCTCGACAAGGTCCGCCGAGATGACCCGGCGTCGTCGCCCGTTGATGGTGACTTCGAACTTGTCGGGGCCGAGGCCGGTAACAGGTGTGCCCTCGCGATCGATGACCTGCACATCGACCGCGATCAGATCGAGACTCGAACGGAAAGTCGTCGGCGGCTTCTGCGCCGTATCCTGGGCCTGACCAGGTCGCGCGGCCACGGGCAGAGGCGCCGCGCTCAACACGATCGAGGTCGCCAACGTGATCAGTGGTGTTTTCATCGCGGCTTACTTCGATCCGACGCCTGGGTAAGGCGCGCCGGGCCGCCGCCCGGCGCATCATGTTCAATGCTACGATTATCGATCCGTGGTGGCTGAGTTCGAGGCACGATAACATGCTGAGCGGTCGAGCGTCACACTTTTGCCCCATGTCGCGACCCGGGACCGTTCAGCCCGCGTGATACCATCCCCCGTATTCCTGTCTGGAGAGGTTGACCTGAATGACCGCGCGCCGTGTATTGCCGGCGCTGCTGCTCCTCTTTGTAGGCAGCGGCTGTGCTGCGCTCATCTACGAAATTGTCTGGTTCCAGCTGCTGCAGCTGGTGATTGGTTCGTCGGCCGTCTCGATGGGCGTGCTGCTCGGCACGTTCATGGGCGGCATGTGCCTGGGCAGTCTGTTTCTCGCGAGGGTCATCTCACCGCGCGAGCATCCTCTGCGAGTCTATGCGTATCTCGAGCTCGGGATCGGCGCGTGCGGCCTCCTGCTGCTGTTCGGTATGCCGCTTCTTGGCGGCCTCTACTTCCACTGGGGCGGCAGCGGCGTCACGGGCATTCTGCTGCGCGGGATCGCCGCGAGCATCTGCCTCCTGCCGCCGACGCTGGCGATGGGTGCCACGCTTCCCGCAATGTCGAGCTGGGTCGAATCCACGCCTGAGGGCGTGTCCTGGCTTGGCTTCTTCTACGGCGGGAACATCGGCGGTGGCGTAATCGGATGCCTGCTCGCCGGATTCTATCTCCTCCGCGTTCACGACACGGCGTTCGCGACGTTCGTCGCGGTCGGGCTCAACGTGCTCGTGGCCGCGCTCGCGCTGCTGATCGCGAAAACGACGCCGCACGAGGCGGTGGCCGCGCCGGCGCCGCTGGAACACGCTGCGGGTGAATGGGCCGTGTACGTCTCGATTGGGCTGTCCGGGTTCACCGCGCTCGGCGCCGAAGTGATCTGGACGCGAGTCCTTTCGCTGTTGTTCGGTGCGACGGTGTACACCTTCTCGTTGATCCTCGCCGTCTTCCTGCTCGGCCTCGGCATCGGCAGCAGCATTGGTTCCACGATCGCCGGCCGCATTGCGCAGGCCCCGGCTCGCGCTTGGCTGGTGCCAGATGCTGCTTTGCGCGGCCATGGCCTGGACGGCCTACATGCTGACGCAGTCGCTCCCGTATTGGCCGATCAACCCGTCGATTTCGTCCGACCCCTGGTACAACTTTCAGCTCGATTTCGTGCGGTGTCTCTGGGCTGTCCTGCCTGGCGCCATTCTGTGGGGCGCGAGTTTTCCGCTCGCGCTCGCATCGGTGGCGACCGGCGGGAAGGATCCCGGCCCGATTGGTCGGTGGTGTCTATGCGGCGAACACGCTCGGCGCGATCGTCGGATCCGTCTCGGCGAGCCTGCTTCTCGTCGTCTGGCTCGGAAGCCAGCGCGCACAGCAGGTGCTGGTGATCGTCTCTGCCGTGTCTGCGCTGCTGATGCTCGAATCGGCCGCCGCGGAGGCCGAGTCGAAGCGATCCCGCTTCCAGCTCGCCGGCACACTGCTCCTGGCCGCGGCCATGGGCGGTGCCGTCCTCCTCGCCCGAACGATTCACCCGATTCCCGGCGTACTCGTCGCATACGGACGGTATGCCGCGACGCGGCTCGGGGAAGGGGAAATCATTTACGTCGGCGAAGGTTGGAACGCGTCGGTGGCCGTCTCGCGCCTGTCGAACGGCGTGCTCAACTATCACAACGCCGGCAAGGTGCAGGCGTCGAGCGAACCGCAGGACATGCGGCTGCAGCGCATGCTCGGCCACATGACGACGCTGATTCCGAAGAATCCGGAGTCGGTGCTCGTGATCGGCTGCGGAGCGGGGGTGACGGCCGGCGCGGTCTCGGTCGACCCGAACGTCAAGCGGCTGACCATCGCGGAGATCGAACCGCTCGTGCCTCGTGTCGTCTCGCGCTACTTCGCACAACACAACTTCGACGTCGTCGCCAATCCGAAGACGCACGTAGAACTGGACGACGCGCGGCATTACCTGTTGACGACGAGGCAGAAGTTCGACGCGATCACGTCCGATCCGCTGGACCCCTGGGTCAAGGGGGCCGCCATGCTCTACACCAAAGAGTTCTTCGAGACGGTGAAGGCACACCTCAACCCAGGCGGCGCCGTGACGTTGTTCGTCCAGCTCTACGAGAGCAACACGGCCGCGGTGAAGAGCGAGATCGCGACGTTTCTGGAGGTGTTTCCCGGCGGTGTGGTGTGGGGCAATACCAACAACGGTGCCGGGTACGACCTGGTGCTGCTGGGACAGGCTGAACCGACCCGGATCGACGTCGAGGCAGTCCAGCGTCACCTGAGCGAGCCGGCGATGGCGCCAGTGGCGCACTCGCTCGGCGAGATCGGCATGTATTCCGCGATCGACTTGTTCTCGAATTACGCAGGAATGAAATCGGATCTCGGTCCGTGGCTGGCCGATGCGGCGATCAACCGCGATCGCAATCTGCGTCTTCAGTACCTCGCCGGGATGGGTTTCAATCTGTATCAGAGCGAAGCGATCTACGCTGACATGCTCCAGTACAGCCGGTGGCCCAACGACTTGTTCATCGGCAGCGACGCGACCAAACAGCAACTGCGCACCGCGATACTGCGGATGCAGGGGAAATGAATCGCTAATCACTAATCGCTGATCCTGAATCCCTGATCCCGAATCCCGAATCCCGAATCCTCGAATCCTCGAATCCTCGAATCTTGAATCCTCGAATCGATGAGGCGATTCAAGGATTGGAGGATTCAAGGATTCAAGGATGAGCGATCCAGGATCAGTGATCAGTGATTAGGGATTCGATTCTGCCGTCAAAGAGGTGGATGTGGCGCTCGGCGCGGGCGATATAGAGTGGGTTGTGGGTCGCGAGGCAGAGTGTGGCGCCGTCGGCGTGCAGTTCGCCGAGCATGTCCATCAGCGCGTCGCCGCTCTTCGAGTCCAGGTTTCCGGTAGGTTCGTCGGCCAGCAGGATTGGCGGTCGGCCGGCAATCGCGCGCGCGATGGCCACGAGCTGCTGATGGCCGCCTGAGAGCTGGCCGGGGCGCTGCTTCGCTCGGCTCAGAAGGCCAACGCGATCGAGCGCTGCCTCGACCCGCACCTGGCGATCGGCAGGTGCGATGGTGCGCAGTCCGAGCGGATATTCGACGTTCTCGTATACGCTCATGTCCGCGATTAAGTTGAAGCTCTGAAAGATCAGGCCGATCTCGATGTTTCGCAGTCGGGCCTTTTCCGCTGGCATGAGCCTGTCAACGGCGCGGCCGTTGAGAAAATAGCGGCCGCTGGTGGGCGTGTCGAGCATGGCAAGCAGCGAGAGGAACGTGGACTTGCCGCATCCGGAGGGCCCCGAGACCGACACATACTCACCGCGTCCGATATCGACTGTCACATCCGAGAGCGCCCAGGTTTCTTCGTCGGCGTCCCCTTTGAACACCTTGTTCACATGTTCCAGACGGATCAGCGGCATATCCGGATTGACCCCGTTTTCCGCCGGTTTCGAGCGCTTCCACCACCCCATGCGGCAGAGCGTAGCATGCAGGTTTTTTGTTGGGGGAGAGATGTGACGAACGACGGCACCCGCCGAAACACGGTGTAAACACCTTCGGCCGTCGATAGGTATTGGAAAGCTGGAAGCTGGAAGCTGGAAGCTGACAGCTGAAGCTGACAGCTGACAGCTGATAGCTGATACTGAAGCTGATACTGGCTCTTAATTGGAGGTTTCATGAAGCGAGTGATGTTGTTCGTCGCAGCTGTCGCGGTTGCGACACCCGCGGTAGCTCAACACGTGCACGAAGACATGCAAGCTCAGGCGGGCCCTCAGGCCGGCGCTCCAGCTCAGGGCCAGACGGGAACCGGGACGATGGCGCCCGGAGCGAGAGGACAAGGGGGCCCGCAGGTGCCCCCGATCGACGTGCCGTGGAACGACGCGATTCCTGCGGGCACAGCGGAGCACGCAGCCCGAGCACTCAAGGAATCTCCGCGCCATGGCGAATGGGTCGACATCAAGATGGCCGACGGCACGGCGCTGAAATCGTGGGTCGTGTATCCCGAGCGGTCGACGAAGTCAGGAGTCGTCCTGGTGATCCACGATATCCGCGGCATATCGGACATCGCCCGCGCGGCTGGCGATCAGCTCGCGCAGGACGGCTTCATCGCCATCGTTCCTGACTTCCTTTCGGGAAAGGGACCGAACGGCGGAGGAACTGACTCGCTCGGCAGCGGCGTTGGCCAGGCGATCCAGGCATTGACCCCAGACGACGTGGTCGCCCGGCTGAATGCCGCGATGGACTACGGCAAGAAGTTGCCGGCCTCGAACGGGAAGACGGGCGTCGTTGGTTTCTGCTGGGGCGGTGCGCGGAGCTTTGGCTACGCGGCGGCGCAGCCGGCGTTGAACGCCGCGGTCGTCTACTACGGCGACGCTCCTGGTGCCAGCGACGGCACGATTGAAACCAAGCTCGCGAAACCTCAAGGCGCCTGTCCTGGGTTTGTATGCCGGCAACGACGCGCGCATCGGCGCGACGATTCCGGCAACCGAAGCGGCGATGAAGAAGCTCGGGAAGAGCTACGAGATCCACACCTACGAGGGCGCCGGGCACGGATTTATGGGAGCCCAGGCCGGCGCCGGCGGTGCGAATCTCAAGGCGGCGCAGGAGTCGTGGCCGCTCGTCGTGAAATTCTTCGCTACGAATCTTAAATAGGGGTTCGGCAGGGTTCTACAAGGTTCAGCAAGGTTCTACAAGGTGCGGGAGACCTGCGTCAGCGAACCCTGCAGAACCCTGCAGAACCCTGCAGAACCTTGTAGAACCCTGTAGAACCTTGTTCAATGCGTCAAGGCGTAAAGAAGCACGTTGATGCCGGTCTGATACCCCTCGACCGAGAACGTGTAGAAGTACTGGGGGTCGGCCGCTTCCTGCTCGAAGGCATCGCCGAAGTCGGTGTTGTGGGTGATGAAGACCATCATGTGGCCCTGCTTGTCGAAAATTGCGCGGGCTTCAGGCGTCGCGCTGTCGGCGCCGCGCTCGGATGTGCCCCCTCCCATCCCACGCCACGCGCCGATGGATGGGATCTGGATCACGCGTTTCACGTCGAACTGCTGATGAAAAATTGGATGCGTCAGCGGCACGTCGACGATCGGGTATTCAGCCGGCGGCAGCGCCTTGCCGATTTCGCGCGCCCAGACTTCCCACGCCCAGCTGCCCCAGAAGTCGTCGGCCCAGAGGAACCCGCCCTTCAACAGATACTGCCGCAGCCGGTCCGCTTCGGCGGGGCTGAAGTATGTGTTGCCGCACCTCCGTCATCATGATGAACGGGCACTGAAACAGCAGATCGTCGGTCAGTCGCAGCAGCAACGTGATTCGGTTCGCCCGATGAGTCGCGGCTGATTCGCGTGCGCGTCAGCTCAGAGAGTCGAATCGACAGATTGATGTCCGCACGCGGATAGTCGACGCTCCAGTTTGCGCCGTCGCCATCGCTGGCCCCCGAGAACATGATGCGGCAGAAGTTGAAGCCGCCGTCGAAGCTTTCGGGACTCGCCATCCGCAGCGGCGCCCAGCCATACCCGCCGAACCCGCGGCGGCGCTGCGCCAAGCGTCGTTGATGCGGACGCAAGCAGCGCCGCGAGTGCGAACCCGCCGATGACGCGCCGAGCGACCGCCGACCGAAGCACGCGGTTCACCTCTCCAGTCTACTGCGAAGACGCCAAGGGAAAAGGGAGAAGGGACAAAAGTGCCCGGAGGTCGTGATGTGTCGCAGAATTGCCGTATGCCGTGACGAGGGCCGGCCGATCGCGAAGCCGTGAACGCGCGGCCTCCGCGCCGTGAATCGCAACCCGTTGTTGCTATGATCGGCGCGATGTCCATCTTCTCGCGTTCGGCGCTTCTTATCGCGTTCACCATCATGCAGGCAGGAAATCTGACGCCGGCCGAGCAACCACTCGCGGCCTACATCGACGCACACAACGGGGAAGCAGCTGGCGCTCCTCGAACGCGTCGTCAACATCAACAGCGGAACACAGAACTTCGACGGCGTGAAGGAAGTCGGACGCGTGTTCGGCGCCGAGCTCGCGGGGCTGGGTTTTGCGACGCGATGGGTCGACGGCGCCGCCTTCAAGCGAGCCGGGCATCTCGTGGCCGATCACTCCGGACGGGGGCCGCGCATTCTGCTCATCGGCCATCTCGATACGGTGTTCGAGAAGGACAGCCCCTTCCAGAAATTCGAACGCATCGACGAACGGACGGCGCGCGGCCCCGGCATCATCGACATGAAGGGCGGCGATGTCGTCATGATCGCCGCCCTGAAGGCGCTCCATGCGGCCGGTGTGCTCGACACGATGAATGTCGTCGTGGTGATGACGGGGGACGAAGAGGATTCCGGCGATCCACTGAGCGCCGCGCGTGAGGCGCTGGTGGCGGCTGCGAAAGGCGCCGATCTCGCGATTGGGTTCGAAGATGGTCCGGCGGATCCACGCCTTGCCGTCACGGCGCGGCGCGGGACGACCGGGTGGCAGGTTCGCGTGCACGGAACAGCTGCGCATTCGTCACAGATCTTTCGCGACGATATCGGCTACGGCGCCGTGTACGAGATGGCGCGGATCCTCAACGCCTTCAGAGAGAAGATGGCCGGCGAACCGCACCTGACGTTCAATCCCGGCGTGCTGCTGGGTGGCACGAGCGTGGAGTTCGATCCGGTGCAGCTCCGCGGGTCCGCATCCGGCAAGACGAACGTCGTGGCCGAGCATGCCGTGGTCTCAGGCGATCTTCGTGCGCTCTCGCGCGAGCAGTTCGACAGGGCGAAGAAGACGATGACCGAGATTGTCGCGGCGGCACTGCCGCACACGTCTGCGACGATTGACTTCGATGAAGGATACCCGCCGATGGCGCCGACCGACGGCAACGCGAAACTGCTCGCGATGTACGATCAGGCGAGCCGCGATCTTGGATTCGGACCCGTGGCCGCGGTCAGCCCGGATCGCGCGGGCGCCGCGGACGTTTCGTTCGTCGCCTCGGAGGTCAACACCATCATTGACGGCGTGGGTCTGATGGGGCACGACGACCACACCGCGAAGGAAACCGCCGACTTGACGACGCTGCCCTCGCAGACCAAGCGCATGGCCGTTCTGCTAAGTCGAATCGCCAAGGCCGGACCGCCGAAGTAGAGTCGCGATCCGCGATCCGCGACCCGACGAGCCACACGAGCCGCGAGTCGATCTATCGCTTATCAACCACAACCTTGCCGTCCTTGATGACTACGCGCACTCCGGTGAACAGCGCGTCGATGCTCTGAAGCGGATCGCCCTCCACGGCAACCACGTCGCCGCTGTAACCGGGGGCTATCCGTCCGACGCGATCCTGCAATCCCAGCAGATTGGCCGCGGTCGTGGTGGCCGTGGCAAGCGCCTGCTCCGGCGTCAGTCCCGCCTTCACGAGCCAGCCCAGCTCGCGTGTGTTCTGCCCGAACATCGAGTACACCGCGTCCGAACCCATGCCGAGTCGCACCCCCGCCTTCACTGCGCGTCGAGCCGCCTCGAGATTTCGCTGAATATAGTCCTGCAGCGGTCCGATGGCTTCCGGCTTGAAGCCGTACTCGTCTCTGGCGTCAACGTAGTAGCGGTTGTGGTCGATGGTTGGCACCCAGACGGTTCCTCGCCTCACCATCTCCGCCAGCGTCTCATCGTCGAGGTCGATGCCATGTTCGATCGAGTCGGCTCCGGCGAACACGGCGTCCTTGACCCCGGATGGACCGTACGAATGAATCGCGACCTTGTGTCCCGCGGCGTGCGAGACGTCGACAATGGCCTTCAACTCCGCGAGTGTAAGCGTTTGGGTCGTGTCAACACTGTCGAAGCTGCCGCGAGACGCATAGACCTTGATCCAGTCTGAGCCGTTCTTCAATCGCTCCTCCGCGGCGCTGCGCATGGCATCTGGATCGGGCGCGTCCCTCTGCCGCGGCGCAGAGATTCCCTGGCCCGCGACGATCATTCGTGGTCCCGCCATCGCGCCGAGATTGATCAGGTCGCGCATCGCGAAATCCATGTCGTTCGAGGCGCCGAGATCGCGCACCGTCGTGACGCCGGTCTCGAGTGTCCGACGAGCGTTCTCTTGCGCCAGGAAGACCGTGACCGCCGGACGCCGCCGCTGACCGAGCGGTCGCGTGCCCGGCTGCCGATCCCAGTAGTACGTCATGTGTGTGTGCAGATCGATCAGGCCGGGAAGGAGCGTGTACTTGCGAAGGTCGATGACCTGTGCGCCTTCCGGAATCGCACCTCGACCGTCCGCGATGCGGGTGATGCGATCACCGTCGATCAGGATAGAGACATCCCTGAGGACCCGTTCACCGTCCCACACGCGTGACGCACGGATGACCTTGGGCTGAGCCATTACCGTGACAATGCTGAGTGTTAGACAGAACACCAGAGCTTCTGTCGTAGATGCGATTGGCATGCAGCGAATCATACGCGCATGTAAGTGTGAACGGGACCGTCCGTATATCCTCGCTACGCTCATGCTCCCAACACACGCGATCCCGCGTGGAATCGAGTTGGGTCGGTAGGCCCTTGATTTGCACAAGGAGCAGCGATCGGACAAGAACACACGCTACCGAGGGAGGGTTTAATGAGACGCGATTTCATGTTGGGAACGATATTTTCGGCGGCTATGGCGGTCGCCGTGTCTGCACAGTCGCCCGCACCGACGGCGGGGGACCAGCAGGACAAGGAAAAGAGCAGCAGCAGCTCAGCGCAGACGGTGACGGTGACCGGATGCCTGAAGTCGGCGGATAGTTCCAGCTCGAGTGCGGCGGGTGCGCCGGCGCAGACGCCGCCGACAGGGCAGCCGTCATCGGCTAGCGCGGGCGGCTACATCCTGACGGACGCGACGATGTCGGGCGGCGCATCGGCGGGCGCGGCATCGCCGACCGACAAGCCCGGTGCGACGCCTCCGAGTAATCCGACAGGAACGGCTGGCGGCTCAACCATGGGCGGTTCTACGTATCGATTGAGCGGCAGCGCTTCGAACTTCTCGTCCCTCGTCGGCAAGAAGGTCGAGGTCAAGGGCACGCTGCAGAACAGCGGCGGATCCAGCTCGGGTGCCGCAGGTGGCGGTGCGCCGGGCGCGACGGGCGGCGCGTCGAGCGCGAGTGCAACGCCTCAGCTTCGTGTGAGCTCCGTGCGCGAAGTGCCGGGCACCTGCTCATCGCAGCGGTAGCGGAGAGGGCGGGCTGGCAGCCTCCGCCGGCCCGCCCGTTCGGCTTCGGAGGCGCTCTTCCTTCACGCGAACGGCAGCTGCACGTCAAACCTCGCGCCCCCACCTTCACGATTGCCGGCGACGATTGTCCCGCCATACCCCTCGATGATCGTTCGGGCGATCGACAGGCCCAGGCCCGTATGGCGCGCGCTTTCGCGCTCGTTGTTGGGCCGATAGCTGAAGAAGCGATCGAAGATTCGTTCGGCGTGTTCGGCGAGGATTCCTGGTCCCCGATCGGCCACCTCGATCCGGCAGTACGCGCCCGCTCGTAGCAGTGTGACCTCAACCGTCGAGTCCGCAGGCGCGAAACTTCGTGCGTTTGCCAACACGTTTTCGAACGCCTGTGCGAGCCGTTCCGCGGAGGCGCGCACCCAACAGGCTCCTTCCGCGGCCAGGCGGATCTCGGGCTGGTCGCCATAGCCGAGCCTGAGACCATCGATGACTCGAGACAGCAACGCTCCGACGTCGACGTCCGCGACCGGTTCCTGATCGAGCCGGGCGTCGATCCGCGTCTGCTCACGCACGGCCGACACCAATCGCTCCAGTCGGTCGACATCGCGCATGAGCATCGACAGGAAACGGCGCCGCTCTCCATCGTCCTCTGACTGCGACGCCATTTCTGCCGCCACCCGAATCGATGCGAGCGGGTTCTTGAATTCGTGGGACACGTCACCGGCGAACCGTTCCGCCTCCCGGATATACCCGTCGAGCCTTCTGGTCAGATCCCCGAGTGCCCGAGCAAGGTCTCCCAGTTCATCGCGGCGTGTCGCGTCCGGGAACTCTCCGGGCAGCCGATGGCGACGCTCGGCGAGTGCACTGGCTTCATCGCGCAATCGACGGATCGGCCTGACGACCGTCGCGGCGGCCAGAGCGGTCAACAACATCGCCGCCACGAGAGACCCGATGACGACCTGGAAGATCCGAAGCCTGACGTCGTACAGCGCCTGAAGCACACGGAACGTTGACTGCGAAACGACCACGGCACCGGCGACATCCGTTCCTGAGCGAATCGGAACGGCGACGCTCAGCGTCAACGAGCGCTGCCCCGGTGTTCGTCGAGTCGCCGCACCGTAACCTCCGCGAAGGGCGCTCCGGACCTCCGATTGGATCCCGCCGCCGCTGTCGTCCGAATGCGGCCGATTGGTCCGAGGGTACGCCAGGACACGGCGTGTCCAGGCGGCGGCGCTCCTGCGTGCTCCGGCAATCCAGGCACCAAGGCGATAGAGCGCACGTTCGCGAATACCGGATCCCGCTGACGGATACGCGGGCGTGTTGGCTGACTGCTCGCTGGAGCTGATGCGATTCGAGTCGGCCAGCAGTGTACCCGCAGCGTCGTAAATCCGGAGCCGTGCCTCGCCGCGCGGTCCGAGCCGCGCAAGAAGCGTGGTTGCCACTCCCGCATCCACCGGACCGATCTCGCTAAGGGCTGCCGCGAGCATCCGGGCCTCCTGCCCCATCCCGCTTTCCTGGGTGTCGAGCAACCGTGCTTCGTACACGTCGAGATAGAGGATCGCGGCGACAGGGAGAAAGAGCAGGAGGAGATTGAACGCCAGCAGTCTTCCTGCGATGCGCGAGACCGCCCGGGATCGAGGCCGCCCCACTGACCGCACCATCAGTCGGCAGGTCCGGTATAGCGGTACCCCGCGCCGTAGACGCTTTCGAGAGCGGAGAAGTCCCGGTCAATCGATTCGAACTTGCGCCGAATGCGCTTCACATGGCTGTCGATAGTGCGATCGGTGACCGAAACCGGATCAGGATAGGTATCCTGCATCAATTGCTCGCGCGTTTTGACAATGCCAGGCCGGCGGGCGAGCGCCTGCAGCAGCAAGAACTCGGTTACGGTGAGTGGCACCGCGTTGCCCTGCCAGGTGGCGGTAAGCCGAAGTGGATCGAGCGTCAGGTGTCCGAGGACGACCACGCGCTCTTCGCTGGAGCCAGCGGCGCCAGGCGCGAGCGATGCGCGTCGAAACAATACCTTCACGCGCGCGATCAGCTCGCGCATCGAGAACGGTTTGCATAGATAGTCGTCGGCGCCCAGTTCCAGGCCGAGCACGCGATCGAATTCCTCTTCGCGCGATGTGACGAAAATGATCGGCATCGACTCTGACAGGCCACGCAGCCGTCGGCAGATGTCGAGACCGTCGAGACGTGGAAGTCCGATGTCCAGGATCGCGAGGTCCGGTAGCTTTCGCGAAAACGCTTCCCAGGCACTCATCCCGTCGTCGAAGGCGTCGACGGAATACCCCTCCCTGACGAGCGCTGCCGAGAGCGCCTCTCGAATCGTCGTCTCGTCTTCAACGACGCCAACCGTCCTGGCGGCGAAAGATGTCATGTGATGACTGTACCTGCAACCGGTCCGACCGGACGATCGCGTAGGCATGCCTTTGTTTCGCCACATTCTGCCGCAATGATTCCCTCGTCTCGACCTCGTGTCGCCACACGGACAGTTCGTAATCGTGCGAGTGGTATCACGAGGAGGCGGCATGAATCTTCGAACGAGTGTCATCGCGCGACTGGTTGTGATCGGAATCATCCTGCTTGGTCTTCTCGTTCCGCTATCCATGGTCGAGTCCGTCGTCGGCGAAAGAACGGCTCGCCGAGATTCGGTTGTGAACGATGTCAGTTCCACGTGGGGCGCCGGACAGATCCTGGCTGGTCCACTACTCACCGTGCCGTACGAATACACGGTCGTCGAATCCGACGGACGGACACGGCAGGTCATTGGCCGCGCGTCGTTTCTCCCGCAAACGCTCAACGTTCAGGGCTCCTTGAACCCGGATATCCGGGAACGCGGGCTGTTCAAAGTGGTGGTCTACGCAGCCCAGTTGACGGCATCCGGCCGGTTTTCATTTCCGGACCTTTCAGGAATCACGCGGGGTGCGGTGCGCCCTCTGCTGAACGACGCATCAGTCAGTATCGGCATTGCCGACCCGCGCGGCGCGCGTCGCGCAACGCTCAACTGGAACGGCCTCGATCGTCCGTTGGAACCCGGTGTCGCCGACACGGGAATTGCCCTGACTGGCCTCCATGCGCGTGTCGATCTCAACGACTCGGCGCTGGTGAGTGCTTCGATGCCGTTTACCGTCACGCTACAGCTGAACGGGAGCCGCGATCTTCGCATCGTCCCGGCTGGAAACGACACCGCTGTCCGGCTGACCTCGTCCTGGGCGCATCCAGGCTTCCTTGGCATTTCGCCGCAGCCGCGCAGGGTGGACAGCAATGGGTTCACGGCGGTGTGGGATGTCTCGTTCTTCGGTCGTGGCTTCCCGCGCACCTGGAGCGATCCGGGCGTCGATCGCGAAAAGATGCGGAGCCAGGCGGATGCATCGACGTTCGGCGTGAGTCTGGTCCAGCCCGTGGACATTTATCAGCAGGCCGAACGGGCGGTGAAATACGCGGCTCTGTTCATCGTGCTCACCTTCGTGGTGTTCTTTCTCTTCGAAGTCGTGCGAGCGCGGTTGCTTCATCCCGTGCAATACCTGTTCGTGGGCTTTGCCCTGTGCATCTTCTATTTGCTGTTGATCTCGCTGTCGGAGCACATCGGCTTTGACCAAGCCTACGCGACAGCCGCCGCGGCAATCACGCTGCTCATCGCCAGCTACTCTACGTTCCTGCTTGGCGGGTTCAAGGCGGGTGTGGTCGTTGGCTCGAGCATTGGCGCAGTTTACGGGTTCCTGTACCTGTTGTTGCGACTCGAAGATTACGCGCTCCTGGCAGGGTCCATCGGTTTGTTCGCCGCGCTGACGCTCGTCATGCTGCTGACGCGGCACGTCAACTGGTACGACCTGAGGCTGGGTGCGTCGACGGAACGCGGCTGACGTCACGAAGCGTCAATATGGATGGGCTACTGCTGAAAAATGTCCGTTTTGTATGAACCTCTCATCGGCATGGATTCCGCATACTGCGTGTCCAGACGGCGAATGGAAGCCGGATGAGGTAGCGTCAGAGCAGGAGATGCAGAAGATGCGAGTGTTACGTGCTCACGCGGTCGTTGCAGCGCTTGTCCTTTCTGTAACTATCGTCGGCGCGCAGACGCAGATCACGCCGCCCAAGAACAAGTACAGCCCGAAGGACGATGTGAAGCTGGGGCGCGATGCTGCGGCACAGGTGGAGCAGCAGCTACCGATCCTGAGAGACGACAATGTCACGTCGTACGTCTCAGATATCGGACAGCGTCTGGTGGCGGCCATTCCGCCCGAACTCCAGCATCCCGAGTTCCACTATACGTTCAAAGTCGTCAACGTGAAGGAGATCAACGCGTTCGCGCTCCCGGGCGGGCCGATGTACGTCAATCGCGGGATGATCGAGGCGGCAAAGACCGAAGGAGAGGTCGCCGGAGTGGTGGCGCACGAGCTGAGCCACGTGGCGCTGCGGCATGGCACCGCACAGGCGACAAAGGCTACGCCCTACGAAGTTGGGACCATCGCGGGCGCGATCCTGGGCGCGATTGTCGGCGGCAATGCCGGTACCCTGATCGCGCAGGGCACGCAGTTCGGTCTCGGCACGGCATTCCTGCGTTTCAGCCGTGAGTTCGAGAAGCAGGCGGATATCGAAGGGTCGCAGATCATGGCGCGTGCGGGCTACGACCCGCGAGAGATGGCGAACATGTTCAAGACGATCGAGCAGCAGGGTGGATCCGGCGGCCCGCAATGGCTCAGCGACCATCCGAACCCGGGTGATCGATACAGCTACATCAGTAAAGAGGCACAATCGCTCCACGTCGAAAACGCGCGACATGATAGTGCCGCGTTTCAAAGCGTCCAGGCGCGCCTCCATCAGATGTCACCGGCACCGTCAACCGAAGAGGCCACCAAGAACGCAGGCAACCGGCGCGCCCCGAGCGGCAGCACGAGCGGCCGCATCACTGCGAACGTCGAGCGGCCATCATCCCGGTATGCGTCCTATGACGAAGGTAACCTCTTCCGCATCAGCGTACCGTCGAACTGGCGCGAGCTGCCTGGCAACAATTCGGTGACCTTCGCGCCCGAGGGCGGATACGGTGCCACGAACCAGCAGAGCGTCTTCACCCATGGCGTCGAAGCCGGTGTGATGCGCAACGAAAGCCACGATCTGCAAACCGCCACGAACGAGTTGGTGCAATCGCTGGCGCAGTCGAACCCGCGGATGAGGCGTGGCGGCTCGGAGCGCGGAACGATGGGTGGGCGCAGCGGCCTCCGTACGCTGCTTTCGAACCAGAACGAGGCGACGGGACGTACCGAACGAATTGCGCTGTATACGACGCTTCTCGACGACGCCACTTTGTTCTATCTGATTGGTGTTGCACCCGACGACGAGTACAGTGCGTACGATCCGGTCTTCAATCGTGTAGCAGGATCGCTGCAGTTTGTGAGGCAGCAGACTCGCTGACTCCGCTCGCGACCAGCGATTCGCGACTCGCACGACTCGCGATTCGCGACGAGATTAGACGTGTAGCGCAGCCCTTCAGGGCTGCCAGTGCGACGGCTGCCTGCGGCAAGGCTCCGCCTCGCTAAGCACGCATTCTTGATAACGCCCCGCTGACGCGGGGACGGTCTTGACCCAAGAAAACTTGACTCATCTGTGCAAGTTGTGAGGGGTCAAGACCTCTAGCGCTCGACGGGCGGAGTCGAGGCAGGCGGCCGCCGATGGTGGGTCGCCTGCTCGTATGAGTATGCGAGCCTTATCAAGGTGGGTTCGTCCCACGCGCGTGCCGAAGAACGTCATGCCCGCCGGCAGCGTGCCTGCGCGTGTGTATCCCATCGGCACGTTGATCGCCGGAAACCCCGTCGTCGGCGAGAACACCTGGCTGTTGTCTCCATGCGGCGTGTTCAAATCGCCGATGAGCCTCGGCGGGTTGCTCCACGTCGGGTAGACGAACGCGTCAAGCTTCTGCTGATCCATCGTCTCCAACACCGCCGCGCGAAACTGTTCGCGATAGTCCGCCTCTGCTTTGCAGGCGGCTGTCTCCGGACCGTTGTTGTCGGTGCTTTCCTGGGCGCGCTCGAGACGAAGCCTGCACCGACGGATGAAAGCGCCGCGATTTGACGATGTCGTCCAGTGAGTGAACAGGCGCGCTGCTCCCCAGCCCCGAGAGATATCGGTTGATGTCGTACTTGAATCCCCCGCACGCGGCCGCCGCCTGCGGGCGGCGGACGTTCGCGAGATCCACGGGCGCTGGATCGATCACGATCGCGCCGGCCCGTTTCAGTTCCTCGATTGCCGCGGTGAATACCTGGACGATTTCCGGATCGGTCGTGTCGCGTTCGTAGGCCTGACGCAGCACGCCGAGCCGCGCCCCCTTCAAACCATCGCGGACGAGCGCCGCGCGATAATCGGGGATCGCAGCCGGGCGCCCGCCCGGACGCAGTCCGGGCTGGACGTAGTCGCCTCGGAGCGTGACCGGATCGTCGGGATCCTCGCCGGCAATCACCTGGAACACCGCGACGGCATCTTCCACCGTGCGAGCAATCGGACCAGCGATGTCGGCGAGCAGGTTGAGCGGCACGACGCCTGCGCGACTCGTCAGTCCCATTGTCGATCGGATGCCGACCAGCGCCTGGTGCGACGATGGCCCGCGGATGGAGTTCCCGGTGTCGCTGCCAAGTCCCACGGCGCCAAAGCTCGCCGCGATGGCCGCCGCCGTGCCGCCGCTCGATCCGGCCGTGACGCGATCGAGCGCGTACGGGTTCTTCGTGTAGCCGGGCAGGATCGAACTGACCGTCTCGTACGGGCTGAACGCCCACTCGGCCATGTTCGACTTCGCCAGCACGATCGCGCCCGGCGTCCTTGACGCGCCGGACGAGAAACGCGTCTTTGGCCGAGACGAACCCCTTCATCGCAAGCGATCCGGCGGCGCTCTGCAGGCCGACCGTCTCGAAGTTGTCTTTCACGATCATCGGCACGCAGTGGAGCGGCCCGACGGGACCGGATGCCGCGCATGCGACGATCGAGATCGTCTGCCTGCTGAAGCGCGTTGGGATTGATCTCGACCAGCGCGTTGAGCGCCGGTCCCTTCTTGTCGTACGCATCGATTCGGCGCAGGTACTGGTCTACCAGCGCATGGCACGTCAGGCGCTTCGACGGCAGTTCCGACTCGATGCGGGAGATGGATGCTTCCTGCACTTCAAGCGCGGGCGGGGCCTGGCCCGCAGCCGCAACGAGGGGCAGCGATACCGTGACGGCGAGGACGAATCGTGGGATGGACATCGCGGCAATGGTACGCCAGGCGCTCGTCCGGTGGTACACTCGCCGCACCATGGAGGATGCGAATGTACGGAGCACAGGATCTGGCAGACAGTTTTCGCACGGTTCGCAGGAACACGATTCAAATCGCGGAGGATATTCCCGCTGATCAAGTACGGGTTCCAAGCCGCACCCGATGTAAAGAGCGTGGGGAGCCTTCTGGCCCACGTTGCCCTGTCGCCTGGGTGGCAGATCGAGGTTCATCGGCAGCGTATTTCAGCGATTGATTTCGCATTCTTCGCCGGTCGCGCGCCTCAGATTGCCGCCGACGAAAGGGCGCTCGAAACCAAGGACCAGATTCTCGAGGCGCTCAAGCGTGGGGGCGAGGAGTTCGCCTCAATGGTCGAGCGCATGACGCCGGAGTTGCTCGCCGAGACGGTGTCGTTCGCGCCCCCGCTGCAGCCGCCGCAGAAGACTCGGTTCGAGATGCTGCTGGGCGTCAAGGAACACGAGATGCACCATCGCGGCCAGTTGATGCTCATCGAGAGGATTCTTGGCATCGTTCCGCATCTGACCCGCCGCCGTCAGGCTTTTGCGGCTGGAACGCGCTCGTGAAGGCACTCCTCATCGTCGTTGCCGCGAGCCTCGGCGTCGGTGTGCCCGACGCTGTGATCGTCCGATCGGCGCCACCGGCTCAGGCCGCGGCTGCGCAGGAGCTCCCACCGATTCGCAATTTCCTGCAGGTCACGCCGGAGTTCTGCACGGGCGGTCAGCCGCGGCCGGAGCACTTCGCCAAGCTCAAGGCGGATGGCGTGAAGGCCGTGCTCAACCTGCGCACGCCGAGCGAACACCGCGCCGACGAAGAACAGGCGGCAGTCGAGCAGGCTGGAATGAAGTACTTCAACATCCCCGTCGTCTATACGGCCCCCACCGACGCGCAGGCGGACGAGTTTTTGCGAATCACCGATGACCCTGCGAATCGTCCGATGTTCATCCACTGCACGGCAGCAATCCGTGCAGGGACGTTCTGGATGATCCGTCGCGTCCTGCGCGACAAGATGACCGTCGACGCGGCGCTCGAGGAGGCCCGGAAGGTCGGGCTCACCAACGCGCCGCATCTCGAGGAGTTCGCACGGAAGTACATTGCCGCGCACCAGCGTTGAAATCTGCCAGGCCGGGTCTGAAGACCCGGCCCTCACCAGATCCGCTGAACGAACCAATACGCACCCGCCAGAATCACGACAACCGAAGCTGCCTTGACGATCTGACCTGCGTGCACCGGACTCCGCGAGCGCAAGAGCGCCAGCAGCGATGCGACGATGACCACGAGCACCGCCTGACCGATTTCGACACCCAGGTTGAACGAAAAGAGAGAAATTCCGAGTGCCCGCGTGGGCAGCCCGATTTCTCTCAGGACGCTCGCAAACCCGAAGCCGTGCACCAGGCCGAAGAACAGCGCGATCCACGCGCGCACGTCGCGAGCGCCCTTTGCCGCGAGCAGGTTGTCGGCGCCCACGTACACGATGCTCAATGCGATCGCCGGCTCGACGACACGCGCGGGTGGTGCGACAACGTTGAGCGCCGCCAGCGACAGCGTGATGCTGTGACCCGCGGTGAACGCGGAGACAATGCCGAGCAACCGCAGGACCGAGCCCCCCATGAGAAGCAACCCGACTATGAAGAGGATGTGATCGGGTCCAATTGCGATGTGATGGATGCCGGCAATGGTGAACGCCCGGAACACGGCGAGTGCACCCTGCCGCCCACCAGTGTAGTACTCCGCGGTTGAACGCGCCCGGCTCAGCACATCCTGCCGCACCAGGATTCCGCTTTCGTACACATTCACGAACGTCTGGTGGTTTGGATCGTATGGAAACAGTGCCGCTTGAATGACGAGATGTCCAACCACCGCGCTCAACGGCGCGCGATACGAGATCTCGACCGCCGTGCGATCGGGCAGCGCACGGATGCGCGGTGATCTCCCATTGGAGGTCGCGCTCGTCCGCCGTCATCCTCAATCGCGCCCTCGCAAAAGCGGTGATTGACGGCGCGTAACCCTGCAGCGTCGTCGCATCCAGGAGGGTATCGGGGTTTGCAAGGCCCAGCTCGTGTGCGACGTCGAAATCGTGGAGGACGAGAGTTCCTTCGATCGCCGGTGCCGACAGCCGCACGTCGAGGTAACTGAACGGGGCGGGGTGCGAGATTGCCGGGCCAGCGATCGCCAGCGCGAGCACGAAGAACGCGGAGAGACGTAAGGGACGCCGGGTCATTGGTCGCCGTCTTTGTGGTGCGCACGCGCACCGTCGAGAATTCGGCGGACATCGTCGAGCGTGTCAGCCTCGTCGGCCTTCTTGTCTGTGCGCCACCGCAGCATCCGGGGAAATCGTACCGCAATACCGGAACGATGACGCGACGACGCGGCGATGCCTTCGAATCCGAGCTCGAAGACGTGCACCGGTTCCACGTGCCGGACAGGTCCAAAGCGCTCGCGCGTGTGGCGCCGGATCCATTTGTCCATTTCCGCGATCTCCTCGTTCGACAACCCCGAATAGGCTTTCGCGATTGGGACGAGTTCCTCCTGATCCCAGACACCGAACGTGTAGTCGGTCAGCAGGCTCGCGCGGCGTCCACTGCCGGGCTGTGCGTAAATCAACACGGCGTCGATCGTGTAGGGATCGATTTTCCATTTCCACCAATCGCCCCGCCGGCGGCCCACCCCGTAGTGTGAACTGCGCCGCTTCAGCATCAGACCTTCCACGCCCAGCGCCCGCGATTCCGATCGCAGCCGAGCGAGATCGGCCCACGTGTCCGCGGTGACGATGTCCGACGTGCGCAGGACGCTCTGTGACGCCACGTGCGTCTCGAGTCGCCTGCGGCGTTCGTCGAGCGCCTGCGATCGGATGTCGCTGCCGTGGTCCTCGAGGAGGTCGTATGTCATGAACACGACTGGAACGGCGCGGACCATCTGCGCGACCTGTTTCTGCCGGCCGATACGTTGTTGCAGTGCTGAGAATGGCAGCGGGCGATCCTCCCTGAAGGCCAGGACCTCGCCGTCAATCACGGTCCCCTCTGGCAGTCGCGTTGCCGCGGCGGCGATTTCCGGAAAGCGATGGGTGATGAGCTCCTCGCCGCGCGACCACAGGTGGACGTCCCCAGCGCGGCGCACGAGCTGCGCGCGGATGCCGTCCCATTTCCATTCGGCGATCCACTCGTCGCGCGGGCCGAGAGACTCGATCGGGTCCTCGAGGGGAGAAGCGAGGAAGAACGGGTAGGGACGCGAGCGATCCTCGGTGGTCTGCTCATGCGACAGCAGACTCGTGAACCACTCGGCTGTCGGCGTCCAGTCGCCCATCATGCGCGCGGCGATCGTGGTCGGCCGGGAGGTTCGCGGCCTGTGCGAGCGCGCGCACGACCAGCGTCTGCGAGACGCCGACTCGCAGCTCACCCGTCAGAATCTTCAGCAGCATGAACCGCTGAAGACGATCGAGGCCGCTCCACCATGCGCTCACGCGCCGACGCTGCGTCTCCGGATCCAATTCCCGAAGCGGGAGAATGCGGCTCTCCACCCACTCAGACAGCGGTACGACTTCTGTCGACGCTACGGCGATCTGATCGAGCACGAGCGAGGCGGTTTCCGCACCATCGCCGACGACGGCGTAGCTTTCCTCGAGGAGCCAGCCATCGAGCCCGGTGGCCGCAAGGGTCCAGTCGCGAATCGCCGCAGACGGCACGAGGCGTTTCAATCGGCGCCCAGTGAGGAAGAACACGGCCCACGCCGCGTCCGCGGCCGGCGCGTCGGCGAAATACGCCACCATCGCGGCAACCTTCGCATTGGTCGAGGTCGTCGCGTCGATCGCGTCATAAAGAGCGGCGAAGCGGTTCATAGTCAGCTTCCAGCTTCCAGCTTCCAGCTTCCAGCTTCCAGCTTCGAGTCGCGAGCCGCGAGTCGCGAGCCGCGAGCCGCGAGCCGCCAACCGCGAGTCGCGGCTCGCGACTTCGCTCGGGACGACCCTGAGCCTAGTCGAAGGGTCGCTATTCGCCCGTCGGTTCCCCCTCCCACGCCGTCCGGATGACGCCGCTTTCGAGGCCCTGCTCCGACAGATAGCGGGCGAGCGGTTCGGCGTGGCCGTG
Source organism: uncultured Acidobacteriota bacterium (assembly GCA_963725335.1). GTDB lineage: Bacteria > Acidobacteriota > Vicinamibacteria > Vicinamibacterales > 2-12-FULL-66-21 > JALZOC01. The sequence continues at coordinate 18,989 of CAVRYD010000012.1, read as the reverse complement.
CGTGGCGAGGACGCGGCTGGCGCCGGTCTCCGCAATGGTCTGCAGCAATCCCGGCCAGTCCGCGTGATCCGAGAGCACGAACCCCCGGTCGTACCCGCGTTGCCGGCGAACGCCTCTCACGCGCATCAGGCCTGAGGCGAAAGCGTCAGAGATGTCGCCGAGGCGCCGCATCCACGGAGTGCCCCGCGCCGAAAGCGGCGCGAGCACGAGCTCGCCGGCGAAGGAGGGGGCCTTGGCCCGGCCGCGGCTCGACCGCTCGATCACGGGCGCGACCGGCAGCATGGCGATCCCCGACTCGAGGTACGTCTCGATCATGCCCAGCATCATCCCGTGCACGTAGACGGGGCGATCGGTGACGCGCATCAACTCGGCCAGCACACGCTGCGCCTTCCCGATCGTGTAACAGAAGAGCACTGAGGTCCGTCTCGCATCACGATTCGCATCCCACCAGGCAACGATGTCGGCGATCACCGTCTCAGTCCGATCCCAACGATAGATCGGCAGTCCGAACGTCGACTCCGTGACGAAGACGTCGCACGGCATGGGTTCGAATGGCGCACAGGTTGGATCGGCCGCCCGCTTGTAGTCGCCCGCCACGATCCAGACGCCCTCGCTCGATTCGATTCGGATCTGCGCCGATCCGAGCACGTGTCCTGCGGGATGGAAGCTGAGCTGCACGTCGCCGATCGTGATCGGCTGCCCGTACGGCACGGACTCGATCGCGACCTCCGTGCCGAAACGCCGCCGCAGAAGCGGTGCGCACGGCGTGGAACACAGATACGCGGCGTTGCCCGGGCGCGCGTGATCGCCGTGTGCATGGGTGATGACCGCGCGATCCACGGGCTCCCAGGGATCGATGTGAAACCGGCCGGCGGCGCACCACAGGCCCGATGATGTTTCGGTGAGCAACGACGAGACTCCGCACACGCTTTCCGTTACCATGGACGTCGTCCATGGATTCGGTGGTGTCGCACGACGTAGCGCTCTCGACCGCGTTGGAGCGCTACTGGGGTTATACCTCGTACCGGCCGCTGCAGCGCGAAGCGATGGCCGCAATCCTCTCCGGTCGCGACTCGGTGGTCGTTCTCCCAACCGGCGGCGGCAAATCACTCTGCTTTCAGGCGCCCGCACTCGTCCGAGACGGCCTGGCCGTCGTCGTGTCGCCGCTCATTTCGTTGATGAAGGATCAGGTCGACACGCTGGTCGGCAACGGCGTGCCCGCCGCATGCTACAACAGCTCACTCGCACCCGATCAGAAGACCGCCGTCCTGGCCTCGCTGCGCGATGGCCGCCTGCGCCTGCTCTACGTTTCCCCTGAGCGGCTGGTCGGCGAAGGGGGGGAAGATTTCATCCGTCAGCTTTCCGGCTGCAAGGTGAGCTTCGTCGCGATCGACGAGGCGCACTGCATCAGCCAGTGGGGGCACGATTTCCGCCCCGAGTACAGCCAGCTGGGCCGTCTGCGGACGCTGCTGCCAGGGATTTCGCTTCACGCGTTCACCGCAACGGCCACAGCTCGCGTGCGCCGCGACATCGCGTCGCAGCTCGGCCTCTCGGATCCAGTTGAGTTCGTGGGCTCCTTCGATCGCCCGAACCTCGTCTATCGTGTGCTCGCCCGGGCGAATCTGAAGCAGCAGCTTCTCGACGTGCTGGCGCGACACAGAGGTCAAGCTGGCATCATCTATTGCACCTCGCGACGCGAAGTCGATGCGCTGGCCGCCTGGTTACGAGACCAGGGCGTGCGCGCGCTGCCGTATCACGCCGGCCTTGAAGACGATGAGCGGAGCCGGCATCAGGACGCGTTCCTCGACGAGGAGGCGGATGTCATCGTTGCAACGGTCGCATTCGGAATGGGCATCGATCGCTCCGACGTGCGGTTCGTCGTCCATGCGGGCGCGCCGCAGTCGCTCGAGCATTATCAGCAGGAATCCGGGCGCGCTGGACGGGACGGGCTCGAGGCCGAGTGCCTCTTGATCTACTCGACGGCGGATTTCATGAAGTGGCGCCTGATGCTCGAGCGCAACGGCGAGCTGACCGAGGCGTCGCGCAAGCTGCTGCGCGACATGGAACGCTATGCGGCCAGCGTCACATGCCGCCATCGTTTCCTGGTCGGTTATTTCGGCGAAACGTATGCGCGGGAGGATTGCAGCGCCTGTGACTATTGTCTCGATGAGCTCGAAACTGCCGAAGCCCCGGTGCTCGTCGCGCGTAAGGTGTTGTCGTGCGTCGCGCGTGTCGGCCAGCGATTCGGCGTAGCGCACGTCGCGAACGTGCTCTGCGGCAGCGAGACCGAACCAGTCACCGCACGGCGGCATCACCAGCTGACGACGTTCGGGTTATTGCGTGACGCTCCGGCGCCGGAAGTGCGAGGATACATCGAACAGCTGATCGCGCACGGGTTTCTCCGGCAGACCGACGACGCGTTCCCGGTCGTGGCGCTGACCGAGCGCGGTGTCGAGCTGATGAAGAATCCGGCAAGCTATCCAGACCTCGTGCTCGCGCGGCAGCGCCGGCCGATCAAGGGGCGCGTTCAGAAACGATCGCGGATCGAGTCGGAGTCGTGGGAGGACGTGGACCGCGATCTGTTCGAACGGCTGCGTGGCGTGCGCCTTCAAATCGCTCGAGCGCGCGGCGTGCCTCCTTATGTCATCTTTCACGATACGACGCTGCGGGAGATGGCGCGCGTCCGCCCGAAGACGATCGCGGAGCTGCACGGCATCCGCGGCATCGGCGCGAGAAAGGCCGAGGATCTCGGCGAGACCTTCCTTGCGGCGATACGGGGAGAGTAGCGGCGGCTCGCGACTGGCGGCTCGCGACTCGCGGCACGCGACTCGCGCACGCTCACTAACGCCGCTCACGCCCCCTCCATCTGTAGCTTCCGCCTTCAGGCGGAAGGTCTGACGCTCACACTCCAAACTGTCTTAGGTGATGATCCATGTGGCGATAGATCAGCACGCCCCATTGCCTGGCCGAGAGCTTGCCGAATGCCGGGTGTGCGGGAGCGAGCGCTTCGGCGCCGCGTTCGACGATCCCATTGAGCTCCGCGCGCAATTCGGCCACTTCCAGGCTCCAGTCGCCAGGCTTGCGGGCGATCAGCTCTGGCGAGGTGGACACTCCCTTCGGGATGGGAAGCAGGTACAGTACGACCTCTTTGAGCGGAGAGTAACGGAACGGCACCTTCTTCGGCGCGACCTCGAGCTGCCCCGACGCCATTCGCAGTGAATCGCTCAGATGCGCGACCATCTGCAGCGGCGTCATCTTGCCCCAATGCGCCTTCTGCGACGTTTTCAAGCGCTGCACACGATCGTGAAGCTCGCGGTGATCCCGTGGGTTGAATATCGACTTCATCGTCAGCTTCCAATCCTCTGACGTTCCTTCCGCTTCTCCATATCGTCAAGGGTCCTGGGCCAGTCCTGCTTGAGGAGCCGCGCCAGCGCTCGATCGGAGAGCAGCCGGCCACCGGTCTGACACATCGCGCAGTAATTGGCCTCGTTGTGTGCGTAGACGATGCGCTGGATCGGAGCGCCACAGTCCGGACAGGGCTTCCCGTAGCGGCCGTGGACCGCCATGCCTTCGCGAAAAGCGGTCACCTTGTCCGGGAAGGCACCGCCGGCGTCGTCGCGCAGGCGCGCGATCCAGTGCTCGAGCGTGCGAACCGTCGCCTCGTGCAAACGCGCGATGTCGGCGTCTTTCAGATTCGACGTCAGCGTCATCGGCGACATCCTGGCCGCATGAAGGATCTCGTCCGAGTACGCGTTGCCGATGCCACTGAAGATCTGCGGGATCGGTCAGGGCGCGCTTGAGCGTGTGGTTCTCGCGGGTGAGCCGTTCCGCGAACTCCGGCACCTGTGATCCCAGCACCTCGAGTCCACCGGGATCGAGCGACGCGAGGTTCTCGGCGCCAGCGATGAGATGGACCGAGGCCTGTCGCCTGGCGCCTTGTTCGGTGAGAATCGCGGTGCCGGTCGGAAAATCGAACGCCGCCAGACCCACCTTGCCCGGGATCGCCGCACTGCGATCGCGCCAGCGAAGGCGCCCCGCGATCATGAGGTGCAGGACGAGGAAGAGGTCTCCTTCCATCACGAAGACGATCCGCTTGCCGAGCCGGCGAAGGCCGATTACCCGCCGGCCTTCCATCGCGCTCACCGGTGGCTCGATCGTGCGCACGAGGAAGGGATTGCCGATGCGCAGCCGCTCGAGCGGCTGGTCCACCGACGCGCGGTGCGAGCGCTTCGAGATAGAGCGTGATATCGGGAAGTTCGGGCAAGGTGAATCCCTAATCGCTAATCACTGATCCTGAATCGCTCATCCTTGAATCCCGAATCCTTGAATCCCGAATCCACGAATCCACTGAATCCCGAATCCTTGAATCGCTCTGCAGCTCAGCTGTTATCAGAGACTGGCCGATGATCAGTGTAACTGACTGTCGGGCTTCGATCAGCGCGGGAATGCGTCTTGCTCGATAGACTCGCGAGCGGTCGCGACTCGTCCGCGTTCGTCGCGCTACGTGGTGGGATAGGTGATTCATGGATTCGAGGATTCGAGGATTCAAGGATTCAAGGATTCGAGGATTCGAGCGATTCAAGGATTCGAGGATTCGAGGATTCGAGGATTCAGGATCAGTGATTCAGGATTAGTGATGAGTGATTCAGGATTCAGTGGTGTGATTGACGATCTCTGGTACAAGAACGCCGTCATCTACTGTCTCGACGTCGAGAAGTACGTCGATGCCAACGGCGACGGTGTTGGCGATTTCGCGGGGCTGACGCGGCGGCTGGATTACCTGTGCGGGTCTCGGCGTCACGTGCATCTGGCTGCAGCCGTTCTATCAGTCCCCCAATCGCGACAACGGCTACGACGTCGTCCGATTACTACGCCGTCCACCCGAAGCTCGGGACATTCGGCGAGTTCGTCGACTTCATGAATCACGCCGAGCAGATCGGCCTTCGCGTCATCGTCGATCTCGTCGTGAATCACACATCGGACCGTCATCGCCTGGTTTCAGTCGGCGCGCAAGGATCCGAAGTCACCGTACCGCGACTGGTATGTCTGGTCGAAGAAGCGGCCGCCTGACTACAACAAGGGGATGGTGTTTCCCGGCGTGCAGAAATCCACCTGGACGCGCGATCCGGTCGCCGGCGAGTACTACTTCCATCGCTTCTACGACTTCCAGCCGGACCTGAACACCGAGAACCCGGCGGTCCGGACCGAGATCCTGCGCATCATGGGCTTCTGGCTCCAGCTCGGCGTGTGCGGGTTCCGGATGGACGCGGTGCCGTTCCTCATCAGCCGCAAAGGGGCGGACGTCCGTCCGCGCAAGGACTACGAGCTTCTGCACGAGATGCGGGATTTCCTGCAGTGGCGGCGCCGCGACGCGGTCCTGCTCGCCGAGGCGAACGTCCCGCCCGGACGAGAGCCTCGAGTATTTCGGCGATCGTCGGTGATCGCCTGCAGATGATGCTGAACTTTCCGGTGAACCAGCGGCTCTATTACGCGCTGGCGACCGCCGATCTGAAGCCGCTCATCGCGCGCGCTCGAGGCGACGAAGGAGCGGCCGCAGGCGGCGCAGTGGGTGCACTTCCTCCGCAGCCACGACGAGCTCGATCTCGGCCGGCTGACTGCACACGCAGCGCGAGAAGGTGTTCGCCGCATTCGGGCCCACGAAGGACATGCAGCTCTACAATCGCGGCATCCGGCGCCGGTTCGCGCCGATGATGGACAACGATCGCCGCCGCATCGAGCTCGCCTACAGCCTGCTCTTCACGCTGCCCGGCACACCGATGCTGCAGTACGGCGACGAGATCGGGATGGGCGACGACCTGTCGCTGCCCGAGCGCGAGTGCGCGCGCACGCCGATGCAGTGGTCGGCCGAACAAGAACGGCGGATTCTCCAGCGCGCGGCGGACGGTGCTGCCGGTCATCTCGGATCCCATCTACGGCTACAAGCGGGTGAACGTCGAGACGCAGCGCCGCGATCCGCATTCGCTCCTCAACTGGATGGAGCGCAAGATCCGCATGCGCAAGGAGTGCCCGGAGATCAGCTGGGGAGACTGGAAGATCCTCCAGACGAATGCGAGTCGATGTGCTCGTGATGGAGTACACGTGGCAGCGACCACTCGCTGATCATCGCTGCACAACTTCGCCGACCAGCCGCGCGCGGTTCGGATTCCCGTGCCCGCACTGCCGGCACGCAGGTGCTCGTCGATCTGCTGTGGACCAACGACAGCCGCGCCGGCGAGCACGGCCACCACGAGATCGAGCTCGAGCCTTACGCCTATCGCTGGTTCCGGGCGCGCGGCATGGATCGGAACGTGCCACGCAGCTAGCTATCGTCCCCCACTTACTTGTAGCGCAGCCCTTCAGGGCTGCCGACCCGCGCCGCAGCCGTATAGAATGCGCCAATGAAAGCAATCTGCACCGCGGTGACGATGGCGCTTCTGACGGCAACGGCCTCGGCGCAGGTCGCCAAACCCAGGACGCATCGCCTCGAGGCGACGCCGGAAACCGTCGCCTACGGCTACTACTGGTCCGAGGCGCAAGCCGGTGCTGCGCATCGCGTCGGGCGACATCATCGACGTCGACACGCTCCTGACGAACACGCCGCGCGGGCTCGAGCGCGCCGGCGTCAAGCCCGACGATCGTGCAGGCGTCGCTCCGGCCATGTCGTCGACACCGTCACGCGAAAAGGGTCCCGGCGGCCACATCCTGACCGGACCGGTCTTCGTCGAAGGCGCCGAGCCGGGCGACGCGCTCGAGGTGCGCATCCTCTCGATCGACCTGTCGATTCCATACGGCTACAACGGGTGCAGCGGATTCCTGCCGGAAAACTGCCGAGCCGAACAGCACGAAGATCATTCCGCTCGACCGCGAACAAGATGACCGCGAGTTCGCGCCAGGCATCGTCATTCCGCTGCATCCGTTCTTCGGCAGCATGGGCGTCGCGCCGCCGCCGGCAGCCGGACGCGTCAGCAGCACGCCTCCGGGCATTCACGCCGGCAACCTCGACAACCGGAGCTCGTGGCGGGCACGACGCTCTTCATCCCCGTGCATGTGCCGGGCGCGCTGTTCGAGATCGGCGACGGCCATGCCGCGCAGGGGGACGGCGAAGTCGATCAGACGGCGATCGAGACGTCGCTGCGCGGACGCCTGCAGCTGACCGTCCGCAAGGGCATGACGCTCGCGTGGCCGCGCGCCGAGACGCCGACCGACTACATCAGCATGGGCACCGACGAGGACCTCACCAAGGCGACGAAGATCGCGATCCAGGAAATGGTCGATTTCCTCGCCGCCGACAAAGAGCCTCGACAAGCTCGCCGCCTATCAGCTCACCAGCATCGCCGGCAACGTCGTCGATCACCCAGCTGGTGGATCAGAAGGTCGGCGTGCACGTGAAGATGCCAAAGGGGATCTTTCGCTAGATGGGGTGCGGGAGCCGTATCCGTGATCCGAAAATCCCGTGATTAACGCATTCCGATCGGATCCCGGATCCCGCACTCCGGATGCAGACGTGATCCACCGGGTAAGCAATTGCCCGTTTCCAGACGTATTGCAAAGTGCAACGCTTGTCTTTCTTGTTCCTTTGCAAGGCCTTCATGGAGGTTGGTTGTTGATGCGAGCCCGTCGAATTCTGCCTTTTGTTCGTTCTCTGTTTCATGGCCGTCGGGTCTGGGCGCCCAGAAAGCGCCGCGCCGGCGGCCCGAAATCCATTGAGCCCGACAGAGCTCAAGGACTGGTTGAGCTATATCGCGTCCGACGAGCTTCAGGGGCGCCAGATTTACACCGAAGGGCTCGGCCTTGCCGCCGCCTACATCTCGGATCATCTCGACGAGTGGGGGGTGAAGCCGGCCGGCGAGGACGGCACCTACTTCCAGACCGTGAAGGTCGCTCGGCGTCCGGACGACCAGCAATGCCTCGGTGACCGTTGAGGTCAACGGCCAAACAGCGCACCTTCAAGGACGGAGAAGGGATCACGTTCCCGCGCAACATGGGCGGGAAGCAGACGATCAACGGCGACCAGATTCAGTTCGTCGGCTACGGCCTGCAGGTGCCGCTCGGCAACATCGACGATTACGCGAATGTCGATCCCAAGGGCAAGGTCATCGTCTACATCGGCGCAGGCTCCAAGGCGCTGCCCACCGGATCCGAATCGGCTCCTCGCCGCGCGATCGCGCAGCGCCGTCGAGAAGGGAGCGATCGCGGTCATCGGCCCGCCGGGGGTTTGGATTTGGAGGGCGAGGGCAGGGGCACCGCGGGTGCCCAGGCTGCCGCGGGTGCCCAGGGCGGCAGCGGATGCCGCGGGTGCGCAGGGTGCCGCAGGTGCTCAGGCCGCGGTGCCAGGGTGCGGCGGGTGCTCAAAATGCTCCGGCCGCTCAGGGTGCCCCGAGCGCTCGGGTGCGCAGCCTGCGCGCGGGGCGCAGCCGGCGGCGGGCGGCGGAGGCTGTCGGTCAGCCCGACAACGGCGACTTCACGACGGTGCAGCGCTACGACCCGCCTGTCACGCCATCGCTGACCGCGCAGGACGAATTCTTCGAGTTCCTCTTCAGCGGCTCCGACATGAAGTACGCCGAGCTGAAGGATCTGGTCATCAAGCAGGAGCCGCTGCCGCCCTTCGCGCTGAAGGGCGTCAAGATGACGGTCAACGTCGACGCCGACTACACGTCGTCCGCACGCAGCTCACACGTAACGTCGTCGGCATCATTCCAGGCACGGACGCGAAGCTGAAAGACTCCTACGTCGCGTTCGGCGCGCACTACGATCACATCGGCTACTCGCAGACGCCGGAGCGGGGCGCGGCTTCGGCGGCGGCGCCGCCGGCGCGGGCGGATGCACGGGGCAGACGCGCGACACGCCGCGCCCTGGCGACAACATCAACAACGGCGCCGACGATGACGGGTCGGGGACCGTGGCGCTGATGGCGCTGGCGAAAGCGTTCGCGATGGGGCCGAAGCCGAAGCGTTCGCTGCTCTTCGTCTGGCACTCCGGCGAGGAATCCGGCCTCTACGGCTCGCGCTACAACGCCGATTTTCCGATCGTGCCGATCGACAAGATCTCCGCGCAGCTCAACATCGACATGATCGGCCGGAACCGCTGCGACGATCCAAAAGAAGAGAACACCGTCTACATCGTCGGATCGGATCGCATCAGCACCGAGCTGCACAACTTGAACGAGGACGCGAACGCCGGCCTGCCGACGCCGATGAAGCTCGACTACGAGATGAACGATCCGGCCGACCCGGAGTCGATCTATACGCGCAGCGATCATTACAGCTACGCCGCCAAGGGCATTCCGATCATTTTCTACACGACCGGGCTGCACAAGGACTACCACTACCTGACCGACGAAGTGTCCAAGATCGATTTCCCGAAGATGGCGCACATCACCCAGTTGGTTTACGCCACCGGCACGAAGGTCGCCAACCTGGATCACGTCCCCGCGCGCGACAACAAGGGACCGCGGAAAGGGAAGGGCGCCACCGGGAAGATCGCGGACACGAGATAAGGGACAAGGGAAAAGGGAGAAGGGAAGGCGCCCGCGGCGAGCCGGAAGCTGGTAGCCGGAAGCCGGAAGCTGAAAAAAAGGCCGGTACAGCTGCCCGCTGCGCCGGCCTTTTGCTCGTCTTGCAAACTCCAGTCGCGACTCGCGATTCGCGACTCGCGAAAACTACTGCTTCACCAGCTGCGCACGAACGGCGCCGCCCGGATTCACTGCCGAGTGGACATTGAAGTAATAGCCGTTCGGGTTGGCGATGATCTGGTTTGCCAGCGTGGCTCCAACTGCACGATTCGAGAACGTCTGATTCGTGAGCGTTCCATCGGCCAGAGTTATCGCTCCTGCGGCGGTCAGGCCGGTGTCTATAATGACGCCGCCGGCGACGCCGGGGCCACCCTCGTGGACGTGCGTCGCGAGAATCGTTGTTCCGGCGGGGAATCCGCTGAGGCTATACACGAATGTTCCTGTCGCGTCCGTGATTGTTCCGGCCGCGTCTCGCGTGAGATTCAACGTAAATGTCCCGGTGCCCCGCGCGTTGGCGTCCGCATTCGAGGTCGGAAGCGTCGGGACCTCGTTTGCGAAGGCCAACGCCGCGGTGAAAACGATCGTGTTCGGCTGCGTGTTCGACGGCGACGATGGGCTGCTGCTGCCGCACGCTGCGGCCAGGAATCCTGCTGCGGCGAGAATGGCATAACGCTTCATTGTTTTTCGACCCCCTGTAAGTCGGTTTGTCCGTGTGTCTGGGTTGTTCCGTGTCTAGAAACGCCGTGTGATGTTGAAGCCGAGATAGATGTCGTGCGGGCTGCCGCCCCGCGCGATCTGACCGAGCGTCGTGCCGAAGCAGTTCGTGAGATTCAGCTGCAGGGTGTGGCCACCCGTGCGCTTTTCGACGGCGACGCCCCATTCCGCACTGTTGGGGTCGTAGCCGTGCAGGCGAGGCGTGTACTCGCCGGTGATGTAGCCGGTGTGCGAAAACCGCAGCCGGCCGCCGAGGCCCGTAAACCAGGTGTCCTGATGGTGTGCGTGCGCATCTTCCTCGAGTCCGGTCTCGTGGTCGTGTCCTTCGTGACCGGGAATGAAATCGACCGCGTGGGTGCCGGCGACAAAAGCGGGCGTGGCGTAAAGCGCGAGCCGGTCCCTAAACGTTCGTGACACCGTGATGGCGACGCCCTGCTGATGCTTCTCGCGCAGATTGTTCAGCCCTTCGAGCGACAGCGTCAGCGAGAGCGAGACCGGCATCGCGCCGCCCTGACGGAGCGCGTCCCATCGCCCGAATGTCTGAATCGTCTTGCTGAGCAGCGATCGGTGGATACCCGCCTGAATGTTGCTGGTGATCCCGAAGCGATACTCGAGCCCGATGATCGCCCCTTTGTCGATCGTGAAGAGGTCGGCCGCCAGATCGCTGAAACTGCCGCGGCGCAGATCCGCGGCGAAGCGGTGCGTCAGTCGGAAGTAGCTGCGGTGGCGCACGATCGACATCGTGGTTGGCAGATTGATCAGATTGAGGTCGATTTGCGTCGGCAGCGGCGCGGCGGTCGGGACGTCCGGGGCTGGCGTTGCCGCGGGAGTCTGAGCGAACGCGGACGCTGAAGAGAGGAGCCCGCGGCAATAGCCCGCAGCGGCACATGGACAGACGACGAATCATAGGTTCCGGGCGCTGTGTGGCAAGCCGCATGCCCCGGAGGTGCGGCAGTAAACCGTTGAAACACAGCCATCTGCGGACCTTTACCGGTCGGAAGTTTCTGTTTCAGTAAAGGGTTACGGGTCGTGTAACGTAGAGCATATGTCCAAGCGAGAGCCGGGCGGCGGCGGACGTCTGCAGGCGGATGGCTGGCGTCAGCCGTCGGCCACCGTCAGCCTGCCGGAGGTTCACGGATCGGTGCCGGTTCCGCTGACCGGCGGATTCTGGAAGAAGCTTCTGGCGTTTGCGGGCCCCGGCTACCTCGTGGCCGTCGGCTACATGGATCCCGGCAACTGGGCGACGGACCTGGCGGGTGGGTCGAAGTATGGCTACACGCTCCTGAGTGTGATCATGCTGTCGAACCTGATGGCGATCCTGCTGCAGGCGCTCGCCTCCGGCTGGGCATCGCCAGCGGGCGCGACCTGGCGCAGGCCTGTCGCGATCATTATTCGCGCCCGACGACTCTGGTGTTGTGGCTGCTGTGCGAGGTCGCGATCGCCGCGTGTGACCTCGCAGAAGTGATCGGTTCGGCCATCGCGCTCAATCTGCTGTTCGGCCTGCCGCTCATCTGGGGCGTCTGCCTGACGTCGCTGGACGTGCTGCTCGTGCTCTACATGCAGCAGTATCAGTTCCGCTATGTCGAGGCGCTGGTCGTGGCCCTGATCCTCGGTATTGCGGGCTGCTTCGCGACGCAGCTGTGGCTGGCCAAGCCCGATCTGCTCGGCGTGTTCAACGGGTTTCTGCCGCAGCTCGAGATCGTGCGCGATCCCGACATGCTTTACATCGCGATCGGCATTCTCGGCGCGACCGTGATGCCGCACAACCTGTATCTGCACTCGTCGATCATCCAGACGCGGAAGTACAGGGATAACGCGGAGAGCAAGCGCGAGGCGGTGCGATTCGCATCGATAGATTCCACCGTCGCGCTGATGTTTGCGCTGTTTCTGAACGGTGCGATCCTGATCGTGGCGGCGGCGACGTTCCACAGTCCGGCCACCAGGGCGTCGCGGATATCTCGGATGCGTATCTCCTGCTTGCGCCGCTCCTCGGCACGCAGCTCGCGAGCACGTTGTTCGCCGTGGCGCTGCTGTTTTCCGGGCAGAACGCGACGCTGACCGGCACGCTGGCGGGCCAGATCGTGATGGAAGGGTTCCTGAACATCCGGCTGCGGCCGTGGCTCCGCCGGCTGATCACGCGGCTCATCGCGATCGTTCCGGCGCTGATTACCGTCTACTTCTACGGCGAACACGGCATCGGCGCGCTGCTGGTTTTCAGCCAGGTGGTCCTCAGCCTCCAGCTGCCGTTCGCGGTGTTTCCGCTGGTGCTGTTCACCGGCGACAAGCGGAAGATGGGCCCGCTCGTCGCGCCGGCGTGGATGCGTGCGCTCGCCTGGCCGGTCGCTGTGCTCATCGCGGGGCTCAATGCGTGGCTGCTGTGGCAGACCTTTGTATAGGTTCTCCGAGGTTCTCCGGGGTTCGACGGGGTTCTACGGGGTTCTGTGTTCTAGAGGTTCGCGAACCCGCAGACCCGCCGAACTTTGTAGAACCCGGAAGAACCGTGTAGAACCCGGGAGAACCCCGTAGAACGGAGAACCTTGTAGAACCCAGGAGAACCTTGTAGAACCCTGTAGAACCCGTTATGTACAAGCACATCCTGATCGCCATCGAGAACTCCCGTCCGATCGCGCCGTGCTGGATCATGTCGAGCCGCTGGCCCGACTGACCGGTCGCGACTGCTGCTCGTGCACGTGGCCGACGGCTGGGCGGCGCGGCACTTCGACGAGCTGAAGCTGCGGGAGTCGGAGGAGATCCGGCAGGATCGCGAGTACCTCGCGCGGATCTGCGAAGAGCTCGTCCGTCACGGATTCCAGGCGCGAGCCCGCCTGGCGATGGGCGATCCGGCGACCGAGCTGTCGAAGGTCGCGGTGGAGGAATCCGTCGACCTCATCGCGATGTCGACGCATGGGCACCGCTTCCTGAACGACCTGATACGCGGCGCGACCGCCGATCGCGTCCGCACAACGTGCAGATCCCGGTGCTGATGGTGCGCGCAGTGAAGACCGCTGTCGGCGCCTGAACAAGATCACACAGCAGAAGGGGAGAAAGGGAGAAGGATTTTCTTACTTCTTGCTGAAATGCCATGGGGTGCGTGAGCGTCGATCGCCACGGCATGACGCGCGCGTGCCCTGCCGGTGGTGCGCGCCCCGTGAAGGCGCTTGAATGGCGTGGTGGCTGGCATTTCCGAACAGCGATAATCCGGCCCTATGCGGAAGAACGCAGCGGCCGGCTGGTTGAAACAGCTGAATCGGCTCAAGCTGCGCGACCGGACCGAACTGGCCCTCCTGATTGGCGGGATAGCGTTCCTGCTGCTGCTCGTCGTCTTCATGAAGCTGGCGAGCGAGGTTCTCGAGGGGGAAACCCAGAGCTTCGACAAGCAGATCCTGCTGGCGCTACGCGATCCGGCGGATCTGTCGCATCCGATTGGGCCGGCCTGGATGCTCAGCGCGGCGCTCGACATCACCTCGCTGGGGAGCACGACGGTGCTCGGGTTGACGGTGTTCTTGTTGCGGGATTCCTGCTGCTCCAGGGCCTGTGGCGGCGCGCGCTGTTCGTTGTGGCAGCAGTGTTGGGGGATGGTTTCTGAACGGCGCGCTCAAAGACTTGTTTCAGCGTCCTCGTCCTGACGTCGTTCCGCACCTCCGTGAAGTCATGAGCTTGAGCTTCCCGAGCGGCCATGCGCTGCAGTCGGCTGTCGTCTACCTGACGCTGGGTGCGCTCTCGATGCACTTCGCCCAGCGCCGGCTGACGAAGCTCTACTGCATGGCGATGGCGATGCTGGCGACTGTACTGGTCGGCCTTCACGAATCTACCTCGGCGTCCACTATCCAACCGACGTTCTCGCGGGGTGGCTGATTGGGTTATCGTGGGCTTTGGTCTGTTGGTCATCGAGCGATCCCTGGAGCGTCAGGCGGGGTTGAAACGTGAACAGGAAGAAGCAGAAGCAAGGGCCAGGGCGAGACTGACAACAGGGAAGCCGATAAGAGGCGTGTTGAATGTACCGTCGGCGATGGTGGTCCATAGACGCACGGCGAGGAGCGACGGCCGAGCGCCCGAAACCATCCTGCTGGTCGAGGATGAACCAGCGGTCCGGCAGCTGTTTGCGCAGGCCTTTCCGTGCCGGTTACCGCGTGTACGAAGCGCGAAACGGGCAGGAAGCGATGAAGGTGTTCGATCAGTACGGCGACACTATCGACCTCTTCTGACCGACATGCGGATGCCGTTTATGGGGGTGCGGAGCTCGCGGAGCACTTGCGCGCGCGGGGCGGCACGTTGAAAATGATTTGCGTGTCCGGCTACCCGTCAGCCGCCGACAACGATTGACGTTGGACTTTCTGTCGAAGCCGTTTTCGCGCGACGATCTCCTGGCGAAGGTTCGGGAAGTTCTCGACCGACCCTAGCGATCTTCCCGAATGGCATGGCTGTTCTTCTGTCTGCTGACTCCCGCGCAGACGCCACGACCCAGGCACCCGCGGCAAAAGGACCAGCCACAATTCACGATCGGCGTCCTTCGCCGCGACGGGATCGTGAGTCCGTTTGCGGTGTTTGATGGCAAACATTGGCCGCTCCATGGCCGGCCGATTTGCCGACGGAACTTCCCTCAGTCCCGGGCATTCCTCGAAGTGGTGGGGGAAAACGGGACCGCCGGCGGAGATGGCGGCGTGGATCGGCGGTGTCAACCGGGGTCCGATTCACCTGTTGCACCCCGTGGTGCTTCGCGTGATGTGCGAATCGCGGATCGGGCTCGTCTCCGACTATCGACCCGACCAGCCCGCGGCCCCGCCATTCCTTCAGCCGTACCCGAAGGACGGCCTTGCGGTCACCGGGACTCAGCGGGTCGAGCGATTGAAATCCTGTCTGCCAAGTCGCCCGAATGGGCTGCCACGGCGGCTTCTCAACGAGGAGTTCGACAGGGCGGAACAGGAGGCCTCAGGCGCTCACGCACTGGAGGATCCCATCCCGCGGTCGTTCCGCCGCAAGACGCCGGTTGAAATCGAGGCGATGTATCGCGCGCCCATGGATGAAGCGGCTGGACGCTACTACGTGGAGGCATCAAGCGTTACCCGCCAGGTCCGGAGGACGACGGCTGCGGCCTCGTCGCTTCAGCGGGCGGATGGATGATCGTGGGTCCGGATGGCAAACGATCGTCAAGCTCCACGGGCACCTCACCTACTGCGATCGGCGGGGTGTGACGTACATGCTGCCGCTTGGGCTGATCAAGCGCAGAGCAAATCGTATTGGGCGTTTCAGATGTCTGGCAACGGTCGCGAAGGGTATATGGTCGTCCGGCCGACGACGAAGGGGCCGAGATCATGTCGCTACTCCGCGGCGTCTGTCCGCCGTTATAGTTAGCTGACGTTACGCGCGCCCAGTCCCACCCTTCGAGCCCTTTCGCGTTCACGGCTTTCACCGCCACGACGTGCCCGGCGGGATACCCGTGAGCGTCACCGACGGCTTGACGACTCGAACTTGCTGGGCTTCAGGCCTGGCGGCGTTCCATACGCCACGATGTAGCCGGTGATCCCCTTTTCCGGGCTGGCGTCCACGACAGCGACACGGTGCCGCCCTTGAAGCTTCGATGTGAAAGTCCTTCAAGCGGGACGGGCTCGACGCCAGCAGCATCACCGTGGCAGCGGTGGTTTTCGCGACTTCGGCAACGAGCTGGTGGTTGATCCCTTCGAGGAGATCGTGCGGCTGATGGTAATGGGGATTGCCCAGCACGGGATACGAGCCGATGCCCCCGACGATGTCGCCGTAGGCCTCGTAGTACGCCGCGGCATCGGTGTTCTTGTAATACAGGGCGTCGTACATGATCAGGTCCGAGAACTGCATCGCCGCCGCATGCTGGATATCCCGGATGCCGGCGTTCGAGTAGCGGATCGTGTTGTCGAGCCGATAGTCGTTCGACCATCCGATCATGTCGTTGTTCAACGCGCCAACGATCTTGAGATTGCTGTCGACCGCGCGCCGCACGAACTCGCGGCTGCCCAGCAGCCCGCTTCTTCACCGGTGAATGACGCGAAGACGATCGTCGCCGGTTGTGGATGGTCCGCAAGAATCCGCGCCGTTTCCAGGAGCGCCGCGGTGCCGACGAGTCGTCGTCGGCGCCGGGCCCCACGGCGACCGAGTCGTAGTGGCTGCTGACGACGTAAATCAGCTCCGGGTTGACGTGCCTTTCAGCGTCGCGACGATGTTGGCGGACTGGCCGGTCTGACCGTTCCGCATGCGGTAATCGAATGGCTGATATTCCGGCACGTATCCGAATGATTTGTAGCGCTCGAAGAGGTACGTCGCCGCGAGTTTGTTGCCAGGCTGAGTGACGTATTTCGAATCGAAGTCGAACAGGTCTTTCTCGTACCCGTAGATGCGCGGAACGGCCACGGCGGCACGACGCTCTTCACCTCGGTGGCGAGCGGACCGAAGAGCCGCTTGCCCTTCGCGACCAGCGCTTGTTCTGCGTCGAGGCTTGTTTTCACCCGCTCACGCAGTTCTTCGAGGGTCACCTGCCGCGACAGGTCGGTCACGTAGATGCCGCGCTCCGGAGAAACGGTGTCGCCGTCGCGCTCGGCCGAGATCAGGACCTTGTGCCGTCGGGGGCTGGCGTCCACGAGTATTCGGGCGCAATCGTCCGGACGGTGTTGTTGTGGAAGAGACGCGTCCGCTTCATCGAAGGCAGGTCGTAGAGGTACGACCGGCGATGGCGCGGTTCGCCCATGACGGCGAGGAGGCGATCGGCGCAGAAAACTGGGCAGGAGATCGTGCTGAATCTCGCGCGTGACGCGGGTCTCTCCTGAGCCGTCGCTGTTGATGACGTAGATCTCCAGTCGTCCTTCGGCATCATCTGAAAGGCGAGCCTGCTTCCGTCGGGCGACCCCGCGGGCGTCGAGGCGCTCGGGACCCTTGCGCACGATGGCCGCATGCGAGGGTCGCCGTGGCGCCCGCATCAGGCGCATCTCACTTCCTTCACGCGTGACAAAGGCGATGGTCGCGCCGTCGCGCGAGAACGCAGGCGCCGATCCGGTAATCATCGTGACGCGGCCGTCGGGAGGGAGAGGACGCCGAAGCTCGCTGCCGCACCGCCCGCTCCGCCAGCCCGTCCGCCGCGTCCCGCGGCGCCGGCGGCGCGCGCGCGAACACAGCCGTGCCGGTCGAGTTCGGGGACTGGATCACCTTGTCGGTGTTGTCGGTTGTCCGCGCGACCGGCGCGCGCCCTTCCGCAACTCGTAGACCTGAGCCGGGCCGCCTTCCGGCGGTACCCGTGATCACGATTGAGTCGGCACCCAGAGCCACAGCCGCGGAGCGATCCGGTCTCCAGCGCGGATTCGCGACCGGTGGCCAGTTCCCGGATTCGACGCGCGCCGTGTCGCGATGATCTGATTGAGCGCGTTCTGACGCTGTAGTCGATCCGCCTGCGGCGGTGCTCGAGCGCTGTCTGCGCGGCGGTGGCATTCTGCCCGGCCGGGGTCGAAGATACGCCACCTTCAATCCATCAACGGAAAACGCCGCGCCCACGCCCGGCAGCTCAACCAGCCGCGGCGTGCCGTCAGCAGGAATAATGCGGGTCTTGCGGGTGATGCCCGACCCGTTTCGAACGCAACCCGGCGGCTGTCTGGCGAGAAGATGGGCGCATCCCCATCACGGGTCAGCTCGAGGGTCTTGTAGAGTTCCCCCGTCTGCAGCGCAATCGGCTCGAGCGCCGCTGGGCCCAGGTGAATCCAGGATCTCGAGGTACGCTTGAGCGCGGTCGTGTAGTCGCCGCGATCCCACGCAACCGCCGCAGCCTGAAGCGGCGTGTCGGATTCCCCAGACAGGTACCCGACCGCGGCTAGCGCAGCAACAATCAGCAGCAGCCTTTTCATGAAATGGCGATTCCTCGAGAAGATCGCCAGAATAACATGCCGTCAGCCGTACAGAAAGAATGGCACAAAGCAGGGGTTCATGCCCCTGTTGCTTTTCTCGCTGCTAGCGGGGCCCCACCCGGCTCGCTCGCGCTCGGCGGCTGACTCGCCTCCGCGGCCCAGCGCTTTCCTTTGTCCCTTTTACTTCGCGGCCCCCTGCCGCTTTCTGGAATTCGTTCAAGTTCTGGCGGAGTTCCAGAGCTTGGCGCGGATCGCGGGTCCAGTTCGGCCGCGCCGGGTGCCGACGGCTCCCGGCGCCGGGGTCGCGCCGGCTGTGGTCGTTGTTGCGGCGGCCGTGTGTCGCATCCGGTTATCCGAGCCGAGCAGCGTCGTCAGGTTCGCGGCCACCTTCTGGTAGCTCGCTTTCCATCGGGGATTGCCGATCAGCTCGTTGAAATTCGTAATGAGCTGCGACACCTGGGTTCGCGCTTCACCGGTGAGCTGCGTCGCCGCAGGCAGCTGCGTCAGCTGGCTTCAGGTCTGCGCGAGCGCTCACGAGGTGGCGGTGCGCCCCCTCAGCGTCCACCTGCCGTTGCGCCAGGCAGGAGACGGCTGCTGAGCGGTGCCGGCTGCGGCGTTCGGATCGGGCTGCGTCGGCGCGGGGTTCTGCTGCGGCGTTGGATTCTGTGTCGGCGGATTCTGCGCCGGTGGATTCTGCGCCGTCGCGGCACTCTGTGCCGCAGGGCTTTGTGCCGGAGCGGCGCTGGACGCAGGCGAGCTGCTCGGCGTCATGGACGGCTCCGAGTGTGCCTCGGTCGCCGCCGGGTTTGAGCTCGCGGCCGCCTCGGTCTTCGGCGTCGAGGATGTGCCCGCCATGCCCGCCGCGAAAGCTGTGATGTGCGTGCGAACCTCCATCAGCTTCGCGC
>CAVRYD010000011.1:677500-1374526 GCA_963725335.1 uncultured Acidobacteriota bacterium | reverse complement strand
GATCCTGACCAGTCAGATTGTTGATGCGTATGTCGCGGCCGTGGGTGTACTCTGACCAAGCTTCGTCGGGTCACGTACCGGGCGCATCCGCACGGCAGGATACGCCGTGCTCTCGGTCCTCACCATCTGGACAGCGGCCCAGAACATCGGCCGCATCGCAACGATGGTCGAGGATCGTGCGATGCAGTCGGGGAGCCAAGACCAGCGCCAACTCATCGACGCCGTCCAGGCGTGCGCCGGACCTGTCGTTGCCGAATCGCCGCTCATTCCGATTCTCGCGGACCAACGCCGCCGGTCCTCCTCGATCCTTTCGCCTTCCACGTCGTCTCAATCAATCGCCCCGACATTGGCCACTGATTTGGTCGAGCGAATCAAGCGGCGCGAGTTCGCATGTGTCGTGCTCGAGCAGGATCCAGCCACGGCGAAAGGCCAGGCGTGGTACACGAACGTCAACTTAACGAGGCCGGTGATGGATGCGGTCGTCGAACAGTACAAACTCGATCAGACGATCGCCGGTGAGCGATTCTTCAGAGCGGTACAATGAACGACATGAGGTCGAACGTCCTTTACAGCGTCATGCTGCTGCTGCTTATCCTCTCGAGCTCAGCTCTGGCTCAGGAGACCAAAGCGACCGGCGACGCGCAAACGATGAGTCGCGGATGGGCAGCAGTGGCTGCGGGCCGGCTGACTGAAGCGGTGTTGCTCGCTGACGGGATCCTGAAAAAGAAAGCCCCGCTCGCATGCAGCGTTCTCGCTGAAAGTTGAAGCGCTTTCGGCCGGTGCACAGCCGATCGCGGCGCTGGACGCCTATGAAGCGTGGCTGCCGAAGGCGGGGCGGAACGTCGACGATCGGGGATTGCTCCAGCCGGTCGCCGCGGGCCTCCTCCGCGGTTTCGCTCCACTCTGATCCCATCATCCGAGCCGCGGCGTTGCGGTTCCTGGCCGAAGGCGGCAGACCCGCAATCGATAACCGCGCTTCAGACGCTTGTCGGATCCGGATCGGGCCGCGATGTCAGCGCTGCGATCGACGTGCTGGCCGAGCAGGGCCCCATTTCTCCCAGCCTCCTGGATACGCTGTTGAAGATCGCGTCCCGATGAACCGGGCCGCGGCGGTCCGGGCACTCGGGCGCAGCAAGGATCCCAGCGCAACCCGGACACTCGAAACGCTCAGTCAAGACCCGGACGGTCTCGTGCGAGCAACGGCGGTGCTTACCCGGGCCAGGAATGGCGACGCGCAAGCGCTCGCCGCCGCTCGCGTCATGCTTTCGAGCGATGTCCCGGATATCCGGCTCGTGGCCGCGGAAGCCTTGCAGTCGGCCCTGCCCGCGGAGGCGGAGCAGGCGGCACGGCCCCTTCTCACCAACCGCGACGGCATCTACCGCTTCAGAGCCGCGGCCATTG
The DNA here is from genome assembly GCA_963725335.1 of uncultured Acidobacteriota bacterium. Lineage (GTDB taxonomy): Bacteria > Acidobacteriota > Vicinamibacteria > Vicinamibacterales > 2-12-FULL-66-21 > JALZOC01. Next base: position 1,373,125 of record CAVRYD010000011.1, on the reverse strand, counting down.
TGGGCCGCACCTATTCGGCCGCCGCTCACTCGGTGCTCATCGAAGGCCTCAGCGATCAGAACCCTCTCGTCCAGCAGGAGGCGGCCCGGATCGCCACCGAAGCGTTACCTGATTATATCGCCCCCCTGTGGCAGCTCCTCCGTCATGCCGATCGCGCGGTTGTCGCCAATGCGGCGCGCTATCCTTACTCATTGACGAACCAGCCATATTTCGGGAACAAATTAGCGCGTTCCGCCCGCGAATAGTCGCGGGGGACTGTTGACAACCTCGGCATTGGTCCCTACACTAATGTTTCCCTCCCGGTCTGCCGAAATACCAAACAGTGGGCTCAGCCTCCAAAAGCCCTCTACCCTGCGAAGCGGAGTTCGGTCCATGCGCTCTTACTGTGGAATTCTGGTCGCCGGCCTGCTTGCCGCAACTATCGGGACAGCGCCAGCCAGCGTCAAACCGCTTTCCGCCTCGGTCCCTCGACGCCGGCAATATCCGCCTTCGTTCGGGGGACGAGCGTTGCATACGATTACAAGAATGGCGTCTACCTGGTCGTGGGCGCATACGGGAACCTGAATGGTGTTTTCGTAACCGCCGACGGCGCCCTCGGGACGCCGTTCACCATTAGTGGACCGTTCTCGCACTTTCCCAGCGTCGCCTATAGCCCCGACATTAACGGAGGCGGGGGCGGCTTTCTGGTGACGTGGCACTTGAGCGTCGGAAACGGTGCGATGGTGCGCGGCAAAATCGCTCTCACTTCCACCGGCGTGGTTGGTCCCGAGATCCCGATCTCGGTCCGGGTTTCTCATGGTGGGAAGCGGCGGCTGACGTCGCCTACTCGACCGCAAGCCATGAATTTCTCGTCGTATGGCAGGGCGTGGGCATCCTTGGCCAGCGAGTCGGGCTGAGCGGCGAGCTGCTCGCGCCAAACTTCGGAATCAATCCTCCCGTCCATGGCCGTGATCCTGCCGTGGCCTACAATCCGAACACCAACGAGTTCATGGTTTCGTTTGGCGACATAGATGCCGCAAGCGACTTCGCCGCCGCCCAGAGGGTTCAGGCAGGAACCGGGGCCCTTGTCGGGGGGGAGATCGTGGTCGGCAGGGCACTCCAGGTGTACATCACCGAGATGGCCTATAACGCGACGACCAATCATATTTGGTTTCCTGGTATCAGGGCGGAAGCGACGGCGACTTGTGATGCCGGTGGGAACGTGCGATCCGATGCGGTCTCTGTTGGCGACTCACGGTCACCGCGTACGATGCGCTCGGCATCGACTACAACACATCGAGCGGCACGTTCATGATGGTCTCCCACGTCGGATTAGCCGCCAGGATGGCGGGGTGGAGATGAGCGGAACCACCGCTGTTCCGGGACGTTGCAATCGTTGCGACCGCATACCCGCGACGAAGGGCAATTTCTATCCGAAAGTCGTTCACGAGCGGGCGAGCGGAGTGGCTGCTGACGACCTCCACTGATTTCGCGCCACGACTCGTGCAGCGGCTTGGGTCAAGGCCACCGGCGGTTCGCCTGGCGGCCCACCGCCACCTCCGCCTCCGCCGCCTCCGACTCCGACACGACAGCCCGCAAGGCCGACTTCTCCGGCGACTTGAGAGCCGACATTGTCTGGCAGCACGACGACGGGTATCTCGCCGTCTGGGCGATGAACGGGACGACGGCAATGTCCACTCTGGCCATAATTCCCGGACGTGTCGACCCCGCGTGGCGCATCGTGGCGACCGCAGACATCAACGGCGACGCAGGCCCGACCTCGTATGGCAGCACAGAGACGGCTGGCTCGCGGTCTGGTACATGAACGGCACAACCCTGATAGCGCAGTGAATTCCTGAATCCGGTTACGGTCGACCCCAGCTGGAAAATCGTCGGCGCTGGCGACTTCAATGGCGACGGCTGGACTGACCTCGTGTGGCAGCACACAGACGGGTGGCTCGGCGTCTGGTACATGTATGGCGCAACCCTGTGCCGACGGTAACCCCGAATCCGAGTCAGGTTGTCGGCAACGACTGGAAAATCGCGGGGTGGGTGACTTCAATGGCGACGGCAAGCCGGACCTCTTGTGGCAGCATACCAACGGTTGGCTGTCCGTCTGGTATATGAACGGCACGAACATGGTTAGCGCCGTATTCTTGAATCCCTCACAGGCGGCAGATCCGGATTGGAGAATCAGAGCTGTTATCGATCTCAACGGCGACGGCAAGCCGGATCTGAATCTGGCAGCGCATGTCCAGCGGAAACCTGTGTCGGCCTGGTTCATGAATGGCATTACTGCCGCGAGCACGGTCTACCTTAATCCTCCAGCATCCGGCGACGTTGGTTGGAAAATCATGGGACCGCGCTGAGCATCCTCGTGGTCGGGCCCAGATAGAGGTCGCCTGACTGACGGGTTCAATAACAAGAGGCTCCCGGCATTGGACCGCCCGGGAGCCTCTTTTGTCGTACGCACTCAACGGGCGCCACCGAGTGACTCTGAATATGGCGGCGACGTCGTTCCAGCAAAAGAAACCCGGGGACCGTGCACTGTCCACGACAAGATCCCCGGCGTTGGGATTTGGCATGCCACACTGACGCGATCTTGCCAATCTCAACCACAACCGCGCGACGACTGCGTTATCCCGTGGAGTACACTTCAAGCGTGCCCTGCTCCATCCAGAGTCCTCCAGCACAGCGTCTTATCCGGGTGAAGATCGGAACGCCGCATGAGTGAGAACCTTCCAACTGTCTCAGTCCTCGTGCTGAATCTGAACGGACGGGAGTATCTGGATTCGTGCCTCGCCAGTCTGGAGGCGCAGGTCTACCCGAGAGATCGATTCGAAATTGTCGTCGTCGACAACGGGTCCACCGACGGCTCGATCGAGTTCGTCAGGGCCACGTATCCCCGCGTGCGTGTATTGGGATTCGACTCCAACCTGGGGTTCTGCGCCCCGTACAACGCCGCAATCCGGAATTGCCAGAGCGAGTTCGTCGCGCTGTTGAACAACGATACGCGAGTGGCGCCCGACTGGTTGGCGGAGCTGGTCTCGGCCGCGGAACGCCACCGTGCCGCCGCCGTCGCCTCGAAGATTCTGAGCTGGACAGGAGAAACGATCGATTTCGCCGGCGGGGTGACCTCGTTCATCGGCCACTCCTGGCAGGCACACTTCGGGGAGCCCGCGACGCGCTCGTACGAAGAGAGAGCGCTGCTTTCGCCCTGCGCCGGATCCGCGCTGTTCGCCCGCGCAGCGTTTCTCGATGCTGGCGGCTTCGACGAGGATTTCTTCGCCTACTTCGAGGACGTCGATCTTGGATGGCGGCTGAACCTGTTCGGCCAGCGCATCGTCTTCGCACCCAAGGCAGTAACCTATCACCGGGTCCACGGCACGTCATCCAGGTGGGCGTTCGCCCACCGGACTCGTCTTCTCGAGCGAAACGCGCTCGCGATGATCTACAAGAACTATGAAGCGTCCACGTTGGAGCGTGTATTGCCGGCGGCGATCGGTTTGCTCCTGCTGCGCGCCACGATGCGATCCGGTATCGAGGCGCTGACGCTCACGCTTTCGACCAAGCCTTCGGACATCGTCGACACGCATCCGCACCTCGCCGCTCACCTGATCGGCCTGGAGGACTTCTGCCTTCAGCTGCCCGCGCTCAGGCGTAAACGGGAGCTCATTCAGAAGCGCCGCCGCCGCTCTGACGCCGCGCTCCTGGAGCTGTTTGTTGACCCGTTGCGTCTTCACGAGACTGGCGGGTTGTACGAGGATGTCGCCCGCGCCCTTATTCGCGAGTTCGGGATTGACGAGATAGTCGGGGCGAACCGCAAACCCCCGGTGGCGGCAACGGCGACGCGTTCTCGAGAGCGGCGGTTAGAGCGTCAGGCGCCGCCGCGCTCGTTGCCTCAGGCCTCGCCTCTCGTATCGATTGTCATCCTGACCGCACTGGGTCCGACGCATCTTGGTGAGTGCCTCGAGTCCATTCGGCGGCAGTCCTATCCGGCCGATCGAGTGGAGGTCATCGTCGTCGATAACGGGTCAATGGTCGATCCCACGACCGAGGCGCAACGACTCCTGCCAGGGACTCGTGTTATCCGAAACGATACGAACATCGGGTTTGCCGCGGGCAACAACCGCGGCGCCGCAGCGGCGACCGGCGACTACGTGATCTTTCTGAATGACGATACCCGGGTGCATCCGGACTGGCTGCGTGAGTTGGTGGAAACGGCGCGGCGGCGAGGCGCAGCGGCCGTCGCGAGCTACATCCTGGACTGGTCCGGCACGACGGTCGATTTCGTGGACGGCGCGCTGAATTTCCAGGGCAAGGGATTTCAGCTCGATTACGGCGCGCCGGTCGCTCATCTGACGCCGGAGGAAAAGCCGCTGCTGTTTGCCTGCGGTTGCGCAATGCTGGTCGATCGGGCCGTCTTCGCGGAGGTCGGCGGGTGGGACGAAGGTGCGTTTGCCTACTATGAGGACGTCGAACTCGGGTGGCGCCTGCACGTGCTGGGCTACGACGTGTGGCTGGCGCCGCAGGCGATGGTGTACCACAAGCATCACGGCACGTCGGGACAGTGGCCCGAGCCTCCGCGGCAGCGGCTGTACGAGCGAAATTCCCTTCGCGCCCTGTACGGGCTTCTCGAGACAGAGTCGCTTCAGCGAGCGCTTCCGGCAGCGCTGATGCTTGCCGCCGATCGTGCGCTCCTCGAGACTGGTTTGAGCCGCGCCGCCGAGGCGCAGCCGGAGTCCGCGTACCGCCGTTGGCTGCGTGCGGGCAAGGCGGCGCTCGTCGCTCGAGGCATCAGGAGATCGACGCCGATTTCCCGGGCCATGCGCCAAATCTGGAGTGGCGGACTCTGGCGCCTGGCGCACGACGTCCATCGACTGAGCGCCGCTGCGATCGCTGCGCTATGGACGCGAGTCGTACCGGATTGAGCGCGGTGGCATGCCGGCGACGTTCGACATGCAGCCGCAGCCTATTCCGATCTCCGCCGCGGCCATGCTGTCCGGGATTTACGGGTTTCTCTCCGAGATCCCTCAGCTCGCCGCGCGCCGAGCCGACCTGCAGCGGCGGCGACGGGTGACGGATCGAGAAATCCTCGCGCGATTCGGCGCCATGTGGCTGGCGCCCAGTGGCACGCGATTGCAGTCGTCTCACGACGAATTCCACACGGCATTAGTCGATGAATTCGGCCTGGCCGCTCTCAACCGGCCGTCTGCGGAGAACAGGCCGATCCGGTAGGCGCTAGCGCCCGGGCGCGGGCTGCCGGGCTTTTCGAAGGACAACGATCGGCTTGTGAACGTGCATCACCTCCAGACGGTCAGGTCGGGTCAGGGCCGCGCGCATGCTGGGCCGGATTCCGCTGCTCGTGACCTCGTCCACTAGGTGCTTGACGAACCCCACCATGCCGTAGTCGTGGGTTGGAATTCGCTTCTGAAGGGGACCATTCTGCTCTGACTGCGCGGGATCCTCAAACACGCCGCCATCGGGCCAGTCGGCCCAATACCCTGTTGCCCAATCCTCGATAATGTAGAGACCGCCCGGCTTCAGGAATGGAAACAGCGCCCTGTACGACCTCAGGCTCCAGGCTCCGACATGGGATGCATCGGCGATGACGATGTCGATTCCGTCCGGAGCGTGTGCGGCACACACCTCCGACAGGCGCGCGGCGTCCCGTTGGTCGCCGACCTCGAAGCGGACGTTGGGATGTGATGAGAAATCGAGGCCGCGATTCTCGTTGTCGATGCCGATGATTCTGCCGTTCTCGAAGTAGCCCGCGAACGTCTTCAACGACTCGCCGTGAGCGACACCCAGCTCGAGAAGTACGGTCGGGCTTTCCCGGATGGCGGCAAAATACTCGTCATAGAGCTCGTAGATGCCTGACGCGGCGAGTTTCGTTTGCGGATTGTCGCCAACAGACTGCAGCACGGCAAGCTTCCGCAGCGACAGCTTCACCTCCACTCCCTTCGTTTGAGACGCTTTCCAAGGTCAACGAGACTGTAATGTCCTCGAAGGACCAACGAGCATCACCCCGCGGACGTCGCTTTCACGGACGCTCGAAGATCGGAATGTCGCTGAGGACGCCCCACCTATAGACTGCCCACGAGCCGAAGTTGGTACTGGACTTCAAAATGAACCACTCGCCGGTATTCGGCCGAAACACTGCGATATCCATTAGGCCATCACCGTCGTAATCGCCTCGCACCGGGATGTCCCCAAGGGCGCCCCACTGATAGAGTCCCCAGCCACTGAAATTCGTACTGGACTTCAGAACGAACCACTGCCCGGTGGACGGCCGATACACGGCGATGTCCGTCCTGCCGTCACCGTCGTAGTCGCCAGGCATCGGAACGTCTCCGCCGGTGCCCCACTGATACACTCCCCACGCGCTGAAATTGGTGCTCGACTTCAGAACGAACCACTCCCCCGTGTCCGGCCGATACACTGCGATGTCCATCTTGCCGTCACCGTCGTAGTTGCCAGGCATCGGAACGTCTCCGACAGCGCCCCACTGACGCCCGACCCATGAGCTGAAATTCGTGCTGGAGTTGAGGATCCACCAGACGCCCGATGACGGCCGATACACCGCGATGTCCGTCGTGCCGTCACCGTCGTAGTCGCCTGGCGTCGGAACGTCCCCAACAGCGCCCCACTGACGGCCGACCCATGAGCTGAAATTCGTGCTGGACTTCAGGACCCACCAGTCGCCCGATGACGGCCTGTACACGGCGATGTCCATCGCGCCGTCGCCGTCGTAATCGCCTGGCACCGGGACGTCGGTCGCGATGCCCCACGTGTAACCCGACCATCCAGTGAAACTCGTGCTGGACTTCAGGATCCACCACGCCCCTGCGGACGGCCGATACACTGCGATGTCTGTCCGCCCATCGCCGTCGAAATCACTGTGGAGAGGCGAGCCGTAAGTTGCGGAGCCGGCCACGGCGAAACTGTATGTGCCACTGGTTTGGTTCGCATTCAACGTGATACTGCCGCCATAGCTCGTCGGTGACGTCGGGGCAAACGTCACCAGCACGTTTTGGGAACCGCCGGCCGCGACGATGCCGCCGGTCCAATTCCCGCTGAATCCAGGCGGGAACACAATGCTGTTGACCGTCAGCGGTGAATTTCCCGTGTTGAGAATCGTCAGCGTCGCCGACCGTGTCGCACCCACCTTTACGGTGCCGAACGCCAGATTGCCGCCTAGTGAGATGACGCGAGTGGGACCTGGTGACATCGCAATCGACAGCGGAAGCCCGGTGTTCGCCGTATCCAGAGGGATGGTGCCGATCACGGCATTGGTCGCGGTGTTGATGATCTGCGCACTCGCCCCCGTGACATAGGCACGTGCACCGTCGGGAGTGAACTCGACCGTATACACAGAGATTGGCAGGGTCGCGACGACACTGTTCGTCTGGGTGTTGATGACCGACACGCCCGAATTCGGGCTCGCGACGTAGGCGCGAGTTCCGTTTGGTGTGACCCGCACGCTATACGGATTGATTCCAACCGGTATCGTTGCAACGACAGCGTTGGTGCCCGTGTTGATCACGGAAACCGTGCCGCCCGTCACATTGCCGACATAGACAAACGCACCGTCCGGTGACACGTCGACACCCATCGGGACAGTGCCCACAGCAACCGTCGTGACGACGGTGTTCGAAGCCGTGTCGATGACCTTGATGCTGTTGGACCCATAGGTCGACACATACAGCCGCGCTCCGTCCGGAGCCACCGCGACTCCCCGAGCCTGAATCACTCCGAGCGGTATCGTCGCGAGGATCGCGTTCGTCGCGGTGCTGATCACCGACACCGATGTCGTTCCGGAACCATTGACGACGTAGACACGCTCGCCATCGGGACTCGCAGCAACGGCGATCGGACCCGTTCCGACCGGGATCGTCGCAATGACGCTGTTGGATGCCGGTACGGATGACGGAGACCGAGTTCTCCAGCTCATTCGCGACGTACACCAACGCTCCGTCCGGGCTAACGGCCACGCCGTCCGACCCGACACACGAACAGCCTTGACCCGCAGGAATGGTCGCGACGACCACGTTCGCAGCCGTGTCGATCACCGAAACGGTCTGGGTGCCGTTCGTGCCCCCCTGGGATGGCGATAACCGTCGTCCCACCACATAGGCAAAGGCCTGGGTGTCGGTCGGGACTGCCGTCACGGTGAATCCATTCGGCAGCGTCACCACTTCGCCACCTGTCGTGAGTACCACATTGCGGGCCCCGAGTCCCGCACCACCGGCGATCGTCAGGTTGGCCGTTGCATGCGTTCCATCGGTCACCGTGGTGCTGTTCACGGTAATGCCCGCTCCAAAGCTCGCCGTCGTCACACCCGGCACGAAGTGCGTGAACTGCCCCTTGACCGTGACGCGCAGATTCGCTCCCGGCTGCCCCTTGTTCGGGACAACCAGTGTAAGCAGCGGCGTCGGCGGCGCCGGTGTCACCGTGAAGCCATTGACCACGCCCGCCACCTCGCCGCCCGTTGTCACTGCCACGTCACGGGCCCCGAGCTGCGCGTTGGCGGCAATCGTGATATTCGCCGTCGCGTGCGTGGCATCGGTCACCGTCGTACCGTTGACGGTAATCCCGTTTCCGAAGCTCGCCGTCGACTGTCCCTGCACAAAGTGAGTGGTCTGTCCGGTAAGGGCAACGTTGAGACTTGCCAGTCCCTGGTATCCCGTGTTCGGGACGACCAGCGAAAGCCGCGGCCCCAGCGTCACCGTGAACGCATTGATCGCGGCCGCCACCTCGCTGCCCGTTGTCACCATCACGTCACGGGCCCCGACCTGCGCGTTGGCGGCAATCGTGATGTTCGCCGTCGCGTGCGTGGCGTCGGTGACCGTCGTGGCGTTGACAGTGATACCAGTTCCGAGGCTCGCTGTTGACTGCCCTTGCACGAAATGGCTGGACTGTCCGGTAAGGGCGACGTTGAGATTTGCCAGTCCTTGGTATCCATTGTTCGGGCTCACCTGCGTCAACTGTGCGCCGGAGCAGGTGTAGATGCGCACATCGTCCAGCCACCAACCCGAGTCGTACCCGCTGGAATCGAGCGCCATCCGCCAACGGAATCGGACGGTTTGACCGGCCAATGCAGACAGATTCAACCGGCTGGACCTGTATCCGTGACTCGTGCCAACGAACGCCGACCGGCCCGCCAGAGGATTGCCCGAGCCACTCGCTAATACGCCGGTATAGCCGTTCGCATCGAACAGTGAGCCGGCATCGTTCCACGTCGAACCGCCATCGGTGGTGTACTCGACGACGCCCCCGTCGAAGTTCGGCGTTTGAAATCCGAACGCATGCGCAAAATGGAGGAACGCGCCGGAAGGCAGGCCGATTCCGCTCGCGAGCGTGACCGATGTGTCGGTGACAGCACCAGGGAAATCGTCGCCGTAAAGAGAATGCCGGCCTGAGTGGGCGAAGAATGTCGAATCCCCCCACCGAATTGAACCCACTGCCGCACTGGTTGCAAAGTTATTCGGGCCGCTCTCCAGGTTGTCGAAGAAGACGTCTACCGGCGTCTGGCCGATCGTGCATACAGGCGCCTCCGGATTGAAACCGGACGCCGGCTGCGCGTTCATCTCGACGGCAAGCGTCGCATTGCGGACCTGCTGACAATCGCTTGTCGTAATGCCTGACGTGCCCACGAGATTGTTGCACCCCTGATAAAGAGCGTCGCCCAGGTCTCCGTAGTCGGATCCACTCGTGAGTAGATGGGTCTGGACTTCGTAATAGATTTTGGCGACTTTCGAAATGCCAAGGCCGGTGATTGTCTGGCCATTGAAGGTCCCGCCGTCCACCATCAGGTACGCGGCCTTGTTGTTGATGCCGCTGTTGTAGTGGACGCCGCCGTTGTCGCCCGTCCCGAGATAGTAGAACGAGCTGGTCATCTTGTCGGGATTGCCAAACGCGGGCGGATTCTGCATGTTGCGGATCGCGCCTATCCCGGGAATGTCCTCACCCAGTAACCATCGGGCACCCGCGCTGTCGTTCCCGTGCCCGTTGGTCTGATCGATGAATTCGCCAAATACATCGGACAGCGATTCGTTGATCGCGCCCGACTGATAGTAGTAAAAGAGGTTTGACGTGTATTGCGTCACGCCGTGCGTCAGCTCGTGCCCCACCACGTCGTCGGCGGCTGAAAACCCGTCGCCATAGGCCATCTGGGAGCCGTTCCAGAATGCGTTCTGGTAGTCCGCCGGGCCATAGTGCACGCTCGACACGAGCGCGAGGCCCGCGTTGTTGAGGCTGTCCCGTCCGTGATTGCTTAGATAAAAGTCGTAGGTGTCACCCGCATAGAGATGGGCCAAGGCCGCATCGGTGTCGCCGCCACTGCACGTCGGATCCGATTCGGTACACACCAGCGTTCCAGGCAGCGTTGTGGTGTTGTTGGCCGTGTAGGTCGCCCGGTTCTTGATCGTCTCAACCTGGTTGAAGTGCAGGCGAACCGAACCCCGCTGCGCGTCAACGAGCACCAGTTCACGAATCGGCAGCAGCGCCTGCGGCATGACCTCCATCCGCCAGACGAGGGTCGTCGACCCCTCCTCCGGGCCAATGAGGGCCGGAGAGTAGAGCCATAGCTCTGGTGCGCTGGCGGCAAGCGTTCCGCGGTCCACAGCGTACTCCTTGGCGACGGTGTCGAGGGCGGTCTCGATGGCCGCCGCTCGGTCAACGACGGGAGTTGTATTCAGGCCTGTCTGCGGGAGTGTCTTGCCGGCAACTACAAGAATGTTCCTCGCGTCATCCAGGTGCACAATCAGCTCGGCGCCCATGATGGGAATACCGCTCTGCCGTTGCTGGAAACGAATAATCGTGCGACGCGCGTCCGCGAGCATGGTGCGGGTTACCGACAGGTCGTTCGCCGGGTCCAGCAGACCGAAGAGCGAGCCGCAGGCCGAGAGGTACCGCGCGCGCCGCCGCTTCCGGGGAACGTGCGGCCTCCACCGGCACCGGGTTGGGAATCGGACGTCCGGGCTCGGTTCCGATGAAGCGGATAGCGCCGGTTCGCGGTTGACGGGAGGTGCGCGTCTCGTCGAACGCGAGACACTCGGCTCGCTCCTGGAATGAGATGCGCGGGTCCTGGACAGCGCGTGGCGGCGAATTCTGTGCCCGGAGGCGTTCCGGTGCGATCCCGAATCCTGTGAGGAGCGCAACAACAACTCCCACTCGCGTAACCAGCCGATGAATGGAAGGCGAGCGAAATGCCATGCCTGTCATTCCCCCTGCGTGTTCCGCTGTCGGGACAATTCACGATTGAGCACGCCGGTGAGCACGTTCGCCAGCGGCGCCACCGGAGTGCCGACCAAGCTCACGTCATTGAGACTGAAGAGAAGGGAGCGTCCGCTCAGCCGGATCCTGAGGTCATACTGGACACAGTCACGACAGGTGGCCCCGCGAACAGCATCAACCGATTTCAGATCTGCGACCATCGACGCGATCTGAGCCAACTCGCTGGCAGACGCCTGCGTGATCACTTGAGTGCCGCGTCTGCGATCGGTCACCTTCAGCTCGCCGGTGCTCGCCAGTTCGAGTTGCCGGTCGATACCCGCAAATCCCCCGGTCAGCTGGAGCGTCAGCTGCCAGGCGTCGTGGGTGACGTCTTGCATCGAAGGTGCGGTCGACGTCGGCGGAACGAGCCGATTGGCCGAACAGGCGACCCATCCAAAGGTGCCAATGGCGCAGAAGAGTGAGAGAACGCCAACCGCCACGGCGCTTGCGCCTCCAAAAATATGGCTGAGCTTAGGACTATTGCACAGTCACAAGGCACTGTCAAAGGAAAGCGAGAACGAAACGGCGAAGAAGATGTTGGCTTGCGCGCTCATACCGCAGTCGCGCCGCCCGCTGTGCGACGGTTAGCCTTGCGGCGACTTGCCCAAGCGCTCGCGACACCGCAGATCGTCACGCTCCTGGCCACGGGTTCGACTTTGGCCCGCAGACGGGAGCTTGTCGACCGCGTCCACGATCAGCTCGCAGCCGGCGTGATGGTCGTCGATCAAGAAGGCACCATCCTGTCCGCCAGCACCGCTGCGAGGCGTCTGCTCCGGCCGGAGAACGGGCTCATGTGACTCGATGCATGCGACGGACCATCAGGCGCGACAGCATCAGCTTGTCGAGCAGTTCGGCCTTGCGGAACTTGTGTCGCCGCGGGCGGGAATCGACACGACTCGTACGACGGGAACCGGCCGACGCTGATCCCCACGCACTAACGCTTCTGCAAAACGGCGACTGATTGTCCGAGATTGCCGCGCTCTGTGATCGTCGAGCCATCGTCGAGCGTCAAGGGCTGCGGAATCGGAATGTGCGGCTTGTCGCCATCGTGGAGCGCGACGAGCTCGAGGTCGAGGTGCGCCGCCCACGCCCGAATTCCATCGCGATCGATGAACATGTTGAGGTGCTGGTTTCCGCCGATGTCGGCGACGTTTCCGTCGAAGACCGTCCAGTGGCAGGGGATCGCGAACTCGAGAAATGAAAAGACGATTCGACCGCCAGGCTTCAGCACGCGCTTCGCGTCCCGGAGGTAGACGAACGACTGCTCGTGCAGGAGGTGCGTGAACACGGATAAAGAAACACACCATGTCGGCGCGGGCGTCGCCCTCGGGGATGCTGAAGCCGCTCGCGATCTCGAACCGCCAGTCCTTGCGCGCGACGAGGTCGCGTGCGTAGTGAGAAGATCCGGAACCACGTCGATGCCGAGATACGCGCCGCGCAGATACTCGGCGAGCGGCTTGGCACAGGCGTCCGGATCCGCAACCGACGTCGATCAAGTAGTCATCGGACTTCAGCCCGTACTGAATAAGGAGCTCGCGTTCGAGAACGCCAATCACTTCGAATTCGCCGCCGGGCGCCATCTTCATGGCCTCTTCGCGCGAATGCCTCTGGCCCAGCCGGTGAACGAACTGACGATACGTGGACGTGATATCGAACTTATTTGTCATGCGAGATGGGCGAACGGATCAGGTCGAGCGCCACGACATCATCTGATGAACCGGCCCTCACGTCTACACTATCGAAACGCCCGTTACGGCACTGCCGCATACCGCGACATGGTCTCGATGGGGAATCTGGAGATAGTCAGCGCTGAGCAGAGTCGGCGGGAGCTTGACGTCAGCCACGCCGACATTCACGTAACGATTGAAGTAGAGGTTGAAGTCCGTTTCCTCGATGGTGCCGAAGTACAGCCTGAAGAGATTCGGACTTGGCGTCGGGATAACGTGAGACACGGACCTGTAACCCACGCCGTTCAGAACGCCGCCCGAGAAGCCTGGCGCAGCGATGGCGTGATCCGGTCGTCGTTCCGCCAGGAGATCCAGGCTCCTCGTGACATTCGTGTGTGGTTTTCGAAACATCACGTCGGTTCGCTGCACGGGGTTGAACAGTCCCCAACCATGACGACAGGTGTGAACGCCAACAGCACGACGGCCGGCCGCCACGCATCCATCGAGCGTCGGTCCGACGTCATTGCGAAGGGCATCAGAGCCAGCAACGGAATCAGTATATACAAGCTCGTCGCGTGGGACCAAAGCGTCCCTTCGCCAGGAGATCGAACGAGGCCAGAACCCAGCCGGCGAGGACGACCGCCGCAAACAGGCCTAAACGCCAGACAGAAACGCATATTGGCAGGCGGTCGACGGCGTAGCCGGCGGCGATGACGAGCAGCGCTCCCGAAGCGAACAGTGTACGGTCTTCGGGAGAAAGACCGAAGCCGGCCACGTAACTCATCGGCCTAAGCCATGAGGTGAGCTGCCAGAGAGTTACTGCCGCCAATGCGAGCAACAGAAACCCGATACGTTTCAGGTCTTGCCGCATTTCGGGGTTGGTGGCGGCACCTCGTCTGATGCCACCGACGTCCATGATGCAGAGGGCCAGAACTGGCAGCCATGTTGCGACAGTCGAGACCTCGCAGATGTTCAGGCCGATGAGACTCGCGTGGAACTCGGTGGTCGTACCTGGCAGAAGCTGAGAGGCCGCGATCCAGCCCGGGAGCCCGCCGCCCACAATCCAGCGCTGGCCTGGAAAGACGCTGTGGGCGTAGGCGCCGAGAATTGGACGAAAGTAGAGAAACGCGACACCCGTGCCAAGCGCACCACCGGCTGCGAGCGCAGCAAGGCGACGCCACGTGAAGCTCTTGAAGCAGAACGCGCAGCAGAGAACAAAGCCCAGATAGAAAAGAGGAGGCAGACCCGGCACGTAGAGAAAAGACATCCACCAGATCGGTATCAGCATTGCCAACGCTACTGATGCACGGACGTTCGACTTGATGCTGACGACCGCGAGCGCTACCCAGGGAAAGAAGGCGAGCTGGGAATCGAAGATTGTCCACCATGCCTGCACGAACGGAGAGAAGAACAGCAGCATCGCCAGGAGCGCCGCCACCGTTCGAGTGAAGCCGAATCTGCGAAGCAGCAGCGACCAGCCCGCCAGCATCAGTGCAGCCATCGCCGCCCAGGTACACGCTGTAAGCGAAGGAAGGAGGGAGCACGAGGAAGGCCCAGAGTTGCGGCTTGAAGATGAAGCCCCAGTTGAGAAGCGGGAGGCCAAAAATGCTTAGCAGGGATTCGTGATAGAAGGAGGTCGCATTCCTCTCAGCCATGCCGTTGTTGACCGTCGCCTGGAAGAGCGGAGTCAGGATGGCCCACTCATCGCTTCTGATTGCTTGTGGATGGCCTAGCCAGGGAGAGACGTGCGTGCCAAGCTGTGCGAGCGCCAACGCGTACAACATGGCGACAGCTGAAGAGCGGCGTAGACGACGGCCAGGCCAGCAACCACCCACTCGAACGGCCCACGACGAAAAGAGAATCTCGCCCACGTAGGACAAGGCTGAGTGGCAAGGTCATCGTAGGACGACGAGCACGCCCGGGCATGACACTTGGCGTGAGGCGCCTATTCCGCTATCAATCACAGTTCTGGCGATGGTCCCCGATTACCGTCGTTGATGTCAACGGGCACGCACGAGACAACGAGGTCGAGGCGGCACGCGGCTCAGAAATGTTGGGATTGGGAAAGCGGAGTTCCGTCTGGGTACGAATCTCAACCCCGTTGGCGCCGGCGGGGTATTACCAACTGGACCGGGACAGTCGAGTACCTGCCGATGACCTGGATGCCGTCGGATGCTTCCGCGTAAATGTAGTACTCACCTGCGCGGCACGCTGGCGCTGTTCCAGACGAACTGGCCGGCGGTCGCAGGAATGCCCGACGCGATCAGCGTCTTCCCATTGCCCGGATTCGTGTCGGTGTCGTAGTACCAGCGAAACGGTGGTCGCGTCCGCATCGGCGTCCGCCGCCGCGAACCGGACGGTGAAGCTGGTGGCTCCGACAGGCTTCGCTGTCAGTTTCACATCGTCGATGTGGAAGGTTCGGGCAGTCGGAAATTCGTGCGGGTCGATCCGCAGATAACGTTTGGGCGCAGCGGTCCACGTCTCGCCGCTGCCCGGTTCAAGGCCGCCGTCGGGCGCTGTCGAGAGCGGCGCCAAATCCACCGTGTAGCTGTTCATCCCGGGCAACACGATGATGTCTTTCGACACGGCCGCCAGCGCCGGAGACCTGAGAACCCCAAATCACACGAGCCACCGAGCCCGCTCCGAGGTCATACGGCACCATCCACCTGGAGTCGATACGTCAGGTATCGAAACCTCGATGTGTCAATCGGCACGGAGTTGTTCGTGTTGTAGAGCAGCGTGACGATCGGATCGTTGCTTGTATTGGTCGCGTTCATGAGCCCGCCGCTGAACGATATGTTCGTGAGGTGGTCGAGTCCGGTCAGTTGAATGTCAGCACTGCTGCTCATGTCCCACGCGTTGCCCAGCACTGTCGTGGCGTAGTCGTCGCCGCTTGTTACAGACGGGTTGGTCACCTGAATGCTCGGCGGATTGTTGATGCGGAAGGTCGCCGAACCCGATCCGCTCGAGTTGGTGACGGTCAGCGTGTAGCTGCCGGGCGCCAGGACGCCGTAGTTCCAGAGGTATGAGTTCGCGGACAGGTTGGAGACCACGGGGAAAGACTGAGCCATCGCTGTTGTCTCGGACCGTAATCGTCGCGGCGCCCGATCCAGTCCAGGTGATCGTCTGCTTTGCAGCGAGAGGCGAGCTGGCAGCTGGAGTGAGACGGACCCAGTAGAAGAATACATTTTCAACAGTGTTGAACGCGTTCGGATCGATTCGAAGCCCGCGAACGACCCCACTTGTCCACGGCAAGATACCACCGATGTTATGATTGCGTCAGATCGGCGATCGTCAGTTGCGTCCCGGGGAACGTTCTCGGCGCCACCCGTCCGCCAAGACCAGGCCCGGACGGGTCATTGCTAGGGATTGTGGCAACCAGTAGATTTGCGGATCCTCCGTCGCATCCGACCACAGTTTGAACGAGAGCACTTGGTACTTGCTTGAATCGATCGGAAAATTTCGTCCGTTCCGTCCAGGATTGAGAGCCACATCGTAGATGCCCGGCGACAGCATCAGCACGTTGGAATCGGCGGTGCCGTTGACGGCCATCGTCGTTCCTCCTGCTCGGCACGGCGCCTGAAGGAAACTAAAGCTCGAAAAGCCAACGATCTCGTCGGGACGCAGGGTCATGTCCTCCGGGTTGCACATGTCCCACGGATCGCCCAGCACGTCGGTGGCGTAGTCGGGTCGCTGCCGCCAGCCTGGTCGGAAACACGACCGTGATTGTTCCCTGTGCGCTGCGGATCTGGAGCGCATCCGGGCTCATCACGCAGACGAGACCGACACCTGCCGCCATCGCGCTGAAACGTTTCAAGTAGGTCATATAGTTGGGCCGATCTAGTTCGAGCAAAGCGAGTGCCAAACGGGTCGAGCCGAAGGACGGAGTTTCGGCCCGACAATGCCCGGTACGGCGGGTTTGATAGATTTGGAGGCGTGTCCAGATTGGGCGAGCACAATTACAAACTTGCACACCCCTGTTGTCTTTCAGCCACGATTCGCCTTCTCGATCGCTTCATTTCCGTTCCTGGCGGAAAAACGTAGGCCGAGACAGCATGAACCAGACCTTTGTCCGGCGCGCGGGCATGGCGCTTGGCATGTGGCGCCTGTGGCGCTATCAATCGCAGCCCTGTCGATGGTTGCCACTGACTATCGCTCCCGGCAACGAACACATACCCGCCAACGAGCGTCGAGACGGCGCGCTGGCTCGGAAGCATTCGGATTGGAGGCAGCGCCCATCACGCTCTTTTCGTTCCGCCTGGTTGTCACGCCGCGTACCGCTTTGTGGCACCTCCGCATTCAAGGGTGGTTGCCTGGTGCGGGGTTGCGTCCGACGGATTGCCAGATGCTAACGGGATCGAGTTTGTCGCTACGGTGCGTCGCGAACAAGCGCCACGGGACCTGACCGCGAGATTGCGCGTGCCCGCCGGCCGGCGCCGGGAGATCGCCGTTGGCGCAAACTGGTTCTCGAACTTCGGAATCGCGAGGTACAACACATCGAACTGACGTTGGCGATTCGGATGGAATCGAACGGCAACGCTGTCAAGCCGTCGGCGTCCTGGGGCGAACCTCGGCTCGAATGGCGACGTCCGAGAGAAGAGCGCCGCGCGGCACTTCGGGCTGCCGGCCGGCTGGTCCGCCGCGGCAGGCTGATGGCGGCCGCACGAACGCTGCACGGAACTTCTGTCCGAGGGGGCCCGTAATTCCCGCTATCAGGTCTGGTTGCGGGAGCGCTCGCTCTCGTCAGCCATGATTGCGGAGATACGACGACAATCCGCCTCCCTTCCGTATCGGCCGCTCGTCAGCGTTGTGACCCCCGTCTACAACACCGATGCACGATGGCTGCGCGCCTGCATCGAATCGGTCAGGAACCAGGCGTACCCCAACTGGGAATTGTGTCTCGCTGACGACGGATCAACCAGGGCTGAGACTCGTGCGGTACTTCGCGAGTACGAGGGCGATCCGCGCATCAAGATCAAGATGCTCGCCGCCAACGGCGGCATCGCCGCAGCGTCGAACGAAGCGCTGACGCTTGCGGAAGGCGAATTCGTCGCGTTTCTCGATCACGACGACGAACTCACACCGGACGCCCTGTTCGAGGTGGTCGCACATCTGAACCAGCACCAGGACGCCGACTTCATCTACTCGGACGAGGACAAGCTGGAACTCGATGGCACACGGAGCAACGTGTACTTCAAACCTGACTGGTCGCCCGAGCATTTCCTGACCAACATGTACACCTGTCACCTGATGGTGGTGCGCCGATCGCTCGTCGAACGCATCGGCGGCTTTCGTCAGGGCTATGAAGGAGCCCAGGATTACGATCTCGTTCTGCGCCTCATCGACCACGCGGCGCGGATTCACCACGTGCCGAAGGTGCTGTATCAGTGGCGGAGGATTCCCGAGTCCACTGCCGGACACGAAGGCGCGAAGCCATGGGCGCATGACGCCGGCAGGCTAGCGCTCGAGGACTACGTCCGCAGGAACAAGATGAACGCCGAAATCCTGCCGGGCGCAGTTCCATATGTGTATCGCGTTCGCTATCGCGTCGAAGGCGAGCCGCTTAATCTCAATCGTGCTGCCCGCGCTTCCCGATGCCGACAGCTCGCGCAGCGATGGTTGGAAAGCGTGCGAACGGACGCTGGCGATGCTCGTGGAGCGCACGACATACCGGCGGCTCGAGGTCGTCTTGCCCGTGCAGAGAGCCCGGGCGTCCTCTCCGGCCCTCCAGATTCCGCGAAACCTGACTGTTCGCGAGGTGCCGATGGACGGGTCGCCGATCCGCGGCCGGTTTCGCCAGCAGAAACTCGCGGCCGCCCATGCCCACGGCGATCATCTGCTTTTCCTGGATTGGGGACTGAAGCCGATCGACAGCGGATGGCTGACCGCGCTCCTCGAGTTTTCGCAACAGGCCGCGATCGGCGCGGTCGGGGCGAAGCTGCACTATCCAGACGGATCGCTCAAGCACGTCGGCATTCTGTTGGGCGTGAATGGGGTCGCCGCGCCCGCGCTCCATCGATATCCGCGATCGTCGCTGGGATACTTTGGGGCAGCGATTGCGGCCCGCAACTATTCGGCCGTCAGCGGAGAGTGCCTCATGACGCGTCGTGCCGTCCACGACAGCGTTGGTGGGTTCGATGATGAGATGGGCGGATTTGCGGACGTCGATTATTGCCTGCGCGTGACGCGTGCGGGATACCGCGTGGTCTTCACGCCGCACGCGGCTCTTGTCCACGAACAAGGCGGCGAGCTCGAGTAGCGATGCCGATGCGGACGATGCGAACCGGTTGCGAATGCGATGGAGCGATCGCCTGGCGCAAGACCCGTACTACAATCGCAACTTCAGTCGCAACACGCCGGACTACGGGCTGGATCTGACCGCGAGTGCGCCGAACCATGAGCGCACGCGATGACGGAGATTGAGCCTGATTACGACACCTTGCGCAGAACGATGACCGACTCGATGCCGTTTCTCAGGAACAGCTCCAACTCGAACCGCACAATCCGCCGAAGCGCCTCCACGAGCTCGAGCAGTTCCGGTCCGCTCCAGACATGGAAGTGGATGCTGTACGCACTCGCCAGGTGTTTCTTCACTTCCTCCTCGATCTCGGGACCGGTTCGCTTGTTGACGAGCCGACTCCATTCTTCGTAATGCTGGCGCCTCGACCACTCCGGGCCTTCTGAAAAATCGCGCAGCACGTGATCGAGCGTCGTGCTGGGTCGGTCCGTATCGAACGTAAACCGTTTGTCGGGCACTGCCATGAACAGGATCCCGGCGGGCTTCAGCACCCGAAACAGATTTTGAAACGTCAACAGGGGGTTCTCACAGTGCTCGATGAAATGATTGGCGATGACGAAATCCTGCGTCGCGTCCCCTATCGTGACGAGTGTTTCGCCGTCGTCGACGATCGCGATTTCGGGGAACGGTTGGTTGACCATCTCAGGGTAGCGCTTGCGAAGCTCAGCGACTTTCATCCGATCGACATATTTCACCCTCGCCGTTCGGGGCACGATCAACGGCGATTGAAGTGCGCCGATCTCGATGCCGTCACCATGAAGGAATGCGGCCGCGATCGCGCGTCGTGTGTCACGGACTGTGCCCCCGAATCGCGGTAAACGACGAGCTCGAAGCGAGCCGCCGCCGGATGGGAACGTGCGGTCCGTTGTAATGACGCAAACGCCATCTGAGTGGTGAAGCTTATCCCAAGCTTCTTGATGCCTGCGGTCCGTTGCCCTCCGGGCACACGCGTCAACGTTTGACCAACTCCACAGTCATCATGCTCGCGAGCAGCGATCCCGCGGGCGCCATCAACCGCTCGAGCGCGAGCACCGGCCTGAAAAGAACGCCCGGTGCGAACGAGCGCATCGACACGCCGCCGGACAGGAGATACAGGGTAATGGTGTGAAAACGAACCCGATCGATCGGCAGGTGCGGAAAGTCAGCGCGATAGCGCTCGCGATCGCGCATGAAAATGATCGATGGCAGCGCCATGTTGGCGCCGGTCAAGGGCCCGGAAGGCGGCAACGTCCACCCTCCATCCTCGTCCCACGGTTCATGATGGAGGGGCCGAATCAGCCGGCGGCTGAGCGGTCCGGCGCACGGCTCGATCAGGCATACGCGTCCGCCGGGTTTGAGCACTCTTTCACACTCTCGAAAGAACAGAGCGGGGTCGGGAAGATGGTGGAGGACGTTCAAGAGCAGGACGGCCGAAGCCGATTCATCATGGAGCGGCAGCGCGAGAGCCGAGCCGACGACGTCGACTTCCGCTCCCGGCCGGAGGTCGATCGAGATGACGGAGGGCCGGACCTGGTGATAGAAACCGCCTCCGGCCCCCACTTCCAGGACGATTCCCGCCCGACGCCGCCCGCGCGACGGTGGCCTCGTAGTCATCGTAGTAGCGCAAGTACAGGCGGCGCAGAAACGGTTTTTCACTGATCAGTCGAGCGTGGACGGCAGTCGCTTCCGCAGAGTCGAGATCGACTCCACGCGCCAGCGGGTGGGCGAGCACGCCGCGAAGCCAGGAGGCAAATCGCCCATGCCGCGCGTGTTTCCTCCAGGACTTCGGTTCAAGTTCGCGACCGCGGCGTCTTCGAGATCCGTTCGCGCCAGCTCTGCGACATCAGCACGATGTCTCCGTAGTTTGAGCCCATCTTTCGTGTGTACTCACGAACGTCTGTCACAGGCTGAAGGCTCGCATCCTCGGTCAGCTGCAGCATTTCCATCCCGAGCGCGCCGAGATTCTCGAGAAAGGCTGCGGGATCCTCTCCCGAGCCTCGAAGGTGCTCGGGCGAGAACTCGAGCCAGATCCAACTCACGCCTGCGTCCAACGTCTTCGCGCCCCGCGCAGCACGTTCGCTTCATTCCCCTGGACGTCGATCTTCAGGGCGTCGATCGCCACGTGCCTGGTTTCGCGCAGCACGTCGTCCAGCGTGCGGACCTGAGCTTCGCATGTTTCCACGTGCGGCTCTGCATGTGACGGACTGAGTCGGTTGTCCGCGCGATTGTACGCGCTGCAATACAGGACCGCGCGGCCCGTCTCGTTGCCGAGCGCGAGCTGATACGCTTCGACATTCACCGCCGCCGCCCGGCTCAGGCGTCCTTTCAAAAGCTGGAAACTGAACGGGTCGGGTTCGAACGCGAGAACGCGCCCGGTTGGGCCGACGCATGCCGCCATCTCGAACGTATAGAAGCCGACGTTGGCCCCGATGTCCGCGATGACCATGCCAGGGACGATCAGCGATTGCAGCGTCGACAGTTCCCGGCGTTCGGTCAGTCGTTTCCCCAACAGGTACAGCTGAAGATACGTCCACGCGACGGATGGCCGCCGCCGCCAGCGGGGATGCAGCAGCGCACGTGTCACGCGGACGTCCGGCGGCGTGAATCGAGTCCCTCAGCGTCATCGGCCGGGTGTCACACGAACTTGATCCGCCCTGCGGCAAAGACGCACATCTTGAGGAGCATCCAGCCGTGACGCCAGCGCTGGATGTTCGTCGTGCCGTAGGTCCGCTCGCGATAACGGATCGGCAGCTCCGACGATCTCGAGCCCCAGCTTCGCGGCGCCGAACAGCAGATCGAAGTCGCCGAACGGATCGAAGTCGCCGAAGTACGCGCGGTTCGCCGCGATCGCCTGGTACGCGTCGCGGCGAAGCACCTTCGTGCCGCACAGCGTGTCCTTGATCGGCTGTCCCAGGAGCCAGCTGAAGGCCAGGCTGAAGAACTTGTTGCCGAGGAGGTTGGCGAAACGCATCGCCTGCTCTTCCATCGGGATACATCAGGCGAACGCCGTTGACGAACTCCCCTTTGTCCGACTGTCAGCGCCTCGTAGAAGCGCGGCAGATCCTCGGGCGGCACGGTCAGGTCGGCGTCGAGGATCATCAGGATGTCGCCCGTCGCCGCGCGCGAAGCCTTGCCGCACCGCGTCGCCCTTTGCCGCGACCCGTCCTGGCGCAGGAGACTGCGCGGATCGATGCGGATTGCGCCTGCGATGCGCTCGCTCGATGGCCGCGCGCGTGTCGTCGGACGAATGGCCCTCGACGAAAATCAGTTCCGTCCCGCCGCCCATCTCAGGCGTGCGCGCGAAGATCGCCGGAATGTTGCCGGCCTCGTTTCGCGCCGGCACGACGACCGACACCCTCGGCGCGGCGTCGCCGACGGCGCGGACGCCGAGTGGGCCGGGCCACGATGAAAGTTCGCCAGCGCCAGATGGCGAATGCCCCACAATGCGCACCAGGACCCGATTGCAGAGAGGCGCCAGCAGCGGGAACGGCAAGCGGACAGAGAACTTCCTGCCAGCTTCTGATCACGCGAAAGTCGCTGAGATGGAGCAGGTTGGTCACGTCGGCGACGGTCAGCCAGTTCTGCTTGAGCACGGGCCGCGCCAGCCCGAGCCGTGCAGCGACGTTCGAGCGGCGCCTCCCACAGGCGACTGTAGAAGTTCGTGATCGACGCGCGTGCCCGGATGACACAGCCGCTGAAGGCCGGCGAGCAGTCCCTGGACATCCCACGACGTCGTGAAGCAGATCGGACAGCACGATGATGTCGAACGTCGAGTTCAGTTCTGCGAGGTCGTGAGCATCCGAGACGATGAAGCGGAGGCCGGGGTACTGCTCGCCGGGCCGAGGCAATCATCGCCGGCGAAAAGTCGACTCCAGTCCCTTCGGAGGCGCGAGCGAAGCCAGCAAGCTTCCTTCACCGCAGCCCAATTCCAGCACGCGCAGACCCGGAGGAACCAGGAACCGGTAAATGGATTCGATACGGCGGTGGTAGCTGCGAGCAGGTCCACGGGTGCTTGCGTCCCGAGCGGGCGACGGCGTCCCAGTGGGCAACTCGGGTCGCTCTGTATACGGCCGCGTCGAGCGCTTCGGAGCGCCACGCTACGGCCGGTTCAGCCTGCATGAGGAACGGAGACCGTCGAAGCTTCTATGACGTGCCAGAGACGCGGTGCGCCGTGCGCGCGACTTCTTTGGACCTGGACCCACTCGTACGTGACGCCAATCAGTCGTGGAGCTCGCTCCCGTGAGGCAATCCCAGGTCATGCGGCGGGCTGACGTCCGCAAGTCTGCGTGGTGTGCCGTCTGGCTTGGAGGCATCGAATGAGATTACCGGGGGGGAAAGCCCAAACTTCCCTAAGTCTAGCAGTCCAGTCCGTCGGCTCGCAAGAAAGGGAGAGCGGTGAGGGCAAGGCGGTCGACGAGCGGGGAGAAGAGCAAACGCGAAATGCGACCCAATCGTAGTCAGGAACTCGAAGGCGTGGCAGATTGCGGTCAAGGGCTGATGGTCACTGTCTGTACCATTGCCCGCGCGCAATTACATTGCTCACGTTCGGGTCCGGCAGTTCGTTCCTCCAGCAATCGCCCTCAGCCATGGGCCGTTCAGAAAACTGGAACATCGTTGCCGATGCCCCACTGGAAAACAATCCAAGCCCCGTTGTCCGCACTTGATTTCACGAGATACCAGTAGCCAGTCGATGGGCGATACACGGCCATGTCGGTTTTGCCATCCCCGTCGTAGTCCTTCGGTACTGGTACGTCTCCAGCCACCCCCCATTGTAAAGATTGTCCAGCTCGCGAAGTTCGTGCTCGATTTCAGGAGAAACCATTGCCCGGTCGAAGGGCGATAGACGGCCATGTCGACCTTGCCGTCGCCGTCGTAGTCGCCCGGCACCGGCACGTCCCCGGTTGATGCCCCACTGTTAGACGATCCAGCTCGCGAAGTTCGTAGTCGATTTCAGGAAAACCATTACCCGGTCGAAGGACGGTACACGGCCATGTCCGAAATGCCGTCGCCGTCGTAGTCGCTCGGCACGGGCACGTCCCCGGCGATGCCCCACTGGTAGACGATCCAGCTCGAGTAGTTCGCGCTCGACTTCAGGAGAAACCATTAGCCCGGTCGAAGGACGGTACACGGCCATGTCCGTTTTGCCGTCGCCGTCGTAGTCGCCGGGCACGGGCACGTCCCCGGTGATGCCCCAATTGTAGGCGATCCATGCTCGCGTAGTTCGTGCTCGACTTCAACAGAAACCAGTAGCCCGCGGACGGCCGGAACACCGCAGGGTCAATCTTCCCGTCACCGTCATAGTCGCCTGCTACCGGAACATCTCCGCTCACGCCCCATTGCTTGACACTCCACGTTGTGTAGCTTGAACCTGACTTCGCCGTGATCCATTGACCGGTCGATGGCCGGAAAACGGTGATATCGGACTTGAAATCGCCGTCAAGGTCGCCGCCGACCGAAAAGGGAACGCCAACGCGCCTCGACACTTCCACTGATGGCGCACTCAACGTGCCGGACGAGTTGTACGAGCGCGCTACGAAGTAATAGGGCATCCCGTCGGTTAGACCACCCACCTGTGCCTGGGTCACGTTCCCGACGTTCAGGCTGCTCGGATACGAACCCGGCAGATTGCCCCAATACAGGGTGTAGCCCGTGACGCTAGGATCAGAGCTTGGGTCCCAGGCCAAGGTCACGGTCGCGGCCTGTGCCGCCCCCGCCCAAAGACCCATGAACAAGACGAAACCCGAGAGACGGCTCAGTCGAGACATAGGCATCATGATTTAATGGCTGAGGCAAGACACGTACCTGCTGAGCGACCTTTCCCAGCCGCTGAAATCAGTCAATAATGCCAAGTGTGGCCGCGCGAATGCCAAGTCTGGCCACGCGTCAGTGCGACTCGAAACTTTACACTTTCGTAAGCCGCTGCGCACTTTTTGCGGAGCCGCCTGAGCCGAAACGACAGTGACCCACGACTACGTATTTGAAGGAGGTGCGCGGGGCGCGCCTGATTCAGAGGATCCGCGCCACCAGGAGCTTGATTCCGCAACGAGCGAACAGGAGTCCCGCCGCCAGCCAGCGACGTGCGCTCCACTGTGACTGCGCAACGTGCGTGGCGTAGTACAAATACGCGCTCCGATGAAATGCACGAATGGCTAGCGGCTTCACTGTGCGGCTGCTTCGTGCACCGACATGTACCACCCGAGCGTCGGGCCTGAAACGAATGCTCCATCCGGCGTTGCGCAAGCGTCGGCAGAGGTCGGCATCTTCCCAATAGAGGAAGTACCGCTCGTCGAAGCCGCCGATCTCGTTGAAGGCCTCCCGTCGCACCAGGACGCAGGAGCCGCTGACCCAGTCAACCGACGCGGCTGACTGGCTTTCTTGTAGCGTCAAAGGAATCAGCACATTGCGGCGCGCCAAACGGGTGGACGGAAACAGGCGCGACAGCAGCGTGGACCGGCCAAAGAGCCCCGTCATCATTGTCGGGTCTCCCCGGGCATTCCCTTGGGGAGAGCCGTCCTCGTTGATCACGCACGGCGCGACTGCCGCGCGACGCGGATACGTGTCGAGATCATCGAGCAGCGGGTCGAGGAATCCTGGGGCGACGAGACAATCGGGGTTGATGAACAGCAGAAGGTCCGCCGCACTCGTTCGCGCTCCCAGGTTCGCGGCGGCCGCGAAGCCCGTGTTGGTCGGGCGACGGACGAGCCGCACTCGTCTCTTTCCGGAATCGCTCGACTCTCTCTTCTCGGCCTCCGCCTCGCTGTCATCGGTCGAGGCATTGTCAACGACCACAACTTCCCAGTTGAAACCGGCCAGTCCGGCATCGAGCGAGGCGAGACACTCCGCCAGGTGCGGGCCGCTATTGTAGTTGACGATGATGGCAGTGATGTCGGGCGTCATTTGCAAGCGTACGCGGCGATCGGTGAGGCGACCTTCAGACGCCTCTCAGTTCCAGCGAGTGTCCTGTCCGCGTGGCGGACCGTGAAGCAGGAAGGCTCCGGCGGAGCGAGACCTGCGCGCGTGGGACAATGATAGCGTGCGCGTTGCCGTGCTCATCGTCAATTGGAACGCCGGCGCCTACCTGGCAGCGGCCCTTGCCGCCCTCGCGAAACAGCGACGCCCGGCCGATCGAATCGTGGTCGTCGACAACGCGAGCACTGACGGTTCTCGTGAGGCCATCGCGCGGTTGCCCGGGGTCGAGCTCATCGCGCTTGACGAGAACGTGGGGTTTGCTGCCGGCAACAACATCGCCGCGGCGGCTGTCGCGGACTGCGACTGGCTGGCGTTCCTCAACCCCGACGCGTTTCCGGAGCCAGAGTGGCTCGAGCGGCTGATGCGGGCGGTCGAGGAGCATCCTGGGATCGCGATGTTCGCCAGCGAGCTCCGACTTGCATCGGACCCCTCAAGGCTCGACGGCGCCGGCGACGCCTATCATGTCAGTGGCCTGCCGTGGCGCATCGCCCATGGCGAGCGGGCACCGACAGATCACGCCGAGCCCCGAGAGGTGTTCTCGCCCTGCGCGGCAGCCGCACTCGTGCGCCGCGACACCTTCAACGAAGTGCACGGCTTCGATCCCTCGTTCTTCTGTTATCTCGAAGACGTCGATTTGGCATTCCGGCTGCGTCTTCTCGGGCATCGGTGTCTGTACGTCCCAGGTGCGGTCGTACGCCACGTGGGCTCCGGCACGACGGGGGCGCGAAGCGCGTTTGCCATTTATCACGGCCATCGCAATCTGGTCTGGGCGTGGGTCAAGAACATGCCAGGCTGGCGGGTGTGGCTCTACGTGCCGCAGCATGTCCTGCTGACACTCGTCTCGTTGCTCCGCTTTAGCTTGATTAGCCACGGGCGGACGATCGTGCGTGCGAAGATCGACGCGCTTGCAGGGCTCCGGCGCGCGCTCTCGGAGCGACGGAAGGTTCAGCGCACACGTACGGCGGCCGACCGTAAAGTCATGGCGGCCATGTCACGCGGGTGGCTGACGCCGTACCAGACGCACCGCGACCGCCGACGATAGGGCAAGAGACCGAGCCGCGCCGCCGTCGTGCGTGAGCGGTCACAGGTCATTTCAGAGGCGGAGTTCGTCGCGGGCCGTCTGCGATAACTATCAAGAAGCTCCCGGGCAATCAGCCCGGGAGCTTTTTTCTCGTAACGGTTTCGTCGTGAAGCCCCGCCACGTATCGTGCGAGAGCATTGCGCCAGTCCGGCATGTGAATGCCCGCTTCTCGAAGCTTCTCGTTGGACAAGGCACAATAACGAGGGCGTTTTGCGGGAAACGAAATCGAAGCCATTTCAACAGGCACGAGCGTTGGCTCCAGGGACAGTAGACGCGCCACCTCTTCGGCGACGCCCAGCCACGTGGTGATCCC
Organism: uncultured Acidobacteriota bacterium; assembly: GCA_963725335.1. Classification (GTDB taxonomy): domain Bacteria; phylum Acidobacteriota; class Vicinamibacteria; order Vicinamibacterales; family 2-12-FULL-66-21; genus JALZOC01. Next base: position 1,345,562 of record CAVRYD010000011.1, on the reverse strand, counting down.
GCTGTTCACGCAATGGTATAAGCCCGGTGCCGGACGCGACTGGAGGATCCTGACTGTCGCCTCAGCAACGTCGACGACGTAGCTGGGCGTGACGGTTCGGTCGACGAACACACGCGCGGGGTGCCCCTGCCGAATCGCATCCAGGATCCGATCGATGCTGCTCTTTGCGAGTCGACCACCGAAAAGGCTTTCGACCCGCAAGACGTAATGCGATGGCGCGTCGGCGGCAAACCACTCCCCCAACAACTTCGATAGTCCGTAGTTGCTCTGCGGTGACGGCGGATCGCTCTCAGTGTAGGGGCGCGATGTCTCACCATCGAATACGAAGTCCGTACTGTAGTGAACCAGCACGGCGCCAGTCGCGCGGGCCGCGCGCGCCAGGGTGAGAACGCCGAAAGCATTGACGTTCAGCGCTTGGCTTGGTTGATCTTCAGCCTGATCAACGTGGTTGTAAGCGGAGCAATTGACAACGACGTCGGGACGAGTATCCCGGAACACGCGAGCGACTTCGGCATCTCGAGTAATATCCAGCTCATCCCGCGTCACCGCACAGACGACGCCGACGGCAGACAGGCGATCGACCACTGCAGAACCAAGCTGTCCGGACGCACCCGTGACCAAGAAACGCATCATGCCTCGGCATACGCTCGCTCGCGTAGACACTACGATACCATTGCGCAAAGAACCGACGCACCGTGGAGGGTGCGACCCTGAAGATGGAAACAGTTGACACCTTGATTGTCGGCGGCGGCGTCACCGGTCTCGCAACCGCGCACGAGCTCGCGAACCGTGGGATTTCCGTTGTTCTGGCGGAACGGCACGGACGATTCGGTCAGGAAACGAGCACGCACAACAGCGGCGTGATCCACGCCGGAATCTACTACCCGCCAAACTCATTGAAAGCTGAATTGTGTATCGAGGGTGCTGACCGGCTGTATCACTTCTGCGCTAGTCATGACATCGCTCATGATCGATGCGGCAAATTCATCGTCGCATCAGATCAGAACGAGATTGGTGAGCTCGAGGCTCTAGCCCGGCGCGGCCAGGCGAATGGTGTTCGCGGCCTGGAGATGGTCGGCATTGAATTCGTCCGGGCGCGTGAACCGCACGTCGCCGCAACCGCGGCATTGTGGTCGTCCGCCTCCGGACGAGTCGAAGCCGAAGCGTTGGTTCGCGAACTGGCGCGTAGAGCGGAGGCCGCAGGAGCGATCCTGCTGCGCGGTGCACGCGCGCTGGACGGCACTCCCTCTGCGGCTGGCATCGATGTCCGCCTGGACCGGGAAGCTATCTCGGCGCGGACGGTGGTCAATGCCGCCGGCCTCTACGCGGACGAGTTCTCACGTGCCCTGGGTGGTGAATCGTTCCACATTTACCCGTGTCGCGGCGAGTACGCTGAATTGCGGCCATCTCGCCGCAATTGGGTAAACGGACTGGTTTACCCGTTGCCGCATGCGGCCGGGCACAGCCTGGGCGTGCACTTGACGAAGACCATAGGTGGCGCCGTGCTGTTGGGACCGACCGCCACGTATCAAGAGGACAAGGATGATTACGAACGCGACCGTATTCCGCTCGCCGACTTCCTCGAGCCGACCCGCCAGCTCTTGCCTCATGCGACGATCGATGACCTCACCTACGGCGGCAGCGGCATTCGGCCGAAGCTCGCGCCACCCAGCCAGCCGTTCGCCGATTTTCTGATTCGAGCCGACACCGAGCAGCCCGCCTTGATCCATGCGGCGGGAATCGAGTCACCCGGCCTGACCGCCTGTCTCGCGATCGCTATCAGAGTTGCACGGCTGGTAGAAGAGCGACTCGCATAGACTCGGTAGCACGCCGCGCATCATGCTCGAACGGCGTCGGCGAGCGCGGCCACCACTGCGGTCTGCTGTTCGACCGTGAGCTCGGAGTAGATGGGCAGCGCGAGGCAGGTGTCGGCTGCGGCCTCCGCCTTGGGGAAATCGCCACGTCGATGCCCCAGCGGCGCGAAGCATTCCTGCAGATGAAACGGCACGGGATAGTAGATCTCGGTCCCGATGCCGCGATCCTCGAGCGCCTGGCGAACGCGGTCGCGTCCGGGAACGCGGATGACGTACTGATTGAAGATGTGACGGCGATCCGCCGGAGCGGTCGGCAGCGTCACTCGATCGGTCAGGCCGGCTGACTGGAAGAGCGTCGTGTAGCGCTCGGCGTTGCGTTGCCGCATCGCCGTCCAGCGCGCCAGGTGCGGCAACTTCACTCGAAGCACCGCGGCTTGCAGGGCGTCCAGACGGAAGTTGCCGCCGATGCGCTTGTGGAAGTACTTCGGCTCGGCGCCGTGATTCCGCAGCAACCGGAGTTCGTGCGCCAGTGCCGGATCGCCGGTCGTGATCAGGCCGCCGTCGCCGAACGCTCCCAGATTCTTGCTGGGAAAGAACGAGAAGCAGCCAATCGTGCCGATCGTGCCTGCCTGCCTCGTTTTGTACGTAGCGCCTATCGCCTGAGCGGCATCCTCGATGACCGCCACCCCCGCATCGCGCGCGACGTCCACGATTGGATCCATGTCCGCGCACAGGCCGTACAAATGCACCGGCAGGATCGCGCGAGTTCGCGAGGTCAGTGCCGCGCGGACTCCTGCCGGATCGAGGTTGAAGGTGACGGGATCGATGTCGACCAGAACAGGCGTCGCGCCGACACGTGCGACCGAACCGGCGGTTGCAAAAAACGAGAAGGTGCTGGTGATGACCTCGTGACCAGGGCCTATGCCAAGCGCCATGAGCGCGGCAAGGAGCGCGTCCGTGCCGGAGGACACCGCGATCGCCTGCGGCACACCGAGATATGAGGCCAGCTCACTCTCCAGGGCGTCCACTTCCGCCCCGAGGATGAAGCGCTGGCTGTCGCAGACGCGGGTCATGGCCGCCAGGATTTCCGCGCGCAGTGGCCGATACTGCGCATCGAGATCCAGCAGCCTTACCGGCGTCCGGATCGCGGATGTCATCGAACGACGATTTCAGGCGTGCCGAACAGCGCCGTGTCGTTGCGCGCGTCGTCCGGCGTGCCAGGCATGCTCACGTTCGTGTTGAAGATCACTTCAACCTCTTCGCCAGCGTAGGCCGAGACGTCCACCGCGACGGGAATCCAGTGGCGATCGGCCTTGTTGTGGTACGGATCCACGTGAAGCGTGAGAATGTCTTCGAAGGTGCGGCCATCGGAGATGCCAATCCGGAACAGGACGCCGTCGCCTTCCTTGTCCCACGACTCGGGCTTCATGCCGAGTGACGCCTTGATCCACCCGTCCTCCGGAATCCTGACCTTCCAGATGATCCGGGTGGGCGGCGCGGTGAAGATCGCTCGCTTTCGTTCGCCATTGAGCTCCGTGTCGACCACCTGGAAAACGCCTCCGGCAGGCTTCTTCGTGGCCGAGTCGAACGTGGAGATCAGGTCAATGGCCGGCCCGCGGGTGCTCCGCTTGAAGAGCCACCATCCTGCGACAATAAGAATGACGACAACGATCGCGGTCAGGACCGCGCGATTTCCTTTCATATCTGGCTATCCCTCGCTGAAAAGCGTCAATGTATCACTATCTCCGCCGTTCTTTCACCGCCGCACGCGTTTCCCGATCCGCTTCACGCCGCTTGATGGTTTCCCGCTTGTCGTGCGCCTGTTTGCCTTTGGCCAGCCCGAGGGCGATTTTGACGTGACCATTCTTGAAGTACATGCGTGTCGGCACGAGCGTCATCCCCCGCTCGACAGTGCGGCCAATCAGCTTCCGGATCTCCTGACGGTGCAGCAGCAGTTTGCGCTTTCGCGTGGGCTCATGATCCGCGTATCCGCGGTGGCTGTACGGGTTGATGTGCACGTTGTAGATCCACACTTCCCCATCGTCGACTCGCGCGTAACTGTCGCGCAGATTCGACGTTACCCTCACGGATCGCTTTCACTTCGGTTCCAAGCAGCTGGACGCCGGCCTCGAAGGTCTCGAGGATGTGGTAGTCGTGAAACGCCTTGCGGTTCTCGGCGACGCTTTTCTGCGCCTGTTCGCGTTCGGATTTCATCAGGTGACAGTCAGCAAAGCGTACTGCAATTCGCGCCCGGTGGGTCGAGGAATGGCCGTGCGCTTGCATCGAGGCTCCGGCAGACAACTCCCGGGAGGCTGATGGTAACTAAGTGCCAAAGGCATGCAGCCCGCCTGCCAACTCTTGCCATTGCGGCGGCACTGGTCGCGGTCCCCACAGCCGCGTGGGCCGATCCCATCGGGTGCGGCGCCCCGCCGCCCGTCAGTTCAGCTGATACGTCAACATCGTCGACGGCCAAGGCTATCGATTCGGTGCCCGCGTACAACTGGTATCATGGATGCGGCCCGACCGCGGCGGCCTCAGTGCTCGGCTACTGGGATCTTCAGGGGTTCCCCAATCTTTTCGACGCATCTGGCGCAAACGTGTTCTTGACGTCGAACGTGCAGGAACAGATCTCCAGCGCCGCGCACAACGCGAAATACGATCCGACCCCGGACGCCTCAGGACCCGCTCCCGCCTACACGAGCATCGCCGACTGGTTTCAGACCTCCGTCGATCCTTTGGATTTTGGATGGAGCTACCTTTCGTATGCAGAGGACGCCTTCGAAGGCTACGCCGCCTATCGGGGATACCAGTTCGCCGCCGAGACGGTCGGATTCAGCGGTCTGTGGGACGACCTCGTCCAGGAAATCAACGCCGGCCGGCCGTTCCTGGGCCTTGTCGATACCGATGGCAATGGTGCCACGGATCACTTCGTCCCGGTGTTGGGATACGACGATCGAGGCGTGAACGGAAGGTACTACGGCCTCTATACGACGTGGAGCGAGAGCGAAACGATCGATTGGGAGCCCTTCCGGCCCCTCGGTAACGCGTGGGGAATCGGATACGCGACCCTTGTTACACCGCTTAGTCCTCCGAGCGTAGTACCAGAGCCCGCTTCCTGGCTGTTCGTCCTCACCGGCTGCATCATTTCGATGATCGGTGCGCGTCAAACGCGACGAAGGCAGTGCCCGGCATTCTGTCCAAAGGGCTAAAGATCCGTCGCGATTCTCCAGTGGCTGCCCGCTTTTAGATGGTTGGCGGTGCGCTAGCGGTGACGCGCCGCTGGTAAACGGTCGCAAGCCGCGCCGCCAGCAGGACGGCCTCGATCATGCTCCCCGGATCAGCAATGCCTTTTCCGGCGATGTCGAACGCGGTCCCATGATCGACCGACGTCCTGATAATCGGCAACCCGAGCGTCACGTTGACGGCCTTCCCGAACGCCACCAGCTTGATCGGAATCAGTCCCTGATCGTGGTAGCACGCAACGACCGCGTCGAATTCACCGCGCATCGCTCGAACGAAGATCGTATCAGCCGGAAAGGGTCCGCTGACGGCAATCCCGTGTCCGCGTTGAGCCTCGATCGCGGGCCGGAGAATTTCATCGTCCTCACACCCGATGACGCCGTGCTCTCCAGCGTGGGGATTCAGGCCGGCCACGCCGAGCCTGGGGTGTGGAATGCCAAATCGAGGCAGTTCCCGCGCCGTCAGCTCGATAGTCCCTTCCATCACTTCTCGCGTCAGCGCACGCGGCACGTCGGCAATCGGAATGTGGACCGTCGCCAGCACGACGCGGAGCGCCTCGGCGTAGAACATCATGGCGACGCGCGGGGCACCGGTCAGATGCGCGAGGAGATCGGTGTGTCCGCGCCAGGGCAACCCGGCCGCCGCGAATGCTTCCTTGTTGATGGGGGCGGTGGCAATGGCGTCGATGCGACCAGCCTGGGCATCGGCCGTGGCGGCGACGATGGCCTCGTATGCCGCCTGACCAGCCGCCGCGGATATGCGGCCACGATCGAATCGCGCGATCGCGTCGTCAGATGACGGACCGTAGAAGACGACATCGCAGGCCGAAGCGACCGCAGGGTCCGCTGCCGCCTTGCGCGCAATCTCGGGACCGATACCCGCGGGGTCGCCGACGGTCACGCCGATGCGCGGACGGCCGCTCACCCGCACTTCCCGCAGCCGCCGGATCCACACGCGCCACAACCGCCGCTGGTGCCGGGTCCAGTCGGGTTGCTGCACGATCCGCATCCACCCTCGTCGGCACAGCCGCCATGTTTGACCCCCTTGCCGTTTGGCAGCTCGTAACGAAGGCAGCACTTCAACCGGCCACACATGCCGGACAGTTTCGATGGGTTCAGGCTGAGATTCTGCTGCTTCGCCATCTTGATCGAGATAGGTTCGAAGGTCTGCAGAAAGGTCGTACAGCACAGCGGCCTTCCGCAGGATCCGTACCCGCCGAGCATTCGTGCCTCATCGCGCACCCCGATCTGCCGCATCTCGATTCGCACACGGAAATGCGCCGCCAGATCGCGAACGAGCTCGCGAAAGTCGACCCGCCCTTCCGCCGTGTAGTAGAAGATGAGCCGCGATCCGTCGAACAACTGCTCGACGCGCGCCAGTTTCATGGCGAGGCCACGCTCGCGGATCTTCATCAGGCAGATGCGCTGGGCTTCCTGTTCCCGCTGCTGATGCTTCAGCCGAGTGATCACGTCGTCGCGTGTTGCCCGGCGCACGACCTGCAGCTCGGAGTCGGGAGGCGGACATTTTCTCGCGGCAAGCTCGGCCACCGAGCGCGTCACCGTTCCCAGCGCCCGGCCTTCGGGGGTTTGGACGACAATGGTGTCGCCCGGGCTCAAGGGAAGGGCGGCCGGCGATGTGGAAGGTGCAGGAGCGTCTGGCGGTGCGGCGGTCTCGCTGTCGAGCGCCAGCTCCGGGAGCAGGAACGAATAGGTACGGCCAACGGGACTGAACTTCACGCTGACGAACGGCCGATGCGGCCCGGCACTCATAGCGGCCTCTATATAAGCGGAACCTGCGCGCGCGGCCACAAATCACTGGAAGTGGTCTCAAAACCTAGCGCACCCCTTTAGGGCTGCCTCTGGATCTGTAGCGCAGCCCTTTTGGGGCTGCCTCTGGCAGGGCCGCAGCCTGCGCGACGCCGTTTTGAAATCAATTCCAGGCGCTAGATCTGAAACGCAAGCCAGTCGGCAACGATCTTCGGGCTTGCATTCCGATCGAGCGCTGCCAGCGCACGATCAACCGCCGAAAACGCGCGAAGCGTTCGCTCCCCGTCGAAAGACCGGTGCCACCGCTCCAGAAGCGGCCGCAGATCGGCATTCGCGAGACAGCGTTCGTCCGCGCGGGAAAGAAGGGCACCCAGATCTCTGACTATCGATGAAAGCGCGTACAACCGGCGCGCCAGTTCTTCACGATCGCTGCCTCCACGCGCGGAGCCTGTCAGGGCTTTCGCACCGTTGAGCCGGCGTCGCGGATCGGACGATGAAGCCACGGAATCCAGCAGAGACGTCGCCGCATCCCGGGCATCGACGAACTCGTCGGTCGCTCCTTCGAGCGCCCGGCCGATGCTGCCATCGGAGAGCGATGCGGCTGCATGCGCGTCGCTCTCTTCATATTTGTGTTCGCGAATCAGCACAGCGGCAACCTCCGCCGGCGACAAGCGGCCAAAGCGCAGGCGCTGACACCGGGACAGCACCGTGGGGAGCAACGTATCAGGCCGGGAAGTCACGAGCACGAACGTCGAAGCGGCCGGTGGCTCCTCGAGAGTCTTGAGGAGCGCATTCTGCGCTTCGCTATTCAGCGATTCCGCGTCGTCAACGATCACCACCCGGCGACGCCCCTCGAACGGCCGATACGCGGAACGCTCGATCGCATCGCGGACCTGATCGATCTTGATCGCGCCGGTATCACCCGGTTCGATCAGCAGAACATCAGCGTGGACACCACGCGCGATCCGCTTACACGCCGCGCATTCTCCACATGCGTCACTTCCCCCGGTCTTGGCGAGCGCCAGGCAGTTCATCAACTGCGCCAACGCCATGGCCCCCATCCGCTTGCCGACGCCCTCCGGCCCGGCGAAGATCAGGCTCGGAGGCAGCGTACCGCGCGTCGCGGCGCGCGCAGTCAATTCCAGCAGGTGCCGGTGCCCGGTAATCTGACGGAATGGCATATGGGACCGGATGAATCGTATCATCAGGTTCTACGAGGTTCTACGAGGTTCTACAGGGTTCTGCGTAGGTTCGAGGTGCTCTGAACCTTGTAGAACCTTGTAGAACCCTGCAGAACCCTGCAGAACCCCGAACCTATCCGCCCTTCTTCTTCTGGTTCTGATCCTTCTGATCTTTTTCGTCCGGCTTCTTACCGTCCTTGCCGAACACACGCGCCCAGAACCCACGCTTCTTTGGCGCGTCTGTCTTGACCTCCTTTGTCGGCTCGTCGTTGCCGGCTTCGGGAGGTGGCGGAGGCTGGTGAGCGCCGGTGGTTCCGGTTTGTGCCGGAGGCAGGCCAGCCTCCTCTGCTCGTACGGGTTTGCCTGATTCGCCAGCGCCGAACATCCCGGCGACGCGGTCCATCAAATTCGGGGATGGATGGATCGGACAGAGCTCCGTCGGCTGAGTCCCCTTGACGAAGTATTCTGTGTAGATCATCGACCGTGTTTCGAGCAATCCGTCACGGTTGACGACTTCGACGTGGTCACAACCACCGTTGGGCAGCTTGCCGGACACGCGGCATACGTTCAGGCCGACGACGTTCGACGGGCGGTCGAACCAGTCGGGCTTGTCCCCTTTCGTCGCCTCTTTCATGAAGCTCGCCCAGACCGGCACCGCCAGCTCTCCGGCGTATCCGTTGGCGATGATCGTTGCGGGCTGGTCGAACCCAATCCACACGCCGGTCACCAGATGCGGCGTGAAGCCGACGAACCACGCATCGACGTAATCGTTCGTCGTTCCAGTTTTGCCAGCCGCCGGAAGCACGAACCCGGTCTGACGCGCGCGGTAGGCCGTGCCCGAATTGATCACGTCCGAGAGCATGCTCGACATCAGGAACGCGGTCGATTCGCTGACCGCGCGGTGCGACTTGCCGGCTTCCTGATAGAGCACGTGCCCATCGCTGTCCTCGACGCGTCTGATGAGCACCGGCTGGCGGACGATGCCGCCATTCGCGAACGCGCCATATGCCGCCGTCAAGGATGCGAGCGTGACATCGCTGGCACCGAGCGCGAGCGATGGAACACTCGGCGGCGTACCGACGTTGAGCCGCTCGGCATAACCGACCGCGTTCTTGATGCCAATGCCGTTCAGCAGCTGAACGGCCGCGCGATTGCTCGATGTGCGCAGCGCTGTTCGCAGCGTCATCGAGTCCGCCGTGGAATGTTCATCCTCAGGGACCCAACCGCCCTGCGGCGTCGCGATCGGAGCGTTCAGGTTCTCGATGACTGTTGCGGGCGAATATCCAGCTTCGAGCGCGGCGGCGTATACGAACGGCTTGAATGCCGAACCGGACTGCCGTTTGGCCTGAGTCGCGCGGTTGAAACGGCTCTCGTCGAAATTGCGGCCACCAACCATGGCGCGCACATAGCCCGTCGTGGGATCCATCGAGAGGAGCGCGCCTTGCAGGTATTGAGGAAGGCTGCCTTGCTTGAGCGCTCCCTCGGCGCCGCGCCGCGTGTGCTTGTAGCCGGGCCGACGCTCGATGTCGGAGAGGCCCTTCTCAACGACCGTTTCGGCGGCGCGTTGCAGCGCGGCATCGAGCGTCGTGTACACACGGAGTCCGCCCTGATACACGCGCTGCCAGCCGAAGCGCTCGACGAGCTCACGGCGAACCTGCTCTTTGAAATAGAGGCCCGACGATTCCTGAATCTCGAGGCCGTTCACCAGCTTCACCGGCGTGGCGCGCGCACGGTCGGCGGCCGCCTGATCGATGGCACCCGTCGCCACCATTGCCTGCAGGACGACGGTTCGACGAGCGATAGCGCGGTCGAGATTGACAGACGGAGCGTAGCTCGAAGGCGACTGGATCAGACCAGCCAGGAGCGCGGCTTCGTCTACCGTCAGGTCGTGAGACGATTTCCCAAAGTATCCGCGTGAGGCCGCCTCGACACCGTAGAGGCCGCCGCCCAAATACACCTTATTCAAATACAGCTCGAGGATTTCGTTCTTGTCGTACATCTTTTCGATATACGCGGCAAGAATGACTTCCTTCAGCTTGCGTCGATAGGTCTTGTCGCGGCTCAGGAAGCTCTGTCGTGCGAGCTGCTGGGTAATCGTGCTTCCCCCTTCAGCGCGGCGGCCGGTTTCGAAGTTGCGGAATGCGGCGGCGGCGACGCGGATGCCGTCGACACCGCTGTGCTCGTAGAACCTCTGGTCCTCGACCGATACGACAGCTTTGATGAGGTTGGGCGAGACGTTCTCGATCGGCACCTCGAGCCGTTGCTCTTTGAAAATCGTGAATGCGGGCTTGTCCGAGGCGTCCAGGATGGTTGTCGCCTGGGCCATGTCCCCTATCGACTTCAGCGCCTGCCGATCGGGTAGCCCCTCAGTGAGCTCGTAGCTGAACCAAACAGCCCACCCACCCGCGAGAAACACCACCATCGCGAGGAGTGCGGTAATCGTGACCAGCAACCGTGGCCGCCCGGCGAGGGCGTCGTGAACGAATTGAAAACGTGGGAAGCGGGGGAGCATCGATGATCACCACACGCAAAACAAGGGCCCGAGCTGACGCCGCGTTTCAGCCGAAACGGTTCAGCTATGTCCGGTATCGTCATTCAGTCTTAGAGTTGCTGCTGAGCCGGTACTTGGACTGCGCCGCGCGCGAGCCGCGCGTCACACTTCAGTTTACTCCCGAGTGAGCAGGTTCGCCGTGGACGCAATCAACCTCCTCACCGTGACGAGGCACTACGCGGACGGGCCTTTACAGGCGAAAGTAGGCATCGCACACGCCGCGTGAAGTCGCTTTGAGGAGGTATAAGCCACCCGCTGTGGGCGCCGCGACCAGCTCCTCTTCCGACATCTCCTGCCTCGAGCAGGTCACGAACAGCTGATCGAGCTGGTCGCCGCCAAACGCCACGCATGTGAGATTCTTCGCGGGCACGCGTATTTCAGCCAGGAGATTTCCTTCAGGGTCGAACTGCCGCACGACACCGGCACCCCAGACGGCATTCCACAAACAGCCGTCGGCATCGATGACCGATCCGTCCGGAAAGCCGCTCCCCTCTTTGAATGTTACAAAATCACGTACATTGGCCACACGCGCAGATTCAGCCTCGTAGTCGCACTGGCGGATCCGCCCCGCCGGCGAATCGCAGAAATACATCGTCGCGCCGTCCAGACTGAAACAGATGCTGTTGGGAATGACCACGCCGCCGAGCTCGAGACGACGAAGGCCGAAGCGTGAGGAGGTACCGATAAAAGCTGCCACTCGGCGCGTCCTGAGCTTCGTTGTACGTTCCGAACACGAAGTTGCCCGCACGATCCGTCCGGCCGTCGTTGATCCGAGTTCGCGCCAACCGCGGCTCGATCGGCATGATCGGATCGACCTGCAGCTCGGGTCCGGACGCGGCATCGAGATCGGCGAACGCAAGACTCTTGGCGAGTCCAAGGACCAGCCGGCCGGATTCACACAGCGCAAAAGAGCCCAGCCGGTCGGGCAGCGTCCAGCTGCGTGTCGCCTGGTCCTCGGGACGATGCATCCATAATTTCGACTTCTCGATGTCGGTCCAGAGCACGCTTCGCTGCCGCGGCGACCAGACGAGGCCCTCACCCAGCGTGCATCGGCAATCGACGAGGAGTGTGGCGGAGGATTGCATCGGGTGTCCTACTTGCCCGATTTGACGGGCTCAGCCCATGGCGCTTGAGAGAACAGCGCGCCATCGACCCAGATCGTCTGGCCGCTGATGAACGACGCGTTGGGGCCTGCAAGGAACGCGACGGCGCGAGCCACATCGTCAGCGTACCCGATGCGCCTGAGCGGAGTGATCCCGCCCCAGGTTCCCGCGTAATCGTGCAGCTCCTGCCTGGTTCGTTCTACTTCTATGGCACCAGGAGCGACACAGTTCACGCGAATCCCGTGCGGACCGAGCTCGACCGCGGCGACCTTCGTAAACATCTCGATGCCGCCCTTGCTCGCTGTGTACGCGACGAGATTCGGAAACGCCACCTTGTTGCATCCCGATCCGATATTGATGATGGACCCGCCGCCGTGATCCTTCATGAACCGGGCGGCGGCCTGCGTGCACAGGAAGCAGCCCTTGAGGTTCGTGTTGATCACGAGATCCCATTCCGCTTCGGTCACCTCGAGAAGCGGCTTGAAGGTCTGCGTGCCGGCGTTGTTCACGAGAATATCGAGCCCACCCAGTTCGCGAACCACACGATCAACCATCGCGCTCACTGCCGCCGGCTGGCTGACATCTCCTTCCACCGCCAGCGCATCGATGCCGAACGCGCGAAGTTCCTCGACGACCGCCTCCGCCTTCTCCGGCTCCGTCACGTAGTTCACCGCGACGCGGCAGCCCGCGCGGGCAAACTCGAGCGCGATGCCCTTGCCGATCCCGCGTCCGGCGCCGGTGACGAGCACCACTCGTCCGCGAAGTCCGTCAGTCATGCGCGCATCTCGCGCACCCGATCGATGTGGGCCGTCAACGCCGCCGTCACCTTGTCCGCATGCTGGGCGCCGTCGACCACCGCAAACGATTCTCGGTGCCGGTAGTGCTCAATCACCGGTCTGGCATACTGCGCGTACGTCGCGAGGCGATGCCGGACCGTTTCCGGCTCGTCATCCGGACGCCGTACGAGGTTGCCGCCGCAGTACGGACAGGGCTCGCTGTCGGGATGAAAGGCGTCGGCGACCGACTGGGTCAACCGGCACGAATCGCACACGCGGCGCGTGCCCATGCGCCGCACGATCTCGGCATCAGCGACCTCGATCAGCATGACGATCATAAGCGCCGCGCCCATCATGTCATCGAGCGCAAGCGCCTGACCGACGGTGCGGGGAAATCCGTCGAGCACGAAGCCTGGCGCCACGTCGGGTTCCGCAAGCCGCGCGCGCACGAGGTCGGTCATCAAGTCGTCGCTGACCAGCGATCCTTTGGCGAGAATGTCCGCCACCTGTCGTCCAAGCGGTGTGCCCGCGCGTACCGCGCCGCGCAAAATCTCGCCGGTCGAGATGTGCGGAATCTCATATCGTTCGGCCAGGCGCGCGGCCTGCGTCCCCTTGCCGGAGCCCGGCGGGCCGATCAATACGACATTCACTGGCGCCACGGGATCGCGGCCGCTCGGGACGGCGGTCATGCCAGACGCAGGATGGGGGCTCTCCAACGACACGCCCGCACATTGTGACACGGACGCTCGATTGGGCTTATCATGCCAGTCGAATCGGCCGCACCGCAGGTGGCCATCTCGTCCGGAGGCGCCGTGAACATTCTCCTCCTCTCGATGCCCGATTCATTCGAGCACACACCCACGCTGACGATCCGCATGCCGAACGGGGCGCTCGCCTCGCTCGCTGGAAATATCGATCCGCATCATCGCGTCGCGATTGCCGATCTCGTCCTCGCCCAGTCGTCGGTGCGAAGCACCGTCGAGCGGCTGGTCGCAGAGATACGGCCCGATGTCGTCGGCCTCTCCGTCATGACATTCCAGCGATCGACCGCCCGGCGGATCATCGCGCTCATCCGCGCGATGATGCCTGATGTCCGCATCGTGGTTGGCGGATACGACCCGAGCCTGGCCCCGGAGGCATGGACCGATCCGGCCATCGGCGTCGACGTCATCGTCCGCGGCGAGGGGGACGTTACGTTCAGAGAGCTGATCCGCGCGTTCGAAGACCAACGGCCGCTCGCCGATGTCGATGGCGTGTGGTACCGCCAGGGCGGGGCGTTCCGTCACACCCCACAGCGCCATGCTACGCGCCTGAACAACGGAGAGATACGCCCGCCGAATCGCGACGCCCGCGTGCTCTCCGGCTACACGATGATGGGCCGCCCGATCGACGTCATCGAAACATCCCGCGGCTGTACCTTCGACTGCAGCTTCTGCTCGATCATCGAGATGCGGGGACGCAATTTTTTCCGGTTTCCGATCGAACGCGTGATCGAAGATATCCGCGATGCCGCGGCTCGCGGCGCCCGCACCATCTTCATCGTCGACGACAACATCACGCTGGACGTCCCGCGGTTCGAGGCGCTCTGCACAGCGATCATAAAGGCAGGACTGAACCAGATCGACTATCTGGTACAGGCGATGACCGCCTCGATCGCCGCGCACGGCGAGCGACTCGCGCCGCTCATGCGCCAAGCCGGCTTCCGCTACGTGTTCCTCGGCATCGAGAACATCCTGGACGAGGACCTCGCGTTTCTGAAGGCCAGGTCCAAGAACAGCCGTCAGCAGGAAGGGCGGCGAACCAACACCGCCGTAGCGGCCGTCGACGTCCTGCACCAGCATGGGATGCTGGTCGTTGGCGGATTGATTGTGGGTAACCCCGACGACCGTCGCGAATCAGTCGCGGCGAACCTCGAGTTCGCGCGGAAGTATGTCGATTGGCCGTATATCCAGCATCCGACGCCGTACCCGGGCACACCGATGACGAAAGACTTCGAAGCGCGCGGGCTCGTCGTGAACACGCGAGTCGAGGAGTACGACGGAACCACGGCCGTCACGCGCAGTGCCCATCTCTCGTCCGAGGAAATCGAATTCATGCGCTGGAAGGCCGAGCGCTGGATGAAGGTGCGTCACCTTCCGGTCGTGCTGCGCCACGATCCCAGGTTCGTTCTCGGTCATATGCATCGGATGCTGGCGCACACCTTCAGGGGAACGGGCTGGAAATCGGTACTCGGCCTCGAAAGCAGCCGCAGCGTCTTCCGTCGATACCGCGCGATTCGCGAGAAGGAGCGGAACTACCTCGACTGGCCGGACCCGGTTGAGCGAGCGGAACCAAGGGCCCGCATCCTTCAGCACCAGCCGCTCGCGGCCCAATCGTAAACACACAAACGGAGAGTCTCGATGGATCGTTCTCTCGGCCATGGTGTGCTCGGTCTCGGAATCGGGCTGGGTATTGGGCTTGCGATTCAGATGGGCACGCTCGCGCAGCAAGGTCCGCCACCTGCGGCGCCCGCAGCTCAGACGCAACAGCCGCCAGCGCAAACGACCGCGCCCGTCGCAGGCCGCGGCCGCGGCGGCGGGTTCACCGAACCGAGCCCGATGGACTTCAACGATCACGAAGGCTACGTGCCGTTGTTCGACGGCTCGACGCTGAAGGGATGGGACGGGAATCCGAAGTTCTGGCGCGTCGAGGACGGCGCGATCGTTGGCGAATCCACTCCGACGAACCCAAGTGGCAACAGTTACATCGCATATCGAGATGTGGAGGCGAAAGACTTCACGCTCAAGTTCGAGATCAAAGTCGAAGGCAACGGTGGCAGCGGGATCCAGTACCGGAGCAAGACAGGCATTCCGTGGCTCGCCAACATCCCCGCAAACGTGACGGCCAACGTCGGGCCGGTCAACCTCAATTGGATGATGACCGGGCCGCAGGCGGACTTCTGGCCAAGCCGGGTCTACACAGGGCAGTTCTATTCCGAGAACACGCCGATGCGAATCCTCGCGTGGCGCGGGCAGGTCGTCGAAGGCTTTGGCGCGAAGACCAAGCGGCTGATGGGCACCATCGCGGATCGCGAAGCCCTCGGCACCATCGTGCGAATGAACGATTGGAACCAGTACACCGTGATGGCGCGCGGTGGAACGTTCATTCACATCCTGAATGGACAGCTCATGGCCGTGATGATCGACGACGATCCGGAGTCGTCGAACAACCAGGCGGGCCTGTTTGGGATCGAAATCGAGGCCACGACGAAGGTGTCGGTCCGGAACATGTGGCTGAAGAAGCTCAGTTGACGCAACGCGAGTCGCGACGCCGCGCCTCGAACAGAATCAGCTACAATTCGCGCCACGGTCCTCAAAACAGGAAGTTGCTCAAAAATGCTCTGGCGCGGCGGCGGCAACCGGCGTAAACTCCCGCCCGATCGTGGCCCTGATATTCGTACCTCGTAGCGGACGTTCAATGGAGGAGACACCGATTCACTGACCATTGGGGACTCTGGTCCGCTCGTTGCCGGACACCGGACGAACCAGACGACCTGCTTTCGGCTCCGCGGAAGTTGTCGGGAGGGTGAAAATGACCGTCACTCGCCACCACTTCACGATGCAGCCGGCGCCGTGCGGCAAGATTGTCGACGCCGACGACTACGAAGATCGCGACGAAGAAGCGCTGCTCACCCAGGAAATCGACTACCAGTGCGGGTGCGTCCGCATCCAGCATCAGTACCACGACGGCAGCGTCGCCTGCAAAATCGTTCACCATAACGGCACCGTGTTGAAAGATGAACTCCTGACCGCGGAGTAGTGGTCCAGAGGGAGCGAATGAAGTGACACCGTCGTTCGATGTCGTATTGGTCGGCGGTGGAGGGGCAGGATTGCGCGCGGCCATTGCCATCGCTGAAGCCGCCCCGGGGCTCCGCGTGGCCGTCGTGTCGAAGGTGTATCCGATGCGCAGCCACACTGTCTCCGCGGAAGGCGGCGCCGCCGGCGTGATCGGTTCCGACGACAGCCTCGACGAACACTGCTACGACTCCATCTCTGGCAGCGACTGGCTGGGCGATCAGGACGCGATTGAGGCGTTCGTCCGCGAGGCACCGCAGGAGTTGCTCCGCCTCGAGCACTGGGGCTGCCCGTGGAGCCGCGAGCCGGATGGCCGCGTCGCGGTCCGGCCGTTCGGCGGCATGAAGAAGATGCGGACGTGGTTTGCCGCCGACAAGACCGGCTTCCACATGCTTCACACGCTGTTCCAGACTTCACTCAAGTACTCGAGCGTCGTGCGCTACGACGAATGGTTCGTCACCCGACTGCTGGTCGACGACGGCGTCGTTCAGGGCGTCGTCGCGTTCGAGTTATCGACTGGGAAGATTGAGGCCATAACCGCCCGGGCGGTCATCCTGTGCACGGGGGGATGCGGCAGGGTCTTCCCGTTCACCACGAACGCGGCCATCAAGACAGGCGACGGGATGGCGCTGGCGTATCGTGCCGGAGCGCCGCTCAAGGATATGGAGTTCGTCCAGTATCACCCGACCGGTCTTCCCTTCACCGGCATCCTGATCACCGAAGCCGCGCGGGCCGAAGGCGGACACCTGATCAACAAGGACGGCTACCGCTACCTGCAGGATTACGCGCTCGGCAAGCCGCAGCCGAAACCGGTATTCCGCAGCATGGAGCTGGGTCCGCGCGATCGGCTGTCGCAGGCGTTCATGAAGGAAGTGGACAAGGGGCGCACGATCGCGACGCCCTACGGACCCGTCGTCCACCTCGATCTCCGACATCTCGGAGCGAAGCTCATCGACACCAAGCTTCCGTTCGTGCGCGAACTGTGCATGAAGTATCAGAACATTGATCCGGTCAAGGAGTTGATTCCCGTGCGGCCGGTGGTCCACTACATGATGGGCGGTGTTCACACCGACATCAACGGAGCGACGCCGTTGCCGGGACTGTATGCGGCGGGCGAGACGGCCTGTGTCAGCATCAATGGCGCGAATCGCCTGGGATCGAATTCGCTGCCCGAGCTGCTCGTCTTCGGCGCGCGAGCCGGTCGCGCCGCGGCTGACTACGCGCTGACGGCGAGCGAGCCCGGGCCGGGCGTGCTCGCGCAATTCAAGGACGAGGAGCGGCGGCTGGAGCACGAGTTGTTACAGCCGCACGGTCGCGAGCGCATCGCGGACCTCCGAGAGGAAATGCAGAGCACCATGGAGGAGAGCGCCGGCATCTACCGCGCGGGGCCCACGTTAATACGTGGAGCGGCAAAGCTTCGCGAACTTCAGGATCGGTCCCGTAATCTCAACATCGAGGATCAGAGCCGCACCTTCAACACGGAGCGCGTGTCCGCGCTGGAGCTGTTCTGCATGCTCGACGTCGCGGAGGCCATCGTGAACTCCGCGCTTCGTCGTGAGGAGTCGCGCGGCGCACATCAGCGTGTGGATTTTCCTGCGCGCGACGACCGGCGATATCTGGCGCACTCGCTGGCGGAGCGGCAATCCGACGGCTCGTGTCAGGTGGGGTATCTGCCGGTGACGATCACCCGCTGGCCGCCAGCCGAGCGGGTCTATGGTGGCGAGGCACCGTCCGATGAGCGATCACATCACGCTACAGGTCGCGCGATACCGTCCGGAGAAGGAGTCTGAGGTCCACTTCCAGGCCTACGAGCTGCCCTGTCCCAAGGAGTGGGTCGTGCTCGATGGCCTCAATCACATCAAGGACCGCCTGGACGGCACGCTGTCGTTTCGCTGGTCGTGCCGGATGGGGATCTGCGGCAGCTGCGGCATGCTGGTTAACGGCGAGCCCAAGCTGACCTGCGCCACGTTCCTGTCCGATTACGCGCCAGGGCCAGTGCGCGTCGAGCCGCTGCGCAACTTTCCCGTCATCCGCGATCTGGTCGTCGAACTCGGCGACTTCATGGGCAAGCTCACCCGCATCAAGCCGTGGATCGTTCGCGCGGTAGAAAAGCCGATCTCGGAAGGGGAGTACCGTCAAACGCCGGACGAGATGGAGGAGTACAAGCAGTTCAGCATGTGCATCAACTGCATGCTGTGCTACTCGGCGTGCCCCATTTACGGCCTCGATCCACACTTCATGGGACCGGCCGCCATCGCCCTCGCGCAGCGCTACAACCTCGACAGCCGTGACGAAGGCGCCGCAGAGCGGATGCAGATTCTGTCGGAGCACGACGGCATCTGGGGCTGCACGTTCGTCGGCGAGTGTACGAAGGTCTGCCCGAAACATGTCGATCCGGCCGGTGCGATTCAGCGCTACAAGCTGCAGTCGGCGATGGAGTGGGTGAAGGCGTTCGTCCTTCCGAGGGCCGCACCATGAGCGAGAATACCGCCTACACGCCCTATCATCCGCGCTGGCACCGCACGCGGGTCTCGACCTACTGGTGGCTGGAACGCCGATCGTACTTTCTGTTCATCCTGCGGGAACTGAGCAGCCTCGCCGTCGCCTGGTCCGTCTTGTATCTGCTTGCGCTGATCGTGGCAGTTTCGCGAAGCGACGTCGCCTATCAGCAGTTCCTGGACTGGTCGCGCACGCCGTTCGCGTTGTTCATGAACATCGTCAGTCTGGTGTTCGTCATCCTGCACGCGGTGACGTGGTTCAACCTCGCCCCGCAGGCGATGGTGGTGAAGGTCGCCGGCAGACGGCTTCCCGGATCGTTGATTGCGGGTTCGAACTACGGTGGGTGGGTGGTCGTGTCTCTCGCGATTGCGGGGCTTCTTCTCATTCGGTGGTGATGCATGTACATCAAGCGACCGATCGAGCCGATGCTCTGGCTGCTCTTCAGCGCCGGCGGCGTCATGGCGGCGATGTTCATTCCGATGACGCTGTTCCTGTTCGGGCTCGCGTTTCCGCTTGGGTGGTTGACTCCGCCCTCGCATGATCACCTGCTCGCCATCGTCAGCAATCCACTGTCGCGCGTGACGCTATTCCTGCTCTGCTCCCTCTCGCTGTTTCATTGGGCGCATCGATTCCGATACACGCTCTACGATGGTCTGCAGATCAAGCACTTGAACGAGGTAATTAACACAGTGTGCTACGGCGGCGCGGTGGTGGGCACGCTGGGGGCGGCGTATCTGCTGTGGATGGTTCCGTAATGAAATGCTGAATGCGGAATGTTGAGTGCTGAGTGTTGAGTGCTGGTTCACCTACGAACAATCAACAGAAACCTGACGATTGATGACGATTGCTGCTGATCGGCCCGCTCCTGAGGGTGCGGTAATCAACAGCCGCCGGTCCGTCGTAATAGACAGGAATCAGCTAGACAGGCGGCTCCTCCGGGACCGCAGCCCTAGTGCTCCACCTAACCAACGAGGAGGCCGCTCACGTGATGACTGCACAGACCCGGTGGATGGCTGTCGTCCTTCTCGCGGCGGCCGGCATGAGCGCCTTGGTACTCGCGCAAGGCGCCGGAACGCCCCCTCCGCCGGGTCAGGCGCCCACCGCCCAGACCCCACCCCCGGCCGCCGCCACCGGCCGGGCGCGGCGGCGACCAGGGACAGCGCGGAGCGGGCCAGGGCGGCCGACAGGGTGGCGGCGGGCGGCGCGGAGGGTTCACGCAGTTCACCCGCGAGCTCGCGCCGCAGGATGTGCTCGTTCGCGGCAAGTCTCTCTACGAAGCGAACTGCGCCAATCTGCCATTCCACAGATCTTCGCGGCGGCCCGAACGGCACGAATCTCCTTCGATCGGGAGTCGCGCTGACGGACAAACACGGCGAGCTCGTCGGTGAGGCAATCGGAAAACACAACCCGCCGCTGACACTCGTCACCGCGGATTCGGTCGCGATCGCGGAGTACATCCACAGCGTCCATGCCACGATGGGTGGCCAGGGCAGTCCTCCGGGACGCAATCCGACCAACGTCGAGCTGAACGTGCTGGTGGGCGACCCGAAGGCGGGTGAGGCGACCTTCGCCGCAATGTGCTCGCCCTGTCATTCGGTCACCGGCGATCTCAAGGGAATTGCCTCCAAGTTCGAGGATCCGCGAGCGTTGCAGAACGGATGGGTCGCCGGCTCCACCGCGGCGTTCGCCGGGGGCGGGCGCGGGGGTGGGGGCACCGGCAATCCAGCGACGGTGACGCTCGCTGACGGCTCAAAGCTGGAAGGCACGCTCGTGCGCAAGGACGACTTCCTCGTCATCCTGACGCTGCCCGATGGCACGCGCAAATCGATGGCGCGCACCAACGGCATTCCCAAGGTCGACGTCAAGGATCCGAGAGACGCGCACAAGAAGATGGTGCTGCAGCTCGACGATCCGGAGAACAAGAAGATGCATGACGTGACCGCGTACCTGTGGACGATCAAGTAGAGGCGCGAGATATGAAAAAACTGTTGCTCATCACCTCGCTCCTCATCGGACCCGCGGTGCTCTCCGCGCAGAACCAGACCGGCGGTCTCGATCCGGCCGATATGGTGAAGCCGCTCGCGGATCAATGGACCAGTTACTCGGGTGACCTCAGCGGCAAACGATTCAGTTCACTGAAACTGGTCAACACGAACACCGTCAAGAACCTCAGTCTGAAGTGGGTTTCGAGCCTGACGACCGGCTGCGGGCCGACGGGAACGGCCCCTGCGGGCGGTGCCGCAGGCGGGCCGGGTGGAGGAGGCGGTGGCCGCGGAGGAGGCGGTGGGCGAGGTGGCGGCGGTGGTGGCGCAGCCGCTCCGATCGTCGTCGGCGGTCTCGGCAATGGCGATGCGAACAACTGCAATCCGGCCCGGCTGGGCGGTGGGATTCTCTTCGTCGACGGCGTCATCTATGCGTCTTCGCCCGACAACGTGTATGCGATCGACGCACGCGACGGCGCGTTGCTGTGGCACTACTACTGGAAGACGCGCGGCGGCACGAGCCTGCAGACGCGCGGTCTCGGCATGTGGCACAACTACGTGTATTTCGAACTGCACGACGATTGGGTCGTGTGCCTCGACGCGAAGACGGGCAAGGAAGTCTGGAAGCACGAGATCGCGCCGTTCGATCAGCAGTACTTCTCGTCGAATGCGCCGATGGTGATCGGGGATCACGTGCTCGTCGGAACGGGCAACGACCTCGATGCGCCCGCCTTTCTGAAGTCGCTCGATCCACGCACGGGAACACTCCAGTGGATCCTGTATTCGACGCCGCAGAACCCGGGCGATCCGGGCCTCGAAACCTGGCCGAGCCTGGATGCTGCGCGCCATGGGAACGGAGCCACGTGGATTCCGGGTTCATACGATCCCGAAACGCATCTGTATCTGTACGGCACGGGCAATCCGACGCCGGCCTACACGCAAGGGCGCGGCGACGGCGATAACCTCTTCACCTCGTCGTTGATTGCGGTGAACGTCGACACCGGCAAAATGGCGTGGTACTACCAGACGTCGCCGCACGACACGCACGACTGGGACTCCACTCAGACGCCGGTCCTCGTCGACATGCCGTTCAACGGACGCATGCGCAAGTTGGTCATCACGGGGACGCGGAATGGCTACTTCTTCGTGCTCGATCGGACCACCGGTGAACACCTCGTCACCGCGAAGTTCGGCCTCGTCAACAACTGGGCGAGCGGTCTCGACGAGAAGGGCCAACCAAAAAGGAATCCGAACAAGGACGCGACCATCGCCGGATCGCTCGTCAACAGCGACGTGACCAACTATCCACCGCCAACGTTTTCTCCGCTGACCGGGCTGTTCTACGTCCACGAGCAGAACTCGATGCGTATCAGCTATCTGATGGAGCCCGATCCGCGCGGATCGATGGGACTCGGCGGAACCTCCGGCGGCGCCAATCTGTCGTGGGGAACGAACATCGTGGCCATCGACTACAAGACGGGAAAGATCGCGTGGCGAAAAGAGATCAACGGCGGCAGCTCGGGTCTGCTCTCGACCGCAGGTGGCCTCTTGTTCTTGAGCAACGGGCCGAACGTTGAAGCGTGGGAAGCCGCGACGGGCAAGGGACTCTGGTATTCGCAGATCGGCGGGCTCTCCAGTCCGCCGGAGACGTTCATGCTCGATGGCAAGCAGCACATGCTGTTCACGGGGGCGGCAGGACTGTACTTGTTCGTGTTGAATTAGGAAGGCTTCACGGCCCCCGCCCGCCGCGGCCGCCCATCAGCTGTATAATGATGGTCCTCCCCTAGCACGGTTTCTCGCCTGCTGAGCTATAGGAATCACGTGACCCGACCGGCTGTACCGCTTTCGGTGCAACTTCTGTTGACGTTGGTCGGCCTGCTCGTCGGGGTGACCGCGGTACTGACTACCGCGGCATACCGCTCTGAGCGCGCCGACCTCGAGGCCGAAGGCCGCCGAAGCGTCAGCATGGCCACCCGGACGCGGGAACAAACCGTCACGCAGCTCTTCGAACTTCGCCAGCAGCGAGCCGAAGGATTCCTTGCCAGTCTCGAATCCCTGTGCGCGGAACCGCTTGATGGCGGACGAGTCGCATGGGCAGACGATTGCGTGCGGACCCTGGTGGCGAACTTTCGGAAAGGCGAGCGGGCGCTCGGAGCGCGCCTGATGAACGGGAAACGGCGGCTTGCCCGATCTGGCCGGCAGGTGGCCGGCGATCTTCCACCCTCTGGCGCGCTGGCGGCCGTGATCCACCGACCCGACGGCACAGTCGAGTACCTGATGCGAGCGACGTTCAGGACATTGACGCTCACGCTCCAATTCGATCACGAGGACGTTGCGGCACCGTTCGAGGATCAATCAGGCCTCGGGCGCGGCGGCCGAGTGTTTCTCGTCGACGGCGACGGACATGTCCTGGCTCCGGCCACGCACGATTCGACAGCGTTATCGCCCGATCGCGCGGCGACGCTGTTTGGCTACTGCCGGGCCGGAACCGACGGGTTCGTCGATCTCGACGACCGAGGTGTGAAGAGCATCCAGAGCGCTCAACCGCTCAGCGTCCTGGGCACGGCCTGCATCGCTGCGCGACAGGGCTATGATGAAACGCTCGCGCCCGCCGAGCGGCTGCGTGCGGACCTCGTCACGCGCGGTGGGTGGTTCGTGGTGATTGGCGCCATCCTGTCGCTGATTGCAGCGCAGTGGATCTCCGCGCCGGTCAGGCGGCTCGCCGTGTCGGCCCACGCGCTGCAAATCGGACGCTTCGACCGTCCCCTGCCGCTCGGTGGGCCTTCGGAAGTGCGGGCCCTGGGCCGGGCCTTCAATGCGATGGGCAACGGCCTCGCGGAGCTGGTGGCCAAGGAGCAGGCCGCTCGCCGCGAGGCTGAAGCAGCGAACCGCGCCAAGGACGATTTCCTCGCGACGGTCTCGCACGAACTGCGCACGCCGTTGACCGCGATCTTTGGCTGGGCACAGATGCTTCATTCGGAACGTCTGCCGCCCGATCGAGTGCGGCATGGGATCGCCGTCATCGAGCGAAGCGCGCGCGCGCAGCGGCAGCTGATCGACGACCTCCTCGACGTCTCACGCATTGCCGGCAACCGGCTGCGTATCGCACGCGAGCCAGTCCGTCTTGCCGAGGTGATCGAAGCGGCGCTCGAGGCGGTCCGCCCTGAAGCGGCGGAAAGGCAGGTCGAAATCGAGGCCTTCCTCTCCGAGCCTGGACTGGTCTTGGGTGACGCTCGACGGCTCGAGCAGGTCGTTTGGAATCTCGCGTGGAATGCGATCAAGTTCACGAAACCGTCGGGACGCATCAAAGTGGAACTGAGCCGCACGAATCGACAGCTGGTGCTCACGGTCTCCGACACGGGGATCGGCATTTCCTCGACGTTTCTCCCGCATGTCTTCGAATGGTTTCGACAGGCCGACGCCAGGTCGCGTAGTCAGTCCGGCCTCGGTCTGGGCCTCGGCATCGTCCGCCACCTCGTGCAGCTCCACGGTGGCAGCGTGCGGGCCGACAGCCGGGGCGAGGGGCACGGCGCAACCTTTGTCGTCACGCTGCCGATTCACGAACCCGCCGCTCCCGTCCTGTCGGCCCCACGACCGACCGATTCAGAACCTCGCCCCGCCGCGAACCAGCTCCACGAGGTCCGTGTCCTTCTCGTCGAAGACGATGACGACACAAGAGAGCTGGTCAGGACCACGCTGGAAGACGCTGGTGCATCCGTCGAGGCCGTGGCGACGGCGAGCGATGCACGACGCGAAATGCTGGCGGATCCTCCGGATGTGTTGATATCTGACATCCGCATGCCCGAGGAAGACGGCTACTCTCTGATCCGGTCTTTGCGCAGCGCCGGTACCGCTACACCGGCCATTGCGTTGACGGCCTATGCGCGGCGCGAAGATGCCGACGAGGCCTATGCCGCCGGCTTTCAAATGCACCTGTCGAAGCCGGTCGACGCCGCGCGGCTCATCGACGCGGTCGCGACCGTCCTCGAACACCGATCCATTCAGTAACGGTCGCAGCCTCAGAGGCGGCGGGCGCCCTGCGCCTGCCGGAAAATCGGCACTGTCGACGCTTCTCCCGTGGCGGCGGGGACCGGTGGGGCTGGTTGCGCGGGACTCGGGCCTACTCTCTGTAGCCGCGTGGCCGCGGCTCGCTGGCAGATCATTTGCTCACTGTCTGATTGACACTCTTCGCGAATGTCCCGGAGCGTCGTGTCGACTGGCCGCTGTTTTACCGCACGTGTGCCCCACGCGCAACCGCGGGGAGCTGCGGCGAATCCGTTGCCAGCATGTGACGAAGGAAGGCAATCATGTCAGCAGCAACGACAACATCCCGTCCCGAAACCGTCGATGTCCAGTACAACGGCAGAACCGTGACGCTCCCGCTGATCGCGGGTTCGGAAGGAGAGATTGGCATCGACATTCGCCAGCTGCGAGGGGCGACTGGCCTCATTACGCTGGATCCGGGGTTCGGAAATACCGGCGCCTGCGAGAGCGCCATCACCTTCATCGATGGGGAGCGCGGAATCCTGCGCTATCGCGGCTACCCGATCGAGGAGCTGGCCGAGAAGAGCACGTTCCTGGAGGTGGCGTGGCTCCTCATCAATGGTGAGCTGCCCACGCGGACGGAACTGCAGACGTTTTCCTCGTCGGTGACGCACCACACGATGCTGCACGAGAACTTCGGACGTTTCTTTGAAGGACTCCCGACCGACGGACACCCGATGCCGGTCTGCTCGGCGGCCATCGGCGCACTCGCCACGTTCTACCAGCAGCCACAGACCGACCAGAGCATTCGCGACACGGCAACGCGGCTGATCGCCAAGATGCCGACCATTGCGGCGTACTCGTATAAACACTCGCTCGGCCAGCCCTTCATCTATCCGCTGAACCGCCTGGACTACTGCTCGAATTTCCTCCACATGATGTTCGCAACCCCGTGTGAGGAGTACGAGGTGAACCCGGTCCTGGCGAAGGCGCTGGACCTGCTGCTCATCCTGCATGCCGATCACGAGCAGAACTGCTCGACCAGCACGGTACGGGTGGTTGGAAGCTCCCGCGCCAATCTGTTCGCGAGCATCGCCGCCGGTATCAGTGCGCTATGGGGCCCGCTGCACGGCGGAGCCAACCAGCAGGTGATCGAGATGCTCGACCGGATCGAAGCCGAGGGGGGAAACGTGCGCGCGTTTGTCGATCGCGCCAAGGACAAAAAGGACAACAGCCGGCTGATGGGGTTCGGCCACCGGGTGTACAAGAATTACGACCCGCGCGCGCTGATCCTCAAGAAATCATGCACCGACGTGCTGGCGGCGCTCGGCGTCAGGAGTCCCCAGCTCGACATCGCGATGAAGCTCGAAGAGATCGCGCTCAGCGACGAGTATTTCATCAGCCACAAGCTGTACCCGAATGTCGACTTCTATTCCGGCATCATCTACAAGGCACTCGGAATCCCGGTCAATATGTTCACCGTCATCTTCGCGCTCGGCCGCCTGCCGGGATGGATCGCCCACTGGATGGAGATGCAGCGCGACCCCGACACACGGATAGCCCGGCCGCGCCAGATTTACGTCGGCGCGACGAAACGCGCGTACATACCCACGGAGGCACGCCGGTGACGATCATCGCAACCGCACGCCACGGCAGCAAACGCTTCGAGGAGCGAATCGATGCTGCGACCGGCGAGAAATATCTCGCGGTATTCCGTCGCGGCGCGTCGCTCACAACCGATCCGATCCTCAATAAAGGCACCTGTTTCACTCTCGGCGAACGCGACGAGCTCAACCTCCGCGGCCTGATACCCCCGGCTGTATCGGCGCCCGCCGAGCAGGAAGCCCGTGCGTACGACAACTATCTGCGGGCCGGCGACGAGGTCGGCCGATACCTGTTTCTCGCGGCCCTGCAGGACCGCAACGAGACCCTCTTCTATCGGCTCGTGCTCGATCACCTCGAAGAGATGGCGCCGATCATCTACACGCCGACCGTCGGCAAGGTCTGCGAGCGCTACAGCCACATCTACCGGCGCCCGCGTGGGATCTACATCTCGACTGCCGATCGCGGCCGCATCGCCGACACTCTCAGGAACGCCGCTCGAGACGACGTGCAGATCATCGTCGTCACCGACAACGAGGCGATCCTCGGGATTGGCGATCAGGGTGTGGGGGGGATGGGGATCGCGATTGGCAAAGCTGCGTTGTACACGGCTGGCGCCGGAATTCATCCCATGCGGGGACTGGCACTCGACGTCGACGTCGGCACCGACAACCCGGCGCTCCTGCAGGATCCGCTGTACCTTGGCGCGCGCCACGCGCGCTTGCGAGGCGATGCCTATTTCTCGCTTCTCGACGAGCTTGTCCAGGCGATCGCGCTCGTCTTCCCGCGCGCGCTGGTGCAGTGGGAGGATTTCGCCAACGAACGCGCGTTCGAGGTGCTGCGCCGCTATCGCACGACGATCCTCAGCTTCGACGACGACATTCAGGGGACAGGGGCAATCGTCGAGGCAGGCGTTCGCACCGCCGTCGATCGCGCGGGTCGGCGTCTTCAGGACGAGCGCATCGTGGTCTTTGGCGCGGGCGCGTCCGGCGCTGGGGTCGCGTTACAGCTCCGTAACGCCATGCAGGCGGCAGGCCTTGCTGAAGGGGACCTCTCCCTCCATATCGTCGGCCTCGACTCCCAGGGTCTCATCCTGAGAGATCGGCCCGGCCTCTCCCGGCACAAGCGTGAAATCGCGATGGATCCGGCCGTCCTGGCCGGATGGGATATCCACAACGCCGATCGCGTCGGCTTGCTCGACGTGGTTCGTCACTTCAAGCCCACGATTCTCATCGGCGCCTCTGGCCAGCCGAACACGTTCACGCAGGAAGTCGTGACGGTCATGCACCGGGAGTGCGACCGGCCGATTGTCCTGGCTCTCTCGAACCCCACAAACAAGATCGAGGCACTCCCGGAAGAGATCCTCGAGTGGACGAACGGCGACGCCATCGTTGCGACCGGCAGCCCCTTCGCACCGCTGCGAATGCGCGGCGTCACGCATTACATCGGCCAGTGCAACAACGTGTTCGTCTTCCCCGGCATCGGTCTCGGCGCAACTGCGGTGGGCGCGCGATCGCTTCCCGACAGCGCATTCGCCGCGGCGGCCAGGGCGGTCTACGAATCGACGGACCGGACCAGCACGCCAGGCGCGTCGATTTTCCCGCCACTCTCGCGATTGCGGGACGTTTCGTACGCGGTGGCCGTGGCGGTTGGCCGCGCTCTGGTGAATGCGGGAGCGGCGCCACAGCTGACACCAGGGGAGATCGCCGAACGGGTCGCGGCCTCGATGTGGGAACCGGTGTACCTCAACTACCGAGCCGAGTAAAGACGTCGATCACGGCGATCCATTCACAGCTGGTGGCTTCGACTCTCCGTCGCGCTCCGACGCTGGCAGCACCAATCGTCCGTCGAGTCTGGCCAGGCGCGCGTCGATGGAACCGAGGAGCGCCTCGTACGCTTCGGTGGACAGCGTGCCGCGGTGCAGGTCGCCGAGAACCGAGTCCTTTTCTACGAGCAGCAGCTGGCGCCGCGCACGGATGGATTCCTCCGCTCGAAGTTCGTCCTGCTCGAGGCTCAGCGCTTCGACGGCCGCGGCCGCTTCACGTGAACGAGCGGCGTATTCTTCTGACAGCTCGTGAAGCACGGCAGGTGGGGCGGCATGCGTGCGCGCCATCTGTTCGATCTCGGCGAGCGCGGCCTGTGTCATCCGTAGCTCACCCTGTATGAGCTCGTACTTCTGCCTCGCTTCGTGCCGCCGCACGACGCCCAGGCGGTGCAGCAGGGGCGTCATCGTCAGCCCCTGGGCGAGAATTGACAGCACCACGACGCCGAACGTCACCGCAATCAGCATCTCGCGCTGCGGGATCGGCGGCAGTGCCAGCGCCAGCACCATCGAGAGGCTTCCCCGCATGCCGCCCCATGCGAGAACAGCGGCCCACGACGCCGGCCAGTTTTCGCTTCGCGTGACGCGCCCCAGCGCCAACACACCAAAGACGACGCCCGCTCGAGCCAGCATGACGGCCGCATACGCCGCGACGATCAACAGCGAGAACCCAGCCAGCGCCCGAACGTGCACGTGAAGACCCACCAGGAGAAACACAATCGAGTTGAGGGCGAACGCGATGTATTCCCAGAATGTCTCGGCGGCGATCCGCGTGGACGGCGACATGCCGGTTCGCGCCGCGTAGTTGCCCGACAGCATTCCGGCCGCAACAGTGGCAATGACGCCGGAGAGGCCGAGGTGCTCGGCGGCCAGAAACGAGCCATACGCGGCGAGCGTCGTCAAGGTGATCTCGATCATGGGATCGTCGATCCGCCTGATCACCTGTGCGATGGCGAGTCCAATCAGCACGCCGACGGCGAGCCCGCCACCGACAATGCGGATGAACTCGATGACCAACCCCGCGCCGGACATCTTCTGTCCCGATACCAGACCCAGCACGAGCGAAAACAGCACGACGGCCGTGCCGTCATTGAGGAGGCTTTCACCCTCGAGACGGACAATCAGGCGGCGCGGAGCGCCGACACTCTTGAACACGCTGACGACCGCGATGGGATCAGTGGCGGCGATCAGCACGCCGAAGATCACGGCGTGGCTCCAACCGAACCCGGCACCCAGCCCGAGGGCCCCGACGGTCGGCTTGAGGATCAGGGCCGTCAGGGCCACGGCCGCGACCACACCGGGAACAGCCAGCGCAATAATCGCGGTGCGGTCGCGCCAGAAGTCTTGAAACTCGAGGTGAAAGGCGGCCTCGAACAACAACCCCGGCAGGAACAGGGCATAGAGCAACTCTTTCGTCAGTTCGGGCGGTTCGAACAGATGAACGACACCGAGCACGAGGCCGGCGAACACCAGAGCCACGGTGTACGGCAGGCGAAATCGCCTCGCGGCAATCGCGACGGCGGTTGCCACGACGAACAACAGAACAAAACTCTCCGTCCCCACGTATGCGTCTCTCCAGCCTTAAAATGACAGGCAGCGTACCCCCGGGACGAGGCAAAAACCAGTCCCGCGTTTTGCATCGGGCGACTGGAATGAGCGAATGTGCCTGTAACCGTGATCTAGAAGCCATCTCATAATTAGCCGGGCCGACCGGGTCACCCCAGCCGTCTTGACGAAGGAGCCTCAGTGCCTGAGCTGCCGCCTCGTAAAGAGATTTGCCGTTACCTCTACGGAACATCGAGTAGGCTGTCGCTCGAGGAGACCTATGCGCGTTGTGCTCGTGCACGTCCGTGACCCTCAGTTCTACGCCATTCCGCGGAGGAAGACTCCGAAGAGCGGCCGGGTGCAGGTCATGGGCTTCCCGCCGATCGGCATCATGTCGCTCAGCTCGGTGCTCAAGCGCGCCGGCCACGAGTGCTTCATCTTCGACCAGGCCAACCCCGCGACGCCCGACGACGTCATCGTCAGCGAGATTCGGAGAATCAAGCCGCATTTGGTCGGCCTGAGTTTCCTGTCGACCACGAGCTACCCGTACGCCAAGATCCTGGCTCGCCTGGTCCGGGCCGCCGATTCCCACGTCAAGATCGCCTTCGGCGGCGTCTTCGCGTCGCTGAACGCACAGCTCGTCAAGCTGCAGGTTCCAGAGGTCGACTTCGTCTGTCGTGGCGACGGCGAACAGCTCATCCTCGACCTTCTTGAGCGGATTGACGATCCGGAGACCGTCACGGGCGTTACCTGGCAGAAGGACGGCAAGATCCAGCACAACGCCAACCGGATTCCAGAGCGAAACCTGGACCAGTGGCCATTCCCCGACCGGTCCAGCCTGGCCCTCGAATTCGTGGAGTCGATGCCCTTGGACGTCCCCGCGGTCCTCTCGCTGGACCGCTTCACGACGATGCAAACGTCTCGGGGATGTCCGTGGCCGTGCGTCTTTTGCGACATCCCGATTTTCAACGAGGGGAAGTGGCGGGCCAGGAGCGCCGGCTCCGTGGTGAAGGAGATGAAGGAGCTGCAGGACACGGGGTACGGGGCGGTGTACTTCGTGGACGATCACTTCCTTCTCCAGCCAAAACGGATCCAGGCGATCTGCAACGGGATCAATGAGAACGCGATCACGATTGAGTGGGGGTGCGAGGGGCGCGTCGACTCGGTCTGCATGGACCTCTTCCCCGCCATGGCAAAGGCACATTGCCGGACGCTGATGTTTGGCATCGAAAGCGGGAGTCAGAAGATCCTCGACCGCCTGAAAAAGGAGCAGACGCTCCAACAGATCGAGATGGCAGTGGACCGGGCGAAGGACGCGGGGATCGAAATCGTTCACGGGTTCTTCGTCGTGGGCATCCCCGACGAGACCGAGGAGGATCTGCGGGCAACGTTCCGATTCGCCTCGAAGCTCCGGATCGATACGTTCGGCTTCAACCGGCTGTGTGTGTATCGGGGAACACCACTGTGGCAGGAGTTCCTGAGGCGCGGTCTCGTGAACGACGCGACGGACTGGTATAAGTACTTCAAGTGCACGTCGATCGATCCAACCTGCCTGCCGGGTGAGGAAGTCCACCGGATCCGGTCGGAAGAGATGCGAAAGCTGATCCTGTACAAGCTGACGCACCACCCAGCCCAGGCGATCACGCTCCTGCGACGATTCGTGCGGTACATGCCGCTCGCCGACGTGATCTATTTGCTGGTGAAGCCGTTTCTCGGGAAGAAACGGGGCGCGACGAAGGCGGAAGTCATCTCCCGAGCGGTCGAGCACGGGGACCTCAAGGGCGCAGCGGCTGACCTGACGCTGCTGGCCGACGAGGCACTCGAGAACGCAATTCACCAATCCAGGGCCGAGCGTGCGCGCCTCGAGGCGGAAGCGGACCAGCAGCCGGCCTGAGGCTTCCTAATCTAATGTGACCCGATAGTTGTGATCATCGCCATGCATCAGGAGTGAAGCGCCGAGCAGGTCGGAAGGGCGTCATGAAGACACCTGATCTCGTTGCCATCGGAATCCCTGCCGGTCCTTGCGCGGAGACGGCGAAGCAGATCCTGCAGGAGGCCCATCCGGAAGGCACCTATCTCGCGCTCCTGAGCCATTCGGGCAGCCGGGGGACGGGCGCGCAGGTGGCGCAGCACTACAGCCGGCTCGCACAAGAACTTCATCCGGAGCTTCCGAAGGAGCTCTCACATCTCGCGTGGCTCGATCTCGCAACGCAAGCGGGTCAGGAGGTACTGGGCGGCGATGGCGCTGATGAGCCGCCTATGCCGCGGCGAATCACCAACTGATTCACGCGCATATCGCCCGTGCCCTGGGCGTCGACGTGCTGCTCGATATCGAGAATCATCACAACTACGCGTGGCGCGAACGCCATCGGCGTCCCGACGGCTCCGAGGCCGACCTCATCGTTCATCGCAAGGGTGCCACGCCGGCCGGAGCGGGAGTGCTTGGGATCATTCCTGGCTCGATGGGCACGCCAGGTTACGTCGTCCGCGGCCGCGGGGTCGCACGCTCACTGAACTCGGCCTCGCACGGCGCGGGGCGCAAGATGAGCCGCACAAAGGCGAAGGAGCTGTTCACGTGGGACGTCGCGCAGAAGTTCCTGCGCGAACGCGGGGTGACGCTGTTATCGGCCGGCCTCGACGAGGTGCCGATGGCCTACAAGGACATCGACGAGGTGATGGCGGCGCAACGCGACCTCGTCGACACGCTCGCGCGCTTCGAGCCGCGGCTGGTGAAGATGGCGCCCAGCGGCGAGCCGCCCGAGGATTAGCAGGGAACCGGTCTGGTTGACCGGATCGTCCAAGCGGTGAGATCATCAAATTCGATGCGAATTTGATGAGGTACCCATGCTGGATATTGCCAACGATATTCGATCGCTCAGCGACTTCAAGCGCAATACGTCGGAGCTGCTCGAGCGTCTGAAAAAGACCGGTAATCCACTGGTGTTGACGATCAACGGCAAGGCCGAAGTCGTCGTCCAGGATGCCGGAGCCTACCAGGAACTTCTGGAACGCGTAGAAACCATCGAAGGCATTCAGAGAGGCTTGAGCGATCTGAAAGCTGGACGCACGAAGCCGGTGCGCGAGGTGTTCAATCGACTTCGCCGCAAACATGGCATACCACGTTGAGCTCGCCCGGAACGCCGAGGCCGAGCTCGAGGAGCTGTACTGCTGGGTGGTCCAGCGGGCGCCAAACCAGGGCGCAGCATGGTTCAACGGCCTGGAAAAGGCAATTCTCTCCCTCGAACGCCTCCCGAAGCGGTGCCGGATGGCATCCGAGAGCTTCGATCCCGATAAACCTGTTCGCGTACTAAACTACGGCC
Source organism: uncultured Acidobacteriota bacterium (assembly GCA_963725335.1). Lineage (GTDB taxonomy): Bacteria > Acidobacteriota > Vicinamibacteria > Vicinamibacterales > 2-12-FULL-66-21 > JALZOC01. The sequence continues at coordinate 1,312,544 of CAVRYD010000011.1, read as the reverse complement.
GCAGCCCACACGTCTACCGCGTGTTCTTCACGATCGATGAGAGCAGCAATGTCGTACGCGTCCTGCATATCCGGCGTGGCAGGCGGCAAAGCCCGTCAAGCGGTGAGCTGACGGTCGACTAGACGGCGAACCATATTCGACCGTGCGGTACGCCCGATTGGAGAACTGCTGAACTGACCGGCTCTCAATGCGGCAACGGTCCACCCAGTTGAAGCAGAATATGAGCTTAACCTGTTTGCGAAGGTGCCGCGATGATGAGAAGACCCGAACGATCGGAATCAGCAGAGTATTACTTCACCTATATTGACAAGGTCCCGGATGGAGATGTCCGCAGCATTCTCGAAGCGCAGGCGGTTGAAGTCCCGGCGCTCCTCGAGGGCATACCGGAAACGCAGTCAGACTATCGGTATGCGGCCGACAAGTGGAGTATCCGCGAAGTGGTCGCGCACCTGAACGACTGCGAGCGACTGTTCGTGTTTCGGGCGTTCTGGTTTGCACGCGGATTCACCGGCCCGCTGCCCAGCTTCGATCAAAACGTCGCCATGACGACAGCGGGGGCGAATGACCGATCGTGGGCCGGCCACATCGACGAGTTCCGTGCCGTACGAGCGGCAACGCTGGCTTTTTTCCGCAACGTTCCGGCTGAGGGATGGGACCGGCGTGGCATCGCAAGCGACAACCCCGTCACCGTCCGTGCGCTCGCCTACATCACCGCCGGCCACGTCGCTCATCACATGGCGCTTCTGAACGAGCGCTACCTGTCGCACGTGGCTCGCGCACGTTAGCGACGGTCGCATTGCTGATCATGAAAGCCGAAAGATCACGTCGAGGTGTCGTGGCGGTGATGATCTGCGCGCTGCTCCTCGCGGGTGGGCTGCTGATCGCGTCGCAGGCCATGCATCCGGCGGGCTCACCGCAGGACGGAGATTGGCCGGCCTACGGGAGAGATGCCGGAGGCGAGCGCTTCTCTCCTCTTCAAGTGATTCATCGCGGCAACGTGAGCTCGCTCGAAGTCGCCTGGATGTTCCGCACCGGCGACGCCTATCAGCCGCCCGAGGGCCGGCCGACAGCGTTCGAGGCCACACCTCTTTACGCCGACGACACGCTGTACCTGAGCACACCGCTCGGCCACGTGATCGCGCTCGATCCGGTCACGGGGCAGCAGCGTTGGGTATTCGATGCCAAGGTGCCTCGCGACAAAGGCTACGGCGACTTCGCCAGCCGCGGCGTGTCGATCTGGCAGCGAGGTACCGAACGCCGCATTTTCGTCGCCACTCTTGACGCCCGGCTGATTGCGCTCGACGCGAAGATGGGCGGTGTGATTCATGGGTTCGGAAACGGCGGGACCGTCGATCTTCGCAAAGGCCTCCGCATTCCGCCCGAGGGTTTCGCGGATTACGAAGTCACGTCTCCGCCCGCGATCGTCGGCAACACGATCGTGGTGGGCTCGGGCATTGCCGATGGGACGGACAAGGTGCATCCGAGCGGCGAAGTGCGCGGATTCGACGCGTTTACCGGCCAGTTGAAATGGACCTGGGATCCGATCCCCCAGGGATCCGCTTTCGGCGCAGACACCTGGACGCAGAAGACCGCCGCACGTACCGGCGGTTCCAATGCATGGTCCGTCATCGTCAGCGACCCTGCACGCAACTTGGTGTTCGTTCCCACGAGCAGCCCGAGCCACGATTACTATGGCGGAGAGCGCCTCGGCAACAATCTGTTCTCCGATTCCGTCGTGGCGCTGAAAGCGGACACCGGCGAGCGTGTGTGGCATTTCCAGACCGTTCATCACGATTTGTGGGACTACGACGTCGCGTCGCCGCCGCTCCTGTTCGATTGGCATCGCAATGGACGCACCGTTCCAGCGATTGCTGTCGCATCCAAGACGGGTCATCTGTTCATCCTCGATCGGACGTCCGGCAAGCCGCTGATTCCGGTGGAAGAGCGGCCGGTTCCAAAGAGTGATGTGTCAGGTGAACGTGCCGCGCTGACGCAGCCCTTTCCGACCGCGCCGCACTCGCTCGCGCGAACGACGCTCAAGGCCGAGGAGGCGTGGGGCGCCACCGATGAAGACCGCGCGTGGTGCCGCGAAACGATACGCGCCCTTCGCGCCGACGGTATCTTCACTCCGCCATCACTCGAAGGAACGCTGGCTGTGCCGGGAAACATCGGCGGCGTCGCATGGGGCGGGATGGCACACGACCAGCGGAATGGATTGTTGATCATGCCGGTCAACAATCTCGCCGCCGAAGTTCGATTGATCGCGCGGAGCAAGATCGAAACAGAACGCAGCGCCGGGCGGCTCAGCGGGGACTTCGAGTACCTCCCTCAGAACGGCACATCGTACGGCGTCGTACGACGGTTCCTATTGGGACCAAAGACCGGTCTGCCGTGCACGCCGCCGCCATGGGGCACGCTGACGGCGGTCAGAGCAGCGACGGGCGACGTGGTGTGGCGAACGCCGTTAGGACGGTTCCCCGGAACCGAGCAGCTACCCGACTCGGCACAGTGGGGATCCATCGCACTCGGCGGCGGGATTGCCACTGCCGGAGGGCTCGTGTTTGCAGCCGGCACACTCGACGCGGCGATCTACGCCTTCGATGTCGAGACGGGCAAGCAGTTGTGGAAAGGCACACTGCCTACGAGCGCGAGGGCGACTCCGATGACTTATCGAGGGCGTGACGGACGTCAATACGTCGTTGTGTCCGCCGGTGGTCATGGGCTGACAATCGGTCCGCCGCTCGGGGATTATGTCGTGGCGTTCGCCCTGCCGGAGAAAGGGAAGTAACGCGGCGTGGCGCCGCAATGCCGGCCCTACCGCATTCTGGCTCCAGGCGGCGGATACTTCTTCGACGCGTCGTCCAGTACCAGCACCCAATCGAGCATCTCGCCTTTCGAAGGCGGTGTGAACTCATGTTCGCCGCCATTGGGAAAAGTGCCGATCACGGTCGCCGCGCCGGTCCGAGGATCGAACCACCATGCCTTCACGAGGCCGCCCGTAATCTTGCTCATACGCACTGAGAACGGACGGCCGATCGGCGCATAGACCATCGCGTAACTTCCATTCGCGTCGCGGGTCGCGACGAACTGGTAACGTCCAGCTCCTGGCACACTCGTCGGAACGGCGCTGGTGACGATGACGTCCGGATCGGGAATGCGCGTGAGGAATGGCCGCGACTCCATCAGCGCCCGCCCGTACTGCATCTGCGCGCGCGCCGTCCTGTTCGATCGCCTCCGACCACGGCATCAGCGGGTTGTTGATCGGCGCACGTTGAGGCGTCCACATCTGCCACACGGAATGGTGACCGTAGGTGTGGCCGAACGCGCCTGAGAACAGATCCCAATAGAGCGCGCGCCTGACGTCGGCCGGCAATCGAGTGACCGAGTTGTTTGGCGTTGAACGACACCGGGTGATCTTCGTAGATCGGCTCACCATCGAGCACCGGCTTCACAGGCGATCGATCGTAGTCGCTTCGCGTCTTGTCGTACCGGCCGGTGAACTCGGGTGAATGGCCGTTCTGGCGCATGTTGAAGTCGAGCCACGGCTCGTTGTGAAGCCAGGTCGAGGAGCCTTCGCCGCCCGGCGGATGGAAGGTGATCAGGTGAGCGCCGCCATCTCCGGATCGCAGGCCGTGCGCCATCGCGCGGATGATCTCGAGATGCGCATCGTTCTCAATCGGCCGATCGCCGCCCAGAATCCAGATGATTCCAGCATTCTTGTAGCGACGCCCGAGCCACTCGCCGTAAATCTGCGCATTCGCCAGCGTGAAAATCTCCGGTCCGACGCCGCGCCGTTGGTTCCACTTGTCGCCCCATGTCGGGAGAAGGCCGACGTACATGCCGAGTGCGTTTGCCTTCGCCACGATCCAGTCGACATGGCGGAAATATTCTTCGTTCGGCCGCGTCGGATCATCGCCAACGAGCGGGGTCTGCCCGTACGCGTTGGGCTCGTGCAAGCCGTCGAACTCAGCAAGCGCGACAGCCTGAATGACGGTGAACCGCTGCGACGACCGCTTCTGCAAATAACGCTCGGCATCCTCACGAGTGGCACGATGAAACAGCTCCCACGCGGTGTCCCCAAGCCAGAAGAAGGGCTTGCCTTCGGCGGTGACGAGGAACCGTCGATTGTCGGAAACCTTCAACCGGGGCAGCGCTTGCGCCGCCGCCGATTCAGCGATCGCGGCCGCGAAAGCGAGAATGAGGAAGGAGCGACAGAGATGGATCAGGTCGGCGCGCATATTCGTCCGAGATGAGACACCGGTTGAATACGCGCGTCAAACGAAAAAAGCCAGCCCCAGGTCCCACCTCGCATTGGAACCAACTGAACATCGCGAGCATAAAAGGGCCGTCCGCGAAGACGGCCCACACACTCCAACGTCGACGATCCCGTTAGCGAAGGCGCGTTGCTGCTTCGGTCGCGCAGCCCATTTGAACAATCATGTCGTTGACGTCGAAGACTTCGACCGCTGCGTTGGCCGCAAACGCGTCTGCGTCCCGACTCAGTCGGATCTGTCGCGTGACCTTCGACCGTTTGAGAGAACGTGCCGTCCGGGTTGAAGCGAGAGTACCTGAACACGGCAGCGTAGGTGCCGTCGTCGTCCATGTGCCATGTCCCAAAGCTGGGGTTGCGCGCAGCCCGGGTTTCCGCGCGCGTTCAGTTCGGTCAAGGTGCCCCCACGGATAAACATGTTCCTCGCATGAATGGGTGAGAGTGGGGGTGGGAGCGGATCGCCGGTCTGACAGTCACGCAATCGTCACGGTCACATCCCACACGCCCTCAATTCGTCTGGCTCGCGCAGCGGCCTCACTCGAACTCGCTCCGCTGCTCTTGGTCTTGGGCGACTTGCACAGGCGTCACCGTACCTGCGCGCACGCCTCCCGCCAAGAGCAGGCAGATCATCGCGACCGCAGGGGCACGATGAGGCCTTCGCACGCTCGAGACCGCCGTTGAACTAATCGCTGTCATATGTCCTCCTGGGAGGTGGCCTATAATGGGCGTCCACGCTCGAACGGTTCATCGGCCGAGGTTGCGCCTCCACCTCGCGGGTACGGTTGTAGCCAGCACTCCGAAGTCCGTCACGATATGAGCACGATCGCTCGCCGAGATCTGGACGAGACGGCGCCGAATCCTCCGGTGCACGCCCCGGGTGCACTAACCAACCATAGTGGCGGCCGCCAAGTCCCCATTCCGGCGGCCTATACCTTCCTCAACGTGACGCTGGACATGCGGCGCCAACTGCTCGTCCGCGGCACCGACGAAATCAGGCTGCGGCCACGGGCTTTCGATGTGCTCCGCTACCTTGTGGCCAACGCGGGTCGCCTGGTCAGTAAGCAGGAGCTGATGGATGCGGTATGGGCAGACGTGGCAGTGACCGACGATTCGCTGGTGCAGTGCTTGATAGAGATTCGGCGCGGCCTGGGAGAAGCCGAGGGCTGCATCACGACGGTTCGCGGCCGTGGCTATCTGCTCGATTGCGATGTGCAGCCGTCCTCTGTCGCAGATTCGGGTGTGCCGGAAGAAGCGCTGGCATCGGCACCAGTTGTAAACAGCGCGGCCTCGGCAGAGGTCGAGTCTCAGTCACGTGACTCGCGGTTTCGTTGGACGAGAACGCGGCTGCTGGTGACGGTACTCGACATCGTCGCTCTTGTTTCTGCATCGATTGTGGGCGTCGCTCTGCTGCTTCGCTCGAGCGTCCCGATTGGGCCGCCGGCGAACGTCGTGAGCTTCACGATACCGCCGCCTCCCGGCACTGCCTTCGGGGCTGGCCCGTGGTCCGCGCTCGTCTGGGCCAATATCGAAACCACCGGCATCGCTCTTTCCCCCGACGGTTCAGAACTGGTGTTTATCGCGACGGACCCGTCAGGCCGCAGGAGTATCTGGTTGCGGCCCCTCCCGACCCTGGATGCGCGACAGATTCCCGCGACCGAGGGAGCGACCTCGGTGTTCTGGTCACCCGATAGCCGATCGATTGGGTTCTTCGCCGGAGGCAAGCTGAAGCGGCTTGACCTTTCAGGCAGCGCGGTAGTGCCCGTGTGTGACGTGCCCGAAGGCACGGGCCTGTACGGAACCTGGGGCAGAGACGACATCTTGTTCGCCGCACCAGAAGGCCATGAAATCTTTCGCGTGCCCGTCGCCGGTGGTCTACCAGCGAGGGAGCTAGGTACCTGACAGGACGTCGCGAGAGATCTCGGTCGGCTGGCCCTTGTTTCTGCCAGACGGCATGCGATTTCTCTACTTAGCGCGGCTGCCCGACCGTGAGGGACGGATCAAGCTCGCTGAACCGGGAAAGCCTCCGGTCCCCATACTGTCTGCGATTTCGAACGTTCAGTGGGTCGATCCGGATTACCTCGTCTTCGCGCGAGAAGGGACGCTTATGGCGCAGCGTTTCGATCTCGTTGAACGCCGCCTGGTCGGCGATGTGCTCTCGCTCGGCGCTTCCGTGCAGTACCTCGCGATCGACGGCGCGAACCAATTTCTCGACATCGCGGACGGGCGCACTCGTCTATCAGGCCAATTCTGACCTCACGCAGTTCGTCTGGTACGACAGGTCTGGCCGGGAAGTCGGACGAATGGAACCTCTAGGCGACTATTATCGCGCCCGGATCTCGCCCGAGGGACATCGCGTCCTGTTTCATCGGGCGGATCCGCGGCTGGGTACGAGCGACCTGTTTATGCGTGATCTCGTTCGTGGTGAGGCGGGGGAGACGCGGCTCACGTTCGATCCGTCCAGCGAAGGCCCCGGGGTCTGGCTTCCTGATGGACGAAGCGTAATCTTCGCTGCCGAGCGCAACGGACCTCCGCATCTGTTTCAAAAGGAACTTGAAGGGGGCGTCGAAACGGAGTTGCTTCCTTCTACACAGCGGCGCCAGGTCCCAACGGACATCTCTCCTGATGGACGATTCGTGGCATTCGAACAGATCAGCGACCGCGGAGATTACGACATTTGGAGTTTGCAGCTCGACGGGCCGCGGCGGCCAACACCGCTCATGACTTCGACCTTCAACGAACGAGGGCTGCGGTTTTCCCCCCTCGACGGCAGGTTCGTGACGTTCACGTCAGATGAATCGGGGCACGCTGAAGTCTATGTGGCACCCTCGACTGTCCTCAGCGCACGGACGCGCGTCTCGAGCGGAGGCGGCTCGGCGGCTCAGTGGAGTCGTGATGGTCGTGAACTCTTTTACGCGTCTGCGGACGGGTATCTGATGGCTGTGTCAATTCATACACAGCCCTCGCTCGAAATCGGCGCGCCTCTTCGACTGTTTCCGATGCAAGGAAAGTGGTTTTGGAGGGACTTCGACTTATCCCCGGACGGGAAGAAGTTCCTCGCCATTGTTCCTCAGGTCATGGCGAACGAGCAGCCGTTGACCTTTGTCCTGAATTGGCCCGCGCAATTCCGACGATGAGCCGTGTCCGCGTCGGCGTGCGTCAGAAAAACGTGGAGAGCGCCAACGTGCTGAAACTGAGCGATTTGAATGGCGGGGCCGACGAGACTCGAACTCGCGACCTCCGGCGTGACAGGCCGGCGTTCTAACCAACTGAACTACGACCCCGCAAGGGTAGAGACAGTGCTGAATGTTGATTTCTGATTGTCGATTGATCCAATCAGCAATCAGCATTCGTCAATCAGCAATTCGTCAGGCCGACTCGCGCCATGTCACCCGCGAGGCGGCCTAGCCGAAGCTCGCCGGAGGCGAGCGAAGGCTGGTGGGCGGTACAGGACTCGAACCTGTGACAGCCGGCGTGTAAAGCCGGTGCTCTACCAACTGAGCTAACCGCCCCTACGTGCCCAACAGCAGGTCCGTCAACCGCCCGGCCAAAACTTGATTATAGGCTACGGCTGGATGGAGGGGCAAGCGCTGACAGCGCCGATTCGCAAACTCTCCCGCGAGGTCACCATTCGAGCGCCTGAAAGGCGGTCGGGCTCATCCCGTTTTGCCGCTTGCCAAGAAATCGTATTTATTCATAATATGCGATGAAATGAACGAGCGCCTCCTGACGGACTTCGAGTTGATGGTCATGCTCGCGGTGTTGCGCGTGCGCGGCTCCGCTTACGGCGTACCGATCGCCCGCGAGATCGAACAAACCGGCGGTCGACCGGTCACGCTCGCCGCCGTCTACCTTGCCCTGGATCGTCTCTGCGAAAACGGCCTCGCCACGTGGCGTCTCGGGGAGCCGACAGCGGAACGCGGCGGCCGGGCCAAAAAGCTCTTCAGCGTCACCCCGAACGGCCTGCGCGCCATCCGACGAACGCAGCGAGCGTTCATCGCGCTCTGGAGCGGGATTCCCGAACTGAAAGGAAATCCGGTATAAGGAAACTTCCTGCCTGTGCCACGCACTTGCTGTTGCGTCTCGGCACGCCGGACGAAGCGTTCGTCGGCGATCTGATCGAGGAGTACAAGTCCCACGGCTCGTGTTCGACCGTCCTCGCATTGATGGCCTGTAACGGCTGCACGACTCACGAGGCCACTCGTTTCACGACCAGTGTCGCGAGCGCCAGGAGCAGTCCAGTCAGGGCACGATATTCGCGGTTCCTGATCACGCGGGCCGCACTGAAGCGGCGCGACTCACCGGAAGCCTGCCCTGCTCGATACGCCGGATACGCGCTCGCCAAACTTCTCGGTCAGGTGCGCCTCCTCCGTGCGAATCGCGGCGGTCAGCGTGATCGCAAGGTAGGCCAGAACCAGCACCGCGACGACCGGCTGGGCGCACGCGATCGCCAGACCGATGCCGATAATCGACGACCCGACGTAGAGCGGATGGCGAGTGAACGCGTAGGGACCGGATGTCGTGACCTCGCGTCCCTTTTCGAGGTGTCCGGCAGCCCAGACGCGCATCGCCTCCCCGGCCGCCGCGACGAGCCGCGCCGATCGTCGAGCGTAGCGCGACGTCGGTTCCGCGAGCCACAGGACGACCGCGCCGGCCACGAACCCAAGCGGGCACGCGAAGCCGCGCGATGCGACCGAGGATGCGTCATTTCTGAAATCGCTGCTGAATCGCCGCCGTGACCTCAGCGACCGCGAATCGATCCCAGGCACCACGTCGCCTTCCGGCAGCGGCGCTCGTAGTGGCAGCCGCAGGCCCCGTATCTCGACACCGCCACGTCGTCCGGCGACCAGGGCCGTTGCGATGCGGGTCGGTCGGACCGAACAGCGACACCGTCGGCGTCCCGGCGGCGGCGGCGATGTGCAGGGGGCCGGTGTCGCCCGACACCATCAGCGATGCGGCGCGCGACAGCGCGAGCAGATCGGTGAGGCCGGTCGGCGGCGCGACGCGGCGCGGCGCCGCCCGAGGTTTCGACGACCGCGCCCGCCAGCCCCTCCTCGCCAGGTCCCCACAGCACGAACGACGGCAGGCCGCGGACGTCGCGCAGGAACGCGGCGACTTCGCCGAATCGCTCGGGCGGCCACCGCTTGTTCGGCCAGGCGGCGCCCGGGATTGATCAGCGCGAATGGATGTTCACCGCCGAGCGCGGCACGGACATCCGCAAGCGCGGGCGACTCCACGTCCGCGAGCGGGAACTCGATCGTGCGCGTCGCGGATCCCGAGGCCGCGCAGCAGTGCGAGGTTCTTGTGGATCACGTGCATCCGCTCCGGTCGGCAGGCGCCATTCGCCGGCGGCCGGTCTCCGAGTAGAACGGACGGGCGGTCTTCTCGCGGAGATGCCAGATTGAAAACCCGATCACGCGCGGAGCGCCCGATGCGCGCGCGAGCACCGCGGACTTCATCAGCCCCTGAAAGTCGATCGCGCGTCGTACCGCACCGCTCCGCATCCGTGCGCGCCACGTCCAGCCATCGCGGCCACGGACGGGCGTTCGAGCACGATCGCGCGATCCACGACGGTGACCAGATCGACCATCGCGCGATGCTTCGCATCGACGAGCCAGTCGATTCGCGCATCGGGAAACGCGCGGCGCAGCGCCGCGGCCGCGGGCACGGCATGGACGATGTCGCCGAGGGCGCCGAGCCGGACGATCAGGATGTTCATCCGCGGATTCGAGCGAGCAGATCGCGCGTCGAATGATCCTTGGGATCGCCGACGATGGCGATGCGGCCGCCGTAGGCGCAGCACGGTGTCGCGCTCGGGAACGGACTCGACCGTGTAGTCGGTCCCTTTGCAGTGCACGTCCGGCTGCAGCAGCTCGAGGAGCGGCGTGACCGTCGGCTCCGGAAAGACGGTCACGTAGTCCACGCCGCGGAGCGCCGCCACCAGCTCCGCGCGGTCGGCGGCCTTCAAGATTGGGCGGCCGGCCCCTTGTGCGCGGCCGTCGCATCGTCGTTCACCGCCACGATCAGGCGATCGGCTTCCGCGGCGGCGGCCTGGAGATACCGGATGTGGCCGACGTGCAGGAGATCGAAGCAGCCGTTGGCGAACGCGATCGTGCAGCCCGCGCGCCGATCCGCGCGGACCAGCTCGATCAGACCGCTCGCGAGTCACGATCTTCTCAGCCACGATCGGCTCAGCAACCGCGTTCCGCAGTTCCTCCGCGCTCACGGTTGCCGTGCCGCGCTTCATGACGACGAGCCCGCCGGCGTAGTTGGCGAGCCTGGCGGCTTCGACGAAGCTGGACCCGACCGCGAGCGCCAGCGTCATCGTCGCGATCACCGTGTCGCCGGCACCGGTCACGTCCGCGATCTGGTCGGAGCCGTAGATCGGAATGTGGACCGTCGGCCGATCGGGCTCGAACAGGGCCATGCCGCGGCTGCCTCGCGTGATCAGCACGGCCGCCGCGCGCGTCCGGCGCAAGCAGCTCGCGTCCGGCCCGCTCGAGGACGCGCGTGTTGTCGCGGATGCGGATGCCGAGCAGCTGCTCCACCTCGGATTCGTTTGGCGTGCAGGTCGTCATCCCGCGATACCGCAGCAGCGAGTATCGCGAATCGACAAGAACAGGAGCCACGCCGCCGCGTCGACGAAGTGATTTCTGTGCCTCGACCACGAGCTGCGGAGAGACGCGCACCGCCGCCATAATCGGACACGAGCAGCGCGTCGCAGCGCATGGCGGCCTTCAGCAGGCTGGCCCGGATCGCCCGTCGTTCCCCGTCCCCGAGATCGGGACCCGCCGCGCGATCGATGCGGACCACCTGCTGCTTCGCCGAATGAATGCCACCGGCGAGAATGCGCGTTTTCGTGGGCGTGCGAAAGCCTCTCGGGCGCACGACCGAGCGGACGTCGACTCTCGGTCGCAGCGCCTCGAGCAAGCGGCGTCCCGTTTCGTCCCGACCGGTGAATCCGATCGAAATTGCCGAGCCGCCGAGCGCGGCGACGTTATTGGCCGCGTTGCCTGCGCCCCCCGGCACGATGTCCGTCGAGTCGTAGTTCAGGATGAGCACCGGCGCCTCGCGCGACACCCGCGCAATATCGCCGTAGATGAACTCGTCGACGATCAAGTCGCCGAAGACGGCGACGCGCACGGCGCTGAACCGATCGATCGCTTGCAGCAACCGAGAAGGGTCGACAGGGGCAGCGGTCGCAGATCCCATCACGAGGCGCGCAGAATCCACGAGACGGCTTCCATGACGTTGTCGACCACGGCGGAAGGGTTGACCCGCGGATGGAGAGCCGCTTCCTCCGTTCGGCCGTAGCCCGTGCGGACGAGCACGCCGCGCGCGCCCACGCGCTCGCCGGCTTCCAGGTCGTGCCACCGATCGCCCACCACGAACGAGCGGTCGAGCGCGAGATCGAGATCGGCTGCCGCACGTCGAAGGAGCCCCGGCTGCGGCTTCCGGCAATCGCAGGATTTTCGGTATTGCTCGATCACGGCTTCGGGATGATGCGGGCAGTAATAAAAGGCGTCGATACGAGCCCCGCCGGCCGAAAGCCGGTCCGTGATATGCGCGTGCGCCTCGGCAACAAACGTTTCTTTGAAAATACCGCGCGCAATGCCCGCCTGGTTGGTGACGATCACGACCGCGAGGTTCGCCCGATTGAGCAACCGGACGGCATCGACGCTGTACGGGAAGAACACCAGCCGTTCCAGGCGATCGAGGTAGCCCGCTTCTTCGAGGAGCGTGCCGTCACGATCGAGGAACACCGCAGGCCTCGACATCATGTGCTCGCCGAAGTCTCGCCGGAGCCTTTGGCGTAGGCGGACGCAAGCCGTGCGGCGACGGCTTCGAATACATCCTCAGAGCTGATGCGTGTCATACAGCGGTGATCGATCGGGCAGTCGCGCAGCATGCAGGGACGGCAGAATACCTCGCGGATGATCACATCATGATCGCCAAGCGGCGCGGTCACCCGTTCATCGGTCGGTCCGAAGATCGCCGTGACCGGAACACCAACCGCCGCGGCGAGGTGCATCGCTCCCGAGTCGTTCGAGACGAACGCGGAGCATCTCGCCAGGATCGCCTGCAAGCTGGCGAAGATCCGTTCGCCCGATCAGGTTTGCAATCGTGACCCCTGCCGGCAATGCTGATTCTATCTCACGCCCCGCCTCGCGATCGCCGTGAGAGCCCACCAGGAGCACCGTCGCACCACGTTCCCGCACGAGGCGTGTCGCGACGTCGGCAACCCGTGCAGGCGGCCACCGTTTCGCGTGGCCGTACGCCGCACCTGGAGCAAATCCCACCAGGACTGCCGTTTGAGAGATTCCAAATTTCGTGAGCATGACAGAGGCACGATCGTCTCGTCTCCGGCCGCACCGACAGACGTGGAACCGACTCTGTCACATCGAAACCGAGCGCCGCCGCGAGCGCCGAGTAGTAAGCGGACTGATGAAGACGCCCTCCGGGGCGTGCAATCCTGCGTGTCAGCAGGAGCCCGCGCAGGTCCGTCGAGAACCCCCACCGCTCGAGAATTCCAGCGCGACGGAAGGTCCAGGCCGATCGAAACGAATTGGTCAGGAGCAGCGCGGCGTCGAACTGTCCCTGCGAGAGTATCTTCGCCTCGCCGGCGCGATCTGGCAGCGTCAGCACTTCATCCGGTGCCGCCAGCGTTTTTTCCTGAAACACCGGCGCGATGGAACCGGTTGCGGCGATCGCCAGGTAGGCGTCCGGCAGCCCGGCACGAACCGCGGCAAGCGCCGGAAGCGCCATGATCGCATCGCCCAGCCAGTTCGGCGCCCGAACCACGAGGCGCGCTGGCTTGGTCAGGATTGGACTGGGTTGCACCATCGGTTACCGTCGACCGTTCGTAAGACTAGCCTCGCAGAGATCGCGAGAGATCTCGCGCAGAGGATCGCAGAGTTCGCAGAGAAAACGCGGCAGCGGCTGGCGAGCGCGGTCCCGCCAGCCGCTGCCACGTTTCTTTCTCTGCGGTCTCCGCGATCTCCGCGTGAGATCCTACTGCGTCCGCTCCTCGGCCTCATCACCTGCCTCGACCGGTTCATTCGATGCAGACGGAAACATGCCTTTCACGTGCTCGCCGCTGGGGATGTCGCGCCAGCGGCGATGCATCCAGAGCCACAGCTCCGGATACCGCCGGACGTACATTTCGAGCACGTCGGTGCAGCGCTGGGTGAACTCCGTGATCGCGTGCTCGTCGTCTGCGCTGGGCGGCTCGACGGCAGGCTCGTACACCATCCGGAAGCGGCCACGAGGGAGCGGAAGGGCAAACACCGGAACGACCGGTGCACCCGTTCTCAGCGCCAGCGCCGCAAGAGCGGAGGTTGTGGCCGCAGGACGGTTGAAGAAGTCGACATAGACGGCGTCCGCAGGCTGCATGTGCTGATCGATGAGAAACGCGACAGCCTGATTGGCCTCGAGCGCGCGCAGGACCCGGCGGATCGCGCCGCGACGGTAGAAGACGGAGTTGCCGGTCGAGGTCCGTACCCGTTCCAGCAGATCGTGGAGCAGCGGATTGTCCAGCGGCCTCGCAAGCACCGCCATCGGCTTGATCGTCAGCGCGTGCACGAGCGCATTGATTTCCCAGAAACCAAAGTGCCCGGTGTACAGCAGCACCCCTCGATTCTGTGCGTGCGCATGGACGACGCGCTCTTCGCCTTCGAACTCGACGCGCGCGAGCATCTGGTCGGGACGCATCGTGCTGAACTTCAGCAGCACCACCAGCAGCCGGCCGAAATGCGAAAACATCTCGCGGCAGATCACCTGACACTCCCGTTCGGTCCGTCCCGGGAACGCTGCGCGCAGGTTGTCGATGGCCAGGCGACGGTGCCCTCGATCGACGGCATAGAACGAGCGGCCGAGGAGCGTGCCGATCGCGAGCACGGCGCGCATCGGTAACCGGCGGACGAACGCCACCGCGCCGACGACGGCCAGATACTCGAGCCGGTGCCGGATCGAGGCGCGCGGAGGAGCTGGCGCCGTGCCTGAAGCGGGTTCCTGATCAGCCAACGATGTCGCGAGCCGCGCGCAACGAGCCGGCGAGCCAATGCCGGAACTCGGAAGGCGGATCGGGCTCCATTGTAAGCGCCGCCCATTCGACACGCATCCCAAACGGCCGAAACGGCAGCAGGCGCATGTAGTCCTTCTCCGTCGTCAGGATCGCCGTGGCACCGGCCCTCCGAGCGTCCGCGACAATTCTCTCCAGATCCGTTCGCGAGTACGCATGATGATCGCGAAGCGACCGCGTGCCGGCGAGCGCACACCCCAGGGCGCGGACATCGGCAAAGAACCGCTCCGGGGCAGCAATGCCGGCGATGGCAAAAACGGGCCTTCCATTGAGTGGCGGAATTCGCACCGAGCGGCGCGTGCGGAAGAACGGGAGATCGACCCCCACCGACTCGAGATTCACCTCATCGTCGGCGCCCAGCACTGCATCGGCCGCAATCAGCGTGTCGAGCGGCTCGCGCAGACGGCCCGACGGGAGCGTGACCGGGTTCGCCACGTCATCCCGACCGACCAGCACGATGTCAACGTCCCGATCGAGTTGCAGGTGTTGAAACCCATCATCCAGGACGTGCACCGTGGACTCGAACGCGTGCTCCGCGAGACAACCGGCCAGGTATCTGTCCGCGGAGACGAGCACCGAGGCGCCGTCGAGCCCCCGCGCAAGCATCAACGGCTCGTCGCCGGCCCGGGCCACGTCGCTTCGAATCCCGTCGGGATCGCGCACCACGACCACGCCGTCTTCCGGACGCGTTCGACCGTACCCGCGGGTGAGAATGGCCGGCCGCTCCCCCATTGCCAGGAGTTCGCGTACAACGGAAGCCACGATCGGCGTCTTGCCTCGTCCGCCCACGGCGAGGTTCCCCACGCTGATGACGGGATGACGCAATCGCCGACGCAGGTCGGGACGACGGTTATAGCGCTCGCGACGGCGGCGCACGACGGCTGCGTAAAGGTCGCTGATCATCAACGAGGACCGCGGGCTCCTTTTTTTCGACTGAAAGGCGAAGGGTGCGGGAATCCGGTGCAATCCAGCCAAGACGCAGCAAGGTGGCTGGCGCCTTTCCTGGAAAGGTGCCAGCCACCTTTTCCGGGCCTCAGACCGCGGATCGCGGGTCCGGCTGGCAGTCACACTCGCCTGAAGGGACGCACGACGTTCATCGGGTCGAGCACTTGAGCAATTGCTGCCAGCGTCTTCGTGCGGGCGCCGCGGTTGGCTTCAACCAGCGCGCGGGCAGCTGCGCCGAGGCGCGCGCGGCGCACGGATCGCCGAGCAACTCGAGCAGCGCGGAACCGAGTTCGCGATCCGAATGGACCTGGATGGCGGCGGCATTGTCGAGAAACGTGCGCGAGATCTCCGCAAAATTCTGCATGTAGGGGCCAAACACGATTGGCTTCCCGAAGACCGCCGGTTCCAGGATATTGTGGCCGCCCAGATCGACCAGGCTGCCGCCGACGAACACGACGGTCGCGATCTGGAAGAGCTGTGCCAGCTCCCCGATCGTGTCGAGGATGACGACATCGTGGCGGGGGTCGGCGTCGACGCGAAGCTCGCTGCGGCGTGCGACGTTCCACCCGGCTCGGCGGCGCAAGCTTCTCGACGTCGTCGAACCGTTCGGGCTTTCTCGGCGCGATGATGAGCAGCGCGTTCGTCATGGTGGCACGGATGCGCTGGAACGCCTCGAGCACCGGCTCTTCCTCGTGTCGCACGGTGCTCGCGGCGATCAGGACCGGACGGTCCGGCGCCACGCGGAAATAGCGAAGCACGCGGTTGCGGCCCGCGATCGACTGCGGAACTCGCCGGGTATCTCGAGCGAATCGAACTTCAGAGACCCGGTGACGAGCACGCGCTCGCGGTCGGCGCCGATGTCGATGACACGGCGCGCGGACTCGTCGCTCTGCATGCAGAAGCGATCGATGTGGCGGAGGACGCGACGGAAGAACGGGCGCGCGATGCGGTAGCGGGGATACGAGCGGGACGAAATCCGTCCGTTGACGAGCATCGTCTTCACGCCGGCGCGATGGCAGGCGCGCAGGAGGTTCGGCCAGATCTCGGTCTCCATCATGATGAAGAGCCGCGGGTTCACCAGCTTGACCGTCCGGTTCACGATGAAGCCGAGGTCGAACGGGAAATAGAACACCTCGTCGACGTACTGCAGATTGTTTCGCGCGATCTGCTGACCGGTCATCGTCGTCGTCGAAAGGAACAGCCGCAGCTGGGGTAGCGCTCGCGCAAGCTCGGGCAGCAGCGCGCGGGCGGTCAGCACTTCCCCGACCGAGACGGCATGAATCCAGATGGATTCGTCGGAATCGAGATTGAAGGAGATCGGCAGGTAGCCGAGCCGCTGCGTCAGGCTGCCGATGTACTTCCGGTACCGCACCGCCTGATAGATCAGCGAGGGCGACATCACGACGAAAAACGCCACGATGAGGACGCTGTAGATCACGTACATCTTCGGATGCGACTCACTGTAGACCGGCGTTGACCACCGCGCAAGCCGTTCATTAGAATCATTTATTTCACTGCAGTTCGGAGGAAACGTAGATGGCCATCAAAGTCGGGATCAACGGGTTCGGCCGTATCGGCCGCAACATCATGCGCGCCGCCATGGACGACAACGGCATCGATATCGTCGCCGTCAACGACCTCACCAACGCCGACACGCTGGCCCATCTGCTGAAGTACGACTCGATCCTCGGCAACCTGAAGGCCGACATTTCGGCTAGCGGCGACAAGATCACCGTCAACAAGGACGAATTCCAGGTGCTCTCGGTCAAGGATCCGGCGCAGCTCCCCTGGAAATCGCTCGGTGTCGACGTCGTGTTCGAGTCAACCGGCATCTTCACGAACCGCGACGGCGCCGCGAAGCACATCGCCGCCGGGGCCAAGAAGGTCGTGATCACGGCGCCGGCGAAGGGGCCGGATCTGACCGTGGTTCTCGGCGTCAACGAGGACAAATACGACGCCGGGAAACACCACATCATCTCGAACGCCTCGTGCACGACCAATTGCCTGGCGCCGGTTGCGAAAGTCCTGCACGAGACGTTTGGCATCCGGAAAGGGTGGATGACGACGGTTCACTCGTACACAAACGATCAGCAGCTGCTCGATCTGCCGCATAAGGACCTCCGTCGCGCGCGTGCCGCGGCGCTTTCGATCATCCCGACCACGACCGGCGCGGCGATCGCAGTCGGCGAAGTCCTTCCGGAGATCAAGGGTCGGCTCGATGGGATTGCGATGCGCGTGCCCACGCCGAACGTGTCGGTCGTCGATCTCGCGGTGCTCGTCGACAAGAAGACGTCGAAGGAAGAGGTCAACGCCGCGTTCAAGTCGGCAGCCGACGGCAAGTTGAAAGGCATTCTGGAGTACACCGACGAACAGCTGGTGTCGATCGATTTCCGCGGAAATCCGCAGTCATCGATCCTCGACTCGTCGTACACCTCGGTGATGGACGGCGATTTCGTGAAGGTGCTGTCGTGGTACGACAACGAGTGGGGCTACTCGAGCCGCTGCGTCGACCTCCTGCGCTTCCTGGTCAAGAAGGGGCTGTAGCGTTGGCGCGGAGCATCAAGGATCTCGATCTCGCGGGCAAACGCGTCTTCATCCGCGTCGACTTCAACGTGCCGATCAAGAACGGCGCGATTGGCGATGACACGCGCATTCGCGCGTCGCTTCCGACGATCAAGTACGCGCTGGAAAAGGGCGCGACGGTCATCCTGGCATCGCACCTCGGACGTCCGAAGGGCAAGCCGAATCCCGAGTACTCGCTGAGACCCGTCGCGGCGAGACTCGCGGAGCTTCTCGGCCGGCCCGTGGAGTTTGCCGAAGACTGCATCGGCGATCCGGCCAGGGCGGCGATCGATCGCGCGACAAAAGGCAGCAAGGTCGTTGCTCCTCGAGAACCTTCGATTCCATGCGGAGGAGGAGAAGAACGACCCGGCTTTTGCGAAGGAGCTGGCGTCGCTCGCGGACATCTACGTCAACGATGCATTCGGATCGGCACACCGCGCGCATGCGTCGACCGAAGGCATCGTGCACCACGTGAAGCAGGCGGCGGCCGGACTGCTGATGGCGGCCGAGGTGCAATACCTGGGCAAGATTCTCGAGCACCCCGACCGCCCGTTCGTGGCGGTGCTCGGGGGGGCGAAGGTTTCCGACAAGCTCGAGGTCATCCAGAATCTGGTGCCGCGCGTGGATGCGCTGCTCATCGGCGGTGCGATGGCGTACACGTTCTTCAAGGCTCGAGGGCTGCCGGTCGGCAAGTCGCTCGTCGAAGAGGAGCTGCTCGACGCGGCGCGCGACGTCGAGCAGCAGGCGAAGGCGCGCGGCCTTCGCTTCGAGCTGCCATCGGATCACGTCGTTGCGCCGAAGCTCGAGGCCGGCGTGCCCGTGGAGACGCTCGACGTGACGGACCCCGCAATCGGCGATCGCATGGGGCTCGACATCGGGCCGAAGACGATCGCGCGGTACCGGGACATCATCGCCGGCGCGAAGACGGTGACCTGGAACGGGCCGATGGGCGTGTTCGAGATCGATGCCTTCGCGGACGGCACGATTGCGATCGCGAAGGCGGTCGCCGACGTCAAGGGCACGACGGTCATTGGCGGCGGCGATTCCATTGCGGCCGTGGCGAAAGCCGGCGTCACCGATCGCATCACGCACATCTCGACCGGCGGCGGCGCCTCGCTCGAGTTCCTCGGCGGACGCAAGCTCCCCGGCGTCGTGGCGCTGGGATAGAATCTCCACCATGCGCGTCCCCTTCATCGCCGCCAACTGGAAGATGTTCAAGACCGTGCACGAGGCGGTCGTGTTCGCGAAGGAATTCCGCGCATTGTCAAAGACGTCACCGACGTCGAGATCGTGCTCGCGCCGCCGTTCACTGCGCTGCATGCGGTAGCCGAGGCGGTCCGGAACTCGACCGTCTGGGTATCGGGTCAGAACCTGCACTGGGAGCGGGAAGGGGCGTTCACCGGCGAGATCAGCGCGACGATGTTGAAGGAGGCCGGCGCGGAGTACGTGATCATCGGCCACTCGGAACGGCGACGTCTGTTCCACGAGACCGACGAGACGGTCAATCGGAAGCTGATGGCCGCGCTCGCGGCCGAGCTCACACCGATCGTCTGCATCGGAGAAACGCTCGAGGAACGCGAGCGGAATGACACGCTTGCCGTGCTCGATCGGCAGATCAAAGCGGGTCTCGACGGCCTCACCGGCGATCAGGTTGCCGCGCTCGTCATCGCGTACGAACCGGTCTGGGCGATCGGCACCGGCCGCAATGCCACGCCAGCGCAGGCGGGAGAAGCCCACGCACATATCCGATCGCGGCTGCGCCAGTGGTTCGGCGGACCGGCTGCCGACCAATGCCATGTCATTTACGGCGGCAGCGTAAAACCGGACAACATCCACGAACTGGTCATGTTGCCTGACGTCGATGGCGCGCTCGTCGGTGGCGCCAGCCTCGATATCCGCGCCTTCGGGGAGATTGTGGCGCGAAGCCGCCAAAGCGCGGTATAATTGAACGTTATGCTCTTTTACGTGGTTGCGGTTCTCTACGTGCTCGTGTGCTTCCTGTTGCTCCTCGTCGTGCTGCTCCAGCAGGGCAAAGGGGGAGACATGGCCAGCGCGTTTGGCGGGGGCGGCAGCCAGACGGCATTCGGCGCGCGCGCGGGCGCGACGGTGTTGACGAAAGCAACGACGGTGCTCGGCGTGTTGTTCATGCTCGGCGCCATCGTACTCGGCGTGATGGGCCAGCGCGGCCCCGGCTCGCTGATGCGCGGTGTGGGCGGCGCGCCGGTCACGACCCCGGCGCCGGCGGCGCCGGCTCCGACGTCACCGGCACCGGCGCAGCAGGCTCCGGCGGAAAAGGCCCCGGGCGCTCAAACGCCGGCGCCCCAGACCCCGGCGCCCGAGACGCCGAAGAAATAGAACGCTTTGTTTCGGAGGATCGAAGAAGCTGTACCAGTCCGAAGCACGATCCCCGTAGCTTGTAGCGCAGGGCTGCTCCCCCTCGCGAAAGTGGCGGAATTGGCAGACGCACCAGCTTGAGGGGCTGGCGGTCGCAAGACCGTGGGGGTTCGAGTCCCCCCTTTCGCACCAACAATTTACGGCGATTTCTGGCGGCGGTAAGTTGTCGTGTTGTCAAGTTTGTTGTCAAACCGACCTTCGATTTGTCCAGCAAATCTGATTTCCCGTTGGATTTGGCCGGTCCCCTAGAACGCGGACGGCGTGGCGTAACTATGAGGATCTTCTGCGGCATTGGAGTTCCGTGGATCGGGCGTGGCGGCGCGCACGTGGCAACGGCACTCCACGGGTCGTCGCGCAAACCTCACTCTATTGTCTGAGGTGGGGAATTCCTTCGATCATCACTGCTTCCGCCCGCCGGATGAGCGGCTGACGTAGCGGCCGACTCGTTTTCCTGGCGCGCACTTCCCTGATCGCACGCCGTGGCCCAAGAGCGTCATCAGACAACTGTCCCGGCCAGCGCAGACAAATCTTGTCACGAAAATTTGTCTTGCTGAGCTTGTTGCCGCGTTGCTAGAATCCCCCTCCCAATAGGCTGTCCCTGCTGAATATTCCGTACGTGTTGTGGCCGTTGCGGTTGCGGGCCAGAGACTGATACCGTTCTCGGGCAGGATGACTGCGCTGTTCATCGCCGTGCTGGCCTCTCTTCGGGCGACGATCCGCCCTCGGCTCGAGCTCGCGGCCGAAATTCTCGCGCTCCGGCATCAGCTGGCCGTGCTGCAACGGACCACGGAAACGACCGCGGCTTTGTCCGATCGATCGGTTGCTCTGGATGCTGCTCTCAAGTGTTTGGCCAAACTGGCGGCAGACGGTGCAGATCGTAACGCCCGCCACTGTGGTGCGTTGGCATCGGCGCGCGTTCGCCGCCTATTGGCGCTGGAATTCGCAAGCCCGTCGCGTCGGCCGCCCGGCGCTGGCCTCTGACCTTCGTGCGTTGATTCGCCAGATGCGGGCAGCGAACCCCCTGTGGGGCGCGCCACGCATCCACGGCGAGCTGCAGAAGCTCGGAATCGACGTGGCGCAGGCCACCGTAGCGAAGTATCTCGGGCGTCGCGCTGGTCCGCCGCCGTCCCAGTCGTGGCGCACCTTCCTCACCAATCACGTTTCCGACCTCGCCTCGATCGACTTCTTCACGGTCCCCACCGCCACGTTCCGCGTGTTGTTTGTGTTCGTGGTGCTGTCTCACGATCGACGCCGCATCGTCCACGTGAACGTCACGGCGCATCCGACGGCCGCGTGGACCGCGCAACAGCTGCGCGAGGCGTGGCCGTGGAACACCGCGCCGCGATTTGTCATCCGGGATCGTGACGCGATCTACGGTTCGGATCCTCGGCGTACTTGCAGCAATTCGGCATCGAAGACGTGCCGACGGCGCCTCGTTGTCCTTGGCAGAATCCGTTCGTTGAACGCGCGATCGGATCCCTCCGGCACGAGTGTCTCGATCACGTCATCGTGTGGAATGAGCGCGCATTGCGCCGCCACCTGCAGCGGTACCTCGCCTACTATCACGAGTGGCGCACTCACCTCTCGCTGGACAAGGATGCTCCGGGCCCTCGGGCTGCCCAACCGGCAGCTTGTGGAACGATCGTCGCGGTCCCACACGTCGGCGGTTTGCATCACCACTACGAACGTCGCGCGGCTTGACCGTCGCTCTCGGCGAGCCTTGCCGCCTGACTGTCCTCGCCCGTAGTCCGGTTTCGTGTGCCATGCTGTGCCGCCGTTTGTGCACAAAGATGGCGTCCCTCCCGTTTGCGTTGTCGAGTCAGTGTCGGCGACCCTGATGACACGATCGGAGGGGCCTGACGCTTGCCGATGGAGTTTCTGGTAGGGACACCCGCCTGGAGCACGGCGTGGATGACTCCGGCGTCATCGCTCCATGGGTTCCGTCTCATTCACCATTCACACCTGGCGCGCGTGATATAACGACCCCGCCAGACTGTTATGCGCATGATCCTCGTGGTTCCCCTCGCGTTCAAGGCATTGCGCCGCAATCTGATGCGCACGGCGCTGACGATGCTGGGCGTCATCATTGGCGTCAGCGCAGTTATCTGCACTGTCGCGATTGGTGAAGGGGCCTCGAGCAAGATCCAGGCAGCCATCGCCAGCGTCGGTGCCAATGTCGTGTGGGTCGAAGCAGGAGGTGTCAATCGCGGCGGCGTCCGGACCGGCTCTGGCACCACCAAGTCCCTGACAGTCGCCGACATGCGCGCCATCCGTGAGCAAGTTCCCCTCATTACCCACGCCTCGCCGCTCGTGGACACTCGCACGCAGCTCGTAAACGGCAACAAGAACTGGAACTCGACCGTCCGTGGTGTCTCTCCCGAGTACCTCGACGTGAAAGCGTGGCCGATCGTGAAGGGCGACATGTTCGACGACTCCGACGTCGAGCGCGCTGCACCCGTGTGCGTCTTGGGTCAGACCGTCCTCGAACAACTCTTCTCCGGGGAGGAGCCAATCGGGGAGACCATTCGCGTCAAAGGGGAACCGTGCAAGGTCGTCGGGGTCCTCGGCGTGAAAGGACAGACCGCCACCGGACAGGATCAGGACGACACGTTCTTCATGCCGTACACCACCGTCATGAAGAAGATCAAAGGGCAGTATTGGCTCGACGATGTGATGATGTCCGCCGTATCGACCGCGGCCATCGCAGAGGCAGAGGTGCAGATCACCGACCTACTCCGGGCCCGGCATCATATTCGGGAAGGCGCGCCCGACGACTTCAATCTGCGCCACCCGACAGAAATTGCCGAAGCCGTCGCCGCGTCGGCGAAGACGATGGAGACCTTGCTGGCGAGCGTGGCCGCGGTGTCGCTTCTCGTCGGAGGCATCGGCATCATGAATATCATGCTCGTGTCGGTGACGGAACGAACGCGGGAGATCGGCATCAGGATGGCCGTCGGCGCGCGGAGCCGCGACGTCCTCCGTCAGTTTCTCGCCGAGGCGGTACTGCTCAGCCTTGCCGGCGGACTTTTGGGTATTGGCTTGGGCGTGGGAGGGACGCAGACGATTTCCAATGTATTCGACTGGCCCACTCGCGTTTCGGCTAATGCGATTGGCCTCTCGGTCGCATTCGCTGGAGCGATTGGCATTTTCTTTGGCTATTACCCTGCGCGCACCGCCGCGACATTGGATCCGATCGACGCATTGCGGTACGAGTAGTGTTCGAGACGGACGGAACCAGCAGCGGACGTCCGACGCGGTGGTGGAACACGTGATAAGCAGTCTCCCGAGCAGGGGACAACCGCAACGTGTCCTGCATTCGGAACGTTGACAAAGATTCGCGGTCCGGCGCTCTCGAGTTGAAAGGACTCGGGATGTCCTGCGAGCTTGATGTCTCCGAGTGGCGTGCCGTCCGGATCGAAAACGGCGAGAGCTCCGTTGAACGCTCCTTGATCAACGCCGACCGTGCGGTATGGGATCCCAAATGGCCGTGACAGACTTTCTTGTCATCGCATGACATAGCCGGCGAGCTGGTAGCCGACGAGAATGAAGCCGCCAGTCATCAGCACGGTGTTTGCCGCGAAGGAATGCCGGAGAAAACCCGTATGCCGCCGCCAATAGCAGATGGCGATCAGAACCGCGGTCAGCGCCAGCACCTGGCCGATTTCCACACCGACATTGAAGCTCACGATGTTGACAACCAGCCCGTTCCTGGAAACCGCCAACTCTTGCAGCTTCGTGGCCAACCCGAAACCATGGAACAGCCCGAACGTCATCACGGCGACCCGCGTGTTGGGCCGAACACCGAGCAGCCGATCGAAGCCGCCCATGTTCTCGAACGCCTTGTAGACAACCGACACCCCGATGATCGCATCGATGATGTGCGGGTTGGCCTGGATGCCTCCCAGCACGCCGGCAAGCAGCGTGATGCTGTGCCCCAGCGTGAACAGGCTGACGTACTGCACGACGTCCTTCAGACGATACAGAAAGAAGATGACGCCAACCAGGAACATCAGGTGATCGTACCCGGTCACCATGTGCTTGGCGCCGAGATACAAGAATGGACCGACGGCCGGACCATTGATTGACAGCACGAACAGCGCGTCTCGCCGGGAGACGCCGTGCGCAGCCACCACCACTGACAGCGCGGCAATCGCCGCGATGACGAGCGCGAGCAGGACGACGCGGGATCTGTGGCTGGGCATCGAGCGGGGCTATTTCTTGTTTCCCGCGATCGCCGGCACGATCCGGATATCCAGGGCCAGCAGGTCGAACTCATCGTCACCGTACGCATCGACGACCACGCTCTGGCCAACCTTCAGTGCGGACACCGGAACCTTCTTCTGGTCGCGCGTGATCTTGGTCTGCTTGTCCACGAGGATCGACGTCGTCTTGCCCTCTTTGTTCTTGACGTCGATCTCGGATTTCTCGAATTTTGTCACCGTGCCGATAACTCGGAAATGCTCGTGCGCAAGCGCCTGTGCGGCGCCGAACCCGAGCAGGATGAGCAGCAGGAGCAGTGTCAAGCGTCGTCTCATCGTTTCATCCTCCGTTGTCACTGATCAGCAAGAGGAATCGCGTCGATGCCACGAACGTGCCGCGATTCGCGGGTCCCCACCATCGTAAATTGGTACGCCGCAGCATAGAAGCCGGACGTCGTCATCGTGACCGTAACCGTTTGGGCCCCTGGATTCTCCCAGTACCAGCCGTGAATCCCGGAGAACGGCGCGACGAAGCTGCCCGCACTGGTCCGTCGTGGCTGCTTGTCGTAGGACTGCGTCGCGTCCTTGCCGCCGCCGTCAGGATCGCCGTGGAAATCCTGCTGGACGTCGCCGTCGGCGGTCCACGAGAACAACATCACGGCATCCTTTTCAAGGTGGTATTTGAACTCGACGTATTCGTACGGACCAAGCGTGAATTTGCGTGAGTCCACCTGGTATGGGCGCGGGTACAAGGCGATGTTGCCGAGACGTACCGGCGCGAGCGCCGTTCCCCGTGGCGGCGGCACGGGGTCCGCGTGCCCGGCCTGCGAGAGCGCCAGCAATCCGAGCGCTTTCCCGGTTCGTAGAGGATCGAGACCGTATTCCGCTGGCAAGACAGCAGTCACGAGCACGATGGCCGCAACGAACAGCGCGATTCCGCTCGCGAACGCAAGTGTCTTGGCAGATGGGGCGGGCGGAATCACCGTCTGACGGATCTCAGTAGCCATTGCGCTTACTTCGTTGTCGCGGGTACCAATTCCGTGCGCCAGCGAGAACTGCACGAAACGATGTGGTCATTGTTCCTCCCGAACTGTTGGTCTCACCACTGATGACGCTGGGAACGCACGGTATGTCCGCCCCCAACCGCAGACCCGCGGTCACACAGGCTCCAGCCGCACGCGAAGGAGCTTGGTCGAATTGAAGAACACGAGGATGTCAGGCCCGAGATGGAGCAGCGCTGCCTGCACCGGCCCGATCCAACTCATCAAAGCCGCAATGATCCCCAGCACGTGAACCACCCCTACGCCCGCTATCAGATTCTCCTGGATCGTCCGGTAGGCGCGGCGCGCGAGTGTTCGAGCGAATAGGATCTTGCGGAGATCGTCGGTCATGAGCGCCACATCGGCCGCTTCAAGGGCCGCCTGGGTGCCGCGCGCGCCCATGGCGATCCCCACATCCGCGCGAGCCAGAGCCGGCGCATCATTGATCCCATCTCCGACCATGGCAACGCGACTTCCTTCGCGCTGCAGCGCTGCGATGGCGTCAATCTTCTGTTCGGGGAGGAGGCGAGATCGCACGTCTGTGATTCCGATCTCCCGCCCAACTCGTTCGGCCGCTTGTGGACTGTCCCCCGTCAGCATCACGATACGTTTCACGCCGTCCCTGGAGAGCCGGCCGACGACGTCGGCCGTTCCCGGCCGAATGCGGTCGGCCATCTGCACCAATCCCACGAGTGCGCCGTTGACGGCCACGAACACCGTGGTCCGTCCGTCCCCATCGGGCTCAGCTGGTCGCAATCCAGAAACGGCGTGCTCGTCGAGCAACGCCTCGTTTCCAACCATCACTTCGCGCGCGTCGACCTGCGCGATCACGCCTCGGCCTTGAATCATCCGGAAGTCCGACACCGCGGGCATCGTGAGCCCATCCTGTCGGGCGCGATCGACGATCGCCTTCGCGAGCGGGTGCGCCGATCGTTGATCCGTCGCCGCCGCATACCGCAGCACGTCGGCCTCGGAGCATGTCTCGTCGTACACCGTAACCGCCACAACTTCCGGTTCACCGTGAGTGAGCGTCCCGGTCTTATCGAAGACGACCGTATCGACCTTGGCCAGGAGCTCGAGATAGACCCCGCCCTTGATGAGAATGCCGTTTCGTGCGGCGCGCGCGATCGCGGCGATGATTACCAGGGGCGTCGCGAGTCCGAGTTCCGCCGGCGATGTAAAGATCAGCAGCGTGACAATCTTGCGCGCGTCGTGGGTCATCAGGAACACCACGAGGAGGAATACGACCACGACCGGGATGAGCCAGGCGGCGACGCGATCGGCCAGTTTCTGCACCGGCGCACGCTCGCTCTCTGCCGTCTCGACGAGTGCGATGATGCGGGCGAACATCGTCTCAGCGCCCACTTTGTCTGTTCTGATGTCGAGGGCGCCCGAGTCCACGATTGTCCCGGCCAGAACTGACGAGGAGACGCTCTTGTCAATCGGCAGGCTCTCGCCCGTGATCGTGGCTTCGTTCACCGCCGCCTGGCCTCCGATCACGGCTCCGTCGACTGGAATCTTCTCACCAGCGCGAGCCAGCACGATGTCGCCAGGACGGACGTCAGCAATCGGGACCGTCCGATCTCCCTCCGGAGTCTTCAGGGTAGCCGTCTGCGGGACGGAGCCGATGAGGGCGGTGATGGATGCCCGTGCGCGATCGGTGTTGAAGTCTGCGATGAACTCGGCGATGAGGATAATCGTCATCAGCACCGAAGCTGCGATGTACTCGCCGCTGATGAGCGCGATGATGGTTGCGAATGTCACGAAGATCTCCGTTCCTAATTTGTGCTCGTGAACGAGATCCAGGACGCCGGTTCTTACCAGCGGATAGAGACCGAACATGACCGCGCCGACGAGCGCCCATAGCGGGAGGCTGCCCACCCAGTACAGCACGGTGACGATCCCGACAAGGACGATGCGACCGGCTTCGAGACGACGCGCCGGCGTCAGGAGCTCGCTGAACGACGGACCAGTGGACCTGAGATCGCGAGGCGGGCCGGCCTCGGGGGGCGGGCGATCCTCGGGCGCCACCCGGGATTCCACAGAGCCGCGAACAGCGCCCGGATCAGAGGGCATCGAGTCCCTGATCATCGGAGCGGATCTTCATCGCCTGCTCCACGGGGAGGACGAACACCTTGCCGTCACCGGGGTGCCCCGTGAATGCCGCCCGGCGGATGCTCGCCAGAGCCTCAGGCAACATCGTATCCGGCACGACGAGTTCCAGTTTTGTCATCGTGACGTGGCCGAACTCCGAGCCTCGCCAGTGGATCGGCGGGTGCCATTTACCGTAGCCGATGACCGTTGACACCGTAATCCCGGGAACGTCAGGGATCTGACGCAGCGCATCGAGTACAGGCTCCAATCGCTTACTTCTGATGATCGCCTTGATTTCATGAATCACAACTCGACCTCCGCCTCGCGCGCCTTGAAATACCCAGTCGTACAACACCGGCAGGAGGAATAATTCAGGACCTTTGAACTAACACCTCCGATCACACGATGCCAGCGCACGCTGTACCTCCGCGCCGGTTGACGTGGCGACAGCCATCGGGATGAAGCCGAAGCTGGCGACGAAGGCTGTCATCAGGACCGGACGCAGCCGGCGCCGGGCGCCGGCCAGCACGGCCTCCCGCGTGTGCGCGCCGGCCTCGCGCAACTGGTTGATCGAGCTGATCAGAACGACGCCGTTCAACATGGCGACGCCGAACAGCGCGATGAACCCGACCGATGCCGAGAGGTTCAGGTTCATCCCGCGCAGCCAGAGTGCGGCAATCCCACCAACCACCGCGAACGGGACGTTGCCCACCACCAGGAGCGCGGGCTTGAGCGCGCCGAAGGTCAGATAGAGCAGGACGAAAATGACGCCGACAACCGCCGGCACGACCACCATGAGACGCCGCGTCGCGCGCTCCTGATTCTCGAATTGGCCGCCATACTCGACGAAATACCCGGGCGGGAACGTGACGTCCTTCTCGATCTTCGACCGGACTTCCTCCACAAAGCTTCCCAGATCCCGTCCGCGCACGTTCGACATCACGACAATGCGCCGCTGCCCTTCTTCGCGCTCGACTTTCTCCGGTCCACGTGTCACCTCGATCTGCGCGACCTGGTCGAGCGCCACCTGCTCGCCGGCCGGAGCCTTCAGCTGAATCGCCCGCATCGCATCGGGATCAGATCGATACTGTTCTGGCAAATGCAGCGCCACCGTATACCGCTTTTGCCCGTCGATCACCGTCGAAATCAAGTCGCCCGATCCGCCGGCCGACACGGCTTCTTCCACGTCAGTGACGTTCAGCCCATACCGGGCGAGCGCAGCGCGATCGACCTTGACCGACAGCTCCGCCACGCCCGAGGTGATCAGCATCTGGGCGTCCGCCGCTCCACGAACGTTTGACATTGCGCGAAGCACTTGTTCACCCAGTGTGTCGAGCGTTCGAAAATCATCACCGAAGATCTTGATGGCGAGGTCGGCTTTCACCCCGGAGACGGTCTCGTCCATGCGCATCGCCATCGGCTGCGAAAAGCTGTAGGTGATCCCGGGGATGGTAGCGAGCCCTTTGTCCACTGCGTCAATCAGCTCCTCTTTGGTATGGAACCGCGTCCATTCACTCTTCGGTTTCAGGATGAGGTACGTGTTGCCTTCGTTGATGCCCATTGCTTCTGTGGCGAAGTCAGGCCGTCCGATCTTGATGACGACATCGGCAATTTCGGGGAAGGCGCGCAGCCGCCGTTCGATCTGTTTACTGATCTCAATGGACTCGGTCAATGAGATGCCGGGCAGTTTTCGTGTCTCCAGCAGGATCTCTCCCTCGTCAAGGCGCGGCATGAATTCCGTCCCGATGAACAACAGCGAGCCCATTGCGGCCGCGAGGACGACGCCGGCCGTCGCGACGGTGATGAACCGGTGATGGATGCCCCACTCGAGCGCGCGCGCGTAGCGCTCGGTCACCCCCGTCATGAACGCATGCGCACCCTTTCGTCCTTCCTTCACACGAATCCCGTGACGGAACGCGAACGACGCCAGCGTCGGGACGAGCGTCAGCGCGAGCAGCAGCGATCCGAAGAGCGCGGTGCAGACCGTGATCGCCATGGGCCGGAACATGCGCCCCTCGAGCCCCTGAAGGAACAGAATCGGCAGATACACCGCGATGATGATGACGACCGCGAACGTCATCGGGCGGGCCACCTCGTGCGCGGCACGGCGTATCGACTCGCTCGGCGACTCCTGACCGTGACGCTGCTCCAGCCGGTGCACCGAGTTCTCCATCATCACGACGGCGCCGTCGACGATCATCCCGAAGTCGATCGCGCCCAGGCTCATGAGGTTTGCGCTGATGCCGAAGAATCGCATGCCCAGAAAGCTGATGAGCATTGAAAACGGGATCACCGCCGCCGTGATGAGTGCCGCCCGCAGGTTGCCGAGGAAGAGCAACAGAACGATCGTCACCAGTACGAACCCTTCGAACAGATTCTTTCTGACGGTTTGAATCGTCCCATCGATGACGAACGCTTGATCGTAGAAGGGGATGAGGCTCACGCCCGACGGCAGCCGCAGGCCCGCTATCTTGGCCTTGACGCGCTCGATCAACTGCTTGCCGTTCTCCCCCTTGAGCATGATCACCGTACCCGACACCGTTTCTGCACCGTCGCGCAGAGTGGCGCCAGACGGAGGCGCCGCTCCGATCTGGATCGTGGCGACGTCCTTGAGCAGCACCGGCGTTCCCCGTGTCGACGTCAGGACGATGTTGCCGAAATCCTCGGCCGACACCGCCCTCCCGGATCCGAGCAGCGTGTACTGCTCTGCCGCGTGCTCGATGTACCCGCCGCCGAAGTTCGTGTTGTTCTGTTCGACGCGCTCGGCCACGTCGTGAAGCGTCAGCCCGTACTGCGTCAGCTGCACCGGGTCGATGACAATCTGGAATTGTTTCGTCTGCCCGCCCCACGTGTTGACCTCGCTCACGCCGGGAATCGTGCGAAGCTGCCCCTTGATGACCCATTCCTGCAGGTCTTTGAGGTCCAGGGCATTCATTGGACCGGCAAGCGTGTACTGAAACAGCTCCCCGAACGCCGTCGCCGGCAGACCCAATTGCGGCTGCACGCCCTGAGGGAGCTGTGCCGAGATCTGCTGAAGCCGCTCCGCCACGAGCTGGCGAGCGAGATACATCGGCACCGCGTCGGTGAACACAATCGTCACCATGGACAGTCCCAGCTTGGACATCGAACGCACTTCTTCCTTGCTCGGCAGGCCGAGCATGGCGCGTTCGATTGGGTAGGTGACCAGCTGTTCGACCTCAGTCGGCGGCAGGCTTGGCGCCTCGGTGACGACGACGACCTGGTTGTTCGTCAAATCAGGAAACGCTTCGACCGGAATGGTGTACAGCGCGTATCCGCCGACGCCGAGAAGTCCCAGGATCGCGATGAGCATCAGCCACCGGTATTCCAGGGCGGCGTCGATGATTCGGTTCAGCATCTGCCCCTTACTCGCCTTCCATCGTGGACCTGAGCAGATGTGACTTCAGCGTAAAGCTTCCGTGCACCACGATCTCCTCGTTCGCGTTCAGGCCCTCGAGCACGGGTGTCTTGCCGTCGGTCGTGGGCCCAACGCGAACCGGGCGCACCGTGAACCGGTCGGCGGCGGTGCGAACGAACACGACGTCCTGTCCGTTAATCTGCTGAACGGCATCGGAGGGCACCGCCAGCATCGATGTCGTCGCGCCGGACGGGATCTCGGCAGTGGCGAGCATTTCCGGACGAAGTCGTTGATCGGAGTTGTTGAGCACGATCCGCACCGGCATCGCCCGCGTCGTCGGATCGAGCTCCTGACCGAGGTTGGTGATCTTGCCGACGAAGGGTTCGCCCGCAACGCCTGGAACAATCACGTTGACCGACTGGCCGACCCGCAGCCGGCCGAGCGCGTCCTGCCTGACGGACGCGAGCATCCAGACCTGGGATAGATCGCCGATGACAAACGCATCCTGTCCCGGCGCGATGGTTCGGCCTGGCGTGATCTCCTTCTCCAGTACAAAGCCGGCGGCCGGGGCGAGGATCGGGACCTGGTCGGCTTCCTCGTTGCCTGGCTTCGGTTCGACGGGCACGCGTAACTCGTGCTCGAGCACTTCGGTGGTGCGCTCGACCTCCGTCCGGGCGTTCTGGACCTGGGATTCAGCCGCCACCAGATCCTGTCGCGCCTGATCGACCTGCTGGACCGACGCGGCCTTCAGCTCCAAAAGCGTCTGCATGCGGTCGGAGTTGCGCCTGGCCAGGGTTGCCGCGGCTTCGCGTTCATGAAGCTCGGATACGGCCCTGCGATATTTGGCCCGTTCCTCGCGCACCTCATCCGCATGGTAGCGGGCGAGTATTTGTCCGGCACGAACCGTGTCACCCACATTGACGAGCACGGACCGTACGAGGCCATTCGTCCGCACACCGACACGATACGTGCGATTGTCGGCACGCGCGATGCGCCCGGACACGTGCAGAACATCGGCGGCGTCGGTCGCCTGTACCCGTTGTGTCTCGATCTTCCCGGTTTTTTGTTCATCGGCAGTGAGAACGACTTGATTTTTGGGGGCCTTCACCTTCATCTCGTCAGTCTTGGCTCCAGCCTCTCCGCCCGTAGGGGCTCCTCCGCCACAGGCCGTCGCGGACACTGAACACACGACGATGAGCACTTGTGCACACCGAGTCATCGACCTACTCCTTGTGCGGCTTCGAGGTTCACGACGCTCTGTTGAAACGCGACCATCCCATCCACCCAGGCCGACTCGGCGTCCAATCGCGATCGCTCCGCGTCCAGCAAGCGCAGGAGCTCGACACCACCCTGTTGGTAGGCGGCCCGTGCAATGCCTGAAATCGTCGTCGCGTGTTCCCGCAGCGGCTGCAGCGTGGCGGTAACCTCGGCGCGCCGCATCTCGTATTCCTGCAGCGCGCGTTGAAAGTCGGCTTTCACCGACGTCTCGGTTTCGATGTGGAGCTGCTCCTGACGTCGTACTTCCGCTGCCGCCGTCGTGCGGTTCCCCTGGTTGCGATCGAACAGCGGCATCGTGACCTTCACCCCGGCGACAGCGGTGTTCACCCCAGAGGTCGAGTCGGGTAACTGTGTCCGCTTGTAACCAAAAACAATGGACAGATCGGGGCGTGCCATGACCCCTTGCAGTCGGGCATTCGCGCGGGCTTCTTCAACCGTGGCGGTCGCCACCTTCATCTCGCCGCGCCGCGCCAGGACGTCTGCAATCGCGGGGGATTCAAGTGCCGGAGGCATCGCGTCGAGCGGTTCGGTCAGCACGACATCCGACAAGTCCGTCTGCCCCATTTCCTCGAGCAACTCCAGGCGCGCCCTGGTCGCGTCTATCGTGGCGAGGCGCGCGGCAATTTGAATCCGCTCACCCTCGAGCCGGACACGTAGCACGTCCTGTTCGGCGATGGTACCAACGCGAAGCTGCGCCGCGTGGTAGTCGATGATCCGCTGGAAGTTGGCGACCGTCGACTGCAGCAGGTCTCTGCGTTCCTGCGCCCCACGTGCGACCCAGTAGGCAAGGCGGACGCTCTGCGTCACTTGGCGGCGCACCAACTCGAGCTCAGCCTCTGTCCGGCCGACGGTCTGCTTCGCGAACGCGACCCGCTCACCACGCTTGCCGAGAATGTCGAGCGGCCAGGTCACGTAAGCGAGGGTATCCACATCGCGCGTGTAGGTTTGCCCTGGCCTGAGATTCTCGTTGCCGAATTGGAAGTCCGGGTTCGGGATCAATCCGGCCTGACGCTGGCGTCCTTCCGCGGCCGCGACGCGCTCGGCTTCGGCCTTCAGCAACGCGCGCGACCGAAATGCGGTGTCGACCGCCTCCTGGAGGCTCAGCCGCGATTGCGCCCCGCACGGCGCGGGTACACTGAGTTCAAGAAGAGTGAGCGCCACGGCTGCGCTCCACCCACGATGCATGAATCGCACAGAGTTCCTTTCACACTGGACCGACGAGTCGCGCCGGACGAGCCCGTGACCAGGCGAAGACTACTTGGACGGGATGGACGACTCGAATGAAATTGAATCGGAACAGACGACGGGTGAACCCGTCAGATCAGAGGCGGCAGGCAGGAGGAGCGCGAAGACCGGACGACGTTGCCCAAGGCGGATCGGGGACGGAGACGAAGAGCGCTTGAACCTTCCCGTCCAATGTCGGTTCTGTCCGCGAGATCGGTAGCCCGTCCGCGACGACGTGCTGATCCAGATACACGCGTCCAGCCGACTCGCGGCTGGTGAACGATGTCGTCAGCCACTGCACGTCCCTGTCGTCGTCGGCATGCTCAGCCGTTCCCCGCGTCCCCGCAGGATGATGCGACTCGAAATGGCGATGAACCACTTTCGAATGGTGCCCGTCGTGGGTTTGCGCATGGACATGCTCGGCCGGCAGGAACGCGAATGCGAGCACTGCCACCAGCGCGAGAACTGAAGTGAGCCGGCGTTGTTTGGGGCGCAAGACCAAGGGGGCATTATCCGTGCCGAGGGGCCGCCAGTCAAACACACAAATCCCCCTTCAACTCATCCGCTGTTTGCGGGTGCGTTTCTGAGCTGTGCGACGTTTATGCTGTTGACACCAGAAGTGCTCCGCCAGCGACCCTCCAATACGCGGCGGTGGACCCTCTCTCCAGAGAAGCCAGGAGGACTTGTGGCGTTTGACTTTGACGTTATCATCATCGGCTCGGGTTTTGGCGCCACCGTGCTGGCCCTCGATCAAAACGCCAAGGGCAAGTCCATCATGATTCTCGAGCGTGGCGTCTGGTGGTTGACACCAGAACTGTCCGCCGAAAACCCGATGAACCCCTTCTTGAAGACAAGGCCGAAGACGCAACCTGTCCAGTATTGGCCCCGTCCCGATCACCGTGGCGGCGTCATCGATCTCCTGTCAGTGGTGAAGGCCAGTGGTGCGCTTGGCGGCCTCCAGGACTTTGCGAATGGCATCGCCGATTTCTTCTCCGGGCGAAAACGGCCGCAACCGTTGTACCGGTATCACACGTTTGACGAAGCGGACGTCCTGACGGCGAGCGGCGTGGGCGGCGGATCGCTGATCTATTCGAACGTCACGCTGGAACCCTTCTTCGATCAGGGGACACAGCAGTATCCGGTGATGACCAGCTGGCCGTCCCAAGCACGCCTGGCACCTGCCGACTATGCGGCTGCGCTCAACTGGATGACGACGAAGCGTGGCGCACCGAGCGGCATCGTGACCAAGTACCCGAACGCCATCCCGCAGAATCAGCTTTCACAAGTGAACAGCTCCGACCCGCGTCTGCTGGGTCGAGCGCGATTTCTTCGTGACGCGTCGACGAGCGTCACGTTGCCGCAGGACGTCAAGAACAAGATCGTCGAACAGTGGGGGCCTCTCAAGTTGCAGGTCGCCGAGGCCGATCCGGCGACGGCGCCGACCAACAAGAACTACTGCGAGCGCCAGGGGCGCTGTTTTCTTGGCTGCCTGCCTGCGGCCCGCCACACGCTGAACAAGACCCTGCTCAAGCAGCTTCCGCTCGCCGCAGAGGACCGTGTTTTCGTTCGTCCTCTCGCTGACGTGGACTTCATCGAGCCGCTCCCGGCGGGCGGCTACAAGGTCCATTACAAAGGTCTGGACGACGACAATTCGTATCAACCAACCGCCGGCACCGTCATTGTCGCGGCCGGGACTCTTGGCAGCACCGAGATTCTGCTTCGCTCACGAGACAAGAATCCCGGTCAGTTTGTCGTCAGCGACAAGCTTGGCTCCCGGTTCTCGACGAATGGCGACTTTTCCGGATTCGTCATCGTCGATCCAGACAAGCTGCAGTACCCGATTTACGGCAACCGCGGGCCAATCAACATGTCTCACGTGACCTTCCGAGATGGGCAAGTGCTGGTCAACGTAGAGGACGCGGGAATTCCTGCCATGCTCGCGTCGATTGTGCAGCAAACGCTCAAGATGCTGGCTCAACCTGGTGAGCCGTCGAAAGTGCTGGGCCTCATGAGCTCGCTCTGGAATAAGGCGAAGCTGCCGGACTACAACGATCCCACCGCGATGCAGACCGAGAGCGAGATGATGATGAACATCTGCTGGTTCAACTGCATGGGGACGGATGACGCCACTGGCATCTTTGACCTGCACAACGGTCATCTCCGGCTGCGCTTTTCGCAGAAGATCGCGGACCACCCAACGTTTCATCTGGCCGAGAACATTCTTCGCGGGATCGCTACGGCGATGAACGGGAGATTCCAGGCGTTTCCGCTGTGGGATGGGCTGCAACCATTCGTATCGAGGAAGCTCGCCGTCACACACCCGCTGGGGGGATGTCCGATTGGTGGTAGCTCGACTGACGGCGTTGTCAACGCGCAAGGACAGGTGTACGACACGGTGACGGGCGCGACCTCGGTTCACGCGGGGCTGTACGTGGCGGATGGATCGACTATCCCGGGCGCCTTGGCCGTCAATCCCACGCTCTCGATTGTGGCCCAAGCGCTCCGAGTGGCCACCGCGGTAGCGTAGCCGTGAACGAGTCGTTTCGAGTACGCCTCCAGCGAGATGGCGATGTCTGGCCCATCAACGCCCTCTCGGGCGAGGGGATTGTGTTGAACAACGAACGTGATGCGTTCCCTAGAACCTTCACGCTTGAATTCGACGCCCGCAGCCAGGTGACGGCGTACCGGATGAATCGCGTCCGCCAGCTGAATAACTGGGAACCCTGGGTGTTCCAGTTGCGCAGCACGCTGTCCGATGGCGCGCTCTCCTTCACAGGCGCTAACCCGTTTGCGCTTCCGGCAGGCAATTACTGGGCTCGGATCAAGGTCACGGACCTGAAAATCCCATCCAAACGAAGTCCGCTCGACATCGAGGACGACAAAACGGATGCCGTCCTCGACATCGCGGTTCAGCCGAATCCTCGATCGATAGAACTGACCACTCCCTTCGAGGAGTTCGATCCCGCAATTCTGAATGTGATGCAGGCACCCGGCAGCCTGATCGATGGCCTCGCGGTCGATCAGTGGCTCGAGTCGGACGACCCACGCGCCAGCCGTAAAGCCTGTCTGCTGAATCTCTGCGCCAAACTTCGAACGGCGCCGAGCCCGAAGGCACCTCTCATTGCACTCGTCATACGGATCTTCTTTGCGGCGACCGACCGCGTGTACGGTGAGGTGCAGCCGGAAATCTTTGCGTCACTGAAAGCGCTGGCTGCCGATCCTGAGAAGCCGTTTTACTACGAAGGCACGCCAACTTCTCCGATGCACCTCAAGCTCTTGGACCGTGTCGAGACTGAAGGGTGGGGCCAGGCTTCGAACTACGATCTTCACAGCTTCAGACAGGAGGGAAAGCTCTGTATGCAAGCAGTGATCGCCGTGCCCAAAGGTGGTAACGGACGGTATTTTGCGGATTTCGATATTGACCTTGGCAACCCGCTCCAGGATGTCCAGGGGTTCATTGTTCACATGGGCGAATTGGCGAGCGGAGCGCCCACGGATCATCTGGGTCTTCGAACAAAGCTCGCAAAGGGCGCAACGAAGGAATTCCTGTACTACCAGGTGACATCCTAGAAGAACGTAGCGCGTCGGATCATCGCCGACTCGATACTTCCTCGCGGAATGGCTACTTCCCTCCATATGTGAAATCGTCGAACTCGGTCACGCTATCAGCCTTCGTCCAGACACCGATCTTGCCGGCGTCCTTGAACGTCTGATCATCCCACTCGAGCATCTTCTGCCCATTCAGGCTCACGCTGAAGTGGGCGGCCTGAAAGTCGACCCGCAACGTGTGCCATTGATTGGAGGCCACCTTCGCGGCGGCGCGTTTCTTCTCGGTGCGCCGACCGTTGATCGTGTGATAGATCGTCACGTTGCCTTCGAGCGCGTTCGCGCGGGCGATGTAGTAGTTGTTGGCATCCGTCGCGCGCCAGATCAGCCCGCCGGCCTGATCTTCCTTGCCTGAAATCGGCTTGAATTTCACTTCCACGAAACCGTCCTTGATGCTTGGCGCATTCTTGATACAGACCGGATACGTCGCCTGGCCAGACTGCTTGAGCACATTCGGCTTGCTGGGTGCGCTGTCGTCCGCCACCACGGTCCAGATCGCCTGCCCGGTGCCGGTCTGAGTTGCGGTCCAGTCGGCGGGAGGCTTGCCGGTCGGCGCGGTGTCGAAGGTGACGGTTTCCGTGAGAGGCGCGGAGCCGAGCGCGAGAACGATCAGCACGAGTGCCAGGATCTTCATAACGCCTCCAGTCCGCAGATTGGCCGCCGATAGCGTTGTGAACAGTTCCAAGGTCGATGCCCAAGGCCCGTGACATGCGCGAGGGTGTTCATGAGTGCGCACACGAATATGCATACAGAGCATCGTAGACGGGGAACTGTCGTTTCAAGCGCTCCTCGTCCGAAATGGCAAGCGCCGCGAATCCCTCGGCAATCGCGCGCAGGCCGGGCCCCTCAGGCGCGACGTGTTCCTGTTCTCTGACGTCCGCGGCACGGACGATCCTGCCCAGCCGATGGAGTGCCGGGGAACTCAGATTGAAGTCCTCGAGGATGGCTTCGAAATACACCGCTCGCCACGATGATTCAGCCGAACCTGAGGCAACCGTGTCGCATCGAATGGGGTCGCGCGCTCGCGCTCAGCGGTCGCCAGCAGGTCGGCCTCGGGAACGAACAGAAACTCCGCAGCCGGGTCAACGAAGCGCGTGATCAACCACGGGCACGCGACCCGATCCACTTTGATATTCTCGCGCGTCACCCATCGCATGGTTTGCTCCATTACTTTGAAGCGGTCGGAGTGGCCTTCCCCAACTCCGTAACCGCTGCCTTGAAGCCCGTGGCAAGCTTCTCCGCGGGACCCAGTTCCCCAGTAGTGCAGGAAAAAGATCCGATCGTGACCGGTGCAAACGCCGAACACGCAACAAACAAGCGTTTCATGACTATCCTCCCACACGCATCTGCGCGGTCTGGTGACTGTCGGCGGTTGCGACCGACAGCTCGAGTGGCAACACAATCCGAAATTCGGAACCTCCAGTTGGCCGCTGATCCACCACAATCCGGCCGCCGTGGATATCCACGGCCCATTTGGCAATCGCCAGGCCAAGTCCGGCTCCCCCGCGATCGCGTGACCGCGCTTCGTCCATGCGAAAGAAACGATGGAAAATGCGCTCGCGATGCTCTGGCGGGATGCCGGTCCCTTCGTCGCCGATCGCAATCACGGCCTCATTCCCTACCCGCTCGACACGGATCGCAACGATTGAGCCGGCGGGGCCGTGCTTGATGGCGTTATCGAGCACGTTCGTGACCGCTTCGCGGAGGACCAGGCGGTCGACCGGGACTATGACGCCATCCGTGATATCGAACGCCAGCCGCTGATTGCGCTCTTCAGCCAGAATGCCCAACGACGAAGCGACCTCTCGGGCGAGCTGTCCGAGATCGAGAGGCTCGCGCGCGAGGCGAATCGTGCCGGCATCTCCACGCGACAAGCGCAATAACGTATCGACGAGATTCGTCATGCGGTCCACTTCCTCCAGCATGCTGCCGAGGGCTTCCTCGTATTCCGCTGGACTCCGGCGCTTCGCCATGGCCGCCTCACCGATGCCGCGGACTACGGCGAGCGGCGTGCGGAGTTCATGCGACGCGTCGGCGGTGAATCGCCGCAGCTGATCGAACGACGACTCCAGACGCGCGAACGTCTCGTTGATAACAGCGGTGAGCCGGCCGATCTCGTCTGACTGATTCAGCGACGCTGAGGCGCTGGTGCAAGCGCTCGGCCGTGATTCGCCGGGCCTCCGACGCCAGATGATCGATCGGCGCCAGCGCCCGTCGCGCGAGCATGTACCCTCCCGCACCCGCCAGCACGACGACGAGCGGTAAGCCGAGCACAAGAACGACCAGGACTTCCCAGAGCTGGCGCCGCAGGCGCTCCTCCGATCGAGATACTCTGAGCACGATTGGGTGTCCAGCGATCGTGATCGCGGCCCTCAGTGTGCGCCATCGCACGTTGTTGACGACAATCGTTTCGTACCGATAAGAGGCGCCGGTGGTCGCGAGAGCGACCGGAGGCAGCGCCACCGATGCGCCTGACCGATGGATCTCTTGACCTTCTTGCGACCAGACCTCATATATCTTCGCCTCGTCATCGTCGGGGTCATGACCCTGTTCGCCGGTCCACCGGCCACTCCCGGCGGCCGCCGGAGCGAGCAGCCCCTCGGCCGTCTCGAAATCGTCGTGCAGCTCGTCGTCGAGTTGTTCCAAGAACTCATGACGAACCGCCACGAAGGTCGCGGTGGCGTACACGATCAGCATCACGGTCAGGGCGACGGCGTACCATCCTGTGAGACGCGCCCGAATCGAAGCCGCGGCCCATGGAACCTTCATGGTTCACCCTGGCGCAATGCGAAGCCGACGCCACGAACCGTGTGAATCAGCCGCTCCTGCCCGTCGCCGTCCACCTTCTTTCGCAGCCTCGCCACTTGTACGTCGATGACGTTATCGATCGGCGTAGCGCGACGGGGTTCCTTCCACACGTCGTGCGCGAGCATCTCTCGTGAGACGACGTGCCCCTGGTGGCGAAGCAGGTACTCGAGCAGCTCGAATTCGCGCGCAGTCAAATCCAGTGGGTGTCCGCCGCGGGTGGCACGGCGGGTCACAAGGTCAACCTCCAGGTCGGCCGCTTTCAGCCGCAGGGCGTCGGACGGTCGCCCTCGCCGGAGAAGAGCGCGGATGCGAGCGAGCAGCTCCGGCAGAGCAAAGGGTTTCACGAGGTAATCGTCCGCGCCGAGATCGAGGCCGAGCACGCGGTCTTCGATCCCATCGCGAGCCGTGAGTATCAGAACCGGCGTGGGTACGTGGCGTTTTCTCAGCGCCTGCAGGATCTCCAGCCCTCCGCGACCCGGCAGCATCAGATCCAGCACCACCAGATCGAACGTCTCGGCGTTGGCGCGAAAGAAGCCGTCTTCTCCTGTGGGCGCCACGACAGCCTCGTAGTGCTCGGCCCCAAGCGCCGACGCGAGCACGTGAGCCAGCTTCGGTTCATCCTCGACGATCAGGATGCGCACTCGACGTATGTTACCGGGGTCGTGGGAACTGATCGCCTTCCCTGACGCAAATGTCAGAAACATGTCAGGAGAGCCGCCCTTCACGACTCGATAGGATTCACTCTGGACGTTCGAATCACGAGGTGACGACGGGTGGCGCAGCTGAATCGGCAGGACCGAAGTCTCGACCAAGGACTACGCCGCTCGGGTCGATGGTTCCGAACAGCGCTCCTCGCGCTTGGATGTCTGGCGCCAGCTGCCGTCGCCGCTGCTCAAGCTGAGGCGCCGCAGCCACTCACCTTACTCGATGCCATCGAACTGGCCCGCAAGAACTATCCGTTGCTGAAAGAAGTCCGCGCGCGCGCGCAGGGGGCCGAAGCAGCCGTCGCACTCGCCGATACGGCCTACCTGCCTCGGCTTGACGTGTTGTGGCAGGGAAACCGGGCGACCCGAAACAATGTGTTCGGATTGTTGTTGCCGCAGACTGTCGTCCCTCCGATTTCCGGTCCCGTTCTCGGGACGACGTCATACGACAGCGTGTGGGGCAGCGCATTTGGCGCGCTGCTCTCCTGGCAGGCCATTGATTTCGGTGTGCGCAAAGCCAACGGCCAAGCGGCACGCGCTCAGGCCTCGCTCGCCAGCGCGCAGGCCGCGTTGACCGAGCTCGATGTGACCGCCGCGGCGGCCGATGCTTTCGTCAGCGTGCTGGCGGCCGACCAGGCCGTGCGCGCCGCGCGGGCCAACGTCGATCGCCTCCAGACGTTTGCCGAGTCCGTGCGGACGCTGGTCCGCAACCAGTTACGGCCAGGAGCCGACGAATCGAGGGCTGACGCCGAGCTGGCCATTGCGCAGAACCAGTTGAGCGGGGCGGTCCAGACCGCCGCTATCGCCAGAGCCGCGCTCGCCGACGCGATCGGTGCGGCGGGGACCGCGTTCACGCTTGACGTTGGCCCGCTCGCAACGCCGCCATCCTCGACGCTCGTCGAGCAGTCGAACGTCGACATGCACCCGGCGGTCCGGGCCGCAGCATCCGCCGTTGAGACCGTTCAGGCACAGGAGCGATCGCTGGCGAGAACCTATGCACCTCGCGTCGACCTGCAGTCCGCGTACAGCCGTCGCGGAACGGGAGCAGAGGTCCCAGGGCAGCCGCCGCCCGGCAACGGCTTCGAGCTGGACGTACCGAACTGGGCGGTCGGCGTCACGGTGTCGTTTTCGGTGTTCGAAGGCTTTGCCGTCAACGCGCGAAAGCGGATCGAAGCACAAAACGAGCTCGCGGAGCGCGCGCGACACGAGCAGGCGATACAACGGGTCTCGACCGAGCGCGCGCGGGCACAGGCACTGATGACTGCGGCCACTGACATCGCACGACAGACTCCCGTCGCGCTCAAGGCTGCGGTGGACGCCGAGAGCCGTGCCCGGGCGCGCTACGCGAGCGGTCTGGCGACCGCGACCGAGGTCGCCGACACCCAGCGGCTGCTTGCGCAAGCGGAGGTCGACGATGCGCTGGCGCGTCTGGGCATGTGGCGCGCCCTCCTTGCCGTCTCGCAGGCCGCGGGTGACTTGACGCCGTTCCTGGAACGACTACGACGGCCATGAGGGGTCCGAGACCGCGACGCACGCGTTACGCAGGGGAGATCTGAGATGTGGTTGGTGCTCACAGCCTTGCGGCGGCCGATCACGATCGTGGTCGCCATGCTGGCCATCGGGCTCGTGTCGATTGTCGCCATTCAGCGGATGAAGGTGGACATCTTTCCACGGCTCGGTGCACCCGCCATCTACGTTGCACAGCCCTTCGGGGGCATGGATCCGGCGCAGATGGAGGGATACCTCACCTACTACTACGAGTATCACTTCCTCTACATTACGGGCATCGAGCACGTGGAATCCAAGAACATCCAGGGGATCGCCCTGATGAAGCTCGTGTTCCATCCCGATACCGACATGAGCCAGGCGATG
The DNA here is from genome assembly GCA_963725335.1 of uncultured Acidobacteriota bacterium. Classification (GTDB taxonomy): domain Bacteria; phylum Acidobacteriota; class Vicinamibacteria; order Vicinamibacterales; family 2-12-FULL-66-21; genus JALZOC01. The sequence goes on along the minus strand of CAVRYD010000011.1, from coordinate 1,270,094 downwards.
GCCGAAGTCGTCGGGTATGTGAACCGCGCGCGCGCGTTCATGCCGCCCGGCGCGGTGCCTCCGTTCATCATGCGATACGACGCGGGCAGCGTCCCGGTCGCGCAATTGGTCTTTTCGAGCGACACCCGAACGCCGGGCGAGATGCAGGACGTCGCGCTGAACCGGGTGCGACCAATTTTTGCGACGCTCCCCGGCGTCTCAGCGCCTCCTCCATTCGGGGGCAGCCAGCGCACGATCGTCGTGACGAGTGGACCCCGAGCGGCTGCGACAGTACGCCCTCTCCCCCGAGGAGGTGGTCACCGCCATCAATCGATCGAGCACCGTCGTTCCCTCCGGCAACGTTCGCACCGGTGACCTGATCCGCATCGCCTCGACCAATGCGACACTCGGTGGCAATATCCAGGAGCTACTGGATGCTCCGTTGCGTGTTGGAAACGGTCCAACGATCTACTTGCGTGATGTCGGCACCATCACGGACACGACCGACATCGTCGTCGGCTACGCGCACGTCAACGGCAAGCGAACGGTGTACATCCCGGTGACGAAGCGAGCCGACGCATCGACGCTCGATGTGATTCGCAGCGTTCGCCGAGCCCTGCCCGCCATGCGAAGCGTCGCCCCGGAAGACGTCAAGATTGATCTGGTGTTCGACCAGTCCCGGTACGTCGTGAGCGCCCTCACGGGCCTCGTCGGCGAAGCCCTGCTCGGCGCGTTCCTGACGGGGCTGATGGTGCTCGTGTTCCTGCGAGACTGGCGCAGCTCCCTGATCGTCATGATCACGATCCCGATCGCGTTGCTCTCGTCGGTCGTTGCGCTCTGGGTGAGCGGGCAAACCATCAACATCATGACGCTCGGCGGGCTGGCGCTCGCGGTTGGTGTGCTCGTCGACGAGGCCACCGTCGTCATCGAAAACATTCACACGCGGTTTGCCGCGGGATTGTCGCGAGCCCGCGCGGTGGTTGAAGCCTCGAAGCAAACGACCACGGCCCGGCTGCTGTCGATGTTATGCGTGCTCGCGGTGTTCCTGCCGGCGTTGTTCATGACGGGTGTCGGCCGACAGCTCTTTGTGCCGCTGTCGCTCGCCGTCGGCTTTGCGATGCTGGCGTTGTACCTGCTTTCCTGCACGCTGGTGCCCGTGATATCCACCTGGATCCTGCGGCCGGGACATCTCGAGCCGGCGTTCTTCGAGAAGCTTCGCACGTCCTACCACAAGCGGTTAGTAGCGCTGCTACGGGTCCGATGGGTGCTCATTGCGGCCTATGTGGTTGTCGCCGCGGCGCTGATTCTGCTGCTCCTGCCGAGGATTGGAACGGAGATTTTCCCGCGCATCGACACTCGACAGGTTCAGCTTCGATTGCGCGCACCGACCGGCACTCGATTGGAGCGGACGGAGCTCATCGCGTTGAGGGCGACGGAGGTCATCAAGGCCGTCGTCGGGCCCTCGAACGTCGAGATTACGACCGCATTCGTCGGTGTGCCTCCGCCAACCTACCCGATCAACACCATCTATCTGTTCACGAGTGGTCAGCATGAAGCCGTCCTCGGAGTCGCTCTGAAACCGACTGCACCACCGGTGACAGACGCGGTAAAGGAGACACTTCGTCGAGAGCTGAAACAGGCGTTGCCGAACGTCACGGTGTCGTTCGAAGCGGGTGACATCATCAGCCAGGTGATGAGCTTCGGCTCCCCCACGCCTATCGAGGTCGCGGTGCAAGGGCCGTCGCTGGCGGTGAGCCGGCCGTTTGCGGAAAAGGTGTACGCAGAATTGGCACAGGTCGGATCGCTTCGCGACCTGCAATATGCGCAGCCGCTCGATTACCCGTCGTTGCAGATTCAGATCGATCGCGATCGCGCCGGACAGTTTGGCGTGACGACCGCGGAAGTCGCTCGCTCGCTGGTCGCCGCGACGTCGTCCAGCCGGTACACCGACCTGAACTTCTGGCGCGATCCGGGTAGCGGAAACGGCTTTCAGATTCAGGTCGAAATTCCGCAGTCGAAAATGGCATCCATCGAGGACGTCGGAAATCTGCCTGTTGTCCCGCGCAATATTTCTAACGGCATCGCGAGACCTCTGGTCGCGGATGTGGCTCGAGTCGATTACGGGACGACGTTCGGAGAGATCGATCGCTACAACATGCAGCGTGTGATCAGCTTCACCGCCAACATTCACGGAAAGCCGTTGGGCGCAGCCGTGGGTGAGATTCGAAACGCGATTGCCCGAGCGGGTGAGGCACCGCGTGGTGTCAACGTGTTCATGCGAGGGCAGGTGCCGGCCTTCCTGGAGACCCTGTCAGGGCTGCGGACCGGGCTGCTCCTGTCGGTCGTCGTGATCTTCCTGTTGCTCGCGGCGAATTTTCAGTCGTTCAGGCTCGCCATCGCCGTGATCACGCCCGTGCCAGCCGTCATCTGCGGTGTCCTGATCACATTGCTAGTGACCCGCACCACCTTGAATGTGCAATCGTTTATGGGCGCGATCATGGCCATCGGAATTTCCGTCGCGAATGCCATTCTACTGGTCACGTTCGCCGAAGCCGCACGACGCGACGGCGCGTCCGCAGATGAGGCGTGCCTGGAAGGCGCGCGCGGACGGTTGCGGGCGATCCTCATGACCGCCCTCGCGATGATCGCGGGAATGATACCGATGGCGCTGGGAACCGGCGAGCGTGCCCAAACGGCGCCGCTCGGGCGTGCCGTCATCGGGGGGCTGTTTTTCGCCACGGTGGCTACGCTGGTGGTATTGCCGGCCGTGTATACGCTCGTGCAACAGCGCGTCCGGACTGCATCTCCAACCCTGGATCCCGACGATCCATTGAGCACACACTATGAACCTCGCACGTAGCGTCGGCTTCATCCTGACGGTCCTGTTAGTGGCGACATCGACTATCGCGCAGACGCGAGTCGAGGTGGTGCAGGTTGTCTCAAAGCCTGTTGAACGCCAGGTCAGACTGCCAGGCGAGCTCCAACCGTATCTCGCGGTGCCAATCTTCGCGAGGGTGTCGGGGTTCGTGCAACGGACGAACGTCGACCGCGGGAGCGTCGTGAAGCAGGGGCAGGCCCTGGCGACACTCGAAGCCCCGGAGATGCAGGCACAGATCGTGGAGGCCGAATCGAAGGCGCAGGCGCTCGAATTACAACGCGCGGAGGCGGAGGCGAAGCTCGCTGGCGCTCAGAGCACATACGATCGCTTGAAGTCCGCGTCGGCGACGCCTGGCGTGGTCGCAGAAAACGATGTCCTGGTCGCGCAGAAGACAGCGGAAGCCGCGCAAGCTCTCGTCAGCTCATATGAAAACTCGATCAAGGCTGCGCAAGCGCAGGTCGGGGCCGTCAGAGACATGGGGCAGTACCTGCAAATCAAGGCACCGTTCGACGGCATTATTACGGAACGCAATGTGCACCCGGGCGCGCTGGTCGGTCCTGGGTCTGGATCGACACCACTGTTCCGGCTCCATCAACTGTCGCGTCTGCGTCTGGTTGTCGCCGTGCCCGAGGCGCTCGTTGGTGGAATCGTGAAAGACGCTCGGGTACCGTTCACAGTTCCAGCCTATCCTGGTGAGACCTTCTACGGCGTGGTCAGCCTGACCGCTCACGACCTCGATCCCAAAACGCGAACCATGGCCGTCGAGCTCGAGGTGAAAAACCCTGACCTGAGGCTCGCGGCGGGCATGTACCCCGAGCTGTCCTGGCCGGTGCGACGACCGCAGCCGTCGCTGCTCGTTCCCCCGACAAGCATCGTGACGACGACCGAACGGACGTTCGTGATCCGTGTGAAGGAGGGCGCGGCGGAGTGGGTCGAACGTGGCTCGAGGGCGCGAGAATCGGTGACCTGATGGAAGTGTTTGGTCCGCTCAAGGCCGGGGACCAGATCGTCCGGCGCGCGACGGATGAAATCCGTGAAGGCACGAAAGTGCAGGTTGCGGCGTCGAAAGCAAGTTCAGGGTCACCTTCTTCATGTGTCCGCACGGCGCGGCGAAAAGCGTTCTTGCATCCGCATACTTCCAACGGGTCGCCAAGGAGCGCGGGCTCAACGTGCGCGTCGAAGCTGCGGGTATCGAGCCACAGAGGCGGTGTCGACGGTCGTGGCTGAGCACCTCAAGCAGAACGGATACGCCCTTCCCGTCACGAAGCCACGTGCGGTCACCAAAGAAGATCTGGACGTCGCCGATGTTGTCGTCTCGATGGGGTGCGATGTGAGCCGTCTGCCCGCCGCACCCCGGAACCTTCAGAAATGGGATGACGTGCCTGGACCCAGCGAGGACCTCACAGGTGCGGACGAAGTGATCCGTCGCAGAGTCATCTCGCTCGTCGAGGAGCTGGCGGCCCGTCAAGCGAAGTGACCGCCGACCGATGGCTGGGTGCTGCAGTGGCTGCCGCGTTGCTGTGCGCGACGTCGGCGCCGGTCATTGCCCAATCGAGTGATCCACCTCGTTTGCGCGCGACTGCACCTACCGGGATCATCACCATCGACGGATTGCTGAACGAGCTAGCCTGGGCCACCGCGGAGCAAGTCGACAATTTTCGCCAGACGGATCCAGTTGAGGGTGCTCCCGCGACGGCACGCACCGTCGTGCGGGTGCTCGCAGATCCACGCGCGATTTTCGTCGGAATTACGTGTGAGGATCCGGATCCCACAAAGATCGTCAGTTTCAGCGTCCGGCGTGACGCGCCGCTCACGTCTGAAGACCATGTCCGCGTCGTCTTCGGCCCGTTTCTCGACGGCCGATCCGGATACGTGTTTGCAGTGAATCCGAGCGGCGCGCGCTACGACGGCCTGATCAATCCGGGCGGCGACAGCGATAATCCGGACTGGGACGGCATCTGGGAAGCGGCGACGGCACGCACCGCGATCGGTTGGAGTGCCGAGTTGCGGATCCCTGTCCAGACATGGGCTTCAAACCGGGTCTGCACGAGTGGCACTTCAACGTGCAGCGCCGCATTCAGCGCCGCCTCGAAACCGATCGCTGGGCCTTTCCTGCGCGGCAATACCAGATCACGCAGACCAGCCGGGCAGGGCTTCTGACCGACTTGCCGGATTTCAATCTTGGCCTCGGGTTGACGCGTGCGACCCGCCGTCACCGCGGGTGGCGGCATACCAGCGCCCGTCGTCTGAGATCGACGGAGATTTCAACCCAGCCTCGACCTGAGTCAGCGTCTCGGCGCCAACGTGCTGGCGTCCGGCACCGATCAACACCGACTTCGCCGAAACAGAAGTCGATACCACGACGCACCAACCTCACCAGATTTCCACTCTTCTTTCCGGAGAAGCGGACCTTTTTCTTGGAGGGCGACGACATCTTCGGATTCGGTCTCGGGCTCAGCGAGGATGTCCTTCCGTACTTCAGCCGACGCATTGGCTTGGTCGGGGGCACGAGAAGTCCCGATCATCGCAGGCGGGAAGATCAACGGACGCGTTGGAGACACCAATGCGGTGGTCTCATCGCCGGCACAAACGAGAAAGCGGGCGTCGTCGATGACGAGGCGTTGATGGCCGTGGGGCGGGTAAAGCAAAACCTGTGGCGCGAGTCGTGGGTCGGCGGCATTGCGACGGCCGGGGATCCGCTTGGCCGCCGCGACAGCTGGCTGGCGGGCGCGGACTTCACGTACGCCACGTCCCACTTCCGCGGAGACAAGAACTTCCTGGTTGGCGTGTGGGGATTGGCGACGGGCCGCGACGATCTTGGCCGCGACGCGACCGCGCATGGATTCAAGATTGATTATCCGAACGATCTCTGGGACATCGCGCTCAGCTACAAACGCATTGGCCGGGATTTCGATCCCTCACTCGGGTTCGTTCCGCGGCGGAGTGTCTATCTGTACAACCTCGCGGTCGACAGCAGTCCACGTCTGTCACGCGGGCCGATACAGCAGATGTTCTTCGAGTTCGAGCCGTCACTCGCCACGAACCTGAGCGGACAGTGGGAGAGTTACCGCGTGTTCTCCGCGCCGATCAATTGGCGGTTTCGGAGCGGCGACCGCGTTGAATTCAACGTGAACCCGACCGGCGAACGGCTGACCGAAGCGTTCGAGGTGGACGGTGTGCCGATTGCTCCCGGCTCCTATCACTGGCGCCAATATCGACTCGAAGCTGGCACCGCCCAGAAGCGCCAGCTCTACGCGCAGGTGACCTGGTGGTTCGGCGGCTTTTATGGTGGAGATCTCGACCAGCTCGAATGGACTGGAGCCTGGAATCCGATACCACTGGTCACCGTAGAATTCTCAGGAGAGCGCAACATCGGCCGATTGCCGGGCGGCGATTTCACGCAGACGGTCGTGGGCAACCGCCTGCGTGTGAACATCTCGCCTGACCTCTCGATTGCGAGCTACGTGCAGTACGACACCGACAGCAAGACCATTGGAACGAACACCCGCCTCCACTGGACATTCCGGCCAGTCGGTGACCTGTTTATCGTTTACAACCATAACGTTCGCTCGCTTCCCGACCGCTGGCAGCTGGACTCGAATCAGCTGCTCATCAAGCTCCAGTACGCGTTCCGCTATTAATGCGGAGATAGCCCAATACGAGCGCGCCAGCGATGTGTGCGAGGCGAGTGGTCTCCAGATTCCAGAAACGGCCAAGATGCTCATTCTCCGTATGTTGTGGAGAATCCGCCCGAACAGGCGCGACCGTGAAACCGTGCTATCGGACGCTTGTTCGTTTGGCGGAAGGCTCACTCCCATCTACTCTTGAGGTGTGTCGCGGCCTTCAGGTCGAGCACCTCGACTGTGTTATTGCCCAGCGCCGCGATGAACAGGTGCTGACCCGCCGCGTCATTAAGGAGATTAGAAGCCATCTCACAAATAGCCGTCATCGGACTCAACACCCTCGGCGCCATTTGGAACAGGCTCAAGGAGCGACAGCTCCGGCAAGAGGGTCGCTCGGTACGTATCGGACGACTGGCGACGGTGGGTCGTGCATCAGGACCTATCCGGGCTAGAGACGAGGGGCGTGCAAGAGCGACGCCCCTCGCTCGCGAGAATCAGTGGGTGGACTTGAATGCGTGATTGAGACCGTAGTGCGCGACCATGCGGCCGAGCTGCACGCCCGCCGCGGTTGAGAAGCGATAGTGGATGCCGCCCCAGAGCCGCGCATCGACGATCTCGGTTCTGAGTTGATCCGTGGTGTCGAAGTGACGAACGGCGTCGAGGTTCCCGGCTGCGCCGCCGGCGCTGAAGCCGCGGATGTCGAGATCGATGTTGTCGGTGCCCAGGAATTCGCTGAAGACCTCGGCCATAGCGGACGTGTTCGTGCCGTGGGCCCCCGGGTACTCGGGATGGTTGGGCGTCGCGACGAGTGGCTGCCAAACGGGATCTTCGATGGTCCTTGGATTGCCGTCATCGAATCCAGGTACCGGCCCGAAGCTGTCCGCCGTCACCGCCGTAGGGTTGATCGCGGTCACAGGCCGCCAGAAGAGGAATCGGTACTTGGAGTTGAGCACCGACATCAGAGCGTCCGCGCTCACCGTGTTGACCATGGCGAACAGCCGCGCCGTCTCAAGCAGGTTGAGCGAGTGACCGGTCGCGAGATCGCGGGCGGCGATGTTGAACTGTCGGATCACGTTCGCTGTCCAGAAACGCGCGATCGCAGTCTGCTCCGTGGTTCGAGGCGTGTTATTCCCTGCCTCGCCGTACGCCTTAACCTCGTTGAATCCCTGAACCCATTGCTGGCTCGTAAGTGGAGGCGGCGGCTCCGTTTGAAACTGACCAGGGCTCTTCAGCAGAAACGGTTGCACCGACCCTAGCCACGGCGTCTGTGGGGCGGCGAATGGCGGAGTGAGACGCCACACTCCTGGGCCTGGGCTCTTCGTCTCGAACGGCGACGTCGTACCAATCGGGGTCATGCGCCCATCGCCCGTACGAAGGGCGATGATGCTGTTCGCGGCAGCCGATCCAACACTCGTTCCCTCTCCGCCATCGGCTGTGCATCCGTTCAGGTTCGAGAGTGCGTCGGAGTAGTAACCGTTGAGGTTCGTAACCAAGGCCGCATTGGACTGGAAGTAGTGGAGCAGCGTGCGGTACGCGGCCTCGACCACAGCGCAGTCGACGGAGGCACCCGCAGTGGCGCTGACTCCAGGACCGTACGGCTCGTAACCTCCCTCGATGGCAACGACTGCGTCGTAGACAGCTGTCGCCGTGTAACTCATGTAGACCTCGCCTTCGCCCTGGAAGGCTCCCGACCCGACGACCGTATCCTCAGCGATCTTGTTCCACTGCTGAACGGTGTTCGGTAGAGCCGGTAGTACCGCCGGGGCGGTACGGCTCGTAGCGCCCCCAACGGCCGCTACGACCGCGACCGCGACGAGCAGGCCCACGATCCGGTAGCGCCTCGGCACAGCTTGACTCCCGACGATCTTCTTCATGATCCCCTCCCTAGATACATATCGGCGATACGTATTGGATAGTCAACGCTCGCGATATCTCAGGACCTGATTCAGAACAAATGGTGCCGTGCAATGACTTCCCTGCTGAGAAGAAGGAAGTGCGCGGCGTTGTTGTAGAAGATGTCGCGCTTCTGAGCATCATCCATTTGAGGCGAAGGAACATTGTCGCGAACAACGACCCCTCTGGTTGTCGTTCACTCGAGGCTGGACACGAGCGAATGATCCTCTTGTTGATTGTACCGCGATAGTCTTGATCCCTAACGGCGCAGCATCTCCGTCCAGTCGAGCGTTAGAGTCATTATGCCCGTCGCGCCACTTTTGATCTGCTCGATGACGAGGAAACGGTGCCCGTCTGCCGTCACGTCGTATGGATACCTCATACCAAAGGGCCGTTGAGAACGACCGGGCCTAGCGTTTGTTGCCGTTCCGCTGAGACGATGACAAGATGACAAATTGTGGCGCGCGTAGTCTTGTGCAACTCGGTGGAATAGAAGTCGGAACACGCGGCTGCAATCGGCCACTCGGCTCGGCCGGCGCTTGAATCGTCGGGACTCCCGCACTCCGACTAGCCTCACCGCAGCGCGTCAGCTGCCTGCCGCCTCCTGCGGCGCTGCATCGCCAGTCCCGCCAACCCTGACACCAGCAGCACGAACGACGCCGGTTCCGGGATCGGCGCCTGGTCGGCGAAGTGGTATCGGCTGACTGTAGACTCCAGACCAGCAAGCCAGTCCTCGGCTCTTCCGCGAACAATGACACGGTCGCCGTGCCGGACCCGCGCAGGGTATTGCCGGGCCCGAATGGTCCTCCGCTGATGGGCGGGCTGAAACGGCTGGTGGGAACGACTTCAAAAGGTGCCGTGACGGTGGCCAGCTGGTTCGTTATTGACGGGGCGGGAGGAAGCAGCGCAGATCCATCGAGATGGAGAGCGACGCTGCCGACCGTGTCCGCGAGACCGCCAACGCCGTAATTGTCATCTCCGTAGAGCACGATGCCAGGCAGGTCCATGCCGGTCGTGTTGATCTCGACCGAGATGCTGGTCGCGGTCTGTGAGCATGGAGTGCAGAACCGCACCGCTATGTTCGAATCGGGGGAGATGGCTCCGGTGAACGAAAAGGGCAGGACCCCGTCCGTTCCCTCCAATTGGATTGGACTGAAGACCGTACTGGCCGGTAGGAAAATGAAACCGGACGTGATGGTCACAGGGTCCGCCAACGCCACCCGTGGAACGCTCGCTCCTAGAATGGTCGCGGCGGCAACCAGAAAACGAAGCGGTCGATTCATGGCTCCCCTCCAAACGCGATCGAACTGCCCTGGCCCAAGAGGATTAGATAGGGTAACAACCGACAAAGAGACTTTCCTTGCCGAATGTGGGACCTCGGCTGCGTGTATTCGCGCCGAGGCGATGACGGCGTCGGTTGGCGTGCACGCGAAGTACCAACGAACACGGGCTCATCTGTGAACCCCAAAGGGAGTATGGTTACAGCCGGTCCATCGAGCATAACCGCGAGCCAACCGAGCTGAAAGATGCGGACCGGGCAAGCTATCAACTTGCTAGCGAACCAGCGCGCCAGGACGGGTTCGGTGCAGGATTAGTCTGAAACATTCGCGCGCAAGCGCAGAGAGAGAAGGATGTAATGTCCAGAGAAACGCCTGAGCAACTCCTCAAATCGATCGTTGACGGAATCAACTCGGGCAATCTCGATGCGCTCATGACCCTCTACGAGCCAGAGGCCGCGTTTGCGCCTCAGCCGGGCAGCCTTGCTCACGGCTTAGCGGGTGTTCGTGAATCACTGGCAGCCTTCATTGCGATGAAGGGCACCCTCGACCTCAAAGTGACACGCGTCCTCGAGGCAGGTGGATTAGCCCTGGTCGCTGGCGTCTGGTCATTCACCGGAACCGGATCAGATGGCAAACCCGTGACGCTGACTGGCCGCAACGGGGATGTTCTGCGTCGTCAAGCAGACGGCTCGTGGCGCTTCGTGATCGACAACCCCTGGGGAACCGACTGAAACCTTAAGGCCATCGGCCAGGAACTGCTCTGCTCTCTACCACGAACGGGAACTCTCACGGAGGTGACTACCGCTCCTAGGCTGTCCGATGTGCGTCAGCTAGCCGCCTCCTGCGGCGCTGCATCGCCAGTCCCGCCAACCCTGACGCAAGCAGCACGAACGACGCAGGTTCCGGGATCGGCGCCTGGTTGGCGAATTGGTAGTCGGCGGACCGTAAACTCCAAACCAGCAAGCCAGCCGTCGGTTCTTCCGCGAACAACGACACGGTCGCCGTGCCGGACCCTCGCAAGTCGTTGCCGGGCCCGAATGGTCCTCCGCTGATGGGCGGACTGAACTGGCTGTTGGGAACCACTTCAAAAAGTCCCGTGACGGTGGCCAGCTCGTTTATTGTTGAGGGGGCCGGAGGAAGCAGCGCAGATCCAGCGATTCGGAGAAGGACGCTGCCGGACGTGTCGGCCATGCCACCCACGGTGTAATGGTCATTGCCATACGTGACCGTGCCGAACTCCAGGAAGCTGCCGATTCCGAGCGAGATGGTCGTCGCGGTCGGTAAACATGGATGGCATCCCCGACACCCGATGGCACTATCAGATGGGATGAATGCCATCAACGAAAAGGGCAGGACCCAGTCCCGTTCCCTCCACTTGGATTGGACTAGAAAAGTTGGCCGGTATGGAAATGAAACCGGACGTGATGGTGACAGGGTCCGCTGACGCCACCCGGAACGCCCGTTCCCAGAATGGCTGCGGCAACAAGGAAACGAAGCGGTCTATTCATGGCTCGCCTCCAAGGGTCGATCGAACTGCGCCGGCCCAGGTGGACCTCAGACAGGGAACAACCGACAAAGAGACATTCCTTGCCGAATGTGTGACCTCGGGTGCGCGTATTCGCGCTCAGGAGATCGCGGCGTTGGATGCGTGCATGCGGAGTTGCCGAGACACAGTGGCGTTCTCTCCGAAAGACCAGATGCTGAGCCACAACGGTCGAGCTCGCAGGCCGGATTAACGAACAGCTGCCGGCACCGACCCTGTCACCGACCTGAAGAAGTACGGCTCCCAGAAATCGCACTGCTCCTCGTGCAGCCGCTTGGCCTCACGAATCTGCCCATCGAAGATCAGATACTTGTTCGCGCCTCTGCCCAACCCGTTTGGGTCCTTGAACGCCGGCCACTCGACGACGCTGTCATCGTCGATGTTCGGTGAGCCGGTGTTCGCAAAGCGAGTCCAGTACGCGCTCATCGCGTGCGAAAGCGATAAGTCCGCTGGACCCAGCGTGTAGGCTGGAAACAGCGGCGGACCGAAACTGTTGCCGAACACGAAGTTCACCTCCATGCCGTGCGCGACTCGATCGGGAACGACCGGATCGACTTCGTACTCGAACGAGTAGAGATAGACGGGCGTTTTGGTCGCCTCGATGAGACGAGCGACGCGCCGCGCCTCGCACACATACTCCACATCGCCGACGAGCTGCACTAGCGCATCCCTCGGCGTCGCAAACGCAGCCGCAGGGTACTCGGCCAGAATCGCCGGCGCATCGCCGTCGAACTCCGTGTATATCGCGCGCTCGTAATCCTCTTCGGTCATCGTTGACGCAAAGCTCCGCGTCGTGAACGTCCAGCCCTCGTCACGATTTGCTCCCAAGATGACGGGCACTTGGCTGAACGTGCCCTGCTCGTAGAGCGCGCGCGGCTGATCGGGAATCTCGAGTCCGTCGACGATCGGCGTCCACTGCGATCGTCCGGTCTCGGTGAATTGCTCGGCCAGCGCAGGCGGCCGAGCCAGAAGCACGGCGTTCTGACTCTTCGAGCGCAGGCACGCGACGAGCGCCGCCGGATCGGCATTCGTGCAACCGAGCGCCGCCGCTAACTCATCTCCCTGGGTCCGCGCATCGTCCGCCGTGCGCCAGCGGACGGACGCGAATCCGCTCTGCATGATGGCGCGATGAAACAGTCCGGCGCTTCCCGGTGACACGAGATGAAGACCAACGCTGTGCCCTCCGGCGGACTGACCGGCAATCGTCACGTTGCCGGAATCCCCGCCGAATGCGGCAATCTGATCGCGGACCCACATGAGCGCCGCGCGTTGATCGAGCAGACCGTAGTTGCCAGCCGCGGAGTCCTCCGTCGCAAGCGCTGCGTGTCCCAGGTATCCAAATGGACCGAGGCGATAGTTGGGGGCGACGACGATCGTACCTGTGGAGGCCGCGAGCGCCATGCCGTTCTGCGGAGCAAAGTTCGCTGACGCATTCACGAACGAGCCCCCATGGAACCACACGATCACGGGCGCGTTGGACGGCAACGGGTTCGGCGTCCAGACAGTCAACCTGAGACAGTCTTCCGACCCTTGCGGCACACCGGTCGCATTGTTCAACTGCGCGCAGGTCGCCGGCGGGATCGTCGCATTCAGCACCGCAGGCGCCCAGGCGGCCGCCGCCTGCGGTCGTTTCCACCTGAGACCTGCCACCGGCGGAGCGGCATACGGAATACCCAGAAAGGCGCAGGATCCGCCGCTCGTCAGCCCCTGCACGTCTCCCTGGCCGGTCGTAACCAGACATGACGCCGCCTGGGTGTGAGCGGCGCGCGTTGTCAGATGACCCACGACTGCGCACGCGATCACCAGCGCAAACATCTTCACAAATGGCCTCATCTCGCCCTCCTCATTCAGCTTTGGTGGGCGTAATATGAGGGCTCTGCGCGACCGAGTCTTTGGCGAGCCGTGGGCGTTCGCCGGGTTTTCCGTAGGCTTCACGACGAAAGACATGACGCTGACAGCCGGCGCCCGACTCGGCCCGTACGAAATCCTCTCCCTGATTGGCGCAGGAGGGATGGGCCAGGTCTACAAAGCGCGCGACACGCGCCTCAATCGCGTCGTCGCCATCAAGCTGCTGCCCCCCGACTCCGCAGACCGTCCCGACCGCCGTCACCGTCTGGAAATCGAAGCGCGCGCCATCTCCTCACTCAACCACCCGCACATTTGCACGCTGTACGACGTCGGCGAGCATGACGATCGCATCTTCATCGTGATGGAGTACGTGGATGGCGAGACGCTCGACGATCGATTGACGAAGGGCGCGCTCGAGTCGGGTGAAGTGTTGCGCTTCGGCGGGCAAATCGCGGATGCGCTCGATTGCGCCCACCGCGAGCACATCGTGCATCGCGACCTGAAACCGAGCAACGTGATGCTGACGCGTTCAGGCGCAAAGCTGCTCGACTTCGGGCTTGCCAAGGCTCCCCTGCTCGCGTCCACGGGATTGCTGTCGACCGCATCGTTCGATCACCGCAAAGCGACGGCTGAGGGCACGGTCATTGGCACCGTCCAATACATGGCGCCGGAACAACTCGAGGGAAAGGAAGCCGACGCGCGCACTGACATCTTCGCTTTCGGGACGCTGCTCTACGAGATGGCGACGGGCCGGAAAGCATTCGACGGCGATAGCCAGGCAAGCATCATCGCCTCCATCCTGACCGCGCACCCTCCCGCGATCTCCGCGGCTCGCCAGGCACAGCCGCACGACGGGCTGCCGAAGTCGCTTGATTACCTCGCCGAGCGGTGTCTGGCCAAGAATCCCGACGAGCGCTGGCAGACGGCACGCGATCTGAAGGCGGCGATTGACTGGCTCGCTGACGGAAACGATCCGCGGCAGGAACGCGCCGCGCGCAATCGTCCGCGACGAGCAGTCCTCGGCTGGAGCGCAACCGCGCTCGCAGTGATGAGCCTCGTGGGCCTGGGAGCAAGTCTTCTGCTCCGACCAAAACCGCCAGCCGCGATCACTAGGTTTGTCGTGCAACTCCCTGCGGGGACGACACTCGGTGGCGCTCGCGCCGAGACACGTGTAGCGGTGTCGCCTGACGGCCGGCAGCTGGCGTTCGTTGCGACAAGTGGAGGCCGCGATCAGCTCTGGGTACAGCCGTTCGATTCGGTGACGGCTCGCTTGCTCGACGGCACCGACGGCGCAACGTCGCCGTTCTGGTCCCCGGACAGCCGCTTTATTGGATTCTTCTCGCCAGGCGAAGGGCTGCTGAAGAAAGTCGAAACCTCAGGCGGGCCGCCTCGGGCGATTTGCGCCGCCGTCAATTCTGGGCTCCCCGTATGGGCAGCTGACGGCACGATTCTCTTCACCGAATTTCGCAAAGGCATCTACCGGGTGTCGGGGGAGGGCGGCACGCCTGTAGCGTCAACACACGTGAATGCCTCTGAGCGCGAGCTCAATCACTACTGGCCAAGCATGCTGCCCAACGGCCGACAGTTCCTCTATACGGCAACGGCACTTGGACCGGATGGCCGCAGAATCACTCCGATTGTGTATGCAGCCTCCCTCGATTCAGACGAACGAAAAGAGATCAAACGCCTGAACTCGCGAATGGTGTACGACCGGTCGGGATGGGTGCTGTATGTGCACGAAGGGGCGCTCCTGGCCCAACAGTTCGATGAGAACGCCCTGCGGCTCACCGGGGAGCCGGTGCGGATCGCGGAGGACGTCGATTACTATCGCTCGACCGGCAGCGCCGCGTTCTCCCTGTCAGACGCGGGAGTGTTGGCCTATCACGGCGGCGCAGGATCGCTCGAACTCGTGTGGCTTGCCCGCGACGGATCGCCTCTTGGGTCGATTTGGACTCCGCAGCGATTCGGCAACCTGCGAATCTCCCCCGATGGCGGACAGGTTGCCGTCGAAGTCGTCGATCCGCACCAAGGAACGTCAGACATCTGGATGTATCACTTTGGTCGCCGGCTCGCCACGCCCTTCACGACCGACCTGAACGACGAGACGATGCCCGTATGGTCGCGCGACGGGCAACGCATCATCTTCGGCTCGGATCGTGGAGTCGGGAAAGATGCCTCATCGGACTTCTTCAGGAAGAGGTCCGACGGTATGGGGCCAGAAGACGTGCTATGGGTTCAGGTGGGATTTCAAACACCCGATGATTGGTCGCGGGACGGTCAGTGGCTGGTGTACACCGACGGCAGCCGAGAGACCGGGAACGATTTGTGGATCTTGTCGCTCGACGGGGAGCCCAAGGGCCGACCGATCCTGAACACACGCTTTAACGAGTGGGGCGCGAGGTTCTCTCCCGACTCGCACTGGATGGCGTATGTATCTGATGAATCGGGCCGATCCGAGGTGTCCATCGCTCCGTTTCAAGGACCCGGCAGGAAAATCAGGGTGTCGACAGAAGGAGGCCTGGCGCCGCGATGGCGAGCCGATGGGCGGGAACTGTTCTACGTGACCGCCGACGGGAAAGCAGTCATGATGGTGCCGATCGAACTCAAGCCGACACTCAAGGCCGGCGACCCCGTCCGACTGTTTCCGATCAACAGAGAGACCGGGTTTCGCAATCGCGCGCGCTACCTGGGATACGACGTATCACCAGATGGTCAGCGATTCCTGATGAGCGTCGCGGCCGGCGAGCGGGTCTCGTCAAGAATCACCGTCGTGCAGAACTGGACGGCGCTGCTGAAACGTTAGCGGCGTCTACTCGTCACCCGGACCATGCCACGTGGCCGTGGGCCCCTTGCGCGAGGTCATCCGAAACCGGACGATTACAGAACCTGTGCGAATCTCGTCACCATCCTTCAAGCGAATCGTTCCGGACACGGGTTGCTCTCCGACGAAGGTTCCGTTCTTGCTTTGAAGATCCTCGAGGACCGCTTCTCCATCTGAGATGACGATGCGGGCATGACGTCGCGACACGGTCGGTGAATCGATCCTGACCCCGTCGTCCAGATCCCGTCCGAGGATGTTTTCACCGAGCCGCAGCGGAACGCGGCGTCCATCCCTGATAAGCCAGCAGAAGCTCGTCGCGGCATCGATCGCGCGGGTATCGGCAGCCTCCACGCCGTCGCCGCTGAACGCATAGCCGAATCGGCGGGCGGTTCGGATGAAGGTAGGTTCGCTCGCCGTGTCGCCAAGGGCCGCACGGATTTCGGCAATCAGGCTCGCCAGGTTGACCTCCGAAACGAACGTATCCGGCCAAAGCCGCTCGTGCAGCTCCTGCTTCGAGAGCGCCCGCGGACGCTGCTCGATCAAAATCTTCAGGAGCTCAAAGGCCTTTGGAGAGAGATGGACCTCCTCGACGCCGCGCAGGAGTTGACGGGACTCCCCGTCGAACGTCAGCTCGCCTAAACGAAGTTTCACGGCGGTTAGCCAATACCCATGAAATTCCCACGAGTTTCCGAAGAACTGCTTCGGAAGTGCCCCTATATTAGCGCCGACCAGTGGGCGTCCGCCTTCACCCTGTTCGGGAAGGAATAATGGATCTATTCTGGCGCCTCCCGCGCGTTCAAGACTGGCGAGGTCAAGGCATGAAAACGCTTCTGATCGTCACCCTCCTGGCGGTTCCCGCGGTAGGCAACGGTCAGGCTCTCGGAAGCAGCATGACCGGTGTCGTCAATGATTCATCCGGCGCCTCGCTCGAGGGTGCCGCCGTGACGATCACGCACGTGCAGAACGGGCGCAAACAGCCGTTGAAGACGGGCGCCACAGGGACCTATCGCGCAATCGGCTTGATCCCGGGCGAGTACGAGATCACTGCGGCGCATGGCGGGTTCACCACGATGACGCGCCGCGTCACACTCCTTGTCGATGCGGACGCGACCGTGAACTTCACGCTCTCCCTGGCGAGCGTCACGGATCGGGTGTCGGTCACAGCGGAGAGCCCTCTCGTCGAAGTCACACGATCCCAGCCATCGTCGGTCATCACGAAGGTGCAGGTGGATGCGCTGCCGATCCTCGACCGCAATTTCCTGACGCTCGCGCAGCTTCTGCCCGGATCGGGACCGGTCAACGGGACCGTCACGCGATTTGCCATTACGCGATTTGGCGGTCCCGCCGATCAGCGCAGCGGTTATACAACGATCGTCGACGGCGGCGATATCGACGACGCGCAGTGGGGCAGTCCGACGATGAACATCGGACAGGACTCGGTGCAGGAATTCAAGGTCTATCGAAGCCAGTTCGATGCCCAATACGGACATGCACTGAATGCGGTGGTCACGGTTGTCACTCGTTCCGGGACGAATCAGCTCAGCGGCCGCGGGTTTTATTTCGGTCGCGACAGCACGCTGAACGCGCGCAATCCCATGGCTTCACAGATTCTGCCCTTTGACGAACAACGGGTCGGCGCCACAATCGGCGGACCGCTGGTACGCGATCGCAGCCACTTCTTCGCAGCATTCGAGGGCGATAACGTCGACAATGTCCGGCTCATCGCGCTGCCGGCGAGCAACCCTCTTGCGGCAACCGAGAATGGTGTCTTTCCGGCTGCGTCCGACAACCGCACCGTGGCCGCACGACTGGACCATCGGCTCGGCGCAGCGCAGACGCTGTCGCTGCGCTACGGATTTGATTTCCAGCAGTCGCTGCGGTCACTTCTCGCCCCGACGTCGGACTCGAGTCAGGTCGACACTCGCAATCGCTCCTGGCGCACGACCGTCGAGCACGTCTGGACGCCGCGGGAGCAGGTCGCCAATGGATTCCGGCTATACCTCTTGAATCACAGTCTCGGCACGACGCCAAGAACTTCGGACGTCGGCATCATCCGTCCGTCCGGCACGATCGGACAGACCAATAACGACTCGCAAATCCTGTCGCGCACGAGAGTCGTGGCGACCGACGAGATCTACCTCCACACGGCGCACCATGAAATCAAACTCGGGGGAGAATTCGCCTACACGACACACGACAACGACTCGCACGCTCTCGAGAATGGCGTGTTCAACTTCCAGACCGATCTGCCGTTCGACCCGGCGGCTTCCGCCTCCAACACCTGGCCGACGGTGTTCACGATCCAGAGTGCGAGCATCGTCAACTATCGTTCGCGCGAGCTGGGCATGTTCGTACAGGACGACTGGCGACTCGGATCACGATGGTTCCTGAATGCCGGCGTTCGTTACGACGTGGACCTGAATCTGCGCTTGAACGACTACTATGCCAGCCTTTTTCGCGATCCCACCATGGCTGGCCTCGAACATTTCATCGGCGACGATCGGGGAACCGACACGAATAATCTCCAGCCCAGACTGGGGCTCACCTGGGATGCCCGCGGCAATGGACAGCTGATCGTCAAGGGTGGATGGGGCATGTACGTGACGCGGAATCGGCCGTGGTTTCAGCTGCGGGCCATGAACCAGATCGCGAGCCGGACGATTCGCATCACGAATTCGGCCTGCCTGAGATTCTTTCCGGATATCGCCGCCGTGCTCGGTGCGCAGAAACCGGACGGTTCTTATACCTGCGAGGGACCGCGTCAGATAGGGACGCTGATTCCTGATGATTTCGTACAGCCGTACGCGGTCAACACGACAGCGGGCATCGCCTGGCAGATGTCACAAACAACTGCGCTGGACGTTAACTACGTGCACTCGGCGGCCACGCACCAGACCGGTTTCACCGATCGGAATCTCCCGCCAAGCGGCCCGATCACCGGCGTGAATGCTCAGCCACGACCGGTGGCTCAGTTCGGCCAGGTCCTCGCACTCGAGAACTACAGTGACAGCTGGTACGACGCCCTCGAGTCTCAGTTTCGAATGCGCGTGGGCCGCCGTCACTCCGTGAACGTTGCCTACGCGCTCTCGCGCAGCTACCTCGACGGTGTCGACTTCTTTCTGTCGACGAGAGGCACGCAGCGGACACCCCACGAGCGCGGATTCAACCCTTCCGATCAGCGCCATGCTCTGGCGGTCGCCGGTACATTCGTGTTGCCCTGGGACGTCCAGATCGGCGGCATCGTCAAGGTCGCGAGCGGACGCTCCGATGAAAGTTCAGGCCGGAGTCGGATCTCGATAGAGACACGATTTCCCTCGGCGATCTGCCCGCGAGATATTCCGATTACGGTCGGACGGAGCCGCGTCGCCGAGTCCGCTCGCCGCGATCAACGCCTTGCGGGCGTCTTTCGTACGAATCTCCACCTGCAGCCGATCGACGCGTCGCTCTTGAAGCTCGACCTGTTCAGCTCGCTCGACATGCGTGTGTCGAAGAGTCTCGCCATCGGCCGCAGCCGCCTTGAACTGCTCGTCGAGGGGTTCAATCTAGCCAATCATTCGAACCTGAGGCCACCGCTCGGTAGCCCGCCCAATGCGGGGTCAAACATTAATTCGGCGGCGTTCCTGCAGCGGTCCGTCGCGCGCGACGCCCGCCAGTTTCAGTGGGGCGTTCGCTTCGACTTCTGATCGGCACCAACGCCGCCCGTTTCATTTCCCCACCCCAACCGGAGTATGGTAGGGAATCTCGTGACCCATCTGTATCCCGGGTCATCGAGAAGACCTTGCCGTGGAGAAAGAACGGACTGACCGCGTCGCCGGCCGACGGCTCGTCCTGCTGTGCGGGGTGGCTCCTGCTCTGCTGACCGTTGCTCTCGCGGTTTTCAGCCCCTCCCTCTTCACCCCGCTCGACCGCCGCGTCTACGACGGCCTGCTGCGATCGCTCCCGAAGCCGACCGATGCCAGCCGCGTGGCGATCGTAGACATCGACGAACGCAGCCTCGCGGCCGTCGGACAGTGGCCGTGGAGCCGCGACGTGATCGCTCAGCTGGTCACCGGGCTGCGCGACCTCGGGGCCCGCGTAATCGCGCTCGATGTCGTCTTTCCGGAAACCGACCGGTTCGAGCGCGCCGATCCTCAGCGGCCGGCCGGCACCGATGCTGCCCTTGCTGATGCGCTGCGGCAGGGACATGTCGTTGTTGGATATGCCTTCACCTTCAACGGCGCGAAGGCCCCAACCAGCGACTGCGTGCTTCATCCGTTGACGTTGCCAGTCCTTCAGAGTGGAGGAACCAGCATCGATGTGCCAGCATTCCACGCGACCGGCGCGGTTTGCACGCTGCCGATCCTCGCGAGGGCTGCTGACGGATCCGGGTTTCTGAACGCCGTACCCGACGCAGACGGCATGCTCCGTCGTCTGCCGCTGCTGATTGAGCACGAGGGTCGGATGTATCCGGGACTCGGCCTGGCAGCAGTCATGGCGGCGACACCGGCCCGGCCGGTTGTCCTGCGCGTCCAGAACGTCAATGCGGCGTCTCTGGTCCTGGATTCGGGCGAGGTTCCGCTCGACGGCCGCAGCAATCTGCTGTTGCGGTACCGCGGCAGCAGCCGAGCGCTTCCCTACGTCACTGCGGTCGACGTGCTGGAGGGACGCGCGCCAGCGGCGGCGTTGAAGGACGCCATCGTTGTCGTCGGCGCAACAGCCCTTGGTACCCGGGACGGCGTGTCGACTCCGTTCGACACCGTCTTCCCCGGCGTCGAAGTTCAGGCCACGGTCATCGACAATCTGCTGCGCCGGGATTTCATCTCGCGTCCCCCCAACGCTGTGCTCGTCGAGATGACCGCGGTTCTCGGACTCGCGATTGCGGCAACGATGCTGGTGGTGAGGTTCGGTCTGTCATGGGGCAGCGCCGCGGGACTGATCCTGCTCGTGGCCGCGTGGCGCGGCTCGGGATGGATAATGTCGGCAAAGGGACATGTACTTCTCGCCGGTCCTTCCGGCGATCGGGCTCACCGCGTCGCTGCTCGCCACCACCATTGCGAAGCTCGCACACGAGCGTCACCGCGCGCAGTCCGCGGCGGTTGAAAGCGATGCCGCGCACCGCATGATGGTGCAGTCGCTGCTCTCGCTGACGGAAATCCGGGATGCCGAAACCGGCAATCACTCACGCCGGACGCAGCAGTACAGCCGGCTGCTGGCCCTGCAGCTTCGTGAGCACCCGCGCTTCCGCGAGTACCCTGACGCCGCCGCAGATCGATTTACTCTCGACGCTCGCGCCGCTCCACGACATCGGCAAGGTGGGCGTACCGGATCAGCTGTTGAACAAACCCGGGGCGCTCACGGACGAAGAATTCAGAGAGATGAAGAAACACCCCGTCTACGGCCTCAAAGTCATCACGACCGCTCAGAAGCGAGCCGGGGCGGGCGACGACGAGATCCTGGCGATGGCGAAGGACATCGTCTACACGCATCACGAACGATGGGACGGGGGCGGCTATCCATGCGGCCTCAAGGGAGAGCAGATCCCGATCCCCGGACGGGTGATGGCAATCGTGGATGTGTACGATGCGCTGACCACACCTCGATGCTATCGAGGCCCACTGCCGCACGACCGGGCGGTCGAGTTGATCGCCAACGGCGAGGGCACGCACTTCGATCCGGCCGTCGTCGACGCGTTCATGCGAAGCGCATCGCTGCTCCGCCGGGTCGCCGACGAATCCAGCGACACGGCGTTTGCCGTCGTGGCCTCGTCGCGCTCGCCGCTCAAGACTCCAGAAGCGGAACGATCATCGGCTGGACATTGAAGTCCCCACCGGGATCGATCGAGACCGTGTACAGCTCGTCGAATCCCTCGCCGCTTGTTGGCCGGACCATTTGCTTCGCCCTCGTGAAGATCGCCACGTCGGGCACGCGCGCCTTCCCTTCGCGGCCGCGGTTCCGGCCCACGGCCTCCCGGGTGGTTGCCGTGAAGTAATACCCGATCACGCGCGCCCCGTATTCGCGGGCGAGCGTAATGATCGGCGCGCGATCCACCGCCGCCGGATTCGTATTGTCGACGACGATAGAGCGATGCTCCGCGAGTGCGCGGCGGATGGCATCGGTTTGCCGCCGGTCTTTGTTGGACGTGCTCGGCCAAAGATCTTTGCTGATGTGATCGTGCGTTCCAGCGAACCGACGCTGGTAAAACGTGGTTTTTCCGGACGCCGGGAGTCCGATGAAGATCACGCAGTCGGCCACGGAGCGATCATATCGCCCGCGCCGGACGGCGTCCTACTACTGGCGGTATTTCCCGAGGCGCGCGAGAATCGTCGCCTTCAGATCTGTTTCGGACGTCGATATCGGGCCTTATGCCGTATGGCTTGACATGCCGCTCGAACGACAAAGAAACTCGACAACGAGCGATCGAGTCCGGATTCCGGACGGACGATGCAGCGACCCGCAGGGGGTGGATGGGGCTACTTGACTGGTGGAAGGGGCGTACGAACGCCGAAGATCCGCGGCTGCGGCGCTGGCGTGAGGGCTGGTCACAGGTGGCGGCTTCGCCCGAGAATGGCGCGATCGCGCGCCTCGGCGACGAGTTGGACACATTCGGATTGCCCG
Organism: uncultured Acidobacteriota bacterium; assembly: GCA_963725335.1. Taxonomy (GTDB): domain Bacteria; phylum Acidobacteriota; class Vicinamibacteria; order Vicinamibacterales; family 2-12-FULL-66-21; genus JALZOC01. The sequence continues at coordinate 1,247,635 of CAVRYD010000011.1, read as the reverse complement.
AGGACGAGATCGAAATCGAACGCGAGATGCTTCAAGGGCTACGCGAGCGGGAGGAACTCTCGAACTCGGTCCGTGCCGCGGGATTACCCAGGGTGGACACGGGGCATCGCGTCGTGCGAGGTGAGCCCTGCCATTATTCCGCCCCAGCCTGCATGCCTGAAGAACCCGGTCAGCCTTCCGGTCGCCTCCTGTTCACGAACCGGCGAGCTATTTTCGTGGGCGGTGCAAACGGCGTCGTGGCGGCGTGGCACACGATTGCCGACGCACGTCACATTGACCGTGACCTCGTGCTGGTGAAGATCGGACGTGAGCAGGTGTACCAGTTCCGCTGCAACACCTACGGTGATGCATTGCGCGCCGCCTTCATCGCCAGCGAGCTCGTGGCAGGCCGCCGGCGGTCACCCTCCGGACTATAATCGGCGCATGCCCAGTGCTTCCGTGTCAACCGCCGTCGGGCTTGGCATCGAGCGGCTACTCGAGGTCGATCGTCCGCTCGTGGCCGGGCGCCGTGTGGGAGTGGTCTGCAATCCGGCCTCCGTTGATGCCTCGCTCCGTCACACAGCGGATCGGCTCGTCGAGGATCCGGACGTCTCGGTGGCCGCGCTGTTCGGGCCGCAGCACGGGTTCCGCTCGGATCTCCAGGACAACATGATCGAGACGCCGCACGCGCGCGACGCGCGCCGGCGTGTGCCGGTCTATTCGCTGTATAGCGAGACGCGCGAGCCCACCGCCGACATGCTGCGCGACATCGACGTCCTGGTCGTGGACCTGCAGGACGTCGGCACGCGGGTCTACACGTACATCTACACGATGGCCAACTGCATGCGCGCCGCGGCGCGGCATGGCGTGCCGGTGGTCGTCTGCGATCGGCCGAATCCCGATCGGCGGCGAAGATGTCGAGGGCAGCCGGCTCGATCCGGCGTTCGCCTCGTTCGTCGGGTCAGTTCCCGATTCCGCTGCGCCATGGGATGACGATCGGCGAGCTGGCGCGCCTGTTCAACGAGCAGTTCGGCATCAATTGCTCGCTCGATGTCGTTCCGCTCGCCGGGTGGCGCAGGTCGATGTATTACGACGAAACCGGCGTGCCGTGGGTGATGCCGTCGCCCAACCTGCCGACGCTGGACAGCGCGATCGTGTATCCCGGCGCGGTGCTGTTCGAAGGCACCCGGCTCTCGGAAGGGCGCGGCACCACACGGCCCTTCGAGCTCATTGGCGCGCCGTGGATCGACGGCGAGCGGCTCGCCGACGCGATGAACGCGCGGCATCTGCCAGGCGTTCACTTCCGTCCGGCATTCTTCGAGCCGACCTTCCAGAAGCACGCGAGGCAGACGTGCGGCGGCTGCCAGATGCACGTGCTCGATCGCCGAACGCTTCCGCGCCCGTGCGGACGGCCGTCGAACTGATTGCCGAGTTCCGCGCGCAGGACCCGGGCCGCTTCGCCTGGCGCGAGCCTCCGTATGAGTACGAACACGACAAGCAGCCGATCGACATCCTGTTCGGGTCCGATCGCCTTCGCACGATCGTCGACTCCGGCGGCGATGTCGGAGCGCTCGTGATGAGCTGGAAGGCCGACGAAGACGCCTTTCGGCGACTGCGCGAGAAGTATCTGCTCTACTAATCCGCCTTCCAACTCAGGAGTCTACGATTCTTTCTTCTTGATCGCCGCGTCCCGGGCGATCCGTATCTGCCGGGCATGCTTGTGCGCGTGTTCGGCGTACGTCTTGCAGCCACGCCTCGACGCCGTATGGACCGGCCTCCGTGTGCGTGCCTTCGCGCACCCATTCGGCGGGCGTCAGCCGGTCGAGGATTTCGGCGGTTGACAATCGCGCAAAGCCGGAACAGCTCCAGCGACGCCTCGTGCGGTCGATCGTAGTAGAGCCGCCGCGCGAACTCGTCCTGATCGTAGCCGTGGATCGTCGGACGATCCTCGGCGATCAGCAGCCGCAGACGCACCGCCGCCGTCATTTCACTGTCGGCCAGATGATGCACGATCTCGCGAACCGACCACTTGCCGGATCCGGCTTGAAGTCGAGTTCCTCGGGCGTGACCTTCAGCAGCGCATCCGCGACGGCTGCGTATCCAGCACGGTACTGCTCGATCAGTTTCTTGTCGTTCCTCGGCAAGCACTGAATCCTCCTAACCGCGCGTCTTCGCGATGCCGGGCGCCTTCGTTCTCCTGCGGCGTCTGCGGAACGATGTGATGTTTGACCAGATGTCGCTGCAATTCATCGAATGCCTCGTCGACCGAGTCGACCCGGCACAGCAGGCTGAGATCTTCTTCGTTGATGGCGCCCCACTCCGCCAGCGGCTCCAGCCGGAACACCTCGTTCCAGTAGTCGCTGCCGTAGAGGACGACCAGCAGCTTCTTCGAGAGCTTGCGGGTCTGCGCAAGCGTCAGGATCTCGAACATCTCGTCGAGGTGCCGAAGCCGCCCGGGAAAAATCACCAGCGCCTTCGCAAGGTACGCGAACCAGAACTTCCGCATGAAGAAGTAGTGGAACTTGAAGACGAGATCTCTCGTGATGTACCGGTTGGGCGCCTGCTCGAACGGCAGACGGATGTTCAGTCCCACGGACTTGCCGCCTGCCTCTTCGCGCCGCGGTTGGCCGCCTCCATGATCCCGGGCCCGCCGCCGGAGCACACCACGAACCGGTGCCGCTGCGCTTCGAGCGACAGGCTCCACTCGGTCAACCGCTTCGCCAGCTCGCGCGCATCTTCGTAATACCGCGACCATTCGAGCGCCTTCCGGCTGCGCTTGAGCGCCGCTTTGTAGTCGGCCCTGTCGCGGATGGTCGTCTTTTCCAGCCGTGAGCAGATTGCGCTGGGCGAGCGTTCGGCTGAGCACACGGGCGGAGCCAAAGAACACGACGGTGTCCTGGATGTTGTTCGCCTTGAACCGGCGCAGCGGCATCGAGGTACTCGGCGAGGATCCGAATCGGCCGCGCCTCGGTGCTGTCCAGGAACTCGTCGTCTTCATAGGCGAGCGGATGATCGTTCATCACCAAAAAACTGTATCATTTCTTCGAGAGGGTCAGCAAGGAGCACTACGGTGGTAGGACAGGAGAGAACATTCATGAATCGGCGGTGGATTGCGATCGTGTTCCTGTGTGTCAGTGATGCACGGTCTCGGCGATCGCAGCGCAGGCAGGCCGCGCAGCCGCAGGCCAAGTCCGGAGGCGGCGGCTGGACACTGCCGCCGGACGCCGAGACGACGAAGAATCCGCTCCCGGTCGACGCCAAGCTGCTGGCCACCGGCAAGTCGATCTTCAAGGACAAGTGCCAGCAGTGCCACGGCGCGAGCGGAAAAGGCGACGGTCCCGATGCCGATCCGGACGCGCAGGAGGACATGGACCTGACGCGTGCGAACCGCGCGTCGAAGAATCCCGACGGCGTCGTCTTCTTCAAGGTCTTCAACGGCCGCAAGAAGCCGAAGATGCCGGCACAAAAGGACGATTTGTCGAAGGAACAGATCTGGGCCGTCGTCGCCTACGTGCAGACGCTCCGAAAGCCAGCAACGCCCTAAGAAAGGGAAAGGGAAAAGCTTTTCCCTTCTCCCTTTCTACAAGACGCGCGTAATCCACTCGCCGATCGACGTAGCCGATCGGCGGCGACGCCGAAGCCCACGACGAACATGTCGCGGCCGCTGGCCCAGACGCCGCGGCCGGTGAAGAGGCTGCGGGCCGCGCCGATCGCGAAATGCGCGAGCATGCTGATGGCGAGCGACATCCAGACCGCCGGCGCCGTGTTCCAGCACGAAGAACGGCACAATCGGAATGAACGCGCCGATGGCGGTGCGCCGCCCCGTCACGAGGCCGTCCTTCAGCGGCGCCAGCTCGGCGGGATGGATGTTCAGCTCCTCGCGCACCATCGCGTCGAGCGCCTGCGAGGGATCCTGCATCATCGCGCTGGCGGTCTCGCGCGCGCGCTCCGGGCGGCAGGCCCTTCGCCTCGTAAATGAGCGCGAGCTCTTCTTCCTCGAGATCCGGCATCAGCCGCATCTCGTGGCGCTCCATCTCGATCTGGTGCGCCTGGACCTCCGCCTCGCTCTTCGCCGCCAGGTAGCCGCTCGAGCCCATCGACAGCGCGTCGGCGATCGCACCGGCCACGCCGCTGATGATCACGATGTGCGGCGCGACGTCGGCGCCGATCACGCCGGCGACGAGGCCGAAATTCGCCGTCAGCCCGTCGTTGAACCCGTAGACGATGCTTCGCAGGTATCCGCCGGAGCCGCCGACATGCCACGGCTCACCCTCGCGGCCCATCATCTCGGATAGCTCGCGCGCGTGAACGGCGGAATCGGATGCGATGTCGACGGCCGCCTTGTGCGTCTGGCGGTTGCGTCGAGTGACGCGCCATGCCGAGGTAGGCCTGCACTTCGCGGCCCTTCCTCGGCCAGGATCAGCGGCAGAACGAGCGGATGGACCGAAGCGTCTCGCGACCCACGCGAGCAGCCGTGTCCGCGTGGCGGTCGCGTAGGCGGGCAACGGCCGTCCGCTCTGCGCGAACAGCTCCCGCCATCGCTCGGCGTGGCGATCCTCGACGACCGCGAGCTTCTCGAAGAGCTCGCGGCGATCGCGATCGCGTTCGACGGCGGCCAGCGCACGATACAGGTACGCGGCGTCGCGTTCGTCGCGGTAATGCTCGTCCCACGAGGGATCCGGCTGCAGGGGGGTCCGGCGGCGAGCTTCCCTGTTGGGGCTGGGCCAGCGCGTCCATCAGGCCAGCATAGCCGCTTTACACTCCGTCGTGGTAGCCGCTAGCATGGCCGAGGTGCCGCGCGAGACCGACGATCTTTCCTTCGATCATTCCATTCTGATCACTGCCGCACCGACGCGCGTCCTCGCCGCGTTCTTCGATCCCGCCGCGCTGAGCGTCTGGTGGCAGACCGTGCGATCGGTGACGACCGCACGTCCACTTGGGATCTACGCGGTCGAGTGGGCACCGACCGCCGAAGTCGATGACCTCCTCGGACGTCTCGGCGGCGTGTTCTACGGCAGCGTGATGGAATACCAGCCGGGGCGTGAGCTCGTGATTGCGGACGCGTGGTGGCTGCCACCCGACAGCGGCCCCGTCGGCCCGATGTCGCTGCAGGTGCAATGCGCGATGGATGGGCCCGCCTGCAGGCTGCGCGTCAGACAAACTGGCTTCGAGGATTCCCCCCGGTGGCGGCGGTATTACGGCGTGATCGAGGTCGGCTGGTTGAAGTCGCTCGTCGCGCTGAAGCAGTACGTCGAGAATGCCTCCTAGGGGTTCTACGGGGTTCTACGGGGTTCTACGAGGTTCTACGAGGTTCTACGAGGTTCTACGGGGTTCTGCTTTGCTCGGCTTGAGACCCACGAGGCGGCCGAAGACGATGGCGATCGGCGCCGCCATGAAGCTCATCAACGCGCCCATCTTCGCTTCGTCGAGCAGCGGTCCCGGCGGGAACGCGGACGTGGCAAAGAACAACGCCACGGTGAAGCCAATCCCCGCCGCAACCGCCATGACGGTCGCATCCCGATAACTCAGCCCGCCCGGCGCGCGCAGCCCGAAACGCACGGCGAGAAACGTCGTGCCCACGATTCCGATCGGCTTTCCAAAGAGCAGCGAGAGAAAGACGGTCCACGACGCCGGCCCGACGCTCGACAGCAGGACGCCGGCGTTCACGAGGCCAAAGAACAGCAGCACGAACTGGACGGGGATCTTCCACGCGTGCTCGAATCGGTTCATCGTGTCCGGCAGATCGTGCTCGCGCGGATCGAAAAGGCCCAGGTCGCGCTGCTCGTGCGGCATGAATGGGAGGATCGGCACCATCGCGAGCGCCGGGTGCACACCGCCAAAGAACAGCGCCGCCCACGAGAGCCCGCCGCCGATCGTGAGGTACGGCCAGAAGTTGGTCGTGCGCCGCCGACGCAGCCAGACCGTCACGCCAAGCGCCGGCACCATGAGGGCCGCGAACTTCAGCAGCGACACCTGGGCGGCCGGATAGAACAACGCCAGCAGAATCAGACCAAGCGCATCGTCGGCAATCGCCAGGAGCAGCAGAAAAGGGATCGCGGGATGATTGCGCGGAAAAATGAACCGCGCCACGAGATACGAGAAGGCAATATCGGTCGCGCACGGAATCGCCCAGCCGGGCATCAGCTCGGGGCGGTGCAGAATCATGGTCTGAGATGGACGTAGAGACCAGCGGGGCCCATCATGCCTCCCGCGGCGGCGAGGATCGGCACGGCGGCCTCCCGCGGCGATTCGAGCGCTCCGCCGGGCAGCGTCGCTTCGATGATTTCCTTCACCGCCAGCGCGAAGAAGAAGACCATCCCGACGTCGTTGACGAGGAAGTGAAGGGAATTGGCGAACCGCGAGTAGGACGGCTGATGGAGGTTCGCCCACGCCATGCCGGCAATCGTTCCGCCGGCCAGGAGCAGCGAGTTCTCGACCATGAGCGTCCAGACCGTGCGCAGGCGCGCCCGACTGACAACGTTGGAGGTGCGTCATCCGATCTTCTGAACCTTGAGGAAGTTGGAATCGAGGCCGGTCAATTCCGGGCTCACGCTGATGAAGACGACGACCGAGCCCGCAGCGAGGATGCGACGATCGATCATCACGCGCGCGAGGCGTTCGGGGTCACGCTCCGACGTGATGATCGGCACGACGCCGTGCAGCAACGTCAGGGTCCGGGCGAGTTGTTCGCTTTCGGTTGCCGCATAAATCACCGCGCCGGGACGAAGCGCGGAGAGCAACCGGGCAGTCTTGCCCTGCCGCGTCACCGCGACGATCGCTTCGGCGTGGCCGGTGGTCGACAGCGTCACCGCCGCTTCGCAGAGCGCGCGACCGTGGCGGCTTCCGATGGGATCGAGCCGTCGGCACGACGCGCTCGGCGGGGATTCGCTCCGCGTCTTCAATGACCGCTCCGAGCGTCTGCACGGCCTGCAGCGGATATTGGCCCGCGGCGGTCTCCCCGGCGAGCATGATTGCATCGGCGCCTTCCTCGACCGCGTTGGCGGCATCGCTGACCTCTGCCCGTGTCGGTCGCGGTGATTCGCGCATCGACTCGAGCACTTGAGTGGCGACAATCACGGGCCGCCCGAGCATCCGCGCGCTGCGAATGATCTGTTTCTGCACTCGCGGAACCTGTTCGAGCGGCATCTCCAGACCGAGGTCGCCGCGAGCCACCATCACGCCGTGCACTTCGCCAAGAATCGCGACCAGGTTCTCGACCGCGGCCGGCCGCTCAATCTTCGCAACAATCGGGACGGTCCGGCCAGCCTCACTCATGATCCTTTTCGCCCGCGCCACATCCTCCGCGGTCTGCACGAAGCTCAGCGCCACGAAGTCGACCCCGAGATCGAGGCCGAAGCGCAAATCAGCGGCGTCCTTGTCGGTGATGCACGACGCCGGAAGACGCACGCCTGGGGCGTTGATGCCCTTGTGCTCGCCGAGCAAACCACCGGCCACGACGACGGTCTTGAGCTCGGCTGGCGGATGCCGCCGACGACTCGCAGCTCAATCTTTCCGTCGTCGAGCAGCAGGCGATCGCCGGGGCGCGCCGATTGAAGCAGGCCGACGAATGTCGTCGAGATCCGCCCGGGTCCGCCAACCGCGTCGCCGGCGACGATGCGTCAGCTCGTCTCCCACGTGCAACGTCAGCGGCGGCCTCCGCCGGCAAGGCGCCCTGTCCGGATCTTCGGGCCGCTGACGTCCTGCATGATCGCGGCATGTCGTCCCGTTCGGTTCGCGGCCTCGCGTATCGTCCGATACGCAGACGCGTGAGACTCGTGCGTGCCATGCGAAAAGTTCAGCCGAAACAGGTCCACGCCGGCGAGCAGCATCGACTCGATCATGTCGGCGGGCTGTCCGATGCGGGCCCGATGGTCGCGATAATCTTCGTATGACGCATGCACGCCTCAGGCTGCCGCCCAGGGATCGACGAGTGCTTTGGTGATGCGCATCGCTTCGGCATCAGCAAGCGCTGCATCGAGCTGATCCAGCGCGATAGGTCCGACCGCCAATGGCGTCGAAGGGATCGCGGACCCGAACCGTTCGAGCAGCGTCAACGCGCGCAGAAAGTGTCCGGGCTCGCTTCCCCAGCATCCGCGGATGTCGAGATGCTTGCGATTGATCGCGTGGTGAACGTTGACCGAGCTGGATCCCGCGTTCGTGTAGTGTCCGGCCACGACGTAGCGACCGCCGTCGCGCGCGAGAAATGGACCTTCCTCGAATGCGCGTGCGGACCCCGCGGCCTCGACGACCACGTCCACGCCTTCGCCGTGCGTGAGATCGCGCACGTGCTCGCAGCCGCTCTTCGGGCGACGTCTCGCATGAGATCGAACACGCGATCGGCACCCATTCGCCGCGCGAGTTCCAGGCGATCGGCGGGGGCGCCGATCGCAAGAACCATGGACGCTCCGCTCGCACGAGCCAGGGCAATAGTGCTCAGACCGACCGCGCCAGTGCCCTGCACGAGCACGGTGTCGTCCGGGACGCAGCGCAGCACGTTCGATGATGTGGACGGCGGTCAGCAACCCACACCCGCCGCCGATGTACTGGTCAAACGTGACTCGATCAGGAAGTCTCGCGATGAGCAACACCCGGCTCGAGGTAGATCGCCTGCGACCAGCCGCCGAACAAGCCCTCGTCGGCGGAGTCCGTGATGCCATACACGCGCCGCGCGGTGCATCGAGTCGGGGTGCGATGAACGGCGCACGGTCGGCAGCGACCGCAGGTTCGATGGACGTCAAAGAAGACGGCGCGATCGCCTTCGCGCAAGATCAGCGCCGTCGATCCCGCGCAGCGGACCGCGGACCTCGTTCGAGGATCCCGGCCGAGACGTGCCCGGGAATGATCGGATAGGGGACGCCTGACAGACGGCCGTGCCACAAATGAACGTCGGTGCCGCAGACTTCGGACCGGGCTGTGCGCAGCAGCGCGGCTCCAGGCGGCAGCTGGGGACGTTCGAACTCGCGGATCTCTGTGGGCCGCCGCGGACCAGGCATGACAGCGGCGAGGATGCGATCACTCACGGTGTACGCTACCCTCTAACGAGCAGGCACGGCCGGCATCCGCCCGCAGCCTGAAACACACGTTAGCTTACCATTCGAGTGCATTCATCGAATGCTTTACCGATTTGTCATCACAGTCTAAATGACCCATTGACGACTGGTTGAAGGCCGCCTGCGACGACGCAGAGCGGCGTGGACTTCCCGAGCTGAAGCCGCTGCTCGAAACGCTCGCCCGCTCGACGGCCGCGCTGCGCGACGCCGATCGACTGATCGACCGCGGGCACGGGAAGCCATGACCTCTTCCCTGCCCACAATCGAGCAGATCGCACCGCACGTCAAGTCCGGAGCCTTGTCACCGGTCGAGCTCGTGCGCGCATGTCTCGAGCGCATCGAGTCGCGGCTCGAGTTGAACGCCTTCATCACGGTGATGGCCGACAGCGCGTGAGCGCCGCCGCTGCCGCAGAGCGAGAAATCGCGGCCGGGCGCTATCGCGGGTCCGCTGCACGGCATCCCGTCTCCGTGAAGGATCTGATCGATGTCGCAGGGACGCCGACGACGTCCGGATCGGCGGTGCCGCCGCGGCTAGCCGGCCGAGGACGCGCCAATCGTGACGCGGCTGCGAGAAGCCGGCGCGATCGTCATCGGCAAGACCAACCTGCACGAGTTCGCATTCGGCACGACCAGCGAAGAGTCCGCGTTCGGGCCCGTCCATCATCCGAAGGATCCGTCGCGATCGCCAGGCGGCTCGAGCGGCGGGCGCCGCCGTGGCGCTCGTCGAAGGCATGTGCTTCGGTTCGGTCGGCACCGACACCGGAGGATCGATTCGTATCCCGTCGGCCGTCTGCGGAACGGTCGGCCTGAAGCCGACCTACGGAGAGCTTGCCCTGCGACGGCATCGTGCCGCTGAGCACGACGCTCGATCACGTCGGTCCGATGGCGAGAAGCGTCGGCGACGTCGCGATCATGTTCGAGGCGATGCGTTCGCAGCGCGATGGCTGGTCAGCAACGGCTAGCGACGCTCGACCGCAGGTGTTCGGCGTTCCCGAGCCCTACTTCTGCGATCGGCTGGATCCCGCAGGTGCGCGGGGCGCTGACGCGCACGCGGCAGCGCGCTCAGCTGCGGCCGGCCACGAGGTCCGCACCGTCGCCATCGAACACGCCGATGCGGATCGCCGATGTGTACCTGCATATCGTCCTGCCCGAAGCGTCGTGGTATCACGCGCCGATGCTCGCAGCGCACGCCGATCGCTACTCGCCGGGTGTGCGTCTCCGGCTGGAGATGGGTCGGCTACATCCTCGCGGAAGACTACGTGCGCGCGATGCATCTGCGCGACGTCCTCAGCCGTGCCGTGAACACCGCGCTGAAGGGCTGCGACGCGCTGCTTCTCCCCGCTCAGCCGATACCAGCGCCAGAACTGGGTGCCACCACCGTCGAGATCGACGGAACACGTGAACCAGTTCGGGCCGCGATGCTGCGTCTGACGCAGCTCTTCAATATCACGCGGTCACCCGTCGATCGCCCTCCCGCCGGCACGACCAACGACGGATGGCCGATCGGCATGCAGCTGGTCGGCCATTTGCGGGCGACCCGCCGGCTGATCGACCTGGCCGCGCGCGTCGAGCGCTACAGCACCGGCGGCGACGGATCGGTCGGCGGTGGCACAGGATGAACGTCAGGCGCATCTTCCGCCGTCGGATCTCCCGGAGGCACCGGAAACTTCGGCGGCGGCAAGATGGTTGATGACGTCTGGCGGCTGAGGCGTGTCGGGTTTTGGTGGTTGTTCGATCATGCGCAAATGAAATGCAACAAGGCTGCCGTAAAGAGGACCGCGTATTGATCGCCCGGGTATTTCACAACTGGGAACGGCGGCTCGCGGCCGCCGCGCGAGACATCGCATCGTCCGACCATTCGAGTGGGGACTGGAGTGGATTGAGCGGTCTCGACGACTGCCGATGAGGATGTCGTGGGGCGGCTCTCGGCATGGGCCGCGCAGACGGTCGCCAACAGCGAAGCCTTCTTTGCGCTCCCGCCGTGCGACGAATACATGCTCGAAGGCGATCGCCTGACGTTTCCAAGCGCCGTCACGACGCCGCACGCCGAAAACAACCTGGTCGCACGCGCGCTACTTCCCAGAGCGACTCCGACGCGGGCGCAGGCGGGCGGTCGTCGTGCTGCCGCAGTGGAACGCCGATGCCGAAGGGCACGTCGGGCCTGTGCCGACTGCTGAACAAGTTCGGCATCAGCGCGCTGAGGCTGAGCCTTCCCTATCACGACGCGCGGATGCCGCCGGAGCTCCGCCGCGCCGACTACATCGTCAGCTCCAACGTCGGCCGCACGGCGCAGGTGTGCCGGCAGGCCGTGCTCGATGCGCGCAGAGCGCGTTGCGTGGCTCGCGCGAGCAGGGCTACGAATCGATCGGCATCCTCGGCACCAGCCTCGGGTCGTGCCTGGCGATGCTGACCGCCGCGCACGAACCGCTGGTCGTGCGGCCGCGGCGCTCAATCACATCTCGCCCTACTTCGCCGACGTCGTCTGGGAAGGGCTGTCGACCGAGCACGTGCGCGCAGGTCTGGACGGACAAATCCAGCTCGAAGCGCTTCGGCACATCTGGATGCCGATCTCGCCGTTTCCGTACCTCGAACGGTTCGGGGAAAACAGATCCTGCTCGTCTACGCGCGGTACGACCTGACGTTTCCGGTCACGCTGTCGAAGATGCTGGTCGACGAGTTCCGACGAAGCAGTATCGATCATCAGGTCGCGGTGCTGCCGTGCGGCCACTACAGCACAGGCATCACCCCGTTCAAATGGATCGACGGACTGATTCTGTGCCGGTTTCTGAATAGAAGTTTGTAGGAGCTGTCAGCTTCAGCCTCAGCTTCAGCATCAGCATGTCAGCTGTTTCACAGAAACTTCAGAATCCCGCGAAGCGCGTCGTACAGGACACCGGCGACCGCGCGCACGATCGGAGACACCTCGCCATTGGCGATGTTCTCGGCGGTACTGACCGGCTGTGTCACGAGCAGGTAAATCAACCCTGCGGCGAACGCTGCCGTGAGGATCCCGATGATCCCCGCGAGGCTGAGGCTGCGCTGAGCTAGGCTCATAGGAATCGATACAGTGTACATCGACCCCGCATAACTGTCAGTTGGACGGAGCTACCGGCGTTGGGGTTCACTGCCCCGGGGATCAGGCCAGGGGGTCCTCCGATGCCGGCCCATATTCAGCCGCGGAAGCACGGGCGCGACCTTCTCACGATCGCCAACGATCACCGTCAGCAGACGCGAGGGATCGATGTGCTGTTCGGCGACTCTGCGTAACGCCAGCCGCCTCGACGGCGAGCACTTTCGGCACGAATGTCGAAAAGTAGTCGTCGGGGAGATCGTACAGCGCGAGCTGCGCGGCACCGCGGCTAATCTGCTCGGCGGTTTCGAAGTTGCGCGGGTATCCTCGCGTCAGGGCCGCGCGTCCGGTCTGAAGCTCCGCGGCCGTCACCGGGCGATCCCCGCGAATCGCGTGCAGCTCACCGAGCGCTTCCTGAATCGCGTCGACGGTGACTTCGGACTGCACGCTCGCACTCAGCACAAACGGGCCCGGGGCCCCGGCGGAAATCGAACGACGTACGCGCACCGTAGGTGTATCCCTTGTCCTCGCGGAGGTTCATGTTGATGCGGCTGACGAACTGGCCGCCGAGGACGATGTTCAGCACGAGCAGCGCGTGATAATCCGGCGTCCGTCGTGGGAGACCGATGTGCCCGATGCGAAGCTCCGATTGCGCGGCCCCAGGACGATGGACAATCGCGAGCCGTTGCTGGGGACGGCGGGCAGCGGCCAGAGCGCAGGATCGATCGCGGAGGCGGCGGCCGGTGCGGCCTGCCAACCGCCAAAGGCCGCTTCGACCGACGCCGCCAGCGCATCGTGCGTCGCATCGCCCGCGGCGATGACGGTCATTCGGGACGGCGTGAACATCGTGTCGTGGAATCCGGTTACCTCGTCGAGGGTGACCGATTGCAGCGACGGCTCGGTGCCGAGCGGCATGTGTCCGTACGGATGGTTGCCGGTACAAGCAGCCGTGCGAACGCGCGATCGGCAAGCGCCGGTGCAAGGTCGCGCAGCTGAATCAGGCGGTTGAGACGCAGCTCGCGAACCCGATTGAAATCTGCCGTGTCGAGCCGCGGACGCGTGACCATATCGGCGAGCAGCTCGCTGGCCCGATCGGCATAGCGCGCGAGGCTCGACAGCGTCAGAATCGTCGCGTCCGACCCAATCTCGGAATCGAGGTGGCCGCCGATGCGGCCGAGCGCGTCGTGCAACTCCATCGCGTCGAGGTTGCCGCATCCTTCGTCGAGCATGTCGCTGGTCATCGCGGCGAGGCCGGGGCGTTCCAGCGGATCCGCGGACGCGCCGACGGGCAGCAACGCGAGGAAGCTGATGAGTGGAACGGCGTGGTGCTCGACGGTCCAGACGCGAAGGCCGTTGGACAACATCCGCCGGCGAATCTCAGGAAAGCGAAGCTGAGGATCGGCGCCGAGCGCCGGAAGTCGCATCGCGATCGACCGCGCATCACGACACCGCGACGGGCTGCGAGCCGGCGAGCGCCAGCTCCTTCCGTCCTCTCGGCACGACGCTGAGGGCCACCCGGCGCTCGGGAGCCAGCCATTCACGGGCAGCTCGACTGCATCGATGCTGGCGTGACGCGGCGATAGCGATCGAGGTCGCGTTCGAAGAACCCGGGATCGCCAACGAAGACGTTGTAGGCGTTCAGCTGATCGGACTTGCCGCCGAACCCGCCAACGGTCTGCAGCCTGAAGACGAAATTGGCTTCGGCCTGCGCCTGGCATCGCTCCATTTCCGGCGCGGTCGGGCCCTCGCCGACGAACGTGGCGATCGCCTCGGTGATGGCGCGATCGAGCTCGGCCAGCGTCCGCCCGGGCGCCGCGGTGGCGATGATCTGAAAGTAGCCGCCAAGCTCGCGCGAGCTCTGCGACGCCGCGATCTCGGTGGCCATCCGCTCCTCGTATACCAGCGTCCGATAGAGGCGTGACGTCTTTCCGCTGGCCAGCACCTCCGCCACGAGATCCAGCTCCGCGTCGTCTTCGGCGAAGATCGACGGCGAATGCCAGGACAGGTAGAGGCGCGGCAACTCGACGCGATCTTCGAGCAGGAGACAGCGGTCGACAGCGAGCGGCGATGGCGCCGGCGCGACAACTGCCGGCGGTTGCGTCGCCGGCTTCGAGTTCGCCAAAGTAGCGCGTCGTCAGTTCCAGGGCAGCGGCGGTGTCGACGTCGCCCGCCAGCGCCAGCGACGCATTCCGCGGACGGTAGTACGTCTGGAAGAAGGCGCGGACGTCGTCGAGCCGCGCGGCGCGGATGTCCTCGGCCGCACCGATCGTCAGCCAGCTGTAGGGATGATCCGGCCGGATACAGCGCCGCCATGAGCGCCATGCCGGCAAAGCCATAGGGTCGGTTCTCGTAGTTCTGGCGGCGCTCGTTCAGGACCACTTCACGCTGGTTCTCGAACTTGGCGTCGGTCAGCGCCGGCAGCAGATACCCCATACGGTCCGATTCCATCCACAACGCCAGCTCGAGCGCGTTGCTCGGCACGACCTCCCAGTAGTTCGTGCGGTCCGCGTTCGTGGATCCGTTCAACAATGCCCCCGCTTCCTGGAGCGGGTGGAAGTACCCCTTGTCGTAGTGCTGAGAGCCTTCGAACATCAGGTGCTCGAACAGGTGCGCGAACCCGGTCCGACCTGGCGTCTCGTTCTTCGAGCCGACGTGATACCAGAGATTCACGGCGACGATCGGGCAGTCCATGATCCTCATGAATCAGGACGTCGAGCCCGTTGTCGAGCGTATGTCGCGTGTACGGAATGTTCATGTATCGTGTGAGCCTCGTGATCAATCGTAGCGACAATCTCTCGCCGGGTAAACCACTCGCTGCGCGGCGCATGCTCGCGCGCGTGGCTTTCGCCCAGTTCCTCGGGATGACCTTGTGGTTTTCCGCAACGGCCGCCGGACCGGCGATTGCCGCGGAATTCCAGTTGACACGCTCCGCGACCGCCTGGCTCACGATGGCGGTGCAGGCGGGATTCGTGCTCGGCACCCTATTAAGCAGCGTGCTGAATCTGGCCGACGTGCTCAACGCGCGTCGCCTGTTTGCCGTCGGTTGTGTCGTCGGAGCTGTTGCGAACGCGGTCATCCCTCTCGCTTCCGCGTCGATCGACGATCATCGTGCTCCGTGGCGTGACCGGCGTGGCACTGGCGTGCGTGTACCCGCCCGGCATGAAGATCGCTGCCGGCTGGTTCAAGGAGCGCCGCGGGACGGCTCTCGGCATCGTGGTGGGAGCGCTCACCATCGGGTCCGCCTTCCCTCACCTGTTGGCGTGGGACGCACAGACAGTGCCGTGGCGTGTGCTGATGTGGATTTCGTCTGGGCTCGCCGTCGCGGGAGGAGGCGTCGTGTGGCTGGCGGTCGAGGACGGCCCGTACGTCAGTGCGACAGCGCCATTCGATCCTCGCGCAGTTCTGGAAGTCGCCCAAAACTCCGGCGTCCGGCTGTCCACGCTCGGTTATCTCGGACACATGTGGGAGCTGTATGCGATGTGGACGTGGATTCCGGCATTCGCGGCCGCATCGCTGCTCGCACGATACGGGGTGGAGACACGAACTGGGTCGCTCGTGGCCTTTGCCGCCATCGCAAGCGGAGCGATTGGATGCGTAGCGGCCGGACGCTGGGCCGATTCGTTCGGCAAGGCTCGCATCGCGCGGCTCGCCCTGCTCACGAGCGCAGCCTGCGCCGCCACCACGGGGTTCGTTTTTGGTGCGCCAGCGCCCATCCTGTTCCTGTTCGCGGCGATCTGGGGGTTCTCTGTCGTGGCTGACTCGGCGCAATTTTCGGCGCTGGTGTCGGAGTACAGCCACGCGCAGCCATGTCGGCACGGCGTTGACGCTTCAAACGTGCGTGGGGTTTCTGCTGACGATTGGCAGCATTCGACTGCTGCCGTGGGTGGCAGCGAGCATCGGGATGGCGATGGGCGTTCACGATCCTGGCTCCCGGCCCCCTGCTCGGCGCCATGGCGATGACGAAGTTGATGGACGCCTCGGGTGCAGACTCTGTGAACGGCGTTCGCTGAGCAGGGACGCCCGCTTGAAGTTCCCTTTCAGCCGATAGCCTTCAACGGAATCGTGCTCTTCTTGTAGCTCGCGATGGAGAGCTGAGCGGCGAGCTGCCTGGCGGCGGCGCGAAAGGCCTCGGCCGCGGGCGACTGCGGTTCGGCAATCGTGATCGGCACGCCGGTGTCTCCGCCCATCCGGATCGGCTCGTAGAGCGGAATGCGGCCGAGGAACGGGATGTCGAGTTCCACGGCGAGCTTCTCGCCGCCTCCCTTGCCGAAGATGTCGCTCTCGTGGCGGCACTCGGGACAGACGAAGTGGCTCATGTTCTCGACCAGCCCGAGCGTCGGCACGTTCAGCTTCTGATACATGCGCACGGCACGGCGCGTGTCCGCCACTGAAACGGTCTGCGGCGTGGTCACGACCACGCTGCCCGCAACCGGCACGGTCTGGCTCAGCGTCAGCGCGACGTCGCCGGTGCCCTGGCGGCATGTCGACGATCAGGTAGTCGATGTTCTCCCAGTGCACCTTGCGGAAGAACTGCTGGATGACGCCGTGCAGCATCGGCCCGCGCCAGATCACCGGCGCGTCGTCGCTCGTCAGAAACGCCATCGAGACGAGCTGGATGCCGTACTGCTCGCGCGGGGATGATCTGGCCGCGTTCATCGTCCGTGACAGCTGCGTGCTGATGCCGAGCATGATCGGCACGTTGGGGCCGTAGACGTCGCCGTCGATCATCGCGACGCGGCCGCCCATCTGGCTGAGCGCGATGGCCAGGTTGACGGCCACCGTGGTCTTGCCGACGCCGCCTTTGCCGGCGCCGACCGCGATGATGTTCTTCACGCCGGCAACCGGCGCCTTCGCCGTATCCGACGTTCGCGGTCGAGCGCACCTGCGCCGTCATCTCGATGTCGACGGCGGTCACGCCGGGAATCGCCGCGACGACCTGCGCGCGCCTGCTCGCGCATCTGATCCTTCACCGGGCACGCCGGCGTCGTCAGCTCGATCGAAAAGGCCACGCGGCCGCGCTCGTCGATGCGCAGGTTCTTGATGAATTTGAGCGACACGATGTCGCGGTTGAGATCGGGATCGCGGACGGCCTGCAGCGCGTCGAGGACGGTTGCTTCGGTAAGTGCGGTGACTCATTGTTATCTCGATTGTACCGCGATTCGCGGCTCGCGGCTCGGATCGCGGCTCGCGATCGCGATTTGGGATCGGCGATTCGACGATTCGGGATTCGAGGATTCGGGATTCGCGGATTCGGGATTCAGGATCAGCGATTAGTGATTAGCGATTAGATCCTCTGCTCCGCGATGTCGCCGGCGACCGGCAGCTTGAACCGTTCGCCCTGATAGGCCTTGAACATCAGAATCAGCCAGAGCGCCGCCGAGCCGTACAAGACGAAAGATGACAGGATCCATCCGAGAAACGGAATCGACAGACAGACCAGGAACGCGAGGCACGCCGCGCCGAAGACGACCATTGACTGCATCGCGTGGAACCGGACGAAGCTGTTCTCGCGGCTCGGTGGCGAGAAACACGCAGACCCGACACCCAGCCGAGGCCGTAGACAGAGCGCGGCCGCCACGTTCTCGTCGAAGCCGCTCGCGGTCTTTCGAGATGCAGGCCATGGCCCTGCCGCTTCACGGCTTCGGCGACGAACACCGCGCGCGTTCGTTGTGCAGCAGCACCCAGAACGCGTAGATGCCGAGCGCCGTGCCGAACGGCAGGACGAACAGATTCAGCGCGCCCAGCCACGAGCACTGCGAGCCGGCCACGCGGCTGTTGCGCCGGAGCGCGCGGCCCGCCCAGGAGTTCGCGCCGCCGCCGGCCAGAAGCGCCACGGCAAAGACGCCAGAACGCGCCGGCGGTGATGGCCGGCTGCCATGCGTCGGACCCGGAGTCTACGCCGATGGCCAGGGCGCCCATGGCCAGCAGCAGCATCGAGACGCCGAGCAGCAGGCAATGGCGCCCCAGGTCAGCTGCAGGATGCCAAGCAGGTGAAGATGCGCGCGCATGAAAAGGTCCCACGGATCCCGTCGCGCGACGCATTCAAACGCCTGCGACTCGTCAGCGGATGCTGATCCGGACTTCGACGAACGTCTGCGGCGCCCCCTGCGGCACGACGCTGAACCGGAACGTCGCGCCCTCCCGGACGCCGGCCGGCACGCGCAGTCGCATCTCGTGCGCCGCACGGCACTTCGCCGACGCCGCCGCAGGCGCGACACCACTCCGGCCCAGACTTCGCCGCGCCCGCCGCAGCCGGCGCAGGTCCGCCGAAGCGGCACGTCGCAGCGGAACGGGCACGCCCCAGAACGCTTCCTGCGGGCTCAGGACGACTTCGGCCGACTGCAAGCGCTTCGCGTGCGATCGCCGAAGAACGAGTCGCGCATGCGGTCGAGCACGCTCGCCACCGACGGAAAGTCGATGGCGACCTCGTCGGCCAGCCATTCCGCCCGGCCGCCTCGCGACGCAGACGGGCGTCGTAGGACCGGCGTCGCTCCGGATCGCGCAGCACCTCGTAGGCGCGCGACACCTCGAGGAAGGCGCCGCCGCGGTCGTCCCCGGAGATGTCGGGATGGTACCGCCGTGCCAGCTGCCGGTAGGCGCGCTTGATTTCATCAGCCCCCGCGTCCGGCGACACGCCCAGAACGTCGTAGTAGTCCCGCATCACTTTCTGAAAGAGCCTTGCAGGAACGGTACCTCGCGCTCCCGTTCTGCGACATGAGCGCTTGGCGCGCACACGCCGCTTCTCGTTACGATAGGAGCCGGCGCCCGGCGAAGTCAAGGAATCCGACGGAGCTTACCGCGAATGCTGACCGGCCGCTCCGCTGCTACAATTGACTGATGCGCGAATGCCCGCTCTGCGGAGAATCGATGCGGCTCAGCGTACGCGAGGTCCAGGACCGGGACGGGGCAATGCGGCACGGTGCGCGAGTGGATCTGCCCCGAATGCGATTACTTCGAAGAAGCCGAAGCGGAAGGATAACGGGCGATCAGCGGGCGCCGAGCGTCAGCAGCACTTCGTTGCGGACGTCCTCTTCGAAATCCGCGAAGTTCAGCGCCGTTTCGCACTCGTCGCAGAGCACCTCGATGACCGCGGGGCGTCCTTCCTCGTTCGCTTCGACACGCGAGTCGCGCAACTGGACGACATGCATCTGCAGGGTCTTGACCAGGAAGTTCCGGTCGTTCCCGCAGTTCGGACAGGTCAAGGCCATCTAGATCGCTCTCCTCTCGGCCGTCTCCGGCCGTTGCCAAACCTTCGAATTGTACGAGAACGCGTTTCCTATACGCAATCAAGATCTTCCACGATTTTTTTCTTCGCATGCCGGAGACGCATCGACGGGTATACGATGCTCGGATGGCGGACCGTCAAACGCCTCGCGACGTGAAATCCGAGAAGCGCGGACCGCACTGGGTCGCCTGGATTCCAGACGACTCAGGTAAGCCGCTGGGCGCTGTTGTTCTGGTTGGAAGAAGCCGGGAAGAGGCCGAAGGAGCGGGCGCGACGATGGGGAGACGGGCTGACGACGAGCTAGCGTCTATTCCTCGGAATCCTCGTCCTCATCGAACTCCTCGGGTTCGCCGAGACGCAGAATCTGCCCGCTGGAGTGCCCCGCGAGAATGCAGTGCGGCCCCTTGGCTTCGAGCGAGACGACCGCGACGTCCCAGGGACGCGCACGATATGCCGCCGCCACGCACCCGCACGGCAGCCCCTCGAGCGCCTCGAGCTCGAAGACCGTCGTCGTCGTGGGTCTTCCGTGGTTCAGCGCCCCCGCAGGAACTGACATTCCGCACCTCCCTGACATCGCCCGATATGCAATCCCAACGCCAGTTATCGAGTTAGACCGCTTGTGATGCCAGGTTTGGTTCCGTCTGCTGGTTAATGTGTTGAAAAGCTAAGACTTGGCTCAGCGCATCAATATCGACTGAAAGTCCGTCACTGCCGCCGGCTGGTTGCAGAACAACGAGCAATCGGAGTCCGATGCAGGCGAACTCGGAGCGAACTCGCTCAGCGCAGATGGCTTAGCTGCTGAGTCGACGTTGTGTACCGATCTAGTCGCAGCACTCACGAAAACGGCATTTCGGAAGGACTTGCGGGACCGACTTCGATCAGGGCGACTGCGGATTACAGATCTGAGGTCCGATCGCGCAAAGCCGTCAAAAGCGGACTCGCGGAAAGTGTGCAGAAATGAGCACGCCGGTAATCGTTCGTCGCTGTCAATTCGCGTAAATCAGCAGGCCCTCGACGCGACTGCCGGGATAAAGGGCCGTCGCAGCGTCGACGTACAGGTCGAGCTGCCGCTGATGGGAAGCATCCGGGTGACCGGTCTTGAACTCGACAACAGCAACGGAGCCATCCTCCCTTAAGACGACGCAGTCGATGACACCACGGAGTATCACCGCGTCGTGGCTGCGCCGAAGGCTCATCGAGAACGGCACCTCGTAGAGCACGCGGCCCGATGACAGGACCGCAGCGACGTCCTCTCTACCGGACAGGCTGCGCCAGGTGGCGACACCCTCAGTGACGATCGCATCGACATCGTCGACCGTTGCGCATTCGTTCGGGACGAAGAAGACCCCGGGCGACCGACAGCTGTGACGCGTCATCCCGGCCGGTCAACCTCGAACTCGCCTGAAGCAAGCGGTGGACCAGCACGCCGGTCGTGGCGCTTCCAGTTCTGCCGCGCCCCGCGGCTTGCCTGTCGGAAGCTTCCTCGAGCCATTCCGTAACCGAACGTTTGATCAGCTGGCGCTTCGCCGATCGGACCGAATCGAGCAGGTCGGGTGCGAAGCGAAGTACCCGACAGCGGGAGCCGGCTGCATGGTCCTCCGCTTTCCCGGGAGTCCTGCAGATCCTCCACTCGTAGCAGCGCCCCGACGCGCCTGTCCATCCAATCGTGCCGCACGGCCTCGAATACGGTGGCGGCGCGGCCGAACAGTTCCTTGATTGACTCCGGCAGGACTTCGGCGAGGCTGCCGCGGCCGGGAACCAGCGTGCCATCCTTGAGCGCTGACGAAAGGTACAAGCGGTCGCGTGCGCGCGTCAGCGCAACGTAGAGGAGCCGTCGCGTCTCCTGTTTCTCGCGGTCCCGTTCAGCCTCATCGGTTTCGGATACGAACGGACCGATCGACACGGACGGCGCGTCCGTCGGCGCCATCGACCACGATGCGCACCGGATCGGGCGGACCGGTGGCTCCTCGGGCGAGGTTGACGACGAAGACGACCGGAAACTCGAGCCCCTTCGAGGCGTGCACGGTCATGAGGTTCACGGCGTCGAGCGCCTCGATCACGGCGTTCGATTCGTCGCCCGGCGTCAGCGCGTCGATGTGATCGGCAATCCGAGTGAGCGTCGCGTACCCGCGGTTCTGAATCCGGCGAATCAGACCTCGCATTTTCTTGAGGTTTTCCCAAGCCTGCTGGCGGCGAGGGCCTCGTAGTTCGTACGCGTAGGTCGTCTCGGCCAGCAGCCGCTCGATGAGATCCGCGGGCGGCACACGGTCCACGCGACGCAAGCCAGGCACCCACATGCGCGGCGCAGATGGTCGAGAACTCGACGATCTTCCTCATCGAGCGCGCTCAGGGCAGGCGGAGGCGTCGAGCTGGTAACGGCGGCGGCGATTCCGGGCGAGAGACGTGCGAGGCCCGCGTCGGAGAGTCGAACGAAACGGGATCGGACGAACGCCGCGGCACGCAGATCGGAGTCAGGGTCCGCGAGATAGCGAATCAGCGAGGACACGTCCTTGATTTCATCGGCGTCGAAGAAGCCCAGTCCCTTGTAAACGTAGGCCGGGATGCCACGCTGCTCGAGTGCCTGCTGGAATTCCCGATGGCTCGTGCGCGATCGGAAGAGGATGGCGATGTCGCCAGGTCGGGCGGCGCGCGCCACACCCGACTGGCGATCACGGATCGTTTCCTCGCGGATGATTCTTGCGATCTCGTGCGCCACCGCGGCCGCACAGTGTTCCGCGTCCTCAGCGGCGGCGAGCCCGAGGGTCGGTCCTCGTCTGTCGTGTTCCGCTTCTACTGGAAATCGATCCGATTCCGTATAGGTGAAGTCGTCCGGGCGGATTCCAGGTTGCGAGATTTCTCCGAACAGGTCGTTCACGAACTCCAGGAGCTCTGGAAGCGCGCGGAAGCTGCGACGAATCGATCGTCGTGGGCTTCCGGCAGGCCGGAGACCCTCGATGTACCTCGCGGCCTCCTGCATCACGGCGACGTCGGCGTCGCGGAACCGGTAAATCGACTGCTTTCGATCGCCGACGATGAAAATGGACGGCTGGGTCGCGAGGCCCATCCCCTCTCCCCAGGACTGAATCAGGAGCGACACCAGCTCCCATTGCGCACGGCTGGTGTCCTGGAATTCGTCAACGAGCACGTGGTGGTATCGCGACTCCAGTCGGAATCGGCTTTGCGAGAACTCGTCCATCTGACGAAGCAGGTCGAGCGCACGCTGCAGAACGTCTGAAAAATCCAGCGACGGACCGCTCGTCCAGCGCCTTCCGATACTGAGTGAGCGCGATCGCAAACATCTGCCTCACGCCACGGGCGAGCACGACGTTCAGGTCGCGGGTGAAGACAGACAGGACGCGTTCGACCTGCGGCGCGATTTGAAACACAGCCGAGCGATGCTGTTTGGCGAGTTCGGCTGACGCGTAATCCCTGTCGCCTTTGTAGGGATGAATGGCGCCGCTCCGGCGCGGTGTTCCATCAGCGGTCAGAAAATGCGCCCCGGCACGGTCCAGCACGGCCCGGATCTCGGCGTTGCTGCCACGCTCGAGATCGGCGAACCGGCGAAGGTCTCGAAGCAGCAGCTGGTAGCGTGGATGCTCGATCGGACCATGGGTCAGGAACCCGGCAAGTCCTCCCGGCGCTCCTCGAAGCGCGTCCTGCAGGGCCGTTGCCGCACGACGGCAGACCACTTCCGTGGTCAGATCGGCTGGGCCGCTTGCGAGGAATCGATCGAGCGCATTCCAGGCGACGAGACGGCGATCGAGCAGCACCCCCAATCCCAGCCGGGTCCGCGATACGCCGAGCTGCGCCAGCACCAGCGCGATATCGGGATCGCGCTTAGACCTCGCGGTGAAGATGCGCATCGATCGATCCATGGCCTCCTCTATCAGCCTGGGCACCTCCGTCTCGTCCGCCATCTCGAATCCCGGGATCGAGATCCGCCTCGAGCGGGAATTCCCGGAGGAGCGATAGACAGAAGGCATCGATCGTGCTGATGGCAATCTCACCAAGTCGGTCGCGCAGGTCATTCCAACGCGCGCGATCGAACTCGGATCGCGAAGCCGCCTCCTTCAATTCGCGGATGATCCGTTCACGCATTTCAGCGGCGGCCTTCCGCGTGAACGTCATCGCCAGTATGTTGGCGGGATCGACACCGGCCTTCAGCAGGTTGATGTACCGCCACACGAGGACGGACGTTTTGCCGGTCCCGGCGGACGCTTCGAGCACGACGTTCTGGTTGGGATCGACCGCGAACTGTCGGGCGTCCGCATCAGGATTGGCCGGCTGCGCAGCGGCATCAACAGCCGCTTCTTCGGCGCCCGCGCCGCCAAACAGCGAGGGCTGCGATAGCGCCGGCTTCCGGGACCTGATCTCACTCATCGCCGACGTAATCCTTGCGACAGACCGACGCGTAGGCGCAGCGCGTGCAGAGGAACGGCTCTTCAGGATTCGGTGGAAACTCCCCACGCTCGATGGCATCGACCGCGCCAAGCAATCGCTCCTGCCCAGCCGCCAGCGCTTCATCGAGCGAGGTGGACGATCCCAACGCCACGAATGCGTTCTTCTCGCGGAATGCTACGTACCCGGCTCGGCCAAGGGTCCAGGAGCGCTGGTGCCGGCCTTCGAGTGACTGCTGCGCGCAGAGGCCGTAGACCGGCAACTGCAATGCCCTGGACGGTTTCGGAGCCTTGCCGAGCTTGTAATCGACGATGCGGATGGTCCCATCGGCCATCAGATCGATCCGGTCGGCTTTTGCACGGAGACGCACCGATCGAACGCCCGAGGGCCCGCGAAATTCGAACGCACCCTCGAGTTCGTGCTCGAGCAGGCGTTCAATGACCTCGCCTCCGTGTTCGATTTCGAAGGCGAAGGCACGCTCCGCCAGGCCCGGCGCCGCCGCAGAGCCGAGCAGATGCGTCCGCTCGAGCGCCCGATCGGTTTCGGGCAACGTCTGCAGCTGACGCTCCGCGATGTGTTCGAACAAGCCAACGGCCTCGACGAGGTTGGTCGTCGTGATGCTCCCGCGGCCGGCGGTCTGCCACTCCCGAAAGAACGTCTCGAATACCGCGTGCAGGAACTGGCCTCGTTCCTGAGGCGTCAAGCCTGATTCGTCGCCGCGTTCTTCCGGAAGGCGCAGCACGTGCGCTGCGAAGTACTTGAACGGGCATTCCAGGTACCGTTCCAGACTGCTGACCGAGTACGCGGCCGCGTCACGCGGGCCGGTCGCGCCGTGGTAGGCATCGGACTCGCCGGGCGATCGCGATGCTCTCAACGTCAACCAGTCGTAAGGCACACCATGCAGCGCCGCCGCAACGACGGGCTCCTCTGCGACCGCCTCATGAACGAACACTCGCGCATCGTCGTCGGGGGGCAGATGCTGCACGGGCAAACCTGCTCGCTCCACCTCCTCGACGAAGGCCGAGATCGGGACGATGGCATCGTCTTCGAGCGTAAAGGTAGAAAGGGCCGTGCGAGTTCGCGGGAGACGGAGCAGATCGTGAAAGCAAGCACGTGCCGCGGCCAGCCTGTCGGCATCCGCGGGCCATCCGAGCTGGGATAGCAGTTGCGCCGGATAGAAAATGCTGCGCCGGCGTCGTTCCGGCCAATCGGAATCGACCAGTCCGACGATTCGCAGGTCGTCGATGTCTGCGTACGCCGCAGCCGTCGCGTCAAGCAGCATCACCCCGCCGGAACCTGTGCGAGGCGAGAACGTCTGGCCTTCAATCCAGCGACGGATGGTTGTGAGGAGATCCGCCAGCGGGACAGGCGCGTCGTCGTGCGTGCGGTGGGCGTCGCGGAGGGACTGGAGAATGCCCAGCACAGCGGCGCGCGCACGAAGGTGGGCGTCACGAGCGGGCGCCGTTGTCTCGGGCACGCGTTCATGGGCGGCAATGAACGCGAGCAACGAGGACAGTTGAAGCGAAGCGGATTGGGCCTCCCACAGTCCGCGCAGTTGCGATGCGGCATCGGCTGCGGCTCGCATGGCGACAGCCGCCCGCGCACTCTTCGATGCGCGCTCGGTCGCGGGCGGCACGGGTTCGGCGAGTGAGGCCAGCCGCTCCCACCCGCCGGAGTACTTCAGATCCTTCAATCGAGAATCCAGGGCGGAGACGTCCGCTCGGTTGATGGTGCGGCCGTCGATTTGAAACGCCCAGTGCGCGGACGCGAGCAGCTCGATCAGCGTGGCGCGTGTGCCCTCGGAACCGACGAACGAGAAGATCAGATCCAGCGCGGCCGCGAATGGTTCGGCCGCCAGAGGGCGCGCGTCGAACGCCTGGTACGGGATCTCGGCATCCGGGAAGACCTGGCGTGCCAGGTACAGGTACGGCAGCGGGCGCTGGAACACCACAGCTGTGCGATCGAGCCGGCAGCATGTGTGGTTCTTGATCGCGCGAGCCGCGTCAACCAGTTCTTCCTCCCGATCGCGGCACACGATCCAGCGTGTCCAGTCGTTCGGAGGCTCTGACTCCGGCACCGCCAGCACGGGAAGCGAAGCCGGACCGCCGTAACGCTCTTCTGCAATCTCAGGCAACGCATCGTGAATGCGCTGATGGTAGCCCGCCGCGAGCACGTGCTCAGTGGCGACGATGTCGAGCCGATCGAGATGAGGCAGCCGCGAGAGAAGATCGTAGTCGGCCGGCCACAATCCCCGGTGATCCGCTGCCTGATCCGCGACCGTCACGATGACGTGACGGTACCCTGTCGCCGCATCCCCTATGCTCGTGCCATCGAGCAACAGCGCACGCAGTCCGTGCTCGTCGACGCGATTGGTTGCCGCCAGGCGCTGTTCGAACGTCTTGAACGCAGCGCTGAGGAAGCGGGTCAGCCTCAACAGACGTTCGGCTCCGCGGTCGATGTCTGCGCTTCCCTCGAGGCTGCCCGTGAGCAGGCGGTCGAACGCTTCGACGGTTCGAATGCGGCGGCGTAACTCGTCGTAGAACGAGAGGATTTCGCCGACGAGACCGGCGCGGAGCCGGAATGGCGCGGGTGTTCCCTGGAGCGCCGCGTCCATGGCAGCGCGGCGGAAAATGACCTCGCGCTCGACATCAGTCAGGCGATCGGGCACATCAGGGCATCGCGCGTGCAACCGCTCGTACAGCTCGTCGCGCGTGATCAGATCCGGAAGCAGCATGGCTCTCGAATCCGCGAGGCACCGTCCCTCGATCGTCTCTCGCAGCGCTTCCGCGGCGCCGCGACTGGGAACGATAACGGCGACCGAGCGCGCGGCCTCCGTGTCAAGGCAATGGGCAACGTAGGCCTGCATCCCTTGCAGATCCGGCACCCGCACGAGGCGGGTGATGCGTGGGGTGATCACCGGTTTGAGGGTGGTGTCGTCAGCCGATCGAGCTCTTCGCCCGCGTTTTGGAACAACAGGAGAGCGCCGGCCGCAGCCGACGAGGCTTCCCACGCGAGCGCCATCTCTCCTGATGATACCGCGTTACGACGCGAGGAAGCAGCACGCTTTGCCATCTGAAACGCTGACGTGTAGAGCGCATGCGCCGACTGAAGCTCCGCGGGTGGAGTAATGGCGGCGAGCTGCTGCCTGACCATCACGAGACGCTGCTCGAGACGAGGCAGCAGCCGCGGCTCGGGTCCTGCGAGCTGCCGGATGCTCTCTAGCATCCCGCGCAGACTGCGCATTTCCGCGAGCGCGGGGGCAATGGCCGAGCGATAGTCTCTGAACGAATCCAGGCGCACGATCCAGGCGTCGCGGGCAAGACGCACGCGACGGGCTTCATCCAGCCGCAGATCGAGAACCTGCAGCAGTGCAGAGGTCTCCTGCGGCCTCCGGCGGCCGAGACGATCGTCAGCTTTGAGCGCCGATTGCAGGATCGCCTGCACACCGGGAACGTCCCCGCGGGCCGCGCGCGCCGTCGCTGATGCGATCAGCGAGGACGAAAGATCGCTGTACGCCTTGTTGATCCGCAGTTCGCTCGCGAGATCGGCCGACGCTTCGAGGCGCAGCGCGGCGGCCCATCCCCCCGCGCGCGCCGGCTCCTGCAGCGCGGTTGTGACCGCATCGAGGAGAGCGATGCGCTCGGCCGGCTCAGGCGTTGCGGCAGCCGCCGCGACGGCCTCCTCCATCGTTTCGCGAAGCGTCGGGGGCGGCAGGAGTTCCTCGGCCTCGGGCACGGTGATGTTCGCGACCAGACTGACATCGAAGCTGGATTGTCCTGCCGCCACGCGAAGCTCGGAAATGACCTCGTCGAGCATGCCGACCAGCTGTGAAACGTCCGCGGCGCGGTAGCCAAAATTCTGGTGAGGCCAGCGTGCGAGGTTTCCACGTGCCTCCACCGCCATCGCGAGACGTCGCGCCGGGTCGCTCGTCAACGCGATTTGATTGAGCGCCTCGGTCACGCGTGCGCTCAGCATGGCAAAGTCGGTTTCGCCGCGGGTTTCACCGTAGCGCCTGGCACGAACCGCATCGGAATAGCGATCCGTCCGCAGCCAGTCGACCGCCGTTTCGGGAATGCTGATCAGCTGCAGCGCTGGAGATTGAGTCGGATCGCCCAGAGGAATCGAGAGGACGACCCGGTCGGCCACGCGGGCAAACTCGCCGTAGCTGACGATCGACGTGCCGTCGTGGAGGAAGAGCCGATAGAGGACCGAATCGGCTGCCTGCACCTGGCTGCTGGCGAGCACCACCACCAGCGACGCCGCCACCCATCGACAAAAGGTGGCTGGCACCTTTCCGGGAAAGGTGCCAGCCACCTTTTGTTCGTGGAATCTGCGGCAGGTCATTGCAGAATCAGAGGTTATTGTTCGTACAGACGTGCGTCAAGCCCGTCGGAACCATCGATCCGGCCAGCGGTGTGGAAAACGTGTGGAAGAGACGTGGATCTGCTGTGGAAGTCCCGACAGCCACAGTTTTTTTCGAATCATTCATCACTCAATTTCGGCATCGTGCACTCTGTTGATGCGCCTTCGATGGTCCTTTCGCTTGATTGTCGCCGCGACGACGCTAGACTACAACGCGCTGTCTGCCTGACCCTGCATCCATCTACGCCACCGTGAACGTGCATCGCTTCGAAGAAGTCATCAACGGGCGGGAATTCAAGATCGAAGTCTCGCCTGTCGGTCCTGACAAATGGCGCGCGCAACTTGCCCGCGTCACCAGGTGGATCGGCCGCGACCATGCCGTTCTACGGAAAGACGCCGCACGAAGCCGCCGGGCACCTGAGCCAGTGGCTCTGCCTCGCGCACCGAAACGTCCGCCCTCAGTTATAGTTTCAGCCATGCGCGCATGGATCGTGGCGATGACACTGCTTCTGACAGTGTGCGCCGGCTCCGGGTTGGCTGTATCTACGGTCGCTGCTCAGGCATCTCACGAAACGGCCGCGGCCCCGGCCCAGCAACCCGGCGGCTTGGCCGTCCAGACACCGCTCCCCCGCGTGCGGCTGATCGCGACCGGGGGAACCATCTCCAATCGCACCGGCGGACGGCTCAGCGCTGAAGAACTCGTGGCCTCGATCCCGGGGGTCGAACGGTACGTCCGGCCCGAGTTCGAGCAGTTCGCGAACGTCGCCAGCGGCGCGCTCACACTGAAGCAATGGGTCGCGCTCGCGAACCGCATCAACACCTGCTTTCTCGAAGACCCCGAGCTGACGGGCATCGTCGTCACCAGCGGCACCGATACGTTGGAAGAGACGGCCTACTTCCTCGATTTGACGATCCGCAACGATAAGTCGGTCGTGATCGTCGGCTCGATGCGCAACCCGAACACGCTCGGGTATGAAGGCGCGGCGAACCTGCTCGAAGGATACCGCGTCGCGGCCGATCCGCGATCGCGCGGCAAAGGCGTGCTGGTCGTGCTGAACGATGAGATCAACTCGGCGAGCGATGTGACGAAGACCGACGCCCATCGGCTCGATACGTTTCAATCGCGCACCTACGGCATCCTGGGCGTGGTCGACGCTGACCGGATCGTGTACTACCGGGACGTCGTCAAACGCCACGCCGGAAAGACCGAGTTCGATCTCTCGAAGGTCGAGGACCTGCCCCGTGTCGATATCGTGATGACGTATCAGGGCGCGCCCGGCGATGTCGATCAAATCGATCGTCGACCTGGGCGCCAAGGGCATCGTGATTGCCACCGCCGGCGCCGGCGCGACCAGCGGCACGCAGGACGACGGCATTCGTTACGCGATGGAAAAAGGCGTGTTCGTGGTTGTGACGACGCGCACCGGCAGCGGACGCATCGCCTCCCGGAGCAATGGCTCCCCCGTGCGTTTTCAGATACAGGGAGAGGATCTCGCTCCCGTCAAGGCGCGGATCCTGCTGATGCTCGCGCTGACGAAGACCAGCGACGGATCAGAGATTCAGCGGATGTTCACCGAATATTGAATGACGCGACCGGACGCGCTCCTGCTCGTGGGTCTGTTCGCATTCGGGGCGGCACGTGAGGCGCCGCCGCAGACAAGTTCCGGCCTCGATCCCTCCAGCTTCGACTCCTCCGTCCGGCCGCAGGACGATCTCTATCGCTTCGTCAACGGCCGATGGATGGCCACGATCGACATACCCGCCGACCGTGTGACATACGGAGCATTCACGGAGCTGACCGAAAAAGCCGAGTTCGATCTCCGCGAGATTATCGAGGAGGCGGCCGCGAGCCATCCGCGGAACGGATCGCCGAAACAGCAGATCACGGACCTGTATGCCAGCGCGATGAACCAAGCGCGTGCAGATGCGCTCGGCGCAACCCCGCTCGCGCCGGTGCTCACACGCATCGACGCGATTGCCTCCACGCGCGACCTCGCCGCTGTTGCAGGCCATCTCGGGTACCTCGGGAGCGGAGGGCCGTTCGCGGCGACAGTGGTGACCGACGCCGCGGACGCGAACCGCCTCATCGTGCAGGTCTCGCAAGGCGGCACGCTCCTCCCCACGCGCGACTACTACCTGCACGACGATCCGCAGCTCGTCGATCTGCGAGCCAAGTACGTCGGGTATTTGACGACGATCTTCAGGCTGGCCGGACGACAGGAGCCCGACCGCATCGCCCACGGGGTACTCGCATTGGAAACGGCGCTGGCGCGCTGCCAGCTTTCGCCGACGGAGAGCCGTGAAGCCGCAAGGGTCCCGCGTGGACTAACGCTTCGCGAGCTGTCCGCACAACTCCCTGGCTTCGACTGGAACGCGTGGGCGCGTCCTCAAGGCGTGGACAAGGCTGCGGCGATTGCGTTGCTCCAGCCGTCGTTCTTCGTCGGATTCGCGGCGCTCGTCCAGACGGCGCCGCTGGAGGACTGGAAGGGTTGGCTCGCCGCACGCTACATCACGGCTATGGCGCCGTATCTCAGCAGCCCGTTCGTGGATGCGCGGTTCGACTTCTTCGGTCGTGACGTCACGGGACAGACGACTCCCCGGGCGCGCTGGAAGGTTGGCGTGGCACTGGTGAATTCCATGCTGGGCGATGCGCTCGGCCGTCTGTACGTCGAAAAGCACCTGCCGCCGCACGCTCGAGCCAGGGTCGAGGCTCTCGTGGATATGCTGCTGAAGGCCGACAGGCAGTCGGTCGAGCACGCTCGGTGGCTGTCGCCGTCCGCTCGCGCCGAAGCGATCGCGAAGCTCTCGCGGGTGACGACCCGAGTGGGATATCCGGATCGATGGCGCGATTACTCGGGCCTCGTGATCAAGGCGGACGACCTTGCCGGGAATGTCCAACGGGCGCGCCGCTTCGATAGCGATTACCGAATGACCCGCGTCTCGGGCGTCACGCCGGGAGAATGGCTGACGACGACGCCACAAACGGTGAACGCCTACTACAACCCCGCGCTCAACGAAATCGTGCTGCCGGCTGCCATGCTCCAGCCGCCGCTCTTCGATGTGAGCGCCGACGACGCGGTGAATTACGGTGCGACTCGGCGCGACCATCGGCCACGAGCTGGCGCACGCGCTCGACGAGCGGGGACGACGATACGATTCGCGCGGCGAGGTTCGACGCTGGTGGAGCCCAGCGGACGAGGAAGAATATGCGAGGCGCACCGCGCCAGCTGATCGCCCAGTTCAACGCCTTTCAGTCCGCTACCAGAGCTGCCGGTGAATGGGGAGCTGACACTTGGAGAAAATGCCGGGGACCTCGCGGGTTTGACGATGGCGTTCAATGCCTACCACCTCTCGCGCGCCGGCCGTCCCGCTCCGGTCCTGGATGGATTCAGTGGCGATCAGCGCTTCTTCCTGGCCTGGGCCCGGATGTGGAGGATGAAGATTCGGCCAGACTACCTTCGCGAATGGGTGCTCACGTTCCCGTACGCGCCCTATGAGTACCGGGCGAACGGGACGGTTCGGAATGTCGCGGCGTTCCAGGAAGCGTTCGCGCTGACATCGGGCGATCGTCTGTTCCGTCCACCTGCGGAGAGGGTCACGATTTGGGAGCGCTCAATCGCTAATCACTAATCACTGATCCTTGAATCCCGAATCCCGAATCCTCGAATCCTGAATCCTCGAATCCTTGAATCCTGAGTCCGAATCCCGAATCCTTGAATCCCGAATCCTTGAATCCTTAAGTCCCGATTCCCGGGGAGCGGGATCCGGGATCCTATCTGGGGAGGCGGGATTTGATTCAGAGATTCGACGATTCAGAGATTCTGATTCGACGGTTCAGAAACTCGACGATTCGAGGATTCGAAGATTCGAGGATTTGAGGATTTGATTCGGGATTCGAGGATTCGGGATTCAGGATTCGGGATTCAGGATTCAGGATTCAGGATTCAAGGATCAGTGATTAGTGATTAGCGATTAAGAGTCCGCGCGCGCGGATCCAGTTCATGAGCAGCGTCGGCCAGGCGCTGAGCGACGGATCGGACAGCGCCATGCCGACGCCGTGTGGTCCGTTTTCAAAAAGGTGCATCTCGACCGGCACCTTCGCCTTCCTCAACGCCAGGTAGAAGCGGACGCTGTTTTCGACCGGAACACCGTTGTCGTTGGTCGTGTGAAAGATGAAAGTGGGGGGCGTCTGCGCGAGTCACCTGGAGGTCGTTCGAAAGGTTCTCGACGAGTTTCGGATCGGGGTTGTCGCCAAGCAGGTTCTTCAAAGATCCGGCATGAGTCACCGCCGGGTCGAACGAAATCACCGGATATCCGAGAATCAAGAAGTCCGGTCGGCTGCTCACGCGCTCGACGGGATCGGGCGAATCCGCCTTGCCAGCGTCGAAGTGGGTGCCTGCCGTCGATGTCAGGTGCCCGCCGGCGGAGAATCCCATCATGCCGATGCGATCGGGCAGGACGTTGAACTCCGCGGCGCGGGCGCGCACCGTGCGAATGGCGCGCTGCGCGTCGCCAAGCTCGATGGGATGGTGGTAACGCGGCCCGAGCCGGTACTTCAGCACGAAGGCCGTGATCCCCATCGCGTTGAACCAGTACGCTCACTGCCGCCCTTCGTGTTCGATCGCAAGGGCGCCGTATCCGCCACCGGGCGCGACGATGATAGCGGTGCCGACGTTGCCGCGCGGCGCGCGGTAGACCGTGATCGTCGGCTTGTCCGTATCCGCGTTACCGAGCGCGCCGGGTGCGCCGTTTTCCCAGAGCAGGATCTCCTGCGGCGAGGCAGGTGGTGGTGCGGCCGGGCGTGGTGGTTGACCCGTCGCGACAGCGGGGCTCTGCGGTGTCGCCACCAGCGGCGACGTGAGGGCGAGAAGAGCCACCGCGCTGATCATCCGTTTCATGAGCACTCCTCGAGGTTCTCAAAAGGCAGCCCTTCAGGGCTGCCCAGTGCGAAACACCGTCAGGGCTGCCTCCGCGCGGGCGCCGGTTGCAACAACGGCGGCTCGGGCGGCGCAGGTTCCTGGGGCACCTTTCCTCCGAGCTTGAAGGCCCAGACGCTGTCGCCGCGCTTCGACAGCTGGAACGAGCTGCCGCCGGCCAGCAGCGCCAGGTACTGCTCGCCATTGACTTCGTAGGTCATCATCGGCGCGTCCGCACCGGTGCCAGTCTGAAAACGCCAGAGCGGCTCGCCGTTGGCGATGTCGTACGCGACGACGTTGCCGTCCGACTCACCATGGAACAGCAGCCCGGCCGCGGTGCTCAGCAGACCGCTGCCGGTGCCGAGCGGAAACTTCATCCGCTTCTGCCACACGATCTTGTTCGTGGTCGGATCCATGGCCGTCAGCGTTCCGGCACGCGGCACACCGGGCGGCCGGAAGAAACCCACTCCCTCGTCGAGCGGCTTGAACCGCTGCGTCTGATCGTCCCACTCCTGACGGCGAAGTGTGTATCCCGAGTTGATGATCGTGCCAGGGATGTAGATCAGAGTGTGTCTGGGGCTGAAGGTCATGGGCGCCCACGAGATTCCACCGAGCGTCCCGGGCGACATCACCACCGGCTCGGTCCAGTACGCTGCCG
Source organism: uncultured Acidobacteriota bacterium (assembly GCA_963725335.1). GTDB lineage: Bacteria > Acidobacteriota > Vicinamibacteria > Vicinamibacterales > 2-12-FULL-66-21 > JALZOC01. The sequence continues at coordinate 1,213,977 of CAVRYD010000011.1, read as the reverse complement.
AAGATGCAGGCGCTCTTCATGCCCTCAGGAACGCTGCCCGGCTCAGGACAGGTCGGCACGAACGAATCGCCGATCGGAAATGGCTGCGTCTGCGCGGTCTTCATCCGCGGCTCCTGCGGAACGGCTCGCTCTTCGATGCCGACGAGCGGCTTGCCATTTGTGCGATCGAGGACGTACATGAACCCGGTCTTGCTCGTGTGCATCAGCACCTTGCGGAGCGATCCCTGGTAGCGAACGTCGGCAAGGACCGGCGCCGCCGCGCTGTCGTAGTCCCAGATGTCGTGATGCACTTCCTGGAAGTGCCACTTGTACTCGCCGGTCTTGAGATCGAGCGCCACGACCGACACCGTGAACAGATTGTCGCCGCCGCGTGCCGTTCCGTCGTTGTCGGGACTTGCATTCCCGATCGGCATGTACACCATGCCGAGATCCGGATCGATGGCCGGGATGCGTCCACACGGGACCGCCGCCGTACTTCCACGAGTCCCCTTCCCACGTCTCGTGGCCGCGCTCGCCCGGGCCCGGGCAGGGTCCAGAACTTCCAGACTTCCTTGCCGGTTCTTCGCGTCGTAGGCCCCGAACTGGCCGCGCACGCCTCCTTCGCCGCCGCCGACGCCGATATAGACCAGGCCGTCGTAGTAGATCGCGGGAGCGCTCGTCGTTCCGCGGGCGGGATCGGCCAACTGCGTCTTCCACGCGACCGCGCCGCGTCTTCTGGTCGAGCGCGATCAGCGTGTTATCGCGCCGGCCTGAAAAAACTTTCCCTTCCCCGACCGCCACCCCGCGATAGGTCCCGCCCAGCGTCGTCTCGTGCTTCCACTTGATCGCCCCGTCGCGGCGTCGAGCGCGAAGATATTGCCCGCGCCAGAGGCGATGAACATGACGCCCTCCACGACGATCGGCGTCGCCTGCATGGTGCCGGGCGATTTTCCGTCCTCGAGATGAATCGACCAGGCGCCTCCGAACTTCGAAATATTGGATTTGGTGATTGCGCGTCAGGGACGAATAGCGATGGTTCGCGAGGTTCCCGCCGATGGTCTCGAAGTCCCGGCCGGACGGCGCCTGCGCATTGCTTCCCGGCGGGACGCAGCGCCGCCGAGGCCAGGATCGCTGCGAGGACCGTCGCCGGCGTGGCGAACCAGGACGCTGGGGGGTGGTATCGCCATGTCGCCCGCCTTGCACGCGCGGATGCTACCACGGTCCCCCGGCGGCGCTGCAAGCTCGACCGGCGCAGCCCGCTCAGGAAAGTACCCGGGTCTATAGTCGATCGCCTCTCCTCATCGGCAAGCGAATGTGATATTGAATGCGCAGATCCAGTAGTGGTCAGACCACTATCCGGCGGCGGACCCTCTCGGTCAGGCCTCGTTGTCACTTCGGTGGAGGACAACACATGATGAGCCGCGTGATTTCGTGCTCCGGGGCGGCTTCGACGCTCCTCGTCGCGCTCGTGCTTGCGATCGCCGCCTGCGCGCCACGCCTGGCGTCGGCGCAGGCCGTCAGCGGCACCATCCTCGGCACGGTGACCGACTCGTCGGGTTCCGTGATTCCCAACGCCAAAGTCACGATCGTCAACGAGGGCACCGGCCTGACGAGAACCTGCAGGCTGACGTCGAACGGCGAATTCACCGCGCCGTCGCTGCCAACCGGCCGCTACACCGTCATCGCGGAGCTCACCGGCTTCAAGACGCTGACGCTCTCGAACATCGAGCTCGGCGTCGATCAGCGGGCGCGCATCGATCTCAAGCTCGAAGTCGGCGGCGATGACCGAGTCGGTCAGCGTCGAGGCCACGAGTCCGCTGGTCCAGACCACCTCGTCCGAGCTGGGGACGACGGTGCAAGGCCGAACAGATTGAGGCGCTGCCGCTCAACGGCCGCAACTTCGTCAACCTGACGCGCACCATCCCGGGCGTCCTGCGCGGCATCCCCGGAGCGAACATCGACGGCGCCGGCAGCCTCGCCTGGCGCGCCTCCGCGTCGTTCTCGGCCAACGGCCAGCGCCCGCGCGACAACAACTACATGCTCGACGGCGTGGACAACAACGAGACCTGGCTGCAGACGGTCGTCATCTTCCCGAGCGTCGACGCGCTCGACGAGTTCAAGATGCAGACCTCGACCTACTCCGCGGAGTTCGGCCGCTCGCTCGGCGGCGTCGTGAACCTGCAGATCAAGTCGGGGACCAACAAGCTGCGCGGCAGCGCCTTCGAGTTCATGCGGAACGACGCGTTCGATGCCAACAACTTCTTCAACAACCGCGCGGGCCGGGCCAAGCCGGACTTCAAACAGAATCAGTTCGGCGGCACCCTGGGCGGCGCGGTCTTCAAGGACAAGACGTTCTTCTTTGGTGACTATCAGGGTCACCGCGAGACGCAGGGCGTGACGGCACTGTCCACGGTCCCGACGCTGGCCATGAGGTCCGGCAACTTCTCCGAGCTGACGCGCGTCATCTACGACCCGACGACCGGTCAGCCCTTCCCGGGCAACGTCATTCCCGACGGCCGTATCGACTCGGTCGCGCGCAACATCCTGACGCAGCTCTATCCCGAGCCGAACACAGCCGGCACGCGGCAGGCCAACGGGCAGATCATCAACAACTACCTGCTCAACCCGATCAAGCATCGTGAGGACAACCAGTTCGACGTCAAGGTCGACCACAACCTGACGAACGCAAACCGCTTCTTCCTCAGGTACAGCTACCAGAAGGCCCATCGGCTCCAGCCGGCCAGCCTGCCGCACGGTGACGCCGGGGCCACGTTCGGCGCCGGCGACGGGAACATCACAGGCACAGGGCCTGGCCTTCAACGACACGCACACCATCCGGGCGAACCTCCTCAACGAGTCCCGCTTCGGCTGGACCTCGATCAAGTTCTTCCAGCTCCCGATCGACTACGGCACCAACCCGGCCCTGGCCGTCGGACTTCCCGGCGTCAACATCAATCAGGCCACGTCGGCGATGTCGCAGATGACGTTCCAGAACATCAGGAACCTGGGGGCCAACGGCAACCAGCCGCTCATCACCAACCAGAACGACTTCGCGATTTTCGACAACGTGACCTGGATCAAGGGGAAGCACACGATCAAGAGCGGTGGCAGCATCACGCTTCGATCGCGCGAGATTCTCAACCCCGACACGATCACAGGTGTCTTCAACTTCAACAACAACATGACGTCGAACTGCGCCGGCCAGCCCGCCGGGTGCACGGTGAACAGCTCCACGGGCTTCGATGTCGCGAGCCTCATGCTCGGGCTCGTGAACACGAAGGCCCGGAACTACTTCGACGCGGACACCTACACGGAGACTCGGCCCGAGTACGTGCTCTACACGCAGGACGACTTCCGCGCGACGAACCGCTTGACGCTCAACCTCGGGCTCCGGTGGGACGTGTACCCGCCGTGGATCGAGGTCGACAATCGGCAGTCGAACTTCGACGAGTCGACCGGCAAGTTCGTGGTGGCCTCCGACGATGCGGTGATCGACGGGGTCAAGGTGGGCCGCTACCTGCAGACCTACTCGAAGCGCGACATCGGTCCTCGTTTTGGCTTTGCCTACGACCTCAACGGCAGCGGCCGCACGATCGTGCGCGGAGGATTCGGCGATCTTCTGGAACTTCACGCCCGGCGGCACGTCGGCGTCGAAGGCGCAGAACCCGCCGTTCCTCCAGGCGACCGCGCTCAACGCGAACCCGACGGCCTACGGCGTCAACCTGCTGCTCAAGGACCGGTCTGCCGGCCCCTCCCGGGGACCGATCCCTCGAGGCCGGCGGCCGGCTCGACGCGGTCGATCTTCGACATCAACTTCCGTGACGCGTACGCGCGGCAATGGAACCTCAACGTTCAGCGCTCCCTTGCCACCAACTACATGGTGGAGATTGCCTACGTCGGCTCGCAGGGCCGGCAGATGCTGCTCAAAGGCGACCCGAACCAGGCGCCACCGGTGGTCGGCGTCACCGACTCGAACGTGAACCGTCCGTTCATCGTGCTGGCGCCGGCGCTCCGCACCATCGGGCAGGTCCAGAGCAAGGGCACGCTCGACTACAACGGGCTGCTCGTGAAGTTCCAGCGTCGCTTCGCCAACAACTTCTCGTTCCTGAACTCCTACACCTACGGGAAGGCGATCGACCTGAACTCCGACAACGACGGTCTCGTGACGCTGACCAACGTCTACGACCTCGGCTACAACCGCGGACCGGCCGACTACGACATCACGCACACGCTCTCATCGAGCTGGGTCTACGAGATCCCGTGGGCGCGCGGGAAGTTCTACGGCGGCTGGCAGTTCGGCGGCATCCTGCTGCTCCGCGGCGGCCTGCCGCTGACGGTCACGCAGACCCAGGGCGTGCAGTCCACCGGCACGGGCAATCGTCCGAACCGAGTCTGCGACGGCAGAGCTCGACACCCGACCATCGACAAGTGGTTCGATCTCGAGCTGCTTCGTGCCGACCGACCGACACCACCGGCACCTACGGCGATGCGGGGCGCAACATCATTCGCGGACCCGGCTCGTTCAACATCGATGCGTCGCTCATCAAGAATACGCGGATCGGCCATGTCGACACCGAGTTCCGCATCGAGGCGTTCAACGTGCTGAACCATCCGCAGTTCGGGAACCCGAACACGACGATCGGCAACGCCGCCGCGGGCGTCATCTCGGCGATGCTCTCGAACCCGTCGTGCTCGGTGTGCGGCACCGTCGAACGGAACATTCAGCTCGGGTTCAAGGTGAGATTCTAAGAATTGCTGATTGCGTGAATGCTGATTGGTGATTTGTTGACAGCGTTGGGCCGGCTCTTACGGCTGGCCCACGCCGTCTGCCAGGTCTCGCAGCCGCCGCACGCTCGCGGCGGAGACGGGACCTTCGGGGTCTTGTCCATCGCGCGCGGCGCGGCCCACGTGAAGCCATTTCACGCAGCGCCTCCCGCGACGAGACGCCGAACGCCTCGAGTCCACGCCACCGCCGGCGATGATCGTCAGGCGCGAGCCGGCGCGCGCGACGTACTGACGAAGTCGAGCGCATCGCTCCGCAACCGTCCCTTCCCCACCGCTCGTCAGGATTCCATCAACTCGCGCGGATCGCGCGGACAACGTATCGATGGCGCTCAGTGGATCGGTGAGCGAGTCGAACGCGCGATGGAATGTCACCGGAACGCGTGGCGCCGCTTCGACGACGCTCGCGAACTCGTCCAGCGCAGATCTCCCGACCTCCGCAAAGCCTGCCACCAAGCCGTCGACTTCGAGCTTTGCGAAGTTCCAGGCGGCGGCGCGCATGACCTCGATCTCCGCATCCGACGTTCGAACCCGCCATTTTCGCGGACCATGACCCGCAGCGGCAACGAGGTTGCCGCCGCGATCGCTTCCACGACGGAGAGCGCGGGCGTCAGCCCCCGTCCGCATCGCGCGTACGACTTCCAGACGGTCGGCTCCCCCGTCCGTCGCTGCGCGCTCGTGCGTCTGGCAGACGAGTCTGACACAGGTTCTGCTAGTTCAAAGGTTCTACCAGGTTCTCCAAGGTTCGTTCGGGTTCTGCCGGTTCCGCTCGCCAAGTGCTTCCGAGACGAACCTAGAACCCGTAAACTGGCAGAACCCCGCAGAACCTGATCGAAATCAGCGACTCTGAATGTGAAACACTTCCTCCAATTCGACACTCTGAGGGCTGTGGTCGGGATTGGTGGGCATGAGGTCGCGCATGTGAGCCCACCAGCGCTGGCACACGTCGGTGGCCGCGACCGCGTTCCACTGCGCTTCGCTCTCGAATTCGACGTAGCCGAAGAGGTGGTTCGTCGCGCGATCCAGGAAAATCGAATAGGTGCGGACGCCGTGCTCGAGCAGCGTTCTTCGAGGTCCTGCCAGATCGGCTGGTGCCGCCGGATGTACTCCGCCTCCTGGCCGGCGTGGACCGACATGCGAAACGCTTTGCGGACGACCCGTTCGCCGGAAGGCTCACAGATCGGTCAGGTGCTCGATCCTCCCGGTGCTGTCGCCGATCGTCTCCTGCTGCACGCCCGATGCGGTCGAGCAGCGTCAGGTAGAGATTCGTCATCGGCGTGCCCTTCGGGATAGACGATGTGGCTGCCCAGACGGAAGTCGCCGCCGTGCCCCACCAGCGCGACCGGCAGGTCTTCGTGCGCGTGCCGGTTGCCGTCGCTCAGGCCGCTGCCGTACACGATGATCGAATGATCGAGGAGCGAGCCGTCGCCGTCCGGCGTCGCCTTGAGCTTGCCGATGAAGCCGGCAAAGAGCTCCATGTGCAGCGTGTTGACCTTCGTGACGCGCTCGATCCATTCGGGGTTGCCGCGGTGGTGCGTCAACGGATGATGCGGGTCGGGTACGCCGATCTCCGGGTATGTCCGCATGCTGCCTTCGCGCCCCATCATCATCGTCACGATGCGGGTCTGGTCCGCCTGGAAGGCGATCAGCTGCAGATCGAACATCAGGTTGACGTAGTCGGCGTAGAGCACGGGCACGCCGGTCGGCTTGTCGATCGTCGGCGTCAGGCCCGTCATGTCCTTCTCGGCCTTCTCGATCCGCTGTTCGATCTCGCGGATGGACGTCAGGTATTCGTCGAGCTTGCGGCGGTCGACGGGGCCGAGCGTCGACGCCAGCTTCGTCGTCCGCTCGTTGACGAGGTCGAGGATGCTGCGGCGGTACATGCAGGCGGCGGGCCCGAACGTCGGCGGGCACGCTCGTGTCGATGTCGCCGAACAGCCGCTCGAAGACGAGGCGCGGGTTCGTTTCCGGCGGCATCGGCGTCGCCGGCCCGCGCCAGGCGAGGCTGTTGGTGTAGGCGCACGAATAGCCTGAATCGCAGTTGCCGATCGTCCGCGAGTCGTCGCAACCGAGCTCGAGCGAAGCGAACGCGTGTCGCGAACCGATCTGCTGCGCGGCGACCTGATCGACCGAGATGCCGTTCTGGATGTCGGCGCCCGCGGTCTTTCGCGGATGGACGCCGGTCAGGTACGAGGCCGCGGCGCGCGCGTGATCGCCGGGACCGTCGCCCAGCGCCTGCCCGTTCCGATGGCCCAGTCCCGACAGCACCAGCATGTCCTGCCGGAACGGCTCGAGCGGCTTCATGACGCGCGCGAACTCGAAGCTCGGCGCCTGCGGCCCGTGGGCGTCCAGTCCGGCATCGTGATGCCGTTCGGGACGTAGGTAAAGCCCAGGCGAATCGGGTCGGGCCTGGAGGCGCGATGCCGCGAACGCGGGCGTCATGGCATCGAGCATCGGAAGCGCGATGACCGCTCCCATTCCCTTGAGAAAGCTCCGGCGCGGCAGGTGTTTGCGCGTAACGAATCATGGTGTGCTCGCAGCCCTTCGCGACTGGAAGGGCAGGCTGTTGACGATTTCCAGAACCAGCCCGGAAAACCGGTATTCGCGCTTGGGCAGCCGGCTCACGATACCACTGACCGTCCGTTTGTCGTAACGCTCCAGCCCGCGGCCGAGTGCGTAGGTCAGGAGCTTGGCCGTCAGGCAATGTTCGAACGCCTGGTGATCCGCTCTCAGGATGGAGCGCAGTTCCTCGGGCCCGTTGAACGACCGGCCGTCGGGCAGCGTTCCCGTTGCGTCGATCGGAAACTTGCCGTCCATCGTACGCCACGCGCCGATGGCGTCGAAGTTCTCGAGACCGAAACCGAGCGGATCCATCCGCCGGTGGCACGACGCGCACGTCGGGTCCTTGCGGTGCAGCTCGAGCTGTTCGCGCATCGATGCGGTGGTGCCGATCTCCGACTCCTTGAGATTCGGGCACGTCGGCCGGCGGTTCGGGCGGCGGCGCGTCGAGCAGGTTGTCGAGCACCCACCGGCCGCGCAGCACCGGCGACGTGCGGGTCGCGTACGACGAAACCGTCAGGACGCTGGCCTGCGTCAGCACGCCGCCTCGCGGCGTGTCGCTCAAATCGACGCGGCGGAATTCCGGCCCGGACACATCCGGGATGCCGTAGTGACGCGCCAGTCGCTCGTTGAGGAACGAGTACTTGCCGTCGATGAAGTCCAGGATCCTTGCGATCCTGGCGGATCACGTCCTCGAGGAAGAGCTCCGTCTCGCGCCGCATCGAGTATCGAAGGTAATCCTCGAAATCCGGGATAACGCTCGCGGTCGCGCGTCACCGATTCCAGCGCGCGGAACTGCAGCCACTGACCGCCGAAATTCTCGGCAAGCGCGTGCGATTTCGGATCGCGCAGCATTCGCCGAACCTGCGCTGCCAGCACCGCGGGATTGCGCAGCGTTCCCAGATCCGCCGCGCGACGAAGCGAGGCGTCCGGCATGCTCGACCACAGGAAGTACGACAGGCGTGTCGCGAGCTCGTGCTGAGAGATCGGATAATCGGCGGCCGGCTTAGGCCCCGACGCTGCCGCGATCGCGCTCGATCCTGAAAAGAAAATCAGGCGACACGAGGATCGCCTGGATGCCGACCGCAAGACCTTCGGCGAGCGAGCCCTCCTCCTTCTCGCGCCTGTTGCGTGAGCGTGATGTACGGCGTCAGCTCGCGCGCCGTCACCGGGCGGCGGAACGCTCGCTGCGCGAAGTCGGTCACAATACGCCGCGCGCACATCGCCGTGTGCACGCCATTCAAGTGGCCGCAGGTATAGATTCTCTGCAGACTCGCGCGCGTTGGCCCCGTTGCCTGTGAATACGGGCCGCCCACATCAAGCGTGTTGATGCGGACGCCGTTCATCGGAATCTTCGCGAGCTCAGCCTGCGTGTCGTCGAACGTCTTGCGCAGCTGAGCGATCCGTTCCGGCGAGGCGTTTGCCGGCGGCTTGAACTCCCGCGGCGGAGGAATGGGCCGCGTGGAGGGCTGCGGACCGTTGTAGCTCGGCGGAAGTCCCTCGAAGATTCGAGGAATCGCGACGGCCAGATGGCGATCGCCGGCCGTGAGCCGCGACTTGAACTCCACCATCTGCCCGCCGAAATCCTGCCGATCGTCGTTGAAGGTCGCCGATCGCTCCGGATCGAACGGGATCGTCTGAACCAGTTGATCGTCGACCCAGAGGGTGATCGCAACGGGTTCCGATCCGACCGGTCGCAGGCCGGCGAGCGCCGCCCGGACAACGTACTCGCCATCCACTGGCACGCGGTAGATCGCGTGAAATGCGTTCGGCAAGCTCAGGCCCGTGACATCGTACTCGCCTGGAAACGTCTTCGCATCGCGGACCCGGCGGCCGTCGGAGCGAAGCCGCGTAAGCGTGGGCTTCATCACCGGAGGACCAAAAAGCGCGATGCGCGTGACCTTATCCGCCGCCGATACGTACTTCTCCATCAGCACCGGCGAGAGCGACAGCACGTCCGCGATGTTATCGAACCCATACCCCGCATCATCCTGGGGGAAGTCGTCTGCCGGATGGACGTCCACGCCCAGAAGATCGCGGACCGAGTTGTTGTATTCAGTACGATTCAGCCGACGAGCGGTGACCCGCCCCGGATCGGGCGGCGTGAGCTTGTCGATGCGCTCGAGCTCCTTCGAGAGCCAGCCCGCGACCGCCTGCCGTTGATGTTCGGCCGGCTGCGGCTCCTCTTCGGGCGGCATCTCACGGGCCCGGAGCTTCTTGACGACCTCGGCCCACCGTTCGTGTTCGTCGGTCAGTGTAGCCGCCGACTCGAACGATTCCAGGTTCAAGCCGTTCTTCTGTTTCTTGTACCCGTGGCAGGGAACGCAGTTCTCTTCGACGAAGGGCCGGACGATATGGTCAAAGCCCTCGATGGTTTCCTTGGGCTCCTTTGGCGATGTCGAATCTTTCGCAGCTGGAGCACTGAGATGGCGACGGGTCCTGAAGCGGCGCGACCGGAGGGATCGTGCCTTGCTGCGCGCGTTGAGCCGAGCCGGCAACGGCGAGGGCAAAGAGCAGGATGAAAACCACAAAAAACGAGCGCACGCATCCTCCGTCCGGGGTGCAATGGCCAGATCGTCCCCGAGCCCTGGGCACACGAGGCGACGTTAGATTATACCGGAGGCCGCCCCTGAACCTGACGCTCGGAGGCGGATACGGTTCGGATACCAGAGTCCTGGCGAAAGGCCTACGTCCGTGACGGCTCGAGCCGCACGCGACCGTAGTCTGCCGAGCGCCGCAAAGAGAATGAGGATCCCGATGAGCGGCATCAAGGAGGCCATGATGAAAATCGGCGAGTAGCTGAACCGATCGACGATCAGTCCAGTCAGGTAGGGGAACAGAATGCCACTCAGCCCGCTGGCGACGCCCGTCAACCCGGTGACACGAGCAACAGCCGCATCCGGGAACACGTCGGACACGGATGCAAACATATTGGCCGACAGGAATGTGTGCCCGAGGAGCACGAGCGAGATTGCCGCAATCGCCAGGGGAATGCTATTGATGAGCGGCACGGCGAAACTGAGAAGGCAGAGGACCGCCCCGCTCATCAGCGTGCTCTTGCGGGCAGTCTTCAGCGCAGCCCCACGCGCCATGAGCCAGCCCGCCGCCAGCCCGCCGCCAATGCTCCCGATGTCTCCAAAGAGAAACGTAACAGAGTTGAAATACGTCGAGTCCCGAACGCTGAGATGCCGGACGTCGTGAAAATAGTTCGGCATCCAGTAGATGTAGAACTGCACGACCGGCCCCACCCAGAAGCGGCAGAGCATGAGGCCCCAGGTCTCCTTCAGCCGTAGCAGCTGCCGGTTGGACGGCGAGCTGTTCGCGATTGGCCCCTCGACCGGCTGGGTCCGGATATAGCTGGCTTCCGCAGGCGAAATGTATGGATGCGCTGCGGGATCGCGGTACACGAACCACCATGCCGCCACCCAGAAGAGGCCGAGCGTGCTCGGCACCAGAAAGCCGGCCCGCCAGCCGTATCGCTCCGCAACCGGGATAACCAGGAACGGTGCGATGAACGATCCGATCATCGACGCACTATTGAAGACCCCGATCGCAAACGCGCGCTCCTTGATGGGAAACCACTGCGCGACGACCTTGTTACCACCCGAGTAGTTTCCGCACTCGCCGGTCCCAAGCCAGAAGCGAAGCAGACGGAACTGCCACAGCGTGCCGGCGGCCGCGTGCAAACCATTCGCGAGCGACCACCAGGTCACGGCAAACACCAGACCCGCGCGAACGCCCACGCGATCCATCAGCCAGCCCATCGGGAACTCGCCCACAACCATTCCAAACTGGAACCAGGAAACGATGGTGCCGTACTGCGTATTGGAAAGATGGAAGGTATTCCGGATGATCGGCGCCAGAACGGAGAGCGCCTGGCGATCGACGAAATTGATCACCGTGACGGAAAACAGGAGCGCCAGAATCCACCAGCGCACTTGACGATGAACGGGCGGCAGGCTGGTCAGTGTTTGCCCTGTGGTTGCGACCATCCCTGGGCCCGCCAGGCCTGGAGCAATTCGTGTTCTCGTGCGAGGAGTCGGTCCATCGATTTGTAGCGATCGATGCGCTCGACTCCGTCCTCGGCCACTACCAGCTCGTAGCCCTCGCCGTCGGCACTCAAACGCGTCTCACAGGTCTTGCGGTGGGAGCCCCGTACGAACACGTACAACATGGCGCCCTAGTTTAGGCCATTCCGCCTCCTGATGAAGTCAAGATCAAACATGAGAATAGGGAGAAGAAGGGAGAATTCTTATTGTTTTCAGGTGATCGAAGACCGGACTCCGCATGTCGGGTCGACCGTGGCGAGATGCTGCCCGATCGATACCAAAAATGCCGTGCGCAAGAGTGTAGCGACACCTGCATCTTGCCGAATGCTCTGGTCGAAGGCATCGCCAGTCGGCGCTGTGGTCCGCCGGCGCAACTGGGCGACGACGGCGGCGACCCCCAAGACGCTCTTGCCCTGCACATCTACGCGTACATCACGCCGTCGGGCGTTGTCAGACTGACCCTGCATCTGCGTACCGTCGTCACTCCACCAGCACTCGATTCTCACCAAGCTCAGCAGCTGGGGCATCTAGATCGCCGTCGCCGCGATGGAGTCTTGTACAACGGTTGCGATGCGCAGCGGTTCGCACCGGTGTCCGACAGGGAAGCCGTCAGACGAGCGCTTGGATTCAGCGCCGAGGCCAGGCTGATGCTCTTTTGCGGCTCGGTGATCGAGCGCAAGGGAATTCGAAATCTGGCACGGGCGTGGGAGCGGTTCTGCACCCACGATGGCGAGTGGCAGCTGGTGGTCGTGGGCAGGCTCGTGGAACCGGAGCTCGTGAGGTTACTCGCGAGTACACGCCCGAGTAACGCTCGTCGGTCCGGTCGGTCATCAGGAAGTGCTGACCTATATGCAGGCAGCTGATGCCTACGTTCAACCAAGCATTCATGAAGGCCTCGCGAATGCGACCATGGAAGCGATGGCAACCGGTCTGCCTGTCATCGCGACAGATACCGGCGGACAGCGCGAGTTGATCGCGCACGGTCACAATGGGTTGCTGATTCCGATCGAAGACGCTGCCGCGCTGACTTCCGCCTTCGACGTCATCGCCGGCGACCGTGCCGGAGCCTGGGAACTGGGAGCTCTGGCTCGTGAAACAATCCTTCGACGGTTTTCACAACCGGCGCAGACTGCAAGGCTTGCCGCGCTCCTCGCGGAGACCGTACGGGAGCCGCGACCGACGCTCTCTCAGGTTACGAGACCGCCGTCCTCACCAGCACGAATGTCAGCGCTATCGCCGCAGCAGGATTCTTACGATTAGTATGCCGACCCTCAAAGTGGCGATCGTTGGTTGCGGGCAGATTGCGGATGCCCACCTGCAGGCCGCACGTCGCAGCGGATTGGCACGCGTGGTTGCAGTCTGTGACAAGAGCCCGGATCTCGCGCGGCAGGCCGCCGTGCGATTTGCCGTGCCTCAGTGGGATTCAGACTTCGCTCGCATGCTCGACCGCACCCAGCCGGACGTTGTCCACATCACCACGCCCCCAGCGGCGCACTACCGCCTGTTCCACATGGCGATCGATGCCGGGTCGCACGTCTACGTGGAGAAGCCGTTCTCGCTCAATGGGGCGGAGGCGTGTGAAATGCTCGCGAGCGCCGCGGCTCGCGGCCGGCTGGTGTGCACGGGACACGATCGCCTGTTCGATCCATCGTGGGTCGAGTGCCGAAAACGGATTCGGGCCGGCGCAATCGGTGCGGTGACGCACGCGGAGTTCTTTCAATCCTACGACCTTGGGGGGCCATTCGGTCGCCTTTTCACTCATGACGATCGACACTGGGTTCGCCAGCTCCCGGGAGGGCTTTTTCAGAACGCGATCCCGCATGCACTCGCTGCGATTGGCGAATTGATTCGGGACGAGCAGCTCCTGGTCACGGCGACGTCGTGGAACAAGCCGCCGTGGGACTTCGACACCGAACTGCTGGTGCTCGTGCGCGGCGCGCACGTATCAGCGACACTGACGCTCGTGACCGGCTCGCGTCCGGCGACCAGCTATGTGCGCGTGTACGGCCATGACGGTTGGCTGGAGGTGGATTACGAAGCCCGGGCGACTCGCCTGCGCTCGGCGTCGGCTCTCCCGTCGCTCCTGACGAAGCTCCATGCGCCGTGGAGCAGCACGATGGAGAGTATCCGCACACTGTCACGCAACGCGGTCGGACTCCTTCGCGGCAATCTCCAGTACTTCGCGGGATTACAGTCTCTCGTCCGTTTGTTCTACGAAGCGGCGTTGCAGGACGGTCGTTCACCGATCGATCCCAGTGAGGTGTATCGCGTCGCCATTCTCATGGACGCTGTGATCAGCGATCTCAATACTCCACGGCAGCGCGCAACCCCACGCGCCGGAGTGGCGTCGGCATGAGGCCTGGTCGCATCTTCGTGACTGGCGCTGCCGGCTTTCTCGGCCGCCCGCTCGTCTGCGAGCTGCTCGCACGAGGTCAGGTGGTTCGGTGTCTGGTGCGTCGCGCAGAAGCGGCGACACGATTGTTGGATACGGTGATCGGTGCCGGCGAGGCGCATCCGGAACGGCTCGAACTGGTATTCGGGTCTCTTCGCGACGAGCCGCTGGATCCCGCCTGGCTGACGGGGTGCGACGCTATCGTGCATGCGGCCGGCGCGCTGCGTGCCGCACCGAGCGTGCTGGTCCGCGAGAACGTGGTCGCCACGCGCGCGCTCACCGACGCAGCGGTCGCGTGCGGCATTCGCCGGTTTGTCCTCGTGAGCTCACTCAGCGTATACGCCTCGCACTTGCTTCAGTCAGGATCGGTGCTGGATGAGACGTGCCCAATCGAACCTGTCCCGGAGCGCCGCGGCGCTTACGTCTACAGCAAGGTTGTCCAGGAGTCGGTCTGCCGAGACGCGTCGCGCAATCGGGCGCTGCCGCTGGTGATTATCCGTCCGGGAGTTATCTTCGGGCCCGGGCGATCCTGCCTGAGCGATCGTGTCGGGCTACGGCTCGGCAGCCTGTTCGCACTCGTGCACCCGGACCGGCGCCTGCCGTACACCTACGTCACGAACTGTGCTTCTGCCGTGGCTGCTGCGGTGTTGACGAACGACCTCGAAGGCCAGACTTTGAATGTCGTAGACGATGAGCTGCCGACGGCAGGTGAAATTGTTGATGCCTGTCAACGAGGCGGCGACCAACTCCACGTTGTGCGCGTTCCCGGTTGGGCGGCCACACTCCTCTCACGGCTTTACGCGCAGTGGCAGGCGCGCATCGACGGTCAGCTGCCCTCCGGCTTCGTTCCGTACGTCACCGAATCGCTGTACAAACCAATCGTGTTCTCCAACGCGGAGGCCAAGGCGAGGCTGCAGTGGCAGCCGCGAGTCGATCTGCGGACCGGCTTGCGAATGACGGTCGAAGACAGAGATTCGACGGCGTTGCCGACAGGCCTTGCCCGAGAAATCGGATGGACTTCGGCCTCCCGCTGTCAGTCCGTTCCTCATCAGGGCTAAGGCGCGGCCCAGAATTCCGCCCAGCACATTACCTCCCTTCTCCCCGTCTCCTGTTTGATCTGCAACTCGGCTCAGGGGCCAGCTACGAGTCGCGCAAGACCGAGGCAGGATCGGTGCGTGCCGCGCGACGTGCCGGAAAACTGGCCGCGATGCCCGCCACCACGGCCAGCACGGCGATCGAAGCGACCAATGTTGTTCGGTCCCCCGGATCGATGCCGTAGATCAAAGCACGCACGAGCTTCGTGGCCGACAGGCTCATCCCCGTTCCGAGCGCAACACCCAGGCCAACTGGAATGGCGGCCCGTACGAGCATCTGCCACATTACTCGCGCCGCGGTAGCACCGAGCGCCATCCGGACGGCAATCTCCGTGCGCCGGCTTGTGACCGATTGCGACGTCACGCCGTACAGTCCAAGTCCCGCGAGCAAGAGCGTCAGCGCGCCGAAAATCCCGGAGAGCTGCGCGATTAGGCGTTCCCGCGTGAGCGATGCGGCCACCTGGCCGAGAAGAGGACGAAATGTCAGCGAAAGTTGCGAATCCACGGTCTCAATCGCAGTAGTGATACTCCTGGTCAGCTCGAGGGGTGAAGCGGTGCGCGAGCGAACGCTCAGGCTGATCTCTCGGATCCCGAGTTCCGTCAGATAGTCGAACTGCGCCAGAGACATATAGAACGTCGGCGGCACCGGGCTGCGCAGACTCGAGTAAACGGCGTCGCCAACGACGCCGACGATTTCGACAGGTCCCAGTGATCGTGAAGTGCGAGGATACAGAGCCATCGTGAGACCGATCGGACTCTTTCCCGCCGCGAACTTGCGTGCAAACGCTTCGTTGACGACCGCCACCCGTGGCGTTCCGGTCCGATCGTGGTCGGTCAGAGTCCGCCCGACCAACATCGGCATTTGCAACGTCGCAAACCATTCTGGTGAGATCAGGTTGGCCCAGACCGGGCCGCGTGTATTCGAGACACCCGCAATCTCGACCGACGGCGTGAACTGACTGCCGCTCACCGGAATCGTGAGCGACAAGGCTGCGTCGGCCACGTCGGGCAGTGCTCGCACGGCATCTCGAGCGCGCTCGTACTCGGCCAGCCGTTTAGAGGGCTCGGTGGTTGTTCGATGGGCATCGACGTTGACGACAAGGACATGCGACGGCTCGAATCCGAGCGGGCGGGTCCGGAGCAACTGGAACGTACGGATGAACAGGCCGGCCGCAACGAGCAGAACGAGCGACAGCGCAACCTGCACGACAATCAGCGAGCCGGTGAGCACTCCACGTCCCTGCCCGCCGGCCAGTCGCCCCTGGCGCTTGAGCGAGTCGAGCGGCGGCATTCGGGTCGCGTGAAACGCCGGCCATATACCGAAGATCAGGGTCGTGATCACGGTAACGGCCAGTGTGAAGGTGAGGACGCGACCATCCATCGAGACGTCGAGAAAGAGAGTATCGCCCGGCGTGGAGAGCTGGCTCACGAGCACACGACTGCTCCACATCGCGAGCACGAACCCGGCCGCTGCGCCCACGCCATAGAGCACGACGCTCTCGGTCAGCAACTGCCGCACCAAACGGCTTCGAGTTGCTCCGATCGCAAGCCGCACACTCAGCTCGTGACGTCTTGCGATCGCGCGCGCCACGAGGAGGTTCGCCACATTGACGCAGGCGACACACAACAGCAGCGCGACGACCAGCAGGAGGGTCAACAAGGGACGTTGATACAACACCCGCAAATCACGCGCGCCCGAGTAGCCGGTTGCGCCGGGACTGAGCACCAAGGGCGCCGTCAAATAGCGATCGATCGCTTCACGGCTGCCGAATCGGCCGATGTCGTCAAGTGTGGCCTCCCGGATCTGGGACTGCGCCCGGCGGATTCCGTCCGTCGCGGTTACTATCGACTGATCCGCGCGGAGTCTCGCGATGATCGTCAGAAACGTTACGCCGCTGCTATCGAGAAACGAATCCATGCCCCGAGTCAGCGGCTCGTCTTCCAGCGGCACGATGACATCGAAGCGGCGGCCGATTTCAGGCCCTGAGAATTGCCGCGGGGTCACACCGACGATTGTGAATGGCACACCGTCGATCGTCATCGAGCGTCCCACGACATCCGGTGTGCCTCCGAATCGCGCCTGCCAGCACGCGTAACTTATGACCGCGACCGGACCCGCTCGGCCTCCGTTGCGTGTGTCGTCCGCATCTGAAAACGTGCGTCCGACGAGCGCCGGCACGCCGAGCGTTTCGAAAAACGTCCCACTCGCCCAGAGCCCCTCAACGAACTGCGTCTCTCCGCCTGCAGCGAGATTGAAGCGCGTAAACGACCAGGCAGCGCTCCGCGCGAAGAGGTCAGGACGCCGATGGATCTCGGCCCAGATGGGATAGCTCCAGGCACGCACGTGGTCGTAGCTGGCGTCGGTGAGAAGCACGAGGCGCGAGGGGTCCTGAACCGGCAGCTGCCGCAGAAGCAGGCTGTTGATGACAGAGAAAATCGCGGTGTTCGCGCCGATTCCCAGCGCAAGAGACGCGGCAGCAACGAAGGCGACGATTGGCGTCGCACGAAAAGTACGGCAGGCCAGACGCATGTCCTGGCGGACCTCGTCCAGGAATCTTGAATCGCTAATCACTGATCACTGATCCTGAATCACTTATCCTTGAATCCTTGAATCCCGAATCCTTGAATCCTTGAATCGCTCGGATCGACTACGCGAAATCGCTGGAACTGGTCTCAAAACGCCATTAGCAGGGGCTGCGGCTATCGTTTTGAAACCGCATCTAGCCTATATAGATGCCGCATATGGGAACGAAACTCAACGATATTAGCCATCTCTGCAGCTGAATCTTCATCGGTACGAGTGATGCACTCTGTTCGACAAGTCAGTCCTCACAGCCCCGGTGGAAAGTGAGAGAGACAATGATGGATGAGAAAAGGTTGAATGTGTCGGAGATCGTGCTGATCGCCATGACGCGAGGGATGCTCGGTGCAGGGATTGGGCTGCTCGCCGCAGGCCGGTTGAGCGCCGAACAGCGGAACGCCATCGGACGAACACTTCTGCTTGTCGGCGCCGTCACCACGCTTCCTCTTGCGTGGCGGGTGTTCCGGCAAGAGCCGCCGGCGCAACTGCCGTCTGCGGGATAGCTCGACAGGTCAGTAGTAGATGAACGGATCGCTCGCGAGTGCGACCACCACGAGAACGGCGAACCCTGCCACGGCAAGGCCTGCAACCAATGCGCCCGTTCTGCCCTTCGAGAGATGCTTGTGTTCGAGCCGGGCAATATCGCGATAGAGCACACGTTGACCGTCCGTGCCGACCAGTGCGTCCGGCTGAACGTCCGCGACAGTGAAATTCGCGATGTTGCCGTTGATCAGTGTCGCTCGCAGGTGATCCCCTTTCTTTGGAGTAGTCAGCAGAACGCGTGAGTCCCCGCTGAATCGTGGATCCGCGTAAATGGCGATGCCGTCAGACGCAGCCGCTGACGGGGCGCTTGGGCTGCCACCGCAGGCGCTCAGGATCACCACTGACCCCAGGAACCACGTGCAACGACTAGCCATTTGAGTCTCCTTGAAATCTCACGCGAACAGCAGGTTCTCCCGGTGACGGTCCGGGTGCCGTCGATGGCGTTCACCAGGTACTTCAGATGTGGAGCCGAAAGGTTACAGGACGGGTGTATAGTTCCAGTCACCCCAGACGATTAATGCAGCCAAGGCAGCTACGACACGCCTTGCGCCGGTTTCCATCAGCCGGAGGTGCAGTAGCTCTTGGCGAAAGACCATGCCCGGCAGCCGGCCGCTCGCGAGGGTCACCCTCGCAACCGGACCGTCGCGCGAATGGCGACCGCAGCCGTCGGGTTGGCGTACGTCGGGTACCTGGCACTGCTCATCACGTGCGACCTGTGGAAGGTCGCGCCCATCGGTTTCGTGCCGATCTTTGACGACGCCGGCGTGATCGTCGGTCAACTCCAATCAGGTTCCATTGGCGCGCGGGCAGGCTTGAGAGCCGGCGATCGGCTCCGGCGGGCCAACGGTCAGATCCTCGAAGGTCAGGCCGACTGGCAGCGCGTTCGCGTCCACCTCGATCCGTCGAAACCGCTGAATCTCGAGGTCGAGCGAAACGGGGGCACTTTGGCGTTGAGCCTGCTGCTTCCGTCCGGACTGGGCGAATGGCAGTCGGGGCCGGGACGGCCCGCGCTTCTGGCGTTTCGATTTGCGCAGGTGATCACGCTCGTCCTTGCGCTCGTGGTCGCGTTCAAACGTCACTCCCATCCGCCTGCCCTGCTCGGCGCCCTGCTGCTTGGTTCTCTTGCGACGGTCTCGCTGGCGCTCCCGATGCGGCTCGGCGCCTTCTGGCGCGCGATGCCGCAGGTGTTGTCCGCTCTCCTGTGGATACCGTTCGCCACGAGCGCCGCCGTCGGGCCGTTGCTGTTTGCGTTCTTTGCCGTGTTCCCGCGCAGATTCTGGTCGACGGCCAGGCTGGCTGCCGCTCTCACGCCGGCAGCGCTCGTCGTGGCGTGGCACTTGTACGCCTGGCACCGGCTCCTGCAGGATCTCGGGCCGGCGACTGGCGTAGCGGACTGGTTGACCGGCGTGTTCGCGATCAACGCGATCTATGCCGGTTTGGCGGTCGCCGTGTTGCTCGGGCACAGGCGATCGGCCGAGACGCTGACCGACGAACGCCGCATCCATGTTCTGTTGACGGGCGCCATCGTCGGGGGCGCAGCTGGAGCCGCAATCGTCATTGGCCACTGGCGAAATCCAGGAGCGGACATTTTTGCCAGCCGCACCCTGGCGGTATTGGCGCTGGTCGTGCTGGCCGTGCCCGCCTCGTTTGCGTATGCGATCCTCCGGCACCGACTGTTCGACGTCAGCCTCATCGTCAGACAAGGGTTGCGGTATGCGCTGGCCCGGGGATTTGTCGATGCACTCATTCCAACGCTCGCTTCGTTGCTGGTGCTGGATGTGCTCCTGCACCGCAACCTCCCGCTCCTGACGGTCCTGCGGGCGCGCTGGTGGTGGTTCAGCCTCGTCGGCGCGGCGCTGCTCGTGGCCCGCACCTACCGTGAGCGCTGGTTGAATGGCGTGGACCGCCGGTTTTTCCGCGAGCGGTACGACGCCCAACGTCTGCTTCGGAACATTGCGGAGGAAATCACTCGTGCCTCGAACTTCGATGCCATCGCGCCGACCGTCGTGCGCCGGATCGACGAGGCCTTGCACCCCGAGTTCGTCAGCGTGCTCAGCTACGTACCGGGCGAATCAACATTCGCCGCGGTCCCGGCCGGTTCGTCGTCGAGTTCGTCAGAGGAACGCATCCCCGCGCCGCTGCCCGCATCGCTGGCCGTCATTGGTATCCTGGCGGTGCTCCGAAAGCCACTTGCGCTCTCCCTCGGCGACACGGCCTGGGTGCGGCATCAGCTTCCCGTCGAGGAACGGGCCCTGCTGATCGATCAGGGCATCGAGCTGCTCGTGCCGTTCTCGAGTCAGCTCAAAGACGATCGCCCGCTTGGACTGCTCGCGCTCGGGCCTCGACGCTCGGAAGAACCGTACAATCAGGAGGACCTCGATCTCCTCGCCACCATCGCGCACGCTGTGGGACAGCTCCTCGATCGGTCGTCAGGTGATGGGCACACTCTGGCCGAGTGCGACAGCTGTGGCCGATGCTTTGACACCGGCGCAACTGTCTGTCCATACGACGAGCGCCGACTGACCATCGTGCCAGGTTCCCGTCTGCTGAACGGACGCTACCGTCTCGAGCGTCGTCTAGGACGAGGCGGGATGGGCACCGTCTATGGGGGTGTGGACCAGGTGCTCGAACGGCCGGTTGCGGTGAAATTGATTCGCGAGAATGTGGGCGGCCCTCTTGATCTGCAAAGCCGCTTTCGACGAGAGGCGCAGGACGCGGCACGCTTCGCACACCCACATGTGGTTCGCGTTTATGACTTCGGCGTCGATCGGCATCAACGGCCGTTCCTGGTGATGGAATTGCTCGAAGGGGATACGCTGCGCCAACGTCTCACCGGCGACGTTCCGCTCAGCGTACCAGAGGCGCTTCAGATCCTGCGTGGGGTCTGCGACGCGCTGAGCGCCGCCCACGGCCAGAGTCTCGTACACCGGGATTTGAAGCCGGAGAACATTTTCCTCCAGCGGCACGCAAGCGGTGTCGTGCCGAAGGTGCTCGACTTCGGATTAGCGAAAGCCTTCACATCTCAACTGCCGGCGGAGAGGCTCACCCACAGCAGCGCGGGGCTACTCGTCGGTACGCTCGACTACATGGCGCCCGAACAGGTCGCAGGCGACGACGTGAGTCCCGCGTGGGACGTCTGGGCCCTCGGCGTGATCGCGTTCGAGATGCTGGCGGCCAGGCATCCGTTCCGGACGAAGGTCGAATTCGTCGGCAACGAGACGGTGGCCGACCAGGCAGTCATTGACAGACTGCAATCGCCCCACCTCTCCGAGTCGGCCATAGGTTTTTTCCGGGTAGCGCTTTCGCCTGAACGAGCTCTTCGGCCGGCCGACGCACTAGGATTCCTTGCTGCTTGCGAGCAGGCTCTCCTGTGACCAACGATAGATTCGCGACGACTCGGTGGAGCATGGTGAATGCGGCCGGCCATGGATCCGATCCGCGTGCTGACGGAGCCCTCGGCGAGCTGTGTCAGATCTACTGGCGGCCGCTCTATGGCTACCTCCGAGGGCGCGGCTATGGCGCCGAAGAAGCGCAGGATCTCACTCAGGGCTTCTTCGCGCGCATGCTGGAGCGCCAGAGCATCCGGACCGCTGATCCGGCGCGCGGACGGTTCCGCGCCTTCCTGCTCACTGCGTTGAAACGCTTCGTCATCAACGAGCACGAGCGCAACACCGCGCTTCAGCGCGGAGGACGCCATCTTCACGTTCCCCTGGATTTCGAGGATGCAGAACGCACGTACGTCCTCGAGCGGCGCAACGACGACACACCCGAGCGCGTGTTCGATCGAAAATGGGCCGCGATTACGCTCGATCGCGCACTTCGCCGGTTGCGTGAGGAGTGCGACCGCGCCGGCAAGAGCGCAGAAGCGCGCGCGCTCCTGCCCTACCTCACCGACACTGGTGACCTGCCAGGGTACAAGGCCATCGGGGCCGAGCTCGGATTGACCGAAGGAGCGGTGAAAGTCGCAGTACATCGGCTGCGTCAGCGGTTCGGGGCGATGCTGCGCGTCGAGGTCGCCGACACGGTCATGGCACCGGACGATGTCGACGATGAGATGCGCGAGCTCATTCGCGCCGTTTCACAGTGAGCGTGCACGGTGGCATGCAGACGTCATCCCATGGCGGCAACCCACGGCGAACACTGTGCCGCGTGCCTGCTCGAAAAAGCGTTCGAAAACGTACGCGACGAACCGCGGGAAGCAGCGAGACGGCTCACGCTTTACGTGCCTCTCGGCGAGACCGCTACCACTCGCGTCTTCCTCGTGAAGAGCGAAGGATCGCCCTCTCGTCTCCTGAGATTGAAGGTCTGGCGCAGATGCGCCGCCGAAGGATTTCTCGTACGCTTTCATCGCCTCCAGAGCGAGCTCGACTCGTGGGTCGCTGAAGGCATCGATCGCCCGCTCGCGGCGCGAATTGATGCAACCGGCTGTCCGTCGGTGCTGACCGAGTTCAGCCGGGGCGTTCCGATACTCGATCGTGTGAAGGCCGGTCGGCTCGACCGCAACGACGCGATCGCACGGCTCCCGCCATTGCTCAAAATGGTCGAACGGGCCCACGCGCGCGGCCTCGCCCACGGCTCGATCGTGCCCGGCAATGTCATCGTCAACGTGGAGTCGAGCCAGGCTCGTCTGCTGGACTTCGGCCTCACCCCCTTGATGGCCATTTCGGAAGATCGCGTGGCGCTCGCGTCCGCCGACCTCGCCGGTTTCGCAGCGCTGTCGCGAACGCTGCAGGCTCTCCCCATTTCCCCAGAACCTTCACGCAATCTGTAACCTCTCCGCGATTCTCCTGAAGTACCTCACGAGCGCGGCAGACGCTGCGCGGATCAGGAGGACATCATGAGAGCGTGGAAGGCGACCTCGGTCGGAGTCGTAAGCCTGCTGGCTATCTTGACGTGTACCTGTGCACACGACGGCGCGCGCCCCCTTCGATCGCATCGTGACTTTCGGCACCAGTTTGTCGGACTCCGGGAACGCCTTCGCAATCCGTGGAGGCGCAAACACGCCACCCGACTATCTCCTGGATCCGCTCCTCGTTCCCGCCGCACCCTACGCGCGCGGAGGTCATCACTTCAGTAACGGAACGACGTGGGTCGAGCAGTTTTCGCAATCCGTCGGTCTCGCCGGTAGTGCGCGACCGGCGTTCCAGGATTCCGGCAACGCGACAAACTACGCGGTTGGTGCCGCAAGAGCGCACGAGGACGGCCTGAACCTCAACCTGTCGGCGCAAGTGGAGGCATTTCTCCAGCAGGTCAACCACGTCGCGCCCGCGGAGGCGCTGTACGCGATTGAAATGGGGGGCAATGACATCCGTGATGCATTGGTCGCGTACCCCGGCGGAAGCAATGCCATCCTCGGGGACGCAATTATCTCGATCTCCAACAATGTCGCTCGGCTGTATGCAGCCGGTGCGAGGAATTTCATCGTCTGGCGCGCCCCGAACGTGGGGCTCACACCCGCGATACGCACACTCGGCCCTGGCGCAATCGCTCTCGGGACGGGCCTCACTCGAGCGTTCAACGGAGGCCTCGACGGCGCCGTAACGCAACTCTCAGGTCTTCCGGGGATCAAGATCGTGCGCCTCGATGCCTACAGACTCCTCAATGACATCGTGAACGACCCCGCAGCGTTCGGGCTGTCGAACGTCACGTCGGCATGCGTGACGCCGAACATTGCTCCGTTCGAATGCGATCATCCCGACGACTTCCTGTTCTGGGACGGTATCCATCCCAGCAGGGCAGCGCACGGAATCATTGCCCAGGAGGCGGCGTCGGTGCTGCTGCGCTGAACCCGGCAAAGAGAGCATCGCGAAGTCGAAAGGTGGCTGGCACCTTTGTGGGAAAGGTGCCAGCCACCTTTTATCTTTTTGACGCCAGTGGCGCCCCCCCGCGCGCCTGCAGCAGACGACCTTTTCGTAATCGACAGGCCGTTTTTGCCGGCCGAGGCTTTACTCACCCCAAACTCACGATGGACAACTTGAGCACGCCCAACAGATTGGGTCGATACCGGGTTCCGAGCCCCGAGGGCACGACGCTTGCCGATGCAGTGTGACCCGACCACATCGACTGCATGTTCGCCACCCTGCGCAGCGTCCACCTGGTTGTCGTCCTGATTGCGCTGCTGCCGGGCGCCGTTTCCTGGTGGTCCGGGCGTCGGCTCGCCCGTCACACAGACGACCCCGCTCTACCAGAACGTCTGGCCGCACACCGGCGCCGAAACGGTGTGATGTTCGGTGCCTCGATTGCCGTCTTCGCCTGGCTGGCGCTGTTCTCGAACCTTCACGCCGTCCTGGCGATGTTCCTCGGCGGCTTCGCGATGTATACCGGTCTGCTCGCAGCGGCCTACCCTCTGCGACGCGCGCTCTATCGAGAAACCTGGAGTTTCCGCTCGTACTTACTCTTCTACCCCCGCGCCCTGATCGGTATGTTTGGTTTCTGGCTGCTCACAGCAAACCTTCCACTCCTTGCAACGGTCGCCAAGGACTGGGACTGGATCGTTGCAATCGGACTGGGCGCGGTGCTCGCGGTCTGGAACAGCCGGCAGGCTGACGTCATCCGGTGGTGCCTGCGAACCGAATCGTTATCGGAAGGACAAGTTCTGGCCGGGTGCCGCGACCTGGCACATACGTGCGGATTGCCCCACACACGTTTCGAGGTCATCAACCTTGGTGGCGGTGTCGTCCCCAATGCGATGGCTCTACCATCTCTGCGTGGGTCTTCGGTACTCTTCACGAACACTGTGCTCGAGCGATTCGATCGACCGGAGATCCTGGCGATCTGCGCACACGAGCTCGCACATTTCGATCACTACAACCCGGCGCGACTTCGGCGGTTCAACGTCGTCAACTACGTCCTGATCGGGCTCGGAATCGCCTCGGCGCCAGTCGCGCGTGTCGCAGGCGCGGACTGGGGCGTGCTGCTGACGATGGTCTGGTTTGCGACGATCGTGTTCGCGATGGCCGTGCGCGCCCGCGGCAAGCAGCAGCAGGAGACGGCATGTGACGTGCGCGCGGTCGAGCTCACCGGGGATGCCGACGCTCTGATTCGCGGCCTGACCAAGCTGTACACGATCGCTCGACTACCGAGGCGGCTCGATCAGCAGACCGAACGGGCCGCAACCCATCCAAGTCTGGCCCGCCGGATCCGCGACATACGGAAGGCCGCCGGCTCCGTGCCCGTCCCGCTCTCCAGCGCGCGGACGTTCACGAGCGCGGATGGCCATACGGTCGTGACGTTCGACGACGCCGGTGTGCGCTGGTTCGAGCGCGATGCGCTCACGCACAGCCTCTCGTACGGTCAGATGACAGAGCTGCGGGTCCAGGTGAAGCCAGGACGCAAGGCCCGCCTTGTTGCGAAGGGTGCCGAGACAAGCCGATGGGAATTCACTCTCCAGGACGCCGACATCGCGGGCGTCCAGGCGGTGCTCGACGTCGTCGACGGCAGGCTTGCGGATCCGCCGCCCGCTGCACCTACCGTGCACCCGCGCGTTCAGAGAATCCTCGTGCTGACGATCGCAGGCGTCGGGCTGGCATTTTCCCAGATCGCGGTGGCGTTCGTCGCGCTGCTCGCCTGGAAGAAGCCGACCACACCGCTGCTGGTCGGCGCGGGCACGGCGGCGGTGACGGCTGCAGCCATCCTGCATCGCGACTACGGAGGTGAGTATCTGCTCGCCGCGTCGCTGCCTGTTGTCATCCTCGGCGTGATGTTTCTCGGCCTCGCCTGGGGCCACCGCAAAGCCTCTCAGACTGGGACGCGTCCGTACATCGCCATCCTCGCCCTCGCGGCCGCGTGCACGGTTGTGGCGGTGACGATGAATGGCGTGGACATTGTCAGTTTGCACCGGAGCGCGCGTGCCATCCCGTCCGCGACCGTACTCCTGGCCGCCCTCGCCGGCACACTCGTTAGCTCGCAAACTCGCCGTGAGCGACTCGCAGGAGTCAGCGTCGGAGTTTTCGCGCTCGCGGTCGGTAGTGCCGCATCGACGGCGTTCCTCGATCGATTCGCGAACGATGCGTTCGTCGTTGAGGCGCCGCCGCTCCGCTGGGTCGTGCTGAACGCCGATCCTGTCCAGACATTCAGCGTGCCAGATGGCACGTCGCGCATCGATCTTTCGCCGAATAGCCGATACGTTGCCACGTACGAGGATCGCGATGTCGATAGCGAGCGTGACCCGACGATCCACGTCGGTCGCGTCGAGGGGGCGCTTGTGTCAGTCCAGGCAAACGACGTGGCATTCGTCGGCGATGACAAGCTTCTGGTTGTGCGATCCGATCGACAGGGCACGACGCTGCGGGTCGAGAACCTTGACGCCCCTCGGGAAGTGATCTGGGAGCGGTTCGTACGGGACCTCTCCGCGACATCGCTCTTTCTGGATCGAGCAGCCGCACGCTGGGGCCTCCTCGGGTGGGACGGTGACGAGTCCATCATGCGGGTGGAGGGCCTGCTGGATGGCACCGCCGTCGAGGAGAAGCGCTGGTCTCTGCCGCGGGACGCCGCTGATGGATTCATTGCGGCGATGACAACAGCCGGCGCCGACGCGCTCGTCCTCGAAACGAGATACGAGCGCGGTCTGCTCGCAGGTGCGCTGCCCTGGCGATGGACCTGGGCGCACGTGCTGCTCCGCCCCAATACAGTTTCACAGTACGCGAAGCTCACTGCGCATGGACGTCAGAACCTCGGGAACTCGAAGCTTGAAGTGAACTGCGTGGCGAACGTCATGCCTAACGGAGCGCTGGCGTGCACGGCGTACGACGGCAGCCGTACGCGCGTCGTGACGATCAGCGCGACGACGGGACACGTTGACGGAATCGGATGGCTCGAGGGTCGCTTTGTCAGCGATCAACGCACGGTTCGAGGGTGGCTGACTGGCTGGGCTGGCGCGTATCCGGTAGCTATCTCTGTGACGACCGGCGAGGCGTTTCGGATGCCTGCGTTTGGAACGATGAATCTGGCCCCCGTCGCCGGCAACCGGCTTGCCGCGCTGACAGTTGGCAACGATCGATCAGATGGTCTCGCCGTTCGCGTCTACGCCGTCTCCTCAAACACGCGAGCGACTGATGGCGAACGCAGGGAAGCAAACCCAGCGATGCAGGCGACTCGCAGGTAGATCCGTCCGCCGTTCTTGATGAGTCAGCGACGCTTCCGCGGCTTGGCGGCTGTGCGTACGTGGGAGGCGGCGACTTTCTTGTCCGGCTCCGCCGGACCTGAGGATTTCTCAGCCGTCGAGGACGGCTCGGGCCTCAGCCGGTAACGTCGGTCGTGTGAAAAGGCAGAGTCAGATGGCCCCCGACGGGTGATGAGCCCCTGGAGATCCGCACGAAGACGACGTGTCTGCTGCGTCAGCTCACGCAGTTGTGCACGAATCTCGTCTTCCGGTGGTAGGAATTTCATTCTACGGCGTATCGTGGCCAATCACTTGGCAGGTAGAGTGGTACTTAAACATTCCCGCGTGCATTCTTCGGTCCAACCGTGAATCAGCCCGGAGCGCCGTCATCGGATGGGGCGCGCGGCGCACAGGGTTGCTGGAATCACCGCGCCGACGCCGGTAAGCAGAGCAACTGCAGCTGGCACAATCACGCTCAACATATCGACCTGGGCCGTCGATTTGAGTAGCCCCCGAGCATCGAGAAAACATTCGCGCGGTGTAACCTCGCCGCACGCCTGGCCGTCGTCAAAATCAAACAGGAGGTATGGGAGAAAGGGAGAATTGCTTTGTTTTTGTCAGATACGAGCGAACGGTGATAAGGCTGGCGCGGCAGCGCGGGCCCGCCAGCCAGGATACGTTCCACTGTCCTATGTGGTCTTGACGCAGTCAGTGGCCTCGGAGAGTACAGGATGCGGGCGACAGCGACGCGTCGATGCGGCGCCAGCTGATGTGGCCCGTGTCTTGGGAGCGCTGGAGTCGGACGACGTCCGCATCGGCATCCGATGGGTCGGCGCGGCGCTGCTCCGTTCGAGCGATCAGCACGGACTCTGGCGCTTCGAGCCACAACCCGACAAACGGGACCGACGCGGCTGCTGCCACGTCCTCGATGACCTGACGATCTGCTGCCCGGGCGTACACTGCGTCGACAATGGCGCTATGACCTCCGCGAGTCGTCAAAGCGGCCCGCTCGGCCAGAGTCGCGTAGACGCGCTCGGACACTTGCGGTGAGTATCCCTCGGGTCCGAGGCGCTGCAGCATCGGAACAGCGGACAAGCGCTTCCGAATCTCGTCGCTGCGTAACACCACCGCACCCGGCGCCGCACCGACGATGGGGGCGAGCGCGAGTGCCAGCGTCGATTTTCCTGACCCCGACAGCCCTCCGATCGCGATCAGGTACTGGGCGTGACGGATGCAGCAGTTGCCCCGCCATCGCAAGATACTCACGAGCGAGACCCTGAAGCTCGCTGCGCCGTGCCGCGTCTTCCTGGAGGTGAGCGGCCGTGGCGCTCGTCTTTGCCCGAACAGCCGCTCGGCACGACAAAAACAGCGGCAGGAGCGACACGCCGGCAAGGTCAGCGGTCTCCGCGAGGTACCTGTTCCACACGGCGTTGGCATGACGCGGCAAGCGACGGCGCCAGAGATCCATCAGAAGGAACGCGAGGTCGTAAAGGACGTCCGTGCAAGAGATTTCGTCGTTGAACTCGACGCCATCGAAGAGTGTCGGTCGACCGTCGAGCATCACGATGTTGCGCAAGTGAAGATCGCCGTGACACTGGCGGACGAAGCCGGCCTCGCGACGCTCTTCGAGTAGGGCTGCATCTCGGTCGAGTTCGCGCCACGATTCGTCGGTCACACGTTCAGCCGCCGATGGCTCCAGACAGGCGTTGCCGAACTCGGCAAACCCGGCGGCATTCCCCTCGATGACCCAGGCCATCCCCTGGTTGCCTCCGTGATCCACTCGACGCTCGGCGGACAGGTGGAATTCGGCGATCGCGCCAGCCAACGGCGTCATCAGTTCGAGATCGAGGCGGCCGGCGGATGCGAGACGGTCGAACAACAGTTCCTGCGAAAAGCGATTCATCTCTACGAGCCAGTCGACCGGCGTTCCGTTTCCCCCAAGCGCATACGATCCGTTGTCCTGACGAGTGATGGCGACGACTCCGCGATAGAGGGTGGGAGCCGTTCGAAGATTGAGCCGCACCTCGGCGTCGCACAGGATTCGGCGGCGCTCGGAGCTCGAAAAATCGAGGTAGTCGAACCGCACTGCGCGTTTCAGTTTGTATGCGCGCGAACCCGCCAGGAACACGATGGACGTGTGAGTGTCGATACGCTCGACGCTCGCGCCGCCATGGGTGCTTGGGGATGCGAGGAAGTCGATGACGGGTGTTTGATCCTCTGTGATCATGGCTGCACAGCGCACGTCATCCATGTCAGCGGCGTCTACGCCGGAAGGATCGCGGGACCTTCCTGTCGATCAAGCGCGAGTTGGCTACCAGCTGGAAGTGCGTCTGGAAACAACTCCCGGGTGGGGTCTACTTGCAACCACAGCAGCGCCCCCAGACCGAGCAAAACGACCATGGGGATAAATGGTGTGTTGTAGTTACCAGAGTAGCTGACGAGGTAACCAAAAGTAATCGTGGAGAGAGCTGATGCCGCGCTGGCTGCCGTGTTCATGAAACCAAACAGGGCCCCGGCATGCTTGCGGCCAACATCAAGGCACACAGCGCAAAGAGTCGGCTGCTGGAACAGGATCCCACCGTAGGCCAGCGAGAGGAACACGAGCGCCAGCTTACCGCTCGGCGCGTAAATGGTTGCCGTGAGGAACAGCGCCGCCGCGCCGAGCCCCACGATCCCCAGCAAGCGGCGGGCGGTGCGCAGGCCATGCCGCTTCACCATCCAGTCGCCGACGAAGCCGCCCAATCCGTTCGCTGTAGCTCCGACGACATACGTGAGTGACGTCAGCACCAGCGCAACTTCGGTAAATCCGCGGCTCTTCACCAAGTAGGTTTGCAGCCAGCCTTGGAAGAATCCCAACGAGTACACGTAGCACGCGCCAATACCGGCGATGCGCCAGACCGCCGGGATGCGCAAGGCCATGGCCCACGGCATACCATGACGGCGCAGCGGGGGCACTGGGCCGATCTCGCGTAGCTCGGCCTCGGTCACGCCGGCTTTCTCGTGCGGCGAGTCCCGGAACCACGCGTACCACGCCAGACTCCACACCACACCGAGGAGGCCGAACACAAAGAAAGGCGCCCGCCAGCCAAAGCGAATCTGAATCGGCACGACAAGCAGGGGCGACAAAGCCGCGCCGACCTGACTCGTCATCCACACGATGCCCCAGGCGCGCGTCCGCCTGGCAATGGGGATCCAGCGTGCGATGACCGCGGAGACGTTGGGATACGCGCCTGCCTCGCCGGCACCGAAACAAAACCGCACCAGCAGGAGCAGGTAGTAGTTCGACACCGTCCCGGTGAGCGTCGTGAAGGTGGACCACCACGCGACGACGCGCGTCAGAACACGTCGGGGGCCGATGCGATCTCCCAATGCGCCCGTCGGTATTTCGAACGCGCCGTACGAGAGAAAGAAGACGCTGGTCACCCATCCCCAAGCCGCGGGGCTGATGTGCAGGGCCTCCTGCATGCGGGGGCCGGCCACCGCGATGCAGACGCGGTCCAGATACGTGATGACCGCGAGCAGGGACAACAGGCCGAGGACTCGATGTTGATACTTCATAAACCTCGAAGTCTTCGGCTGAATGTGGCTGGTTGAAGCTGAGCGGCGAGTATCATCTCACAAAGACAGCGACGATTCGCCCTCAGGCCTTTGGTTTCCAACCGTCGCGATAGTTGCGGGTCAGGTACTGGTTCGCTTCTGGCTTGCCTGGGAACGCAAGTGCTCTGGCATCGAACTTCAACGTCTCGCCGGGAAAGTGTGCCGCGACGTTGCCGATGATCACCGATTCGGTGAGAGGACCGGCGTAGTCGAAATTCGCCGAGCACTTCTGCTTCCCGCCTCCGAGCACGACGTCGATGAACTCGCCATAATGGTCGCGATCGGTCAAGTCGAAGGTCGGCAGGGCCGCCATCTTCGAGTCAGGAAGCACGAACGGCTCCGCGGTCATGTGCGGGAGCACAATCATTCCGTCAGTGCCGACGACGATGCTGCCCTGTTCGGGGAAGCGTGTGCCGACCGGCTCACGAATCGCGTCAGGAGGCAATTCACCGCCGTCGTACCACCACACATCCACCATCTCGTTGGCCGTGTACTCGGTCCCCGGATAGGTCACCTTGAGGCGAGCCTTCGTGGCCCAGCTCTCAGCGTTCGGCGAGGGACCGTATGCCGTAACGGCGATCGGAGAGGTGAGCTTCAGCGCGCGATACGGAGGGCTGTAGATATGGCACCCCATATCGCCAAGCGTGCCGGTTCCAAATCCTACCCGGCGCCGCCACTGGCTCGGGTGATAAACCGTGCGCTTGAACGGGCGGACCGCGCTGACGCCAAGCCACTCATCCCAGTCGAGCGGAGCCGGTACTGGATCGGTCTGCACGGGGATCGGCTTGTCGTCTCCCCAGCTCTTGTTCGAGAAGGTGTGCACCTCGCGAATCTTGCCGACGATGCCGCTCCGGACGAGTGCCTCGCCGTAACGCTGGACACGGCTCGAGGACACCTGGATCCCCATCTGCGTGGTGAGTCCTTTTTTCCGCGCATACTCTGTGAGCATGCGCGTTTCCCGAAGCGTGTTGCAGAGCGGCTTCTGGACGTAGACCGGCTTGCCCCGCCTCATTGCTTCGAGCGCAATGACGCAGTGCATGTGATCCGGCGTCGACACATTCACCGAGTCGATGTTCTTCTGCTCCTTCTTCAGCAGCTCGCGCCAGTCCTGATACACGCGGACCTTCGGAAAGCGCTCCTGGAGCCGCTCGAACCGTCCGAGGTCGACATCCGCCACGGCGACGAGTTCGAACGCCGGATGCTTTGAGAACGCCAGCAAATCGCTGAGCGCCTGGCCGGACGCGCCGATGCCCGCGTGTCGCACCGTCGATTCGGCGGCGCGGGGACGAAGAGACAGGAAAGGGGCGACTGCCGCGGTTGCGCCGGCGGTCTGGAGAAACTTCCGGCGTGAAATGGTGTGGGACATCAGGGGCAGGGTATCGTCAAATCGACCACTCCTGCAATTGCCAGGCAACGGAGGCGCGTCAAAACCTACTAACGCGCGCTTGGCCCAGTGCTCGAAGCGCAGCCCTTCAGGGCGGCCAGTGGCATTGTGATGATCGAAGGTGTCGAGGGCTCAGAGACACTTGACGACGCGCCCTGGGGAACCGTAGGCAAGCGTGAACGTCCCGACAGTCTCTCCAAGATCTGCGAGGCGCACCGTAAGCGTCATCGCGTTCGCCGTCACCGTGCCGGAGTAGGTCGCAGGATGCGAGTCCGGAGCGTCATCCTGTCGAATCGGGCCGCCATGCTCGCGAACGAACACACCCGTCACGTTGAACTGCCCGCGCGCATCGGGTACCAGGGGTGCGCCGTCCCCATGGGCACAATCGAACTCGAAATGGGTGCCGGTGCCTGCGACGGTCGTGGAGACGTGATCGCCGCCCCACACGCCGGCCGGGACCGAGGAGGGACTCGAGGGTGCGCTGGCACACGCTGCGTGCGCCAGCCACGAGACAATCGCGACGAGCAACGCGCCGTTATTTGGGTTTCGCCCACGCCTCATTCGATGGGACACTTCCACCAGGTCCTCGCGGAGTAATACGGAAGAGGATAAACCATGCAGGGCGCAGAGATCGACACCAACATCAAAGTGCGGCCGGACGGCCGATTCGGTCATGTGTGGCTGATAGGGAATTTCTTGGAGTAGCGCGATCGATCCCGCCCGTCAGTGAGGCGGGAGCGCGGTGTGATCGAGCTGGTACTCGGCAACCGTTTCGGCGCCGGGCGTCCCTGCAATGATCCTCAGTCGAACGCGAGTGGATGGCATTCGGCGGATGGTTTCACCGCGTGTTGCCCACAGGATCTCGAGATCCGCGGGAGAGACGGGCACGTCGGCTATTCGGCCAATCAGCTCATCGTCTGGCCCGGTCACCGAAAGCGTGACGGTTTCTGAGCCCGCAAAGTTCGCGCGCATCGAGATCACCAGCAGGTCGTCATCGGGAAATGCCGCGCACGGCACCCGTTCACCCGGGGACAGTGAATACTGCCGCACCTTCACGCCGTCGCGTTGCATGCGGTTGAGCAGGGAGCGCGAGACGATGCCCGACACACGTCCTTGCTTGACCAGCGTGCGAAGGCCGCCGCCAAGCGAGGCCATGGCCTCGAGCCGTGCGGCGCAATCGCCGCACCAGAACAGGTGTTCCTCAATCCGTTCTGCGCCCGCTCCATCGGTCGCGTGGGTCCAGTCCTCGAGCAGATCATCGTCTGAGATGGGCGCGTTGCATCGTGGCGTCATTGCGCGCCTCCCGATGCGGTCATGCACGTCCGAAGTTTCCCGATGGCCCGGTGCCGAATGACGCGCACGTTTCCTTCGGACATACGCATCTCGTCCCCGACCTGCCTTGCCGATCGCTCCGCGTAGAACGTCAGCAGCACGACGATCCGCTCGCGCACGCTGAGGCCGCCGAGACAGGTCTCCAGGCGATCGACATCGAGAGCCGCTTCGGCGTGGTGTTCGAGAATGGGCTCCGCCAGGAACGTCTCGCGAAGCCGCTCGCGCCGGCGCTCCCGCCGCTTCAGATCGATCGTCATCGTTCGACTGACGCCCAGAATGAACGATCCGATCTGATCGACCTCACGAACCGATCCCTCGCGAAGCTTCTCGATTGTGAGGAGCAGCACCTGCTGCACGAGATCGCGCGCCGCGTCATCGTCACGCAGGTGACGCAGTCCATAGAGCCGGACGCGCGGCGCGAACCGGCGGTAGAGCTCCGTCTCAGCATCCTCCGCCAGTCCCGGCGCCCCCGCCGATATCGCGCGCGCGACGTCGCCGTCAGTCGAATCGACACGCTGCACCATCAACCCGCAACCGTACCAGCCGCCGTTGTTCCGCGTCAACGGTCTCGGTCGTGCGGCGCTGCTAGACGACAACATGGGTGGACGCGGCAGCGCTCACGTCACGAATCACGTCGGCGCTCGCCGTCAGCATCGCGGCACCGTCGCCGATGAACGTCGATCCGTGCATCGCCGCGAGCGTTCGCGGCTTCAAGGCGGCGAGTTTCGCAAGATTCCGCCTCGTGTTTTCGTTGTAGGGCACGTAATCCATCAGCACCGGATGCGCCTGATACGTCTCGAGCGCATGGCGGTATCGACCAGTGATGTCGGTAGTCGTGATCGGCTCCGTGTCACCGAGCTGATGCAGCAGATCCGAGCACAGCAGCACGCGTTCGTTTTCTTCGAACAACATGCCGGCGTCCCAGCCGTGCGGCAGGTGCGGTGTCGGAACGAATCGATAGCGATGTCGTCCGGTCTCGAGGATCTCGTCTGGCTTCAGCCCGCGCCCGGGCCGATTGGCGAAGTCGTTCACGTTGATCATCGCGCCCAGCTCTCCGCACACGAATTGAGCTTTCGGTGCAATGGCCAGCCATTCGTTCAGCGCGCCGCATTCGTCGACCTCGAAGTGGCTCCAGCTAATCCATCGCAGGCTGGCCGGGTCGATGAGCGACGCCACTGCTTCACGGACCGCCGGGAACATCGAGCGCATGCCGGTATGGAACAGCAGCGGCTCCTCGTCGCGAATCAGGAAGTGATTGAATTGCAGATCGAACTGCGGGACATACACGCTGATACGGTACAAGTCCGTGGCGACTTCATCGATCCGTGGGTTCATTGTTCGACGCCTCCTATCGGCGTTTCAGCGCCGGTTTGTCTAGGAAGTGTCATGAGCGCAAGCGTCGTTACATCCAGGAGATTCTTTGGGCGACGTTAGCGCCGATTCGCTTGCGGTGGTAGCCGCTTAAGTCGAGCGCCAGGTCAGGTTTGGCGGCGCACGCCATTCTTCGCTACAATAAAGGGTCGTCTTTCCTCAGACGGGCCTGTAGCGCAGTTGGGAGCGCGCCTGAATGGCATTCAGGAGGTCACCGGTTCGATCCCGGTCAGGTCCATAACCCCTCTTGCTCGGTTGGTCAGGACCCCATCCGCTGTCGGGTGCGTCGCACAGCCTTCGGTTTCGCTAGCCGCATGACTCCGGTCTGTCGCGGCTGGCGTCCCCGGAAGATGAGCGGGCACAGAGAAGGCTTGGGCTCGGCTAACCCATACCTCCACAGGGCGCCCGCTCTCTGGATTGATCAATCCTCGTCCCCGTCGCTAAACAGGCGTCAGGTCGATCGCATCGGCCATCGCTCTGTAGCCGGCATCGTTGGGATGCACGTGATCGCCGCTGTCATACGCCGGCAGCAGGCGTGAGGGATGGCTCGGATCACTCAGCAGCTTGTCGAAATCAATGACGGCATCATAGGCCTTGCTGGTCCGGATCCACTGATTGACGGCCTGGCGTTTCGCTTCTAGATCGGCCGTCCAAAAGCCGGGGAAGGGGTAGCCTTCCACCGGATTCGACGTGCCGCCATAGATTCTCAATCCCAGAGCATGGGCGCGATCGATCATCTGACGGTGCCCCTGGATGATCTGTGCGGCGGTGACGTCTTCTGCAGGGTTGCCGATCAGCCCCGGAATGAGGATGTCAGCGTTCCCTTGCAGCACGACGACGTACTTCACGCCGGTTTGCACGAGCACATCGCGATCGAACCTGGCCAGGGCGTTTGTGCCGAGGAAATCATGCAGCACTCGATTCCCGCTGATGCCCGCGTTGAGCACGGCCACCTGCGCTGTGCCCCAGCTGGACTGCAGTCGTTCCGCGAGCAGATCCGGCCAGCGCTGGTTCATGTCGGTCGTTGAACCGAACCCGTCGGTGACTGAATCGCCCAGCGCCACAATCGCCCGCGCCCGCCTGGAGGAAAGGACTTCAACGCCGGTCAGGAAGTAAAAGGATTGGGTGGTCGTCGCTTCGAAGGTGATCGCATCCGTAAAGTCTCCTGGAATCGAGATGTAGTTCGTTTGCTGACCCACCGAATGCTGGGTCGTCGCAGCGACGTTCTGTGGCAGGTACAGACTCACCGCGAGATTGTCGAAAGCTTCCACCTCGAGCCTGACGGGGTCGCTCACCGCCAGCGCACCGGCGGGAATGGCGATGGAGGGTGAGCCGTTGAACTTGAGGATCCGATCGGTCCTCCCCGAAATCGAGACACCGCCAGTGCTGATGGCGACATGCGCGGAGCCGATGATCAGGGGGCTCGCGCCGTAGGCGTTGGAGAAGCGCACGCGCACACGCTCACCACCGAGGCTCGTGTGCACGATCTGGCGCACCGTTTGACCGTTGATCTGGATGGGCGCGGCAACTGCCTGAGGGCTTGCGCTCCACGTACCGACCCAGTTGCCGTCGTCATGCCGATCCTTGGCGATTACGGCAGGCGCAATGACGATGGCCGCAAGGGCCAGCAAGATTGCCGCGGCGGTCGCGAATAAACGCCGGCGAGTCCGAACATCGGCGACAGGCTTGACGTCGTGCGTGGCTCGACCGCGAAGCTTCGAAAGGAATTGGGTCACCGAGCTCATGGGTTGTCTCCTTCCAACGTTGTGGACGATTGCCGGCGCGTGCCGGCCCTCACTCTCGGAGGCGAGAACAACGTCGAAAATGGTCAAAACGTTCAAAATAGGCCGAGAATCAATGGACTGGCCAGCCTGCAAGCGGGTGTAGAATCGGCGCATTCGCAGTCACGGCCACGACCCCACCGCTCTGCTGCAGGCTTGGGGCCGGGGTGAGATAGCGGCGTTCGACCGCTTGCTGCCCCTCGTCCATGGGGAACTGCGCCGCTTGGCGGGGCGCCATATGCGCCACGAGCGTGCCGGCCACACGCTTCAGGCCTCCGCGCTGGTCAATGAGGCGTATCTCCGGCTGATCGAAGTCAAGCAGGTCCAGTGGCAGAATCGCGCACATTTCTTTGCGATGGCCTCGCGCCTGATGCGGCGCATTCTGGTGGATGCCGCGCGCGCGAAGGGCTATCAGAAGCGCAACGCCGGGGGACAGAAGGTGTCGCTCGACGAGGCCGTCGCCGTGTCGGCTACGCCCTCCCAGAATTTCGTGGCTCTCGACGACGCCTTGAACGCGTTGGAGGCGGTGGATCCCCGGAAGTGCAAAGTAGTCGAGATGCGCTTCTTCGGCGGCATGAGCGTGGAAGAGACT
Source organism: uncultured Acidobacteriota bacterium (assembly GCA_963725335.1). Classification (GTDB taxonomy): domain Bacteria; phylum Acidobacteriota; class Vicinamibacteria; order Vicinamibacterales; family 2-12-FULL-66-21; genus JALZOC01. The sequence continues at coordinate 1,176,841 of CAVRYD010000011.1, read as the reverse complement.
GCAGCGGCGCTTCATCTGTCCGTTGGCACCATCAAGCAGGATTGGCGGCTGGCGAAAGCGTGGCTGGCGCGCGAGCTGAGTGATTCCCGACGTGACGACATCTGAGCGCTGGGAGAGGATCGAGCGGCTGTATCACGAGGCGCTCGCGTGCAGCGCAAACGAACGCGGACCGTTCCTGGCGGACGCGTGCGCGGGCGATGACGCGTTGCGCCGCGAGGTCGAATCGCTCCTGGCACACGACGGGGGAGCCGCGTTCCTGAGTACCCCGGCCGTGGCGCTCGATATCGATATCGGCGGGCGGATCCGAATCGGTCACGCGCTCGGGCCGTATGTGATCTCGGCACAGATTGGCGAAGGCGGCATGGGCGAGGTGTATCGCGCGCGCGACTCCAACCTCGGACGCGACGTCGCGATCAAGATCCTGCCGCGTGGCTTCACTGCCGACCCTGACCGCCTCGCCCGATTCGAACGTGAAGCACGCCTGCTCGCGTCCCTCAATCACCCACACATCGGCGCGATCTACGGCGTCGAGGAGTTGGAGGGCGGCCGAGCGCTGGTGTTGGAGATGGTCGAGGGCTTGACCCTCGCGGACACCCTCGCCGGAGACGAGGCAAGAGGCGGGGGCCTTCCGATTCCGGAGGCACTCAGCGATCGCGCGGCAGATCACCGATGCACTCGACGCCGCACACGAACGCGGGATCGTCCACCGGGATCTGAAGCCCGCGAATATCAAGATCACGCCCGCGGGTACGGTGAAGGTCCTCGACTTCGGCCTGGCGAAAGTGGTCGCCAGTGATGCATCCAGCCCCGAGCTGTCGCGGGCCGCCACACGGACCGTTGGCGGCACGCGAGACGGCATGATTCTCGGGACGGCCGCCTACATGAGCCCGGAGCAGGCACGCGGGCAGGCGGTCGACAAGCGGACGGACATCTGGGCCTTCGGCTGCGTCCTCTATGAGGTACTGACGGGGCGTCCCGCCTTCGCGCGCGCGACCATGTCCGACACGATTGCGGCGGTCCTGACCCATGAGCCGGACTGGACCGCGGTACCGCGTTCGACACCGCCGTCCGTGTCGCGCCTGCTCAAACGGTGCCTGGAGAAGGACCCGGCGCGGCGCCTGCGAGATATCGGCGACGTGCGAGTCGAGCTTGAACTGGACGACGACACGCCCGTTGGAGATCGGGAGCGGCGCGAAGGTCCACCCCGCTGGCGCGGCTGGACGGCGGCCGCCGCAGGAGTCGCGCTCGTCGCACTGATTGCCGCGGCGTTCGCACTCGGCGTGTTCCTCCGTCCCGAGCCCTCGCCGCCAGCGCAAGTGACGCCGGTTCGCTTCTCGGTGTTCCCGCCTCCGGGCAGCACGTTCCTGCACACCGTCGGGTCGACGTTCCTCGCCCTATCCCCGGACGGATCGCAACTGGCACTTGTCGCCGTCGCGCCGCCAAACCCTCCTCGGATTTGGCTACGGCCGATCTCAGGCCTCGATGCGCGGGTCGTGCCCGGCACCGACGGGGCGACGTCTGCCTTTTGGTCGCCTGACGGCAGATCCCTCGCGTTTTTTGCGGGCGACAAACTGAAACGGATCGATCTCCACGGTGGGACGGCCGTGTCCCTGTGTGACGTGCCGGCCAACGCGTCCTTCGGCACATGGAGCAGCGGCGGCGCGATTCTCTTCGCGTCGTTCGTGGGAGACGCCATCTTCAGCGTGTCGAGCGCTGGCGGTGAACCCGAAGCGATCGTCACGGCTGACAGGTCGCGCGGAGAGACGGTCGTGTGGCCGTCGTTCCTGCCGGACGGGAAGCGGTTCCTTTATCTCAGCCAGCGTCCCAACTCCACAGGCCAATTGATGCTCGGCGAGCGGGGACGCGCCCCGCGGCCGATCGTGTCCGCGGTGTCGAACGTCCAGTGGGTTGATCCCGATTACCTCGTGTTTGCGCAGGAAGGCGTGCTCGTCGCCCAGCGGTTCGACCAGGAGAGCGGACAGATCGTTGGTGCGCCGGTCTCGATTGCCGAGCCGGTCGACCGTTTCCTCTCTTCCGGGATGGCAATGTTCACCACATCACGCACCGGAACGATCGCATATCAGTCGCATGCGAACGTCGCGCAACTCGTCTGGGTCGATCGCACCGGGAAGGAAGTTGGAACTGTTGGCGCTCCCGGTACCTACCTGAACGTGCGCCTGTCGCCCGACGGCGGGACAGTGCTGTTCGAGCGGACGAAGCCTGGAATCGGTACGTGGGACCTCTGGACCACCAATCTCGCCAGGGGCGTCGAGGAACGCCTGACGTCGGACCCGGGCAGCGAAGCGTATCCGGTGTGGCTGCCTGGTGGCCGCGCCATTCTGTTCGCGATCGGTCGCAGCGGGGGGTTGAATCTGGCTCGAAAGCGCCTCGACACGTCTATCGAGGACGAACTGCTTCCGGAGGGGACGCAGCAGCGGAGGCCCATCGATGTGTCACCGGACGGGCATACCCTCCTCTTCACTGAGCGCACGGCTCGCGGCAACCTGAACATCTTCACGTTGCCGCTTGCCGGCCCCGCCACGCCGTCAGCGCTGTTCAGGTCGCGCTTCAATGAGACAGATCCGCGCTTCTCGCCGGACGGCCACGCCATGGCCTTCACCTCCGATGAGTCGGGGCAATTCGAAGTGTACGTGGCGCCGTTTCCCCCGACTGGCGGCAAAGCACCCGTCTCGACCGGAATAGCCCCTGGTAGCGACTTGCAGCAAGGCGCGCGATGGAGTCACGACGGTCGTGTTCTGTTCTACGTTTCGGCCGATCGCCGCCTCATGGCGGTGCCCGTGCGCACAACACCGATGCTCGAAGTGGGTAAGCCAGCGCCGCTCTTCGCGTTGCAGGGCCGGACGTGGGTGGACTTCGCCGTGGCTGCGGACGGCAAGCGGTTCCTCGCCGTGGTGCCTCAGGCCTTTGCTGGTGAGCAGCCGCTCACGGTTATTCTGAACTGGACCGCCGAGGTCCGCCGGTGAGATCGCGCCTGACCATCAGGGGCAGTTGTGGGCGCTCAACCGACCAGGCCATCATCGGGCAGTTGGAGGGTTAAGTTAGGGCCGTAACGAGTTGGCGTGTCGGGTCATGCGGCCCGACGAATTCCGTCAACACGCCTCAGCCACACTGTCATCTGGTTCCAACTCACGCTGTTCTGGTCCACCACCCTTCGCTCGCCTGGAACATGAGCGAGCTACGGGTGGCAAGCCACCCTTCGCGCTCGATCGCAGGCGAAGGTCATTCCCCGTCACGAGCGAGCTCATTCACGGCCACTGGGCCTTCGCGAAACGTCATTTTCGCTGATGCGTAATCGGCGTTGCGCCCCTTCGACCAGCTGCCGGTCAGACCGCGTCCACACGATGCGCATCGGACGAATCCTCGCAGCGGGAAATCCTGGTGCGCGCGCTGTCTGGGTGTGGTCCTTGGAACTCGCCCGGACAAGACGGCTTGCACACGGTAGAACAGGGGAGGTTCACCGAGAAGGCACATCGACCTGGTGACTAAGCAGGACGAGTGGTGTTCATCGACTGTTTCAATTAGCGGCTTCTGAGCGACGCGATTGGTGCCATAACCGCGGCCTTCGGCTGCCACTCGTCCTGCCTTTGTGGCGGCCGAAGGCGTGAAGACCGTCGCCGGCCCTTTTATCGACCAGCCGCGGGAGATGGTCGGGCGGGCGTTGCACCGGCAATGAGAGACATCACGGCCGGATCGACGCCGCTCACGGGCGTGGTCTGGCCAGTCGCCAAATCGAGCGTGAGCACTTGATTCGTGTACACGTCGAATGCGTAAACCGTGTCGTTCACATTGACCATCGCCGTGATGTTTGGATCTGTCGGTCCAATCCACGTCGCTTGTCCTGTCGAGGGGTCGACCTGGTAGAGAGCGCCCTGGATCACGGGATCGACCGTCACAAAATCAGTCGTCAGAGTCGCGAAATTCGCATAGAGCCTGCCGTGGGCACTGACGAAACTCTCACTGTAGACATTGAACGTGCCGTCAGCGTTCTCGCTGAATGGGGCAAACGTCACCTCCGGCATTCCCGTCGGTCCGATCAGGGTCGCGGCGCCGGTGGCGGGATCCACTGAGTAGAGATTGTTGGCCAAATCGGTGGCGTAGAAACTGCCACCGAGCCGGCCCATCACATTGGCGCAGTACGGATCGTAAGAACCTGGCACCGAACAATCGCGCAATCCGGTAGCACCAATGACCGACGTCCGACCGGTAAATGGATCAATGGCGTCCAGATTGCCTGAAAACGCGAGGGTCAGCAGCGACGTGCCGAGGCCTTGAACCAATCCACCTCCAACATCGGGGGGCACGCCGGGTCCAATCGGGAGAAACTTCCCGCTGCTCAAATCCAGCGCGCCGAATTGAAAGGTAAAACCGGCAATGACATACACCAGGAGACTGCGGGCGCTCGGCGCGAGGTCGGTTGCTCGAGCCACTGGCGTGTGCGTAAGCCGCCGCGTGTCGAGACGGCGCGACCCGTGGTCGGCCACGATCGATCCTTGCAGGTGTGCGCCGACAAGCGCGGTCAGAACCGTACTCGCGACAATCATTGAACCCAATCTTGCTTTCATGTGTCCCTCCACCCTAATAGGCGGAGAATCCGCGCGAATTTGCTAACGGCGATGCGGAAATTTCGCGATGTGTGGCCGGCGGTATAATCAATCGTCGCGGCGGATAGGGCTAACAAACTGAGTACAAAGGACATCAGCGCGCTTCTGCGAGCCTGGAGCGATGGAGACCAGCGCGCGCTCGACGGCCTGACCCCCATCGTGTATGAAGAACTCCGCCGCCTGGCTCACCGCTATATGGAGGGCGAGCACCGCGGCCACACGCTCCAGACGACCGCCCTCGTGAACGAGGCCTACTTGCGCCTGGTGGGATACAACCGCATGCGCTGGCAGGATCGTGCCCATTTCTTCGCTGTTTCGGCCCAGGTGATGCGGCGCATCCTCGTCGATCATGCTCGTCGCCATAACGTCAAGCGCGGAGCAGGTGTGCAACATGTCGATCTGGACGAGGCCGCTGTCGTCGCTCGCGATCGAACCGCGGACCTGGTGGCGCTCGACGACGCGATGACCGCACTGGCGAGCCTCGATCCGCGCAAGGGCCAAATCATCGAAATGCGCTTCTTCGGCGGACTCAGCGTGGAGGAGACGGCCGAAGCGCTCGACGTCTCGCCCGCAACGGTGAGGCGCGACTGGAGCATCGCCAAGCTCTGGCTGTACCGAGAACTTTCCGGAGGGGCCAACCATGGACTCGGAACGGTGGGGCCGGCTCAATAAGCTGCTGCACGACGCGCTCGACCGCTCGCCCGAAGAGCGCGATGCCTTTCTCGGGCAGGCCTGCGGTGGTGACGACGCGCTGGCGCGTGAAGCGCGGTCGCTTCTGAGCGTGGAACAGCAGGCCGTGACCTTCCTCGAGAGGCCCGCAATCGAACTGGCGGCGCGAGTCGTGGGCGAGGACGTGCGCGAAGAACATGAGCCCACTGATCTCGGCACGGGCGCGGTTCTCACGCATTACCGCATTCTCGAAAAGCTCGGTGGCGGCGGCATGGGTGTCGTCTATCGGGCCGAGGATCTGGAGTTGGGCCGCTCCGTCGCTCTGAAGTTCCTGCCGGAGGAATTGGCCCGCGATCCGCGCGCGGTCGAGCGTTTTCGGCAGGAAGCGCGTGCGGCGTCATCGCTGAACCATCCGAATATCTGCACGATCTACGAGATCGAACGCCACCAGGACCGGCCGTTCATCGCGATGGAGTTCCTGGAGGGAACGACGCTGAAGCATCGCATCCTGGGAGGTCCGCTGCCGAGCGACACGCTCCTTCCGCTGGCGATCGAGATCGCCGACGGATTGGAGGCAGCGCATTCGGTCGGAATCATCCATCGCGACATCAAGTCTGCGAACCTGTTCGTCACGACGCGCGGACACGCCAAGATTCTCGATTTCGGACTGGCGAAACTCGAATCTGTTGACTATCGCTCAGGCTGGAACGCAGCGGGGATGCCCACCCGCACGGTGGACGACCGATTGACGTCGACCGGGAACGTCCTCGGAACGGCGTCACACATGTCGCCCGAGCAGATCCGCGGCGAGCGCCTGGATGCACGCACCGACCTGTTCTCGTTCGGTATCGTGCTCTATGAAATGGCCACCGCGAGTCTGCCGTTCCGCGGGGAGGGCCTCGGTGTCATTTTGGATGGCATTCTCAATCGCACGCCGGTTCCCGCGGTGCGCCTCAATCCCGACGTGCCGATGGAGTTGGAACGGATCATCGAGAAATGTCTCGAGAAGGATCGCGACCTTCGGTACCAGCACGCAGCCGAGATCCGGACCGATCTCCAGCGGCTGAAGCGCGATCTGGACTCGGCGCGTGTGACGCCGCGTACGGCAGCCGCAGACGCGGCACCTCCTGCTCGACGATGGCGATGGACGGCACTCATCGGTGCAGCCGCTGTGCTCGTGTCGATCGCCGGCGCCCAATACGTCTACCGCTTCTCGAAATCGACCGGCGACACCGCCCTCGCTCCAAAGCTCACGGACACGGACACGATCGTCCTCGCCGACTTCACCAACACGACTGGGGACTCAGTGTTCGACGATACGCTTCGGCAGGGGCTCGCGATACAGCTCGCACAGTCCCCGTTCCTCAGCCTCATCTCCGACGAGCGCATTCACAAGACGCTTCGACTGATGGGCCAGGCGCCAGACGCGCGACTCACGCCGGAGCTCGCCGCCGGCGTCTGCGAACGGACCGGGAGCGCAGCGGTCCTGGAAGGATCGATCGCCAGTCTCGGAAGCCAGTACATCCTCGGGCTGCACGCCAAGCGATGCGGCACCGGAGACATCCTTGACCAGGAGCAGGCGCAGGCCGCGCGAAAGGAAGACGTTCTGACTACTCTCAGTGAGATTGCCACGAAGTTCAGAGCGCGTGTCGGCGAGTCGCTGACGACCCTCGAGAAGCACTCGACACCACTTCCCGACGCCACCACATTGTCGATCGAGGCATTGAAGGCCTACAGCACCGGATTGAAGGTTCTCGATTCGAGCGGACCTCCCGCCGCGCTGCCGCATTTCAAGCGCGCCACCGAGATCGACGCGAATTTTGCCATGGCCTTCGCGAACCTTGGGATCCTCTACAGCGCCATCGGGGAGTCCGTCTCGTCGATGGAGGGCACGGCGAAGGCTTATCAGTTGCGAGATCGCACCAGTGACCGCGAGAAGTTCTTCATCGATTTCGTCTACCACCGCACGGTCACGGGAGACCTGGAGAAGGCGCGGCAGGTCTGCGAGGTATGGGCGCAAACCTACCCTCGCGATATGCAGCCCCACTCCTTTCTGGGCGGGATGATCAACGCCGCCGCCGGCAGATTTGAAGCGGCAGAGCAAGAAGCCAGGAAAGCCATGATGCTCGATCCCGATCACTCCTTTCCATACTTCAACCTTGCCGCGAGCTACATCTACCGCGACCGCCTCGCGGAGGCGCGTAGCACGCTGCAAAGGGCCTCAGAGCGCAAGATCGACATGCCCGAACTGCTCTACGCGCGATTCCACATCGCGTTCCTCGAGAACGACCATACGGAGATGGAAAGGTTGGCCGCGCTGGGACGGGAAAGATCCGGGGCGCAGGACTGGATCCCGGCATGGGTGATCGATCAGGAGGGTGCTGTTCTCGCGTCTTCCGGTCATCTGCAACAGGCGAGGAAGAAGTCACGACAGGCCGTGGACCTGGCGAAGCAGGCGGGGCGCAGGGATGGCGCGGCTCAGCACGAAGCCGCGGCAGCGGTGCGCGAGGCGCTCTTCGGATATCCATCCGACGCGCGACAGATCGCCGCCGGCGTGCTCGATCTTTCCAAGGGTCCGATCACGCAATATGGCGCGGCCGTCGCACTCGCGCTTGCTGGAGATTCGTCCCGAGCGCAAACGCTCGCCGACGACCTGGCAGCGCGCTTTCCCGAAGACACCCTGGTAAGAATCAGCTATCTGCCGGCGCTTCGGGCGCTGCTTGCACTCAACCGCCGGGAGGCTGCGAAGGCAATCGACCTGCTCGAAATCGCCGGCCCGTACGAATTGGGTGATCACTCCGGCGCATCGGTTGGATTCAGCGGGCCGCTCTATCCAGTCTACGTGCGCGGGCTCGCCTACGTCGCCGCGCGCCAGGGCGAGGACGCCGCCAGAGAATTCCAGAAGATTCTCGACCACCGCGGGATCGTCGTGACCGATCCGATTGGCGCACTGGCGCACCTTCAACTCGGGAGAGCATTCGCGATCGCGGGATTTCGATCCAAAGCGAAGAGCGCCTACAACGATTTCCTCATGCTCTGGAAAGACGCCGACGTCGAGATCCCGATTTTGAAGGACGCCAAGGCCGAATTCGCCAGATTGCAGTGAATTAGAGACCTCCCTCAGACCAGGTCCGTTCTGTTATCGGACGACCTTAGCAAACCGCCTTACGCAGATCTCTGGAAGTCTTCGATTTGCCGCATCCAGCTGGTCAGTGGGTTCCATCTAGGGAAAATCTGGGCCGAAGCTGCGCAGCGGTGAAGGCGGACTTCTAATCCCCTGCAATTCACTCAGGCCCTAGCCTTCGGCTCGGCATGCGAAGCATGCCGCGCCGTAGCGGCGAAGCCGCGTAGGCGGGCCGCAGATTGGCGGATTCCTCCTACCATCTCCACTGGCAGGGTCGCAGAAACTGCCATGGGTCTCGACGCGTCGCGCAATTCCCACGCGTGCTCAGGTCTGAGCCTTCGGCATCGACGTTGCCTCCCCCTCTCGCATGCCGGAAGACAAGAGATTCGTCTACGTCCTCAGGAGTGCCAATTCCAACCCGCACTTTTACATTGGCCTGACGTCGGATGTTCGCGCACGCCTCGTCGACCACAACGCCGGCCGCTGCCCGCACACCGCGCGCCATTGTCCTTGGGAACTCCACGTCGTCATCGGATTCCGCGATGAGCCACGAGCCATCCGCTTCGAGAGGTTTCTGAAGTCGGGTTCCGGTCGCGCCTTTGCGAAGCGGCACTTTGGATAAGACGCGCTCCGGGTTGCAGGAGGTTTGAACGGTCGCGCCACGGTCGCGTGCGTTGCCGTTGAAGCGAAGGAGGTGAGGCACCCGGATCGCGTTCACGTCCTGGCGCGACGGGAACGCGGAAATCTATGTGATGGATCCGGACGGCTCGCATGTCCGGCGTTTGACGAATCATCCTGCGTTTGACAAAACTACCCCGTCTTTTCACCCGACGGCACGCCGGCGGAGGCGGTTCCCGCCGCTTCGGCGCCGGCACCAAGGCCAGGTGTCCGAGCACAAGACGTATGGCGACGTGACGATTGCGTTTGACGCGAATTTCGATACGAACGTGGTGACCATCGGGCGATCCACGGTGACTCTGGATCACATCAATAAACGTCGAAGCGAGAATGGTCTCGGGCTCGTGCCCTTCCTCGAGTTTCAGCAGATCGACATTGAAACTTCGGCGACTGTAGGCCAGGCGATCTCCCGACGCCGACACCGCTGGAAAGGCTCCGACGCCGGCCAGGTCGATGCGCTCCCGAGCGCGGTCTCCAGAGACCGGCACACGCCAGAGATGGTAGTCGTTGGCGAAAATGTGCCCCTCCCCGAAAAGCAGTTCTTTCCCGTCGCGAGTCCAGACGAGACCCTTCACGGGTCCGAGCTGTGGGGTAAGGCGCCGCGGTGTTCATTGATGGTGGCGGATCGGCCGCACCCAGCCCCACCACCTCGATGTAGCCGGCACAGACGAAGGCCAGCGCGTCGCCGGTCGGCGAGAACGCTGCCGCGTAGCATTCGTCGCCAGCTTTGGTCGGTAGCAGAAGCAGTCGTTTGGCGCCGTCAGCTGCCAGCAGGAAAAGACCCCTCTCGTTGCCTGCCGTCACACGGCTGATCGCCAGCCAGCGCCCATCAGGAGACCAGGACAGCATGGGGTCATTCTCCGTGCTGTTGTCGATGGAGAGAAATGCAGGCAAGGCAGAAAACTCTGCCAGCTTCTGTTCCGATTCCCCCAGTGGCGACACCAGATAGATCGCCGCGCGACCGGCTTCCACGCGCACAAAAGCGATCTGGCTGCCGTCAGGTTTCCAGGCCGGGGAGATGTCTCTGGCGGCGTTCCGTGTGACGGGCACCGGAATGTCGGAGCCGACGATCAGCACATAGATGTTTTCGTTGTCCCCCTTCTCGCCGTCCCAGGAGAAGGCCACCTGCTTGCCATCTGGCGAAAACGATGCCGAGAGCTCGTTCCCCGGATAGGACGTCAGCGACATCACCCGAGGGGGAGGAATGGTTCCAGGCCGTCCGCGCCCCATCACCCAGATCGCGACGACCACCATCAGCGCGACGACGCCGAAGCCGATCGCCCGGCGTCCGATACCAGACGATACGCCTGTGGCTCGGGTGCCGGCTTCCAGCGTGCTCTCGAGAGGCGTTTCGCCGATCTCGGAGTCCATCTCGATCGTCGCATCCGCGATGTCGTGCAGACGCCTGCGGGGATCCTTTCGCAGGCACCGTTTGATTAAGCTGCGGATCGGCGCCGGTGTTTCGGCAGGCAGTCGTGTCCAATCGGGGTCGTGCTCGAGGATGCGCGCGAAAATATCGGTGACGGTGTCACCTTCGAAGGGTCGCCGCCCTGTCAGCATCTCGAATAGCACGCAGCCGAACGCCCAGATGTCCGTTCGTTTGTCGACCGCCAGCCCACGCGCCTGCTCGGGGCTCATGTAGGCCGGCGTGCCAAGAATCCGGCCCTCCGCCGTGCCGTCGAGCGAGCCCGGCGACTCCGTGAGGTCGAGCCCCGGACCAGCAGTCAGCGTCTTCGCGAGGCCGAAGTCGAGCACCTTCGCGCGCACGTCGCCGGCCACTGGCCCCGCGACTCCTTGCAGCACGATGTTGGCCGGCTTCAAATCGCGATGGACGATCCCCTTCTCGTGCGCCTCGTCCAGGGCTTCGGCGATCTGGCGTGGTTTCAAGCGACTCGCGATTGGAGCGGAGCCGCGGCTCCCGCTCGTTGGCGACTGGCACCTCGACGCTCGCGAGGCGGTCAAATGAGCTGCTGCGCTATCTTCCAATCCATAGATCGCGCCGATGTGCGGTGATTGAGCGTCGCAAGCAGCCGCGCCTCGCGTGCGAAGCGGGCGCGGCGCTCGGGGTCGGCCGTGAAGTGGAACGGCAGGATCTTGATCGCCACATCGCGCCCGAGCTTGCTGTCGTGCGCGCGATAGACCTCGCCCATCCCGCCCGCGCCGAGCTGCGCACATCGTGTATGCCCGATCTGCCGATTCAGCTTCTGTGCTCCGCCGGGCGCGACCCCGACGCCAGTCGCCGGTGATCACAGTCTGCGAGAAGCCGAAGTAACGAGAGAGACTCGCCGTCCTGGCGCGGCCCTCGCGGAAAACGTGAACGTCAGTCAGCCGCAGCCAGCCGAGCGAATTGACGCTTCAGCGCGTTGACCTGTGCAAGGTAGCGGCGGGGGTCGTGGTCGCCGCATCGCTGGCCGCTTCTGAATCGGAAGCCCCGGCGCGCGTATCCGTCACCGGCGCCGTCTCCGCACAGGTGAATGATCGCCGCGAGGTTTTGCCGCTGCTGCAGCGAGGCAGTCGTAATGCGGTTGCGGGCGAGGATGCGCCCGACGGTGCGATCCAGCAGCGCGGCGGTCATCTCCACAGCGTGAGCGGGCACCACACGTGTGTAGAGCGCGTTGAACCAGCACGAGTGCGGGTCGTGCCAGGGGCCGTCCTCGACTACGACGTGATCGTGGATGCAATAGCGCCGGGCCTCTGCGAACGTTCCATCGGTGATCTGAAACATCCCGACGGCGCTCGAGGCCGGTCCGTATAGCTCGAACGGGTTCCAGCTGAACCGCCACCGCCAGTAGGTCCGTGCGACCGGGTTGCCGCTGCTCTCCACCTGGGCCAGAGCGGCCAGCAATTCCGGTGCGATGACCGCCGTGGAGTGCTCGTCGAAAAGCGGACCGTATAGCCGCCACGTCTGCTCCGGCGCCTTGGCAAGCGAGCCGCTGACCGCGACGAACACCTCGGTGGGCTTGCGGACTACCTGCACTATCCAGTTCACGGCCGCCCAGACGATCACCAGCAGGACCGTCCCGACGATTATCTGGACGGCCAACGGGGCGACCCGCATGGCCAGAAACGCGCGTCGCCCTAGGCGCGAGGCCGCCGAGCGGCGCGCGCGACGGCCTCGGATGCGCGTCGGCAGGAGTGCGGCCCGCGCAATCATCGCGTGGGGCATGACGGACACCCACTCATTATCGAGCATCCCGGACCGGCTCTCACCGGATCAGTTATGCAGGCTGAGCTTTTGCACTCGCCAGTTCATGAGCTCGCCGACGTACGCCGCGTACACCACGCCCATGCCGCCGCCGAGCCGTTCGGTGATGCGGTAATGCGAAACGGTCCGCCCGATCATCGAGCGAAGATACGACTCGGAATCGATGAGTAAGCTGTCCAGAGACCGTTATACGCATTCACTCTGACATCAGCCGGCGCCGTGATCCTTACCGGCTTGCTCGTCGAGCGCGACGTCCACCATCAGCTCACCGGCGAGCGCCTCGAGCCGGCCGCGCAGCCAGTCAGTCGTCACCGCTGCAGGCAATCTCAGTTGCACGTGCGCGCGGAACAGTTGCTCGCCGGTCATCGGCGCGCCGGAGACGCCGGTTTCCAGCTCCTCGATGTTCACCTGGTGCTGCGCCAGCACCTTCGAAATGTCCCGGATGATCCCCGGGTGGTCGTTGCCGACCAGATCGAGTCGGACGGTACGGAACGTTTCCGCTGGTGCCTCGGCACTGCTCTCGACGACGATCGTGAGACCGTCACTCGTGAGCGCGCGCAGCCCCGAGGCCAGTGCATCGGCGTTCGCGACCTCGACGCTGATGCGCAGGATCCCAGCAAACTTGCCGGCCAGCCGCGCCATCCGGCTTTCTTCCCAGTTGGCTCCAGCCGCAAGCACGACCTCCGACAGCCGTTCGACAATGCCAGGCCTGTCGTTGCCAATCACGGTCACCACCAGCGATGTCCCCATTCGTCCTCCGCGTTGATTGGAGATCGTAACGTCAGATCACCGACGCTGTCACCCGTCGAACCTGATGCGACCCGACGATGTCATGCAACCAGCGACGTCTCCGTGACAAGATGAGGACGTGAAGTCGATGCGCGACCTCTGGTGGTTCCTGACTGCCAGTCTGGCGCTGGGCGCAGGCGTCCTCGCGGCGCCATCTCAGGCAATCCTGGCCCCCTTCGACCCCCGACGCGATACCATAGCGGCGTCATGAGACGCCTGGTTGCTGCGGCTTTCATTCTCTGGAGCTCGCTGACAATCGCGCCGGCGCAGAGTCCGCAGACAATCACGATTCGCGCGGGCCGTCTCATCGACGGGCGTGGCGGGTCGGTGCGTGATGCCTCAATCGTGATAGACGGCGCCACAATCACCCGTGTCGGGCGAGCCACGACGAGCCCGACGTACGACCTATCGCGCCTGACGGTGCTTCCCGGCTTCATCGACACGCACGTCCACATCCTCTGGCACTTCGACAAGGACGGGCGATTCGAGGCGAACAACGAGCCGCCTACCCAGCGCGCGCTATATGGAGTCGAGAATGCGTGGGTCACGTTGATGGCCGGCTTCACGACCGTCCAGAGCGTCGGCGAAGCCGGGGACGTCGAGCTGCGGTCCGCGATCGCGCGCGGACTCCTGCCAGGACCGCGTCTGCTCACCTCCGTGCGTCAACTCAACGAGCGAAGCGGCGCGGGCCGAGCGAGCCCGCCAGCCCTTGCGACGCCCGACCAGCTCCGGCAGGCCGTTCGCGACGCGAAATCGGCCGGAGCTGACGTCATCAAGCTCTTTGCCTCTGCGAGCATTCGGGACGGCGGCAAACAGACGATGACTGACGAGCAGCTGCAGGCCGCCTGCAGCGAAGCGAAGGCCGAGGGACTGCGGACGCTGGTCCACGCGCACAGCGCCGAGTCCATGAAAGCAGCGACGCTCGCGGGTTGCACACAAATCGAGCACGGGACTTTCGCGACGGACGAAGTTCTGAACCTCATGGCTCAGCACGGCACGTATTTCGACCCGAACGTCGGGTTGGTGTTGCAGAACTATCTCGAAAACAAGTCGAAGTTCCTGGGGATTGGAAACTACACCCAGGAGGGGTTCACATACATGGAAAAGGCGGTACCGATCATTGCCGATACATTCCGCCGAGCGCTCCGCGTCCCAAAGCTCAAAATCGTGTACGGCACCGACGCAGTGGCCGGCGCGCACGGACGGAACATCGATGAAGCCATTGTGCGGGTCAGGGACGGAGGACAGCCGCCGATGAATGCGATCGTTTCCCTGACCTCGCTATCGGCGGAGTCGTTGGGAATGCAGTCTTCAATCGGCGCCGTCGCTGCCCGCCTGCACGCCGACCTCGTGGGAATCGACGGCGATCCGATCGCCGATATTACAGCGTTGCGGCGGGTCGTGTTCGTGATGAAAGACGGACACGTATACAAGAACGAGGCGAGGCGCTAACGACTTGGCGAACGAGCGCGCGAGTGAGCCCACGCGAGCACTACGCCACGAGCGTCGACCACACCTGATCGTAGACTCCGTAGAACAGACTTCAGTGTGGCACTGACGACGATCGTCGTGGCCCCCCACGCGTCAGCGGAGGTATAGTCGGCTGCCAATGGAGGCAGCATGGCTCGATATATCTACTGGGGGACCACGGCACTCGTTTCGTTAGCGCTCCTGGGTTCGCTGAGCTATCTCACTGGCAGTGAGCAGGTCGTGACAGGGTTCGCGAAGGCAGGATATCCCCAGCATCTTCGGATCGTGCTCGGTATGGCGAAGCCGGCGGCGGCGATCGTCCTACTGCTTCCAGGGTTGGCAGTTTTGAAGGAATGGGCTTACGCGGGCGCCACGTTCGCCTGGGTTATGGCATCGATCTCCGCGTATATCTCCGAACCGGGGCGCGTGTGGTTAGTGCCGATCGCACTGCTCTGCCTTCTGGCCGTCTCCTATTTCACCAGGCCTGCCAACCGTCGTGTCTCAATGTAGCCCCACGACGTCGGCGTTTTGCTGACTGCATCGACTGCGCTCATCGCCCGACTTTGGCGACACGTAAATTGACCGCGGGCGTCTGACCCGCAGTCAGCGTTACTGGCGTCGCAAACGGACGAAGCTTTTCGAGCAAGGCAGGTTCGGTGGGATTACTGATGTCGCGGTCGTGGATCAGGAGGTAACTGACAGATTGCAGCATCAATCCTCTTTCGCACGGGAAGCGCCCAACGCTACTCCATGTGTTAGACGCCGATCGGCATATTTTGGCCCGGGCCGAACGCTGCATGCCGGCGACCAAGGCGACGGACCAAGCTGATGATCCCGCGATTGGTGGACTTGACGGGTCAGACGAGCGGACGAAGCAGCCGGTTCAGGATCCGTGCAGTCCGACGCGCATCGGCAATGGCACGGTGCCTCGGCATGACGACAGCATCAGGAGCCAGCTCGCGTGCGGTCTCCTCGAAGCTCTTTGCACCGACGACGCGCGCAGCGAGTTTCTTGACGTCGAGGAAAGGAATGCCGAGCTCAGGGAGGCCATGAGCCTCCAGATCCAGATCGAGCTGCCACAAGTCGTATCGACTCCAGGTCGCGAGGACGACTCGCTCCAACGGTGGTGACCATTCCAGGAACAGCCGCAGCGCTTCCGGGAATGTGGGAGCGGCATCGACATTCTCCTGGGTGATGCCGGTGAGTTCGCGACAGAAGCTGGAGAGGCGAGGCAGTCGTTGCGGTCGGACGAATGTCTGAAACTCGCGCCACTTCGATTGGGCACGATCGAGCAGCAACAGCACCGCGCCGATTTCGATGGTCTCCTTTTTCCGGCTGAACACCCCCTTCTTCCAACAAGTCGCCTCGACATCGACCACAACGATGCGACGCTCGCCGGCGACCACAGCCCTCACCACATCATCCACAGCAGTTAACACGTGATAATCGACGCATGCCCAACGAATTCATGCAGGCAGCTATTGCCGAGGCGGAGGCCGGCGCGAGCGAAGGCGGAATCCCGATTCTGGAGGTGAAGCGTCGTGGCAAGACGACATAGAGACTGGAATGTCGGGCTGGCGGAAGATCTACGCGATCGAGAATTCGCTCGCGAGTTCCTGCTGGGAGCGATCGACGAGGGTGTTCCTCTTCAGGTCGCGCTTGCCAAAGTCGTTCGAGCGATGGGCGTTAAGGAATTCGCAGCCAAGGTCGGGATGGCGAGCCCGAACCTCCTGCGGACGCTCAATCCACGCCACAACCCCACGCAGGACACCTTGAATCGGCTTCTGAAGCCGTTCCGCCTCAAGTTAAGCCTCGGCCCTAGCTCGGATCGACCGAAGCGCACGCTGCGTAGGCGTCATGAAGTCCATCGATGAGGCGGAAGCGCAAGCGCGCCTTTCGTGCGTAGACCCTCCACGTTTGTAGCCGGGGGGCCCACGCCTTTCCTGTGTTGCCGGGCTCGCCGGCTCAGTTATTCAGGCTGAGCTTTTGCACTCGCCAGTTCATGAGCTCGGCGACGTACAAGGTGTTCGGATCGCGGCAGTCGATCTCATTGACCATGCCGAACTCCTTGAACTGCTTGCCGGCGCGGCCGATACGGCCGAGCACCGTGCCGTCCAGCTCCATCTTGTAAATCTCGCCGTTGAGAAAGGGGTCCTCAGTCGGGTTGGAGTTGGAGCTGTAGAGAAACTGGTGCGCGCCGGGCGAGATGCAGATGGCACGCGGCGCGCCCACGTTCTTGATCTCGCTCTTGAACGTGCCGTCGTTGTCGAACACCTGAATCCGCTGATTGCCCATATCGGCGACGTACACGTTGCCGCGGGCATCGACGGCGACTGAGTGGGGAATATTGAACTGACCGGATTGGGTACCCGTCGCGCCCCAGGACTTGATGAACTTCCCGTTCTTGTCGAACTTGGCGACGCGGGCGTTGCCGTAACCGTCCGAGACGAAAATGTTGCCGGCAGCGTCCCAGGCCACGTCAGTGGGCTGGTTGAAATTGTCGCCGGGCACGCCTGATCCCGGAGGTCCGGAAGCGCGGCCGAACACTCCGCTGCTGCCGAGTTCACCGACCGCCTCGAGCCTGCGGCCCAAGGTCAGGAGGACGCGGCCGGACTGGTCGAACTTGACGACCATCCTCGAGGCGCGATCCACAACCCAGATGCTGTCCTGGGGATCGACCCTGACGCCCTGCGCAAACAGGAAGGCGTAGGGGCGGCTGTTGGCGGCGGAGCCGCCGATCTCGCGCTGAAACTTTCCGGAGCGATCGAATTCGATCAGGCGCGCGCCGCCGTTGATGTGGATGCGCGCTGCGCCAATCGTGGCGTTAGGGCCGCCACCCTGGAAGTAGACCAGCAGGTTGCCCTTGGAGGTGGTGGCCACGCCAGCCACTTCACCGAGATGCAGGTCAGCCGGCAGGCTCAAAAAGTCACCGGCGGATTCGAACGAGAGTTCCTTCTGCTGGGCGAACAGCGAGCCGGCGAGAAGAGCGCCGGCGAAGAGCAACGCGGCTGCGAAGCGTGAGTATTTCATTTCGTGCCCCCTTGCGCGGCGGTGGGGTGCAGGATGAATTTCTGGAACCGCCATTCGACGATTTCGCTGACCAGGATTTCATTGTCAACGCGGCAATCGATTCCGTGCACCGTGCTGAACTGTCCCTGCTCTTTGCCGGGGACGCCGAACTTGCCGAGGACGGTGCCGTCCAGCTCCATTTTGAAGATCTGGCCGCTGACCTTGTGTAACTCGGTGTCCTGGGAGTCAGGGTTGGAGTTGGAGGTGTAGAGATACTGGTGCGGGCCCGGGGTGATGCACAAGGACCAGGGAGCGCCGACGTGGTCGTATGTCGTCTTGTAATTCAGGTCGTTGTCGAACACCTCGATGCGCTGGTCGCTGCGGCTGCCCGCGTAGACATTTCCCTTAGCATCCACGGCGATGGCATGTATCAGGTTGAACTGGCCGGGCCCCGGTCCGCGACTGCCGACTTGTTTGAGGAAGTGGCCGTACTTGTCGGTACTTGACGATGCGTGAATTGCCGTAGCCGTCGGCGACGAAGATGTTGCCGGCGGAGTCGAAGGCGACGTCGGTGGGACGATTGAGAATATAAGGCGGCGCCGGATTGAGCCTCCTTCACAGCCGGCTCCATGCCATTGTAGGGAAACCCGATTCGGCGACCCAGGATCATGGTCACGCGGCCTTGCGGGTTGAACTTGATGATCGAGTTGGCGCCCTCGTCGATCACCCAGATGTTGTCCTGGGCATCGACGCGGATGCCGTGACAAAACACGAAGCCGTAAAGGTCCTTCCCGATCTCCCGTACGTAATTGCCGTTCTGATCGAATTCGAAATTGCGCGTTTGCTGGGCGCAGGTGTTGACGAAGATGTGACCCTTGGAGTTGGTCGCGATCCCGATGCCTTCGCCCATATACACGTTGGGCGGCAACTTCATGAAGTCCTTCACGACGTCGAACTTGATATCCGGTGCCTTGTCCAGCGCCTTGGGTAGAAGTCTTTGTTGCGCCTGCGAAAGGCCACCGGGGGGGGCCTGGGCGTTGCCCGAAGGTGCCTGAGCGCCGCCCGAAGGTAACTGGCCGCCGCCAGCGGGTGTCGGTGTCTGCGCGAATAGGGTGATGCCGGCTGATAACGCCAGCGCCACAGCCACTCCACTGATACAACGTGTTTTCATAGGCCACCTCGACGACGGTGCGAAATGTAACACAAGGTCACGATCACGAGCGCCACACTTCTGCAGCGGCTTTCAATAAAAGATGCGCGGCGGTGGCGCCCGGGTCCTGGTGTCCGACACTGCGTTCTCCCAGATAACTGCCACGACCCTTGCGCGCCTGCATGGTCTTCGTTGCCTGCACGCCGGCTTCGGCCGCCGCGGCGCCCCGTTCTACCATTTCCGCCAGGTCGTTTCCAGCCTCCAGGGCACCTCGCATCGCATCCACTGCGGGAAGCAGAGCGTCCAGCATAGTCTTGTCGCCGAGCGCGGCTTTGCCGCGCTGTTGGATGCCGTCGACGCCGGCCTGGAACAGCGCCACCACGTCGCCGGGCGCGAGCTCGGACTTGCCCGCGCACGCCGATCCGGCGCGGAGAAAAAATGTGCCCAGGAGAGGCCCGGAGGTGCCACCCATGGTGCGGATGAGGACAGTCGCCACGTTCTGAAAGACAGAGCGGAGATCAGCCGGAGGGTTAGCGGACAGCTCTGCCTGCACCGCAGTGAAGCCGCGGTCCAGACTGATTCCGAAGTCGCCGTCGCCGATGGCTGAATCCAGGTCGGTAAGCTGCTGCCGGTTTTCGGCGAACACCTTTTGCGAAGCGTCCAGCCAGCGCAGCACATCCTCCCTGCTCACTGCCATGTTCACATTCCCCATCGCAGGGCCGGCGTCAGCACGGGGTCGTCCCACAGCGACAACAACTCGTCGTCGGCCTGTAACAGGGTGATCGAGCAGCCGGCCATGTCGAGGCTGGTGATGTAGTTGCCGACTAGGCGGCGGGCGATGGCGATCTGCCGGCTGCGCAGGTGCTGTTCCAGTTCGCCGTAGACGAGATACAGCTCGATGAGGGGCGTGCCGCCCATGCCGTTGAGCATGGCAATGACGCGGTCGCCGGCGCGGAATGGCAGATCGGCCAGGATGGCCTCGGCCATGTGCGCGACCGACTCGGCGGCGGGCATGAGAGACATGCGGCGCCGGCCCGGTTCGCCATGGATGCCGACGCCCATCTCGATTTCGTCATCGCCCAGCTCGAAGTTGGGTTTGCCGGCGGCGGGCACGGTGCAGGGGCTCAAGGCCATGCCCATGGAACGAGCGCAGGCATTCACCCGGCGGGCCAGCGCCGCGACGCGGCCGAGATCGTAACCGCGGGCGGCGGCCGCGCCGCAGATCTTTTCGGCCAACACGGTGGCGCCGACGCCGCGGCGTCCGGCGGTGTAGAGGCTGTCCTGGACGGCGACGTCATCGGCAATCACGACCGCCTGCACCTCGATGCCGCGAGCCTGGCAAAGCTCGGCGGCCATTTCGAAATTCATGACGTCGCCGGTGTAGTTCTTGACAATGTGGAGGACGCCGGCTCCCCCATTGACAGCGTCGGTGGCCGCTTCCATCTGGTCGGGACTGGGGGAAGTGAAGACCTGGCCGGGACAGGCGGCATCGAGCATGCCCTGGCCCACAAATCCGCCGTGCAAGGGTTCGTGACCGCTGCCGCCGCCCGAAATGATGCCCACCTTGCCGGCGACGGGGGCATCCGCCCGGACCACGTACACCGGATCGAAGCAGACCTTGAGGATTTCGGAGTGGGCTGCGGCGAACCCAGCCAGCGATTCCCGCACCACATCCCCCGGGTCGTTGATCAGTTTCTTCATGTGCGTTCCACCAAGAAAAGATCGTATCACCGCTACAATTCGCAGCCGACCGATCACCGACCGCCGCGGCCTCCCAACACCATCGTCAGCAGTTCGTCGTCGGTCCACGGCCGCGTGCGAGTGGCCGTCTGTGCCCGTACGGCCTCGACCGTCCCCGGATCGACGGGATCGCCCGCCTGTCCCCACTCGCGCCGCACATAGGTCAACACACTCGCGATTTGATCGTTGGTGAGCGTCGCGCCGATCGGCGGCATCAATCCGACGGGACCTTCCTTGCCGTTGAGAAGAATTCGAGCCGTGACTTCCGCCGGCGCCAACGCGAGCACGGAACCGACGAGAGGTGGCGCGACGCGCGCCAGGCCACGACCATCGGGCTGATGGCACGCCTGACAGATGTTGCGATAGACCTCGCGACCCGCCTCGAAGCGTTGCTGCTCGGCGGCGCTCAATGGCGTCACCGGATTTGCCGCGCCCGGTTTTCCCGGCCACTCGATCCTGGCCAGCACGTTGGCCGCGCGAGACGCCAGTTCGTCCGAGCCTCCGGCGAGCGCCGCAAATGCCGCCGGTTCGCGAACGATCTGGAGCCTCGGCCCGCCGCGTCCGCGCCCCCCGCCGGCGCCACGGCCGCCAGGCCCGCCTCCGCGTCCGCCTCCTGAGATCGCCGGTGTCGCTACCGCCGGTGGGCGGGCATCGTCGAACGCATAAGCACCTCCCGGACCCGCACGGCCGCCGGGACAGGTCGGGCAGGGCGCACCCGGAGTGGCCGCGGCGGTCGCCGTGATCGACGGTGCGGCACCACGCCGCGCGGTTCCCGGCATCGGCGTGTTCGGCACCAGCGCCACTTCCGCGCCGCGGAGCATCGCCGACCGCTGCCATGCCGGACGGGTCGCATCGGCGACCATCGCCAACGTCGTCTGGATGGCCGCCTCCTGACCGGCGCGAAAGATGGTCGCGCTCACCATCACGATCGCGGCATCGTGCGCGACCGTCTGCGCGGCCTCCGTCTGCAGGAGCTTCTCCAGTATGGCCGGCTCGCTTCCGCGTGCGCCGCTCAGCGCCGCATCCGTCGCCACTGGATCGTCTGCATGCTTCTGCAGCAGTGAAGCGATCGCCGTCTCCTTGTGTCCCGTGGCTAGGGCGCCCAGTGACGCCGCGACCTGCTCGCGGACCTGCCAGTCCGGGTCGTCGATCAGTTTCAAAACGGCGTCCTGAACCGGACTGCCCGCATCGCCCAGCCACCGCTCGGCGAGGCGCACGGCGGACGTGCGGACGTCGCGCGAAGCATCCGTCAACACTTTGGTCACGGTTGCGATGTCGATGTTGTCAATGCCGTCGAGGACCCAGAGTGCCTTCACGCGAGTGCGAGCCGGCGCCGTGCTGGTCGCAAGCGCCTTGAGTTCTGGGACGACCTTCACGCCGCTGCGTTCGACGAGGAGACGCTGGGCCGTGTCGCGCCACCAGCCGTTCGGGTGGGACAGTGCTTCCACGAGCTGCGCCGGCGTTGCGCGAGAGAGTTGCGGCCGGGTCGTGTCTCGCTGCAAACCCTCGTGCACGATGCGGTAGACGCGGCCTCTGCCCACGCCTGTCGGCGCGTCGAGTTTTCGCTTCTGGATGTAGTCCTTCAAATAGAGGGTGGTCGATGCGCGGTCCTGGAGAACGCCTCGGTAGAAGTCCACCACCATCAGCGTTCCATCCGGGGCGTTCGAGATGAACACCGGACGGAACCGCTCGTCGGTCGAGCCGAAGAACTCCGCCTTGTCGTACGCGTTGCGGGCGCGCAACGTCGTCCCGTCGTCTTCGAGCACGATGCGCCTGACGAAATTGCCGGCGGGCTCGGCGACGAACACATTGCCGTACAGCTCGGGCGGTAATCTATCACCGCGATAGACCATGGGCGTGCACGCGGCCGTCACCTGCACGAGCGTGGCGTTGGACGGTCGCGTAATCCCGAACTGGTACGATCGATTGGTGCCGGGATTGGGCCGCACCGGCCAGACCTCGTTGATGTTGTTGGTGTCGTTCGTCAGCACCTCGTCGCTGCCGCGCGTACGAATCATCGCGGGATTCCGCGCGTAGTACGGCGTCGGCACGAGGTCGACCTGGATCGTCGACTCGCTGTCGTTGCGGAAAATTCGTCCGAAGTCGTCCTGACCGACGCCCCACTCACCTCGCGACAGCGTCGGACGCCGATCGAACACCCCGTCCTTCAAGCGGAGCGAGTACGTGACGTTGGATCCGGCGGAATGCAGATAGTTGTCGAGACCCCACTCGAAGCTGTTGGCGTTGCCTTCGACGCCTCCCTCCCGGCGGCCGTAGTCGGTGCCGACCAGCTCCTTGGTGTCCACCTTCAAGTCGCCGTTGGTGTCGTGCATCAGCCAGACGTTCGGAGGCTCGAGCACCAGGATTCCGTGATCGAGCGCCTTGACCGCCCGCGCCTGAACGAGGCCGTCCGCGAACACGGTGCGTTTGTCCATCTGCCCGTTGTTGTCCGTGTCTTCGAGCACGACGATGCGTCCGATGGGATCGAGGTTCGGCTCTGGCGCCTGGAGGTCCTGGACGTATTCCGGATACTCGACCACCCACATGCGCCCATCGGCATCCCAGTCGATTGCAATCGGATCCTGGATGAGGGGTTCGGCTGCCACGAGCTCCGCGTGAAATCCGGACGGCAGATAGAACTGCTTCATTTCGTCTCCGGGCGACAGCACCGGCGAGTCGTCGGGCGCCTTCTGAACGCCGGGCGTCCACGAACGGTCCGCGGGCTGCTGAGCAGCCAAGACGGTGATCGCACCGGCCACAACCATGAGAGCCATCAGACGGAGTCTTCGCATGAGCTGCTCCCAAGACGAATCAGACACTCGAGGTACGCGGAGTCTACCAGCTTGCCGAGCGAAAACTTCACCACGGAGGGCTCCCCTCTGAGCGGCGTGATAGAAGGCGATCTCATAAACCCACATTGGCGGGGGAAACAAATACCGGCGACGCGAGCGAGCGGCAGCGAGTGAGCCACGCGGCGGCACTGCCGTATTCAGATGGCAGAGTCGGCATGTTCGGTGGCTCCTACGTCGGCGCGACGCAGATGCTCGCTGCGATTGCGCGTCCGCCGCATCTGGCAGGCATCTGTCCGTTCGTGACGGGGAGCAACTACCACTCGAACTGGACCTACCAGGGCGGCGCGTTTCAGCAGTGGTTCAACGAGTCCTGGACGTCCGGCCTGGCGCAGAACGCGTTCAATCGAGACATCAGCAATCGCACGAACGCGACGAAAGGCATCTGGCAACTGCCGCTGGGTTCGTATGCCCTGTTCAGCGACCTCGTCGACGGCGGAGCACCCATCTCGATCAAATCGCACTGCGCCGTATTCCTTGACTGGCTCGCGCATCCGAGCGAGGACGCGTACCTGGAAGCAGTGGTCTATCGAGGCGCACTTCTCGGATATTACCGTGCCGCAGCTGACGATTGCCGCCTGGTACGACATCTTCCAGGACGGATTCCTCAGGAACTACGTCGGCGTGAAGGCACATGGCGCAACCGATGCGGCGCGTCGGGGTCAACGCTTGCTCGTTGCCGTCGGCGGTCATGCGGGGGACGGACCAAAAATCGGCGACGTCGACTTCGGGCCTGACTCGCACTTCGACTACGAGGCGGCCGCGCTGGCGTGGTACGACCACCTGTTCAAGGGCGCCCAGAACGAGTTCGGCGGGAAGCCCGTGAAGATTTTCGTGATGGGAGCCAATCAGTGGCGCGAGGAGGACGACTGGCCGCTCGCCCGCGCGCAGGCCACCAAGTTACTTTCTGCATTCGACCGGCAAGGCAAATTCGGTGCGGGGGACTGGCACGCTGTCATCGGCGGCGCCTGGCGCGACGGAAGCGTCGGATCAGTATGTCTACGATCCGGCGAACCCCGCGCCGACCCTCGGCGGACCGCTCTGCTGTGACGCCGCGCACATGCCGCCGGGTCCGCGCGATCAGCGTCAGGTCGAAGCGCGAGAGGATGTGCTCGTGTACCGACCGCCCCGCTCGCGTCGGATATGGAAGTCACCGGCCCGGTGAGTCTGGAGCTGTACGTCAAGTCATCCGCGGTAGACACAGATTTCACGGCAAAGCTCGTAGACGTCTGGCCGGACGGGTTCGCACAGAACCTGACGGATGGCATTCTGCGCACGAGATATCGCAGCTCGCAGGAAAAACCTGAGCTGATGACACCGGGCCAGGTCTACAAGCTCACGATCGACGTGTGGTCCACGAGCAACGTGTTCAAGAAGGGTCACGCGCTGCGGCTCGAGGTGTCGAGCAGTAATTTCCCACGGTTCAATCGCAACTTGAATACGGGCGAAGACAACGGCACGGGCCAGAGGTTCGTCACGGCGACGAACACGGTTCTCCATGACGCGCAACATCCCTCTGCGCTGACGCTGCCCGTGGTTCGGCTGCCATGAGCCACTGATTCTGGTCCATAATCCCTAACCCGCAACGACTGACCTGGTCGGCTCCGCGGACGCGAGTTCGTGGAACTTCGCGATGGCGCTCCACGCGCCCAGACCGATGCCACTCGCCATTTGCTGCAGCTCCACCATGTTGTGCGTCAGAAATATCAGGACGGAGTTGTCGCTCGGGTCCGCTTGCCACCAGCCGCCATACGCGCCGGGCCATCCGACAGTCCCGACACCGCCGCGACACGTCAAGGGATCCGCCTTGTCGGGTTCCATCACCACGGCAACGCCCATGCCATATCCGTGGCCGGCCGCAAACAGCGGCCTGCCCAGCATTCGAGCCGTCTCCGCTGGTCAGACGTGAGCTGGTTCGAGGCCATCATGGCGCACGTTTCCGGGCGCAGCAGGCGCACACCGTCCACCTCTCCACGACCAAGGAAGATTCGGGCGAAGGCAAGATAGTCGTCCAACGTCGACCAGAGACCCTGACCTCCCGACTCGAAGGTCATGTCGTCAGGCCGTTCCGCGAGCGCGTGCCCGCCAGGCGTCGCCGTCAAGGCGGTCAACTTCCCCTCGGCGTCGAACCCGCAGAGGCCCGCGCGGCGAGTTCGCTTCTCTCGAGGAACGACGAAACCCGTATCGCGCATGCCCAGCGGCCTGAAGATGCGCCGCTCGAGGACAACGCCGAGAGATGCATCTTCGAGACGCGCGATGAGGAATCCGAGCAGGTCGGTCGACAGTCCGTAATGAAAGCCAGCCCCCGGCTGATCGATCAAAGGCAGGGTGGCGAGTCGTGCGATCCACTCATCGGGGCCGAGGGCGTTGTCCATCGTCCCTCCGAGGGCTTCGGCGCAGGCGCGAGAGATCGGACCACGATGAAACTCGCCGTAGGTGAGACCTGAGCGGTGCGTCAGGAGATCGCCGAACGTGATCGGCCGCTCCGCCGCATCCGTTTGGTCCAGCGGACCATTCGGATCGCGCAGGACGCGAAGGCGTGCGAGCTCTGGAGCAAGGCGCGCGATTGGCTCGTCCAGTGCGAAGCGGCCTTCGTCGTACAGCGTCAAGGCGGCCACGGTCGTCAGCGGCTTCGTCATTGACGCGATTCGAAAAATCGTGTCCCGCTCGACGGGCAGATTCGTCACCAAATCCCGACGGCCCACGATCGCCGTCTGCACGACGCGTCCGTCCCGCCACACCAGAGTCGCGGCGCCGGCGAGGGCTCCGGCATCTACATAGGCTCGAAGAGCGGCTTCGATCGAATCCCGCTGAGACATGCCTTAATAATATTGATATTATTAAATAGATCAACTATTTTATGTGTCGATGGCAGAGAAAAGCCCGAAGTCGCCCCGGCATGTCCCCAAGGGCGACAAGCGTGACCGCACGCGAGCCAAGCTCCTTGAAGCGGCGCGAGCCGTGATTCGGGAAAAGGGCTACGCGCGCACCACGCTCGAAGCGGTCGCGCGGCGCGCCGGCATGACCACAGGGGCGATCTACGGAAACTTCAAGAACCGCGACGAGCTCTTCATCGCGCTCGGCCAGACCTACTGGGCGCCGGTGAAACCCCGGATCAAACCTGGCGCGACGTTCGCCGAAGTGATGCACGCAATGGCCGAGGCGACGCTCGAGGCGATCCCGGAGCGGACGACGGCGGCGGTGGGACGGTTGACAGGGCTGGCTTACGCGCTGACCAGCCCGGATTTGCGCGCGCGAGTTCGCGAGATCACCGCTGGCAGTTATGAGCTTGGCGCGGAATGGCTCCGCACACTGGGAGATGAACGCGAACTACCGATGCCGCCGGAGCAGCTGGTCCGTGTGATTCACGCCCTGATCGAAGGACTTGTGCTGCAACGAATTCTGACCCCGGAGCTGTTTCCTGACGAAGTGTTCTTCGCGGCATTCGAGGCCCTGGCCCATCACCGCAGAGAACCCAATCTCAATGCGACACCTGTCGCCGAAGAGCCGAGTGCTGGGAAGAACACATCGACACGAGACGCCGATTGAAGCGTGACACCGGGACAGTCGTCTAACGCAGCTTTCCGATCCGAAGAAATCGGGTCAACTAGCCACGCTGATAGGCCGAGCAATCCCTCTGCGTCTACGTCGATGAGCAGTATCCGCGCCTTGAAGTCCTCGAAGAATCCGACTCGAATCAGTCGCTGAAGTGGAGTTGGCGACACTGAACAGCCAGTACGCGGTACAGTTAAGGTCACGATTCCGCTGACCGAGCTGCGCGCTGGTGAGTACCTGCTCACTGTCGAGGCCATCCGCGGCGATCGTCAGAGCCGGCGGGTTGTGCGGTTCACCCTGCGCTGAACTCAATGCTGACCGATCTTCGCGCCGCCTGGCGCTTCCTCGCGCACCGCAAGACCACCACCGGCGCGGCGGTGCTGACGCTGGCCATCGCGATCGCCTCCTGCACGCTGGCGGTCGGCATCCTCGACCGGATGTTCTGGCGTCCGCTCGAGGCGGGCCGCGGTCTGCTGACCCTCTACCAGCAACGCGCGTCCGCGCCATCGTTCATGGTCCTCGCCGGTCCCGACTATCGCGCCGTGCGCGAGGCGCTCACGGGTGAGATCGACGTCGCAGCTTTCGTGCGGGTCACGCAGACGCTCGGCGGCGGCGACGCTCCGGTTCGCGTATCGGGCGAGCTCGTGTCCGACAACTACTTCGACGTGCAAGGCGCACAGCCTTCGCTGGGGCGCTGGCTGACGGGCGCAGACGAACGCGCAGCGGCGGGTGATCTCACGGTCGTATTGGGACACGACTTGTGGGTGCGGACGTTCGCGGGCGATCCGTCCGTTGTCGGACGACGGATCCGGCTCGGCGCCGGCGACTGCACGGTCGTCGGTGTTGCCGGCCCGGGCTTTCACGGCCCGGCGTATCGCTCGCAGTTTTGGATGCCGCTCGCGGGCGCAGGACGGGTCTTCGGGTTGGACGTGTTGGCGAGAGCAGACGCCCCGGTACTGCAGACGATCGGACGCCCGCGACCCGGCGTTTCCCTCACTTCGCTCGACACGCGTGTCCGCGCGCTGTCGACGAACGGCACGCGTGATGGCTGGACGTTGACGGCGCTCCCAGCCGAGTATCTGCGCTTCTGGCCGGCGTATCGTCCTGCCCTCGCCCGGTTTCTTGGCATCTTCACGGCACTCGGCCTCTGCCTGTTCGTCGTCGCCTGTTCGAATCTCGCGGGGCTTGCGCTTACGCGGGGCGGTGAACGGCAGCGGGAACTCGCGCTTCGCCAGGCGTTGGGCGCGGCACGCCTCCATCTCCTGAGACGCCTCGCGGCGGAAAATCTCATCGTCGTCATCGCCGGCGGCGCCGCCGGTCTCCTCGCCGCCGCGTGGACGGCGCCGCTGGCTGAGCGGATTCCGGCGCCTGTACCGGTGACCGTGGGCGTGACGCTGGACTGGCGTCTCATGGGAGTTGGAGCGGTCATCTCGGCTCTTGCGCTGGTTCTGTTCACAGCGCTCTCGGCGGCTGGTGGCCTGAGTGCGAGCCTCCGCTCGATCCTCGCGTCGTCGAGCGGAGCGGTGTCGCCTGTCCCGAGGATGCAGCGGCTGCTCGCGGCCGGACAAGTCGCGATCTGCACGACTCTCCTCACCGCGGCGATGCTGCTCGGCCACAGCGCGCTCAACGTGGACCGGGTCGACGTTGGCTTCGATGCGACGAATCGGGTGATCGGGCTGATCGCCCTGCGCGATCAGGCCTACACCCCCGAGGCTGGCCTCGCCTTCTATCAGCGGCTTCAGGCCGCGCTCGAGGCACGTCCGGACGTCGAGGCCGCAGCAGTCGAATGGAACGCGATCGCGTCACCCGTCCGCTCGTCATCTCCACTTACACTGCCCGGCGGCACGGCGCTCTCCGTGCGCTACAACGTCGTCGGACCCGGTTACTTCACCGCGCTGGGGATTGCCATGCGTGCGGGGCGAGAGTTCGCGGCCGCCGACGACAGGACAGGCGGACTCGTCGCCATCGTCAACGAAACTCTTGCGGCGAGATTCACCAGCAGCCCGATCGGGCAGACTGTGACGCTCGCGAACGATGCCTCGCCGCGACGCGTCATCGGGGTGGCGCGCGACGTGACCTACAACGGCGTCACCGAACCGGCGCAGCCGTTTGTCTACCTCCCTCTCGCGCAAGCATTTCGAGCCGATCTCCATGCCCATGTCCACGTCCGTGCCGGCGCGGCACCCGGGCTGCTGCGCGACACGGTGCGAGCGATCGACCCGCGCGTGGCCGTTGTGGACGAGCGCACGCTGACGTCGCAGCTCGACGTCGCCCGCGGGGTTCCGCGCGCATCGGCCGCGATCTCAGCCGGCGCCGCGACCGTGGCGGTCGGCCTCGCGCTCATCGGCCTCTACGCCGTGCTGATGTCGTCGGTCGACCGGAGGGCGCGCGAGCTGGCGATCCGCGCCGCACTCGGCGCACGGCCGACTGATCTCATCCGGATCGTGGCGCTCGAGGGGGCGGCGGTGACCGCCGTCGGGTTAGTGCTCGGGATGGCGGGAAGCGCAGGCGCCGGGCGGGTCGTCTCGAACCTGCTGTTCGGCGTCAGCCCCAGCGACGTCACGATCATGGCGACCGTTCCGGTCGTGGTCGCTGCGTGCGCCGCGGCCGCCAGCTTCCAGCCCGCACGTCGCGCGGTACTCTCCGATCCCGCCGGCGTGCTGAAAGGTTGAAGAGCCCAGTACCCGGTCCAACAGCCGATGGATTGGACTAACCGCTGTTACCCGGATCAATTCGCGCGATACCGCTGATGTCATTCGCACCGCGCTGCATCCTCAGTCCCCAATCGTCGACGCTCTGCATGGTCGTTCACGGATCAGTATCCAATCGCGCAGAGGACGAAGATCCGGCTCGGGCTTTATGAGGAACTGACCACGCGCATTCCTTCATCAAGTCGCGCCCATCGCTGGAGGTCTTGACCCTTCAGAACTTGTCCAAATGAGTCAAGTTTCTCAGGGTCAAGACCGTCCCCGCGTCAGCGGGGCGTTATCAAGAATATGTGCTAGCGAGGCGGAGCCTCGACGGTCTGAGGCGCAGCCTCGCTAGAACTGCGTAGGGTGTACAGTCAGCGGCATGACTGACAGGCCTTCGTGGGCTGCCCGGATCGGCCCCCCAATGAGGATGGCTGCGTTACTCGTCGCCCTCTTCACTGTTGCTGTCGGCGTGGTCGGCCTCGTTTCACCGGCTAGCCTGACCGCGGTTCGCCGACAGTACTTTGCGACGCCGACCGGACTCTACACGGTCGGCGCTGTCCGTTTGGCGATGGGACTCGTGGTGATCCTGGGCGCCACGGCCTCTCGTGCGCCAAAGACTCTGCGCCTGTTAGGCGCCCTCATGTGCATGCAAGGACTTTCGGCCACGATCCTTGGGCCTGAACACGCGCGAACGGTCCTTGAATGGGAGACCATGCGTCCCGCACTTCTGCGTGCGGGGGCGATCGTGGCCCTCGCTAGCGGTGTCTTCATGGTGTTTGCGGTGACAACTGGCCGCCGTCCTACCGCGATTTCCTGACGGCCGCCAACGTGCCTTTATGCTGACCTCGACCAATCGTCAGCTCCTATCAGATAACGACGCGGCGGTCACGGGCGGCCAGGATGATGCGTCTGCACGAGCCGCCGGACATTGCGTCGGTGCGCCGCGAGCCGCGCCAGGAGCGCCTCGAACCGGGGCTGACCCCGGAGCCTCGCAAACAGCGGCACGGCCGTCATGCCCAGCAGGGTGGGATCCCGCTGTTCGGTACGCGTCCTCGAGGGCGTCGAGAGCGCGGTCGATGTCGCCGAGTGCGGTGTAGAGCAGGATGAAGGGCTTTAGCGGGACGAAGCGCTCTGTCTTCCGGGCGAGCAGCTCGTCGAGGATGGCGCGCGCATCTTCCTGTCGGCCGACGAGCGTGTACGCGCAGCCCAAGTATCCCAGGCCGACCGGCTCTCGTGACAGGCTCGTCGCCTTCTCGAGGGCGGTGACGCCCTCGTGCGCTTGCCCGAGGGAGAGGCGCGACAAGCCCAGAACGTACCAGGTCTGCAGCGACTCGGGGAAGCGTTCCAGTGTCTTTCGCGACTGCTCCAGCGCACGTGCCGGCTCCGCACCGAAGTAGTAGCACCATGCGAGCTGGAAGTGTGTCGATTCCGAGAGCGGGTCCAGCCTGAGCGCGAGTTCGGCATGGGCAAAGGCCCGCTCGCGATCCTCCACGACGCCGAGCAGCGCAGCCTGGATGTGCGCCTCCGGGTCGCTCGGGCCCAACTCGAGCGCGAGCTCCAGCTCGCGGCTGGACGCCTCGAAATCCCAGTCCAGCGCCCAGTACAACCACGCCATCACCGTGTGGGCACTGGCCAAGCCCTTGTCATGCGCGAGCGCGGCAGCGGCGGCCTCCTTCGCGCGGGTCAGCGTCGGCTTCAGGGGAGGTGGCCCCAGTACGCGAGCAGGAACAACGTGCGTGCGAGGGCGGCGTGTGCCGGCGCGTAGGTTGGATCGCGGGCGATGGCCTCCTCGAAGAGGCGGAGGGCTGCGGCGCAATGCTCCTCGCTCCACATCGTGGCGTGATAGCAGCCCCTGACATACGCCTCTTGCGCCAGCGGGTCGACCGCGGGGCACCGCGGACAAGCGATCGAGCTCGGCCGGCGTAAGCGCCGCGTCCACGG
This sequence comes from uncultured Acidobacteriota bacterium, assembly GCA_963725335.1. Taxonomy (GTDB): domain Bacteria; phylum Acidobacteriota; class Vicinamibacteria; order Vicinamibacterales; family 2-12-FULL-66-21; genus JALZOC01. The sequence continues at coordinate 1,145,347 of CAVRYD010000011.1, read as the reverse complement.
TATCGGCGACCGCGCGCGCGACCTGCCGGTGGAACGCGACCACCTCTCCCCGGCACACTCGTACGCCTTCGCCCAGAGGTGGCGCTCCGGCGACGTTGCTATCAGCTGCACGTTCAGCCGAACCCGTTCGGCCTCGCATACCGCCGATCCTTCGATCAGCGCGTCTGCCCCGAGTTCGCGTGCGACCTCCGGCAACGTGCGAGAACTGCCCTTCAGGTGGATCACGGACTGGTGGGAGATCACCCGCAGCGCCGAGATCGAGGCCAGCTCGGTGATGAGCGCGGCCGTCAAGCCGTCTACAAAGTACTCGAGCGCAGGATCGCTCGTGAGGTTTACTAACGGCAGCACGGCGACCGTTGGTTGCGGAAATGGCCGCGACCGGTGAACCGGGGCGATAAAGCGATACCCACGCCGGGGCGACGTTTCGATATAGCGAGGCGCGTCCGCGCGGTCGCCGAGTGTTGCCCTGAGATGCGCGAGGCAGGCGTTCAGCGATCGTTGGTACTCGACGAACACCCCGCCGCCCCACAAGTGACGCCGGATCTCGTCGCGCGTAACGAGTTGACCTGGACGAGTCGCGAGGAGGGTCAGCAGGCTGGCGGGCTGCGGAGCCAGCCGGATTCTCTTCCCCCGTTTCCGCAGGTCCCCCGTTCGCGTATCCAGCTCGAACGGTCCGAAACAGATTACGTCCGGCAAGTGGCGCTCCCCAGAACGTTTGACGGGATTGTAGCGCCGTCAGAGCGAAGCCGGACGGATAACCACCGTTCGCAGCGTCGCTTGCGCGCCAACAATTTGCCTGCACGACGGTAGGTGAGGTTTGACCGCTGGCCGGCGCCGCCACTCGTATCCTCGACAGTGGAGGTGCCTCATGATCCGTATCAACATCCGAGGTTTCGCGAAAGTTCTCTCAGCTGTCGTCGTGCTCGTTATGCTGACCGGTTCCGCTTATGCCGGCCAGGACCCGGAGCCGAACTACCCGCCGGACGGGACCTGGCTCGCCTTCGCCACCCAGGGCAATGTCAAGAGACCCTTCATGGACACTTACGCATCGCTTCAGAACCAGCACGGGTTGCGCGGTACCGTGGTCTGCACGCTGGCACAGGGGCGGGTGCTGCTGCCGCTCGGACCCGGAGGCGCGTTGATTAGCGTGACCGGCACGCAGACCGGGCAAGGCAGCTGGATGCGAGTGGAGAAAAACGTCTACGCCTTCACGGCCTGGCGGATCCTGACGGACCCGGACGGCAAAGCGGCGGGCTGGGTGAAGTTCGTGGGGTCCATCAAGCCGGACGCGCCGGACCATTTTCTCGGGGAGATCAGCGCGGTCTTTTACACGCTGGACTTCGTCGCACTGCCGATCCCGTCGATGCCATTGCCGACCGAAGGGTGGCGCGTCGCGGTCGAAGCTCAGTGAAAGTGCGGGCTCTGGGGATCGATGGGCGATGTCGTTGCCCGCCGAGCGCTTTTCGGAGGCTGGCGATCCTTGGCTGCTGCTGCTAGAGTTCATGCAGTTCGTGAACGTCACCCTGCCGCCGGATATTGCGATTCGAAGTTAACATGGGCCACGTCCCTCGAGGGCTGGGATCATGAAGCGTGAGAAGGCGTCCGACTTTCCACAGGAACTGCTCGATCTCGTTCACGAACATCAGCACGGGCACATCGACAGGCGATCGTTCCTCGACGGAGTAGGGACGTTCGCCGTGGGCGGGCTGACGGTCGGCGCCATCTTCGAGATGATGCAGCCCAGCTATGCTTGGGCCCAGCAGGTGGCGAAGGAAACCCACCCGGCCTCCGCCCGGGTTCTCGATCAGCTCAGAACCCGCTTCACGTTCCAGATTTCAGTCGACGTGGCCACCCTGGAGCAGGGTCGCGCGGTTGCCGGTGCGGCGCTGGCGGGCGGGGTCAGCATCGTCGAAATGGGGACGCCGCTGCTCAAGAACCAAGGCGTCGCGAACGTGGTGCCAGCCTTTCGGAAGCAGTTTCCCGAGGCGCTCCTGCTGGCCGACATGAAGACCATGGATGGCGGTGGGTTCGAGGCGCGCGCCGTCTATGCGGGCGGCGGCAACATCGTTGATTTCCTCGCGCTCGCCGGTGCGGATACGGCGAAGGCGATCTGCGGCGTGCGCGACGAGTTCAGGCGCACCGGCGCCGAACTACCGCGGCTCGTCTTCGCCGATATCATGGTGCCGCACCAGGGCCCGGCCGCGCAGGCCGGTGAGGTCGCCCTCCGCATGCTCGAGGCCGGTGTGGACGCCGTCGGCGTTCACCTGCAGGCCGACGCGCGGCGCGCTGACTCCAGACTCATCGACAGCGACTACCTCGGTGACATGGCCCGCGCCATCTTCGAGCGGGTCGGCAAGGTCGCCCCCGTGCAGGTGGTCGGCGGGCTCAGCATCGCGCAGGCGAAAAGGCTCGCCCGGGCGGGGCTGCGCGCCTTCGTCATCAGCGGCAATCTCGGCCAGCCGGACACCGTCGCCCGCTACGACCTGCCGCCAGCCCAGATCGAGCGGTACGTCGCCGCTTTCATCGCCGAGGTCTCGAGCGCCTAGACGGCACTGCGGCTCGCAACCCAAACTCTCGTCGAGGGTCGGGCCATGAGGTGGTCGATCTCCGATGTGCGATCCACGGCTGGCAATGGCTCGCGCTCGGACGCCCGCCGGCAGGCAAGGCCGGCGCTGGCCACCGTTCCGAGCAGAAACTGGCGACGATCCATAGGCTGTCGCGAGAGACGCCCGCGTTTCCCAGAAGTTGCACGGCTCGGGCGGTTAAGCACGCGCGTTATTCGTACCTGAGGGCGATGGCCGGATCGACGGTCGTCGCCCGCCTCGCGGGGATGTACGCGGCGACAAGGGCAACCATCGTCAGAATGCCGGCGACGGCGGCAAAAGCGAACGGATCGCTCGCTTTCACGCCAAACAACAGACTCGCGAGCAGACGCGTCAGGCCGTACGCGAGCAAGAGGCCGAGCACGACACCGAGGACCGCGAGCGTCATGCCCTCTCGCAAGACGACTCTGAGCATCCTGCCGCGGTCGGCCCCGAGCGCCATGCGGATACCGATTTCCTGCCTCCGCTGATCGACCGAGTACGACATCAACCCGTAGATACCGATCGCGGCCAGCACCAGCGCGACGCCGGCGAAGATACTCAGGAGCACCATGTTGAAGCTCTGCCGTGCGACGGCGCCGGCGAGGACCTCGGTCATGGTGCGCTCGCGCGAGATCGGCATCTGACCGTCAACGCCGTGCAGCTCGCGCTCGATGGCCACGCGGAGGGATGACGGATCAGTCGCCGTACGAATGCACCACGACAGCGGAATCACGCTGTTCGCGAGCGCCGTCAGACCTTCCGTCATCTGGCTCTGCGGCACGTACATCACGCCCACACCCGCGTTCCCCAACCCGTTTTCGCGCACGTTTCCAACGATGCCGACAATCTGTCTGGACGGCTCCTCGAATTGGGGCCCCAGCCCCTTGCCGATCACAATCTGCTGGCCGAGCGCGTCTTCCTTCGGCCAGTACTTTTTCGCCATCGCGTCATTGATGATGACCACCCGAGCGGAGGCGCCGGTATCCGTCTCGGTGAACGCGCGTCCGCGCAACAAGGGGATCTTGAACACCCGGAAGTAATGCGGCGACACCGATCTCCACTGCTCATCGCCGTTGTACTCGCCCTGCGTCGGGCGGTTTGCCGACGATCGTGAACGGCAGATCGATGCCGTCCTCGACCGGCAGAACGATGGTCGATGCCGCGGCCTCGACGCCTGGCAACGTTTCCACGCGTCGGACCACCTGCGTCGTGAAGGCGCTCACGCTCGCCGTGGTGGAGTACGCACCGCCCGCCAGCGACGTCTGGAACGTGAACACATTGTGCGGATCGAGACCGGGATCGACCGAACGCAACCCCACGAAACTGCGAATCAGCAGCGCCGCTCCGACCAGGAGCACGAGCGCCAACGCCATCTCCGCGACGACCAGTGCCGAGCGTACGCGCGTGTGCCGGAGGCCGGTGCCCGAGCGGCCGCTGGATTCCTTCAGCGTCGACACCAGATCCGGTTTCGACGTATGCAGCGCCGGAAAGAGGCCGAACAGCAGCCCCGTCAGCAGCGAGACGCCGATCGTGAACGCCGTCACACGCCAGTCGAGCGCCGGGATGACGACGGCCGCGCCGGTTTGCGTCGGTGACGCGTGGAATGTTTCCCGGGACGAGGAGAAGCAACCCGCGAACGCCCGCGGCGCCAAGGCCGAGACCGAGCATGCCGCCACACCCTGCCAGCAGCACGCTCTCCGTGAGCAGTTGGCGGACAACCCGTCCGCGATTGGCACCCACCGCAGAACGGATGGCCAGCTCGCGCTGACGCCCTGCCGCCCGCGCGAGCAGCAGGTTGGCGACGTTCGCACACGCGATCAAGAGCACGAGCGCCACGGCGCCGAACAGCACCAGCAACGCCGTCCTCACCTCACCGGTTGTCGCATCCCGCATCGGCACGACCGCAACGCCTTCCTCCGCGTCCATCCACTTGGGGTTGGCTTTGCGAAACTGCTCGCCGACGATCTTCATCTGCGCCTGCGCGCCCGCAACGGTCACGCCTGGCTTCAGCCGCCCGGCGACATTGAGGTAGTGGCCCTGATTGGTACTGTTCGGCTCCGCTTGCAACGGAAGCCAGACGTCCGCTTCGGGGTCAGGCTGAAAGCCCCTCGGGAGGATGCCGACGACTGTGTAGGGCACGCCGTTCAGCAGGATTGGCCGCCCGAGCACCTCGTTGGTGCCGCCGAGGCGGGATTGCGACACGGCATAACTGATCACGGCCACGGCCGGGCCGTTCGGCAGATCCTCGCTTTGCGAGAAGGTGCGACCCGCGACTGGCGAAACGCCGAAGACCTTGAAGTAGTCCGCGGAGACGTGGAGACCCTTCACCGTCTGGGGCGGATTGCCCGAGCCCACGTTCATCGCAAGAGCCCCGAAATCGTACAGCGCCATGGCGTCGAAGACATCGTTCTGCCGCCACGCCATGTACTTGGGGATGGAATTCGAATAGCCGACGCCGGTGCGAAACTGGCGGCCGAGCTTCATGATTCGGTCGGGCTGCGGGTACGGCAGCGGCTGGAGGAGGACAGCATCCACGACCGTGAAGATCGCTGTGTTGGCGCCGATGCCGAGGGCCAGCGCCGACAGAGCAATGGCGGTGAAGCCGAGGTTCCGGCGCATCGTGCGCAGGGCGTAGCGCAGATCGGCGAGGAGCGTTTCCATTTGGGACGTAGACGAGACAGGTCGTACTTGGTTCCGTCACGCTCGCGAATGCTTCAACGGCCGGCTGCGTCAAACGGCCCGTACTGGAAGACCGCGCGGCGACGGCGATGTGACTTTTCCTGGGGTATTCCCGCCTCTGGCTGCGAGAAGGGAAGAGGTCGGCCGCGTCCACCCAGTCCCGGCGTCGTTTCCCGCGACTAACCGGGCTTCCAGACCCTTCCAGAGGAGTCATTATGTCCAAGAATCCGCTCGCCCTGACCGTCATCCTATGCAGCGTCCTCGGAGCGTCGGCGCCACGCGCAGAGCGGCCACCGTGCTACACGCTCGAGAGCCTGGAGGGATCGTGGACGATCATCAGCACCTTTGGCGCAAACGTCGCACGAGCGCTCGGCAAAAGGGACATCGTGGCAGACGGCAGCTTCACAGGAACGTTCCTCTTGAACGGGCCGACTGCCGGGTCGACGACGGGCGCGCGAACGATCACGACCGGTACGCAGATCGGATGGTACGCGGTCAATTGCGACGGCACCGGCACAATCACCCCATCGTGACGGCGTCGAACGGCACGACGGCGAGTCAGATCGATGACTTCGTCATCACCGCAGCGGTGGTGAAACACCACGAGTTGGTCGCAACCGCTGTCACCGACCTGCAGCGCGTGCCCAGTGCTCTCGTTCCAGGCGGCATCTTCGTGATCCGGGAGATGACGCGCGTGCCAGACGAGCGCGAGAAGTAGCTGCACGAGAACGGCTCGCGAGTCTCCGGCTCGGGTTCGCCAGAGTCGGGGATCGCGCCATCGCTGATGGTCCGACCACCGGCGGCCTGATCGAGCGTCAATAGATCCAGGCGCCCGTACTCATGGCGTGCGCCCAGGCCGCCGGAGGTCATTGAGAAAGTCGAACACGAGGACGACCTTGTCGCGTTGGCCGGGCGCCGGCTCCGGCGGTACGAACAACGCGATCCGATCGCCGTCGGGATACACGGCGAACGGTAACTGCTGGAGGGGACGCATGATGCCGGCCGGCAATGGTCGTGGCGACCACAGCCGCGGCTTGTCCGCGCGAAAGGAATCGCCTGCAGCTTGCTACGAGGCGACCATCATCCGATTGTCGGTGGCCCGAAACAGTAGTTCGTTTCTTGTCGACGACCAGTGCGGCGTGTTACCGCCGCCGGACGAGATAGGCACTCTTGGTCCAGGGCCGGGAAATGGCTGGACGAGTACTTCGTAATGCCCGGTTTCATTCGACGTGTACGCGATCCAGCGTCCGTCCGGCGAGAACGTGGGATAGGCCTCGTCAAAGTGAGTAGACAGAAATGGTTGTGGCTCGCCGGGCTTCCAGCCCGCCACGTCGTCGCCCGACATCGGAAGGATCATGAGTTGGCGCTTCCCCTGGCCTTCGAAGTACGACAGAAACAGTCAGGTGCCCTGTCGCGCCCATATAATCCAGAAGACTTGGCACTCGCACCCGGCACCCGGCTTGGCGTCTACGAAATCGTTGCCCAGATTGGCGAGGGCGGGATGGGGCTGGTCTACCGCGCCCGCGACACGAAACTGAATCGTGACGTCGCGCTCAAAGTCCTGCCGGACCTATTCGCCGCCGACGCTGACCGCCTCGCCCGGTTCACCCGCGAAGCACAGACGCTCGCGTCCCTGAACCATCCGAATATCGCGCACATTCACGGCCTGGAAGAATCCGGCGGTGTTCGCGCGCTGGTGATGGAACTGGTCGAGGGCGACGATCTCTCGCAGCGCATTGTGCGCGGGGCGATCCCGGTCGACGAAGCGCTGCCGATCGCGAAACAGATCGCAGACGCTCTTGAAGCCGCGCACCAGCAGGGCATCATCCATCGCGATCTCAAGCCGGCGAACATCAAGCTGCGCCCTGACGGGGCCGTCAAGGTGCTGGACTTCGGCCTCGCGAAGGCGCTGGCGCCCGAACAGGACCTTGCGAGCGGCACGCACCGGTCGCAGTCGCCGACCATCACCAGCCCCGCAATGCTGACCGGCCTGGGCATCGTCCTCGGAACGGCCGCGTACATGGCGCCGGAGCAGGCGAAAGGACGAGAGGCGGACAAGCGCAGCGACATCTGGGCATTCGGCTGCGTGTTGTACGAGATGCTGACGGGGCGACGCCCCTTTGATGGCGAGGACATGACGGACGTGCTCGGCGCGGTCGTCCGCCTCGAGCCAGCCTGGGAGGCACTCCCGTCCGATGTCCCAGCGCCGGTGCGGACACTCGTACGCCAATGCCTGGTCAAGGACCGTCGCCGACGCGTCGGCGACATCGCGGCCGTGCTCTTCGTACTCGATCACCAGGCAAGTCTCGCTCCGACTGCGCCGGTGGCGCCGCGTTCGAACCGCATCGCATGGCTGGTTGCTGCGCTGGCAACCAGCACGTTAATCGCCACAGCGGTCGTCGCTCTGCGATTGTCCCGCCCTGGCACGGTCGCGCCCGAGCTCGTCCAGTTCACCATCGCGCAGCCCGAGAACACGTCCTTTGGAGGTCCCGCCGCTGGGGGTACGGGCAACGTCGCACAGCTGGCTATCTCGCCTGATGGTCGCAACATCGTGTTCGTGGCCGGTGCCCCACCCGCGTTCAGAATCTGGCTTCGACCACTGGCCAGTGCGGAAGCGCGGCCGATGCAGGGAACCGAGGGCGCCGCGTTTCCGTTCTGGTCGCATGACAGCCGGTTCATCGCATTCTTCGCAGGGGGCAAGCTGAAGAAGGTTGCGATCGCCGGCGGACCACCCGTTGTGGTGGGTGACGCGCCAGGAGGGCTCGGTGGAAGCTGGAGTCGCGACAACGTGATCGTCATCGGATCGGTGCGTTCGGCCGTGTCTCGCGTACCGAGCGGCGGCGGCGTGCCGACAGCCGTCACGGCCCTCGCGGACGGAGAGGACGCTCACAGGTGGCCGCACTTTCTACCCGACGGGAGGCATTTCTTCTACACTGCCGTGACCGGAACCTGCTGCCCTCCGGCGAAGCCGGGCACGATCAAGATTGGCTCGCTCGATCAGAACGAGCCTGCCGTGGCGTTGCTTCCGGCCGACTCATCGGCCACCTACGTCTCCAACCACCTTTTGTTCGCGCGCGACCAGACGTTGATGGCTCAGGTATTCGATCCTGACGCACGCCTACTGGCCGGCGATGCCGTTCCCGTGGCCGAGCGTATCGGCACGGAGGGAAGTCGGTATGTCAGCGCGTCCGTCTCGCAGAATGGGACGCTCGTGTACGCGTCCGGCAGCTCACTAAATCTGCAATTGACGTGGTTCGATCGAGCCGGCAAGCCTCTCGGCACTCTGGGCGATGGGGGGGTGAACGTCAGTCCTTCACTCTCGCCAGACGAACGCCACGTCGCAGTCGCCCTCCGGAGTCAGGAGAATCTCGACATCTGGACGATCGACATCGCCCGCAACCTACCGAACCGCCAGAACCGCGTGACGACCGATGCGCGACCCGAAGGATGGCCAGTATGGTCGCGAGATGGCAAACACATCGTGTTCGGAAGCTACGCGAGCGGCGTAGGAAGACTGCCGGAGAAGGCGCGTTTAGTACAGACTCTGGTTGAAGGGACTGGGGCGAAGGAAACTCTCCTCGAAGCCGTGGACACGCCTTCACGGCCATGTGGCCCGCGACAATGCTTTCTGGCGCCGAGTGACTGGTCCGCAGACGGACGTTACGTGTTGTACACGTTCAGCGGGACGTTTCCGGCGACATCGGACATCTGGGCCCTTCCGCTCTTTGGGGAGCGCAAACCGTTTCCAGTAGCACAGACCGAGTTCTCCGAGAGTCTAGGAACGTTCTCCCCGGACGGTCGATGGATCGCGTATACGACAGACGAGACCGGCCAGCCCAACGTCTACGTTCAGCCATTTCTTCGGGCCGGCGGGAAGCATCGGATCTCGCCGAATGGAGGACGGAATCCGCACTGGCGGGCCGATGGCAAAGAGTTGTTCTATCTCGATGCGACCGGGACGATGACGGCGGTGTCGATCGAGCTGAACGATATTTCCCCGGCCTTCGGGCTGCCAAAGACGCTTTTTCCGGCTGGGGCGGTCAGCACTAACAACATGTACGCGGTGACCAAGGATGGCCAGCGGTTCCTCGTCAACAGACCGCAGAATGCCGCCACAGCGCCTCTGACCGTCATCGTCAACTGGACCTCGACGCCCCAGAAATAACGACGCGATCGCCCGCACGCGCCAGAAGGATAGACTGATAAGGAATGGGGGGTGCGATGTGAAGACTACCACTCGTAGAGCGGCGTTGAGGCGTGCTGTCGATCTCCGACGCATGCGCCGCCCGCCCACGCATCCTGGGGAAATGCTCCTCGAAGAATTCCTCAAACCGCACGGACTCAGTCAGACCGCAGCTGCCGCCCGCATGCAGATGACGACGAATCGGCTGAACGAAATCGTGAAGGGCAAGCGCGGCGTGACGGCCGACACCGCATGGCGACTGTCGGCCCTGCTGGGTACATCGCCTGAGCTCTGGATGAACCTGCAGATGCACTGGGACCTGTGGCACGCCGCCCAGGTGCGACGGAGCGCCTGAGCCCGCGGCGGTGATCAGCCGTCTCATTTTTTGCTTTTAACCGCCTTCGGCGATAGCGCCGGCAGGATCTACATCGCTGACGACATTATGGCGATCGACAGTCGCTGCGTCTGTGCGGGCGAAATCCCGCGACCTCGTGAATAGACAGGCTGCACGCTCGTTCTTCCCTCAAACCGGGAGCAACGTAAAAATCAGGACGCCCAGCACGAACCAGATCGCCGCATAGGCAAACTGGTAACCAATGAACCGCCGGAAATCGATCCGGGCGATCCCCGCGCCCACCGCCGCCCAGAACGGAGTCAGCAGATTCCCCATCTGGTCGCCGACCGATAGCGCCAGCAGGCCCTGTTGGGCCGACGCGCCGACGGCGGCCGCAGCCGTGACCGTCACATAGCCCTGAATGACCCATTGACCGCCGCTCGAGGGAACGAAGCAGGCCACCACGGTGGAAATCAGCGCCGTGAAAAACGGGAGGGTGTGCCGCGTGGACACGGCGGCGAGCAACCCGCCGGTCGTGGCGCCGAGCGTCGTGAACTGGAGCAGACCGGCCACCCCGCCGTAGAGGTGGTACATCACGACGATCGGCCAGCATGACAGGATCGCGGTCTGAAGCGCCCGGTTGAAGTTGGACACGTTCCGGTGCACCAGCAGAGCCAGGCCGAACAGGACGGTGTTGAGCGAGTTGAGGTCCAGCCCGAGGTGTTTGACGCCAAAATGATAATAGACCCAGGCGGCCAGTGCGGCGACCAGGAGCGCCACCGGTACCGAGCTCCGCTCGACCCGGCCGGAGAGCGTCGGAACCGGCGCGGCATGGTCGATCGGTTCCGCTTCAGCGATCACGAGAAGCGGCTCGGCAAGCTTGAACGCGTCGGGAAACTGAGAGAGCGGCTGGGGGCGGCTCGGGTGCAGGAATCGCGCCGCGACAATGATTGCGAAGAAGAACGTCACAATGAAAACGACGGTGGCTGGCGCCCAAATCGTGGTCGACAGCGGCATCAGACCGGTCTGCTTCTCGAGGAAATGGCCGGGCGTGTTCATCAGGAGCGGGGCGCTCGCCGAGAGCCCGAACTGCCAGACCGACCCGGCCGCCGACGTCGTGGCGAGCAGGAATGGAAAATCAACCTCGATCCCCTTCTTCTCCGCCTCGCGGGCAAAGTAGATCGACACCAGCGGGCCAAGCGCGATGGCGAGCCCCCAGTAGAGATACGCCAGGCACGCGACCACCAGACAGGACAGCGCGAACACCTGGCCCAGGGTCCGTGGCAGGCGGGAGAGCCGGGCGACCGCGTGCCTGAACACCGGCGCCGCACCGAGCGTCGAACTCAGCACCAGAATCAACGTCATCTGCATCGTGAACGGGAGCAGCATCCAGAGGCCGCGATAGAACGCGTCCATAACGGCAGCGCCCGAATTGCCTATCGCAAGCGCCCCGACGCCGAGCACCAGCAGCATGCCGACCGCCGTGGACATGGCGTCCGGAATGACTCGACCGAGGGCCTGCGAGAAACGAGTCAGCCAGTCGGAAGGAACCGCCGCCGGTGCGTAGACAGGAGGCATCAGACTCCTACTCTGTTGGGGGCGCGGGCCTGTCTTTGAGATCCCGGAAGATATCATCGTGGCATGGGTTCGGAGTTGGGATCGTGACTACAGGTGGTTTCAAAAGCCTGCCAGTCGACGCTCGCGCCGAGATCGCTGAGGATCTCACGCGAAACGCAGAGGCCGCCGAGAAAACGCACGGCGTTCCTCTGCGCTCTCAGCGCGCTCTGCGCGAGACCGCCGCGTTCTCGGCGTGAGACCAGCATCCAATTGCTCCCACCGATTCGCGCCAGCCGCGCTAGAATCCGCCCTGTTTGCCACCTCTAACCCTCACGCCCGGCACGCGACTCGGCGGCTACGAGATTGTGTCTACCCTCGGGGCCGGAGGTATGGGCGAGGTCTATCGCGCCCGCGACCCGCGGCTCAATCGTCAGGTCGCCATCAAGCTGCTGCCAGGCGAGTTGGCGGCTGACCCGCATGCGCGTGAGCGTCTGCGCCGCGAGGCGATGGCCGTGGCCGCGATCGATCATCCGTACATCTGCAAGATTTTCGAAATTGGCGAAGACGGCGATGCGCTGTTCCTCGTGATGGAGTACATCGCGGGCGAAACGTTGCACCGCCGGCTGCAGGACGGCGCACTGCCGCTGCCCGATGCCCTGCGGGTGGCAGGAGAGATCGCCGAAGCGCTCCAGGAAGCCCATGCCCGCCGGTTTCTGCACCGCGATCTGAAGCCGGCCAACATCATGCTGACCGAGCAGGGCCACGTGAAGGTCATGGACTTCGGCCTCGCCAAACGCGTCGAGGATTTGCCGTCGACTGACCAGGCGACGCGCGAACTCGGGGCGGCTCAACTGACCGCCCATGGGTCCATCGTCGGCACACCGGACTACATGTCGCCAGAGCAGGTGAAAGGCGGCATCCTCGATTGTCGCTCCGACTTGTTTTCCTTCGGCGTGATTCTGGCCGAGATGTTCGGCGGGCGGCACCCGTTCCGCCAGCCATCGACGGGGGAGACGCTCTCTGCGGTGCTCCGCGAACCACCCGATCTCAGCGGTGACATCCCGCAAGGTCTCGGGGACGTCGTACGACGTCTGCTGGCCAAACGCCCTGAGGATCGCTACGAGTCGGCCGCAGACGTGCGCGCCGATCTGGCACGGGCCTCGTCGTCGGCAACCATCGTGGCGGCGCCTTCCGCGCACGGTGCGCCCGCCGTGTGGAAACGGGTGGCATGGAGCGCGTCGGCGCTTGGTCTCGTGCTGGTGGGCTACCTGATCGTGACGTCGGGACTCTTGCGCCCGATTTCTCCCGCACCAGGCGCCCCAACCGTTATTCGATCGATTGCCGTGCTTCCACTCGACAACTACTCAGGCGATCCCAACCAGGACTACTTCGCTGAAGGGATGACGGACGAATTGACAGCGAACCTGGCGACCATCAGCCAACTTCGCGTCATCTCGCGCGGATCGGTGATGCAATTCAAAGGCAAGAGTCGGCCGCCAACACCTGACATTGCTGAGAAGCTCAACGTCGACGCGGTTGTGGAAGGTTCGGTCTCTCGATCCGGCGACAGAGTGCGCATTACGGCGCAATTGATCGACGCGCGGGCGGACAAGCATCTTTGGGCCAAGACCTTCGAACGCAGCTCGCGCGACGTGCTGGCGCTCCAGGCGGAACTTGCATCGGCGATCGCTCGAGAGGTCAATGTCCGACTCACCGCGAGCGAGCAGATACGGTTGACCGCGACACCGAGCGTGAATCCTGACGCGCATGATGCGTATCTCAAGGGCCGATACTTCTTCAATCGCCCAAGCGACGAGAACCTGAAGAAGGCGATCGCGCAGTTCGAGGAAGCCGTCACGTTGAGTCCCGAGTTTGCGCCGGCGTTTTCCGGATTGTCGGACGCGTACCTCTGGGCCGGGTATAACGAAGGCTTTCTCACCGCCACCGAGGCGAGGCCCAAGGCCAAGGCCGCAGCCGAGAAAGCCGTCATGTTGGACGACAAGTCCGCCGAAGCGCACACGTCGCTCGCCGTGTTCAAGCTGTTCTACGAATACGACCTGGCGGGGTGCGAGCGCGAATTCCGTCGTGCGTTTGCGCTCAACCCCAATTACGCGTTCGCGCACGATCAGTTCGGCATGGCGCTGGCCTTCCAGGGACGGTTCCAGGACGCGATCGCCGAGGGCGCGCGCGCGATCGAACTGGATCCGCTGTCTCCACAGGTGCTCATCGATGCGACCGTCCCGTTCATGTTCCAACGGAATTCGGAGGCGGCCAAGAGACTCGCACGGCGGGCAGCGGAGCTCGATCCGACCTACTTCTTCCCTGTCTTGATCGACGGATGGACCGACCTCGAGCTGGGGAAGTTCCGCGAGGCGATTCCAGCATTGAAGAAGGCCAAGGCGATGGAGTCGCCCCCATTCGTGACCGCGTATCTCGCGTTCGCCTATGGCGCCGCAGGTGATCGGCCCAGTGCACTGGCGGAGTTCGCGGACCTCAAGAAGATGTCACGAGATGGCACAGTGCTGCCCTTCAACCTCGCGCTGGTGTACCTCGGCCTTGGCGACCGCGTCCGCGCGCTCGACAACCTCGAGCTGGCCCTCGAGGCCGATTCGCAGATGATGCCGTGGATAGGTCGAGATGCCATCTTCGATCCGATCCGCTCCGAGCCGCGCTTCGTGGCGCTGTTGAACAAGATGGGCGCAAACCGCTGAGTGGCGTGAGAATCTCAGGCCGACCTGTGCGATGTGCGATGAACCGCTACTTCTGTGGGAGGACGGTGGTCCGCTTCGAAACCAGGCTGAAGAAGAGGAACACTTTCTCCATCTGCGGGGCGCCGCGTCGAATCCAGAATTCGTGATCCTTGTCAGGGAACTCTAGATAGATGTGGGCCGCACCGACGGCCTGCAGCGCGGCCACGGCCCGGCGCGAGGTTGCCGGAGGCACAATCGAGTCCTTCGCGCCATGCATGATCAGCATCGGCAGTGACTTGTACCGTTCCGCGGCGCCGTCGGCGATGCCCCCAGCGCCTGAGATTGGGGCGAGTCCGGCCCAGATGTCGTTGTACTTGCCGCCGAGGTAGTACGTGCCCGCACCACCCATGGAGTGTCCCATGAGATAGATGCGATCGCTGTCGATGGCGTATTGCTCCCGGATCGATTTCAGAAGGGCCATCGTGTCGATTTCCGCCAACTCCGTCGTGGAGTAGCGGACGTCCCCGCCAGGCTTCACGGCCGCCGTTCCGACGGGCGTTCCGGCCCGGCTGCCCCACCAACTGGACAGGTTGAATCCCATCGGCGCGAGGACGATGAATCCGTATCGCTCGGCGAAGTCCGTGGTGCCGTCGAACAGGATCTGTTGCAGTGGCGTGATGTTCAGGCCGTGCAGATCGACCACGAGGGGTGCTGGCTTCTGCGGATCGTAGGTCGACGGCACGAACAGCGTGAAGGGAATGTCAGCGTTCGCCTCCGCCAGGCGGTGCGTGCATTCAAGAATGCGCTGCTGCGACGCCGTGAGCGGGGGCTGGGCCGATCTCGGGATTCCGCCGAAACCGCGCGAAATGTCGGGGGCCGGAGTTCCAGGGAACGGAGTGCCATCGTGGTTGATGTTGACCGTGCCGGCGCTCGCGTCGGCGTTGGCCTGCGTGATTGCGGTATATGTTTGTCCAGGCGCAACCCGGACCGGATCCACGGCGCGCTGCGCGTAGGCCGGTGCCAAAGCCACAGCCACGACCAATACGAGCAGCGCGTTCCACGATCGAATCACGGGTCGGTCCTCTCGGATTCGGAGCTTGCGCCGGCGTTGGGCGGTTGTCAACTCGACGTCGCCGCGGTTTCCGCGACGGCCGTCAAGACCCTGACGACGCAAGTCGCCCATCGACGCGATCTGAAAGCCCGGTTTGAACGGGAAGCCAGAACGCTGGCCCGTTTGCATCGCATTCGTGTAGCGAGCTCAATCGCGCCTTCACAGTCCCGAGACTCGCAACCGGCGCCGGATACTCAGGTGCCAGATCCACATGATCGCCGCCGTCACCCACCACGCGATGCCGATGACTGGCGCGTCCCGGATCAAAAAGAACGTGATCGTCGTCCCGTGGAAGGCAAACGTGAGCGGCAGAACGGTGAAGATCGTCGCGACGACCAGCGTGGACGTTCGGCTCTTGAGCAGTTGCCGGGTTGCGTCGAGCGTCTGCTTCTCCGCAGTCGGTGGGCGCGTCGCGGGTAGTCCCAGGCTCGTGCCGCGTGCCGCCGTGACGTCGCCTGCAAGCTCGGGATCGGTCTTCAGATAGGACTCCACCAGCGCCTGAGTGTCGGCGCTCGCGTCTCCCGCCAGGTAAACGGGGATCAGATCCTTGACGACGTCTCGTGAGATGTTCATGACTTCACCTCCGGTTCAGCGATGCCAGGGCCGCCAGTCCTCAGCGCCTCGGCCAACCTCAGTCGCGCGCGACACACCTTGACCCGCGCCGCGACGGGGGAGATCCCCAGCGCCGCAGCCACCTCGTCGTACGACATCTCCTCCTCCGCCCGGAGCAGGACGGCCGCTCGGTCGATCTCTGGCAGCGTCTGAAGTGCCGCCAGCACCGCCTGCAGCTCGAACTGCGCGTGCGCGCGCCGTTCGGGGCCCGGACGAGTGTCGTGTGCCCGGTCGTCGAGCGTGGTCATCCGGCGGGCGTGGCGCCGATCTGCCAGGAAGAGGTTTCGGGCGATCGCTAGCAGATAGCCCTTGACCGTTGACAGATCCACGCGTTCGCGCGCGTACCACAGGCGGATGAACGTCTCCGAAAGAATGTCGTCCGCCAGGGCCGGATCGCCTGAGAGGAACAATACGAACCGGTGCACGTCGCCCGCGTGCGTCCGGTACAGTTCCGCGAAATCGATCACGTCCCACTCCGTGGCCAGGCACTCCGCGCGTTCTGAAGGATGTACGCCCAACCAAGCGATTTGTTACACGGCTCCTCGACACGGCCGACGGCCGGGGTTACATCGAGTGTGTGCGGGAGGGCGAGAGCGTTTCTGGACGCGCATCTGCGAAGCTCAGGGCCGTTACCCGTCTCAGGCCACCTTCTGGCGGGCGTCGAGCGCCCTCAGCCAGGTCGTGATCGTGTTCCAATTGGTAGGCACAGGCTGAGAACGGAGGTTATGCTAACCGCGAGACGGCCCTAATGTTTCCTATCGTCACAGCAACGCGCCGGACTGCAGGTAGAACTCCTCGACGTGCACGTTCGCGGGCAACGCGTCAGACTTCTGCGCCTTCACGTAACGCAGGCGCGGAAAGTCGGCGCCGAAGTGGCGGGCCAGGAAGGGGCTGAGGAACGCTGCGCAGCCAGGCCACCAGGAGCAAACGCGATGTCCCCAACTCCGATTCCCGCCCAGGCGAGCGCGCCGAAGGCGTCGACCTTCCGCTTCGACCTGGTGGCCGGGCTGACCGCCGCCGCGGTCGTCCTTCCCAAGGCGATGGCTTACGCGTCGGTGGCCGGCCTGCCGGTTGCGGTTGGCTTGTATACCGCTTTCATCCCGATGGCGATCTACGCGCTGCTCGGCACCTCGCGCGTGCTCAGCGTCAGCTCGACCACGACCATCGCGATTCTCGTCGGCACGCAGCTGGGACTGGCGGTCCCGGATGGCGATCCGGCGCGCCTCGTGACGGCGACGGCGACGCTGACCTTGCTGGTCGGCGCCGCGCTGGTCGCGGCGCGGCTATTGAGACTCGGCTTCGTCGCCAACTTCATATCGACGCCCGTGCTTACCGGATTCAAGGCCGGCATCGGCTTGGTGATCGTGCTCGACCAGGTGCCCAAGCTCCTGGGCATCCACATCACCAAGCATGGCTTCTTCTTCGATGCCCTCAGCGTCGTCAAGCACATGCCCGAAACCTCGACGATCACACTGCTGGTCGCCCTCGCGACCTTCGCGGTGCTGATCGCGATGGAACGGCTGTGGCCGCACTCGCCGGCCCCGCTGGTCGCGGTTGCCGGCGGCATCGCCGCGGCCTGGTTCCTCGGGCTGCAGAAGATGGGCGTCTCGATCGTCGGCCTGATCCCGCGGGGCTTCCCGTCGCTGACCCTGCCTGATCCTGCGCTGGCCGCACAGTTGCTGCCGGGTGCGCTCGGAATCGCCTTGATGAGCTTCACCGAGTCGATCGCGGCCGGGCGCGCCTTCGCGCGCGCCGACGATCCTCCGGTCAACGCGAACCGGGAATTGCTCGCCACCGGCGGGGCGAACCTTGGCGGTGCGCTGTTCGGCATCATGCCGGCCGGCGGCGGAACTTCGCAGACGGCGGTCGTGCGCGCCGCCGGCGGGCAGTCGCAGCTGGCCTCGCTGGTGACCGCGGGCGCCGCGCTCGCCACTATGCTGTTCCTGGCGCCGATCCTTGGCCTGATGCCCAATGCGACGCTGGCCGCGGTGGTCATCGTCTACTCGGTCGGGTTGATCAAGCCGTCGGAGTTCCGTGCCATCCGCAGCGTGCGCACGATGGAATTCCGCTGGGCCCTGGTCGCCTGCATCGGCGTCCTGCTGCTGGGCACCCTCAAGGGCATCGTGGTGGCGATCATCGTGTCGATGATCGGCCTGGCCAGCCAGTCCGCGTCCCCGCGCGTGTACGTCATCGGCCGCAAGCGTGGCGAGGACGTGCTGCGACCGCTTTCGCCCGAACACGGCGACGACGAGACCTTCGAAGGCTTGCTGATCCTGCGCCCGGAAGGGCGGCTGTTCTTCGTCAATGCGGAGGGGGTGGGGCAGCAGATCCAGGCCCTGGTCGCGAAGTACCAGCCGCGCGTGTTGGTGCTGGACATGAGCCGCGTATCCGACATCGAGTACTCGGCCCTGCAGATGCTGGACGAAGGCGAGCGGCGCATGACCGAGGGCGGCGTCGAGGTGTGGCTGGCCGCGTTGAATCCCGGCGTGCTTGCGACGGTACGAAACACCGCCATCGACAAGCGGCTTGGTCGAGAGCGCATGCTGTTCAACGCGCGCGCGGCGATCGAGCGCTACCAGGCGCGGAAGGCGACCGGCGGAAACGCTGCCTAGAGCGCGTCGAGCGGCAGGCTGAGGTCAACCGGAGACGCTGGAACGAACTCAAGGAAGCTGGTCTGCCTGCAGACGGCCCTGGAGGCCTCCCGACTTGGACTATGATTCCGGCCTCAGGAGACCGCCATGAACCGACGCACCTTTCTCACGACTGCCGCCATGACCCCGATTCTTGCGAGTGCCTTCGGACCGGTACGCGCGCAAACGGCCGGCGGGCGCCTGTTGTACGTCGGCACCTACACCGAACAACGCGGCGGGGAGCAAAGGCATCTACGCGTGGCGGTTCGACGCAGCGATGAACACGGTCACGTCGCTGGGTCTCGCCGGGGAGACCGACAGTCCCAGCTGGGTCGTGGTCCATCCCAACAAACGATTTCTGTACGCCGCGAATGAGCTCCCGCCGCCAGAGTCAGGTGGGCCAGCCGGCGCGGTGACGACGTTCTCCATCGATGCCGCCTCGGGCAAGCTGACGCAGATCGGCCGCGTCAAAACGAACGGCCTGTCGCCCGCGCACATGCTCGTCGACCCGACCGGGAAGTGGGCGATCGTCGGCAACTATGGCAACAGCGCCGGCAGTGAAGGCACGTCGATCGCAGTCTTTGCCATTGGCGCCGATGGGAAGCTCGCCGACACGCCGACCGCGTTCGTACCGCACGTCCCGAAGCCGAAGCGGCTCGATCCGGCGGCGCCGCCCCCCAAGAACGGCAATCCGCCGACCTCGCACCCGCATTGCGTGCTGCTGTCTCCGGACAGCAGGTTCCTGTTCGTCGCGGAAAAGGGCTTCGACGAGATCGTGGTGTACCGCTTCGACGTGGTGACGGGCGCGCTGACGCCGAACACCGCGCCGGCCGTCGAGGCGACGAAGTTTGGCGCCGCGCCTCGTCATCTCGCCTTTGGAAGGACCGGAAAGTTCCTCTACGTCTGCTACGAGGCCGGGCGTGCTGTCGCGACCTTTGCGTACGATGCGGCAAATGGCACGCTGAGCCCACTCGACACTCAGTCGACGCTGCCGCCGGAAGCGCCGCAGACCGGTTCGTGCGCCGAGATCGAGGTGCACCCGGACGGCAACTATCTGTACGTCTCGAACCGCGGCCACAACAGCCTGGCGCTCCTCACGATCGACCAGGCGAAGGGGACGCTCACCTTCAAGGACACGTTTCCGGTCGGCGGCACGCCGCGGAACTTCAAGATCGACCCGACTGGTAACTACGTGTTCGCCGAAGGGCAGAACAACGGCGTGACGGTCGTGTTCAAGATCGATCGTTCGACCGGCATGCTCACGAAGACCAACGTCACGCTCGATACTCCGGCGCCCGTCTGCATCGCATTCGTGTAGGCGGGTCCGCCTCGGGTTGCGGCGAGGTTTTCAACCCAACGCCAGTCGGCTGAGGTTTCTATGAGCCCGAAAAAGAACACTCAGAAGTCCGCCAAGACCATCACCACGATCGACAAGAAGTCCAAGGGATTCACGGACGAAGAACGAGC
This sequence comes from uncultured Acidobacteriota bacterium, assembly GCA_963725335.1. Classification (GTDB taxonomy): domain Bacteria; phylum Acidobacteriota; class Vicinamibacteria; order Vicinamibacterales; family 2-12-FULL-66-21; genus JALZOC01. The sequence continues at coordinate 1,125,499 of CAVRYD010000011.1, read as the reverse complement.
CGCGATGAAAGAGCGCGTCCAGGAGCTGAAGTCGGAAGCGCGGCGCGGCCCGCGCGGGAAGAAGCATGAGGCGGACGGTGAAAGCGATGTGCTTGCGAAGATCGCCGCGATGCCGGAACCGGATCGCGCCATGGCTACGCGGCTCCATGCGATCATCAAAGCCAGCGCGCCGGCCCTCTCGCCGAAAACCTGGTATGGGATGCCCGCGTATGCCAGGGACGGCCACGTCGTTTGCTTCTTCCAAAGCGCGCAGAAGTTCAACACGAGGTACGCGACGTTCGGCTTCAGCGACAAAGCGAACCTCGACGAAGTCGCCATGTGGCCAGTGGCCTTCGCGTTGAAGGAGTTGACGGCCACCGAAGAAGCAAGGATCGTCGCGCTCGTGAAGAGAGCGGCGAGTTGATTCAGGTGAGCGCTGACACCGTGCGCGCAAAAGGCTTCGCAGGATTGCCCGGCCGAGATAGCTGTCAGATGGTGGACAACTATAACGTTGAAGGATATATCGTGATTCGTTACAGTTGCACACGTGCGGAAAAAGCCACTCGAGACTGATTCGTCGCTGCCACTGCCGCCCGCCGTCTTCCAGATTCTGGTCGCCCTCGCGGATCGCGATCGGCACGGCTACGCCATCATGCAGGACGTCGCGGGTCGGACCGACGGCCGGATGAAGCTCAGCCCTGGTACGTTGTACGGATCCATCAAGCGCATGCTCGAGGAGGGTCTGATCGTCGAAATCGATGAGCGGCCCGATCCCGACAGCGACGACGAGCGGCGCCGATACTACCGCGTGACGTCGTTTGGCCGCGACGTGGCGCAGGCGGAGGCCGATCGGCTCGCGACGCTCCTGCGCCAGGCGCGCGCCGCGGGCCTCACGCCGAAGCGCGGCACGTCATGAGCCACAACAGATCCGGCGTGCGGTGGTACCGGCGTCTTCTGCGTCTGTATCCGAGCGACTTTCACGACGAGTTCGGTGGCGAGATGGCTCGGCTGTATCTCGACCGCCGGCGTGAAGAACCTTGGTGGACTCTGTGGGCCAGTCTCCTGCTGGATCTCGCACTCACCGCACCGTCGGAACATCTCGCGATGCTGAAGCAGGATCTTCGCCACGCCTGGCGCGGCCTGCGTCGAACACCCATCATCACCGTGACGGCGATTCTGACACTGGCGCGCGGCGTTGGTGCGAGCACGGCGGTGTTCAGCGTCGTGCACGCCGTTCTGCTGCGCCCGTTGCCCTATCCAGAAGCAGACCGACTCGTCGAGCTTTTCGAGGCGAATCTCAACACGTCCACCCGTGTCTCGGCGCTCAACTATCTGTCGTGGGCGCAGCGCTTAAGGAACTTCGACGCGATCGCCGCGTTTGGGAGCACTGGCCTGACGCTCACAGACGACGGCGATCCTGAGCTGCTGATTGGCAGCTATGTGACCGCCTCGCTGTTTGACGTGCTGAGTGTCACACCAATCCTTGGCAGGACGTTACGGACGGAAGATGAGCAGCGCGCCAGTTACGTGGTGGTGCTGAGCGAACCGCTGTGGCGAACCCGGTTTGGCAGCGACTCCGACATCGTTGGACGCTCGATCACGCTCGACGGCCAGCGCTATCAGGTCGTCGGCGTCATGCCCCGGACGTTCCGTGAGGTTGGACGCGCCCAGGCCACCGCGACAGCAGGGGGCCAAATTTTCCTGCCGATGGCGATCGACCCGACGAAGGAGAACCGCGGCAACCATACCCTCCGCGTCGTTGGCCGGTTGCGCCGCGGTGTGCGGATCGAGCAGGCGCGCGACGAGATGCGCGCGGTATCGCTTGCGCTGGAACAGGAGTTTCCCGCCACCAACACGAACTGGGGCGTGCGGATCGAAACGCTGTCCGACACCACGATCGAGCCGGAGGTACATCGATCTCTGTTTCTCGTGCTCGGCGCCGTGATGATGGTGTTCCTGATCGCGTGCACGAACGTCGCGAATCTGGTGCTGGCACGGGGAACCGAGCGGCGCGCGGAGCTCGCCCTGCGCGCGGCCCTTGGAGCGGGCCGCTCACGGTTGGTGCGGCAATTACTCACTGAAAGCAGCTGCCTTGCCGTGACGAGCGGAGTAGCAGGGGTATTGGTTGCCGCGATCGCGCACCCGCTCGTGCAAAACCAATTACCGCCCACGTTGCCGCGTCTCGATGAGATGCGCCTAGATACAAACGTCCTGGCCTTTGGACTGCTCGCTTCGATCGCGAGCGGACTGGTCTTCGGGGTGATTCCGGCCGTCCGGGCATCGCGGCTCGATCCGTCGCAATCACTGATGCTCGCCGGGCGAACGACGGCAGATTTGTCGCGAGCACGGCTTCGGCAGCTTCTGGTTGCCGGCCAGATCGCGGTTGCGACCATGCTGCTGGTAGGCGCTGCGCTGTTGCTACAGGGGTTCGTCCGCTTGCAGCATGTCCCACTCGGGTTCGAACCTGACGGTGTCCTGACCGCGCGCATCTCGTTGCCTCGAAATGCATATTCCAACGCCGAACGGGCGGGCCTGTTCTACCAACGGTTGGTGAACACGCTCGAGGCCTCGGGCCACACGGGTCCAGTCGGGTTGGCGACGAGTGCGCCCTTCGCACCGGGTGTCCGCGCAACCTTTGAGCCGCCTGGGCGAAACCTGGTCCCAGCGCCGCCGGCGGGCACCGAGGGCGCGACAGAACACATTGTGAGCGCCGACTATTTCCGGGTGCTCGGGATCCCGCTGCTGGCTGGCCGTTTCTTCAACGAACGAGACACCGTCGGCGCCGCCGGAGTTAGCATCGTGAGTCAGCGCGCCGCTCGACTGTTCTGGCCGGACACGAATCCCGTCGGCCAGTTCGTCGAACGGAGTGGAAACTCGTACCAGATTGTCGGCATCGTTGGCGACATTCGCGGATCGGATACGCAAGGCCCTCGTGGAGGCGGGCCCGATCGTGAGCCTCGCGGGGCCGTCTATCTCGCGGCCGGCCAGCTGCCGCAACGAACGATGACGCTGGTGGTTCGTCCGAGCAGTGAACCCACGGCCGCCATCGCCGCCGTTCGCCAGGCCGTGCGCCGACTGGATCCCACGCTGCCCCTCCAACAGGTACGTCCTCTGGAGGATTGGCTTGCAGAAAGCATCGCGCCAACCCGTCTCACGATGAGGCTGGCGGCCATATTCGCCCTGAGCGCACTGCTGCTCGCGTCGGTTGGGATCTACGGCGTGCTGGCTTACACCGTCGCATCGCGCACCAGAGAGATCGGGGTCCGCATGGCAATCGGTGCGACCCGGGGGAGAATCGTGAGACTCGTGTTGCGAGATGGGATGGCATGGGTGGGTATCGGCATCGCGGTCGGCTTGACTGGCGCGTTCGCTGCCGCAAGCATCATGGCCACTCTGCTGTTTGATATTCCGGCGCGCGATCCCGTCACGTTTGCCGTGGTCGCCGCCGTCGTCACGCTCGTGGCATTCGTGGCTTCCGCGATCCCCGCCGTGCGCGCCGTGCATATCGATCCGACCATCGCGATGCGCGCGGAATAGGGTTGGCCACCTCGACAGGTGCCATGAGCTCCGTAACCCCCACTCGGACACCGTATCCGGTACCTGGACGTCCCTGATTCACACAAGGCCAACGTCGAGCTGATCGAGTACCGACTAGCGAGGCTGCGCCTCAGACCGTCGAGGCTCCGCCTCGCTAGCACATATTCTTGATAACGCCCCGCTGACGCGGGGACGGTCTTGACCCAGGAAACTTGACTCAATCGTGCAAGTTCGGAGCGGTCAAGACCTCTAGCCGGGTTCCCTTGCGTTGGTGCGGCCCGTTCCGATGTCACTCACCTCCGCATACGGCGCCGACACCGGTTGGCCCGCTGCAAGCGCGGCTTTGACGTCGCGGGCGTGGCGGCACTGGCCCCGGTACTCGAATCCCGGGCAGCTGCACGTCACGTCCGCGTCGACCGCGGTGATCTCGTAGTCGACTCCCTGGTGCGACGCGCTCGAGATGCGGAAGCGGCGGGCCGAGGGGCCCGAGAGCACCCTGACCAGCGCATCCAGTGCGCGCGCGAGTGCCTCGGTCTCCCGCTCGCCGCGCACGTTTGCCGGACGGCCGGCATCGGCGCGGTGCGTGACGCGGAACTCGTCGGAGGCCCGGCGGAGCAAGTGCTCGATCAACTCATCGTCTTCGCTGTATCCCGTTGCATCGGCGCTGGCCGAGATCGAGTGCAGGACGCGCTGCAGCTCGTCGAGCACGTCGCCCGAACCGGGGGCCAGCGCGTCACCTTCGACGATGGCGTTGACGAGCGCCGCCTTGGTTTCGAGGACAGCCTGGACGAAGTCGTCGATGGTGTCGCGCGCGACAAAGTAGGTGACGTTGACCGTGCGCGTCTGACCGATCCGATAGGCCCGGTCCTCCGCCTGCCAGTGGTTGGTCGGCACCCAGTCGAGATCGTTGAAGACGACCTGCGTCGCCGCGGTCAGGTTGAGCCCCGTTCCGCCCGCGATGATGTTCGCGACGAAGACACGGACATCGGCATCGTTCTGGAAGCGGTCCACCAGCGGCTGCCGCTCGGCGGCGGGCGTCTTCCCGGTCACAACCACCGCCGTTGAGCCCAGTTCCTTTGCGAGTTTTCGAATGGGGTCGTCGAAGCACGAAAAGACAATCACCTTCTCGCCCTGATCGATTGCGCCCCTGACGAAGTCGAGTGTTGACGTCACCTTGGCGAACGCCAGCGCTTGCCGTGCCTCCACCAGGAACGCGAGCAGCTTGCCGCGCCGGCGGAGTTCGACATCGCGCGACTGGAGGGGCCTGCTGTCCTTTCCGGCAAGCAGCTCGAAGACTTTCTTGATCGCCCGCGCGCCGGTGCCCGCGGGCACCACGACCGGCGCCCACGTCCGCAGCTTTGGCGGCAGCGCGAGCACATCGTCTTTCGAGCGCCGGAGCATGACGCCGTGCAGCTGCACGGTCAGCTCCTCGATGTTCGAGGCTCCGCCCGTCTTCCAGCCGTACTCTCCCTTTTCGGCGGCACAGTAGCGTTTCGCGAACGCGAGAAAGCTGCGGCCGAGCGGATGAGCCGCCAGCTGCAGCAGCACGAAGAGATCTCGCGGCCGGCTGGTGAGCGGCGTTCCGGTCAACAGCTGCACGGCGAGCGTGGATGTGGCCGCGGCAGCGGTGACCGTCAGCTGGCGTGCGAGCTTGCTCCGCGCGCTGGTGTGGTTTTTCAGGTAGTGCGCTTCATCGAACACCAGCGCTGCCCACGGCACGCGCAGGAGACTGTCGACATGCCGTCCCAGGATGTCGTAGTTGATGACGATCCATTCCGCGTCCGGGGATACCGGTGCGGTTCCTTCAATCACCTGGACCGAAGCATCCGTCGCGACAACGGCGATCTCGCGCGCCCAGTTTCGCTTGACCGAGGCGGGACAGACGACCAGCCGAGGCCCGCCGGGGGTGAGGTGGCGCAGAGAGACGATCGCCTGGCGCGTTTTGCCGAGGCCCATGTCGTCGGCGAGGATGGCGCGCCGCCGGCCGAGCAGGAACGCGACGCCTTCGATTTGGTGAGGGAAGAGCCCGTTGGCGAGCGCGACCGCGCTCCTGAAGGCGGCATCGGGATCGCCGGGCAGCTTGAGCAGCTGTGCGAATGCCGCGGCTGGCGAGTCGAGCGTGTCAGCCATGATCTCGGCGCGCAGACCGCGCAGAAACCGCAGTTTGCCACACCTGCTCCGAATTTCTTGCCGATTCTACAACTGAGCTGGGGGCCGCCCACACCAGTCGGCCAGCGCGTCGAATGCGCCTTTCGGCTCCCACGGCGTGTCCGGGTAGCGCCGGCCCCGCGGATCGCCTGCGCTGCCCTGGTCGTCGGTACCTTGACCACGCCGGCACTCACCATGTCGAGGTCGACGTGCGGGTCCTCCCTATGCGGGAGGTCGTAGAGCGCGAAGGCGTAGACAAACGCCCCTGACGCCCTCGCAGGACACCTGACGTGACCGTGCCTTCCCACCGCTCCGGAACGCGAGCTGTGATCGTCGAGCGAGGTGTACCTGCCGCTGGTCCGCGGCCGCGGCGGCGAGGTCCCACCATTGAGGAACTGAAACTTTCCGCTCGCGTGCGATCAGAATCAGAACCGGATGCGCGCGCCGACCAGAATCGGCAACGACCACCGCGAGCTCTCGCTGTTGACATCCCGCAGGCCTTCTTCAACCAGCCAGTCCACGTCCGACAATCCGCCCAGGAAACGAATTTGCGCCTCGGCCATGACCTCGAAGGGACCAACGCCAATGAGCACGCCACCGGTCGGACCCAGGCTGAACGCCCACGACTTCTCGAAGAACTTGCCGTCCTGCGCGGCGAGCCCGGGCGTGAGATTCGCAGGCACGTTGACGAAAGTACCACGGATATCCTGGTGCCGGTTGAGCCCCAGGAGGGCGCCGAGGAAGGGCGTGAAGCGGGTTCGGGCGAAGTACCAACGCTCACCGACCTCGAAGCCCCAGTACTTGTAACTGGTGAAGTTGACATTGAGCGGGACCTGGGGATTCGCGCCGACGGTGCCGACCGGTGTGGCAGTCTGCGACGCATCACTGCTGGAATACACGAAGTTGAGTACAGTCTCGGTGCGTGGCGTCGTCCGATAGCCGACGCCGAGTTTCAACATCCCCATGCGGCCGTACACTTCGTCGAAGGTAGTCTCGTCCAGGTTGATTGGCGCCCCCCCGGTTGTCCGGCCAGTGGCTTGTTTGATCATCTTGCCGCTGAACTGGTTGTCCACGCCGAACAGGGCCGAGACCGTGAGCCGGTGCCGTAAGCTCTCGCCGGGTTGCGCGGAAAGCGTGACGGATTGGCTCTTGGAGACCGTCACGGCTTCGGTCCGGGTGACGTCGACGCGATCGCCGGGCTTGAGACCCTCGACGATCTTCGGGTCGGTGGTGGGCAGCAGCGCCCGCGAGTACGCCGTTCCGTTCGGCCCGGTGAAGCTCACGATCTTGTTGACAGGATCCCAACCGGTGATGGTCACGGTGGCCACTCGCTGCCTGATTTTCGTAGCACCCGGTAGATCCCCGGGGTTCGCCACCGTCGTCGGGTCGATTGTCCGGTCGACCGCCGGCTCGCCCGCGGGCTTCACACGTAGGCTGACCCAGTTGTAGTAGGTCGCCTGGACGGCGTCGCCAACTCTGACCTGATCGAAACGCGTCGCAGTGGTTGGCACATCCAGCGTCACCACGGTGCCTTGCTCCGAGCGAATCGTCACCGTGCGGTTCGTGTGGTCGACCGCCTGAACAGTACCCATGGACGGTGACCTGGCTCTCCGCCTCTCGAGTCTGCGCTGCCGACATCGTCGGCGCGGACATCAGCATCCCGACACACATCACACATGGAAGAAGTTGTCTCGTCACTGCACTGCCACCCTTCAAGGCGCCAGAACGTCGATGATAGCGGGGCGCCCGTAGCCGGTTTGTCGTGGAATCGGTTCACACGCCACTCGCAGCAGTGCGATTGACCGATCCGGTATTCGCGAGGGTGGCAAGAGCCTCGCCGGGTCGTGTCTGACCTCAATAGGCGTCTAGAGTCGGTTTATCGTTCATCGTGGCAGAGGCTTTTTGGTGTCGCGCCTCCGAGATCGCGGCCTCTCCTCCGAAATGGCGCGGGCACCAGGCGCCGGTGATGGTTCTGCGAAGCCAACTCATCTCGAGCCGTGACAGACGAGGTCAGCAGTATCGATGCGCGAACGATCTCTTCTGTTTGTTCTCCCCCCTGGAGGGATGATTGGCCGGAGGGCAACAAACTCGAACCTCGCCGTCGTAAACGCCGACGGTTCGGATCGTGGCTGCCCTCGCTCGAGTTGCCAAGGTGGCAGCCCTCGCGGTAGCTCCATCGGCCGGGAGTGGACCGCTGCCCGCAGTCACGAACAGCAGGTCGGCCCGCAGCAGGCGGACTGTTCCGGGCGTCTGGCGCGAATGAAGGCGCTTGCGACCTGGCCATCCATTTGTGCGGCGAGGGCATCGACGTTCAATCCGGCGTCCGAAAGAAAGCTGCGCGCATCCTCGACCTGGTAGATGCGCCACGGTTCGAGGTGGACATCTACGAATCCGGCAGCTTGCAACTTCGACACGTAATCCTCGTCGCGAAGCGCACCGGCGACGCACCCGACCCACAGTTCCATGCTGCGCTGGATCTCAGGGGGGAGATTGCCCCGGATCACCACATCGGAGACGGCGAAGCGCCCACCGGGCTTCAGCACCCGGAACGCCTCACGTAGCACGGCATCTTTGTCGGCTGACAGGTTGATGACGCAATTCGAGATGATCACGTCGACCGAGCGATCGGGCAACGGAATCGCCTCGATCGTACCCTTGAGGAACTCCACGTTCGAAGCGCCTGCCTTTCGCTGGTTCTCGCGCGCGAGCTCCAGCATCTCGTCGGTCATGTCCAGGCCGTACACCTTGCCTGTTGGACCGACGCGCTTGGCCGAAAGCAGGACGTCGATGCCACCTCCGGAGCCGAGGTCCAGCACCGTCTGACCCGCCTGCAGCTGAATGAGTGCGGTGGGATTGCCGCACCCGAGCGACACCGCGACAGCTTCGGCGGGAAGGCCGGCAGTCTCGGTCTCTGAATACAGGTCGGACGAGATCGGGTCATCACAGCCACATCCGGTGGGCTGGCAACAGCCGGTTTTGCCGGCGGAGCGGGCGATCTCTCCATACTTCTGGCGAACGGCATCCCGCACGTGGGTTGTAGACATTGGAGCTTCCTTTCTACTCGGTCAAATGATTGTCAGTAACAACTACAGGTGCAACAGAAATCAGCGGCATGCAGTCGCGCCGCCCTCCGGCAGACAGCAGTTCCCGCGTGGACCCGTTGCGGTGCCAGCCCTGAATCTGGCATCCGCCGCCTGTGCCAGCCGACGGAGCACCTGGACGACCGCGGCGCGTACGTCCGGATCGAGATCCTGCAGGAGTTGTTTCTGCTGCTCGACCAGATCCGCGTTGATGCGCGCGCAGAGCCGTTGCCCCTGGCGGGTCGCGTGCAAGGTCGTTGCGCGCCGATCGGTGATATCAGGCCGCTGCTCGATGTAGCCCTTCCTCACGAGCGTAGCCACAACCCGGCTGGTCGTGCTCTTGTCGAGATACAGCCGCTCCGCAAGGCTGCTCAATCGCAGCGGGCCCTGTTCAATAACCGTCTCGAGCGCGTAGCACTGGGTCACGGAGATGTCGTGACAGCAGATGCTGTCCCGATCGCGGAACTGGTAGACGCGGACCAGATCGGCCACCGCGCCCTGGAGCGCTTGCGCATCGCGCTCGATATCACCCCTCGCCGGAGCGGGCTTTGACGGCAATCGCATAGTTGCTACTGACAACCATATAATGAATGACCAGGTGGTGTCAACCCGCCTGCTCGCGCCGCCCGGAACCGGGTCAGAATGAGGAGAAGGCAGCATCAAGAGCAGCCATGATCACCATCATCTTTGCCTGTGTCCACAACGCCGGCCGATCGCAAATGGCCGCCGCGCTGTTCAACGCCCGTGCAGATCCGAAGAAGGCGCGGGCTCTGTCGGCGGGAACGAGGCCTGGTGACCGCGTGCATCCCGAGGTGGTCGCGGTCATGCGGGAGTTGGACGTCGATCTCACCGAGAGTCGCCCGCAGAAGCTGACGCCGGAGCTGGCTGCGCAGGCGGACGTCCTCATCACGATGGGATGCGGTGACGAGTGCCCGTACGTGCCAGGAGTGCGACGAGACGACTGGCCGCTCGAGGACCCGAAGGGCCAGCCGATCGAGCGCGTTCGAGCTATTCGTGACGAGGTTCGAGCTCGAGTCGAAGCGCTGGTGGCTCGAGAGGGCGTGGGGTGATCTTCGACAGCACACCTTCAAGCACGGGCATCATCGCCGGCAGCTGCTTCGCGCGGATCACCAGATCCCAGAGGCGCTCGAACTTCTTCCAGCCCGCCGCATAGAAGAAGTGTTTCGCCTGGTGCTTCGCGGATCCGTGCGACCAGGAACTCCGAACGATCGAGGGCCAGCGGTAGAACTCGCGATACGCCCAGTCGTAGCCGTGTTTCAACGCGTGCGGCGTCAGTCGTGCGGGGCGATACACGACATGCCGGGTGTCGTACAGATCCCAGTCGTAGGTCACGATGCGCTGCTCCGCCTGCATCCGGGCGAAGAGCCTGGTGCCTGGATATGGTGTCTGAATGTGGAACGTAGCCGTCGTCACACCATGCTCGATCGCCCAACCCACGGTCCTTCGGAACACATCCTCGTCGTCGTCGTCCATGCCGAACACGAAGCTGCCGTTGATCATGACGCCGAGATCGTGAAGCCGGCGGGTGACGGCGGCGTAATCCCGTCCGAGGTTCTGGCGTTTGTTGGCCCGGGTCAGATTGCCTGGCGTGAGCGTCTCGAATCCGACGAAGATGCTTCGCAGGCCAGCCGCCGCGGCTTTTTCGACCAGATCGCCGTGGAGAATGGAATCGACGGTAGCAGCCCCCTGGAAGAGTCGGTTCATCCCGCGCATGCCTTCGAACAGTTCCCCGGCAAACCGGCGATTGCCGAACAGGTGATCGTCGAGAAAGTACAAATGGCGACCTGGCAGTTTCGAAATCTCCGCCAGCGCGTCGTCCACACGCTGGGTATAGAACGATTTGCCCCCCTCGAAGAACGCGTCCTTGTAGCAGAAGTCGCAATGCTGGGGACATCCTCGAGAGACGACGATGGAGTTGGGAACGAGATAGAGTCGACGGTTGATCAGGTCCCGCCGGATCGGCGGCACGCGCTCGAGTGATCGGCCGGTCGTCGAGACGTAGCGGCGAGATGGTTGGCCGCTGCGGAAGTCCTGAAGGAACTGCGGGAACGTCTGCTCGCCAGGGCCCAGAAAGATCACATCCGCATGCGCGGCGGCTTCCTCGGGCAGCGACGTCACGTGCAGGCCGCCAAGCGCGACGAACGCGCCCCGCGCGCGATAGTGATCGGCCAGCGCGTATGCGCGCCGCGCGCTGGTGATGTAGACCTGAATGACGACCAGGTCGGGTCGATCGTCAGTGCGGAGCGCCGCCACATGCTCGTCTTCGAGGACCGCCTCATCGCCGGGCTGCAGGTACCCGGCGAGGGTGGCAAGTCCCAACGGCGGAAACAGCGAGTACTTGATGGGCCGCCAGTACGGACTGGTGGCTTCGGTCAGGGCGGGCAGGATGAACTTGGCTCGTAGATTTCGCATGGGATCGTGCGCATCGCAGACTCACTATTTACTTTGTAATACAAAGTAACTTCTGATGTCAAGTCCGCGCGCTTCGGGGCGTCGGCGGTCGGGAGTTTGAAGGATCCTGCGAGTCGTGAAATGATCGGCGAACGATGAATGCGTCTCGCAGCTGGGAATCGCCGTGCCCCAGCACCATTGCGCCCATGCTGTCGGTCCGTCGCGGATCGCAGGCTGTCGAGTTCTACAAGTCCGCGTTCGGCGCGGTCGAGGTCTTTCGCATTGACGCCCCGGACGGTGCGGTAGTCTCGCGCCTCTCAGTGGACGGCGCCGAGTTCTGGGTTTCCGATGAGTCTCCTGAGCACCACAATTTCAGTCCGGAATCGCTCGGCGGCGGAACGGTGCGAATGATCCTCACAGTCGCCAATCCCGACGCGATGTTCGCACGGGCTGTCGCTGCCGGCGGCACGCAGGTTGTCGGGATGCAGGACGCGTACGGGTGGCGGCTTGGACGCATCGTCGATCCGTTCGGCCATCACTGGGAAATAGGTCGGCCGCTGACCACGTCGGTTCCAGGTCAGAAGTAGCAAAGACCCAGCATCAGGCGATGCTCGCGAAACCACGCACTATCGACGAGTACCTCGAACGGCTCCCCGCAGCGCAACGCAACGCGCTCCAGAAACTGCGCAAAACGATCAAGGCGGCGGCGCCAGACGCTGAAGAGTGCATCAGCTATCAGCTGGCGGCATTTCGATTGAACGGCCTGCTCGTCGGCTTCGGCGCAACGCCGAAGCACTGCGCGTTCTATTTGATGAGCGGGTCGACCATCGAGACGCATCGGCGCGAGCTCGAGGGGTTCGACACCAGCAAAGGCACAATCCGGTTCCAGCCGGACCGGCCGCTGCCGGCGGCGCTCGTGCGAAAGCTGGTCAAGGCCCGCATCGCTGAAAACGCCCGGTAGGAAAGCTTCCGCGCTCGGCCACAAACTTTCACATCTCGCCATCGATTCGTCACACCAGCGGGCGCATGCCTTGCACGACACTGGAGTGACGCGGTCACTTCATCAGGTTTTCGTACCTGAGAGAGAACAACAGCGGGCGGGCACTGACCACAATGGTGCTCACACACAAGGAACACAGCATGAGCAAGAAACTTGGGCGACGCGAAGCACTCGGCGCCATGGGAGCGGCCGGCGCGGCGCTCGCCTTCGGCTGCGGAAGTGGATCCCCAACGAGCCCGGACACTACGTCGTCCACCACGACGACCACCGGATCGACCAACGCCGCGTGCGCGGTCACGCCGAGCGAAACGGCCGGACCGTTTCCGTCACTGACCGACATCTTCCGCAGCGACATTCGCGACGGCAAGACCGGCACACTGCTGGCCTTGACGATCAAGGTCGTGAACGTCAACGCGGCCTGTGCGCCGCGGTGCCGAACGCGAATGTCGAAGTGTGGCACTGCGATTCGTCCGGCAACTACTCGGAATACGGCACGCAGACGACTCAAACGTATCTGCGCGGAATACAGACGACCAACAGCTATGGCGAGGTCACGTTCACGACGATCTATCCGGGCTGGTATCAAGGGCGGGCCACGCACATCCACGTGGAGGTCACGACAAACGGCGTGTCGCGGAAGATCACGCAGATTGCGTTTCCCGAGAGCATCAACAACACCGTCTATCGGACCGGCGTCTATGCTTCCAGGGGATCGAACCCGACGTCGAATCTCGCCGATGGCATCTTCGCCGACAGCCTGTCAGCGGAGCTCGTCACGCCGTCGGGCGATCCAGCGTCCGGTTACGCCGCCAGTTGCCAGATCGCTATCTCTGTGTAGATCATACTAAATACCGACGGACCGCCGCTCCGCCTTCGCGCGAAGCGCTACGGCGAGACCTCGCCGGATCCTTGGCGTAGGCGGGGAGGCTTGACGGACTCGCGCGGGGCCGTTAGTGTTGCCCCTTTGCGCGCAGGAGCAACGGCGTGATTCACGTACAGGATCTGGTCAAGACCTTCGGCGAGGTCAAGGCCGTCGACGACATCTCGTTCGACGTCGCCGAGGGCGAGATCTTCGCGTTTCTCGGCCCGAACGGCGCCGGCAAGACCACGACCATCCAGATGCTGACGACGCTGCTCGCCCCGACGAGCGGGACGATCGCGCTCGACGGCCTCGATCCGCGTCAGCACCCGCACGACGTGCGCCGGCGCTTCGGCATCGTGTTCCAGGACCCCAGCCTGGACGGCGAGCTGACCGCGTACGAGAACATGGAACTGCACGGCGTGCTCTACCACGTCCCGCGGCGAACGCGCGTCGAACGCATCGAGCGGCTGCTCAAGCTGTTCGAGCTGTGGGACCGGCGGCGACGGGCTCGTGAAGACGTTCTCCGGCGGCATGAAGCGGCGCCTCGAGATCGCGCGCGGCTTCCTGCACACGCCGAAGATCCTGTTCCTCGACGAGCCGACGCTCGGCCTCGATCCGCAGAGCCGCAACCAGCTCTGGACGCACGTCAAGCACCTGAACGAGACCGAGCGGGTCACGGTCTTCCTGACCACGCACTACATGGACGAGGCCGATCGCGTCGCGCACCGCATCGCGATCATCGATCACGGCCGGATCGTGGCGCAGGGATCCTCCGCAGGAGCTGAAGGCGCAGACCAAGACGGATTCGCTCGAGGCAGCGTTCCTCGCGCTGACCGGCACGACGATCCGCGACGAGCGCGCGGACGCGGCCGACCAGATGCGCCAGGTGGCGAGGATGTGGAGGCGATGAGCGTGAGCGCGATCTACATCCTGTGGCTGCGCGAAGTGAAACGCTATTCGCGGTCGCGCGCGCAGATCATCGCGTCGCTCGGCCAGCCGCTGCTGTATCTGCTGGCGCTCGGATTCGGCCTCGGCCCCGTCTTCGAGAAGGCCGGACAGGGCAGCTACCTGCAGTTCGTCGCGCCGGGCGTGATCGGGATGTCCGTCCTGTTCTCGTCGATCTTCTCCGGGATCGGCCTGCTGTGGGATCGGCAGTTCGGCTTCCTGAAGGAGACGCTCGTCGCGCCGGTGCCGCGGCTGCACATCATGATCGGCCGCACGCTCGGCGGCGCGACGGTCGTCGATGATCCAGGGCACTGCTCGTGATCGTCATCTGCCTCATCGCCGGATTCCGGCCGCAGCATCATCTCCACGCTCCCGCTGGCCGTCCTGTTCATGGCGCTCATCGCCATCGTCTTCGCCGCGCTGGGCACGACGATCGGGTCGCGCTGCAGAACATGCAGGGCTTCCAGCTGATCATGAACTTCCTGGTCATGCCGATCTTCTTCCTCTCGGGCGCGCTGTATCCGTTGAACAATCTGCCGACCGGGCTCGGTGGTCGCGACGCGGATCGATCCGCTCACGTACGGCATCGACGGCCTGCGCGGCGCCTTCATCGGCATCTCGCACTTCAGCCCCTGTACGAATATCGCGGTTCTGTCCGGCGTCGCCGTCGTCTTTCTCGCAATGGGGGCATGGTCTTTCGACGAAGATCCAGATCTAACGAGGCCCTGCCTCAGACCGTCGAGGCTCCGCCTCGTAGCACATATTCTTGATAACGCCCCGCTGACGCGGGGACGGTCTTGACCCGGGAAACTTGACTCAATTGTGCAAGTTCGGAGGGGTCAAGACTTACTTCGCCGACGGCAACGCGAACGCCATGATGCTGTCGTCGGCCACCGGCGCGCCGAAAAAGCCGCCACCGGTCGATGTGATGACGACGTACTGGCGGCCGTCCTTGCCGAGATAGGTGCTCGGCGTCGCATTGGCTGCGCCGCCAAGCTTGTACGTCCACAGCTCCTTGCCCGTCTTCGCGTCGAACCCGCGGAAGCGCGCATCGTCTGTCGCGCCAACGAAGACGAGTCCGCCGGCGGTGGCGATTGTTCCACCATTACCCGGACGACCCGTCTTCTGCTTCTCAGGGGGAAGGCTCTCGGTCACGCCAAGCGGCACCCGCCAGGCGAACTCGCCGGTGTTGACGTCAACGGCGGTCAATTGTCCCCACGGCGGCTGCTGGCACATCATGTTCATCGCCGCGAACCGGCCGCCGCCGGCAATTCCCTCGTACGGACCGTTCGGATGCAGCCGATTCCCCTGGCCAACGCCCTGCGCGGGGCCCGTGGCTGTCGGATCGCGATCGGTCATCCCCGCGAGCTGTCCCAGCTCGTTCGTGTTGACGAACAGATAGCCAAGCTGCGGGTTGAAGGAGGTGCCGCCCCAGTTGACGCCACCGTGATTGCCCGGGAACTGCACGCGCAAACGCTTGTAGCCTTGCGGAAGATACGGGCCGCCCAACTGCACCCCCTCCATCAGTTTTCTGCACGCCGTTTCCAGCTCCGGCATAACCGTGGCGACGTCCTCCGGTTTCATGACCATGCGCGCGAGCGGCGCAGGCTTCATCGGAAACGGCTGCGTCTTCGACGCTCGCTCGAGTGGAACTTCGCTTGGCGGGACCGGCCGCTCTTCCACTCCGTAGATTGGCTTGCCCGTGACGCGATCGAGCAGAAACAGCAGTCCCGGGTTTGTTCACGACCGCCACGGCAGGAATGATCCTGCCGCCTTGCTTGACGTCAATGAGTGCGGGCGCCCCGGACAGATCGCCGTCCCAGATGTCGTGATGGACCACCTGAAAATGCCACAGGTACTTGCCGGTGTTGGCGTCGGCGGCTACGAGGCTCGTCCCGAACAGGTTGTCGCCTTCACGATCGCCGCCGTACTGATCCACCGAGGGGGCACCGAACGGCATGTAGACGATGCCGCGTTCGACGTCCACGGTGATGAAACCCCAGACGTTCACGCCCGACCGATTCTTCCAACTGTCACCCGCCCACGTGTCGTTGTACTTCTCGCCCGGACGAGGGACCGAGTGAAACGTCCAGACGAGCTTTCCCGTGTGGATGTCCCAGGCCCGCACGTCCCCGGCGGGACCTTGCGGCGGGTTCTCCTGCGTGCGGCCACCGGTGATGATCAGGTTTCGGTACACCGTGGGCGGTGAACTAAGCCCGTTGGTTCCCGGGAGGCCCTGCAGAATCTCCGGCGTATTCAGATCTACGCTGCCGTGATCACCGAACGCGACATTCGGCTCGCCAGTCTTTGCGTTCAGCGAAAACAGCCGACCGCCTCCTGTACCGAATACGATTTGCGCCGGTGTCTGCGCATCGCCCGGCCAGTACTCGACGCCACGGGTGGACGCATTGCCCGACGGCACTTTGAAGTTCCACAATTCGCGGCCCGGTTGTTGAGTCCAACCCGACAACTCGGCCATACGGCGTCGTGAGGTACATGACCCCGTCGATCACGATGGGCGTTGTTTCGCTCGACGCAAATCCGGAACCGCCGCGTCCGCCGCCACGTCCCTGCGCAGATGCTGCGACTCCGAGCGCTTTCCGGCGTGGGAGCCGGTCGCATGTGATACACCCACGCGACCTGTAGGCGATCGACGTTCGCGGGCGTGATTTGCGTGAGTGGCGAGAATCGCTGCCCGCCCGGATCGTGACCGTACGTCGGCCACTCGTTTGAAGCGGCAGCCGCTACCGGCTTGGACTGCGCCGTTGTCCCCATGTGGGTTGAGACGAGCGCAACGATGAAAGCCGCGATCGCGATCGAGATTCGCCTCATGTCGTCTGTCCTTCCAACCTTGTCCTCGTCCGCCGCCTTACGATGGCGGGATCTCTGGTCGCCCCAGGAGATTTTGGTAATCCTCGGGCGTGTCGATGTCTCCCGCAACACCAGCGTCGTCGACGTCGAGCTGCAATGAGTGAATCCTTGTGAGCGCGCAGCAGTGCTTTCGCCCCAACCGTCGGATCCGCGTGTCTCAGTTCGTCGAACACCGTGCGCGAGAATATAACGGGATGTCCGTTCCTTCCGCGATACCGTGGACGAACGATGGGCGCGCCGGTGGAGTTGAATACCTCCGCGAGTTTCCTGACGGTGTCCGGCGGTTATCATCGGGGCATCGACCGGCACCATCATCACCCCCCGAACCCCGGGACGATCGGCTTTCTCCAATCCGACCAACAAGGACGACAACTGGCCGCCCGAGTCCGCATCAGGGTTGACGATCCATCGAGCGCGCGATCCGCAGAGACTCGACCTCCAACTCGCAGGGGGCCATCATCAGCGCGGCAGACCACTAACGGCGACTCCACGCCGCCGTGACACAGCGTCTCATCAGCCGGGCGACGAAGGTCATGCCCACCCGGCGGCCATGAGCAGCGCCTTCGATTGGCCCATCCGGCTCGACCTGCCGGCAGCCAGTATCACACCAGCAATCACTGCTGTCGATTGTAATTCCAGCGTCGTGGGCCACTTCCTGCGGAGGCGAGTTTGGTCCATGAGGCTGGACCGGTTCCTTGGTGTTCGCAGAGTCTCCACGAATTGGCCGGAAAACGACGGGTTCGGGGGGTAACCCTAACCCTTGTGGTTGTCTTGACTTCCAGATCGGAAGTCCCTACACTGGCCCCGCTTTCAAGCTCAGCGTGCGGCACCGGGCCGCCGTCTGGCGCGGGATTTCGGCAGGTCGTCGGCGCCTCCCAGCATTTCGCGGGCCGCCCCTCCGGCCCTTACTCCCGTTCAAGCTTGAGCAAAGCCCACGGGATGATCTCGGGGGTCCGTTTATCGGAGGACACGGGTATGCCGACCGGGACGATAGCTCGCCTTCTGATCGACAAGGGGTTCGGGTTCATCCGCGACGAAGGAGGGATCGAACACTTCTTTCATCGCAGCTCGGTGCGGGGCGCGGTATTCGAGCTGCTGCGTGAAGGCCAGCGGGTCGAATTCACCCAGGAAGAATCCGGCAAGGGACCTCGCGCCGGCGAAGTCCGGCTCATCGAAGGCTGATACCTCACGCCTCGTACACCCGGGCGGCGGGGCTCGATGCCCCGCCCGATCGGGATCCTCTTCACAGATTGATCGACACGGCAGGCGAAGGCTGGCCTGCCGAGTCGAAGCTCACGCTTCACGTAAGCGCACGTGAGCGAAGGCTGGCGGAAGCGCCTGGGAGTCGAACCCAGCCCGCCCACGTGGACGTGGGCAGCGACCGGTTTTGAAGACCGGGAGGGCCACCGGGCCCCGTTCACTTCCGGTGAATCGCTATTCTACCTGTATCGATCAGGCTTCATGAAAGTCTGCCGATGTTGCCGAGAGTCTCGTAGACGATGTCGGCGCCGCTCTCCGCGCAGCTGCTCGGCGGTGAAACCTCCTGTCGCGACACCAACGGGCGTTGCTCCCACGGCGCGTGCGCACGCGACATCGTGTGGCGTGTCGCCGACGACGAGAATGTCAGCGGCATCGATGTCGGGCAGGCCGCATTGCCGCGCGCGCTCGACCGCGAACGGCACCAGCTCGTTTCGATCCGCGGCATCGTCGCCAAACGCGCCGCAGCGGAAATACCGCCACAGATCGAAATGCTCGAGCTTGATCCGTGCGCCTGCCTCGAAGTTGCCCGTCAGCAGGCCCAGGAACACGTCGTCGCGCCGATCAAGGATGTCGAGCAGCTCGCGGATACCGGGCATCACCGCCTTGATCCCGCCGCGGGCGCCCAGTGACTCGAACGACTGAAGCCGGCCGGGCTTCTCGATCTCCAGCGCGCAGGTTCGTCGATGTACCGATCGCGAACTGCTCGAGCAGGCCGTCATCCAGCGAATGGCCAGCGCGAGTGACGACATCGGTGAGAATGATGCGATCGGTCCGGCCAGCGACCGGAATGCCTTCGAGCGCGTGCGGATGGCCGACGAGCTCCTCGCACGCGCGATTCATTGCGCGAATCCCTGCGCCGCCGGTCAGAACGAGCGTGCCATCGATGTCGAACAGGACAAGTTTTCGTATCGTGTTCATGTGCCGATCTACAATCGCTGATCAGGAGGCTGCTTCGATGAAATTTTCAAATGCGCCAATCATTGCTGCGGTGATCGCTGTTGCGGGCGCGGTCGTGATTGCCCAGGCACCCAAGCCGGCAGCGGGTGCGATGCACGCCCACGCCGTCATCAAGGGCGAGGGTATTTCCGGTACGCCGACTTCACCGAGCGCAGCATGGGAACGGGAAAGATCGTCGACATTACGGTCACCGTTTCAGGATTGAAGCCCGGAATGCACGGCGTGCACCTTCACGCGGTCGGCAAATGCGAGCCGGACTTTACCGCCGCCGGCGGTCACTTCGATCCAGGTCCCGCCGGTAACATGGATCCTGATGCCAATCACCCGTTCCATATGGGGGATATTCCGAATCTCGAGGTCGGCGCAAACGGGCGCGGGACGATGAAGGTGTCGACGACGCGCGTGACGCTGTCCGACGGACCGCTCTCGCTGTTCGACGCGGATGGTAGTGCGATCATCATTCACGGGAATCCGGATCAAGGAATCACGGGCGAACCGAAGTCTGGCGTCAGCGGCGGACCGAGGGTTGCTTGTGGGGTCATCAATAAACAGTAACAACAACGATCTACGAACGTCGCCACCACGACCGCCGGGCGGCAGTGAGCCGCCCGGTGGCGCCCTCGAGTGTCAGCGTCTGGTGCGCGGCGGTTGATGCGAACGGCAGATCCCGCGTCACCGCCAGCATCGTCAGCGCCCGCGAGTCACAGATTCGCGCGACGATCGCACCGAAGGCATTCCGTCCACCCTCCTCGAGCGTGGCCGTGGGATGTTCCATCAGCAGCAGCCTCGGGCCGAGCGCGATCGCTCTCGCCAGATGCACGCGTGTTCGGACGGCTGGCGGAAGGTCGCCCGCGCGCTGCCACAGATGGTTACGGTCGATCCCGCATTCGTCCGCCAGTGCCTCTACTCGCGCGATCGTCTCGGCCGGGACCGGATCGATGTCGAGCGCGAACGGCAGCGCCAGGTTCTGCGCCAAGGTCGCCCCTTCGAGCAGCACCGCGCGTTCACTGACGATTCCGAAGCGATCGAGCGATGCCAGCCACTCGTCGCCGTTGGAAACCGCGGCGGTGCTTCGTCCGAAGACTCGAACCTCCCCTTCGTCGGGCAGCGAAGCTCCGGTGACAAGGTTCAGCAGGACTTCGGCTCCCCCGGCGTCGATCCCTGCGACGGCGACGCGCGCGCCGGACGGGATCGTCAGCTCAGAGATGCGGAGAGGGCGGAGCGCGTTGTAGTTCTTCACGATCCCTCGCATCTCGACGATCGGCTCAGTCGTCATGGCCGCCGCGCCTCGAGCGCCGCCAGTTCGGCAGCCGTCATCGTCACGAGTCCGAGCCTCGACGCGCGATGGCCGACGTCCCCGTGGAAGTCAGATCCGCCGGAGACGGCGAGCCCGGCATGGATCGTGGCGAGCTGTCGATACCGCTCTTCCGTGGCCGGATCGTGATCGCTGTGACGCGCCTCGAGTGACTGGAGACCGGCGGCAGCCAGGCGCGGGATGAGACTATCCATCGCCGTCAGGCCGGGATGCGCCAGCGAGACGATCCGCCGGCGTCGCGCACGATCGCGATGACGGTTTCCGGCCGCGGGCCGCGTCGTGGCACAAAGGCCGGACGGCCGATTGCCAGAAGACGCTCGAACGCCTCATCCCGATCCCGCACATGACCAGCCGCCACGAGCGCGTCGGCAATCTGCGGCCGACCGACGCTCCGCTTCTCTCCGCCGAGCGTCCGCGCGACCAGCGCGTCGGCATCGATTGCGTAGCCCAGTGTTGCGAGGCGTTCGCCGATCTCGCGAACGCGCTGCGCGCGCTCGGCCCGCTGTGAACGCAGGAATTCGTCGAAGGCTGGATTCGAGGCATCGAGGAAGTACGCGAGCATATGCACGTCGCGCCCCTCCTCCACCGCAGTGATCTCGACTCCGGGAATCAGACGAACGCCAGATCGGTGCGCCGCGTTCCCGGCCTCGGTCAATCCGGCGCAGGTGTCGTGGTCGGTCACGCTGATCGTGCGCAGCCCACACTCCGCGGCGCGTAAGACGAGGGCAGCAGGAGCCAGCAGACCGTCCGAGGCGGTCGTGTGCAGGTGGAGATCGATCAAGAGAGGGCGACTGGCTGCCGTCGCGGTCGCCGTTTCGCGCCGCGCTTCGCGGTGCGCCGTCGCTGGCGCTCGACGAGCGACCGGTATTCGCGAATGAGGAGCTCCAGATGCGCGCGTTCCTCGTCGGCGAACTCGAGGAAGATTTTCTTGCCTTCCGAGTCCTCGAACTTGTCACCGTATCGCTTGAAGAAACGATGGGAGCCGCGCTCGCACTTGATCCCGATCATCAGCGCCTGGCGGTCATCGACACCGTTGGCGAGGCGGTCGGTTGCCGCCGCGAAGAGACCGTTCGCCGCCCCCTTGAAGAACAGAAACGTGGGACGCGACTC
The DNA here is from genome assembly GCA_963725335.1 of uncultured Acidobacteriota bacterium. GTDB lineage: Bacteria > Acidobacteriota > Vicinamibacteria > Vicinamibacterales > 2-12-FULL-66-21 > JALZOC01. Next base: position 1,104,023 of record CAVRYD010000011.1, on the reverse strand, counting down.
GAGCTGCGGATCCAGTTGAAGGAGATCCGCGATAGCGCTTCTCGAGCGTCGCGAGGTGCTCTTGCTCTTCGGCGGCGAGCTTCTCGAACACTCGACGGCCGCGGGCTGTCGCGCGTCAACGACGCCGCGCGTGAATAGAACTCCAGCCCGCTGCGCTCGGTGGCGATGGCGATTCTCAGCGCATCGCGCGCGAACACGAGCTCGGTGGCTCCGCCCTCGACGGTCGACGCGCGGCCGGTCCGGCACGATTCGCACGTGCCGTGGATCTGCAGCACGCTCTGACGGGGGGTGAAGTTGCGGGACGCGGCCACTTCTTCCAGCAGCGATTCGATGTCGGAACTCAGAAACTCGAACGAGCGATTGCAGGACTTGCAGATCAGGTGAAAGTGGCGCGGATGACGATACGAATGCTCGAAGCGGAAGCGGCCTTCGCCAAAGTCGACCTTCCGGGCAATGCCCGCCTCCACCATCCACTGCAGCGTTCGATAGACGGTCGCCCGGCTCATTCCGCTGAAGCGGCTGCCGCGCCTGAAGCGGCTGCCGCGCCTGGTGCGGCTGCTGCGCCCGCTGCGGTCTCCGGCTTCGACGACTCCTCTCGTCGAATCAGTTCGACGAGATCCTCCGCCGTGAGATGCCCTTCCTGGCGGAGGAAGACATTGACGATGAGATCGCGTTTGCTTGATCGCTTGCTGCCGGCCGGCCGGAGGCTGTCGAGATAGGCGGCTGGTTCCATCGCACGCGAACCGTTCACCGCCTGTCCTTGACTCGCTATACGCTGAACGACGAACCGCAGCCGCAGGTAGACTTGGCGTTCGGGTTCTTGATCGTGAAGCCGCCGCCGGTGACGTTGTCGACGAAGTCGACCTCGGCGCCGCGGAGATACCGCGCGCTGATCGGATCGACGAGCAGTTTCACGCCGTTGGACTGGATCACTGCGTCGGTCGACGCGTCGCCTTCACCTTCGTCGATCATCAGCCCGTACTGGAAGCCCGAGCAACCGCCGCCCTGGACGAACACGCGCAAGCCCGCGTCCAGCTTGTTTTCTTCGGTCAGCAACTCGGTGATTTTCGAGGCCGCCGACGGAGTGACATTAATCATGTGATGGGTTCTCCCGAAAGATCAGATCCTCCCTTTGATTATACCGGCGGGCCGTGTCGTCTTCAATGGACGGCCTCCGCTCAGGGACCCCCTGGTCAAGCCTAAATAGCTGCTGTTCTAGTACTTAGACGCCTTCGCGGCCCAGGTTGTCTCCAGACCAGGCCTCGAACCATACTGGAACGGCGGAAAAGAACCGGCCTGTCGCAGCCCTTCGAAGAGCCAGACAAGAACCATGACTATTCACTATCCGGCGGCCAAGCGCGCCGCCGAGGCGCTCATTCACGATCACATTGTCCGTCGCATCTGGGATCGCGATATCAGCGCCTGGGGCGCAGCATCCGGGAGCGCCGATGCCCGGTCGATCGAAACACGACTGGGCTGGCTCGAGTCGCACGCACCATGGCGCCCAGAGCTCAGCGCGTCGCCGCTGCTCGCCGACTCGGTCAAGAGGAAGGGATTCAGCGCCGTCTACCTGCTCGGCATGGGCGGAAGCAGCTTGTGCGCGGAGGTGATCGCGTCGGTCTTCGGCGCAGCCGATAGTATCCCCGCCTCACCGTTCTCGACACGACCGACGAGCAGACGATCACCCGCGCGGCGACGCGCATCCACCCCGCGCGACACCCTCTTCATCGTCGCAAGCAAGAGCGGCGGCACGGTTGAAGTCGCCTCGATGGAGCGGTTCTTCTGGGCAGCGCATGTTCGACGCGCTCGGCGGCGCGCAGGCCGGTCATCACTTCGTGGCGATCACGGACCCGGGGACGGCGCTGCAGAAGCTGGCGGAATCGCGGGGTTATCGCGAAGTTTTCCTGAATCCCGCGGATATCGGCGGGCGGTTTTCGGCGCTGTCGCTGTTCGGTCTCGTGCCCGCGGCGCTCATCGGCGCGCCGGCCACGACACTCGCGGCCGCTGGCAAGGCGATGGCCGAGGGATGCCGGCAGGAGAACCACATGAACGCCGGCCTCGAGCTCGGCGCGTTCATCGGCGCTGCGGTGAAGGAGGGACGAAACAAACTCACCGTTGCCCTTCTCGCCGCGACTGACGTCGCTTGGGCTCTGGATCGAGCAGCTCATCGCGGAGAGCACCGGCAAACATGGCACCGGCGCGCTGCCAGTCGTAGACGAACCTCTCGGCACGCCAGACGACTATGGCACCGATCGCGCGTTTGTCGCCATCGCAACCGAGGTCGACGAACCTGACGTGATAAACTGCGGGCGCTTGAATCCGCCGGGCATCCCGTTGCTGCGGCTGACCACACGAATCGACGACCTTGGCGCCGAATTCTTTCGATGGGAATTCGCAACGGCCATCGCCGGGCGCGCGCTCGGAATCAATCCGTTCGACGAGCCGAACGTGGCCGAAGCCAAGGAGAAGACGAAGGCGCTGCTGAAGGCCTACGCGTCGAACAGGCCGGCTTTCTGACGCCCGCCGCCGCGGAGAACGAGACCGTCGCTGTGTTCAGCAGTCGCTTCTCAGGGCACAACCCCCCCAGCAGGTGGTCCGCAGCGCGCTCGACTCATTGAAAGCCGCGCGATTACGTCGCGTTTCTCTCGTACCTTCCGCCGGATAGCCGATGCGCAATCAGCGATCGCTGGGGTGTACGATGCGCGATCCGATCCCGCACGCACGCGGCAAGCACGTTTGGTGTCGGCCCGCGTTATCTCCACTCCACTGGACAGTTTCACAAAGGTGGACCGAACGAGCTCGTCGCCTTCGTGGTCACGTCCCGACGACCAGACAACCGAGATCCCGGAGTCCGGCTACACGTTTTCCGTGCTGAAGCGGGCACAGGCGCTCGGCGATGTGGAGACGCTCGAGGCTCATGGCCGCCGGACCGTCCGGCTTGACATCAAGATCCAGGCGGATGCCGCGGCCGTCGGCACCTGATTGAACAGCTATTTGCGGTGAAGCCGATGAAGTTAACCGACCGATTGAGGTCTGAAAATTCGTACCCCCTTCTCCTCCTTCTGCCGTGCTGAGATGGCTTCTCCGTCAGCGCAGCGTCTCGAGGATGGCGCCCGATTGCTCCTCGACCTCCTTGTGCAGGCTGTTGCCGTGCGAGTCCATCGTGACGATCGCCGGGAAAGTCCCGGACCTCGAGGTGCCACATGGCCTCGGGCGTCCCGAACTCCATGCAGCGAGACGCCGCTACGCGCTCGATGCATCGGGCGTAGAACTGCGCCGCGCCGCCGATCGCATTCAGATAGACGGCGCCGGATTCCTTCAGCCCCGCAAGCGTCTTCGCGTCCCATGCCGCCCTTGCCGATCACCGCGCGCACGCCGTAGCGTTTCAGGATCTCGGCCTGGTACGGCTCTTCTCGAATGCTGGTCGTCGGCCCAGCGGCCGTGACTCTCCAGTCAGCCGCTCGCGCCAACTTCCTTCACCACGACGGGACCACAGTGATACAGCACGGCGCCGCGCAGATCGACGGGCGGCTCGTGCTTCATCAGATGCGCGTGCACGGCGTCGCGTCCGGTGAACATCTGCCCGGATACCAGCACGACATCTCCCACCTTCAGCGAGCGAATCTGCTCCTCGGTGATCGGCGCGCGAAGCGGGATCTCACGTCCGGTGCGCGGGAACCCTGCCGCCACGACGTCCGCCGGCAACATTGGCTCGGACGGCGTCGTCCCTTCCCGATACAGCCACTCGTGATCGCTCCGCTCGTCGCATCCACCCGGACGCCGAGGCGACGAAACGCCCAGCAATCGTAGGCGACAGACACGAAGAAGCTCGCGGGCAGCCGGTTCAGTGCGCCAATCTTGCAACCGATGAGCGACGTCGATCCGCTGAAGCCCATCGGGCCGACCGACAGCTTGTTCGCCTCGTCCATCACCGCGGCCTCGACCTCGGCCAGCCGCGGATCGGGATTCGTGTCATCGAGCGTGCGGAACAATTGCTCCTTCGCGTGCAGATAGCCCGACGTGCGATCGCCGCCGATGCACACGCCGACCGCGCCGGGGCTGCAGCCCTTGCCCTGCGCCTTCCACACGGCGTGCAGGATGCACTTGCGAACGCCTTCGAGCGTGCGGTCCGCGCGGCCGAGATGATCGAGTTCGGCCGGCAGCGCGTACTGGGCGTTCGTGTTCTCGCAGCCGCCACCCTTCAGGATCAGCTTCACCTCGATGTCCGATTCTTCCCACTGATCGAAGTGGATAATCGGCGTGCCGGGCCCGAGGTTGTTTCCGGAGTTCTCGCCGGTGATCGAGTCCACGGAATTCGGGCGCAGCTTGCCGCGGCGTGTGGCCTCGGCGACCGCCTCGCGAATCTGCTCGCGCGCATCCAGATCTGATTGGCACCGACCGGCACCTTCACCTCGAACGTCGGCATGCCGGTGTCCTGGCAGATCGGTCCTTCGCACGACGGCGGCCTGATCGATGTTCTGCGCGATGATCGTGAGCGCCTGTCCGGCGCGTGTCTCGGTCGCCTCGGTGCGAACCGCCATGCCCATCGCCGCCCGCACGTCGGGCGGCAAATCGGTTGAGGTTCGCGTGATCAGCTGGACGACGCTGTCGAGAAAATCCGGAAGCATAGGGAGCAGTATAATCCTCGAGAGGTATGAAGTTCCGCATCGAGCGAGATCCCCTCGGCGATGTGCGAGTTCCGGCCGAGGCGTACTACGGTGCGCAGACCCGCCGCGCGGTCGACAACTTTCCCATCAGCGGCCTCACCGCTCCTCCCGAGCTGATCGTTTCGACCGTCCAGATCAAGAAAGCCGCGGCCGAGGCGAACGCCGAGCTAGGGCGCCTGCCTCCGGAGGTCGCGCGCGCGATCGTCCGGGCCGCCAACGACATCCTGGACGGCAAGCTGCGCGATCAATTCGTGGTCGACGTCTACCAGGCCGGGGCGGGGACATCGCACAACATGAACGCCAACGAGGTTCTGGCGAACCGTGCCGCAGAACTTCTCGGTGACGCGCGAGGCCAATACACGCGCATTCATCCGAACGATCATGTCAACATGTCGCAGTCGACGAACGACGTGTTCCCCACGGCAACCAGACTGGCCCTTCTCTCCATGGTGCCGCGGCTCGTCGACGCCGCGGCACATCTTTCGCGCGGACTCGCAGAGCAAGAGTCGCGCATTCGCCGGCGTGCTGAAGACGGGCCGGACGCACCTGCAGGACGCCGTTCCGATCACGCTTGGACAGGAATTCGGCGGCTACACCGCCAATATCGAGCATGCCTCGCACCAGGTTGCCACGGCCTCTGAGCAGCTGCTCGAACTGAATCTCGGCGCGACGGCCGTAGGCACCGGCCTGAACGCGGGCGACGACTATGCGGCGCTCGCGATCGAGCGCCTGAAGGCCTACACTGGCTATCCGGTGCGACCGGCAGCCAATCCGTTTCGCGTGACGCAGAGCATGGGAGATGTGCTGGCGTTCTCGGCCGCGCTCCGGCGGCTCGCGATGGAAGTGAACAGGATTGCCTCCGATCTGCGTCTGCTGAGCAGCGGGCCTCGCGCCGGCATTGCGGAGATTCAGTTGCCATCGGTACAGCCAGGCTCCTCCATCATGCCGGGCAAGGTGAATCCATCAGTGCCCGAGATGGTGAATCAGGTCTGCTTCCAGGTGTACGGATGCGACGCGGCGATCCTTGCCGCATCGGACGGCGGACAGCTCGAGCTGAATGTCATGATGCCGGTCATCGCATGGAACGCCATTCACGCGACCCGGATTCTCACCAACGCGATGCGCGTGCTGCAGGACCGCTGCGTGGCCGGGATCCGCGCCGACGAAGAGCAATGCCGTTCGCTCCTCGATCGCAGCACCGCGCTTGCCACGGCACTGAGCCCGTATATCGGGTACGCGGCCACGGCGGAGATCGCCAAGATGTCCGTCCTGACCGGGCGGCCGATCCGGGATCTGGTGCGTGACAGACAGTTAATCCCGGATTCGCAGCTCGACGAGATTCTGTCCGCCGACGCCATGACGTCTCCGGGGATCCCGGGGCAGGAACACGCGAAAAAGAGCCATCATGACAAGCCTACGAGTCCGACGCTCGCGATCGTGGTGCTGGCGCTCGCGCTGGCGCCAGCACTCCCGGTCGCTCAGCACACGCGCCTGTTCCGGCCGGAGGATCTGAGCGAGCTGGAAAGTCCGGATCGCGACGAGTGGCAGCAGCCCGGCAAGATCATGGACGTGCTGGGCGTGGGCGACGCAAGCGTCGTCGCTGACCTCGGCGCCGGCAGCGGATGGTTCACGATCCGCCTCGCCGGCCGTGTCGGGCCGAACGGCATGGTGCTGCGCCGAGGACGTCCAGCGGCCGATGATCCAGGCGATCAAGGTCCGCCTCGATCGTCTGGGCCTCAAGAACGTCACGACGGTGCTCGGGACGGCCGACCGATCCGCGTCTTCCGGTTCCCGTCGATGCCGTGCTCATCGTCGACGCGTATCACGAGATGGAGCAGCCGGTCATGCTGCTCAGAAACGTCGCGGCAAAGCTCAAGCCGCTGGGACGCATCGGCATCGTGGACTTCACCAAGGATGGCGGCGGTCCGGGGCCGGCGCATGGAGGAACGCGTCGATCCGGAAACTGTGATTAGCGACGCGAAGGCCGGCCGGCCTCGTTCTGCGCTCGCGGGAAACGTTCCTCAAGTATCAGTACATGCTGGTGTTCGAAAAGCCGCGTTCATGATCGCGGCGCCTCCGCTTCTTCGCCGCATACCAGGCGCTCGTCAACGCGGAGCTCGATCGTCTTATCGCCGACGACGGGACCGCAGTCGCTCGCTCGATGGCCTATACCGGTTCGAGCTCCGTCGAAGCGTGTGCGGCCCGTGCTGACGCTGCTGGCGGCTGAATTGTGCGGCGGGACGGCGGGTCGGGCCGTGACCGCCGCGGCCGTCATGGAGCTCGTCCATGCCTCGTCGCTCATCCTCGATGACCTGCCATCGATGGACGATGCACCGCTTCGTCGAGGACAGAAGGCGAACCATCTCGAATTCGGCGAGGCGATCGCCATCCTCGCGGCGTTTGGACTCCTCAATCTCGCCTTCGGAACCCTCGCGCGCACCTACGAGCCGACGTATCGGCGCGCCTCGTGGCGATTCTCGTCTGACGCGGTCGGTTCCGATGGATTGATCGGCGGCCAGGCCGCTCGATCTGCTGGCCACCGACCAGCAAATCAGCTTCGAAACCCTCGAACGCATCCACCGCGGCAAGACAGGGGCGCTCTTCAGCGCGGCGGCGACGGCAGGCGCCATCGTCTCGGGCGCATCCGCGGACGTGGTGCGATCGCTGTCGGCATACGCCAAGAACCTCGGGCTCGCATTTCAAATCATCGACGACCTCCTGGACGTCGAAGGCAATCCGAAGGACACCGGAAAGGCCACACGAGAGGACGTCAAGAAGACGACGTTCGTCTCGTTCAGCGGGATCGAGGGCGCGCGCCAGCTCGCAGCTGGAGCTCTGTCAGACCGCCGATCGCGCTCTGGAGCCATTTGGCAAGCGCGCGGATCGTCTTCGCGAGCTCTCCTCATTTGTCGCGGGCCGAAGCTGGTAACGTTAGGACGTGAAGGCACCGACCGAACAACTCCACGTCGACGAATTGCGGCAGCGGCTGCGCTCGATGGGCTACCTCGACGCGGGGGTGAATCGGTTCGTGCTCGGCCCGGCGACGGACCAGCGCGGTCCGTCGACTATTGCGCTCCTGGCGGCCCTGCGGGTCGGCGCGCTGGCCGCGCTCCTTCTCGGTCCCTCCGCCGCCATCGGGTTAACGGACGCGTTCCTGGACTGGTGACCGGCCCGCGCGACGCGATCGTCATCGCGATCTATCTGGGGCTGCTCTTCGGCGCCGGAGTCTCGATCGCGACGTTCGCGGCGAGCCTGGCGCGCGCGTCTCTGGTCACCGAGCGGTTGCTGGGCGCGCGCGGCGCCTGTCGCGAGCCGCGGCGCCGTGGTAACGGTCACCTGCTCTGGCCTATCTCACGCTGTGGTGGCGCAGCGCAAACGCCGGATTCGGATGGACCGCGCCATGGCTGGACAGCGTTCGCGCTCGCCGTCGCCGTCGGCGATCAGCCTGCTCGCTCGGTCACGTGACGGCATCGAGCCGCCTTCGCCGTGGCGATCGCGCGACACAGGCAGATAGCGCCGCAGCCCAGCGGCACGGCAAGCGATCCTTTGATTCCGGCCACTCGTGGCGGACGACCGCCGCGGCCGCGCTGGCCGCCTTCGCGGGCGCCGCTTCACTGCTGTTGGTGACGGCCCCGCGGGAACCGCGACATGCCGACGCGTGTTCCGCTCGCGGTGGTATCGAGCGGCGTGCGGCTCACCGTGATCGCGATCGATGGTGTCGATCCGCGGTGATCGACGAGCTCGCGCCGCCAGCCGTCTGCCGGCGCTTTCAGGGGTGCTGCGTGGCGCCGGCGCGCGGTTGGCACTCGAAGACGCATCCTCCACGCCCGATCCCGCTCGGGTATGGACCACCGTGGCGACGGGTCAGACGGCGAACGTGCACGGCGTCAGTGGACTGGAAACGCGGCGGGTCGCAGGCCTGCACGGCACGATGGCGGCCGGCGAGTCGTCGCCTCTCGAGTCGGTCGCTTCGAGGAGCCACCGATCTGCTGCGTCTGACGCGACCGTCTGTCGCGAGCGGCAACGAGCGGCGGGTGAAGACACTGTGGGAGGTTGCGGACGATTCGGGTTTGCGGACCGTGGTCGTCAACTGGTGGGCGACCTGGCCAGCAGTCGTCGTCGAACGAGGGCGCCATCATCATGAGCGACCGCGCAGTGCTCCGCCTGGATCGCGGCGGCGCGCTCGACGCCGAGATCGCCCCGGCGTCAATCTACGAGCGCTTGCGGTCGCGCTGGCCGGCGATTCGCGACGCGGCAATCTCGCGGGCGCGCGCCGCGTCCGCATCGCTGGACTGGGGGGCGCCGGAGACGCGCGCCGTCCTCGATCGATCCGCTGAGCTCGATGCCATCCAAGTCGAGCTGATGCGCGACGTATCGGTCCCGGCTCCCGATCTTCGCGCGGTGTATCTGCCGGGGCTCGACATCGCACAGAACGCTCTGCTCGGTCGTCAGGGCGCAGCGCTCGCGCCATCGGAGGTCTCGGCGCGCCTCCAAGCGCTACGTGATTACGTGTGTTCCTCGATCGTCTGCTTGCCGACGCCATCACGCCGGTAGACTCGCAGGTCGTCATCGTCCTCACACAACCCGGACGCGTCGCCGCCTCAGCAACGGGTTTGCTCGGCATGGCAGGGAGAATTGCGGAGCCGCATGCGGAGGTGCAGGGCCGAGCCATCGATGCCGCTCCGACGATTCTGCACGCGCTGGGCATACCCATCAGCCGCGAGCTGCCTGGAACACCTCTCTCCGCACTCTTCAGCCAGGACTTTGTCCGTCGCTATCCCGTCCGCCAGGTCGAGACCTACGGGCCTCCATCGGCTGAAGCCGCGCATCGATCGGGGCAACCGCTGGATCAGGAAATGATCGATCGGCTCCGCAGTCTCGGCTACGTAAAGTAGTGAATCCCTGATCACTAATCACTGATCCTGAATCGCTAATCCTTGAATCCCGCATCGTCTCGAATCCTGATCCCGAATCCTTGAATCCCGAATCGTCGGTTCCCGAATCCTTCGATCCGTGAATCGCTGCCGCAACTGGTTTCAGCCTGTAGCGCAGTCCTTCAGGGCTGCCCTTGAGGAGGTCAACCAGCGTCCGCCAGACTACGACGGTCCGGCCAAGCGAGCACAAAGGCGTAATCCCGCTACGAGCGCCAGGATTCGGGCTTCGCGATTCGAGGATTCGCGATTCGCGATTCGCGATTCGCGATTCGGGATTCGGGATTCGAGGATCAGTGATTAGTGATTAGCGATTGATCGCTTTCCAGAGTGAGGGTGTGACTGATGCGGCGACGATTAGCTTGAAGACGTCGACGGGAAGAAATGGATAGAGGCCTGTCCGCAACGCTGCATCGATGCCGACGGCGGGACCGAGGAAAAACGCCAGCCAAATCACGCCGCCAGCAAAAATGACACGCAAGGCCGCAGTTGCCATCGCGATGAGCGACGTGAGAGTAGCGTCGATCCAGCCCTCGCTCCGCGAGTCGACCCGGCGACGAACGCCGCAAACGGGTACGACATGAGATACCCGCCGGTCGGGCCCATGCAGACGAAGCGCGCCCTGCGGAAGCCAGGGGAGGCGGCAAAGACTGGGAGGCCGGCAATGCCCGCCAGGAGGTAAAGTACCTGGGCCAGCCATGCCGAGCCTCGCCCCGAGAACCGCGCCACCGAGCAGAACGACCATCGGCTGCAGCGTCAGCGGCACCGGCGTGAATGGCAGTGGGATGCTGACCTGCGCCGCGGCCGCCGTCAGCGCGGCGAATAGACCCAACGGAGGCGACCCGGATCGCGCCGCCCATCTTCAAACGCCGGAGAGTGCTGTGTCAGGAGCGTCCCGCGGACATCGGGCGAGTTCTGCATAGCGCGTGATTGTACTATGCCCTGAGGCACCCGATCGGGCCGAGACATCAGGGTGCAACGTCCGCCTTCGTAGCTTCCGCCTTTAGGCGGAAGCACCCTAATAGGCGGAAGCACCCTCATAGAGCGGAAGCACCCTACAGGAGAAAGCACCCTCCAGGAACTGAGCATGAAAATAGCGCTGACGATAGCAGGGAGCGATTCCGGCGGTGGTGCCGGAATCCAGGCCGACCTCAAGACGTTCGCAGCACATGGCGTGTTTGGAACGACCGCGATCACGGCGGTCACCGCGCAGAATACGACGCGGCGTCGTGTCGTGGCAGGCGCTTCCGGCCGATCTGGTGACCGCACAGATCGAGGCGGTCGTGGGCGATCTCGGAGCGGACGCGGTAAAGATCGGCATGCTCGCAACCGCCGCGATTGTCGAAGCGGTGGCTGCCACCATCCGAGCACTCGATCTGCCGCAGGTCGTCGTCGATCCCGTCATGATCGCCAAAGGCGGCGACCGTTTGCTCGAGGCGGACGCCGTCGCTGTGATGCAGTCGGAGCTGCTGCCCGCGGCACACGTCGTCACACCGAACGTGCCGGAGGCCGAGGTCCTGTCGCACATGCCGGTTCGGTCGGTTGAGGACATGCGCAGGCCGGCGAGCGGATCCTGCGAACCGGCCCGCGCGTCGTACTCGTCAAGGGAGGACATCTCGAGAGGCGCCGACTCCATTGACGTCGCGTGTACGGAGGCAGGGTCGTTCGAGCTCCGCCGCCCGCGCATTGCCACCCGGCACACGCATGGCACGGGCTGCACCCTGTCGTCGGCGATTGCCGCCAACCTCGCTCGAGGATTGACCGATCGCGAGGCCATCGAAGGCGCGCGCGAATACCTTGATGGCGCAATTCGTCACGCGCCGGGACTCGGAAAGGGGCACGGCCCGCTCAACCATTTCTGGCGCGCGGTATACTGAACGCGATGCCGGACCCGCGGTTTGGCGTGACGTCTGATCCGCTCGACGCCAGTGCCGTTTCCGCGATCGTGTCGTCGTCGGACTGCGGCGCGGTCGCGACGTTCGTCGGACTGGTCCGCAACGAGAATGGCGGACGGCGCGTGCTGTGGCTGGAGTACGAGGCCTACGAGCCGCTCGCGGTCAAGTCGTTCGTGCGAATCGATGAAGAGGCCGGGGACCGCTGGCCGTCGATTGGGCTCGCCATTCACCATCGAATCGGGCGGCTGGAAATCGGAGAGGCGAGCGTCGTGATTGCAGCAGCTTCGCCGCATCGGGCCGAAGCATTCGCGGCATGCCGCTACGCGATCGAGCGCATCAAGCAGATCGCCCCGATCTGGAAGCACGAGCACTTCGAGGGAGGCGACGATCTGGATTGAAGGGGCGACCGCCGATCCGATGGATGAAGACGCGCGGCGGATGGCATTCGCGCAATGCACGTAACAATCCGGCTGTTCGCGCGTCTTCGGGAAATGGCCGGCGCGGCGGAAGTTCGGCGCGCCCTGCCAGACGGATCGAACGTGCGCGCCGCGTGGGACTCCCTCGTCGGAGAGTTTCCGGAATTTGACGACTACACGAAGGCCGTCTCCTGCGCGGTGAACGAGGACTACGCGCGCATGACGACGGGACTGAGTGACGGGGATGAGGTGGCCTTTCTGCCTCCAGTATCCGGCGGCTGACACCCCCTGAGCCCGCCGTAGCGCAGACGGAAGCTTTTTGAGACATGTTCGACAAGCTGAGCGCCGTGGAGGCGCAATACGAACGGTTGATGACCGAGATGGCCGATCCCAGCGTGCAGGGGGACACGGCGAAGTTTCGCGCGCACTCGAAAGCGCTGGCGGAGATTCAGCCGCTGGTCGAGCGATTCCGCGAGTACAAGGAAGTCATCGCCGAACTCACTTCGACCGAAGAGCTGGTGAAAGATCCGGACATGCGAGAGCTCGCGCAAGCGGAGCTCGTGACGCTCGAATCGCGACGCGATCAGCTGCTGGCTGATCTGAAACTGCTGCTCGTACCCAAGGACCCCAACGACCTGAAAAACGTCGTGCTTGGAAATCCGAGCGGGCGCCGGAGGGGACGAGGCGGCGCTCTTCGCGTCGGACCTTTTCCGCATGTACTCGCGGTATGCGGAACGCCAGGGCTGGCGCGTGGAGGTATTGAACCTCAGCGAGAGCGGGACCGGCGGCACGAAGGAAGTCACTGCCACGATCGAAGGGCGCGGCGTCTACAGCCGCCTGAAGTATGAGAGCGGCGTCCATCGCGTTCAGCGCGTGCCGACCACGGAAGCAAGCGGCCGCATCCACACGTCGACGGCAACCGTGGCCGTGCTGCCGGAGGCGGAAGAGGTCGATATCCACATCGATCCGAAGGACCTGCGGATCGACACCTTCTGCTCGAGCGGACCGGGAGGCCAGAGCGTCAATACGACGTATTCCGCGGTTCGGATCACGCACATTCCCACCAACACGGTCGTCTCGCAGCAGGACGAAAAGTCGCAGGTGAAGAACCGGGCGAAAGCCATGAGGGTTCTGCGATCGAGACTGTACGAGATGGAGATGCGCAAACAGCAGGAAGCGATCGCGAAAGATCGGCGTACGCAGGTCGGCACCGGCGATCGCTCGGAAAAGATCCGGACCTACAACTTCCGCGAGAACCGCATCACGGATCACCGAATCGGGTTTACGATGCATCAGCTCACCGAAGCGCTCGATGGAAGCCTCGACGATCTCATCGATGCGGCCGTTACGCACTTCACCTCGGAAAAGCTCAAGGAAGCCACCGAGAACGGTTCCGACGACGAGGCGAGCCCGGGCACGACCGTGCACTGATGGCGCCGCTTCACGAGCGTCTGGCTGACGCCCGGGACCGGTTCACGCGCGCCGGCATCCCCCGCGATGAAGCCACGCTCGATGCGGAAGTGCTCGCGCGTCATGTGCTCGAGTGCGATCGCGCCACGCTGCTCACCAGAGCGTGCGATCCCCTCCCCTCGGCGTTCGATCGGCTCTTCGAAGCCCTGATTCAACGCAGGGTCGCCAGGGAGCCAATCGCCTACATCGTCGGACATCGCGAATTCTGGGGCCTCGAATTCGAGACGACGCCGGCCGTGCTCATTCCTCGCCCGGAAACAGAGCTCATCATCGAGGAAGCGCTGACAGCGATGCCGGTGCGCGACGCCGTCCGTCGAATCATCGACGTCGGCACCGGAAGCGGCTGTCTGGCGGTCGTGCTGGCGATTGAGTTCCCGTCTGCCGAGGTGATCGCCACCGATTCTTCCGCGGCTGCGCTCGACGTGGCGACTCGAAACAGCACACGACATCACCTTGGTGGCCGCATTACGTTCGTGCGGACGGATCTGCTGGACGCGACCCAGGGACCTGCGGATCTCATCGTGACGAATCCGCCCTACGTGCCGGATGGTGACGCCACGGGGCTGCAGCCCGAGGTGGCGAAGTACGAACCCGCATCGGCACTGTATGCGGGCCCTGACGGCCTCGAGGTGATCCGGAGACTCTTCGTCGAGGCGCCGGGTCGGCTTGCGGTCGACGGCCGGCTCATTGTTGAATTCGGCTTCGGGCAGCAAGCCGACGTGCGGGACGCGGCGTCACGGTCGGGCTGGAGCATCGATCGTATCCGTCGGGACCTGCAGGGCATTCCGCGCGTGGCCGTGCTGAGGAGGTAACGTGACCGACTGTTTGTTCTGCAGGCTGATCGCGGGAGAGATCCCAGCGAAGATCGTTCAACAGAACGACCATGTGGTGGCCTTCAAAGACATCACGCCGCAGGCGCCCACCCATGTGCTCGTCGTCCCACGACGCCACATCGCGAGCCTCAATGACCTCTCGCCCGAAAATGACGCGCTCATCGGCGAGATGATTCGGACCGCCGCAGCGATCGCCAAAGAGAACGGACACGCCGACCGCGGCTATCGCATGGTATTCAACTGCAACGCCGACGCAGGACAAACGGTTTTTCACGTCCATCTTCACCTGCTCGGCGGCAGACAGATGACGTGGCCACCAGGGTAGAAAAGGGAGAAGGGAAAAGGGAAAAGGGAAAAGAGAAAGCGCCTGCGGCCCGCGCCATCAGGAGTCCGGACGCAGCGCCAGCAGGTACTGGCCTCGGCCGGCTTCGCGCGACAGGAAGAAGTCGACCACCCGGTAGCCGCGATTCAGATACGTTTCGAAGATCGATCGCGTGTGGAGTCGCCACTCCAGCGCAAGGTCCGGCCGCCGCTGCTGCATGTCGGTGAATCCCACGGGGATTTCAACCAGCAGGCGACGGTCGCCTTCCACGTCGAGCCGCGCAGGCGACGGTTCGAGCCACTCACCCACTGTCCTCGACGAGTTCACGTGAACGGCTGACATCACGGAACTATCGCGAATCAGTGTGGTTATGGGGGCCGAGATCCTGCGTTCGACGTGCGGAGCCGTCAGCCGCCACGCAACAACGAACCGGTCCGTCGGCGTGCCTCGGTGCAGAACGCTGCTCGACTCGCCATAGAGGTTCTCTTCGTATTCCTCAACGACGACCCCAAGCCGTGCAAAGTTGAGATGAGCGTTGAGCGCCTGGAGGGGATCGTAGGTCCATTCGATGAGATCGATCCCCATTCGTATCGCGTGCTCCCGCTGGGCGAGCTTCAGACGAAGACCAAGACCGCCGCTCCGCGCATCGGGGGCGACGGCGAGCATGTGCGACCACTGCGTGGCCGCGCCGTCCTTGAGCGCGGGCATCGAATACACAAACCCTTTCATGATCCCGGCGTCATCGAACGCGCCGAGCAGGATGCCGCCACGCTTGATCGATACGATCAGCACGGCCGGCGGCACGATGTCCTCGGCGTCGGCATAGGCCCAGACCTGCTCCTCGAGGTCAGCCACATGCCGGCAATCCTCCAGAGTCGCCAGGGGCCGGATGCTGATTCGGGACACTATTCAACGCTGTCTCATAAACCCTGGCCTCGATACATTACCAGCGACGCGACCGAGCGTCGCGCGTGAGCCACGCGCCCGCCTTCGCGCCGAAGGCGTCGGCAGTCTCGCCGTAGCTGCGGAGCGGAAGCGGGCCGCGAAGCGGGCGCCCGCGAGCGACAGTGTCGGGGAGTTCCGCCTTCGCCAAGAGCTTACGGAGCGGAGGGGCGAAGCCCCTCGGATGACACTAGAGAAGCGCAGGCAGTTCACGAAGTGACTGGATCACCGGCACGCCGGCGGGCGCCGGAACCGGTCCCGATCTCGAGACCAGAACACCCCGCATGCCGAGCCGCCGGGCGCCGTCGACATCGTGCGCCAGGCTGTCCCCGACCATCACCGACTCGGTTGCGGTCACCCCCGCACCGCGCAGAGCCGCCTCGAAGATGCTGCGGTGGGGTTTCATGTAGCCGTGCGCGACAGAAGACAGGGCAACGGCTGAACAGGCCGCGGAGCTCGAAGTGCGTCTCGAACGACGTCAGGCAGCGATGGGAGTTCGAGATCAAGCCGATCTTGAACCCCGATCCGTGGAGCGTGCGAAGCACGTCCGGCACCTCGTCGTACAGCGTGAAATGACAGCAGGCGGCCCACTCGTCGTAGATTTCGCGTGCGACAGCCTCGACCGCGGCACCTCGTCCCCCCATCCCCTCGATGATCCGCTTCGTGTAGTCCACGTACAGCTGCGCGTCGTACAGGTCATCTCCGGCATCGAGACCAGACGCCGCGGCGGCTACCGCCCGGTCGAAAGCCGCAGGGTCGACCTCGATACCGTGACGTGCGCAGAAGTCCTGATAGCCTGACGCCTGGAAGCGAGGGCCGGGATAAATCAGCGTGAAATCGACGTCGAAGAAGACCGCGCGCGTCTGACCGCGCTCCCTCATCCTCTGCCTCCGGCAGGCAGTTCAGGACCGGCAATCGCGATCGCGGCGCGTTCCGGGTGGAGGACCTCCAGAGCCGCGGCGCTGACGTCGTCGATCGTCACCGCCTCCAATAGTCCAGGCAGCCGCTGATCGTAGTCCAGACCGAGACCGAACTGTTCGCAGTCCTGAAGGAACCCTGCGATGCTGTAATTGGTCTCGAGTAGGCGGGGAATCGATCCGATGAGGTAGGCGCGACTCTCATCCATTTCTGCACGCGTCGGACCGTGCAGCCCGAGCTCGCGCACCTCGGCGTCGATCGCGTCGAGCGTCCGACTCTACGTTGCGCGGATCAACGCCCGCCCTGATAACGAGCGGGCTGTCCCCAACCGTCGCATCGAACGCGCTGAACGCGTAGTACGCCATCCCCTGCCGCTCGCGGATGTTGTCGGCGAGCCGTCCGCCAAGCCCGAACTGCCCGAGGATGTTGTTGAGCATCCAGTACGCAGTAATAGCGGGGATCCAACCGGCTGATGGTCGTGAACCCGTAAGCGATGTCCGTCTGCGATTTTCCTGCCATCGGGATCTGGCGGATGCGGCGGACTGCGTCCATCGCTGGAGGAGGAACGACGACCGCCCGTTCCGGATCACCACACCAGTCCTCGAGCGATGACCGGGCGCGGTCGAACGCTGTCGAGGCCTCAACATCGCCCACAATCACCAGCGACAGGGCAGCGGGCCTGACGTGCTCGGCGTGAAAGCGAACCAGCGCGTCGCGATCGAGGCGTCCGAGATCGTGCGACCGTCCCCTTTGCGGGCCGTCCATAAGGGTGATCGGCCCCATAGAGCATCTCCGACAGCGCTTGAACGGCGCGAACCGCGGGATTGTCCTCGTCCTGACCCAGGACCGTGAGCGATTCGGCTCGTCGCTTCTGCGACCTCCACCTCGGGGAAGACTGGACGCCGTGCCACGTCGATCATCAGATCGAGCACGGTCGTCGAAATCGTCGGCAAGGCAAGTGCTGGAGAACGTCAGGGTATGGCGCGTCGTTCCGATGCGCAGCGACACGCCGCGCTTGTCGAGCTCCTCGGCAATGTCGTCGGCCGCTCTTCGCGCCGTGCCCGATCGATAACCTGGGCAGTCAGATACGCCAGTCCCGGCGATGTCTGGCGGCTCGTACAGGCTGCCAGCCTGAAACTGGGCGCTGATTGAGACGGCCGGCGTGGCGACCGTTTCCTGCACGATGACGGTCGCGCCGTTGCCGAGCGTCTCGCGGACAGGAGAAAGGCCGGTGGCGAGCGTGGGAGACATCACGCTCGTCCCGCGGGCCGGAACCAGCCGACCGTCCGATTGCTCAGGAGTCAGACGCTGTCGTGCAACATCCCACACCTGCTCGGGGGTAACGGCATCGATCCGCTGCTGCAGCGTCGAGAGGTAGCCGGGACCAGTGACCGTTTCGAAATACCCAAGCTGGTGGGCGATGTTTGTCACACCGTCATTGTCGAAGACAAGACGCGCGCGGAGTTGGTGGCGCGCTCGGGCCACCTCAGACGCGTCGACGCCCTGCCGGCGGACACGCTCGATTTCCTCGAGGACAGCCCCCTCGACCGCCGCGAGCGGCACCCCATCGATCGCCGTAAGCGACAGCGTATAGAGATATGGCTGCGCGGTTGGCAGGATTACGCCCGAGACCGTCGACGCCAGCCCACGCTCAACGAGAGCGGTATACAGTCGCGCCCGACGCTGTGGTGGAGCGTCCTCGGAAACTCGACCACAGATTGAGTCCCTTCGCGCCCGTCAAAACGGCGTCGAGGACGAGCATCGGGAAAAAATCGGACTCCGTCGCGGCGGGTGCATGGAACACGATCTTGATGTATCCGGTCGTCCCCTCGCGCTCGATGGCCACCCTTCGTTCACCAAGCTGCGGAGGCTCGACCGTCCGAACCCGTTCAGGCGAAGGACCTTCGACGATTGCGGCGAAGTGCTTCTCGGCGCGCCGCATCACGTTGGAGGCATCGACGTCGCCGACGATGACCAGGGTCGCGTTGTTTGGTATGTAGAAGCGTCGGTAATAAGCGTAAAGATCGTCGCGCGTCATCGACTGGAGGTCGTCGAGCCACCCAATCGTCGGATGCCCGTACGGATGCGCTCGAAACGCCGTCGCGGTCACCTCTGTATCCAGCAGCTGGTCGGGATCGTTCTCGCCTCCCTGAAGTTCCGAGATGATCACCGTCCGCTCCGACTCGCAGTCGCTGGGCTCATACAGGCCGTACGCCATCCGTTCCGCCTCGATGAAGAGCATCTGATCCAGGGCTGCGCGCCCGGCCGTTTCCAGGTATGTCGTCTGATCGATCCAGGTGTAGCCATTCCACATCCCGCCGAACCGCTCCACGATCCCTTTCATCTGCTCACGCGGAATGTTCACCGTTCCCTTGAAGTTCATGTGCTCGACCCAGTGGGAGGCGCCGGTCCGGCCAGGACCCTCGTCGACTGATCCCACTCGATACCAGCACCAGACCGAGATGAGCGGCGCAGTACGAACCTCCTGCACCACGACCTTGAGCCCGTTCGGAAGATAGTCGGAACGGACCCTCGACTTCGCCGGAACTGGCCGCTCGGAGGTGCATACTGTCCATTATATAGGGCCAGTTTTGGAGGGGTTTTCTGGTTTTTCCGAAGAAGAACTGCTGAGTTTGTGACCGCTCAGACCACCCCAACCGGTGGCCTCAGCCTTGCACTTTACGGCTGTGAATTGAGCGATTCCAGCTCTGCCTTATTAAGGCTGGGCTAAGGTAAAGAAGAGGTATGTAGGAGGCAAAGATGTTGAAGCGTACGATTCTCGCGCTGGCGGTCGTCGCGCTCCCGCTGTCGAGTCTGGCAGTGGCGCAGGAGAACGCGACGCTCACGCTGAGGTCTGGCGAGAAAATCACTGGCCAGCTCGAAGATCTCGGAGGCGTGGGTTTCACGGTAAGGGTCAACGGCGCGCAGCGCCAAATCCCGACGAATGATGTCGCCGTGATCGACTTCGGGGGCAGTTCGATGACCGATGCGGACTGGAAGAAGGTACCCGGGGTGAGCAGCGCGTGATCCTGAGAAGTGGAGAGGCCATCCCGGGCCAGCTCGTACGACATCAGCGGAAGCTCGCCGTTGAAGATTACGGTCAGGACCCCGTCCGGCGAGCGCGAGCTGTCGTCGAGCGAGATCAGTCACATCGTGCTATCGCGTCCGCCCAACGCGCCGTTGCGACGGGCGGTCGCCGAACCTCGCGCCCGCAACCGGCAGCGGCATCACGGTGTCGCCGAAGCAGCCGTGGACATGCGACCGGCATAACCGTTCGCAAAGGAGACGTGCTCACCTTCAACGCGACCGGGGAAGTTCAGCTGAGCGGCGACTCGAACGACGTGGCCACCCCATTTGGTTCGAAGTCAGGCCGGAAAGCCTCAAATGCGCCGCTTCCGAACGTGTCTCGCGGGCGCGCTGATCGGCCGCATCGGCACCAACGGCCAGCCGTTCGGGATCGGCAGCGGCGTGTCGGTTCCGATGCCTGCGGCGGGACAGCTGTTCCTGGGCGTCAATGACGATGGGTATGACGATAACCGCGGCGAGTTCCGCGTAGATATCGGTGCGAACGCTCGCGCTAATCCGCTCGGACGAACAGCCCGCAAGCCCGACGGTCTACTATCCGCCGGGCTCTTTTTGTTCGACCAATCCGTCACCGGCGCGCGTGGAACACGGCGCGGTCCTGCCGAAACGCCTCTGCCGAGCGGTTCTTCCCGCGCACGCCGTGATAGACCGCTCGCGCAGCCCGATAGGTTGCGTTCGGCAATCGCGTCGGGACGGTCACCTCGCCTGAAGCCGAGGCTCCGCAGCATTCCGCGAACCGCAGGAATGTTTGGCGCCCACCAGTTCGTCGGATCGTTATTGAGTTCCCGCCCCGGGTAGAACGCCATAGCCGGGCGGCGGAATCCCACCAGGTCCACCACCGTCTCCAGTATCAACTGACTCGCGAGTCACGGACGCGACGCGCTCGAGCGCCAGGAACGGATGGCGCAGGTGATACAACACGCCCGAGAAACAGCACGACATCGAACGTCCCCACGCGCTCGGGCGTGAGATCCATCACGTCGATGTCGATGTCCTCCACACGCGACCCGAGCGCTTCTCGCGCCAGCAGTGAAGCCGGTTTTCGTGCCCCAGCCCGGTTCCGTGCCACGAAAAATGATCGGCCGCGACGACCCGCGCGGCTCCCCGCCGCTCGCACTCAAACGAGAAGAAGCCATCCCAGGCGCCGATATCGAGCACCGTCTTGTCAGCGGAGCGAGTCGGGCAGCTGCACTCGCGCGAGCCGAGCGGCGAATCATCGACCCCGCGCGTCACGACGCCGCCTCCCAGATCGATGGTGTGATACCAGCGGATCGCGTCCACGCGGGATTGCAGGTTGCCGCGTCGCCACTGCGCCTCATTCTGTCATGCCACCTCAGCGCTGGCTGAATCCGCCGCCCTTCGAGCCGGTCCGATCTTCCCGGCGGCCAGATGCGGGCGCGATGCACTAAAATAAAAAGATCAATGTCGGACTGGAAAGACACGCTGAACCTGCCCCGCACCGGCTTCCCGATGAAGGCCAACCTTCAGACGGCGGAGCCTCAGGCGCTTGCCCGATGGGACGAGATGCGCCTCTACCAACGGATCCGTGAACATCGAGCCGGGCGCAGGAAGTTCGTCCTCCACGATGGCCCCCCGTACGCCAACGGCAGAGTCCATCTGGGCACCGCGATGAACAAGATCCTCAAGGATCTCGTCGTCAAATCGCGGACGATGATGGGATTCGATGCCCCCTACGTGCTGGGATACGACTGCCATGGCCTGCCGATCGAATTGAAAGTCGACCGCGAGCTCGGACCAAAGAAGCGGGACATGTCAATCGCGGATTTTCGACGCGCCTGCCGCGACTACGCCACGCGGTTCATTGACGTGATGAGCGTCGAGTTCCAGCGCCTGGGCGTGTTCGGCGACTGGGACAACCTGTATTTGACGATGGACTTCCGCTACCAGGCGGCTATCGCGCGGGCGCTGGGAAAGTTCGTCGAACGCGGGCTCGTCTACAAAGGCAAGAAACCGGTGCATTGGTGCATCCATTGCCGCACGGCGTTGGCGGAGGCCGAAGTCGAGTACTCGGACCATTCGTCGCCGTCGATCTACGTCGAGTTCACGCTCGCCGACGCCAGCGCGGCCGAACTGGGTGCGCGGGTTCCCGCGCTCGCAGACCGCCATGTCTCGGTCCTCATCTGGACGACCACGCCCTGGACGATTCCATCCAACCTGGCGATCGCGTTTCATCCGGAGTTCGATTACGCGGCATACGATGTCAGCGGACGGGCGGTGATCGTCGCTGAGGCGCTCGCCGAAAACGTCGCGCAGTCGATCGGTCGCGCGTTCGGCACGCCCATCGCACGCATGAAGGGTGTGGATCTTGAACATATCCGCTTCCGGCATCCGCTCTACGCGCGCGACTCCGTGGGTGTGCTCGCCGACTACGTCACGCTCGAGGCAGGAACCGGGGCCGTGCACACAGCACCCGGGCATGGCAGCGACGACTTCGTGACCGGCGTCAAGTACGGCCTCGAGATCTACGCTCCCGTCGGTCCCGAGCGGACATTTCCTCGACACTGTGGAGTTGTTCAACGGCCAGCGCGTGTTCGACGCCAACCCGGCTATCGAAGATGCATTGAAGGAGCGCGGACGTCTCTGGCATCGGCAGGCGTTCCAGCACTCCTATCCTCACTGCTGGCGCTGCCATAATCCGGTCATCTTCCTCGCAACCTCGCAGTGGTTCATTGCGATGGACGCGCCGCTCGACGCCGGCGGAGCTGGCCGTCAGGAGAGCGCGCACGCTGCGGCGCGCCGCACTGGATGCGATCGACAACGGCGGTCGAGTGGGTTCCGGCTTGGGGACACGATCGCATCTACAACATGATCGCGAACCGTCCCGGACTGGTGCATCTCGCGACAGCGTGCCTGGGGCGTGCCGATTCCGGCGATGGACTGCATCAAGTGCGGTGAGGCGCAGCTCACGCCGGAGCTCGTCGAGCGGGCCGCGGCGGTCTTCGATACGTATGGCGCCGACGCGTGGTACGAGCGGCCCATCGCGGAGTTCATTCCGGACGGTCTCACGTGTCCGACGTGCGGTGGAACCGAGTTCGAGCGCGAACGCGACATCCTCGACGTCTGGTTCGATTCAGGATCGAGCCATGAAGCGGTTCTCCCGTTTCGAAGCGAGCTGACCTGGCCGGCCGATGTGTATCTCGAAGGCAGCGATCAGCACCGCGGGTGGTTCCAGAGTTCGCTGCTCGTCGGTCTCGGCACGCGGGGCAAGCCGCCATTTCGCGAGGTAGTGACGCACGGTTTCATCGTGGCGGAAGATGGCCGCAAGATGTCCAAGTCGCTCGGCAATTCCATCGAGCCGCAGGAGATCATCAAGGACAGCGGAGCGGAAATCATCCGTCTGTGGGTCACCATGGTCGACTTCCGGGAGGAAGTCAGGGTCGGCAAACAGGTTCTGGCGCGTGTCGTCGAGGCATACCGCAAGATCCGCAACACGCTGCGCTACCTCGTGTCTCAACCTGTACGATTTCGACCCGGCTGTCGATCGGGTGCCGCTCGAATCGGTTGCAGGAGGTGGATCGCTTCGCGCTCTCGCGCTACAGCACCATGGCCTCGACGGTACTTCGCGCCTACGAGGCGTACGATTACCCGACGGTCTTCCAGGCGATCAACCAGTTCACGACCGTCGATCTGAGCGCCTTCTACGCCGACGTCCTGAAGGATCGGTTGTATACGTTCGCCGCGGAATCGCCGGAACGGCGTTCCGCCCAGACCGCGCTGTTTATCATCGCGGACGGGCTGACGCGGCTGCTCGCGCCGATCCTGCCGATGACGGCCGATGAGCTATGGGGCTATCTCCCCGGCACACGCGAGGCCTCCGTGCACCTGGCGGAATTCCCGACAATCCGTGGAATCGATGCACGACGCGGATCTCGCGCAGCGATGGGATAGGCTGCTGCAGATCCGGGATGAGGTCAATCGAGCGCTCGAAATCGAGCGGCAGGCGAAGACGATCGGCAACTCGCTTGGCGCGAGCGTCATGGTTCGGGCGCGAGGCGAGGACGCGAACCTGCTGAGCCGCTATCGCGACGATCTCGCCACGCTGTTCATCGTCTCGCAGGCGACGCTCGAGCGCGCCAACGACCCGGGTCCAGGAGTGGAGGTATCGGTCGCGCGCGCCGAAGGAAGCAAGTGCCCTCGGTGCTGGCGCGTCGTCCCGTCGGTCTCTTCAGCCACGGGGCTGGAAGGCCTCTGCGACCGCTGCGTCGATGCGCTGCAGGGTGCGAGCGGCACGGTTGCCGGATGAGCATGCGATGACGTTTCCTCCTCCCGAGAGCCCAGATACGGCCGTTCCCGCCGCGCCGCCGGCCGCCGGCGCGACCGGACGCTACGCGCATCCGCTCGAGCTTGGCACCATGGCGATCATCGTGGCGCTTGATCAGGTGACGAAAGCGACCATTCGCATGTTGCTGCCGCTTGGAGAAAGTCGGCGCATCATTCCACAGTTCCTGGACTTGACACACGTCCACAACACGGGCGCAGCCTTCGGGCTGTTGAACGCGGCGGACTTTCCTTACAAGCCGGCGGTGATGATTGCGATCGCGGCGATCGCGCTCGTCGCGATTGCGGCCTACGCCACTCAGCTTGGATTCCACGAACGGATGGCGCGATTCGGACTCGCGTTGATTCTTGGCGGGGCCTTCGGCAACCTGATCGACCGCGCCATCGCCGGCTACGTGGTCGATTTCGTCGACGTCTACTGGGGCAACACCCACTTCTGGGCGTTCAATGTGGCGGACTCGGCGATCACGATCGGGGCTATTCTGGTCCTCCTCGACATGATCGGAATCGGCGGCGACATGCATCCAATCCTGTTTGAAATCGGCCGCTTCCCCGTCTACACATACGGCGTCCTGCTGGCCGCTGCGTACCTCCTGGGACTGCAATTCGCGCTGGTCCGCGCCCGCAAGCGAGGACTCGACCCAAACCGGGTCATGGATCTCGGCATCTGGATCATCATCAGCGCGCTCGCCGGCGCGAAACTCCTGCTCCTCATCGTCGAGTTCGACACCTTCGGCCGCAATCCGCAGAGAGCTGCTGACGCTTCTTCGGTCCGGCGGAGTGTTCTACGGCGGTCTGATTGCCGCGGTCGCCGTCGCGCTGTGGTATCTGCGACGCCATCGCATGCCGATGTGGACCGTCACGGATGTCTTCGCGCCAGGCATCGCGCTCGGACATGTCATCGGCCGCATGGGCTGTTTCTTCGCCGGTTGCTGCTTTCGGCAGTCCGACCGACGTTCCCTGGGCGATCACGTTCCACAACCCGTACGCCGCCGAAAACGTGGGAACGCCTCTGAACGTGCCGCTTCACCCCACGCAGTTGTACGAAGCCGGCGCCGAACTGCTGATCCTCGGCCTGCTGCTCGCGACCGAGAACAAAGGGCCGGCCATTTCCAGGGCCGGACCTTCTGGAGCTATATGTTCCTGTACGGCATCTCGCGCTTCATCATTGAGTTCTATCGCGGCGATCCGCGAGGCACGGTTGGGATGTTTCTCGACATCGCAGTTTCTGTCCCTCATCATCGTGCCGCTCTCGATCGTCATGATGATCGTCCTCGCCCGGCGATCGGCCGGGACCGGCGCCCGAGGCGCACGCGCGACGCGCACGGGCCGCCTAGCTGGCCACCGGGCCCTCAGCCTCGAGCCCTGAACCGTGTCATCCCACCGCCTGGTCGTCGAGCCGAGCACGATGGCGCGCGGTCTCGACAATTACCTGACGACGCTCCTGCCGGATCAGTCGCGGTCGAGCGTGCAGCGGCTCATCAAGGATGGTCGCGTGAGCGGCATGCCGGCGCTGCTTCGACGCCAGCACCGTCGTCCGTGCTGGGCAGACCTACGAGGTCGAGATCCCCGCGCCGTCGCCGGCGGTGCCGGCGGCGGAAGCGCTGCCGCTGCGCATCGTGTTCGAGGACCGCGACGTCGTCGTCCTCGACAAACCGGCCGGCATGGTGGTGCACCCGGGCGCGGGACACTCGGGCGGCACGTTGGTCAACGCGCTGCTGCATCACGTCAAGGATCTCAGCGGTGTTGGCGGCGAGCTGAGGCCCGGCATCGTCCATCGTCTCGACCGGGGCACGTCAGGATTGATGGTCGTCGCGAAGAACGATGCGGCGCACCAGGAGCTGTCACGCCAGTTCAGTGATCGCGAAGTCGAAAAGGAATACGTTGCGCTCGTGTGGGGGGTGGTGCACGCCGGGACGCCGGATTGATGCCGCCAATCGGGCGCGATCCGAACGATCGGCAGAAGATGTCGACACGTGCGCGCCGTGCCAGCAATGCGGTCACCCGGGTCACATTTGCGCGTCACCTGGAGGGGGTCATCGCTCCTGCGGGTGGCGATCGCCACGGGACGGACACATCAGATCCGCGTTCACCTGAGCGCAATCGGGCACCCGATCGTCGGCGATTCCACGTACGGCGGCGTCCGACGTCGAACGGCAGCGCACCTGCGCGCTGTTCAACGCCTCGAGCGACCGTTTCTCCATTCGTCCCGGCTGGTCTTCACCCACCCGGGCGACGGACGGAGGGTCGAGTTCGATTCGCCGCTTCCGCTGGATTTGCAGTCGGTGATTGATGAGATCGAGTCGAAGCACGATGAAGTGGGGTGAGAGCTTCAGCTATCAGCTATCCGCTATCCGCTCCGCGTAACAACTATGCTTAGGGCTACTAACTGAGAGCTGAAGTGACAGCTGAGAGCTGACAGCTGAGAGCTGACAGCTGACAGCTGAGAGCTGAAGCTGAAGCTGGCAGCTGACAATCGAAGGACCCCGATATGTCCGACGCCGAGCGATTGAGTCACGAGCGTGTCTACCACGGCAAAGTCTTCGACCTCGATCGGGACAAAGTACGCATGCCGAACGGGCGCACGGTCACGGTTGATGTCGTTCGGCATGCCGAATCCGTCGTCCTCATTCCCGTTCCGGAGCCGCGTCACGTAGTGCTCATCCGGCAATACCGATACGCGGTCAACGCGTTCCTCTGGGAACTTCCCAGCCGGAAGCATCGACGACGGAGAGACGCCAGAACAGGCCGCACGGCGCGAGTGTCACGAAGAGATCGGCAAAATTCCGGGCACCATCGTCCGGTTGGCGGCGATGTTCCCGACGCCGGGCTATTGCGACGAGGAGATGGTGTTCTTCCGGCTCTCGAGCCTCGAGGACCCCGCCGAGGCAGCGGCGATGGATGAGGACGAGGACATCGAGGCCAGGACATTCGAAGCTGCGCGAGGCCCGCGAGATGGTACGCCGCGGCGAAATCACCGACATGAAGACGGTGGTGGCGCTGACGCTGATCTAGCGACCGACGAGTCGCGGTTCGCGGCTCGCGACACGCGGGTGGATGAGTCCAGCAGTTATTCCCACCGGCTTGGTGGCAAACGCCGATCGCGAGTCGCCAGTCACGAGCCGCGGGTCTTATTGAACGGTGTGTCGCAGCTCCTCGTCGACGGGAAGTCCCGTGTGGGACTGCGCGGAGGACGGCAGCAGCGCAATCGCCGTCACCTCTTCGATGTGCGCCACATAGTGAATGGTGAGCTCCGCACGGAGCTCTTCGGTCAGATCCTCTTTGATGTTCTTCTCGTTCTGTCGCGGCAGAATCACTTCCTTGATCCCGTGACGACGCGCGGCAAGGACCTTCTCCTTGATGCCACCGACCGGCAGCACCCGCCCCGAGAGCGTGATTTCCCCGGTCATCGCCACATCGCCGCGGACCGGGCGTCCGGTGAGCTCCGAGGCCAGTGCGGTCACCATCGTCACGCCCGCCGACGGACCGTCCTTCGGGATCGCGCCGGACGGCACGTGCAGGTGCACTTCGGCGTCTTTGTAGAACTCCGGGTCGACGCCGTAATGGTTGCGCATGTGCGCGGAACCATGACAAGCGCCGTCCGCGCGGACTCCTTCATCACGTCCCCGAGATGCCCCGTTAGGGTGAGGCTGCCGCCTCCCTGCATGCGCGAGGCTTCCACGAACAGCACCTCGCCGCCGGCGGGCGTCCAGGCCAGCCCGACAGCGACACCCGGATCCTTCGTCCGATTCTCGATTTCCTCATCGAGGAACGTCGGGGCGCCGAGCATCTCGACGACGACTTCCTCGGTGATAACGATGCGCGCTTCGTCCCCCTCGGCGCGGCGGCGGGCAACCTTGCGGCAGAGTGCGCCGATCTCGCGCTCGAGATTCCGAACGCCGGCCTCGCGCGTATAGCCGCGGATGACCGCACGAATCGCCCGTTCGGTGAACTCGACGTTCTCGCCGGACAGACCATGGTTGGTCACCTGCTTCGCGATGAGGTGCTCGAGTGCGATCTTGAGCTTCTCTTCCTCGGTGTATCCGGCGAGCTCGAGCACCTCCATTCGATCGCGAAGCGCGGCGGGAACCGGATCGAGCACGTTGGCCGTCGTCAAGAACAGAACTTCCGAGAGATCGAACGGCACGTCGAGATAGTGATCGCGAAACGTGTTGTTCTGCTCGGGGTCGAGCACTTCGAGCAGGGCTGAGGCGGGATCGCCCCGGAAGTCCGCCCCGAGTTTGTCGATCTCGTCGAGGATGAAGACCGGGTTCTTCGATTCGGCGCGACGCAAGCCCTGGATGATCTGGCCCGGCAGCGCACCGATGTAGGTGCGCCGATGGCCACGAATCTCCGCCTCGTCACGCATGCCGCCGAGCGAGACGCGGACGAACTTGCGGCCCAGCGAATTCGCGATGGACTTGGCGAGCGACGTCTTGCCGACGCCCGGAGGACCGAGGAAACAGAGGATTGGGCCCTTGACGTCTGGATTCAGTTTCCGCACCGCCAGATACTCCAGCACGCGATCCTTGACCTTCTCGAGTCCCGAGTGATCCGCGTCGAGAACGTCCTTCGTCTTCCGGAGATCGATCGAGTCCTCGGTACGCTTGGCCCAGGGCAGCGCGACGATCCAGTCCATGTAGGTGCGCGAGACCGTGTATTCGGCGGCGGCCACGGGCATCTTCGACAGCGATCGAGCTCGCGAAGCGCTTCCTTCTTGACCAGTTCCGGCATCCCGGCGGCGTCGATTTTTCGCGCGCAGTTCGTCGATTTCACGTGCCTGGTCGTCCCCCTCGCCCAGTTCCTTCTGGATGGCTTTCAGCTGCTCGCGAAGGAAATATTCCCGCTGGTTCTTTCCAACCTCCGACTGGACCTGCGACTGAATCTTGGAGCCAAGCTCGAGCACCTCCAGCTCCTTGATCAGAATCCGGTTGAGCGCGTCCATCCGCGCGCGGATATCGAGCGTGTCGAGCACTTCCTGCTTGACCGGGGTGCCAATCGTCGTGAGGCTCGACGCGATGAAATCCGCCAACTTCCCGGGGTCGGTGATATTCGCCGCTAATGCCTGCAGATCGTCCGACAGCACGGGCGACAACGACACCACCTGCTGGAAGTTGCTCTTGATGTTTCGCTGCAACGCGTCGATTTCGAGGTGATCCTCCTCGCGGAGGCTCTCGTCGGCGGCCGTGACCGCGCCACGCAGGTACGGGCGTCGTCTGAACGATCCGTCTCCAGCCGGACGCGGGCCAGCCCCTGCACGATCAACCGCAGGCTGCCATCGGGCAGCTTGAACATCTTGTGGATGTGCGTCGCGGTCCCTATCGGGTAGAGGTCGTCAAGAAGCGGCTCCTCGACCGACGCCTCGCGCTGCGTGAACACGCCAATCATGCGTCCAGACGACGTCGCTTCATCGATCAGACGGACGGACGCCTCGCGGGCCACCGCGAGCGGCATGAAAGAGTTGGGAAAAAGCACCGTGTCGCGCAGCGGCAACACGGGCAGTTCGCCCGGAATCGACAACGGTCGGTCCCCTGTGACCAGCAGGTCTTCGTCGATACGATCGGGCTGATCGGATTTCCTCGGACTGATCGCTCATTGGCGATCCTCCACATCACGATTGACGTTCGGGTGATGATACGCGGAAATTGGCGGGGGCGGGCGCCCGCTCCGCGGGCGGGACGGGCAGCGTCCGGCTCACCCTTGGCGGGCGAGCCGGACGCCGTTGGAGCATTTATCCCTGCATGTCGATGAACAGTGACGCGTTGCCGCGACGCTGCGCTATCATCCGCTCACGCTGCTGCGCCGTCTCACGCGCCTCTTCGCAATCCTTGCAGCGGACGGCGAACGGCAGCGCACGAAGCCGCCGCTCCGAGATCTCCTCACCGCACTCGAAGCAGTAGCCGAACGTCCCCTCTTCCAGCCGGCGAAGCGCCTCTTCGATCTTGTGCAGCGTCTCCGCTTTCATCTGGATCAACGCAAACTCGATCTCGTCCTGGATATCCGCCTCGGAGCTCTCGGCGGCGTCGAGCACGCCCTGCGGTCGGGCTGTTCGGGCTCTCGGTGCGCACGTCACGAATCTTCTCCTGAACCTGGTCCATGATCTCGCGCCGGCGCTCTTCGAGAATCCGGGTAAGCTCGGCATACCGATCCCGGGTCATCTGTCCCCCCGGGTTTTTATGAACGTCCATAATGATTGCGCTCCTTTCCCTCTCCGCTTCGGCCTTTAAGTCGTTGGCCTTCATGCAATACAGTTGCCAATAATTTAGCCCAACAGTTTAACCCAAATCCTAGTGTTTCGTGAAGTACCGGAAAGGGGAGGAGGGATCTTGGTGCTGAAAAACTGACACACTCGCGGGTTTCCGCGTGGCAGTCACGCACCACGGTTCCGTTCCACCGTTTCCCCCATGTACTTCATCATCAATATCTTACAAACCTGCTTGCTCCGTTCCTGGCAGTGTTGGCCGTTATTGACCCTTTAGACGCCAGATCCCCATCCGTGGTTCGGGCCTGTCCTAGAAATGTCACAAAGCTGGAGCCAATCGCCGACAAGTACGTTTTACGGATCGAGGAGGGAGTCAGATGGACAACTCAACTCCGGCGGGCCGTGGCATCCACGACCCGGCGCGACAGATGCAGCTGCGGGCCGATGCGACCGGGCAAGCCTCTCAGCTATTGGATGAAACGCTTGCCGATGGACGCGTTCGGAACGATGCCGCGGTCGACGAGCTTCTTCCCGTCACGCGAGCTTCCGGTGCGGAGCCACTTCTCGTAGAGACGAAGAAGGTCGGCACTCGACGTGATGGCAGTGCGTTCACTGATATCCGCCAAGACGTCCATGTACCCAACAAATCTGCGGGCCAACTCGCCGAATACCTCCGAGAATGTATCCTCGTCCCGACGGCTGAGGGAGCCGTAGGCGTATTCGCCCATGGAGACGTAGTAGTCGACGTCTATTGTGCGGCGGCGCAGACTCTCGGAAAAGAACCCGGACATGAACAAGGAAAAATCACCGAGGCTACGAAGCCGAATGCGCTGCTCCGACCCGCCGGTCTGCAGCGCGCGTGTCAGTTGGATGGCGAGCGGTTCCTCGTCGAGCCGGCTTTCCGAACGCGCATCAGGCCGCACGTACTGACATAACAGATTGACGAGATAGTAGGCCGTCAGATCGCAAGCCTCGACGTGCTGCCGCGCGAGCGCTGAGTCCACGAGTTCTTTGAAGTACTCTACGGGCGCCTGTTCGTGCAGAAACGGACGGTCCATAAACCTCCACTGCCCGCGCTTCGGCAAGCCGCGCGCGGCCTCCAAGCGACAACTTTGCAACTCGTATTCCGTGTGCGAGCGCTGAGAAACGCTCGCAAATCCTGGCGGGATGCTGCCGATTATACGGACCCGCTTACAATTTTCAACCAAAGTGTCTCTCGAGGAGGAATCTGTAAGAGCCGTCGGCCCCGAAACGTCGGTCTGGATTGCGGTTCGTGCTATAATCCTAGCGTTTGTGCCGCTTCGAACTGGAGCGGATGTACCACTCAATCAAGGCTTTACCCTTCACAGGCTGAGAGATGGCAAAACGCTGCGAACTTTGCGGAAAGGGCCCGGTTGTCGGGCGCAATGTCAGCCACGCGCACAATGTGACGCCGCGCCGGTTCGAACCCAATCTCCAGCGCGTTCGCGCGATGGTCAACGGCGGGGTCCGGCGTCTGCGCGTCTGCACGCGCTGTTTGCGATCGGGCAAGGTCGTCAAGGCTGCCTGACGTGCGTCAGGCCGTCGCGACACCGTCTGCGCCACAGGCAATCGGCCCGTATTCGCAGGCGATTCGGGCCGGCGCGTTCCTGTTCGTGTCGGGTCAGGTTCCCATCGATCCGGCAACCGGCCAGATCGTCGACGGCGATATCGCCGCGCAGACGCATCGCGTGTTCCAGAACATTTCGGCAATTCTCAAGGCTGGGGGTGCGTCCCTGGATCATGTCGCCCGCACCACCGTGTTCCTGGCCGACATGAACGACTTTGCCGCAATGAACGAGGTCTACGCCGGGTACTTCACCTCGCCAGCGCCAGCACGCGCAACCGTGCAGGTTTCGCGGCTTCCAAAAGACGCGCGGATCGAAATAGACGTGATTGCGGTACTCGCGTAGGTGTGACGCCCTTATCTCGCCGCTCTTTCCACATCGACGACTCCAGCGATACTCCGTAACGACTTGATCACCTTCTGCAGGTGCTTCACGTCGCTGATCTCGACGGTCATGTCGATCCGCCCCATCTGATCGTCGACCGTGGCTTCCACGTTGCGGATGTTCGTGTTGATTCCCGCAATCTTTGAGCTGACGTCCGCGAGGATGCCCTTGCGGTCTTCCACCTGGATCGTCAGCCGCACAGTATAGGGCGTTCCGTCGGCCCCTTTCGCCCATTCCACGGCAATCCGGCGCTCCGGATCGTAAAGCAGGTTGAGCACGTTCGAACACGTGGCCGAGTGCACGGACACGCCTTTGCCGCGCGTGATGTAACCGACAATCTTTTCGCCGCGAATGGGGTTGCAGCACCGGGCGCGGAATACCATCAGATCGTCGATCCCATGCACGGTGATCTTGTCGTCCCCCGTCCCACCCAGAACGCGGCGAACGGCCGACACGATCCCGCCTTCCGGCGGCGCTTCCTTCAGCTCTTCCTGCGGCACGAACCTGGCGAGGACGGTCTTCGGCGAAAGCTTTCCGTACCCGAGCGCGACATAGAGCTCGTCGACCTTCCCCATGCCGTACTCCGTCAGCACGCGCGCCAGGGTTTCTGGTTCGGTCAGCTGCTTGAGGTTGAGCCCATACCGCTTCGCTTCCTTGTCGAACAGCTTCTTACCGAGCTCGAGGCTTCGCTCCTTCTCTTCGGCGTGAATGTAGTGTTTGATCTTGTTGCGCGCGCGTGACGTGACGACGAAGTTCAGCCAGTCGCGGCTCGGCTTGTGGCCGGGCGTCGTCAGGATTTCGACGATATCGCCGTTGCGCAGACGCGCGCGCAGCGGCACCATCTTGCCGTTGACGCGCGCGCCGACGCATTGATGGCCGACGTCGGTGTGGATCGCGTAGGCAAAATCCACGGGCGTCGCGTCCCGCGGCAGCGCCTTCACTTCGCCGCGCGGTGTGAAGATGTACACCTCCTCGGGGTACAGCTCGATTTTCAGGTTCTGCAGGAACTCCTGCGGGTCTCGAACCTCCTGCTGCCACTCGAGGAGCTGGCGCAGCCAGACGAAGTACTGCTCATCGCGTCCGGCGCCGACGCGCCCCTCCTTGTACTTCCAGTGCGCGGCGATGCCTTCCTCTGCGGTTCGGTGCATGTCCGCGGTCCGAATCTGCACCTCGAACGGCATCCCCCTGTCGCTGATGACCGACGTGTGGAGGGATTGATAACCATTCGGCCGCGGCATCGCAATGAAGTCCTTGATGCGTCCCGGAACGGGCGACCAGGTCTGATGAATGATTCCCAAGGCGCCATAGCAGTCCTTCACCGACTGCGTGACGATGCGCAGCGCGACCAGGTCGTACACCTGATCCAGCTCGATCTTCTGGCGCTTCAGCTTCTGATGGATGCTGAAGAGACGCTTGATCCGCCCGTCGATTTCGATGACGGGAATCTGCGCCTCGGCGAGCTTCGCCGCGACCGTCTTCTTCAAGTCTTCGATCATGCCTTCCGTCGCCCGCCGCCGCCGCTCGACCTGCACACGCAGGGCCTCGTAGGCCGCCGGCTCGAGATACTTGAAGGCCAGCTCCTCGAGCTCGTTCTTGATCTTGCTCATCCCGAGCCGGTTGGCGATCGGCGCGTAGATGTCGCGGGTTTCCTGCGCAATCTTCACGCGCCGTTCTTCCGGCAGGTGATGAAGCGTCCGCATGTTGTGCAGCCGGTCGGCGAGCTTCACGAGAATGACGCGGATGTCGTCGACCATCGCGAGCAGCATCTTGCGGAAGTTTTCCGCCTGCCGCTCCTCGCTCGATGAAAACGAGATCGCACCCAGTTTGGTCACGCCTTCGACCACGTGCGCGACGTCCGCACCGAAGAGCTCTTTGATTCGTTCAATCGGGGTCTGCGTGTCTTCGACGATGTCGTGGAGCAATCCGGCCGCGATCGCCACGACATCGAGTTTCATGTCAGCCAGCTGATCGGCGACCTCGAGAGGATGGACGAGGTACGGCTCGCCGGAATGGCGGACCTGTCCCTTGTGCTCGAAGGCGGAGAACACGTACGCCCGCCTGAGCAGGTCGATGTCGGCATCCGGATTGATGCCCCGCACCTTTTCGACGAGGTCCTCGAACCGAATCATGCTGCGTGGTGTCTAAGCTGCTGAGGAAAGCCGGCCGGCTGGTCCCGGTTGACGTGGCGTTTTTCCGTTAACTATACTGGCCCGGTTCGGCAGCCGGCAATCCTCCTGTTCGTACCAGAAGAGCCGAAGACCGGAGAACACGAGCGTATCTCCATTGTAATACTCAGTTTCGTGCCGAGCGGCAGCCGTTCGTCAGGCGCCGCGTCTGAGGGGAGCATGATCAGAATGCGAACGACGTCGGCGCTTACTGTCGGAACGGTGCTGGGCCTCAGCCTGGCCGTGGCCGGCTGCGGCAAATACTCCTGGGGCGCGCTGACAGCCCAGAAGAACTACAAGGACGCCAACGCCCTGTATCAGGGGTCCGACTGGAAGGCAGCGGCTGCCAAGTATGAGCAGGCGCTCGCGTCCGACCCCAGCCGCACCGAGATCTACTTCTATCTCGGCAACAGCTACGACAACATGTTCAAGGCTAGCCATATGGGCGAGCCCGAGAACGACGCGTACATCCAGAAAGCCATCACGAATTACGGAAAGGCCGCTGAGAAAGACCCCAAGCCAGACATGCGGAAACTGGCGCTGCAGTATCTGGTCGCGGCGTATGGTCCGGAAAAGCTGAATTCTCCCGAAAAGGCCGAACCGATCGTTCAGAAAATGATTCAGATCGATCCGGGTGAACCGGGCAACTACTTCGCGCTGATGCAGATCTATGAGAATGGCGGCCGTTACGACGACGCCGAGCAGGCGCTCGTGAAGGCGAAAGAGGCGAAGCCGAACGACCCGCTCGTCTATACAACGATTTCCGGGTTCTACAATCGACAAGGCGACTTCCCCAAGACCATCGAGGCGCTCCAGAAAGCGGCCGAGCTCGAACCAAAAAACCCGCAGGGCTACCAACTGCTCGCGACCTACTACTGGGAAAAGGCGTACAAGGACCACCGCCTGAGCTCGGCCCAGAGGAAGGAATACATCGTGAATGGTCTGGAGGCCACCGACAAGGCGCTTGCACTCAACCCAGATTATGCAGATGCGCTCCTCTACAAGAACATTCTCCTTCGGATGCAGGGGAACGAAGAAACCGACATGGTGAAGCGCGCCGCTCTCTTTAAGGAGGCGGACGACTTGAAAGCACGTGCCATCGAACTCAACAAGGCTCGCCAGTCACAGCCAGGCGCCAAGCCTAAGTAAGACACTCGCGATCCGTTCGTGCTAAAGGCCGCCCGACTGCGGGCGGCCTTTTTTTGTTGGTCGCTGCGAGCGTCCGACGACTTCCGCTGGAGGCGGAAGCTACTCGGTCAGGCGCGGAAGGACCCCGTACAAAAGCAAAGGGCGAACCGTGAGGTTCGCCCTTCTGAGCGATCTGTCCAACGACTTCCATCGCGTAGCTTCCACCTTCAGGCGGAAGCTCCAGTTGACGCGGAAGCTCAGGCCTAATTGCCGCTCTTCTGACCCCCGCGGCGCATCTCCTCGGTGACGATTCCGACCTTCTCGACGCCTGCACCCTTGGCCGCGTCGATGACGGCGATGATTTCGCCGTAGCGCAGCTCGCCGTCGCCGGCGATGAACATCGTCTTTTCCTTACGGGTTTCGAAGATGTCGCGAAGCCGCGTCTCGAGATCCTGGAGCGTCACCGGCTGGTGATTGATGGTGATGTGCCGGTCGTTCGTGTACTCCAGCATGACCTGCGTGTTGTCCTGCGGCGTCGTCGGCGTCTTCGTCTCGAGCGGAAGGTTGATGTCCACGCCCCGCTGCGTGAGCGGCAGGGTCGCCATGAAGATGATGAGCAGAACGAGGAGCACGTCGATGAGCGGCGTCACGTTCATGTCCGCACTGGCGTGCGGCGTTTCCCCGCGGACGACCTTTTCTGCGCCGAAGTGCTTGTGCGCGTGCGCCATGACTACTTGCCTCCCGAAGGCGCGTTCTGGTCCTTCTTGGGTTCCGTGATGAGGCCGATGTCTTCGATCCCGACCGCGCGGAGGCTATCCATCGCCTCCATGATCGCGCTGTATTTCGCGTCCTTGTCGCCCTTGATGAGGACGACCTTCTCACGCTTGTCCTCGAGCGCGTTCTTCACCCTGGTGGCGAACTCGGTCTTCGAGAACTGCAGCCCGTTGACCCAGAACTGGTTCGCGGAGTCGATCGCGACGACGGTCTGGTCCTGCGTGTCCGGCTTGGGCTCGGTGTTGCCCGCTTCGGGCAATGACACTGCCACGCCCTGCTGCAGCATTGGCGCGATGAGCATCATGATGATCAGCAAGACCAGCATGACGTCGACGAGCGGCGTCACGTTGATATCGGCCTTGAGCCCGCCTTTTGCGCCGCCAACATCCATTGCCATGGGAAAACCCTCAAATCAATCTGCGAACTGGTGAACTGGCGAATGGGTGACGTCACCGACTCGCCAGTTCACCGATTTCACTAGGCCGTCTTCTTGATGAAGTAGTCGAGCAGCTCTGACGACGAGTTATCCATTTCGACGTTGAAGTACTCGATGCGGCCGGTGAGGTAGTTGTAGAACCACACCGCCGGAATCGCGACGACGAGGCCCAGCGCCGTCTCGACGAGCGCTTCCGAGATACCGGCCGACACGGCGCCGAGGCCGCCCGACCCGGTGGCCGCGATGCCCTGGAACGCGGTGATGATGCCGACGACGGTGCCGAGCAGTCCGACGAACGGCGCGGTCGCACCGATGGTCGCGAGCGCGGATACGCCCTTCTTGAGGTCGTTCGCGGTCAGCGCCGAGGCGCGCTGAATGGCGCGTCGCACGGTGTCGACGAGATCCTCTCGACTGAGACTCGCCCCGCTTTCTTGTTGGAATTGGTATTCCTGGAGGCCCGCCAGGACGACCTTCGCCAGGTGGCTGTACCGATAGGTCTTCGAGGACGAGATGGCGATCGCATCCTTCAGCCGGCCGTCCTTGAGGTGCTTGGCAACCTGAGGCGCATAGAGCTTCGACTGCTTGCGCGCCTGCGTGAACGTGTAAATCCGTTCGATCGCCACGCCAAAGGAAATCATAGACATGATGACCAGGATGAACGCGATGGCCCTCGCGACCAGGCCCATGTCTCCCCACATCTTAATCAGATCCATCTCGCCACTCCTCCGGGGTCTGGAACAGTCCAGAACCAGTTCGGTTACCTGAACGTATTTACTGAAGCGTGAAATTCACCGTGACGGTCATGATGACGGGCACCGGTACGCCGTTCAGCAGTGTCGGCGTGAACTGCCACTGCTTCACGGCATCGAGCGCCGCCTGGTCGAGCAACGGGATTGACCGCAGCACCTTCGCGTCCTTCACCCTGCCATCGGCGCCAATTGTGGCTTCGATGATCACCACGCCGGACACACGCGCGGACTGCGCGATGGGCGGATAGACGGGTTTGACATCCTTTGTCTTCGTCGGCGTCTTGATGTTGCCGCCGACGCGCACCGGCGCCGCGGGAGGTGGCGGTGGCGGGGGGGCCTCGGGGAGGCCGCCGACCACACCGCCGACGGTGCCGCCCGGAATGCCGCCTTCGACGCCGCCAGGAACACCCGCCGTCGATGGAACCGACGGCGGCTCGGCCACGATCTCCTTGGGTGCCTCAGTCGGCGCGGCGTTGGGGTTCGATACCGGGACTGGCTGGACCTTTGGCGGCGCCGCAGCTGCCGGCGGCGGCGGCGGTGGCGGTGGCGGCGGGGGCGGCGCGCCGACAAACGCCATCATCGTGGGCGGGGTGGGGAGCACATCCGCAGCCATCAACGGAATGATGATGACAGCCGCGAAGATCGCCACATGCGCCACGATCGATAGCGGGACCGTATACCACTTCTGAGACCCGAGTTTGATGGACGGGGCTACGACGTCGCCGAACATATCACGTGGCACGGCTTAGTCCTCCTGGCTCTTCCGATCGCGGCGCAAGACCGCGAATTATAGTCAG
The DNA here is from genome assembly GCA_963725335.1 of uncultured Acidobacteriota bacterium. Taxonomy (GTDB): domain Bacteria; phylum Acidobacteriota; class Vicinamibacteria; order Vicinamibacterales; family 2-12-FULL-66-21; genus JALZOC01. The sequence continues at coordinate 1,066,025 of CAVRYD010000011.1, read as the reverse complement.
AGCCAAAAACCAGTGTCAATGAACCATCTTCCCGTGGGTTAGACACCGGTCATGCGGGAATGGCCCGCGCGAAAATGCCTGAAAAAGTGCTGTTTTCAGGATCCTCCTCCGCGCACCTGAATCCGCATCCCGTAGAACGAGCGCCACACGAACACGGCCGAGCCGAGAATGAACGCCGCGGCCAGCAGGTGGCTCATCACCGACCCGTACTGTTCTGCAAGCTGCACGCCGAGTTCGACCGCAAGCAATCCGAATAACGTCGTGAATTTGATGACCGGATTCATCGCAACAGACGACGTGTCCTTGAATGGATCGCCGACGGTATCGCCCACGACGGTCGCGGCGTGGAGCGGCGTCCCCTTCTCTTTCAACTCGACCTCGACCACCTTCTTGGCGTTGTCCCATGCGCCGCCGGCGTTCGCCATGAAGATCGCCTGGAACAAGCCGAAGAGCGCAATCGACACCAGGTAGCCGATGAAGTAGTACGGCTCGAGAAATGCGAATCCGAGCGTCGCAAAGAAGACGGCAAGGAAGATGTTGAACATGCCCTTCTGCGCGTATTGGGTGCAGATTTCCACGACCTTCTTGCTGTCGGTCACCGACGCCTTGGCGACGGCGCCGTCGAGCCGGATATTCGCCTTGATGAACTCGACTGCACGGTAGGCACCGGTCGTGACCGCCTGCATCGAGGCGCCCGTGAACCAGTAGATCATGCAGCCGCCCGTGATGAGTCCCAGCAGGAACGGCGGATGAAGAATCGACAGAGTACTGCAGAAGCTCCGGCTGGAGCCGGTGCGTCAGCATGACGATGATCGAAAAGATCATCGTCGTTGATCCGACGACCGCCGTGCCGATGAGCACCGGCTTCGCCGTCGCCTTGAAGGTGTTCCCGGCGCCGTCGTTCTCTTCGAGCATATGTTTGGCGCGCTCGAAGTTCACGTCGAACCCGTAATCCTTCTTGAGTTCCTGCTTGATATTGGGCAGCGATTCGATCGTCGAGAGCTCGAAGACCGACTGCGCGTTGTCCGTCACCGGCCCGTACGAATCGACCGCGATGGTGACCGGCCCCATCCCGAGGAACCCGAACGCCACGAGTCCGAATGCAAACACCGCCTGCGCGATCATCAGGCCCGATGGGAATCTGCGTGCTGACCAGGTACGCGATCGACATGAGCCCGACGATCGCCATCCCCAGCCAGTAGGCGCTGAAGTTGCCTGCCACCAGTCCGGAGAGGACGTTGAGCGACGCGCCCCCTTCACGCGACGAGGTCACGATCTCCCGCGTGTGCGCGGACTCGGTGGAGGTGAACACCTTGACCAGCTCCGGGATGATCGCGCCGGCGAGGGTGCCGCACGTGATCACGGTCGACAGCTTCCACCACAGGCTGTCGTCCCCGCCGAGCGTCGGAATCAGCAGGTACGACACCAGGTAGGTCAGCGCCACAGAGACCATCGAGGTCAGCCACACCAGCGTGGTCAGCGGCGCTTCGAAATTCATCGCTGTGGCCGTCGCGTACTTGCCCTTCGACCACGCGGCATTCAAGAGGTAGGACAGGCCGCTCGCGATCACCCCCATGATGCGCATGACGAAGATCCACACGAGCAGCTGCACTTGGATGGTCGGGTTCGTCACGGCCACCAGGATGAACGAGATCAGCGCAACGCCGGTCACGCCGTATGTCTCGAACCCGTCGGCGCTCGGCCCGACCGAGTCCCCCGCGTTGTCCCCCGTGCAGTCCGCGATGACCCCGGGGTTGCGCACGTCGTCTTCCTTGATATTGAAGACGATCTTCATCAGGTCGGCGCCGATGTCCGCGATCTTGGTGAAGATGCCGCCGGCGATTCGCAGCGCCGCGGCGCCCAGCGACTCGCCGATGGCGAAGCCAATGAAGCACGAGCCCGCGTAGTCGCCGGGGATGAAGAGCAGGATGCAGAGCATCATGAATAGCTCGACGCTGATGAGCAGCATCCCGATGCTCATGCCGGCGCTGAGCGGAATCGCATAGATCGGATACGGCAGCCCGCGCAGACTCGCGAACGCGGCGCGCGAGTTCGCGAACGTGTTCACTCGTATGCCGAACCAGGCCACCCCGTAACTGCCGCCGATTCCGATCAGGCTGAACAGCAGAATGATCGCGACCTTGACCGGCGCGAAATGCTGCAACAGGCCAAAGTAGAGGACCATGATGACGCCGATGAACATCTCGAGCAGCAGGATGAATTTCCCCTGCGTAATGAGGTAGGTCTTGCAGGTCTCATAAATCAGCTCGGAGATCTCGAGCATCGACCGATGCACCGGCAGATTCTTCAGCTGCGTGTAGATGACCAGGCCGAAGGCGAGGCCAAGGAGGCAGATCCCGAGGCCGCCCATCAGGAGCGTCCGTCCGTTCACGCCCTGGAACGTCACCGCGCCGAGATCCGGCAGCACCAGGTTCGCTTCTCCGCTGGCGGGACGCGTCTCCGGCTGCACCGCTGCCGTGGCCGCCGCCTGCGGTGCCGCCCACGCAACAGGGGCCGCTGCCGCCACCAGACCGAGTAGGACGGCCGTCAGAATCCCGGCTCGTGCCACGCGTGGACAGAACGTATCGGACATGTCTCTCCTCAGGCTGTACCACCCGCCCTCGGGCGGCACTCAAAAGCTTCAAATCGTACTCAAAGTGATGCGCACTATTCAAGCGTCGTCAGACGGCTGCCGGCAACGCCGCGCGGCGGCTACACGCGAAAATCACCGACGCGATCGTCGCCGCGTCGGGCTTTCACTCGGCTCGACAAGGCCATCCCGCCGGTCAGAAAGATCCGAATCCCCTGCTCGACGGTGATATCCGGGTACGACGCCTTGTCGCGTGTGCAGATGATCACGTCGCCAAGATACAAGTGATTCGTCGGCACGTAGACGGCGATCATCGGCTCCGGACCCTGCCCGCGATCAACCGTGAACTCCTTCGTCAGGAATCCCATCACCAACCCGCGCGACCCCTCCTCGATGAGCACGACGCGCTTGAAGCCGTACTCGTTATCGGGAGAGAACGCGACGACCAGCTGCTTGACCGGCGCATAAATCGGTGCGGAAGACCGGGACGCGCAGCAGATATCCCTCCGTCGTCTGCAGCAGCCGCTTTCCCAACACGTTGGTCGCGACGGCGCCGACGAGCAGCACGAACAGCGCCGTCGTCAGGATGCCGAGTCCCGGCGCATGGGTAATTCCCAGCTGCGGCATCCGCTGCAGCCACGCGTCGTAAAACGGTCCGACGAACCCGTCAATCAGCCGGAAGATCCAGACGAACGCCGCGACGCTGATGACGAGCGGCACCGTCACGAAGAACCCGGTGATGAAGCTGCGTCGGAGCCACTGCATCGGCGGAATTACAACCAGCGCGCCGCTATCGCTCCGAACAGCGCCAGGCCGAGCACGATGCGATACCAGGCGAAGGGCGCAAAACCGGTTCGTCGGACGACCGCGAGGAAGGGTCGGACGACGAGCGCTGACGCGATGAACGCCATGATGAAGCCCGACGGCGATTTCCATGGCGCGTTCGGAACCGAGCTGGTGCCGGACTTTGAGCAGACTGTGCGCGAAGGCGGCCATCATGGTCGGCATCGCAAGAAAGAACGAGAACTCCGCGGCGGCGGCGCGGTCGAGGCCCATCAGCATGCCGCCGACAATCGTCGCGCCCGATCGGGATACTCCGGGAACCAGCGCCAGCACCTGGCATGCACCGATGCCGAGCGCGCGGGAAAGCGGCGTGCGGTCGGCGTCGAGCACGGTCGGGGCCGGGCGGTAGCGCTCGACCAGCAGCATCACGATGCCGCCCGCCACGAACGTGGTGCGCGAACACCTTCGGGCTGTCGTAGAGCACGTTGGTGACGTAGTCTGCCAGAAAGGCACCGCGCCAGAACCGCCGGCGCGAACGCGACCAGAATCATCAAGGCGAAATGCCGCGCGTCGGCGTCCGACGGCAGATGCGTCACGATGCGGATGATCTTCTCTCGGTACAGCCACATCACCGCGAGGATCGATCCGAGCTGGATCATCACGGTGAACACGCCGCCGGGATCATCAAAGGCGAGCAGGCGCGCCCCGATCAGCAGGTGCGCCGTGGAGGAGACGGGCAGGAACTCGGTCAGTCCCTGAACCACGCCAAGCAGTGCGGCGACGAGCAGTGTCAACAACAGCGCAGCTGTTTACGAAGCACGCCGGCGGCCGGGCTTGCGCGTCTTGGTTGGGGGCGCCGACATCGTCGGCGCCGACGCGGCCATCTTGCCCGGCTTTTTGACGCGTCCCTGCCAGATCACGGCAATCGCCGCGGCGATGAACACGCTCGAATAGGTTCCGGTGATGATGCCCACGATCATCGTGAAGGCAAACCCGTGCAGCACTTCGCCGCCGAAGAAGAACAGCGCCAGCGCGCTCAAGAGCGCCGTGCCCGCGGTAATCACCGTCCGTCCCATCGTCTGGTTCACGGACTTGTTGACGATGTCGTAGAGATTGTCGCGGCGCATACCGCGGATGTTTTCACGGACGCGGTCGAAGATGACGATGGTGTCGTTGGTCGAGTAGCCGGTGACCGTCAGGATGGCGGCGATGACGTTGAGCGACAGGTCGTAGCGGAAGAACGCCAGGAACGCGAACGTCACGAGCAGGTCGTGAATCGTGGCGACCACCGCGCCGACCGCAAAGCTGAACTGAAACCGGAACGCGATGTATAGCAGGATGCCGACGAGCGACAGCACCATCGCCAGGATGCCCTTGCGGCGCAGGTCCTGACCGACGGCCGGCCCGACAATCTCGGTCCCGGCGGTCTTGAACGACCCCATCTTGGCGGCCTTCAACGCATCGACGACCTTGTCGGCCTTCTGACTGAGCCCAGCGCCCGCTTCCTCGCCGACGCTCGGTACACGAATCATGTATTGACGGGCCGATTCCTCGCCGTATCGCTGGATGACGGCGTTCTGACCTTCGCCTGGCATCGCACGCTCGAGCGCGGCCCGGATTGCCGACGAATCAGGCGGCTGCTGATCGAACTGGACGATGACGATCGTGCCGCCCGAGAACTCGACGCCGAGCGGCAGGCCTTCTGTTTTGATGGCCAGAAGGCCGGCAATGATGATCAGCCACGAAAGGCCGATCGCATACCATCGCCAGCGGAGGAAATCGAAATGGGGCGTCTTGAAGATCTGCATGGTTCAGCCTAAATACTGAGGGCCGCGGTCTGGCGATGACCTAGCACCGCCTCGAACAGCGTTTTCGACACGAACGTGGAGGTGAACAGGTTCGAGATGAGTCCGATGACCAGCGTCATGGCGAAGCCGCGGATCGGACCGGTGCCGAACTGGAAGAGGAACGCCGCCGAAATGAGCGACGCGATGTGAGTATCGAGCAGCGTCAGGAACACACGGGAGAATCCGGCATTGATCGCCGCACGAACACCGCGCTGCGCCGCCAGCTCCTCCTTGATGCGCTCGAAAATCAGCACGTTCGAATCCACGCCGATCCCCATCGTCAGGACGAAGCCGGCGATGCCGGGAAGGGTCATCGTCGCGCCGATGTACGCCATCAGGCCGATCAGGATGACCAGATTGAACACGAGAGCCACCACCGCATTGACTCCCGACAGCTTGTAGTAGACGAGCATGAAGCTGACGACCAGCAGGAGGCCGACGAGCGACGCCGTCACGCCGGACCGGATCGAATCAGCGCCGAGCGACGGGCCGATTACGTGCTCCTGGAGATACGTGAGGCTCGCCGGCAGCGCACCCGTTCGGAGGATCAGGGACATGTCGGCGACCTGCTGGGTCGTGAACGATCCAGTGATCCGTCCCTCATCGTTGATCTTCGGTCTCGATTCGGGCCGCTGACGTGACGCGGTGATCGAGCACGATCGCCAGCAGACGGCCGATGTTCTCTCCCGTCACCTTCCCGAACTTCCGGGCGCCGTCATTGGTCAGCGAGAAACTGACCGCCGGACGATTGTTCTCGTCGATCGTGGGCCTGGCATTGCGAAGATCCTGACCGGTTACCGCCGCGACCTTTCGTACCATATAGAAGCTGGTATCACCGGACCCCGCCGAGCCCTGGATCACCTCCATGTTCTCCGGCACCTTGCCGCCGTAAGTCTGGAGCAGCGCCTCCTGGGTGCCCGCCGGGCCAGCTTCCACAATCTTCAATTCCAGGATCGCGGTATTGCGGATGATCTCCTTCGCGCGCGCGACGTCCGTCACGCCCGGGCAGCTGCACGAGAATTTCGTCGTTCGACTGACCGTAGAGAGAGATATTCGGCTCGGCCACTCCCAATTCGTTCACCCGCCGGTCGATTGTCTCGCGCGCCTGCGTCACCGTCTGCTCGCGCATGTTGACGGCGATATTCTGCCTCATCGTGAAGTCATAGGTGCCGCCGGCCCCTGAGTTGCGCTCGTAGTTGGTCGCCGTCTGATCGTCGGCAAGCCGCGTGAACTCCGTGTCTTTGTCGGGGGGCACTCCCTGGACCCGGAACGATGTGGGCGACGTGACAGCAATCGATCCGACGTTCACGCCAGCCGTCCGCAGCGCCTCGCGCAGCTGTTCGCTGGTGGTCGTGGTGTGGATCTTGAGCGCTTCATCGGTCTGCACCCGAAGCACGAGGTGCACGCCGCCTTTCAGGTCGAGCCCGAGCTTCAGCTGCTTGGCAGCAAGCCATGACGGCAGCGGCCAGTGGTAGCGCTGCGCGACAATCGGGTACACGCCGACCGAAAAGAAGATGACGAAGACCGCAAGGCTTGTGATGAGTTTCCAGCGAATGTTCTTGTTCATGGTTTAACTGTTGCCTGCTTCGGGGACGACAGGCTCCTGCCCCTGGTACCCACCCACCGACGCGCGGGCAATCTCGATGCGAACCTTATCGGCGATTTGCAGCTGGAGGGACTTGTCATTGACTCTGGTGATTTGGCCATAAATGCCACCGGTCGTCACGATTTTGTCCCCGACCTTCAGCCCCTCCTGAAATTCCTGGACCTTCTTCTGCCGGCGCTGCATGGGCATCAGAATCAGCACATAAAAGATACCCAGAATGATAGCGAACGGCAGAAACTGCAGCAGAGTGCCCTGCTGACCGGCACCAGACATCGCTATAAGTAAAGGAGCAGAATCGACAGCAAATCGCATTCAAATTTGAGGTCGGCGGAAGAAGGTTTGATGGAACTCGCGGCGGAGTTTTTCAAACGAGCCGAACACTATAGCCTCCCTAATCCGCCGCATCGTGTCAAGGTAAAAGTGGAGATTATGCAACGAGTTGAGGGTGGCCGCGGTCATCTCGCCTACGACAAAAAGATGCCGCAGGTAGGCCCGGGAGAAATGCCGGCAGGTGTAGCAACCGCAGTCGGGATCCGGTGGGGACATGTCTTCGGCGTATCGAGCGTTCTTGATGACGAGCGGCCCCCGGCTCGTCAGGAGCTGACCGTTCCGGGCGTTCCGGGTCGGCAGCACGCAGTCGAAGAGATCGATCCCACGGGCGACGCACTCGATCAGGTCGTCCGGCATTCCCGTCCCCATCAGATATCGGGGTGTGTCGTCGGGCAGCAACGGCGCGGTGTGCGCCACGAGCTCATACATGACCTCGACCGGTTCCCCCACGCTCAATCCACCGATCGCGTAGGCTTCGAATCCGATGTCGAGCGTGCGCTGCACGCTTTCGGCGCGCAGGTTCGGATCGGTGCCTGCCCTGGATGATGCCGAACTGGGCCTGACCCGGATTGGTGACGACGACATCGGGGATGGAGCGCGGATCGTCGCGCAGCTGGAGATAGCGGCGCCGTCCGCGCGCGGCCCAGCGGGCCGACCGCTCCATCGCCGCCCGGACGCTGCCGTCGGGGTCAGGCCCCGGTCGGGCCGGGGTCAGACCCCAGGTGGTCAGACCCGGGGGGTCAGACCCCGGTCGGGTTCCGACGCACTCGTCCAGCACCATCGCGATGTCGGACCCGAGGTGGGCCTGGATGTCGACTGCCCGTTCAGGCGTTAGCAGGTGCAGCGACCCGTCGATGTGGGATCTGAATGCTGCCCCTTGTTCCTCGATCCGTCGCATCGCGGCAAGGCTGAAGACCTGATAGCCGCCGCTGTCGGTCAGGATCGGACGGTGCCACCCGATGAACCTGTGGAGCCCACCGCAGCGGGCGATCAGGCTGTCGCCCGGTCTCAAGTACAGGTGATACGTGTTGCCGAGAATGATCTCGGCGCCAAGATCCTCCAGATCACGCGCCGAGACGGCTTTCACGGCGCCGCGGGTTCCGACCGGCATGAAGGCGGGCGTCTGCACCACCCCGTGCGGCGTACGCATCTCTCCGCGCCTGGCGGCGCCTTCGCGATTCAAAACTCGGAAGTGAAACTGGTCGCTCACCGAGGTTCAAGCATAACCGGGGTGCCAAGCCTGTTATCCTTTGTCCGTGAAGCGACTGCGCATAGGCGTGTTGTATGGCGGGCGTTCCGGAGAGCATGAAGTCTCTCTGGCCTCGGCGGCGGCCGTGTTCGCGAATCTCGATCGCAGGCGCTACGAGCCGGTCGCCATTCGCATCGAGAAGGACGGACGCTGGGCGATCGCCGACCGGCCGCCCACCACCGTTTCCGCCGCGGAAGTAATCGAGCAGGCGCGACTCGAAGCGGCGCGACCGAGTCGAAGCGGCCGCGAAGTGCACCTGATGGCGCGGCCGAGCGAGGAAACGATTCTTTCGATCGACCGCAGGTCCTCACGCGGCGACGACGGCCAGGCGGTCGTCACCGGGCTCAACCTCGACGCCATCTTCCCCGTCCTGCACGGACCGTACGGCGAGGACGGAACGATCCAGGGACTCCTGGAGTTGGCAAACGTCCCGTATGTCGGCGCAGGAGTGCTCGCGTCGGCTGTGGGTATGGACAAGGCGGTGATGAAAGTACTCTTCATCGCGGCCGGCCTGCCGGTATGTCCGTACCGAGCGATCCTGCGGCACGACTGGCAAACGAATCGTGATGCGATTGCCGCCGATCTGGAAAAATCACTTCACTATCCGATGTTCGTCAAGCCGGCGAATCTCGGATCCAGTGTGGGCATTTCGAAGGCAAAGACGCGGACGGCGCTGAACGATGCGATCGATCTCGCCGGCTCGTTCGATCGCAAAATCGTGGTCGAAGCGGCGGTCCCTGCTGCGCGCGAGATTGAATGTGCGGTCCTGGGCAACGATGCGCCAGAGGCATCCGTACCGGGCGAAGTCATTCCCTCCCGCGAGTTCTACGATTACGAAGCCAAGTACCTGGACGACGGCTCGAAAGTCGTCATTCCGGCCGAGCTTGGACCGCGCACCGCCGCGGAGATCCAGCGATTGTCGATCCTGGCGTTCAAGGCGATCGACTGCGCGGGGATGGCGCGCGTCGACTTTCTGCTCAGCCCCGACACGATCTTCGTGAACGAAGTGAACACGATTCCCGGCTTCACCACGATCAGCATGTATGCAAAGCTCTGGGCCGCGTCCGGTCTCGAGTATCCGGCCCTGCTGGATCGACTCGTCTCGCTGGCGCTCGAGCGCCACGCGGAAAAACAGCAGCTCCGGACCAGCGTGACATGAGGCCTGTCCCGTGGCACGGCGTCCTTCTGCTCCCCTCTCTTCTCGCAGCCGCCGCCGCCCCGGTCCCTCACCAGATTCGCGGGGTCGATGGGCTCGCGCGCGCATATGACTTCATCCTCGAAGCGCGATTCGATCAGGTCGAGGCCGAGCTGCGCCGCGCGTGCGGACCTGCCCCCCCCGAAGCTTGCGACGTCCTCGGCGCGACCGCACTGTGGTGGAAGATTCTGCTCGATCCAGAAAGCCGCGAGCTGGACGACGAGTTTTCAACCGCGGTCGAACGTGCAATTGCCAGCACCGAGGCCTGGACCGAACGGTCGCCAGACGACGCGGAGGCGTGGTTCTACAACGGCGGGGCTTATGCGGCCCGGGTGCAATGGCGGGTACTGCGCGACGAGAAGCTGGCGGCGGCGCGTGACGGCAAGAACATCAAGCAGGCGCTCGAACGCGCAATCGAGCTCGATCCCACCCTCGAAGACGCGTATTTCGGCGTCGGCATGTACAAGTACCTACGCGGACGTGGCGCCGGCGGCGGCGAAGTTCCTGAGGTTTCTCCTGCTGCTCCCTGGCGGCGATCGGAAGGAGGGATTGGATCAGATGCTGCGCGCGCGCAGCCGCGGCCGCCTCCTGCAGGGGGAAGCAGACTACCAGCTACACGTGATCTATCTGTGGTACGAACAGCAGACGCCGCGGGCACTTCAGCTGCTGCAGTCCCTCCACGAGCGCTACCCCGCCAATCCATTGTTCGTCGCGCAGATCGCCGGGATTCAGGACGTCTATCAGCACGACGTGACGGCGAGCCTGGCGACGTGGGAGACCCTGCTGGCGTCGGCCCGCGAGCAGCGGGCCAATGCGCCGATTCTGAGCGAGGTGCAGGCGCGGCTCGGCATTGCGAAACAGCTCGAAGTCCTGCAGCAGACCGACGATGCGATCGACATGCTGCAGGCGGTGATCGCACTCCACCCTTCCGCTCCGTACGCATCGCTGCCGCTGGCGTATCTCAGGCTCGGAGAGGCCTACGACCGGATGGGTCTGCGAGGGTCAGCCGTGGACGCGTACCGGGCGGCGATCGCCTCAACTCCTTCGCCCGATCCCTACGACATCCGAAGCCACAGCCGCGAGCGGCTGCGCAAAGCCCCCGATCCCAGGCGCGCGGAAGCGTATCGGCTGTCACTCAACGGCTGGCGGCGTCTCGAGCACAACGATATCCAGGCGGCTGTCAACGCGCTCGCGGCCTCGCTCGCGATGAACGGGTCCGATCCGGTCGCGCATTACCGCTACGGGCGCGTCCAGCAAGCGCGCAAAGACGACGCGGAAGCGCTGACGCAATTCGAACTGGCGATCCGCGGCGCGCGCGCGTGCCCAGCGCCGATTCTCGGCACCGCCTACCTGGAGGCGGCGCGCGTCCTCGAGCGTCTCGGCCGGCGCTCCGACGCCATCTCGTACTACCACACGGCGACGACGCTATTCGGCGCGGCGGCCGACACTCGGGCCGCCGCTTCGCGCGCGCTCACCCGGCTGGAACGCTGAAGAATTGCGGATTGCGGATTGAAGATTGCGGATTTTCAGATTGCCGATTGCCGATTGAGATTGCCGATTTGCCGATTGAGATTGTGGATTGCCGATTGGATTGCGATTGGCGATTGAGATTGCCCCTTGGCGATTTGGAGGTTGAGCGGCTCGCCAATCCACACTCGGCAATCTCAATCGACAATCGACAATCAGCAATCAGAAGATCCGCAATCAACGATCCGCAATCCGCAATCGATCTACAGTCACCAAGGTATCGCGCCGACAAATTTGGTGTGCGTTTTTTTGACATTTCGTGCACTTTGTGCTTGACACTCTATTTTTCTCATCCATAATCTACATCTTGTATGAGGGTGGATCGCTCAGCCCACCTGTTGTAAGCGTCGGATGTCGGTTAATCAGCTGAGCTGCCAAATTCCAAGGAGGAATAATGGCGAAGAAAACCGCAAAGGGCGGAAAGAAAAAGGGCGGAAAGAAGCGCTAAGCGCTCGCCTGAAGACAGGGGGTGTCGCATGCTGACACCCCCAATTTTTTTGGATGCAGACCTTCCTCGCGTGAGCGTGGAAGTGAGCAAAGAGGCGATGGGCACCGGCACACGCAGGCCGGCGTGCCAGAAGGCATCGGCGCTGCAACGACGGAGACAGGCCCTCGCGATCGGATCCCACGACTGAAGGGGGGGATAAGCGCAATGGCAAAGAAGGCTGGCGGGAAGAAGAAGGGCGGCAAGAAGCGCTAAGCTGCCTCACCCGCTAAAAAGGGGGCGACCGTCGCCCCCTTTTTTGTTTGTCTCAGCTTCCGGCGAACGCTCATCGCGTGCGAGTCGAAGGGTCACTCCATCGACTTTCCATCCCACACCCGCACGCGCTGAATCGTATCTCCCTGCTGTATCCGATCGACCACGTCCATTCCGTTGACGACATGCCCGAACGCCGTGTAGCGCGCGTCGAGGTGCGGCTGCGGTGAGTGCGTGATGAAGAACTGGCTCCCGCCCGTGTCCTTCCAGGAGAGCGCCATCCCCACCGTTCCGCGAAGGAAGGGTCGCTCGTTCAACTCGTCGCGAATGGTGTAGCCCGGCCCGCCCTCTCCGTCGCCACGCGGGTCCCCGTCCTGCACGACGAAGTTCGGCACGACACGGTGGATCTGCAGGCCGTTGAAGAAGCCCTTCCGCGCCAGCGTCACGAAGCTCCACACGGTCTGAGGCGCGTCCAGCACCGCGAGCTCGAACTCGATCGTGCCCTTGGCGGTTTCAATGAAGACGTGCGGCGAGTATGGAGGCCCGATGAGATCCGGATTGTCATACGGCGACGGAGGCTGGCCCGGCGCCGGACGAATCGCCGCGGCGTAGTCTCCGGCCGGATCGAGCTTCGCCAGCAGACCTGCAACGTGCACCCGAACGGCCCAGTCCTTGTCCTCGAGCGCCGCTTTCAGCGACGGCACGGCTGCCTCGGCACCGTACTCCGCGAGCGCCGACAGGATGGCCGCGCGTGCGTCGATCGCCGCATCGGCTTCGGCAAGCGTGAACGCGTCGCGTAGCGCCTCGACGCCGCCTGGAGGTTTCAGCTGGCCGACGATTCGTGCGGCTGTGGATCGGACCACATAGTCCGGCTCCTTGAGATACGAGATGGCAATCGACGCGGCATCCGCCGCCTTCAAGCGCACGAGCGCCTCGAGTGCTGACGGCACCACACGTCGATCCTCGTCCTTCAGCATCGACCGTACGCGGGCGGCGGCTGCCTCCGTCCCCATCGTTCCGAGCGCGTCCGCCAGCGCCGCGCGAACGGTCCACTGGGGATCCGGCTCCATGCCGGACAGGACGAGCACGAAGTTGTCGAGGTCGATGCCGGCCGCCGCCCGCAGCGCCGTCGCGCGCATGGTCGGCCAGGGATCGCTCAGCAGATCCTGCACCACCGGCAGGCCCTCGGCGGCCTTCAGCGTGCCAAGCGCGGACACCGCCTGCAGGCGGATGTTGGGGTCCGAGGCGTCAGAGGCGAGCTTCACGAGCGAAGGGACCGCACGGGCATCGCCAAGGACCGCGAGGGCTCGCACCGCCGACACGACGACCTCGAGTGGCGCATTCGACGGGTCCACCGCCGCGATGAGCGGCATGATGCCAGCCGAGTCCTTGAGTGCGCCGAGGCCTCGCGCGGCAAATGCCGGCGAGTACTTGCCCGGTCCTTTGAGCATCTGGACGAGAGCAGGCGCGGCGCGTTTATCCTCGATGCGCCCCATTGCGTAGGCCACCGGCCACCACGTGGTGACGCGCGATCCCGCGCTGTCGAGCACCGACGACGCCAGCGGCTCATAGGTGCCCAACCGAACAAGCGCGTAGAGGCCGAGTCGAAATGCTTCGGCTTCGGGAGCCGCCGGCCAGGTTTCATCATCGCCCTGCAGCGTCGTAACCGCCGGCGTGCGCGCGTACTCGGCCACCATGCCTCCGATGGCATCGCCTGCTTCGCGGCGGGCCGCCGGATTCACCTGCTCCTTGTCTTTCGCATCGATCTGCCCGAGCGCTTCGGCGGCACGCCCGCGGACGATGGGAGAGCCGTCGCCGAGCGCTTTGATGAGCGCCGGTGCCGCCGCCACATCGCCGATCAGGCCGAGAGCGAACGCCGCCATTTCACGAACGTCCGGATCGGTATCCGACAGTGCGCCGACGAGCGGTTGAACGCCCGCATTCAGACCGACCCGGCCGATGGCCAGCGCCGCGCGACGCCGGATGCGCGCCTCGGAGTCGGTCACGAGCACGGTCAGATCGGGGAGCACGGCCGGGGCGGGCGGCGCGCTTGGGGTGCGAGCCCGTCCCCGCACCGGCGTCGGCGGGGGCGCCGCCGGTGGCACCGGAGACTCCAGCCGCAGAACCCGGCGATCTTCCAGCTGAAGGAGCCACGACATCTTTTTTTCGATCGGAATCCTTGGCGCCGTCGGGGCCGCGGCCCGGGGAGGAGCGCTGGCGCATCCGACTGCCACGATACCGAGCGCGCAGGAAAGCACGTGAATTCGCCTGAGGATGAATGGATGTTTCATGGGGGGTCAGTGACGTCTCAGCTCCAGGCGCTCGATTGACGCACGAGCGACGCGATCGTCGACGATGTTGACGCCGATACCGGGCCCCGTCGGCACGGCGATGGTGCCATCGGGACGGACGACAATCTCGGGATCGATGAGGTCGGGAGCGAAGTACCGCCCGCTCGCCGCAACATCCCCCGGAAGCGTGAAACCCGGCAGCGTTGACAGATGAATATTGTGCGCGCGCCCGATGCCGCTTTCCAGCATCCCGCCGTGCCACACCGGCGCACCGTGCGCCACGGCGATGTCGTGCATGCGGATCGACGGGGTGTGTCCGCCCACACGTCCTGGCTTGATGTTGACGATCCGGCAGGCGCCGATCGTCAGCGCCTCCTCGGCCAGGCGCGGAGTGTCGAGCGATTCGTCCAGGCAGATAGGCGTTCGGAGGCGAGCCTGCAACCGTGCGTGATCGCGCAGATCGTCGTAGCCGAGCGGCTGCTCGATCATCATCAGATCGAACACGTCGAGGGCCGCCAGATGGCCGGCCGCCTCCAGCGTGTAGGCGGCATTCGCATCCACCATCAACGGGACCGGTCCGAACCGGTCACGGATCACCCGGACGGGCTCGACGTCCCAGCCAGGTTTGATCTTGATCTTGATCCGGCGGTATCCGGCTGCGCGCTCCACTTCAACGCGATCGAGAAGGTCGGCGAGCGAGTCCTGAATGCCAATCGAGACACCGGAGGCAATCCCCGCGCTGATCGTGGTGAGAGCTTCCGCCGAGCACCTCGGCCAGTCGGTCGATTGCTGCTGCCGCGCAAACAGATCCCAGGCGGCCATCTCGATGGCTGCCTTCGCCATCTGGTGTCCGCGGACAAGTGCGAAGGCGTCGAACACCTCGCCCGGATGCGAAAACGTTCGTCCGAGGATGATCGGCGCTAGGAAATCCGTCATGATGTGCCAGGCCGTGCGAGTCGTCTCGGAGCTGTAGAACGGACGTTCGTCGGCCACGCACTCGCCCACGCCCACCGCGCCGTCCTCCTCGATCGTGACGACGACGAAGGCCCGGTCGTCAACCCGGCCGAAGCTCGTCTCGAAGAACCGGACGAGCGGAAGGCGCAGCAGTCGCAGCTCGATCCGCTCGATTCGCACGCCGACAATGCTATCGCAATCGCTCGCGCCGTTTCGCTATACTTCGGCTGAACCGCATGGCGCCACGCCGCCTGCGGACACGATTGAGTTCAACCCTGAACTTCCGTTACATCGCTATCGAAGGTCCGGCCGGCGTCGGAAAATCGCTGCTGGCCGATCGTCTCGGATCCCGTCTCGACGCGACGGTCGTGCTCGACGACAGCGAGAACCCGTTTCTCTCCGACTTCTATGCCGATCGCCCTGGCGCCGGATTCCAGACGCAGCTCTTCTTCACACTGTCGCGCCATCGTCAGCAGACGGCGCTGCGACAGAGCGATCTCTTCAGCCAGCTCACCGTCTGCGACTACCTCTTCGATCGCGACAAGATCTACGCGTATCTGAACCTCGACGACAACGAGCTGTTCATTTACCAGCGGCTGTTCGAGCTCCTGGTGCAGGATGTGCCGACGCCCGATCTCGTGATCTTTCTGCAGTCGCCGACCGACGTGCTGCGGCGCCGGCTCCGGGAACGCGAGCGCGCCAATCCTGACGTCCCCGCGCTCGATGACGAGTACGTGCGGGAGTTGAACGAGGCCTACAACCACTTCTTCTTCCACTACACGGCGACGCCGCTCCTCGTCGTCGAAACATCACAGTTCGATCTGTCGTGGGGCGAGGACGCGCTGGCCGACCTGGAACGCCAGCTGCGGTCGATGGGCCGGGGCACGCGCTACTACGTGCCGCGGCGATAGAAGCAGTGCTGGATGGGGACTGCTGACCGCTGACTGACATTCACCACTCACCACTCACCACTCACCACTCAGCATCTCTCAGCATTCAGCATTCAGCATTCAGCAATGTTATATGCTCCGTGAATGGCCTGGTTCAAGAAGGTCCGCAAGCCGATTGAGAAGGCGGCCGATAAGAGCCGCGTTCCGGAAGGGCTCTGGGTCAAGTGTCCCTCGTGCGGCCAGATCATCTACAACAAGGATCTTGCCGCCAGCCTGAGCGTCTGCACGAAGTGCAGCCACCATTTCCGGCTCACCGCCGCGGAGCGGCTTCGCAGCCTGTTCGATGATGAATGGGACGAGCACGACTCCGGGCTGACGTCCACCGATCCATTGCGATTCACGGACACAAAACCCTACAAGCAGCGTCTCGAAACCGGCATGCAGACGACCGGCCTTCGTGACGCGGTGATCTGCGGCCAGCGGCTGCGTCGGCGGCATGGACTGCCACATCGCGGCCATGGAGTACGGTTTCATCGGCGGCAGCATGGGCGTCGTCGTTGGAGAAAAGATCACCCGGGCCATCGAACGCGCGACCGCGAACCGCTCACCGATCGTGATCGTGTCGTGTTCGGGGGGCGCACGGATGATGGAGGGGGCGCTGTCGCTGATGCAGATGGCCAAGATCAGCGCAGCGCTGGCGCGTCTCGACCGCGCGCGCGTCCCGTACATTTCGATCCTGACCGATCCGACCACCGGCGGCGTCACGGCGAGCTTTGCGATGCTCGGCGACGTCAATATCGCCGAGCCGCGGGCGCTCATCGGGTTCGCGGGACCGCGCGTCATCGAACAGACGATCCGTCAGAAGCTGCCAGAAGGATTTCAGCGGAGCGAGTTCCTGCTCGAGCACGGGATGCTCGACATGGTGGTCGATCGCCGAGAGCTGAAGGATGTGGTCGTGCGGATGCTGCGCTTTGGCGCGGGCAGCCTCACCGCCACGGCGACCGCTTCGCCGCCCGGGTCATAGCCGCTTTCGCTTTGCCTTTTCCCTTCTCCCTTGTCCCTTTCCCCCGACCCTCTCGCGTTTCTCTTCAGCCTCGAACGGCTGGGGATGAAGTTCGGGCTGGAAAACATTACGACGCTGTGCGGCGCGCTGGGCCACCCCGAACGGGAGTTCTCGTCAATCGTGATCGCTGGCACGAACGGCAAGGGCTCTGTCACGGTGATGATTGAGACGGCGCTCCGCGCCGGGGGTCACCGCACGGCGCGCTACACGTCCCCGCACCTGGTTCGAATCGAGGAACGATTCGTGATCGACGGCCGGGAGGTCGACACCGCGGACCTTCGAGACGCCGTCGCCTCGGTGCGCGACGCGGTCGAGGGACTCATGAAGCGCGGCGACCTCGAAGCGCTGCCGACGTTCTTCGAGTGCACGACGGCGACGGCGTTCGAGCTGTTCCGCCGCGCGCACGTCGAAATCGCCGTTCTCGAAGTCGGGCTGGGAGGACGGCTCGACGCGACCAATGTCGTGACCCCCATTGCGACGGCGATCACGTCGATCGATTTCGATCATCAGGCACAACTCGGCAACACGCTCGAATCGATCGCGCGAGAGAAGGCAGGCATCGTCAAACCGGGGATTCCTCTCGTGTGCGGCCCTCTGCCGGACAACGCCGAGCGCGTCATCCGGGAGATCTGTGAAGCCCGGAACGCCCCTCTCGTCCGCGCGTCCGACGTGGTGCAGATCGTCCCGCACGACGACGATGGCACGATCGATGTGCGTACGGAATGGCGATCGCTCGATCGCGTGCACCTCGCCTTGCCCGGGAAGCACCAGCGCGCGAACTCAGCCGTCGCGGTGGCGGTACTGAACGCGCTCACCGAACGGGGCGTTCACGTCTCTGACGAGGCGATCCGGAGCGGGCTCACCGACGCTGAATGGCCGGCGAGGCTCGAGCGCTTCATCCGGGACAGGGTGGAAATCCTGCTGGACGCGGCACATAACCCGGCCGGCGCCCGCGCGCTGGCGTCTCATCTTTCGGACATCGGATGGTCTGGCGTGACGCTGCTGTTCGGCGCGATGCAGGACAAGGATGTCACCGGCATGCTCGCAGCGCTCGCTCCCGCCTGCGAACGTATTGTCTGCACAACGCCGCCGAGCGCACGCGCCATGCCCGCTTCCGATCTCGCGGCGGCGGCCCGGCCGTTCGTCCACGCGGTCGAGTTGGTACCCGATCTGACTGACGCGCTTCAACGATCGATCGGCTTCGGTCGACCGGTTGTCGCGGCTGGTTCGATCTTTCTGATTGGTCCCCTGCGTGATATTCTTCGCTGACTCCCGGCCTCGCGCGTCACCACCGAGTTCATGGCTCGCCTCATTCTCATCCTGATCGTCTGCACCACGCTCGAATGGCTGGGCACGGCGTCGGACGCGCGCGCGCAGGGCGAAATCGCGGGCTGCAAACTCTCGAAGACGCAGAACATGAGCGGCACGCGGCTGGCCGACGAGCACTTCGTCATGGAGGGCTCGGCCGACCAGCCCGTCCAGATCGATTGCGACGACCTGCAGTTCTTCGCGGATCACATGGAACTCTTCCAGAAGGAGGGACGACTGACCGCGCAAGGCAACGTCGTGTACATCTCCGGTGGCAACCGGATTTATGCCGAACGGATGGTTTACTATACGAAGACGCGCACCGGCACCTTCTTCGTGGCCAACGGCACCGCGGTACTTCGTGAGACGGCGCAACCCGGCCTCTTTGGCACACAGGAACCCGACGCGTATTTCTGGGGCGACGAACTTCAGAAGATCGGCCCCAAGGTCTATCGCATCATCCACGGCGGTTTCACGACGTGCGTGCAGCCGACGCCGCGATGGGATCTGCAATCCGGCGCCATCACGCTGCACCTCGACGACTACGCGTACCTGAAGAACGCCGTCTTCCGCGTCAAGAACGTGCCGGTGATGTTCCTTCCGGTGTTCTATTACCCGATTCAGGAGGACAACCGCGCAACCGGATTCCTGATCCCGATCTATGGCGCGACGACGGCGCGCGGGCAATCGCTGACCAATCAGTTCTTCTGGGCCATCAACCGCAGTCAGGACGCGACGATTGAACACGACTGGTTCTCGAAGACCGGGCAGCAGATCGGCGGGGAGTACCGATACGTCCGAGCGCCCGGCTCGCAGGGCCACGCACAGCTGTCGTTCCTGAACGAGCACCCGACGACCACGACGAGCAGCGATGGGACGGTGCAGACGGTGGCTGGGACTCAAAGCTACACCATCGTCGGCGACATGGCCCAGCGCCTGCCGCACAACTTCCAGGCGCGCGCCAACGCGAACTATTACACGAGCATCGTCACCCAGCAGCGCTACAACCAGGACCTCTACCAGGCCACGAACCGCAGCCGGCGGCTCGGAGGCAACCTGAGCGGTGCATGGCGAGAGTATTCGATAGGCGTCACGGCCGACAGAAACGATTACTTCAGCAACGAAACCTCGTTCACGACGACCGGTTCGCTGCCACGCATCACCGTGATGCGCGGCGAGCACGCCATCGGGCGCAGTCCGCTTTATTTCGGCGTGGCCGGCGAATACGTGACGCTGGAGCGCAGCACGACGAACAACGACGTGACGGTGTCCGATCAAGGCCTGACCAGGGTCGACGTCAGTCCAACGCTGCGGATTCCCTTCACCCGATGGCAATTCCTCACCGTGAACTCGGTCGTCGCCTGGCGCGGCACGTACTGGACTGAAAGCGTCATCAATGGACAGCAGGTGGAGGAAGGCATCGGCCGCCGTTATTTCGACCTGCAGACGCGCATCACGGGACCGGTCCTGAACCGGATCTGGACCCCGAATTCCGGCTACGCCGAGAAGTTCAAGCACGTCATCGAGCCGTCGCTGACGATCCAGCACGTCACGAATATCGACAACTTCGCCCAGATCGTGAAGCTCGATTACGTCGATTCGGTGCTCGGCAGCACGCGGTTCACGTATGCGCTTTCCAACCGGCTCTACGCGAAGAAGACCACCGCGCGCGAGATTGCCAGCGTGGTGATGCAGCAGAGCTACTACACGAACGAGAACGCCGCCACCTACGATCGGACGCAGTCGACCGGCTACGGCACCAGCCAGCCCACACATTTCGGTCCGGTCATCCTGGCGGCCCGCGCGGCGCCGACGGGTCGGATTCAAGGAGACTTCCGAACGGAATGGGATCCGACCGTCCACGCGCTGAAGACGTACTCGAGCAACGGCGTCGTCGGGGTCGCGGACTGGCTGCAGACGAGTGTCGGCTGGAGCCGGCGCCGCTATATCCCCGATCTCCCCGGGTATGACAACCCCGCGAGCGCCACCCACTTTCTCAATGCCAGCGCGAACGTACGCAGGATGGGCAACCGGATCGGCGGCATTTATTCATTCAACTACGATCTGAAACAGAACACCTTTCTCCAGCAGCGCATGACCGCGTATTACAATTCGCAGTGTTGCGGAATAGCCGTGGAATATCAGACGTTCAACTACGAGGGCAGCTTCGTCGCACACGGCATTACCCAGGATCACCGGTTGAACGTGTCCTTCACGCTCGCGGGCGTCGGGACGTTCTCGAACCTGTTCGGCGCCTTTGGAGGACAGCAAGGCCGGTAATGAAGGGGCTGATTCTGAGCGGCGGTCGTGGCACCAGGCTCCGACCGCTCACGTACACGAGCGCCAAACAGCTTGTCCCGGTTGCCAACAAGCCGGTGCTCTTCTACGCTATTGAGGCGCTCGCCGACGCCGGCATCCGCGACATCGGCATCGTCGTCGGGGATACGCAGGCGGAAATCCGCGCCGCTGTCGGCGACGGATCGGCGTGGGGCGTCTCGGTCACCTATATCGAGCAGGATGCGCCGCGCGGGCTCGCCCACGCCGTGCTGATCAGCGAACCGTTCATCGGCAGCGAGCCGTTCGTGATGTACCTGGGAGACAACCTGCTCAACAAGGGCATCACGAACTTCGTGGAACAGTTCGTACGCGACAAGCCGGCTGCGCAGATCCTGCTGGCGCGCGTATCTGATCCGGAGAGGTTCGGCGTGGCGGAGCTGTCCGAGGGACGCGTCGTACGGCTGGTCGAGAAGCCGCGCGAGCCGCAGAGCGATCTGGCGCTGGTCGGCGTCTACATGTTTTCGCCAGCCGTCTTCGACGCGGTCAAGTCCATTCGACCGAGCTTCCGCAACGAGCTCGAAATCACCGACGCGATTCAGCACCTCATCGATGCCGGCCTCGAGGTTCGGCCGCACATCGTCGACGGCTGGTGGAAAGACACCGGGAAGCTGGAGGACATGCTCGAAGCAAACCGGCTGATTCTCGAACGAATCGAGCGTCGGGTCGATGGTTCGGTGGATGCGGAGTCGCGCGTCGAGGGCAAGGTCATTGTCGAACCTGACGCGATCGTCGAACATTCGGTCGTGCGCGGACCGGTGATCATCGGGGCGCGCGCCCGGATTGTGAACGCGTATGTCGGGCCGTTCACGTCGATCATGAGCGATTGCGAGGTTCGCGATTCGGAAATCGAGCACAGCATCGTCCTCGAGGGAAGCAGCATCAGCAACCTCGCCGCGCGCGTCGAGGACAGCCTGATCGGCAAGAACGTCAGGATTTACCGGCTGCCAGTCAAACCGTCGGCCTACCGGTTCATGCTGGGCGACAATTCTGAGGTAGGCATCCGCTGGTGAGGAGAACGTGGCAGCACCGGTAACGGTTAAGGTCCTGGTGACCGGCGGCGCGGGCTTCATCGGGTCGAACTTCGTTCGCTACGCGATTGCCGCGCATTCCGACTGGCAGGTTACGACGCTCGACAAGCTGACGTATGCTGGCCGCCTCGAGAATCTTGCGCGACATCATCAATCATCCCACGGCACACGTTCGTGAAAGGGGATATCGCGGACCCGGCGTCGCGGCCCCCTTGGTGAAGGCCTCAGAGATCGTCGTACATTTCGCCGCGGAGACGCACGTCGATCGATCGCTCATGAGCGCCGGTGAGTTCATCACCACCGATGTGTTCGGGACGTTCGTGCTGCTCGAGGCGGCACGCGAAGCGCCCCGCCTGCGCCGGTTCATCCAGATCTCAACCGATGAAGTCTACGGGAGCGTCGCGGAAGGCTCGAGCCGCGAGACCGATGAACTGCGACCCCGTAATCCGTACTCCGCGAGCAAGGCGGCAGCCGACCGACTCGCGTACAGTTACTGGGCGACCTACGACGTACCGGTCGTGATCACGCGCGCATCGAACAACTACGGACCGTTTCACTTTCCCGAAAAGGTCATTCCGCTCTTCATTACGAACTCGATCGACAACATTCCGGTTCCCTTGTACGGCGACGGTCAGCAGGAGCGCGACTGGCTGCACGTCGCCGACCATTGTCGTGCGGTCGAATTGCTGATCGACCGCCGGGAGCCTCGGGCGAGGTGTACAACGTCGGCGGCGGCAACCACATCCGGAACCTCGACCTCACGAAGCGAATCCTCGACCTCGCGGGAAGACCCGAGTCGCTGATCCAGCCCGTCGCCGATCGCCCTGGCCACGATCGGCGGTATTCCCTGGACACGTCGAAGCTGCAGCAGCTCGGCTGGCGGCCGCAGGTCGCGTTTGATACCGGACTACGTGAGACGGTCAACTGGTATCGGGAGAATGAGTGGTGGTGGCGGCCGATCAAGGAGAACGATCCGGCGTTCCGCGCCTATTACAACGCGCAGTACGGCGACCGCCGCGTCTGATCAGCTGACGTGCCTGGTCCTCCTCTGGTCACGGGCGCCACCGGTTTTGCCGGCAGTCACCTCGTCGATCATCTCCTCGAAGACGAGCCGTCGGTCGCCGCATGGTCACACCTTCGCGGCCGCGAGCCACACCTTGCCGCAGATCCACGCGTCCTGTGGAACTCGGTCGATCTGCTGGATCGCCAGGCGGTGGCGCGCGCGCTCGCGGATCTCGAGCCCTCAGTCGTCTACCACTGCGCCGGCATCGCGCATGTGGGCGAGTCCTGGACGAAGCCGCTGCGCGCATTGAGCGTGAACGTGCTCGGCACGCACCACGTGCTCGAAGGCGTTCGGGATGCCGGGCTCGGCTGCCCGGTGCTCGTCATCGGCTCCGCCCTCGTCTATCGGCGCCTCCACCCGATTTCTGCGGGAAGACGATGCGATTGGTCCGTCGGATCCGTATGGCGTCAGCAAGCTTGCCCAGGAGATGCTTGCCGCACGTCCGGGGCATGGGCCGGTCTTCATCGTGCGGCCATTCAATCATGCGGGGCCGCGTCAATCGCCGGCCTACGTGACGTCCAGCTTTGCCCACCAGATCGCCGAGATCGAGGCGGGACATCGCGAGCCGGTGCTTCGGGTCGGCAATCTCGATTCGGAGCGCGACATCACGGACGTCCGGGATACGGTGCGTGCCTATCGGCTCGTCGCCCTGCGCGGATTGCCGGCGCGACCCTACAACGTCTGTTCCGGCCAGGCGTACCGGGTGCGCGACCTTCTGGACGCGCTCATCGCCCTGTCGCGGATGCCAATTCGCGTCGGCATCGATCCCGAGCGCCTGCGCCCCAGCGACAATCCCATCATCGCCGGCGATCGATCGCGCATCGGCGCTGAGACTGGCTGGGAGCCGCGCATCCCCATCGAGCAAACGCTTGGCGATTTGCTCCACTACTGGCGCGCGCAGACGTCCCGCCAACCATGAGCCGTACGGCGCGCTCCGTCAGAAGATCGCCGGCAGATCGTGCACGTGGCGATGGGAGCGCTCGCGTTGCTGCTCAGGTATCTCACCGCCTGGCAGGCGATGGTCATCGCTGGCGGAGCCGTGGCGTTCAATCTCTATGCGCTGCCGCGTCTTGCGGGAACGCTCTATCGGCCGGGCGAGGTTCGGCGTCGGGTGCTCTCCGGGATCGTGCTGTATCCGGTGGCGGTGCTGCTGCTGATCGTCGCGTTCCCGGATCGCCGCGACATCATCGCGGCCGCGTGGGGGGTGCTCGCGTTCGGGGACGGCATGGCGACGCTCGTCGGGCGCCACACGTCGAGCGCGCGCATCCCGTGGAATCGGGAAAAATCCGTGGCGGGATCGATCGCCTTCGTCATCTTCGGCGGCGCGGCGGGCTCGTTCCTCTGCTGGTGGTGCCGGTCCACCGTCATTCCGCCTGCCTACCCGTGGTTCTCCCTCTGGATGCCGTTGGTCGCAGCAATTGGCGCTGCGGCGGTGGAGACCATTCCGATCCGGCTCGACGATAACATCTCCGTCCCGGCAACGGCAGGCGCCGTACTGTGGCTGACCTCCTTGATCTCCGGGGATCTCGCGGCCGCGACGCTGGCCGCGGCGAGCCGTGCGCTTCCACTCGCGCTGACCGCCAACGGTGTCGTCGCGGTCCTTGGATACTTCGCGCGGACGGTCACCATTGCCGGGGCCGTCACCGGCACGCTCATCGGCACGGTCATCGTCGTCACCGCGGGATGGGGCGGCTGGGCGCTGCTCGTTGCGACGTTCGGGCTGGCAGTCGTGAGCTCGCGCCTCGGCCTACGACGCAAGACGCAGCTCGGCATCGCCGAACCCAGGGGCGGACGCCGCGGTGCCGGGAATGCGCTCGCAAACACAGGGGTGGCCGCCGGCGCCGCCCTGATTGGTGCACTCACGTACGCGCACGACGCTGGACGGATTGCATTTGTTGCGGCGCTCGCGGCAGGCGGGAGCGACACGGTGGCCAGCGAAATCGGAAAGGCATGGGGACGCCGCACGTTCCTCGTCCCGACGCTCGCGCGGGTGCCGCCGGGAACGTCGGGTGCGGTGTCGGCGGAAGGAACCGCCGCCGGTCTGGTGGGGGCGCTGATGCTGGCCGCCGCCGGGGCCGGGTTTGGCGTCGTCTCATTTTCCGCGGTTCCGGCAATTGTGCTCGCCGCAACCATCGGGGCTTTCGCGGAAAGCCTTCTCGCCGCCACGCTCGAGCCGTCAGGCGTCCTCAACAACGACGTGCTCAATTTCCTGAACACGACGATTGCCGCGTCGAGCGTGCTCGTGCTTATCGAGGCCTTGGGATGACGCTGCGGACGCGACCCGCGCTGCTGCTCGAGTTCTCGCGTCCCTTCACGCTCGTCGCCCCGGCGCTTGGGTTTGCGTCCGGAGCTGCAACCGCCGCCGGAGCGGCGCCGCGTGAGGCGTGGAACCTGAACCTGCTGCTCTACCCGTTCATCGGACTCGTCATGGCGGCCGTTCTCAACGCCGCATCGAATGCGCTCAACCAGATTTACGACCTCGAAATAGATCGAATCAATAAACCCAAGCGGCCGCTCCCCTCGGCACGGCTGTCACTGGCCGATGCGTGGGTCTTCACGCTGGCCGCGTACGTCGTCGCGCTTACTCTGGCCTGGTTCGTCGCGCCGGGCGGACGCCACGAATGTTTCTGGATCGTCTTTGGCGCGACGATCATCACGGTCCTCTACTCGGCGCCGCCATTCCGCACCAAGCGGCTCGGGATCTGGGCCAATGTCACGATCGCCATCCCGCGCGGCGTGCTGCTGAAGGTCGCGGGCTGGTCGGCAGTGAAGACGATCGTCGGGACCGAGCCCTGGTTCATCGGGGCAATTTTCGGGCTGTTCCTCCTCGGCGCATCGACGACGAAGGACTTCGCCGACATGGATGGCGACGCGCGCGGCGGGTGCCGAACCCTGCCGATCATCTATGGCGTACGGCGAGCGGCGTGGATGATCTCTCCATCTTTTATCGTCCCGTTCCTCATGATTGGGCTTGGAACGCGGATGAGGATTTTGACCGGCACCCCAGCGCTCCTATACCTGCTGTCGATGGTGATGACGATCTACGGCGTGTACGTCTGCTACCTCATGCTGCGCCGACCTGAGGATCTCGCTGTCGAAGAAAATCACGTGTCCTGGGCTCACATGTACCGAATGATGTTCGTGGCTCAGATCGGCTTCGCTTTGAGTTACCTGCTGTGAACTGAACTGTCCTTCCTCAGCTTGACAGTTGGCGAATAAATAGCGAAACTTCTCGAATGTCGGAGCAACTCGCCATCTTTGAGCTTGGCAAGCGGCCTCCGACCACCAGAGCACTGGCGCTGGAGATTCGCGAGCGCGGAGACGCCGCACTTGACGAGGCCCATCGGCGCGCCGACGCCGCACGCTATCAGGAAGTGACCTGCAAGTCCGCGTTGAACTCTGTCAAGGGTATGCCGTTCAACTGGACGTTGAACCCGTATCGCGGCTGCACCCACGGCTGCCATTACTGCTTCGCACGGCGCTACCAGACGCAGTTCGAACTCGGGCCTGACGATCACTTTTCGTCGGTGATCTTCGTGAAAACCAATCTCGTCGAGGTGCTGCGAAGGGAGCTCGATAGGGCTTCCTGGGTTCGCGAACAGGTTGCGGTCGGCACCGCGACGGATCCCTATCAACCGATCGAAGGCCACTACAAGCTCACCCGTGGCTCGCTCGAGGCGTTGCTCGCCGCTCGGACACCCATCGGGCTGGTCACGAAAGGCCCGATGGTCGTCCGCGACGCCGAGGTGCTGGCCGATCTGGGCACGCGCGCCGGCTGCACCGTGTATATGAGCGTCCCGACAGTCGACGAGGAGGCGTGGCGCGCACTTGAGCCAGGCACCGCGCCGCCGCTTCAGCGATTGCGTGCGGTGCGACAGCTGAGGGACGCCGGCGTGAACGCTGGTGTGTTGATGGCTCCCGTCGTTCCGGGCTTCACCACGCAGCCGTCAAGGCTCGAGGCGACTATCAAGGCTGTCGCCGATCATGGCGCCGCCTTCATGGGCGCTAATCTCATGTACTTGAAGGGCGGGACGAAGGACCACTTCATGGGCTTCCTGAGCCAGGAGTTTCCCCATCTGGTGGATTCCTACAATCGTCTGTACGCCGGTGCGTACGCGAAGAGTGACTACGTGGCCGCCGTTCGCGGAATGATCGACCTGTTGCAACAACGTTATGACGTGAGAGGTCGATTTCGGGCCGAGGAAAAGGAACCGGCCATTCCAGAACAAGCGGTATTCCGGTGGGAGATCAATCGCTAATCACTAATCACTGATCCTGAATCGCTAATCCTCGAATCCCGAATCCCGAATCCCGAATCGCGAATCCCGAATCCGCGAATCGCGAATCCCGAATCGCGAATCGCGAGCCGCGAGCCGCGACTCGTGACTACGCGGTCGCGGCGAGCGTCGAATAGCCTCCTACTGCGCGGGTCCCGTCGATCTCGACATGGCCATCGCGAAGTTCAGCCGTGAAGCTCTCCGCCTCCGTCCAGCGCTGGCTGATCGGCAGCTTGACCTTCGTTTCGATCACACGCTTCAGGAATCTTGCGCCGTACGCCAGACTGTAGCCATCGGTCACGAGCTGCTCGAGCGCTTCGGGGGTGACCTTGAGCGTGCGGCCGCTCTTGGCGAGCGACCGCTCGATGCGTGAAATCTGATCGAGCGCGATCGCGCGCACTTCGTCCTTGGTCAGTGGCCGGAAAATCACGACCTCGTCGATGCGGTTTCGGAACTCTGGGGAGAAACGACGTTCGAGTTCACGCGTAATTTCCCCCTGCACCTGCTCGACGGCGACCTGCTTCGAATAGAAGCCGAGTGGGCTGCTCAGTTTCCTGAAGCACTCGGATCCGATGTTGGATGTCATGATGACAATGGCATCGCTCAGATAAACGCGCTTCCCGCGGCCATCGGTGATCCACCCTTCGTCGAACGCCTGGAGGAACACGTTCAACATCGTGGGACTCGCCTTCTCGACCTCGTCGAGCAGCACGACGGAATATGGACTGTCCTTGAGCTGGTTCGTCAGCACGCCCCCACGCTCCGAGCCCACGATACCTCGTGGCATGCCGATCAACTTGTCGACGGAGACGGCGCCGTCCTGATACTCGGACATGTCGACGCGAATCATCTTTTTCTCGTCGCCGAACAGGAATTCGGCGACTGACTTGGCGAGCTCGGTCTTGCCAACGCCGGTGGGACCGAGAAACAGCAGCACGCCGTCGGGACGATCGAACCCGTCCTTCAGCGGTCCCTTGTTGAGGATGAGGCGTCGCGCCACGGCATCGATCGCCTGGCGTTGACCAACGACG
Source organism: uncultured Acidobacteriota bacterium (assembly GCA_963725335.1). Lineage (GTDB taxonomy): Bacteria > Acidobacteriota > Vicinamibacteria > Vicinamibacterales > 2-12-FULL-66-21 > JALZOC01. The sequence continues at coordinate 1,037,959 of CAVRYD010000011.1, read as the reverse complement.
CGCGCGCCCAGTCGGGATTCCATGTCGCGGAAGCGATCCGATACCTCGCGGAACACCATGTCTTCGGGAATCTGCGCGATCTTCGAGATGACGTTGACGACGTCATTCGAGGTGACCTCCCACCGTCGAGCGATCTCGGCCTTCACGGCTGCAGTATCCAGCCAGCCTATGACCTTGTCCGGCAGTTGAAGATGGCGCATGTAGCGCGGCGACATCTCGAGAGCGGTTTCGATCGCGGCATCCTGAATCCGGACGGAATAGTTGCGTTCGAGCCGTGGCCGAAGGCTGTAGAGGATCGTGCGCGTCTCGTCGATGGACGGCTCCGCCACGTGCACCGTGCGGAAACGCCGCGCCAGCGCTTCGTCCTCCTGCATGAATTCCTTGTACTCGCTGAGTGTCGTCGCGCCGATGATCCGGACTTCACCGCGCGCGAGCACCGACTTGAACACGTTCGCGGCGTCCGCCGGCGCGCCGAGGGCGGAGCCCGCGCCGATCATCGTGTGCACTTCGTCGATGAACAGAATCAGGTTCGGCCGCTCCTTGATCTCGCGGATCACATTCTGGATGCGATCCTCGAACATGCCGCGGAGCATGGTTCCGGCGACCATGGTGTTCATCTGCAGGTTGACGATCTGGCAATCGCGGAGACGGACGGGAACCCGTTCGGGTTCGAATTCGATACGCCGGGCGAGTCCTTCGGCAATCGCCGTCTTTCCAACGCCGGGCTCGCCGAGTAGAAGGACGGAATTCGCACGCTCGCGGTGACACAGCACCTCGAACACCTGATCCATCTCCCGTTCGCGGCCGAAAACGGGGGGAACCTTGTCCTGGCGCGCGAGCTGGTTGAGGTTGGTCGCGAAATGCTTCAGGAACGGCGGCAGCTCGAACCGTTTCTTGAGCCGCTCCTCGTGCATCTCGTGATCGCGCATGCGTGTGGCGAGGCGTGTGACGAGCGCCTCAGGTTCGATACCGTGCCGTCGGATGATCGACACGGGAATGCCCTGGGTTTCCTCGAAAATGGCCGAAAAGAGGTCCGTCGCCTCGATCGTGTGGCGCCCTGACCGGCTGGCATGAAGCAGCGCCAGCTTGAACAGCAGCTTTGTTGAGGGGGCGACGCGAAGATCGCGGCCAGGAACGCTCGGCAACAGGCGCAGGTGTTCCTCGAGTGCCTGCAGGATCTCGTGAGGATTAAGCTCGAGGTCACGCATGACCTGGCCGAACATGTCCCATTCGACTTGCGCGAAGGCCAGGCATACATGTTCGTTCGTCAGCAGTGCATGGTCGCGCCGCCGCGCTTCGTCGAGGGCGCGGTCCACGACACGTTCGGCCGACTCGGCCATCTTGTTCTGCGGAATGTCGAAATCCTCCACGGCCGCCTCCAGAACGAGTCACGCTCCGTCTTCGTGTCGACTCGCCGTCGGATGAAACAGCAAAAGCAAGGCCAGCAGATGAGGACCGTCGAGACCGCGGCTAATCAACTGAAAAGACGGAGGAAGAACTCCACGGCAAGCCGGTCGCAGCGCAGAATGGTCCGCCACCAGCCCGGACCCGGGGACGGTCGTCACCAACTAGTGAACGAAGTTGCCCTTACTGACGCTTATCCGACTCCGCCCAGAAGCGCCCGGATTCGCGCCTCGGTCGGCGGATGGCTGCTGAAGAGCGAGGTAATTCCGCCACCGGAGAACGGCTTCACGATAAACATGTGAGCGGTCGCCGGGTTCGCATCGAGCGGGATCTGCTTCGACGCTGCATCGATCTTGCGGAGCGCGTCAGCCAGCCCGTAGGGGGTTCCGGCGATGCTCGCGCCGCCGGCGTCCGCGGCAAACTCACGCGATCGGGAAATAGCCATCTGGATCAGCATCGCGGCGAGCGGCGCCAGGATGATCATCGCGAGCAGCGCGATCGGGTTGTTGCCGCGATCGCGACCCTCGCCGCGGCCGCCATATCCGCCGAAGAGCGCCGCGAAGTGCGCCATGCGAGCGACCATCATGATGGCCGCGGCCATTGTGGCAGCAACCGAGCTGATCAAGATATCGCGGTTCTTCACGTGCGCGAGCTCGTGCGCAATCACACCTTCGAGCTCGTGCTCGCTGAGCACTTGCAGAATGCCCTGCGTCGCCGCGACGGCCGCATGCGACGGGTTTCGTCCGGTGGCGAATGCATTCGGCGACGGATCCGGAATGATGTAGACCTTCGGCATCGGCAGGGACGCGCGCTGCGTCAGTCGCTGCACGATGCGATACAGCTGGTGATCGGGGCCGACCTCCTGCGCGCGATACATGCTCAGGACAATCCGGTCCGAAAACCAGTACGATCCGAAGGTTCATGATCGCGGCAAGCACGAACGCGATGACGAGACCGTTCGCGCCTCCAAGCCATTCACCGAGCGCCAACAGTAGCGCGCTCATCAATCCCAGAAGCAACGCCGTCTTGATGCCGTTTGCCATATATCTATTCTATCGTCGAACGGCTGACGTCTCGAGCCAGCCGAGTGAATCAATCAGCCCCGCCAGAAACGCCGCCCGCCAGGGCAGGTCGTCGAGCAGCACGTGCTCATGCGCCGCATGAGCTCCATCGCCCTGCGGCCCGAGGCCATCTAAAGTAGGAACACCGAGCGCCGCAGTGAAATTCCCGTCGGAACCGCCGCCGGCGGCCCCTTCGCCGAGATCCCGTCCGAGCGCCGATGCCACCTCGCGAGCTTGTTGGTACAGACGAACGACGCCGGCCGAACGTTCGAGCGGAGGCCGCTCGACGCCGCCCGACAAGTCGAACCGGACGGACAAACGCGAGGGCCGCAGCGCTCGGATCGCCGACTCCAGCCCGGCGGCGTCGTCCATCGTCTGTACTCTGACGTCGATCCGCGCGGAGGCGCGGTCCGCGACCACGTTCGGTCGTGAACCGCCGGTCACCACTCCGACGTTCACCGTGATACCGCGATCCAGATCCTGCAACGCTTCGAGCGCAAGAATCTGCCGGGCGAGTTCGTGGATCGCGCTCGCTCCTTTGCCTGGATCGAGTCCGGCGTGGGCCGAAACGCCGTGGACAATGAGCTCGAATTCTCCGACGCCTTTTCGGCTCGTCTTGACTGAACCGCCGGGCAGTGACGGCTCGAGCACCAGGACGGCGCTCGATGCACGCGCCGCGTCCTCGATGAGCGTACGGGACGTCGCGCTGCCGATCTCCTCGTCAGCCGTCCACAACATGGACACGTGCGGCGAGGCCGTGCGGAGCTCGCCGAGCGCGCGCATCGCCAACATCGACACCGCAATGCCCCCCTTCATGTCGAAGATACCAGGGCCATGAAGCCGTCCTTCGCGTTCGACGACAGGCATGCGGGTTATCGTGCCCACGGGCCAAACCGTATCGAAATGTCCCAGCAGGAGAACCGGTCGCTGCCGGTGAGCGTTCGCCCGATCCCCTTTGGCGGGCCACTCCACGACCAGATGATCGCCGGACGTCTTCTGCGGCGACGCCGTCACCACTGCGCCCATCACACTCAGCCGTTGTGCCAGCTCCCTGCCGCATCGATCGACGGCGGCCTTGTCGTCGCTCGGCGACTCCAGCCGCACCAACGCTTCGAGGGTCTCTCGCAGCCATGCAGATTGTCCGTCGCAAAATGCAATCAGGTCCTGAAACCGTTCGTCCACGGTTCCAGTCTACCTGTGTCCCTCGACCCGTTTCTGTGGCTTAATAAGCACATGGTGGGCAGAACATTCTGGCAGGTCCTGCTCGGCGTGGTGGCGCTCTCGGTGTCGATCGCGGCGGCGCAGGGTCCCACACCGTTTCCGCGTCCTGTCCAGCAGCCATCTCGCCCTCCGCAGTCACCGCCGTCCGTGTCACCCAACGCACCCGCGCCGGCCGCGTCGGAGAAGGACAACCCTGGCGATATCGGCGTTCCGTTCTACCCGGGATCGCAGTTCATCGCGTCGTACGATGCCGGCCACGGCCAGCGCTATTACCTGTATGGAACCGAATCCAACTTCCTCCAGATCGTCGGCTGGTACAGGAACACGCTGAAGCAGAGGGGGGAGCTGATCTTCGAGGAGCCGCCGGTCCACATGTTCGAGATCGGAAAGTACAAGGAAGAGACGATGGCGTTCACCCCGAGCGTTACGGTCAAGGACTACACGTGGGCCGGATCGGCCGGATACATCAACCCGAAACGCGGCGCTTCTCCCGCCCGCTTCAAGACAATCATTCAGATCGTTCCGAAATAGGGCTGCTCGCTCCAGGACCCGAGTCCACACTTACAGAATCGTGTTTTGGCGGACCGCGTTGTAAGCGCTCCTGTATCAATCTGCACGAAAACTCACACGAAATCGCTTCCGGTGGCCCGGCTTCCACCTTGCAGAACTGGAGCGCCTTTTCGTATGGAATTCAATACCTTCGCGGCCAAGGAGACGTCTGCCCTCTTGACGCGGGTCCTCGGCACCGCGTCCCAGGCGTCTCAGAAACGAGTCGAAGCGCTGCGTGCCGCGCTCGAGACGGCCTCCAAGGCGTTCGAGCAAGCAGCCGCCGCCACACCTGATTTCGAGCAGGACGTCGACGAAGTCGTCAAGAAAATCTCAAAAGCCGCCGCCGCCGAAACCGACGCGCGGATGAAACAGCTCTCGGCGGAAGCGCGCAAGATTGCGGATGCGCTGCGCGCGGAGCTTGCGGACGTCATCGGTGAGAAAGAGGCGCTGGCCATCTCGTTGAAGGATTCGCGCGCGCAGCTTGACGGGCTCCGCGGAGAGTTGCAGGCCGAGCAGAAGCAGTCCCAGGCCGCTCAGAAGCAGCTCGCGGATCTCAACGCGGCCCTCAAGAAGAGCGAGGCGGCCAGGGCCGACGCGACCGCCGCGCGCGACAAGGAATCGGCCGCCCGCACGTCGGCAGAATCCGAGCTTCACACGCTCCGCTCACAGATCGAAACGGTTCGTAAGGAAGCCAAGCGTGCCGCCACCGATCTCGAAGCCGCCGTGGCAGACAAGCGCAAGGCGGAAGTCGCCGCCAGCGCCGCCAATAGCCAGGCGCAGGCGGCCGAGGCGAAACTGAGCGCGGTGACGACGCTGTTCAAGACGAGCGCGGCCCGCGTGCAGGTCCTCGAACGGGAGCAGGAACAGCACCTCGCCACGATCCGAGAGCTCGAAACGCGTCCTGCGGCGCCCTATGAAGGTGAAGCGGAAAGCGGCTCGCACGGCGCCGGCATGCTGGATGGACTGCTGGGGGCGTTCGACGCGCTCTCCACCGCAACCACCATCAGTGACGTGCTCGCCACGCTGGGCGAACAGCTGGCCGCGGAGTTCCCGCGCGTCGCGCTGTTCCGCGTCAAAGGCAATCGGCTCGAGGGCGCACACCAGATCGGCTTCGACCTGACGAACGACATCGGCAAGGTGATGATTCCCCTGGCAATGGACTCATTGCTGACCCGCGCGGTCACCTCCGGAACGACCGAGCGGCTGGGCGGCGATGCCCTGGACGCAAGTGGACTGCCGTTCGGCGGCTCACCAACGTTCGGACTCGCCATGCCGATCGTCGTCGACGGTGAAACGATCGCGCTGGTCTATGCCGACGATTTCGCCGAACCCAGACACGAGACCCGCGGCTCGGAAGACGACAACGTGAAGTTCGCCGAGGCGCTGCGTCACCATACGGTGGCACTCCTCATGCGCCTGACAGCCGAGCTGAAGACCATGGCGGAACTGCGCGCCTACGCGGGATCGCTGCTGACCGAAATCGAGCAGATGTACCACTCGGACGTCGAAGCCGGCAAAGAAGGCGAGGAGCTGAAGAAGCGGCTGCTTGCGAACCTGGATTACGCGCGCAGCATCTACAGCAATCGGGCGCAATTCGAATCGCCGTCGGCGGGCGCGCTGCTCGATGCGCAGGTGCTGGCCATGGTTGATGCCCATCAGGACAGCGCGTTCGGCCGTGATCTGGCTGTCGTCGTCGAGTGGTCGGCGGGATCGCGAGCGGCGGAAGCGTCGTAGCCGCCGGGCACCCGCTCACTCCTGCCTGATGTAGATCGCGCCACCCTTGTCGCGGAATTCGCGCGACTTGGTTTCCATCCCTGCTGCCACGTCGACGGCCGCCATGTCGCGAACCTGCTGTGTCAACTCCATCGAACAGAACTTGGGCCCGCACATGGAGCAGAAGTGCGCGAGCTTGGCGCCCTCTGCCGGCAGTGTCGCGTCGTGATAGGCGCGCGCGGTAACGGGATCGAGCGAGAGATTGAACTGATCTTCCCAGCGGAACTCGAATCGCGCTTTCGAAAGCGCATCGTCCCAGGCCTGCGCGCGAGGGTGTCCCTTGGCAAGGTCGGCCGCGTGGGCGGCAATCTTGTACGCGATGACACCGGCCTTCACGTCGTTCCGGTCCGGCAGACCGAGGTGCTCCTTCGGCGTGACGTAGCAGAGCATGGCGGTGCCGTACCAGCCAATCTGCGCCGCACCGATCGCTGACGTGATGTGATCGTAGCCGGGCGCGATGTCGGTGGTCAGCGGACCCAGCGTGTAGAACGGCGCCTCGTCACACCACTCGAGCTGCTTCTCCATGTTCTCCTTGATGAGATGCATGGGAACGTGGCCCGGCCCTTCGTTCATCACCTGGACGCCGTGGTCCCAGGCAATGCGCGTCAGCTCACCCTGCGTCTTGAGCTCAGCGAACTGCGCCTCGTCGTTGGCGTCGGCAATCGAGCCGGGACGCAGGCCGTCGCCCAGTGAGAACGAGACGTCGTAGGCCCGCATGATCTCGCAGATCTCAGGGAAGTGCGTGTAGGTAAAGTTCTCTTTGTGGTGGGCGAGGCACCACTTCGCAAGGATCGATCCTCCGCGCGACACGATCCCGGTCAGCCGACGCGCCGTCATCGGGATGTAGCGCAGCAGCACTCCCGCGTGGACGGTGAAGTAGTCGACCCCCTGCTCTGCCTGCTCGACGAGCGTGTCGCGATAGATTTCCCAGGTGAGGTCTTCCGGTCGACCGCCGACTTTCTCGAGCGCCTGATAAATCGGTACCGTACCGATCGGCACGGCGGAGTTTCTCAGAATCCACTCGCGCGTCTGGTGAATCTCTCGGCCCGTCGACAAATCCATCACCGTGTCGGCGCCCCAGAGCGTCGACCACCGCAGCTTCTCGACCTCTTCGTCGATCGACGAGGAGACGGCGGAGTTGCCGATGTTGGCGTTGATCTTCACCGCAAAGTTCCGGCCGATGATCATCGGCTCGAGCTCGGGGTGGCGAATGTTCGCCGGAATGATGGCGCGACCGCGGGCGACTTCCGATCGGACGAAGTCGGGATCGAAGCCCTCGCGGACCGCGACGAACGCCATCTCCTCGGTGACCTGGCCGGCGCGGGCAAATGCAGTTGCGTCACCATGGCGGCGTCGCAGCGCCCGGCGAGCCAGGGCGCGCGCAGGCGAGGCAGTCCCTCTCGGACATCGAAGCCCTGTGGGCCGCTCGTGTCGTAGACGCGAAGGACATCGCCATTCGTCAGGGCGATCTCGCGCATGGGCACGCGCACGCCGCGTTGCTCGACGTAGACCTTGGTCGAATTCGGGAACGCCGAGGTGAAGTCCGAGACCTGAAGTGGCGGAAGCGACGCGCGGATGGTCATGGGTAATCCTTGGAATGACTATAACATCCAGCCGCGGCCGCCGGCGGGGCCCAGTCGGGCCCGACCGGACGGTCAGCGTTTTCGCGGGAGGTCAAAGAAATACTTCGCTCACTCGAGCTTCCGAAGGATGAAACACTTCAGGTAGAAGGTCTCGGGCACCGTGATCAGCACAGGATGATCTCGTCCCTGCATCCGTTTCTCGACGACGGAGACGTCCGCGTGCGCATCCGCGGCCGCCGACGCCAGCAGGTCGGCGAATTCGCCTTCGCTGACGTTGTAGGAGCAGCTGCAAGAGATCAGGAATCCTCCGGGCGCAAGGATCTTCAACGCGCGCAGGTTGATTTCCTTGTACCCGGAGATTGCTTTCGCGACCGACGCCTTGTTCTTTGCGAACGCCGGTGGGTCGAGCACGATCGTGTCGAACCGCTCTCCGCGCCGTTCCAGCTCGCGCAATTCGTCGAAGACGTTCATCGCCCGCGCCTCGACGTTGCCAATGCCGTTTCGATCCGCGTTCAGCCGGATGCGCGCGACCGCGTCTTCCGAGATGTCGATCGCGATCACCTCTTCACACTGCGGCGCCATCGCGAGGGCAAATCCTCCGTTGTAGCTGAATGCGTCGAGTAACCGGCCGCGCGCGTACTTCGACGCGGCGACGCGGTTCTCGCGTTGATCGAGGAACAGGCCGGTCTTCTGGCCGCGGTACGGATCGACAGCGTAGGAGACGCGTCCTTCGCGTACGTCAATCTGATCGGGAACCGTTCCATGAAGGACATCGACGCGTTGCTCGAGGCCTTCGAGTGCCCGAACCCGAGGATCGTTTCGCGCGAGGATCCCGTGGGCACCCGTCAGCTCCGCGAGGATCGGCGTCAGCTCGGGAACCATTCGATCTGCGCCCTGGGAGAGCGCCTGGAGGACGAGATAGTCGCCATACCGATCGATGATCAGCGACGGCAGGAGATCGGCTTCCCCGTGCACCATCCGGTACGCCGTGGCATCGATAGCGAGCGTTTCGCGGAACCGGAGTGCCCGCGACAGCCGCTTCCGCCAGAAGCTGGCATCGACCGGCTCGGCATCGCGCGTGAGCAAACGAAGTGCGATCTCCGATCGATCGCTGTAGAGCGCTTGCCCAAGACTGCGTCCACGCGCGCCAACAACGCGGACCGTCTCTCCCCCACGCGCAGCAACCTTTGCGACGTCGGATTTGTAAATCCACGGATGCCCGGAGCGAATGCGTTCCTCGCCGCGGTGTGTGATCGTCACCGTGCCCATGATTGACTCGAGGAACTCACCGGACCGAGATGTCTTTGGCAGCACCCGTGGCACCCGTGGCACCCGTGGCACTCCTGGCACCTTTAGCACCCGTGCCACTCCTTCTGCCCCTGTATAATCCCATCATATGCGCATCGCCATCGGCGCGGATCACGCGGGGTTTGCGCTGAAGCAGCATCTGATCGCCACGCTGGAGCGGCTCGGGCACACGGTCGACGATCGCGGGACGCACAGCGAGGCGACGATCGATTACCCGCCGATTTGCGCCGATGTTGCCCGGCAGGTCACGGAAGGACGCGCGGACCGCGGCATCGTCGTAGGCGGAAGCGGCCAGGGTGAACAGATGGCCGCAAACAAGGTTCCTGGGGCTCGGGCAGCGCTCTGCAACGATCTCTACACGGCTCGGCTGTCGCGCGAGCACAACGATGCGAACGTGCTCGCGCTGGGCGGACGAATCGTCGCCGGGACCCTGGCGGACGAAATCCTGACGCTGTGGCTGACGACCGCGTTCGCCGGCGGCCGCCACCAGCGGCGGATCGATCAGATTTCGGAAATCGAACGGTCGGAGCGCGCGCGCGCCTGAGCCGACCGGCTCCTTACTGCCGGTCATCGGACAAGGACATCATGACGACGAAGATTGAGACCCCTATACGCTGGCGGTCCCTCGCGGAGACCGATCCGGAGATTGCCTCCGCCATTCAGAACGAACGGCATCGCCAGAACAGCGGCCTGGAGCTGATCGCCTCGGAGAACTTCGTCAGCCAGGCGGTTCTCGAGGCCGCCGGCTCGGTGCTCACGAACAAGTACGCGGAAGGCTACCCGGGCAAGCGGTACTACGGCGGGTGTGAGTTCGTTGACGTCGCGGAATCGATGGCGATCGCCCGGGCGAAGGAACTCTTTGGCGCCGAGCACGCGAACGTCCAGCCGCACTCCGGCGCCCAGGCCAACATGTCCGTCTATTTCGCGCTGCTCAAACCGGGCGACACCGTGTTGGGGATGAACCTCGCGCACGGCGGACACCTGACGCACGGCCACCCGCTCAATTTCTCCGGCAAGCTCTACACGATCGTCCCCTACGGCGTGCGGCAGGACGACGAGCGGATTGATTACGACGAGTTCGAGAGACTCGCGCACGAGCACAAGCCGAAGATGATCATGGTTGGCGCGAGCGCGTATCCGCGTGTCTTCGACTTCGAGCGGATTGGCCGCGTCGGGCGCGAGGTCGGCGCGCCTGTCGTCACCGACATGGCGCACATCGCCGGGCCTCGTCGCGGCAAAGGTCCATCCGAGCCCGGTCCCGCATTCAGACTTCGTGACGACCACGACGCACAAGACGCTGCGCGGGCCGCGGGGCGGAATGGTTCTGTGCCGTGCGCAGTACGCCAAGGATCTCGATCGCGCGCTCTTCCCAGGTGTGCAGGGAGGCCCGCTTGATGCACATCATCGCGGCCAAGGCGGTGTGCTTCAAGGAAGCGATGGAGCCCGGATTCGTCGAGTACCAGCGGCAGATTGTTGCCAACGCCCAGCGCCTCGCGCGAGGCTTGTCGAGCGCAGGGTTCAGGCTGGTCAGCGGCGGGACCGACAATCACTTGATGCTGGTCGATGTGTTCTCGAAGGGACTGACCGGAAAGGTCGCGGAGGCGGCGCTTGGCAAGGCGGGAATCACCGTCAACAAGAACGCGATTCCCTTCGACAAGAACCCTCCGATGGTGGCGAGCGGCATTCGAGTCGGCACACCAGCCATCACGAGCCGCGGCATGCGCGAACCCGAAATGGATCTTGATCGCCGACTACATCGCGCGCGCGCTCGCGTCGCCGGACAACGACGCCGTGCTCGGATCGATACGCGCCGAAGTCGAGGGGCTGTGCCGGAAGTTCCCGCTGTATCCGGAACAGTAAAGTCCGGCGCCGGCACGGCGACCTGCACGCCGCGGTCGCGGCGGCGTTCGCGCCGGGCGGACCGATCGCACGTGGCGCTGCCGGGATTCGAAGCCCGAAACGGTCAGCTCGAGATGGCGGAGCGCGGCGTCGGACGTGTTCGCCGGAGGCGGCGTGCTGCTCGCCGAAGCTGGCACCGGCACCGGCAAGACGCTCGCCTATCTCATCCCCGCGATCCTCAGCCGCCGCCGCGTCCTCGTTTCGACCGGCACCAAGAACCTTCAGGAACAGATCTTCTATAAGGACCTTCCGGTCCTCGCGAATCGCTCGGCATCCCGTTCACCGCGGCGTACATGAAGGGGCGCGGCAACTACCTGTGCCTGCATCGATTCGAGGCGCTACAAGGAAGGCGGCACGGCGCAGTCGCTGGGGTTCACGCGCGACGAGTCGATCTACGTCCGGCTCATCGATGAGTGGCGGACGGAAACGGAAACCGGCGATCGCGCCGAGCTCGAAGATCTGCCGGAGGATCTGCCGTTCTGGAAGGACATCGCGGCCAGCAGCGAGAACTGCATCGGCACGGAATGCCCCCGCTACCAGGATTGTTTCGTCACCCGCATGCGCCAGCGCGCCGCGGAGTCCGATCTCGTCATCGTCAACCATCACCTGCTGTGCGCCGACGCCGCCGTGCGGCAGAGCGAGTTCGGAGAGGTCATCCCGACGTGTCACTACGCGGTCGTCGACGAGGCGCACCAGCTCGAGGATGTCGCGACGCAGTACTTCGGCATTGTCGTCAGCAACTACCGGATCGACGACCTTGCGCCGCGACGTGGATCGCGCCGTGGCCGCGAAGCTGATCGCGGACGCCGAGACGGGCGACGATCTGAAGGACCGCGCCGACCGCGTACGCGATCACGCGCGGGCCTTCTTCTCCGTGCTGCAGATGATCCGGTTCGATGGGCCCGGCGTCGGCGGTGGTGAAGCCGCATCCGCGTCGGCTCGACCGCAGTTCGAACCGGGTCGCCGACGAAGGCCTTTCCCTCGTCCGCGCGCTCGAGGCGCTCGAGGCCGATATCGCGCTCGCCCGCAATGCGCCGCCCGACGTGCTGGCGCATCGGCACCCGCGCCGCTGACCTGCGCAAGGACCTGGACTTTCTTCTTAGCGCCGATGACCCCGGCTACGTTTACTACCTCGATGTCGCGCGGCCGGGGCGTGTTCCTGCGCGCCTCCCCCATCGACGTCTCCGCGATCGTCCGGGACCTGCTGATCGATCGCATGACCGGCACCGTGCTGACGTCCGCCACGCTCACCGTCGACGGATCGTTCGAGTACGTTCGCAGCCGGCTCGGAATCCGCAAGGCGCGCGAGATCCGGCTGCCCTCGGAGTTCGATTACGCTCGACAGGCGATTCTGTATCTGCCCCAAACGCATGCCGGATCCGCGCGCGCGCGACTTCGGTGCAGCGGTGGCGCGCGAAGTGATCGAGATCGTGAAGCGGACGCAGGGGCGCGCGTTCGTCCTGTTTACGAGCTATGCCAACCTGCGTGAGGTTCAGTGCGCGGGCGTCGCCGGAAATCGAGTATCCGATCCTGGTGCAGGGAACGGCGCCGCGGTCGGCGCTACTTCGTGATTTCAAGGCGACCCCGAACGCCGTGCTCCTCGCCACGTCGAGCTTCTGGCAGGGTGTGGATGTGGTCGGCGAGGCCTTGAGCTGCGTCATCATCGACAAGCTGCCGTTCGCCTCCCCGGGCGATCCCGATCACGTCGGCGCGTATCGAAGCGATCAACGCGGCCGGCGGTTCGGCATTCGGCGAGTACCAGATTCCGCTGGCAATCCTCGCACTTCAGCAGGGGCTTGGACGGCTCCTTCGCCACCGGCAGGATCGCGGCGTGCTCGCCGTTCTCGATCCACGCCTGCGCTCGATGGGCTACGGCCGCCGATTCCTGAACTCCTTGCCGCCGGCTCCGGTCACCAGTGAGCTTCGTGACATCGAGCGGTTCTTTACAGCCAGCTGAACTGTTGAAGTCCGGTCTGGCTGTGGGCTGTTGGCTTCTGGCTTCCGGCTTCCGGCTTCTCGCTGCTGGCAGCTGGCAGCTGGAAGCTGGCAACTGGGAACTGGACAGCGGACGGCACGACTAAGGATAGACTCTCACTCGGTTTACGCCGTTCTCGTTATCAGCCACTGACGGAGGATTTCGACATGGTGGGCACACACATCGTCAGCCGTCCGCTGGCCATCTGCGCGACTGGTGCTCGGGGTCGCCGCGTTCGCGGCGCCGGCGTCGCTCAGACGGGCCAGATCAGAGGCAAGGTCACCGACGCCAACAATAAGCCCGTGGAAGGCGCCAAAGTCACCCTTCAGCAACTCGACAACAACAGCAAGTTCGAGTTGACGACCAAGAAGAACGGTGAGTTCATGCAGATTGGCCTCCCGCCTGGCCAATACAAGATCACGGCGGAGAAAGAGGGCCTGACCGCTTCGAAGACGAGCCGCATCAGCCTCGACATGGCCGAGGTGAACCTCACGCTGACCAAGGGTGGCGGCGCGTCGACGGAAGGCGGGTCGAAGGAGGATCGGGCGAAGGCCGAAGCCAAGGTCGCGAGCATCAAGGCCGCGCTACTCCGAAGCGGCAACGCTCGCCAACTCCGGCAAGTACGACGAGGCGATCGTCAAGTTCAACGAGGTCATCGCGGACGTGCCCCGAACTGCACCGAGTGCTATATCGGCATCGGCTCGTCAAACGCCGCGAAGAAGGACTACGCGGCAGCGGAGGCGGCCTACAAGAAGGCCCTCGAGATCGATCCGAATTCGGCGGACGCGTACAACGGGCTCGCGACCATCTACAACGATCAGAAGAAATTCGCTGAGGCGAAGGAGATGAGCGCCGAGGCGATGAAGCGTGTGACGGCCGCGGAGCGGACCGGGACGCGGATTCGCTCTACAACGCCGGCGTCATCTCGTGGAACGCGAACGAATTCGCCAAGGCGCAGGAGCAGTTTGCGGCGGCGGTTGCCGCCAATCCCGAATCACGCCGAGTCGCATTTCATGCTCGGCCAGGTGCGACCTGAATCTGGGCAAATTCCCGGAGGCGGCGAAAGAATTCGAGACCTACACCAAGATCGCGCCGACCGGACCGAACGCCGAGAAAGCGAAGTCGAACTTCGAAATGCTCAAGGCCTATATCAAGTAGCGTCGGCGCCCACTGTGGACGCCTCCATACTCGCCAACCTCCAGTCCGTCAGGTCCCGGCTCGACGCGGCTGCACGCCGCGTCGGCCGGGACCCCACGTCCATCCGCCTCATCGCCGTCTCAAAGACTTTCAGCGCCAGCACGTCAGCGCCGCCTGGTCCGCAGGCCAGCACGACTTCGGGGAGAACAAAGTTCAGGAGGGGCTGCAGAAGATCGGCGAGACGGCCGACATGAAGATAAGGTGGCATCTCATCGGCCACCTGCAGTCAAACAAGGCAAAGAGGGCGGCGGCAGCGTTTCAGCCTGCATTCATTCAGTCGATTCCATCGACCTGCTGCGAAAACTCGACGCAGCGGCAGCCGAGCCGGCGCAGAGCCGCGAACTCCTGGTCCAAGTCGATCTCGGCCGGCGAGCCACGAAATTCGGAGCCGCCGCGGAGGAAGCACGCGGATCGTCGACGCGACGCAGGAGCTTGCGAGCCGCTCGCATGACCGGCCTGATGCTGATTCCGCCGTGGAACGAGGATCAGGAACAGACGCGGCCGTGGTTCGTGCGGCTGAGGGAGCTTCGGGACGCGTGGCTGGCTGAAGGCGTCCCGGCGGCGGCGCTGGCTCAGCTCTCGATGGGCATGAGCCACGATTTCGAAGCCGCCGTCGAAGAAGGCGCTACTATGGTGCGCGTCGGCACGGCGATTTTCGGCAAGCGTACGTATACTACGGCTGTGTAGGACGCGCACGACGCCCGCCCAACCGTCCAGGAGACCACCATGTTCGATCGTCAACCGGGCCAGCCACAGACCTCCGTCTTCAACTTCCGCGGCACAGACCGGATCGCTACCGGCCGAACGCGTCATGCGCATCGCGCCGCTGGACCTGCGCCAGCAGCGGTTCCGCACCGCGCTTGCGCGGATTCGACCGCACCGAAGTGGTCGCGTTTCTGACCGAAGCGGCCGACGACTACGAGCATGCGCTGCGCGAGATCGATCGGCTGCGGCAGGACCTGCTTCGCATGGAGGCGCTGCTTTCCGAACATCGCGACCGCGAAGCCAACCTCCGCAACACGCTGCTGACGGCGCAGCGGCTGGCAGACGAGGTCAAGACCGCAGCCGAGAACGAAGGCAAGATGATCGTGCGGGAGGCACAGGGGCGCGCCGATCTGCTTCTTCAGAAAGCGAGTGGGCGGCTCGAGGAAATCGAGCGCGACATCAACGAACTGCGACTTCGTCGCCGCGGCGTCGAAGGGTCGCTGGAATCGTCGATCCAGGCTCTCTACCACGCGCTCGAGTTCATCCGCGAGCAGGACAAGACCCGAGGAGAAGGTGCTGCTCCACCGCCCGCGGACGGCGGAAGCAGCCGCGCCGGCGCCGCAGTGGCCCGCCGATCAGGCGCCGCGAGTCGCCGACGACCGTGGCTGAGAGGGGTGATTCGCAGCCAATTGCGACTCGGCCATAGCCCCGCCCGGGCGTCTGACGCTTGCGGTCCGCAGTGATCCCGCGCGCTGGACGGACGACATCGCGGGAGTTCGCAGTGGGGCGTTGACGGTTCGGCTGGCCGCCGCACCGATCGATGGCCGCGGCAAACGACGCGCTGGTGGCTCTTCTCGCAGAAACGTTCGACTTGCCACGACGCGACGATCACCATCCGTCTCGGGACCTACATCTCGCGACAGAGCGAATCGCCATGGCAGGCTTGAGCGCAGCGCAGCTGACGCCCGGCTCAACGATATACTCAGCGCGTGATCGCCGCCGACCTCATCATTCTGCCACGTCGCGACAATCATTCCCTGCGCCGGACCCGCACCGCGACGGGGTGCGGATCAGGCGGTCGCGCCAGTCGGTCATTCCGGATGGAGCCATCGCCTCGCGTGCCGGCGAGATCGTCTACGTTGGTCCCTCCGACGAGTCTGATCGGGCCGTCGAAGCGGTCGCCGGATGCGCGGCGCATCGACGCGAACGGCCTCTCGATCGTCCCGGGCTTTGTCGATCCCCATACCCATGCGACTTCGCAGGCGACCGGCGGGAAGAACTCAGGAGCCGCCTGGCGGGTGCGACCTACGCTGACATCGCCGCATCCGGCGGCGGCATCGTGTCAACGGTAGCTGCGACACGAGCAGCGAGCGAGGCGCAGCTGTCGACGAGACCCGGGCCCGCCTCGACGAAATGCTTGCGTGCGGGACGACGACGTGCGAGATCAAGAGCGGATACGGCCTGACTCTGGAGTCCGGAGCTGAAGATCCTGCAGGCGTCTGCGTCGCCTCGGCCCGCGCACACCCGATCGACATCGTCCCGACGTTCCATGGGCGCCCATGAAGTGCCGCTCGAATTCCGCGCCGCCGCGACGACTACGTCGATCTGTCGTTCACGAAATGATTCCGGCAGTCGCCGACGCCGGGCTGGCTGAATGGTGCGATGTGTTCTGCGAGACGGGCGTGTTCACCCCGGACGAATCCGTCGCGCATTCTGGAGGCGGGACAAGCCTCGGGACTGAAATCGCGCATCCACGCAGACGAACTCGGCCGCGAGCGGCGGCTCGCAGGTCGCCGCTCGGGTAGGCGCACGTTCCGCCGATCATCTGATCTTCGTTCCGGCAGACGGCATCGCGGCCATGGCGGACGCGGACGTGACCGCCACGCTCCTCCGATCGCGGCGTTTTACCTCAAGCTCGGCCGCTTTGCGCCGGCACGCGAGCTGATCGCCGCGGGCGTTCCCGTCGCGCTCGCCACCGATGTGAATCCCGGCGGCGGCTTTTCCCCGTCCATGCCCTTCGCGTTAGCGCTTGCCTGCTTCGCGATGAACATGACCTTCGAGGAAGCGCTGGTCGCCGCCACCATCAACGCGGCGTGGTCGCTCGATCGAGCGGAGCGCGTCGGCAGCCTCGAGCCCGGCAAGCAGATGGATGCGGTGCTGGTGAACGGCGACGCGATCAATCTGATCCGTGTCGGCGCTGTCGCGATCGCCGGCGTGATCAAGCGCGGGTCCTGCGTTGCCGGCACGCTTCCCGCCTGACCGGAAGAAGGATCTGACCTCCATGCGATTGGCCACTCAACGGTTCATCGACCTGCTGGCGTCGTTTCAATCGCCGGATCCGACTCCGGGCGGAGGGTCCGCTTCGGCGTTGAGCGGCGCCGTTGGCGCGTCGCTGCTGGCCATGGTGGCGGGGTTGCCGAAGCCTCGCGCTCAAGCCACCGACGACATGGCGCGGCTCGCTTCAGCCCGCGCGCAGTGCGCATCGATCAGCCATCGTCTCGCGGCGCTGATGGATCGCGACAGCGAGGCGTACGACCTCGTCGTCGCGGCGTTCAGACTGCCAAAGAACTCCGAAGAAGAGAAGGCTGCGCGCAGCGTCAGGATACAGGAAGCGCTGCGGTCCGCGACCGAGGCACCGCTGGACGTCATGCGCGCGTGTCTCGAGGCGATTCAGGCGGCGGAGGTCGTCGCCGCAATGGGAAACGCGAATGCATCGAGCGATGTGCAGGTCGGGCTCGAGCTTCTCGCCGCGGGCCTGCGCGGCGCGAAGCTGAATGTCGCCGTCAATCTGGCGAGCATGAAGGATCGCGCGTACATCGAAGCGGCCGCGGCCGAGTCCCGGCAGCTGGAAACGGAGGCGGACACCGCGAGAGCCGCGGCGATCGCGCGGCTGCAGAGCGTCGGTTAGCGCGCGTCGAACGCCCTGGCCTCGATGTCGAACTGGCGGTCGTAGGTGTACCCGGGCAGCACTTTCATCGACTCCACGTACGAGGCATCGATGATCAGCTGACCGTTCGAACGGCGGATCTGGACGTAGTCGCGATCGAGCGGGATGTTGTGCTCGTCGGCGAGCGCCATCACGCGATCCATGAGCTCGGCGTCAGGAACCTTCTGCGAGAACAGCGCGAGCTCCTGCAGCGCGTCCTTGAACTGGAAGTAATGGAAGCTGACCGGGGCGACGCGGTACACGCCGTTCGCGATGAGGAGAAAGATCGCGAGCTGGACCAGCTTCCGGATCACACTGCCTCCGTCGGCGCGTCAATGAATCTGATGAAACAGCCGTTCCCAGCGGGTCTTGGTGAAGAAATGCGTGACGACCGAGAACATCCGCTTAATCGTGGCGCCTGCGCCTTCGTCCAGGTAATCCTCGCGTCCTGACTCGTACGACCAGTAGATCATCAGGGCGCGCCCCTTGACGTAGTCGCGCGGAAGATAACCCCAATATCGGCTGTCCTGCGAGTTGTCCCGATTGTCCCCCATCACGAAATAGTGCCCCTCGGGCACGCGGACCGGCCCGTACCGCTCGCGGACATCGAACGACGTGACCTCTTGTGAATCGGACGCCGGTTCGAGGAAATGCACGTACGGCTCGTCGAGCGGATGACCATCTATATACACCTTCTTGGCCTTGAGCTCGACTGTTTCCCCCGGTAGCCCGATCACGCGCTTGATGAAATCGCGGTCGGGCTCGTCGGGGTACTTGAAGACCATGACGTCCCCGCGCCGAATATCGCGCACCGGCAGCAACGCTCGATCGATGGAGCTGGCCGTCGGGCCGAACACGAACTTGTTGACCAGCAGGTGATCGCCAATCAGCAGATTGTTCTCCATCGAGCCGGTTGGAATCTTGAACGCCTGGACGACCCATGTCCGCACGAAGAGCGCCAGAATCACCGCAATGACGATTGACTCGGCGTATTCACGAAGCGTGGACTTCTGGAAGGATGCTGCCATCGGCTACGACTCCGTTCCAACCTTGAGTACCGCGAGAAACGCTTCCTGCGGAATCTCGACCCGGCCGACGCGCTTCATCCGCTTCTTGCCTTCCTTCTGCTTCTCGAGCAGCTTCCGTTTCCGCGTGATGTCGCCGCCGTAGCACTTGGCGAGCACGTTCTTGCGAAGCGCCTTGACCGATTCCCTCGCGATGATCCGACTGCCAATCGCCGCCTGAATCGCGACCTCGAACATCTGGCGCGGGATCAGCTCCCGCATCTTGGACGCAAGCGCGCGGCCGCGCTGATAGGCCATGTCGCGGTGAACAATCGTCGACAACGCGTCGACCGGCTCTTCGTTCACCAGGATGTCGAGTTTCACGAGCGGCGCTTCCTGGAACCCGGTCACATGGTAGTCGAGAGAGGCGTACCCGCGTGAGAGGGTCTTCAAGCGATCGTAGAAGTCGAGAACGACCTCGTTGAACGGCAGTTCGTAGGTGATGAGCACACGATCCGCTGCGAGGTATTCAATCGACTTCTGCACGCCGCGTTTTTCCTGACACAGCTGGAGTATGGCTCCGACGTGCTCCGATGGCGTCAGCATCATCGCGGTGATGACCGGTTCCTCGATCCTTTCAATGCGACCGGTGTCCGGAAGTTTCGACGGGCTGTCGATCTCCTGGACAACGCCATCCGTCGTCGTGACGCGGTAAAGAACGCCCGGCGCGGTCGTCACGAGATCCATGTTGAACTCGCGCTCGAGCCGCTCCTGGACGATTTCCATGTGAAGAAGACCGAGAAAGCCGCAGCGGAATCCGAACCCGAGCGCCGCCGAGGTTTCCGGCTCGAAGAAGAACGAGGCGTCGTTCAGCCGCAGCTTCTCGAGCGCGTCACGCAACTCCGGATACTCGCTGCCCTCGACGGGATACAGTCCCGCGAAGACCATCGGCTTGCTTTCCTTGAACCCGGGAAACGGCTCGCTGGTCGGATGCGCCGCGTCGGTGATCGTGTCGCCGATCTTGGCGTCACTGACGGTCTTGATTCCCGCGAAGATGAACCCGGCTTCGCCAACGCCCAGCTCGTCGGCCGCGACCGGCTTCGGTGAGAACACGCCGACCTGATCGACCATGTACTCCTGGCCTTGCGCCATCAGCCGAATTTTCATGCCCGCGCGGATCGCGCCGTCGATGACGCGCGTCAGGATGATCACGCCGCGATACGGGTCGTACCACGAATCGAAGATCAGGGCCTTCAGCGGCGCTGCCGGATCCCCCTTCGGCGGCGGGAGGCGCTTGATGATTGCCTCGAGGATTTCGTGGACGCCCGTCCCCTCTTTTGCGCTGGCGAGAATGGCGCCGCTCGCATCCAGTCCCACGATTTCTTCGATCTGCCGCTTCGCCTCGTCCGGTTGCGCGCCCGGCAAATCGATCTTGTTGATCACCGGGATGATCTCGAGCGCGTTGTCCACGGCCAGGTAGGCGTTGGCCAGTGTCTGTGCTTCGACGCCTTGCGACGCGTCGACGAGGAGCAGCGCGCCCTCGCACGCCGCGAGCGAGCGCGTGACCTCGTACGAAAAGTCCACGTGCCCCGGCGTGTCGATCAGGTTGAGCACGTACTCATTCCCATCGTCCGCCTTGTAGGTCAGGCGGACGGCGTGCGCCTTGATCGTGATTCCACGCTCGCGCTCCAGGTCCATCGAATCGAGCACCTGAGCTTCCATCTCACGGGGCTGCAGCGCGCCCGTGATCTCGAGGAACCGGTCCGCGAGGGTGGACTTGCCGTGGTCGATGTGGGCGATGACGGAAAAATTGCGAATGAACCGCTGATCCATTTCTCACTACGCTCGTGGGACCGCTCCCACTTGCGTTCAGGCGGGAACACTGAAGTATAGCATCCGCGACTCGCGGCTCGCGGCTCGCGGTTCGCGGCTCGCGCTCGATGTCGGGATCCGGGGTGCGGGATCCGGGATCCGAGGATTCAGGGATTCAAGGATTCGGGATTAGTGATTCAGGATCAGTGATTAGTGATTAGGGATTGTTCGTGCTCCAGGAGCCACTGCTTGCGCCATCGGCCGCCGCCGTAGCCGCAGAGCGTGCCATCTGATCGAATCACGCGATGGCACGGGACGATGATGGCGATGCGATTCTGGCCGTTGACGCGACCGATGGCCCTGACGGCCGCGGGTGAGCCGACCTCGCGCGCCATGTCGCTGTAACTCCGCGTCTCCCCGTACGGAATGTGGCACAACGCGCGCCACGCCTTCAGTTGAAAGTCGGAACCCCGCTGATTGAGTGGCATCGCGAACTCGGTGCGGCTACCAGCGAAGTACTCCGCAAGCTCTGTGCGTGTTTGACGCAGGATCGGATGATCGCCGGGCGCGATCGCGCCTCCCAGTGTGCGGCGCAGATCGCGAAGCTCGGTCTCGAGCGCGCGGCGATCGACAAATTCGAGCAGCTCGAGTCCACGATCGCCCGCGATTGCGAGCATCGGTCCCAGCGGCGTCTCGATCCATGTGGCCGTGAGCAGTGGAACGTCCCGCGCATCGCCAGGCCTTTCCCCAAACACTCGGATGAACGCTTCGCGAAAGCCGCTGTCCGATTCGAAGCCGGCTTCGAGCCCGGCATCGAGCGTCGTGGCGCCGTCATGAAGCGCACGCATCGCGGTTCCCAGGCGGCATGCGCGCTGATACGCCTGGAACGTCATCCCGAAGCTCCGCTTGAACGTGCGGCGCACCTGGACCGGATCGAGCCCGCGCTGCCGAAGATCGGTGTCGCGCAGCCGGATGTCCGGGTTCCGGAGCATCTCGTCCACCAGCGGCGCGAGCCAGTTCGGAGCTGATGCCGCTGAGGACAGCGGATCGCAGATCCGGCACGGGCGATAGCCACGATGGAGCGCCTCCTGAATGGTCGAGGCATATTCGACGTTCTCGGGCTTCGGCTTGCGCGCACTGCACGTCGGCCGGCAGAAAATGCCGGTCGTGCGGACGCAGGCAAAGAACAGCCCTTCGAACGAGCGGTCGCGTTCGACGAGCGCTCGATACATCTCTGCGGGAGTAGGTAGGAGCATCATGTGGATGAGGATACGAGCACCCTCCTATTGTGCGCTACCGGAAAATGGACAAGCAATTTTGCGGCTCGACGCTGCTGCCTTCGATCGCCCCCCGCCTCACCAGTGTTTTGTCTACGTTCGCTGCACCTGCCCTGGATGGCGGCTTGGTTTTTCGTATCGTGTACGACAACGATTGTGCAGCCGTTGGGCGAGAATTTGACGCGGACGCGGGCCTCTGGGACGATGCCGCGTGGGGTGGACAGGACCGAGGGCAAAGACGACAGGTTGACAGACGCCTCAATTGAGGCCCCGCATACTATGGCAACGGTCAACGCAAGGGCATGGCTCAGTCTGGCTGTGTTGGCCGTCGTGATGGGGCTGCTGCTGTTCCGCGTGTTTTAGGGGAGGGATGCTCGACGGCCGTGGATCCTGACGGCTGTTCTGCTCGGTCTCGGCTATGCGCTCGTTGGCATTCTGTTCGCGGTGCCGTCCAGTCACGCGCAGGCCTGGCGCCTGGCCGCGTGGGTCGTGAGTGCCATTGGCTTCGCGTCTCATATCGCGCACGAGCACTTTCGGCTGCGGAACTCACCGGGTTGGGCAGCCTTGCATGTGGCCCTTGCAGTGGCGCTTGGAGCCTTCGGGCTTGCGGTTGGCGCAAACATCCATTCACTGTCGATCGCATCGACCAACCAGCACCGACGGCTTCTGCTCCTCGCGCTCGGGATCTGGCCCGTTATTACGGCGCTCCCGGCGTTTCTGGTCGCGCTCGGCATAAACGTCGTGCTCGCGCACGCGTTCCCGAACGACCCACGAGGAGATAAAGCGTGACCCTCGTGATCATCTTTGGCCGCCTGTCGTTGGGAAGATGACGGTCGGTCTCGAGCTGGAACGACTGACTGGTTTTTGTCTCTTCCACAATCACATGACCGTCGATCCTGTCGTGCGGTTATTTCCATTCGAGTCGCCCGCATACCGTCGTCTGGTCACGGAGTTCCGCCGGCGGGTCTTCGAGGAGTATGTCGCGACGGACTCCTTGCGTCCGACGCCATGCGTGCCCGGGCTGATCGCCATCGCGTTTCGTTGCGACCGTCGACGATACGTCCCCGGCTCGCGCGCACGAGCCGTTCGACGCATCGGCATTCCAAGCAGGATGGCTGGAATGCGGATGGCCGAGGGGTCCGAAGGGGTGCGAGAACCGGGCGGCTCGCGGTTCACTGCAACCCCTACGTCTCGTCCGCGCTCGGGCCGCTGACGGCCGAAGAAGCCGTCGCACCGAGCGTTAGGGTCGAAAGGTCGCTTTGTTTCGTGTCCTGGCCTGCTCTTGCCTGGTATGGTCCTCGTCCTCTTGGCTCCTCTTGCGTCCGATGGCTCGTGCGAAAGCCTGCTTGGTCGTCCAGCCAGATCGCTTCGACCATGGCAGCGCGGACCAGCGCATCCAACCGCTTTGAAAGCATCACCAATCCAAAGGTGGACGCGTAAGACGGACGAATGAGGTTGACCGAGTACTGCGAGTCTTCCCAGTGAGCCACGATCTTGTCGCTGCCGACAGAGCTACGGGACAACAAGGGGATGATGTCGCTGTCAGGCGCGGTTGGCGGACCGTACGTCGACGAAAGAGCAGCGATCATGTCTTCAACCGTCAGCCCTTCGGTTCTCTCCCACTCGTAACTGACCGCGATTCGAAACAGCTCGCCGTTGTAAAAACTGAGGAGGACCTTCCGCACCGAGTCTCGGGGCGGTGATGCGGCGAGACCATCTGGGGGCTGCCACATCAGTTCTTGAATCAGCTCCGGAGGTTGATGGGGCACCCGCGCACCGTCACGGCGGTGACGCCCGTCTTTTGCGCGACGGCGGCCAGGCTCGTGCCTAATTGAAACTCCCGGTATTTCGACAGATCCTGGGCAGATACCAGAGGCGTCGACAGCACGATCCCAGACAACGACATTGCCAGAATGCGAGCGCTCACGCTAATCATGTGATTCTCCTTCGGGGAGTGGCAAAACGTCATGTGTCGAACTTAGCGTGTCGGCTTCAGGCGCCTGGCCAGTTTGAAACATGCGACCGAGCGAAAAAGAGGCGGGGCCTCGACCCCGCCTCACTGCGGCGACTTATGCCGCGACCTGGACCTTGATCTGTTTGGGCTTGGCTTCCTCACGCAAGGGCAGACGGACCGTGAGCACGCCGGCTTTATATTGTGCGCTCACCTTGCCAGCGTCGACCGTCGGCGGCAGCGCGAACGTCCGCGCGAACGAGCCATAACTGCGCTCGATGCGATGGAACTGCTCCTCCGTGACTTCCGGGTCAAGCTTTCTCTCGCCACGCAGCGTCAGCGTGTTGTCTTCAACCGTCAGGTCGATCTCCTCTTCCTTCATGTCGGGGAGCTCGGCCTTCAGCACCAGCTCGTGCTGGCCGTTACTGTAAATGTCGACCGCCGGTACCCATGCGCCGCGGGTGAGGTCTTCTTGAGGCCTGCCGTAGAAGCCCTCGAATATCCGGCTCATCCGCTCCTGGTTTGCGGCCATATCGTGTAACGGATTCCAACGAACGATAGTCATGATGATTCTCCTCTGTTGATAACGCCCTGTCGGTGGGACTTCCGCCGCCCCACCGCAACGGAATCGGGAGCCGACACTGCAGCCGTGTCGGCTTCAGACAATCGCGCGAACGGGGATCTTGTGGAACGTCGAGTTGGTCACCTCGTACGTCTGCACCTGAGGCGTGCCCTCGACCACCGGCTCCAGCACCTTCAAAACATCGGCATATGCGCCGCGGCCATAGGTCTCCGCGTTTTCCTTCAGGTCCCACATGCTGATGCCGATCGCCTCGGCGCCGTCTCGGAGCGACGAACGAGATTTCGTCCTGGAAGCCCTTCTGCTTCCAGAGCACGGGGATGACGTGCTGGTCGAGAAGCCGCGTGAACTCTCCTGCGCGACCGGTCTTGAGACGGACGGAAACAGTGCGAGCAAACATGTCAACCTCCTGGGTTGGCGTGCCTAAGAGGGGGGACCAGATAACCTGACTTAGTTCAGAGCACCTGAAGGATCGGGCGGTAGGGCTGCAATCCTGTTAATCAGTATCGGTTAATTAACCAACTATGTCAATCTATTTATGCAATAATACTATTGACTTAAATAACTCAGTTAATCAGATCACAGGAGGAATGGTCTTGGATTTCCCGCTCCTTATCCGCCAGCGGCTCAAAGAATTGGGGACGGAGCAAAGGGATCTGGCGGCGGCGGCTCAGGTGACTGAGTCCTACATTTCCCAACTGCTGACTGGGAAGAAGGCCCCCCCGGCGCCCGAGCGGACCGACATCTACGACAGGATGGAGACCTTCTTGCGGCTTCCGGCCGGGAAGTTAGCGACCCTGGCCGATCTGGTCCGTACGGACGCCTTGAAGAGAAAACTCGCGGACCCGCCTGCGCCCTTGTTCAAGGAAGTGCGGGAGTTGATTCTCCGCAAGGTCGCACCAGGAAAAGCGCAACCCATGCGTGCGATGTTCGAGAAGGAGCCCTTTGGCGCCCTCGAGCGCCTCGTCACCCAGAAGCTGCTGGACGTCGCCAAACGAGTGACGAAACAGGAATTGAACGATGAAAACTGGCTTCGTCTCGTCGCTCGACTCACCGACACGAAGCTATGAAGAGATGCGCGTCACGGCGCTCGATTTCCTGGAGACGGATGTCTTCAACGTTTCGCCCGAGAACTGCGTCACCTTCCTGGATCCGCTGATCGAATCGTGGGACATCGACTTCGCGACGTTCGCGATGGAGATCGTCCTGAACCGATCGCCTCGCGCCCGGGCACCCGAAAAAATTCGAGTTCGTGGAACGGCACCCCGCCCCTCCGGTCAACGAAGAGCCGGGGCTCCAGGCCTTCCTGCAGGATCCATCTCTGAGGGGCGATGCGACCGCGGAGGAAATCGAGTTTCTCAAGAAGCTGAAATTCACGCGAAACCGGCCAACCCCGCTCTATTACTACCGGGAGCTGCAAAACCTGCGAGACCCGCTCCATTTTCGCCGCGCCCCAGGCGATGTGGCAGTTGGTGACGAGTCGCTGGCCGCGCACCGCGACGCGATCGCGGCGGAAGAGATGTAGCAGGCCGGACCGAAGCGGGCTCAAACGTCGAAGAGATGGTCGTCAGCACAATTCTGAAGAATGCGCTTCTGACTTGAGCAAATGAAGGCGGCCATCGTGTAGGCGCGTGTGTCAAACGGAACAGGCGTGCCAGTGGATGACACGCTACGGTATAGAGAAGGGACACCACCTCGACGTGCGGCCAGCAGCTCCTGTGACGGGATCCTGACGGGGTCGTTCCTTATCCCAGGGCCGTCCGCCGATTTTCCGCGCGGTCATTCACGCGACGACAAGGTTTATTCAGGTTCGGTGGATGGTTTGTGCATTGCATCCATCTCACAATTGCAGGGAGCCGCAACGACTTCCGGGGCCTTCGGGGCCTGAAGGAGAACGATCATGCTGTACACAATCGCGGTGATTCTGTTGGTCCTGTGGCTGCTCGGGTTCGTGAGCGGCTATACGATGGGCGCGTTCATCCACGTCTTGCTGGTCATCGCGATCGTGTTGTTTCTGGTCGGCGTGGTGAGCGGCCGCCGCGTGGTCTAAGCGCCACCGCGGTGCGTCGCGTCGCCGCTGTGGAGACCCACCGCCGCGGCGTGTTGGGCACCTGCGGCCTCGAAATGTGCGACCGGGGAAGATGTCCGATGCCGGATATGCGTCGGAGATCTTCCTGATCGCGATCGCAAGCTACGCCGACGCGTCATTCGCACAGAACTGCAACGCTTTCTGCGACTTCGAACGAGGAATGGAATAGAACCTGGACGACCCCTTGAAATCGGTGCGGCCCTGGGTGACGTTCGCCGGTGGGGTGCTCGTCGTCGCCGTTCTGTACTGGGCACAGGCCGTCCTCGTGCCATTCGCGCTTGCCATCCTGCTTACGTTCGTCCTGACGCCACCAGTCACCTGGCTTCAACGGTGGGTCGGTCGGGTCGCTGCCGTCCTGCTAGTGGTCGCGCTGGTGTTCGCGGCGCTCGTTCTCGCCGGTTGGGGTCTGACGCGGCAGATAGACAATCTCGCCGAGGACCTGCCCGGCTATCGCGCCAACATCCGAACGAAGATCGCCGACGTGCGGAATGCGAGCAGGGGCGGGTCGGTCGAAAAGCTTCAGGAGACGCTGGAAGGCATCAAGACTGACTTGGGAACGGAGACGCCGAAGGGAACCGTGTCGCGGCCCGTTGTGGTGACCTCCAACCCGGCGACGGGGTTTTCGGCCTTCGCGTGGCTCGGGCCCGTCGTTGGGCCGCTGAGCACGGCGGGACTCGTTGCGGCGATGGTCGTCTTCATGCTGCTCGAACGGCGCGATCTGCGGGATCGCCTGATCGGGCTGATCGGGCACGGACAGCTCGCTACGACCACGAAGGCATTCGACGAGGCCGCGGGTCGCGTCAGCCGGCAGCTGTTGATGCAGTCCCTTGTGAGTTTGGTGTACGGCATCGCGATCTTCGTCGGACTGTACTTCCTCCACGTCCCCTACCCGTTGGTCTGGGGAATTCTGGGCGCGGCGTTAAGGTTCATCCCGTACGTCGGCCCGGTGCTCGCGGCCGGTGCGCCCATCCTCGTCAGCCTCGCGGCCCTGAAGGGATGGACTGGTCCATTGATGGTCCTCGCCCTGTTCGCCGTCCTCGAGCTGTTCACGAATCTCGTGCTCGAAACCGTGCTGTATGCCGGAGCAGTCGGCGTATCGCAGGTGGTGCTTCTCGTGTCCGTCGCGTTTTGGACGTGGCTGTGGGGACCGCTTGGATTGCTCATGGCCGCGCCGCTGACCGTGTGCCTCGTCGTGCTCGGCAAGCACGTGCCCGGCCTTGCGTTTGTCGGTCTGCTGATGGACGACGCGCCAGCGCTCGCACCTGAGTACGGCTTCTATCAGCGGCTGGTGGCTCGCGACCAGAGCGAAGCGGCCGAATTGATCGACAACCACATCAAGACAGCGCCGCCGGCGTCGGTGTACGACGCGCTCCTGCTCCCGGCACTCAGTTATGCCGAGCGTGACCGCTTGGAGCGCCGGCTCTCGTCAGAAGAAGAAGCGGCGGTGATCGATGCGACACGTGAGTTGATTTCGGACGCGGCCGGGATCATCCGCCGCCACGCGGAGACGGAGCCATCCGCCGCGGCCGCCGATGCCTCGCTCCTGCGACCGCGCGAGCCGCTGCGCGTACTGGGTTACGCCGTCAACGGGACTGCCGATGAGGTGGCGCTCGCGATGCTGGCGCATCTGCTGGACGATCTGCCGATCGCCATGGAGATCACGGGTACGCGCATGCAGGCGATGGAGTTGGTGTCGTTGGTGGAAGACCGACAGTTCTCTGTCGTGTGCTTCGCCGATCTCCCACCCAGCTCGTCGTCGAAGACCCGGTACCTTGTGCGGAGACTTCGTTCGGCGCGGCCCGAGTTGCGAATCACGGTGGGACGATGGGGACCGCTGGCGGACGAGGACCCGCAGACGCTTCTCGACGCGGGCGCCAATCACGTTGCCTCGCTGTTGACCGAGAGTCGGAATTACCTCGGTGGTCTCCTGGCAACGCCGCGCGGCCCGGTCGCGGGCATGACTGATGCCGCCCGCCCCACACCGCCACGACAGCCCTCGAGTCGGACGCGCGACGATTAGAGCGTGAGACCGAATGATACGGCAGCGAGAGCGTCATCACGCCGGTGTGCGCGCCGCTTCTACGGTCCGGTCAGCAGTTACGTCGAACGGCTGGATCGACCGTTGCGGCGGTCGTCATCCGCGCGCCTGTGCGAGCAAAAGGTGACGCGATGCGAATCCGTGAATGTGGCGTCGGGCCGGGCCCTGACGCTGACCGACGACTTCGTCCCCGTCGATCAGCTGTTTGTTCGTCGAGCGCGTCTATTGGGAGACGCGAGCGCACCGCGCCAAACTAAACGGGCGTCGAAGGCTCCGGCCGCGGCGCCCACGCGCCTCTAGACCGCCAACCGCCTCGGCGCCGGAGCCTCGACCAACGGCTGCGCACAGAAGGCGCAGCGCCGCGCCGCAACGGGCACCTCGCTCAGGCATTCCGGGCAGTTCTTCGTCGTCGGATCGGCCGGGGCCTCGCCCCTCTTCCGGCGCGCCTCGAGCGCATTCACCGGCATCACGACAAAGAAATAGATCGCGGCGGCTACCATCACGAACGCGACGACGGCGTTGACAAAGTCGCCGATCAGGAACCGGCTGCCGTTGAGGGTGAACTGGACCGCGGAAAAGTCCGGCTGCCCGGCGATGGCGGCAATGAGCGGCGTCAGGAGATCCTTGACGAGCGCCGTCACGACGCTGCCAAAGGCTGCGCCGATGACGACAGCAACGGCCAGATCGATGACGTTTCCCCGCAGCAGGAACTGCTTGAATCCTTTCAACATGACGAGCTCCTCTCGCCTTGACGGCGATCGGCGCGCGACAAGACCAGTCATCACGGAGTCGTGGCGACCGCAAGACACGCGTCTGTCTCCCAGAGAAGCAACCGTTATGCCGATAACTTCTCGGCGATCCTTAGGGTCGCGTTTCGGGATTTCGGCGGCGCCGCGCCGAAAAGCCGCAGCACCGACTGGTGCGCTGTCCTTGGGGCAAGGCCATAGGCCCGCGCCTTTGATGCTCGATACGGCGGAATTGTCGCCACTTTCGCCGCAAGCCCCGAATCCCGGCGGCATGTCGCGCTCCGCGGCCGCAAATCGCCGCTCCGCACCAGGTCCGCGAGCGTCGCATCCGTTTCGACCGAGGCGGCATCCGGGTTGCGTAGCAAGACGGTAGCGGAACTGGTGACCACACGACCGCTGTTCACGGAGTTATGGACTCGAGCGTTTGCACGGAAGCCCGCGTCCGAATGTGTTTGGGCGGGGCCGGACCGATGGATCGCGTGGGGCCACCAGAGGGAGGCTTCTATGCGATCTCTTCGCACGTTCACGCTGCTTGCGGTATTTTCTATGCTCTCAGTCGCCGCCGTCGCGGTCACGGCTCGCGCGTTCGCGAGTGACGACCTGATGACCGCAGCGCAGGCGCTGTTCAAACCAATTCCGACCGCGCCGCCCGCGCTGGCCGGCAACCCGGCGACTCCAGCCAAAGTCGAACTCGGGAAGATGCTGTACTTCGATCCGAGGCTTTCGGCGAGCCATACGATCAGCTGCAACTCGTGCCACAACGTCGGTCTCGGTGGTGTCGATACCGGGGAGACGTCGATTGGGCATCGCTGGCAGCGCGGCGGCCGCAATTCGCCGACTGTCTTCAATGCGGTGTTCAACACGGCGCAGTTCTGGGACGGCCGCGCCAGGGATTTGGAGGAACAGGCCGGTGGTCCCATGGTGAATCCGATTGAGATGGCGTCACCGGCGGACCACGTCGGCGGCCAGCTCGCCGCCATTCCGGGATACGTGGTCGCGTTCAAGGCAGCGTTTCCGGACGAGTCGGAGCCCATCACGCTTCCGAACGCACAGAAGGCGATCGCCGTATTCGAGGCGACCCTGATAACCCCGAACGCGCCGTTCGACAGATACTTGAACGGCGACTCATCCGCGCTGACAGCGACTCAGAAGCAGGGTCTCCAGCTCTTCATGCAGAAGGGGTGCACCGCATGCCACGGCGGCGTCAACCTCGGTGGACGCCGGTACGCGGCCTTCGGGGTCGCGGCGTATCCGGGCCCCGAACTGCTGCCGCCCGGCGACAAAGGCCGTTTCGCGATCACAAATGCCGTGAGCGACGAATACGTGTTCAAGGTGCCAACATTGCGGAACATCGCGCTGACGATGCCGTACTTTCATACGGGGCGGGAATGGGATCTGCAGCAGGCCGTGTCCGTGATGGGCGCGAGCCAACTGGGTTCGCAGCTCACCGCTGGTGAAACGGAAAAGATCGTCGCGTTCTTCGACGCGCTCACGGGTGAGCAGCCGAAGATCGTGTATCCGAAGCTTCCGCCGAGCGTCGCCACGACGCCGCGTCCGCAACCGTAGTGGGGTTCAATCGTGGCCGATGGGGCAGCCGATGGCTGCCCCATCAGTTCGCGAGCCATAGAATGGTCATCGGCTGAGCCGACGTCGAATCCCTTGCGGCCCTCACTTCATCCGCGCTCGCTCGTTCGCCGCCCAGGCGTCTGGCTGGTCCTCGCCGTCATCGTCATCCCCGTTGTTGTGCTGATCGAGCGGGCACGCGGTCCAATCGTCACCACAACGGCCGCATCGAGAACGGACCTCGAGCAGCACGTCGTCGCCAGCGGGCGAGTCCTTGTCGCCACGCGTGTGCAGCTTTCCGCGCAGACATCCGGGCGCGTTGTCGCGCTTCGGTTTCGAGAGGGTCAGCGGGTCCGCGCCGGGGACGTGGTCGTGCAACTGGACGATGCCGAAGCGAGAGCGGCCGTCTCTCAAGCGAAGGCCGCGGTCGGGCAGGCCGCCGCTCGGGTCGAACAGCTCCGCAAGGTTGGGGCGATCGTTGCCACCGAGGCCTCGCGTCAGGCGGACACGAACCTCGCGCACGCGGAAATCCGAACTCGCGCGTGTGTCGAAACTCGCCGCAGCGTGGAATCACCACGCGCGTGGATCTCGACGCCGCACAGCGGAACGTCGACCTCGCTCGCGCGCAGAAGAGCGCCGCGGACGCGCAACAAGTCGCGTCTACGCCCGCCGGCACGGACTCGCGCATCGCCATCAATGCCCTGCTCGAGAGCCGCGCCCAGCTGGATGGTGCAACCGTGCGACTCCAGCAGACACGCGTGATCGCCCAGCACGACGGGATCATTCTCAGTCGGAGCGTCGAACCGGGATATACGGTGCAGCCGGGAATGACGCTCCTCGAGATGGCCGCCGATGGCGATACGCAGCTCGTCATCGAGCCGGACGAGCGCAATCTCGCGTGGATCCGGCTCGGGCAACGCGGTCTCGCGTCGGCCGATGCGTATCCGCAGGAGACCTTCGTCGCGGAAGTGAACTACATTGCCCCGGCAATCGATCCGCGCCGCGGAAGTGTCGAGGTGCGTCTGCGGGTACCCGACGCCCCCGCATTTCTCAAACCGGACATGACGGTTTCGGTCGATCTGACGGTCGGGTCGAAAAAACACGTCATCAGCGTTCCGAGCGATGCCGTTCGGGGTGCGGCCACACCGGCGCCGTGGGTGCTGGTCGTGGATGGCGGCCACGTGGTCAAACGTACCGTCAAGCTGGGAATCAGTGGCGAAGGCCATACAGAAATCGTGTCCGGCCTCGAGGAGGGCACGCCGGTCGTGCTCTCCGCGAACCGGGTGCTGACTGACGGACAGCGCATCCGCACGGGGCCGGGGAGTCGGTAAATGCCGTTCCAGTGGTTCGTTGCGCTGCGCTACCTGCGTGACGCCAAAGGGCAGACGGCGTTGATTCTCGCGGCCGTGTCGGTGGGCGTCAGCGTCGTGGTCTTCCTCTCGGCTCTCATCAACGGCCTCCAGACATCCCTCATCGAGTCCACGCTCGGGTCGCAGCCACACGTCACGCTGCGTGTTGCACGCAAAGCGCCGCGCCCATTGGCCCAGCCGCCTGACGGCGTGACGATTGCCAGCCAGATTCAGCCGGCGTCACAGCGCCTGCGATCGATCGATCAGTGGCCAGGGATCCTGACGACGGTTGAAGGGCGTCCGAGGGGTCACCGCGGCGTGCGCGACGGTTTCCGGGTCGGGCATCGCGACACGTGCGGAGGCGCGCGTGCCCGTCGTGATCCGGGGCGTACAGGCCGACCGGTTCCTCCCGATCATCGACCTGCGCGCGAAGATGCAACAAGGGACCTTCGACATCTCCGGAGGGCACGTCGCGATCGGATTCGACGCTGGCGTCCGATCTCGGCATCGGCCTGGGAGACAAAATCCGGCTGGTGTCCACCGAAGACATCGAGGATGTCGTCACCGTGTCGGGCGTCTTCCGGCTGGGCAGCGAGGCGGTCGACAAAACATGGGTGGTGACGTCGCTGCGCCATGCTCAGTCTTTGTTCGCCCTCCCCGGCGGCGCCACGACGATCGAGCTGAAGGTGGGCGACGTCTTCGCCGCCAACGAGGTGGCCGACGAGATCCACGCCCGCACAGGGCTGACGGCCGACAGCTGGATGACGCTGAACGCCGAACTGCTGTCCGGACTCTCGGCGCAGAGCAGCTCGAAGACCATGATTCAGTTCTTCGTCGTCGTCACCGTGGCGCTCGGCATCGCCAGCGTGCTGATCGTCTCCGTGGTTCAGAAGTCGCGGGAGATCGGGATTCTTCGCGCCGTGGGCACGCCGGCGCGGCGTGTGCTCGCGGTGTTCCTGATTCAGGGAGGGGTCCTCGGGATCTGTTGGCGCATTCTTCGGGGCGGCTCTGGGAATTTTCTTCGCCCGGGTGTTCGAGACGATGACCAGCAACGCCGATGGACTTCCCAGATTCCCGGTTCAGGTCACGATCGGTCTCGTGGCGGGTTCAATCATCCTTGCCACGGCCGTCGGCGTGATTGCCGCGGTCATCCCGGCGCGACGAGCTGCGCGGCTCGATCCCGCCACTGCCGATCGCCATGGAGATCACGGGTACGCGCATGCAGGCGATGGAGTTGGTGTCGTTGGTGGAAGACCGACAGTTCTCTGTCGTGTGCTTCGCCGATCTCCCCACCCAGCTCGTCGTCGAAGACACGCTATCTTGTGAGAAGACTTCGCAGCGGCACTGCCCGATTTGCGAATCGCTGTGGGACGATGGGGACCGCCGGCGCTGGCGGACGAGAGGACGCAGACGCTTCTGGACGCGGGCGCCAATCACGTTGCCTCGCTGTTGATCGAGAGCCGGAACTACCTTGGCGGCCTCCTGGAGAAGCCGCGCGTTCCAGTTCCAGACACCGCGGACGCGACGGGCCTTACGGCACCACCTCCTAATGTCAGTGGGTCAGCGTGAACTGACGCTCGCAGGCGCCCGAATCGGACGCCAGGGGCGCAGGCGCGACACATTGGCGGCATCACCCCTCGCGAGGGCCATCGAAGGATTCGACGCTCGAGACACTGGGCAATGTGCAATAGGAGACAGCCACCCGGCGCGAAAGATGGATACGCTGAGGTGGTGGGCGCATAGCCGCCGACATTCCTCTTGACTCGCCGCCACGCGAAACGAGTCCCTGGAGGCAGAAACGTCCGGCCCCGCCACACGGCGCCCACCAGGAAGCGGGATCCCATGTGTCCTGCGCACTCCGTTGCCGTGGAAGGCCTGAAATGAGTCCACACCCCAGGACAGTTGTACTCAGAGTCGCAGCAGGTGTCATCGTTCTCCAGGCCGGATTTGCCGCCACCTCCTACGCGGTGCCGTCGTTCGCAAGGCAAACGGGCATGACGTGCCAGGCGTGCCACACAGTGTTTCCGGAACTGACCCCATTCGGCCGTTCGTTCAAGTTGAACGGTTACCAGATCGACAATCTCCCGCAGGTTCAGGGGATCACGCCGTCGAAGGACGTCACGTTGGTGCTCAACTACGTTCCGCCGCTCTCGCTGATGTTCCAGACTTCGTTCACGAGGACCGGGACGCCTCTCCCCGACTCTTTGCTGGCCGATGAGACTGCCCAAAACGGGCAGGTGTTGTTCCCGCAGCAGGCGAGCCTGTTCTATGCCGGACGGATCGCGCCCGGTCTCGGAAGTTTTATCCAGATCACGTACGACAGCGCTTCGGGCAGCGTGCACTGGGACAACACGGATGTCCGTTACGCGAGGCACCTTGGGGCTGAAGGACCAACGTGCGGGGTGACATTGAACAACAACCCGACTGTGCAGGATGTCTGGAATACCACGGCCGCCTGGCAGACGCCATTCGATCAGAGAACCAGCGCGGCCCCGACGCCCGGGGCGGGGACGCAGATTGACGGCGGGCTCGCCGAACGCGGAGTAGTCGGTCTCACGGGCTACGTCTGGTGGAAGAACATGATTTACGGCGAAGCCGGCCTGTACGGTTCATCTCCTCAAGGCTTCAACGTCAATGGGCTGTCCGGACCGCTCGACAGCACGGCAGGCGGCGTCGTCACTGGCGCCGCGCCGTATTGGCGCATCGCGGCAGAACGACAGTGGGCGAAACATTCGTTGTCGTTCGGCGGCTACGGGATCACGGCGAAGCTCACTGCCGCCGATCAACCTACGGGCGGGCCGAACGACAAATTCAGCGACGTCGCAGTGGACGGCCAGTACCAATACATCGGCGACGCGCACATCGTGTCGGCGCAAGGTACGTTCATTCGGGAGCGCCAAACCCTCGACGGGGGCGTCGTGCTCGGCGAGGCGGCCAACCAGCACAATGACCTGAAGACCGCCCGGCTCGCCGGCAGCTATTACTTCCGGCGCACTTACGGGGGCGCACTCGGCGTGTTCTCCACCAGCGGCAGCTCAGACTCGATGTTGTACGAAGCCGCCCCGGTATTCGGCTTTGAAACCAACAGCCCGAACAGCAATGGCTGGACGGGGGAGCTCTCCTACATCCCGTGGCAGAACGTGAAAATCCTCCTGCAATATACCCGGTATCACAAGTTCAACGGCGCCAGCATGAACTACGACGGCACCGGCAGAAACGCGAAAGACAACAACACGATCTACTTGCTCGGCTGGCTGGCTTTCTAGGCAGGCAACAATCCTAAAACGCGTAGCAGGCCCGATATGACACTGAAGCGCATGGTCCGGTACTCAATCGTGGCGGTTGCGTGCGTCGGTCCGGCGGTGCCCGCCCAACAACCGGACGTCCGATCGCTTGCGGCCCAGGTGTGCGCGTCATGCCACGGGCCCCGGGGGCGCAGTATCTCTCCCGTGGTCCCACGACTTGCGGGCCAGCGCAAGGAGTACCTTGAAAGTCAACTGAAAGCATTCCGCGACCGGACCCGTGCCGATCCGATGGCCCAGGCGTACATGTGGGGCATGGCCTCGCAGCTGAGCGATGAGACCATCCCGAAGATTGCGGCGTACTATTCCGAGCAAAAACCTGTGCCCGGGAAGGCCGGCGATCCAAAGCTGGTCGAGGCGGGCCGCGCGATTGTCGAGCAGGGCATCCCGGCGGCCAATATTCCGGCGTGCGTTACGTGTCACGGGAAGGACGTCGAGGGCACCCCAGCATGCCCTCGCCTTGCAGGCCAGCATGCCGAGGACCTGCTCAAGCAACTGGTGATGTTCAAAAGCGAGCTCCGTTCGGGAGCCAAGGCTCCGATCATGCACAACATCACCACCGGCATGACGTTCGAGCAGATGCAGGCGGTCGCCGCCTACCTGACATCGCGGCCAGGATCCTGACGCGGGACCGAAGCCGCGTCGGGCACCAACCCCAGAGTCAGTTTAGAGTCGCGCGCGTCGCAGCAGTTGAACGTTGACCGCCACGATGACCGTGCTTGCCGGCATAAGAACTCTCGCAGGTGTGCGGTGGTCCATTTCATCGAGGCGTTGAGCCAGGCTACCCATCTCGGTCGGTACACGACGACCTTCCACCTCCAGGTCGATGTCAGAACGTCATCGTCACTCGGGTCCTTCATGCTCATCGCGGCTAACGGAGACAGCGTCTTCGGTACTATTAGCGGGCACGCTACTGACGTGGGCGATCTCGCCTCTATTGGGGAGACTGCCACCATTACTGGCGGGACGGGTCGATTCGATGACGCCACCGGGAGCTTCACCATCAAGCGCCTGCGTGACCAGGCGACGGGCATCTCCTCCGGTGCATTCGACGGTGCCATTGATTTCCACGACTGAAATCCTGGTAGACACCAACGAATCGCGCGGCTCAGGGCGAGACGATCCGTGCGGAACCTCTTAAGGTGTTCGAGGATCGTCTCACGGTTAGAGCGACTTCAGATACTCGACGAGGTCTCGTTGCTGCTCCGTTGTGAGACTGAGCGTACGCACCCGGTTGTAATGAGCCACGACGTCGGCGAGCGTCGCTGCGCTGCCGTCGTGGAAGTACGGCGCGTGCTGCCAGAGCGCACGTAAAGGCGTTGTGCGGTAGGCCTTGTTTCCGGTGCGCTCCGCGTAGGCTCCGTCGACACCAGTGTCCGCCGGCGGATGCAAGGCCCCGCTGTTGTTATCGGTACCGGACCCGCCAACGTGGCAGCTCGCGCACGTCCTGTCAAACACCACCCGTCCACGCTCCGCGATCGCCGCATCGAAGCTCCCGGCCGGAGGTGGGGGCGCCGGCAGAGCTATGCTGGTACGCGCGCAACGCGGGGAGCTTGGAGGTGACCATGTCCGGCGAATGCTTGACGTCGATCCCGAGCCGCGAGTCAGAGAAGTTGCCTTGCCCGCCCATCTGGGTGACGGCGACATAGGCATTCCAATAAGAGATGGGCCCCTCGGCCGTGTACGTTTCGTTCTTCACTTGAGCCAAGCCATACGCGGGCGGCATGATGAGCGGCGTGTTCTTCCCGTCCTGGTTGTAGCGCGGGTCGTATTTGCCGGGCCCCCACGACTGGTAAACCGCCTTCTTGTCTGCGTCCAGCGCGGGTGACAGGGCGATGATCGCCCCCACATTCAGATCGCGGTTCGGCCAGCCGTCCTTCCGGTGACCGATGCCAGCCATGACCGAGTTATCGACGGTGGAATGACAGAGCGCGCAGGTGACGCCAAGCCGCGTGATGTGATTGTTGGAATCGACGGTGGCTTGCAAGCCCACGACGGCATTCATTTTGAGCAGCGCGACCGTCGTTGCCGGACTCTTGAGATCGACTTTTTCGAGGATTCCGGCGGGCAGTACGTCCGCGTCCACTTTGAGTCCGACCTTGAGCGCAGTCGTCGGATCCACGTTCTTCTCAACCACCTCGTTGAGGCGGAGCGTGTCGGTCCAGAGTTGTTCGTCGGCGAAGGTGTCGAAACGAAAAACGCGCTGACCTTCGGCGGCTGACGACTCCTGCTTGGCCTGAGGCTCCGCGGCTGCTGCGGGCGATGTGCCTTCGCTGCCCGGCTTCGTCGTTCCGCATCCGGTGAGTGCCGTGACCGCAGTGGACACGACAACGGCCAACGTCGCCACACCGACGTGCGTCTTTCGTTTCGGCGGATCTGTCATGTGTCTTTCTTCGATCGCCATGTCGTCCCGCTCCTTCCGTCCGACGAAAGAGGTTTACAAATTTGGATTGTGATCCGCCTGTTCAATAGTGCTCACCGGCGTTGAATCGAAGGTGCGCGCTTCAAGCGTTAGCCGGGGCTGGAACGAACACGGATGAGTCAGGGGCACAAACAAACATTGCGCGACTCGCAAATCGCGGGCCGTTCCAACACCACGAACTCCCCGAGGTGTGCGCTTCGGGACATCGCTCGTGCGGCCCTTTTGGTACACTGCGGAAAGATCAATCAAGGGCATCAATGGCACACGATCGCACTCGCCCGAAACGGCGGCCGCAGCTGCGCGACGCCCCACCGAAGGCGGACACCGGCAGCGAGGGTCCCACAGGCGGCCACCCGCAAGCGGAAGTGCAGGTCGTCCTCGCGGAAGCGGAAGCCGCCAGACGCGAGGCGGAGCAGGTCAGGCGAGTCGCTGAGGAGACACGCGCTGACAGCGAACAGGAACGCAAGACGGCTGAAGAGTTCCGGGACGGACGAGAACAGCTCCGAGAAGCTGCAGAGACGGCGCGCTCTGCCAGCGAAGAGGCTCGGCTCGCGGCGGAGAGCGCACGTCACGCCGCGGTGGATTCAGTGAACGCGACCGCCGAGAGTCTGAAGGCGACGCTCGAGCAGATGTCGGTGGTCGAGGAAATGCGCCGGATGCTCCGCGAGATACGCGACACGAAGAGGCTGGAGTCCAACTAGCTGGGACTTTCGCTCGACGCCGCTGCCAGCGCAATCATGCGCGCTGAGACCGACAACGCCGCGTCACACCATCGCCAGGACTGAAGCGGCGACCTTTGGCAGATCGATTGTGAACACACATCCACGGCCCGGAAGGCTCCGCACCGAGATCCGGCCATCGTTCGCTTCAACTCCCCAGCGGCTGAACGCGAGCCCGAGACCCAGTCCTGTCCGGTCCGCGTGACGTTGCTCGAATGCCCGGAACAGCTCGTCGGCATTTCCGTCGGGCAGGCCGCCACACTCGTCTTCGACCTCGAGGAGCACGCGGTCGGCGGTTGCGTTGACGCGGAGCACCACGGTCGATTGCGGGCGCGTGAACTTGAAGGCGTTTTGAAGCAGATTGACGACAACCGCAGACAGAATCTGGCGATCGGCGTGAACGATTGCTCCGGCTTCGCCGGGCTGCACGATGAGCTGGAGATCGTGCGCCGCTGCTTCCATCGCCGCTGCTGGCGCCAGATCCCCAATGAATGCTGGCACCGCGATGAGCACCCGATTATGAAGCCCTTGCCGCAGTCGGACTTCGGCGAACGAGCCATTGACGAGGTTGCCCAGCCGCGACAGGCTGCGTGTGAGCACGGCTCCCGTACTGCCGCCGACTCCGACGTTGCCGCTCTTCAGGATGTCGAAAGCAGCGC
Source organism: uncultured Acidobacteriota bacterium (assembly GCA_963725335.1). Lineage (GTDB taxonomy): Bacteria > Acidobacteriota > Vicinamibacteria > Vicinamibacterales > 2-12-FULL-66-21 > JALZOC01. The sequence continues at coordinate 998,847 of CAVRYD010000011.1, read as the reverse complement.
CCGCCGTGTTGAGAAGATTCCGGATCTCATGCGTGAGGAATCCGATTCGTTCGTCCTCACGGACCGATTCGGCATCAAGCATCGACTGATCGCGTTGTCTGCCGAACTCTGTGACGGCGCACGCAATCGCATCGTCTAGGCACCGGTTCAACGTACGAAAGTCCTCGACCTCAATCGCGACTTTCCGCTCCAGCGCGAGGTTGGTGATCGACTGGCACACGTCGCCATAGTCATGTACGACCTGGGAGACGGTGAATCCCTGCAACTGGAGTGCCCGCCCGTGTCGCGTCGCGCTGTCGTCGATCTTCGCGTTCGACGACAGCTGGTGTCGAAGCGCTTCGATCAGTTGATCGAGGAACGCCGGTGCGCCGTGCTCCAGTTCCGGCGGAGTGGCAGGCGGCACTGACCGCGTCTCAACTTTCGATCGGGAGCGCCGGATGATCTCTTCGCGGTTCTCGGCAATGAATTCGTGAAGCATGGTGCCGACCCGCATCTTCTCGACTGTTGGACCCAAGCCGCAGTCAAAAGGAAATGTCTTGGTGCCTTGGGTCTTACTGACTCCTGAGTCCTTCAACGCGCGGCACGCGCACTTGCCAGGTTGATGGGCTCCTGGTTGTTCCCAATCGGTCCGCCGTCGTCCGTCATCACCGACGCGGACCGTTCGGCTTCACGAGTGTCGCGATCGCACGGCGCAGCGCTGAGTTCCTGAATTCGGGACATGGCTTCCCTGCGCAGGGCCACCGCCTCACGTGCGATGCGTGCCTCGCCGAGCCGCTCGAGGTGGGCCTCTCGTCGATCGATCGCGTCAACAAGCTCGCGCAACGCAGCCACGATGGGATCCCGATTCTGCACGCTCACCGCCAATTCATGGATTGCTGCACGGGGAAGTCGACGTCGGTGACGCTCGGCCGTACTCGACCAGGCGTTCGGCGGCAGCCGCAAGCGAGCGATCCGTTATGCCTGGATTTCTCGTGATTTGCAGCAGGATCACATTAAGACGGTAGTACAACGTTTCGTCGAACAGCCCGCGCGCGACCAAGGGAAACAACGGTTCTGTCGTTGTGCAGACTACCTGTGCCCACATCGACCATGCCCTGTCTCAACGTGTTTCCCCCGTATCCGAAAAGTCCAGAGCATTCGACATGTGACGGCGAGAACTTGCATACAGCACAGCTTATCCTGTGCACTCAGGAGCCGCTGTTCAAATGTGCACACCGCGCTTGCGCCGCTGGCACGTTCGCATCGGGCTGTTGACGCTCGTCGCGCCGGGGAGCGGAGGCTCGTGAACTTGCGCGTTCGGCGAGATCAGTCGCGTAAGACGACGCTGAGGAGAGAGTTGTTGACCTTCAAACCGCCGTTGTACTCGATAAGCCCGAGCTTCCGGAACTTGTTCATGAAGAAGTTGACGCGTGAGCGCGTCGTGCCCACCATCTCCGCCAGGGTTTCCTGAGACACTCTCGGAAGCGAGCGATGAGACGCTTCGGGTTGACCGTAGCGCGCCAGCAGCAAGAGCGTACGTGCCAGCCGTTTCTCGCTGGAGTTGAAAAGCTGGTCGATGAGATCTTCTTCGATGCGGATATTCCTCGTCAGCATGTGCGTAAGGAACTTATCCGCAAACGCCGGCCGGCTGTGGAGATGCCGCACCATGTCCTGCTTCTCGACCTTGATGATGGTCGAGTCAGCCATCGCAGTCGCCGTTGCCATTCGTCGCGGCTGACTCGCGAGACAGCCTTCGCCGAAGAAATGGCCGACATCGAGTACCGCGATCACCGCTTCTTTTCCGGAGTGCGACAACACCGACAACCGCACGGCGCCGGCATCGACATACATGACGCTGCTGGCCGGATCGCCCTGAGCAAAAATTGTGGAGCCCGCTCCGTACTCGAGCCGCTCGGTTCGCACACCCGCCCATCCGATTTCGGGTGCTGGTTTGGTTGGTGCGACGCGCTTCGAGTTGCTCATCTGGTTGCCCTTCTAGGAATTTGAACAGACCGGTTCTATCCGTGTTCTATCCGTGCTTTGCCGCTATGGGACAGACTGCCTCTAGTATGCGCCCATTGCAGCTCCGGGATTTGGATCTACGCCGGGGCCTCGCAGGACGGCGGCATTTCCCGCGAGGACCGCTTCTGGGTGCGGCACGGCTACGCGCGTGTGCTGATCGACGAGCGCGGCACGGGAGCGTCGTTTGGAGTGAGCCGCTACGGACCGGGCACGGCTTCAGATCTGTACGACCTCGTGGAGTGGGTCGTGCACCGGCCGTGGTCGAACGGGCGCGTCGGTGCGATTGGCGTCTCGGTCGAAGGAACAGCGTCCGAGATCCGGGGGCGCCTCACGGCGCCGGTGGCCCTCGGAACGGACCGAGTCGGAAGGCCTGATCGCCATCGTCGTCGCCCCATGATGAGTCAAGCGGCGGTATCCTCATGCACGAGTATCTGGGTGCTGGAGCTGACGGAGGAATGCATGGAAAGGTCCGCGGCACTCGTGCTGTACGAAAAGGTCGTTGCCACAATGGCCGGGGTTGAACGGAAAGGCGACACGATGCCCTACACGTCGCTGAACGGCCACATGTTCAGTGTGCTGCACAAGGATGGCTCGGTCGCACTTCGTCTTCCGTCGCCAGAACGTGAGGCGTTCTTGAAGAAGTACAAGACGACGCTGTCGTCGCAGTACGGAATTGTCCAACCGGAATATGTGGTGGTGCCGGACGCGCTTTTGGCAAGGACCAAGGAGCTGCAACGCTTCTTTGAGATCAGCCAGGCCTACGTCGGTTCGCTGAAACCTAAACCGACGACCCGGAAGAAGGACCCATCACCGAAGAAGAAGTTGAAGTAGTCTTGCGCGATCGGCGCAGCCCGCAGTCATCGTCACGCTGTGAGATCCCATGAACTGTTTCGTTCACGATCGTGTTGCGGCGGTGGGAATGTGCTCCGTTTGCCAGAAGGGTGTCTGCCGCGAGTGTGTCGGCCGGGACACGCCGCGGCTCACCTGCCGCACGTGCATGGAGCAGCGAGCGGTTCTGGGATTTGAGTACCGATCGAGTCTCGCAATCGGGGACTGGCCGCTGATTCACATCTCACTGGGTATTGACCCGGTTACGATGCGTCCAAGACTGGCCAAAGGTGTTGTCGCCATCGGGAACGTCGCCGTCGGAGGTGTGGCGATCGCTGGTCTCGCGTGTGGTCTCGTGACGATCGGTGGAGCCTCCATCGGCTTGTTGTTTGCCCTGGGGGGCGCTGCGGTCGGCGTAGGCCTGTCGATTGGGGGACTGGCCATCGGGTCCGTCGCGGTCGGCGGCGCGGCCGTCGGGTTCGTCCACGCCATCGGCGGCGGCGCATTTGGTCCATCAATTATTGACGGCCGGCGTTGTGATCCGTCCGCGGTAGAGTTCGTGCGTCGGTGGATTGGGTCCGGGCTCCTGCCACCGAATTGCCGGTGAGCAAAGGGAGCGAGGTGCGGCGATGATGGACGCGCCAATCCAATGGCTCCTCGAGGGGGATCCCGCCATTCGGTGGCAGACACTGCGCGATCTCGTCGGCGCGTCCGACCGCACGGTCGAGCGGGATCGAAACCGGATAGCGCGCGACGGCTGGGGCGCGCGTCTGCTCGCCAGGCAGGACGCGGAGGGCAGGTGGGCGGCCGGCCTCTCGTCGGAGGACGGGCTCTACTCGCCCAAATGGATCTCCACGACGTACACCATGTTGCTGCTTCGCGACCTTGGTCTACCGGCCGGCAACCGGCAGGCGCGGAACGCCTGCACACTCCTGCTCGATCGCGGGCTCCAGCGGGACGGCGGGATCAACTATGGATGGCGCGGGCGAAGCGAAACGTGCATCACGGGAATGGTGTTGTCCATCCTGTCCCATTTCAGGTACGACGATGCCCGTCTCGATATCCTCGCGGATCACTTGTTGAGAGAGCAGATGTCCGATGGTGGCTGGAACTGCAGGCGCGATCTGGGCGCAACGCACGCGTCGATGCACACGACCATCAGCGTACTCGAGGGCCTGCGCCTGCTCGAACTGCATCGTGGGCGCGACGTGCGCTCGCTGCGCACGGCGCAGCGGCGCGGCCGTGAGTTCCTGCTGATTCATCGTCTGTTTCGATCGCATCGGACCGGCAAGATCATCAAGTCCGAATTTGCTCGCCTGGCTTTTCCGCCTCGTTGGCATTACGACATTCTGCGTGCGCTCGACTACTTTCAGGCGGTTGGTGCGCCCCGCGACGCGCGCCTTTCGGAGGCCATCGAAATCATTCGCAATCGACGGCGCCAAGATGGTCGCTGGGCCCTGGAGCATACATACAAGGGAAAGACGTACTTCCAACTCGAGCGCGTCGGCGCGCCGAGCCGCTGGAACACGCTCCGCGCGCTGCGAGTGCTGAAGTGGTGGGATCGGGACGGAACGTCCCCAAACGTGCCTGACCCGCCTGCTATTTGAGCGTCCAAGCGCGGGCGCGCTCATCGCGGCGCCCGTTCAGCACGGCGGTGAGGAGATCAAAGTTGCGATCGTTACGGATCCATTTGGCAATATGATCGGGCTCATCGAAAATCCGCATTTCGCATTGCCGCAGTAGCAGCCGCTCACCAAGCAGCCTTAAAGCAGATTGGGGACTGCCCAGGCGGTGCAGATGCTGACGACGATGCAGGCATCCAAGTAAATCGAGGGTAGCATGCTCGAGCAGTCCCCCACCTGGTTGCGATTGGTGAACCGGCACACCGGCGAGGTGGTATCCTCAAAGTTAAAATAGAAGAGGTTGTAGGAGGCCGTTCAATGAGAAGCCATTACGCGCTGTCTGTGTCGCTCGTGGGGTTGCTGGCGATGTGGCCCCTGGCGCAGGAGCAGCAGAAGCCCACGGTGAAGATTCCTCAGTCCGGTGTGCCGCAGGTCATGACCATCGAAGGTTTGTTCGTGCGGGCCGCGTACAACAACGAGGGGTACGTCATCATCGGCTACAAAACCGCGAATATGTCCGTCGGCGACGAGTGGTTGCTCCTGGAAATGGGCGCCACCGTCCGCGATGGCGTGCCGAGCTTCGCGCTGAAACGCGAAGCCCTGTCCCTTGAAACTCCCGATGGCACGAAGTTGCCCCTTCCGTCGGTTGACGAGTACCGAAGCGCAAACCTCAGCGCACTGAACAACAGGGCGAATGTCGCCCGCGATTCCATCAACTACTTCCCGCCCAGCGCGTCGCAGGCGTGCCGGATCGGCTTCTTCAGCGAGCTGGGTCAGCAGGCCCTGCCGTGGGACCAGGTCGAACTGAGCTATCAGCGGGCGTGCCTCGGTCGGCTGTACTTCAAGGTGCCCGGCGGCATCAAGTACGGCCAGCACTGGCTCGATGTGAAGTTTCCGAACAGCCTCGTGCGCGTGCCGTTCCGGATCCTGACGAAAGAGGAAGAGAAGTTCGCGAACAAGAATTACAAGGACATCAGGAAGCAAGTCCAGGAAGCGTTCGCCCCGCCGAAGAAAAAGAAGTAGCAGTCGTAGCGGTATGGCTGACGAGCCCATCGCGGACCTTCGGCGGTTGACCGGAACTACCCCGATCAGCCGCCGCAGGTTCGGGCAGAGGCTTGGATTGGCCGCGGCCGCCACCGCGCTGCCTACCTTCGTCGGCACCGCTCGAGAACAGTCGAGTAGCGCGATGGCCAGTGGCATACTTGAGGACCTCTGCGATCTCAGCGCGGTCGATCTGGCGGCACGGATCCGCCGCAAGGACGTATCGGCTCGCGACGTGATGGCGGCACACCTCGCCCGGATCGAGCGGATCAACCCGAAGGTGAATGCGATCGTCACGCTCGTCGGTGAACGCGCGATGGCGGAGGCTGCGAGCGCCGACGAACTGACCGCGCGTGGCGGTGCGCTCGGCGTCCTCCATGGATTGCCCGTCGCACACAAGGATCTCGTCGACACCGCGGGTATCCGGACGACTCGCGGTTCGCTCTTCTACCGCGACCATGTGCCGACGGCGGACGCGCTGATCGTGACTCGCATCCGGGCCGCCGGGGCGATTACTTGCGGCAAGACCAATACGCCGGAGTTTGGCGCGGGATCGCAGACGTTCAACCGGGTATTCGGGGCGACGCGCAATCCATACGACGTGACGAAGACGTGCGGCGGCAGTAGTGGCGGCGCCGCCGTCGCGTTGGCCTGCGGCCTGGTGCCAATCGCCGACGGCAGCGACACCGGTGGCTCGCTGCGCAACCCCGCCGCCTTCTGCAACGTGGTCGGGTTCCGCACCTCGCCTGGTCGCGTCGCGAGTGAATCCACGGCCTGGTCGCCTCTGTCGGTGTCGGGCCCGATGGCGCGATCGGTCGCTGACGTGGCCTTGTTCCTGAGCGCCATCGCGGGACCGAATCCGGCAAATCCACTCTCCATCACTGAAGACGGTGCGCGATTTCGGGCGCCGCTCGAGCGCGAGTTCAAAGGCGTTCGGGTCGCCTGGTGGCGCGGGCTCGGCGGGATTCCGGTCGAGCCAGAGGTGCGCCGTGTCGTCGACGGGAATCGTCGTGTGTTCGAAAGCCTCGGTTGCACCGTCGAGGAGGCCGAGCCGGATTTTGCCGGCGTGGATCTCGCCTTTCCGGCGCTGCGCTATGCGAGCAACCATCCGCGCTACGCACCGCTGATTCGCGATAGACCGGAATGGGTCAAGGACACGATCAAGTTCGAGGTGGCGGAAGCGGAACGGATGACTGCCGCCGATCTGGGACGCGCACAGGCCAGGCAGGGGCAGATGTACGACCAGAGCCGGCGGTTCTTCGAGCGCTACGACTACTTCGTCCTGCCGGTGACGCAGGTGGCACCCTTCGACGTCAATGTCCCGTATCCCACCGAGATCGCCGGAACACGCATGACCACCTACATTGACTGGATGCGGTCGTGCTGGTATGTCTCGTTCATGGCCAACCCGGCGATCTCGATGCCTGGCGGTTTCACCGCGGCGGGACTGCCGGTGGGAATACAGATCGTCGGGCGCCACCGCGACGATTGGGGTGTGCTGCAGCTTGCCTACGCGTTCGAGCAGGCGACGCAGCATGCCAAGAAGCGCCCGGCGCTGATAATTGCCTGAGCCGCGAGCCGACGAGCCGCGAGCCGTCGAAGATTATCGTTGATCCAGCGGCACGACTGTCTGCGGATACGGGGGGCCGATGTACTCCGTGCGGGGACGGATCAGTCGATTGTTGGAATACTGCTCGAGGCAGTGCGCCGTCCAGCCGGAAATGCGGCTGACGGCGAAAATCGGCGTGAAGAGATCGATCGGGATGCCCAGCGTGTAATACGTCGACGCCGAATAGAAGTCCACGTTGGGGTTCAGCTTCTTCTCCGCTTTCACCAGGTTCTCGATCCGCTGCGACATCTCGAACCAGCGCGTGTTGCCGGTGCGCTCGCCAAGTTCCTTGGACATTCGCCGCAAATGGGTCGCCCGCGGATCTTCCGTGCGGTACACGCGATGACCGAAGCCCGGAATCTTGAACTTCTTTGCCAGCTTCGCGCGAATCGCTTCCTCGATCCGGTCTGGAGGCGCGTCGGGACCGATTTCGATGAGCAGCCGCATCACGTCCGCGTTCGCACCGCCGTGGAGCGGTCCCTTGAGCGTGCCGATGCCCCCGACGATCGCGGAATAGAGGTCCGTCAACGTGGCCGCGGCCACGCGCGCCGCAAATGTCGACGCGTTCAGCTCGTGGTCTGCGTGGAGCACCAGCGCGACGTCGAACGCGTGAGTGAAGAGCGCGTTCGGCCGGTTGCCGGTGAGCATGTACAGGAAATTCGCCGCGTGTCCGAGCGCGGGGTCGGGCTGGATCGGCCCACCACCAGCCTTCATACGGCCCGTACGTGGAAACGAGGCTCCCTAGCTGCGCCGTCAGGCGAACGGCCTTACGGTAATTCGCCGCCGGCGAACTGTCGTTCGCTTCCGGATCGTAGTGGCCGAGCGCCGATGTCAACGTGCGCAGCATGTCCATGCCATCGGACAGCCGGCAATTGGTTCATCAAACGCAGAATCGGCTCGGACAGCGGTCGCGCGGCAGCAAGCTGGGACTGGAGGTCGCCGAGTTCTGCGCGATTGGGCAGCCGGCCATGCCACAGCAGATAGCAGACCTCCTCGAACGAGACCATGCGGGCCAGGTCATGGATGTCGTAGCCGAAGTACGCAAGCACCCCACGTTCGCCATCCAGGTAACAGATGGCGGAGGATGCCGCGACTACGTCTTCCAATCCCGCTTTCGCCCTGGCTTCCGTCGTCATGCGCTAATCATATGACAGGAGAGCCGGGGAATTGCTGAGGGCTGATTGCTGACTGATGATTGGGCTGTCGCTGAGTGCTCCGATCGCTCAGCACTCAGCATTCAGCATTCAGCATTTCTTCCGCTGCTACTTCGCGACTTCCGGCGTCTTGAGCATGACGCTCTCGCCGGTGATACTGCTGGAGGATTGAGAGAAGCCCGGTGTAGAGGAACCCGATCTGGAAGAGCATCAGAAACGGGAGCGTCGCGTAGATCTGGTTCACGAGCGCGTAGAAGACCGTCGCCGTGAAGTACAGGCCAAGGGCCAACTCGATGAGCGGCTGAACGCCTACCGACTGTCGGTACTTCTTGCCGACCCACTCGTCGCTATCGCAGCTCGATGCCGTATTTAGGCGTTCGCGCGAATTCACTCTGTTTGTGGAACAGCGCTTCGAGCACCGCGCGCGTGTTGTTGACGCAGAGCCCGATGCCGATTGACATCAGGAACGGCAGGTACTTCATCCGCTGGCGCCAGTCTCCGTACAGCTCCCGCTGTGCCTTGACATAGAACACACGCGATCGACGCGGTCGCGGCGCAGAACAAGGGAACGTCGATGATCAGCATCTCCGTCCATCCCATGTTGTAACGGACCCACATCGCCGGGAACATCAGGATCGACAGCAATGACATCAGGAGGTAATTGAAATTCGCGGAGAGATGGAAAAAAGCCTCCGCCTTCACCCCGAACGGTTGTCTCGACCGCAGTATTCGGGGCAGCAGCTTCATGCACGTCTGGATCGATCCCTTCGCCCACCGATGCTGCTGCGACTTGAACGAGTTCATCTCCACCGGCACTTCCGCAGGCGCGACGACATCGGGGAGAAACACGAAGCGCCAGCCAACCAGCTGCGCGCGATAGCTGAGATCGAGGTCTTCGGTCAGCGTATCGTGCTGCCAGCCACCGGCGGATGCGATGGCCTCGCGACGCCAGACGCCGGCCGTTCCGTTGAAGTTGAAGAAGCAGCCGGCGCGATTGCGCCCGCCGTGTTCGAGGACGAAGTGCGCGTCGAGAAGAATCGACTGAATCTTCGTCAGGAGCGAGTAGTCCTGGTTGATGTGACCCCAGCGCGCCTGAACCATCCCTATCCGGCTATCGGTCGAAAAGTATGGCAGGGTGCGCTTCAGAAAATCGGGCGGAGGAATGAAGTCTGCGTCGAAGATCGCGATGAAATCGCCAGTCGACTCCTCCAGGCCAGCTTCGAGCGCCCCGGCCTTGTAGCCGGTTCGATCGACCCGGTGCAGGTAACGGATATCGAATCCACGAAGCGCGTGCCGTCGGACAGCCAGCTCGGCGATTGATGTGGTCTCGTCGGTGGAGTCGTCCAGAACCTGGATCTCGAGCAGCTCGGGCGGATAGTCAATGTCGCAGACCGCATCGATGAGGCGATCCGCGACGTACATCTCGTTGAAGATCGGCAGCTGCACGGTCACCCGCGGCAGGCTCGTCAGCTCCGGCAGCGGCTCGCGGCGCCCGGTCCTTGTTTTTCGTGTAAAGATACACAAGGTAATACCGGTGCCACCCGTAGATAGCCAGGATGCTGAGTACGAAAAAATACAGGACGAGAATCAGTGTCTCAACAGGCGTCATATCGGGATGAATCCGTCACGCAACACAAACGATAATATTACAGCTCTACCATTTACCGGATCAACACCGGTTCCCCAGCCGCCCAACCCATGAACCGGCTTCAGCTGCGCGCCTTGCTTGATCAAGTGCAAGCCGGCACGCTGACCGCTCAGTCGGCGCATGAGCAGTTGTTACAATATCTGCGCCATTCTCCTTACGAAAACCTCGACTTTGCGCGTGTCGATCATCATCGAAGCGTTCGCCAGGGTTTCCCAGAAGTCGTCTACGGGCCAGGCAAAACTCCCGAGCAGATCGCAGCGATTTCAGAGCGAATCGTCGCCGCGGGCCACAACCTGCTCGTGACACGCACGGGCCTCGAGGCCTTCGATGCCGTGCGGCGCCGATTGCCCGCTGCATCATTTCATGAACAGGCGCGCACCATTACACTGCGCACGGCTCCGCTCCCGCCTGGGCGCGGGACGATTCTCGTCGCCGCTGCCGGGACCGCCGATCTGCCGATTGCGGAGGAAGCGGTCGTGTCGGCGGAAATCATGGGCAACCAGGTCGACCGCTTGTACGACGTCGGCGTTGCCGGGCTCCATCGTCTGCTCGCGGAGCAATCGCGGCTTCAGGCCGCACACGTCGTGATCGTTGTCGCCGGAATGGAAGGGGCGCTGCCGAGCGTTGTCGGCGGGCTGGTCGATGTGCCGGTGATTGCCGTCCCGACCAGCATCGGCTACGGCGCGAGTTTCGGCGGCATTACGGCGCTTCTGGGCATGCTAAATAGCTGCGCCAGCGGGGTTTCGGTCGTCAACATCGACAACGGATTTGGCGCGGCCGCGGTCGCAAGCTCCATCAATCACCTTCCCTAAGTTGGAAAGGTTCTACAGGGTTCTACCGGCTTCTGCAGGGTTCTACAAGGTTCGGCGAACCGTAGCTCAGTGAACCTTGTCGAACCGAGTCGAACCTTGTAGAACCCTGCGTCAGTGCGATATAATCAAGGATTGCCCTGTCCCCCTGGGCAATCTTCCTAGCAGTAACCCCGATGCATGCTGGCGGCCTCAGGGCCCTCGAGTTCGATCGGATAGTCGAGGCGGTTTGCCGCTACGCGCTCACCCCGCACGGGCTGCGGCGGCTGGCGGCACTCGAGCCCTTGACAGATCCGCACGCGGTGGCTGCCTCGCTGGCGGCGACGGCGGAAACTTCGAGATTTCTTGGCGACAGCCACATCGGTTTTCACGCGGGCACCGATCTCGACGCGATCCTGGATTCCATCGGCGTTGAAGGCCGGGCTTTGGACGCGCTTCATCTCATTGCGTTGAGCGCCTTCCTCTCGTCGGTCGAGGGCACGTGCGCGGCAATCCGACGCGCCGGCGCGAGCGTGCCGACGCTCCGGCGCATCGCCGACCAGGCGGCCTCGTTCGAGGCCGAGATTGGTGACGTCCGACGAAAAATCGATCCTGCGGGAGAGGTGCTGGACGATGCCAGTCCGGAGCTGAAGAGCATTCGCGAGCGACTTCGCAAGCAACGGACGCGGCTGCGTGGCACGCTCGAGTCCTACCTGCGTGGCAAGGACACGTCGAAGTATCTTCAGCAGCAAATCGTCACGGATCGGAATGGACGTTATGTTCTCGTCGTTCGGTCCGAGCATCGAGCGGCAATCCCGGGAATCGTTCACGGCAGCTCAGGCAGTGGAGCGAGCCTCTTTTTGGAGCCGCTCAGCACCGTTGAGATCAACAACGACATCGTCGCGCTGGAGCAGCAGGAAGCGGAGGAAGTCCGTCGGATTCTTCTCGGCCTGACCGACTCATTCCGCCGGCGGGGCGCCGACCTTGGGCACACGGTGGATGCCGCGACGGAACTCGACGTCCTGCAGGCTCGCGCCCAGCTTTCACGTCTCGTTGACGGGGTCGAGCCCGCGGTTGCTACGGATGGTCGCCTCGAGCTACGAGCCGCCCGCCATCCGCTGCTCATTCCGTCCGTGCGACGTCACATCACCCAGGGGTTGTCTGAGTCGGACGCGGATTCTCGGGCCGTCGTTCCGGTGGACGTGGTGTTGATCCCACCGGTCAATGTTCTGGTGATCACCGGTCCGAACACGGGGGGAAAGACGGTCGCGCTGAAGACCGCCGGGCTGCTCTCGCTGATGGCGCAGGCGGGCCTGTTGATTCCTGTTGCGGGTGGATCGCAGATTCCGGTGTACCGGTCCGTTTTTGCCGACATCGGCGACGAGCAATCCATTTCGGCGAGCCTCAGCACGTTTTCGGGCCACATCGCCAACGTCGTCTCGATGGACAAGGCGCTCGACGCTGCCGTCGCTGGTTCTGCTGGACGAGGCTGGCGCCGGTACGGATCCCCTCGAAGGCGGCGCGCTGGCGATGGCGATCATCGATCACTTCCGGCGGCGGGGCGCCACGGTGATCGCGACCACGCATTACGATGCGCTGAAGTCCTACGCGTCGACGACCGAAGGCGTCATGGCAGCCGGCTTTGGCTTCGATCCGCGGACGTTTGCCCCCACGTATCGCCTGAACTACGGCTCACCGGGCAGCAGCCTGGCGCTCGAGATTGCCAATCGGCTCGGGATGCCGGCGGACGTGATCGAGCAGGCGCGTGCACATCGCACGGCACGAGAATCGCAACTCGCCGAACACCTGGCGAAGGTTGAACGCGACATGCAGACGCTCGATCACGAACGGCGTCTGGCCGCCCGGGAGCGGGAAACGATCGTGGAAGAGACGGCGAAACTGCAGCAGCGCGAACACGAGCTGCGCAATCGGGAAGAGACGTTCAGGCGAAAACTCGACGAGCGAATCGAGGAGCGGCTGCGCGACGCGCGGCGTGAGATCGACGGCGTGGTGAACGCGCTGAAGACCCGAACCGAAGCGCTCGCCGCTGAGGCAGAGCGGCGAATGGCGCCGCGACTGGTCTCGACCGGCGATACGGGCGCCGCCCGCGCGGACGCACGTGCCGCGCTCGAGGCCATTGGACAGCGGCTGCGCGCGCCGTCCGAATCGGCTGGCGAGGCGGCTTTACAAACCGAGTCAGGGCGCGCACCCTGCGGTCGGCGACCGTGTCCTCGTGGGCGCGTTCGGGCTCGAAGGGGTCGTCCAGGCGCTGCACGATCGCGAGGCGGAGGTGGATGTGCGCGGAAAGCGGCTTCGCGCACGAGTCGACGAGCTTCGGGTCGTCACTCCAGCGGCCGTTGTGAACGCCCAGCCCGCCCGAGTGCGGGTCAACGTCGACCTGCAGCCTCGCGAGGGGTCGCTGACCGAGTTGAACGTCATCGGCTCGCATACCGACGAGGCGGTCGCGCGCGTAGAGAAGTTTCTGGACGAGGCGCTGTTGAGCGAGCTCAAATCAGTGCGGATCATCCATGGATACGGCACCGGTCAACTGCGCCGTGCGATCGGCGAATTCCTTCGGGGCCACGCCTATGTATCCAACTTCGCAGCGGCTCCCGACAACCAGGGAGGGGGCGGCGTGACGGTTGTGGAACTGAAGGAGTAGCGGGTGTCCCTCTTCCCCGCCTCGTTCATCGACGACCTGAAGTCCCACGCGGACATCGTGCAGGTCGTACAGGAGCGCGTGCCGCTCCGGCGCAGCGGCACGGCATGGAAGGGGCTGTGCCCGTTTCACGGGGAAAAGACGCCGTCGTTTCAGGTGAACGGCGAGCGGGGGTTCTTTTATTGTTTCGGATGCGGCGTCGGCGGCGACGTGATCAAGTTCATCGAGCTGTTCGACAAGGTCACGTTTCCGGAGGCGGTTCGGCAGCTGGCCGGGCGCTGTGGGCCTGACGGTCCCGGAGCCTGAACATTCGAAAGAGGACGCCGAGAGCCAGCAGGATCGCGAGTTCTCTGCTCAAGGCGCACGAGGTCGCCGCCTCGTGGTTTCGCGAGCAGCTGTCGACTCCGTCAGGGCGCCGCCGCGCGCCGACAGTTGAAGGATCGCGGACTGACGGCGGAAACCATCGAGTTGATTGGCGCCGGCTATGCGCCGGCTTCGCGGGAGGGCCTGAAAACCCGCCTGCTGAAGGAGGGGTTCGCACTGTCCCTGCTGCTTCGGAGCGGCCTGGTCGTCGAGCGAGATCAAGGTGGTGCGGTCGATCGCTTTCGCAACCGGCTGATGATTCCCGATCTGCCGAGATAACGGCGCGATTGTGGCCTTCGGCGGGCGGGCCATGGATGCCGGACAGCAGCCCAAGTACCTGAACTCGCCGGAAACGCCGATCTACGTGAAAGGCCGGACGTTATATGGTCTTCACCTCAGCAAAGCGTCGATCATGCCAGCGCAAAGCATGCGGTGATGGTTGAAGGCTATTTTGATTTCGCCCAGGCGTATCAGGCTGGGATCACGAATGTCGTTGCGTCCTCCGGTACCGCCCTGACCCCGGCCCAGGCAAGGCTGTTGAAACGATTTCGCCACGAAAGTCGTCCTCAGTTTCGATCCCGATGCTGCCGGCCAGGGGGCGGCAGCCCGATCGTCGGAATTGCTGGTGGCGGATGGTTTCCAGGTGAACGTCGCGATGCTGCCGTCGGGCGACGACCCGGACACGTTCATCCGGAAGTCGGGGGCCGGCGGCCTATCAGGAAAAGCTACGCAACTCGCGGCCGTATCTCGACTACCTGCTTGATCGCGCAGCGGCAGGACACGACCTATGAAAGACGAAAGCCGGCGGGAGTTCCTCAATGCCATGCTGACAGTCGCGGCCAGAATTCCCGGATGCCGCCGCGCGTGACCAGTTTGCCGACAGGCTGGCACACAAGGCGACGGATTACGGAAGAGGTCGTTCGGGCGGAAATCCGGAAAGCAGCCGTTCACCGGCAGACGACGGTCGAGGACCGAACGGTCGCGGCCGTCGGCCAGATCAAACCTGCGGAACGCGGCTTGATCTGGGCCATCATGAGAGATCCCGAGGAGGCGATTCCAGGTGCTCGGCGAGCTGCGAAGACGACGATCTGGAAGGACTGGCGACGGCCGACATCCTTCGGCAGGCGCGATCCCTGCAGGCGTGCCCGGGCCGTCCTTACCTCCGACGCTCCTTGAGCGTCTAAATAAGGAGGAGGTCAAGCTGGTCGAATCCATTGCCGCCCAGCCTGAGGCCCCGGTCACGGATTGTGTCGGATTGCGTGCTGGAACTTCGAAAATACCGGCTCATTCGTGAACGCACGCGCGGTCGAGCGAGCAACTGGCCAGTTTGCTCGAACAGGGTGTTCCGAGCCACGATGGGCGGATCGACGAACTGGGTACCCGGCAGATCGGGCTGAAACGGCAAATCGAAGCAATGAATCAGGGAATGGCGAAGTGACCATGGCATCTGGAAGCGGAAGCAAGGCGCTGGCAGGCAAAGGAGAACTACCGTTGTCGATCGAAGAAAAATACGATGAGGTGAGGCAGCTCATCTCCATCGGCAAGGAAAAGGGCTATCTGCTTGTACGACGAAGTCAACGAATTGCTCCCGGCCGACATCACGTCGTCCGACGAGCTCGATGACCTGTTCAGCACGTTTGGCAGCGCAGGCATCGAAGTCGTGGACTCGGAGCAGAAGTACCGGGAAGACAAGCTGCTCGATCGGACCGGAGAAGGCGCCGAGGAGCTGGAGCTCGATCTGACGCCTGGCGCGCTCGACAAGACCAACGATCCGGTCCGGATGTATCTCCGCGAGATGGGCACGGTTCCTCTCCTGACTCGCGAAGGAGAAGTCGAGATCGCCAAGCGCATCGAGCGCGGCAAGCTCGCCGTCATCAAGTCCATCTCGCGGACGCCCACGATCGCGCGCGCCATCATCCAGATGGGCGAAGCGCTGAAGGCTGACGAACGCAGCATTCGGGAGCTGGTCACGTTCGTCGACGAAGAGCTCACCGACGAGAAGATCGACGACCGCAAGAAGCAGGTGATGCGCCAGATCGAGGCGGTGCGCAAGGCGTGGCAGGCGGTCGAGAAGTGCAAGGAGAAGCTCGACAAGACGCCGCGCGGCGCGACGACGCGCGACAAGCGCAAGTATCGCCGCGTCCGCTGGGAGTCGCTGCGCGCCCGCGTCGAGCTGTCGAAGCTGATCCGCAAGATCGAGTTCACCGAGAACATCAAGCGCCGCATGATCGACCAGATCAAGGAATCGGTCGAGGCGGTGATGCGCGTGAAGCGCCAGATCGATCACATCGAGCGGCAGGTCAACCCGAAGAACAAGAAGAGCCGGCTGAAGGAGGACGACAAGAAGAACCTCCTGAAGCAGCAGAAGGAGCTCAAGGTCGAAGTCAAGACGATGGCCGACGAGCTCGAGGAGACCCCGGATCAGCTGATGCGCACGCTCGAAACGATCGCGCGCGGTGAGATCCAGGCCGAGCAGGCGAAAAAAGAACTCGTCGAAGCCAACCTGCGGCTGGTCGTATCGATCGCGAAGAAATACACGAATCGTGGCCTGCAGTTCCTGGATCTCATCCAGGAAGGCAACATCGGGTTGATGAAAGCGGTCGACAAGTTCGAGTACCGACGCGGCTACAAGTTCTCGACGTATGCGACGTGGTGGATCCGGCAGGCCATTACCCGCGCCATCGCGGATCAGGCGCGAACGATTCGCATTCCGGTCCACATGATCGAGACCATCAACAAGCTGATTCGCACCTCGCGGGCGCTGGTGCAGGAGCTTGGCCGCGAGCCGACGTCCGAGGAGATCGCCAAGCGCATGGACATCCCGGTGTCCAAGGTGCGCAAGGTCCTCAAGATTGCGCAGGAGCCCATTTCGCTCGAAACCCCGATTGGGGAAGAGGAAGATTCGCATCTTGGAGACTTCATCGAGGATCGTCAGGTCGTCTCTCCCTCGGATGCGGTGATCAACCTGAACCTCAAGGAACAGACCGACTCGGTGCTGAAGACGCTGACCCCCCGCGAGGAGAAAGTGATCAAGATGCGGTTTGGCGTTGGCGACGGCAGCGAGCACACGCTCGAAGAGGTCGGTCAGAGCTTCGCGGTCACGCGCGAACGTATCCGGCAGATTGAGGCCAAGGCGCTGCGTAAGCTCCGGCATCCATCGCGGTCGCGGAAGTTGCGCGCCTTCCTCGAGGGGCGCACCTAGAAAAAGGGAGAAGGGCACAGCCTTTTCCCTTTATGCTCGTTCGGGCCCATAGCTCAGCGGTCAGAGCCGCCGGCTCATAACCGGCCTGTCCCAGGTTCGAATCCTGGTGGGCCCATCCTTCGCTCACAACTCACGCGAAGGATGCCCGCCGTAGCGCGAAGCGCGAAGGCGGGCTGTCGGTAGTGAGCTGTGAGCTTCGGCTCGGCAAGCCACGCGAAGGCTGGTCGCGCCGAAGCGCGGAGCGCGAAGGCAGACTGACGCTCCGCCGTACGCTGGCTCATAGCAGGGCCCGAACGCGGATTTCCGAATTGTTGATTGCCTGATTAATAATCAGCATGCAGCATTCAGCAATTCTTTTTAATGCATCCAGATCTTCAACACCTCATTCAGCTTCAGGACCTCGACCTCGCGGCGGATCGCTCGCGGCGGCGGATCTCGGAGCTGCCCGCGGCGCAGCACGCACTCGAGGCGCGCGTCGCCGACAAGTCGGCGGCTCTGACCGGCGTCAAGGAGCGGATCGCCGCCGGTCAGGCGGCACGCCGCGAAGTCGAAAAAGAACTCGCCGCGGTCCAGGGCCGGCTGTCGAAATACAAGGGACAGCTGATGGAAGTGAAGACGAACAAGGAATACCAGGCGATGCAGAAGGAAATCGCCGTCGCGGAGCAGGAAGTGCGCGCCCACGAAGACCGCCTGCTCGATCACATGGAGCAGGCGGAGGCCTTCGCCGCCGAGTTGAAGCACGCGGAAACCGCGCTCAAAGCAGAGCAAGCCGAGGTCGCGCGCGAACAGAAACTGCTCGATGCGGAGCAGAGCGCCCTCGAGCAGGAAATCGCCAGGCTCACAGCCGCTCGGGGCGAGCTGGTCGCCCTGCTTTCACGCGATGCGCTGTCGCTCTTCGAGAGGATCGCGCAAGGCAGGAAGGGCGTGGCCGTCGCCGAAGCCAGGGATGGTCTGTGCACGGTGTGCCATGTACGCCTCCGTCCTCAGGTGTTCAACGACGTTCGCCGCAACGACGCGCTGCATCAGTGCGACAGTTGCACTCGCATCCTGTATTTTGTTCCGGCGGCCTCCACCGGCGCGGCCCAGCATTCCTGATCTTCATGATTGTGGCTTATATCGACGGAGGGGCCCGCGGCAATCCGGGGCCTGCCGGCTACGGTGTCTCGATCCAGTCTGCCGACGGACAGGTGCTGGACGAATTGTACGGCGGGCTCGGCATCGCGACCAATAACGTCGCGGAATACAACGGTCTGCTTGCCGCGCTGCAATGGGCACTCGACCACGAGGCCCGCCGGGTCCACGTCCGCGCGGATTCGGAACTGCTCGTCAAGCAGATGCGTGGCGAATACAAGGTCAGAAACCCGGGACTCCAGCCGCTCTACGTCCGCGCGCGGCTGTTGGCCGCGCAGCTGGACGACGTGAAGTTCGAGCACGTCCGGCGGGAATACAACAAGGAGGCGGACCGGCTGTCGAACCTGGGGATGGACGAAGCAGAAGAACAGTTGAGAAAGCAGGCCTAAGCCCGGATGATGCCGACCATACGGCCTGCCCGTTCCTGCTTTGCCCGGTGGGAATGAAAGACCCCTGGAAACGATCTGGTACAAAGCCCGGCGACGTGAATCTGTGAGGCAGGGACACCTGCGGATTCGAGCTGGTCGCGGTTAGCGAGCAGGAGATCGAGCCGGGACCGATCCCCGCGCCCTGATGTGAACCAGCGCGCAAGCGCTTGCCGGGTGTGACCCGCGCCGCGGAACGTGGCGACAACCTCCGGCCCCACCTCTCCGCAGCACGCCCCAAGGCACGGGCCTATGGCGGCAACGAGGTCGACCGGGCTCGACCCGAACGTCTCCTGTAGCCCTTTCACCGCTGCCATCGCCGCTCCATGAGCCGTCCCGCGCCACCCCGCGTGTGCGGCGCACACGACCAGCCGGCGTCGATCGGCGATCAGGATCGGCGCGCAGTCGGCCACGCGGACGGCAATCGCGGCGGAACGATCGTCTGTCACCACCACGTCCGCTTCAGGTCTCGGCCATGGACCGGGACGGTCGTGACGGGCAACAGCGACGCGCGCGCCATGGACCTGTCGCACCAGCAGCAACTGGTCGAGGCCGACGCCAATCTCTCGGGCCACCGCCTCCCACTCGGTGCGATCTTCCCGCAGTTCGATATCGGCCGCCGTGAAGAAATGATCGGCCACGTCGAGCAGAGGAAGGCACCGCAGCACAGGTCCCCACGGCGCTTGCGTCCATTTGAAACCATCGTTAGGCTGGGGCTGAGCCATGAATGTCCTCGGTTTGGGAATTGATGCGACCGACATTCCGCGGATCGGCGGCGCATATGAACGCTATGGGGACCGGTTCCTGCGACGCGTGTTCACGGACGGGGAGATCGCCTATTGTACGCAGCGCCGTAACCCCGTGCCTCACCTCGCCGGCCGGTTTGCCGCGAAGGAAGCGGCGATGAAGGCGCTCGGCACCGGCCATTCGCGCGGCGTGCTCTGGAAGGATATCGAAGTGTTCCGCAGCGTTCGGACCGCCGCAACTGCGGTTGCACGGCGGAGCGGCCCTGCGCGCGGAGCGCATGAACGTCCGATCGTCGCTACTGACCATCACACATTCCGAGGCGCTCGCGATGGCCCATGTGCTGCTCTTTGGTGACTGACCGCAACCACCGTTGACGTTTTTCGGCCGATGGCCGAGGCCGTGCCGGCGCCGTCTTCTCGTCCCTCGCCGCAACTCTCCTGCCTCGCAATGCCATCCACGAACACGGCGTGAATCCCACACGCGGCATCGGGCTTGCCCTTCCGTGGAGCGCGTCGGCCAGCCTGAGAGGAGCAGCGACAATGACGATCAAGATCGTGGCGAATGAGAAGGGAAACCCGCCCGGGAAACTCGCGGACGCCGAACTGCATTTCACCCAGGGTCCACTCGAAGGCCTGAAGCTGATCGGGTTTAGCGTGTGGGAACGGAAGACAGGGAACGGCCGCAACGTCACGTTCCCGGCCCGGCAATACTCGGTGAACGGCGAACGGCGGAGCTTCGCGCTGTTACGGCCGATCGCGGACGCCACGTCTCAGGACCGTATCCGCGATTTGATTCTGCACGCGTACGCCGAGTATGCGGCGGAAGCCGCCGTGGCTTCCTGACGCGCGCACCGTCCCAGATCCGGTTGCATCAGTCGAGCACCGGCAAAAGCCTGGCGTTCTCTCTCTGGCGCTTCGGTGGCAGCGTCCATTCTTCGCGAAGGCCCTTGGCGAATTCGGTATGGAAGAACGACGATTTCATTCCCCCGTCGATGATGTCCCAGGGCAGGACGGCGTCGCTCGAACGGTCGCGAAAGATGTAGAACGCGGCATCAAGCCCGCTTTCGGCGACGGCGGCACGCCACTGGCCGCCGTTGCGCTCGGCCGCCTCGATCGTCGTCGCGACACGCCGGTCGCCGAGCGACAGCAGCGCCTGGTAGTACGAATGGCGCTCGGACTTGATGTTGAAGTAGACGTTGTCGAGCCCGGCAAGGAGCTGCCGAAGGCGCTTCCCTTTCGCATCGGTGATCGCCGGATCTTCCATCGGCATCCACTGATAGGCGGTTCCCGGCTTCGGGATCAACGGGTTCACGCTGCCGACGATCCGGCCGATGCGGCCTCGAGGCCGGCCGTGCCTCATCATCACGTCGCGCATCTGGACCGTGAGGTCCCGAATGGCGACGAGATCGACCTCCGTCTCCGTCGGCAATCCGATCATGTAGTACAGCTTCAGGTTGTCGATCTCGTTCGCGAAGATCAGCTCTGTGGCGGCGAGAATCTCGTCGTTGGTGACGGTCTTGTTGATGACACGCCGAAGCCGGTCCGAACCGGTCTCCGGCGCGATCGTGATCGACCGTTCCCCGCTTTTCCGCAGGAGCCGGACGATCGGTTCGGTCAGGTCGTCGAGGCGAAGGGAAGCGGGACTGATCGAGTAACCCATCTCGAGGAGTCCGGTCAGGATCCGCTCGATCTCCGGATGGTCGCACAGCGCAATGGAGACGAGTCCAGCCTTGCTCGAATGGGCCCTGCGCGCGCCGTGCGAGCTCGAGAATCCGATCCGCGGGAAAAGCACGGACGGGCAGATAGTTGTAGCCGGCCCAGCAGAAGCGGCAAAGATTCGCGCAGCCGCGCACGACCTCAATCAGAAACCGCGACCCGAACTCCGTATCCGGCGTGAAGATCGATGTGGCAGGGGGATCGAGGCGATCGATGCTCTTCACGGCCGCCTTCTTCACGACGGACGGAGCACCGGTCTCTGGCCTGACGTCGAAGGCTTCGATCGGGCCGTTGGGCGCATAGCGAACGTCGTAGAACGAAGGGATGTAGAAGCCGCGTTCGGCGGCAAGCCGCCGCAGCAGATCGCCGCGATCCGGACTCTCGCGCATCGCGGACATGAGCGTGGGCACGAGCAGCTCACCCTCGCCCGCGGCAATCACGTCGGCGAACGGGCCAACGGCTCCGGATTGACAAACGTGACGGCACCGCCGATCACGACGAGGGGATCGCGCGGACGGCGCGCGTCAGCGCGAGGCTGCAGCCCCGCCAGGCGCAGCAGCGTCACGACGTTCGTGTAATCCCACTCGAACGACACCGACACCGCAAGCATGTCGAACTGCGAGACGGGCGTCTGAGACTCCAGCGTGACGAGCGGAGTTCCGGCGGCAAGCTGCGCCTGCAGTTCCTGTCTTGGCGGGCAGGAACACCCGCTCGCACACCACGTCGTCCAGATCGTTGAACAGGCGATAGACCGTCTGAAAGCCGAGACTGGACATCCCGACGTAATACGTGTTGGGAAACGCGAGGGCCACACGAAGCCGCCCGCCGTGCGGCTTGCGCACGTACCCGACTTCGCGCGCGAGCATGTCGCGCGCACGTTCGCGATGTTCCCAGGTCTTCATTGACGATGACGAAGCGATTTGACGGAGGGCGCCGATATGCGCCGCGCGATACCCGGGAAACGCCGGACCGGTGCGCCGCATGCGGCTCAGTCGGCGCCGCACCGCGTTACCCGTGGATTTATTTAGTCTATCACGCGCGTCCGCGCCGACGCGGCATGTGGCTGAGGTGCGCACCGGCCTGATGACCAAACCACAATCGACAAATCGACAATCGGCAATCCAATTCGCCAATCGGCAATCGGCAATCCAATTCGCCAATCGGCCATCGGCAATCCCCAAGTCCGCAATCAGCAATCCGCAATCGACAATTCTTTACGCTTCGCTCTGCCGCCGCAGGAACGCCGGAACATCGAGCGGAGACACGGGCTCGAACTCCGCTCCCGGAGCGGTCGATCCGGCATCGTCGCTGTCCGACGGTCCCGGTGTCATCGGCAGATCGAGAACGGCGCGGCGCGAGAACGTCATGCGCGAGCCGCCCGCGACCGCGATTCGCTCGCCGGTTTCCTGCTTCCAGTCGGTGTACGACTGCAGATCGACTGGCGTCGAGGCTGACGACGCCGTCGTCGTCTTTGACGCAGACTCCCGCTCGAAGCCGGTGGCAATGACCGTGATTTTCACGCTGCCTTCCATTTTCGGATCGACGACGGCGCCAAAGATGATGTTCGCGTCCTCATGGGCCGCTTCCTGAATGACGCCGGATGCTTCGCTGACCTCGATCAGCGACAGGTCCGGTCCACCCGTTACGTTGATGATGACCCCGCGGGCGCCCTTGACCGACGCGTCCTCGAGCAGCGGGCTCGAGATCGCCGCGTTCGCCGCCCTCATCGCGCGTCCTTCCCCGTCGGAGAGCCCGGTGCCCATGATCGCAAGCCCCATTCCCGCCATGATGGTCTTCACGTCCGCAAAGTCGAGGTTGATGAGGCCGGGAACGACAATGAGATCGGAGATTCCTTGAATCGCCTGCCTCAGCACGTCGTCCGCGGTCCCGAACGCTTCGGTCAGCGATGTGTTGCGTGCGATCGTCGCCAGGAGCCGCTCGTTGGGAATGGTGATGACGGTGTCGACGCACTCGCGAAGCTCGTCGAGTCCGCGCTCTGCCTGGACCTGCCGCTTCTTCCCTTCGAACTTGAACGGCTTCGTGACCACTGCGATGGTCAGCGCACCGAGCTCGCTCGCGAGGCTGGCGATGACGGGGGCGGCCCCCGTGCCGGTGCCGCCGCCGAGACCCGTCGTGACGAAGACCATGTCTGCGCCGTCCAGCGCCTCGATCAGCTTCTCGGTGTCCTCGAGGGCCGCCTCGCGACCGACGTTGGGATCGGCGCCCGCGCCAAGACCTTTCGTCAGCTTCGCGCCAATCTGCAGCTTGCTCGGCGCAGCATTGAGGTGCAGCGCCTGCAGATCGGTGTTGGCGATGATGAACTCGACGCCCTGGAATCCGGCCGCGACCATGCGGTTGACGGCGTTGCTGCCGCCACCACCGACTCCGACCACTTTGATCCGGGCTCCCGATCGTCGGGTCTCGTCGAGCTTCAGCCGCAGCGTGTCCGAGCTGGTTGATATCGTCTGGGTTCCATCAGCCATGTGTCCCTCCGGCGGTAATCCGTCGTTCGTTGTTGCGCAGCGTTTCAGCTCTGTCCACGCCGCCCTGAAGGGCTGCGTGACAGGGTTTCAAACCACTTCTAAAAGAACTCCTTGAACAAGGTGCGCAGTCGGCCGGCGACCCGACCGAACGCGCCGGAGCCGACCGGGCGGGCCGGCTCCCCGAGGTGATTCCGATGCCCGTACATCACCAGTCCGACCGCCGTCGCGAAAGCCGGGCTGTTGACGTGATCAGCGAGCCCGCCCACACCGGCCGGCGTGCCGCGTCGAATCGGCAAATCGAAGATCTGCTCGGCAATTTCCGCGACGCCTTCGAGCATCGCTCCGCCCCCGGTCAGCACGATTCCGGAGTTCAGCGATTTCTCGAACCCCGCGCGCCGGATCTCGTCCCAGAGCAGATGGAAGATCTCCTCCGCCCGTGGCTGAAGGATCTCCGAAAGGATTCTCCGCGCCATGACTCGCGGCTTTCGTCCGCCCACGCTCGCCACTTCGATCGTCTCGTCCTCATCGACCATCGCGGACAAGGCGCATCCGCATCGCCGTTTGATCTTCTCCGCATCGGGAATCGGAGTTCGCAGTCCAACCGCGATGTCGTTCGTGAAGTGATCCCCACCCACCGCCACCACACCCGTGTGCCACAGACTCCCACGCTCGAAGATCGCGAAGTCAGTCGTACCGCCGCCGATGTCCACGATCGCGACGCCGAGTTCCTTCTCGTCCTGCGTCAGGACGGCCTCGCTGGCGGCGAGCTGCTCGAGGACGGTCTCGATGACCGCGACCCCGGCCCGGTTTACGCACGCGACAATGTTCTGCGTCGACGACGCACTGCCGGTGACGACGTGCACGTTCACTTCCAGCCTCGTCCCGGTCATGCCGACCGGCGCACCGATGCCGTCCTGCTCGTCCACCACGAAGTCCTGTGGCAGCACGTGCAGAATCTCGCGTCCGCTCGGGAGCGCGACCGCCTTTGCCGCATCGATGGCGCGGCGCACGTCTTCCCGCGTTATCTCCCGGTTCTTTCCCGCCACCGCGACCACGCCTCGGCTGTTGAACGCTTTGACGTGCGCACCCGAGAGGCCGAGATGGACCGAGTCGATCTCGACGCCGGCGGTCAGTTCGGCTTCGTCGATCGCTTTCTTGATGGATTCGACGGCGGCTTCGAGGTTCACGACGACACCGCGCCGAATGCCCCGCGAGTCGGCCAACCCGATGCCGATGATGTCGAGGCTCCCCTCGTCGGTCATCTCCCCGACGATGACGGAGATCTTCGACGTCCCGACGTCGAGCCCGACCAGGTATCGTTCCTTGCGTGCCACCAGGTTCCCCCGTTCTACAAGCGCTCCATCGAGGAGGCGGAAGCCGCGTCGTGTTCGAATCTCAAGGCCGCTTGTGCCCGGCGGCAACGGGTCTCACGTACAGCCGATCCTCGAACCGGAGGTCGACGTAATCGATGTCCTGCACGCGCTCGCGCAGCGCCGGCGCCATGTCCATGTACGACTGCAGCCGTTCCAGGAATCGGTCCTCGCCGAGGTGCAGCAGCGCCGGGTCTCCATCGATCAGCACCACGACATCGTGGAGATCGGCAACATCGATTTGCGAGACGCTGTGCGCGAGATCGGCGCGCGGCGCGAGCGCATCGAGCACGTGCGCGGCCAGCTCGGCGCGCCGCTCGTCGATCGCAGGCTGCCCCGACGCCGGCGGACGGACGAGGCCGTCGATGATGGGCAGATCGAACTCGGCGTACTGCGGACCGAACTCGTCGATCACCACGCCGGCGCGGTCGACGAGGTACAACTGTTTCTGCAGCCGGCACAGCCCCATCGGCTGTCGCTCGGAGACGAACACTTCGATCGTCGACGGGAGGACGCGCCGGAGCCCCACGTCAGCCACCCACGGCGACTGCAGCAGGCGCCGCCGATACGCCGGCAAATCCGCCGTCAGGATGCTCTTTCCCCGGATGCCATCGGCGAGCGCTCGAACCTCACCGGCGGACACACGAACGTTCCCCTGCACGGTGATGTGCTGAACCTGAAGCGCCGACGCGCTCAGGACCAGATCGAACGCTCGATAGACCGAGTATCCGGCGAGCGCAAGAACCACGACGATGCGGACCGCCCGCCAGGACAGACGCCGCTTCGAACTCCGGCGCTTGCCTGGCTTCACCCGGGCACGACGGAAATTCTTTTCGGTCAGCGCTTTGACGCTCATTCGCCTTCGCCTCGGTGAAATCTTGCCTTGGCTTCGGCGGAGAAGTCCGTCCAGCCTTCGGTCAACGTCGCATCGTCCGTCGGACGACCGCGCAGTTCATCCAGAATCCGATCGGCGACCGCGCCGATTGATCCTGCGCCAAGCGTGATCACGAGATCACCGCTTCGCGCCACGCGTGCGACGGCGGCGGGCAATGCCTGCAGGCTCTTCACGACATGCACGGGACACCGGCCCGCGGCGCGGACCGCTTCCGCGACGCGCTCGATCGTGACGCCGTCAATCGGCTCCTCGCCCGCCGCGTAGATGTCCGTCAGGACGACCTCATCCGCCTCGCTGAGTGCCGTTCCGAATTCGTGGAGCAGTTGATTCGTGCGCGAGTATCGATGCGGCTGGAAGACGACGACCACGCGCCGGTCGATTCCCGCGCGAGCCGCCGCCAGAACCGCGGCGATCTCGGTCGGATGATGGCCGTAGTCGTCGACCACCATGACGCCGCGCTCCTCGCCGCGCATCTGGAAGCGGCGGTCGGCGCCCCGAAACTCGTCGAGCGCGGCCGCGATGCGCTCGAATGGCACTCCGGCTTCGAGGCCGACGGCGACAGCGCCGAGCGAATTGAGGAGGTTGTGTCGCCCTGGCACCCGCAAATGCAGCCGCCCGAGCGGCGTCGGCGAGCCACTCTGGTGCTGCTGCACGACCTCGCATGCGGACCCGAATGCCTCGAGGTGCATGTTCACGCCAAGGATGCTGGCACCGTGCCCGTTCAATCCGTAGGTGATGACCCGGCGCGTCAGCCGCGGCAGCAGCTCCCGGACGGCGACATCGTCGGCGCACGCGACCACTGCGCCATAGAAAGGCACCTTGTTCGCGAACTCGACGAACGCCTGCTGGAGATTTTCCCAGCTGCCGTAGCTCTCCATGTGCTCTCGATCCAGATTCGTGATCACGGCAATCGCCGGCGACAGTTTGAGAAACGACCGATCGCTCTCGTCTGCCTCGACGACCATGTAGTCGCCGCGCCCGAGACGGGCGTTGCTGCCGAAAGCGCTCAGCTTTCCACCAATCACGGCCGTCGGGTCGAGGCCCGCGCGTTCGAGCACGAGCGCGACCATCGAGGTCGTCGTCGTCTTTCCATGTGCACCGGCGATCGCGATGCCGTACCGAAGCCGCATCAGCTCCGCCAGCATCTCCGCGCGGGGGATCACCGGAATGTGGCGGCGCCGGGCCTCTGCCACTTCGGCGTTGTCCGCGCGAATCGCCGAGGACGTCACCACCACGTCCGCCGCACCCACGTGCGTCGCGTCGTGCCCGACCCACACGCGCACGCCGAGCCGCTCGAGACGCTCCGTGACATCGGTTCGTTTCGCATCGGATCCCGTGACCTCGTATCCGAGGTTGACGAGAAGTTCGGCGATGCCGCTCATTCCGATGCCCCCCACGCCGACGAAATGAATGCGTCTGGTGCGCCCAAGCACGGTGTTGAATGAACCTCTGTTCTGAAACCCACTCACTTGGCCTTCGTCGCCAACTCAATCGCCGCGTCGGCGATCACCTTCACCGCCTCGGGTCGACCCAGCTTCCGCGCCGCCGCGGCCATCGCGGCGAGCCGGTCCGGTGCGCCAACGAGCGCGACGATGCGCGCGGCGAGTGCGCCCCCCTGGAGATCCTTCTGCTCCACGACCTCCGCCGCGCCGGCGGCTCCCAGCACCTCGGCGTTCCTGCGCTGGTGATCGTCGGCCGCGGTCGGCAGCGGCACGAGCACCGCCGGACGGCCGGCCGCCGTCAATTCGGCAATCGTCGTGGCTCCGGCCCGGCACACGACGAGATCGGCCGCCTTTATTTCGCGGTCCATGGCGAACAGGAACGGCTCCACGCGGGCCTCGAGCCGCGCACGCCGGTACCCATCGCGGACCAGTTCAAGATCGCGCTCTCCTGTCTGATGCGTGATTGCCATCCCGCCAGGGTAGGCGGCCAGTTCCGCCGCCGCCGCCACCATGGCCACGTTGATCGCGTGCGCGCCCTGGGAGCCGCCAAAGATCAAAATCCTCGGAGGCCCCTCGGTTCGAACCCCGAGGGGGAGATTTTCGGACACGAACTCGGAGCGTACCGGGTTGCCTGCAACAATGGCCCTCCTTCCGAAGTACGACGCCGTCGATTCGAACGTCACGGCCGCTGCGCTGACGGCGGGCGCAAGCAACCGATTGGTCAGTCCGGGCACGGCGTTCTGCTCCAGCAACAACGTCGGCACGCCGCGGAGTGCCGCCATCAGCACGACGGGCCCCGAGCTGTAGCCGCCCACGCCAATCACCAGATCCGGCGAGCGTCGCGAGACGATCGACCACGCGTCGATCGCGCTCAACGGGATCAGCGACAGTCCCCGGATGCGGGCGCCGAGCGACGTCCCCTTCAACCCGCTGCTTCTGAGCGTGTCCAGCTCGAATCCTTCGCGTGGAATCACACGCGACTCGATGCCGCGTGCCGTCCCGGCAAACGTGATGCGCGCGTCCGGATGCCGCCGCAGCAGTTCGCGGGCCACGGCAATGCCCGGAAACAGGTGGCCTCCTGTGCCACCGCCAGCGATCACGACGCGCATCGGGTTCATGCATCCTGCGTTGGCATCGTCGTCGTGATGACGTGCGTGGACGAGGCGTGCTGCGACACGTTCAGCAGGATCCCCATCCCGAGAAGATTGATGAGCAGCGACGACCCGCCGTAGCTCACGAACGGCAGCGGGATGCCCTTCGTCGGAAGAATTCCCAGCACCACACTGATGTTGAAAAACGCCTGGAACGCCACCATCGTGGTCAGCCCGAGCGCCAGGAACGAACCAAATCGGTCGGGAGCGCGCAAGGCCGTGCGCAATCCGCGCCAGGTAATGACGCAGAAGCAGGCCAGCACGATCGACGCGCCCACGAGCCCGAGCTCTTCCGAGATCACCGAGTAGATGAAATCGTTGTGCGGCTCGGGCAGATAGAAAAGCTTCTGCACACCGCCCATGAGGCCTCGGCCGAAGATGCCGCCGGTGCCGACGGCGATCATCGACTGAATCATCTGAAAGCCGTCGCCAAGCGGATCGCTCCACGGGTGCAGAAACGCGAGAATCCGCCGGCGGCGGTAATCGGAGAACTCGAGGAGAAAGTAGAGCGCGGGCAACGCCGCCAGGAAGACGCCGGCGACGTAGCGATAGTTGATGCCCGCGGCGAAGACCATGACCGAGGCAATGACCACGACCGATACCGACGTGCCCAGATCGGGTTCAGCGAGGATCAATCCGACGACGACCGCGAGCACCACGCCGATCGGCAGCAAGGCGTACACCGGCTCGTCGATCCGATCCATCCGGCGCTCGAGCAACGCCGCTATGAAGATGATGACGACAATCTTCGCGAGCTCGGATGGCTGCACGCCCAGGCCTCCCACCCCCAACCAGCGGGTCGCACCATTGCGCGGATGCCCGAACAGCACGGCCACGAGTGCGAGCAAGACGATGACGAGCCCCGCCCAGATGACGGCTGGCTGGCGGTAGTTGCGATAATCGATCCGCATCATGAGCGGCACGAGCGCGACACCAAGCAGTGCCCACGTCGCCTGCTTGAATAGGTACAGATACGGGTCGTTTTGATCCTCCATCGCGACGATCGCCGACGCGCTGTACACCATCACGATGCTGGTGCACACGAGCAGCAGCGTGGCAGTGAACAGCAACTTGTCTGATTTGAGCTTTCGCGCCATACTTCGCCGCCTAAAGGTCCGGCCGGGTCGGACCGACAACCACCCTGACGGTGCACATCAACCGCGCACTGCGAGGGTGCACGGAACTGCACTCACGAGACACGTGCCTGCGAGCGCGAACCGTGAGTCGCGACCCGCATGTCGTCGGCCATCGCTGCCGGGATTCCCCATCCCGGCGACGGGGCCGCGAGCCGCGGAACGTCAGCGTAAGCAGTCAGCAGTCATCAGCCGGACGGGGGCTAAGACACCACCCTCGCAGACCGGGGCAGCCTGCGTTCCCAGCGGACGGTTCTTCACCGCACCAGCCGGACTGATGACTGCTCACTGCTCACGCGTGACGTTCCACTCCTCCTGCAACCGCAGGACTTCCTGCTTGAACACCTGACCCCGTTCCGCGTAATCGCGGAACATATCGAAGCTCGCGCACGCCGGTGCGAGTACGACCGTCTGTCCAGGCGACGCCGACGCGAACGCGGTACGCACCGCGCCGGACATGTCGCCGGCCTCGTGCACCGCGACACGTCCGCCCAGGGCCTCTGCGATGAGCGGTCTCGCCTCACCAATCGACACCACCGTGGCCTGCCGCGCTTCGAGCGGTCCGGCCAGATCGCGGAAGTCTCCCCCCTTGAAGCGTCCACCGAGAATCACGACAACCCCAGCATCGAAGCTCTCAATCGCGCGCCGCGCCGCCTCGATGTTCGTCGCCTTCGAGTCGTTCACGAAGCGGACGCCACCCACTTCGCCCACCGGTTCGAGCGCGTGCTCGAGTCCGGCGAATCCTTCAACCACCCGTGTCATCGCCGCTCCGTCCACGCCCGCGAGCCAGGCGACCGCGGACGCAGCCAGCACGTCGGCCACCAGATGCGGTCCGATCAGTCGGATCGACGACAACGGCACGAGCGGTTCGCGTGTGACACCCACGCGACGGACGATCGTGTCGCCATCGAGCACGATGCCGTCGGCAAGCTGTCCCTGAAGCGAGAACAGCAGTCGCCGCGCCCGGGTCGCTCCCGCCATCGCGAGGGTGGCGCGATCGTCCGCGTTCAGCACGGCCCAGTCGTCGATCGTCTGCTGCGCAAAGATCCGGGTCTTCGCGGCGGCGTACTCGTCCACGGTGCTGTGCCGGTCGAGGTGATCCGGCGAGAAGTTGAGCAGCACGGCGATCCACGGGTGAAAGGTGTCGGTCGCCTCGAGCTGAAAGCTGCTCGTCTCGATCACATGGATCGTGTCCTCGGTCGACGCGTCCACCTGCGCGCTGAGCGCCAGGCCGATGTTGCCGCCGACGAGGACCCGATGACCGCCAGCCTCGAGCATCCGTCCGGTCAGGGTGGTGGTAGTCGACTTCCCCTTGGTGCCGGTGATCGCCACGATCCGGCCGCGCAGCCACCGAGAAGCGAGCTCGAGTTCGCCGATGACTGGGACGCCGGCCTGCCGCGCCGACTCGAGCAGCGGATGCCGAAACGGCACACCTGGGCTCGTCACGATCAGGTCGGCGCCGTGCAGCGTGGCCGACAGGTGGCCGCCCAGCTCGAGTTCGACGCCCGCCTGGCGCAGACGCTCCTCGTCGTCGAGATGTTCGCGCAGGTCGCTGAGCGTCACCGAAGCTCCCCGTCGAACGAGCAGCTCGGCGGCAGCCACGCCGCTGCGTGCCGCACCGACGACGGTGACGCGCTTGCCGCGAACGGAGAACGGACGCTCGGCCGTCATCTGAGTTTCAACGTCGTCAGGCTGAACAACGCAAAAATAATCGCGAGGATCACGAACCGTGTGATGACCTTGGGTTCGCTCCATCCGATCAGTTCGAAGTGATGGTGGAGGGGCGCCATCTTGAACACCCGGCGTCCGGTCATCTTGAAGGAACCGACCTGGATGATGACCGACGCGGCTTCCATCACGAACACACCGCCGACGACCACGAACAGGATTTCCTGCTTGATGAGCAGCGCCACCGTGCCCAGCGCGCCGCCCAGACCGAGCGACCCGACGTCTCCCATGAAGATCTCCGCGGGATAGCAGTTCCACCAGAGAAATCCAAGGCTCGCGCCGACCAGCGCGCCGCAGAAAATCGTGAGCTCCGCCGCCTCCGAATTGAGTCGAACGAGCTGCAGGTAATTCGAGAAGACGACGTGCGTCGACACGTACGCGAGCGCGGTGAACGCCGCCGCCGACACTGCGAAGACACTGATCGCCAGGCCGTCGAGTCCGTCGGTGAGGTTGACCTCGTTGGTGGCGCCGACGAGAAACACCACCGCGAACACCACATAAAACCACCCGAGATCGGGGATCAAGCGCTTGAAGAACGGAAAGATCAGCCGCGTGCTGTAGAGCGTGGGCTCGTGGTTGGCGAGCAGCAGCAAGGCGAACCCGACCGCGGCGGCGACCACGACCTGCCAGCCCATCTTGTAGCGTGGGAGGAGTCCATGATGAGAGCGCCGGACGATCTTCAGGTAGTCATCCGCGAACCCGATCGCGCCGAATGCTCCCGTCGCAAGCACCGCAACCCAGATGAAGGGATTCGTCAGATCGGCCCAAATCAGCGTCGGCACGAGCGCCGATGTCAGAATGAGCAGTCCGCCCATCGTCGGCGTCCCTGCCTTCGTTTTATGAGTCGCGGGACCGTCCTGTCGAACGACCTGGCCGATCTGAAATTCGCGGAGCTTTCTGATCATCGTCGGTCCGACGAACAGGCCGATGAGGAGCGCGCTCAGGCTCGCCGCGGCGGTACGAAACGTGATGTACCGCGTCACGTTCAGCACCGTGAACTGCGTGTGCAGCGGATAGAGCAGGTGGTACAGCATCAGGCGTACTCGGCCTTCAGTCGATCGACGACGGCGTCGGTGCCGATGCCGCGTGAGCCCTTCACGAGCACGAGATCGCCTGGCCTTGTCCACCGCACGGCCAGATCGGCTGCCTCCGCGCTGGTAGGGGTGTAAGCCACGGATCCTGCAGGCATTCCGCTGGCGACAGCTCGGTCGGCAAGCGCCTGTGCGGATGCGCCGCCAACCGCAATGAGCAGATCGAGCCCGGCGGCGGCCGCCGCCGCGCCGCATTCCTGGTGCAAGCGCGCTGAGTGCGCCCCCAGTTCGAGCATCTCGCCGAGTACCGCGATTTTCCGCGCGCTGCCAGTCGCCACCCTGACGATTTGGAGGGCACGTCGCAGAGCGGACGGACTGGAGTTGTACGAATCGTCGATCAGCGTGAGCCCGCCGGCGAGCCGCAGGAGCTCCCCGCGGCGATGCGCTGGCCGCAGCGCGGCCGCGCCAGCGGCAATTGCGTCGAGCGGCACATCGAACTGCAGCGCGACGGCAGTCGCCGCGAGCACGTTGGCCAGATTGCCAGACCCGAGCAGGGGCGTCTCCACCGTCATCGTGCCCGCGGGTGTGCTGACGACCGCGCGCGTTCCGTCGAGTCCGCGATCCTCTACCTCGGTCGCCTTGATATTCGCCGGTCGATCGATCCCGAACGTGATCACCCGCCCCGCGAAGCTGGCCGTGCGCGCGGCGATGCGATCGTCGTCGGCATTGGCAATCAACACGTCGCTGGTCTGCGCGTGCTCGAGGATTTCGGCTTTGGCATCCGCGATGGCGTCCGATGAGGCGAAGAACCCGACGTGCGCATCGCCAACGTTAGTCCACACGCGGACCTCGGGTTCGGCGATGCCGACGAGCGTTCGGATTTCTCCCGGATGATTCATGCCGAGCTCGACTACCGCGACGTCTGGTCTGGACCGCAGCTCGAGAAGCGAGAGCGGCAGACCGATGTGGTTGTTCAAATTCCCCTTGTTGCGGAATACCCGGAGACGCGTTGAGAGAAACTCCGCTGCAACTTCCTTCGTCGTCGTCTTGCCTGCGCTACCGGTAATCGCCACCACCTTCGCGCCGGACCGTCGCCGCATGTCCCGCGCAATGTCCTGCAGCCCGCGCGTCGTGTCCGGAACGCTGACGATGACGGCGTCGGTCCGTTCGGCCACGGCCGCGCGAGCCGACTCAACCTGCTGCGGCTCGACAATCGCCCCGCGCGCCCCGCGCGCCATCGCTCCCGCGACAAAGTCGTGGCCGTCGAAGCGATCGCCGCGGATGGCCACGAACAGTTCGCCGCGGCCGATCGTCCGCGAATCGATCGCGATCCCCTCGATCCGATCTCCCGGGCGGCCCTGTTCCAGCCGGCCGCCGGTGGCGGCCACGATGTCCCCGGCGGTGAGCGGAAGCCGATCCACGCCGCTACGACACTCTCGAACCGGCGCGCCGGCGAGCCAGTGCGGCGCGCGCGACTTCCACGTCATCAAATGGCAACGTCCGCTCGCCGATGACCTGGTACTTCTCGTGTCCCTTTCCCGCGATCAGCACGAGATCCCCGCCGGTTGCGTCGCGAATCGCCCGTTCGATTGCGCTCTTGCGATCGACAATGGCCAGGAACGGCGTCGATTTCGTCGGCGCCCCGCCCGGCGGCGTGCGATCGGCAGGGACGACAATCCCGCGCTTCACCTCGTCGATGATCTGATTCGGGTCTTCCGATCGCGGGTTGTCGGACGTGATGATGACGAGATCGCTCAAGCGTGCCGCGACGGCGCCCATGAGCGGCCGCTTCGTGCGATCGCGGTCGCCGCCGCAGCCAAACACGGTAATCACGCGTCCGGTCGCGAGCGGCCGTGCCGTTTCCAGCAGGTTCTTCAGCGCATCGTCCGTGTGCGCGTAATCGACGACGACGCGGACGTCATCGGAAGGGCTCGAGACAATCTGGAAGCGGCCGGGGACGTCGGCAAGCTGCGCGATGCCGCGCTCGATGGCGCTGAACGGCACGTCGAGCGCCATCGCCGCCGCGGCGGCGGCGAGAATGTTGTACGCATTGGGCCTGCCGACGAGCGGTGA
Source organism: uncultured Acidobacteriota bacterium (assembly GCA_963725335.1). Taxonomy (GTDB): domain Bacteria; phylum Acidobacteriota; class Vicinamibacteria; order Vicinamibacterales; family 2-12-FULL-66-21; genus JALZOC01. The sequence goes on along the minus strand of CAVRYD010000011.1, from coordinate 964,608 downwards.
CCTCAGTCGCAGCGTGCCACGCGGCGTGCGGACCTCAAAGCTCAGCCCGTCGAGTGAGAACGTCAGCGGACCGGGACGGACATCGGCCCGCGCATCAATCGCGTACGTGACCGGACGGAGAGCGGCGGCGGCAAAGTCACGGCCGCGCGGATCGTCGAGGTTCGTGACGGCGATGCCCGTTTCCGGGAGCAGCTCGGCCAGACGCCGCTTCGCCACGAAATACGCTTCCATGTTGCGATGGAAATCCAGGTGATCGCGGGTCAGATTGGTGAAAATGGCAGCGGCGAAATGCAGCCGATCCGCCCGGCGGAGCGTCAGCGCGTGCGACGACACTTCCATCACACAGGCGCCGCATCCGTCGGCAACCATTTCACGCAGCATGCGCTGCAGTTCCGGCGCCTCCGGCGTCGTCCGTGACGCTTCGAACTCGCGATCGCCGATGCGGTATCCAACCGTGCCAATCCGTCCGCATCGGATCCCGGCCGCCTCGAAGATCGATGCAAGCAGATAGGATGTCGTCGTCTTCCCGTTCGTGCCGGTGATGCCGACGAGCGTGAGCTCTTCGCTCGGGTTGTCGTAGAGAGTCGCGGCCAGAGCCGCCAGCGACAGCCGTGCATCGGGCACCTGGATCCACGGGCGCGACACGTCTCCAGGCGCGCCGGCCTCCGAAACGACGGCGATGGCGCCGCGGTTGAGCGCTTCTCGCGCGAACGACGCGCCGTCGGCGTTGACACCACGGAGCGCGACGAACACGGCACCCGGCCCTGCCTGCCGGGAGTCGTACGTCACGGCCGTCACGGGGGTGTCGCCGACGGACGCGTCGCTCACATTCACTGACGACGGATGGGGGATCTCGCTCAGGAGATCGCGCAGCGTCACTGGTCCGTCCCTCCGACGGATGGTGACTGACGACGTCCGAGCTTGAGCACACAGGAGTCCCCGCGCGCCAGGATGGCGCCGGGGCGCGGCAGCTGTTCGACCACGAACCCATCGCCATCCAGCCGAGGCGTGAGCCCGAACGGCCTCAGCGCGCGGACCGCCTCCCTGGCGCTGAGACCACGCACATCCGGCATTTGCCCCGGCGGCGTCGATTCGGTGGCCAGCCCAGGGCGGGCGACGACCGGCTCGGGCGCCATTTCCCCGGCCGAGCCGTCATGACGCGCGACGATGACGGGAGGAGGCGCGTTCAGCGTCGGCCCGACGCCGAGATGCCGCAGTGTGGCCTCGGCTATGCGCTTGAAGACGGGCGCGGAGACCACAGCGCCGTAGTAGCTGGCAGCGTGCGGCGAGTCGATGACGACGACAATCGTGATCGCCGGCTTCCGCGATGGCACGAACCCGACAAACGACGCGTTGTAGTCGGACTTCGAATAATGGCCGTTCACGGCCTTCGAGGCCGTACCGGTCTTGCCGGCGACCGTAAACCCCTCCATCTGGGCGAAGGACTTGGCAGTGCCGCGCTCAACCACGGCTTCCATGATTTCCGTGACGGTTGCCGCCGTCTCCGGCGCGATTGCCCGCCGCACGACGTTGCGGGGAACCTCTTCACGATGGCCATTGCGGATGAACGCGCGCACCACGTGCGGCTCGACGATCTCGCCGCCGTTGGCGACGGCGCTCACCGCTATCGCCATCTGCAGCGGCGTCACCCCCACCTGATAACCCATCGACACCGACGCGAGCGCGCTCGGATCGAGACGGTCGGCGCTGTACCACCATGCCCGCGTTCTCTCCGCGGAAGTCGGACGCCAGCGTCTGACCGAAACCAAACCGGTTCACGTACTGACCGAGGCGCGTTGGACCGACCTTCATACCGACCTTAATCGCCCCGACGTTGCTCGACTTGGCGATCACGTCGATGAATGGAAGCGTGCCGTATTCGTGTGTGTCCCGAATCACGCGGCTGCCGAACGTGATGTGACCGGGACTGCAGTCAATCGGATCCGTGGTCCTGATGAGACCCTCTTCGATAGCCGCCGAGGCGGTCACGATCTTGAACGTGGATCCAGGCTCGTACAGGTCCTGCACCGCGCGGTTTCGCCGTGCGACGATGTCGGAGGCATTGAACGCATTCGGATTGAAGGTCGGCCAGTTCGCGAGCGCGAGAATCTCACCGGTGTGGGGCTCCAGAATGATCGCCGTCCCGCCGCTCGCCGCATTTTCGGCGACACCGATCCGTAGTTCGCGATCGGCGACGTACTGCAGATACTCGTCGATCGTGAGTTCCAGACCGTCGCCCGCGGTGGGCGGTCGCTCTTCACGACTCGACATCGCCTGTCGGCGCGCATCGGTCTGCAGGAGCATCTTGCCTTCACGTCCCCTGATGCGCGCGTCGAACGTCGACTCGAGACCCGCCAGCCCGGCGTTGTCGAGCCCGACGTATCCGAGGACGTGTGCCGCCAGGTCTTTCTTGGGGTAGTAACGCCGGCTCTCCTTGTAGAAGAGCAGGCCGGGTAGTTCGAGTCCTTTGATCCGCCTCGCCTCCTCTGGCGACACCTGCCGCGCGAGATACGCGAACTGCGACTTGCTCGCGAGACGCTCGGCCATCACCTGTCGCTGCTGGTCGTTGCAATGGTCGAGTACCGCACAGACGCGAGCGGCGACCGATTCCGGATCTTTGATTTCGGTGGGGACCGCCGCGATGGTGTCGGCATCGACGCTGTAGGCGAGAATGTGGCCGGCGCGATCGACGATCTCGCCTCGCTTGGCGGGCAGCTTGACGGTCCGCAGCTGCTGGCGGTTCGCGCGCGCCATCATGTCGGCGTGCTCGACGACCTGCAGGTAGACGAGCCGCGCTTCGATGCTGACGGTCCAGAAGACGAACAGCGCGGTGCACACGAGGAGTCGCGATCGAAGCACGTCCCGCCACTCCGGCGGAGCGCCGACGCAGGATCACGCTTCAGGACGCGCTGGGCAGAGCTGCGCCAGGGAAGCCTGAATCTGCTCCGTGTTCGTCCGCCACACCGATCCTCCTGCCCGCCGCGTTCCCCAGAGGGTCAGCGCGCCGCGACGATGGATTTTTCGGGAGGCGCCGACGGCGTCACCCGCTCGAGGATGATTGCCTGGTCACGCGCCGGCGCGATCAGGTGGAGCTCTTTGGTCGCGATGTGTTCGACCCGCGCCGGCGACCGCAGCGTTTCAATTTCGAGGCGCAGATGGCGATTGATGTCTTCCTGCTCGGCGCGCTCGCGCTGCATTCGCTGCATCTCGTAGCCGTGGCCCAGCAGCGCGAATCGCTGCCACGCCGAGAACAGAATCACCAGCGACAGGAACCCGACGATGATGACCGTGTGCAGCAGCTGGCGCTGCCTCGCTTCATCGACCTCCCGGACGATTGGATTGTTCCGGACGTCTTTCTTGATGGCGTACTCGAAATCCATTCCGCTCATGCAAGCCTCTCTATCGCACGCAGCTTCGCGCTCCGGGCGCGCGGGTTGCGGGCGACTTCCCGATCCTCGGCGACGACGGGCTTGCGCGTCAGCACACGCACCGCCCCTTCGCCGGCTGCCAGCGCCCGGAACACGTGCTTCACAATCCGGTCCTCCAGCGAATGAAACGTGATGACCGCGAACCGCGCCCCCGCGCGCAGCAGCCGTGAGGCCGCCGCCAGAAAGACATCGAGCCCCTCGAGCTCGCGGTTCACCCAGATGCGGAGTGCCTGGAACGTGCGCGTCGCTGGATCGATCCGCTGGTAGCCCTTCCGGGGAATGGCGCGGCGGACGATGTCGGCGAGCTGCGACGTGGTCGCGATGGGCGTCGTGAGCCGCGCCTCGACGATCCGTCGTGCGATGCGTCGCGAGAAACGTTCTTCGCCGTACTGGAAGATCACGTTGGCGAGCTCGGTTTCATCAACGTCCACCAGCAGGTCGGCGGCAGTCGGCCCGGTGGTCTGATCCATGCGCATGTCGAGCGGTTCGTCGCGCCGGAAGCTGAAGCCGCGGCCTGGCGCATCGAACTGCATCGACGACACGCCCAAATCGGCCAGCGCGCCGTCGACCGCATCGACGCCGCGTGCGGCGAGGACGGCCGGCAACTCCCGGTAATCCGCGTGCACGAGCTCGACGCGGTCGCCCCACGGGGCGAGCGATTGCGCCGCCAGCGCCAGCGCTGTCGTGTCGCGATCGAGGCCGATCAATTGCGCCGCGCCGCCGGCGAGGATCGCGCGGGCATGTCCGCCAAGACCGACCGTGCAGTCCACGAACACTCCACCGCGCGACGGTTGGAGCAGCTCGATGACCGCATCCGTGAGCACGGGCTCGTGCGTGGGATCCATGACTAAATCCCAAACTCCGACAGCGCCCGCGCGTCGTCGTAGGTGTAAGGCTCGCGCTGCAACTTCGCGACGAAGCGATCGTGATTCCAGATGTCCAGCCAGTCGTACTGGCCCAAAACGTCCACCTCTCCGGTCGTGCCGGCCGATTCGCGGAGTCGCGGATGAATCAACACACGTCCCTGCACATCGAATTCGGCCGTCTGTCCGTAGTAATTCACGCGCTCGAAGAACTTGAGACGCGCGGGGTGGGTCGAGGGCACCGCCGCCAGCTTTTCCTCGTACGCCAGCCAGACCGGCATCGGGTAAATCCGGACGTACTCCCCCGTTACGCTCGTCACGAACAGCTCCTTGCCGTGGGTCCCTTCGATGAGACTGCGGAAGGCGTTCGGGATCTTGAGCCGGCCCTTCTCATCAATTTTGGCGGCGTAGTTGCCCCGGAGCCGTCCATTTACTCCATTTTGTTCCACAAAATTCCACCGCGATAGTAGAGATTCGGCGCCCGCGTGTCAACGCAAAACCAACGTGCTCAGGGCGTTACGCTTTTGTTTCGCCATCGCAGTGGAGGTCAACGATGACGTCGCGTGCTAGCATGAGCAGTTCTGCCACTCGCGCAGGGCCCGCCGCGCATCGGGGGTCAGACCCCAAGGTCGGGGTCAGACCCCGGGATTGGGGGTCAGACCCCAAGTCGGGGGTCAGACCCCGGAGTGGGGGGTCAGACCCCAGGGGTCGGGGGTCAGACCCCAAGTCGGGGGTCAGACCCCAGGGGTCGGGGGTCAGACCCCAGGCTGATTGGGGAGCCGCGGAATCGCTCAGCGCCTTGGATGGCGTGCGCGAGGACACGACAGCTTTTTGAGTCCAGGACAGCGATGCTTCGTGCCGGTTTGATTGGATTTCCGTCGTCGGGAAAGACGGCCCTGTTTCAGCTCCTCACGAGTGCCCGGGAGGCGCCGCGCGCGGCGGGCAAGTCCGAGGCGAACGTCGGCGTCTCGCGTGTGCCCGACGAGCGGCTCGACCGGCTCACCGCGCTTTTCAATCCCCGCAAACACGTTCCTGCAACGGTGGAGTTCGCGGATATCGCGGGCATCGGCGGCGCGAAGGTCGGAGCCGCCGCGCTGCTCGATGTCGCTCCCTTCCGGAACGCGGACGCGCTGCTGCACGTCGTCCGTATGTTTCGCGATCCGGCGGTTCCACATCCCTCCGGAACGATCGATCCGGCGCGTGATGTCCGGACCATGGAGGACGAGATCATCCTCGCGGATCTTGGGGTCGTCGAGCGTCGCCTGGAACGCCTCGAGCGAGATCTCAAGAAAGGCCAGAGTGCCGACCTGCGCAAGGAGCAGGAGATCCTGATCGGCTGCCGCGCCGCGCTCGAGGAAGGCCGCGCCCTGCGCGCGCTCAATCTCTCGGCAGACGACGCCAAGAGGCTCCGCGGGTTTCAGTTCCTGTCCGCAAAGCCGCTGCTGATCGTCCTCAATCTCGACGAAGCGGATCTCCCGCGTGCGGACGATGCCGTGCGGATGGCTGGCATCGCGTCGTTCCTCGAGGGTGCCGCGACCCGTGAGGTCCCCATCTGCGCGAAAATCGAGCTCGAGATCGCGCAGCTCGACCCGGCGGACGCGGCAGCCTTCATGGCAGATCTCGGCTTGCGCGAATCAGGGTTGGATCGTGTAATCCGGGCGAGCTACGACCTCCTCGGCTACATCTCGTTCTTCACGGTCGGAGAGGACGAGAATCGGGCGTGGTCGATTCCGCGCAACACGCCGGCCGTGCTGGCCGCGGGCGAAATTCACAGCGACATCTCGCGCGGCTTCATTCGGGCCGAGGTCGTCCGCTACGAGCATCTACTCGAGCGCCGTACGATCGCCGCGTGCCGTGAGCACGGCGAGCTGCGGCTCGAAGGAAAGGATTACATCGTTCAGGACGGCGACGTGATCAACTTCCGCCATGCGACGTGACGGACAATGATAGATTCTGGCTCTTCATGAGCGTTCAGACCGTCCTCGTCTGTGAGGCGCAGGTCCCGTTCGTGCACGGCGGCGCGGAAGTTCATGTGCGGCAACTGGTCCGCGAGCTGCGGGTCCGAGGCTACAACGCCGAGCTCGTCAGCATCCCCTTCAAGTGGTATCCCAAGGAAGAAATCCTTCCGCACGCGGCGGCGTGGCGACTGCTCGATTTGAGCGAAAGCAACGGGCAGATAGTCGATCTCGTGATCGGCACGAAATTCCCGTCGTACTTCGCCCGACATCCGAACAAGGTCGCGTGGCTGATTCACCAGTACCGCGCGGCGTACGAGCTGTGTGGAACCGAGTACAGCGACTTCGCACATACCGAGCTCGATGTAGGGCTCAGGGATACCTTGACGCGCCTGGATTGCCAGATGCTGGGAGAGTGCCGCGCGCTCTTCACGAATGCGCGGAATACGGCTTCGCGTCTGGCCACATTCAACGGCCTCACCGCGGAGGCGCTCTACCATCCCCCGAAGCTCGCGGCGCGACTGATTCCGGGGCCGTACACCGACTACGTCCTGTCGGTGGGACGGATCGAGTCGGTCAAGCGGGTCGATTTGATCATCGCAGCAATGGCGAACGTGCCGTCGCATATCCGGCTCATCGTCGCCGGGGACGGCACTCAGCGGCCGAATGCGGAGCGCGCCGCAGCGGCGGCAGGGGTTGCCGATCGCGTGACGTTTCTCGGCAACGTCGAAGACGATGATCTGATCGGACTGTACGCCAGCGCGTTGGCCGTGATCTATCCGCCGTACGACGAAGACTTCGGCTACGTCACACTCGAGGCCTTCCTCGCACGAAAGCCCGTCATCACCTGCAGCGACTCGGGCGGGCCCAACGAGTTCGTGGTCGACGGCGTGAACGGATTCGTCGCCGCGCCAGATCCTGACGAGCTCGCGGTCGCCATCAATCGACTGGCAAGCGATCGCGCACAGGCAGCAGTCCTTGGGGATGCCGGGCACGATGTCGCGGCGGCGATCACCTGGGACGGGGTCATCGAGAGGCTGACGACATTGCGATAATCGGGAAATTCGCCATAATTGCCGTGACTCGCGGCGGCACGTTCACATTCTTGCCGATGCCGCAGATGTCATCCCGACGGCGCATCGAACGGTTTCGAGTCCCGTGACAAAGCTCATCATTCAGATCCCCTGCCTCAACGAAGCAGCGACCCTGCCGGCGACGCTCGCCGACCTGCCCCGCGTGGTTCCGGGAATCGACGTGGTTGAAGTGCTCGTCATCGACGACGGGTCCCGCGACGGGACCGCGGACGTGGCCCGCCGGTGCGGGGCTGATCATGTGGTGCGCCTCCGCCGGAACAAGGGACTGGCCGTGGCCTTCATGATCGGAATCGATGCGTCGCTCAAGGCCGGCGCCGACTTCATCGTCAACACCGACGCGGACAACCAGTATGCCGCTCGCGAAATTCCGCGCCTCGTCGCGCCACTCTTGAACGGCGAGGCGGACATCGTGATTGGCGACCGTAACATCGCCGAGCTGCGCCACATGTCATGGCGCAAGCGACAGCTCCAGCTGCTGGGAAGCTGGGTCGTCCGGCAAGTGTCGAACACGACCGTGCCCGATACCACGAGCGGATTCCGTGCCTACACTCGCGACGCTGCCTTACGGATGACGATCGTGTCCGAATTCTCGTACACGCTGGAATCGATCATTCAGGCGGGCAAGAAGCGGATGGCGATAGCCCACGTCCCCGTCGAGACCAACCCGCGCACCCGCGAGTCGCGGCTCTTCGACAGCGTGTTCTCGTACATCAAACGGTCCTCCGCTACGATCGTGCGGATTTACGCGATGTACGAACCGCTCAAGGTGTTTACGTACATCGGGCTCGCGGTCTTCAGCATCGGCCTGGCAGTGTGCGTGCGGTTCGTCTACTACTTCTTTCAGGGAGAGGCCTTCCGGCACGTGGCCTCGCTCATCGGCGCCGCCGTCCTGCTGATCCTGGGATTCCAGCTGCTCGTGATGGGCCTCATGGCCGACATGATCTCGGGCAACCGCAAGCTCCTCGAAGACCTGCTCTATCGCGTACGTCTGCTCGAGCTGACCGACAAGTCCGCGGATACGCCGCAGGCTGTGGCGGCGAAGGCCGGTCGGGAGCGCTAGCTCGGTGGCAGATCCGTCAGCCGTATCGATCGTCATTCCTGCTTACAACGAAGCGGACGTCATCGGCGAGGTGGTTGCGGCGCTGAGCGCTGCCGCTCGATGGCACGAAATCATCGTGGTTGACGATGGATCGCGAGATGGAACCGCCGTGGCGGCGGCCGCCGCCGGCGCACACGTGGCCACGCATCCGTATAACAAGGGAAACGGCGCCGCGGTGAAGACAGGGATCCGCCGCGCGACCGGTGAATTCGTGTTGATCATCGACGGCGACGGGCAGCATCGGCCCGAAGATGCCCGGCGCCTCGCGTCGCGTCTGGGCGAGTATGACCTCGTCATCGGGGCCCGCTTGACGACCACCCAGGCGTCGTCCGCCCGGCGGCTGGGTAATGGCGCGCTGAACCAGCTCGCGAGCTATCTGACCGGACGGGAGATCGCGGACCTGACCTCAGGGTTCCGCGGCGCTCGCCTCGCGTGCCTCCGTGAATTCATTCATCTGCTGCCGAACGGGTTTTCAACGCCGACCACCACGACGCTGGCGTTCATGAAGGCGGGGTATAACGTCGCCTTCGAACCGGTCGAAGCCCGTGCACGGATCGGCCAGTCGAAGATCCGCCTCGCCCGCGACGGCGCGAAGTTTCTGATCATCATTCTGAAGATCATCACGCTCTTCAGCCCGCTGCGAATCTTCCTCCCGCTCAGCCTCGCATCGTTCGCGCTCGGTGCCGCTTACGCAGCGTGGACGATTGCCACCCAGAGCCACGTCACGAACTCGTCGGTGCTGCTCATCATGCTCGCCGTCATTGTGTTTCTCGTGGGACTCGTGTCCGAGCAGATTTCGGCGCTGCGGTTCGAAGGGCGCCAATAACCGGCTCGGATGGCCATCGATGTGACACGCGCCCGTCGGCTGATCGGGGCGGCAGCCGTGGCCGGCTTCGCCTTGCGGCTGGCGTTCGGGTTCGGATACTGGCTGCACAAGCCGCTGACGCACGACGAACGTGAGTACCTGGCCCTTGCCAGGAGCGTGTCGCTCGGCAAGGGGTTCGTGTATGACCTGCCTTCCGATCCGCCGGACGCCCAGCGTTTCGGCAGAGCACCCGGATATCCGGTGTTCCTCGCGCTCATCGGCGCGGGGACAGGAGAATTCGACGCGACACCGGCCCGAGTCAAGGTTGCGCAATCGATCGTCGGCGCGCTGGGTGTGTGGCTCATCGGGGCGATCGCGCGTCGGGCGGCGGGACCCCGCGCCGGTGTCGTGGCCGCGGCGGTCGCCGCCGTGTATCCGCCGCTGGTCTGGATTTGCGCCTACGTCTTCAGCGAGGCGCTCGCCAGCACGACGGCACTGGCAGCGGTTCTTCTGCTGAACGCCGCGATCGATCGCTCGGACGGCATTCTCACGAGGACGCGCGGAAGCGTGCTCATAACGGCGATGGCCGGCGTGGTGACCGGAATCGCGATGCTCATCCGACCGGCCACGGCGTTCTTCGTGCCCATTGCCGCAATCTGGCTGCTCGCTCGTCGGCGGACCGTCCTCGCGGCGATCTTTGCGGCGGGAGCGGTGCTGGTGGTCGCGCCATGGACCATTCGCAACGTCCACGTGTATCACCGCGTGGTGCTGATCGCGTCGGAAGGCGGCGTCACGTTCTGGACCGGCAATCACCCCCTGGCCCGCGGCGAAGGTGACATGGCGGCGAACCCCGATATCAAGCTCGCCGATATTGCCTTCCGGAGGAGTTACCCCGGGTTGACGCCGGAGGAGCTCGAACCGTTGTATTACCGTGAAGCGATCGCTTACATCGCTGCGCATCCGCTCTGGTGGCTCGGCCTGCTGCTGAAGAAGGCGTTCTATACGGTGGTGCCGGTCGGTCGGTCGTATGCGCTACACTCGCCGTTGTATCGAACGGCGTCGATAGCATCGTATCTGATGCTGCTGCCGTTCGGTGTATCGGGGCGGCGCGATGGCGACGTTATCCGCATCCGCCGGATGCTCTTGTTCCGCTGGCGGCATCGGCCGTGGTCGTGTGCATCCTGTTCTTCCCGCAGGAGCGATTCCGGATCCCCGTCATCGATCCAGCTCTGATCGTTTTTGCGGGTGTCTGGTACGCGACCCGCGCCACACCATCGAGATCTGATTCGCGATGAACGTACTGGTCGTCGTTCCTACGTATAACGAGCGCGAGAATCTTCCGATCCTCGCCCGAGGCGTGCTCGCGCATCAGGGCTTCCGCCTGCTGGTGGTCGACGACGGATCGCCAGACGGTACGGGAGCCGTCGCGGACGCGCTTGCGGCCGAGCACCCGGGCCGCGTTGAAGTCATGCATCGAACCGGCAAACGCGGTCTCGGACGGTCGTACATCGACGGACTGCGCCACGCGATCAACAACACCGACGCTGAACTGATCTGCCAGATGGACGCCGATCTCTCGCATGGTCCCGAGTACCTTCCTGCCCTCGCCGCGGCGGCAGCGAACGCCGACGTCGTGATCGGGTCGCGGTATCTCAACGGTGTCAGCGTGGTGAATTGGCCGTTGCATCGCATATTCCTGAGCGCCTTTGCCAACCGCTACATCCGCGCCGTGACGCGGTTATCCCCCTCGGACTGCACGAGTGGGTTCCGCTGCTGGCGCCGCGAAGCGCTCGCGCGACTGCCGATCGACGCGATGGTCTCGGACGGTTATGCATTCCTCGTCGAGATGCTGTTCGACGCCGCGCGCAATGGCTGCCGCATCGGGGAGGTGCCCATCATCTTCGTCGAACGGCGCCAGGGCCAATCGAAACTCACGTCACACGTCATCCTCGAATCCATCGTCATGCCGTGGCGCCTGACGCTGCGCGGCGCGCGGCGCTGACGATGCGTCACGTCGTCGTGATGGTGACGACGTCGTATCCGCGCTTCCCCGGGGACAGCGTCGGCACGTTCATGGAGCCGATCGCGCGATCAGTGGCCGCGCGCGGCCACGAGGTGCACCTCGTCGCCCCGTGGCATCCGCTGGTGACGCGGCAGCCCGAAGAACAGGGAGTGCAGTTTCATTTCTACCGGTACGCTCCCCTGCCGTCTTTGAACATATTCGGATATGCAGCCGCCATGCGGGCGGACGTCAGCCTGCGGGCCGCCGCCTACGTGGCGGCGCCTCTGGCGCTGGCGGCAGGCTGGCGCGCGGCGCGCCAGGTCGCCAGACGGCATCGCGCGACGGTCATGCACGGACACTGGGTCATTCCTGGCGGGATCACGGCCGCGATCGCGGCCCCGCGGCTGCCGCTCGTCGTCAGCCTGCACGGCTCTGATGTGTTCGTCGCGGAACGGTTCGGACCCGCCCGGGTTGCCGCACGACGCGCGTTCGCGCACGCGGGTTTTGTGACTGCGTGCAGCGACGATCTCGCCCGGCGCGCACTCGCACTGGGGGCCAGCGCCGATCGAATCGAGACCGTGCCATACGGTGTGGACACCGCGCGGTTTCATCCGGATCCAGCGGTGCGATCCGCTCGGCGCGCGGAACTGGGCATCGGCAATCAGGTCCCGCTGTGTGTGGCGGCGGGACGCCTGGTCCGGAAGAAGGGGTTCGAGTACGCGATCGACGCGCTCGCGAGCGTGCCGGGCCTGGTGCTGGCGATCGCGGGTGAAGGGACGCTCGAGGCGGAACTGCGCGCACGCGCAGAGGCTGCCGGTGTTGGCGCGCGCGTACAGATTTCTTGGCAATCAGCCCCAGGATCGCGTCGGCGAGTATTTCGCGGCTGCCGATCTGATTTGCGCGCCCTCGGTGCGCGACGATCGCGGAAATGTCGACGGGCTGCCCAACGTCGTCCTCGAGGCGATGGCGTCGGCGACGCCGCTCGTCACCACGGCCGCCGGTGGCATCGGCTCGGTCATCGAAGACGGCCGGACCGGACTGATCGTCGCCCAACGCGATGCTGGAGCCATCGCGGGGGCGATGCAGAAACTGCTCGACAATCCGACGCTGCGCGTGCGGATTGGCGCCGCGGCGCGAAGCGAAGTGGAGCGGTCTTTTGGATGGGACCGGGCGGCCGCGCGGTTCGAGGCGGCATACGGTCGCGCTCTTGCCTTCAAATCCCTGCCCAGCTAAGATTCACGGCTCTGCCAATGCTGCCGCCAGCCACCAGGACGCCGGGACTCAGCGTGTTCTTCCCCGCTTACAACGACAGCGGGACGATCGCAAGCCTGGTCATTTCCGCGCGCCAGACCGCGGCGAGCCTGACCCCGGACTTCGAGATCATCATCGTCAATGACGGGAGCGCCGACGCGACCGCGCAGATCGTCGACGAACTCGCGCGGACGTATCCGGAGGTCCGCGTCGTCCACCACGCCAGCAACCGCGGGTATGGTGCCGCGCTGCGGAGCGGCTTTGCGGCAGCCACCCGTGACCTGGTCTTCTACACCGACGGGGACGCGCAGTACGATCCCTCCGAGATGGTGATCCTGTGGAACGCACTCCGCAGCCATATCGATCTCGTCAACGGGTACAAGATCAGCCGATCCGATCCGTTCCATCGCGTGCTGATTGGCCGCATCTACCATCACACCGTCAAGCTGCTGTTTGGACTCCGGGTCCGCGACGTCGACTGCGACTTCCGCCTGCTGCGTCGGTCGATCTTCGATCGCGTCGCGCTCGAGACGAGTAGCGGGGTCATCTGTCTGGAGATGATGAAGAAGATCCAGGACTCGGGCTTCAGCGTCGCCGAAGTGCCCGTTCATCATTATCATCGGGCCTACGGGAAGTCGCAGTTCTTCAACTTCCGGCGTCTCTTCAAAACGGCGATCGATGTCGGCCGCTTGTGGATTGCGCTGGTCGTGCGAAAGGAGCACATGCGGCCAGGCGCGCTCCCGACCACCGAGGCCTCAGCCGTGATTCGCGGACGCCGGTGATCCCATTCCTCCAGCTCACGCCGCGGGAGGATGGTTCCGCGGTGCGTGAGGCCATCGAGCGCGTCATCACGCGTGGCTGGTTCGTTCTCGGCCCCGAACTGGACGCCTTTGAAAGGGAATTCGCCACCGCCTGCGGCGCGGGGGCAGCCGTCGGCGTTGGCACCGGAACCGACGCGCTCGCGATCGGCCTGCGCGCGCTGGGCATCGGCCAGGGTGATGAGGTCATCACGACGCCGCTCTCCGCCGCGTACTCGGCGCTGGCGATCATGATGACGGGGGCGCGGCCTGTGTTCGCCGATATCGACGAAGACCGCCTGACGCTCGATCCCCAGGCTGCGGCGTCGGCGATCACACCCAGGACCGCTGCGATCATGCCGGTGCACCTCTACGGTCAGCCCGCGGATATGATCGCCATCGCCGCTGTGGCGTCGCGCCACGGACTGGCGATCGTTGAAGATTGTTGCCAGGCGCATCTGGCGACGTGCGCGGGACGACCGGTGGGAAGCTTCGGCGCGGCGGCCGCCTACAGCTTCTATCCCACCAAGAACCTGGGCGCGCTCGGCGACGGCGGGGCGATTACTACGAGCGACGGGGACCTGGCGGCGCGCGCCAGGCGGCTTCGGAATGGCGGACAAACCGACCGTTACCACCACGGCGAATTCGGCGTGAACTCACGGCTCGATGACATGCAGGCGGCGATTCTTCGCGCCCGGTTGCCGCTTCTGCCCGGCTGGACCGAGCGGCGACGTGCGCTCGCGCGTGAGTACCGGGCGCGACTCGCGAAGCAGAAGGCGGTTGTCGTGCCGCCGATTCTGGACGAGGGGCACGTGTACCACCTGTTCCCGGTCCGTTCGACGGCGCGCGAGACCGTGCAGTCGGCGCTTCGCGCTGCCGGAATTGAAACGCTGATTCATTATCCGGTGCCGATCCCGCGCCAGCCTGCGCTCGCGTCGGAGCAGCCGGCCGATTGCCCCGTGACGAACCGCATCTGCAATGAGATCCTGTCGCTGCCGCTCTATCCCTCGCTGCCGGCCGACGCCATCGAACGCGTCGCCGAGGCGCTGGCGTCCATCTGAGCGGCGCACGTCGCGCGCGAGCCCTTCAGGGACGCGATCGAATCCGCCCGTCGCGCACGAACGCGCGGTTCTGTGGTGTATCGTCAGATGATCACGTTGACTCAGCTCGCGCAGCTGGCGCTCATCGGCTGGCTTCCTGGCGCCGCGCTGTTCCGTCTCCCCTGGATGGATCGCGACAGGCGTGCGGGGCTCGACGCGGAGGAGCGCGCCTTCTGGTCCGTCATCCTCAGCGTCGCTGTCTCGCTGGCGATCGTGATCGCTCTCGCCTCATTCCATCGCTACAGCTTCCGCCGACTCCTGATGGCGGACGTGGCCGTCATCGCGCTCTGCGCGGTGGCATCCAGAGGGCGTCTGCGATTCGGTGCCGCGGCGCGCCGGGTCACGTGGACGGCGTTGGCGCCGGCGGCGATCGTCATCCTCGGCGTGTGGCGATTCTTTCCCCCGTCGGAATACATCATCGGCGGCAAGGATCCGGGGACTTACATGAACGAGGGAATTCAGATTGCGCAGCGCGGCGCGATCGTCGTTCGCGATCCGGTGGTTGCCTCCGTCCCGCCGTTCGCGCGCGATCTATTCTTCCCCTCTCATGGCCGGACCGACTATTACTCGCTGCGCTTCATGGGATTCTTCATCCAGAATCCTGACCTCGGGAGCGTCGTCGGCCAGTTCCCTCATCTGTTCCCCGCGTCGATTGCCATCGGCTACGGCGTCGATGGCCTGACCGGCGCGAGGCGGACGGTCGGCGTATGGGCGATTCTCGGTCTGCTGGCCGTCTATTTCGCCGCGTCCCGGCTCACGGGACGTGCGGCGGCCTTCGCGGCCGCCACGCTGCTGGCGATGCACGTGATCACGGTATGGTTTGCGAAGTATCCCAACGCGGAAGTGACGATGCAGGCGCTGCTGTTCGCCGCTTTGCTGGCAAACGCGCGCGCCCATGTCGATGGCGATAGGTTCTTCGCGCCCGTGGCGGGCGCACTCCTCGGCTTGCTGCTCTTCCTGAGATTCGACGTGGTACTCGGGATCCTCGGCGTCGCGGCCGGCCTCGTGCTGGGCGTGCTCAACGGCCAGCGCGCTCGCGCATCCTTCATCGTCGTCTTCGGGATTGTGGCGGCCGCTGCGGCCCTATACCTGTCGGGGCCGATGCGAGCGTACGCGTCCGCACCGATCCTGTTCTTCCAGACGTTACCGCTCTGGGAGTGTGTCGCGCTCGTAGGCGTCGCCGTCGCGGGCGTGGCGGTTGTCGCTCTGTCGTGGCGGGTTCCAGCGGTCATGACGCGCGTTGGTCAATGGGTGCCCACCGGAATGGTCATCGGCGTCTGCCTGCTAACCGTTTACGCGCTGATTTTTCGGCACCAGGTCGGAAAGCTGGCAGCGCACGACGCGGACGCGCTTCGAACGTTCACGTATCTGTATCTCACGCTGCCCGCGCTCATCGCCGCCTTGATCGGTCTCGCGCTGCTGTCGCGCCGTTTCTTTCGCGATCCTGCGCTCATCAGCACGGTGATCATCTTCGGCTGTTTCTTGTTCTACAAGGTTCGCATTGTCCCGTACCACTTCTGGATGACTCGTCGTTTTCTTCCCGTCATCCTTCCTGGCGCGCTCATCTTCGCAGCGGCCGCGGCTTTGTCAGGTGTCCGCCTTCCCCGCACGCTGTCCGGGACGGTCCGCACCGCCGTTCGCGTCCTGTTCATCGTGCTGCTCGCGGCCTACTACCTGCGTGTGAGCCGCCCGGTCGTCGCTCACGTCGAGTACGCCGGGCTGATTCCGAAACTGGAGCACCTGGCGGGAACGATCGGCGACGACGACCTCGTGATTGCGGAGTCGCGCGATACCAACAGCGACGTGCACGTGCTGGCGCTGCCGCTAGCCTACGTCTACGGACGAAATGTCCTTGTACCTGACCCCCGCTCGCCCCGACAAGCCGACCCTGGCCGCGTTTCTCGAATGGGCGCGGACTCGGTACCGCCGTGTGCTGTTCATCGGCGGGGGTGGAACGGACCTGCTTTCCCATCGATACGGCGTCCATCCGATCGCGAGCGAACGATTCCAGGTGCCGGAGTACGACGCCCCGCTCAACGCGTTCCCGCGGTTCGTCCGGCAGAAGGAATTCGAATACGGCTTGTACGAGTTCACCGCGGCGGAGCCTGCGGATGAGGATGCCGGCTTCGATCTGGACATTGGCGTCCGCGACGATCTCAACGTCGTTCGGTTCCACGCGAAGGAGATGTCCGACGGGCACACCTTCCGCTGGACCGGCGCCACGTCGTACATATCAATCACGCGCCTCCCGGCCTCGAGCCGTGAGGTGGTCCTCTGGCTGAACAACGGAGGCCGGCCCGCGGCAGCCGGCGCTGCGCAGGTCAGTGTCTTCCTGCAGGACCAGCTACTCGGGACCGCGACCGTCGCCGGCGGTTTCGTTCCCTACACGTTTGCGATTCCGCCCGACCTCGCCGCCCGATCCGCCGCATCCGGTGATCCCGTCGAGCTGAGGCTGGTGACGTCCACCTGGAACCCACACAACGTGCTCGGCTCGCCGGACGATCGCAACGTCGGGGTCATGGTCGATCGCGTGGCGGTAAGATAACGTCAGCGCTCAATGCCCCTGCACATCTCCGACCGTCGCGAGCGCGTACTCGTCGCGACCGCGGATCGGGCCTTCGGTGCCCTGGCCGCACTCGTGCGCCCCTTTCGCCGGCGCCGGCCGCCGCGCGCGCCAAAACGCATCCTGATTCTGCGTCTGGAGCGGATCGGCGATCTCCTCATGACGCTGCCGGCGCTGGCTGACCTCCAGGCACTCGCGCCAGAGGCGGAAATCGACCTCGTCGCAGGGAGCTGGAACGCCGACCTGGCGCGTGCGATCGAGCCGGTCAGACGGGTGCTCTGCCTGGATGCTGCGTGGCTCGCGCGCGAGGGTCAGGGCCTGGGTGTGCTCTCGCTGATCGGCGCGGCCCGTCGATGGCGCAGCGTCCAGTACGATCTGGCGATCAACTTCGAGCCCGATATCCGGGGCAACCTGCTGCTCGCCGCGTCAGGCGCCGCCTGGACGGCGGGCTACCGCAGCGGCGGCGGTGGAGCGCTGCTCGATCAGGCACTCGACTTCGATCCCCGCGCGCACACCAGCGATAACGCACGTCGTCTCGCGGCCGCAATCTTCGGGTCGACCATACCAATCGAACAACCTCCTACGCTCGTCGTGCCGTCCAGCGCGCACGAGAACGCATCACGGCTCTTGCTGCACGCAGAACCGCCGATCATTGGTGTACACGTCAGCGGCGGACGCGCGATTAAGCAGTGGCCGCCCGAGCGGTTCGCCACCGTCGCGCGCCGCCTGATCGAATACTCTGGCGCCACGATCGTGCTGAGCGGCTCACGCGCCGATCGACCGCTGGTGGAGACGGTCAAAGCCTCCCTCCCCACGCACAAGGTTGTGGACGTCGCAGGGGGCCTCGATTTGCTCACGATCGCGGGCGTACTTGAACGGCTCGACCTGCTGATCACTAGCGATACCGGACCCATGCACCTTGCGGTTGCGGTTGGCACACCGGTCGTCGCGGTGTTCGGCCCCTCCGATCCGGCGCGCTACGCCCCTCGCGGTCCCTTCGATCGAATCATCCGAGTCGATTTGCCCTGCAGCCCCTGCAACCGAATCAGACAGCCGCCGGCACGCTGTGTCGGCCACACGCCAGATTGTCTGGAAGCCGTCCTCGTCGAGGATGTCTACACCGCGGCCGTGTCGGTGCTCGATCGGTCAGCCCGAAGCAGTATCCTTCCGGTCCGTCTGCTCCCGAATGATTGACGACGTCCTGTTCATCGATGGCGCGAGTGGCGCGCGGAGCAGGCGACTCAACGAGTACCTGGACCCCGCCGGCGAGCAACGCGCCGTCACCACCGAGTACACATGGATCAAGCAGCTGCGGCATCTCGATGTCGAAGGACAGCCGCTTCGCCGCCGATTCACGCTGCGCGGCGATTCACTCTGGTGGTTCGCCGAGCTCTACCTCCACAAACAGCAAGGCCTGCTGAATGTGTTTCGGACGATCGAGGCCCTCGACGCGATCTGGGAGCAGGAAGCGCCGCGGATGATCCGCGTGGAGCGCGGTGGACCGCTCCTTCATGACCTCGCGCAACAGCTCGCGCGTGCAAAAGGTGTCCGCTATGAGGGCGGCAGGCGCGTCGCGAGCGACTCGTGGCGAATCCTGCGAATGGATCTGCGAGCGCGCGGCCTCATGCTGGCCTCACGCCTGTCCCGTGCGCGCCTGCCGAGAACGCCTCCGCGACATCGGCGGCCGGTGATCGTCGGCGCCTTTGTGCATCGAGCGTTCTGGGAATCGAGTGAACCGGAAGGAAGCGCCGAGTCGTACATAGGACCGGTGCTCGGCGCGTTGGAGAATCGAATTCCCGGCGCTATCGGGTATGTGGGCGTCGGTCCAGCCACCAACTTCCGCGCGAGACGCTGGTGGCACCCGCTGATCAAGATGGGCGAGCATGGTGCCGCCGTGCCGATTGAGGCGTTCGCCCCGCTCTCCAAGCTCGCTGAGTCGTCACGGCTGTGGCGCGATCGACATGTGATTCGCCGCGCGCTGCTGAACAGCGCGCAGCTTCGTGAGCACGCGCGAATCGGCTTCTACGACTGCTGGCCCATCGTGCGCGAGCAGTTGGCAGGCATCGCGCTGCTGCAGTGGCCCTGGTCTGCGCGCGCGATGGACGAGGCCGGCGCCGCGCTCGACGTGCTGCGGCCCGGCGTGGTGTTGACCTACGCGGAGGCCGGGGGCTGGGGGCGTGCCCTGATGCTCGAAGCCCGCCGCCGCGGACTGCCGACCGCAGGACTGCAGCACGGATTCATCTATCGCTCATGGCTGAATTACCTGCACGAAGAGGATGAGATGCGGCCGGACCCCGCCAATCCCGCAGACCGCGGGTTCCCGGCGCCGGCGCGCACGCTGGTCTTCGATGAGTACGCACGCGGACACCTCGAACGGTGCGGACGCTTTCCGCCGGAGTCTCTCGCCGTCACCGGCAGTCCCCGCCTGGATGCGCTGGTGCGAACGGTGGGCGAGCTCTCGACGGCCGATCTTGAGGCCGCCCGCGTCACGAGCGGCGCTGGCGGAACGCGACAGCTCGTGTTGTTCGTGGCTAAGTACAGTCAGTCGAGACACGTGCTCGGTGCGCTCGCAGACGCGGTAGACCGCCTGCGCGACGTCCACCTGGCAATCAAGCCGCATCCCGCAGAAACGGCGGATGCGTACTCACCGATCGTTCGCGGGCACACCAACATCCGGGTTCTTCCGACGTCGGTGCCGTTGGGACCGTTGCTTCGCGCGAGCAGGGCCGTGGTGACGGTGAACTCGACGGTCGCGCTGGATGCCGGCGTCCTGGGCATTCCGGCGCTCGTAATCGGTCTGCCGAATAATCTGTCGCCATTCGTGGAGGCAGGCATCATGGCGGGAGCCGCCGCGGTCGCGGACATCGAGCCCGCCCTTCACCGAATCCTGTATGATCAAGGATTCCGCCTGCAGCTCGAGCGCTCCAGAGAGGAGTACTCGAAACGCTTCGCGATCGGATCCGATGGCCAGGCGGCCGCTCGCGCGGCCGACAGTGTGCTGGCGCTCGCCGGTCACGTATCAGACGCCCACGACGGCTGGCGGGCGTGAAAGGAACCCTCATTGATGCGAGTGCTGATCACCGGTGGGGCGGGCTTCGTCGGAAGCCACCTGTCAGAGGCGCTGCTGGAGCGCGGAGACGAAGTGTTCATCCTGGACAACCTGTCGACCGGTTCCATCGACAACGTCGTCCATCTCAAATCGAATCCCCGATTCCATTACACCATCGACACGGTCTCGAACGAGCCGATCGTCGCCGAGCTCGTCGATCGCTGCGACATCGTCGTACATCTGGCAGCCGCGGTCGGCGTGAAACTGATCGTAGAGCAGCCGGTTCACACCATCGAAACGAACGTCCACGGCACGGAGGTCGTGCTCAAGCACGCGAACAAGAAAAAGAAGCTCGTGTTGATTGCCTCGACGTCAGAGGTGTACGGCAAGAGCGTCGACGTGCCCTTTCGCGAGGACGCCGATCTCGTGCTCGGTCCCACGTCGAAGCACCGCTGGGCCTATGCGTGCAGCAAGATGATCGACGAGTTTCTGGCCCTGGCGTACTGGAAAGAACGCAAGCTGCCAGTGATTGTGGTCCGGCTGTTCAATACCGTCGGGCCGCGCCAGACGGGACAGTACGGGATGGTCATCCCCAACTTCGTTCGCCAGGCGCTCGCGGGTCAGCCCATCACAGTATTCGGCGATGGCACGCAGTCGCGAAGTTTCACCTACGTCGGGGACGTGGTGAAGGCTATGGTAGCCTTGATCGACGAACCTCGCGCGATCGGACAGGTCTTCAATATCGGCAACGGCAAGGAGATCACGATCCGGCAGCTGGCCGAGAAGATCAAGCAAATGACCGGCAGCAGCTCCGAGATCGTCACGATCCCGTACGACCAGGCTTACGAGGCCGGCTTCGAGGACATGCCGCGGCGTGTGCCCGACATCGGGCGGATTCAAATGCTGGTCGGATATCACCCGACCGTCGAGCTCGATGAAACGCTGGCCAGGGTCATCGAGCACTTTCGTCAGCTGTAACGACATTCATGTCCGAGTCCCTGAAGCTCAAGGCGCGCGGGCGCCGCGCTGCGGAACAACTTCTCCGCGCGCAGGCAAAGCCGGTGCGCCGGCTTCTCCTCGCCGCCGGCCGCGAACGGGCGCCCCGGATGCCCGAAATCGTCCAGATCGAAAGCACCAACATCTGCAACGCGAAGTGCGTGTTCTGTCCGCGAGACGAGATGCATCGCCGCCAGGGCATCATGACCGTCGACCTGTTCAAGAAGATCGTCGACGAGTGCGCGGAGCTTGGCATCACCCATGTGCGAATGCACAACTACGGCGAGGCGTTTATCGACCGGAAGCTCGTCGAGAAGGTGAAGTACGCGAAACACAAGGGGATCAGCGAAGTCGGCTTGATCAGCAACGGCTCGTTGATTACCGACCCAGTGGCGCGGGGCATGATCGACGCGGGTCTCGACGCGATCAATATCAGCGTGGATGCATCGGGCAAAGAGGTCTTCGAAGCCACGCGGATCGGCCTGAAGTACGACAAGGTGATCGCCAACATCGAGCGACTCGTTCGGCTGCGCGCAGAGAGTGGCAAGCGCCGCCCGAAACTGATCCTGTCGTTCGTGCGGCAGAACAACTCGGCTGACGAGCAGGCGTTCATCGAACATTGGCGCACGATTGCCGACAAGATCCACGTCACAGATCTCCACAACTGGGCAGGGACGCTGAACACGGAATCCGACGTCAATTACCCCTGCTACCGCCCGTGGTTGACCTTTACGGTTCTCTGGGACGGCCGGGTGTCGCTCTGTTGTGCGGATTTCGACGGCCGGACCATCCTTGGCAACCTCAACACTCAGACCATCGCGGAGGTCTGGAATGCGGAGCCGTACCGCCAGGCGCGCCGCCAGCACCTCGAGAGCGGCGGACCGGATGTATGCCGCGCCTGCGACCTGCCCCGGAAAGACTCCCCGCTGTGGATCACAAAGCTCGTATAATCCGTCGGTTACCTCCGGGAGGCGTGGATCCTGGTCCAGGCCGGATCATCGGATTTCACTCGTCCGCCGAGCTCGCGTCCTCCGTCAAACGAGCGGTATAATCAAGCAGGGTGGAGGCCCGTCCCATGCACAAACTGGTTCGCCTGGCACTTGCGACAGTGCTGATTTCGGGATGCGCGTCTTTGGCGGCGGCTGGCGACTTGAAGCTCACGCTGACCAACGGTCGGGTCACGCTCATCGCTCAGGACGTACCGCTCCGACAGATTCTCGACGAGTGGGCCCGCGTCGGAAAGACGACGATTGTGAACGGAGACAAACTGAACGGCCCGCCCCTGACGCTTCAGCTCGTGGATCGCCCTGAACGCGAGGTGCTCGATCTTCTGCTGCGATCGGCCAGCGGCTACATCGCCGCCCAGCGCGAGGTCAGCCTCGCCGGCGCGTCCGTCTTCGAGAAGGTGATGATTCTGCCGGTGAGCCGCGGCCCCGTTGGCGTGGCCAGCAACACGCCACCGACACCGTTCAACAACCGGCCGCCCATGCAGATGCAGATGCAGATGCCGGTGCCCGATGACGACGACCCGGTGGAGCCACCACAGGTGGTACCCCCCGGTATGGTTCCGGCGAATGGCCAGGCACCGAATACGTTCCAGGTTCCACCGGGTCAACAGGCGCCGATGAGCGCGCCACGGCCGGGCATTCTCCCCGCGCCACCCACAGGGCAGCCGAATCCATACGCGCAGCCCACCGTGCCTGGTGTTCAGCCGAACGGGCCGGCGACCGTGCCTGGTGTTCAACAGAACGTGCCGGCGAATGTGCCGGGTGTTCAACCAAACGTGCCCGGAATGCAGCCCGCGGTACCGGGCACTGTTCCGCCTCCGTTTGTCAGACCTCCAGGAGGACCGGGAGGCCCCGGTGGCCCCGGTGGCGTATAGCGGACGTCCCCTTGGCACGTAGCGCTCGTGTCTGCGGCGCGCTAGACGCGATAGAATCGTCGCAGTCATGAGCGCCAGCCCACCGTCCGTGCGCGGCGGCGAATATGTCACGCGCGGCGATGTACCACCGGGCGCCCGATCCGAACTGGGAGTTCTACCCCACCTATCTCGCAAAGCTCGAGGCCGTTCGCGCCTGGCTGGACAAGAGCCCGAGGGGCATTCGTGTGCTCGATGCCGGGTGCGGTGAAGGTGTGCTGGTCGAGGAGTACGCGAATCGCCTGGCGATCGAAGGCATCGATCCGAACTACTCGTCCGAGCGCGTTCGAACCGGATCGTTGACGGATCTTCCGTTCGCGGACGGAACCTTCGACCGGGCGCTGTGTCTCGACGTGCTCGAACATCTGTCGTTCGAAGACCAGCCTCGTGCGCTGGCGGAGCTGTTTCGGACGTTGAAACCGGGCGGCGAGCTGCTCGTCTCGGTACCCAACCTCGCGCATCTGCAATCGCGCGTGCATTTTTTTCTGCTCGGACGGTTGATCCGAACCGCCTCAGAGTACAAGCATCCTGGCGACCGCCCTGCCGCCGAATACTTGGAGCTGGCGCGGCGAGCCGGCTTCGTCCTCGTTGCGCGCCGCGGCATTTTCCCCACCGTTCCCGTCCTCACGCGGTGGATCCGGCGGCGCCCTTTGGCGCTTCAGCCGCTGCATCGCTGGTTATCCCGTCTGCTGCCGATTCCCGGCTGGTGCTTCCTGAATCTGCTGACGCTGCGGAAGCCCTGAACCGTTGCGTCAGAAGATCCGCGCTCTTCCCAGGCACCTGGCGATATATGGCTCCGGCGACGTAGCCATTCAGGCGCTCAACTTCCTGCTCCTTCCGCTCTACGTCAGGTATCTGACGAAGGCGGACTACGGCGTGCTCGCCCTGCTTGCCAGCGTCGAAGCGACGGTCAAGCTCTTCTTCCGCTGGGGCGTCGATGGCGCGTTCATGCGATTCTGGTACGACTGCGAAGACGAGTTCGCGCGTCAGCGGCTCGCGAGCACGCTGTTCTTCTTTCTACTCGGCGCAAACGGTATTCTGCTCATCCTCTCGCTGGTTGCATCTCCTTTCATCTCGACGCGCCTGCTCCAATCCCAGGGCAACACGCTCGCGCTGCAGCTCGTTCTGCTGAACACCTTTGCGATTGGCTTCACCTTCATCCCATTTCATGTGCTTCGCATTCAGGGGCGCGCCCGCGAGTTCAGCGCGCTGACGCTCGCGCGCTCCGCCTCCACACTCGTTCTGAGGTTGATACTCGTCGTGGGCGCCGGTCTCGGCGTCATGGGCGTAGTCGTCGCCGACGTCGTCGTGACGGCGGTGTTGCTCGTCGTGATGCTGCGGTGGTTCGCGCCGCTGCTCCGTCCCATGTTCTCGCGCGACGTGCTGCGGCAGTCGCTGGCCTTCGGGCTCCCTCGCATCCCGCACGGGTTCGCGATGCAGCTGATGTCGGTGGGCGACCGCTTCGTCATGAC
This sequence comes from uncultured Acidobacteriota bacterium, assembly GCA_963725335.1. Classification (GTDB taxonomy): domain Bacteria; phylum Acidobacteriota; class Vicinamibacteria; order Vicinamibacterales; family 2-12-FULL-66-21; genus JALZOC01. The sequence continues at coordinate 940,216 of CAVRYD010000011.1, read as the reverse complement.
CCGGTACCTGTCGGTTCAGGACATCGGTCTCTACTCGATGGGAGTGAGCGTCGGACTGATTGAGAAGATTGTGCTTGGGGCCTTCGAGTACGCCTGGGCTCCCTTCTATTACGAGACGGCGCGCGATCCGGACGCCCGCCGCGTCTTCAGCGTGGTGACGACATACGGCATCGCGATCCTGGCGCTCATGACGGCGGGGCTCTCGGCGATCGCGGCGGATCTGCTCAACGTCGTGACCCACGGTCAATACGTCGCCGCGGCGGACATTGTGACGTGGACGGCGGTCGGAGTCTTCTTCTACGGCATCTATCTGCTGACGTCGATCGGCCTGAACATCACCTCCCGAACCGGGTACTATCCGGTCACGACTGCGGTGGGCGCGACACTCAACATCGGCCTGAACTTCGTCCTGATCCCGCGCTTTGGCATCATCGGCGCGGCATGGGCAAACGGTGCGGCCTATGCGGTTCAGGCGGCGCTCGCCTTTCGCTTCTCACAGCGGTTCTATCCGGTGCGCTACGAGTACGGGCGCGTATCGCGCGTCGTCGTCAGCGCGATGGTGGCGTTCGCGGTCGCGAAGAACCTCCCGGGCATGCCGCCCATGCTCGGCGTTCTCGCCCGAGGCGCGGCAGTCATCATCGTGATGAGCTCGTTGTTGTGGCTGACCCGCTTTTTCAATGCCGAGGAGATCCGCGCCCTGAATTGGCTGCGTGCCCGCGAAGGCCCGAGGTCCCCGATGCCGCCGGGAGAGACTACTGAGCTTGCCGGTGAGATTGTTTCCGTGGAGGTTCCGGACGAGACGACCAGCCAGCTCGGCCGCAATTCGTAGCGTTATACGGTGTGAGACGATACAATACATCGTCCTTTCCTGTTCAAGTCTTATGCGACTTGCCGGCGGTTTCGCCTGGCTGGACACCCCGGAGATCTGACAGCTCGATGGCCCTGGCCCCGAATATTGCGGACGACGGCGGACGGCAGCCCCTTCCGGGTGGCGCCTTCCGGACGTCCGTCGCGAAAATCCGGGAGTCGATCGCGACGCGGGCCCGCGCCTTGCCCCTCGCGCGACACGCGTGGGCGCGGTATCGCCGTCGTCGCTACGAGCAGCGAATCCGCCGGTTCATCGACGAAAAGACGGGCCGCGCCGACCAGCTTCCGATGGGCGCCGTATACGAAGCGACCATGCGGTGCAACCTGCACTGCGAGTTCTGCTACGTCGGAGACTTCCTCAACATCGAAGGGCAATGGCGCGAGGAAATGAGCCTTGACGCGCTGCGAAAGGCATTTCCCGACGATCCCGGGCTTCAGGTCAGTCTGACGGGCGGCGAGATCTTCATGCGGAAGGACATCATGTCCGTCCTGGATCTCTTCCGCGAAAAGGGCTACGTCTGCGGCTACTTGACCACGAACGGGACCATCATCAACGACGAGCGTGCCGAGGCGCTGGCCGATCTCGCGGCCGCAGGTTTTCTGCGGCACATCAGCGTCTCGATCGACGGCCCCGGCGCCATCCACGATGCGGCCCGTGGACTCGAAGGTACGTTCGAGCGCACGTGCGCCGGGCTCAAGCGGCTGCAGGCGGCGGCCCGGCGCAAGCAGGCGCCACTCCGCGTCAGCATCAACACGACGGTGGCCCACGAGAGCCTTGATGCGCTGGATCAGATGGTGGATGTTGCCGAGGAGCTGGGCGTAGACGCGATCGGCCTGAACCATCTGATGTTCAGCACACCGGAGGAGGTGGCTGAAACGGTACGTCTCATCGGCGCGGACGACGCGTCGGTGATCGCGACGTTCGTGACCGCCGATCCGGGACTGGATATCGAGCTTGTCCGTCAGAAAGTCGGTTCGCTTCAGGAGAAATGCCGCCGGAAGAACCTGCTCTTCGACTTCCGTCCGAAGGTTCACCCGCAGCTCATCGACAACTACTACACGCCGGGAGCAAAGCTCGAGGGGCGCTGTCTGTATCCCTTTCTCCACGCACGCGTGTCGTTCTCCGGCAAGGTCTACTTCTGCCCGTTCATCCGGGTGGAAGTCGGAGACCTGTCCAAGTCCTCGCTGGAGGACGTCTGGAATGGCGAACGTTACGTCGAGATGCGGCGGCGCCTGGTCGAGAACGGCATTTTTCCCGTGTGCCGCCGCTGCTGCAAAGTCGAGTTGTCTCCCACTCCGCTCGCCGAGCCTTTCGGGGCCGGTGTGTCGCGCCCGGCGAGGCGAGCGATTCCATTGACCGTCGTCCGGTGAGTCACATTCAGATGCTTGGTCGCTGCACGCTGCTCATCAACCCGCCGCTCATCAACGGCGTCGCGTTCACCCGTCAAGGCCGCTGCCAGGAACGTGAAGACGTTCTCGGCACGACCAAACCGCCCTACACGCTCGCGCTCACCGCGTCGTTGCTGCGCGAGGCTGGATGTGATGTGCGGCTGTTCGACGCGACCGCCGAGCGTCTCTCGATGGACGACGTCATCGCACGCCTCGATCGGGACGGATTCGCGCCGACGCTCATCATCTTTCCGACGACGACGCCTACCCTCGATGCGGATGTTGCGGCCCTCGCCCGCTTGAAAGCGCGCTATGGCGCACCCATGTTCTGCTTCGGGCCGCATGCATCCACAGCGCCCGCGGCGTCAATGGCACGCGTTCCGCAGGTGGACGGCATGTTCGTCGGAGAGCCGGAGGACGCGATTCTGCAACTGGCGCTGCTCGACACCACGGAACGAGCGGGTGAGGTCAGCAGCCTGACGTGGCGGCTGGGCGGAAGCGTCATGCCGCATCGCGCCCACGGCAGCTTCAGCCGGTTCTCTTCAGCGCCGTATCCCGCATGGGACCTGGTCGCACTGGACCGGTATGCGCTGCCGCTCGTCAACAAACGATACGTGATCGTCGAAACCAGCCGCGGGTGTCCCTACACGTGCGACTTTTGCGTCGCGCCGATCCACCAGGGGCACAAGTTCCGGGAGCGGAGTGCCAAGTCGATCGTCGACGAGATCGAGCGCACCCACCGGGAGCGCGGCGTGGACTTCTTCTATCTGTGGGGCGATACCGTCACGCTCAACGTGAAGTCGTTCACGGCGTTCTGCGATGAGCTGATCGCCCGAAACCTTCCCATCCGTTGGTTCGGCAATGCCCGCGCGGACAATCTGACCGATCCGGCGTTCGTGCATCGGCTCAAGCGATCGGGCTGCTGGATGCTGGCGCTCGGCATCGAGTCGGAGTCCGACGAAGTCCGCAAGGACATGGTCAAGCGCCTCGAGCGCCAGAAGATTCAGGCGGCGTTCAAGAACATGCGCGATGCGGGCATCCGCTCGTTCGCGTTCTTCATCTTCGGCTATCCGGGTGAAACGCCGCGGACGATGGAACAAACCATCAACTATGCCATCGCCCTCGATCCCGACTTCGCGAATTTCTATCCGGCGGTTCCGTATCCAGGCACCGCGCTCTACGAGAAGTGCGTCCGCGAATCGCTCCTCCCGCCCGAATCGATGAACGACTGGGCGAAGATGGAGTATTCGTACTATCTGCTGCGCGGAAATGGGCTCGACGAGCGGATCGTGATGGACACCATCAATCGCGCCAAGCGCCGGTTCTTCCTTCGGCCGGGGTATATGGCGAGACACGTCGCCGACGTCGCGCAGATTGCGCTGTCCAAGCAAAATATCGTCTGGCAGGTACTGACACGGACGCTGTTCGGCGCGCCGGTGGTGGACACATCCACGGCGGCGTCGGCGCGTCACTCGGCCGCGCTCGAGTGAGCGTCAGGAGCGCAGCGGATCCGGGTCCGCGGTTCGCGCGTTGAACGGTCGCTGGGACGCCAACTCCTCAGGCGAAAGCCGGCGGTGCGTCTGAGACAGCCTGGGATGACTGACGACGAAGCGTCGCAGCTGCACCAGTTGTTTCAGATAGCCCAGCGCTTCCTTCGCGTTCATCTTGCTCTCCCCCGCGGTCCGGCCGACGAATACATACGGAACTTCGACAACCGTGGCCGGCCGTCCACGTACGAGCAGCTCGAGACAGATCTTGAAGCCTCCCGCTGAGATACTGACGTCCCGCGCGAGATCCCGGCGGATCAGGAAGAACCCGGAGGTGGCATCGCGAATCGGGGTTACGGCCCGGGCCAGCAGGCACGCGAAGCGCGACATCAGGAGCCGGCCAAGCTCCCCATCCGCTCGTACCGCCGCCGGGGATGTATCGACTGCCGATCACGAAATCGGCGGAAGTTGATTGCATGACGGCGAACATGCCCGGGAGCAATCCCGGCGGATGGCTCAGATCGGCGTCAATCACACCGACGATGGCGGCGCTCGCGGCGCGAAACCTTCGATCACCGCCGTGCCGAGCCCCAGTTTGCCCGCGCGGTGCACGACCGTGATGCGATGTCGCAGCGCCAACTCGTCGGCCAATGCGCCGGTACCGTCAGGCGAGTTGTCGTCGACAATGACGATCTCGCCGTCGATTCCGGCGGCGGCATAGGTCCCGAAGATTCTCTCGACGAGATCCTTCAGACGATCGCGCTCGTTGTAGGTCGGTACGACGATCGCCAGCGCGGCTAATGGATGGGGCGCAGCGGCCAAGGATGAAACTCGCAAGCACTATAATCCAAGCACCCGGCACGCTGACATGACAAACCGCCTGCTCCTGGCGCTGGCTTGCGTCCTACTCGTCGTGCGCCTTCCGTCGCTCGTGCAGCCGATGGGCGCCGACCAGGGTTTGTATGCGTACGTCGGCGACACGATTCGATCGGGTGGTCTGCCCTATCGTGATGCCTGGGATCAGAAGCCGCCGGCCATCCACGCGGTGTATGCGCTGATGCGCGCGATACTGCCGCGCGACGGCGTGGTCCCCGCGACCGATTTGATCGTCGCCGCCATCATCGCGGCGCTGCTGTGGCAGCTGGGTGCGGTGATGGAGACTGCCACCCCCTCCGTAGGTCCGTGGGCGGCAATTGTCTTCCTCTTGCTGTCGAACCCAGCGTTCGCCAGGCTGGGTGGCGTCAGCGTACGGTCGCAATGCGAAACGTTCATTGCCGCCTGCATCACGGCAGCGTTCCTGTGCCTTGCTCGCAGCCGCCGCTCCCGGAAGGTGGGACTGTACATCGCCGCAGGCGCCTCGTTCGGAGCTGCTTTTGTGTTCAAGTACAACGCCATCGCATACCTGCCGGCTGGCGTCTTCGCGCTGTTCGTCTGGAAGCAGCTGACTCCACGAGCGGTCGCCGGTCTGGCCGTCGGGTTCGTTGCACCGGTTGTCGCATTCGCCTTATGGTTTGCGGCCGGGCACGCTCTGCGAGACGTGTACGACGCGACCATCATGTACAACGTCCGGTACTCCGGAGAGACATACGAAGGTCCGTGGCACGCGGTGTCGTACCTGATGACCTTTCCGGTACGTCACGCGCGGGTCGATGCGTTGTGGCTGCTCGGCGGCGGAGGATGCGCGATCCTGCTTGCGACAGCGAGGCGCGCACCCGAGCGGCTCGTGCCGGTCGCCTGGACCGCGGCGGCCTGCCTGACCATCGCGATCAATGGAAGCCGGGATCTGCCGCAGTACTTCGTGCAGGCAGCTCCCGCGCTGGCGCTTGCGGCCGCCTGGGGCGCGACGTTCCTGCGCACGCGCTCGCGCGTGCTCAACGTTCTGATCGCCACTGGCATCGTGGTCGCCGTCTGGCGAGTGAACGATTTTCCAAAGCTCATGGACAATACACGTCACGACGTCCGGTTCATATTCGGTCAGATGACATGGGCCGAGCACCTCGCGCGGTATGGCGACCGCGCCACTCGGAAGTATTCGGCTCAAGCGATGGACGAGCTCGGGCACTACATGCAATCGCACAGTGCGTCGGCCGATAGCGTTTACGTGTTTGGTTTCTCGTCGGGGGCGTACGTGAAGGCCGGCCGTATGAGCGCGTCGCGCTTTTTCTGGAGCCGTCCCGTTATCGTCGGGTTCAATGAAGGTCGGCCCGGCTACGGTGTGAGCGGGCTGCTCGACGATCTCCGGCGCAACCATCCGGCCATTGTTGCGCTTCAGCAGCGTGACTGGTATCCCGACGTTGACGACTCGGCGCACTTCTTCATGACAACCCCCAGCGCTGGCCGGGTGGCTTCGCGGCTCGTACCAACTGGTCCCCGGACCTGACGGTTTCGACGTCTGGATGAGGCGGGCCTCGGCGCCATGAGAGACGAGGCGACGATATCTCCGCGAAGAGCCTGTTTCGCTGGATATTCATCGCGATTCTCGCGATTGCCGCCCTACTGCGCGGTCTTTTTCCCACAGCCGATCCCCCATGGAATCCTCCGGTCGGCATCGTCTGGCATGACGAGGGACCGTGGGTTCACAACGCCCGGAACAAGGCGATGTTCGGAGCCTGGTCGCTGGACCAATGGAATCCGATGTACATCGCACCCGTCTTCACGGCTCTCGAGTACATGTCGTTCCGTTCGCTCGGTGTTGGCGTTCGCCAGGCGCGCATCGTCCCGGGGATCTGCGGGATTGCGGCCGTGTGGCTGCTGGCGCTCGGGGTGGCGACGCATCGGCGGACGACGGGCGGGTTTGATCGCAGCGGCGCTCCTCGGCACGAATTACTTCTACGTGATGTGGGACCGGACGGCGCTGATGGAAGGCCCGATGGCCGCGTGCATGGTGGCGTCGTGGTACTGCTACACGCGCTCAGATGAGAGCCCAGGATGGGGAATGGCCGCGAGCGCCTGCGCGCTGCTCGCGTTCTTCACCAAAGCGGCAGCGGCGTTCTTCGTGGCAGCGATAGCGCTCGACGCGCTTTGGGTGGTCCTGGCCTCACGCGTCGACCGGTCCAGGGCACGGAGCACCCGCGCGGCGGTGTGGACGCTTACCGGGTTGGGACTCTTCGGGGCAGCAGCGCTCGCGGTATTCGTTCTGCCGAACTGGTCGGACTATCGCTTCTACAACTGGCAGATGTCGGTGACGCGGAAACCGAGCTACGACCTCAAATCGTTGATCGATCGTGTCACCTGGTTTCCACTGCAGGACGCATTCACCCGGACGTGGTTCGTGCTCGCGGCCGGGACCGCGCACGCGAGCGGTCTTCTCGTCAGGTGGCGCCAGCTCACGTCCGGCGAGCGGCTGCTGCTGCTGTGGGTCGGACTTGGCGCTGCAGAGCTGATCCTGCACGATGCCGGCAACGAACGCCGCTTCGTCTTCTTTATCCCCGCATTTGTCGCGCTGGCCGCGCTGGCGCTCGGCCGTCTGCAGATTCTGCCGCGCGAGGTCAACGAGATCCCACGCCGGCGCGCGCTGCTTGCCTTGCCGATCGTGTTGTACGCCTCCTATGTCGTCTTCGCGGCGTTCGTGCGGATCGCATTCCTGAGAGAGATCAGCCCGAATGTCCGGATCGCGGCAGCACTCTCGCTGTTGTTTACGGCGCTCCTGTTTGCGACATGGCCGCGGATGGCTCGAATGCTGAGCGGCTCGATTCCGGCCCGCGGAGCGATTCTATTGGCGACGCTCCTCGCCGCAGGAAACCTGGTCCAGTACACGCAGTGGGCCTTCGGGCGTTCGTACAAGAACTACGAGGCCTCACGCGAGCTCGGCCGGCTTCTGGCGCCCGGAACTCTCGTTCATGGCAAGCTCGCGAACGGGCTGGCGCTCGAGAACGGCATCCGGCCGATCTTCGTGGGTCGGGGCTTCGGAAATTACGACGACAGGAAGACGCGTGATGATGTGCGATATATTCTCACTTACATCGCGCCAAGTCTGGGTACGAGTCGCAGGCGCATAATCCCGTCATTGTGGACGTGCTCGACGCTTACCCGGAACACAAAATCATCGCAACGTTCGACGTGGCCGAAACGGCAACCGGCCACGATCGCGCGGCACTCATCGATAAATTCGGCAACAGGCCACCAGACTTGCCACAGAACGGGCGTGCGAAACATTGACGAACGCGCCATCAAGGCGCATGCGGATCTGCGATTCCGTTCCGAGTACGACTATGCGCTTTTCGAGTACTACCGCAGCGCCAAGGTCATCGCGTTTCTGGATCGCGCGGGCATTCCTGTCCGGGGCCGGGTCCTCGACGCCGGGTGCGGGGGCGGCGGCATGCCGCTGTCTCTCGCAGAAGAGGTGGACGCCGTCGTCGGTATCGATCCCGCGGAACGATTTCAGGAAGCTGGCGTGCGGCTCGGACGGGAGCGGCACATGCGGAATCTGCATTTTGCATTGGCGGATGGGATGGCACTTCCGTTCGCGGCCGGGGCCTTCGATCTCGTGCTGTCGCACGCGGTGATCGAGCATGTGGCGGACGCGTTGCTCTATCTGCGCGAGTGCTCGCGCGTGCTGGCGCCTGGCGGTCACGTGTACCTGTCGACGTCGCCCTACCTCTCGTTCGCGGGCGCTCATCTGCCGCGATTGAAGATTCCGATCCCGCTCCATCTGATCGTCGGACGCCGCGCGGCGTTCGCGGCCTTTCGCATGCTCGCGCGTCACGCAGCGTGGTCGCTGAAGGAACCAGCCAATGAGAACTCGTTCATCAAAGCAGCGCGCCGTGGAGAGGTCAAGCACGACGATCTCCTGGAGAAGGTCCGCGTCGCGAGGCTGCGCGGCCAGATCGCTCAGGCCGGGCTCCGAATCGTCCGGGAGGAACTGCACGTCACCTCGACGGTGCGTCGGCTGCCGGCCCCCGTTGCTCGCTGGGTCCGCGACAGCCCGCTGACGCAGGATACGCTCATCAGCAACATGGAATACGTGCTGGCAGGACGCTGACGTGGCGGACATCAACAAGTACAGAGCGGACGACAGGCGTGCGGTGGAGTCTCTCTACCGGCGCGTGTTCGGCAACGACGCCGCTGAATCCAGTCGGCTGCGATGGGACTGGCAATACCGTCGCAACCCGAACAATCCGGGACAGGAGCCGGAGATCTGGATCGCCCGCGAAGGCACGACCATCGTCGGGCAGTACGCCACGATGCCGGTGAAGGTATCGCTGAAGGGACGAGAGGTGCAGGGATCGTGGGGTATGGATGTGATGGTCGCACCGGAGAGGCAGCGCCAGGGCCTCGGCGAAGTCCTGTTCCGGACGTGGGATCGCAACGTGGGGGCCTCGCTCGGTCTCGGCCTGTCCGATTCGTCGTACCGGCTCTTCCAGAAACTGAATTGGCCCGACGTCGGTCCCGTCCCCTGCTTCGTCAAGCCGCTGACCAGGCGGGCACTCCGACGGCCGAACTGGCCGGTCGGCCTCAACCGGCTCGTCTCGGCAGTGACGCTGCCGTTCGTGCTGATCATTGCGCGTGCGCGTCCCGTCAGAGCGGAAGTCAGGCTCATCCAGCGGTTCGACGAGAGCTTCACGGCACTCTGGGAAGAACTCGCGCCGAAGTTCGACCTTGCCGTGCGGCGTGATGCCGCGTATCTCAACTGGAAATTCGTCTCGGCCCCGCACGTGCGGTACTCCATCGCGGTGGCTCGGCGCGACGAGCGCAATATCGGCTACGCGGTCTACCGCCACCTGCATGAACCTCGCGGACGTGTGACGCTGCTCGTCGACTTTCTGGCGGATCCGGACGACGAGGGGGCCTTTCGGACGCTCCTGAACTGGGTGGACCGAGAGGCGCGCCAGGCCGATTCCGACAAGATCCGCGCCTTTGCCACGCACGTCGCGTTCAGACGCGCGCTGCGGAAGTCCGGCTACTTCCCCGTCAAGTCGACGATGGAGTTCGTGCTGAAGATCAACGGCATCGACGTGGAGCCGTCGTTCTACGAGAACACCGAGAACTGGCATGTGACACTCGGCGACTCGGATCAGGATCGCTGACCGATCGTATGCATCTGCTGGTCGGCATCGATACGGAAGGCGACAACCAGTGGGACGCGGCCGCGCGCGCACATCAGCAGTTCGAAAATATCTATGCGCTTCCCCGCCTGCACGCGCTCTTCGCGCGTCACGGCGTTCGACCGACATATGTGATCACCTACCCTGTCGCCAGCGACACACGTTCCGCCGATGTTCTGCGCGGTCTGCTTCGAGGAGGCGACTGCGAGATTGGCGCGCATCACCACGCATGGGAAACGCCACCGTGCAGCGCGGAAGACACGCGACGGCATCCGTATGCTTCGACGCTGCCGCGCCCGCAGTTCGAACAGCAGCTCGCGTCGCTGACCGAAGCGATCGAGACCGCCGTCGGCGTGCGGCCCGTTTCGTATCGGTCAGGCCGATTCGGGTTCTCGGCCAGCCATGTGGCTGCCCTCGAGCGGCTCGGGTATCTCGTGGAGTCGAGCGTCGCGCCGTTGTTCTTCGAGTCGCACAAGGGCGGCCCTGAATTCGTGGAGGCACCACTCACGCCCTATTTCCTCGCGTACGACAGCGCCACCCGTCCCGGCAGCAGCGCGGTCCTGGAAGTCCCAGTGTCGTGTGGGCTGAATCGGCGCCTTCCGCGCCGCCTGCAGTATGCGTATGCCCGGGCGCCTCACCCCTATTTGACGAAGCGGATTCTGCGCGCGCTTCGGCTGGTGCGGCTCCGCTGGCTGAGGCCATCCTATTCATCGCTGCCGGACATGATCGCGCTCGCGCGATCACTGGCCCGCGCGCGCGAGCCAGTCCTGAACCTGCTCTTTCACTCCAGCGAGGCGATCGTCGGAGGCAGCCCGTACAACCGCACCAGCGCGGAGCTCGACGCATTCTTCGAACGCCTCGAACGTTTTCTCGTGTTCGCGACACGCGATCTTGGAGCCGTGCCCGCGACGTTCGCGGAATTCCGTCGCGCGTACGCAGATTGATGAATATCCTCCACGTCACGCCTCACCTGCCACCCGATCAGGGCGCAAATGCGCTGCTCCCGTGGCAGCTGGGCAACTGGGCGCGCGCGGCTGGAGACTCGGTCGAGTACGTGGCGCATCCCTCGCACGCCGGCGGGCGCGCGGAGCTGGCAGGTCCGGTCACCTGGCTTTCACGGCGAAGTGGCGGATTCTTCGATCGCACGCTGCGCCTCGGGTCCGTGTTTGGCGCGTGGCGCATCCAACGAGTGCTCGCTGCGATCATCGATCGCGCGGATCTCGTCCACGTCCACAGCAACGGTCTTCTGCCGGAAGTCGCGGTGCTCCTCGCCCTCCGGGCACGCAAGCCGGTCGTGCTGACGCTCTACGGCACGGAAATCTGGCACTACCAGCCGAAGCGCGGACGCCCGGATCTCTTTACGCGCGCGTACCTGGGTGCATCGCACGTGACGTTTTACAGCGAACGCCTGATGAGCCGCGCGTTCGAGCTCGGACTCGGCCGGCGGAATGCGCAGGTGATCTATCCGCCCGTTGCCGAGAGCTTCGTCTGGCACGACGAACGGCAGCAGGCCAATGAGCGCGCCGCGCTCGGCATCAACAATCGACACCTGCTGCTCAACGTCAAACGCCTGCATCCGCTCGCCGGCCAGCGCGTCCTGATCGAAGCGATGACCGACGTGGTCCATGCACACCCTGACACGCGGCTCGTGATCTGTGGAGCAGGCCCCTTGCGCGAAGAGCTGCACGCGGCCGCCCGCTCGGCCGGCGTCGAGCGCCACATCGAGTTCACGGGCCTCGTGGACAACGTCGCGATCGCCCGCTACTGCGCCGCGGCGGACCTCTTCGTGCTTCCTTCCCTGCTCGAAGCGCTTCCCACAGTTGCCGTCGAAGCGCTCGCGTGCGGCACGCCGGTGCTGTCGAGCGACAATCCTGGCGGCGTGGAACTGAATGCCGTCTTCGGCCCGGATGTCACCATCGTGCCCGGGGAGCAACCCATTGCGCTGGCGAAGGCGATCACGCACTTTCTCCGGCACAAGCGCCGAACTCTCGCGGGCACGAAGGCGGCGATCGAACGCGAGTTCCGGCCGGAAGCGGTCGCTAAGCAGTACTGGGACGTGTACAGACAGAATCACTAATCGCTAATCACTGATCCCGAATCCCTGATCCCGAATCCCGATCCTGAATCCTGAATCCTTGAATCCCGCATCCTTCGAATCCCGAATCAATCCACCCATTCTGAGTAACAATGTTAAGCATACGTTCGCGAGGCGCGGGTCACAGAACTGAAGCCTCGAACAAACAACCTGAACTCGACAACCAACTCACATGGCCTTAATCGATGACATTTCGGCAGCCATGACCACCGCGATGAAGGCGAAGGATCAGGCGCGGCTCGCGCCGCTGCGGATGGCCAAAGCGGCGTTGATGAATCGCGAAGTGGAGAAGGGACGCGCGCTGGAGGACGTCGAGGCGCAGCAGGTCGTTGCCTCGTTGATCAAACAGCGACGCGACTCGATCGAGCAGTTCCTGAAGGGTGGACGCGAGGAGCTGGCCGCGCGCGAGACCGCGGAGATCGCGGTACTGGAAGCCTACCTCCCGCCGCCGGTGGATCCGGCTGAGCTCGAACGAGCGATCGACGAGTGCATTCGTGAAACGGGCGCGACGTCGGCGAAAGACCTGGGGCGCGTGATGAAGGCGGTGACGAGCAGGTTGGCCGGTCGTGGGGTCGACGGCCGCGCAGTCAATGAGATCGTCCGGCGCAAACTCGGCTCGTGATTTCGGCAAACCTTTGCGGGCCGTGCTCCGTCTAATTCCTTTGAAAGGCACGCACAAGCCTCTCATCCATCCTCCATTAGCCCCTGCGGCGACGCAGGGGCTTTTTTTGTGTGCGGGCGTGCCAGTTTCGCCCGGTCAGGGTGTCCGATCGTCTCGGAAGCGGACGCTTTGTAATGGCTGTAAAGTGCCGTGTGGTACGCTCGGCGCCTGATGCTCCTCGACTGCACGTCCGTCACACCGGCCGTCACGCTGCTCACACGATGAGTGTGAAGCTCGCGCGCTCGGCCGGACTCATCAGCGTCGCAACCATGGCCAGCCGCGTACTCGGCGTCGCACGCGAGATGGTACTTGCGGCATTCTTCGGCGCCAGCGGCGGCATTGAGATGGACGCGTTCAACGTCGCGTTCCGGATTCCCAACCTGCTGCGCGACCTCTTCGCAGAAGGCGCGATGACCGCGGCGTTCGTTCCGACCTTCACCCGCACGCTGACGACCGAGGGCCGCGAGGCGGCCTGGCGCCTTGGCAATCTCGTCGTCAACGCGCTGCTCGTCATCACCGGCGTGCTGATCGTCCTCGGAATCGTCTGTGCCGGTCCGATCACCTACGCCTTTGCTCCATCGTTTGCGCGGACACCGGGAAAGCTCGAGCTGACGACCGGCTTGACGCGCATCATGCTGCCGTTTCTGGCGACGCTCGCGGTTGCCGCCGCGATGATGGGCATGCTGAACTCGCTGCGTCGATTCTTCATCCCGGCGCTGTCGCCGGCGATGTTCAACGTCGCAACCATCCTCTGCGCCTTCCTGCTCGTGCCGGTGATGTCGCGAGTGGGGTGGCCGCCGATTGTGGCCATCGCGATCGGCACGATCGCCGGCGGTCTCGGACAGATCGCGCTGCAATGGCCGGTGCTTCGACAAGAGGGGTTTCGATACCGGCCGGTCATCGATTTCAGAGATCCCAAGCTCCTCGAAGTGCTCCGCTTGATGGGTCCCGGGACGCTCGGTTTGGCAGCCGTGCAGATTAATGTCTTCGTGAACACGTACCTGGCGACCAGTCAGGAGCAGGGCGCGGTGTCCTGGCTGAACTACGCATTTCGTGTGATGTATCTCCCCATCGGGCTGTTCGGCGTCTCGATCGCCACCGCGGCGCTGCCTGAGATCGCCAGAAGAGCGAGCGACGGCGATACCAGTGGAATGCGGCGAACGATCTCGACGGCGCTACGCATGATGCTGATGCTGAACGTGCCGGCGACCGTCGGCCTCGTCGCGCTGGCACATCCGATTGTGGCGCTCCTGCTCCAGCGCGGCCACTTCACCGCGCACGACACTTCGGCGACCGCCGCTGCGCTGATCTTCTATGCTCCTGGCCTCCTCGGATACTCCGCGGTGAAGATCGCGTCGCCGAGCTTTTACTCGCTGCGTGACAGCCGCACGCCGGTCCTCGTCAGCGTTGCCGCCGTCCTGACGAACCTCACAATCAATCTCATGCTCGTCCGGGTCATGGGCTATCGGGGGCTCGCACTCGGCACGGCGCTGGCGGCCATGGTCAATGCCGGCACGCTGTTGTGGCTGCTTCGCCGAAGGCTCGGCGGTCTCGAGGGACGCCGGGTGCTGGTCGCGTTCGTCAAGATCAGCGTTGCGTCTGCCGCCATGGGAGCCGTCGCGTGGCTGACTGCCACCTGGCTCGCGGGAGTGATGCCCGCCGCCAATTCCATCTCGCGAGCCATTCAGCTCACCGGCGCGATCGCCGCGGGTGTTGCCGTCCTGGTCCTCGCGGCACGCCTTCTGCGCCTTGCCGAGTTCGAGGACGCGTTCGCTCGCGTGCTCAGGCGACTTCGGTCCGCTGCCTGATCGTGCGCCGCTGTCTATCTCTGTTCCGGATTCGTCGATGATCGATCGCCTGCGACTTCACCCGACGATTCTGCTCATGGCAGCTGCGCACGTGATGGTAGACGGGTACGGCAACATCTACGCGCCGATGCTGCCACTGCTGATTCCGCGCCTCGGTCTCTCGCTCGCGGCGGCCGGCACCCTGACGATGCTGTTTCAAATGGCGGCGTCGGTCGCGCAGGTCGGGTTTGGACACCTCGCGGACCGGTGGCGCCCGCGCACGCTCATTACGATCGGCCCGGTCGTCGCGGTGTCCGTACTCAGTCTCATTGGCCTTGCGGCATCGCGCGAGGTGCTGGCGTTGATTCTGATAGCCGGCGGCCTCGGCGCCGCGGCATTTCACCCGCCCGCTGCCGCGCTTGCCCATCGCCTCGGAGGGGAACGCCGCGGGTTGGCGATGTCGGTCTACATCACCGGAGGCACCCTCGGGTTTCCGCTCGGGCCGCTGTGCTTCGCGCCGTTCGCACAGCGGTTTGGACTCGAGTGGACGCCAGTGCTCGCGCTTCCAGGTCTCGCGGTTGTGGCGTTCTTTCTTCGACGTGTGCCCGCGATTCCCCTGCATCCCTCTTCGCATCGCGGGTTGACCGCACTGCGGCCATATGCCAAACCACTCGGGCTTCTCTACACAATCGTCGTGCTGCGAACGTTGGCGTCGTTGACCTTTGCGACGTTCGTTCCGGTCATGCTGACGCGCCGCGGGTTATCGATCGGCGAGGCTGGCGCGTCGGTCGCGGTCTATCTCTTCGCCAGCGGTGTCGGTGGATTCTTCGGCGGCCCGGCCGCCGACCGATTCGGCGCCCGCCTGGTGATCGCGCTGTCGCTCGTGCTGGCGTGCCCGTTCCTCTTCGTCGCGCCCTTCCTGAGCGGCTGGCCGTTCGTGGTCGTGCTGGCCATCGGCGGCCTTTTTCTGCAATCGACACTGCCTGTCAACGTCACCTTCGGCCAGTCTCTTGCACCGGTCAGTGCGGCGACGGTGTCGTCGCTGATGATGGGCTTCGCGTGGGGCACCGGAGGCCTGAGCGTGCCGATTACAGGGATGATCGCCGACCGGGTCGGGATTGAACACACGCTCGTGGGCGTCTCGTTGATTCCACTGCTTGCGGCTGCCTGCGCGCTCCCGCTGCCGGCGCGCGCCGGCACGGTCACGCCGCCACAACCCGCCGACGTCATCGTTCCGGAGACCGGACGCTGATCGCCCCTGTGGTACGATAGTTTCTTTAAACACCGATGTCCCGCTTTGCTCGCCCCAATTCGCTGACCTACTCGTTCGGTCCCGGGCCTATCACGCCCGCCGTGAAGTGGATCATCTGGGCAAACGTCGTGGCGTTTGTTGCCACGGTCGTTCGTCACGATTTGTTGAGAGTGCTCGGCGTCACTCCGGCAGACGTCATCGAACGTCTCTGGATCTGGCAGCCGGTCACCTACATGTTCATGCATGCCGGCCCGGCCCACATCCTCTTCAATATGCTGGGTGTCTGGATGTTCGGGGTCGAGCTCGAGCGGCTGTGGGGAACGAGGTTCTTCCTGCGCTATTACGCGGTGACGGGAATAGGCGCCGCGATCACGACCATTCTGGTGGCGCTCTTGCCGTTCGCGATCACCCGCGCGACGTATGACACGGTCACCGTCGGCGCCTCCGGCGCGCTCTTCGGCATCCTGCTGGCGTTCGCGATGTACTACCCGGAACGTCCGATTCTGATGGCGCTGATCTTTCCAATTCCGGCGAAATATTTCGTCATCATCATCGGCGCCCTGTCCTACTTCTCGTCGCCGGGCGGGGTGGCGCACGCGGCACACCTCGGCGGCCTGATTTTCGGCTACCTCTACCTGCGTGGAGGCCGCGGCGGACTCACCGCGGAGTTCAAGTACCGCTACTTGAAGTGGAAGATGAATCGCCTTCGCAGGAAGTTTGACGTGTTATCGGGCGGCCGTTCGGACTGGGATCGCAAGGTGCACTGACATCTCACAGTTCCGCTTCCAGGCGTTGTTCGCCGCCGGCCTGCTCCTCAGGCTCATCGCGCTGCCGCTCGAAGGCACCGAAGACGTGCTCGTCTGGAAGACGTGGAGCTACGGCGCGCTGCATCAGGGCGTGACCACGCTGTACGGCGTCGGCGGCGAGCCGCCGATCCGCGGGCTGGTGCACTGGGGCAGCCGATCGACCACGGTGGATTACCCACCGTTCGCGCTGTATGAGCTTGCGGCAACAGGCCGGATCTACCAGGTTTTTTCTCCTTCGTTTCAGAACACCCGCTGGCTGAACGTGGCGATCAAGCTTCCGGGGTTGCTCGCGGAGCTCCTCCTGACGTGGATCGTGTACTGGCTGGCCACGCGCCGATACGGATCGGACCAGGGCCGCTGGGCGGCGACGGCGTACTGGGCAAACCCCGCGAGCATCCTTGGCGGCGCGGTGCTCGGGTACCTCGATCCCTTGATGGCGCTGCCGGCCGTCGGCGGTCTGGCAGCTGCGGCGCTGGGCGCACCGCTCGTTGCCGGCGCGCTGATCGCGATCGCATGTCTGACGAAGGCCCAGGCGATTTTCCTGGTTCCGGTTGCCGCGCTCGCATCGTGGAACGCGGCCGCCTCCGGCCGGGTATGGCGGTCGGCGGTTGCTGCGGCGGGCGTCGCACTCGTGTCGCTCGCCGTCCTGCTTCCCTATCTCGCGATCGGAGCGGGACGGAATGTCGTTCAGGGCGTGAGCTCGCTGCTGCGCCACGACATGCTGTCCGCGGACGCGGCCAACGTCTGGTGGGTCTTTACGTCCTTCATGCGCGCGTCGTACGCGGTCCGCGACATGGGCGTGTGGGCAGCCTGGACGATGCCGATGAAAATCCTCGGGATCTCGACCATCGTGCGGCTGGGCTACCCGAATCCGCGTGCGATGGCGTCTGCGGCAGTCGCCGTGGCCGCGGGGTGGGCCCTCTGGCGCGGACGGCGAACGCACGACCTTTCACTGCTCTGCGCGCTGGGCGCGTTCGTCGTCCATGCCTACTTCGTGCTCGGCATCGCCGTGCACGAGAATCATCTGTATCTGGCGATCCCGCTCCTCGCGCTGGCGGCAAGCGCCCGGCCTCGCCTTCGCCCCATTCACGTCGCCCTGAGCCTGGTCGTCGCACTGAACCTGTTTTTGTTTTTCGGGCTGGGCCGCGGCATTCCGCTGCCGCCGCGCACGTTCACGATCATCGACGCGACCGTGCTTCTCGCGGCGGCCAACTGCGCGCTGCTCGTGTGGCATGCGCGCGCATTTGGCCAGGAAGCGCGCGCGCAAATCACTGATCACTATCACTAATCCTGAATCACGGATGGAGCGATTCATTCACTGGCGGTGAAAATACGTATCTGTGTGATCCAGCCAGTCTTGTCGAATGGGGCTGAAGAGATCCAGCTCAAACGTGTCGTCCAGCGCTTCGGCCTGGTGCTCGACCCACGATGGGATGTGCAGCACCTCTCCTTCCCGGACAGTAATCTCTTCGCCGTTGATCAGGAATTTGAGGGCACCCTGCAGCACGTACGTCATCTGCTCGCTTTCGTGCGAGTGCATGGGGACGAGCGCCCCTTTTTCAGATAAACCTGGGCCACCATTTCGCGGTCGCCGGTCACGATTTTCCGCGAGATCATCTCGGTCACTTTCTCGAGCGCGATCTCGTCCCACCGGTGAAGCCGCACGGTCTGTGTCGCCACGCGCATGCCTTTCTCTACCCGGGAAAAGGGGATTATAGCGTGCCGGCTGTCGATGCGAACCGGGGGCACCGGCGGCCAGGCTTGATCCGAGATGCGATGTTATAATGTAGCGTTTGGCTAGACGCCATTTCCGGTCCAATGCGAGTGATCGGCGACTGAGGCCAGCACCCCCCATACCAGGCACGAGGGTTCGGCACGAATGAAGGGAACGGCGGTCAGCAACGGCCGGAGCACGCACGCCGATCGCGCAGGCGCGGATCATGCCGGCCTTACCCGCGACGATTTCCTCAGGGCTTATCGTACGATGGTCCTGTCGCGCCGGATCGACGACAAGGAAATCCAGCTCAAGAATCAGAGCCTCATTTTCTTCCAGATCAGCGGGGCGGGTCACGAAGCCATTCTGATTGCCGCCGGCCTGAACCTGAAACCCGGCTACGACTGGTTCTATCCCTATTACCGGGACCGCGCGTTGTGTCTGACGCTCGGCGTCACGCCGTACGAGATGTTTCTCTCGGGTGTCGGCGCGAAGGACGATCCCAGCTCCGGCGGACGACAGATGCCGTCGCATTGGGGCCACAAGCAGCTGAACATCGTCTCGCAGTCGAGTCCCACCGGCACCCAGTGTCTGCAGGCCATCGGGTGCGCTGAGGCGGGGAGCCTCTTCAACAGGATCCCCGCCATCGAACACCGATCCGAGCTCTTCCGGCACGACGAGGTCGTGTACCTGTCGGTTGGAGAGGGCGCCACGAGCGAAGGGGAATTCTGGGAATCCCTGAACACCGCCTGCCTCGAACGGCTTCCGCTGGTATGCGTGGTCGAGGACAACGGATACGCCATCTCGGTGCCGGTTGAAGTCCAGACAGCCGGCGGCGACATCTCCAAGCTCGTCTCGTCGTTTCCGGGGCTGTTCGTCCAGAGTATCGACGGCACCGACTTCGTGGCGAGCTACCGTGCGATGTCCGACGCGGTCGCGTACGCGCGCGCGCACAAAGGTCCGGCGCTCGTCCACGCGAAAGTCATCCGCCCCTACTCGCATTCCCTGTCCGACGATGAGAAGCTGTACAAGTCGCCCGACGAACGTGCCGCGGAAGCGAAGCGCGATCCGATAGTCCGGCTGGCGGCGTTCATCAAGTCGGAAGGGTTGGCCACCGAGGCCGACCTCGACGCGCTTGCCCGTGAGATCGATGCGGAAGTGAACGCCGCGGCCGAGCACGCGAAGAAGGCGGAGAAGCCCGCACCCGAGACCGCCCCGCTCTACGTCTACTCGCCAGATGTCGATCCGACGTCGGAGGCGTTCGACACGCCTGCCACCGCCTCCGGCAAGCCGGACACCATGGTGGCGGCAATCAATCGAACCTTGAAGGACGAGATGGCCCGCGATCCCCGCATCGTCGTGTTCGGCGAAGACGTCGCGGACTGCAGCCGGGAATCCGCCCTCGAACACGTATCGGGCAAGGGCGGCGTGTTCAAGGTCACACACGGGCTTCAGCGGACGTTTGGCTCGGCGCGCGTGTTCAATTCGCCGCTGGCCGAGGCGAGCATCGTCGGACGCGGGATCGGCATGGCGACGCGCGGCCTCAAGCCAGTCGTGGAAATCCAGTTCTTCGACTACATCTGGCCGGCCATGATGCAGATGCGCGACGAGATGTCGATGCTGCGGTATCGATCCAACAACGCGTTCTCCTGTCCGATGGTGATCAGGACCGCGATTGGTGGGTACCTGCGTGGTGGTGCGCCGTACCACAGTCAGTCAGGCGAAAGCATCTTCGCGCACTGCCCAGGAATTCGCGTGGTGTTTCCGTCGAATGCCCGGGATGCCGCCGGGCTGCTCCGGACGGCAATCCGCTGCGACGATCCTGTTCTCTTCCTCGAGCACAAACACCTCTACCGCCAGACCTACAACAAGGGTGAGTACCCGGGACCGGACTACATGGTGCCGTTTGGAAAGGCGTCGGTACGCCGGCACGGCAGCAACGTCGTGGTGTTCACCTGGGGCGCACTCGTTCAGCGATCGCTTCTGGCCGCCCAGCAGGCCGAAAAAGATGGCATCAGTGTGATGGTCGTGGACCTGCGCACGATTGCGCCCTTCGACTGGGATGGCATCGCCGCAGCCGTCAAGCACACGAACCGCGTCGTGATCGCGCACGAGGATCAACTCACCTGTGGATTCGGTGCGGAGCTGGCCGCCCGCATTGCCGATCAACTGTTCGAGCATCTCGATGCGCCGGTCCGGCGTGTGGCGGCGCTCGACACTCCCGTTGCCTACGCACCTGTACTCGAAGAAGTCATCCTCCCCCAGTCAGCGCACGTCCTCAAGGCCATCCAGGAAGTCGCTCGCTACTGATCGCGGTCCGGGCTGCGCTGCGACGTATCATGAGCCGTGCGCATGCGCGTCTTCGCAGCGATGCTCCTCACGGCAGCCATGGCGGCTCCCCGAGGCAATGACGTTGAGGAACGCCGCGCATCGGGCAGCCTCGCCGCACACCTTGCCGCCGCGTTTGAGGAGATTGCCGCGTGCCATCTTTCGCCGTCAGGCGAATACCTGATCTTCGACCGGCGCGCGCACGCGGTCTACACGATTGCGCGTGGTGCGGACGCACCAAAACGGATCGTTCAGATCGGATCGGAAACGGGGCGCATCATCCGTCCGACCGCGTTCGATTCCGCATCGGATGGAACCTTCGTGGTTGCGGATGCGCCCGGTGATCGCCAGCGCGTGCAGTTCTTCAGCGCGACAGGTACGACGCTTGGCGGCTTTACGATGCCAGGCCGAGGAGTACCGCAAATTACTCTCGGCGACCTCGTCCTGAGCGGCCTCGCGACGCTCGAGTACACCGGGCAGACGGTACTCATCAGCCAGCCGGAGCTGGGATCCCTGATCGTGGAGTATCTCCCAACAGGGACGCCACTGCGCACCTTTGGCGAGCTGCGCGAAACGGGTCAGGAGAAGGATCCACAGGTCCATGCCGCGTTGAATCTGGGAATCACTCTCGTCAATCCGAACGGCGGGTATTACTTCGTCTTCCTGTCAGGCGTGCCCATGTTTCGCAAATACGACGCAGCGGGCAAGCTGGTGTTCGAGCGCCACATCGAAGGAGTTGAGCTGGATCCTTACGTTCGACGACTGCCGACGACATGGCCAAGAAAGCGCGGCGAGATTCCGATCGTTCCAGCGATGGTGCGCACAGCCGCCGTGGACGCGGATGGCAACCTGTGGATTTCGCTGGCCGCGCCCTTTACCTATGTATACGACACGTCCGGTGACAAGCGTCACACGCTCCAGTTCCGCGCCGCCGGGATCATGTCGCCCACCAGCTTTTTCTTCACGCGTGATCGCCGCATGATCGTCACGCCAGGCTGCTACGCGTTCGACCGGGACCGCTGACCGGCGGCGGCCCGCTCACACCAGCTTTCCGACAGGTCCCAGGTCGAGGTTCAGATCCTCAGGGCGCAGGCCGAACTGCTCGGCCAGGTCGCGCACCGTTTCTTCGAGACGCATGAGCGCCAGCCCGACCGCCTCTGTTTCTTCAGGCGTGAGCGTATTGGCTTCCATACGTCGAATCGCTTGACGTTCCAGAATCTGACGGATGAATTCGACCAACGTCAGCACGAGCTTCAGGACCGATCGACGGACCTCGTCGGGGTCGGCGTTCCATCGCGGCGGTGCCGAGGCGGCGAGCCGATCCACTTCCGCTCTCAGTGATTCGATCTCGTGAATGGTGACCGCACTCACAGCATTCGTGCGCCGCTTGAGCGGGCGCTTGATGCGCCGGCGCCTGGGGAGCGTGCGGGACGCTTTTCGCGGTGGTTTTACCGCCATGGGTCGGGTGCAAACGCGAAAGGAGGCCACGGGCCGCTGACGGTCACGTCGGGCGACTGGAAGACGGCGGCCGCCGCGAAGTACCGCGACACGCTGCCGCGCGCGATCAAATGGTAGAGGGAAGCCTGGGTGTGCTCCGAATCGGGGCTCGCGCGCTCGGCGATAACGAGCTGGCGCACTGCCGCTCTGACCGCTTCGGCTTCGGCGGGCATCGTTCGTTCCGCGTGCCTGCGAGCCTGCAGATAGGCCGTGCCGGCTCCGGCTGCGACAGGATCCCGACGGCCTCGAAGTGGCGGCGGACGGCGGGCTCGGAACCGCACCGTCATCTGGATGCGTCCCCGGACGAGATCGAGCGTCTCCTGCAACGCGATTCTCCGCGTGGCGACGACATCAGCCAATTCCCGCTTCGTCCATCCACGTCCCGAACCGGACGGGCAGAAGGTCCTCCACACGCTCGAAAAGTCGCATCACGACGTCGTGCTGGGTGCGAAGGGCGGACTCCGATATGGTCGGCCGGGCGTCGCGATGTTCGACTGCCGCGTGCAATCCGCCGACGGCAATGAATTCAATCCGATGTCCATCAACCGTGAAGGGGGGAGCCGCATGTTCCGTCAGAGCAAAAACATTGAGGCGACTCATCGCGGGCCCGGCAGGATGCGATCCGCGGCGCAGAGCAGCGCCGACAGACGTACATAGACCAGGTCCACGTCCGCGAGCGCAAGAATCGAGATCCGCGTTGAGCACGACCCCGCGGTTCAGGAGATTATCGATGACCTCGGCAAGTGAGGTTTCGTGCGATGCGGCGAATGCCGGTGTCTCGGGCCGCGGTTGTGGTCCCGGCGGCAGCACGCGAGCGGGCGGCACAGGCGCTTCCGAGCGCCGCGGCCGCGGCGTCGATCGTCGCGGCTCCCGCACGGGCCTGGACGCTGGTACGGTCGAATGGTGGACTTTACGCCGGCTCATGAATCGGATTCAGACCGGATGAAGTTGTACGAGGGCCACGGACCGGTCAGCGTGACCTCCGTTCCATCGGGTCCGGCCGCGGCCAGCTTCTTGACGGCAGCCTTGAAGCGTCCGCGCCGCGATGTGGGAACCAGAAACGCCGCATCGAGAAGCGGAGGTGTTGTCGCGCCTTCGGGCACGTCGTGCCGGCGCCGAGCGTCGCGTGCAACTGCCGCGAGCGTCGAGGTAGGCCTGTTCGGCCGCCTTGAGACCGGCGGCGGCAGACTCGCGCGCGCCATCGCGCGCGGCCTTCCTGGCCGCCAGAAACTCAGTGCCCGATGCGATCTTCGTGTGTCTTCCCGGCGAGCGCGGAACTGCTGGCGGGCGGTGCGTGATTCGCACACCCCACTCTTCGCACCCCGCGATGCGCCTGACGACCGACTC
Organism: uncultured Acidobacteriota bacterium; assembly: GCA_963725335.1. Lineage (GTDB taxonomy): Bacteria > Acidobacteriota > Vicinamibacteria > Vicinamibacterales > 2-12-FULL-66-21 > JALZOC01. The sequence continues at coordinate 916,942 of CAVRYD010000011.1, read as the reverse complement.
GAGATCTCGACGCCGCGAACGCATGTCTTCGACGGCTCGTGTCTCGACGAGAACATCGTGAAGAGCTTCATCGGGATCACGGTGGCGCCCGGAGTGCGGGTGAAGTACTCGACGACCGCCTCGTGGGCAATCGCCACATCGGTGACCCATTGCACATTGCGGAGCGATGATTCGAGCACGCCCGGTCCGTACAACTTCGAGCGGAACGCTGGCGACAATAACCCAGAGAGCGCGCGCGACGGCGGCTACCGCAGGACGTGTGGCACCCGGCAGTCCTCGTGGGGCACGCGCGGTTGCGGGCGATGCTGATGCGTGGACAATGCAGTACAGATATGTGGCGGTGCCGTCCATCTCGTAGCCGCAGTCGATAGTATCGCAGAGCGTCGGTGCCTCGCAGGCGAGAAGGGCCGGCAGACCAGGCCGCGGCAACGACGATCAGCGCAGCCACGCCCAGCGCCGTCGCCAGCGGCCCAGCGCGGCGGGGCCACGCGGCGGCGGCAGTTCGGCAGGCGCGATCAACACCGGCATGCTTCGCGAGAAGTCGCGTCCGATCGTTCGGATGTGCCGTGCTTCCACGAGCGCCTCGGATCGACAGCGGCTGCACGACCCACGTCCGACGGCATTGACGACGAGTGCCGGAACGTGAATGTTCAGATGAGTGAGCCGCCGGACCAGGCGGCGCGTTTCCTCGAGCGGAAGGACGGCGCCCCGAGTGACAACGACAAAGGACGTGCGATCGGGGTCAGACAGCAGCGCTCGGAGACGTCCGAGTCCCTGCGAGAGCTTAACCACAACGGACCCGAATTCCCCGATTCCCGCTATCGGCTGATACTTGAGAAGGATCGACATCAGGGCCTTCGTCCAGCCATGGACGAGCGCCGGCATTTCAAGCAGCCGCAGCGCATGTCCGGTCGGCGCCGTATCCATCACGATCACGCCAGCGCCGTTGGATTCGACGGAGTCCATGACCTCGATCATCGCCGCAAGCTCGTCGAGGCCGGGAGGCGCCAGCTCGATCAAGCCGTGCATCACGTCACGATCGCGGCTGGCGTCCACGCGAATCGATGCCGAGCCACCGGCGGCGAACCGATCGAACAATGCGTCGATGCCCCGGGCATAACGGGAACGAATCCGCTCGAGCTCCCGCGCCGCGTCGATCTCGCGCACGCGTAAACCCGCAGGCCCGCGACAGAGACGCGTCGGCGTGTCCCCGACACGCTGACCGAAAACGTCGCCGAGCGAATGCGCGGGGTCCGCCGACACCAGCAGTACGGGTTTTCGTGCGGCCGCGCCGATCGCCAGAGCCGCGGCGGCGGCGCAGGTGGTCTTGCCGACCCCTCCTTTTCCTCCAAACAACAGCAGACGAGTTCCAGGTCCGGCAAGAGCGGCCGGCGCGCGTTTCTGAGGCCCAGTGACGAAGGACCCACGCCACGCTCTGCTACGCACGCGGCGGGCAGGGGCATCGATGCGGGTCAGTCCGGCCGCAATCTCGCGTCCAATCGCTGCCAGCGCGCGTGCACCCCGAGGCTCGACGCCGCGGGCGGCGACAGCAATCGTCGGGGTCCTGGGTAGACGCTCCCGAAGCTTCGCGCTCGACTGAGACTCGATCACACGGCGTCGGTCGCAACACCGGCACGGCTGCGGAGGCTTCGGCGTGATGCGGTTGACGATCAACTCGTGGCAATGGCATGCGATCGTGTTCAAGCACCGCAGCCGCAGCCACGGTTTCTGCTACCGACATCGGTTCCGGAAGCGTGACCCACGACAGCCGCGAAACCGCAGGATCGCGCAGAAGCGATGCCAGATCCCGTCCTTCACGATCGATCTCCGCAATCAGCGCATCCGAGCGATCTGGCGTGTACGTTCCGGTCAACGCATCGACGATCTCGCGATGTCTGGCCTGCATGCGATTCAACACCTGTGCCAGGCCTCGAAGCGTCTCGGGCATCTCCAGCATGCGAAGCGTGTGGCCAGTCGGTGCGGTGTCGACGACGATCAGGCCGAATCGCCGGTCGCGGGCGAGGCGGGCAATTTCCAGGAGTGCGGCGAGCTCGTCGATCCCGGGCAGCGACAGTCGCAGCACTCTCGATACGTCTTCCTGGTCGAGCCACGTGCCGCGAAGAGCAATCTCTTCGAGGACGGCCCGTCGAGTGGAGAGCCATCGCTCGAGAGACTTCCGGGCATCGATCTCGGCCGCATAGAGCACGCCGGCGCCAATCGCGACGCGTCGCGGGTTCGCCGACAATGGATGGTTCAGCGCGTCGCCGAGCGATGGTGCGGGATCGGTGGAGATGACGAGCGTCGGAGTGCCGCTCTTCGCGGCCGCTACGGCGATTGAGGCCGCGCAGGTGGTCTTCCCGACGCCACCTTTGCCGCCGACGAACCGGAAGCGGGGAACGCGTTCAGTCTGTCTCGTGCTCGTCGCCTTCGAACGTGGCCTCGATGCCGGTGACGGTGTAGTCCTGTGGAGAGAATGCTGCCGCCGCGCTGCCCTGCCGGCGATCACGGATCTCGCGCAGCCGGGCCAGGATATCGGCCTCGAGCTCGTCAAACTGTTTCTGGGACATCTCACCGAGCTCGACGCGCATCTGCGCTGCCAGCAGCTGCTCACGCAGCGCCGTGTCGTCGTTCAGCTCGGTATCGACAGCCGCCGCAATCTTGTCGAACACGAACCGGAGGCCGCCGATCAGCAACGAGTCAACGATGAACATCTGGGCCGTCAATGCGCGCGTTCGAGCTTCAGCCTGATGTTGACGAAGTTGTAGGGCGGCCACGGCCCGGTGTACTTGAAGGTCAACTTGTCGTATCGCTGGCCGATGTCTTTCACGCGGGCGTCGAACGCATGCTCCAGGCTTCGAGCGACGAGAAACGCCGCGTTCATGATCATCCTGTCGCCGATGGGCTTGTTCGACCTCGATGCCACCGAAACATTCCGCAGCGCCTCGAAGATCTCGCTGACATACCGTTCGGACCTCGCCTGCAGCGCCCCATCGATGAGCCGTCCATACTGCATCCGTGCGAAATAGGTCGACCCTTTCTGCGTCGAGATCTCTCCTTTGAGGCGGCGGATATCTTCGTCTTCGGACTCGATCTCGTGAATGATCTGGTCGCGGTCCCAGAGCACCTTCAGACCGAACTCGAATTTATCCTGCATCTTGTTCAGGACGTCCGTGAACGCATCGTACGCCGACCTGAGAAGCTCCATGATATCGTCGTCAGTCTTGAACACCGTGCCAAACGACATGGGGATCACGGTGTGCCCCTGCATGACCGTCTCGTTCACGCGCTGGTGTGCGAGGACGTTGTCACGCGTGGGATCCTGAACGACCATCGGCGTGTTCGACACGATGGCCGCGATGTCGCGGAAATGAACCGTGTGAACTTCCGCGGGTTCCGGACCAATCCCAAGCAAGCCAAAGCTCAGGGGACGCTCGGACTTGATGACGCAGTACACGTACTTGCCTTCGTTCGGCTCCTCCGCTGGCTCCGCGGCGTATCGCCTTAGCGGGCGGGCCGGGCAGCCGCGCCCGTTCGAGCTTTCCCTTGCCGTGAGCAACGGGCCCGGAGGCCGCTCGCCCGACTGTCCGGTCGCGCCGTGCCGCCGGCTTGGAGGATTTGGAGGACTTCCGCCTCTTCGGCGCTGATTGCGTTCCCCGGTGGGCCTTGGGGCGCCTGGTGGTGCGCGGCTTGCGTGCGGTCTTAGCCATGGCTCACTGTCCTGGGCATCACAGACGTCGCCGGCCTGCCGGCCCGCCGCGTCTGGCGCCATCGTGTTGGCGCCGTGTGTCAAGCATCCGCCTGATTTCCGTGACGAGCGCGTCGGGAAGGCACGGCTTGGTGACGAAGGCATCGCATCCGGCTTCACGCGCACCCTCGGCGAAGCCCGCGAGCGCGTGGCCGGTCAGCGCGACGATGGGAATGTGTTTCGTGCGTTCGTCCGACTTCAGGCGTTTCGTTGCTTCCCAGCCGTCGATTTTCGGAAGCGCCAGATCCATCAGAATGATATCGGGCATCAATTCGAGTGTCTTCTCGATGGCCTCGAGACCATTGGTCGCTTCAGCAACTCGATAGCCAGAAAACTGCAGGTACGCCGAAGTACATTTCGCGGGCATCCTGGTAATCCTCGACGACGAGTACGAGGGCATCGTTCGAATTGTGCGTACTCATCGTTTTCTGAGCCGCGCCGGAAGACGCAGCGTGAACGTCGAACCCTTTCCCGATCTCGCTTTCCAGATCGATCGAGCCTCCGAGCATCTGGGACAGCCGCCGGCAAATCGAGAGCCCGAGGCCCGTGCCGCCGTACCCGCGGGCGGGCGAGCTGTCGAGCTGACGGAAGTCTTCGAACACTTTGAGCCGATCCTCCGGCGCAATCCCGACGCCGGTGTCGGAGACGGAAATGCCGACGGTCCGACTCTTTGCGTCGTGGGAGGCGGCAATCTTCACCGACCCAGCCGGCGTGAATTTGAGCGCGTTGCTCAGAAGATTGAGGACGATCTGCTTCACCTTCTGCCTGTCGCTCCTGAGGTCTGGGAGCGTGCGTGGCATGACCGCGCGCACGCGCCAGGTTCGATCGTTTGATGATCGGCTCCAGCTCGGACATGACTTCTTCGACGAGCGCCGGGATGTTGAACGTCGACAGATTCAACGGCATCCGCCCCGCCTCGATTCGCGTGATGTCGAGGATGTCGTTGATGAGCGCAAGCAGATGCTGTGAATTCGAATCGATTCGGGTCAGGCTCTTCCGTTGCGGATCGGAGACTGGCCCGGTCACTCCGTTGAGCAGCATGTGCGTGTAGCCCAGGATCGCGTTCAGCGGCGTCCTGAACTCATGCGACATGTTGGCCAGGAACTGGGACTTCAGCGCGGACGCCTGTTCCAAGCGCGATGTGCTGTCGCCGAGCAGCTCGTTCTGATCCGCAAGCTCGGCCGTGGCCTCATGCGACTTTGCGCTCGAGCTCGGCGGACGCTTCCTTCAGCTGCTCGTACAGCCGGCCCTTCTCGACGGCCTCGGTCAGGTCGTGCAGGATCGTGACGACCCACATCAACTCGCCCTGCTCCGACAGAATCTGCCCGGCGAGCCCCTCCACCGGTGAGAGACGGCCCGTCACCGGATCGGTCAGCTGGATCTCGCCGCGGTAGCGCTGTTCGCCGCCGCGAGTGAGCACGTTCGAGACGAACGATGTCAGGTGAGCGCCATTGGCGCGCACATGCCGCAGCTCCGTATCCGTGGCGGACCGCGGAGCCGTGAACAGGCGTTCGGCCGGCTCGTTCATCAGTACGATGTCCCCTTCCTGATCAGTGACCAAGATCGGATCGGCGACCGAGTCGATGATGAGGTCGAGACGATGGCGTTCGTCCCGGACTTCAGCCTGCGCCAACCGCAGCGTGCGATAACTCTCTTCGATCTCTTCCTTCGCGCGCGCGAGATCGGTCACATTCCGCAGAATCGAGACGACGTACGTGCCCTGTCGTTCATCGGTCGCGCGCGAGCTCAGCAACTCGAACAGCAGATCCGATCCCTCGAGGGGATCGACCAGCAGCAGTTCGCGCCTCGCCATCTCGTGTGGCCGACCGAGTTGGTCGACAGCGCGGCGGAGAAGAGCATGTTGTTCAAACCTGCCGCCCGCCGCCACCCCTCGCTCGCCACCTCCGGCGCCGCAAAAAGCTTCTCCGCATGCGAGTTGGCGATGATGAGCTTGCCTTCGGTATCGGTGAGCAGGATCGGATCCGTGACCGCATTGATGATGCTGTACAGACAGCATCCGTTCCTGACCGAAGCGTGTCTCGGCCAGCGTATGGCGAGCTCATCAACCGCGCAACCTGCCGCGCAAGGGTGCGGGCTACCCACGCGACGTCGGGGTGTAGACCCGGATGGCTTGCGCCGGTCAGCAGTAAGCCGCGACGAGATCGAATCGTCGTCCGCACGGAGAGGGATCGCATGAAACGCGGCCCCCTCGATCGGCGCTCGAGATCTGATCGCTCAGCTCATCGAAATAGGTCACGTCGAGGCGCTGCATGGCCCCGATCAGGGGGTGCGCGTCATCGTTGGTCGTCAGCGAGAAGTCGACGATCGCCGACGAGGTCACGCCGTGTTCCGCGACGAGCAGCAGCTGCGAGGTTCCGGGTTCGACAACCGCGACGACGGCCTGCTTCACACCGGCGTGGCCGACGATCCAGTCAACGGCTCGGCGGGCGGATGCCTGCAGGTCATTGGTCGTCAGCAGGAACTCGAGCAGTCGCGAGCTTGGCTTCCGAATCGACACCGGCGAACTGCACAGCCGTTGCTGCGGCGGATCGGCGCACACGCTACCTTTCAGTGCGCCTACGGGTGGCGGCTCGCTTGCCTTTTGTCGCAGCAAGTTCCGCACGAAGCGCGGCGTTCTCGCGAAGCACCGTCTCGTGCTCTCCCAGCTCGGCCTGCGGTCTTGACACGGGAGCGACCTGGCTGACGGCTTCCGAATACTTCAAGTATGTGTCAATTGACGCGACGACAACGCGCGCCTCGACCGTGATGAGGTCGATGCCCACGAGCGACACGCGCACCCAGGCATCGATCACGATGCCCTTGTCCAAGACGCGATCGAGGACGTCGATGAGACTCGTCCCGCCCTGCTGCCGTTCAACTGCCATGCTGAAGCTCCTGGTGTCCCGAAATGCGCATTCGCGTCAACGGCGCGTCCGCCGGGGCGCCCGTGCCATCGCGTCCACTTTCTCCTCGAGTCGTTGAATCTGAGCTCGGAGGGCCTCCCGGTCCGCAATCGCGCTCCGCTCAGCTCCAGGCGACAAGTCCCTGTCGTACCGCCACCAATCCAACCCGATTTCCTGTGCTTTATCGAGGGAACACACGAGAAGCCGGATACGGATGGTGAGCAGCTCGACTTCCGCGAGCGAAACCTTGATGTCTCCCGCGATCACGAGTCCCTTATCGAGCACCCGGTCCAGCACGTCGACGAGACCAGTCGCGCGATGATGGGATGGCGGAAGGTCGAAAGGCATGTGGCAGCGAACTATATCGCACGCATCTCAGCGGCAGCAACCGGCCCCGATTTCATCCCAAAAGCCAAGGATGAGCTTGAGCCTGGAGCCGGCATCCAACCTACCGATGCGCCACCGGCGGCTCAGAAATCGCCTCCACCAGCTCGCCTGTTGTCCTGTCTTGACGCACTCGCGTCGCGATATCAGCCTGCGCGATGATGCCCAGCAGCGTGCCGTTCCGGTCGACCACCGGGATCCGGCGGACCTGCCGGTCGGCCATCCGCGTGACCGCCCCGGTGACATCCTCGTCCTCACGGCAAGTCACCACATCCGTGGTCATGACATCCCGAACTGACGTGTTCAGAGGAAGGCGGTCCTCAGCAATTGCCTTCACGACAACGTCGCGATCGGTCACCATACCGACGAGCTTCCGCGTCGATGCATCGACGACGGGCACGGCTCCGACATCCTCTGACTTCATCAACTTTGCGACATCAACGAGGTTATCCATCGGCTGACATGACGCCGGTTCGCGCGTCATCACATCTCGACACAAAGCCATTCGTTGCCTCCTAGGGCAGCACGCAGACGCTGAGATGATGCAAGGGGGTGGCCAGAGAGGCCAAGAAACGTGGAACCGAAAAGGTCAGGAAAGGGCGCTGGTCAGGTTACTTCAATTCACGCTTCAGCACCTTCCCCGTGGCACTGATTGGCAATGCGTCTCTGAACTCCACGATTCGGGGGTATTTGTACGAAGCAAACTGCTCACGGCACCATTCGACGAGCATTTCCTCGGTCACGTTCGCGCCCGGCTTCCGCACGACATAGGCTTTCACTTCCTCGCCCATGCGTGCGTCCGGCACGCCAACGACCGCCGCGAGCAACACGGCCGGGTGCGTCAGAAGCACTTCCTCCAATTCTCGAGGATAGACATTGAATCCGGCGCGCAGAATCATGTCCTTCTTCCGATCGACGATCGATAGATAGCCGTCGGCGTCGACGACGCCGATGTCGCCCGTATGGAACCAGCCATTTCGCATGGCTTCCTCGGTCGCCTCCGGGCGGTTGTAATAGCTCTTCATCACGCTGGGCCCTCGAACGACCACTTCGCCTCGTTCGCCGACCGGCACTGGACGGCCCGCATCGTCCACACAACGGACATCGACGCCGAAGATCGGAAACCCGACGGTCCCTGGTTTACTCGGACGATGCAGCTGATTGAACGCCACCACGGGCGCCGTCTCCGACAACCCGTAGCCTTCGAGGACGCGTACGCCGAAAGTCTTCTCGAAGCGGTACAGAACGTCGAGCGGCATCGGGGCGCCTCCCGAGGCGCACACGCGCAGGCACCGTGAGATGGCCGCGGCGTCAGCGGTGCCTGATCCCACGTGCTCCAGAAGCGACCAATACATCGTCGGGACGCCAACCCAGAAACCGACGTCTTCTTCGACGATGGTTTTGAGAACCTGTGCGGGATCGAACCGGGGAAGGAGCACGAGTCGCAATCCACCGTACAGTCCAGAGTTCATCTGACAGGTCTGCGCGGTTGAATGAAACAAGGGCAGCGTGATGAGAGCCACGTCCTGTTCCAATCCTCCCTTGCAGGCCGGACGGAGCATGTCCTGCGAGGCGACCGCGTTGAGAAGCATATTCTCGTGCGTGAGCTCGGCCCCTTTGGGGTAGCCCGTCGTGCCCGACGTGTACAGAATGACTGCCGTATCGCTCGGCCGGCGGCGGCGGGTCTCGAAGATCGCCGACTGTCCGTGCATCAACTCTCCGAGCGTCGATGCGGACGAAACCGGAGCCTCGGCAGCAGGATCGACCGTGATGACAATGAGGCGCGGACACGCCGCTTCGTCGCAGGCCGCCCTTGCCATTCGTGCAATCTCGAGCTCAGCTGTTCCTTCGAATGCGATCAGCGCGACCGCATTGCTGTCCTTCAGGTGATACGCGATCTCGCGCGGTTTGAGGAGGACGTTCAATGGAACAACCGCTGCTCCAGCTTTCAGGATGCCGAAGTACGCGATTGGGAACCACGGAAGGTTCGGACACGACAGGGCAACGTGATCGCCGGGCGCGATGCCGAGAGCACTCAAACCGCCGGCAACCTGTGCGGCGGCCGCATTGACCTCGCCGTACGTCAGATGACGTCCGGCGCAGGTGATCGCGATGCGATCCGGCGTCAGGCTCGCCTGGTGTTCGAGGACGCTGGACAGATTCAACGCGGTGGCGTGATGGTTGGGCACGAATGTCGAATCCTCGTCGCTACTCCGTCATCGCGGCTGGGTTCTTCCGCCGAACCAGCCTCCGCCGAGTCGCGAGCCGCCAGTCGCGAGTCGCGTTCACCGCGCACCCCGGATCCCGGAACCCCGACTCATTCGCACCGTTACCACTCGCTGTGCACGGCACCCGGCCGATCGATGCGCTCGTAGGTATGCGCGCCGAACGCATCACGCTGCGCCTGCGTCAGACTCTGCGGCAACCGCGCCGTTCGGTACGAATCGAAGTACCCGAGCGCCGACGAGTGCGCAAGCATCGGGATTCCGGCCTCGGCGGCCCGCACCAGTGTCCTTCTCCAACCCGCCTGGGCTGCGTGGACGCCGTCGCGGATCGCGGGATCGAGCAACAGGTTGACCAAATCGGGTTTCGTCTCGAACGCGTGCCGGACAGGATCGAGCAGGCGCGCACGAATGATACAACCTCCCTTCCAGATCCGCCCGATCTCCGCCAGGTTGATGTTCCAGTTGTACTTGTTCGAGCCGGCACGAATGAGCGCCATACCTTGGGCGTAGCCGCCGATGCGGGCGGCATACAAGGCATCGCGCAGATCATCGATCAACCGGTTGCGGTCGGCTGGTACCTTGGGCGGCACGGGGCCGACCAGCACATTGGATGCGGCCACCCGCTCATCCTTCAGGCTCGAGAGGACCCGGGCGTCGATGGCAGCGGCGATCGTGGGAATGGCGACCGCCAGGTCGAGAGCGACCTGCGCCGTCCACTTGCCCGTGCCCTTCTGCCCGGCCTTGTCCAGGACGACATCGACGAGCGGCTGTTTCGTCTCTGGATCCAGGGTCCGACACACTCTGGCTGTGAGTTCCGTGAGAAATGACGCGAGAGGACCATCATTCCATTTCTCGAAGACATCAGCGGTCTCGGGCGCGCTGAGTCCAAGGCCGCGGCGGAGGACGTCCCATGACTCGGCGATGAGCTGCATGTCACCATATTCGATACCGTTGTGCACCATCTTCACGAAGTGCCCGGCGCCGTCTGGCCCGACATGCGTGACGCACGGCCCGGCTTCGGTTTTTGCCGCAATGCCTTCCAGCACATCGCGGATCAGGTGCCAGGCGTCCTCGGACCCACCGGGCATCAGCGAGGGACCGTATCGCGCCCCATCTTCGCCGCCGGACACGCCGCAGCCGACGAAGTGAATGCCGGCAGGGCGCAGCGCCGCTTCGCGACGGCGGGTATCCTCGAACCAGGAATTGCCGCCATCGATGAGGACGTCCCCCTTCTCCAGGAGCGGCTGCAACTTCTCGATTGTCGCGTCCACGGGTTTGCCGGCCGGGATCATCATCATGATGCGCCGCGGACGCGACAGCGCCGCCGTGAACTGCTCGAACGTGGGCGTTCCCTCGAACTTCGTGCCTGGGTGCTTGCCGATGAAATCAGCGATCCAGTCCGTCTCCAGGTTCCAGACGGCGACGCGATATCCGCGCGATTCGATATTGAGCGCCAGGTTGCGCCCCATTGTGCCAAGTCCGATGATGCCGAAGTTCGATCCGCTCATGACAAAGTCCTCGACGCGACAACGGCGCGCTCGAATGCCACGTCGCGCGCCCTGATGCGAAGCTCCTCGCCAAGGAGCGCGGCGAGCTGCTGATCCCCGAGCGAGACGATTCTGGATGTGGATGCCAGGTTCCTCACCCGCGCCGACGCCTGCACGCACGTCTGGCGCTGCCCCAATGTCAACCCGAGCTCCTGCTTGCCTCCAATTTTCACTGTTTCGATTGGGGCGCCTCCCGGTTTAACGACCATCTCGAGCGAGATGCGATCGGGAGCGCGGATCGAGGACAGCACCCACCCGGCGAAAAGCCGCAGGACATGCTCGTCGGAACCTTCGAGATGCAGGCTGTGAAAATCGGGAATGGCGGCACGCACCTCTGGGATGTCGAAGAAATGCGCCATGAGCGCCCGCCAGCGTGTCAGCCGTGTCCAACGGAGATCGGTCACCGAGGTGTGCTCCGCGAGGTGCTCGATCGAGCCCCACACCTCGCGCGGATCCTCCGCATCGAGGACCAGGCGATCCGCGAGCGCGGACAGCCCTTCGATGCTCCGCGCGTCTCCGCCTCGCCACCAGACGAGCGTCGGCAGGCTGGATAACCGCAACGCCGCGACGGCGTTGTTCAGATAGTCGGCGCGCAATCCGTCGAGCGCCACCATGTGATTCGACACACGCGCCGCCGGCGCGGGATTATCACCGTACGAGATCAGCACGGCGCGGACGCCGACATCCCGCAACTGCGCGACCGCCTGTGCCGCCTCCGCGAGCCGAGCCCGTGGGCCCGCGACGAGGATAGTGGCCGTGAGCGCCCTGCCGGCCCACGGCCCGGAGTCCCCGCAGCTGCGGACGATCGCCGACTCGATTTCAGCAAACGGAACCTCAACGCCCGAGGGCAGCAGCGACTCGTTCATAACGTCCTCCACCGCCGGCCCTCGCGCGCCATCAAGGCGTCCGCTTCCGGCGGCCCCCATTCCCCCGCCTCAAATGCCGGGAGCGACGGCGCCTGCTCGGTCCGCCAACGTTCGTGGACCGGCGTGATCAGCGACCACGAACCCTCGACGAAGTCATGGCGCGCGAACAGCGTCGGATCGCCGAGCATGGCGTCGAGCAGCAACGTTTCGTACGCCTCCGGAACCGATCCGCCGAATGCGGAGCCATAGCGGAAGTTCATCATCACCGGCGCCAGCTGCATGCGGGTCCCCGGGATCTTCGCCTCGAACCGGACCGAGATCCCCTCGTCTGGTTGAACGTTGATGATCAGCAGATTCGCCGCCACAGACGTGGGGCTCACGCGCTTGAAGATCTCGAGCGGCGGCCTGCGCATCTGAATCGCAATTTCGGTGGTGCGCTTCGGCAGCCGCTTGCCCGTGCGCAGATAGAACGGCACGCCAGCCCAGCGCCAGCTGTCCAGACGCATGCGCAAGGCGACGAACGTTTCCGTCGTGGACTGAGGATTCACCCCGCTCTCCTCGCGATAGCCGGGGACCTCCGCGCCGGCAACCCACCCGCGTGCGTACTGCGCGCGCACGATGTCCATCTCGCCGTTGTCATTGACCAGCGGCTGCACGGACAAAAGGGCATCCATCTTGCGGTCGCGGACACTTTCCGCGGTGAACGCGATCGGCGGCTCCATCGCGACAAGCGCGAGCAGCTGCATCAGATGGTTCTGGACCATGTCGCGAAGCGCGCCTGCCCCTTCGTAATAGGCCGCGCGGCGCTCGACGCCGACGGTCTCGGCCGCCGTGATCTGCACGTGATCGATGTAGCGTCGGTTCCAGATCGGCTCGAACATGCCATTGGCGAACCTGAATACCATCAGATTCTGAACGGTCTCTTTGCCGAGGTAGTGATCGATCCGGTAGACCTGATCCTCTTGAAAATGCCGGTGCACCATCTGGTTGAGCTCGCGCGCGGTCGCGAGGTCAGTGCCGAACGGCTTCTCCACGATCACCCTGACGCCATTGTCGCGTCGACTCCTGCGCCGACAAGGCTCGGCCGCGCCGAGCTGCTCGATTACCGAGGCGTAGACGCCGGCAGGAATGGCCAGATAGAAGAAGGCGCCGCTCAACGCTATCGATCTCGGCGAGACGAGTCTTCATCTGTTGGTAGAGCGCGGCGTCGCGGAAATCTCCGCCGACGTAGTGCATGCGCTCGGCGAGCGATCGCGCAACTTCGTCCTCCTGTTGCACACCTGCGAACTCCCGCAGGCTGTCGCGCAAGATGGACCGCAACCCCTCATCTGGCATGTTTTCGCGCGCGACGCCGATCACCGAGAAGCGCGCGGGGAGGCGTTGCCCTTTCGACAGGTTGTACAGGGCCGGCAACAGTTTCCGGCGGGTGAGATCGCCGGTCGCGCCAAAGATGACGAGGATCGTGGCACCAGGAGTTGGCTCCAGCCGTAGGCCATCCTGCAGCGGATTAGGGATCACGCTTAAGAATGATACTGGCTTTCCACTCTTTCATCTTCTCGAAGCCAGGTAGGCCGAGATGGCATCCAGCTGTGCCGCGGTCAGCCGGTCGCCGAATGACGGCATCTCGGCATCGGGATCGACTTGCTCTGGATCGACAATCCAACGCCGGAGCGTGGGGGCATCGTGCTTCGTACCCTCGTGTGTCAGATCCGGGCCATCGGTTCCGCCATCCCCCTCGATCTTGTGGCAGCCGACACAGTAACGGGCCCACACCGGCGCCACGGTCTCCACCGTTTGCGAGAAATCCCGGATACGGATCTCGCGAGGCACGCCGCGCGTACGCGGCAACTGCTGCGGCTTCGCGCTCATGCACCGTGGTCGGCGGCTCGCGCATGCCGGGCGCGATCATTTCGGGATCGACGATATGCCCCGCGATCCATTCAGGACCCCTCGTCGACGGCCCGCCTTCGAGCGAATCGGCGAGACCGGTATCAGAGTGGCATCGCCACAATTGAGTTTCTGCGCGAATGTTCGGCCACCGATCTCACGGAGAGTCCAGGTGTCGTGCGACGCCGCCGAGCGGGCCGGTCGCGCCAGCCAAGGGTCGTCAGCGCGACGACTGATGCAAACCCGACCGCGATCGCGGACACGATGGTCCGCGGCGCTTCAACGGATCCCTCTCGACCCCGCGATCGATCCAGGGCAAGAGCGCAAGAAATCCCGCCACGACACCGGGTACGACCATCGCGCCGACCACTTCCCACTTGCCGGGAAAGTATTTCAGCAATTGGAAGAGCCCGAGGAAATACCACTCAGGTCTCGGAATGTAGGTCGCATCCGTCGGATCGGCCGGGCCTTCGAGCGGTGGCGCGCCATGCCACGCGTACGCGACCAGTCGCGATCACGACCAGCGTGACCATCGTCACGTCGCGCGCAGCCTGAGACGGGAAAAACGCCGCGGGTGTTCCTGTCCGCGGTCGTACCGGGCCGGAAATGCCCTGCCTGCGCATGAGGAACACATGCGACACGACGAGCAGCACGAGCTGCCGCTGGCAGAAAAATCACGTGCGCGGAGTACCAGCGGGTCAGTGTCAGCGCGCCGATGGTCGCACCGCCACGAAGAATGCTCGGCCACGACCTCGCCAGCAAGCGGCGTTAGTTTGGAAATGTTGATCGTGACGACCGTCGCCCAATATGCGCGCTGATCCCACGGCAGCAGATATCCCGTGAGCGCGAATCCAAGTATCAGCCCGAGCAGCGCCAGGCCGGACAGCCACGTCACCTCGCGCGGCGGCTTGTACGAGCCGAACGCGATGACGCGCAGCATGTGCGCCACCAGCGCGATGACGATGAAGCTGGCGCCGTAGTGGTGGAGGCCGCGGACGATGCTTCCAGCGCGAACGCTGTCGATGAAGCGGACGCTGTCGTATGCGTGATCGGGCGTGGCAGCGTAATACAGGGTGAGAAACGCACCCGTCAGCAACTGGATCGAGAGCAGACCGAGCAGCACGCTGCCCAGGGTGAAAAACCAACCTGTGCCCGGCGGCAGCGGCTCGTCCAGCATGACGTGAACGGCGCCGCGATACCCCGTGCGGGCGTGGATCCACTCGAGCAGGCGCTTCACAACCGCACCAGCACCGATGAGTCCGACGGATCGATGCGCGCTTCGACGACGGTCAGTGGCCGAGGCGGCGGGCCCGCAAGCACCGCGCCATCAGCCGCGTACACGCCGCCGTGGCAGGGCATCGGAATTTCTTCTCCTTGGCTATCCATTGAACCTGGCAGCCGAGATGCGTGCAGGTTGCCGACATCGCGCGAATCGTGCGATCGCCGTCCCACACGAGAAACACCGTTTCCCGAGCTCGAGCGCGGTACCAACCGTCGACCCTGGACACCGATAACACTCGAGGCACCGGTTCGTCCGGCTTGAGGTCTGAGGTGGTTCCCGCTCGAGACCATCGTGCCTGAGAGGCGCTGGCCTTTGGTCCCGAGACGAACACGCCGAGAAGGGCGGACAAGCCGCCGCCGATCAGCGCAACTGCGGTGTTGACGAATACGACGAGCGCACGACGGCGCCCGCCAGCGAGGCTGGGTTCAGGGTTCTCAGACATGTATCCGGACGCATGATTGCGAACCGGAGGCCAATTGTCGAGAGGGCCGAAGTTCCGGCAGCAGCACCGTTTCCGCTAACCCGTCGCCAGACCGGTACTTCGCGATTCGTAAGGATTTTCGGATTACCGATGGGTCGCCAGGTAGGCCTTGGCCCTCGGCGTGCCCAGCAGCCGCAGCCGCGCGAGCACCTCTTCGCGCGCCGCCGGGTCCTTCTCGTGCTCCGCGATTTGAATCAACTCCTCCTCCGCCTGGGCGTTGAAGAGTCCGACGATGATCGGCTTCTTCGCGTCGGCGGCGGCCTTCGCATAGAGCATCGAGAGCTGCTGCTTTCCTCCGGCTTCACCCAGCGTGACGATGGCGACGTCGCGCACGCGACGGTCGGTTTCCGTCTGCGCGATCCGCATCAGCGCCGGAGCCGCATCGCGCTGCGCCAATGCCGTCACCACCTGAAACTTGACGCGCTCGGGCGCGGTTGCATAGACCTGCATCAGCTCGTTGACGACGGTTGGACCGCCAAATCGTCCAAGCTCGCGTACCGCGAGCGACGCGCACCGGTTCGGGACCGGTCTTGGCCACGTCGATCACCGTCGCGCGGGCTTCAGGACGATCCGATTGCGCCAGCACCAGCAACGCGCGCCGGCCTTCTCCCATATCCGTACGCTCTCGAGTACGATCGATCTCAAAATCGGAATGACTTTCGGCGCATCGGTACCGATCAAGCTGGCCAGGGCCTGAATGCGCACGTCCATGTCGGGCAAGTATCCGTCCGCGGAAGCCACGCGGGCGGCGGGAACGGTACAGCCGGAGTCGGGGAAACCGCGGGTGGCGCAGCCGCGGGCTTCACCATCCGGGGTGGCCTTGGAGTTGCCGGTGCAGGCGCGGCTGGCACCGGCAAGGCCGGTGAAGGCGCGTCAGCGGGCGGGGGCGGCGGAACCGCAGCGGGAGCGGGCACCGGCGGTGGTGGCACCGCCGTGTACCAGAGAACGTCGTTGCGCTGCAGCCGGTGCGCGATTTCGATGCGGAGCGACTGTGCGGGCTTCATCCACGGGCTCGCCGGAAAGTCGCGCTCGAGACGCCGGATCGTTTCCACCGCCGCGGCCGAGTCGCGGGCCTGGTTCTGGCTGTGCGCCAGCCAGAACAGCGCTTCGTCCTTGTTGGTTTCTTTCGGATCGGCCGCGGCGGCCTTCAGCTCATCGATGGCGCGCACCCACTGCTCGTCGGCAATGAGATCCTTCGCGTGTTCCATCCGCTTTGATTCGACGGGTCTTGCGTTCGACCCACTGCGGCGACATCGCCACCGTGAACATCAGCGCCGTTCCGATTCGCCACATCGCCCGAATCGTCATGTTCATCCTGTACTGATTACCCATCCCTACAAACCCTTCGTCGCGACGACGTCCATCTTTTCGATCAAGTCTCTATGCCGTAATCAGTCGCTGCAGCTGCGGCAGCGACGACGGATCGTTCGCGTCCGTGAGAGATGTCTGCAAAAGCACCAGCTCCAGATCCCGCATCACGCCGGCCAGGTTATCCAGGCCACGATCCTCAGCAGCGAGACGATAGAGCCGGGTGTCGTTCAAAAGCGACGTCGCCAGCTCACGCTCGTACGCCCAGTCGGCAGGATGCCGCTGGTCGGCGGTCTTCGTGGCAAGGCCAAGCACCACGAGCTTCGACTTCTCGAAGTGCTCCTCCGTCATCGCCGTGAACGCCGCATTCTCTGCGGGCGCCGCTGTCGCGGGGCGTACCGACCGAGGACGCCGCCGGCGCCGTCGTCGGCTGGGGCGATCGCAAGGCAACCATCACGCTCACCGTCACCAGTGTCAGCAACGCCGCCATCGCGAGATAAGCGACATACGGCGAGTGCACGCGTGCAACGGGAGCGACCGTGCCTGGGTGCGGCCGTTCGCTGACGAGCGACGCGTCGAGTCGCGACATGAACGCCGACCAGTCGCCTGACGCTGGCGCCGACACGTCCGGCCGCGATGCGAGCGCTGCCCGAATCTCGTGAAGCTCGTCCAGCGCGGCTCGGCACTCCCGGCAGGCGGACAGGTGCTGCTCGACGGTCGAGCGGTCCGCGCGAGGCAGCTCGTCGTAGAAGTACAACTCGAGTTCGCCCGAGCTGCACCGCTCGCAGGTCCTCATGCGCGTCCCCCTGCCGTGACCCTCGCCTGCGTCAGCGCCTGCCGCAGGCGATGAACCGCGGCGTGGAGCTGCCGTTTGACCGTCCCCTCGGCCAGCCCGAGCGCGTCGGCGATCTCACACAACTTCATTCCATGATGATGCCGCATCACGAAGACGACGCGTTGGCCTTTTGGGAGCCGCCCGATTTCCCCGTCGAGCACCTGTCCAATCTCGCCGGCATATGCGCGTTCTTCCGGGCCGGGCGTCTCTTCGGGGGCATTCAACATTCTCTGTTCGGCCTCCTCGCCAAATGCCGAGGTGCCGTTCGGTCGATGACGGCGGCGGTGGTCGATACATGCGTTCATGACGATTCGATACATCCAGGACGTCAGCTGCGCATCCTGTCGGAAACGGTCGAGCGACCGGTAGACCTTGATGAAGACCTCCTGGGCGATGTCTTCAGCGTCGTGATGGTTGCCCGCGAACTGGTACGCAATCCGATACACCATCGCGCGGTGACGCTCGACGAGCGCCTGAAAGGCGGACGCGTCCCCGCCCGCGGCACGGGAGATCAGGTCCGTATCAGCCGGCATCACGTCTGACAGTCTCGCCCGGACACGAGTCTCCAGCACATGTCATTGGTATGACGCAAGCCCGGCCGGGAAAGTTGATCCGCCATGGTCCGTTCTGTAAACCTTGACGTCTAAGACCTTGTGTCCGAGCGGCTGTGGCGGCGCCCGCGTCCGCGCAGTCGACTCCCGAGAGTCGGTCGGTTGCCGAACCGCTCCTACTCCAGATTTCTGGCGCCTCTATGGCGGCGTCACGTTCTGGGCGAAGCGATGAAGGGTTGGGGCGCCTAAGAACTTCTTGAGCCTTGAAGTCCGAGCGGTCCACGTTCGCGCTCAGATCGAGACAATCTGGAGTGTGTCGGACATCCCGGGGAAGTGTCGGGATTGCGGGTGTATAGGCGGAAGTCCGGTTGAGTTGCACTCGCCAGGGGCGCCGGGGCGGCCCTGGCGAGTGTCGACGGGCGTCACTTGATCGTGAACGCCAGCGGAGCCCACACGGGATTCGGATTCGCAGTTGAAATGAGATCGCCGGAACACGCCGAGCCCGCGCTATAGAGAGCGGCACCAAAACCGCTGAAGATTCCGGGCCCAGTGCCACCGCCGGGAAGCACGGTAGCGGCGATTCCGTTGGTGATGTTCATGTGAACGGTTGCGAGGAACGTCGAGCCGGCAGGCACCGAGACGTTCGTGAGACAAAGATTCTGACCCTGGGGCGAACCGGCTCCGAAGGACGCGATGTTGAACGTCGACGGATCAATCTCGCCCGACGTGCCGAACGTGAAGACGGCATTCCCGGCATTGTTGTTCGGCTGGGTTGAGAAAGCAGGGTCCAGCAATATGTTGGCATCGAGCGTTTCCAGCGTGCCGCACGTATTGACAATCATCAGGTTTTCGGACAACGAACCATAGGGATTCGTCGACGTCACTTTGCCCTTTTTGTTCACACCCACTTCGCTTGACGTGATGGTGTTCGTCAGGGTCGCGTCAGTGATGAAGTCGTACACCTTCAGGCATGCCCCCGTCGGATGGACAAGCGTGATCTTCACCTGGACGTTGGTGGGGGTCTTCGCGTCGTTGCCCGCGTCCAGCTTCAAGTTGCCGACGAGGACGGTCCCATCGACATTGAGCAGCGGATTCGCCGCAACCTCGCTCGGGATGCTGATGGTGACCGGCACCGACGCCGTCCACGCCAGCCCCGACACCTGCAGCGGCGAGCTGGCAGGCGAGAGCGTCACGTTCGGGGAGCCGAGGTCGATCAGATTGAGCGTCAGCGGATACGACGAGGGCTGTTTCTTGTCAGGCGCGTAGACGCCCATATTGAGATTGAACGTGGCAAACGGCCCGCTCGGGAATGTCGTCCCGACGTAGGTGTAGTTGAGTTGAATGGTACCGATGGCGTACGTGCCGGGCGTATAGCCGGAGCCGTTCTCGGTCAGGACTGGCACTGGTTGACCCGGCGGGAATCGACACACCGGCCTGAATGGAGTCGCTCGCGGACGCCGTTGGCGCTCCAAAGAGCACGCCGGCAAGAACCAGGCTGGCTCCGGCGAGTTTCATGACTGAGCCCACAACTTCACATCCTTTCGAAAATTTCGTTTCACACAGCTTCGATGCGCGCCGGATCTTTCCTGCTGCGTGATCGAGCCACGACTGAGATTCGCAAACGACTTGCCGTTCGCGAATCGGGAAGCAGGGCAAAAGAATGGCCGTCTTTTCGGAGATGGAGCCATCTGGCTCCTGCGTGCTGGGAGGGATCTTCTGCAGCGGGCCAGACTTCCCTCTGGTCGCCGCCAGGAGTCAGGTGATCTCACCGCCCCGCGGACGGATCCAACGCGCGAGGCTTGCTGGTGAGATGTCAGCTCCGCGCAGCGAGCAGCGCGGTCGGGAACAAGAAGGAGTGACATCCAAAAGTGAGCTACTTCTGGCCGGCACCAGACCATCTTCCAGCGCCGGCCAGCGATGCGGCAACAGGTTCGGCTGCTGTCAACAAGTTACCGCGGCCCGTTCCTTGCGTGTCCAGTGCACGCAACGAAGGCCGTCGGCTCAAAATTCGCCCCGGAGGACGCCATGATCAGCACCCTGTTCCATCTCCTCGCGATCTGGACTGCGGTTTCATTTTCGATTGGCCTCACTTGGGTCACCCTGTGCTATGCGTGCGAGGGAGTCCGATACGTGAAGCGGTCGCGGTGGGGATGGGAACCAGCGCCATCAAAATTCTCGTCGAGAACCTCGTGGTAGTGGGTGCACCCGGGCCGGCAATTCGAGCCCACAGGTAGACACCCCTCCGAGGGGGTACCAACCACTCAGAACAAAAAGAACAGCAGGAGAGTCGGCAAGAGTCTCACCGATACGGCTAACGTCGCCACATGCGATTGTGTTCTCTCGGTGAATTCGCGTCGAACGGTTCAATCGGAACGCGATTCACTGTACACTGGAGGGATGCCCACGGCCCAGAAGACCGGTTCTAGTATCGCCAACGCACTCCGGCGCAACGTCGCCATCATCGCCCATGTCGATCACGGGAAAACCACCCTGGTCGATGCGCTGCTGCACCAGAGCGGCATCTTCCGCGCGAACGAGCGGGTCGCGGAACGCGCGATGGACAACATCGACCTCGAGCGTGAGCGCGGGATCACGATCCTCGCCAAGAACACTGCGGTCCATTACCGAGACGTCCTCATCAACATCGTCGATACGCCGGGTCACGCGGATTTCGGCGGCGAAGTGGAACGTACGCTCGCGATGGTGGACGGCGTGCTGCTGCTGGTGGACGCTTCCGAAGGGCCACTGCCGCAGACACGGTTCGTGCTGCGCAAAGCGCTCGAGCGTCGCCTCACGCCGATTGTAGTCATCAACAAGATCGATCGTCCGGATGCACGCATCCAGGAAGTGCTGAACGAGATCTACGACCTCTTCATTGATCTCGATGCGACCGAAGGGCAGCTCGATTTTCCGGTGCTGTATACCAGCGCCCGCGCCGGCACGGCCAGCCTGTCGGCCGCCGAGCCCGGCACGGATCTTCGTCCCCTCTTCGACGCGATCGTCGACGATGTGCCGCCGCCACGAGGGGACACCAACGCGCCGCTGCAGATGCTCGTGGCCAACCTCGACTCGAGCGATTACCTCGGTCGTATCGCCATCGGCCGCGTGTTCAACGGCCGCGTCAAAATCGGCGATCCGGTCGCCGTGTGCAAGCTCGATCGGCAGGTACAGGAAACGAAGGTCACGAAGCTCTTTTCATTCGAAGGCCTGAAGCGCGTCGAGATCACGGAGGCGGCCGCCGGCGACATCGTCTGCCTCGCCGGCATCGAGGACATCACCATCGGCGAGACTATTGCCGATGTCGAGCATCGCATCGCGATGCCGGTGATCGCCGTGGATGAGCCGACGGTGTCGATGATCTTCGGTGTCAACACGTCGCCGATGTCCGGCCGCGACGGCCAGTTCGTGACGTCGCGCCAGATCAAGGACCGCCTCGATCGCGAGCTGCTCGGGAACGTCTCGATCAAGGTCGAGCCGACCGACACGCCCGAGCAGATGAAGGTCCTCGGCCGCGGTGAGCTGCAGCTCTCGATTCTGATCGAGATGATGCGCCGCGAAGGCTTCGAGCTGCAGGTCTCCCGGCCCGACATCGTTACCAAAGACGTGAACGGCACGCTCATGGAACCGGTCGAGGATCTGGTCATCGACGTCGCCGAGGATTTTCAGGGCGTGGTGATCGCACAGGTCGGCACGCGGCGCGGGACGATGACGAAGATGGTGAACCACGGGAGCGGTCGGGTTCGCCTCGAATTCCGAATCCCCGCGCGTGGGCTGATCGGGTTTCGGTCGCAGTTCCTGACCGAGACGAAGGGCACCGGCATCATGAACCATCTGTTTGCCGGGTGGGAGCCGTGGCACGGCGCTATTGGCACCCGCTCGACCGGTGCGCTGGTCGCCGACCGGGTCGGCGTCGCGACGGCGTTCGCGATCTGGAACCTGCAGGAGCGAGGCGAGATGTTCGTCGAGCCGGGCGAGCCAGTCTACGAAGGCATGATCGTCGGCGAGAACGCTCGCGCGAGCGACATGGATGTGAACATCACGAAGGAAAAAAAGCAAACCAACATGCGTGCCTCAACGGCCGACGAGGCCGTGCGGCTGATTCCGCCGCGGAAGCTGGGGCTGGAACAGGCGATCGAATTCATCAACGACGACGAGCTGGTGGAAGTGACGCCGCGGAACATCCGGCTGCGCAAGAAAGTGCTGGCGGCCAATATGCGGCCGAAGACCCGCGCCGAGCGGAGTGAGTGAACGGGATTCAGGATTCGGGACTAGAGGTCTTGACCCCTCCGAACTTGCACAATTGAGTCAAGTTTCCTGGGTCAAGACCGTCCCCGCGTCAGCGGGGCGTTATCAAGAATATGTGCTAGCGAGGCGGAGCCTCGACGGTCTGAGGCGCAGCCTCGCTAGAAACTCAGTACCCCATCTCGCGCTCGATCCCACGAACAATCCGCGCGAGCTCCTCGACTAACCGACCGCCACCACCGGCGCGGAACGAACGCACCAGCGCCTCGTAGTACGCCACGACATCGTCTGCGCTCGCGTTGAAGCGGGCCCAAACGGCGTCCCCCATGTCGCGCAGATCGC
This sequence comes from uncultured Acidobacteriota bacterium, assembly GCA_963725335.1. Lineage (GTDB taxonomy): Bacteria > Acidobacteriota > Vicinamibacteria > Vicinamibacterales > 2-12-FULL-66-21 > JALZOC01. Next base: position 894,344 of record CAVRYD010000011.1, on the reverse strand, counting down.
GCAGCGTCGTGTACGTATTGTGAACCTTGTCGGCCGCGGACACGCGCAGGCTCGAAGGCGGGAGCGAACGCGCGTGTTCGGTGTAGGCAAGCTTCCGCTCCGCCCAGGGCTTCTTCGGCGTGTCCCACGAGTCCGTGCAATCCGCGACAATTTGCGCGACGACGTCGCCGAAACGCGCGCGGATGTCCTCGAGCCGCGCGCGCCCGCCGTGATCCTCGGCCGCATCGTGCAGGAGCGCGGCAATCGCTTCATCCTCGCTGCCGCCGTCGTCCAGCACAATCGACGCCACGCCCAGCAGGTGTCCGAGATAGGGCGTATCGCCACCCTTTCTCGACTGGCCTGCGTGCACTTCCCTGGCGTAGCGAACGGCTGCATCAAACCGTTCCGTCAGCGTCGTCATGGCCGGCATCCTCCGTTCGGTATTCTGCCAGAAGTAGAATCCTGACATGGTTGGTCCGCAGCGGGTGTACGCCGCGCTTGATGGGCTCGGAATCCAGTACGAGAAGTACCGAGCATCCGGCGGTCTTCACCGCCGAGGCGGCCGCGGAGCACTGGGGCCCGATCGCGGCGACACAGGTCAAGAACCTGTTTCTCAGGAACAAGAAGGGGGACCGTCAATACCTCGTGATTCTCGAGGTCCACAAGCAGGCGGATCTGCGCGATCTCGTCAAGATCATCGGCGACGATCGTTTCAGCTTCGGATCGCCGGAGCGGTTGATGGCGACGTTGGGGGTGACGCCTGGCTCGGTGTCACCGTTCGGATTGCTGCACGAGGGGGCGAAGGACGTGCGGGTGATCATCGATCAGGATCTCCGCAGCGTTGACCGCCTGATCTTCCATCCGAACCTCAACACGCTGAGCGTCACGATTTCGGTGAAAGACTTCGAACGGTTCCTCGCGACGCGGCCGAACGTCGTGCGTTGGATCAAGCTGCAAAACCGCGACCTGTAGCCCGGCAGCAGTCATCAAAGTGGAGGGCGGCTCCAACGACTCTCCTCGCAAACCGCTCCCTCCAAATCGGGCGGCCGGCGCGCGTGCTCACGAGTAGTATGCGCTCCAGACGCACCGCCCAAAAAAGGAACCTCCGTTCTGAAACATTCCGTTCCCTGCGGGGTTAGTTACCCGAGTGGCGTGAGGTGGCGGGCGTACCCAGGATGACCGACGCTGATCGGTTCGAGGCGTTCGTCCGCGAATACCAGGACATGGTCTTTGCCACGGCGGTGCGGCTCCTGGCCAACTCCATCGAGGCGGAGGACATCGCCCAGACGGTCTTTCTGCGCGCGTTCGAGCGTTTCTCAACGATTGCGACGAGCGCGACGGCAGCGGGATGGCTGAAAACCGTCACGACAAACCTGTGCCTCAACCACCTCACGCGGTATCGGGCGAGATGGCAGTTTTTCAGCGAACTCGAACGGCCCGGCGACGACGAGCGGTACGAGGCAACGGTGCCCGCGCCGGCGCCGCTGGAGGCGGCCGAACAGGCGTCCCGGCAAGAGCAGCTCGAGCGGGCCGTTCAGGGGCTTCCGGAACATCAGCGGGTACCGCTCGTTCTCTTCCACTTCGAAGACATGACCTACAAGGAGATCGCGGCCGCGCTGGGGATCTCGCTTCCGAAGGTCAGGATGGATATTCATCGCGGTCGTGAAGCGCTGAAGCGCGCGATGACGGGATCGTATGAATCCCATTGATCTGGAGCAGTTCATCGATGCCGAGCTGAAGCGGCTGCCGGCCCTGAGCGCACCGCGGACTCTGCTGCCGCGCGTGCTCGCCGCAGCAGCGGCGGAGAAGCCGCACCCACAATCGGCGCGCGGGTGGGCGGTGTGGCCGCGCGGATGGCAGTTCGCAGGTGGCGTCGTCGCGGCGGCGGCGCTCGTTGGCATCTGGAGGCTGGGGGCATTCGCACTGCCGTTCATCGCACAAATGCTGTCGATTGGCGAGTTCGGCCGTGCAGCCGCCGTCTCACGCAGCGCTGACGATACCGCGACGGTGGTGAGGGTGCTGTGGGAAGTGCTGTTACAGCCCGTCGCGACCTACGTTTCGATTCTCGCGATTTCGCTCGCGCTTGCGTGCGCTCTGTTGTGGACCGCCGTCGAGCGCCTGGCCCCCGGAGGGGCATCACACAGATGATCTCCATGCACTCGATCCGTTCCTACTGGGTGCCTGCTGCGATGGGACTCGCCGTATTCGTCTCGTGGGACGCGGCAGCCATCGCGCAGCCACACCTCGTGTCCACAGCGCGTTCCGCGCATGTCGTTCAGGCGTCGATCGCGGTCGAGCCCGCAGTAACGCAGGAGCGATCGGCCGACGAGCAGGTATTCCGATTCAGCCGTCCGATTGTTCGAATCGGCCAGAACTTCGCTCTTGGCCAGGGCGAGACGGTGCGGGAAATTCAGAGCGGGCTTGCGGACATTACGATCGCGGGACAGGTCGAGGACGACGTCGCGGTCATCGTCGGCTCGTTACACCTCACGAACACGGCACGAGTCGGCGGCTCGATTGTGGTGATCGGCGGCACGCTCACGATCGATGCCGGTGCGTCGGTCGAACGCGACATGATTGTCATCGGCGGCAGCCTGAATGCGCCAGCGGAGTTCACACCCGGCGGTCAACAGGTGGTGGTTGGCAATCTCGCCGTTGCGGATGCCCTTCGTGGCCTGGTGCCGTGGATCACGCGCGGCCTGCTGCTCGGAAGGCCCCTGGTCCCGGACATCAAATGGATGTGGGCCGCCGTCGCGGTCTTCTTCTTCGTTTACGTGATGGTCAACGCGCTGTTCACGAACCCAGTGCGCGCGGTGGCCGACACGGTGGCTTCGAGGCCGCTCAGCTCGTTCCTGCTCGGCCTGCTCGTGCTTGTGCTCACCGTCCCGGCCATCGCGATTCTCGCAGCCACGCTCATCGGCATCGCCGTTGTGCCGTTCGTCCTGTGCGCGCTGGTCGTTGGCGGAGTCATCGGCAAGGCCGGCGTGATTCGGGCCACCGGCCGAAGCCTGCTGCCTGAAGGCGAGGACACTGGACGAGTGCGATCGCTCGCCTCGATCGTGATCGGCTTCGCGGTGCTCACGATCGCGTACGTGATTCCGGTTCTCGGCTTCATCACATGGGCCATGACTGGCGTTATTGGACTGGGGGGAGCGGCCACCGCATTCCGCGCAACGCTTCGACGTGAGCATCCCCCGCGTGTGCGCGCGCCTCAGGCTGTCGAGCCTGCAATGGTGGTGGACGCAGGTCCTGGAGTGGCGCCGGAGCCGGCCTACGCGCCACCAGCCAGCACGTTCGCACCCGACGCACGGAACACTTCCGAGCCCCTGGCAAGCGCGGCCGCCACTCCCTCATCCGCGGCGGTTCCAACTGATCTCGCCGTGTACCCGAGGGCCACGTTCCTCGATCGCGTGGCAGCCTTTGCCCTCGATGCTATCCTGGTCGCCATTGCCGTCAATCTCCTGGATCTCACGCGTCATGACGGCTGGTTCCCGCTGCTGTTGCTCGCGTACCACATCGCGTTCTGGGCATGGCGAGGGACGACCCTCGGCGGGATCATCGTGGGCTTGCGCGTGGTGCGGGTTCAGGGGACCGATCTGCGTTTTGTCGACGCGCTGGTGCGAGGATTGACCAGTGTCTTCTCGATTGCGGCGCTCGGGATTGGCTGCCTGTGGATGCTCCAGGATCCGGAGAGGCAGATGTGGCACGACAGAATCGCTGGCACGGTGGTCGTCAAAGTTCCCCGGCAGCTCGTGCTGGCCTAGCCTTGAGTCTATATGTTCGCCTCGAGCCTGGCGAGCGCGGCGTCGACGATTTCAAATCCTTCACGCAGCTCTGCCTCGGTTATACAGAGCGGCGGGTTGGTGAAGAAGTTGTGCCACCGCGTGAACGTGTAGAGGCCCAGCTCGCGGAAGAGTCCCGAGAGCTGCTTCATTTCAGGTGACGTGCCGCCGAACGGCGCAAGCGGAGTCTTGCTCTTCTGATCACGAACCAGCTCGACGATCCCGAACAATCCGATGTTCCGCTGCGCGCCGACGGTCGGATGACGACGCGCGAGATCCGTCAGTAGATTTGTCATCACGGGGCCAAGCCGCTTCGCGTTGCCGATCAGGTCGTCCTCCTCGTACACGTCGATCGTCGCCAGCGCGGTGGCACACGCCATCGGATGACTGTTGTACGTCAGCCCGCCCTGGAAGACCTTGTCGCGGAAATGGTCGGCAATGGGCCGCCGCATGCCGACCGCGCCGAGCGGCAGATAGGCGCTCGTCAGCCCCTTGGCCATCGTCATCAGGTCGGGCACGACGTTCCAGTGATTGACGGCGAACCATTCGCCGGTTCGCCCGAATCCGGCCATGACCTCGTCGCACACCATCAGGATGCCGTGTTTCGTGCAGAGCTCGCGAATCCCCTGAAGATACCCGTCGGGCGGGATCAACACCCCATTGGTGCCGCTGACGGTTTCGAGGAAGAAAGCGGCGATCGAATGCGCACCCTCGAGCTGGATGATCTCTTCGATCATTGCCAGCGACTGCTCTGTTGAATCCCAGCCGCGCTCGACGCCGTGGTATGGGTCGAGCACGTGAATCACACCTGGCACTCCCGGCTCCGTGCTCCACCGGCGTGGATCGCCGGTCAGCGCCATCGCGCCATGCGTGCCGCCGTGGTACGACCGGTACCGCGCGAGGATCTTGTGACGGCCCGTGAACGCGCGCGCGATCTTCATCGCGTTCTCGTTCGCTTCCGCGCCGCCGTTCGTAAAGAAGAACACCTCGATGTCGCCCGGAGCGAGCTCGGCGAGCTTCGCGCCCAGTTTTGCCCTCGGTTCGGTCGCCATGAAGGGATTCGCATACGCAAGGGTGTCGGCCTGCGCCTTGATCGCGCGGATGACCCGCTCGTCGCCGTGACCAATGTTGACGCACATCAGCTGGCTGTTGAAGTCGATGTAGCGCTTGCCTTCCGGCGTCCAGAAGTAGACCCCCTTCGCGCGCGCCATCGGGATCGGATCGACTGCAGCCTGCGCCGACCATTCGAAGAACGTGTGCCTCCGGCAGAGATCGACGATCTCCGCGCCCGACATCTCCCCCGTCGTCGTTGTCATGATTCAACCTGTTTCAGCGCGGCCTCCGCGGCGGCGTATCCCTCGGGCGCGTCATGCCCGCCAAAGTACTCCTTCGAATCCGGGCGCCTGATCTTCGAATGCGTCACGATGCGATCGCGGCGAAGACCTCGAAAGTCTTCGACCGACCTCCAGCCGTCGCCGGCATGGCGCTCGAGAAAGGCCTGCAGGCCGTCTGTCAGGTTCTTGATGATGTTGGGCCCGATCGCATGGTCAAGCATCGCGGCCGTGCACACCTGGACGGTGCCGCACCCGAGGAGAAAATAGTTGAGCGCGTGCGCGAACTCGCCGATGCCGCCGATGCCGGAAAACGAGCGATCGGGAAACGCCTGCGTCATCTGCGAAACTTTGGCAAGCGAGAGCGGCAGAATCGCGGGCCCGCCCAGACCTCCGCTCGACACAAACCCGTCGACGTTCAGCTCAAACTCGAGCGTTTCCGGATCGATGAGCGGAATCGACGGGAAGGTGTTGGACGACGTGATCGCGTCGGCACCGCCCAGGAACGACGCCCTCGCTTCAGCCACGATGTCGGTCGTCGACGGCGTGATCTTGCACCACACGGGAACCTTGGCAACTTCCTTCACGACCTGCGTGACGACCGAAATCAGCCCCTCGTCCCTTCCGATGTTCGAGCCCATGTCCTTGCGGTCCATGTGCGGGCACGACAGGTTCAGTTCGAAGGCGTCCGCGCCGGCGTCCTGGCAGTCGGTCGCGAGCTTCTGCCAGTTCCGCAGCTCGCGGTCGTTGCCTGAACCCGCCATGATCGACGCGACGAGGATCCGATTCGGATGCGCCTGCTTGATCCGGGCGAGCCGCGGAAGCCACCAGTCGAGCGGCTTGTCGGAAATCAGCTCCCAATTCCAGGAGGAATGAAGCGCCGTATCGGGCCGCTTCTGCGTCGAGAGATGATACGAATCGGCATTCGCCCGGAGGAACTTCGTCTTCGGTCCCGCGACGTTCGCGACCGGGTGGAGGCCAATGGTCTTGGTCACGACGCCGCCCCAGCCCGCGTCGAAGGCGCGCAGGATGTTGCTGTCGGACTCGGTCGGTGGGGCCGACGACAACAGAAACGGATTCTGAAATCTCAGGCCGGTAAACGTGACCGACAGGTCGGCAGACATGCGCCCTCCGGCGGATTTGGGGAGAAACGCGGATTATACGTTTCTTGACACACCTTCGGCTCAGAAATACTGTTGCGACTTCTGACAGGAGCGTTCCTCATGGGCCGGGTCGTGCGCGGTGGGTTGATACAGGTCAAGGCTGACGTCTCTCTCGAAGGCACCACCGACGACATCAAGCAGCGGATGCTCGACAAGCATCTGCCGCTCATCGACGAGGCCGCTGGCCGCGGGGTGCAGCTCCTCTGCCTGCAGGAGCTCTTCAACGGTCCATACTTCTGCGCTGAGCAGCAGCCGCGCTGGTACGGGATGGTGGAGCACATTCCGGACGGCCCCACGATTCAAGCTGATGCGAGAGATCGCGAAAAAGCACGGCATGGTGCTCGTCGTCCCGATTTACGAGGAGGAGATCACCGGCGTCTACTACAACGCCGCCGCGGTGATCGATGCCGACGGCACCTATCTCGGCAAGTATCGCAAGCATCACATCCCGCACGTCGGTCCCGGATTCTGGGAGAAGTTCTACTTCCGTCCGGGGAACCTCGGGTATCCGGTGTTCAATACCGCCGCCGGAAAAGTTGGCGTCTACATCTGCTACGACCGCCACTTCCCCGAGGGCGCACGCATCCTGGGATTGAACGGCGCCGAGATCGTGATGAATCCGTCGGCGACGGTTGCTGGGCTCTCGGAGTACCTCTGGAAGCTCGAACAGCCCGCGCATGCGGTTGCCAACGGCTACTTCGTGGGCGCGATCAATCGTGTCGGCGTCGAGAAACCGTGGAACATCGGCGAGTTCTACGGACAGAGCTATTTCTGCGACCCGCGCGGGCAGCTCATCGCGGTTGGGAGCCGCGACAAGGACGAGCTCATCGTCGCCGATCTCGATCTCGGGATGATTCAACAGGTCCGCAACACCTGGCAGTTCTACAGAGACCGTCGTCCCGAGACCTACGGAGCGATAACGGAAATGTAGCGGCTGGTGGCTGGAAGCTGGGAGCTGGACTCTGGGAGCTGGAAGCTGGGAGCTGGGAGCTGGACTGGAACTGACAATGCGCACTCTCAAGAACTTCATCGGCGGAACATGGCGCGACTCGTCGAGGCGGAGTGGTCAAGGACTTGAACCCGGCCGACGTTCACGACGTCGTCGCCGAAGCGCCTTCGTCGACCGCGGCCGAGGCGGCTGAGGCGTGCGAAGCGGCGGCGCGCGCCTTCCGAACTGGCGCAGACTCCTGCTCCGGTGCGCGGGCAGATTCTGTTCAAGGTTCAACGGCGCATGGAAGAGCGCCGGCAGGAGCTGGCCGAAGCGCTCACGCGTGAGGAGGGCAAGACGATCTGCGGAGTCGCGCGGCGAGATCCAGCGCGCGATCAACGTGATCGAGTTCTTTGCCGGTGAGGCGAGGCGGATCACCGGCGAGACGATTCCGTCAGAACTGCCGAACAATTTCTGTTACACGCTGAAACAGCCGATCGGTCCAGTCGCGATCATCACACCATGGAATTTCCCCGTCGCGATCCCGATCTGGAAGATCGCGCCGGCTCTCGTCTCGGGCAATACCGTCGTCTTCAAGCCGGCGACGCTCACGCCGCTCACCGCCGCGCTCATCGTGGAAATCTTCGAAGAGTGCGGACTGCCGGCTGGCGTTCTGAACCTGGTGTTCGGAGGCGGACGGGAGGTCGGCGACACGATCGTGCGTCACCCGGCGATCCTCGCGGTGTCGTTCACCGGATCGAACGACGTCGGCGTAGGCCTGTACGGTGCCGCGGCTGCGCGTGGAATCAAGTGCCAATGCGAGATGGGCGGCAAGAACCCCATCGTAGTGCTCGGCGACGCCGATCTCGATCTCGCGGTGGAAAGCACCGTCCAGGGAGCGTTTGGGTCGACGGGACAGCGCTGCACCGCGACCAGCCGTGCGGTGGTGGTCGATCGGATCGCGGAGCGAGTTCGTCGAGCGCCTCGCGGCGCGAACGGCGTCGCTGGTGGTGGGAAACGGGTTGAATCCGGAGACGAACGTCGGGCCCTCGGTCGACGAGCGCCAGCTCGAGACGGTGTTGAGCTACGTGGAAACGGGCCAGCACGAAGGCGCGAGGCTCTTGCGCGGCGGCGAACGTATTCGAGACGACGGCCGCGACCGCGGGTACTTCGTGTCGCCGGCGATCTTCGATCATGTGGACGCCAACATGCGCATCGCGCAGGAGGAGATCTTCGGTCCCGTCCTGTCTCTGATTCGCGTCCCTGACAACGAGGCGGCGCTGTCGGTGGCAAACAACGTCCGCTTTGGTCTCTCGGCATCGGTCTACACGAGCGACGTGTCGGCGATGTTCAAGTTCGTGGATCGGCTCGACGCCGGGATTCTGCACGTGAACTCGCCGACGGTCGGCGGTGAGGCGCATATCCCGTTCGGCGGAATGAAAGCGACCGGCGTCGGACTTCGCGAGATGGGACGAGTGGCGATTGATTTCTATACCGAGCTGAAGGTCGTCTACGTTGACTACACCGGTGGCGCGAGAAAGTCGAATCTCTATTAAGTCGGTCCCGGATCCCGGATCCCGACAAGGAACATCACGATTCATGTCCTTGCTGATTACCAACGGTCGCGTCATCACGGCGTCCGACGATTACGTCGCGGATGTGTATTGCGACGCCGGCGTGATCGTCGCGATCGGCAATAGTCTGCCGTCACATCGCTTCCAGGCCGACCGTACGATCGACGCCTCGGGTCAGTACGTCATTCCCGGCGGGATCGACGTGCACACACACCTGAACATGCCCTTCGGCGGCACGACCTCGGCGGACGATTTCGAATCCGGCACCATTGCTGCCGCGTTCGGCGGAACGACGAGCATCGTTGACTTCGCGATTCAATATCGCGGTCACACGATGAGACACGCGCTCGACGACTGGCGTCAGCGCGCCGATGGCAAGGCAGTCATCGACTACGGCTTCCACATGATCGTCACCGAGCTGGAGGACGCTGGACTCGGCGACATGGATCGGATGGTCCACGACGAAGGCATCACCAGCTTCAAGCTCTTCATGGCGTATCCGGGTGTGTTCATGGTCGACGACCAGACGATCTTCCGCGCGCTGCGGCGCACGGGTGAGAACGGCGGTCTGGTGTGCATGCATGCCGAGAACGGCGGCGTGATCGACGAGCTCGTGAAGGACGCGCTGCGAAAGGGCCACACCGCACCGAAGTATCACGCGTTGACGCGTCCGCCGAGCGCCGAAGGAGAGGCCACGGGCCGCGCGATCGCTCTCGCGGAGATGGCCGGCGTGCCGATTTATATCGTCCATCTATCCGCGGCACACGCGCTCGAAAAGGTGAAACAGGCGCGCGACCTGGGGCTCCCCGCGTACGCGGAAACCTGTCCGCAATACCTCTTCCTGTCGTACGACAACTACGAGGAACCGGATTTCAACGGCGCCAAGTACGTCATGTCTCCGCCGCTCCGCGAGAAATGGCACCAGGACGTGCTCTGGAAAGGCCTCGCGAAGAACGACCTGCAGGTGATCTCAACCGACCACTGCCCGTTCTGCATGGCCGAGCAGAAGGAGCTCGGCCGGAATGACTTCAGCAGGATCCCGAACGGCGCGCCTGGGATCGAAACGCGGCTGACGCTCGTGCACGACGGAGGTGTCAGGCCGGGACGCATCTCGATGAACCGCCTCGTCGAGCTGTGCTCCACGACTCCGGCCAGGATGTTCGGGCTGTTCCCGCGTAAGGGCACGATTGCCGTAGGCAGCGACGCCGATATCGTCGTCTTCGACCCGAACCGGTCCACGACCCTTGGGGTAAAGTCGCTCCACATGAAGGTGGATTACAACCCGTACGAAGGACGAGCGGTCACCGGGTCGCCCTCTGTTGTCGTCAGCAACGGCGAGGTGATCGTCGACGGAGATCGATTCGTCGGAAAGAAGGGCGCCGGACGATTTCTTCGACGCGGACCCAGCCAGGCGCCGGCGGGGTTGTAGGCCGGGGTCTGGACACTCCGGCGGCACACTATCTCGCCACCATCAAATTGTTCTTCACGTCGAACACGCCATTGATTTCGTGTGCCTTCAACCCCGCAACCGACTTGTCGCTCTGACTATCGACGACGCCCTCCAGCGTCACGCGTCCCTGCTTTACGATGATGTGAATCGGCGGCTGGCTCTGAAAGCCATACCGATCGAGCGCATTGCTGTTGTAGATGTTTCGCGCTACGGCCAGCCGGATCGCATCGTCGCTCGGCGACACCGGCAGGACTTCGATGTCGTTGATGACCTGCTCGACTCCTTCGATCCGCTTCACGCGGTTCTCCGCGTCGGTCTTGAGCGTCGGCCGAACGACCTGCCCCAGAAGCCTGACCGTGCCACCCGGCTCGATTCTGAAGGCCAGAAAATCGAATACCGAGTAGTACGGCAGCATGAGGAGTTCGTGCTGCACGTCACCTTCGATTCGAAGCGTTCGCGAATCCTTCTGCTGGAATGGCGTGAACAGGGAGACGACAAGGCACAATGTCGCAGCAAGTGAATACATGACATGACTCCTGGTAATCAGCTCACAGTCTCAACAGTAGTGCTCAGGGGGCCTGGCAGAGTTTGCCCGGCTGGTCTCTTTAGATAATCATCGGCTGGCTGAGGGACTCGTGTGACCACTATAGCAACACAGATCGAGCGACCCGACGGCCGCGTCGAGCTCCTCGATACCGCAACTGTCGAGCGGAGCGCGCTCTACAACGAAGACCTTGCTCCAGTGCCGATATCACGGCGAAACTGGACAACCTACAACTATGCGGCGCTCTGGATCAGCATGGCGCACTGCATTCCCACCTACATGCTTTCGGCCGGTCTGATGGCCGCAGGCATGAGCTGGTCGCAGGCGCTTTTCACCGTCGCGCTTGGCAATACCATCGTCCTCATTCCAATTCTGCTGAACTCACATCCGGGAACTCGTTACGGCATTCCCTTCCCCGTCTTCGCGCGCGCGGCCTATGGAACGATCGGCTCGAACCTCCCGGCGCTCATGCGCGCGATCGTCGCGTGCGGGTGGTTCGGTATCCAGGCCTGGATCGGCGGCGAAGCCGTGAACACATTCTTCGCAAGCCTCGTGCCCGGCTGGCATGACCTGCTCGGCGCCGGGTTCGCGGGCCATTCAACCACCGAGTGGCTGTCTTTTCTAATCTTCTGGAGCCTCAACGTGGTGATTGTGTATCGGGGGATGGACCTCCTCCGGAAGGTCGAAAACTGGGCCGCCCCGTTCGTGCTGGTGATGACCACACTGCTGCTGGCATGGGCCGTGACGGAAGCGAAGGGACTTGGGCCGCTGCTCTCGCAGCCGGGGAAATACAACTCGCTGCGCGAGTTCCTGCCGGTGTTCGTCCCTCGTTGACCGCCATGATCGGATTCTGGGCGACGTTGTCGCTCAACATGCCAGACTTCACTCGCTTTGGCCGTAGCCAGCGCGAACAGGTGCTCGGACAAGTCGTCGCGCTGCCGACGACGATGTTCGTGTTCGCGGCGATGGGCGTCTTGATCACGAGCGCGACCACGATCATCTATGGCGAGGTGATCTGGGATCCCATCAAACTGATCGGACGGTTCAGCAATCCGCTCGTGATCGCTATCTCGATGTTCACTGCCGTCGTGGCAACGTTGGCCGTCAACATCGCCGCCAACGTCGTCTCGCCTGCGAACGACTTCGCCAACGCCTTCCCACGGCTCATCTCATTCAAGACTGGTGGACTGATCACGGGGATTCTTGGGATTCTGATTCAGCCGTGGCGGCTTCTCGCTGACCCGTCGGGCTACATCTTCAACTGGCTGCTCGGTTACTCCAGGGGGTCTTGGCTCGATCGCGGGCGTACTCATCGCGGACTACTGGATCGTACGCTCGCGTCAGTTGTCACTCGAGGATCTGTACCTGCCAGACGGGCGGTACCGGCGGTGGAACGCCGCCGGGGTCATCGCCACCGTCCTCGGCTGCGGGCTTGCGTGGGGCGGACTGGTCGTACCCGTCCTGCGCCCGCTCTACGACTATGCATGGTTCGTCGGGTTTGCGGTCGCGGCTGTGGTCTACGTGGCAATCGCCGGGCGTCGATCGCCTTAGTGCAAGGCTGAGCGTTTGACCATTCCGCCCTGCACATCGGCAAGCGGGTGCAGCGTGACGAACGCGCTCGGATCGAGTGTGCGAATGATTGACCTGACCCGTCCGATTTCCAGTCTCGTAACCACGCAATACAGGATCTCCTGCTCATCCAAACTGAGACCTCCGCGGCCTTTGTAAACCGTGACACCACGTCCAAGGCTCGTGATGATCTGCGCCGCGATCTCGCCACTCCACCGGGACACGATCGTGATGGCCGTGTATTCCTCGATTCCGTAAATCACGAAGTTGAGCGTGCGCGCGGCCGCGAGGTACGTGAGGATGGAGTACAGCGCCTCCTCGACGCCGAGCAGCGACATCGCCGCGAGAAACAGCACGACATTGAAGATCAGAATGACGTCTCCAACCTTCAGAAAATCGCTGCGTCGGCTGATGAGCAGCGCGGCGATCTCCGTGCCGTCGAGCACGGCGCCGCCGCGGATCGCCAGTCCGATCCCGGCACCGAGAAAGAACCCCCCGAACACAGCGGTCAGCAACAGGTCGGGCGTCACGTCCGGGAATGGAATCGTCGCGAGCGCGACCGAGAAGCCAGCGATGCTCACGGCGCTGCGCACGGCGAACCCGCGGCCGAGTTGACGGTATCCGAGGGCCACGAACGGCAGATTGACGATCGCAATCCAGATCGACAGCGACGTTCCGGTCACCATCGAGACGAGCATCGAAATGCCCGTCACACCGCCGTCGATGAAGTGGCTGGAGAGAAGGAAGCCATGGATCCCCATGCTCGCCGACAGGATCCCGAGGACGATGAGCAGAACGTTCAGCGACTCATGCGCAAGGCGATTCACCGGACCATCTTACGACGGGCGGCTATGCTGCCTGCTTCTCGATCCGCGCGCGCAGCGAGGCCAGCTCGACGCCGATAGCGCGCAGTTCTTCCTCCGTGGCCCGAAGCCGCTCGCCTTCAGCTCTGACAAAACGGCTGTACGGCGCGATGCTCTCGCGAATACGATCGCCGCTTCTGCCGATTTCTTTCGCGAACTGCTCGTGCAGCGCATCCGACAGGCGCTGCCGCACGTCAGCAATCTTGCGGCGCATCTGCTCCTTTGCCTGCTCCCGCTTCGCCGGAAGAATGAAAAAGCCAATCGCGGCGATCACCGACGCCATGATGATCCCCGTGACATCGGCTGCGGCTGTCGTCGCGGCGACCGTGACAATGGCCCCAAGCCCGACGCCGCCGGCGCTGACCGCTGCCGCCGCGGCCACTGCATTCCTGGCGTCGTCTGCCAGCTCGCGGGCTTCCTTCCTCCGATCGAAGGACTCGATGACTTTCTGGGACTCGCGGCTGACCGATTCGATGAGGCGGCCGCGATCGCTGAGAAAGCGACCCGAGTCGGCGTCTCCGACGATGCGATCCCGATGCTGCCACCGGCGTTCCGCCAGATGCTTTGTCACATCCTGCCACTGCCGGAGGTGCGCGTCGACGAGCCAGTCCACCAGCTCACCGACTTTCCGCTCGATCTGCTGCGGGGCATCAGCCACAACGTGCTGTTCGAACCCCTGCTGAACGCGGCTGCGGTTCAGCAGATCCATCACGCGCCCGATTCGCATGGTGTCATCGAAGAACTCGTGGCCCCGCTTCTCCATCTCGAGCAGGATGCGGTCGATGTCTGACATACGAAATCCGAAGTCACGGAGCAAATCCGTCTGATACACGGCAAGCTGACGCTCGACCTCGTCGAGCGTCGTGACGTCTTCCTGCAACAAGGCCATCTGCTGCTTCACCGCCGCCGCCTGCCGCTCGGTCAACGCCGCGCCAACGCCGAGCGGATTCAGCAGCTTGAGCCGGATGCGACCCGGCGAGTCCAGCGTCTCCCGAACGTAGCGTTCGAGTGGCTCGAACCGGCTGGCCGCCCAGCTCGCCGGATCTCCCTGCTTGGCACGCAGCGCGAGACGCGAACTGATCGGGAAGATATCGGGGCTGAACCCGAGCAACACGCGTGCATTGTCGGACACGAACCCGCGAATCTCCTCGATCTGCGCCTCCCCGTCGAGAATGTCGATCTTGTTGATGACCACGACAATCTTCTTCCCCCAGCCACGGACCTGGTCGAGAAACGCGCGCTCAGTCTCCGTAAACGGGCGATCGGCCGACGTCACGAACAGCACGAGGTCGGATCGGGGAACGAACTCGCTGGTGATCGTTTCGTGCTCGCGGATAATCGCGTTCGTGCCGGGAGTGTCGACGATGTGGATCTCGCGTAGGATGTCGGCTGGGGCGGTGATGACGTGGAGGTTGGGTTCACGGGCCGTGCGATCCAGCCGCTCGCCGTACTGGAGGATGTTGATCTGCGCGGTGGTCGGCGTAACGCCTTCCTGCGCAACCGGGGCACCGACGAGGGCGTTGATGAAGGCGCTCTTCCCGGAGTTGAACTCGCCGACGACCACCAGCAGGAACAGTTCGTCGAGCTGCTCGATGGAACGATCGAGCGCCTGCTGATGCTGGGGAGCCGCGTCGAGGCGGACCAGCGCCGAGCGCAGCCGCGCGAGAAGCTGACGTTCCTGGCGTACCAGCTCATCCTCGGCGCCCGACAGTATCCTGGTCAGCATCGTCTACACGAGCGCTGCATTATCTGATCCCAACCTGAGCCTGCGCGGAACGTCGCCTCGATGCGGTTGCCGTGTGGCGGACCCTTACCTCGTCTCGGTGCCGTTCGAGGGACCAACGTCTCGCGACGTAACGCGGTTTCTAAACCTCCCGATTTCGAACTTGTAGCGCAGGGCTTCCGCCTTCGCGTTCGCTTCGGCGGACAGCCGTAGCCTTGGCGGAGGCTGGTCAGCCCTGCCAGTGCAGCCCTGAAGAAGTGCGTTACAGGCTTTGAAGCCACTTCTCGACTAGCGAGTAATCAGAGACTCGCGAGGCTGCTCGGCCGTCGCGTGCCGGCTCCAGTCGGTATGCGGGGCCTGGTTCTCGACGAGCCAACCATAGACCAACCGGCCGTAGCTCTGCCACCGCATCTGATGGCGGTCGTAGAACGGAACGAGCAGGCGCTGGAGCGCGGGAAGCCTGTAGAGCGGCACGCCGGGGAAGTAATGGTGCTCCAGGTGGTAGTTGGAGTTCAGGAACGCGAAGTCCCAGAACCAATGCCCCTTCATCAGCGTGCCCCACTTTGCGGGGTCCGTGGGATCGATGTCGTAGTGCTGTCCGAGCCTGTTCAGCGTGAACGCAATCGGAAACACGAAGAATACCGGAATGATGCTCGCGCGAAGCGCCGCGTAAACCCCGAAGAAGTACCAAATCGCAGCGATGGCGGTCAGGTGTGCCGCGACGGAAATCTTTCGCTCCCAGCCGATGCGCCACTGCAGTTGATCGGGATAGGTGGCCGACTCGCGCCGCGCCGCGCGGAAGTAAATCGGAAACAAAGCGGGTGTGCAGTACAGCAGCTTGTACCAGCGCTTGTTCACTTTCGGCGAGA
Organism: uncultured Acidobacteriota bacterium; assembly: GCA_963725335.1. GTDB lineage: Bacteria > Acidobacteriota > Vicinamibacteria > Vicinamibacterales > 2-12-FULL-66-21 > JALZOC01. Next base: position 878,569 of record CAVRYD010000011.1, on the reverse strand, counting down.
GATGGTGGCGCTTCGGATCATCCTCATCCGATCCAAGCTCCGCATGATGATCGAGGTGCCACCGGGTGAACTGGCTGGCCGAGATGCCGCTCGGGATCGCATAGAGAAATCCAAGGATCCGTTCAGCGAACGGCCGCCGCCGTTCGAACACCGTGTGGTGCACAACTTCGTGCAACAGAATCGTGAAGTCGAAAATCGTCAGTCCCTGAACGAGGGCCAGCGGGACCCACACCACCGGATTCTCAAAATGAATGAGTCCCCAAGTGGCCGCGACGAGAATCGCAAACTGTCGAGCTGCGACGACGAAGTGCCGCCAGGCGGACTTCTTGTGCAGCTGGCGCATCTGCTCGCGAGAGATGGCTCTCCCCAGCTCAGCCCGAAGCGCAACCGCGTGCTGGGAATAGTAGTGAGACTTCACGGGGTCTTTCAATTCTAACAGGTCTGTCAGTTCCGACCGGAGCCTTCCGCCTGAAGGCGGAAGCTACCCGACGTCATGGACCGGAGCCTTCCGCCTGAAGCCGGAGGCGGAAGGTCACTCCGGATTCGGAGTCACCATTCTGACGCGCGTGAGGGCGACGCCAACGAGGACAGCCGCCGCGCCGGCGAGCTTCCTGGCATCCAGCGTCTCGCCGAGAAAGAGCGCCGCGGTCCCCATCGCGACGAGCGGAACCACGTTCGAGTAGACCGACGTCCGCGCGCTGCCGATCTCACGCACCGCCGCGTACCAGATGGTGTACGCGATGCACAAGGCGAAGAGCGCCGAGTACACCATCGCCACCCACGTTCCGGCGCCGACGCGGTCCCACGCGACGAGTCTGATGTGCCGCACGACCGCCGGGACGTACACCTACCGTGCCCATCGCCATCGACACGCCGGTGACCGCGAGCGGCGAATGCCGACTCATCAACGTGCGCGACCCCAGCGTGTAGATCGCCCAGCAGCAAACCGCCGCGAACATCATCAGGTCGCCAGCGAGCGTGCTTCCACTCACGCTCACTCCACGGCCGACCACAGCATAGATGCCCGCGAGCGACAACAACGCGCCGAGCCAGTGCACACCCGTGACGCGCTCTTCGCCAAGCGCCGCGCTGGCGAGCGCGATCAGTACCGGCGCGGACGCGAAAATGAGTGCCGCATTCGCCACGCTCGTCCGCGCCAGCCCGGCGACGAACCAATACTGATAAAGACACTGCCCAACAATCGCGAGACCGACGAGGCTCGTCAGGTCACGTCTACTCATTCTCGACGGCGTATAAAAGACGCTCGCGAAGGATCCCTCGACCCGGCGTGTGGGAGGCACCCTGCGGACGGCAACCATGGCCCCGAGAAAGACAGCGGATGACACAATCATCCGGACAGCGTTGAACGCCTGCGGATCGATCACCGTGAATGCCCGTTTGATGATTGCGTAATTGGTGCCCCAGATGAGGCTCATCAGAAGCAGGAGGGCGTCGATGCGGCGAATATGTAACTTCAAGAGACCAGTCGGCGGCCAAAAAAATGACCACGCGATCACGAGGATACAGGAGGTTCGTGTATCCGCCGTGGCCGCGTGGTCGTGGCCGGTTGTCCCGCTGCCCTCCCTCGACTAGCCGCTGAACGGCTTGAAGAAGAACAGAAGGAAGGAGATGAGCAACACGTAGATGACGAGCGATTCGATCAGGACGAGGCCGAGGATGAGCGCACCCCGGACGTCACCGGCTGCCCCCGGGTTGCGGGCAATCGCCTCGGCGGCCGCGCTCACGGCCTTGCCCTGGCCGAGCGCCGCAAGTCCGGCCGCGATGCCCAGCGCGAAGCCGGCGGTGATGATCGACCACTTCGCGATCTCGAGGTTGATTGACTCCGCGCCAGTGCCCTGCGCGAACACCGGAGCGAATGCACCACCCGCAAGGACCAGTACGCATGTCAAAACGAAACGTTTACTCACGACCCAAACCTCCTCTGAGAATCTCTCTCGTGCAACAAGTTCCTGAACAATGAAACGGATGATGATGACAAGGCGATTACGCGGCCGCCGGCGCCTGATGCCCGCTGGGCGCGTCGTGCCCGTGTTCGTCGTCGTGGTGTTCGACCGCCACCGCTCCCTGCAGGTAGATGACAGACAGCAGCACGAAGATGAATGCCTGCAAGGCGCCGGTGATCAGCCCGAGAAACATCATGGGCAGCGGCACGAAAAATGGAATCAGCGTGAACAGGATGAGGATGACCATTTCTTCGCCGAAGATGTTCCCGAAGAGACGCAGCGACAGGGACAGCACGCGCGAGAGATGGCTGATGATCTCGATGATGAACATCAGCGGCGCCAGCGCGGCCGGCGAGCCGGGCGGCATGGCAAAATGCTTGACGTAGTTGAAGATTCCCTGTTCCTTGACGCCCTGGAAGTGATAGTAGACCCAGGTGGTGATCGCGCAGCCGAGCGTGACGTTGATGTTGCTGGTTGGAGCCATCAGGCCCGGCACCAGGCCCATGTAGTTGCCGAACAGGATGAACACGCCGAACGTGGCGATGAGCGGCAGGTAATTGCGGCCCTTGGGCCCAATCCATTCCTCGAGCAGGTTCGAAACCGCCGTCAAGCCATCTTCGAACACGATCTGCAGCTTGCCGGGGTTCTCGACGCTCAGGCGCGAGCGGATGATGACCGACAACACCGTCAGGACCACGACGATCAGCATCACCATCACCAGATAGTTGGGGATGACGATCCCGTGCTCCGCCTTGATGTGAAAGCCGAGCGCTTCGAGCGCCGCCTTGACGGGCGGGCCCAGAACGGCATTGATCACATCCACAATCCAGAGCGGGTGTTCCAGCTTCTCCATTCAGCTCGTTCGACAAGAGGAGGTTAGCGCGGTCACGTGCGCGGCGACGAATCCTTCATGATCAGGAGGCGGCCGGCTTCAACCGCCACGGCCGCCACTATCGAGGACGCTCCCGCCAGCAGCCCCAAAGGGGGCAGGCGCAAACGAGCAATCATAACGTACGCCGCAAAACCGAGTAAAGCGTAGCGCCCGGTCAATTTGATGACCATCCAGCGAAGCGCGGGACGGCGCGGCAAGGGATCCTGCGAGGCGGTCAGCCGATCGACGAGCGCGCTCACGCCGGACTGGATCGCGAGATAGCTTCCACCCGCGATCAGCCCGCCGCCGATGACCGCGAACGCCGACATCAGATGCGACGGAGACACCGCAAATGCAAGGGTCGCCATCACCGCGCACACCACGATCGCGGTGCGGCCGATGCGTCGCAGCAGAGGATCGGCTTCCACGCGCGGGCTATTTCAATATCCGTCCCGCGGTGCGATAGACGTTCAGCACACCGGCCGCCACGCCGATCGCAAAGAACAGGAAGAACATCCACGGAGCGGTTCCAAACGACTTGTCCAAGTACCAGCCCAGGCCGGCGCCGATCGCAATGGACAGCACGAACGAGATGCCCACGGTACTGAGCGCGCCGATCGTTCGGGCCGTGTCGGCCATGGAACCGGATCCGCGCTTCGACGGTTGTGGATCGTCCATCGCTCAATCCTGCTGTCGCACGTGGCCACGCACGCTTTAGCCGCCTGGATGCGCGGGCGGCCGCGCCGGAGCCGGCGACGCTCCATCGGTGCACGGCGCATCGACGATGAGCCCGGGAGGCGCCTTTGGCACCACGACAGGCGCCGCGGGCTTGTTGCAGTCCTCTGCGGGCCTGGCGTTGAAGAAATGCAACGCCAGAATCCCAAGCAGAATAACGACGCTGCCGGTCACGGCGTACAACAGATACCTCACGGCGGAAGACAGCGGCCGTGTTCCACTCAACAGGCTGGTCAGGTTCACTCGCACAGTTCACTGCCTCCGGCAGACACAGGTCGCGTCAGACCTGCTTCTTTACCATACCGCGATCACGTACCAAACCGCGATCACGGCCTGTCAGAAAACCACAACTCCCTTTGTACCAATGATTTTGGGCGAGCTCGCGTTCTTGACGGTCTCCGCGCGACATGCCTATACTCGACGAAGAGGTCCAGATGAAGCATGGGATCCCAGCGCTCGTGCTGGCTGCGCTTGTCGCGGTGGCCGCGGACGCTCGCCAGCAGGAGCCACGGCCGTCGGCCGCAAGCGATGCCCGCACGCGCGATGTTTACGTCAGCGTGCAGGACGAAAAAGACGCGCCGGTGCCGGGACTGACTGCCGCGGATTTTACCGTCCGCGAAGACGGCGTCGCCCGCGAAGTGCTGCGCGCGGGACCGGCCACCGCGCCAATGCAGATCGTTCTGCTCGTTGACGACAGCGAGGCCCTGAGCCCGGCCCTCCAACCCATGCGGGAAGGACTGACCAAGTTCGTCGACAAAATGCAGGGCCATGGAGAAATCGGAATCGTGACCGTCGGCGAACGCGCGACCTCGCTCGTGACGTCCACGACCGATGCCAACGCGTTGAAGCGGGGGATCACGCGGGTTTTCGCACGCTCGGGTGCGGGGGCGTACTTCCTCGACGGCATCCAGGAAGTCAGCCAGGGCTTCCAGAAGCGCAAGGCCGAACGTCCGGTGATCATCGCGATCACGATGGATGGTGTCGAGTTCAGCAACCTCCAATACAACACGGTGCTGAAAGCACTCGACGAGAGCGGTGCGACGCTGCACGTGTTGTCGATCGGTATGCCCGCATCCTCGCTGTCGGACGAGAAGCGAAACGTGAATATGGTCATTGCCGAGGGCACGAAACAAAGTGGAGGACGGCGCGATCTCGTCATGGCCACATCCGGCATTCCCGAGGCGCTGCTCCGCGTGGCGGACGACCTGAACAATCAGTACGTGGTCACGTACGGCCGGCCCGAGCGGCTCATTCCTGCGGAAAAGCTGCAGGTCACTGTCTCGCGGCCCGGTGCCACCGCGCGCGCCCGCACCAGGATATCGGGCCGATGAGCACGAGCCGTGTCCTCGCCCTGGCTATCTCGATTGCGGCTGCGGCCTCGATCGCTGTCACAGCGCAGCAGGGGCGTTTCCGCGCGGGCGTCGAGCTGGTCTCGCTGAACGTCACCGTCACCGACGGCCCGAAGTACGTCACGGGATTGGAGCAGGACGATTTCGAGGTCTTCGAAGATGGCGCCAAACAGACACTGAGCTTCTTCTCGCATGAGCAACAGCCGATCGCGCTCGCAATTCTTCTCGACACGAGCAACAGCATGGAGGAGAAGCTCCCGACCGCGCAGGAAGCCGCAATTGGCTTCGTACGCCGGATGAAGAAAGACGACACCATCGAAATCGTCGACTTCAACAGTCAGGTACGGGTGCCGCAGCCGTTCACCCACGACGTGAATGCGCTCGAGCGGGCGATCCGGCAGACCTCGGTCAACGGATCGACGTCGCTGTACAACGCCATCTATGTGTCCCTGCGCGCGCTGAAGGACGAGCGGGCGAAGAACGCGGAAGAGATCCGGCGGCAGGCAATCGTTGTGCTGTCCGACGGCGACGATACGTCGAGCGTGATCGAGTACGACGACGTGCTGGACCTGGCGAAACGATCTGAGACGGCGATCTACGCAATCGGCCTTCGCCAGCAGGAGACGGGACGCGGGAAGTTCAAGGAGGCCGAGTTCGTGCTCCGGCAGCTGTCGCAGGAAACCGGCGGCCGCGTGTTCTTTCCGACCTCTGTTGCCGAACTTCCGAAGATTTACGAGCAGATTTCCGACGAACTGGCCAGCCAGTACACGATGGCCTACTCCCCAAAGAATCCGATGCGCAACGGCGCCTGGCGGCGCATCGATATCCGGGTGAACAAACCCGGGCTCACCGCGCGGACGCGGCGAGGGTATTACGCCCCATCGGGCCAATAGCCTCATGCATCTGCTGCCGCTTCTGCTCTATGCCGCCGCCGCTGCCGCCTATGTTGCGCACTTCGCGTGGCGCGACCCGCGCGTCGGCCGGCTCGCCACGGGACTCCTCGCCGGCGGCGTCCTCGCCCACACTTTTCTCATCGGCATGCAGACCGTGCAGGCCGGCCATGCGCCGCTCGTGGGCACCAGCGCGGCCATCTCGGCCTTCGTGTGGCTGCTCGGGTTGTCGTACCTCTACGTCGAGCTGACCTCGGACGAGCGCTCCATGGGAGCCTTCGTGGCGGTCCTGCTCGTCTGCCTCGATGTCATTCCCGCGCTCGATCCGACGGTGACCCCGCGGCCACCCGTGTTGCAGAGCCCATTGTTCACCATTCACGTCATGTCGCTGCTGTTCGCCTATGCGAGCTTCGCGCTCGCGTGCGTGCTCGGCGTGACGTATGCGCTGCTGTTCAAGGAGATCAAAGCGAAGCAACTGGGATTTTTCTATACGAGGCTGCCGCCGCTCGCCTCGCTCGACCTGATGAACAGCCGCGCGGTCACGGTCGGCTGGACGTTCCTGACAATCGGCGTCGTGGTCGGCGGCATCTGGGCCTGGCAGGTGAAAGGCTCGCCGGATCCGCGGGCCCAGGCGATGTCCTTGGCGGATCCGAAAATCCTGGTGGCCCTCGTGTCTTGGGGAATCTATTCGTTCGCGCTCTTTGCGCGCAAAGCGGCTGGTTGGAGCGGCCAGCGCGCCGCCTATCTCTCAGGAATCGCGTTCGCGGTCGTGTTGCTCAATTTCGTTCTTGTCGGCTATTTCCTGACCGCGAGCCATAACTTCTAACCACGTGCCCTGATGCGCCTTTTCGCAGTCGGATTGAGTCACCGGACGGCACCCGTCGAGCTGCGGGAATCGGTGGACTTCGCACGCAAGGGGATTGAGGCCGCGCTCGCGGATCTTGCCGCGCGCGGAGTGGGACGCGAGCTGGTGGTTCTCTCGACGTGTAACCGCGCGGAGATCTACGCGGTCGGAGACACCGACGCGACGGCGGATCACGTTGGACGTTTCTTCAGCGAATACCATGAGGTCCCCGACGCCGTCGTCCGGGAGCATCTCTATGTCCATCGAGGCCCAGAAGCCGCACGCCACCTCTTTCGGGTCGCGGCGGGACTCGACTCGCTCGTGGTCGGCGAACCACAGATCCTCGGTCAGGTGAAGTCGGCGTATGCGGTCGCCAGCGATGGGCAGTTCACGGCAGCGCTCACGAACCGGCTCTTTCATTCGGCGTTTACCGTCGGGAAGCGTGTGCGCTCCGAGACCGGGCTCGGGGAAGGCGCGGTGTCGGTGAGCTATGCGGCGATTGCGCTCGCAAAGAAGATCTTCGGTGACCTGAAGGGACGCGCGGTGCTGATACTCGGCGCCGGGGAGATGGCCAAGCTCACTGGCATTCATCTCCAATCGCAGCATGTCAGACAGATCACGATCGCCAGCCGAACGCTGCAGACCGCACAGACTCTGGCGGCGCGGCTCGATGGCATCGCGGTGCCGTGGGAGCGCGTCGATCAGGCCCTGTCGGCCGCTGACATTGTCGTCACCGCAACCGGCGCATCTGAGCCGATCCTGACACCGGGGCGCGTCGAGGACGTGATGCGGCACCGGCGGAATCGTCCGCTGTTCGTGATCGATATCGCACTGCCCCGCGACGTCGAGGCGGCCGTCGGAGGCCTCGACCAGGTATTCCTCTACAACATCGACGATCTGCGGACGATCGTACAGGAGAACCTGGCGCGTCGCGGCGCCGAACTTGCGCGCGCCGAAGCCATCATCGAGCAGGAGGTCGCGAAGTATGCGGCGTGGATGCAGTCCCGCGAGATCGTGCCCACCGTCGTCGCCCTGCGGGAGCGGTTCGAGACGATTCGACGCGCGGAGCTCGAGCGGCTCGAGTCGAAACTGTCCGGGCTGCCGCCGGAAGCACGCGCGCGCGTGGACGAGATTACGCGCCTCATCGTTGAAAAGCTGCTGCTTACGCCAACCGAACAGCTGAAGTCCGTCAGCGACGAGGCGATGATCGTGGCCTATGCCGACGCCTTGAACCGGCTGTTCAGTCTCGCGCAGGACAAGGGGCAGGTCGCCTCCGAAGAGGAATCCGAGGTGTCGTCGTGAAGCCTCGGAAGATCGGCACACGCGGCAGCCCCCTCGCGCTGTGGCAGGCGAGGACGGTGGCGGCACGGCTGGAGGAGCACGGCACGCGGGCAGAGATTGTGGTCATCAAGACGGGTGGCGATCGGCTCCAGGACACACCGCTGTCCGAGGCCGGCGGCAAGGGGCTGTTCGTCAAGGAGCTCGAGGACGCACTCCTGGCGGGCGACATCGATCTTGCGGTGCACAGCGCGAAGGACATGTCCGCGGTGTTGCCCGAAGGTCTGATGATCGGCGCCGTGCTGCCGCGGGAAGATCCTCGGGATGCCCTCGTGCTCCCGAGCGGCACCGCCGTCGTGGATTTCGATGCGGCGCTGGCGCATATCGGCGAGATGCCAATTTTGGCAACGGGCAGCATCCGGCGCATCGCTCAGCTCGCAGCGGCTCTGCCTCACGCGAGATTTGCGCCGATCCGGGGGAACGTCGACACGCGCCTGCGCAAGCTCGACGCGGGTGAGTACGAGGCGCTGATCCTCGCGGCGGCCGGCCTGCGGCGGCTGGGGCTGCAGGCGCGCATCACCGCGGCCATTCCCGTTGAGGTATGTATCCCGGCCCCGGGTCAGGGTATCGTGGCCATGGAGATCCGGGACGACGATCGGGAGACCCGTGATGCGGTGGCGCGGCTCAGCGAACCTGAGGCTGCGAGGTCGCTCATGGCAGAGCGCGAAGTCGTCGCCGCCCTCGGTGGCGGCTGCCAGCTGCCGCTTGGCGCGATCGCACTGCATGGCCCTGAGGCGCTTACACTGCACGCCATCGTGGCGTCGTCTGACGGCCGCAAGGCTATTCGTCGAACCGCAACAGGCCCGCCCGACGAGCCTGCGGCGCTCGGATCGAGGCTGGCAGAGCAGCTCCTCGAGGCCGGCGCCGGGGAAATTCTCGCAGCGGTCAGGAACGGCGTGACGCCATGAAGCAGCCGTGCGTCTACCTCGTGGGAGCCGGACCCGGCGACCCGACCCTCATCAGCGTCAGGGGACAGCGCTACCTCGAGGCCGCCGATGTCGTGATCTTCGACCATCGCGTGCACGCGCGGCTTCTACGTGGAGCCCGACCGGACGCCGAGCGCATCGATGTGGGACCCGCTGCGCCAAAAGCGCTCGAACAGGAAGCGATCTGCCTGCTCCTCGCGGAAAAAGCGCGCGACGGCAAGACGGTCGTCCGGCTGAAGTGGGGCGACCCATTCGTGTTCGACAGCGGCGGCAAGGAGGCGATTCTTCCTCCACGAACACGGCGTGCCGTTCGAGGTGGTGCCGGGCATCCCTGTGTCGATCGGCGGCACGGCGTACGCGGGCATCCCCGTCACCTACCCCGAGGCCGGAGACGTGCTCACGATTGTCCGCGGGCACGAACACGAATCCGACATCACTTCGAACGACGAATGGACGGGACTCGCGACCATCGCCGGGCCGATCGTCTGCTACGCGGGCAAGCGGCAGGTTCAGGCGATGAGCGATGCGCTCATCGCGCACGGACGAGCGCCCGATGAATCGGCGGCGCTGATCTACGACGCCACGCTGCCGTCTCAGAGAACGGTGGAGGGGACGCTCGAAACGATCGCGGCCGCAGCGGATGCCGAGCGGCCTGGCCTGATGGTCATCGGTGCGGTCGTGGGTCTGCGCTCACACCTGCGATGGTTCGACAACCGCCCGCTGTCGGGCCGCCGCATCGTGGTCACGCGCTCCCGTGAACAAGCCACCGAGCTGATCGACATGCTCGAGGAGCGAGGGGCGGAGGCCATTCCCGCGCACGCGATTCGGATTACGGCCCCCGAAGATCCGGCGCCGCTCGAAGCGGCGTGCCGGCAGGCCGGCGCCTTCGACTGGATCATCTTCGCAAGCGCGAACGCGGTGGATTCGTTCATGCAGGGCCTTCTCGCGAATGGTGACGTGCGGGATCTGCACGGCGTGCGGCTGTGCACCGTCGGACCCTCCACGGCCTCGCGCCTCCACCGCTTCGGCATGAGAGTCGACCTCACCCCCGCGGAATTCCGCGCGGATGCGATCGTCGACGCGCTGAAAGCGACGGGCAGCCTGAAGGGCCAGCGCATCCTCATCCCACGCGCCAACATCGCGCGCGACCGGCTGGCAGAGGAACTGCGCGAGGCCGGCGCCGACGTGGTCGACGTCATCGCGTATCGAACGATTCCCGGCAGCGTCGAACGTGGCGGCGATACGATGTGTACCGGCTGCTGCTCGATCGGCAGATCGATGCGGTGACGTTCGCGAGCGCTTCCGCTGTCCGGAACTTCGTGTCGATGATCGGCCAGGATCAGGCGGCGGACCTGCTGCCATTCGACCGTCGTTGCCTCGATCGGCCCGGTCACGGCGGAGGCGGCGCAGCAGCTCGGGATCCACACGACTGTGATGCCGGCGCGTTATACCATTCCCGATCTGGTCGACGCGCTCGTCGAGCACTTCGGCGATTCCGTTCGGACTGAACCATGACTACCAGGACGCATTCCGAGACGCTCCGAAACTCGCAACTCGCGGCAACGCACGCCGCCGCTGATGTGCTGCGGCGTCGACCGCGACGCCTGCGGCGCACGCCGGCTATGCGTGCGCTGGTCCGCGAAACTCGCTTGTCTCCCGAGAACTTCATCTATCCCGCTGTTCATCTGCCCGGGCGAAGGCCAGCGCCGCGAGGTCGGCTCGATGCCCGGGGTATTTCAGCTCTCAGTCGACGAGGCGGTCAAGGAGGCGGCCGGCGCCAGGCCGGATGGTGTTCCCGGGGTGCTGCTCTTTGGCCTCCCCGATCAGAAGGACGTCGTCGGATCGACCGCCTACGATCCCGAAGGATCCGGTGCAGCTGGCAATCCGCGCGATCAAGCAGGAAGTCCCCGGTCTGCTGGTCATCACCGATGTCTGCCTCTGCGAATACACCTCGCACGGGCACTGCGGCATCATCGTGGACGACGAAATCGCCAACGACGTCGACCGTCGAGCAGCTCGCGCGGGCCGCGCTGTCGCATGCGGTCGCGGGCGCCGACGTCGTCGCACCGTCAGACATGATGGATGGCCGGGTCGGCGCGCATCCGGGCTGCGCTGGACGATGCCGGGTTCACGCAAACGGCGATCATGTCGTACGCGGCAAAGTACTGTTCCGCGTTCTACGGCCCATTCCGCGAGGCCGCGGATTCGGCTCCGGCGTTTGGCGATCGCCGATCGCACCAGATGGATCCCGCCAACGTCGAGGAGGCCCTTCGCGAGGTGGCGCTCGACATCGACGAAGGGGCCGACATCGTGATGGTCAAACCGGCGCTCCCGTATCTCGACGTCATCGCCCGGGTGAAAGCGGAGTTCGGGTATCCCACCGCGGCCTATCACGTCAGCGGCGAGTACGCGATGCTGAAAGCCGCGGCGCGAAACGGCTGGATCGACGAACCGCGCGCCATGATGGAGACGCTGACGTCAATCCGCCGCGCCGGCGCGGACATCATCATCACCTACTACGCGCGCGAGGCGGCCAGAGCGTTAGGGTAAATGCTGATTATCGAATGCTGAATGTTGATCGATTGCCTTTCATTCAGCATTCAGAATTCAGCATTCAGCACTTGCATCATTCACTCATACCTACTTCAGTTGGAGGCAGAGATGCGGAAGATCACACTGTTGCTCGTGGCGCTGGTCGCACTCCTCACCGTCAGCGCGTATGCGGCGGCGAAGAGCTATCAGTTCACCGGCGTCGTCAAGACGGTGGAGGGAGACACGTTCACCGTCCAGAAGAGCGCGTCGGAGACGTGGGAATTCACGAAAGACGCCTCGACGAAGGGCACGTTCAAAGTTGGCGACAAAGTCACCGTCAAGTACAAGATGATTGCGACCGACGTCACGGCCAGCGCCGCAGCGGCGCCGGCCAAACCGAAGAAGTAGTCAGGCCAAGGTGCACTACCTCCTCCTTTACGACGTCGTTCCCGACTACGTGGAACGCCGGGCCGCGTTCAGGGACGAGCACCTCTCGCTGGCGTGGGAGGCCCATGCGCGCGGAGAGCTCGTCCTCGGCGGCGCGCTCGACGAGCCCGTCGATGGCGCGGTGCTGCTTTTTCGCAGCGATTCGCCGGCAGCGGCCGAGGCCTTCGCGTCGCGCGATCCCTACGTGCGCAACGGGCTGGTGACGCGCTGGCGCGTGCGGAAATGGCGCACGGTCGCAGGCGCTGATGCGGCAACTCCCGTGCGCCCGTCGCGGACTGGCGCCTGACTGGAGTCAGAACGGGGACAGACCTAGCGAGGCTGCGCCTCAGACCATGAAGGCTTCGCCTCGCTAGGACACATTTCTTGATAACGCCCCGCTGGCGCGGGGACGGTCTTGACCCGAGAAACTTGACTCATTTGTACAAGTTCTGAAGGGTCAAGACCCCTAGCTCAGACTCAGACCCAACTCAGACCGGGGTCAGGTCCCGCCCTGTCACAACGATCGGAGCGCGTCGAGCGGCGCGAGTTGTGAAGCGTGAATCTTACGATGCGGGCTCACGGAGGGTTCAGATCGGACGTTGAAGCCCCGTGTTATCGTCGTGTGATGCCTGCCATGAAACGGTCCCGCTACCGCCGGTCCGAGCAGCTCTTCGCCGCCGCTTCGCGCATCCTTCCCGGGGGCGTCGACAGCCCGGTCCGCGCGTTCAAATCGGTCGGTGGGACTCCCCTGTTCATCGTGCGCGCCCGCGGGGCCCAGATTGAGGATGCGGACGGACGCAAGTACATCGACTACGTGATGTCCTGGGGACCGCTCATCCACGGTCATGCGCCGAAGGGGCTGCTGAAAGCACTTGCGGCAGGCGGCCTCGCGCGGTACGAGCTTCGGCGCGCCGACCGAGCTCGAGACGCAGCTCGCGCAGCGTGTCGCCATGTTGATGCCGTCGATGGAGCGCATCCGGTTCGTGAGCTCGGGGACCGAGGCCGCGATGAGCGCCGTCCGTGTTGCGCGGGCTGCAACGCGTCGCGACAAGATCATCAAGTTTGCCGGCTGCTATCACGGTCATGCGGATCCGTTTCTCGTCCAGGCGGGCTCGGGCGCGACCACGCTGGGCGTGCCGACGAGTCCGGGCGTCCCGGCTGCCGCCGCTGCCGACACGCTGGTCGCCCGCTACAACGACCTCGACTCGGTTCGAGCGCTGGCCAGCCAGCATGCCGGACAAATCGCCGCGGTTTTCGTCGAGCCCATCGCGGGCAACATGGGCCTCGTTCCCCCAGCCGATGGATTTCTTCAGGGATTGAGAAGCGTGTGCGACCGCGAAGGCATGCTGCTCGTATTCGACGAGGTCATCTCAGGATTCCGGGCAGCCGCGGGAGGCGCGCAGCAGCTCTACGGCGTGCGGCCAGACCTCACGTGCCTGGGCAAGATCATCGGCGGAGGGCTGCCGGTTGGCGCATACGGCGGAAGCGTTCGGGTCATGGAACTCGTCGCGCCGGCCGGACCGGTGTACCAGGCTGGCACGCTCTCCGGCAATCCGCTGGCGATGACGGCCGGTCTCTGGTCGCTTGGAGAACTCTCTCCCCGCCTCTACAAACATCTTGCGAATCTTGGGGCACGTCTGGCAAATGGGCTGGCCGACGCGGCGCGCGCCGCGAATGTGCCCCTGCAGGTCAATGCGTTCGGATCCCTCTTGACGCCGTTCTTCACCGATCGTCCGGTCCGCGACTACGAATCGGCGCTTTCCGCCGATGCCGCCGCGTACGGACGCTTCTTTCAGGGGATGCTCGTCGCGGGGCTTCTATCTACCGCCGTCGCAGTTCGAGGCGTGGTTCCTCTCGGGCGCGCACACCCCGCGCCACGTCGACCAGACGATCAAAGCGGCGCGGGATGCGATGAAGGAAGTCTAGCGGCTCACCTGATGGCAGGGGGCGTGTCGAGACGGACGCGCAGGATCGTGCCTGCCGGCAGCGTCACGTCCTTCCCTTCCGTCGCCGCAATCGTGCCGCCGCCGCCGATCAGAACGCCGATCAGCGCGCCTTTCACGCCGCCGATAATTCCGCCGATGATCGCGCCGATGCCGGCGCCAGCACCGATCTTTCCAGCCTCGCCTTTGATGCCTTCGCTCTCGAGCGCCTGCGTAACGGTTCCGCGCATCGGATAGGTCCGGCCGCGCACCGTGATTTGATCGAAGGCCACCGTCAAGCTGCCTTTGCGTTCGGTTCGAGTCGCTTTGTGTCACAGAGCTGATGACGCCGCGAAGGGTCGAGCCTGCCGGAATCAGCACTTCGCTGCCGCGATAGAGGTCAGCCACCGTCGTGGCTTCAAATCGTTGCTCGACCTGCGCGGTCTCCGAGGACAGTTCCGTTTCAAGACGCGACGTCGATTTCCTGGCCACTTGGGATAGCGCTGTTGGTCGTGTGCTCCTCGTGTCGCTGCCCTGACTGGAACTGCCGCCCTGCTCCGACCGCGGACGATCCTCGACGACACCACCGGTCACGCCGCCAGAAGTGCTGCCGGGACGATCCGGCGCCGTAGGGATCGGTGCCGTTCCGCCATCCGCCCGAAGTGCTGCTGGAGTTCGCCGCATCGGCTCGCGCCCGCGATCGCACATCCTGTATCCTGGTCTGCAGGTCGTTGTAGTCACTTCGACTGACCGCGCCTTCTTTGCGCAGCTTGACCTTGAGGTACACCACTTCGTCGCGAAGATCGTCGAGCTCGCTCTGCAGCCGCGCAACGCATGTCCTGATTCTGCCGCGCATCCGCGACACGTCGGTGCTCGCCTCGTACACCTGATCCTGCAGCCGCTGGATGTCAGCTCGCCGTGACGCTCTGTGCCGCTGCCGGGCTCGCCAGCGACAGCCACAGCGCCGCGCTGGCTACGACGCTTGCCGCACGACTCGATGCTGACGTAGTCAATCGATTCATTCTCTTCTCTCCACTTGGCCGACGTGCGCACCGTGCACTCCGTGGAGCGTCAGCACGCGACGATTCATTGCAACCTGATGCAAAAGAGACGCCTTCCTTTGAGCCACAGCTCATGTGCGGTATCTGAACCTTAGACGCGTCGCACAGAGCTTTAGCTCGTCGCCGGTGCGGCTGCGTATGATCGAAAGGATCGGCTCATGGCACTCGTGAAACTGCACAAGACGATTGGCGTACGTGTCGGTGCCGTCCAGGTGGGCGGCGGCGCGCCCGTCGTTGTCCAGTCGATGACTATGACGGATACAGCGGACGCCGCGCGCGACGGCTCAGCAATGCATCGAGCTCGCCGAGGCAGGATCAGAAATGGTCCGTGTCACGGTCAACTTGCCGGAAGCCGCCCAGGCGGTCCCGGAGATCAAGCAGCGGATGCTCGACGCGGGCGTGCACGGCGCCGCTCATCGGCGATTTTCATTACAACGGCCATCTGCTGCTCACGCGCTATCCCGGACTGCGCGGCCTCGCTCGACAAATACCGCATCAATCCCGGCAACGTCGGCACCGGCAAACGGCGTGACGAGCAGTTCGCCACCATCTGCAGCGTCGCGCGCGACAGCAATAAGCCGGTACGCATCGGCGTCAACGGCGGCTCGCTGAATCAGGAGCTCGTGCTCGCGAAGATGCAGGAGAACACCGATCGCGACCTCGGGCTGACGTCCGAAGAGATCATCAACGAGTGCATGGTGCTCTCGGCACTGCAGTCGACCGAGCTCGCGCTCGAGAGCGGGCTGCGCAAGGACCAGATCATCATCTCGTGCAAGACGTCGCGGCCGCGCGATCTGATTGCGGTCTATCGCGACCTTGCGCAGAAGACCGATCAACCCCTGCACCTTGGCCTGACCGAAGCGGGCATGGGCACGAAGGGACTCGTCTGGTCGGCCGCCGCGATGGGCGTGTTGCTCAATCGAGGGGATTGGCGACACGATCCGCGTCTCGCTGACGCCTCGGCCCGGCGGCGATCGGCGCGAGGAAGTCTACGCGGCGTGCGAGCTGCTGCAGGCCCTCGGACTTCGATCGTTCGCGCCAAGCGTGACGGCCTGCCCGGGATGCGGCCGGACAACGAGCACGACGTTCCAGGAACTCGCCGAACGGACCCAGGACTACATCAGGCAGCGCATGCCCGAATGGAAAGCGCATGTACGAAGGGGTCGAAACGATGACACTGGCGGTCATGGGCTGTGTCGTCAACGGTCCTGGAGAGTCAAAGGCGGCGAGCATCGGGATCAGCCTGCCGGGCACCGGCGAGGCACCGAACTGCCCCGTGTACATCGACGGCCACCATCACTACGACGCTCCGTGGAACGTACGACGAACTCGCGATCGCCTTTCGCGATCTCGTCGATAACTACGTCGCCACGAAGTATCCGCGACGCGACGGGTAACTCAGTCGATTCACCGCATAAGAGGCGACTTCCGCCTAAAGGCGGAAGCTACACACGCTCGTGTAGCTTCCAGCTTAGGCTGCAAGACCTATGACACGCTCGTGTAGCTTCCGGCTTTAGCCGGAAGAATCCCGCAGCGCCGTGACACGCCGCGACCACGCCGTGAGCAGCGCGACTCCGCAGATGATCAAGCCGGTCGAGAGTCCCCACCACAGGCCGATCACCCCCAGCCCAACGCGAAGCACAGGGCGTAGCCCAGCGGCAGGCCGATGAACCAGTGACCGGCGAGGTTCCACAACATCGGCGTGCGAGTATCGCCGAGGCCACGCAGCACGCCGGTCGAGACGCCTTGCACGCCATCGAAGAGTTGGAAGATCGCTCGCGACGAAGAGAAGCGACACGCCTATCGTGAGCACGGCGGGATCTGACGTGAACGCACCGATCAGAAGCCGCGGGATCAGAAGAAACGCAGCTGCGGCGCACGACATGAAAGACACACCGAAGAGAATCGCCGTCCATCCTGATCTCGCCGCTCCGTCGGGATCGTGGCGTCCCACCGCATGCCCGACGCGAACGGCCCCGGCCGATGCGACGCCGAGCGGCACCATGAACGTCAACGCCGCGAGGTTGACCGCGATCTGGTGTGCCGCGAGCGCAGTCGGCGCCAGCCGTCCTGCCAGCGCGGTTGCCGCCGCGAAGACACCGACCTCTAGCGTCACCTGACTGGCCGCGGGGAGACCGAGGGCTACAACTCGGCGCATGGGCGCCAGATCGATCCCTGCACGTCGTCGTGATCCGCGCGAGTCGCTGGCGCCGCCAGCGCGCAGCGTGAGAAACCCGGCACCCACGCGGATCGCTCGCGATAGAGGATGACGCCAAGCAGCACAGCCGCCATGACGATGCGTGCGACGACGGTGGCCCATGCCGATCCGCGCACGCCCATGGCCGGGGCCCCGAAGTGTCCGAAGATCAGCACATCCAGTTCACAACCGCGTTGAGCACGTTGGCAAGAATCAGCGCAATCATCACCGGACGTACCACGCCCATGCCCTGCAGGTACCGCCTGAATGACGCGTAGAGCAACAGCGGAGGAATGCTCCACGCCAGGACGTCGAGATACGGCTGCGTGAGCTGTAAGACAGCGGGGTCAAGACCCCATCGGCCAAGCGCCGAGGACAACAACAGGACGACGACCGTGACTGGAATCGACAGCGCGACGCTGAGCGCCACGCCGTATGCCAGCCACCGATGGCACTCGTCGAGGCGGCCACGCGCCGAACGCATGCGAGACGAGGGTGTCGAGACCGAGCAGCAGACCCATCGCGAAAATGCAGACGCCCATGAAGAGGGAGCTGCCGATCCCGACCGCGCCGATCGCCTCGGGGCCAATCCGGCCCACCATCAGCGTATCGACGAGGCCCATCGTCATCCACCCGAGCTCCGCCATGACCACCGGCACGGCCAGGATGAACATGGGGCGGAATTCCTGACGCAGATCGCGAAACCAGGAAGGCACTAGCGACGACGGCGCTGTGTCGCGTTCCATTTCTCGACCACGCGACGCAACTCCTTGAGGGGCTCCTCACTGTCGTCGACCTGCAGCCGCAGGACGACGTCGTTGTTCAACCAGACGCCGCCGTTTTTCTTCACGATGACCATTGCGGCCGACTGCATGCCACGCTTGTCCCCCCGGCGGCCTGGCCGCCATCCAGCGCGGCCAGCAGTCGCATCGAGAGATGACCGTCAGTCTTTTCGAACGCGTCGACCATACCGGCGACAACCGCCTCGCCAGCGAGGATGTTTCCCTGCGCCGTGCAGTACTTGCCGCCCTTGTGTCCCGCCCACGTCGTCGCCTTCGGGCCGGTGAAAGCGGCGTAATTTCCTTTCGCGTCCATCACCGCAAACTGACGTCCCTCTTTCGTCCAGTCGGATGGACGAGGATCGGGATCGCTGTCGAGAATGGCTTTGACGATCGACGCCGGCATCATCCCCGCACGGAGCAACGCCAGCGCTTTTGGCCCGTAGCTGACATCAACGATCGCCTGCGTCGCCGCAACACCGACATCCGCCTCCGCCCACAGTACGCCGTTACCAACCGAGAAGACACGCGACTGCACGGCGCCGCCCACTTCCCCGGTGGCCGGGTCGAATCCGAGGATCGAGAAGGTGGCGACCGGAGGGAACGGAAGAACCGGTGATTGGCTTGACTGCGGGTGGACGGCGGCAATGGACGTCAGGATCAGAGCCGCCGCAAGCGTGAGGCGTCTTCGCATGTGTCAGCATCACTTACAGCAGGCGCTTTCCCTTGTCCCTTGTCTCTTTTTCACCGCCAGGGCATGAGCCGTTCGATCCACTGAATGCGGGTGAGGTCGTTGTAGATGACCGTCACCATCAGCATCAACAGCAGCACGAAGCCGGCGAGGAGCATCTTCTCCTTCACCTTCATGCTGAAGTCGCGGCGCGAGACGCCTTCGAGCGCGAGGATCGCAATGTGCCCGCCGTCGAGCACCGGAATCGGCATCAGATTGAGGAGCCCGAGGTTGAGGCTGATCATGGCCATGAGGCTGAAGAGCTGGAGCATCCCCTGCTCTGCGGCCATCCCCGAGAGATCCGCGATCGCCACGGGTCCCATCAACTGCTTCACCGAGGTATGACGGGTGAACAGGCCGCCCAGCGTCTGCACGATCATCTTCGACCAGGTCCAGTTCTGATCGAGGCTCATCTTGAACGCCTCGATCGGTCCCGGCTCGATCGTGCGCAGTCTCGAACCCGTTCAACTGCGCGCCAATCATGACGGTGTCGCCGATGCGCCTTGGTGTAACGGGCACTTGCATAATCGAGCCGTCACGCTTGATATCGAGCGTGATCGTCTGCCCCTCGTGCTCCTTGATCACTTCGATCAGCCGCTTGTTGTTGATGTCTTTCTCGCCGGCCGCGCCCATGACGACATCGCCCGGGCGGAGCCCCGCTTCGTGGGCCGGCGCCTCGCGCTGCAAGGACGTGATCTGCGGATGCATGATCGGCAGGATCGCCAGGCTGTCGAGGTTGACGAGGTCGTACCTGCCAGTGCCGACCGGGACGAACGTCAGGTCCACCATCTTGCCGCCGCGGTCGACGCGCATCGAGACCTGACGCTTCGCCTTGCCGGCAATGACGTTGAGGAAATCCTCCCATGTCCCGACCGGATCGCCGTCAACGCTGACAATGCGATCACCTGGCAACAGGCCTGCCGGCTTCAGCACAGACTGATCGAGAATGCTGCCGACGGCGGCGGGTTGCTGGATGAAGGCAGGCGCGGGCGCTCCCTGGTAGAGCACGACCGCCATGACCACGACCGCAAGCGTCAGGTTCATCACCGGCCCCATGACGAGCACCTGGAACCGCTGCCACTTCGACTTCGATAGAAATTCGTCGGACGCCCCGGTGCGCGCGTCGTCTGGATTCTCGCCCGCCATCTTGACGTAGCCGCCGAGCGGCACCGCGCTGATGCAGTACTCGGTGTCGCCGCGCTTGACGGCAATCAGCTTGGGTCCAAACCCGAGGGAGAAGGTCAGCACGCGCACGCCAATCCGGCGTGCCATCAGAAAGTGCCCGAGTTCGTGGACGAAGATGAGCACCCCGAGCACGAACACGAACGCGAGAATACTTGTCACTAGTGGCCCCTAATGCGGCATGAACACCGGGTTACAGATCGTGGCGGCTAAACTCTTGATTTTACCGTACCTGTGCCCGCTTCTGTGAATTCACGTGCCCACCCGTCGACGGCGCGCACGTCTGCAAGCCCGTGAATTGCCCGCGATTTCCCGCTTTCATACGCATCCATCGCCCCTCCGATCAACTCGGGGATCGCCGTCAGGCCGATGCGCCGATCGAGAAAGGCCGATACGGCAATCTCGTTCGCCGCGTTGAGCACGATCGGCAGTCCGGCATCGCCGGCGAGCGCGCGAAAGGCAAGGCTCAGACACGGGAATCTCGTCGTATCGGGGACCGAGAAGTCCAGTCGGCCCGCACGGGCGAGATCCAGCGGAGGCAGCGGCGTGCTCCACCGGTCGGGGTACGAGAACGCGTACTGAATCGGGAGACGCATGTCAGTGACGCCGAGCTGCGCGATGATGGACCCGTCGACCAGCTCGACCATCGAGTGCACGATTGACTGCGGGTGCACCAGCACCTGAATGCGATCGGGCGGAACGTCGAACAGCCAGCGCGCTTCGATCACTTCGAGGCCTTTGTTCATCAGCGTCGCGGAGTCGATCGTGATCTTCGGTCCCATCGTCCACGTCGGATGCCGCAGCGCTTCCTCGGGCGTGACGTTCGCGATGGCGTGTGATTCCATGTCGCGGAACGGACCGCCAGAAGCCGTCAGGATCAAACGCCTGACATCTTTTGCGGATCGTCCGTGGAGACACTGGTGAATGGCATTGTGCTCGCTATCGACGGGAAGCACGGACACGCCGCGCCGCCGTGCCGCGTCCATGACAATCGCGCCGGCCATCACCAGGATTTCCTTGTTGGCGAGCGCAATCGTCTTGCCGGCCTCGATGGCGGCCAGAACGGCGTCGAGCGCCGCGGTGCCCGACGAAGCAAACAGTACGACATCGGCATCCGGGTGCGTCGCCACAGCCAGGAGGCCTTCGGCGCCGCTGAGCGCTCCCTGAACCGCCGCCACACCGCGTCGAACGAGCTCAGCCCGTGCGTCGGACATCGCGCGCGGCGTGGACATGGCGATGGTCTCGGGACCAAACCGCGCCACCTGCTCCACGAAGCGTGCGATGTTCTCGCCGGCAGCCATGGCGACCACGCGGAGGCGATCGGAATGAGCGGCAACAACCGCCAGAGCGCTCTGGCCGATCGATCCCGTCGATCCAAGGATCGCTATGCGCCGCATCGAGTGTCCATCCCGGTTGCCATGGTCAGAAGCGAAGATACCGGACGAAGACGTAATAGACCGGCGCGGCGAACAGCCAACTGTCGATTCGGTCGAGCACACCGCCGTGGCCGGGGATGAGCGAGCCTGAATCCTTCACGCCAGCGCTCCGCTTCAGGAGCGACTCGAACAGGTCGCCCACGATGCCGAGCGCCGCAATGCTCGCCCCGACGAGCACAACGAGCGGGATGGGAGCGCCCGGGAAGACAAACCGCGCCCCGATCGTGAATGCAAGGGTCCCGAATACCACACCCCCAATGGCTCCCTCGCGCGTCTTTTTCGGACTGATCACCGGGGCCAGGGGCCGCTTCCCGAGCGCACGGCCGGTGTAGTACTGCGCAGAATCGCTGATGACGATCGCCGCCATGATGAGGAGCACCGCCTCGCGCCCGGCGGCGACTCGAACGGCGGCCAGAGCCCCGAGCGGCAGCCCAATGTAGACGATTGGAAAGATCGACGCCGACGCGTCGCGGAAAATCTCAGGACCAGGCTTCCCGCTCCCGACCGCGACCGCGCCGATGGCAATCAAGGCGCTCAGCAGGATGACATCGATCACCGCCCAGCCGCTTCCCAGGGCCGCGCATGCCGCGAGCACGGCGGCTCCAGGAATCGCGAGGGGCACGTTCGCCCCAAGCGACGCGGCGATCGAAGCGTACTCGATGAACGCGAGCGCGGCGGCGACAAGTGCGAGTGCCAATGTGCCAACTGGCGGAAGCAGCCAGACCGCACCGATCACGATCGGCAGCAGCACGAGCGCGCTGAGGACCCGGACCATGCAATCAGCCGGTGGTCGACTCGCGGCAACCCCAACGGATCATCGGCCGGCGACCGCCGGCTGCTTGATGCCGCCGTAGCGACGATCCCGCTTTTGATACGCCAGGATCGCTTCGAGCAGGTGCTGCGTTCGAAAGTCCGGCCAGAGCGTGTCGGTCACCCAGATTTCGGCGTACGCAATCTGCCAGAGAAGAAAATTGCTGACGCGCATCTCGCCGCTCGTCCTGATGAGCAAATCGGGATCGGGCTGACCCGCCGTGTAAAGCAGATCCGCGAAATGCTGCTCGTCGAGATCGGACGCCTTCACTCCCGAGGCAATCGCGCGGCGCGCCGCCTCGACAATCTCGGCGCGCCCACCGTAGTTCAGCGCGATGTTGAACAACATGCCGCTGTTGCGCGCCGTCTGCTCTTCCGCTGCCTTGAGTTCGCCCCGGACATCGGGTGCGAGTTCCTCCTCCCGGCCAATGACGCGGAAGCGGATGTTGTTGCGGAGAAGCGTGTTCAGTTCGAGGCGGAGATATCGCTTCAGCAGCGCCATCAACGTTGACACTTCGGTGATCGGACGTTTCCAGTTCTCGACAGAGAAGGCGTACAACGTCAGGACCTTGATCCCGAGGCGTGCTGATGACTCGACAACGTCGCGAACCGAGTCGATACCGGCGCGGTGCCCCTCGACACGAGGCAGGTGGCGCTGGGCGGCCCATCGACCGTTGCCGTCCATAATGATCGCGATGTGTTGCGGCAGGCGGGCGAAATTCACCTGTCGTGCGAGCGCCTCTTCAGGCGACCCGGCCGGCACGACGGAGAGAATATCCTGAAGCGACATGGTGACTGATCGAAATTAAACCTTGATAATACAGCGTGTTACGGGTATCTCACAAGTGGGCTGTATTTCGTTCAGTATTCGACGCGAACGAGAAACAATCCGTGGGCTGGAGCCGTGGGACCGGCCTCGGAGCGGTCGCGCGACGCGAGGATTCCCGCAACGCGCGACGGTACCCACCGGCCCACGCCGACCTCCACGAGGGTCCCGACAATAGTCCTCACCATGTGGCGAAGAAAGCCGTCCCCTTCGATCCGCATCGTCATCGGCGCGTCGAACCCGCGGCCGCAGTCCCATTCGATGCTCCGGACGATCCGCTCGCTCGAAGCCGCAGCCGACCCGGCGGCCTGAAACGCCGCGAAATCGTGGGCACCAACCAGCGGTGCCGAAGCTTGTTTCAGCAGCTCGAAGTCGAGCGGCTTCGACACGTGCCAGGCGTATCGAACGAGAAATGGCGACACGATCGGCGCGTTGACAATGCGGTATTCGTAGACCTTCCCGATGGCGCTGAATCGTGCATGAAACTCCGGGGGAGCGTCTTCCGCCGCCAGCACGCGCACGTCCGCCGGCAGAACGGCGTTCAACGCGCGCATGAGGGTCGGCAATTCGAGCGTGCCGGGAAATGAGAACGTGGCGACCTGCCCGAGCGCGTGCACGCCAGCGTCGGTCCGGCCTGCTCCGTGAACGACGACGCGTCCGCCTGCCATCGGCGCAAGCGCGTCTTCGAGAAGTGCCTGAATGGACGTGCCGATCGCCTGTCGCTGCCAGCCAACGTAATTCGTGCCGTCGTACTGGAGCGTGACCTTCACATGTTGCATCGGACCGGATTTACGAAGCGCGAGACCCAGGTTTTACGACGGGAATGCCCTTCGCGCAGAGGGGGCACGAGGCCGCGTCATACGTCGGGACGGGCATCTGCACAAGGCTGAAGAGCGGCACCGGGACCCGGGCCGATTCACCTCCGCGATCGATGAGCGACGCCGCACCGACAACTGTTGCGCCCGCAGCGGTCGCAACATCAATCGTTTCGCAAGTCGAGCCACCCGTCGTCACCACGTCTTCGACGACGACAACGCGGTCGGACGGCGCCAGGGCAAACCCTCTCCGCAAGGTCAGCTTTCCATCCTGGCGTTCCGCGAACATCGCCCGGAGTCCAAGGGCACGTCCCACTTCCTGGCCGATCACAATGCCGCCAAGCGCCGGAGACAGGATAACGGTCGGCTGAAGGTGCGCGACCCGCGCCGCCAGAGCTTGCCCAAGGGATCCGGCGAGGTCGGGATACTGCAGGACCAGCGCACTCTGCAGGTAGCGCTCGCTGTGCAATCCCGACGACAAGCGGAAATGGCCTTCGAGGAGTGCGCCGGACTTACGGAACAGATCGAGAACGGCTTCCGGCTCCATTTAGGTCGCCTTTCGGTTGTGCGCGGTCCGCAAATTGTCCTCGAACAGCTTCAGGATGCGTTTCCGCACCTGTCGTTCGAGTGATCTGACGGCGTATTCCGCGCACGCTGTCAACCAGAACCACGTCTCCACCGTCTACAAGCAGGACGCGGCGATGCGCCTTGTCCCAGCGTCCGTTCGCTACTGGCGCGGCCTTCACCTCGTCGTCGGAAAGCTTTCGGAAGCTGGCCGCCGTCGCGGCCCACGACGTACGTGGAAGATTCCTTCTCGCCAGGTTTGCGCCAGTCGAAGAATAGCTGTTGCGAGTCGGCCGACCAGCGCAGACCTGTCGGCGGGTACCCGACGAGATCCGGGCCTCGCATGATGCTGTCGACCGTGAGCTCGAAACGGCTGACCGTCGTCACATCCTGTCCGGCTGGACTGGATTTCTGGCCTGGAATGACGGCCACCGAAGGGCCCATCAGGAGCGCTATCGCGAGCGCGAGAAGGTGTCGTGACATCGAATTCATCCCTGGGGAGCGTGGAACCGGCGAATGGCGGCGGGCCAGCGGCGATTAGTATACATTTTGGAAACACTTGTCTCTGGCCATCCGTCATACCCACGACGGCATCCGCGCCGGTTCTTGCTATTCCAGAAGTATTGAATTCCTGAAGTCCTGTAACTGGAGAGACCTGTCATGCGTTTCGAGCAACAAATATCGGCCTGTTTGAAGTCGGTCGCGGCCTGTACGGCCGCTCTCCTGCTGTTCGGTTCCGGTCGTGTGGTGTCCGCATCCGAACAGACGGCCACACTGGCGCCCGCGGCCCAGGCGCCGGCGAGCTTGCCAAGCCAGCAGCCGGCCGTGACGGTGCCAGGAGCCGAACTTCAGGTGAGCGCTGACGAAGCCGTAAAGATGGCGCTCGAGAACAACCTGGGCATTCAGGCCGAGCGCCTAAGTCCACAGGCGCAGGCTTTCGCCATCGCGCAGACCCGGGCCTCCTACGCGCCGGTCGTGTTCGGCGGCACCACGAAGAACAGCAACAGCAATCCTCCCCAGAACTTTCTCGCTGGCAACAACTTCGTCACCAACGAGGGCTTCCGGTCGAACGCCGGTGTGTCGCAGCAACTGAAATGGGGAGGCGGTCGATATCAGGCGTCCCTCGATGGCTCGAGAAACACGACCAGCGATCCGACCGATCCGTTCAATCCCAGGCTGTCTTCCAATTTCAACTTCAATTTCACGCAGCCTCTGCTGCGCGATTTCACGATCGATTCGGTACGTCAGCAGCTGCTCATCGGACAGAAGCAGCAGGAAATCGTCGACCTTCAACTGCAGCAGCAGCTCACGCAGACGTCACGCTCGGTAAGAAACGCCTACTACGATCTCGTTGGGGCAATCGGACAGCTGAAGGTCTCGCGGCAGTCGCTGGATCTCGCGAAGGAATCACTCAAGAACAACGAGCGGCGCGTCGAGGTGGGCACGATCCCGCCCATCGACATCATCGAAGCGAAAGCGGAGGTCTCGCGAAACGAAGAAGCGGTCATCGTCGGCGAGTCGCAGGTGAAGTCGTTCGAAGACGTGCTGCGCACGCTGATCATGAATCCGTCGCAGCCTGATTTCTGGACGGTGCACATTGTCCCCTCCGAGGAGCCGGTGCTGACGCCGCGTGCGATGGACCTGGATGCCGCCATCCGTAACGC
Source organism: uncultured Acidobacteriota bacterium (assembly GCA_963725335.1). Lineage (GTDB taxonomy): Bacteria > Acidobacteriota > Vicinamibacteria > Vicinamibacterales > 2-12-FULL-66-21 > JALZOC01. The sequence goes on along the minus strand of CAVRYD010000011.1, from coordinate 852,708 downwards.
GATCGATCACCGCACCGATCTCGCGCAGGCGCACCGGGAAATGGATCAGACCGACATTACGATGAAGTTCGCGCGCAACCAGAAAATGCCCGCGGTGAACGCGATCGTGAATTACGGCCTCGCGGGCGTTGCCGGGACGCGCACGATCTACGACACGTCCGGAGGCTTTCCGGTCGCCATCGGCGCAGCGCAGCGCAGCTTCAGCGACGCCCTGAACGATATTTTTGGAAACGACTTCAGGACCTGGAGCGTGCAGTTTCAGGTGAGCTATCCGATCGGCACGAGCGCCGCCGACGCCGGCTACGCGCAGGCGAAGGTGCAACGCGAGCAGCAAACGACCACGCTTCGCTCGCTTGAATTGCAAGTGACACAGCAGGTTCGCGAGGCTGCGCGGCAGGTCGAGACGAGCCTGAAACGCGTGGAAGCGACGCGACAGGCACGGGACTTCGGCGAGAAGCGGTACGAGGCGGAACAAAAGCGCATCAACGTCGGGTTGTCCACGACGTTCCAACTGTTCCAGGCGCAGCGCGACCTCTCGAGCGCACAGCTCGCCGAGCTCAACGCCATCATCGCCTACAACCGCGCACTGGTAGCGTTCGAGGCCGTGCAGTCGGTCCCGCCCGGACGGTAGAAAGGGAAAAGGGAAAAGGGAAAAGGCAGAAGAACAAAGCCAAAAGAGCCTTGGGATACACTGCAGCGCGTGAAACTGACCGTCACGGTCATCACGCGCGACGAGGCGGGGCACATCGGGGCCGCCCTTCAGTCTGTCTCGTGGGCCGACGAAATAATCGTTGTCGACTCGCAGAGTACGGACGACACCGTCTCGATTGCCAGGCAGCTGGCCTCGCGCGTTGAAATCCGGGAGTGGCCCGGCTACAGCGCCCAGAAGAATTACGCCGCCGAAATCGCCTCGAACGACTGGATTCTGTCGATCGACGCGGATGAACGCGTCAGCCCCGAACTCGCCACAGAGATCAGAGAGCTTCTCCGGACCGGGCCCGCCGAACGTGGGTATCGTATCCCGCGCGTGACCTGGTATCTGGGACGATGGATTCGCTCGACGGATTGGTACCCGGACTACCAGCTCCGGCTCTACGATCGTCGGGCGGCGTGCTGGAACGGCCGGCGCGTGCACGAGTCGGTCCAGCTGCAAGGCACGCCAGGAATGCTGCGACATGAACTGCAGCACTACGCCTACCGGGACATCTCACATCACCTGGCTACCATCGATCGATACACCACGCTTGCCGCCGAGCAGTGGCTGGCGGATGGCCGGCGGACCAACGCGTTCGAGATGTTCTTTCATCCCCGATTCGCATTCCTTCGAAACTATTTCCTGCGCGGCGGGTTCCGCGATGGTGCGGTCGGCCTCCTCATCTCCAGGATGAATGCGTACTACGTGTTCCTGAAGCTGGCGAAGCTGTGGGAACTTCAATCAGCAATCAGCAATCGGAGAGATCAGCAACTCGAAAAAGTCTGATGTTCTCGCTGCACATCGACACGGCGCGCACGTGGCGAGGCGGACAGAATCAGGTGTTGACCACGCTGATGGGTCTGCGCGCCCTGGGACATCGGACGATGCTCGTGGCGCACTCAGAGGGAGAACTCCGCCAACGTGCCGCGGAGGGGCTCGATCTGCTGCCGCTCGCGCCGAAGACCGAGATGGACCTGACGGCGGCGTGGCGGCTCTCACGGATCATCAAGCAGTTGATGCCCGATATCGTGCACGCGCACGACCCCCACGGCGTTGCGATGGCGGCATTGGCGCTCTCGATGAGCACTCAACTGGCGAAGCCGCCGCTGGTGGCCGCGCGGAGGGTCGATTTTCACCTCCGTGGAAGCTCGCTCTCGCGTTGGAAATACCGACAAGTCGACTGCTTCATCTGTGCGTCCGAAGCGATCCGTCGAATGCTGATCGGGGACGGCGTGCCGCCGCCACGGGCGGTCACCGTGCACGAGGGGATCGACATCGACCGCGTCGAGTCGGCCGAGCCGGCGAACCTGCATGGCGAGTTCTGGCTGCCCCATCACGCCCCAATCGTGGGCAACGTTGCCGCGCTCGTCCCGCACAAAGGCCAGCGGCATCTGATCGAGGCCGCGAGGCTGGTGGTGCAGCAGGTGCCGGACGCGAGGTTCATCATCGCGGGTGAAGGCGAGCTGCGGCCGACGCTGGAACGGCAGATCAAAGAATACCACCTCGAGAAACACGTCCTTCTGGCGGGCTTCAGGCCCGACGTGCTCTCGCTGCACAAGGCTTTCGACATCTTCGTCATGAGCTCCGTCACCGAGGGACTCGGCACGTCGCTGCTGGACGCGATGGCTGCGGGTAAACCGATCGTGGCCACGCGGGCTGGGGGGATTCCGGAGGTCGTCGCCGACCGCGAGACCGGAATTCTGGTGCTCCCTCGTGATGACCAGGCGTTGGCCGACGCGATCGTCCACCTGCTGAAAGACGAGACGCTGCGGCGGGAAATGGGTCATGCGGGGCGCGCGCGCGCGCGCACGCTATTCAGCGCCGAGCGGATGGTGCAGAACACCCTGCAGGTGTATCAGCGCGTTGCCCTGCAGCCCCACCATGAAACGTAAGACCTTCAATTCACCGACAGCCGCTGTGAAGAGCTAACAGGCGAAGGGGAGAAAGGGAGGAATCACTTGTTTGCTCCGGGTCAGGCGGTAGCTCCCGGTCACTAGCGCACTGCAACAAGCCCAGACCTGCACCCAGAGCGACCGCGCGGGCACTCGTCGAACGTCACGGCGGCGCCGTTCTGCGAAAACGTCACGCCGCGAACGATGCGCGACGTCGGCGTGCCGTCCGGTTCGATAAGGTTGACCTGATTAACCGGCTTCCGGGCGACGCCGTCGAAGATCCGAAGCTGATAGCCGTTGATGACGAAGCCGACGCGGAAGCCGTCGGCCGCCCAGGCAATCTCGTCGCAGTGCTCGGAGCCAGGCGCGAGCGCCGCCACCTGCACAGCGTCCTTCCTCGTGGCGCCCAACCAGACGGTTTCGCACCATCCGCCAGGGCATGGCTGCTTGCGGACGAGGGCAATCGCACTGCGCGTTCGCGGGACTGGCCGCCACCAGCTCCTGCACCGCGCCCGCGCGCTTTCCGGCAAAGTAGGCCCCTGCGATCGCGGGCGCAATGGCCACGCAGAAACAACGCAGTCCTCAGCTGCGCCGTGCGACGCGTGGATGGCACAGTCCTCGAAGCGGACATTGCGAGTCTCCCTGTTTTCTGCCGAAGCCGCAGGCGTTCATCATGCCGACATGGCAGAGCGAAAAATCGAAGCTCACCGGATCCGACGGGATTCAACGCGCGCAGCGACGCGGTGATGTCCGCCGCCATGCGCCACCCTGGGCTCGTATATCGCGTCAATCGAAGGCATCGGCCCAGACGGATGACGTGCGTGTCCAGAGGGACAATCAGTTTCGACGCGGGCACGCTCCTCCACACGCCAAGGTCGACTTCGTCGCGGCGCACCATCCAGCGCAGAAATAGATTGAGCCGCTTGCAGGCGCTGCCGGCGGACGGCCGGGGAAAGAAGTAACACACGCCCGGACGTCTTGGCTGGCGTCTGTAGGCGCTGCGCATATCCAGCGCGAGCGCGCGCTTCGAGAAGCTGTCGAGCGCCGGGCCGATGTCCTCGTCGCTCGTTCTTCAAACCCTCGGCAAAGAATCCTTCGATCGATCCCGATTGCTCGAGCATCTGCCGGAGCATCCAGAACAGCGCAATGAGATCCGTGCCGCGGATCCATCGATGCACCATCGTCCGCATGGCGGCCGGCGGGGCTTCCGGATTGAAGCGGCGGACGAATGCCGCCGGATTCGGACCGAGCGTGTCGAACAGCGTCTGGATGGAATTGAGTACGCTCGCGACACGGCCGAACGCCAGCGCGGCGGCACAGAAGCCGGCGACCTCGCGGTCAGCCGGATCGGCGAACGGTCTGACCTTCTGGATCGGGTCGCTTGCCGAATCGATTCGGTTGTAATCGTGATAGAGCGCGTCGAGCCGGCCGGCAAGCTCGACGCCATTGGCAGCACGGGGCATTACGTCCGGTCATCATAGCTGACGAGCCGGGGAATTGCTGAAATGCTGAATGCTGAATGCTGAATGAATTGTCGATTGATCCGCGTTCGTCAATCAGCACTCAGCGTTCAGCAATCAGAATTCAGCATTCAGCCCCCCGACGATGCTCGGGGCTGGCCCTGAGCTACGTCGAAGGGTCAGCGATTTCAGTTGATACGTATCGCCAATGCTCTCGTGTTGTTCGTCTCCGCGGTTTCAGGCACAGCGTTGTCCGCATCGCTGACCGCGATGATGTAATACAACCCCGGCGCTGTGCCGGGCGGAATCGTGACCGGGGCCTGGGCTGCACTCGTCGCGCTCGGGCCGAGCGCGATGACCGGACGGTTGCCGATTTCCTGGTCCGAGGCATCGAACGTGAAGTTCGCCGACAGATAGAAGCGCGTCGTCGACGCACCGGCAGAGCCGCCGCCGCTGTTCTTCACGGTGTCGTTCACCTGGATCGTTGCGCCAGCGACCGCCGAAGCCGGCGCCGTCAGCGCGAACTCGGTGAGATCTGGCCCAACCCGCGTCGTACCGTACCAAACGTTGTTCGTTTCCGCCGATTCCGCCACCGCGTTGGTGTCGTCGGCGCTCACCAGGATGAAGTACGTCCCCAGCTGCGTATCCGCCGGGATCGTAAACGTGGTGCTGCCGGAGCTCGTCTGGCCGGGTTGAAGGGCGGGCACGTTGCGGCTGCCCAGGAACTTGTCCCCCGGATCCAGCGAGAAGTTCGTCGAGAGATAGAACGACGTCGTCGAGTTTCCGGCCATGTTGCTGCCCTGGTTCTTTACCGTGTCGTTCACAGTAATCGGGAAGCCGGCCCCCGCCACCGTCGGTACGGTCGTGCTCGATTCGATCAAGTCCGGACCGATCTTGATCGCGAGGCTGAACTTGACGTTGTTCGATTCGTTCGCCTCGGTGACCACTCCCGGACCATCCGCCTTGGCCACGATGTAGTAGGTGCCGGCAACCGTGGTCGATGGAATTGCGAGCATCATCGAACCGGTTTCACTGAGTCCAGCCGTGAGAGCGCTCACCGACCGGCTGTTGAGCGGTGTGTCGGTACTGTCGAGCAGCACGTTTGCCGACAAGTAGAACGTGGTCGCCGACGCCGGCGCGTCTCCGCCGCCCTGGTTCTTCGTGGTATCGCCCACGCTGATCGAGCTGCCCGCGGCCGCTGTCGCGGGAACGGTCAACGACGTCACGACGAGGTCAGGCCCGACCGGGATGACAGACCCCATCTTTACGTTGTTGTTCTCGTTCGATTCGGCGACGGTGCCCGCTGAATCCGCCTTCGCCAGCAAATAGTAGCTCCCCGTCGCGACGGTAGACGGCACGGTGAAGGTCGTGGATGCCGACTCGGTTGCGCCAGGCGTCAAGGATCCGACCTGCCGCGTGCCGAGGAACGGATCCCCAGGCTCGATGAGGGTGTTGCTCGACAGGTAGAACGCGGTGAGGGACGCCTCGGAGGGCCCGGCGCCCTGGTTCTTCGTCGAGTCGTTCACAGTGATTTGTAGCCCTGCGCCCGCGCTTGCCGGTCCTGTCAACGTCGTCACGACAAGGTCCGACGGCGAGTCGTTGCTGATGATGGTGACGACGGCGCCGGCCGAGCCGAGCACGTAGGCCGGATCGGGCGCGACGCTGACGATCACGCTTTCATTCGATTCGACCGCCAGATCGTCGATCGGCGTCACTGGGACGACAACGGAGTCGGCGCCGGCATCGATCGTCACGACTCCGGGCAGCGCGATATAGTCGGAACCGGCCGTCGCGGTCCCACCGACCGCGTAGTGCACAATCAACGGCTGCGCCGTGTCGCCCGTGCGGCTGAACGTCACTGCGCCCGAAACCGGTCCGGCTTCCGTTGCGGTTGCGGTCGACGCGACGACGCTCACTGCCGGGTTGTCCGGCGGCGGCGTCGAGGAGCTGCAGTTCGGCAGCGTGAACGATCCGATTCGCGTCTGCCACCCGGCGTCGCTGGTCACCGCATAGTACTCTTGCGTATACCAGAACGTACAGTCGTCGACCGGATCGACCACCATCGAACTGTAGTCGCCCCAACGTCCAGTCGAGTTCGTCTGGGAACCTGTTCCAACGATCAGATCCGTTTCACCGAGCGTCATCAGGTTCGGAGGATCTGTCGCCAGGCGGCCGGTGTAGCGAACCGACGGGAAAGTCGAGGGTCCAACGACGCTGAATCCGAGCGCCATGTTGCCGGCAGAATCCAGCGCAACGCTGCCCATCCAGCGATTGTCGGTGTCGGGTGCGTACGTGCCCTGCTGATAGATCGACGGCGATGAACCCGGGTTCCGGATTTCATACCAGCGAATGCCGGCGTGATCGGTGCCGTCCGCGTCGACGGTGTGGTTCACGACAAGTGACTCGTGGTCGCCGAAGTTTCGGTACTGCAAGCGATACATCAGCCGATCCGACATCGCGTCGATCGTCGTGGTCGTGCCCGGCTGCGCCAGGCAGTTTCTCGAGTTGCCGCACATGTCTGAATCGAACGGAGCCGTCGGCAATGCGGCAACGCGCGTGAAGGACGATTGCGACGGCGTTGTCCAGTCACTGTGGAACTGCCAGATTTGCACTTGATCGGTCGGCGTCGCGCCCCACGCGTCGTCGTCTACCTGCGCAAAGTACGCTGGTGAACCGGCTGGCGGCGCCGGTCCATCGAGATCGGCCGGAAGCATACCGGCAAGGTTCATGTCGACCGACGCGAGGTCGTAGTAGATGGCTGACGCGGGTTGGCCCTGCAGCATCGACGCGCGATCGAACGCCACCACACCCTGGCCGGCAAACTGCAGCGAGAGCGCGGTGTACTGGTTCATCGTCATGTAATAGCCGTCCGGCCACACCCCCATCTTGGGATAGTCGTTCAGCTTGTCGAACGGGTACTGATAGCGGTAGTAGGCGCCGAGCGGATCGGACGTCGCCGACACGGCGATGCACTCGTAAAACGGACCGAAGAGCAGGATGCCGAAGAAGTTGTTCGGGATGGCGAGCTGACTCATGACCCAGCGATCGGCGATGTGATCGTAGCGGACGATCGGGTCGCCGTCGTTGCGCGTCTCGCACGGTCCGCCGAATCCGCTCCACAGCGTGTTGGCTGCCGCCGGCCCGTAGAGCAACGTCGGCGGCGTCGAGCCCGATCCCTTGCTGTACACCGCGAACGACAGGTTGACCCACTGCACAAAATGATTCGGTCCGACATCGCCGTTCGTATCAGGCGGCAACACACCGTTCACGTTGCCTACGCCTTCGACACTCTGTGACGGTCCCGGGATCGACGGCACGCCGGGCGCCGATTGCACGACCGGGTCGGAGAAGAGACCTGCGGTGTGGCGCGCCACACGACGCCATCGCGGCTCACGCTCTTTCACCAACTCACCAATGGGCGGTGCGCCCGGTGGAAGATCACGCAGACGCGGAGATCGATCGAATCGATCCAACTTGATGACGGATGTCGGAGAACCCGCGCGTGTCAGAGACGGGGACGGGCGCTGGGCCTTGATGTCCGTGATCGACACAACCGCGGCAAGGGCGGCCACGACAAACAGGCGTTGTCTCATGGGCGGGGGCCGCGCAATCCTCATACCGTCCAGGTGACCCGTGTAAACTCTTCCGTGTCTCCGCAACCCTTGGAAGACCGGCGGGTTATGGACTTTTCGGGTGAGCGCTCACACCCGCGCAGGGCGAGGCGAGTCACAGATGCGTGGGAACCATGACAAAACCGTGGGATGGTCCCCCCTTCGCGGGTGTTCAGAAATTCGTAACGGGCATGCCCTCCCGGCACATCGGGCAGTCGGCAGCGGGATAGTTCTCCGGGGCGGCGTACTCCGCGAGCGCGAAGTTCGGTACGCCGAGGTCGACGATCGCCTCCATGCGATCGAATATCTGAACGGTAGCGATTACTCTGGCTCCGGCTTCAGTGAGGAGATCGGCACAACGCTGGAAAGTCTTTCCCGTGTTTCGCACGTCGTCGGCAAGCAGTACGCGTTGTCCAGCCAGTCGGCGCTTGTAGAAGCTTCGCAGGACGAATCCCTCGGCGCCATTGGTCACAGGCGCGAAACTGCACGGCGGGTGGGTGAGCGCCCGCCGTCCATCGAGGAGACCCGCAATCGTGTGGGCGAGCAGCGCCCCGCCGGTTGCCGGTCCGGCGACGACGTCGGTGTCAGCGATCAGCGTGGCGGGCAGCACATCGAGGAGGTCCTGGGCAAGGCGCCAGATGGTTGACGGATGCAGGAAGAGCTGATGTGGATTGAGATACACGCGACCATGAAACCCGTTCCCATAGTCGAAGTGCCCGTCGCGCATCAGCACCTCGAGATCCTGCAAGGTCTTCAGCGCCTGGCGGCGCACGTCGTTCTGGCGTGTCACGTCGGATGGCCTCTTCTCAGTCGACAGCGGCATTGCGATACACGACCTTTCCTCCGACGAGGGTCGCCACCACCCCGCCGACCAGCTGCCAACGATCGAACGGCGTGTTCTTGGACTTCGACACCAGCGTCGCGGCGTCGATCGTGGTGGCCAGATCGGGCGCCAGGACGCTGATGTCCGCCGGCGCGCCTTCATCCAGCCTTCCGCCGGGCAGGTTCAACACGCGCGCCGGGTTGACCGACAGCAGTTCGATCATCCGCGTCAGGGAAATGCGGCCGGTGCGAACGAGCCGGTCGAAGACGATCGGGACTGCGGTCTCGAGTCCGACGATGCCGAAGGGTGCGCGATCGAACTCAACCATCTTCTCGTCGATGTGATGCGGTGCGTGGTCAGTGGCAATCACGTCTACGGTGCCGTCCGCGATGCCCCCGAGCATCGCGTCGCGGTCAGCCGCCTCGCGAAGCGGCGGGTTCATCTTGAAATTCGTGTCGTACTTCACGGGACCATCGAGTGATTCGTCGGTGAGCGTGAAATGATGCGGCGCGACCTCGCACGTCACGTGCACACCGCGATCTTTCCCGGCGCGCACGGCGCGGAGCGATTGCCGGGCGCTCATATGTGCGATATGCACGTGCGCGGCCGCGAGCTCGGCGAGCGAGATGTCCCGTTCGACCATGATCGATTCGGCTTCGCCGGGGATGCCACGCAGGCCAAGGCGCGCCGCCACGTAGCCTTCATGTGCCACGCCGTCCCCCTTGAGCGACGGATCTTCGCAATGGTTCACGATCGGTACGCCGAGCATTCGCGCATACTCGAGCGCCCGGCGCATGAGCAGCGCGGTCGCCACCGGACGACCATCGTCGGTGAACGCGACGCATCCGGCGTTCTTCTGCTCGCCCAGCTCGGCAAGCTGTTCTCCTTTCGACCCAATCGAGACGGCTCCAATCGGGTACACGCGCGCCAGCCCGGCCTCGTTCGCCTTCTTGAGGATGAACTCGGTAATGCCTGCGTGGTCGTTGACGGGCTCGGTGTTCGGCATGCACGCAACGGCCGTGAAGCCGCCGGCCACGGCTGATGCCGTGCCGCTTGCGATGGTTTCCTTGTATTCCTGGCCGGGCTCCCTCAGGTGTACGTGGATATCGATGAGTCCCGGCGATACGATCCAACCCCTGCGGACCTCGAACACGCTCGCCCCGTCAACCGGCAGAGATCGGCCGATTCGGGAAACCGCGCCGTTCTCAATCAGGATGTCGAACTCGCCGTCGCGGCCGTTGGCCGGATCGATGACCCGGCCGCCTTTCAGAATGGTTTTCATCGGTCAGTGCTCGTCCGGCACGTCAGCAGAATCACGCCCCGACAACAGGTACAGCACCGCCATGCGCACGGCGACGCCGTTCGACACCTGCTCGAGGATGACGGAAAACGGGCCGTCGGCGACGGCGGAGTCGATCTCGACGCCGCGGTTCATCGGACCCGGATGCATCACGATGGCGTCGGGTGCGGCGCGTCGCAGGCGCTCGGGCGTGAGCCCGAACATCGTGAAGTACTCACGCACCGAGGGAATGTAGTGGCCGTGCATCCGTTCGTGCTGGATGCGGAGCATCATCACCACGTCAGCGTCCTCCACCGCCTCGTCGACCGAGGTGGTCGAGCGGACGCCGAACTCATCGATGTGGGACGGCATCAGCGTGGAGGGCGCGCAGGCCCAGACCTTCGCCCCCATCGTGTTCAACAGCGCGATGTTCGAGCGCAGCACGCGGCTGTGCAACAGGTCGCCCACGATGGCCACTTTGAGACCCGCCAGCCGGCCCTTGTGCTCACGGATCGTGAACGCGTCGAGCAGCGCCTGAGTGGGATGCTCGTGCATGCCGTCGCCGGCGTTGATGATGGTCGACTGGCACGTGCGCGCGAGCAGGTGCGGCGCGCCCGACGAGCCATGCCGGATGACGATCATGTCCGGAGACATCGCCTCGATGTTCCGAACCGTGTCGAGGAGCGACTCCCCCTTCGTCACGCTCGAGGTGGAGGTGGCGATGCTGAGGGTGTCGGCGCTCAGCCGCTTCTCGGCGATCTCGAATGAGGTGCGGGTCCGTGTGCTCGGCTCGAAGAACAGGTTGACGACCGTCCGCCCACGCAGCGTCGGGACCTTCTTGATGGCCCGCCCGCCAATCTCCTTCATGGCTTCGGCGGTATCGAGGATGAGGGTGATTTCGTCGGCGTCGAGCCCCGCGATCCCGAGCAGGTGACGGGACTTCAATGCCACGGCCGCCGTCGGCGTCTCTGCGCTCGTCGTCGTCATGCTTCCCCCTCGATGAGCACTTCGTCGGTACCGTCGATTTCCTGAAGACGGACCTGCACGCTCTGCTTCAGTGATGTCGGCAGGTTCTTGCCCACGTAATCCGCCTTGATGGGCAGCTCGCGATGTCCGCGATCGACGAGGACCACCAGTTGGATCGCTAGTGGCCGGCCGAAGTCGATCAGCGCGTCGAGTGCCGCGCGGATCGTGCGCCCCGTGTACAAGCACGTCGTCGACGAGCAGAATTTTGCGATCGTCGATCGAAAACGGAATCTCGGTACGGCGAACGAGCGGTTGCGGGCCGACGGGGTGCCGCATGAGGTCGTCGCGATACAACGTGATGTCGAGCGCGCCGGTCGGGACGTCGTCGCCATTGATTTCGTGAAGCGAGCGGGAGATCCGTCGTGCCAGCGGCACGCCGCGCGTGCGGATGCCGACCAGCGCAATCTCGTCCAGTCCGCGGTTCCGCTCGAGGATCTCGTGAGACATCCGCGTCAGCGCGCGTGCCATCCGGTCCGCATCCATTACCAGAGGCATGGCACGCTCCGAAGAGGTCGCGAGATTCGCGGGAACTGAGACCGCGGCGGACGCCGCAGCAGATTCAAGACGGGGACGTGCAATTCATCACCTCTTGGCGGCCTCTCAGGGCCGCGTTAAAGAGTTCGAGGTCAATGGTATCACGAAGCTGTCAGCTGTCAGCCATCAGCTTTCAGCAGCTGAGAGCTAAGAGCTGACAGCTGAAGAGCTGACAGCTGAGAGCTGACAGCTGAAGCTGACAGCTGAGAGCTACCTGCTGTAACTCGGAATGAACACGATTGGCCTGTCGGCTGTGAACGCGCGTGTGAAGAGGTCGGCGCGGGCAAATCCGTCCATGTCGCGTGCGGCTGGCAGACCCAGGAAGTACAACACGGTTGGCGTCACATCGACGACAGAGCCGCGCGGGCGCCGTCCAGGTTCCACAGCGCTGCCATACGCCATCAGAAAGCCGTCTGGCGCGCGGTCGTGCGTTCCGCTGAAGTCTGGATTGCCAAGCACTCGTCCGATGGCCTGCTTCACGGGATTCATCGGCTGCATGCCAAATCCAGACACGACCACGAGAAGATCCCCGGGGGCGAGCGCATCGAGAACAGCGCCCACCTCACCGTCGATGTACTCGTCAGTACCGGTCGATGGCTTGAGAAAAGTGCCGGCGCTCGGCTTCGGGCAGATCGCGGAAGATTCGCGGCTGCGTGTACCGCAGGTAGTAGTGTCCAACGGTGTCCAGCCCTTCGTAGCGCAATGCAGTCAGACGGGGACTCGCGGTGTCAGCCAGATCCCGCATCGCCGCGCTGTACCATCGATCCCGCCGCAAGGCGGATTCCTCTGGCGTTCCCTCCGCGCCGGCTCCGATCTGCGCAGGTGGGGCCGCCGGCGCGGCTGGAGCCTGCGAAAACACCGCCTCGAGCGAGGGTAGCACGTCGCGAGGCATCGCCGCACGATCGAACTCCGCAATCGATCCAACCAGCTGGTGGAAGCGGTCGCTGACCATGAAGCCATCGACGTCCTCCGCGGGATACGTCAGCGGCCATCGGACGATGCCCACGCGGACGCCGGACTTCGACGCAATCGACCACAGCGGGCGGGCACGCCACGTGGTGGACGCGTTCGGCTGGTCGCGGATGAAGCCCAGACTAACGAGCGCATGTGAGAAACAGTAATCCGGCAGCAGGTCCACGACTCGGTCGTCGCTCCTCGCGAAGTACGATGCGGCCGAGCGCACCCCGTTCTTCGAGGGGTACATACCGGTCGCCACCGCCGCCCAGACCGGGTCCGGCTGGGTCGGACGGATGGTGGCCAGATCCATGACGGCTCCTTTTTCCAGCAATCGTGCAAACGATGGGAGCCGGCCTTCCGCCACGCGCGGCAGAACGTACTCCAGCGAGGCGCCGTCGAGCAGGATCATCGTGACGCGCGGCCCGGCCGAACTGGCGTCAGCGTGCTGGGGTTGGATCGTCGACGATATCGGTCCGGGAAGATCGGCGCCCGATCCTCGCGCGGCAAGCGGAAGCGCGAGCGACGCGAAGACCGCGAGAACGAACAGCGAGGCGCCGACGCGGCTGCCGCGGCGGCCGAACGAGTAGTGCGCGATGGCGATGACGAGGAGCACCGCCGCCGAGGCTGTGGTCGCAACCGCGCCAGCGGTCATCCGTCGAGTCGCGTCGTCGGTCAGCGCCGTATGGAAGCCTTGTACGTTCAGCCACATCAAGGTCGAAGCCACGGCTGCCGAAGCGGCGGCCATCCATGCGAGCATCCGCACGCTCGCCCAGCCTGGGGACGACACCCTGATGGCGAAGAACTCACGCAGAACGATGATGAGGTAGAAGCTGACCGCGAGGTGAACGCCGTACAGCAGCGACAGTGTCGCAAACCAACGCCAGGTCGTGGTCGACACGAGCGGGATCTGCGGGTTCAGCTGCAGCACCAGGATCGTCAGATACGCCGCCCCGAGCGCGCCGGCGAGCAGCGAATTCGTGAGCATCCGCAGGAACCGCATCGCCTCAGTGTAGCGCGGGGCCCTCGACCTTCACGGGACGCGCGATATACTTCCCCGAGATGCCCATCGACATCGACGCGGCCGTTGTCTCGAACACTCGGCTGTCGCACGACTACAGCGTTCTTGCGCTCGCGGCTCCAGAGATCGCCGCGATCGCCGAGCCCGGTCAGTTCGTGATGATCAAAGCGTCCGCTGGCGTCGATCCCCTGTTGCGGCGGCCGTTTTCCATTTTCGAGATCCTGCGCGACTCGAAGCGCAACCCCGTCAGGCATCTCGCTTCTCAACAAGCGGATTGGCGTGGGGACTTCACTTCTGTACGACGTCGCCCCAGGCACCCATATCAGCTGTCTCGGCCCGCTCGGTCGTCCCTTCGAGCCGGTGGCTCCGCCTGCGGAAGCGTGGATGGTCGCCGGCGGAGTCGGGCTCGCCCCCTTCGTCACGCTGGCCGAAGCGCTGCAGACCCGATCGACGAAAGCGCGACTGTTCTACGGTGCGCGGACGGCATCCGATCTGACCCACGTCGAGCTTTTCGAACGATTGAACGTCGAGCCCGTTCTTGCAACCGAGGACGGTAGCCGCGGCACGCGCGGCTTCGTCACGGCCCCGCTGGAAGCGGCGCTCGCCGCCACGCCGCGTTCGACGGACGTGCGGCTCTATGCCTGCGGTCCGACGCCCATGATGCGGGCCGTGGCCAGGCTCGCGGCCTCGCACGGCCGGCGGTGCGACGTCTCGCTCGAGCAGGTGATGGGCTGCGGCCTCGGCGGCTGCTACAGCTGCGTCGTCTTGACGAGCACTCCGGCCGGCCCGCCGCATTTCGTTCGATCGTGCGTCGACGGACCCGTGTTCGACGCCACGCGCATTCTGTGGGACGCGCTCGCACACTGACCATGAATCTTTCCGTTGCGATTGGACGGCTGACACTCGCGAACCCGCTCATAGCCGCGAGCGGTTGCTTCGGCTATGGCGTCGAGTACGCGGACGTCGTCGATCTGTCGACGCTCGGCGGCGTCGCGGTCAAGGGTTTGTTCCTGAGCGAGCGCGAGGGGCATCCGCCGCCACGTATTGTCGAAACGCCGGCCGGCATGCTCAATGCCATCGGCCTCCAGGGTATCGGCGTTCACCGGTTCGTGCAGGAAAAGCTCCCCGAGCTGCGCGACCGCCGCGCCGTCGTGTTCGTCAACATCTGCGGAACGAGCATCGACGAGTACCTGCGAGATCGCGCGCATCCTCTCGGACCACGAAGGCGTGGCCGCCATCGAACTCAACATCTCGTGCCCGAACATCAAACAGGGAGGCATTACCTTCGGGTGCAGCCTCAGCGGTACCCACGACGTCGTCAGCGCCGTACGCAAAGTGACCAGGCTGCCCGTGATTCCCAAGTTGACGCCAAATGTGACGGACGTCGCATCGTTCGCTCGCGCGGCGGCGGAGGCAGGCGCCGACGCCGTATCGCTGGTCAATACCTTTCTCGCAATGGCGATCGACGTGCACACCCGGCGTCCCAAGCTCTCGAATATTGTCGGGGGCCTGAGCGGTCCAGCCATTCGGCCGATCGCCGTACGCATGGTCTACGAATGCCGCCAGGCGGTGAAACTCCCGATCATCGGCATGGGCGGAATCGCGACGGCCGACGACGTGCTGGAGTTCATGATTGCCGGAGCCACCGCCGTTCAGATTGGCACTGCCAACTTTGTCGATCCGTTCCTGTGGCAAAAGGTGCTGGACGGGATCCGCAGCTACATGATCGAACACCAGATCGACAATCTGGCGACGGTGACCGGCAGCCTCGATACCACCCGGAAAGAAACTGCGTGGATCAGCTCCTGATCGCGCTCGATGTCGACAGCGCGGCGAAGGCTCTGTCGCTGGCTGACAGGCTGCGCGGCGTTGCCGGCGGCTTCAAGATCGGGAGCCGCCTGTTTACGTCCGAAGGGCCGTCCATCGTGCGAGCCCTGGTCGACAAGGGCGATCGGATATTCCTCGATCTCAAGTTTCACGACATCCCCAATACCGTGGCGCAAACCGTTTCCGCTGCGACAGCACTGGGCGTGTGGATGCTCAACGTGCACGCCGCGGGCGGAACCCGGATGATGGAGGCGGCGAGGGACGCCGCCCGAGAGAGCGCGGCACGCGTCGGGACGAAGCCGCCTCTCGTGATCGCCGTCACTGTCCTCACCAGCATGAATGCGCAGGCATTGTCGGAGACCGGATACCAGGCCGAGGGTACCGTGCTGCATCAGGTTGTTCGACTTGCGCAGCTAGCCGAGTCGGCGGGACTGGACGGCGTGGTGGCCTCGCCGCAGGAAACGTCAACGCTCCGAGGCCGTTGCCACGCGGGATTCGCGATTGTCACACCCGGCATTCGTGGAGGAGGAGCTGGAACCGCGGGAAAGGACGACCAGGAGCGGACGATGACCGCTCGCGAGGCGATCGCCGCCGGCGCCAGCTACATCGTAGTGGGTCGGCCAATCATTGCCGCCCCGGACCCACGAGCGGCGGCAGAGGAACTGATACGAAATGCTGAATGTTGAATGCTGAATGTTGAATGACGAATGCTGAAGGGTGAGTGAGAAACCGTCACTCGACATTCAGCATTCAGCATTCGTCATTCAGCACTTCACCATGGTCTACTTGGCGGTGACGATGAAGTGGCCGCGGCGGTTCTGCTGCCAGCAGCCTTCACTTTCCTCGGAGCAGAACGGCTGCTCCTCCCCCTTGCTGACGATGGTCATGCGATCCACCGCCACACCCAGGCTGACCATGTAGTTGCGAACGGCCTCAGCGCGGCGCTCACCGAGCGCGAGGTTGTATTCGTTCGTTCCGCGCGAGTCAGCGTGTCCCTCCACCATGACCTTCGTCGTCGGCCATTTCTTCAGCCAGTCAATGTCCTTCTGCATGATGGCCTTCGCTTCGTCGGTAATGTCGGTCGCATCGTAGGCAAAAAACACGTCGCCGAGGGGCTTTTCAGCATTCAGCTGATCGAGTGTCTTCGCCTTGAAGGCCTCTTCCTCGGTGGGCGCGACCGCAGCTGGCTTGGGCGCAGGCGGCGGGGCTGGCGGGGCCGCTGGCGTGGTCGCCGGTGGTGCTGGCGGCGGCGCCGGTGCCGGAGCAGGAGGCTTCGGCTTCGGATGGTGACACGCGATGCCGCTCAACGCGGCGATCAGGACAACACTGGCAAGAAGCTCGAATCTGCGCATGCTCAAAACTTTCTCCTCGGCGTCTCACGGGTCACGTCGGGAGCCGAACCATCGTCACGTAGAATAACGGACGGGAGCTTACCGACGGTTTCTCGTGCTGTCAACGATCCTATCGGCATAATGGACCGACTACTTCAGGCCACCGCGCGAGCCGAACGAGATCATTTTTGGTTCAAAGGGTTTCGGCGGTTCATGGCGCCGCTGCTCGCTGAGGCTGTGCGCGATCGACCGTCGCCGCGGATCCTCGATTGCGGCTGCGGCACGGGGCACAATCTCGCGCTGCTGCGCCTGTACGGAGCCCCGGTGGGCATCGACCTGACATGGAGCGGTCTCGGCTACGCCAGAAATCGAGGCGAGCACGCCATCGCCCAGGCTACGGCCGCGAGTCTGCCCTTTGCCGACGAGACCTTCGATGTCGTCACGTCGTTCGACGTCATCTACGCGCTCGACGACGCCGTAGAGGCCGAGGCGCTGCGCGAGATGTTTCGCGTCCTCAAGCCGGGTGGGTACCTCGTGCTCAACGCCGCCGCCATGGACCTCCTGAAGGGGAACCATTCGGTGCTCGCCAACGAAGTTCGACGGTACAGCCGGGCGACGCTCGCGGATCGCCTGACGCGGGCGGGATTTCGAATACGCCGCCTGTCGTACACGAACGCGACGATCCTTCCGATTGTCGCCACGGTCCGTCTCATTCAGCGGATCTCGGGACATGAAGAATCGCATCAGGAGATTGCTATCCCTCCAGCGCCCGTGAACGCGTGCCTTACCGGCGCGCTCGCTCTCGAAGCCAGACTCCTGCGGGTCGTCGACATGCCATTTGGAAGCTCGGTCATGGCCCTCGCGCAAAGGCCGCCGCACTGCAGTCAACCGAATACTTAGTTCAAGGTGTCGTCGCCAGCCGCGAGACGCGAGCCGCGAGTCACCCGGACCCCGGACCCCGACACCCCGGTACCTTTTTGCTCCTACCGTGCCGAGTACGAGTAGATTCGCAGCGCCAAGTGGCGCTGGTCGGGGGAAACCTGCCGTTCGGCAGGCACGAAGAACTTGTCGCTGGTGACGATCACCTGGCCACTGGCCTCAGCCAGGGCATCTGCTGGAAGAACGATCTCTCGAGAGAAATCTGATGAAGGGTTGAAACGCGCGACTTCTCGACTTCCAACGGTCACCGCAACCGTTGGCGCCGCGTCAAAATACTTCAGCGGAGACTCGCCGGCCAGCGTGATTGTCACGTCGCGGCCTATTGGACGGACCCAGAGCGTCGCCTTCTCCGACGTCCATCGCCACGCCTGCGCCGTGCGCGGGTTGTACTCGGGCTCGTACCATCCGTCGTCGACACCAATCATCGGGGTCCCGGGCCCTTGCAGGTCAAACTGTTCCAGCGCGACAGGGATATTGGAATTCGACTGGTTCACGGCTCTCGTCGACACATCTAACGGGATATACCCGGTGGCCGTCGCCAGAGAGCCCGCCGGAAGCAATATCCGGTGGGAGAAGAAGCCGGGCTTCACCTCGACGCTTTCGAGTGGAGTGCCGCGCAACGAGAGCTCAACCCGCACCGGTGGATCGGTGGCGCCGCCAAGATGACGGCCGCCAATGAGCAGCATCGCCTCGTCGGGCCGGGCGCGGATCCAGGCGACGCTCGGTTTCCGATGCGCGCCGAAGCCGTCCCGGGCCGTGACGCCCGCAATCTCCGCGGTCAGCCCCCAGCCGCGATCCAGCATCCACCCCGGAGGCGTCATGGCATAGAGATCGGAATCGCCCGGCCTCGTTCCTCCGACGAAGGGCGGTTCGATGAATCCCCAGCGGAACTGAAGCGGCCGCCGTCTGGAATTCGGATCGAACAGCGCCAGATCCGTCCGGCGAGGATCGGCAACGAACGAGATGCGCGCGGAGGGATCCGCGCGCCAGTGTTCGACGAGCGTGAGCCACTCCTGTCCGTGAGGCGCTTTCAGCACACGCGCCGGCATGAACAGCTCGTCGGCGCCTGACTTCGTCACACGTGACGTCTGCAGCCAGTCGGCAGCACGCCGCGCGACGGCGTGCATGCCGACGATACGTGCCGCGGACCCTGGGCCCGGCCGTCCCGCTTCAATGAGCGCGCGAAAAGCTGGGCTGCTCTGACGTCCGTATGCAATCGTCGCCGGGATTGAAAGCACGAGCGACCACATCACGAGGGCTGTTGCGGCAACCGCGACGGCGGTCCCGCGCCCCCAGTCCAGCGCGCACATCGCGAGATACCCGACAGGCACGAGGAGCGGCAGGGCATACCGCACGGTGATGGTTTCCTGGAACAGCAGATGAAACACCGCATATGGCGCGAAGCCGAAGGCCAGCAACACGAGCGCACGCGGCATGCCCCACAGGATTCGGATGACTCCAAGGAGCGCGAGGAGCATCACGACCGCGCCGGCGATCGGGTGGCCCCAGGGCCACAGAAACGAATACATGGCCGCGTCGAGTGCCGCTGGCTTCGTCCGCGTGGTCCATAACATCACCACACCGGAGAAGTCTTCTCCAGCCTGCGATCCCAGCGCACGTGCGTACTCGGAGAATCCACCGCTCGCGACGATCAGCGGAATGGCCCAGATCAGCACCCCCATGGCTAGCGCCGCAATCGCGGCGAGGCGATTCGGCGGACGGAGCCCGCTTTTCGGCATCACGATCGCCAGGATCAGCAACGGCATCGTCAGCAGAACCGTCTGCGATCGGATACCGATCGCGAGTCCCGCGAGGAATCCGCCCCACACGAGGGCACGAGGGCTGCTGAGGCCGACGAGGACCGAGACGATGAGCGCCTGCGACGCAATCCCCGCGGCAAGCCCGGTCATGTCGCTCAGCGGCCGCAGAGCCGTGAACCAGAAGAGTGGGGACATGACGACGGCGACGGTGGCCCATAGCGCAACCCGCGGGTTCGCCAGTCGTGGCCCGACGCTGCCCAGCCCCCTGAACAGCGCGGCCAGGCAGAAGACGAGCGCCGCGCCGGACAGCGCGCTCCAGATCGCCAATCCTCTCGATTCTGGCGACGCGGCGCCTGTTGATCGAAGGAACGCGGTCGAGGCCTTGCCGAGCCCGATGAACACCGGATAGCCGGGCGGATGCGGCTGATGTTTCGCCACATCGAAATCGGTGACTCCGAGAGCGAAGTTGATCGAGTCGATGTCTTCGAGCGAGGGCGGCAGGAATAGGAGGTGGACTGCGAGAAAGACCAGCGCGAGGACCGCGAGTGCCTTCTGCAAGACTGTGGAGATCAGACCTCGCGCAGACGGAGCGCGTCGTTGAGGCTGCCGAGACGGTACCCGCGCAGGTCGACGGTCACGTGCGAATACCCGATGGCTCTCAGCTGAGTGTCGATCGTCTCCGACATCGCCGGCTCCAGCGCCCGGGCGATTTCGTCGCGTCCGAGCTCGAGGCGCGCGATCGCATCGTGGTGGCGGACGCGGCAGATGCGGAATCCGAGATCGTGCAGGACGGACTCCGCGCGCTCGATCATCCGCAGCTTCTCGTCCGTGACTTCGGTGAAGTAGGGGATGCGGGACGACAGGCACGCGGATGCCGGCTCGTCCCACGTCGGCAAGCCCGCCCGCCGCGAAAGCTCCCTGATGTCGTCCTTCGTCAGGTCGACCTCGTCAAGCGGACTTCGCACGCCGAACTCGCGCGCCGCCTGCCGGCCCGGCCGGTAATCGCCGCGGTCGTCGGCGTTGCTGCCGTCGGCAATGACCGGAATGCAACGCTCGCGAGCGATCGCCGAGAGATGCGTGTACAGCTCGTGTTTGCAGAAGTAACAGCGGTTTGCCGGATTCGCGCGGTACTCTGGCCGCGCCATTTCGGCTGTCTGGATGACAAGGTGATTGAGTCCGAATTGCCGCGCGACCCGGCGGGCGATGGCGCGATGGCGCTCCGGGTAGCTCGGGCTATCCGCGGTCACACAGAGCACCGCCGTCCCCAGTGCACGGTGAGCGGCATAGGCGAGAAAGGCGCTGTCGACTCCCCCGCTATAGGCGACGACCAACGACGGAAGCTCGCGGAGCGCACCCTCGAGTGCCGCCTCTTTTCCTTCGAGCGAGGCGGTCGCGGACGTGGACGTCGCATCCCCGGCGCTCGGGGCGTACGACACTAGTCGAAGTCCTCCCCCGCGGTGTCGTCCTCGTCGTCGAGATCCTCTGCGTCGTCGTCGAAGTCGTCGTCTTCACCGTCCGCGTCGTCGTCTTCGTCGTCGTCGTCTTCGTCGTCTTCCTCGACGGATTCGAGCTCCACAGGGGCAATACTGATTACTTCGAGATTGGATCCGCAGTCGGGGCAGCTGATCAGATCGCCCTTGTCGACATCGAACTCGTCGACTTCGATTTCGGCATCACATTCCGGGCAGGTGGCCATACATGCTCCTGGCGGCGGTCGCTTCCTCCGCGCGGCTGGCGATTGCGCGAACGCACGTCGACGTCCATGTCCAATCGCGATAACCTTCGGATTATAGCGAGAACCTGATAAATTCTGCAATGAGCCTAACGCGCGGAATCGCCTCGTCCGATACGATTTCACGTGACCGCGGCCACCGTGACCACCACAAAAACCGTCATCGTCGCCGACGATACCGCCTTCGTGCGGGATCGATTCGCCACCGCCCTGCTGGGGGCTGGGCACACGGCGCTCACCGTCAAGAGCGCCGCAGAGCTCCTCGTGCGGGTGCGCGCCGACCTGCCCCGGATCGACCTCATCGTGCTCGACCTGCGGCTGCCGCATGCTGGAGGCGTCGAGCTGGTTCGATCCATTCGCAAGCTCGATCAGGGCCGGCTGCCGATTCTCGTCTTCAGCGGCACGATTGCCACCGCCGATGAGGTGCGCGACCTCGCCGCGCTCGGGGTCGCCGGCTACGTCAACGAATACAGCGCCGTTCAGCACATTCTGCCCTCGTTGGCGCCGCACCTGTTTCCCGACAACTTCAACCGGCGCGGCAGCCCTCGAGTGGTCCTCGGTATCCCGGTCGCGTACCGCTTCGGCAACACGATCGCGGCCGCTTTGACGCTGAATCTCAGTAAGGGTGGACTGTCGATCCGCACGATGAGCCCGTTGCCCGAAGGATCGAAGGTCCGAGCACGCTTCCGTCTTCCGGGCTCCAAACGCGACATCGAAGGTGAGTCACGCGTTGCGTGGAGCGATCGCCGCGTCGGCATGGGTCTGCAATTCGAAAAGGTCGAGCCGGGCGATCAGGCTGCGATCGACGAGTTCGTCGACCAGCATTTTTTCACGAACCGGAAGGCGTGAGCGGCCGCTTCACTCCCTCAGCAGTCTGAGAGAGTTGCCGATGACGACGAGTGACGCGCCCATATCGGCCGCCACCGCCATCCAGAGCGTCGCGGTCCCGGTTATCGCCAGGATGAGGAACGCTCCCTTCAGCACAATCGAGAACGCGATATTCGCTCTGATGTTACGCGTCGTCGCTCGGCTGAGTCGCAGCGCGTAAGGAATCTTCAGAAGTTCGTCCGCCATCAACGCGACGTCCGCAGTCTCCAGCGCCGCGTCCGTGCCGGCTACTCCCATCGCGATGCCAACGTCCGCGGCCGCCAAAGCGGGTGCGTCGTTTACGCCGTCGCCGATCATGGCCAGCGCACCGTAGCGTCTTCGCAAGTCCCCGACTGCGTCGACCTTGTCTTCAGGCAGCAGAGCGGCGCGATGTCCATCGAGATCGAGAGACTCCGCCAGCGCCCTCGCCGCGGATTCCTGATCGCCGGTCAGGAGAATCACATGCTGGACCCCCTGTTGGCGAAGAAGGTCGACCGTATCGCGAGCCGTTTCGCGCGGCTCGTCGGCCACGCCGATGACGCCAACGGCGGATCCCGCGGCGGCCACCATGACGGAACCGCAGCCGCGCGTTGTCAACGCGTCGAGTGCCGTCTCCATCTCAGGCGAGCAGAGTCCTCGCTCTTCGAAGAGGCGATGACTGCCGATCACGAGGGGATGTCCGTCCAGCCGCCCTTCCGCGCCCCGCCCTGGCAGCGCCTGAAATGCGTCAACGGACACCGGGCGAATGCCCGAGCGCGTCGCGTACTCCACGATCGCCCTGCCGATGGGATGCTCCGACCGCATCTCGAGCGATGCCGCCAGCCTCGCGACCTCGGACGCGTCGACCCCGGCCATCGGCAGCACTTCTACGACTTGCAGGCGCCCATAGGTCAACGTCCCGGTCTTGTCGAACGCGATGCAGCGGATCGACGCCATCTTCTCGAGATGCGCGCCCCCTTTGATCAGCACGCCCTTTCGCGCGGCGGCAGCCAACGCCGACACGATCGAGACGGGCGTTGAGATCACGAGGGCACAGGGGCACGAAATGACGAGAAGGACGAGGGATCGGTAGAACCACGTCGACCAGCTTCCCGCAAGCAGGAGTGGCGGACCCAGCGCGACAATCACGGCCATCGCGAGCACCGCCGGCGTGTACACGCGGGCGAATCGATCGACGAAGGTCTGGCTCGGAGCGCGCTGCGCCTGCGCGCGCTCGACAAGATGGATGATGCGCGCGAGCGTCGAATCGCGACGCAGTCGCGTGACGACGACATCCAGCGCACCGCGGCCGTTGATCGTCCCGGCAAACACCTCGTCGCCGGCGGTCTTCTCGATTGGCAGCGACTCTCCCGTGACAGGCGCCTGGTTGACGTGGCTGTCGCCGGCCAGCACGCGGCCATCGAGCGGCAATTTCTCCCCCGGCCCGACGAGGATCGTATCCCCGACGCGAACGTCGTCCACGGGTACGCGGTGCTGGTGGCCATCGCGCCGGATGATCGCGTCTGCGGGCGCAAGATCCATCAGCGCACGAATCGCGCCGCGCGCGCGATCCATCGCGCGTGCCTCGAGCAGCTGCGCAAGCGCGAACAGAAATACGACCGAAGCGGCCTCGGTCCATTGACGCAGCGCCATCGCGCCTGCGACCGCGATGACCATCAGCACGTTGATATCGAGGATGCGCGCGCGAATCGATAATGCAGCCCGGCGCGCCGTGAAGACGCCGCCCAACGCGATCGACGCGACGAAGGGTATCCAGAGGACCGACGCCGGCGCACCGACAAACGAGAGGACAAGGCCGGCGGCAAACGCCAGCCCGGATCCCGTGAGCAGCCGCAGACGGCTTCCGGCGGACGCCGCGGCCGGCGCCGGCTCCTCGTGCTCGAGCCACGCGCGCATCCCCGTCTGCGCGACCGCTTCGGCAATCGAGCCGGTCGACAGCTTCGCCGCGTCGTACTTGATCCGGAGGCGCTGGCCGATGACGTCGGCGTCGAGTGCCTCGAGGCCGGTCAGGCGCTTCAGCCGCCGCTCGAGGATCGCGACCTCTTCATGGCAGTCCATTCCCTCAACTTTGAAGGTGGACTCAGCGTGCACTTCGCAGACGGGGCAGGCGCTCATCGCGCGGACCGGGACTCTTCGACGTGTGTGGAGGCCTGCTCGAGCAGTTCGAGAATGTGCTGGTCATCGACGGCGTAGTAGACGAGGCGTCCCGCACGGCGCGACCGCACGAGACGCATACTCCGCAGCAGCCGCAACTGATGCGAAACAGCGGACTCGCTAATCCCGACGAGCGACGCAATGTCGCAGACGCAGAGCTCGCCACCTGACAGAGCATCGAGCATCCGCACTCGCGTCGGATCGCCGAGCACGCGAAACGTATCAGCCACTGAGTCGACGGTTTGAGAGCCCATGAGCGTCGACTTGCGCTTCTCGGCCATGTGAGGAGCGCTGCAGTCGGAAGCGCCACCACGTTCGGCGAATGACATATGAATATATGAGCAAATGCTCATATATAGGGTAGCCCGTCGGTCCGTGTGGATCAAGTGAGCGAGCAGCCACGGCGCCTCACCGGGGCGCCTTGACACATTTTTCCCTGTCTCGGTAGTATGCGGGATCGGCTGTAATCGGCTTTCTATCTATACCTTACGCAGTCAGATCGGGAACGGCAAGGTTCGCGCTAGCAAATTCAGTGAACCCCTGCGCTCATTCTGACCCTGGCGCACCAAACGGAGTAATCGTGTGATCGAAGTCCAACACATCACAAAGCACTACGGGCGCGTCACCGCCGTCGACGATGTCAGCTTCCGCGTCGAGCGGGGAGAAATCCTGGGCTTCCTCGGACCCAATGGCGCCGGCAAGACGACGACGATGCGGATTCTGACCGGCTACATGCCCCCTTCGGAGGGACGCGCGGTGGTAGCCGGCCACGACGTGTTCACCGATCCCATTGAAGCGAAGCGCCGCACCGGCTACCTGCCCGAAACGCCTCCGCTCTACCCTGACATGACAGCGCGCGAGTATCTGGATTTCGTCGCGAAGATCAAGGGTGTACCGGCCAGTGAACGGAAACAGCGCGTCTCAACAGTCATGGAGCGCACGCGCATCGCCGATATGGCGAATCGCCACTGCGGAAAGTTGTCGAAGGGCTACCGACAGCGCGTCGGGCTGGCTCAGGCGCTCATTCACAATCCCGAGGTGCTCATCCTCGACGAGCCGACCGCGGGCCTCGACCCGAAACAGATCATCGAGACACGCGGTCTCATCCGGAGCCTCGCCGGCGATCACACGATCGTCCTCAGCACGCACATTCTTCCAGAAGTCGCGCAGACCTGTCAGCGCGTCGTGATCATCAACAAGGGGCGAGTGGTTGCTGTCGACACGCCGGACAACCTCACGGCGCGTTTGAAGGGGGCCGCGACGATGTATGTCCAGGTCGATGCGCCGGGCGCGGACGCGGGTGCGGCGTTGGCGGCCGTGCGAGGTGTGACGCGCGTGACCAGCGCCGATCAGCCGCGTGCGCCCCTCGGACCCGATTCGCCGCCGCCGATGTCGTCCGGGCCGCTTGCCTTCGAAGTGGAGAGCGAGCCCGACGTCGACGTCCGCCGCGATCTCGCGCGGGTCATCGTCACTCGCGGGTGGGGACTACTCGAGCTTCGTCCCGTTCGCATGAGCCTGGAAGACGTGTTCCTCCAGGTAACCACCGAGGAAGTTCCGGAGGAGGCCCCCCGTGCGTAATGTCCTGGCGATAGCGGACAAGGAGCTCCGCTCCTATTTCGCTTCTCCGATCGCGTACATCATGATCGGACTCTTCTCGCTGCTCTTCGGGTGGTTCTTCTATGTCTACTTGATGGCGTTCGTCCAGCAGAGCGAGCAGATGATGCAGTTTGGCGGAGGCGGGGGCGCCAACGTCAACCAGATGATGATTCGGGGGCTCTTTCAGAACACTGCCGTGATCATCCTCTTCGTGATGCCGATGATCACGATGCGCACGTACTCGGAGGAGAAACGTTCGGGGACCATCGAGCTGCTGCTGACCTCGCCAGTCACCGACCTCGAGATCATCGTGGGCAAGTTCATCGGCGCGCTGGCGCTCTACGGCGCGATGCTCCTCGTGACCATGCTCTACATGCTCATTCTGTTCAAGATCGGCAATCCGGAGTGGCGTCCGATCGTCGCGGGATATGTCGGCCTGCTCCTGATGGGCGGGTGTTTTCTCTCGACGGGGCTTTTCATTTCCAGCCTCACGAAGAACCAGATCGTCGCAGGCTTCCTGACGTTCGCAACGTTCTTGATGCTCTGGATCATCAACTGGCTCGGCGAATCGTCGGGGCCGACGACGCGCGACGTGTTGAATTACCTGTCGATCACGGAACATTTCGATGACTTCGCGCGTGGGATCATCGATACCAAACACATGGTCTATTACCTCAGCTTCATCACATTTGGGTTGTTCCTGACGGCCAAGTCGGTCGACAGCGAGCGGTGGCGCGGGTAGCGGTTATATGTTGAAACGCGTTCTCGGTCTGCTCGGATGGCTCGGCGTCGCGCTGGTGTTCGCGGCGGTCGCCATTCGTTTCACTCGTCCTGAATGGCAGCAGTGGTACAACGGCCTCGCGCTGGCGGGCCTCGCCTGCACCCTGCTCTACATCCTCAGCCAGTGGCGTGAAGTCGTGCGGTCATTTTCAGGCCGGCAGGCGCGGCTGGGATCGCTCGCGGCGGGCAGCGTGGTGGTCGTTCTTGCGATTCTCTTTGCCATCAACTACCTGTCCTCGCGGCACAACAAGCGCTGGGATCTGACCGCCGCCAAGCAATTCTCGTTGTCGGATCAGACGAAGAAGGTGCTGCAAGGCCTGCAGAAGCCCGTGCACATTCGCGTGTTCGACCGAAGCGAGGGCTTCGCGCGTTTTCGCGAGCGGCTCGACGAATACCAATACGCGTCCAAACAGGTCAGCGTCGAGTACCTCGACATGGAGCGGAAGCCGACCATCGCGAACCAATTCAAGGTGCAGACGCCCGGGACGGTCGTGATGGAGTACGACGGGCGGACCGAGCGCGTCACGTCGGATGGCGAGCAGGAGCTGACCAACGGGCTCATCAAGGTCGTCCAGGGCAAACAGCACAAGGTCTACTTCGTCCAGGGGCACGGCGAGCACACCCCCGAGGGCAGCGATCGCGCGGGCTACAGCACGATCACGGCGGCGCTGAAGAACGACAACTTCGAAACTGACAACATCGTGCTCGCGCAGCAGAAGTCGGTGCCAGCCGACGCATCCGTGCTCGTCGTCGCAGGACCGAAGACGGACTTCTTCCCTGGCGAGATTGAGAGGCTCAAGCCGTATCTCGCCAAAGGAGGAAAGATCCTGTTCCTGCTGGATCCGCCGGACCGTGCTGATTCTCCCCCGCTCACGAACCTCCTCGCGTTGATCAAGGACTGGGGCATCGACGTCGGCACCAATATCGTCGTCGATGTCAGCGGGATGGGTCAGCTGCTGGGGACGGACGCGTCGGCCCCGGTTGCGAATGAGTACGACACGCATCCGATCACCGATCGATTCAACCTGTTGACGGCCTACCCGCTCGCCCGCTCGGTCAGCTCGATTGAAGGGGGCGTGAACGGCCACAGCGCACAGAACCTCGTCAGCACGAGCAAGAACAGTTGGGCAGAGACCGACATCAAGAGGCTCGCCACAACCGGCCAAGTCGAGCGCGAGATCGACAAAGGGGACAAGCCAGGACCGGTGTCGCTTGCTGCTGCCGTCTCGGCGCCGGCGACCGATGCGCCGGCGCCCGCGCCAACATCCGGCGATTCGTCCAGCAAGACAGCGGATCAACCGAAGCCGGAGTCGCGCATCGTTGTGTTTGGTGACTCAGATTTCGTGACGAATGCATACCTCGGCATTCCCGGCAACCGCGATCTGTTTCTCAATTCGGTCAACTGGCTGGCGCAACAGGAGAACCTGATCTCCATTCGACCGAAAGATCCGGAAGATCGGCGGGTGTCGCTCACAGCCGACCAGGCAAAGCTGATCTTCTGGTTGTCGATTCTGATCATCCCCGGTCTCATTCTGGCCGGCGGCGTTCATACGTGGTGGCGGAGGCGATAGATGCGCGGCGTGCGGTTTGTGATCTTGCTGGTGATTGCCATCCCGCTGGGCTGGTACGCGTATCACGACGCGAAGAAGGGTCCTGTAGACGACTCACCAAAACGCGACAAGGTGTTCACGGTCGACTCCGACAAAATTGACGAGATCGAGATTAAGTCGGAATCCGGGGATCGGACGACGCTGCGCCGCAAAGGAACGGCCTGGGAAATCGTACAGCCGATCACCGCCGCGTCGGATCAGGCGACCGTCTCGGGGATAGCCTCGAATCTGGCGTCGGCGGAAATTCAGCGCGTCATCGACGAGAATCCGCCGGATGTGAAGGAGTTCGGCCTCGACAATCCGCGCGTCGAAGTCGCGTTCAAAACAAACGGCCAGCAGAGGAAGCTGCAGCTCGGGCAGAAGACGCCCGCAGGCTCGGACGTTTACGCCAAGCTGCCGGACAGCAAGCGCGTGTTCCTGGTCCCGTCGTACCTCGACTCGACTTTCAATCGCAGCACGTTCGATCTCCGGGACAAATCGGTGCTGAAGGTCGACCGCGAAAAGGTCGACGGCCTGGAAATCACGTCCAACGGGCGCATAACCAGGTTCGAGAAGAAGAACGGCGAATGGCAGATCACCCAGCCCGCGCCAGGACGGGCGGAATTCAGCGCGGTTGACGGTCTGGTCTCGCGCGTCAGCTCGGTTCAGATGAAGGCAATCGTTCCCGACGAGGCCGATCTGAAGAAGTACGGCCTCGACAAACCCGCCACCACGGTTCGCCTGGGTTCGGGCTCGTCGCAGGCGGCGCTTGCGATTGGCGGTACCGCGGAGACGGGGACCGTCTACGCGAAAGACCTGTCGCGCCCCGGCATCTTCACGATCGAGTCGTCGGTCGCTGACGACCTGAAGAAAGACCTGTCGGAGTACCGCCAGAAGGATCTCTTCGATGCGCGGTCGTTCAACACGGCGCGGCTGGAGATCGTTCACAACGGCCAGACGACGGCGTTCGAAAAGGCCAAGGTCAAGAACAAGGACGGAAAGGAAGAGGAGAAGTGGAAGCAGGTGGCCCCGGCCGCGCGCGACGTCGATGCCTCGAAAGTCGAGGCGCTGATCTCGGCCGCCACCGGCGCCCGCGCCACCGGCTTTGTCGACAGCACCGCAAAGACGGGCCTCGACAAGCCCGAGCTGACGGTCGCCTTCAAGTACGACGAAGGCAAGGATGAACGCGTCTCGTTCGCTCGCACGGCTGACGGCGGCTATGCGGCGCGCGCTGGATCACCGGGGGCCGCCAAAGTCGACACCGGCGTTATTGACTCCATCGTCAAAGCGCTCGGGGATGTGAAATAGCTCGACGCCTCCATGCCCGTCGCGCCGCGCTGATTGCGAGTGCCCTGACGGCCGCCGCCTGCGCCTCGCATCAGCCGGCGAAAACTGCCGGAGCGCAGCCCGCCACGGCCGTCCGCGAGCTTCGCGACGACCTGTCCAGAATCTTCAACGCCCCCATCAACGAACGCGGCGTGTGGGCTGTCGATATCCGTTCCCTCGATACGGGGGACCGCCTGTTCGATCTCAATGCGGGCCGACTCATGATGCCCGCGTCGAACCTGAAGATCCTGACGCTCGCGACCGCAGCCGATTCGCTCGGCTGGGACTATCGCTTCACGACGACGCTCGAGGCGCGTGGGGCGATCGTGAACGGAGTACTTCACGGCGATCTCATCGTCAGGAGCAATGGCGATCCAACGATCAACGCACGCGACCGGCGTGCCGAGATCGTGTTGAACGAGTGGGCGCGGGCCCTTCGCGAGGCGGGCGTGCAATCGATTGAGGGCCGCCTCATTGGTAACGATCAAGCGTTCGACGATGAGGGCGTCGGGGCCGGATGGGCGTGGGACTATCTCCAGTACGGGTACGCCGCTCCGGTTGGCGCGCTGGAGTTCAACGAGAACCTTGCCACGCTGACAATCGCCCCCGCATCAGACGTCACCGGAAGGCCGATCGTCAGGCTGCAGGCTGGCTCCGGACTCGACCTCGTCAATCACGCCACGACCGGGGCTGCGGGTTCGGAAGACACGATTGACTATCGCAGGCACCTCGACCGGCCCGTCCTCGAGGTCACCGGATCGATTCCGCTGGGTTCACAGCCCGATACTCGCAACGTTGCCGTCGTGAATCCGACGGTGTTCTACGCCCAGTCGGTAAAGGACGAACTCGCGGCGCGCGGCATCGCGGTCGCGGGGCCTGCCACCGATTTCGATGACGTGGCGGCCGAGCTCGCCGCCGAAATGGCTCCGGATGCCGGAGCGAATAGCCTGACGGTGTCCACCATCGCCAGAACCGAGTCTCCCCCACTCCGCGACATTGCGACGGTACTGATGAAGGTCAGTCAGAACCTGTATGCGGAAACGCTGCTGAAGGCGATTGGCGCATCGCAGAACGGTCTCGGCACCACGGAAGGCGGGCGCAACACCGTACGCAGGACGCTGTCCGACTGGGGAGTCCCCGTCGATTCTTACATCATGGTCGACGGTTCCGGCCTTTCACGATACAACTACGTGACCGCGGCGACACTGACCGATGTGCTGCGGCACATGTATCAGGATCCTCGTCACCGCGACGCGTTCCTGGCAACGCTGGCGATTGCCGGAAAGGACGGAACGATCGGGACTCGGCTGCGCGGCACACGTGCCGAAGGGAATGCCCTGGCGAAGACCGGTTCGATCTCCAACGTTCGATCTCTGTCCGGCTTTGTGAGAACGCGGGATGGCGAGATGCTCGTGTTCTCGATCCTGGCGAACGACTTCGTGATTCCTTCGGCGACGATCAACCTGATCGCGGATCTCGCAGTCGAGACGATGGCGAATTTTACTCGGAAGTGAATCGGGCTTCGATGCACCCCTAGCTTCCGCCTTTAGGCGGAAGAAGATGCACCAGCTAGAATGGACGTGTGCGACGTGCTTTGGCCGCGGTGGGACTTATCGCATGCGTAATCGTCGGCGTCTGGTACTACCGAGCAGGTCACGTCACCACTCCCCCTCCAGCCGCCGTTCAGCCGGTCGACGAAAACGCGTGGATCGAGCACCTCTACAACGCCAACCCAGCTGACGTGGAGGCGGCGACGCGTCAGGTCCAGGAACTTGGCCCGCGCGCCCTACCGATGATCCACCAGACGTTACAGGATCCGGACGCATCGACCGCGCGAGTAAAGGCTGCGCTGAAGGCCTGCAGCATCCTGGGCCCAACGGCGGCGCCAGCGATTGGAGAGGTCGCGGAGCAGCTGCCCGATCCGACGCTCACCGCGGAAGCCGCGGTCGCGCTGAGCTTCATGGGACGAAACGCATTTGGTCCGCTTCGCGATGCGCTTGCGAGCGACGACCCCGTCGTGCGCCGCGAGTCCCTGCGATCCATCGGCAAGCTCAAAGACCGGGCGCCGCTCGACGCACGTGCCATCCTGCCGCTGCTCATCAAGGGTGCCGGCGATTCCGATCCGGGCGTCCGGACCGTCGCCGTCACGTATCTCGGCATCATTCACGAGGGAGGCGCGGACGCGGTCGACGCCCTCGTCGACGCCCTGAAGGATTCAGAGGTCGACGTACGGCGATCGGCGGCAACCGCGCTGGGATCGTTCGCCAGTGACGCCGCCGCCGCGCTTCCGGCCTTGCGCAAAGCGGCCGCTGACTCCGATCCCGACGTCGCGCGTGAAGCAGGTGTCGCGCTCGTCAAGCTCCAGGGGAAGTGACCGCGCACTCGTGGGTCAGTCCGGCGACAGCATCATCGCTCGCGTGAATGCGACGATGTCGTCTGGGGATCCCTGCAATCCTCCACCCTGTGCCAGCTCCGGCCGGCCGCCGCCCTTGCCGCCGAACCGCTCGAGTAATTTCTTCAGGACAGAGGCGCAATCGAGTGTGGAATCAGCGGCCCGCGCGATCACGGCGGCCGACGGGGCGGGCCGGCTGAAGAGCGCGGCAATGTGCCCAGGACGGCTCGTGATGGCCGAGGCCAGCGCCTTGAGCCCACCCTGGTCCCAGCCGTCGAGCGCGCAGACCACGCCGCGCACGGAGCCGAATGCTTCAGCACGATCGGCGAGTGACGCCGCCTCGAAGCTCGCCAGCCGGGCCTGCAGATCTTTCAGACCCTTTCGCGCGTCCTTCATCTCCGCCTGCAGGCGCTCGATTCCCATCGGCAGCTCGCCGGGAAGGACCGAGACCAGGCGGACACTCGCAGCCACGGCGTCGCGCAGTATTCGATACCCGCGCAGCGCGCGGACGCCGCAGAGGAACTCGACGCGCGTGCCGCCGCGAAAACGCTCGGAGGAGGCTACGATGATGGTCCCAATCGCACCGGTTCGAGCGACGTGCGTGCCGCCGCACGCTGACAGATCGAACTCCGGCACTTCGACCAGGCGAAGCGTGCCGGTTCGGGCAGATTCCTTGCGCAGCGGCAGCGCTGCCACCTCGGCTGCGCTCGCGAATCGCACGGAGACCGGCCGATCCTCCCAGACGATTCGATTCGCTTCGTCTTCGGCGTGCTCGATCTCTGCCGCCGACAGATGTCGAGTGAGGTCGATCGTCGATGACGTAGAACCGAGGTGGAAACTTTCGGTGCCCGCACCGACGGTGCGATCGAACGCCGCAGAGAGCACGTGCTGGCCGGTGTGCTGCTGCATGTGCTCGAGTCGGCGCGGCCAGTCTACAGTGCCGTGTACCGGACCGGGCTCCAGGACCCTGTCCAGGACGTGGAGGATCGTCCCGTCGTCGGCGTCGACCACGTCGATGACCCTGGCGGAACCCAGTCGCCCGGTATCGAAAGGCTGCCCGCCCGAAGTGGGATAGAACGCAGTTCGGTCGAGGACGACCGCCGGCCGATTGTCATGCGCCACGACGCGAACAACCGTGGCATCGAACTCGGTGAGATACGAGTCCGCGTAGTACAGGCGCTCTGTCACGATCGCGGCCCGACGTGCCGAAGCGCCGGATCGGCGACGCCAGCCTCGGCGAAGCCGCGAGCGCGGAGACGGCAGCTGTCGCATCGCTGGCATGGAGAGCCGGAGGGGTCTGGATCGTAGCAGCTGTGGGTGAGACCGTAATCGAGGCCGAGCGTCAATCCTTCGCGAATGATGCCGGCCTTGGAGAGGCGCAGCAACGGCGCCTTGATTTCGAGCGAGCGCCCTTCAACGCCTGCACGGGTGGCAAGCGATGCGAGGCGCTCGAATGCCTCGAGGTATTCCGGACGGCAATCCGGATAACCAGAATAGTCGAGCGCGTTCACACCGAGGACGATCGCGTCGGCGCCAAGCACCTCGGCCCACCCGAGTGCAAGAGACAGAAAGATCGTGTTTCGCGCCGGTACATACGTCGACGGGATGCCCGGGCCCTCGAGATCCCGATCCTTGGGAATCGCGCCGTCGCCGACGAGCGTCGACCCGCCGAACGCCGCGAGATCGACATCCAGCTCGATGTGCCTTGCCACCCCCAGGTCGTGAGCAACGTCCCGCGCCGCGGTGACCTCACGATCGTGCACCTGTCCGTACCGCACCGTCAGGGCGTACACCTCATACCCGTCACGGCGCGCCATCGCGCCCGCCGTGTAGGAATCCAGTCCCCCGCTGAGGAGCAGTACCGCTCTCAAGGATGTCCCATGTCCCTTGTCATCATTTCTCACTGCTCGCGGGGCCTAGCCTCCGCTCGCGCTCGCTCGGCGGCTCCCCGCCTCGCTCGGGCCGCAGGCGCTTGGCTTTTCTCACTGCTCGCGGGGCCCCACCCCCGCTCGCGCTCGCTCGGCGGCTCCCCGCCTCGCTCGGGCCGCAGGCGCTTTTCCCTTTTCCCTTTATACGCCTCGCGTCTGAGCGTCCCAGATGTACTTGTGCGCCTGGAGCTGTAGTCTCACCGCCAGACGATCCTCGAGAATCCACTCGGCCAGTTCTTTCGCCGGAAGGACACCGTGCACCGGCGAGAACAGCACCGCGGCAGTCCGTTCAATCAGGCGATGGCGTTCAGTGACCTCTCGGGCGAACTCGTAGTCCGCCTTGTCGCGGATGACGAACTTGACTTCATCTTTTGGCGTCAGCAACTCGAGGTTTTCCCAATAATTCTTCTGAGACTCGCCGCTACCGGGACACTTCACGTCCATGATGCGGATCACGGGCGCCGGCACATCTTTGATGCTCAAGTGACCGCCGGTCTCGACCATGACGGTCCTTCCCGCCGCGAGCAACTGCTCCATCAACGGATACACGTCACGCTGAAGCAGAGGCTCACCTCCGGTGATCTCGACGAGCTCGCAGCCAAACTGCGCAACGCGCCCAATCACGTCGTCGATCGACATCTTCGTCCCTTCCGTGAAGGCATAGGTCGTGTCGCACCAGGAGCACCTGAGGTCGCATGCCGTCAACCGAACGAACACGCACGGCCGTCCGGTCTGCGTCGACTCCCCCTGAATCGAATGAAAAATCTCGTTGATGGTCAGCACCCCTCCCATTGTAGCTGGAGGGAGGAGGACCGCCGACGCGGGTAGAATACGTGGATGGCCCGTCCAATCTTCTACTGGAAACCCACCTGAACCACGTGCCGCAACGCCAGAAGTTTTCTGGAGCAGCATCACATGGACGTCGACGAGCACGACATCAACCGGGATCCACCCACTCGCGCGTTCCTCGAGAAACACATCGACGCCGAGAGGTTTCTGGATTTCGTCAGCACACGAAGCCCGGTGTTCAAGCAGCGGCCGCTGCCTCGTTCGAAGAAGGAAGCCATCGATATGATGATGGAGCAGCCAAACCTGATCCGCCGGCCGATTCTGATCCAGGGTGGGAAGGTGACCTTCGGCTTCGACAAGAGTGCCTACCCAAAGGGCCCTTCGACGTCGCTCAGGACGAGGCGCAATGGGTGAGATTCGCATCGGCACATCCGGCTGGAGCTATCCGGCCGGACAGGGCACCTGGAACGGGATTTTCTACCCCGTTCCGCCGGGCCGCCGATCGAGCAGCCGCGGCGGCTTCGACGAGCTGCGGTTCTATGCAGAGCACTTCGACACCGTTGAAGTCAACTCGTCGTTTTACCGCGTGCCGACAGAAGCGGCGGTCCGAGGCTGGGCCGAGCGAACGCCGCCTGGGTTCGAGTTCTCGCTGAAACTGTTCCAGAAGTTCACCCATCCCGACATGTTCGAGAAGGCGACGGGGGTAGATCCGTGGACACTCGGCGAGAAGGATGTGGACGAATTCCGGACGGCCATCGATCCGCTCGCCGCGGCAGGAAAACTCGGTGCGCTCCTCGCGCAGTTTCCTCCAAGTTTCCGCAACGATCCCGACGCGCGCGGCTACGTCGAGTGGCTGCTACGTCATTTCAAGGAATATCCGCTCGCGCTCGAACTGCGTCATCGCAGCTGGAGCGATCGGCCGGAGGAAATCCTGCAGCTCCTGGATGCGTTCGGCGCCGCGTGGGTTCAGATTGATGAGCCGAAGTTTCGGGTGTCGATTCGACAGAACCTGCGGCCGAACGTCAGGACCTTCTACTATCTGCGGCTGCATGGCCGGAACGCCGCGCAGTGGTGGAAACACGACGCGTCGGAGGATCGCTACAACTATCTGTATTCGGCCGACGAGCTGGGTCCGTTCGCGAAAGCGGCACGGGACGCCGCGCGCGAAGTGAAGAAGGCGTACCTCTACGCAAACAATCACTTCTCGGCGAAGTCCGTCGCGAACGCGGCGATCCTGAAGCACGATCTCGGGCAGGCGCTCGACGGTGAGTATCCGCAGGAATTCGTCGACCGCTATCCGGATCTGAAGGGACTCGTCAAGGTGTTGCCGGACCCGCTCTTACGTACGCCTTCTTGAGCACGTCGGCGACCTGGATCTTGTCGACGACCTCGATTCCCTTGATCACCTTGCCGAAGACGGCGTACTTCGCATCCCATTCCGGATGCGGCTTGATGTCGATGAAGAACTGACTGTCGGCCGATCGTGCGTCGGTCCCTGGATAGGCCATCGCCACCGAGCCCCGCTCGTGCCGCCGCTTCTTCGTGATTTCAGCCGCCCCGATCGGGTTGCCGCTCGCCGCGCGTCCCCAGTAGTCCCGCATCAGCATGTTGCGCGTCTGCGGATCGCCGATCTGCACCATGCCAGCCTCGGCGCGGTGAAACCGGAGACCGTTATAGAAGTTCCGCTTCACCAGCCCGACGATCTGCGCGACGGTCTTCGGCGCCTCGTCGGGATATGTTTCGAACTCGATGTTTCCCTTGGCCGTCTCCAGCACGATGACCGGTCCAGCACCCGGCGAGGTCTGATCGCGCGGCGCCAGCCCGAGCGCGAAAACAGCCAGCCCCAATGTCAACGTGACCCGCATCGTCATGACGCAATCCTCTCTGCATGCCTGTTCTTCCGCGTGACCAGCCTCCGCCGAAGGCTACGGCGATCCGCTTAAGCACTGCGAAGGCGGAAGGCGGAAGCGACACAGCTATCGGGCAGAAGCTACACGGCTATCTGCTTTCCCACCTGCGTGACGCCGATTCTCGGGCAAAGGTCGAAAAGAACGCAACTGCCGCACAGTGGATATACGGGCCGGCACACGTTCTGCCCCCAGGTGACGAGGTAGAGATTGATGACCGGCCACCACTGCCGATGCGCTGCAGCGTACAGAGCGTGTTCGGTCTCCTCAGGCGTCCGCGTGCGCACCCAACCCAGGCGATTCGAGATCCGGTGCACGTGGGTGTCGACGCAGATGTTGTCCGGACTCCTGTGCGCGAGAATCAGCACGAGGTTTGCCGTCTTCCGTCCAACCCCGGGCAGCGTGAGCAACTCGTCCATCGTGTCGGGCACGACACCGCGGTAACGCGAGAGCAACTGCCCGCATGTGCGCTGCACGTGCACCGCCTTGTTTCGATAGAAGCTCACCGGATAGATGAGGCGTTCGATCTCTTTCACCGGAAGCTTCGCCATCGTCCGCGGCGTCCGCGCGACCCGAAACAATCGCATCGACGCGGCGTGCGTGACCGCGTCTTTCGTCTGCGCGGACAACATGGTGGCGATCAGGACCTGAAACGGATCGTCCTTCTGATCCCCCGCGATCTTCTCGATGGCCGGCTCCTCGAGACCGTCAATCGCGCGCGCAAGACGGCGCATCACCGCGCGGACCCGGCCGCGCGGAATGACAGGCTGCGGCGGCAGTTTCATACGGGTGTCAGTGGAGGGTTGCCGGAAAGAACGGCGATGACGTTTCTCACCGCCAAATCGGCCATCGCAGTGCGCGTTTCGCGCGTGGCGCTGCCGAGGTGGGGCGCGAGGACGACGTTCTCGAGCGGAAGGAGGCCAGGATGCACCGACGGCTCTCTTTCAAACACGTCGAGCGCGGCACCCGCCAGGAGGTGCTCGTTGAGTGCCCAGACGAGCGCCTCTTCGTCGACGATCGCGCCGCGGGCGGTGTTGACGAGAAGCGCGGAACGTTTCATCCGGGCCAGGGTTCTCCGGTTGAAGAGATGGCGAGTCTCCGGCGTTGCCGGTGTGTGGACCGACACCACGTCCGAGCTGACCAGCAATTCGTCGAGCGACATGTCGTGCTTGGCGAACACGGCCGTCATGCCGAACGCTGGAGCCTTGGCCGCCACCGCGCGGCCGATTCGGCCTCGTCCGATGATGCCGAGCTGTTTCCCTCGCAGTTCCATCCCAAGCATGAAGTCGAGCGCCCACCCGCGCCAGCCTCCGCGACGGATGAGGCGATCGCCTTCGGTGACCCTGCGCGCAAGCGAGAGAATCAGCCCCCAGGTGAGCTCCGCCGTGGCCTCGGTCAGGACGTCGGGCGTGTTGGTGAACATCACGCCGCGCGACTTCACAGCAGGCACGTCGACGTTGTCGTACCCGACCGCCACGTTGGCGACGATCTTCAAGTCTGGCAGGCCGGCATCGACAACCGCGCCATCGATGCGGTCAGTGAGCAGACAGATCAGCGCGCGCTTGCCCTTCACCCGGTTCTTCAGCTCGTCGGGCGTGAGCGGCGAGGGCCCATCGTGCAGATCGACATCGCAGGCGGCTTCGAGACGCGCAAACGCGGCTGACGGGATGCGGCGCGTGAGTAAGACGGGTGGCTTCACAGGAAATGCTGAATGATGAGTGCTGAATGTTGAATGCAATTTTGATTGCTGAATGCTGAGTTGTGCGACGCAGTCATTCAGCACTCAGCACTCAACCATCAGCATTCTCTAATGTCCGTGCGATTCGCAATATCCGCAGTGATTGCACTGAACGCTGGGTTCGATGAGGCAGGCGCCGCCGGATCCAGCCAGCGCGTACCGATAATGGCTCGAGTGCCTGATCAGCTCGAGCGGCACCTCGACCGTCTCGTCGTTTCGCGCAAGGCGCTTCGCCACGGCTTCTCGAACCATCTGCCGAAGCAGCTCTTCGTTCATGCCTCGTCCCGATACTCCAGTTGGTCGACGATCCCGATGATCGCCGCGTCGACGGCAGCGGCCTTCCTGCCGAGCGCGTCTCCGGCTGCCTTCCCTTCGATGACAACCAGCACGCGTTCGCCCACGCCAGCCCCGACCGAATCGATCGCAATCAGCGCCACGCCCCGGGGCGCGCCGTCCAGCGCCAGCGGCTGCACGAGCAGCAGCTTCGCCCCTTCGAGCTTACGGTTCTTCTGCGTCGAGACGACGGTGCCAACCACGCGGCAAATCTGCATTGAAGCTACCAGCTTCCAGCTTCGAGCTGGAGCGGGGCTATCCCACGTCCCAATGATCGACGATGCCGACAATCGCGGCATCGGTGGGCGGTTCGGCGGGATAGAAGGGAAATGCTGCTTCCCGGCCGCGCACGAAAAACACGTGCTCACCCGTGCCAGCGCCGACCGAGTCGAGGGCCACGAGCGTGCGCCCCACACTTTGTCCCGACGTATCCACCGGCTGCAGCACGAGCAGCTTTGCGCCGATCAGATTCTCGTCCTTGACGGTCGACACGACCTCGCCGATGACTCGGGCCAGCTGCATCTCACGACTCCGATTCGGCGACATGAATGGTATCGATGATGCCAACGATAGCTGCGTCGACCGGACAGTCTTTCATGCCGGATGCCATGCGCGCGGAGCTGCCGCTGACGATGAGCACCGTCTCGCCGAAGCCGGCATCCACGGTGTCCACCGCCACCAGGTAACTCCCTTCGGGCTTCCCATAGGGATCGACGGGCCGCGCGACGAGCAGCTTGTTCGCGACGAGCCGCTCATCCTTGCGTGTCGCAACGACGGTCCCGACGATTTTCGCAACGATCATTTCGCGGCAGCGTTCGCCTTGCCAATCGGAAGCGTGTCCTCGAGGTTGGCGTGAGGACGCGGGATCACGTGAACCGACACCAGCTCGCCAACCCGCCGGGCCGCGGCGGCCCCGGCATCGGTAGCTGCCTTCACCGCCGCTACATCGCCGCGCACAATCGCGGTGACATAGCCGGCGCCAATTTTTTCCCAGCCGACCAGCGTCACCTTCGCGGCTTTGACCATCGCGTCGGCCGCCTCGATCATCGCCACGAGACCTTTCGTCTCGACCATGCCGAGCGCCTCACCCATGAAATGCCTCCCGAAGCTTCCAGCTCCGCGCTTCCAGCTTCCAGCTCATTGAGTCCTGCATTGTGTCGTTGCGCGAGGCCTTCACACCCCGCCCGTCATTTCAGGTTCCGGACCGCGTCCTCTATCAGTGCCGTGAGTTCGCGGTATGTTAGCCGAATTTCTTCATCGCCACCCATCGAACCGATCCGCTCGGGCACCAGACGCCCGCCCGACACCGACGGCGGGGCAAACACCACCTGACAGTCTTCCTGTGCGGCCTCGGATGCGGCGACCGGATCCGGACAGATCGGCGCAGGCGCGGCGATGCCATACCGCCCTCTGAGTCCCTGCAGGCGCATCACCTCGTCGCGCGAGAGCAGCCGCTCACCGCCGAGCAGACGCGCCACGAAGCTGATGTTCGCGAAATGCTCGATGGTCTCCATCTTGTAGTACGCGGCGAACAAGTCGCTGCCCAGCGTGAGCGCGCCATGGTTCGCCAGCAGCATGCCGTCGTGCGCCTTGACGTACTTGCGTACGGCCTCTGGTAGCTCCTTCGTCGACGGCGTCGCGTATTCGGCGATCGGAACGCTGCCAAGAGTCGTCACCACTTCCGCCAGCACCGCGCGATCGAGCGGAATGCCCGCGACCGCAAAGCCTGTCGCGACCGGCGGATGGGCATGGACGACAGCCTGTATTTCCGGCCGCTGCCTGTACACCTCGAGATGCATCTGCATCTCGGAGGAGGGATTTCGCTCACCGGCAATCTTTTTTCCATCGAGATCGGTGATCACCATCATCTGCTCGGTCATGAACCCCTTGCAGACGTTGGTCGGCGTCATCAACAGCCGCCGGTCGTCGAGCCGCACGCTGATGTTGCCGTCGTTCGATGCCGTGTACCCGCGAGCGTACAGCCGCCGTCCGACTTCGACGATGTCGGCGCGCAACTGGCTCTCGGTGGAAGGCATGATTGTCAGCCTTTAACCCATTTGCGCCGGCATGCTTCCGAACAGAAATATTGTGTCCCGGCGCCACTTCCGGAGCTCAGCGCCCGTCCCGGTACGACGAACACGCCGCAGACCGGGTCCTTGACGAGACCGACGCTTCGCGGCGCCGACTGCTCGCGCGTGTAACCGGCACCTTCAATCACGCCGTGCAACAGACGCAAGAGCGATCGCGTGATGAGAACGATGAGGATGGCCCAGAGGATCAGGCGCGCCATGCTACTGGCTCGGGGACTTCGGCGGGGCTGCCGCGGGACCGCCTGCCCCGTGCCCCGCCCGCAGACCATCCAGACCCTTCTTGGCGACCTCTGCTTCCGGTGTGTTTGGAGCGACTTCGAGGACGCGCTGCCACGCCTTCTCGGCACCGTCGAGATCCTGCTTGCCAAAGGCGCGGACGATTCCGATGTTCAGGAGCGTCTTCGAGTGCTTCGGATCGATCGCCAGTGATTTGTCGAACTGCGCGAGCGCGCGATCGGGCTGGTTCGAGTAGTAGTACGCGATCCCCAGATCGGTGCTCGCATTGACGTTCTTCGGATCGACCTGCAGCGCCTGTTCGTACCAGCGTGTCGCCTCATCGTAGCGCTCGGCGTCGAAATACAGGTTTCCGAGCTGAACACGTGCCTCGGCGTCGCGGGGATTACGGTCGGCGGTCGTCTTCAGCTCGGCCGCGCGCGCCTCGTCGAAGGCAGGCGCTGCTTGGCCGGACGTCGATCCGGCCGCCGGCGCCGCAGCCGTAGCGACTGGCGGCGTGACGACGCCTGTCGCCCGTTGACTGCCGATGATCCAGCCGACAAGGACACCGAAGAAGATGCCGGCGATGCCGAACACCACGGACTCGCTTCGCATTTATGAAAGGTTCTGCTCGGTTCTACCGGGTTCTGCTGGGTTCTCCAAGGGTCGCTGGGTTCTCCAAGGTTCGAATGGGTCCATGCTAGTGCGAAGTGAACCCGGTGGAACCTCGCAGAACCTCGCAGAACCCTGTGGAACCTGCGAAGGATCGATCATAACAACGTCTTGCGGAACCAGTCCACCAGCGTGCCCGCCAGATCGGAATCGCGGCCGAGCATGACCGTACCGTGACCGGCGTGACTCAGGATCAGCACCTCCCGCAAGCCCCCGCCCGCTTTCTGCAGTTCCTTCACCGAACGGGACGCGTACGCATCGTCGTCGCTCGCAATCAGCAGCGCGGGGCGTGCGCCGTACTTCTTCATCGCCGCATCGATGCGGAGACCGCGATAATCGGTCGACGGCGACAGGAGCGCGAGGCTCGCGACGGCGGGATCCGCGACCGCTTCGAGGACCGCAAGGTTGGCGCCAATGGATGCGCCGCCAATCCCGATGCGGACTGCACGTCGCCTCGCGACGCAAGATAGCGCCGCGCAGCGGTGACATCGCGGACGAGTGAGGAATAGTCCGCCGTCTCCCCTTCCGGCAGGGTACCGGATGATTCGCCATGGCCCCTGAGGTCCACCGCAAGCGCACCGATGCCTTCGGCCGCCAGACGAGACGCGACGGCGTCCCAATCCCGTCGCGTCTTGTGTAGCATGTGAACCAGTATGACGGCTGGAGCCGATCGTGCCCCCGGTTCGTACCACGTCGCGGCCAGGGAGATGCCGTCATCGGTGCGGATTGTGACGCGCTGCGTCCCCGCGGCCGCCTCGGACGCAGGGTGGAGAGCGAGCAGCGCGAGTCCTGCGTAGAGCGCGGGGAGCGTACCGAGACCATGCCCGCAGAGGCGTCGCTACGCCCATAGCAGGCGGACCATGTCTCTCACCGCCCGGTCCATTCCGACGAGCGCCGCGCGCGCGACAATGCTGTGGCCGATATTGAGCTCGACGATTTCGCGAATAGTCGTGATCGCCTGCACATTCGCGTAATTCAGCCCATGGCCGGCGAGCACCTCGAGATCGTTCCGCGCGGCCAGCGAGGCCGCCGCGGCGATGCGCGTCGCGCTCGGCCGCGGCGGTTCCGGCCGCGTCGGCGTACCGTCCCGTGTTGATCTCCACGGCGTCGGCGCCGGCTGACTTGGCGGCGGCAACCTGGTCAGGATCCGCGTCGAGGAAGATGCTGACGCGGATGCCCGCGCCGTGCATCTGCGCTCGTAAAATCCTTCACGGCGTGAGCCTGTGCAACGACATCCAGACCGCCCTCGGTCGTCAGTTCCTGTGGACGCTCCGGTACCAACGTGACTTGATCCGGCCGGACGTGCAGCGCCACGCGTGCCATGTCGGCGGTGACGGCCATTTCGACGTTCAGTTTCGTCGAAATCGTCTGCCGAAGGATTTCGAGATCGCGCTCCTTGATATGTCGCCGATCGCTGCGCAGGTGAACCGTGATGCCTCGCGCGCCCGCCATCTCGGCCACCAGCGCCGCCGCCGCGGGCTCTGGCTCCCGAGCCTTGCGTGCCTCCCTCAGCGTTGCGATATGGTCGATATTAACGGCTAGGCGCATGTCGTCGGTGAGTCCATGTCGGCAAAGTTCACGCGGGGAAGGAAGGAGGCTTCCGTCAGCCGAGATGTTCTCGCACCACGCCTGCGATCTCGGCCGCCCACGCCTGAATCTGATCCTGGTTCTTCCCCTCGATCATGACGCGAAGGAGCGGCTCGGTACCAGAATATCGCACGAGCAGCCGCCCTTCGCCGGCGAGCCGGGTCTCCACCCGTTCCATCGCCGCGGCAATCGGGGGCACATCTGCCAGCGCTTGCTTCTCGCGAACGCGCACGTTCACGAGGACCTGCGGATACGTCACCAGCTCCGACGCGAGGTCCGCGAGCTCGCGCCCGCTCTCGGCCATCACCCGCAACACGCTCAACGCCGTGACAATGCCGTCGCCGGTGAACAGATGCTCGGAGAAAATGATGTGGCCCGACTGCTCGCCGCCAAGCGACAGGTCGCGCTTGATCATTTCCTCCATGACGTACTTGTCTCCGACAGCGCATCGGACGAGGTCGATATTGCTGGCGCGCAGCGCGATTTCCAGACCGATATTGCTCATCACGGTCGCCACAATCGCGTTCCCCTTGAGTCGTCCGGCTCGCTGCCAGTGCCGGGCACACATCAACAGCACCGCGTCGCCATCGACGATTCGTCCGTCGGCGTCCACGAAGATCGCACGATCGCCATCGCCGTCGAAGGCGACGCCCATGCGGCAGCCGGACTCTCTCACGGTGCGGGCAATCTGGTCTGGATGGGTGGACCCGCAGTCGAGATTGATGTTCCGCCCATCCGGGTGCGCACTCAGCACCAACAC
This sequence comes from uncultured Acidobacteriota bacterium, assembly GCA_963725335.1. Lineage (GTDB taxonomy): Bacteria > Acidobacteriota > Vicinamibacteria > Vicinamibacterales > 2-12-FULL-66-21 > JALZOC01. The sequence goes on along the minus strand of CAVRYD010000011.1, from coordinate 809,104 downwards.
GTCGAACCCAAGCCCCCGAAAGAGCCGCGGCGCGACCGTCGTCGTCGCGCCATTGGCCGTGTCGATCGCAATCTTGAAGCGGCCCAGGCGTTCCGGATCCGGCAGCGCCAGCCTGGCGTGCGCCATGTACGCATCGATGAAGTCGGTGCGCTCCACCGGCACATCGGACGATCCGCCGACCGACCAGCTGCCGTCGTGAACAATCGACTCCACCTCGCGCTCGAGCGCCTCGGTGAATTTTTCGCCGGCCCCCGAGAACACCTTGATGCCGTTGTCCTCGAAGGGATTGTGCGAAGCGGAAATCACCAGGCCCGCGTCGAAGCCCAGGTCGCGCGTGACGTAGGCAATCGCGGGCGTCGGGATCACACCCGCCGTCGTAATCTCCGCCCCTGCCGAATGCACACCGCGCGCGAGCTCGCGTTCGATCCACTCACCGGATTCTCTCGTGTCGCGCCCGACGACGAAGCGCAGCGGATGCGACGCTCGATTCGATCGCTGCATCGCGCGCACCAACGCACCACCCAACCGCGCGACGGTTTCGTGATCGAGCGGGTATTCTCCCGCTTTCCCGCGAACGCCGTCAGTGCCAAAAAGTCGATGGGCCATGTCTTATCGAACCGCCACGCTCGAGGATTACTTGATCGTCACGTCAACGACGGCGGGATCGATGGTGCTGATGCCGAAGGTTTGCGACGGATCCACCTGGACCCGAAGATTGTATCGGCCGGGGCCGAGACCGTAAAGGTCGACAAACGCGTCAACCGAGCCGGCGCGCAAATCCTGCAGCGCTTCCCGCCGTCCTCGAGCCGTCACCCGCGCCAGGATCGGCTGAATCGTGGCACTCAGCCCGGTTTGCAGATTCCGCCACCGGATCGGCACTCCAACCAGTTCGCGCTCGACCGGCGCGGGCACCACCTCCACGGTCACCGTCGCGTTCTGTGGCTGTACGAGCCGCACCGCCGAGTCGGTCATGCCGACGGTAACGACGTCACGGACGGCCGCGTGGCTGCCGGTGACCTGCACCGGTTCGGTCGTGGCTCCCGTCAGCTGCTTCAGACGGCTCTCCGGCCCAGCAACCTCGACGACGGGCGGCTCTGACGTCACCCGGCCGATCACGAAGCCCGGCGCCGGCTCACCGTCGAGCGCTGGCACGATTGGAACAGTGCGCCGCCCCGACTTTTCGAGATCGACCGCAAGCGTGCCCGGAATCACCTGCGCTACCTCCACGCCGTACGGTGCGCGCACTTCGTCGCTCCGCAAGTGAAACATGCGAGACCCGGGACGCGCCGACGCAAGGTCCAGCACGGCCACGATGTCGCGCGGCTCGAGCCGTCCGAGCAGCGCCGACGATCCGCGAAGCCGCACGTCGACCTCGGTCGGCGGATCACCGATCAGTTCAAGCTCCGGCGGAATGTTCCGGTACTCGAGCGGCACCCGGAGACTGCGTTCGACGAGGTGATCGCCGGCGACGATCAGCCACAGCAGCATCGCCAGCGCCACCGCCATCAGCTTCAGCCCGAGATGACGAAACGGAGAGAAAGCCATCAATCGCTAATCACTGATCACTAATCCTGAATCGCTGATCCTTGAATCCTCGAATCCTGAATCCCGAATCCTGAATCCTGAATCCTTGAATCGCGAATCGCGAGCCGTCCCTCGACTTCGCTCGGGACGACCCTGAGCATCGTCGAAGGGCCGCGAGCCGCCGCTTCAAACATCGTAGGCTCTGGCGCCGATATGGCGGCTGGACTTGCGCATCGTGATGAGCGACCGCAGCCGCGTGCGCAACTCGTCGGGGCTCAACGGCCGTTCGATGCGACCGTCGGTCGCGACAGAGATATAGCCCGTCTCCTCCGACACGATAACCGCGACCGCGTCACCTTCTTCCGTCAGACCGATAGCAGCCCGATGGCGCGTGCCCAATTGCCGGCTGATCCGCGGATTGACAGTCAACGGGAGAAAGCAGGCTGCCGCCGCGATCCGGTTTTCCTGGAGAATCACCGCCCCGTCGTGAAGCGCCGATCCAGGGTGGAAAATCGTCACGAGGAGGTCGTAGGTCAGCGTCGCGTCGAGCGGAATTCCACTCTCGATGTAGTTGCGTAAGCCGATCTCGCGCTCGACGGCAATGATGGCCCCCACCTTCTGCGACGCCAGCATCGTCGCCGCGACGACGATCTCTTCGATCGTTTCGTCGGCGGCCTCCTGACGATTGAAGTACCTGAAAAATGGAGCCTGGCCAAAGTGGGCCAGCGCCCGGCGGATGTCCGATTGAAAGATCACGATCGCCGCAAACGCTACATACAGCAGCATGTTGCGGATCAGCCAGTTGACGGTTTGGAGCGGAGCGAGACGCGAGATGTAGAACATCGCCACGATGAGCAGCGTCCCGACGCCCATCTGGACGGCGCGCGTTCCCCTGATCAGCTTGAGAAACTCATAGATCAGGATGGAGACGATGGCGATGTCGAGCAGATCCCACCAGCCCACCGGCGGCCGGCGAAGGATGCTGCCGAGGAAATCCATCATGCAGGGATAGCTTATCTGATGGCAGCCTCAAAACGGCCGCCGGGGGAGGTCAGCGGGAAGCTTCGGTGGACACTGCCGCGTTTCTGATTCGATCGGCGGTCCTGATGACGTCCATCATCTCCGCGACTCGGTGGACCCGCACGATGTGCGCTCCGAGCAGCACGCTGGCGGTCACGGCGGCGGCGGTGGCCCACTCGCGGTCGCCTGGACCTTTCCGGCCGATTGCCGCAGCCAGAAACGATTTTCGCGATGGCCCGCACAGGATCGGCCTGTCGAGCGTTCTGAGCGCCGGGAGTGACGCGAGCATGGCGTACGAGTGCTCGGCCCGTTTGGCAAAACCGAGCCCTGGATCGATGATGACCGCATCCCGACACACTCCGGCAGACTCAGCTCGCCCGATCGCGCCACCCAGCTCTCGTGTCACCTCGTTCGCGACGTCTTCGTACACCGCCTCTTTGTACATCTCGCGTGAACGCCCGCGATTGTGCATGAGGATAACGGCGGCACCCGACTCGGCAACAACCGGGGGGAGCTCGCGATCGAAGAGAAATCCGCTGACGTCGTTCACGATCGCCGCCCCCCGGTCCAGCGCCTCACGTGCGACGACAGCCTTGTATGTGTCGATTGAGACGATCGCTCCGCCGGACGCGAGCTGCTCGATCACGGGTAGCACGCGCCGCAATTCCTCGTCCGCGGGCAGATCCTCCGCGCCCGGCCGCGTCGATTCGCCACCGACGTCGATGATGTCCGCGCCCTCGGATACCATGCGCAAGCCGTCCTCGACGGCCCTCGCAGGGTCGAATCGCACGCCTCCATCGGAAAATGAGTCGGGGGTGACGTTGATGACCCCCATGACGAGGGTACGCTCGCCCAGCACAAGTGCCACTCGATTCTCCAGCGGCACTTCGTAGCGGGCGCGCGCGAAAAGGGACAAGGGAAAAGGGAAAAGGCAGAAGGGAAAAGGGAAAGGGGGAAAGGTTCCCTTTTCCCCCTTTCCCTTTTACTCCTGTGGGAGCGGTTTGTTGAGCGGCGGCAGCGGTGCGACGATTGAGGGGCGCTCCTTGGCCGGTCTCTTCGAACCATCGTCGGTCGCGGACACGACGTGGCGCGGCGTGTGCTCCTCGAGCGCTTCACCAGCCACGATCCGCCGGACCTGCTCGGCGTCGAGAACCTCGCGCGCTAGCAACTCTTCTGCGATTCGCAGCAGCGCCGGTTTGTGTTCCTCGAGGATGCCGTACGCGCGTTCGTAGTTGCTCGTCACGAATCGCTTGATCTCGTGATCGATCCGGATGGCGGTGTCCTCGCTGTAGTCCTGGTGCTGCGCGATCTCGCGGCCGAGGAAGATCTGCTCTTCCTTCTTGCCGAAGGTGAGCGGCCCCATCGCGTCGCTCATGCCCCACTCGCACACCATCTTGCGCGCCAGCTCGGTCGACCGCTCGAGATCGTTGCCGGCGCCGGTAGTCATGCCGTTCATCGTGATCTCTTCCGCGATCCGGCCGCCGAGAAGAATCGCGATCTGGTCGTTGAGGTACTCACGCGTGTAATTGTGCTTGTCCTCGACCGGCAACTGCATCGTCACGCCGAGCGCCATGCCGCGCGGAATGATGGTCACCTTGTGCACGGGATCGGCATGCGGCAGCAGCACCGCGAGCAGCGCGTGGCCCGCCTCGTGGACCGCGGTAACTTTCTTCTCTTCGTCGTTGATGATCATGGACCGGCGTTCCGTGCCCATCATCACCTTGTCCTTCGCGAACTCGAAATCGAGCATGCGAACGACTTTCTGGTTGTACCGGGCGGCGTTCAGCGCTGCCTCGTTGACCAGGTTCGCCAGATCCGCACCGGAGAATCCAGACGACCCGCGCGCCAGAACGTGGATGTTCACGTCGTCAGCAAGAGGAATCTTCTTTGTGTGAACCGCAAGAATGCCCTCGCGGCCCTTCACGTCAGGACGATTGACGACGATGCGGCGATCGAAGCGGCCGGGCCGTAGCAAGGCCGGGTCGAGCACGTCGGGGCGGTTGGTGGCAGCAACGAGGATGACTCCCTCGTTCGATTCGAACCCGTCCATCTCGACGAGCAACTGATTCAGCGTCTGCTCGCGCTCGTCGTGGCCGCCGCCAAGCCCCGCGCCGCGGTGCCGGCCGACGGCATCGATCTCGTCGATGAACACGATGCACGGTGCGTTCTTCTTTCCTTGTTCGAAGAGATCGCGCACGCGAGACGCGCCGACGCCGACGAACATCTCCACGAAGTCCGAACCGCTGATCGAGAAGAACGGAACGTTTGCCTCGCCAGCAACCGCGCGGGCCAATAGCGTCTTGCCCGTGCCCGGAGGGCCCATCAGGAGGACGCCCTTGGGGATGCGCCCGCCGAGCTTCTGGAACTTCTGCGGTTCCTTGAGAAACTCGATAATCTCCTGCAGCTCTTCTTTCGCTTCATCAACGCCGGAGACGTCCTTGAACGTCACCTTCTTCTGCGAGCTCGACGAGAGTTTCGCGCGGCTCTTGCCAAACGAGAGGGCCTTGTTCCCTCCGCTCTGCATCTGCCGCATGATGAAGATCCAGAACCCGATCATCAGGAGGATCGGAGCCCACGAATAGAGCAGGTTCGCCCAGGGGCTGGTCGTTTCCGGCTTTGCCTGGATCTGGATTCCCTTCTCGTGGAGCTTGTTGGCCAAGCCCTGGTAGTCGGGAGCGTAAGTGCGGAACTTGTCGCGGCCGTTACCCACGCTGCTGGTCTTGAGTTCGCCCGTGATCTCGTGACCCACCATCACGACGGAGGAAACCTGATCGTCGTCCACCGCCTTCAAGAACTGCGAGAAGGGCATCGGACTTTCGGACTTGCCGGCAAAGGCCGTAGAGAAATTCCAGATCAGGACCCCGACGACGACGAGGACCATCCAGAACAGTAAGCTCTTGAGGGTCGAATTCAACCTGGGCCTCCTAACCGCCTTGCTTTCAAGAGTATCACGCCTCGCGAAGGCTCCGTGACCCGAAAATCCTCGGACACCGACTCCCCCACGACCCACACGATTCTGTCCGCACTATCCACAACGAGAGGCAACGAATCCCTGATTTCTCTAGGGATTTTACGATCCACGAGGAAATCCTGCAGCTTCTTCCGATGGCCCATTCCGAGCGGCCGGAACCGATCCCCGGGCCGCCGCGAACGAATGGCCAACGGCAACGCCACCGGATCGGCCGCAATGGCGACTTCTACCCCCCGGGCCGGGCCGAAACCTGCCGGTCTGTCAAAGTCGTCGAGCCGGTGCGCCGAAACCGCCCATCCCTGATTATCGAGCGTGACCTCACCAGGAATAGACAGCGGAAAACGAAAAGAGTTCGCACCAGCGACTTCGCCGCGCCCCGACCGAGGGGCGGGAGGTCCGAACACGATCGCGCTGCCGCGCCGCACGACGCGCTGGCCCGGCAAATCCAGGGTGGTGCCGTGTTGACCGCGCGCCAACTCCAGAACCTGCTCGACGTGTTCGTACCCCACGAACCGTCCATGTGACGCTTTCGTCAGGGCATGCTGCGCCAGACGCGACGAGATCGCCGGATGCAGCGACCTCAGCGCGTCCGCGTCAATCTCAATATTTCCGTCCGTTGTAGTTAAGACGATCGTACGGGCCAAATCGATTGCTTCGCGTTGCAGACGGTCCTCATCTTCGCGCGCGAGCTCGGCTTCTCGCGCGAGCAGCGTCCGAATGGCGGGGTTGAACTCACGCTCGAGATACGGGATGACCTCGTGCCGCACGCGGTTTCGAGCGATCGTGATATCTGCGTTAGTCGAGTCCTCACGCCACGACAGTCCCCGAGCGCGCGCGTATTCGCGAAGATCCGCGCGCGGAATCTCGATGAGCGGCCGGACGATCCGTCCGGCGCGCGGCAGGATCCCGGCAAGCCCTCGCGAGCCGGCACCGCGAACGAGGCGAAGCAGGAAAGTCTCAGCCTGGTCGTCGAGGCTGTGCCCTACCGCAATGACGTCGGCCGCTACGCGATCTGCCGCTTCCATCAGGAAGGCGTAGCGGAGATGACGCGCCATGTCTTCAATCGACCTGCCCGCGCCGCGCGCGGCCGCGCGGACGTCGGCGCGGCCGACGTCAATCGGCAGGCCAAGCGACAGTGCCATCTCGCGGCAGAAGGCCTCGTCGCCGTCCGCATCCGCGCCGCGAAGCTGGTGATTGAAATGCGCGAACGCCGCAATAACCAGGTCGCCACGGATCTGAAGCTCGAGCAGCAGGTGCGCAAGGGCAACCGAGTCGGGGCCGCCCGACAGCGCGACCAGCACGCGTCCGCCGCGCGCCACGAGCGCGTGCCGCCGAATCGTGCGCGCCACGCGCGCCGACACGTTCATATGGACCACAGGGCGCTTTCCCTTGCGCTTACCTTGTCCCTTGACTGCGAAGGAGAAAATGGTGGCGGTGCAGGGACTTGAACCCCGGACACTGCGGATATGAGCCGCATGCTCTAACCAGCTGAGCTACACCGCCAGAACTTTTTATTGTAACAGGTCTGCGCCGTCAGCCTTCCACGAGCGCAGCGGCCAGAAGCGGAATCATGATTTCGTGGTGCCCGACGAGCGAATATCCCTTGCCGATCCCGATGACCGGGCGCGAGACGACGTTGGTCTGGGGACGATACAGCCGTGCGAAATCGAGATTCACCGTCGTCAGCTGATCGAGCGACGTTCCCTGGTTCCTGGCAATGGCGACAGCTTTCAGGAACACCTCGGGGAGAACGACCGCGGATCCGCAGTTCAGATAGACGCCTCCCTTGAGCCTGGCGACGTTCGACACGAAATATCGGAAGTCGCGCAGGCTGCCTTCGCCGAGCGCAGCGCCCGACGCGCGCGCGTGCATATGAATGATATCGGTGCCGATCGCCACGTGAACGGTCACTGGTATCTGAAGACGCTCGGCCGTGGCGATGACGCTGAGGTGCGCGTGCGCGGGCTTCAATTCGCCGAGACGCCGGCCGACGGACTGCCCGAGGCCGAGACCCTTCGCCACGCCGTCATTAATGGCGGCGTTGAGAAGCTCGCCTGTCTCCTGCGCCATCCCAAACCGTCCGGGACCGAGCGCCTCGTCGACATCCTCCGACGTGCCGGCGGACAGCGCGAGCTCGAAGTCGTGGATCACCCCCGCGCCGTTGGTCGCCAGCGCGGAGACGAAGCCGCGCTCCATCAAGTCGATCAGAATGGGCCCGAGACCGGTTTTGATCACATGGGCGCCGAATCCCCAGATGATTCCGCGATTGCCATCGCGCGCGGCACGGATCGCCGCCACAACCGCTTTGAAATCGGCCGCGGCGAGGATGCGTGGGAACGAATCGAGCAGCGACGCCAACCCGCCGCCCGGTTGATACGGCTTCGAGAAATCGGCCGCGTTGGCCTTGCTCTTCCTCGACGCAAGCGGGTACGTCCGGACGCCGGAGAGATCGAAGTCTTCGTAGGGGAATTTCACGGTGATGAGGATATCGCAGGTCCACCGCTGCGATTCGGCGACTCCGTCGTCCGAGGATCAGTGGTCCGGTCCCGACACGGATCGAGTAAGCGACTCGCGGCTCGCGGCCCCAGCGCGCCGCTGGCAGCTGGCAGCTGACGACTCACACAATCATCATTGCGTCCCCATAGCTGTAGAAGAGATATCGCCGTTCGACGGCGTCGCGATACGCGGCGAGGATCGTTTCTCTGCCCGGCGAACGCTGCCACCAGCATCAGCAACGACGACTGCGGCAGATGGAAGTTGGTAAGAGACCGTCGATCGCCTGAAACTGAAGCCCGGGTAGATAAACAGCAGACGCCGTTCCGGGCCCGGCGATCACTCGGCCATCGCCGCGCTGCGCCGCATCCTCCAGCGCGCGAGTGGTCGTCGTTCCCACAGCGATGACGCGGCGTCCCTCCCTCTTTGCGGCGGCGATGGCCGCTTCCGTCACCGCAGGAATCTCGTACCGTTCCGAATCGACGACGTGATCTTCGACGCGCGCGACGCGGACCGGTTTGAACGTGCCGTACCCGACGTGGAGCGTCACCTCCGCACGCTCGACCCCTTGCGCGTGAAGCGCCGCAAGCAGATCCGGCGTGAAATGGAGTCCGGCGGTGGGTGCGGCCACCGATCCACGGACGCGGGCAAAGACGGTCTGATAGCGCTCGCGATCCGCGGGCGTGTCGCTCCGTTTGATGTACGGAGGCAACGGGACGTGGCCGATCGCGTCAATCAGCGCGTCCACGTCGCCACCCGCCTCGGCCCAGAGCCGGATCGTTCGGCGCCCGTGAAAGTGTCGAGCGACGACTTCGCCCATCAGCGTACCCGGCAGGTCCCTCAAACCGGACACGCGCGCCCGGTTTGAGCTTCTGGCCGGGATGCATCAGCGCGTCGGCGAGGCGCATGTCTTCGGCTGAATCTGACCTCGTGGTGCCAGGCCGTTCCGGTGTTGCGAGCAGCAAACATTCGACGGCCCCGCCGCTTGGCACGCGTCTGCCTAGCAGGCGTGCGGCAAAGACGCGCGTGTTGTTGACGACGAGCAGGTCGCCCGCACGAAGCCGCGATGGCAGGTCGGCTATCGACGCGTGACTGCGCGCGCCACTGGCGCGATCGAGCACCAGGAGCCGCGATGTCCCGGGCGGCGGCGCGTGCTGCGCCACAAGCTCATCAGGCAGTTCGAAGTCGAAGTCGGCAACGTTCATGCAGACGGATGAGGTCAATGTACCGCGTTACTCTCGTCCCGTCGATCCACCAATGAGCGGCCAGCCGCCAAAACACGTACTGCCGTCCAGGGAAAACGGCGATGTCGTCGTGACCGTCGCACCGACGGATTCGCCAGCCTCCGAGCCGGTCTCGGAAAGACCGCCTGTTGTCGACGTCCGCAACATTGCGCTGAGCGTAGTCGCCGGTCTGACCGTCGTGCTGGTACTGCAGTACGCCCAATCGGTGCTGGTTCCAATTGTGCTCGGTATCCTTATCAGCTACGGGCTCGCGCCGTTCGTCGGCGGACTGCAGCGAATGCGGGTGCCACGGAGCGTGGGCGCCGCCGTCGCCGTGCTCCTGGTCGTCGGCGGCCTGGGCTTTGGCGTGTACACGCTGAGCGATCAGGCGATGGCGATTGTCACGGACATTCCTCAGGCGGCGCAGCGCATCCGGGATCGCGTGCGCGCCCACCGCACCGCGAGCGGCGGGACCCTCGAGAAAGTGCAGCGCGCCGCGACGGAGATCGATCGGGCCGCCCAAGAGGCGTCAAAGCCAACAGATGCCGAGAAAGACATCGCCGCGAGGGAGAGAAGAGAGACAGGCGTCCAGAAAGTGGAGGTCGTCCAACCGACCTTTCGTACCAGTGACTATCTGTGGTCCGGCGGGGTTGGCCTGCTCGGATTTGGCGGCCAGTTCGTGCTCGTGCTGTTCCTGGTGTACTTCTTTCTCGTCACCGGAGATCTCTACAAGCGAAAGCTGGTGAAGATCGGAGGTCGCACGCTGTCGGAGAAAAAAATCACCGTTCAAATACTCGACGAAATCAACCTGCAGATTGAAAGCTTCATGCGCGTGCAGGTGTTCACGAGTTTTCTGGTGACCGTCGCGACCAGCATCGCGCTGTGGTGGTTCGGCCTCGAGCACGCGATCGTGTGGGGCCTGCTGGCCGGGATCTTCAATTCGATTCCGTATCTGGGTCCGATTCTCGTGTCCGGCGGTCTCGCGGTCGTGGCCTTCATGCAGTTCAACAGCCTGCTCCAGACTGCCTACATCACCGCAGCCGCGTTTGCCATCACCAGCCTCGAGGGGTTCCTGCTCACGCCCATGCTGATGAGCCGCGCCGCCAAGATGAATCCCGTCGCGATCTTCGTCGGCCTGCTCTTCTGGAGCTGGATCTGGGGCCTCTGGGGCACGGTTCTCGCGGTGCCGATGCTGATGATGCTCAAGGCGGTCTGCGATCATGTCGAAGACCTCCAGCCAATTGGCGAGTTGCTCGGAGAGTGACAAAGGGAAGAGGGAAAAGAGAAAAGGATAACGAAAACGGTGCGTGAATCTCATGCCCGCACGCTGGCGGCGTTGCGGAAATGGAGCGTTCTCCTCGACAGCGCGTTTCGCGTGCCGGGTACGAACCTCACGTTCGGGCTGGACCCGCTTCTCGGCCTCATCCCCGGCCTGGGGGATCTGACGACGCCAGTGTTCGCGGCGCTGCTGCTGCTGCATGCCGTACGGATGCGCATACCGCGCGTCGTTCAGCTTCGCATGGTGATCAATGCGGCGATCGATTTCCTCATCGGGTTCGTTCCGGTCGTCGGCGATCTGTTCGACTTCGGGTGGAAAGCCAACGTCCGCAACCTGGCCCTCCTCGAACGCTACGCGCATCCGGAATCGAAAGCGACGCGCGGAGACTGGATCTTCGTCCTCGCGATCCTCGGCGTCCTGTTTGCTGTCGCGCTGATTCCGATCCTTTTCACAGCGTGGCTGCTCTCACAATTCCGTCTGCTCTGACCCGTCATCGGACGCTGACCGCTGTCAGCTGTTTGCAACCGCACACGCGAACGTGTTACCTAACTCCTTCTGTGCCAACCTCGAATATGCGCGTATGGCCAGGCACCCCGTATCCGCTGGGCGCGACCTGGGACGGCGTGGGCGTCAACTTCGCGGTGTTCTCCGAACACGCGACGCGCGTCGAGCTGTGCCTGTTCGACTCCCCCGACGCCGAAGTCGAGTCGGTGACCATCCCCTTGCAGGAACATACCGACATGGTGTGGCACGGGTATCTGCCGGATGTTCTGCCGGGCCAGCTGTACGGGTACCGGGTGCACGGTCCATTCGCGCCGCATATGGGCTATCGGTTCAATCCCAACAAGCTTGTCCTGGATCCGTACACGAAGGTCGTGGGCCGCACGGTCCGATGGGATGAGTCGCTCTTTGGTTTTCGGTTCGGGCAGGACGATACGACGTTCGACGATCGCGACAGCGCACCGTACGCACCGCTCGCCGCGGTGATCGACAGCGCGTTCACCTGGGGCGACGATCGGCCGCTGCGCACGCCGTGGCACGAGACGCTCATCTACGAGCTTCAGGTCAAAGGATTCTCGAAACTGAATCCGCACATCCCTGAGGCGCTGCGCGGCACGTACCTCGGCCTCGCCTCCGAGCCGGCCATCCGCCACCTCACCAACCTTGGCGTCACGGCGGTGGAGCTGATGCCGGTGCACCACCATCTCAACGATTGGCATCTCGCCGGACGGGGCCTGATCAATTATTGGGGCTACAACACGTTGTCGTACTTCGCGCCCGGAGGTCAGGTACGCGACATCGCAGTCGCCGCAGGATGCGGTCCGCGAATTCAAGATGATGGTTCGCGCACTCCATTCAGCGAACCTCGAGGTGATCCTCGACGTTGTCTACAACCACAGCGCCGAAGGGAATCACGCCGGCCCGACACTGTCGTTGCGCGGCATCGACAACACGCTCGTACTACCGTCTCCAGCCGAATCAGCCGCGCTTCTACCAGGATTTCACCGGCTGCGGCAACACCCTGAACATGCGAAGCCCACGCGTGCTGCAGCTCATCATGGACAGCCTGCGCTACTGGGTCATCGAGATGCACGTCGATGGGTTCCGATTCGATCTCGCCAGCGCGCTGGCTCGTGAGTTGCATGCCGTCGACAAACTGGGTGCGTTCTTCGACATCATTCACCAGGATCCCGTGCTGTCGCAGGTGAAGCTGATCGCCGAACCGTGGGACCTCGGCGAGGGCGGCTACCAGGTCGGCAACTTCCCCACGAAGTGGACCGAGTGGAACGGCAAGTACCGCGACGCGGTGCGGCGATTCTGGCGCGGCGACGGCGGCGGCGTCTCCGAGCTGGCCACGCGTTTGTCGGGAAGCAGCGATCTCTACGAGCAGAGCGGCCGGCGCCCCTACGCGAGCATCAACTTCGTGACCGCGCACGACGGGTTCACGCTCGCCGATCTCGTGAGCTACGCCCAGAAACACAACGAGGCGAACGGCGAGAACAACGCGGACGGCGAGAACCACAATCTCAGCTGGAACTGCGGGGTCGAAGGACCCACGGCCGATCGCCGCATCCTCGAGCTGCGCGACCGGCAGCGTCGAAATCTGATGGCCACCCTTCTGCTCTCGGTCGGCGTCCCGATGATCAGTGGCGGCGACGAGCTCGGACGCACGCAGCAAGGCAACAACAACGCCTACTGTCAGGACAACGAGATCAGCTGGACGCCGTGGGAGAACACGCCCGAACGGCGCGACTTCCTCGATTTTACCCGGCGCCTCATTCGCATCTGGAGGGATCATCCCGTCCTGAGGCGGCGGAAGTTCTTTCAAGGACGGCGCATCCGCGGCGCCGACGTGCTCGACATCGCGTGGCTCGACCCCTCCGGCCGGGAAATGACTGACGAGACGTGGAGCGCTCCCGACGTGCGCTGCCTGGGCGTGCGTCTCAACGGCGATGCGATCGACGAGGTCGACGAACGCGGCGCGCGCATCGTCGGCGACACGCTGCTGCTTATGCTCAACGCCGGCGAACAGCCGATCGCGTTCACGCTGCCGACGACGGCCGCTGAGGAACGATGGGAGACGCTCATCGACACGGCCGATCCGTGGGCTCCCCCGCGCCGCCTCCGCGCCGGCGGCCGCTACGAGCTCCTGCCCCGATCGATGGCGGTCCTGAAGCTCAATTGTCGCAAGGAGGACCTTCGCAGAGTCGAGGATTGGGGGCCGATGGGTGTCTACTGAATTGGAGATTGCGGATTGAAGAATGCGGATTTGGCTGATTGCCGATTGCGGATTGAGATTGCCGATTGCGGATTGAGATTGTCGATTGCGGATGAGATTTCGATTCTCGACTAGCTCCTGCGTCACTGAGAAATGATGGCGAAACGCGTCGGTCGCGACACAAACTCCCTCTCACTCGATCAGCAACTGCTCCGCCGGGTCGTGATTGAAGCTGTCCTGCCGCAGATCGATTGCGGGCGCTTCGCGGTCAAGCGGACCGTCGGAGAACGCGTTCTGGTCAGCGCCGACATTCATGCCGATGGTCACGACGCGATCGCGGCGGTCGTGCTGTTCCGCCGGGTCGGGGAAGACTGGCGCGAAGCCCCGATGCGGGCGCTCGACAACGATCGGTGGGAGGCCTCCTTCACGGTCGAGACTCTGGGCGGTACGAATACACGATTGAGGCGTGGATCGATCGCTTCGCAAGCTGGCGGCAGGATCTCGCGAAGAAGGCCGAAGCCGCGCAGGATGTCTCGTCGGAACTGCTCGAGGGAGCTGCGCTGCTCACCGCGGCGATCGATCGCCATGTGGCGACGGGTCGGGAGCGCTTGCTCGCAGTGGCCACCGCGCTCCAAGCTCCCGGAGAAACGGCCGCGCGGGTCGCCGCCGCGCTGCCGGAGGATGTGGCCGCGCTCATGGCCGCGCTCCCGGATCGACGCCACGCCACGCGCTTCGATCGTGTGCTCCCCGTCATCGTCGACCGCGAGCGGGCGCGATGTGGCGCGTGGTACGAGATGTTCCCCCGCTCCGCCGGCAAGGACCCGTCCCGGAGCGCGACGTTCGCCGAAGCAGCCCAGATGCTCCCCTACATCGCCGCGATGGGCTTCGATGTGGTGTATCTGCCGCCCGTCCATCCGATCGGCCGTAGTTTTCGCAAAGGACCGAACAACTCGCTCACCCCGTCGCCGAACGATCCGGGAAGCCCGTGGGCCATCGGATCGGACGAGGGCGGGCACATGGCGATTGAACCGGGGCTTGGCACCATCGACGACTTCGACGCATTCGTTGCCTCGGCCGCGGCGCAGGGGCTGGAAGTCGCACTTGACATCGCGTTTCAGGCCTCGCCCGATCATCCGTACGTGCGCGAACATCCGGAGTGGTTCCGCCGTCGACCCGACGGCTCGATCAAGTACGCGGAGAATCCGCCGAAGAAGTATCAGGACATCTATCCGCTGCACTTCGAGTCCGACGACTGGCCCGGGTTGTGGCACGAGCTGAAACGGATCTTCGAGTTCTGGATCGGGCACGGCGTCAAAATCTTCCGGGTCGACAATCCGCACACGAAGCCGTTTCGATTCTGGGAATGGGCGCTCGCCGAGCTTGGGCGTCAGCACCGGGACGCGATCTTCCTGTCCGAAGCGTTCACGCGTCCCAAGGTCATGAAGTACCTCGCGAAGGTTGGCTTCAACCAGTCCTACACCTACTTCACCTGGCGGAACGGGAAAGAAGAGATCGTCGAGTACTTCACCGAGCTGACGCAAACACCCGTTCGCGAGTACCTGCGGCCGAACCTCTTCGCCAACACGCCGGACATCCTGCATGCCTACCTGCAGCGTGGTGGCCGGCCGGCCTTCCAGGTCCGGCTCGTGCTCGCGGCGACGCTCGGCGCCTCCTACGGGATCTACAGCGGATTTGAACTCGCCGAGAACGTGCCGGTGCGGAGCGGCAGCGAGGAATACCTGGACTCCGAGAAATATCAGATTCGCGGGCGCGATTATCAGCGCGCCGACAGCCTCGCCGGATTCATCCGGCAGATCAATGCGATCAGACGAACCCATCCCGCGCTCCGGCACGATTGGAGCCTCGCCTTCCATCGCACCGACAACGGCGATCTTCTCGCCTACAGCAAACGCTCGACTGATGGCCGCGATCTGATTCTGGTCGTGGTGAATCTCGACCCCGCGAACATGCAGCACGGTTTCGTGCAGCTGCCGCTGCTCGACTGGGGCCTTACGCCGCATGCCAACGTCGAGGTCGTCGATCTGCTGTCGGGCGAGCGCTACTTCTGGCGCGGCGAATGGAACTACGTTCGTCTCGATCCGCAGGATCGTGTCGCGCACATTCTTCATGTTCAACTCGTGGCGCCGCTCGTCTCGTCGACGCCCTCTCCGTCGTCCGACCATGCCTGATCAGCTCTGGTACAAAGACGCCGTCATCTATGAAGCGCACGTTCGCACGTTTTTCGACAGCAGCGGCGACGGCGTGGGTGATTTTCCCGGACTGACGCAAAAACTCGATTATCTGCAGAGCCTCGGAATCAACTGCCTGTGGATCCTGCCGTTTTACCCATCTCCTCTGCGCGACGACGGCTACGACATCGCTGACTATGAAGACATCCATCCCCACTACGGCACCCTGGACGACTTCGATCGGTTCATCGACGAAGCGCATCGTCGCCACATTCGCGTCGTCACCGAGCTGGTCATCAACCACACGTCGGATCAGCATCCCTGGTTTCAAGCGGCGCGCCGCGCGCCGGCCGGCTCCCAGGAACGCGAGTTCTACGTCTGGAGCGACACCAATCAGAAGTACGAGGGGGTGCGGATCATCTTTACCGACACCGAAACGTCGAACTGGAGCTGGGACGATACGGCGAAGGCCTATTACTGGCACCGGTTCTTCCACCACCAACCCGATCTGAACTTCGACAATCCCGCGGTCCTGGATCGCATCATCAAGACCATGCAGTTCTGGCTCGATCGCGGCGTCGATGGGCTTCGACTCGACGCCGTGCCCTATCTCATCGAGCGTGAGGGGACGATCTCCGAAAACCTCGACGAGACGCACCAGGTCCTGAAGAAGATTCGCGCAGCGCTCGACGAGCGCTATCCCGATCGCATGCTGCTGGCGGAGGCCAATCAATGGCCCGCCGACGTGCGCCCGTATTTCGGCGAGGGAGACGAGTGCCACATGGCATTTCATTTCCCCCTGATGCCACGGATGTTCATGGGAATCCGGCAGGAAGATCGTCATCCGATCACGGAGATCCTGCGGCAGACGCCGGACATTCCCGAGAGCTGCCAGTGGGCGATGTTCCTGCGCAATCACGACGAGCTGACGCTCGAAATGGTGACCGACGAGGAACGCGACTACATGTACCAGTCGTACGCCGCCGATCCGCAGATGCGGATCAACGTCGGCATCCGCCGCCGGCTGGCGCCTCTGCTGGAAAACAGCCGCCGCCGCATTGAGTTGATGACGGCCTTGCTGTTCTCGATGCCAGGGACGCCGGTCATCTATTACGGCGACGAGATCGGGATGGGGGACAACATCTACCTCGGCGATCGCAACGGCGTGCGCACACCAATGCAGTGGACCGGCGACCGCAACGGCGGGTTCTCGCGTGCCGATCCCGCCCGGCTCTACGCGCCGCCGATCATGGATCCGGTCTACGGCTACGAGGCGCTGAATGTCGAAGCGCAGGAGCGCTCCCCGTACTCGCTGCTCAACTGGATGAAGCGGATGATCGGGTTGCGGAAACAGGTCGACGGTGTTCGGACGCGGGTCGATCGAGTTTCTGCCGGCGCGGAACCGGAAGGTGCTGCCCTATGTGCAGGCGCGACGGCGACGACATCGTGCTCTGCGTCGCCAACCTCGCGCGCTCGGTGCAACCGGTCGAACTGGACTTGTCACGCTTCAAGGGCATGACCCCGGTGGAGATGCTCGGGCTGACCGAGTTTCCAAAGATCGGTGACCAGCCCTACTTCCTGACGCTCAGCCCCTACGCATTCTATTGGTTCCGGATCCAGCAGGCGCCCGCTGCGGTCACCGCACGGGTGGCCCCCGAGACCGCCACCGATGTTCCCGAGGCGCCAGCGCTCCTCGTCGGCGCCGCGTGGGAAACCGTCCTCGACGGAAACGTCCGGACGCTCATCGAGCGCGATCTGCTGCTGCCGTTTCTGCTGCGCCAGCGCTGGTTCGGGGGCAAGTCGCGGCGCTCACGGAAGGCGCGGTTCGTCGACTGGGGATTGCTGCGGCGCGGCGCCCAGCCCCTGTTCACCACCATCGTGGAGGTGGAGTTCGACGACGGAGGGCGGGAGCAATATTTCCTGCCCCTCACCATACGCGCGTATGCAGACGCCAAAGTGCTCATCGAGCAGTCGCCGCACGCGATTCTCGCCAACGTCACCGGCGCGCGCAAGGGCCTGCTTTTCGACGCGTGGCTCGACGACAATTATGCGCGCGCGCTCCTCGAAGCACTCGAGCGCCGCGAACAGATGGCAACCAAGCGCGGCTCGATTCGCGCGGTTCAGGCCCCGCGGTTCGCCACGGTTCGCGGCCGCCGCAAGGATTTCGACATCTCGCGAATGGGCGTGGAACAGAGCAACACGTCCATCGTGTACGGCACTCGGTTGATCCTGAAACTGTTCAGACGCGTCCAGCCGGGGATGAGCCCCGACCTCGAGATCAGCCTTGAGTTGTCCGAGCGCGCCGGATTCAACCGCGTGCCGCCGGTGGCTGGCTCGTTCGAGTACGTGGCGCCCGGCAACGAAGCGGGCACCCTCGGCATGATGCAACAGCTCATCGCGAGCCAAGGCGACGGATGGACCCACGCGCTCGGCGAAGTCGACCGCTTCTACGAGGACATCGGCGCGGAGGAGGCGCCGGACGTCGGAGGACGGGCATGGGCCATCGATGGCGAGACTCCGGAGCGCATCGCGCGCGCGATGGCCGGCTATCTCGACACCGCGGCCACCCTTGGACGTCGGACCGCGGAGATGCACGTCGCGCTCGCCTCCGATGCGACGAACGCCGCTTTCACGGCCGAGCCGCTGACTCGGGCAGACCTCGAACGGCTGATGTCCGTCACATCGCGACGGGCAACCGATGTGCTGCAACTGCTCTCATCGGCGCGGTCCACCCTCACGGACGAGGTACGAGTCGTTGCGGATCAGCTGCTGCAGTCGGCGAATACGGGGCTCGACCGGATTCGGTGCGCCCTCGGCCGAGAGTTCCTGGCGTCAAAGATTCGGGTCCACGGGGACTACCATCTCGGTCAGGTCCTCTGGAACGAGGGAGATTTCTATATTCTTGATTTCGAAGGGGAACCAACGCGCACGCTGGAGGAGCGGCGGCTGAAGCAATCACCATTAAAGGATGTCGCGGGGATGGTTCGTTCGTTTGGCTATGCGGCCTATGCTGGTCTCTTCGCCTTTACCGCATCCCGGAGCTCGGAAATCGATCGGATCGAGAGATGGGCACGAGTTTGGCAGCTGCACGCATCGTCTGTATTCTTGCGAACGTATTTTGGAGTGGTGACAGATTCGGGTTTCGTGCCGGCGCTCGACGCGGATCGCGATGCGCTGCTGGAGTTGTTCGTTCTCGAAAAAGCCTTGTACGAACTGAACTACGAACTGAACAACCGTCCTGACTGGGCACGCATTCCGCTGCGGGGCCTTCTCGATTTGGTGACGGCGCGTCGCTGACGGGGCCAGGAGCGGCACACGCGCCCGAGGACGAAGGACGGGGCGCCTCGAGTCTGTTCTCCAATTTCGATGTCTGATGCCAGATTCGGTGCAGTACCGCTCCGCGGTGGCGCGCGATTCCGGGTGTGGGCTCCATCTGCCGCGCGGCTCACCTTGGTCGTCTGTGACGGTCGGGCGGCCGGAGACCACGACATGCCCCGAGACGAGGGCGGCGTGTTCGACGCAATCGTGGATGGTGCGGCGGCAGGCGACCGCTACGGGTATCGGATTGACGGAGGCCCGCTGCGGCCGGATCCCGCGTCACGATTCCAGCCGGAGGGACCCCATGGCCTGTCGCAGGTGATCGATCCGTCGGCGTTCCAGTGGACCGATACACATTGGCATGGCCGCCCGCCCGGCGATCGCGTGCTGTACGAGCTTCACGTCGGCGCCTTCACCCCGGAAGGCACCTTCGCAGCCGCGACATCGCGCCTCGACGCGATTCGTGACGCCGGCGCAACGGTCGTGGAGCTCATGCCGGTCGTGGAGTTCGCCGGTTCACGCAATTGGGGATACGACGGAGTGTGTCTTTTTGCGCCGTCACACGCGTACGGCCATCCGGACGATCTCAGGCGATTCGTGGACCGCGCGCACCACCTGGGATTGGCGGTCATCTTCGACGTCGTCTACAACCATCTTGGACCGGAGGGCTGCTATCTTCCTGAGTTCCACGGACAGCATTTCACCACTCGGCACAGCACGCCGTGGGGATGCGGCGTGAACCTCGATGGCCCGTCGTCTCTGACGGTTCGCCGCTTCATCGTGGACAACGCGGCGCACTGGATTCGTGAATACCATGCGGATGGTCTTCGTCTCGACGCTACACACACGCTCATCGAAGAGAATGCTGGCGCCATCGTCCGCGAGATCGTGGCGGAGGTGCGCCGCGCGCCGTCACGGCAGGTATTCGTTCATGCCGAAGATCATCGCAACCTGGCGTCGATGATCGAAGAGCCGGAACGAGGAGGGTGGGGGCTCGACGGGGTCTGGTCCGACGACTTCCATCACATCATGCGGCGACTCCTGACTGGGGATGCGCACGGTTATTATGCGGACTATCACGGAACCGTCGAGGAGCTTGCCTCCACTATTCGACGCGGCTGGCTGTACACGGGCCAGCATTCGCAGCGTCGAGGCGCGCCGCGCGGAAGCGATCCGTCCGCGGTGCCGATGTACCGGTTCGTGGTCTGTCTTCAGAACCACGATCAGATTGGGAATCGCGCGCTCGGCGACCGGTTGAATCATATGGTCGCTCCCGAGTCCTGGCGAGCGGCGAGTGCGGTCCTGCTCACCGTGCCGATGACGCCGCTCATCTTCATGGGACAGGAATGGGCAGCCAGCACGCCGTTTCAGTTCTTTACCGATTTCGAGCCGGCACTCGGAGAACGTGTGACCGAGGGCCGGCGCCGCGAGTTCGCGGAATTCCCCGAGTTCTCCGGTGACCGCGGCGCGGCGATTCCCGATCCGCAGGCGGCCTCGACGCTCGAGAGGAGCCGCCTCCGCTGGGACGAACGTCGCGCCGCGCCGCACCGCTTCGCGTTCAACCTGTACCGGACGTTGATGTCGCTTCGCCTCGATCATCCGGCGCTCGGCGCCAGTATGGCGCTCGAAGGGGATGCGGTGGCACTTGACGACGACGCGCTGGCCATGCGGCGGGCGGAAGGAGACGATGTGTTCTGGATCACCGCGCGGTTTCGTACGGCGGGCGCGATCGACCTTGGACCGCTCACGTTCGCGCGCGACGGATCGGGCTCGGCATGGGAGGTCGTGTTCACGACGGAGGATGCGCTGTTCGCGGCCGATCCGAGGCCGCCCATGGTCGACACGGTTGGGCCGATGATTCGATTCGAGCGAGCGGGAGCCGTCATCCTGAAAAAAGTGTAGCGCTGGCGACGTTCAACTCGCCCAGGCCGAAGAAGATTCGCGGGTAGAAGATGATGGCGGAGAGACCGATTTACGTCCCGACGAGTACCTACCGGCTGCAGATCTATCATGGATTCCCACTGACGGCAGCCCGAGATGTCATCCCCTATCTCTCGCGTCTGGGCGTCGACGCGTGCTACACGTCGCCGTATTTCACCGCGGCACCTGGCAGCACGCACGGCTATGACGTGGCCAATCACAACGAGATCAACCCCGAGGTCGGGGGCATGGCCGCGCACGATGAATTCACCGCGGCGCTCCGCGACCACGAGATGCGGCATATCGTCGATTTCGTGCCGAACCACATGGGCGTGGGCACCGGCAGCAACGCGTGGTGGAACGACGTGCTCGAGAACGGTCCGAGTTCGCCGGCGTCCGCGTTCTTCGACATCGACTGGCGTCCGGTGAAAGCTGAGCTCCTGGCCAAGCTGCTGCTGCCGATTCTCGGCGATCAATATGGACGCGTCCTCGAGCGCGGCGAGCTGAAACTCGCCTTCACGGGCAGCGCGCTCGTGCTGCGATACTTCGATCAAGAACTGCCGGTGAACGCTCGGCAGGGCGCGCGGGTCTATGCTGCCGCGGCCGAACGATTGAAGGCATCGCCCGGTGAGGAAGCGCCGTTTCTGAACGAATTTCTCAGCATCGTGTCGTCGCTGCAGAACCTGCCGCCTTACACGACGAGAGATCCGGACCGGATCACGGAGCTCTACCGCGAAAAGGAAGTGGCGCGGACCCGTCTCGAGCGGCTCGTGGCCGACGCACCGGTGGTGCGCGAGGCCATCGAAGCGGCCATCACGAACCTGAACGGCATTCCCGGGCAGAATTCGACCTTCGACGCGCTGCATGATCTGCTGGAAGCGCAGCCGTACCGGCTCGCCTACTGGCGCACGGCGTCGCACGAGATCAATTACCGCCGTTTCTTCGACATCAATACGTTGGTGGGGATTTGCGTCGAGCAGGAGGCGGTCTTCGCGGCGACGCATCAGCTGCTGGCGCAGCTCATCGCCGAGCGAAAAGTGCAGGCGGTACGCATCGATCATCCTGACGGGCTGTTCGATCCGGCGAAGTATTTCGCGATGTTGCAGCAGCTGGCGACGCGCGCGCTCGGGCTGGACCCGTCCACCCACGAGGACGTGCGCGTGCATCGTCCGCTCTATGTCGTGGCGGAAAAAATTCTGTCTGGCCCGGAGCGCCTGCCGTCCGGTTGGGCGGTGCACGGCACCACCGGCTACAACTTTCTCAACGACCTCAACGGGCTGTTCATCGACGCCGCGGAGGCGCGCCGGATGCGGCGCATCTACGGGAAGCTCACCGGTCACACCGAGGCATTCGACGATGTGCTGTACGCCAGCAAGCGGCTGATCATGAACACCGCGATGGCCAGCGAGTTGAACGTCCTCGCGCATTCGCTGGAGCGCATTGGGGAAGGCAACCGGAGGTCACGCGACTTCACGCTCGAGTCTCTGCGTGACGCGATTACGGCGTTGGTGGCCTGCTTCCCTGTCTATCGCACCTACGTCGACGAGCAAGGCTGGGCGGCGGCAGACCGCGCGGTCGTCGCGCGGGCCATTGCGCGGGCCCGTCGACGGAACCCTGCCATGGAGTCCTCGCTCTTCGATTTTCTCAGAGAGGTCGTCCTGCCACGCGACGTGCACGATGACAAGGGAGAGCCGACGTCGGGAATGGAACGACGGGGCGGCTATCCGCCGGCCGATGAGTGGGAAGCACGCGAGCGCCTGCGGTTCTCGATGAAGCTTCAGCAATACACCGGCCCCGTCCAGGCAAAAGGTCTCGAAGACACCGCCTTCTATCGCTACAACGTGCTGCTCTCGCTCAACGAGGTCGGCGGCGATCCTTCGAGATTCGGGCGCTCGGTCGAGGAGTTCCACGAGGCCAATCGCCAGCGCGCGAACGCATGGCCCTTTGAAATGCTCGCGACCGCGACCCACGATACAAAGCTCGGCGAAGACGTGCGCGCGCGTCTCAACGTGCTCTCGGAAGCTCCGGACGAGTGGGGACGCGAAGTGTCGAAGTGGATGCGGCTGGCCCGGGCGCAGCGATCGCTGGTCGACGGGGAACCGGCTCCCGATCGCGTCGACGAGTACCGTTTCTACCAGGCCGTCGTTGGCGTGTGGCCCACCGATCTGCCTTCGGATGTCAAGGCGGCCCCCGATGACCTCGTGGCGCGGTTGTCGGAATACATGATCAAGTCGGTGAAGGAAGCCAAAGTTCACACGAGCTGGCTGACGCCCAACGAGCCGTACGAAGAGGCGCTGCGAGCCTTTGTCGCGCGAGTGCTGACGGGCCCGACAGGCGCACGGATGCTTCCGGCCATCCTGCCTTTCCAACGGAAGGTTGCGCGGCTCGGCATGATCAATTCGCTCGCACAGGTCACGCTCAAGATTGGATCTCCCGGGGTACCCGATTTCTATCAGGGCACGGACCTCTGGGATCTGAGCCTTGTGGATCCGGACAACAGACGAGCGGTCGATTTCAAACGGCGGGCCTGTGCCTTGAAGGAGGTCGAGGGGCTGCTGGCCTCCGAGCCGGAGGCGCGGTCGGCCATGCTCCCGGCCTGGCTCGAGCACTGGACCGATGGCCGCATCAAGATGCTCGTCACCGCCGCGGGCCTTCGTCTTCGCCGCGACCGGCCAGACGTCTTTCTCGGCGGACGTTACCTGCCGCTACCCACGGAGATCTCAGTGCCGGGCGGTGCCGTCGCGTTCGCGCGCCTGTCCGTTCAGGACGACGCGGCGGTCCTGTTCGCCGCGCCGCGCCTGTGCAGCCAGCTCATCACGCCGCCCCAGCAGCTGCCGCTCGGGGGCGACTGCTGGAAGACGTCGCGGATCATGCTGCCGGCCGACCTGCGCGATCGCGAGTTCCGCGACGAACTCACCGGTGCTCAAATCCGCCCCACGCGCGCCGGTGACGATGCCTGGATCTTCATCGGCGAGGCGTTCCAGACGCTGCCGGTCGCGATGCTCACGGCGATCTGAATCACGAAGCCGCGAGCCCGCTATCGCTTCGCACCACGGGCGCGCTTGAAATCGGTCGTAATGCCCTTGATCGGCGGCAGCCTCGGCGGACGCGGGCCATGGCGTACCGCGCCAGTCACGGGGACGTAGGGGAGTTCCTCGCCCGATCGCACGCATCGCAGCAGCAGCCCGCCGCGGCTCATGTCGCCCCGACCGACAAAGTCGATTGGGAAGAGCAGGCGGTCGCCGAAGATGCTGGTCAGCACATCGACGTACTTCGCCGAGGCGATGCTGCCAAGCAGGACCACTTCGCATTCCGGTCCGATTTCTTCGTCGAGCGCCCGCGCGCTCGACAGTAGAGGCTGGCGATAGCGTGGATCGTTGGCCGCGATATCGACACCCGCAAACCCGTGAAGCGCAGCGATGGTGATCGCGGTCTCGGCCGCTCGAAGTCCCGCCGTGGGCGTAATCACGAGCGCGCCACTGCCCGTCAGCGGAGCGCCGGGTTCGGGCGGTCGCGCGAACTCGAGCGCGTACGCCAGCTTGCCTTTGAAGTACAGCCCGCTCACGAACGCGAACACTTCGCCAATCGCCGCGCCGCGTCGCTGGCGCAGCCGAACGGCGAGATCGAACTGTGCGCGATCCGACATGACCATCTTCGCGCGCGGGCCCGAGCAGTTGGCGGGAGAGAGGAGAAAGATGCGATGCGGCACTGAACTGTGCTCGGAAGCCTGGGGCCGGGATCCGGAGTGCGGGATCCGGGATCCGACTTCAGGGATCAGTAATCGACTGTTGACTCACAAGCTCCACCGAAGGAGCACAGCCCCGACGGTGAAGCCGGCACCGACCGATGTCAGCAACACGAGGTTGCCCTTCTTCAGGCGCTTCTGACGCATGGCATCGGCCAGCGCCAGCGGGATCGTGGCCGCCGTGGTGTTGCCGTACATTTCCAGATTGATCACCACTTTTTCGTCCGGCAGGCCGAGCCGCTCCGCGGCAGCCGCGATGATCCGGCGGTTCGCCTGATGCGACACAAACAGATCGAGATCGCCGCCGGTGAGATGATTCCGTTCGAGCACGCGCTGGCAAATCTCCTCGGTCTTTTTCACCGCAAATTTGAAAACGGTGGCGCCATCCTGCTTCACATAATGAAGGCGCTGGTCGACGGTCTCGTGGGTCGCGGGCAGCCTGCTGCCGCCGGCGGGCATGCACAACGCCGGGCCGCCGCTGCCATCGATTTCGTGCGCGAAGTCCAGGATGTGCGGCTCCCCTTCCGCAGCCGCCGAGAGGACGACCGCGCCGGCACCGTCGCCGAAGAGCACGCAGGTGGTCCGATCCGTGTAGTCGATGATGCTCGACATCACGTCGGCTCCAACCACCAGCACATGGTCGTGCGCACCCGTGGCCACCATCTGCATGCCGGTGGTCAGGGCATACGTGAAGCCCGAACAGGCCGCTCCGAGATCGAACCCCCACGCATGATGCGCGCCGATTTTGTGCTGCAGCATGCACGCGGTGCTGGGAAAGATCGTATCGGGCGTCGTCGTCCCGACGACGATGAAGCCGATCTGATCCGGCGAGACGCCAGCCTGACACATCGCGCCCAGTGCCGCCTCTTTGGCGAGGTCCGACGTGGCCACGCCGGCATCGACGATGTGGCGTTCACGAATCCCGGTGCGTTGAAGAATCCACTCGTCGCTGGTATCGACCAGCTTCTCCAAATCAGCGTTCGACAGCACCTTGGGCGGAACATACGTAGCCAGTCCGGAAATCTTGACTGGCCTGAGCGCCTTCACCACAGACGATCCTTTCCCGGGGCATCCAGCCCGAAATACGTGTACGCGCTCGCCGTCGCCACACGGCCGCGGGGCGTGCGGTCGAGAAACCCGATCTGAATCAGAAACGGTTCATAGATGTCCTCAATGGCGTCGCGTTCCTCACTCATTGCCGCCGCGAGGCTCGCGACACCGACCGGGCCACCGTTGAACTTCTCGATAATCGTCCGCAGCAGCCGCCGATCGATCTCGTCGAACCCACGCTCATCGACCTCGAGGAGCGATAGCGCGCGCGCGGCCACGTCCAGCGTGATGTGACCGTTGGCGCGCACCTGCGCGTAATCGCGAACCCGTCTCAGCAGCCGGTTGGCCACCCGTGGCGTGCCCCGCGAGCGCCGCGCCAGCTCGATCGCCGCGTCGCGATCGATCGGCACGCCGATGATGCGCGCCGATCGCTCCACGATCTCGCGAATCTCGTCGTCGCCGTAGAAATCGAGCCGGTGCACGATTCCAAAGCGGGCGCGAAGCGGCGCCGTCAACAACCCCGTTCGCGTCGTTGCGCCGATCAGCGTGAAGTGCTGGACCGGCAACTTGACCGATCGCGCGCTCGGGCCCTGGCCGATGATGATGTCGATCTCGTAGTCCTCCATCGCGGGATAGAGAATCTCTTCAATCGCCGGTGCCATGCGGTGGACTTCATCGATGAAGAGCACCTCGCGCTCCTGCAGATTGGTCAACATTGCAGCCAGGTCACCCGCCTTCTCGATGACTGGGCCCGCCGTCGCGCGGATCGGCACACCCAGTTCGTGCGCAATCACCGTGGCCAGCGTGGTTTTCCCAAGCCCCGGAGGACCGTAGAGCAGCACGTGATCGAGCGCGTCGCCTCGCTGCTTCGCCGCCTTGATGGACACATGAAGGTTTTCGCGGACGCGTGCCTGACCGATGTAGTCGTCCAGCGTTCGCGGCCGAAGACCGGCTTCGTACTGGGCGTCTTCGTCGCCGCGACCCGGACTGACGAGACGAACGTCGGTCATCCTTTCATCAATCCTCTGAGGACTTCGCGCAACGATGCCTCGAATCCAGTGCCGTTGGATCGCTTCAGGACCGAGTCGATCGCTTTTTCAGCGACCGAACGCTGATAGCCGAGATTGACGAGCGCCGACAACAGATCATCCCGCAGCTGATCCTCGGGTCGCGCACTGCCCGGCGCCTCCACACCGCTGGCCGCGAACGTCGCAGGGAGCCGATCTTTCAACTCCAGGCCGATTCGCTCAGCGGTTTTTTTTCCGATTCCCGGTATCGCCGTCAAGCGGGCGACATCCTGACCGCGTATGGCCTTGATGAAATCTGCCGGCTCGATCCCGGAGAGCACCGCCAGGCGCGAGCTTCGGTCCGATGCCGTTGACCGCGATCAAACGTTCGAACAGGTTCAGTTCGAGCGGTGTGGCAAAGCCGTACAACGCAATCACGTCTTCGCGCACGTGCGTGTGAATGCGCAGCGTGACGGGGCGTCCCCGGTTCGCCCAGCTCGTAGAAGGTCGAGAGCGGCACCTGCACGTCGTAGCCGACGCCGCCAGCGTCCACGATGAGGCGGCTTGGACTCTTGTCGACGAGAGTGCCGCGTAGAAGCGCAATCATCTTCGAGCGTTTCTCGGCTTTGGCCTTCTCACGGCTCGCGGGGCCCCACCCCGCTCGCTGGCGCTTTCCCTTTTCCCTCACGGTCGGTAGTCTCTCCACGATCGCAGCGACGTGCGCGGCTTCTCGGCTGCGGCTCGTTCCGCGATGACTCCGGTCGCGCTGTGCACGTGGCAGATCGCGACCGCCAGCGCGTCGGCGGCGTCGTGCGGGCGACGGTGGCGCGTCGAGGCCAAGCAGCAACTTCACCATCTGCTGGACCTGATGCTTCTCCGCGCGACCAAACCCGACCACCGCCCGTTTGATTTCCGCTGGCGCGTACTCGACGACCGGCAGCCCTGCCTCAGAGGCCGCGAGAAGGGCGATTCCGCGCGCATGCCCGAGCTTCAGCGCGCTGCGCACGTTCCGAGCGTGAAAGATGTTCTCCACCGCCACGCAATCGGGCCGATGGCGATCGAGCAGCGCCGCCAGGTCCGCGTGAATGTGCTTGAGCTTGTCGGGAAATGTGGAGCGGGCGGGAGCCGAAATCGATCCGCAGATGATCAGGCGGTGACGGCTGCCCAGCACTTCGATGCAGCCGTACCCGGTGCGCTCGGAGCCGGGATCGATCCCGAAGATCTTCACGCCAACGAGGCCTCGATCTCCTTCTCTTCGATGTCGGCGTTCGACCAGACTTTCTTGCTGTCCTCGTGCTCTTCCAGCGCTTCCATCAGCTTGATCATCTGCTGGGCCTGCTTGCCTTCGAGCTTCACGTAGTTCTGCGGGAGGAAGGCCACCTCGGCCGCGCCCGGTTCGATGCCCAGCGCTTTGACGGCGTCGAGCACCCGCTGGAACGCGTCGGGTGCCGAAACGATTTCCCAACTGTCCCCGTCGTCGCGCATATCGTCGGCGCCCGCGTCAATCGCCGCAGCGATGAGCGCTTCCTCGTTCGCCTTCGCTTTCTCGACGACGATGTAGCCCTTCTTGTCGAACATCCAGGCGACGCTGTTTTCCGCGGCGAGGTTGCCGCCGTGTTTGGAGAGAACGTGACGGATTTCACCGACGGTGCGGTTCTTGTTGTCGGTCAGGGTTTCGACAATGAGCGCGGCGCCCCCGGGGCCGTAGCCCTCGTAATTGATTTCTTCGTACGACACGCCGGGCAACTCGCCCGTTCCGCGCTGGATCGCGCGTTTGATGTTGTCGGCCGGCATGTTGACGGACTTGGCTTCGGCGACGATCGTGCGCAGCCGGGGGTTGCTGTCGATATCGCCGCCGCCGCTCCGCGCGGCAACGGTCAGTTCCTTGATGATTCGCGTGAAGATCTTGCCACGCTTCGCGTCGGCGGCCCCTTTTTTGTGCTTGATCGTGTGCCATTTGGAATGGCCGGACATGATGAGACTCCAGAGAAATTCGGCAGATTGACCGCTCATCTTACCACGACGGGCGACCCGCGAATCGCGTGGACGGGCGGCGGCGCTCAGCGCTTCGCCGCGAGAATGACCCAGACATCCGCGCGCGGATCCCACGGACCGCCCTGATAGTCGCCGAGTATCGCGAGTACGCGGAATCCGGCTCGGTCGAGCCTGCGGGTCATCTGTGGAACAGAGAGCGTCCGGAACGTGAGCGAGAAGCGGTGCACCTGCCGCTTCTGACCTGTTCGCGCACGGTATTCCTGATCGAAGATCGTCAGGCGGCGGGCGCGATCCTGGCGCACGGTTTCGACGAGCGTCAGCGTGGTATGTCGGCCGTGGCGCCCCGACAGGCTCGTTCGGTTGCGGTACTCGTCCCACTTGGGCAGGTCTGGGACGACGTCGATCGCAAAGAGTCCGCCGGGACGGAGAACGCGCGCAACCGATGCGAAGGTGCGCATCAAATCGCGTTCGCGGGTCAGTGACTGCAGGATCCCGTAGGCGGCAAGGACCGCGCTGAATTTCGTGCGGCGGCTGAAAGGAAGGTCACGGATGTCCCCGCGGACGAGCGACAGCCGTCCGTGCAGACGGGCACGGATCAGGCGTTTCCGCGCGCGGGCCAGCATCTCGTCCGAGCGATCGATCCCGATAATTCGGGCGCCAGAGCGGGCGACCGGAACAGCAATGCGGCCGGTGCCGCACCCGAGCTCGAGAACCGGCCCCTCCTGCGCCGCGGCCAGCCGCTGCCAGAACGCCACGTCGCGCCGCTGCAGCGTGCGGGCGTTTTCCCAGTCATAGAAGGGGGCGTAGTCGTCCCATCCCCGCCAGCCCTCGGTCATGCCTAGTCCGGGCGCTGCCCGACGGACGCAAACAGCATCGCGTTCTGGATCTCGACGAATGCGGGTCCGGTGGCGGTTGCGTCGCGACCGTACCTCGCGACCGCGGCGGCGAAGTCGGTGCCCAGCCGCCGGAGCGAGTGATCCGGTGCCAGCGTGATCGCGGCGTCAATCGCGTCCGCCCGTGCTTTCCACACGGATGGAGACGGCGCACCCACATACGAGCCAGAAACGGGAAACAGGTCGACCGACAACGGTGTGATTCCGGCCGCGCTGAACAATCCAGGAAGCGCAGGACCAATCGCGGCCGGCGGGGCTTCACCGCGCGCGAGCGCAAGCGCTGTGAAGAATCGCCGTCCGAGCTCGAACGCCTCCATCCCCGAGGGAATCGAGCTGAACCAGTAGCGCGCCTCGTTATCGGGTTCGACCGCCAGAATGCGTCCGCCGGGACGCGTCACCCGCGCCAATTCAGCGAGCGCCCTCGGCACGTCACGGAGATGCTGCAGCACGGCCACGCAGAAGGTGCAATCGAAGGCGCCGTCGACGTATGGCAGCCGGGCCGCGTCGGCGGCGGCAAATCCGGCGCGCGCATTGATCCCGCGTACGCGATCTCGAGCCTCTCGCACGCGGTCCAGCAGCAGATCGGACCCGAACAGCCGGAGCTGAGACACCTGCAGGCGAGCGAGGCTGATCTCCGCGGTTCCAACTCCGCATCCGACGTCCAGGATTCGTTTTCCCGGCTTCGGCTTCAGCGCCTGTTCGAGAAATTCGCCGAACGCGTCGTTCCACCAGCGCTCGCGAACGTGTTTGAGTGTGAGAGACGTGAGGGCGTCGAGACCGCGAACCATGTCAGCGGGGGAGGATTCTACCATGGGCCCCGCCAACACGGCGGAAGCATGTGTCCGCGCTGCACGCGCCGACGGCTC
The DNA here is from genome assembly GCA_963725335.1 of uncultured Acidobacteriota bacterium. Lineage (GTDB taxonomy): Bacteria > Acidobacteriota > Vicinamibacteria > Vicinamibacterales > 2-12-FULL-66-21 > JALZOC01. The sequence goes on along the minus strand of CAVRYD010000011.1, from coordinate 778,892 downwards.
ACGTCGAAGATCCGAGATTCGAAGAATCGAAGAGAGAAACGAAGGCGGCTGGCGGGACGCCGGCCGTCGCCGCATCGAGAATCTCAGCCCGGCGCCCTTTGTCTCCTTCTTCCTTCGTTTCTCCTTCGGATCTTCGATTCTTCGATTCTTCGATTCTTCGACGTTGGCCGTCGGGGCGTGCAGCGAGCCATTGCACGCCCGATCTCCAGCGGGTATTCTTCGACCGTGGCGGACACTCAAAGAGTCCGGGACAAACTCTCGCCTGAATCCCGTATCGTTGTGTCGAAAGACCAGGCGTCTTGCGACCTGGCGGGTGAAGCTGCCATCGTCAATCTCAAGAACGGTGTCTATTACGGCCTCGATCCATTGGGGACGCGCGTCTGGAATCTGCTCCGCGAGCCCATGACGCTTGCCAGCTTGTGCAGCTCGCTCCTCCACGACTACGACGTCGAACCGACCAGACTCGAGTCCGACATGCGCGAATTCCTGAGCGACCTCGCCGATCAGGGCCTGGTCGATATCACGTGATCATGCGGTTCCGGAGGCTGGCGTCGCTCGGACCTTCCGAGATCGCCATGCTTCGCGACGCCTTTCTTGAACTCGTGCACGTAAGGACGGCGTTATGGCTGCTGCCGTGGGGCCGGTTGACGACACCCTCGCTGGGAACGACCAGCACGTCGCTGTTGAGCCCGGGGGCAGATCGACTGGAATGGGCCATCCGCGCGGCCAGCCGCTTCATCCCCCGAGCCACGTGCCTGACGCAGGCGATTGCGCTTCATCGGCTCTTGTCGATCCACGGCTATCAGTCGGTCGTTCAGGTGGGCGCTCGGAATGACGAGGGCCGGTTCGGGGCACATGCCTGGGTCGAACACGAAGGACGACCGCTGCTCAGCACCACGTCGGACATCGCGCGATACTCTCGTTTCTTCACCTGGCCGCACTCTCGACTCGATCTGCCATGAGCGGCATCGCGGGTGTCTGGAATGTCGATGGACGGCCGATTGAAAGACAGGTGGTGTCCGCCATCGGATCCCGGATCGCTCATCGGGGACGGGACGGTCGCGGAGCCTGGTTCGATACCGCGATCGGGTTCGTGGCCCACCTGCGTCACACTGCTCCGCAATCCGACGCCGAGACGCAGCCCTTGACGGACGGGGCGGGGAATACGCTCGCGCTCGACGGCAGGCTCGACAATCGCGAAGAGCTTCTCCGCGACATGAAGACGAGCGGTCTCACCGCTCGGTCGTCCGACGCCGCACTGGCGCTCGCGGCATTCCGCACCTGGGGCCGCGAGTGCTTCGCACGGCTGCGGGGAGAGTTCGCCATCGCTGTTTTCGATTCACGTGAACGGCAGCTCACGCTGGCCCGTGACGGCGTCGGCTGCCGCCCGCTGTACTACTGCAGTCATGACCAGACGTTCGTGTTCGGCTCGGAGATCAAGGCGATCCTCGCTCATCCGGCCGTTCTCACGAAACCCAACACGGATCTCCTCGCCGACTACTTTCTTCGCGACCGACTTCCGTACGAGGATTCTGGCGAGACGTTCTTCGAAGGCATTCACGCCGTGCTTCCCGGCCGTCGCGTGACGGTTGCCCGCGGACCACGCGTCGCCTCTGAGACCTTCTGGGATTTCGACCCGCAGTCGACGGTTCGCTTCCGATCGTACGAAGACTACGCGGAACGTCTCCGTGAGCTGCTGATCCAGGCAGTTGCACGACGGCTGAAAACCTCCCATCCTGCAGCCATCGCGGTGAGCGGCGGGCTCGATTCTTCGATCGTCTTGTGCATCGCGGACGACCTCAAGAAGCACGGAGCTGTGGACGCGCCACTACTCGCGGTCTCATGCGTCTCGAACCAGAACGAGGCCCCGGAGGAAGAGGCCTTCATCGCCGCGCTGGAGTCGTCGCGGCGGTTGCGAGTCAACCGGATCGACATGGCGCCGCCCGGCAGCCGGCGCGACCTCGAGATCGCCGCCTGGCACTCGGAATGGCCGCACCTCGACGATGGGTGGTGTGCTCAGCGCCCGATGTTTGCCTGGGCGGCCGCACACGGCGCCAGAACAATCGTGACCGGGCACTGGAGCGATCAGTTTTTCTTCGTGACCGGTTATCTCAGTGATCTCTTCAGAACGCTCGAGTGGCGGAAAATCGCCACGCATCTCGACGAATACATGCGGTGGTTCGTAGACGCCGATCCTGCCTATTTCCGTGCGCGGTTCAGGCGCGAGCTGATGTTCACTCTCACGTCGCAGCGGCTTCGTCGGTGGCTTCGTCCCTTCTCCGGATCGCGCGTCGCTCGCCGCCGCGACCAGTTCGTCAGTGCGGGGATGACCGCCTGCCTCGAGCGCCCTCGTCTAAGACTTCCCCGCCGGCCGTGTCGCAGCGCTCACGCGCGCGACATCTACCAGACCGTCAGGGCCAAGTCTCATCGACTGCAGTTCGAAGCGTATGACAAGCTTGCGGAAAGCTGCGACGTCGAGACGACAACTCCGTTCCTGGATAGCGATGTGATCGCCTACCTGATGAGCATCCCCGGAGAAGTTCAGAACCGCGGCGGGGTTCCGCGTGCGCTTCTGCGCGATTCGATGCGCGGCATCGTGCCCGATGTCATCCTTCAACGACGATGGCGCAACGACGACCTGCCGGTTCTGGATCGACAGCGGGCATATCTGTCTTCGGCCGGCGGACTGGAAGCGGCGCACCGACTCGGTTTTCTCACCCACCCCCTCGTCGCCGAACGCGAAACCATCGATTTCATCGGCCTGGACGTGTGGAGTCGGGCTTTCTTTTCTGATAGGCTCACGTCACCTCAGCCCTCGCCCAACGGAGTCGGTGAAGCCATGGACACCGCAGTGAAGCCACGGAACGATGACCGCGAGAAGCTGCCGTACTCTCCTCCCCGGCTCACCATTCACGGCGACCTGCGCAGCCTGACCGCAGCCAAGCAAAGCGACAGGAGCGAAGCTGGCCAGCCGAAGACGTTCAACGCGGGCATGCCGTAACCCTGACGCACCCGGCGGGTGTCGTGCCGAAGATCGGCCGGCCCGCCGCCACGAAAGAATCCCATGAGCGGCGTCTTCGGTTGTTGGCACCTCGATGGTCATCCCGTAAGTCCCGCAACGGTTCGAAGCTGCCTCGAGCGGATCAGCCCGGCCGGATCGAATGACATCAGCCTCTGGCATGCGGGACCTGCGAGTCTCGGTCGCAAATCCCCAGCCGGCCTTGGGCTCGGTGCGAAACGGCCCGCCGACACTGACATCACCTGCGTCGTCGATGGTCGCATCGATAATCGCGAAGAACTGTTCGCCGCCCTTCGCGGGCATGTGCCGCTCACTGAGGACTCCGCGGACTGCGACATCGTGTGCGCCGCTTACAAACAGTACGGCGACGGCTTCATCGACCGCATTCGCGGAGACTTTCTCTGTGCGGTGATGGATCGCCGGGCCGATCGACTGGTGATCGCGCGCGACCGGCTCGGAGTGCGGCCGCTGTGCTTTACCCGCGTCGAGAACACATTTCTCTTTGCGAGCGAGGCCAAGGCGCTGCTGGCGTGGCCCGGAGTACGCGCGGTCCCAGATGACGCGATGATGGCCGATTTCGTGCTCCAGTTCCTCTCGATCGACAGCCGGAGGCGGACGTTCTTCCGCGACATCCACTCGATCCCCCCCTCCCATCTATTGATCGTGACGCCGGACAGCTGCACGGTCCGCCGCTACTTCGAGTTCGACGCGCGATGCTCGATCCGTCTGCCGGCATTCCGCGACTACGTGGACGCCTTTCACCAGCTCGTTGTCGCAGCTGTGCGAAACAGGCTCCGTCATGCAAGGCCAGTGGCAGTCTCCGTCAGCGGCGGACTGGACTCCGCCTACATCTTCTGCGTGGCGCAGAATCTGGTCCGAAGGGCAGAGACTCCATGTCCGAGTGTTCTTGGATTCAACTACTGCGGAGAGCCGGGCACGCCCTCCGATGAAGACGAGTTCATTCGCGCGATAGAGCGGTCGTGCGGCACCGAGATCGAGCGCGTCCCGCAGCGTGCCGGATTCATGGAGTTTGCCGCCGACGAGGTCTGGCAGTCGGAGTCGCCGCTCGTCGAGGGACTATCCATTCAGCGGCAGGCGATGTTTCGACGTGTGCGAGAGATCGGCGCGGGCCGGCTGTTGACGGGGCATTGGGGCGATCAAGTGCTCTCCGATTCGGACTACCTGATCGACCTGTGCCGATCGCGTCACTGGCGAACCGTCCGGCGGCATTCGCAGGGATGGAGGGTTGACGGTCGTCGACTTGCCCTGCAGATTCGCGCGTGACCTGGCCTCGCGGTACTTCCCCGGATCCTGGGCGCGCACAGCCCGGCGGCTTCGACGCCGTCAGGAGGGTGCCTGGCGCGCGCCATGGTACACAAGCCGCTTTCGAGAGCTCCTGCGCGAGCGCTTCGAGGACGCGCGTCTGACGCGTGTTCCCGGCTCCAGTCATGGCTGGGCGATCTATCAGCAGAGCCGCCGGGGGTACCACGTCCAGTGCATGGAGTGGAACACTCGGATCGCCGCGATGCACGGCCTCGATATTGCCTTTCCCTATCTCGACGCCGATGTGCTGCAGTTCCTGATGAGCATTCCTGGCGAGGTCCAGTCTCACGACGCCGTTCCTCGCGGCCTGATGCGCGAAGCGATGCGCGGACTGGTGCCGGACGCCGTCGTCAATCGCCGCAGCAAGGGAGAATTCACCTATCTGGCAAACCGCAGCATCGAGATCGACTTTCCACAAATCGCCGACCTTCTTGGGCCGTCGTCACTGTCGGTCGCGTTCGGCTACGTGGAGGGTCCGGAGCTCTGGCGCCTGTTGGCCGACTGGAGAACGGGGATTCGGGCCTCGGACAACGCGACACTCACGAATCGCCTACTGGAGCTCTGCGGGATGGAGCTGCTTCTTCGTGAATTCACGACAGAGAGAAGAGCCGCAGCGACTCCTGCGTTGCAGCTGCACGCATCCTGACATGGTGCGCTCGGCTCGAAGCGTCCGTCCGGTTGTCCATCCCCTTTACGGCATTCACGTTCGCACGCCGTGGCCGGTGGAAGGGGCCGCGGTGACGAACGACGCGTGGGATGTTGAGTTCGCCGCCGGCGACGTCGACGCACTTGCACACGCGCGATCGTACGTCCCGCCCGATCAGGCGTCGAGGTGGGCTCAGTGCGCTGTCCTCCCGGACGGTTCGACATACCGCCGCTGGACCGACCTCTTCGAGTTTCTGGTGACGCCGGACGCGCGACGCATCGGCGTGCGAGCTCTGGGAGAGGTCGAGAGCGAGGCGATGCTCGCCTACCTGCTGGTCGATGGCTTGTCGTTCTCGATGGTTCGACTCGGTTGGGAGCCGCTGCACGCAACCGCTGTCGTGACCGACCACGGGGCGGTCGCATTTCTCGGCAACAGCGGCGAGGGGAAGTCGACACTTGCCGCGCTGTTCATGACCGGCGGGCACCGGCTGCTGACCGACGACATGCTCGTGCTGCAGCGCCATGGTGACAGCTGGCTGGCGCAGCCCGGACCACCACGGATCAAGTTGTATCGTGAGATGGCCGACCTCATTCTCGGCCCGGGGGACCGTGGCGTTCCGATGAACTCGGTCACCGATAAGCTGATCATTCCGCTGCGCGCCTCGCAATCAATGACGGAAGCAGTCCTGCTGACCACGGTGTATATCGTGAGCGAGATGCGCGGCGAGGCTGACGCGCCCTCTGTACAGCGGCTGTCGCCTGCCGCCGCGCTGCCGCGTGTGTTGGCGCACACGGCCGGTCACTATCCGTCTGAGACGGCACGCCTCCGACGTCAATTCGATTTCGTGACCGCGCTCGTGCGCGAGGTTCCTGTGAAAGCACTCTCGTATCGCCGCTGCAAGGACCGGATGTTCGACGTCCGCGATGCGGTGCTCGCGGATCTGTCTCGATCGGTCGAGTAGCGCATGGCAGGGCTCAGACGCGCGGCCACGTTCCTGATGTTTCAGATCGGGCGAGCGGCAGAGCGCGTCGCACGAACCACCGGGTATCTCGTGGCGGGGACACGACAACTCACGGAGATGCAGCGCGATCAGGAGCAGGTCTGGCAGGCGTTCTACGAGACGCATCCCTCGCACGATCCCCGGTTGATGGGATGGGAGGATGAATGGGTCGACCGCTTTGTGCAACCTGGCGCCGCTGTGTTGCTCGTCGGGTGCGGAAGCGGGCGCGATCTAGTGCCGCTTGCCGAGCGCGGCTGCCGCGTGACCGGAATTGATCTCAGCGAGACGGCGCTCGGGATCACCAGCCGCCTCCTCGGCACGCGTGGATTATCGGCGACACTGCTCGGAGGCTTGTTCGAGGACACCGCGATCCGACAGACGTTCGACGCGGTGGTCTTTTCGTACTACTGTTATTCCTCGATTCCGATGGCCCGACGGCGCATCGCAGCACTCGAGAAAGCCGCGGCACTCCTGAACGCTGACGGTCATGTGATCGTCAGCCACGCGGCTGGCCTCCCGCGCCCGCGCGCCGCGCTGGTCAGTCTCGCACGGCTCGCCGGGACCATCGCGCGATCCGACTGGCGCGTCGAGCCTGGCGATCTCGTGTGGGACAATCGCGCCGGCCGGCCGTCACTCTCGTACACGCATGCGTTCGAGAACGGTGAGATCGAGCGCGAAGCCGCGGCGGCCAATCTCGAGGTGGTCTGTCGCCGTGTGGTTGACGACGCGGTCGTGCTGGTGATGGCCCACCCGTGAAGCTACCCGATTGGGCGAATGCCGTCTTGCGCGGAGAGCCGCCACCGTGGAACGCGGTGGGCGCTTCGAGCGTCAGTGTCGTCGAACTGTGCGATTCGCTCGAAATATCCGCACTGGTTCACGATCGGCTGACGCGGAAGACGCCGCCGCACAACTGGCCGGACGACGTGTACCGTGAGCTCGCGCGCCGGGCTCACTCATCCGCCGCGCGCGAGATCGTTCGGGCTCGTGAGATTGAACGAGCCCTCGCCGCATTGGCTGTCCGCCACGTCCGACCGATCCTCTTCAAGGGAGCCGCGCTCGCACACACCGCCTATGACTCGCCGGCGCTGCGGCCCCACACCGACGCCGACCTCCTGGTCCGACGCGACGAGGTGGAGGTCGTCCGTGGTGTCTTCACAACGCTGGGGTACGTTGAACCGCCGATGACCGGCGGCGAACTGGTGTTCTGCCAGTTCCAGATGGCGAGACGCGATCGCTTCGGCCTCCAGCATATCTTCGATGTTCACTGGAAGATCAGCACGCAAGCGCTCTTCGCCGACATTCTGGCGCACGATGAGCTCGCTGCTCACGCCGTCCCCGTCGTGCCGCTCGGACCTCACGCGCGCGCCGTCGGTGGCGTGCATGCACTGCTCCTGGCCTGCATCCATCCGGTCATGCATCACCGCAACACGGACCGTTTGATCTGGCTCTACGACCTCGACCTGCTGGTTCGGCGCCTGTCGGCGCCGGAGCTCTCTCAATTCACGAAGCTTGCCGTTCACGCCGGTGTGGCGGAAATCTGCGCGCGTCAACTCGCGCATGCCGCCGAGCGGTTCCATACGCCGCTGCCGGCCGAGGTGATTCCCGCGTTGACGTCCGTGCCCAGCACGGAACCCTCTGCCGTGTACCTCCGCGCGAATCGTCGCTGGCATCACGAGCTGCTCTGGAATATTCGCAGCCTGGGTCGATGGAGAGACCGCTTCCGGCTGCTCCGCGAGGTGCTCTTCCCTGGGACGCAGGTACATGCGTCAGATCTACGGTCTCAGGCGCGGCGGCGATGTTCTGCTCCCGGCCCTTTACGTTCATCGGTGCATCCATGGAGCTTTCAAGATCCTCGTCAGAAGGAAATGAGCTCTCGACCGCGCAGCCGCACCCTCAGTCGGGCCTGACTGTGTATGAAATTCGTGCAGCTACTGCCTCGCTTAACGTGGAATGCTCCAGCAGGTCGGCGCCCCCGAAGGGCAGCGTCATAGGGCCCAAGTGTGTGAAATGAATATGGTTTCGCGTTTTACGGCTTGTCCGGATCGGCAGTCTGCACTACAGTTATACTTGTAGTAATCCCCACAACTCTGAAGAGCTGGCTCGCCTCAACGAGGGTGCCGATGAGCCCCGGCTACACGTTCGTCCGCAGAGTCGTTCGCCTGCTCGCATTGTCGGGGCTCGCCTGCATCGTCGTCGCCGGCCCGGCAGTTGCGCAGGCCGGCAAGGCCGCGATTGTGCGCGGCGTGGCGTGGAACAGCGACAATTCCCCCCTTGTGAACGCCAGGATCCGGCTGCGAGATATCGAAACCGGTCGCGTCGCATCGACGGCGGAAACGGCGGATGGCGGCCGATTCAGTTTCAGCGACGTGAGCCGTGGCTCGTACGTCGTCGAACTGGTGTCTGACAGCGGAAAGGTTCTCGCCGTTGGCCAGAGGTTTCGCACCGAGCCGGGGGAGACGGTCTCAACGTTCGTTCAGCTGCCGTCGCGTAAACCATGGATCGTCGGGATGTTCTCGAATACGGCCGCTGTGGTCATAGCGGCGGCGTCGACCGTCGGGCTCACGGCGCTGGGAGCACACGACCGGCCGGTCAGCCCGCAATAACGCACACCTCGTCTGATGTTTGACGCCCAGGACCTGCCCGCCACCGTTTCGCCGCACACGGATGCGGCGTCGCTTCCGGCTCCAGGAGGCCCGCAACCAGTTCACCTGCTCGATCGGCTCGCCGCGGTGTTCAAGCACCGACGGCTCGCGGGCTCGGCCTTCGTCATCGTCGTCGGCGTGATGATGTTGCAGACCTATTCCCAGGTACCGATGTACCGCACCAGCGCGCGCGTGATGATCCAGGACGAGCGCACGGTTGCAGTCGGCAACCTCAACGCGAACGATCCAGCGTTCTGGCAGGACAGCGATCCGTACTTCAACACCCAGTACAGTATTCTGAGAAGCCGCGGGCTTGCACGGCGTGTCGTTCACCGGCTGCAGCTGCAGAACCACCCGTTGTTCGACGGGACGGCGCCACGACGGCAGGGTATCGCGACGACGATCTCCGAGATGCGACGACGGGTCAGTGCAACAGTGCAGTCGCTGCTCCATCGCGCGCCCCCGGCGCCGCCGATCGAGCCGCCGAGCCCGGATGAAGGAGGGGTCGAGGCCGGCATCATCAGCCAGTTCCTTGGCGGAGTGCGAATCGCGCCGGAAGCCAAGACGCGGCTCGTCGAGATCATCTACGAATCGTCCGATCCTCAGTTTGCCGCGCTGGCGGCGAACACGCTTGCGGAAGAGTACACGGCGCAGAACCTCGAGCTACGTCTCGCCACCTATCAGAAGAACCTGCGGTGGCTCAGCGATGAAGTCGCCAAGCAAGAGAAGAAGGTCACCGACGCGGAAGCCGCGCTGACGCAGTACCGCGAGGACAAGAACGCACTGTCGCTCGGGGACCGACAGAACATCACGGTCGCGAGGTTGAACGCGCTCAACGAGACGGTGACACGTCAGCGGACCGAACGCCTTCAGAAGGAAGCGACCTACAACCAGCTGAAATCGATCGATCCGGCGTCGGACGCCGCTGACGGATTCCCCGTGGTCGCTGCCAGCCCCGGCGTCGTCGAAGCGAAAAACCGGCTTACAGACCTTCTCGCAGAGCGAGCGCGTCTGTCGTCACGCTACCTTCCCGGGCATCCGGAAATGCAGAAGCTCGACCTGCAGATCAAGAACGCGCGGGAAACGCTCGTCGCGCAGCGCGCGCGGGTCATCGAGAGCGTCAAGAACGACTACGAGACAGCCGTCGCGCAGGAGCGAAGCTTCGCCGCCTCACTCGATCAGCAGAAGAACGAGGCGATGGATCTGGAGCGGAAGAGCGGAGGCTACGTGGTCCTGCAGCGTCAGGCCGACAGCGATCGTCAGCTCTGGCAGTCGCTCCTGCAGCAGCAGAAAGAGCTGCAGGTGGTGAGCAACAGCCGCTCGAACAACGTTCAAGTGATGGATCGCGCGGAGATTCCGGGCGCCCCGTTCTCACCGAACACGCGGCGGGAATGGTTCACGGCGATGATGGCCGGCATGCTGGTGGCGTTCGGCCTGGCCTTCGGTATCGAGTACCTCGACGATACGGTGAAGACGCCGGAAGACGTGTCGAAGCGTCTGGGGCTGCCGCTTCTCGGACTGGTGCCGGCCATCCGGGGCAACCGCGTGCCGCTCCTCTCCGAGACGGTGCCGCATGATTTCGGCGAGGCCTTCCGGTCGCTGAGGACGTCGCTCGTCTTCACCGCCGGGGCCGGACAGGCCAGGGTGATTGCCGTGACGAGCAGCCAGCCGCTCGAAGGCAAAACCACGACGGCCTGCAACCTGGCGACCGCGCTCGCGCTCGGCGGATCGCGCGTGCTGCTGATCGATGCCGACATGCGACGGCCTGGGCTGCATCGGATCATGGGCGTCGAGAACCATACCGGCCTGTCGCAGTTGCTGGCGGGGCAATCGCGCGTCCGGGAAGCGGTTCAGCGCACGACGGAGCCGAACCTGTTCGTGATTACGGCAGGACGCACGCCTCCGAATCCATCGGAACTTCTCGCCTCGGAGCGGATGAAGCGCTTTCTCGAGAACCTCGGACAGGGCCCCTTTGACTGGGTCGTCCTCGATACGCCTCCCGTTCTCGCGGTGACCGATGCGGTGGTTCTCGCTGGCGCAGGTGTCGGCCGTCGTGTTCGTCGTGGGTTCGGAAATGACGAGACGCGTCCATGCGGAACGAGCGTTGAGCACGCTGCGATCGGGCAAGCCTCGCTCCGTTGGCGTCGTGTTGAACCGGGTCGATTTCGATCGCAACAAGTACTACTACTCGCGATATTACGGGTACAACTACAAGAGCTATTACGGGAGCGCGCCGCCTGCGGCCTGAGCGCTCCTCTGCCGAGCGCATCAGCGCGGCGCTCGTGCTGCTCCTCCTCTGGCCGCTGGCCGCCTTCGGCGGCCGTTCAGCCTCGACCGCGATTCCCTTCGGCCTGTGCTGCATTCTGTTCACGGTGTTCGTGCGGCCAGAGTTCGCACGTCGCGGCGCGGCCCGCGGCCTCGACTGGATGGTGCTTGCGATCGGCGCCGGGATCGCCGTTCAGGCCGTGCCCCTGCCCTCGGCGTTCGTCGATTTCCTTTCACCACGTGCCGCGGTCGTTCGACGCGAGCTGTCACTCTCCCCGACCAGCCCATCGTGGACGCCGTTATCGATCGACGAGGGCTCCACGATATGGGCCGCGGTGATTGCCCTGGGAACGATCGCGCTGTTCTTCGCGGCGCGCGGGGTCGTCGCGCGCGGAGGATTGCGGCAGACCGTGCGCGGGGTCAGTGCACTCGGTTTGATCTTTTCGGCCATTGCGCTCGCCCAGGCGGCAACTGCCGGCCGGTTCATCTATTGGCGCTTTCGGACCGAATACGAAGGCCCGCTGCCATTCGGTCCATTCGTCAACCGCAATCATTTCGCGACGTGGGTCATCATGGCCATTCCTTTGTGCGTCGGCTACATGCTGGCGCGCGCGGATACGCGAGACGCATCACAAGCGCCCTTCATCAGCGGGCGAGCGAAGCTTGCCAGACTGGCGGACGGCAGGACGGCATGGCTCGCAGCCGCGGTTGTCGGCATGAGCGCAGCGCTGCTCGCATCGATGTCGCGATCGGGGATTCTGTCGCTGGCGGGAGCGGCGGTCGTCAGCGCCGTCGGGTTGCGGCGACATGCGACAGCGCGCCGAGTGTGGTGGGTTGTCGGGCTTCTTGTGTTGGCGCTCGGGTTCGCGCTCACTCGCGCCGACGTGCCGGCGCTCGCGGAGCGATTCGTCCACTCACGAGCGAGCGTCGAAAACCGGGTGAAAATCTGGCGCGATACGGCCCCAATCGTACGGGACTTCTGGCTGACGGGCACCGGCACTGGTAGCTATCGCACCGCAATGCTGTATTACCAGCGTGCGGAACGCACCGTACAATTCAACCAGGCGCACAATCATTACCTGCAGGCTGCCGCCGAGGACGGGCTCGTGCTGCTGGGGCTCGTGGCCGTCGCCCTGATCGCACTGGCTGGCGCGGTCGGCGAGCGGCTCACGTCGGACGCAACTGGCGCGTACTGGATCCGCGCCGGCGCGGCGTGCGGGCTGCTGGCGGTTGCGCTGCAGAGCCTCTGGGAAACCGGCCTCGTCATGCCCGCCAATGCCGCGCTCGCCGCCGTCCTTGCCGCCATCGCCTCACACGAACGGTAGCGCCCCGAAAAGAGTATTTTATTGGACCGATGCCGCTCAGGCTGGGAATAGACATCGACGGGGTCCTTGCCGACTTCCGCAATGCCTTCCGGGAAACAGCGCGGGATTGCCTCCGGCGAGAGGTCGTGTCGGACGGCGTCGCCGATAACAGCCTGGATCACGTGGATATCGATCGGGTCTGGAATCACATCGCGCGCAGTCCGAACTGGTGGATGGGCGTGCGAGCGTACGAGCCAGCGGAGATCGCGAACCTCTACGCGCTGGCGCGCGCGGGCAAATGGGAAGTGTGCTTCCTGACGAAACGGCCTGGAAGCGCGGGAGACGCCGTCCAGTTCCAGACGCAGTGGTGGCTGGAGCAGCAGGGGTTCTACCTGCCGGCGGTCATCACCGTGCCTGGCTCGCGCGGAGATCTTGCGAATGCGCTTCGCCTCGACCTGGCGATTGACGATCAGTTCGTCAACTGTGCGGAGATCATCGGGGCCGGCCCCACCAAGGCGCTGCTGATGCTTCGCGACCCGAACCCGGCGATGCGTCAGCATGCGATCGATCGCGGCGTCGGCGTGGTCTCCAGCCTCGCGGAAACGCTGCCGATCCTCCAGCATCTCCACGAGCTTCTCGAAACCCAGCGTGGCAGGATGATCCGGCTGTCGGAGTGGTTCCGGCCGAAGTCAACCGAAGCACTTCCTCACAACCCACGCAGCATCCGCCCGATACCGGAGCAACCAGCTGCCTCAAAACCGTGAGTTGACCGACGCCGGGTCCTGACACCGTCACCGTTTTCGGCAGACGAACCAGACCTGACTGTTGAGCCACCACCCCGTCAGCGGGACCGGCGAGTAGAGCTGGCGCTCGATGACGAACGCGCGATCCACGAGCCGTGCGAGCGCGCGCCAGTTGAATCCCTTGTGCCCGTGGAATCGCACGGTATCTCCCTGCGCGTTGATGGTGACAGTGGCGCGCCGCTCAATCTGCGACGATTCGCGAGCCAACAGCATCCGCATGAACTCCGAGACCCGATACCGCTCACGCATCGCGTACTCAGCGAGCCCCATCGCGGCGGCCGCGGCGCGGACCGCCTGCTTCACCGCCAAGGTCGGGCCGATCTCGATCGGCACGCTGATGACGACGACGCCGTGAGGCCGGACCAATCGGTCGAGGTCCGCAAGCACAGAGGGTTGAACATCCACCGGGCAATGCTCGAGAACCTCCATGCACACGACGGCATCGTAGTGGCCGGTGTCGGCGGGGTCGCGCAGCTCGTCGATGGAGGCAAGCTGCACGTTCGCGATACTGCTCAGCCGTCTTCGGCAGTCCCGCACCTGCTCGACGTCGATATCCGCCCCGACCGTTTCTCGAAAGAGATCGTGCGCGAGCGCGACGAAGGTTCCGTCACCACATCCGTAATCGAGCAGCGCGCCGCCCGCACCGGCCGACGCCAGCTCGCGCGCGAGCGCAAAGCGACGCCGATGACTCCAGGCCACGATCGCGTTGCGGCTGAAGATCTGCTTTCGGGCGTAATGCCCCTGTTCGAGCAATTCGCGGGATGACGTGGTCACAGATGATCTATCGGCCGCCGCCGCTTCGATCTGCGGGCCAGGCCCGGGGATCCTGAAGGGCCTGAAGAGGCGTGATCGAGGCGGCCGGGGTGTTCGCCTCGATCGCCGCGCGTTCAACTCCAGATCGAGCCAAACACCACGCGCCGAAATGACGGGTGCCGCAACAGCGACCGCGCCGCTTCGCCGTGCCAGTTGAAATCCGCGGTCTGCTTCAGCAGCGGTACGATGCCATCGACGCGCGCCAGCTCGATGACTCGATCGATCGTTCGATCGTTCAGACGGCTGGCGATCGCGCGGAACGCGAGCCCGGCGCGGATTTCCGGCCAGAGTCGCGCGCGCCACCGGCGTTCGTACTCTCGCAGCCGCGCTCCCGTCAGCTGATCGTCGCGCAACGCTCCCGCCAGAACCTCGGCCGCAATCCGTCCGCTGAGCAGTCCGAAGTAGATCCCGCCGCCGGTCGTCGCCTTGACGAGCCCGGCCGCGTCGCCCACGGCCAGTACCCGGGGCGACCACGTCCGCGATACGGGTGCGAGCGGAAGCACCTTCACGCGAGGCTCGTCCCACGTTCGGCGGCATCCCGAAGCGACGGCCGATGCGCGCGGCGAGCTCTCTGAACGCGACCCGCGGCCGCGCCTTCGCACATCACCCCCACACGCGCGTAGGAGGCACCGCCGCGGCGGAACGGCACCAACCACCCGAATCCACCGGCGGCAATCTGGCGCCCCAGATAGACCTCGACGTGATCGGCTTCACGCAAACGGCACCTCTCGCTGGGCGCTGTGGACGAAGAGACGCGGCAGACCGAGACCAAGATGCCGATTGAAGCGATAGTTTGCGCCGCAGGCGATCACGCACGCTCGCCCGAGCAAAGGACCTGACGCCGTCGAGACACGCACACCGTCCGCATCCACGTCGATCTGCCTGACGCGGCATCCCGCGCGAATCTCAGAGCCAGCCGACACCGCGCTGGCCGCGAGCGTCGCGTCGAACTCCCCCCGATCGATGATCCCTGCACGCACACGTTCGTGCATCGATCAGGATCGACGATCCGTCCGCGGAGACAAAGCGGGCCGCGTGTGCGGTATGAAGAATCGTCTGGCGAGGCAGGTCGAGCTCGTCGAACGCATCCATTCCGAGCACGCCGGTGCAGTGCACGGGCACGCCGATCGTCTCGTGCTCTTCGACGACGATCGAGCTGAACCCGGACGCCGCGAGATCGCGCGCCGCCAGAAGGCCCGACGGGACCGCCGCCGACGACGATGACGTCACGTCGTTGCGACGTCAGTACTTGCGGTCCCTCGATTCCCATGTGCCTCGGAAGCTTATCCAAAACGACAGGAGAATCAAACGTATATCGAGCGCGAACGATCGGCGGCGGATGTAGAGTCGGTCGTAGCGGAACTTGCAGCGCCGCGAGATATCGCGCGATGCGTACACCTGCGCAACGCCGGTGAGTCCGGGACGAACCATGATGCGATCGGCGTAGCCCGGCACCTCCTCGAGCGGGACGGGGCCTCCGCCTTCCATCTCGATTTCTCCGGGCCGCAGCGCGCGCGGACCGACGAAGCTCATGTCCCCGCGAAAAATGTTCCAGAGTTGCGGCAGTTCGTCCATGGCGGTCGCGCGCATCAGCCGTCCCACGCGCGTGATGCGGTTATCGCCGATGACGAGCCTGCAGCGGCCCCGTCGCTGCGCTCGGCGTCCGGCCGCATCGATCGAAACTTCAGCGCGCGAAACACACGCCCGTCGCGGCCGACGCGGTCCTGCGTGTAGAACACCGGCCCTCCATCCTCGAGCTTGATCGCGGAGGCGAACAGCACCCACAGCGGCAGCGACGCCGCGAGCCCGAAGAGGGCCAGCCCCGCGTCGAACGCACGCTTCATCATCCCCGGCGACGTCGTGGCAGAGGGCAACGAAGCGGTCCGCCATTCGGTCCAGCGTGAAGTCCGATCGCACCCGTTCGATACCGGCCGCTCCCAGACGCGATCGCAGCGGGACATCCGCGAGCAGCGCCTCCAGCGCGTCACGAAGGGCGCGCACGTCTCCAGGCGCCACGACCAGGCCCGTCTCGCCGTGTCGGTTCACCCAGGGCACGCCGGATGGAAGGTCCGTGCTAATTACCGGCGTACCGCCGCCATCGCCTCGAGCTGCACGACCCCGAATGCCTCGGCCCGTGTGACGGACGGCAGCACGAGCACATCCGCCGCATGCATCCACGCCTTCGCCTCGTCGTCCGAGCAGCGCGCCCGGAAAATCGATCGTGGCGAGCCCGCCGCTTGCAGCAGCCTCGGCGCGCCCATTTAGCACGCATCGGTCCTTCGCCGGCGACCACCACGTGCACCGGCAGTGGTGCCGCCGCCTTGATGAGCACGTCCACTCCCTTGTAGGCAACCAGGCGGCCGACGAAAGAACACGATCGGTCGCCCGATCGCGCTGCGGGCGCTTCCGGTGCGTCGACTGGTCTCGGCAGTGATCGTCCACGCGGCGGGATCGATGCCGAACGGAATGATCGATGTTCTCTCGGCATACCGCGCGAGCTCGCTCGACATCGATGCCAGCGCGGGAGACGAGACGACGAATCGCCGGGCACGCTCGTATGCGGGCGCGCAATCGGCGCATAGAACAGCCTGTACTGGAGCCGCGGCCGGACGACGTCGCTGTGGAACCAGACGGCCATCGGAATCCGCGTCGTGGCCATGAACAGCGAGAGCAGCGCCCACGGATTCGGCTCGTGGACGATCATCACGTCCGCGTTCGCTCGACGCAGATGCGCCGGCAAACGCTGGCGCGATCGGGAACCGACCCTGCCTGGCCGAGCGTTCCAACACGTGTCACTGGAATGCCGTCGACGATCTCTTCCCGTGTCCAGCTGCCGCGATCGAAGGCGAGGACGCGGTTGTCAAGCCGATCCCGCGTCACGCGGCACAGCGTCTCGACCACGCGCTCCATGCCGCCAGGTACCGGCGGATAGTACTTGCCGACGTGCAGCACTTTCAGCACGGTTCGGTCGATCTCCGCTGCGATGCAGTCGTACAGCCAGGCAATCTCCCGCGCGTACTTCGACCAGCTGAACGCTTCGGCGCGACGAACTCCGCGTTCCTGCCTCGCCGCCCACTCGGTCGGCAGGTTTTCGCGCTCGTCGAGGAGCGCGTTGATGGCGGCGATCCACGCCTCGATGTCGCCGACCGCGCAGTAGGTAGCTGCGTCGCCGCCAACTTCCCGGAGCGCCGCAATGTCGCTGGCCACTACCGGTGTACCGCACGCCAGCGACTCGAGAAGCGGCAGTCCAAATCCCTCGCGCTCGGAGGGCATCACCAGCAGAGCGCTGCGACGGTAGATGGCTGCGAGCGTCGACCGATCGAGGAACGGCAGAACGACCACCGTCACCCCCAGATCCCTCGCCAGCGCAGCCTGCTCGGCCGTGAAGGCGCCGCCGACGCGCACGAGGCGCACGCGCCGCCCCAGCTCAGAGAAGACGCGAATCAGCACGTCGAGCCTCTTGCGCGGTATGGCGCTGCCCACGTGGAGAATGTCGACGGAGGCCCGGAGTGGACCGAGCAGTTGCGCGGCTTCGCGATCCGCCGCTGCTTCGTGACGCGTCGTGAAACTGGGATGCAGGCCGTTGTGCACCACGCTGGTTTGGTCTTCCGAGAAGCGCGCTTTCTCGATGAGCAGCGTGCGTGTCGCCTCCGTATCGCAGGCTACGTGGCCGGCCTTCCGCAAGCCGCCGAGGATTCGCCGCGTCATCGCACGAAACGCCGCGTTGCGAGGCTCCCACTCCGGTTCGAGCACACTCCTGAACGTATCCAGATCGTGGCAGGTGACGAGCGTGCGACCGGCGGGCAGCTGATGAACCAACTGAGCATAGCTGTGGTCGACGACGTGAAAGAGATCGAATTGCTCGCGTAGACCATGGGCGACACGCGGATAGTCCCACAGCCGCGCGGCCATGCGATCGGCCCCGAACGCGAGCCTCTCGCCGGAGAACCGCGACAAGCGCCGGCGGAGCGGGGGACGAATCAACGTGACATCGATGGCGTCGGAGTGCTCACGGCGCAATCGATCGAGCAGCATCTCCGCGACCAGATCCATGCTCGGCCAGCCTTCTTCCAGATAGTCGGCGAGAAGCGCCACCCGCAACCGCTTCATACCGCAAGCACCTTCTCGAAGAAATCCAGATGGCGGCGCGCGACGATCGGCCAGGAAAACTCCGTCCTCACCCTGGAGAGTCCTCTCGCCGCGAGATCCTCGCGTATCGCCGGGTTGGCAACCAGACGGCCGATTGTCTCGGTCCACCCCGCGAGGTCGTCCTCGGCGATCAGTACGCCCGCGTCCTGCACGACGTAAGGAATCTCCCCGCTCGCGCTGGCGAGCACGGGAACTCCGCACGCCATGGCCTCGACGAGCATCCGGCCGAATTGCTCCTTCCACTGCGCGGTCGTCCGGCTCGGCGCGCACAGAAGATCCATGACCCTCAGATAAGCCGGCATGTCGTCGTGATGCGCATCGCGTACCAGCCGCACTCGCGACGGATGTTGCAGCCGAAGCGATTCGATTCGTGGCGCGAGCGCCCCGTCACCGACGAAAAGAAGCTTCCAGCCGGGTGTCGAATGAACAAATGCATGAAGAAGCGTATCGATCCCCTTTTCCTCGACAAACCGTCCACTGAAACCCACGACGAGGTCGTTCGGCTTCCAGCCCAGGTGCTCCCGCGTCTTTCGGCGTGCGGCCGGGTCGGGGCGAAAGGCGTCGGTGTCGACACCGGGGTTCAGGACGGCCGCTGGCTTCCCCGCGTATCCAACGCGGTCGCGGTGCGTGGTGTAAGCCGTCTGGCCGAACGCAATCCATGCATCCGCACGGGCCATGACTCGACGCTCGAGCGCGGCAATCGGCAATGGATATCGCTTGGCGATGTTCTGAAACGTCGCCGGGACGAATCGGGCGTCTGCTGGCAGCCAGCGGGCGATTTGGCCAGCGGCAAGCACATACGGCTCCTCCCAACAGTGCACGAGATCCCACGCGCTGAGTCAGAAGCCTCCCCAGCCCGCGGCTGTAGATCCTCAGATGGGCGTGCCCTCCGAATCGAACCTGCAGCGGCACGACCGCGCAGGTTTCGTCCCACTATCGGCTCGAGCTCAATCGTGCGCAGGTCGCCTTGAAGTTGCACCGGTGCGGCGGCCGTCACATCCCATTCACCGCAGCCTTGGATCGCCATCTCGTGAGCGAGTCGGCGATTCTGCGCGACCACGTACGGAATGCCCGATCGTCAACAGCCGCTTCAGTCGATAGCCCCTGCAGGAACCTGTTGCCGCGTGTCGGGCGATGGATAGGGAGCGCTGCCGTCACGCAGTCGCCGCCACGATGCCAATGTTTCGCGTGAGACTGGTTTTCGGGATCCGATCGCAGCCCGGGCGTTGGCCGCCACCTCCGAGAGGATCCAGCGAAGTCCACCCGGATCCTCGACGCGCCATTGCGCGCGCATCTTGAAATAGAGCGCCAGACGGCCCGGCACTAACCAGATCGCGCGCCAGATGGGCTCGTTGTAGAGCGCGTGGAGACAGTCGTTTCGCGTCACGTACCGAAGATATCGCTGCGGCGTCCTGCCAGCGGCATCCTGTGCGTGCACCACCAGTGCGGTCGGGAGATAGACGACGCGATATCCACCATCGAGCAGGCGCAGGCAGTACTCCTTCTCCTCGCCGTAGAAGACGAAGCTCTCGCGATAGCCGCCCAAACCGAGAAACACCCGGCGATCGAGCAGATGTGCGAAGCCGATGAACGCGGCCACGTAGCGCGCGAGTCGCCCACGCCCCGGCTGCATCGATTCTCGGCCATGCCGTTCCGTCGTCATTCGCCTGCGCGAAGGCGACCGCAGCAACCTGCCGATCCGACTGGATGATGCCGATCGCCTGCTCGACGCGGCACCATCGATGAGCGCGGCATCGTCATCAAGGAGGAGCACCAGGTCGCCCGACGCCGCTGCCATCAGCGTGTTGCGACCGACGATGTTCCCGGGACCCCGATCGTCACGGATGATTCGAAGACGCTGGTGCGGCCCTCAGGGTCTCCACCGCCGGCACTTCGGATGCGTCGTCGAAGACCAGAATCTCCGGCGACAAATGATCGATGTGGCGGAGGGATTCGACGCATCGCTGCAGCGACTCGGGCCGATTCCGCGTCGTGATGCCGACCGTGAGTCGAGGCGTCGACTCGCCCATGGATAACAAGAAACGATGGTGGAAGACGATCAGCGGATCGACATCTTCGGACAGTCGGCGCGAAGCGCGTCGATCGTGTGTCCAAGCGCGAAGCAGGCCTGGTACGCAGCCGACGCGCGCGCCCCGACGCCTCGCGCCCCGACACATCGGTGAGCAGTTCGCGTGTGGCATGTGCCAGAGCCAGCAGTGTCGTCGGCCGGCGCCAGCGCGAACGCACCCGGTTGCACGCCAGACGTCCTCCGTCAATTTGCCGTCAGTGGTTACGACGGCGCGCCCGTTGGCGAGTCCTGCCATCACGGATGTGCGGCGGGTCGTCACCCCGTCTGGATACGGCTGCAGAAGGACGTCGCACGCCTGAAGCTGCACGGAGATGTCGTCCGCTGATGCGCGACCGATTGCCCGCACGCGGCCGTGCAGCGCCGAATGTATCGCCACGAAGCGTTTCACGAACCGGTCGCTGCCTGCGCCCGTGCACAACGGCGGCGATCCGAGTGTCGGACGACAGCAGATCGGTCAAGCACGCGCCGAGAGTCGGCGCGATGTGATCACCGTACGAACCGAAATGGCCGACGAGGATGACTCGCGCTGCCGATCGAGGCGCTCCTCGTCGCATGGACGGCATGCTGCGCATCGACGCGTGGAATCGCAGAGGGAATCGGCAGCGTCACCGCGTTCTGAATGGCACCGGGCCGTAGTCGCGCCAGGTATCGGCGCCAGGTGTCGGTCGACAGATAGAGCTGCGTCGCCGCATCCAGCAGAATCGCCGCCATGGCACGTTGGGTGAATGCAGTAACGATGTGATCGGGACGCCATCGAAGATACAAGATACGGCTCGTGAAACATGACGCGAACGTCGACGCCGGCATGACGGCGGGACTGCAGCCATGGCAAAACGCGACGTTCGTCCCGCGTCGTCCGAACACGGCCGGCACGTACTCGACGAGCAGCCGCGACTCTCGATCGCCGTGGATTCGAGCGGACAGCTCGCGCGTGGATCGCGATCCGAAGCGATCGTCCAAGAGTCACGAGGTCGACTCCAGCCGGCGTGGTCCACGGTATCCTGGACGGTGGCGCGTAGACTGAGACGCGAGTCGCCACTTGCGCAAGCGCTTCGGCGATCTGCGCCACGTAATCGCCAACACCTCCGCACTCGGGTGGCAGCTTCGGGCGTGAGAATGTGCCAGCGGGCGCTCATGAGTGTGCGCACCACTGGCCGATCCGAGTGGAGCCGGCCGCAGCACGCGCAGCAGCACGCGTTCGAGCGCGGCTGCGTGCGCGTCGAGCGACATCTCGGTGGCGGTGGCGAGTCGCGCCGCCGCTCAAGCGGGCCCGCGAGTGACTGCTCGTCCAGCACCGTCGCAAGCGCGGTGGCCATGCCGCGATAACCGCCGGCCGGCGGCACCAGCAGGCCACTCACATCGTGACGCAGCCACTGAGAGATGCCGCCGGTATCGAACGCGACGGCCGGTACACCCCTCGCGGCCGCCTCGAGCCCGACCAAACCAAACGGCTCCGGCCAGATGCTCGGAACCGCGAGCACGGACGCCTGCGCCATCGCCGCGAGCCGCCCACTCGCATTCAGCCATCCAGGGAATTCAGCGGCCACGCGTTCGCGGATCGCGAGTCGATGCCAGGCCGCTCGCTGAGGACCGTCGCCCGCCATCACCAGGCGTAATGGCCGCCCCAGATCGGACGCGACACGGCCGACGGCGCGTACCAGGACGTCGCCGCCTTTCAGCGTCGTCATACGTCCGAGGAACAGAATCGTATCGCGAGGCTCGACGCCAGGCGCGGCAATCGGAAGCGAAGGAAAGAGCGGCAGCGTGGCCAGCCGTTCGCGCGGCGCGCCATGCCGCGCGTACTCTTTCGCCATGTGATCGCTGGCGACGATGATCGCCTGGTAACGCGGGAGCACACGCTGTTGCGATCGCGCCCACTGATAGCCGTTCACGAGCGCCGACGGCTTCAACGCACCGCAATGCCGCGGACCGTACAGCGCCAGGCAGGCGGGTCCAAGCGTCCGGCCGCAGGCGCAGCCGAGGGGAACTCGTGCATCTTCAGCGCGCTGATGCAGGTTCCAAAATACGCGTGCATGAACTTGACGACGGGCCACTCGTCGAGGAGGCGCCGCTCGACGTCAAGCGGCGCCATGTTGTTCGAGAAACACACGTCCGGTTCCCACGCGTTCAGCTCCGCAAACGCCCAGTCCAGCCGGTCGGGATCCACACCGACGCACGGTCCATCGATGTCGCCTACCAGTGCCTGGCCGCCCCGGCGCACGAACAGCAGGGCGACGGAATGACCCCGCGCGCGCAGCGCCGGAATGATCGCCGCCAGGTATGATTCGACTCCGCCCTCGGAGTGAAGCGCGTCCTGAGCCACGAGGATCTTCATGCGCTCCTCCGGCGGAGAACGACATGACCGTCCCGGGCAAAGAGGTCGGCATCAGGTTCGATCGGCTCGGCACTCAGTCCGAGTGACGCAAAGGTCGCGACCCCCTCCGCCGCGTCCACGCCGAACGATGACCAGCATTGGGGATGCATCTCGGCGACGATCGTCAGGCGCGAACCCGCTGCATCGATCGTCTTTCGCGCGCCCTGCAGCGCGTGGAACTCCGCCCCCTGCACGTCCATGCGGATGAATGTCGGACAGATCTTCAGCTCGTCGCAGACGTCATCTATCGTGACGAGGTTCACCGGACGAGTTCTGGCGTCGCCGATGACATCAGCGGCACGGGCCAGCGCGTTGACATATGGTTCGTCGTACTCGAACAGCGTGGCCCGCCCGCGCCTCCGGCCCACGGCCGCTTCGACGAGGATCACCGGTGCGGACATTCCTGTGTTGAATGCGAAATGGCGCCGAGCCATCGAGGCGCTCCACGCCGTCGGTTCCAACGCGACCACACGCCCGCGCAGCCCGGCGAGACGTGACTCGAGGACCGCGTAAATGCCGAGAAACGACCCGACATCAAGCACCACGTCTCCTGGCGACACCGTCTGCTTGATGAATTGGAACAGCGCGGTCTCGGAGGTGTGCGGTACGAGGTGGCGAACGCCGGGATCGATCCGAATCGTCTCGTCGTGCACCCGCCACGGCATGCCCGAACGGCCATAGCGGGCGCGCAGTCCAATGGCATACGCTCGCTGCGCGGCGCCGAACGCCGGGTTTCTCATCGACCGATCAGCTCACCCGGGCAAGGCGGCGCGGGACAACGCGGAGCGCCTGAATTCCCGTGGTCATCCAACCGCCGAGCGACATGGGCCTGACCCAGGTCGCGCGCGTCCGCGCGTGGCTGCGCCGGATCTCCGAATCCCACCGTTCGTGAAAGAGCCGCCCGTTCTGGAGAACGCGCGTCTTGTAATCGTCGGACAGCGTCCCGAGGGTGCTGCTGCCGACGTGATGGTACGCGCCAAGACGCTCGTAGCCGCACGTCGCAACCTTCCAGCCGGCTGCGCGCACGCGAAACGCGAGATCGGCCTCGTCCCATTCGGTGGGGACAAAAGCTTCATCCAGCAGCCCGACGCGCTCGAGGCATTCGCGTCGGATCACCCACGGACGGATGATGCTGTCGACCTCCTGGATCCGCAGCCAGTTCCAGGGAAACGGACCAATCGTGCTCCTGAGACGCCGCCAGTCCTGCAGGTCCTCCCATCGCTCGATTGGATCATCCACCGGATACATGTCGAGCCCTCGACTCAATCCGACAAGCGCCAGGTCGCTGTGGCGAGCGAAGATTCGCATCAGTTCGCCAACCAGCCAACGCTCCTGAAGGAACATGTCGTCCTGCCAGGCCATCAGGAGCGGCGCCCGCGCTGCACGGAATCCGGCATTGGTGCAGCGGAGCTCGTGGGCATCGTCCATGTGGATCCAGCTGAGATGCGCACGGCCCCAGTCCGTCTTCGACACGTCCGCGAGAAACGTCGGGGTGCCGTCGCGACACCCATCTTCGACAACGAGGATTTCGACAGCGTCGGTTCCGGCACACTTTTGCCAGCTCTCGATCGTTTGACGGAGAATCGCTTCGTTGTTGAACGTGGGGATGACCACGGACAACGCAAAGCGTCCATGAGTGCCATCGCCGTTCACGCGGGTCGTCGACCGAATGCGAGAAGGTGGAGGGCAAAAGGCATTTCGATCCCGCGCGGCACCAAACGGCCGCCGGAATAGAGCAGTCGACGGACGACGTTCGACGCGGCCTTGCGGTAGCCACGAGTCGGCGGAAGTTCCGGCGGTGCGATCTCAACGGTCACGCTTCGCAACCCGACCCTCTCGAACGAGGCGCGGAGTGCATCGGGAGAAAAGTGGTTGACGTGCACCAGATTGTCCGCAAGCCTCGGCCGATAGTGTCGATGCACGCGGGCACGCATCCGCTCTTTCTGTCGTTGTGCCGGACCTGACGGCACTTTCACGACGACCCAGCCCCCGTCGACGAGCGCATCAGACGCGCGCGACAGCAGAGTCAAGGGTTCCGGCACGTGCTCGAGAACGTCGATCAGTGTGATCGCGCCGTAGCTTCGACAGGACAAGGGCAGGCGCTCGACGTTCGTCGAATGCACCGGAAGCCCCGTACGCGTGGCTGCGAACGCGGCGGTGCGAGGATTGAGTTCGATGCCCTTCCGGTTGCCAGCCTGCGGCGTGTGCGAGGTACATGAATCGTCCGGCGTGCGCGCCGATATCGAGCAGCCGGTGGCTTGCCGATGCCCTCTGTGCGAGGCCGTCGAGAATTGTTCGAAAGATCAAGTCCTTGTAATCGCTGTCGAATTCCTGCTGAACCCAGTCAGCCGACCAGAGCTGGTCGTACAGCCGATCGAAGAATCCCGGCAGCGACGGCAAGCGCTCGGGCTGTGTAAATCCGCACCGGCGACATCGCCGGAACCAGACTGTTTCGCCGGTATACGCCGCGAGTTCCGGATGCTGATCGCGATATACCTCGAGGTCGAGAATCGCATCGTGCTCACGAATCAGCGCGTGTCCGCCGCAGACCCAGCATGAGGTCACGTCGGCAAAGCCTGCAGTGCATCACGATTCGGACATGTCGGCGATCTCGCTGTGCCATGTCGTCCCAGCTGCGCTGACGCAGCAGGGCTCCAATCGCGCGCGTCCGTCCCTGAACGCGTCCTGCTGAGCGCGCCACCGCTGCAACCGCCTGCTGAGATCCGCCGCACTGTTGACGTCGTCGAGCAGCAGATCCCCCAAATCTGACGGCATCCGCTCCGCGATGCCAGCCGTGGCTGACACAATCACGGGAACGCCGGAGCAGATCGCTTCATGCACCGCGAGCCCGTACAGCTTCATAGCGCGCAGGATGCACCATCAGATCCGCAGCCGCCATCAGATCCGGCATATCGCTGCGAAAGCCCAGAAAGGTGATCGATTGGCCCATGCCGTCGCGATCGGCTCTCGCCCGCCACCGGCTGAGTTCGGCGCCCGCGCCGGCCACGAGCAAGTGAGCATCCCATCCAGACGTCACGGCAGACGCTGTTCCACGCGGCGTAGAGGGTGTCGAAGCCCTTGCGCCGATCGCCCAACGCGCCGACGAACAGCACCAGCGGCGTCGACGACTCCCGGCCGAAGAGACGCTCGCCACGCGGCCGGTTCCCCTCGATCGTGAAACCGCGCGGCATCAATGCCGTAGTACACGCGCCGCACACGTGCCGGATCGACGCCGAGTCGATCGACAACGTCCTTCGCAGTCCGATCGCTGTTGCACACAACGAGGCGCGCCTGGGTCAACGCCCGGCGTTCGGCAGCGACATACTGTCGATGGCGCACGGCCATGAGCATCGGATTGACCACACCGGCAGCCGAGGGTTTCCACACCGCGTGCACGTAATGCACCCAGGCGACATCCCCGGCGTCGAGATTGCCTCCATTCGCGAGAACGTGGCCGCCGGATTGCCGCACCATGCGTGCCTGCCGGGTCGCCACGTTCGTCAGCAGCGGCTCGCCGAAGCTGTGCACACCAAAGGGACGCGGAACGCGGTGGACGTGAACGTGCGGACACGCGGCGAGCTCTGGGGACACGCGATGAGCGACGAGATGCACATCGCCGGTGCTTCGCCGCGCGAGGTACAGCGCCAGCGCGTGGTTCGCCGTGTCCATGCCTCCGATCGGCACGAAATCGCCGGATGCGAGCAGCCAGGACGTCATGAGCGTTCGGGCTCGCGCGAGGCGGCGAGGCCATGCAGCGCGCCCGCGAGGAACCAGAATTGGAGCCCGATCTGCGTCACGAACGGTGTGAACGTGAAGATGAGCGCGGCCGTTCCGAGGTTGGCCGCGAGCACGACGGCCGCGCAGGCGCGGACTCGCGCATCGCGGTGAGTGCGCGCCACCCGCGTATCGGTCACCAGCGTGACCACCAGGGCGCCAACGTACAACAGGAGCAGCGCGAAGCCGCCGTCAATCGCCCATCCGGCGACCTGAATCTCCACCCACAGCGGCTCGACGCCGGGCGTGCTGACCCCGCCGAAATAGACGGCAATCATCCCCCAGCGCCCAAGACCCGCCCCCATCGGGTACTTCTGCAGCAACTCGCCGAAGGTGTACGAGAGCTGTCCGCCCCGTGAACCCGCGTAGAGCGCGAGCGGATCCTGCGCGAACAGGGTGAACGTCCGCTCTGCGATGCTCTCCCCACCCAGAACGAGCGCGAAGGAAAAGGTGGCAATGACGATCGCGATCGCTGCACCGCCAAAGAACATGGCGCGCGATTTCCGTCCCTGCAGCACGAGGAGCGAACAATACGAGCCAAGCATCAGGATCGACACGACGAGCGAGACGCGCACCTGGCTGAGATAAATCGCCGCGATGCCCGCGAACGACGCGGCGATTGCGGCCAGCCGCTTCCAGAGCGCGATCGCGCTGCTCGCGAACACGAGGCCAAGGAGCGCCGCGTACATTCCCGGACCCGCGACCGCCCCGGGCGTATCGAACAGGCCGGGCGGCCGAACGATCAACCGGCCGTCGGGCCCGCGGTAGGTCACGGTACCGAGGCCATACACGGTTTCGGTCATCACCCGCGACATCTCGGGTGGCATCCATCGCGCGGGGTCGTAGACCTGAAGCACACCCACCAGCGCATTGATCCCGTTGCAGATCAGCAGCAGCGCCATCAGCCGCGCCAACCGCTCGGGTGTGCGGACGAAGGTGCCGGCCCAGAAAATCGGAGCAATGACCGAGAGGTAGAGCACGAACTGCGCAAGACCGGCAAAGGTCGAGGAGGTCAGGGGGTGGAAGAACATGACGACCACGTACGCCATGCGCCGCGAAAATCCATGGCTGCGCCGGGTGTGAACGTGACGTCTTGGCAACGGCCACTGCCCACCACAGGAGCGTCGCGAACGAGATCACGAACGAGGCGGTGCGGATGTACAGGCGGAACGGCTGCGTCCCGGGAAAATACAGAAGAGCGGGAATGGCGGTCTGACTGATGACGAAGAATTCGGGGAAACCCCATCGCTCCTTCAGGCGAGGCGCGGCCGCCCGCGATCGGGCGGCGTCATGCGAGAAAGCCACGGCGGTCGTCATGCCGTCTGCGCGACTGCGAGCTGGCGTCCGCAGGTTTCGAACACCTGCGCAAGCTGGGATGCCATCCGGTCGGGATTGAATCGCACGAGCGCGGCCTCCCGCGCGCGTTCGCCAATCGTGCGGCGCAACGTGGCGGTCGGTCGCAAGCCGTGTCATCGCCTCCGCAAGCGCGCCCGCGTCGCCGGCAGGCGCAACCAGCGTGTCCTCTTCACCCTCAACCAATTCGGCAGCGCCGCCCTGGCCTGTCGTGATCACGGCACACCCACACGCCATGGCTTCGGCGATCACCAGCCCGAACGGCTCCGGCGCGGTGCTGACGTGCACGACCACATCGAGAGCGCGCATCGCGGACGCGGGCTCCACGAACCCCGTCAGACCGACGCGATCATCGAGATGGCGCGCGGCGATCATGGCCTGCAACTCGTCGTCGTGTGTACTGACTGTTCGAGGTGTCATACAGCGGCCCGCCGACGATGTAGCCACGCAGCCCCGGGAGAGAGGCGCGCTCCATGCCATCGAGGAAGACGTCATGCCCTTTCCATCGTCCATACGTGGCAACAAGTCCGACACGGATGACACCCGTCGCCGACGGCGCGAGGCCGGCGAGCCGATCGAGATCGAGCCGAGGACCCACCGGCGAGAAGACGCTGAGGTCGACGCTGTTCGGCACGACATGAATCGGAGGCGCCCCGCGGATGCTGACCGCCGCATCCGACGCGACGCTCGTGGAGTTCGCAATGATCGCGGACGAGCGCGAAGCGTAGCGGCGCAGCAGCCACTGCGTCAGCCTCCGGGGCGACACGTACTCGTGAAGATGCCAGACGAGGCGTTCCTCCGGAGCCTTCACCCGGGCGCCCAGCACATGGGCCTTCAGTCCGTTCGTGTGAATGATGTCCGGTTGAAACGGCCCGATCGCGCGACGGAGGGCTGCTTCGTAGCGGGGCAGCGCCGCGGCCGCTTCGCACAGCCTCACTCCGAGGGCGACTCGCGCGACGGTCCTCCATCCGTCCTCAACGGCTGCCCACTCGCCCATGCGGGCCAGAGACGTTGGCATCGGCACCACCGCACAGGTCGCGCCTAGGTCGAGCAGGCGCGCGCGCAACGGTCCGTTCCCCGGGAGCACAACCTGAAACTGCCAGTCGGGACGTACCTGCCGAACCGTCGCGATCATTCCCGCAAGCGCGTTCTCTGATCCGCCCAGCTGATCGGACACACTCAGACAGCTGATTCGCATCGGTCAGGAACGTGTCCGCGCGACGAGCAGCACGTGGTCGGACATGGCCCGCGGAAAGGCGCGCGACAGCGCTCGAGGATACCGCGCGCCTGTGAAGG
Source organism: uncultured Acidobacteriota bacterium (assembly GCA_963725335.1). GTDB lineage: Bacteria > Acidobacteriota > Vicinamibacteria > Vicinamibacterales > 2-12-FULL-66-21 > JALZOC01. The sequence continues at coordinate 750,042 of CAVRYD010000011.1, read as the reverse complement.
GCATCCGTCCGACGCGTGTGAACTCGATCGCGATGTCGCAGAGATGGTTCTCGCGGGCAATTCTCAGCAGGTCCGTATCGAGAAGTGCCGTCTGGTGAGCCGGATAATTGCCGGGGCCGAACGCCGAGAAGTGACCTTTCAGGAGCAGCGAGCCGAGGCTGACCAGGCTTCGCTGATTGGGGGTGGTCGACAAGGATCCAGCCGCCCGGTCTGGTAATTCGTACCAGCTCGCGCGCGAACGCGCGGGGATTCTCCAGGTGTTCGATGGTTTCGATCGCGACCGCGACATCCGTGGACTGGTCCGGAACCGGGATGGGATCGCGATTCAAATCAGCGCGAATGAATGCGATACCGCTGGCCAGTCCGTCGTAGCGAATGGCGTCGACGCCGGCATACGACTCGACCATCCCCTGGAGAAATTCGCGGAGCCGCCCTGCTCCGCACCCGACGTCGACGATTCGGCCGTGCGCTCCGCGGCGGCGAAGCGCCGTCAACCGCAGCGAGATAGATGACATCGTCGCTCGCGCCCAGGCTTTTCCGGGCGCGAGCCTCAAGGGTGAGATCCGGTGCGCAGGTCATGCGGCAGTCCGAATCGCGATGGTCGCGAGAGCCCGTCCGAGCTGTGGAAGCACGACTGATGGATCGCAGCGCGCCGCAGCGTGCGCGAGGCCTGCTGCCGCCAGGCTTGTGCGAAGCACCGGGTCGCCGACGACTTCGTCGAGTGCGCGGGCCAACGCCGGCGTATCGCCCGGAACCACGAGCCTCCCGCACGAGGGAGCAACGATCTCGGGCGCTCCTCCCATATTCGTGGTCACGACCGGTACGCCGGCAAGGAGCGCTTCGGCGAAGATCACGCCGAACGGCTCCGGTTCGATATTGGCTTGCGCAAGCACGTCCGCGCCAGCCAGCAGCCGAGCGACATCGCGCCGCTCACCGAGCAGCCTGACACGCGCTTCGAGGCCTCGCGTCCGGATCTCGGCGGCAACCGCGTTCGCGTGCGCACGTTCGTGAGGTCGCTCGGCGCCGCCCGCAATCCAGAGCTGCCACCGGGGCGCCGACAGCATGTGGACCGCCCGAATCAGATTGAGATGCCCCTTCCACGGCTCCAGCCGGCTCGCGGCAACGAATCACCACATCGTCCGACGTCGCGCCAAGCTCGTCGCGCGATGCAATGCGTTGCTTCTCACTCGAAGCAGGCGCTGTCACCGGGCAATAAATCACGCAGTGCGGAACGTTCGGGTGCAGGAGCCGGGCCGTTTGCGGCCGTCCACTGGCTGTTGCAGATGACGAGATCGGCGCCAGCGGCGCGGCACGCGCGCTCCACCAGCGGCGCGCCAGTCGCGGCATCGTGCTGCCACAGCGCCGTGGGAACGCCGCAGCTTCGAGCGAGGCCGGCGAAAATCGCGTGCGACCAGGGCGCATGACACACGACCGCCGTGTAGCGGCGCGTTCCGATGATCCCGCGGAGATGATGACGTGCGCGGAAGACCGACGCCGGGTGGCGCAAACGCACGTCGCCGAGGAAATGGACCCGGGCGTTGCGGTCGCGAAGTTCCGACAGCAGACGGCCGTCGGTCGCCACCGCGAATTCGAAGGCGCCTTCGCCGCACTCCGCCAGCGTCGTGAGCATGCGCTCGATGCCGCCGTAAAGGCGGCCGTTCGCGACGTGCAGTACGGCCACGCTGAGTTCTAGAAGAATCGCTGGGGCACGACGATGGTGTCGTTGGGAAGTACGAGATCGGTCAGTTTGGCCTTGAGCTCGACCAGCTTGCCATCGACCATCCGCTGAATCCTCGCGCGGCTCAGAGCGCCGCGTTCGGTGACGCCGCCGGCGATCGCGATCGCCTTCTGCACCGTGACTTCTCCCTCGAGCACATACATGTTCGGCGTGCGCACGAACCCGTTCACGATGAAGGTCTGAGCCTTGGGCACGTTGACCGTGTCCCCGTCGCTCAACAGGATCTGCTGCGCACGGCCGCTACGCAGATCGTCCATCGTGACGCGCTGCGGCGTCGGCGTCTTCGACGGATCGGGGGATCTTGCGACGGCTGTCCTGCGGGCTTCCGGTAGATCTCGATGTACGGACCTGCGTCGGGAGTAGGCGACCCGGCCTGCGCGAGCACGTCCATGATCGTCATCGCGCCCTTGAGCGGGACCGCCCCCGGCACCCGAACCTGTCCGTTGACGTAGACGACCTGGCTCCGATACGTCTCCACTTCGATGTTCACCTGTGGATTCACGAGGAACCCGTCAGGCGGGCCAAGCCGTTTCTTGAGATTCGCGGTGATCTGCCGCACCGATAGCCCGCCCGCTGCCACGCGTCCTATCAGTGGAAAGTCGAACGATCCGTCACTGTCGACCGTAACCATCTTCGTGAGCGTCGGCTCATCGAAGACCGTAATCGCCAGCCGATCTTGCGGGCCGACGATGTACTCGGCCGCCTGCGCCGGATTCTGAGTCTGCATCAGCAGCAGCAGCGAGAAGAGGATCGTCATAGGTCAGGACCCGTAGGTGAGTGATGCATAGAGTCGGTGTCTGTCATAACGACGATCGGGAATGTCGCTGAGCCGGCGGTTCAGCTCCCATGTCAATCCGAAACGAAAGAGCGAGTGCACTCGGTAGCCGGCACCGGCTCCGAACGTCTCGACCTGATCGCTCCGACTCTCGCCGGCGGCCAGCGTGCTGCGATATCCAAGCGACTGACGCCCGCCGAACGCCTGGACATCAACCGGTCCGACGAGTTGATGCGTCATCGTCAGCCGCCCGCCCGTGGTCAGGTAGTAGGGCTCGAGATTCTTCGTATGAATACTGCACGTCACGCATGAGATCCAGATCGAACTTGGTGCGCTCCAGCAGCGTGTATCCAGCGATCACCTGAACGACGACGCCGCTGTAATCGGGAAGCGCCGGGTCCGCGGTGCCGAAATGCCGGTAGCCGACCGACACGGTTCCGCGAATGAGCGCCGTTGGATCGAATTGCAAAGTTGGCGTAATCCGCGATCGTGTCGGAATCGCGCTCTGGTGCCGAATCGAAGCGATCCTGCTGGTACGTAGCCGGTGACGGTCAGCATCGTCAGCGGTGTCAGCGTGAACTGAACTCCCCCCTCGAAGCTGTCGGTACGCGAGTTGAGATTGTGGGCAAGGTCTGTTCCGCGAAACTCGGAGCCTTCGTCGAATTGCAGATCGAATCGACGCGCGTTGAAGACGAGCGCAGTCTTCGACGCGATGAGCAGGCGCGTGCCCGCGGCGATCGCCCGTTGGGTGCGCGGAGCGCGGGCGTCGATCTCGGCGTTGAGGCGCTCCTGGGTGGAGGTCCAACCCGACGAGATGTAGGGCTGCAGGCGGCCGAGGCTCGCATTCAGCGCCACATCGGACGTGAAGTTCACTGACTCCTCGTCCTTGAATTCCTTGTAGTAGACGAAGTCGGTCGCGGCTCCGTACGAGAACAGCAGTCGACTGGCACGAACCCGGGCGACGAGCCGGGGAACGATCGTCGCGGTCCAATCGGAGCGCGGGTTGTCCGGTTCGTTGAACACATTGGAGTCGATGCCTGCGTTCGTGATCACCAGCGACGGCCGCAGGCCGACCGGACCGGCATGTATCGGCATGGACTCGATGGTTTCAGGCGCCTGCGTCTGCGCCTGGGCCGGAAGCGCCGCGGCGGGGCCGCAACAGAGAACGAGTGCCGCAATGAAATGCGCGCGTGCGGGGCTGTCGGTCATGAGGCGCGAGGCTTCAGTCTGGTGATGCCGAGTTGACGGGTCTTTCGATAGAGATTCGCGCGTTCGATCCCGAGAACACGCGCAGCCTCCGTCATCCGCCAGCCGTGCGCTTCGAGGACCCTGGCGATGTAGTCGCGCTCGAAGGTCTGCCGGGCTTCACGCAGGCTCGCCAGCGTCGCCGCAGCCGGACGAGGGCGTGCCTCGACTTGTTGGAGATCGGCGAGCACATCCTCCTGCCGGATGACACCACCGCTACACCGATCCACGAGACGGCCGAGCGAGTCGCGAAGCTCCTCGAGATTGCCCGCCCATTGCAGCGCGGCGAGCGCGGTCCGGGCCGCGGGCGCCAGGATGCAGGCGTTCGGCCGTCCCGTTCGGGCGCGGCAAATCTCCGTCAGTGCGGCGTCGATGACATCAGGAAGATCGATCGCCCGATCGCGCAGCGGCGGCACATCCAGTCGAATGCGCTGAAGCCGCCGATAGAGCTCGGGCCTGAAGCGTCGCTGATGCACGTCCGCTTCAAGCCCGGGAGATGCCGACGCCATCATCCTGAACCGAATCGGCCTTGTCGTCCGGCGAACCCGCAGCTCGCCGTCGCGCATGAGCCTCGAGATCCGCAGTTGCACGACGGCAGGCATCTCGTTGAGGTCCGCGAGGAGAATCGTCCCGCCTCCGACTTCCGCCAGAGCGCTCCCCGCCAGAGCGATCTCGTACTCGGCCCGGTTCTGGCGGTCGGCGCCAAACAATCGCTGGACGACCGCGGCGCGATAATCCGCACAATCAACCACGATGAACGGCTCCGACGATCGGGTACTCGCCTGATGAATCGAGCGCGCGATGCGTTCCGGGCAGAATCCCGCCTCGGCCACGATGAGGACCGTGTCGTCGGATTCGGCGGCACGCCGCGCGACATCAGCGGCGCGTTGCACTGATGGCGCACCGCCGATGAGTTCAGCGGGCAGCAGCATGTCGGATTGGCTGCGCACGGTGATGTGTCGATGCATGCCGGCGTGAGGACAGCCGATGCAGCTTCGCCCTGCCGGTCACACCTGGCGGGTGACGGCGAACGATGCTCGACTGACAGTGGGGAGGTGTCCGTATCCTGCCAGCATTCGTCGTTTGTGTCAATAGCGACACAGTTGGTGTGGTTTGAACGACACCTCGCGCCGACAGCCCGGGTCAGCCCCAGGCTCGTGGGGCGTAGGGGTCAGACCCCGGGCGCGGGGGGCGGGGGTCAGACCCCGGGCGCGGGGGGCGGGGGTCAGACCCCGGGCGCGGGGGGCGGGGGTCAGACCCCGGGCGCGGGGGGCGGGGGGTCAGACCCCGGGCGCGGGGGGCGGGGGTCAGACCCCGGGCGCGGGGGGCGGGGGTCAGACCCCGGGCGCGGGGGGCGGGGGTCAGACCCCGGGCGCGGGGGGCGGGGGTCAGACCCCGGGCGCGGGGGCGGGGGGTCAGACCCCGGGCGCGGGGGGCGGGGGGTCAGACCCCGTCACTTGAGGGCGCGACAGGCTCGCTGGCGAGCGACGTCCGAATAGACGAGGACCCCGCGTATTCCGGCTCCGCCGGCAGCTTCCGCGGGGTCGATGAGAACCCGCGCAAAATCAATCGACGAGTACTGAAAGTGGCCGGTAATCGACCTGACAATCTCCAGGTCTCGCGTCGTCGTGTCGGTCCAGACCGATTCAGAATCGCAGAAGCACCGCTGGAGCGACACGGTCAACAAAGACGCCTGCTCCGTGGGCTGCACGCCGGTCGCCAGCGTACCCAGAATGGCGGCGGACTGACCGGGCCAGAGATACGCGTGGGGGGGTGCCCAGCCGCTGGTCAGCCAGCACGTTGCGGGCGTGGCTCGCGCGTAGGCATCGTGTACTGCTCGGTACCGGTCTCTCCCACCTACGATCTCATTTGTCATGACCCAAACGTTTGCGAGCCACACCATCGCTGCGACTGCAGCGATGGTGCGTGCACGGCAGCGACTTGCGAGGAGGGCCACCGGGATCGGCCACATGACGTAGAACTTGATGTAGCCGTATTGCTGATTTCGCATGATTGGCAACGCAAGCAGGATCGCCGCCGCGGCCAGCACGCGCCATTGACGATCACGCAGGGCGCTGATGAGAAGGAACGTGGTGACCGCGGCGCCGAGGAGGAGCAGCCCGACGTTCGTGCCGGCCAGCGCCTCGGCATCGGGATCGGTGCCGCGAAGAGACCCCAGCAGCGCGCGGAGCCCTGCGTAATTCGTCAGTGCGACAATGCCCTGGGGTGGTCCGGCCACCAGCGCGGCCAGGTATTTCGTCGAAGCCGACGCTGTCATCAACGATCGGGTCAACGGATTGCGTTCGCCACCGAACGTGGCCGCGACGGCTGACATCGCCGGGCTACCGGTTCCGATCTCTGCGGCGATCATCGTCGCAGCCATCGCGAGAACCGCAATGCCGATCGCGACCCGGACGCGCGGCACGCGGAGGATCGGCGACGAAACAACCAGCGGCAGCATACCAAGGGCGAGGATCACGCCCTGGTAGATCAACGCTGCCGCCGCAATCGAGGCAATCGCCGCCAGAGCGGCGGCTTCGGCACGACGCGGGTCATCGCGGCGGATGCGCGCGTAGGCAAGGCCCGATGCGGCAAGGGCCGCGGCGAGCTGGGGCTCGGCGATGTCGGAGAAGAGCATGAGGAACGGCGCGCTGCCTCCGGCGAGCAGCAAGGCGGCCGCACGGTGAGGTTCGTCGCCGCCCTCGGCCCGCAGCCACGATCGAAGGCAGTACAGAAACAGGACTCCGGAGGCGACGCACAAGACGAGAAGCGCACGTAGGGTTGACTCGACGCCGTTCACCAGACCAATTACGGACAGCGCCCGAATCCAGAAGTGAGCGAGGACGGGGAACAGGAGCCATCGCGGCTCGCCAAGGTGGGCGTCACCGGCAAGGATGGCCGGCAGGTGTCGAACGCCGTCGCCGAGGAACTCGCGCCGCGATGCGGCAGCTGCGATCACAATCAGCACGACCGCGACGAATACGACCAGGTCTCGCGGTATGCGTCTGACGGAGCGCCCGTCGCGGGAAGTCCGCGCGATCATCGTCAGGGCGGTCCCTCGCCACGGCTGCGGCGCGCTAGCCTCAACGCCCAACGCGCGGGCCGGCCAATCTGATGGCGCAGCGATCGTTGCTGCCTCAGGAGCGCCCCGGGAAATCGGCGGTCGAAGGTGTCGAGATCGGCCTGACGATCGCGAACGACCCAGTCGGGATGCCGCAGGGGTTCTTCCAGTGGGTGGGCTGGTCGATTCGACAAATCGCTGACGCCGCGGGTATTTGACGCCAGCGGCCCATATCCGATGTTCGAGATTAGATTTGCCGCAGGATGAATCGAGAGGCCGTTCGTCATGCAGGCGTAGTACCACGCGTAGTCCCAGGAGATGGACCTGCCCGCTGCCTGCGCCTCATGGAGCTGGTCGAACGTCGAACGCCAGTACTCGCGCTCATCGTCTCCGTCGAAGAGCGCATTCGCCTCCGGCTGCCTTCGAAAACGCGGCCAGGAGGTCATCAACGGATCGAACAGCGCCCACGCGCGGCGCCACGTCCCCCATCCCCAGGCGAGCGGGTACTTCGAGAAGAAGTACGAGCACTCCCCCTCCCGCCTCGCGCGGTAGCACTCGCCGCTGACGTGCATGACGCGCGTATCGTGTCGATATCGATCGAGGACTGACGAGCAGAATCCGAAGAAGTGCGGATGTGGGAGGCAATCGTCCTCGAGCACGATCGCTGATTCCGCGTTCTCGAGGACCCAGTCGATGGCGGAAATCATCCGCCGATTGAGGCCGAGATTCTGTTCGCTGAAATCCTGCAGGACGTCGCAGTTCCAGTCGACGGGCTGCACGGACGCGCGTGTCCGCTCGCACGCGTCGCGGTCCTCGAGCGTCGCGGGACCGTCCGCGGCAATGAACAGCCGGCGAGGACGAGCCGCCGCGATCGCTTCGAAGACCCGGCGCGTCGAGTCCGCGCGTCTGTGGATCACGAGCAGCACGGGGGTGTCGACGCTCACGTGCCTGTCCCCGCGCCCAGTGTGAGTGAAAGAAACTGGTCCGCGACAGCAGAGGAGCCGAACGATTGAGCGCGAGCGCGACAGGCTCGTGACCGCTCTCGCCATTGCTCGTCGTCGCTCAGCAGCGCGGTCACGGCCTTCACGAACTTTCGTCGATAGAACCAGCTTCGCGGCCGGCCGTCGATCAGGATGCCGGCATCTCCGACGGTCGTCGTCAAGGCAAACGCATTCGTGGTCACGGGGACTGCACCCGCCGCCATCGCCTCGGCCGCCGCGATGCAGAAGCCTTCCTCGAAGAGGCATGGATAGGCCAGCACCCGCGCCCGACACTGTTCGGCGATAAGCCTGGACCGATCGACATGGCCAAGGTACTCGACCCCTGGCTGCTTCTCGAAGAATCGCATGAAGGCGTCTTTCACCGCCGCCCGCCCCCACAAGCTGAAATCGCTGGTAATCACGAGCGTTGCGTTGCGCACCCGGCGGCGGATTGCTGGAAAGAGATCCTTCAGGTAATACAGGCCGCGGTCTGGAACGGAACAGTAGAGGAGCACCGGTTCGCGATCGTCTCGGCACCCCGAGTAGTCGCTCAACGCAATCGGCGGAGACAGGACACCCATCTCCGGCGCGAACGCCGCGGCTTGCAGCGTCGAGCGCATGAATGGAGAGAGCGCGAGGCTCTTCGTGGACCATTTGATACACCGCGCAATCATTGCTGTGTCCGGCACATGAACGTCGGTCGCCAGAAACACTCGGACCCGGCCGGCATCCGCCGCCACGGGACTCCAGCGCTTGACGATCACCGTCACGTCAGCTTCACGCGGCCGGGCAACGGTCAGCGGCTGATAGCGTACGGCGTCACGCTCCTCATGCTCGATGCGCGCCGCGACCGTCACCGCGAGGCCGCGCGCCGCCAGCGTCTCAGCCAGCACGACGACGAGCGCCTCGGTGCCCCCGACTCCGGAGCCGTGGTGTTTCGCGCCCGAAAAGCCCGGCTCGAAGTCGCAGATGAACAGGATCGACAAGGAGCGATCGTCGCTCATACGTTCCGAAGCAGGCGTTGGAATGCGCCGCCGGCCGCTTCGAGCGCCTCCCACGTCCCCTCTTCGACGAGGCGGCCCTGCTCGAGCACGATGAGTTTGTCGGCTTCGCGGATCGTCGACAATCGGTGAGCGATCACGATCGTGGTCCGCCCTCGCGACGCATTCATCAACGCCTGCTGCACGAGTTGTTCGGACACCGCATCGAGGTGCGACGTGGCTTCGTCGAGGATCAGGATCGACGGGTCGCGGATGATCGCGCGGGCGATCGCGATGCGCTGTCGTTGACCGCCCGACACCATCGCTCCGCGCTCGCCCACGAGCGTGTCGAGCCCCTGTGGCAGCGCGGCAATGACGTCCGAGAGATTCGCCATGTCGATCGCGCGTTGAATGGCTGCTGGGGTCGCACCGGCAAACCCATACACGATGTTCTCTCGAAGCGTCCCGTGAAACAGGAACGCGTCCTGCTCGACGAGCGCGGTGGCGCGATGCCAGCTTTCGGACGAGTACTCCCAGTAGTCGATTCCATCGACCGTGATCACGCCCATCGTCGGAGTGCGGAAGCGAAGCAACAGTGCGGCCAGCGTGGACTTTCCGGAGCCGCTCGACCCGACGATCGCGACCGTCTGCCCGACTGGCACGGAAAACTCGACATCCTTCAGCGCGATCGCGCCATTCGGATAGGTATAACTGATACGCTCCACCCGCAGCGCGTCTCGCAGCGGCGTATAGACGCGCGTCCCGAAAGCGCGCACGGGATACACCGGCGTGTCGAGCCAGACCTGGACTTCCCTGACGCCGCCCGCCAGATAGAGCAGATGTCCCTGGAGTCCGTACAGCTGATTGAGCAGCGGCAGCAGGCGCAGCAGCATGAAGCCGTAGGCGAGCAGGTAGCTGCTCAACATGTGTCCAGGCCGCACGAAGAAGATGTAGGCGCAGCAGACGATCAGCATGGCACCGACGACCGCCAGCGTCTCTGTCAGCGGAAAGAGCAGCGATGAGGCATGCGTGCTGCGCTCTTCCGCACGCGCCTGAGCGGTGCTGATCGCGTGAAAGTCCGCGATGACCTGCGCCTGCGAATTGGTCGCCCGGACGATGCGGACGCCCGCGAACGACTGGGTGAGAAGCGAGGCAATGCGATGATTGAGCTCCGTCAGTTCGATGCCGGCGCTCGTAATCCGCCGGTAGACGAAAGCGAGCACACTTCCGATCGCGCCGGCGAGAGCGAGTACCAGCAGCGTCAACGGCCAGGAGATGTAGCAGAGCGCACCAAGATAGAACAATCCTATTGAGGAGCGCTGCAGAGTGGCCACCAGGACGTCGATCGCGAGCGTGACCCGATACGTTTCCACGAGAAACACGTTCGCGATTTCTCCGCCGGGCGACCGATCGAAGAGATCGAGGTCGGCGCTGTGCAGCCGGCGGAACAATGCGTCGCGCAGGGCGATCGAGATCCGCTTCTTCAGGTCGGCGGCGATCACCTGGGACACATAAGCCGCGGCATTCTTGGCTGCGATCGCCGCGACGATGGCGGCACAGATCACCGCAACATAGAAGGCTGGCGAGTGCCCGGGCAGCTCGGCCTCGAGCCATCTGCAGCGGGCGCATCGGCGTGGCGTTCTCTCCTCCAAGGAGGAGCGAGAGCAACGGAACGAGCAATCCGACGCCCGTTCCTTCGAACACCATCACGAAGAGGGAGCTCGCAAGGACGGCGGCCAGCCGAGCGCGTTCGGCGCCGAGAAGCGGCCGCAGCCTCCGGACGACCAGCGCGAACTCCCTGAAGTGGTGGAGGGTGCTCAACCACCGTTAGGATACGGCATCTCCCCCGTCGAGCGCGCACTCGATGATGTCGTCGACGACCTGCACGCGCGTGCCCGGGCGCTCACGTTCGATCCACACCCGCAGCTCCGCGATCGTCGGATAGCCGTCAACGCCGTTGAAAAGCCGCGCGTCGTCGATCAAGAGCACGTGCCCACGCACACGATGAGAGAGGAGCGCGGCGAGCTCGGTCCTGACCGGGCTGTCCTCCTGGCCGCGCGCGGTATCGCCTCCCATGAAGTGTCCGTCGAGCCAGAACAGCGCCGGTTCGTAGAGTTGCCCGAGCACGCGCGGCAGCACGACGGCGCTGTCGCCGAGCAACAGCTCGACGCGCGGATCGCCGGTGAAGCGCCGGACCGCGGATTGGTGGATCTCGGGAGCCATCTCGATCGAGACGATCCGCTGGAAGTACGGGCGCATCGCCTCGACCATCTCGCCGGTGAATGTTCCTGTTTCGACAAACGTTCGAAACCTCCGGCTGCGTTGAAGCCGCAGAATCGCCAGCTGTTTCACGACGTGGGGCGGCGGCAGCGGACGGCCGCGGACGCGCCATTGGAGCGCCACGCGCCGCCGCGTCAAATTGATGAGGGCCGGCGAGACCGACATCCGCCTCCACCAGTGCCGGATTGCGTCAATCATTGCACTCGGCCGGCGGCGTTCGTGATGACTGCGATCGTGCGCTCTAAGACAACGGACAGAGTGTAGTCGCGCGCTGCCTCCCCCGCCCCGCTTCCGAGACGCCGTGCCAGCGCTGGATCGGACTGCAGACGCCTGACCGCAGCCACCAGCCCTGCGGCGTCATGCGTCGGGACAATCAGGGCACTTTCCTCGTGCCGGAGCGCGTCCGATGCGACGCCAACGTTGGTGCACACAATCGGGAGCCGCGATGCCATGGCTTCGACGATTGCGCGGCTGAATCCTTCGTACAGGCTCGGAAACACGAAGGCATCAGCCTCCAGGTACAACCGCGGCAGCGCCGACTGGTCCACGCGCGGCAGGACCGTGATGCGATCCCTGATCGCCTCGGGGAACTCGGCTTTGACTGGCCCCTCTCCGACCAGCGTGCCGGCGCAGACCAGTCGCATTGCATGGTTCTCGCTCAACAGCACCGTCGCGGCATCTCGCAAATACCGAATGCCCTTCATCGGCAACCACTGCCCGACAAAGAGCAAGGTGTGAACTGGTCGAGCGGTCCGCGACGTGACGAAGAACTCTGGTGGTACGCCATGGGCGAATATGAAGACGTTTTCCCGTGAAATCCAGCTTCGCGAAACCAGGTATTCGGCCTCGGCGCGGTTGAGACACGCAACTCCCATGGCGGTGCGGCAGGCGATTCTCAGAAACAGAGGCATCATCACCTCCTGCAGGAATCGATACCGCCACGAAAGCCTGCGGCCGCTCCGCTCCGTCTCAGCGCGAAGCTGGCGATGATAGAGCGGCTCGACACCGTGAAACATCACCAGCCTACGCGGCCGGCCTTGGCCGAGTACGCCTGCGACCCATCCGGAGTAACTGTGGAACATCACCAGGTCGAAGTCATTCCCGCGCGAGCGCAGCCACGACGCAATCGCGAACGGATACACCAGCGGGGTCCAGCGCCCGCCAACGATCTGGACCGCACGAAAGTCGCCCGGTGAGACGATGACCACGGAATGTCCGTGGCCCTCGAGCGCGGCTGCGAGCGATTGATAACCGATATAGACCGCGGAGTGTGCGTCCTTCGGCGTCTGAATGACGACGCCAAATCGAAACGGACGATTAGCCACGCGGGTGCTCCGGTGTCCGGCGCGCGCTCAACAATCCGCCACACCATCCCGCCAGCCAGATCCACTGCGCGAGATCGGCGCGACTTCGTACTCGAACGAGCTTCCAGCCAAGGTGCCGTGCGAAGTCCCAGGCCATCCGTTCGCATGACGAGGAGACGGCCTCTGGAGCGTACCGCCGTTGCACATGCGCGCCACTTTCCGCCCAGGACCAGGCCTGCGTGAAGACACCCGTCACCGTCTCTCGAAACCGTACGTGCATCACTGCATCGGGGACGAAGACGAGCGGCGTACCGGCAAGCTGGACGCGGATGCAGTAATCGGTCACGGGATGACAACGCTCAGCCGCGGGGAATCCGCGGCGCCGCGACTCTGATTCAGGGGTCCAGCGGTCTCGGACATCCTCCGGCGCGTCAGTACGCGAGCAAGCGCCGGGCGGCGAGCTCGATTTCAGCTTCGGACGGCAGGAATGCGTCTTCGAGAGGCGGCGAGTACGGCACGGGCGTATCCAGCGCGCCAATGATGCGGATGGGTGCGTCGAGAAACTCGAAGGCTTCCTCCTGAACGATCGCGGCGACGCTCTCGCCAACACCGCCGGTCCGCGAATCCTCGTGCACGATCAGCACCCGGCTGCAGTGTTCAGCGAGGGCAAGGACCGCGGCCCGATCCAGCGGCATCAGCGAACGCAGATCGAGGACCGCCGCGTCGTGCCCGTCACCCGCCAGACGCTCGGCAACCCGAAGCGCCACGTGCACGTAGGCGCCGTACGAAATGATCGCCAGATCGTTGCCGCTTCGCCGCAACGCGGCCCGGCCGATTGGAAGGGGATCCGGAGCGGCACCGGGAAGCGACTGCTTGATGCGTGGATCGCGGTAGAGCGCGATGTGCTCGTAATACAGTACTGGGTCCGGGTCGGCGACCGCCGCCGCCATGAGCGCGCGCGCGTCGGACGGCGTCGACGGCACCACGATCTTCAGACCGGGCGTCCGATAGAACCAGGGTTCCGTGTTCTGGCTGTGAAATGGCCCGGCATGCCGGAGGCCACCCCACGGCATTCGGACGACCATCGGCACGCTGCCGCCCCAGCGGTAGCGAATCTTTGCGGCGTTGTTGACGAGTTGATTGAAGCCGGTGGCGACGAAGTCGTTGAACTGCATCTCGACAATGGGTCGTTGACCCGCCAACGCCGAACCGACGGCCACGCCAAGGATCGCGCTCTCCGCGATCGGCGAATTCAAGATGCGATCACCGAATTCCTCGAGGAGAGGCCGCAGCAGCAGAAAGGCGTTGCCGTACCTTGCCGCCGACGTCCTCCCCGAAGACAAAGACCCGAGAGTCGGACCTGAGCGCGTCCCCAACCCCAAGCATGACTCCTTCGAGGAAGGTCTGTCCCTTTCGATCGAAGGGTCCGGCCGGCTCGAGCATCGGCATCGGATGTGACGCACGCACGCCGCGCACGTCTGGATCCAGCACGTCAATGCGGACGCGCGGCGGCTCTCCGTCCAGTACGCCGATGCCGACAGCATCGGGCGACGGCCACTCGGCGGCAATCACCAGCTTCGCCTCGGATTCAACCATCGATTCAGCCTCACGCTTCAAATCGTCGACGGCCGCCCCATCGATCAGGCCGGCAGCCTCGAGTCGCGCCGCGTAGGCCGGGATCGGATCGCGAGCGGCCCAGTACTCATAGCGTTCACGATTCACGTATCCGTCGCCGGTGAGCGCCGGGTACTCCCAGCCGAGCGGCGGATCCTTTCCGAGATACAGCATGTCGTCATGATGCGCGTGCCCGCACATGCGCATGGACACCAGCTCGATCAAGGTCGGGCCGCGGCCGTCGCGCGCGCGCTGCACGGCCCAGTCGAAGGCCGCGGCAATGGCATCCGGATCGGTGCCGTCGATGGTGATGCCCGGTATGCCGTAGCCGGCAGCTTTGTCGGCGAACACACGAACCGCTGATTGATCGCGCACCGGGGTCGACAGCGCCGTCTGATTGTTTTCAACGGCAAACACCGCGGGCAGTTTGCGAACGGCCGACAGATTGATGGCTTCGTGCCACTCGCCGAGCGACGTGCCACCCTCGCCGATGAAGCACAGCGCCACGCGGCCCGATCCCTCGCGCGCGAATGCGAACGCGAGACCGGTGATCGTGGTCGCGCCGGTTCCCAGCGGGGCGGCCGCGGGAAGAATCCCGTACTGCATGTCGCCGACGTGCAGATCTTTGCCGTCCATCGGTGGGCCCGCTTTGGCCATCTGCGCCGACAAGATGCGGTGAACCATCTCCGGCTCATGTCGCATCGCAATCGTCACGCCGAGATCCCGGATCAGCGGCGCGACGACATCGCCCCGCCAGCCGGCCGCTTCCTGATACCCGCGGCCTCGGCGCAGGCGAATTGCGGCGCCGTAGATCGCTTCCTGGCCGAGCGACCGGAATCCCTTTCCCTGGAACACCGACTCGCCGTAGCGGACCTCTCCATTGGTGAAGAAGGCCTTCAGCCTGTTGTCGGTTGCGCGAGTCAGTAGCATCCCGCGGAGAATCTCGAGGCGTTCGTCTGGAGTGAGCGAGGCACGGATGGCTGCGCGCCGGAGGAACCCGTCGCACGCGTCGACGATGTCGTCAACCGCCTGCTCGAATCTCCGCGTCGCAGGCACGCCGGGCGTCGGATCCGAGAGGTCGATGGGCGCCAGGCGTTGGAGACGTGCGCGGAATTCGCGCGCGAAGGGCTCGCGAAGCCGATCGATGGCGCTGTCCAGCAGGGGCGCGACGCCCGTTGCGGCGGCCAGCGCTTCGCGCGCCGAGGTGGCGGCAAACGGATAACGTTCGAGGACGAACGCGCCGAACTCTCGGCGCAGGTCGTCAGCGACCGGCTGCGGCCCATGCATGCCGCTCATCCTACCGCAGTCAGGAAACCTTGACCGCGCCGTTGACGAAGCCTTCGATCTGCGCGGCCGGCATCGCGCCGGCGGTGCGCGCCGTTTCTCGTCCGCCCTCGAAAATCGCCATGGTGGGAATCGAGCGGATGCGGAAACGCTCACCGAGCTCGGGCAATGCGTCAGTGTTGACTTTCACGACGATGAAACGGCCGGCGTTGGACGCAGCCACCTTGGCGATTTCCGGGGCGACCATCCGGCAGGGACCGCACCACGGCGC
Source organism: uncultured Acidobacteriota bacterium (assembly GCA_963725335.1). GTDB lineage: Bacteria > Acidobacteriota > Vicinamibacteria > Vicinamibacterales > 2-12-FULL-66-21 > JALZOC01. The sequence goes on along the minus strand of CAVRYD010000011.1, from coordinate 734,510 downwards.
CCAGAAGTCGACGACGATGGGAAGCCCCGCGCCGCGCAGGAGCGCGTCGAATGCCGGGACGCTCACGACTTCAATCGGCTCGGCTGGAGGCTGTAGCGTCGACTTGCAGCGGCCGCACCGCACCTGGCCTCCCGAGTACGGAACCCGATTACGCTGCCCGCATGACGGACATTCGATGATGAAGCCGCGGTCGTCGAGCTGGATGTTACTCATGGCCCTCGATTAATTTTAGCCAAATGCGGGGTGAGTGTGTGGCGGGATTCACTGTCGCGCTGAGACGCGCCGACGGCTCACGTCGAAGAATCGAAGACTCGAAGAATCGAAGGAGAAACGAAGGAAAAACGACGAAGGGCGCGCCGGGGCTGAGACTCTCGATGCGGCGACGGCCGGCGTCCCGCCAGTCGTCTTCGTTTCTCTCTTCGATTCTTCGGATCTTCGGATCTTCGCCGTAGCCGTCAGCGCGTGCAGCGGGACTCGTGCTAATCCGACACGGCCACCTCTCCCGGCACGATCGGCCGGGTCCTCGGAAGAAGTCCGCGACGGGCCATGTTGCCGACATAGGCGAGGATCCCGACGAACACGGCCAGCTTGAACATGTCGGCGGTTGTCGAGCGTGGCAGCACTTTCCAAAGGAACCACAGAACTGGCTGAGCAATGCATACGGCCCAGACGGACCCGTAGAAGTACCGCCGCTCGTGGCCTTCGTTCTGCGTCGACGCTTTCACGCGCGGCAGTTGGCCGAACGCGCCCAGCAGCCAGATGGTCACCACAATCGGGAAATACGCGACGTCGTACATCTGGCGCAGACGCCACGCCCCCGTGGCTATCGCCACGACCAGGCCGCTGATGTTCAGGACCGCAAACGCGATGACCTCGCTCCAGGCCACCGTGTAGCACACGCGGCGGTACACCGGGTTGGGACGATCCTCGGTGAACCGGATGATGTAGGGGCGCGGCTCGACGCCAGGTAACCGGCCTCGAAGCCCGGCGATCCCGGTCCCGAGAAGGACTGCGCCGAGCCACAACGCCATGCGCGAGTCAAAGCCGTGCGCGAACAAGTCAAACGTCAACGGCCCCGGCGCAATGAAAAACACGAAGATCCAGATGGGCCAGTGCGCCAAACGGTAACTGATCTTGTTGCGCTCGCGAATCGGCCGGTCGCTCGCCAGTTCGATGCGTTCAGCATGGCCGAGAGATCGCTCGTAGGAGGGGGGGAGGATGCCGCGCCGAACGCGCGGCGCCCGCTGTTCGTCGGGTGTGGCGGTAGTCACCATCAATATTATTACCCGCGAACGCGAACGGACGGTCGCCTATCTTCGTATGGCACCGGTATGAATCTGAAGTACGCCTTCCGCATGCTCGTGAAGGACCCCTGGTTCACGCTGGTGGCAGTCGTCGCACTGGGTCTCGGCATCGGGGTCAACAGCACGGTGTTCACCTTCGTAAACGCCGTGCTCCTGCGCGGCCTACCCTTCCCGAATGCCGACCAGATCGTTCACCTGAATTCGCGGAACACCGCCGAAGGCAACGGCCAGGGTGTCTCGTACCCGGATTTCCTGGACTGGCGGGCCCAGGCCAGGACGTTTTCATCTCTGGCCGCCTATCAGCCGACACCCGTGAACGTCAGCGACAGCGGGCATCCACCCGAGCGCGCGCAAGGTGTACGGATGAGCGTGAATGGATTCAGCATCATCGGTGAAGGTCCCATTCGCGGGCGCGATTTCAGGGAGGGAGAGGACCGCAAGGGCGCCGAACCCGTCGCGCTCCTGGGATACGGGCTGTGGAAGACACGATACGGCAGCGACTCGAACATTATCGGCCGTTCGATCAAGATCAACGACGTCTCGACGACTGTGATCGGCATCATGGCCGAGGGGATGAAGTTCCCGACCGGCACTGACGTATGGATGCCGCTCGTTCCAGACGCCGACATGGAGCGCCGCGACAACCGCCGGGTCAACTTGTTCGGCCGGCTGGCGCCAGGCGTCACGCTCAAACAGGCCCAGACCGAGTTGACAGGCATCGCGAAGAACCTCGAGCGTCAGTATCCCGATACGAACAAGTCAATCGACGCCGAGATCATGACCTTCAACCAACGGTTCAACGGCGGACCGATCCGAATCGTCTTCCTGGCCTTAATGGGAGCCGTCGGCTTCGTGTTGCTGATCGCGTGTGCAAACGTGGCGAACCTTCTGCTCTCGCGATCTGCTCGTCGCTCTCGGGAAATGGCCGTGCGCATCGCGCTTGGTGCGAGCCGTGGCCGCGTCATCCGCCAGTTGCTCGTCGAGAGCACGCTGCTGGCGTTTCTGGGCGGTGTGTTCGGCTGGTTCCTGTCGCTCGTCGGCGTGCGCCTGTTCGACATCGCGGTCGCCGACGTGGGAAAGCCCTACTGGATCAAGTTCACGATGGACACGACGGTCTTCGGCTTTCTTGTCGCGGTCTGCTTCGCGACCGGCATCATCTTTGGCATCGTACCCGCACTGCAGGTGTCGAAAACGAACCTGAACGAGATTCTCAAGGAGAGCGGACGCGGAAACGCCGGCGGACGGCGAGCCAGGTGGATGGCCTCGAGCATGGTGGTCATCGAGCTGGCGCTGACGATTGTCCTGCTCGCCGGCGCCGGTCTCATGATTCGCAGCTTCATGAAGCTCTACTCCATGGACATCGGCGTCGATACCAGCCGCATGCTGACGATGCGGCTGATGTTGCCGGACAAGAAGTATCCAACTCCAGAGAAACGCCGATTGTTCTATGAGGCGCTGCTGCCGCATGTCGCCGCGATCCCCGGCGTCGCGGCATCGTCGATTACGAGTGCCCCTCCGGGAAACGGCGCGGGATCGCGGGGCATCGAATTCGAAGGTCGACCCGAGCCCGATCCGAAAAAGGTTCCACAAGTGACGACGCTCTACGTCAGCGAAGGGTACTTCGACACGCTGGACGTCACGATGAAGGCAGGGCGCCAGCTGGCGGAGAACGATGGCAACCCGGGCTCGGAGGCCGTTGTGGTGAACGCGCGGTTCGCCGCGCAGTATTTTCCGGGCGAGGACGTCATCGGCAAGCGGATCCGGCTGAAGGCAGGGGGCCCTCCGACGAAACCGGAACCGACGAAGCCGTGGATGACGATTGTCGGCGTCTCGCCAACGATCCGGCAGCGAAACGTACAGGATGTCGAGCCGGATGCTGTCATCTACATGTCGTACCGATTCGACCCGCCCTCGGGAACAGCGATTCTGCTTCGCGGACGCGGCGACCCAGGGTCGCTGACGTCGGCGGTCCGCGAAGCCGTGCAGGCGACCGATCCCGATCAGCCGGTGTTCGGTGTGCAGACGATGGAGCAGTCCTTTGCGCAGCAACGCTGGCCGTACCGCGTCTTCGGCACGATGTTCACGATCTTCGCGATCATCGCGCTCGTTCTGTCCGCGGTGGGGATCTACGCGGTGACCGCGTACTCGGTCACGCAGCGCACCCAGGAAATTGGTGTCCGCATGGCGCTCGGCGCGCAAGCGCACCAGGTCTCGTGGCTGATTCTTCGGCAGGGTCTCGTGCAGCTCGGCATCGGTCTGGTCCTCGGGACCTCCGGAGCCCTGGCCGCGGCGCCGGTGCTACGGACGCTGCTGGTGCAGATCAAACCGAGCGATCCAGTCACTCTTGCCGGTATCGCTCTCGTATTCGCGGTCGTGACGGTGTGTGCATGTCTGATTCCCGCGCGACGGGCGACTCGACTCGATCCACTCAGCGCCTTGCGAATCGACTGATCGTGGTGGGGCTTGCCGCGTCGTTCGGCCTGTCGCGGATGCTGGCGAGACTCCTGTTCGGTATTTCCGCGGCCGATCCTGCGACGTTCGCGGCCGTGCCAATCGTTCTCGGTGCGATGGCGCTTCTTGCCTCATACATTCCAGCCTACCGAGCGACACGCCTCGATCCTTCCGTTGCATTGCGGAACGAATAGCGATGGCGGCTCGCGGCTAGCAATTGGCGACTCGCGATCCGCGAGTCGCGAGTGGTGTTGCAAAAATGTAGCGCAGCCCTTCAGGGCTGCCAGTGCCAAGGCCGAGGTATGCAGCCCGCCGCGACAACCCATTGAAACCGTGTCTGGCGATTCGCGAGTCCGTGATCCATGATTACCCTCGTTGGTGATCAGGGATTCGCACGTCACCGTCCACGTCGGGATCACGCTTCTGATTGCAGCGGCGGCGATCGCCGTCGCCGTGCTGTTCTCCGAAAAAGTCTCACGCAAGATGCCGGACATCGCGGTGCCCTGGACGACCGCCGCACGCGCGCAAGCCGCAGAACCGCTCTACCGGACCGACGACGGCCACTATCAATTCAAGTATCTTCCGGCGTTCGCGATCCTCGCGATCCCGCTCGCGCTCGTCTCGCTTCAGACCGCGAAAGCCGTGTGGTTCGTCGTGTCGGTGGCACTCCTCGTCGTGCTGATGGTTCAGAGCCTCGCCTTGCTGCCCGAGCGCCGCAGGCCGGCATGGGCACTGATCGTGATCACGATGGTCGTCATGGCAAAGTTCTACGGACACGAGCTGGTGCTCGGGCAGATGAACATTCCGTTTGCGGTCGTGGCGACTGGCGCCGTCCTTGCGGCGCGGCGCGGGCATGAATGGATGACAGGCCTCCTGATTGCACTCGCGGTCGTCATCAAGCCGTATGGCGTGATCTTTCTGCCGTGGCTGGTCGCGCGCCGCCGCGCCGGGTCGATTGCCGCGGCGGTTGTCGGCAGCGTGGTCATCATCGCCCTGCCAGCGGTGGTGTACGGGCTGCAGTCGGATGTTCAACTTCATCGCGACTGGTGGCGCACCGTCACCGCCTCGACGGCACCGAATCTCACCAACGCGGACAACGTCTCGATCGCAGGCATGTGGACGAAATGGATTGGATTCGGACGACCGGCGGCGATCCTCGCCGCCGCGACCTCAGCTCGTCGTCCTGGCGCTGGCCACCTGCATGTTCGCGCTTCGACACCGGGTGCCGGCGCCCGATGCGCTCGAGGCGTCTATGCTCCTGACGTTGATCCCGCTGCTCTCGCCGCAGGGGTGGGACTATGTCTTTCTCGTCTCGACACCGGCGATCATGCTGCTGGGGAACTACGACGACCGGCTTCCGCGAGCGGCTCGGCTCCTGACCCGACTGGCGCTTGGCGTCATTGCGCTGAGCATCTACGACATCATGGGCCGTGAAGCGTACGGGACCTTCATGTCGCTGTCGATCATCAGCCTCTGCTACTTCGTCGTCATCGGCGCGTTATGTGCGCTGAGGGTGCGGCCGTCGCCTGATATCATGCGGCCATGATTCGCGCGGTCGCCATTGGTGCATTCGCGATCTGCCTGCATGGGAACGACTGACCGCTCCGCTCCGCCGGCCGCACCGGACAGCCCGCGCCAGGTGTTCCGTTCAGGCTCGCCGAGGACCGAGCTCGCCGCGTCAGCGATCTGCGGTACGAGCTGCACTTCAACATTCCCGTCGAATCCCGCATTCCGCATTGAGGGAAATGTCCGGATTCGATTCGCGCTCGCCGATGCCAAGCGACCGCTGGCGCTGGACTTCCTCGCCGATGGATCCGTCCAGCGCGGAGAGTCAGGGGCGCGAGATCAGACTCGTCGCGGCATCAGGAACACCTCCTGATTCAGCCGGCGGATCTTCACGAGGGAAGAACGAGATCTCGATCCGGTTCCTGGCTGGCGACGCCGCGCTGAACCGCAACCCGGAGTTCATGTACACGCTGTTCGTGCCGGCCCGCGCACGACTGACGTTTCCATGCTTCGATCAGCCGGATCTCAAGGCGCGGTACACGCTGCTCACTCGAGATTCCGGCGGGTGGGTCGCGGTGGCGAATGGCGCCGAGACTCGAACGTCGCCAATGCTGACGGGGGCATCGCCGTTCGCTACGCCGAGACCGATCCGCTTCCGACGTATCTGTTTGCGTTTGCCGCAGGCCGGTTCCAGATCGAAACCGCTGAACGGAACGGACGACGGTTCAGGATGTTTCATCGCGAGACGGACGCCGCAAAGGTCGCCCGCAACCGCGACGCGATCTTCGACCTGCACGCGGCAGCGCTCGACTGGCTCGAGCGCTACACCGCGATCAAGTACCCAGTTCGGCAAGTTCGATTTCCTGCTCGTCCCGTCGTTCCAGTTCGGCGGGATGGAACACGCGGGCGCGATCTTCTATAACGCCTCCGGGCTGCTGCTCGACGAGACCGCCACGCAGAATCAGAAGCTCGGACGGGCGAGCGTGATCGCGCACGAGACCGCGCACATGTGGTTCGGCGATCTCGTGACGATGCGGTGGTTCAACGATGTCTGGATGAAGGAGGTCTTCGCGAACTTCATGGCCGCGAAGATCGTCAATCCGTCGTTTCCAGGCATCAATCACGAGCTTCGCTTCCTGCTCTCGCACTATCCCGTCGGCGTACGAGGTCGACCGGACTGCCGGCACCAACGCCATCCGGCAGCGGCTCGATAACCTGAGCGAGGCGGGCACGCTGTACGGCGCGATCATTTATCAGAAGGCGCCGATCGTGATGCGGCAGCTCGAGATGATCCTCGGCGCCGATGGGTTCCGTGATGGCCTTCGCGACTACCTCAACGACCACAGTTTCGGCAACGCCACATGGCCGGATCTGATCAAGGTGCTCGATGCCAGGACGCCTGACGACCTGGACGCGTGGAGCCATGCGTGGGTCGAGGAAGCGGGACGCCCTGACATTGCCACCCACCTCGAGATCGAGAATGGCCGAATCGCTCGACTCGCTTTCGTGCAGAAGGATCCGGCGCCTCGACGTGGACTCGTCTGGACCCAGCGGATGGAGATCGCGCTCGGATACGAGCAGGACCTGCGACGGATCCCGATTGCGTTGAATGCCGCTCGAATCGAGATCGCAACCGCCAAAGGCCTGCCGCGCCCCGCGTTCGTATTGCCGACGGGCGGCGGCATCGCGTACGGCGGATTCGAGATCGATCCTGCGACGACGCGCGTATCTTCTGCACCATCTCGCCGACGATGCCTGATGCGCTGACCCGCGGCAGTGCGGCGGTCACCCTGTGGGAAGACATGCTCGAGGGGCGTGCCCGGGCGATCGGATGTCGTCGAGGAGCTGATCGCGGCCCTGCCGCGCGAATCAGATGAATTGAACCTGCAGCGCATGCTGTCCTACATACAGCAGGGCTTCTGGCGATTCGTCTCGCGCGCCGAGCGCGACGCGCTCACTGGACGTCTGGAACGAGTGCTGCGAGACGGCCTGGATCGGGCGGCAACGCCGAGCGTGAAGTCAGCATGGTTCTCCACCTTGCGCGACACGGCTCGCACGCCGCCGACCCTCGCCTGGCTCGAGGGAATCTGGCGCAAGAGCGAATCGGTCCCGGGATTGACGCTCGCAGAGCCCGACTACATCCAACTCGCGCAGGAGCTGGCCGTTCGTGGTGTGCCCGCGTGGGAGACGATCCTCGCGGAACAGTTCACGCGAATCGAAAATCCCGATCGGAAGGCGCGCTTCGCGTTCGTTCGGCCTGCCCTGTCATCGGATCAATCAACACGTGATGGGTTCTTCGCCGAGCCTGAAGCGACGTGTCGAATCGACGCCACGAACCCTGGGTGCTGGAGGGACTATCGTATCTGCACCATCCGTTACGCGCGGAAAGCTCGCTCCACTACATTCCGCGCGAGCCTCGACGATGCTCGAGGACATACAGCGGACCGGCGACATCTTCTTTCCGAAGCGCTGGATGGACGCGACGCTCTCGGGCCACAGCTCCGCGAGCGCCGCGCGCATGGTGAGATCGTTTCTCGCGGGGCTTCCGCCGACCTACCCGGACAGGCTACGGCGTGTCGTCCTGTCTTCGGCTGACGACTTGTTCCGCGCGTCCCGCTAGGCGTCCCTGCTTTTTGCGAGCGCTGCGGCGACGAACGTAGAACACGCCTAGCACGCCGATAAGAATCGCTGAAAGAGCGTACATGCACACCTCCTCGGTTCAGCTAAGTCAGGCAAGCAGGGTGCCGATTCCGGGATTGATCGTCCGCGATGGCAGCTAACCAGCTGACCTGGAACGAGTTGCAGAAGGTCACCCCACCCGTGCATGCGCCGCGCCGACTACAATGAGAGACGCACCGACCCGCGATTCGGTAGAGCCGGCATTGCATTTCTGTTATGAAGAAAATCCGCATCCTCGTGACGGGCGGCACGTTCGACAAGAAATACGACGAGCTGACCGGACGCTTGTTCTTTCGTGATACACACGTCCCTGAGATGCTGCGCCTCGGGCGCTGCCGGTTGGACGTCACGATCGAAACCGTCATGATGATCGACAGCCTCGATCTGGACGACGCCGGGCGCGGACGGATCGTGGAGCGCGCGCGAGCGAGCCGAAGAGACCGCGATCGTTGTCACCCATGGGACCGACACGATGGTGCACACGGCGCGCGCGCTCGCCGATGCCGCCCTGGCGGAGCAAACCGTCGTCCTCACCGGCGCGATGGTCCCCTACGCGTTTGGCAGCTCGGATGGATTGTTCAACCTCGGGTCGGCGTTGTCGTTCGTCCAGGTGCTTCCTCCGGGCGTCTACATCGCGATGAATGGCCAGCACTTTCCCTGGAACGTCGTCCGCAAGAACACGACAACCGGCTGTTTTGAACTGGTGAGTGCACAATGAGCGTCGACGTCCGGCTGCGATCGAAGCTTCCGAACGTGGGCACGACGATCTTCACCGTGATGTCGCGCCTCGCCTCGGATTTGGGTGCGATCAACTTGTCGCAGGGATTCCCCGATTTCGACTGCGATCCAGAGCTGGTCGAGGCCGTTGCCCGTCACATGCGCGCCGGCCGCAATCAGTACGCCCCGATGCAGGGTGTGCCGGCTCTTCGCGAAGCGATCGCGGCGAAGTACGAGGAGTTCCACGGTCGCCGATACGATCCGGAAACCGAGGTGACGGTCACATCGGGCGGAACGGAGGCCATCTTCGACGCCGTTGCCGCCGTCCTGCATCCAGGCGAAGAGGCGATCGTTCTCGAGCCGTGCTACGACTCCTACATTCCCGCCATTGAGTTGAGCGGCGGCGTTGCCGACGATCGTTCCGCTGCGCTATCCCGACTACAGCATCGATTGGCCTGCGGTGCGCGCGGCGCTGACGCCGAAGACGCGTCTGCTGATCATCAACACGCCGCACAACCCGGCGGGCGCCGTGCTGTCACTCGTCGGATATCCAGGAATTGATCGCACTGGTGAAAGGGACCGACCTCTTGATCGTCAGCGATGAAGTCTACGAGCACATCATCTTCGACGGAGTGCAGCACGAAAGCATGGCGCGGCATCCCGAGCTCGCCGCCCGCAGCTTCGTCGTCGGCTCGTTCGGCAAGACGTACCATACGACGGGCTGGAAGATCGGCTACGCGGTCGCGCCGGCGGAACTGACCGCGGAGTTCCGTAAGGTGCACCAGTTCGTCACGTTTTCGACGATCACGCCCGTGCAGTACCGGACTCGCGGACGTGCTGTCGTCGCGGCGAGGGCTGAAGGAACTCTCGCCATTCTTTCAAGCCAAGCGCGATCTGTTCCTGAAGCTGATGGAAGGATCGCGGTTCCGCCCGCTGAAAAGCCGCGGCAGTTACTTTCAGTTGATGGATTATTCGGCGATCACGTCGGAGCACGATGCCGATTTCGCCGTGCGTCTGACGAAGGAGCGCGGCGTCGCGTCAATTCCGACGTCGCCGTTCCTGTATCGATCGCCGGCTCCGCCTGTCCTGCGATTCTGCTTCGCGAAGAAAGACGAAACGCTCGAGCGCGCTGCCGAGCGACTTCGACAGTGTATAATCCCGCACTTCGATTTCACATGGCCGCGGAGTACAGGATGACAGTGATGAAGAGAGTATGGCGCAGCGTGTTCGTGTGGCCATCGGTGCTGCCTGCGCGGTGGTTGGCAGTCAGCGGCCAGGGCGATCGCCTGACGGCCGACACCTTCAAGGATTTCGCGTTCCGATCCATCGGTCCCGGGCTGACCTCGGGCCGAATTGCCGATGTCGCGATCGATCCAAAGAACCCGAGCGTCTGGTACATCGCGGCCGCTGTCGGCGGTCTCTGGAAGACGGATAATCGCGGCAACACGTTCACGCCAGTGTTCGATCACTACGGGTCGTACTCTCTTGGAGCCGTGACCGTCGATCCGAAAGACTCCAACATCGTCTGGCTCGGCACCGGCGAGAACAACAACCAGCGCAGCGTCAGCTTCGGAGACGGCGTCTACAAATCGACCGACGCCGGCAGCGACGTGGAAGCGCATGGGCCTCGAGAACTCCGAGCACATCCAGAACATCGTCGTCGATCCGCGGAACTCGAACGTCGTCTACGTGACGGCCATCGGGCCGCTGTGGACATCCGGCGGCGATCGTGGTCTCTACAAGACGACCGACGGCGGACAGACGTGGAAGGCCGTGCTGACGATCAGCCCGGACACCGGCGTCACCGACATGGTGATGGATCCGAAGAAGCCGGACACCATCTACGCCGCGGCGCTGCCAGCGGCGGCGCGCGGTCGGTCAGCTCATCGGCGGCGGCCCGGAGAGCGGGCTGTACAAGTCAACCAACGGCGGCGCACACCTGGACGAAGCTCACGAAGGGGCTGCCTACCGTCGAAATGGGGCGCATCGGCCTCGGCATCAACTGGCGGGACCCGAACATCGTCTACGCGCTCGTCACCGCGCAGAAGGGGCGAAGGCGGGTTCTTCCGATCGGATGATGCGGGCGCGACGTGGACGCGTATCGGCAAGCAGGTCCAGACTGGACGGCGGCGGCGGCGCGCCGCCTCAGGGCTCGACGGAAGCACGCCGGAAGGCCGCGGGCGTGGCGACCGACGACTGGTACCGCGGCGGCGATCCCGGGTACTACAACGAGATCTTCGTCGACGCGCACGATCCGGAGACGATCTGGTCGACGCAGACGAACATCGATCGAAGCACGGACGGCGGCAAGACCTGGACGCAGGTGCCACTGCCGGGCGTCCACGTCGATCATCACGACATCGTCTTCGACCCGTCCGATCCGAAGCACTACATCATCGCGCAACGACGGGGGCCTCTACGAGTCGTGGGACGGACTGAAGACGTTCCGTCACTTCACGAACCTGCCGCTCTCGCAGTTCTACCGGGTATCGACCGACAACGCGAGGCCGTTCTATCACGTCTGCGGCGGCGCACAGGACAACGGATCGATCTGCGGTCCGTCGCGCACGCTCAACCGCGTGGGCATTCGAACGAGCGACTGGATCAGCGTCGGAGGCGGCGACGGCTTCCAGGGGCGCGTCGATCCGCGAGGATCCCGACATCGTCTACGCGCAATCGCAGGAAGGAGCGCTCCAGCGGCTCGATTTGCGAACCGGTCAGAGCACGACCATCCGGCCGAACGCACGAAACACCGTCGGCGGACCGGCGCCACCTCGCCGAGGCTGTGCCCACGGCCGAGCAGGCCGGTCGCGGCGCGGGCGGTCAAGGTGGTGGCGTTGGCGGGGCGCGGCGGCGGCAGGTTCGGGCGGTGGCAGTGGGACGCCCCTCTCATCGTCAGCCCCACTCGTCGCGCCGTCTGTACTTCGGAGGAGAGCGCGTCTATCGCAGCGACGATCGAGGCGACTCGTGGACGGCGATCAGCGCCGACCTGACGCGCAAGCTCGACGCGACCAAGATTCCGATCATGGGCAAGGTATGGCCGCCTGATTCGGTCGCCTTCAACCAGGCGACGACGCATGCTCAGCACGATCACGGCGCTCGACGAATCGCCGCTGCTCGAGGGGCTCATCGTGGCCGGCACCGACGACGGGCTCGTGCAGATCACGGAGGACGGACGGCAAGGACTGGCGGAAGGTCGAGTCGTTTCCGGGCGTGCCGGAGCACACCTACGTGACCGACGTCTATCGCTCGCCACGTGACTCGAACACGCGTCTTCGTGACGCTCAACAACTACCAGCGCGGCGACTTCAAACCGTACGTCATGCAGAGCTGCCGATCGCGGCCGCACGTGGACCTCGATCTCCGGCGACCTGCCGTCAGCGATCCGGCGCCTGGTCGATCGTGCAGGATGACGTGAACGCCAACCTGCTTTTCGCGGGGATGGAGTTCGGCGTGTATTTCACCGTCGACGGCGGCCCGCACTGGACGCAGCTGCCGGGCGGCATTCCGACGGCGCAGGCTCGCGACCTCACGATCCAGCGCCGCGAAACGATCTGGTCGTCGCCACGTTCGGCCGCGGCGCATTCATCCTCGACGACTACACGGCGCTTCGCGACGTCACGCCCGCAGGCGCTCGCGGAAGAGGCGCGCCTCTACCCGCTTCGCGACGCGTATCTGTTCGACACGCTCGGTCAAGTAGCGGCGGCGTGGGGCGATCCGACGACGCCGAATCCACCATATGGCGCGGTGTTCACGTACAGCATCGGTCAAGCGCCAGCGGGCGATTCGAAGCTGGTGCTGACGGTCAGTGACGACAGTGGCAAACAGGTGCGACGGCTCGATCTCGCAAGGGAGCCGGGCGTTCACCGAGTTGCGTGGGATCTCCGAGGCGAGCCGCCGGCAGCTCAGGGTGGCGCCCGCGGTGCACGAGGCGCTGGTGCGGACGTTCCTCCGGAGGGAGCCGCCGCGTTCGGCGGACGCGGCCGCCAAAGCGGGCCGCCCGCCGCCCCCGGCAGATACAAGGCAACAATCGGGAAACTGAGCGGCGATACGGTGACGGCAATCGGCCAGCCGCAGTCGTTTCTCGTCGTAAACCTCGTAAAGTAGATCCGTGTCGGGATCCGGGGTCCGGGATCCGACGCGACTGGCGACCCTTCGACTACGCTCAGGGTCGTCCCGAGCCACGTCGAGGGACGAACTCGCGGCTCGCGACTCGAGGGGCGTCTGGGGATTCGAGGATTCGGGGATTCAGGATCGGGGATTCAGGATTAGTGATCAGTGATTAGCGATTGATGGCTTATCCCGTGACCTTGAAGATGACGCGTTGCTTAACGGCGCCGTTCGAATTCGTCGCCAGCAGTTCGATCTGATACTCGCCGGGTACGAGCCACGAGAGCGGCAGCGCAAACTGCGGCATCCCGTCTCGCGAGGCGGTCGCGAGCGGGTCGATGTCTCGCATCGGCTGCCCCCAGCCATTCAAAATCTTCGCGGTGACCTGCACGGCTGTGCCGCTCGCGTCGAACGCCGGCACGCGGATGAGCAACCGATCGCTCCGTGCAAACGTTCGAACGGACGAAGGGGCCGCGTCGGGATTGCTCATGGCACTCTGAAAATCCCGAAGCGTGCGCGCGCGGACGACCTCCGGAGCCAGAAGCACCGGGCCGGCCTTCTGTCGCTTCAAGTCCGGCACATCGAAATCGCGCGTGTCGGTATCGACGCTCTTGCCGGCGGCGTCATAGAGGGTCATGTCGATTTCGACGCGGCCGACCGAGACCTCGAATCGCGCGTTGTCGGAGGGAACGGACGATCCAGATCCGACCTGACCGAGCCGGCCGTCGAAGAGCGCCGCGCCGTTGACGGTCCGCGCCTTCACCGCCACGACCTGCGGAGCGGACAGCCCGCGCGCCCGCGGCTCCCAGGAGATGACCATCTCGGTACGTCCGTCAGCCGCACGGACGAGCCCGACCCAGGCGTCGATCAGTGGGCTCCGGCGCAGCGGACGCCGCGAGATCGAGAGCGCCATCGGTGACGGACTCGAGTTCGATCGCCACTCGCTTCCGAGGGGAGCCCAGTATCCGGGCGGCGTGTGGACGACCGCGTCGCGACGCTTCGCTCTCAATTCGATCGGATGGAAACGCCCGTCGACCTGTGCCGGGCGATAGGTCAACACGTAGTACGTCTCGAGATCGTGCTTGAGCCTCGCCATGCCGGCGACGAGGGAGGCGGGCTCAATCGAGCGGCCTCCGGTCTGTGTCGCGAGCCACCGAAGCATCGCCACGGATCCGTCGCGCTCGGCCGGGTCGCCGGTGCCTTCGCCGGCGATTGATGGGTCCACGGTATAGACGGGTAGGTGGTACCGGCTGGCCGCGTGCACGACGCCATCGAGTTCGGGAATGCGGGATGCGCGGCCCGAAGGAGGCGACTCCCGAGGAAAGCCCTGGCTCACGAGCACGATCACCCCCCGATCCGCTTGCAGTTCTCCCAGACGCATCGTCAGCTCCCGCAAATCAGCGCCTACGATCTGCCGACGCGCGGCAGCCACAGCCGCGGGGGCGCGCCCGATGTATTGCTCTTCGAAAGGCGTGCGCGGTGTGTAGTCTCCCTGGCGTCCGGTAAAGGCGTCGACCGCGCCGTGCAGCAGGGCCCGATCGCGTGTGAATCGAATCGCCGTCACATTGTCGAGTGGTTTGATGACGACGGCCAGGTCCTCGGGCCGCAGGTTTTGATCGATGAATTCATTCACCGCCGCGCGGACGCGTTCCGTCGAAGCACCAGGGGGGACGTGAAATTCGTCCAGCACAAACGCGAACACCCGCGTGCCTGGCTTGCGGGCAGCCCGTTCTTCGTCGGCTCTTGTCTGAATCGACTCAACAGCCTCGCTGTCCTTCGGGAGCGTGCGGAACTGGATCGATTCGATAGGACGCGCGACGCCGTTATCAAGGAACTCAAAATCAGACGGGCGCAGATCGGAAATGGGACGCCCGTTGGGATCAGTGACCACCGCATCGATGCGAATGGGCGCAACCGCGTCAGGCGTATCGGGCTTCGGCTCCTGCGCGTAGCCGGCAGCGCGCCACGCTATGAGGATCGCGGTCAGCCGGACCGCCAGCGACCATCGCCAGCCTGAATTGCCGGACATGAACTCAGTGTACCGCAAACTTTCCCGAACCCGGAGCACCATTGGGAACCTTGTAGAACCCTGAGGAACCTTGTAGAACCCTGTAGAACCTGAATCATCAAGCTCATCGTCTTTACGTATTGAATGAGATATCCTCATATACCGACCCTAGGAGGATATGGTGGATCTCGAGGTTCGGCACCTTCGGCTGATTGCCGGCATCGCGCAGGCCGGCAGCGTGACCAAAGCCGCAGATGGCCTCCACCTGACGCAGTCCGCGCTGAGCCATCAGCTGCGCGACATTGAGTCGCGGTTCAACACACCGTTCTTTCTTCGTGTCGGCAAGCGCATGGTGCTGACCGCGGCGGGTCGGCGCGTGCTCGAGGGCGCGGTTCGGATTCTCGCGGACCTCGACCGCATCGAAGAGGACGTCCGCCAGATCGCGCAGCAGCGCGATGCCACCATCCGCGTGGCCACGCAGTGCAACACCGGGTATCACTGGCTGCCGCCTCTCCTCGCCGCATTCGGCCGCAAACACCCGCGCGTCACCGTCAACATCCTGCCGGACGCGACGGATCAGCCAGTGCAGGCGCTGCTCGACGGGCGCCTCGATCTGGCCATTCTGACCAACGACACCTCGGACGCTCGGCTGCGGCTGAGGCGACTGTTCGCTGACGAAATGGTCGCACTGGTGTCCAGGGATCATCGTCTGGGGATGCGAACGTGGCTCTCGCCACGCGACCTGGCCGCCGAGCACCTGCTCCTGTACTCCAGCTCACCGGAAGAGAGCTTCGTCCTGCAGCGCGTGCTGCGCCCCGCCGGCCTGGCCCCCTCGCGGCTGTCGTTCATCATGCTGACCGAAGCCATGATCGAGATGGCTCGCGCGGGGCTCGGCGTCGCCGTGCTGCCGCGGTGGTCGGCCCAGGCCGCGATCGCGAGCCGATCCGTGATTGCCCTGTCGATCGGCCGGCGTGGCATTCGCCGCTACTGGACCGCCGCGACCCTCAAGTCGCAGCCGATGACGCCATGGCTCGAGGATTTCGTCGATCTCGTCGCGGAGCGGTCGCTTCCGGCGAAGAGTGCCGAGGGACGTCGTACCGCATGAACGAATTTCATTGATTTCATGAAAACAATGAGTTTGTCACAGCGCTAGCCGCGCCTTACCCTGACGTTGACGAGGGCATCTCACATCCTCGCGCGCCCTCAAAGGCAGGTGATCGTGGCCGGCGACGAACTCCGACACGCGTTCCGCGCGCTGCGCGCGCATCTTCGCTTCGCGGCAACCGCCGTGCTCATCACCGCACTCGCCATCGGTGCGAACACGGCTGTTTTCAGCCTCGTCAATGCCGTGCTCGTCAGCCCGCTGCCGTTTCCGGACGCGTCGAGGCTCGTCGAGGTCAATGGCCGGCGTACGGATGTCGATCGCGATCCGCTGTCGCTTCCGGACTACCTCGATCTCCGCGATGGCAACCGGACGTTCGTCTGCTTGGCCGCCGCATTTCAGTGGAGCGCCAACGTCACCGGTGGGGATGCTGAGCGGCTGCAGGGCATGCGGACCACATCCAGTCTGTTCTCGGCTCTCGAGGCGCACGCGGCACTCGGACGGACGTTGATTTCCGATGACGAACAGGGAGCGGGACGGCACGTCGTGGTCCTGAGCTACGGGCTGTGGAAGCGCCGGTTCGGTGGGAGCCCGAACGTGCTCGGGTCCGCCATTGTGCTGAACGGCGACAGCTACACCGTCGTCGGCGTGCTGCCGCGCGCGTTTGTGAGCCCGATCCGCGAAGCGGATCTGGTGGCCCCCTTCCCCATCGCGGCCGATCCCAGACGTCACCGCGCGCGATCTCGGATTTCTCCGCGTCGTCGGGCGGCTTCGGCCCGATGTCACCATCGCACAGGCCACCGAGGACCTCGATGCGATCGTGGCCCGCCTCCGAGCCGAGTACCCGACGACGAACGCCACGCACGCGGGGACGACGATCGTCGAGTGGCACAGCGCTCTCGTGGCGCGGGTGAAACCAATCCTCGTGCTCCTGCAGGCGGCCGTTGGGCTCGTGCTCGCGGTGGCATGCGCAAACCTCGCCAACCTGTTTCTCGTGTCCGCCCTCGGCCGCGAACGTGAATTCGCGGTCCGCAGCGCTCTTGGGGCGTCCCGCGCGCGGCTCGTTCGCGAGGTGCTGATCGAGAGCGCCATGATCGCAACTGCAGGATGCGCCGGGGGACTGCTGCTGGGGTCAATCGCGCGACGCGCGCTGCTCGTTCTGGCTCCCGGGGATCTCCTGACGGTCTCGAATGACGCCGCGGTTGACGGGCACGTGGTGTTGTTTGCCGCCGGAGCAGCCGCGTTCGCGGCGTTCGCGTTCGCGGGCTTTCCCGCCTGGCGCCTTGCGACGGGCACGCTGGGATCGCACCTTCGCGAGGGAACCCGCACGACGGGATCAGCCGGGCGTACTGCGCGTCGTTGGCTCGTCGGCGTCGAGGTCGCGCTTGCCTCGGCCCTCGTGACCTTGACCGTGCTGCTGTCGCAGAGCTTCGCGCGGCTTCAGGCGGTCGACCCTGGATTCCGCGTGGATCACCTGTTAACGGTTCGAATGTCGCTGCCGCGCGCACGGTATCGCACGCGCGCGGACGTCGTGCAATTCACTGAGCGGGTCCGAGCCGATCTGCTCGAGATCCCCGGCGTCCCTCAGGCGGCAGCGGTCAACGTCGTCCCGCTGAACGGGTACCGGGCCACAGTGGACATCTGGCCGGCCGATCGTCCTGAACCTCCGGCGGCCGAGCGGCCTGAGGCGCATTACCGGATGGTCGGTCCGTCGTACCTCGAGGCGTTTGGGGTACCCCTGCTGCAGGGACGCGCCCTCGACGAGCGCGACACGTCTAATGCTGAGCCGGTGGTCCTCATCAATCAGACCATTGCGAAGCGGTACTGGTACGGACGATCGCCTGTGGGCGAATATCTACTCGTCCGCGATGCGGGCGACCAGAACGCCAGGCGGCCCCGAATCGTTGGCGTCGTTGGGGACGTGAAGCACTTCGGCCTCGAGACTGAGTCCACACCCGACGTTTATGTGGCGATCCCGCAGGTCCCGGAACCGGCGATCCAATGGCTCACGAACAACCTCTACTGGGGAATCCGAACGACCGGCGATCCGGCGCTCGTCCGGGAATCGGTTCGCCGCGAGGTCCGCGCCGTGGATCCGGACGTGCCGGCGGCCATGCGAACGATGGACGAGATGATGGAAGTGGCGGTCGCGCCTCGTCGGCTCAATCTGTGGCTCGTCCGCGTGTTTGGCATGGCGGCGCTGGTGCTAGCCGCTGCGGGGATCTACGCCGTGACCGCATTTTCGGTCTCGATTCGCACACGCGAGATCGGGATCCGAGCGGCCCTGGGCGCCAGACCCGCTCAGAATCTAAGGGTGGTGATCGCGGATGTCGCAAAGCCGCTGATCGCCGGGCTGACGGCGGGCATCTTCCTATCGCTCGCTGGCGGCCCCGCACTAGCGACCTTGCTCTTCGCCGTGAATCCCATCGCGCCCGGCACGCTGACCGTCGTCAGCATGCTGCTGCTCGTGGTGGGCATCAGCGCGGCGACGATTGGGGCCTGGCGGCTCAAGTCCATCGATCCGATCATTGCCCTGCGCGCGGACTGACAGGGCAGGCACATGAACACCGACGTTCGATCCGTGGTATCGAGAACGCCGGCCATTATTCGCGCACTCATCGAAGGCGTGCCGTCGGAGGCCCTGGAGTTCCGCAAGAAGCCCTGGGCCTGGAACCCCACGCAGCTCTTCTGCCACCGCGCAGAGGCCCGAGTTGACGACAGGCCACTAGTCTCGATACAGGCTTGCTATCTGCCTGCACGGCGCGTCGATCCAATTGGTGGGTGTCGGACAACTGGTGTCCTCGACACAGTCTCGATTCCAGGACACTTCTCGCGCGTGTAACATGCGCCCGCTCTTTTATCGCAACCAAATTCGCGGATTGCTGTCTAAATCAAGTACGACGAACGCGCGGCGTTCGTTGATCTATCGGGAGTGGGTTTTGCACCCCGCTTCCAACACACGGAGACCGGGACGGCGTCCATGGACCAAGAGGCACAGACCACCTCATGGATCGTGCTGCTGGAAATGCGCGATCGCCTCATTGCGCAGTTGCATCATGACGTCCCCGCCGTGTGGCCGAGCTTGATCGGCCGATTCCTGAACGAAGTTAAAGCTGTCCCCCACCTGCCCTCCGGTGTTCTGCTGCTGCTTCTGGTCGATCTCGCGCGAGAACTCGATCGGTTCGCCGCGGGTACGGCGACGACGCTCCGCAGGCAGTCGTTGCTGGCCGCGCTCGAGGCGGACGCGGCGGCAACGCCCGTAACGGAGGCTGTCTGCTGCCGATTCGAGGAAGCGATCCGCCGGTGGTGTGCGCGGATCGAGCCCGGATCCCTGATTTCCGAGGTGCAGGCGCAGCGCGTGGCCGAATACATCGATCAACATTTCGCGGAACCGATCACGCTTGGAAGTCTGTCGCGCGCGAGCGGATGGTGCACACGGCAGCTCTCTCGGGCGTTTCGATCGAGCATGCGGATGTCGACCCGGGAGTACCTGCAGGCCACCCGCATCGATCACGCTGCGGCGCGGCTGCGTCAGGGCGATAAGGTCGAATCCGTGTTAGCCGCGGTGGGATGGCGCGGTCGCAAGAATTTCTTCGATCAATTCAGGCAGCGCCTGGGAACGACGCCCGCACAGTATCGCGATAGCTGGATGAACGCGCCGTCGGCCGATGTCGTCTCGATGAAGAGTTCCGATCTCCGACGGCCCGAAGAGCGTCTCGCCGTTTACCGCGCTCGCCGCCATCGCACGGACCAGGTTGACTTTCAACGCCCTGATGATGTGATGCGGCAAGCGCGGCTCGCCGGCGCTGTTGCTGATGCGCGCCCTCACGCGGCATCAATGATGACGCGCATCAGGCACCCGGACGGAACGCCGCGCGGGTTGACAGGGCACGCGCCTCGACCGGGCTCGCAGGCGCAGGCGGCGCGCATTGATTAGGACCCGAGTCGTTCGGGTCCCAATAGCAGCTGCCGTCTCCTCCCTCTTTCCACCGTCCCATCGTCTGCGAGCACTGATCCGGACCGCCGTCGTCCGGGTCCCAGTAACAGGATCCATCCCCACCGAGTTTCCATCTCCCGTCGGTGGCCACGTTGGAAGCGTGTCTCGACGGAGCACCGGTGAGACCTGCCGCGATTCCGGGCATCGCGACGGCGACCGCGCCGTGATGACCGGACGGCTGGTGCGCGGGGACAGAGATCCCGATCAGTCCCAGGAGCGCAGCGAGCGCGATCGCGTTTGCCGTGTGAACGATGAGTCTTCGCATGTTGACCTTCCTTGCTACGCTGGCATCGACAGCGTGAACACGATCAGCATGCGAGCCGCGCGGCGGGCAGGCAACAACAACCCGGTTCTGTTTGTGACCGACTCAGTATCGGTTCCGTACGCTTCCACCTCATCCGCGATCGCGGAGGCACGCGATCGCGCATTGAAGTGGATGTAAACGAGGGACTATTGACCGCCGCGGCCGCCGCGCCCTGCCGGCAAAATCACGTTCAACACACCGTTCATCGTTCGCCAATGCGCCGGGAAGGTACAAACGTACGGGTATTGGCCTGCCGCGGACGGCGCCCGGAATTGAAACGTCACCGTTTGTCCAGGTTCGAGAAGCTGCTTCGTTGAGAAGATCACCTGCGGCACATCAGGCACATACCCCTGCGCCAATCCGGCAGGAGAGGTTGCGAGTTTGTCCCCTGCTTCGCCAATCGCCGTGAGAGATCCGGGCGTACCGAGTACGAAGTTGTGCTGCATGACGTCGGTGTTCGTGTACACGACTTCAACGAGCTGACCAGGACCGACGTTCAACTCCGCCTTGTCGAACTTCAACTGTCCAGGGATCACGCTCAAACGCACCACGACATCCGGTGCCTGCGGCGCCACTGCCGGAAGTGCCGCGCCGACCGTTCCCGAAGGTCCGCCTTCCGCGGTAAACGCGACGTGCGCGGCAAGCTGCCCGGGCTTTGTGTAGAGTGCGCCCGCATTCGTCTGTCGTTCGACTCGATACTTCCACGTTCCCGCAAGCGCTACCCGGTTGCTCGCGCCCCCTTCGATGAACATGACGTCCGGCGTTCCGAGAAACCCTCCGTCGTTTCGCTGGTTTTGAATGCGGACCGTGATCGTGTTCCTGCCGGCGCGGACGACGCCGTCGGGGACGACGTAGGTCGGCGACGCGTTTCCACGTCCGCCACCCTGCGTCGCAGCCGCCGGTGCGGCACCGCGCGCAGCAGTCACGGCCGGCGGCGCAGCCGCGCCAGGCACGAACGGCGCGGGGGTCAACGACTGCCCGTTGATCCACACCTCGCCGGTGTTGCGCAGCGGTCCGAGCGACAGCGTCGACGGAGGTGCACCGTTCCAGTCGAACGAGCGGGTGAACCAGACCACGCCATCGAAGTCGGGCAGACCGCGCGACTCCCAGTTGCCTGGCACGTCCATGTCCGCCCAGTCGCTTAGATCCTGTGTCGACGGCGTTCGCCAGTCGGGCTTCGTCGCACCGAGACGAACAGCGATTGGCAGAGCCGTGAAGGGCAGCGCCGCGGAATCGGCGTGATAGGCCGCGACAAAGCTCTTCTGATGTCTGCTGGCGGCGATGTAGAACGCGCGACTCAACCACTTATCCGAGTAGCTGTCGGTCTTCTGACTTTCGACATACAGCGCCTGGCCGATTTCATTCGACGTCGGCATGTCGGCGAGCGCGAGTGTTGCCGCCAGGCGTGTGTGGAGATCGGGATCATGCAGCAGCCCGGCGGACACAATCGCATGGCTCGCCTCGGCGGTGTGCGGCAGGACCATCACGGCTGCCTTGCGAACACCCGCAGCAGGATGTTTCAGCGCGTCGACCGCTACTCGGTAGGCCTCAGTCGTCGTCGTGTTGAGCTCGCCTAATCCCTGGAGTGTCCAGAGCGCATGGAACGCGCCACCGTTCGTGCCGATTTCATCGACGGATTGATTGCGCGCGAGCGCGATGAGTTGCGGCACGACATCCTTCTGTCCGCGTTCGACGAGCAGCCGCTGAGCGTGTAAGCGCCAGAACATGTTGTCGGCGGCCAGCGCGCTCAGCAATCCCGCGGGATCGGCCTTCGACAACGAACGTTTCTTCGCTGGCGCAGCGCCTCGATAGACGATGCGATAAATGCGTCCGCGGAGGTGATCGCGCATCGATGTCTCGTAGGCCGCGCCTTTGCCGACGCTGAATCCTACCGGCGTGGGGTTGTGCTGCGCGATGAAGTTGTACCAGTCCGCAAACCAGACAGCGCCATCGGGTCCGACCATAGCCGCCACCGGCGCAAACCATTCTTCCGCGCTGGAGATCAGGTTCCATCCGTCGCGCGCGACAAATCCTGCGCCCTGCTTCTCGAGAATGGCCTGGCCGATGAGATGGGCCGTTGGCTCGCTGACAAACGCGACGCGGTTCCAGTACTCCTTCGGGTATGCGCGGGCGGTATACAGGTAATGACCTGCGGCAGCGGTATAGCCTCCCCAGACGTCGACCTGACGAATGTAGGGAGTGGTTGGATGGACCGAGTAGAACGCCGCGGAACTCTGGTAGCCAAGTCCTGAGGGCGCGCCGCGGCCGGTTGGCCCAGGGAGTCCCTGCACATCGGCGAAATAACGATTCGGGATCGCCATGTACCAGCTCTGATCGTTGTTTGCGGTTGAACCGAACACGTCGAAGGTCTCAGAGAATCCGAGCCCCCAGGTGTTATTGGTCGACGTGGTCAGGTACTCGAACTCGCTCCCGTCCGGCTTGAACCGGTACGGCCCCTGCGTGAATTGCATTGGCTTGCCGTTCATCTGCCCGTCGAATCCGGAATAGCCGACGACGCCCCAGATGTGATTGTCGGGTGCATACTGCAGGTTCGAGGGACCCGCGTGCGTATCGCGGATGCCCCAGCCGGTGTTCAGCACCTGGCGCACGTCCGCCTTGTCGTCCCCGTTGGTGTCCTTGAGGAACAGGAAGTGTGGCGCGGCGGCGACAATCACGCCGCCGTTGGCGAACGTGAGGCTCGTTGGCAGGTTCAGATGTTCGGCAAAGACCGTCACCTTATCGGCACGGCCGTCGCCATTCGTGTCCTCGAGAATCTTGATGCGGTCGTCGCCTGGATTTCCGTTCAGAACTTCGTTCGGATAGTCCATCGCCTCGACGACCCATAGCCGGCCGCGCTCATCGAACGTGAACGTGATCGGCTTGATGATGTCCGGCTCGCTCGCGAAGAGCTCGACGCGAAACTCGCCCGGCGTCTGCATGAACTTCTGCGCCTCTTCGGGCGTGAACGGAAGCTGGAACTTCGGCGGATCGGGACGGTTCTCGTAGTTGGGAACGTTGAAACCGTCAAGATACGTGATCCCCGGCATTTCGAGCTGCTGCCAGCTGCGGCGGCGCGCCTCATCGACGGACCAGACGATGCCGCGCTCGACGAGGCTCTGGAACCCGGCCTGACTCCACGTCCGCTCGTCGTGGCCGTAGGCCGAATAGAAGATGCGTCCCTTACCCTCGGTGCGCAGCCACGTCCATGGCTGACGCGCCTGGCCGTCCACCCGCTCCATGATCACGGTCCGTTCGCCCGCAGGCGGCGGCGCGAGCGGCTCTTCCCACGCCGCGAACGGCTGCAGGCCCTGCACGACTGGATTCGCCGGTTGGACGATCTCGGCCGTGAATTCGGAGCCGCCCTGAGGCTGTACGCCTGCACCCACGAGCGGCAGATCACCGACGGCATGCAGCGCGATCAAACCGTGCCCGGCGTCCACGAACGCGGTCAGTGCTTTCTGCTGGGCGGCGGTCAACGAGAGGCGATCGCCATAGAGCAAGACAGCGTCGTAGTACTCGAGCCGCGCCGGATCCAGAGCTTCGGCCGGCGTCCGCCCGTAGGTCAGTTGAATGCCGCGGCGGGCCAGCGGCGCAGCAAGCAGCGGAAACATCTTCGTCGGATTGTGCGGGGTCTCCTCGTCGGTGCCGACGTAGAGAACCTTGATCGGCCGCACAGTCGTGGAGGGGGGTCTAGGGGCGGCGGGCTGCGGGACTGGCGGGCGCGACTGAGCCACCAGCGACAGGCAGCCGAGTACCAGTATGGAGACGCCGATCATGGAGGACCACCCGAACGTCCGCTGCGAACCATGCAATCTCATGAGTACACCTTTCGAGGAACAGATATTACCCCGAGCGGCGCGAATGCTCGGTTCGTTGACGGTCCGTCGGAAACCGTGTTACAAAGCGCGCCGGCGGCGATCGAGGGTGCTCTTCAATGACGAGTGACAGGAAAATACGGGTCGGCATCGTGGGTCTCGGTTTCGGCGCCGAGTTCATCCCGATCTACCAGCGCCACCCGAATGCGGAAATGTACGCGATCTGCCGGCGGGATCGGAAGGAGTTGGATGCCTGCGGCGACCGTTTTGGCGTCAAGACCCGCTATACCGATTACGATGCGCTCCTGGCGGATCCACAAGTTGACGCCGTGCACATCAACTCGCCAATCGCGGATCACGCGCCGCAAGCCATTGCTGCGTTGAAGGCCGGCAAGCACGTCGCCAGCACGGTACCGGCGGCGACCACGGTCGATGAGTGTCGGCAGATCGTCGAGCTCCAGCGCCGCAGCGGCAAGGTCTACATCATGATGGAGACCGTGGTCTACAGCCGCGAATACCTGTTCGTGAAAGAGCTCTACGACTCGGGCGAGCTTGGCCGCATCCAGTTCCTTCGAGGCAGCCACCAGCAGGACATGGACGGGTGGCCTGGATATTGGGAGGGGTTTCCTCCGATGCACTATGCGACGCACTGTGTCAGTCCATGCCTCGCGATCCTCGGCAAACATGCGGAGCACGTCGTGTGCCATGGATCGGGCCGCATAGATGAAGCGCTCATCCCGAAGTACGGCAGCCCGTTCGCCATAGAGACCGCGACCTTCAAGCTGCGCGACTCCGATGTGTGCGCCGAAGTGACGCGCAGCCTGTTTGCAACGGCGCGGCAGTACCGCGAGAGCTTCGACGCCTACGGTTCGAAGAAGTCGTTCGAATGGCAACAGGTCGAGAATGAAGATCCGGTGATTCACACGAAGAGCACGACGGCCCGTCCTCTGTCCGAGGCTCAGATTCCGGAGCGCGTGAAAGTGCCCGACTACGCGCACCTGCTGCCGGAGCCCATTCGCCGGTTCACACAGCCGGCCGCCATCCAGGACGCGGAACACCTGTCGTTCCTGCAGGGAGGCGGCCACGGCGGCTCGCACCCGCATCTCGTGCACAACTTCCTGATGGCCTGTGTGGGCGAGAAGCCACCCATGCCCGACGCGGAGACGTCGGTGAACTGGACGCTGGTCGGCATCTGCGCGCATCAGTCAGCCTTGAAAGGCGGCGAAAAGATCGCGATACCGCATTTCTAGGCGGGAGAAACCAGAAAAGATCACACAGGAGAAGCGGAGAAAGGGAGAACAACAACATGCTTCTCCTTCAACTGCCGCGATTTTTTCCTACCGCTACTTCTGCGTCTTTGCGACAGGGGGCTTTCATGAACCGGATATCTCGGTGGGGCATCGCGGTGGCGGTCGTGCTGGCGGCGGTCGTGCTGGCCGCCACGGCGCCCCTGGCACAGGTGCCGTCACCAACCACAAAGAAGGGACGAACCATCGAGGTGCTGTTTCTCGGGCACAACAGCACCCATCACGATTCCGCGCGCTTCGAGCCGATGCTCGCGAAGGCGATCGAATCCGAAGGGTTTCATTTCACCTACACGGCGGATCCCGCCGATCTCAATGCATCAAATCTTGCGCGCTACGACGCGCTGATGATCTATGCGAACCACACGACGATTACGCCGGACCAGGAGAAGGCGCTGCTCGATTACGTCGCCTCCGGCAAGGGCTTCCTGCCGATCCATTGCGCGTCGTTCTGCTTCCAGAATTCCCCAGCCTACATCGCGCTCGTTGGCGCGCAGTTCCTGAAGCACGGGACGGGCGAGTTCACCGCGACCATCGTTCAGCCGAATCATCCCGTGCTCGATGGCGTCCAGCCATTCCAGGTGTGGGACGAAACCTACGTGCACACCAAGATCAATCCCGACAAGACCGTTTTGATGGAACGGGTCGATGATTCTGGCAGGGAGCCGTGGACGTGGGTGCGGGAACAGGGCAAAGGACGCGTGTTCTACACCGCATACGGCCACGACGAACGCGTCTGGGGTCACCCGATGTTCCAGCGGCTCGTGCGCAACGGCATTTTGTGGGCCGTGGGACCGACGGTCAGGACCGAATGGGCGGCGAGTAGATGAGCTGCCGGCTGTCGCGTGCGCCAACATCGCCGGGCTGCTGCTGGCGCGCGCGTAGGAACAAAGTCACCGACGGGCGCGCGGCTCGCGTCGATCCGATAGTCGCGCTCCGCTGCGAGTAGCCGGGCCCTCTGGAGACACCCGAAGAAAAACCGACGTCCCGCTAAACTATCTCGTCACGCATTACGTCTGAGGTAGGCAGTACGGCTTTGTGGAGAGGACTGTCACCGTGAACCTGAAGCTCGCGCTGCGCCGGCTCTTCAAGACGCCCTTCGTCAGCCTGGTGGCCATTGTGTCGCTCGCGCTCGGAATTGGCGCGAACGCGGCGATCTTTTCGCTTTACGACCAAACGCTCCTTCGACAGCTCAAAGTCGTCCGTCCGGGTGAACTGGTCAACCTGTCCGCGCCCGGCCCCAAGCCAGGGTCGACTTCCTGCAACCAGGCAGGCAACTGCGACGAAGTCTTCAGTTACCTTATGTTCCGCGATCTCGAGCGGCTGCAGAAAGTCTTCACTGGCGTGGCCGCGCACGTCGGCTTCGGCGCCAATCTCGCCTACCAGGGCCAGACGATGAATGCTCAGGGCATGCTCGTGTCTGGCTCGTACTTCCCGGTGCTCGGTCTGCAGCCGGCGCTCGGTCGGCTGTTCGCACCAGACGACGATCGCAACATTGGGAACCACTTCGTCACCGTGCTCAGTCATGACTACTGGACATCGCGTCTTGGTTCGAATCCGGCGGTGCTCAACGAAACCATCATCGTCAACGGTCAAGCCCTCACCATCGTCGGCGTAGCGCCAAGAGGGTTTGCAGGCACCACGCTCGGGAGCGAGCCCAAGGTATTCGTGCCGCTGACGATGCGCGCGCTGATGTCGCCGGGATGGAAGGGATTCGACAACCGCCAGAGCTATTGGCTGTACCTCTTCGCCCGGCGGAAACCAGGCGTGACGCTCGAGCAGGCACGCGAGGGCATCAACGATGTGTACCGGCCGATCATCAACGACGTGGAGGCGCCGCTCCAGAAGGGAATGAGCGACCAGACGCTCACACGATTCAGGGCGAAGACGATCGGCGTCGAACCGGGGTACCGCGGCCAAAGTTCGATCCATCGAGAAGCCAAAACACCGTTGACGTTTCTGTTGGCAGTCACCGGCATCGTCCTGCTGATCGCCTGCGCGAATATCGCGAATCTGCTTCTGGCCCGCGGCGCAGGACGCGCGACCGAAATGGCGGTTCGGCTTTCGCTGGGCGCGAGCCGACGTCACCTCCTCGTTCAGCTGCTGACCGAGTCCTGCGTGCTCGCGATTCTCGGCGGCATAGCCGGGCTCTTTGTCGCGCAGTGGACCCTGGCTCTTATTGCCTCGCTACTGCCGCCGGATGCCACCAACACGCTCGAACTGCACGTCCAGGGACGGGTCATGCTCTTCGCGGGAACGCTGTCGCTTGCGACCGGCTTTGTGTTCGGACTCTTTCCTGCCTTGCACAGCACGAAGCCGGACCTCGTGTCCGCAATCAAGGCCCAGGCGGGTCAGCCGTCCGGAGCGCGCGCGGCGGCACGGTTTCGAACGTCGCTGGTGACGGCTCAGATCGCGCTCTCGATGGCGCTGCTGATGTGCGCCGGCTTGTTCGTCAAGAGCCTCGTGAATGTCAGCCGCGTGGATCTCGGAGTAAAGGTGGACAACGTCGTCACATTCGGCGTCTCGCCAAGCCTCAACGGCTACGAGCCTGCGCGTTCTCTGGCGTTGTTCAAGCGGATGGAAGAGGAAGTGGCAGCGCTGCCAGGCGTAACGGGAGTCGCCGTGTCGCGCGTGGCGCTGCTGGCTGGCAACAATTGGGGCAACGACGTGTCCGTCGAAGGCTTCGAACGCGGGCCGGACACCGACGCCGGAGCGCGATACAACGAAATCAATCCCGGCTATTTCCGGACGCTTGGTGTGCCCTTGATGTCGGGACGGGAGTTCACTCCGGCTGACGTCCAGGACTCACCGAAGGTCGCGATCGTCAATGAAGCCTTCACGAAGAAGTTCAAACTCGGTCGCGATGCCGTCGGCAAGCACATGGCACAGGGGGACAAGGGGCCGCTCGACATTGAAATCGTCGGCGTCGTGCAGAACGCGAAGTACAGCGAGGTGAAGCAGGAGATTCCACCGCTCGTCTTCCGTCCCTATCGTCAGTCGGAGCGTGTCGGATCGCTGAGCTTCTATGCTCGAACATCCGGCGATCCGGCTCAACTGGTGCGAAGCGTTCCTGCCGTCGTCGCACGTCTCGATCCGAACCTACCGGTCGAGGATCTGAAGACCATGCCGCAACAGGTCCGCGAGAACATCTTCCTGGATCGGATGATCAGCACGCTCTCCGCCGCGTTCGCGTTCCTCGCAACGATCCTGGCCGCGGTCGGACTCTACGGCGTGCTTGCCTACACGGTCTCGCAGCGCACGCGGGAGATTGGGCTTCGAATGGCGCTGGGCGCGGACGGCGCGCGCGTCCGTGGCATGATCCTCCGCCAGGTGGGTCTGATGACGCTCATCGGAGGCGTGGTTGGCGTGGTCGCGGCGTACTATCTCGGACATGCGGCAGCGAGCCTGCTGTTCAATCTGCAACCATACGACCCGGTGGTCATGAGTCTCTCGGTCGTGCTGCTGACGATCGTCGCGTTCGGCGCCGGCTACATTCCTGCATATCGTGCGTCACGGGTCCACCCAATGCAGGCGCTTCGCTACGAGTAAGCCAGCGACTCGCGACTCGCGGCTCGTGCTTTCTTCCGGAAAGGAAGCAACGGACCCGAGGTCCTACCGCGCCGACGCCGCGGCTTTCTCTATGGCGACCCGCATGCGCTCCATGCCTGCTTCGAGTTGCCGTCCGAATCCAGTCCGGATCCCTTCCTCGTAGGCGTCCGCCTTGGGGCCTGCGAGGAGGATGCGCTGCGTCATTTTCGTCCTGGTGGGAGTCAGCGGTGTAAACAGCCACTCGAACGACAGCAGCGCGCCGTCGAGGGGCAGATCGACGACAAATGACGTCGGGGAACGGACGTCGCGCAGCTGCCATCGCCGGGGTTGCTGATCTGGAAACACGGTCGTGCCCCACGAACCGCTGACGAAGGGTCCGTCCAGCGAGAATCGCGCTGGTGGATCGTTCCAGTTGCGAATGTCGGTCCGCCAGGCCCACACGAACGACGCGTTCGCGTTCACATCAACCGAAGACTCGAGGAGGCAGCCGTCGTCCGTCATGGTTGACTGGCTCTCGTCATCAAGAGATTCCAGGTCTGAATGGAGACCAATCCAGTGGTTCTGGCACGGGCCGCTTATCGCGGCCAGAGCCACCCCATCGTGCCCGCCGTCAAGCAGGCATAGATCAGACCGTCAACGGTGGCCTTAATGGTCGTCGTCCACGACCGGCGGTACCAGATCGACATCTGCCATAGTGCGACGGCGTACACGATGAAAGCCGTCGCGCCGGCGAAGCGAAACACCTCGAGGGAATCCGTGCCCGGTGGCAGCGCCCTGCCCGCGATGTACGCGGCGAATACGCCGACGACTGCGCAGTAGACGAACCAGAGCCCGAGATTCCGCCCCATCGACATCGGACCATTCGGCATCACGGTCATGATCATGACCGGGCCGGCGTTGATCTTCGCGGCAAATTCCGGAGACCGCAGATCGGCCCGGTTCGACGGCCGCGGGATCATGTAGTCGCCAGGCGGGATGGCGAGCACGCGCAACGCCTCTCTGACTCTGTCCTCATTGGGCACCTTGGGATAGTCGCCTTTGTGCCATGGAGACGCCATATGGATGATCGAGCTCGCGACGAATACGAAGACCGCGGACAGCAGAATCGGGAGCCACAGCGCGGACAGCTCTGTCATTCAAACCTCCTGAGACTGTTTTGAGGTTGCTCATTGTCGCATGGGAGCTTGATCAACGTCGGGAGCTATCCGCTGTGAGATCGGACAGGAGAAAGAGAGAAAGGGAGCCAATTCTTTATTGGAGTTGAAAATCACAGCAGCGCGCGCTTGCTCGTCACTCCTTGCTCCAGATTTCTGCTGGCGCCGCTCGACAAGGAGCCAACCAGCGGCCTCCAGCCCGCCGTTCGTGAGCGCTCGATACATGAACACCCTGCACCTACGTCAGCCGCGCATTCAAAGCAGGCGAAATCCAACGCACAGCTCCGACTCCGCTTCGCGCCCTCGGCATCACCGACAGAACCACGTTCTAGACCGCGTTCGGGCTCTCGACCACCTCGTGACCCGCTGCGGTAAGAGCCTCTATTGCAGCCGCCAGACTCTGCCCGCGCACCAGCACGTAGTCGGTATCGTAGGTAGATACCGCAAAGATGCTCACGCCGGCGGTCGCCAGCGGACTCGCGATGGAGGCGAGCACACCCGTTAGCGAAAAGTCGAGACGGCCGGCGACTCGAAGGCACCGCCAGCCGCGTTCGGCTTGCACGTTGGTCGGTATGGCTGCTGCGGCACACAGGACGGAGAGCTCCTCGGCTGTGCGAGTCACGGAAGAAAGGATCCCCTGCGTGGCCCAGGTTGGAGTCGGGTCGCTGGCATCCAGTCGAACCACGGCGAGTTCGTCTTCGAGCACCACGAGTTTCATGCTGCGCTCATGTCCTCTTATCTCTCGTCCAGCGGTCCGGGCAGCTGGACGTCTCAACTCGAGAGGCTTAAGGCGCCATTCGACGGCGGCGTTCAATGGACGTTTAGGACGGAGTTGAACAAGACGCGGAACGTTCCGAACGGCTGCCCTCTCCATTCGGGACGAAATCCGAGCAGCACAACATGTCCGGCGTCGAGCGCAAGATCCACGGCTGCAGCCTTGCCCGCCATGTACTTCTCACCGACGATGAATCCGGAAAGGAGCGGCGATCCGGTGTCGGCATAACGGGCAAGAACGACTCCCTTGAAACCTTCCTGCACATCGAACACCGGACTGCCGTCAACGAAGAGCGCGGCCTTGTCAGGCATCCCCGCCATGATCGGATGCGACAGATCCACCGATGCTTCGACAATGGAGCCGCGAAGAAAGAAGTCCTCGGTACGGAGCGAAGCCACGCTGTTGACGACGGGCAGCTTCAGCTGCTGGATTGCAAAGGCGCTTGCGGTGCTGATGCACACCAGCGTGCCGCCGCCACGCACGAATGCCTCGAATCCGGCGAGATCGTCAGCCGTCAATGTGTCCGAGTACTCGGGTCGAACCGCGCGCGCTCCACGGCCGCCGCGACCGTTGCCAGCAGTGGTCGGCAGTCGCACGCCGTCCGCCAGCAGCACGACGTCAACCTGGTTCCCGAGCGGTGCGTGGAAATCGGCGGGACGAAGCGTCACAAAATCAAATCCGTACTGCTCGAGCAACCAGCGCGTCCAGCCGGCCGACAAGCTGCCGCCCCACGGCTCGTAGACGCCGATTCGCGGCCTTCGAATCGCGGTGCCCAACTCGCTCGTTCGTTCCGCGGCGAGCGCCAGCGACTGCACGAGCGAGTTCTGCGCGGCATCCGTCAGACCGGTGAGAACGTACCGCGCGCGCGTCGAGCCTGCGGCACGCACGAACTGCACGGATCCGCCCTGACGCCAGGCCTGGTTGATCGCGCGAAACGCATTGTTCTGGGCCGGATCTACGGCAAGCGCCGAGCCGGCGCCGCTGATTCTGCCAGGCGGTGGTACAACAGCGGCCGCCGCGGACTGAGAATCGAAGCCCTTCCCCGGGACGCTATCGAAGGGCGCCGCGTCCACAGCCTCGCTCCCGTACATCGTCGGACGCAGCCGCGGATCGACGATCGGGCCCAGGGTCCTCATGTTCGCACGCGCCTCTGCGGCGAGAGGCATGGAGGAGGGGATCACATGCACGCCCATCTGCAGCGGAAGCGTCCAGCCGGCCGCGTCGTAGGGGCGCTCGGGCGGTCCGCCGGGGTACTGGCGCAGGTCCGGGTACTTCTGAACGTCGAGCACCTCGCGCGCGAGCGCCGCAAATTCCTGGTCGGTCGGAATGACCCACGTGCCGGGTGGATACGCCACATTGTCGATCGAGCACGTCGCCGTCAACTGCGAGACGCGCACACCGCCGAATGCCAGCCGACGCAGCAGCTCCACCGCCGCAACGACGTCCCGCTGATCCTGCGGAATGACGTATGCGTGCGGAGGACTGGTGAGCCCTCGCGCGATCTGGTCGCGCCCGGCGCGGTAGCGATTCAGCAGCAGCGACTCTTTGTACTTCGATGCGTAATCGAGCACCGACCACGATGCCGTCTCCATGTAGCTGACGGCATCGCGCAACCGCCACCATCCCGGCGGCCACGGGCTCGAGTAGAGGCTGCGTGGACGCAGGTCACGCATGCTCTGCGGGAAGTCCTGAATCGTGTACTCGTGCGGTGTGGCGTATTGATAGAGCGCCGTCTCGGTCCAGAAGGCTGCGATGTTCTTGAAGTTCGGCGCGTAGTCGACATAGCCGGGATACCACGCATCGAACGCCGTCCCCATGTGCGTGGCGCCGACCTGTCCGTGCTCCTCGAGCCCCTTGGCGATGGCCATCCCGATCATGTTCACTTCGCGGGCCATCAGGTACGGCGCATCCATGCCGACCGGCTCGGAGAACGGGGGCAGCCAGATGCGCGTCGGAAACGGTCCAGATTGATGGTGGACGTAGATGATCTGCGGCTCCCACTGCCTCCAGGCATGCTCGATCACGCGCGACTCGATCATGTTCAGCATGTAGGCGTCGCGGTTGTTGTCGTGGCCGACATAATCCTGGTACAGCAGCGGCGGTTCGGATTGCTCGTAGGGTGTGCCGACGTTCTTCATGTACCACTCGGCCACCATCTGCTGCCCGTCTGGATTGATCGTGGGCCAGAGCATCAGGATGACGCGATCGAGAATGGCCTTCGACTCCGGTTCTGAAGCTCGCGCGAGCAGATCGTAGGCAAGAAGCGGCGTATGCTGCGGTCCGGCCACTTCGGTCGCATGGAGCCCGCCGTCGATATGGACGAACGCTTTGCCTTCCACGGCAAGCCGACGTGCCTCTGCCTCGGTCAAGCCAGCGGGATGCGCCAGCCGCAGCGCGATTTCCCGATAGCGATCGATGTGAGCGAGGTTGTCCGGACTGGAGATCAACGCAAAGTACATCGGGCGACCCTGACTGGTCCTGCCCGCTTCGACCAGCGTCAGGTACTTGCTGGCCGCATCGAGCTTCTTGAAGTACTCGATCGATTGATCGTAGGTGGCGAGCTTGAAGTCCGCGCCCGGCTGAAATCCAAACGACGCCTCAGGTGGCGGCAGCCGGACCGTCTCCGCGGATGGACGCGCGGCAATCACCAGCGCGGCGAGCACGACGATTCCAGCGGCGGCCTTCATAGGCCGCCGAGTATACCGTCGCGTACCTACTTGACTTCCAGGCCGACTGGACAGGACACACCTGTGCCACCAAGGCCGCAATAGCCCCCCGGGTTCTTGGAGAGGTACTGCTGGTGATAATCCTCGGCGTAATAGAGCTCCGGGGCCGGAATGATTTCGGTCGTGATTGTGCCGTATCCAGCCGAGGACAACTCTTGCTGGTATGCGTCGCGCGAACGCTCGGCAATCTCGCGCTGCGCGTCGTTATAATAGTAGATGCCAGATCGGTACTGCGTGCCCACGTCGTTGCCCTGCCGCATGCCCTGCGTGGGGTCGTGGCTTTCCCAGAAAACCTTCACGAGATCCGCGTACGAGACCTTGCGAGGATCGAAGACGACGAGCACGACTTCGGCATGTCCGGTTGCGCCGCTGCAGACCTCGCGGTAGGTCGGATTCGGCGTGTACCCGGCAGCATACCCGACTGCGGTCGTATAGACCCCTGGAGTCTGCCAGAACTTCTTCTCGGCTCCCCAGAAGCATCCAAGCCCGAACATCGCCCACTCGAGCCCATCGGGAAAGGGTGGCTCGAGTCGCGCGCCATTGACGTGGTGCTTGGCCGGAACCGGCATTTTTTCGGAGCGACCGGGCAGCGCGTTCTCTCTCGACGGTAGCGTGAGCTTCTTGTCAAACACGATCGTTCTCCTTCGGGCGACAGCCCCCCTCAGATCACACAGGAGGAAGGGAGAAAGGGAGCAAGTTATTTTTTTGTTGTTCCGGATAGCCACTGCTTCGATGGAAAGAGAGTTCTGCTGCTGTTCCTTGAGTCAAAAAAAGATTCTCCCGTTTCTCCCCTTCTCTGTTTGATCTGACAGTCGAAGCTGCCGCTATCGAGCGCAACTGCCGGTGATAGCTCGCCTCAGTTATTCTGGCTCAGCATCACGAAGATCAGAAACGCGATTATCGCCAGCAGCACGAGGAACGCAATCTTCCACGGGCTCTTCGGATACTGTCCCGCCATCCGGCCGTCATAGCCGTTCACGACGACTTGAAACATCCGCTTCCCGTACAGTTACGACAGTAACCAGACCGGCACCAGAATGTGCTTGAACGTCTGAGCCGAGAACGTCGGATGAATCTCGAGATTCCGGTAGGTATCGCCTGGAATCTCCGCCGCACACATCTGGCGCAATTTCCCGGTCATCGCATCCTGCGATGCCTGTGCCGCCTGCAGAAGAACGACCTGGTAATGCTCGACGATGAAGCCCGAGAGAAACGCGGTGTCGTAAGGCACCAAGTCGGCCGTCGCGAACGGCTCGATCTGTCGCAGCAACACGTGGGAGACGCCTTGCGTGCCCGGCACGGGCTCATCATCGAAGAAGTGATCGACGCGGCCGGAGGCCGGCTCCCACCGAACGTGCTGCACCTGGCGCGTCTGCGTGCGCCCCTGATTGTCCCGATACGTTTCGGTCGTGTAGTAATAGTGGCCCGACTCAGCCTCCCAAGGACAGAGCGGCCTGCGCATCGAACGTCCAATACGGGATGTACACGCCGCGCACGCGATCGACGAGTGCGCGGCTCTTCAGCTTCCCTGGCGCGAGCCATTTGCTCGCGTACCATCGGCGAATCTGTTCGCGAACGTTG
Organism: uncultured Acidobacteriota bacterium; assembly: GCA_963725335.1. Classification (GTDB taxonomy): domain Bacteria; phylum Acidobacteriota; class Vicinamibacteria; order Vicinamibacterales; family 2-12-FULL-66-21; genus JALZOC01. The sequence goes on along the minus strand of CAVRYD010000011.1, from coordinate 699,428 downwards.
CTCTCGCTGACCTTGAACGCCAGCAGCGCCTGCGGACGAATCGGCGCCTTGATCTCCGTGTAGTCGACGAGGGAGGGGGATCCACAGAACTGGCAATTCTGGCCGACACGTTCGGGATCGAAGACGGAGACCGCCTTGCAGCTCTGGCACTGTACGGTCCGCTTCTCGGTCAGCCAGCCACGCGCCTCATCGGGAAGATTTCGCAGCGCTTTCGCGAGATCGTTCTCGACCAGCGCCCCGGACTCCTTGTCGACCGTAAACGGCGTCGACGTCCCGCAGAAGGGACAAACGAGAAGTTGCTTCGACGGATTCCACTCGGCCTGCGCGCCGCAAGCCGCGCAGGCGTGCTTTTCGAGGGCGGCAATATCCGGCATCAACGGAACCGGGACGGCTACCTGGCAAGGTACTCGTCGAGCGCGCTTCGTTTGATCCGGTACGAGGTCCCGATCTTCTTGGCGGCAAGCTCGCCGGACTCGATGATCGTCATCACATCCGATTCCGGGACGCCGAGTGCCTGCGCCACATCGGCCGGCGACAGCAACTCGGCGGCGTTCGCCGCGGCGGGAGCGGCCGCCGCGGGCCGGGCGCCGGCAGCGGCACCCGCGGCAGGCATGCCCTGCTGCTGCATGATCTGCTGGGCGATGGACAACCCCACGGCAAGCTCCGTCGCCATGCCACCCGAACTTCCGCCCTTCTCCATGCCCTGCGCCATCTGAAACTTCACGTAGTCGTTCAGGTTGCCCACGGCGGCCATGCTCGATCGCTTGTCGATTGCCTGCTCGACTTCCGGTGGCACCGAGACGTTCTCGACGATGAAGCTGGCGATCTGCAGCCCGTATTTCGCCGCCACGACCGGATTGATGAGCGGAAGCAGCGCCTCCCCGAGCTCGCCGTAGCGGCTCGCCACGTCGAAGACGGGAATCTTCGCCGACGCCAGCGCATCCGCGAAGATGCTGACGATGCGCGACCGCATGGTGTCCGCGAACTCGTCGAGCCTGAAGTTCTGATCGGAGCCGGCAACCTCCTTGAGGAACAGCTTGGGATCGATGATCTTGAAATCGAACGTCCCGAACGCGCGTGCTCGCACGATGCCGAGATCCTCGTCGCGCATCATGATGGGATTGGCGGTTCCCCACTTGTTCCCCGTGAACAACCGCGTCGTCACGTAGTAGACGTCGGCTTTGAACGGGGAGTTGAAACCGTATTTCCACGATTTCAGCTTGGTGAGGATCGGAATGTTGTCGGTGGTCAGCGTATGCTTCCCGGGGCCGAACGTGTCGCCGAACTCGCCCAGGTAGACGAACTGCACCTGCTGCGACTCGCGAACGATCAGCTGGGCGCCGTTCTTGATCGCTTTGTCTTCATCTGGAAACCGGAACGAGAGCGTATCGCGCGAGTCGTCGGTCCACTCGATGACGTCGATCAGCTCGCCCTTGATGAAATCCATCAGACCCATCACACACTCCAGTGAGGCGCCGGATCCACCGGCGGGGGGAAAGCTCTATTCTAGGGGAAATCGAGGTCGTGGATGACCGACGTTCACTCAGTCCATTCGCAGTGTGCGACGGCTACTCGGGCTTGAAGTTCAGCGCCACCCCGTTGATGCAATAGCGCAGTCCCGTCGGCGGCGGACCATCTTCGAACACGTGACCGAGATGGCCGCCGCACCGACGACAGTGCACCTCAGTGCGCGCCATGAAGTAGCTGCGGTCGGTCGATGTGGCGACAGCACCCGGTATGGGCTCGAAGAAGCTCGGCCACCCTGTGCCGCTTTCAAACTTGGGCCCCGACTTGAACAGGGGCTGGTCACAGGCGACACAGGCAAACGTGCCGGGCCGCTTTTCGTGCAGCAGCGCACACGTTCCAGCCCGTTCGGTGCCGTGCTCGCGCAGTACGTGGTACTGCTCAGGCGTCAGCTGCTTCCGCCACTCTTCCTCTGATTTGGTGACCTCGAACGTTTCACCGGTGTGCATCATCGCTTCTCCGTCGCCTGCTTGGCGATTTCCAGTACATCTTCGGCGGGCAGTATGACCGACAGGAGACCCAGTCCCTCCGTTCCGCTCATACCGGCAAACGCACTGGGACGATCGTTCGCGACCTGTCGAACAGTCAGGATACCCACAATCTTGCCATTCGGAAGGAACGCCGGCGTGCCGATTCCGGCTGAATCCCCCGCCAGCACGAAAAACGTCCGGGGCTTCAGCACGATGCCACCGATATCGCGCAGCGCCGCGGACGGGGCCCACCCGCCAACCCGACCGAGCCGCCCGAACACGACGACCTGGTCGAGCAGCGCCGGCTGACCGGCGTCCGCCAGGTTGACCGCGACAAACGGCTTGGCGGGCGGCGCGATCGGCCGGATGAAGGCGAGGTTCAAGTCCTCGTCCCTGAGCGCGATGGTCGACGGAACCTCTCGACCGTCCGAAAGCCGGATCCTCAAGTCCGTCGGTTCGCTGGCGATCTCGACCGACTGCCCGCCGCCTCCCCCGCTCGCCATCAGCTTGGTCATCATCGGCCCGGGGTTGATCGAGCTCAGCGAGACAACGGTCAACCCACCCGGATCGATCACCGTTCCGACCGCCTCGATCGTGTCGTCATTCGACTGCATCTCGCGGCCACCCATCGACATCCGCATCTTGACGACCACTCGGATGTTGACGATGGCGTCCTGCCACTTCTTCACGAGCTCGCGCGCGGCGGCTCGCGGATTGTCCTGAGCAGGCGCAGCGGGCGGCAGGAGCAGGACACCAATAACGGCCAGAATGAGTGTGGTCGATTTCAATTTTTTGCCTTTGCGCTGGGGCTTGGCCTTTCGCGCCGCTTCGGCCCAGCTCGCCGAAGCGTGGCCTGAATCTTCGCCAAGCGGAGGCGGCCCACCCCCAGCGACTGTCAGCCCCGCTCACGCTGGGGCCGATGATGCGCGGCATCGTGCCGCTTCGTCTCCACTCTGCAGTCGCAAACCCCTGAATACTCTGTAGCGCAGCCCTTCAGGGCTGCCGCTTCCAGCTGGTCTCCAGCTCGACGAAAAACGTTCTGATGCCGCGGCGCACTGTCAACACAACCGACGAAGGCTTGTCGCGGGAGACCTGCTCCATCTTTCGTTGGACCGCCGCAACGTCGGCAACCGGAGCGCCGTCGATGGCCATGATGATGTCGCCGTCCGCAAGGTGGCTGAGCGCGGCCCATCCGCCTTCCCGCACGGCCTCGACGAGCACACCCTGTTGTCCGTCTGGGATATCGGAGGCCGCTCGATCCGCCGCCGCGAGATCGCGCACCCGGAATTCGAAGTCGCGATCTTCGTACTTCCTCATCTCGCGCGGCAGGCGCGGCGATGCCGCAAGCGTGACCGTCAGCTTCTGATCCCGTTCGCCACGCCTGATCAACAGGTTCACCTTGGACCCGATGCGATACTGACGGATCATGGTGGCGAAGAGATCCGCATCGGAGGGCTGGGACGCCTGCACGGGAGTGTCGTCGATCGCCCTGATGATGTCGCCGACTTTCAATCCGGAATCGCCTCCCTCGGCCAGCACCCGCGTGACTCGGACACCCGACGCATCCGGCAGGCCCACCTTTTCCGCGAGGTCACGCGTCAGAACCTGCACATTGACCGGAACCCATGCTTTTCTCGCTTCGAGCCCCGGATCCTCGAGGGCTGCGCGACCGACTTCCATGACCGTCAGCAATCGCTCTCCCTTATGTTCGAACGTCACCAGCGCCTTGGTCGGGGCCGTCTGGCCCGCGGTCAACCGATCGGCCTGATCGGCCAGCGCCCGCACGTCCGCCACAGCGGTCCCTTCGAACGACACGATCACATCATCTTCGGCAAGCGAGGGCTTGGCATCGTCGGCTGGTCCTCCAGGCCTGACGCCGTTGACCCTCACGCCTTTGCGATCCGGACGCCTGAGCTCCTTGGCGGACCACGCGGTCAGGTTCGATGCGGTGATGCCGAGCGCTGGGAGCTCCTGCACCGCGGCTTCAACGCTCTCGCGCTCCTCCGGAACGACGGTCAGCGAGTGCTCCACCCCGCCGCGTAGTATGGTCGCGGACACCGGCTTCCCTATCGGCAGGCGCATGACCGCCTGATTGAAGAGCGGCAACTCCTCGGCGAATCGGACGTTCACATCGTGACCGCCGAGCTTCACCAGCATGTCGCCGGCCGCAAAACCTGCTGCCGCCGCCGGAGACCCTTCCACGGTTCCACCCACAAGCGCGCCACGCGGGATCGCAGAGGACTTCAAGAGCGGCTGGACGTCGAGCCCGATCCATCCTCTCCGCACTTTGCCATCGCGCATCAGGGCGGTTGCAACCTCCTGCGCGAGATCGCTTGGGATCGCACCCGCGAGTCCCATGCTGATTTCGTTCACGCCGACGATCTCGCCGGCCATATTGACGAGCGGCCCGCCGGAGTTGCCGCCGAAGATTGCGGCGTCGTGGCCGATCCAGCGCACGATCGACCCGACGTCTTCTCCTTCGAGCGTCATGCGATTGAACGGCCAGAACAGGCCGGGCATGATCATCTCCGTGTTGCTGACGATTCCCATCGTGACCGACTGAGACAATGCCAGCGGGCTGCCGAGCGCCATCACCGGATCGCCGACCTTGAGCTTCGATGCGTCACCGAAATGCGCGGCGGGAAACGTGCGCGGCCTGTCGGGGCGCAGTCTGATAATCGCGATGTCGGACAGCGGGTCGGTCCCCACCAGGTCAGCGGCAACTTCCTCACGATCCGCCAGCGTGCACATCAGCGACCGTGTCCTCCCGGCCACGTGATGATTCGTGAGCACATGGCCCTCGGGAGAAATGATGGTGCCGCTGCCCGACGCCTCGCGCTTGATTTCACGTCCCTCTTCATATGCGTAAGTGACGGCGTGTATGCGGACGAGGCTGGGTGAGACCTTCGCGAGCGCCGCGTCTATCAACGCCCCTGCCGGCGCGCGCTGTTGCGCGAACGTCGGTGCACACAGTGTCAACCCAGCCACGATGGCGGCGCCTCGCAGCAGGAGCCGCCGGGACACATCGGTCAACAAGACCTCCTTGAATCTGTCAGCGACAGACTCTATCAGGAACGATGTCACAGATGAGAATCGGGCGGGAGGATCTCTCGCAGAGACAAGAACGGATCTCGCGCAGAGGTTCGCAGAGCGCGCAGAGGGAACGTGCCGGTGGCACGTTTTCGGCGTCCTCCGCGTATCTCCGCGTGAGATCCGGTTTCTCTGCGCGAGATCTGTTTTCTCTGCGCGAGCTCAGTCTCGGGGGCCAAACCCTTCGCGATAGCCAAGCCGGAAACCGGCGCGATAGCCTGACTGGTAGTCGGTCCGCGCACCGAGATCCGGCGCGTACCCGGAATCGGCCTGCTCGAGTTCGCGCTGTCCTTCAAGGTCCCAATGCCCTTGGCCGCCGTTGAGGCTCTTGTCCTCTCTCCCGGCCTGACGGCCTTCGATGAGTCCTCTGTCGTAACCCGTCTGGTAAGCTCGTGTCGTATTCCTCGAAACCGCCGTCCCCGAGGTACCGACAGCTCGATCGTGCTGGAACTGGAAGAACTCCTGCCGCGTCACGACGCCGTCGCCGTCTTCATCCATCCGCTTGAACGCCGCGGTCGTCCCGGTCCATTCGCTTCGCGCGATTCGTCCGTCGTCGTTGCGGTCCGCGCGCTCGAATCGGGCCGTCATCTGTTCCAGCTGCGAGCGGTCCATGCGGTCCGCCACGTCGCGCGGATCCACTTCCTCGCCAGACAGCACGCCGTCGTGATTCCAATCGTGCTCGCGGAACGACTGATCGTCGCCGCGCCATTCGGCGCGCGTAATCACGCCGTCGTTGTCCGTGTCCATCGCGCGAAACCGCATCTGCTCACGTGTGTCGCGGTTCTGCCCATTCGCGCGGCCGTTGCCGTTTCCATTGCCTTGGGCAAGGGCGCCCGCCGGAACGACGGCGGCGCTCAGTAAGATGACTGCGATGATTCCTGGCCTCTGCATCGTCCGCCTCCGATTTCATCACTGGAACGTCTGGCAGGCGTCTGGCGTGCCGTTGTCAAATCCCCGGCGAAGCCACGTGACCCGCTGCTCCGATGTGCCGTGTGTGAATTTGTCCGGAAAGACACGCCCGGTGGACATGCGCTGAATCCGGTCGTCGCCAATTGCTGCCGCGGCGTGCAGGCCTTGCTCGAGATCGCCCGCTCTCGAGTTCCATCCGTCCCTGCGCCGCACGTCCCCGCTTGTTGGTGGCATGGGCCCACACTCCGGCAAGGCAGTCCGCCTGAAGCTCGAGCCGCACCGAGAGTTCGTTCGCCTCCGATGGGTTGCGCTGCTGCAGTTGACGCATTCGTGAATCAATCCCGAGGAGCGATTGCACGTGATGACCGACCTCGTGCGCAAGGACGTACGCTTCGGCAAACTCGCCGGACGCGCCAAACCGCGCACGCAGTTCATCGAAGAATCCGAGGTCGAGATATACGTAGTGATCGCCGGGGCAGTAGAAAGGACCGCTCGCCGACTGCGCGAAACCGCACGCCGACTGGATCGCATCGCGGAAGAGACGCAGTTTGGTTGGCTGATACCGATCGCCGAGTAGTTCCTTCCACGTCGTCTGCGTGTCGTCCATGACGGCACCGACAAAGTCCACCAGCTTTTCCTCTTCCGGAGTTGTCGCGACGTTCCCCGACGTTCCGACCGAATCGGTAGGAGCGCCGCCTCCTCCCACGAGGGACAGGAAGTCGATCCCGGACGCCCAGCTGAGAATCAGCAGCAGCAGCAAGCCGCCGATTCCAAGGCCTCCGGCCTTCATCCCGACTCCCGAACGCCCACGCAAGTCTTCGATGTTGCCGCGATCACCAGGCGTCCACCTCATCGGTGCATCCCTCCCTCAGCCTGGTTAGTGCAAGAAGCGGGTCCGGCCAGGAGCCCGTCCATATGACGTCAGCGACGCGAATGTGTGAAGTTGGACGCCGATCCTATACCTTGATGTGGCGCCATTTGCCCTGCTGGAATCGCAGGACTGACAGAAGACACCGCGTCATGTGGCCGACAAGAATCGCCGTCCACACGCCGGACGCTTGCAGCTGGCCTGTTCTATCGAGCAAGAGACAGATGCCCGGAGGCAACAGGACCTGGGAAATCAGCGTGATGTAGAGAGGGCTTCGGGTGTCGCCTGTTCCCTGGAGCCCTCCGGTATAGGTCAGCGCCACGGTGATGAACAGTCCGGAGACGCTCAGAAAGCGCAAAAGGTCGCGCCCCAGCCGCACGACTGTCGGATCGTTCAGGCCGAACACACCAAGGAGCTGATTGGGAATCAGCAGGAAGAGGGCCCCTATGAATCCCGCAACGCCAAGTCCAATTCGAGCGGCGATGTGGACGGCCCGCGCGCTGCGTTCGGGATGGCCCGCGCCCAGGTTCTGCCCGGCAATCGCCGCGGCGGCGCCCATCGAGTCCGACCGACGTCCACGTGATCAGCGAAAACAGCTCCGAATAGCCAACCGCATACGCCGCCTGCGCCTCCGCGCTCTCGCGCAGCGACCCGATGAACCGGAGCAGCGTGACGCCAGCGACATTCATCGCGACGCCCTGGATGCCGGCCGGCAGCCCGAATCGAAACAGTGCCCGGATGATCGTGAAGTCCGGACGAAGAGGCATCGCCCGATCGAACTGCACGACGAGCCGTCCCGAAAACAGCAGCCACAACCCCGCCGCCGACACTGAGATGCTTGCGATCGCGGTGCCCATTGCCGCACCCTTTGTTCCAAACGCCGGCACCGGCCCCGCGCCGCTGATCAGCACGACATTGAGCACGAAGTTCAGCACCGTCAGGGCGATGCCGAGACGAAGCGGCGTGCGGGCGTCCCCCGCCGCGCGCAGCGCCCCACCCAGCATGAAAAACATCAGCAGCCCGATGCTGAACACGAACATCGTCTGCAGAAACGGCAGCGCCTCGGCGCGAACGGCGGGCGCGGCGTGGACAATGCCGAGCAGGCTTGGCGAGAGCACGTAGCCAAGCGGCGCCAGGATGCCGAGCGAGAGTGCGACGGCCGTCAGAAACGCCTGGTACACCGTACGATTCACCCTCTCGTGATCGTTCGCACCGGCGGCGCGGGACACCAGGACACCCATGCCCGTGAACAGCGAGCTGATGAAGACGATGACAACGAGAAAGATCTGCCAGCTGACACCGATCGCGGCATTCCCGGTGAAGCCGACGTAGTGCCCGACCAGCGCGTGATCGACGATCCCCTGGAGACCGCCGATCGCATTCTGCAGGACGCTCGGCCATGCGATCTTCCACACGGCCGCGGCCACCGGCCCTTCGACGATGGAACGGTCGAACGCGTGGCGTTTTCTGCCCGAAACAGAAGGAGAGGTCGCGGCTCCGTCCGGCGTGGAACTGATCTCGGATCGATCCGCAGAAACGCCTGCGGCGGCGGGGATTTCAGTGGCCACTATCGACGGGGATCATAGCAGCTTGGCATTACCGCATCGACTTGATGACGCGCCGCACTTCTGCGTGAGCCATCACGACGGCGGGCTGTCGCTGCAGCGCATCGTAATAGCGCCGATGAAACCCTTCGCCAGTCTCCGAGGCTGTCAGCAGTTTCTCCACTTGATCGATGAGCGTTGCCGCGTCAGCGTCCGTCGCCGGCGAGTCGGGCTCGACGGTTTCGTCGATGCGGACGACGAGCTCGGACAATGAATGCAGCCACGCGAACCATGGATCGTTGATCACGAGCTGGAGCAGCGACGCGTTTGACGGAACTCGCCCGCGATCCATTTCGTACGCGGCGCGGGCGTCGTCGAGCAGTACCTTGTGCAGCTGCAGCAGCTTGCCGCGCAACTCTCGCAGCCGCGTGCGGTTCTGTACCGCCATCAACGCATAGGGCGATGCTGGTTCGGTCGCAGCTGGCGCAGCCGCGGTGAGGAGCGCATGCAGGTCGAGCGGCTGGGTCACCATTTTGATCGTCCCGTCAGCTTCGCGTGGCCACTCGGCACGGGGTCGATCCCAATACAACTCGATGCCGTTGCCGTCGGGGTCTCGAAGGTACAGCGCTTCACTGACGCCATGATCGCTGGCACCTTCGAGCCGGACGCGAGCGTCGCGCAGGCGGCGAAGCGCCTCGCCGAGCGAGGCGCGATCCGGATAGCGGATCGCGAAATGGTACAGCCCGGTCGTCCCCGGAGGGGGCGGTGCGCCATTGTGGCTTTCCCAAGTATTCAGTCCGATGTGGTGGTGATAGCCTCCTGCACTCAGGAACGCTGCCGTGTCTCCCATTCGCTGCGTCACCTCAAAACCGAGCGCGCCGGAGTAGAACGCGACGGCACGGTCGAGATCCGACACCTTCAAATGCACGTGCCCGATCTCCGTGCGGGGGTCCAGAGGCTTGGCCATACGTCCATGATCGCGCACGTACGGGGGGCCAAATCAAGCGCCCGGTCCGGTAAAGCGCCGGCTCGGTGATGATCTTGCAGACTTCCGGGGAGCAAGGGAGGTCAAACATGGCTGAGGTGTTCGTCGAGTTTTCCGAGCCGATCATGGTAAAGGACGGCCGCACCTTTGTCGCGCGCGCGTGCGGCGCTGAAATGGACAGCAATCTCTGGCAGGGATGGCTGGAGTTCGTTCCTCTCGACGACGGCCCTGCGGTGAGAACCGGCCGCGAAACCACCCAACCCAACCGCACCGACACCGCCTACTGGGCGACAGGCCTCACCCCGGTGTATCTCGAAGGCGCGCTCGAACGTGCGCTCAATCCTCTTCCGCGAGTACCCTTCATCACGTCCGTGGGGACCACTCTTCGACGGACCGGCGGGCGACACGGCTTCCGTTGAGCCACTCCCAATGCGGGAAAGTGTGCTGAATCCCTTTTCCGTCTATCGAAAAGGAGAATCACTCCTCAGGCACCAGTTGTCGGCGCTATCCGGCTGGCACCTCGTCAACATCATCGAGGCGTATGGACTGAGCGAGCAGCGCGCAGCTGACTTGGAAGCCACGCCGCCGGCCGTGCTGGTTGAACTGATCATCGCTGCCGTCCGGGTACGGACAGTGACCGAAAGGACCCGGTAGGCGAGTCGGCCACAGCCCCACGAGCGGAGCGCGCGTCTGGATTCGAGTCAGTGACCGGAAGTTTTTTCCGGGTCGATGCTCGGGAGGGCCGTCTCCGGTTTGAGGAGGCGTGTCAATTCCACCACGATTCGCTGAGGATCGCAGGGCTTGCCGATCAGGGCATCGGCGCCGGCCGCATCGGCCGCCCGCCGGAAGCCTTCCCCGACAGAGGCCGACACAACCAGGACCCGAACGTTCTTGGTGCGTTCATTTGCCTTGATTTCGCGGGTCAAAGTCCATCCGTCGACCCTCGGCATCTGGACGTCCATGAGGACGGCTGCCGGCGTGACCGCCTCCAGCAGTGACCGCAATTCGCCGGCGTCCCCCGCCGTCTGCACGTCGAAGCCTGACTCGCGCAGATATTCCGCGAAACCTTCGCGCGTGTCGACGTGATCGTCGACGACGAAGCAAAGTGGCATGTCTCGCGGTCTGCAAGGACCGCTCCGTGAGAAACTAGGGCATTCAAGGAGCATGCATGTCCGCGAATTCGAGCCGATCGCGTCCCGTCTTCGTCATCGCCGCGTCCCTGGTGCTGGCCACCACCGTCATCCCCGGTGCGGCACAGCAGCGTGAACGAAGCGCCATCCCCGATCGCTACAAATGGGACCTTACCCGGATTTACCCGACGGACCAGGCGTGGCGTGCGGGGAAAGACAAACTCGTGTCGGATTTACCCGCCGTTCGCGCCTTCAAAGGAGCTCTGACCGAGTCACCGCAGAAGCTTGCCGACGCCCTGGAGCTTTCGAGTCGTTTGTCGAAGGAATTCTCCCGTCTGTACGTCTACGCCAGCATGACGTCGGACCAGGACACGCGTGTCAGCACGTATCAGGGCATGCAGCAGGAGATGGCGCAAGTTGGTGCGACCTTTGGCGCCGAAACGTCGTTCATTGAGCCGGAGATCCTGAAGGCCGACGCGGCGAAGATAGAATCGTTCATCGCGAGCGAGCCGCGGCTGAAGGTGTACGGCTTCTACCTGCACGACATTCTTCGCCGTCGCGCGCACACGCTCAGCGATGCCGAGGAAAAAATACTCGCCAGTTCCTCCGTCGTCGCCAGCGCGTCGTCGGACACGTTCGGCATCATCTCCGATGCGGATTTCGCGTACCCGACCGTCACCCTGAGCGACGGCAAGAGCGTCAAGCTCGATAGCGCGGGCTTCAACCTCTATCGCGCGGTGCCGAATCGGGCCGATCGCGAGAAAGTCATGTCGGCGTTCTTCGGCGCGCTCGGGTCGTTCCGCGCGACCTTCGGCTCCACGCTGAACGGGCAAGTGCAGTCCGACGTGTTCTACGCCAGGACGCGCAACTACAAGAGCGCGCTCGAGCGATCGCTCGACGCGGCCAGCATTCCGACATCGGTGTACATGCGCCTCATCGACGGCGTGAACCGTGGCCTGCCGACATTCCATCGCTACTTGAGCCTGCGGAAGCGCATGCTGGGTGTTTCCGAGCTGCACTACTACGATCTCTACGCGCCTCTCGTCGCGTCGGTCGATCTCAGCTACACCGCCGACGAGGCGGAGAAGCACGTCATGGAGGCGCTGAAGCCGCTCGGCGGCGATTACGCGGCTGCGGCAAACCACGCGTTCAACGAGCGGTGGATCGATCTCTATCCCACTCCCGGCAAACGATCCGGCGCCTACTCGAACGGAGGCGCGTACGACGTGCACCCGTACATGCTGATCAATTACAACGGCAAGTACAACGACGTGAGCACGATTGCGCACGAGCTCGGCCACACGATGCAGTCGTATCTGTCGAACAAGACGCAGCCCTACCCGCTCGCCGACTATCCCATCTTCGTTGCGGAGGTGGCCTCGACGTTCAACGAGGCGCTCCTCATCGACTACATGCTCAAGACGATCAAAGACGACGCGACGAAGCTGTCGCTGCTCGGTAACTATCTCGAAGGCATCAAAGGGACGCTGTTCCGACAGACACAGTTCGCCGAGTTCGAACTGCGAGTGCACGAGATGGCGGAAAAAGGAGAGCCCCTGACGGGTGATGCGCTTTCGAAGCTCTATTCGGAAATCACGAAGAAGTATTACGGCCACGACAAGGGTGTCTGCATCGTCGACGACTACATCCAGCACGAGTGGGCGTTCATTCCGCATTTCTATCGGAACTTCTACGTGTTCCAGTACGCCACCTCTTTCACCGCATCGGCTGCGCTGTCAGAGAAAGTTCTCGCGGGAGATGCTGCCGCCACGAAGCGGTACCTCACGTTCCTCGGTTCCGGCGGATCGAAGTACCCGATTGACCTGCTGAAAGACGCCGGGGTCGACATGACGAGCGACGAGCCGCTCAACCTGACGCTGCAGAAGATGAACCGCGTCATGGACGAAATGGAGAAGATCATCGCGAGAGCACCGGCGAAGTGATCGGTTCAACGACAGCCACTGAAAGATCAAACAGGAGAAGGAGAGAAAGGGAGATCGATTGGTTTCTCTCCTCTCACGCATGCTTCAGGGCATGAGATGGGGAACAGCGTTGATCGCGCCCGCGGCCTGGGTCCTACTGGGAGCCGCAAGCCCTGAACCTGCCGGCTGGGCGGCGGTCGAACGGGTCTTCCAAGAGCAGGTTCAGGCGGCAGGGATCGTCGGCGGCAGCGTTCTGCTCGTGCGCAACGGCGCCGTCGCGGCGACGACTACGTACGGTTATCAGGACCTCGACGCCAGGCGCCCGGTTGATGCGGAAACGATCTATCACTGGGCGTCGATCACGAAGACGTTCACCGGCATCGGCATCATGCAGCTGCGCGACCGCGGCCTCCTGTCGCTCGACGACCCCATCGTCAAGTACCGTACCGGAGTTCCGGCGGGTTCACAATCCGTTCGGCGACATCGCACAGGTGACCATCCGCCACATGATGACGCACAGCTCGGGGCTTCGCGCACCGACATGGCCGTGGGGCGGCGATCAGCCGTGGCAGCCGTTCGAACCGACCCAGTGGGAGCAGCTCGTGGCCATGTTCCCCTATACACAGCTGAATTTCGCGCCGGGTTCGAAATACAGCTACTCGAATCCAGGCGTGATCTTCCTTGGACGCATCATCCAGCTGTTGTCGGGGGACGATTACGAGGTCTATATCACGAAGAACATCCTGATGCCCCTGGGCATGCATGCGTCGTTCTTCGACCACGCACCGTACCATCTGCTGCCGCACCGATCGCACAGTTACTTGCGTGACGATGACGGTCTCCACGAAGCACGGTTCGACTTCGATACCGGCATCACCGTTTCAAACGGTGGCCTCAACGCCCCACTGAGCGACATGGCCCAGTACCTGATGTTCCTGACAGCGGATCAGCAGACACCGGCATACGAGGGCATTCTGAAACGATCTTCGCTCGACGAGATGTGGAGACCGCAGATTGCCGCGCGTGATGGCGAGGGGGCGACCGGCGATGCGGCTCAGGCGGGATTATCGTTCTTTCTCGAGCGCCACGGCGGGCTCGATTTCGTCGCGCACAGCGGCGATCAGAATGGCTTCATCTCGCACCTCTACGTCCATCGTCCGACCAGGACCGCGTACGTGGCGTCCTTCAATACGGACGTCTCCGCCTCGAAGATGAGCCCAAACCGGCCCACCACTCGGCAGGTGCACGCCGCGGTGAGGGATGCGATTATCCGGGAAGTGATCGAGGAGCGATGACTCGCCCGGCGTGATTTCGCCGGGCCACGCACGACCCGCTGATACCTGGCTGGTCACACACGGATCGCGGACGGGATCGTCCCGATACCGTAACGGCGGACGACCCCGACCCCGCGAACTACGACGCCAGCTGTAGCTTCGACTCTGGTCTGGCTTTGGTCGTGTGCGCCTTGCCGTTGAAGATGGCACCATCATCCAGGCGCAGGACCGACGCGACGATCTCCCCATCGACTCGGGCCGTCCGCTGCAGCTCGATGCTTCCGGAGCCGCTCAACGTCCCGGACACCTGTCCGCCCACGATAATCGCCCGCGCGTCGATGTCGGCCTCGAGTTCGGCCCCTGGCCGAATCGTCACCGAATTGTCTTCGACCGAAATCGTCCCTTCCACCCGTCCGCTGATCACAATGTCTTCGCGCGCGCTGAGGTCTCCCTTGATGACGACCGACGCGCCAATCTCCGCCGTCCGCTCCATGTGTGCCCCCCCGTTTCGAAAGTCGAGCGCCCGCGCTTTCGCAATTGCCGTTCCGGGCGGACGACAGGAGAACTCGTAGATTTTTGAACTCACGGAGGTTTCTGCGCTACAGAATGCGCGGTTCGATTACAAATTCCGCCGGTCGTGCAGCTGCTGTGCTCCTCATCCGGTACAATCCGGGAATGGCCGGACGTAGGCCGCCGATGATGACGCTCGTCACCGGCGAAAAATCGCGGACTTCATCGAGCCGCCTCGCGGCAGCGGCGTGCTCGAGGCGAGCGGCGTCCTGGCGAAAGACGATTACGACTATGTCGTCTTCGACAACATCAGGCGCGTCGCCAGGATCCATCGAACGCTGCAGCTCGGAGGGACATTACTCCAAGCGGTGCAGTAAGCGTGATCAGTCCATTCACGTGTTTCGGCTTCCACGCCGCTCCCGCCTATTCCCTTAGAATTTCCGGAACGTCAGGTTCAACCGCCCGTTGAACGGCAGACCCGGTGGAGCCGTGCCCGGGAGCACACGGGTGACGCCGTGATAGCGCAGGCGGGCCGGACCGCCGAAGACGAAGACATCCCCCGATTCGAGCAGGATCTTTTCAACGGGATCGCGCCGGCGTACGCCGCCAAACAGGAATCGGGCGGTTTCGCCTATCGAAATCGAAACGACGGGAAGCCCCTCGGCCAGCGATTCAGGACTCTCGTCCTTGTCCTGGTGCAACCCCATTCGGCTCGACTCACCGTACCAGTTCACGATGCAGAGGTCCGGCCGGAAGACAAACCCGGCGTCCCTGGCTGCCCGCTCGGCCAGCGACGCGAAGCTATCCGGGAGCTCTGGCGCGGGGAGCCCGTCGACATCCGATCGGACGTCATCGTATGCGTAATTCCGGGCGTTCCAGTGTCTCCCGAGACACAGCATGCGAACGCTCATGGGGTATTTCCCGCGAACGATCGGGGTATAGAAACCCGCCTGGCGGGAGCCCATTTCGAGACACGCGCCAGCCATCTTGCGCTGCTCGTCGGCGCTCAGATATCCCGGAAAATGGAGCGCTCCCGGGGCGATTGCGCGCGGGGAACCCTTCACTATCAAAGCTTACCGGCATTCCACTCCGGTTTCGGGGTGGAAAAAGATGCTGCGAAACTCTCGAGTCAGGCTACATTGAGGGGCCGGAAAACTGGAACCCGTAGCCTCGTACCGTCGTTCATCTCCGCAGGAGGCGTCCTCATGCGTACCTCGATCGTCGCTGCACTCGTGGCGGTTGGTCTTTCCACAGGGGTCGTCGCTCAAAAGCCGGCGCCGCCGCAACCTGTAGCCGCGGCCGCCCAACCGGTACTGACCGACGCGCAGAAGGAAGACTTCCTTCTGCACGCAAAGGTGGTCAAAACAAAGTCGGCGAGCAAAGGCGTCACTGGCTCGCTGCGAGCGACGCTGACAGATGGTACGCTGACGCACGAAGCGCACATCCAACAGATTGACGAACGAAAGCAGCAGTTCCAGGGCACGAACGGCGGCGTTGAATTCGATTTTCGCGATAGCTGGACGTTCAACGTCGCTGGCTACAAGGTCGACCGATTGATCGGAATGAACATGGTGCCGGTGTCGGTCGAGCGACGTTGGAACTATAAAGACTCCGCATTCACCTGGTGGCTGGACGACGTGATGATGGACGAGCAGGCGCGTCTGAAGGCGAAAACGGAGCCTCCGGATGTGGGAACCTGGAACCAGCAGATGCAGATGGTGCGGACGTTCGACGAGCTCATCGCCAACATCGACCGCAACCTGGGCAATCTGATCATCACAAAAGATTGGCGGCTCTGGCCAATCGATCATACTCGTGCGTTCCGAACCAACCGCGAGCTGAAAACGCCAGCCAACGTCACGCGTGCCGATCGCGCGGTCATCGAGCGCATGAAGGCGCTCGACAAGGAGACGCTGCGGAACGCAACCGGGAAGTACCTCACGACATTTCAGATCGATGCGATCCTCGCGAGACGTGACGCCATCGTCAAGCGGTTGGAGGGCCTTGGCCCTTCGGCGCTGTACGACAGAGCTGGGTGGTAAACGAGCGGCGGCGGCATGTACGGGGTGCCGGCGAGAGTGCGACCAAGGGCGAAGCGCCTGCGAGGACCTGCCCGTCTCTGGGCGTACGTGCACCGTCAGGTCACGGCGCGTCTGGCAGCCACATTCGGACTGTAATTCAGCTCTCAGCTTCAGCTCTCAGCGGTCAGGCCACCCCAAAAATTCCAAGTCTGTAGCGGCTCAGTACGCCGTCCGCGCGTCTAAATGCCGTCCTGTCAGCACTCTTTGCAGGCTTCGGGTTTGCAAGGGACACTGGAACACCCAGACTGGAGAGCCCATGTTTCACTTGAGTGTGGTCGATCACATTCGTTTGAGCTTTGCGACCTCCGCAGCTGCCTACCAGCGTCATGCGGAGGCGGCCAGCCGCCTTGACCGATGGAGCTGGTACGCGAAGATCGCGATCGTCTCGATGACGGCACTCGCCTGCGTGCTGGGGCTCGTCGCGCTGCAGTGGGGACGAGGCTTTCAGATCGCCGCGACGTCTGCAGCGGCGGTCGCGTTCGTCGCGTGTGCGATCTATGTGGCGCTGGACCTCGAGCCCCGGATCTATGCGCACCGATCAACGGCTGCGCGCTTCTGGCTCCTGACGGAAAAATACAGAGCGCTGCTCGCCGATGTCCACGATCAGGTGCTCGATGCTGCGGCAATCGCCGACCGCCGCGACGCCCTCATGCAGGAGGCTCGTGCGGTGTTCGAACATGCGCCGCCGGCGGATCGGCAAACCTACGACATCGCGAAGACTGCCCTGACCGGCGCCGGGCGGCGCGGGTATTCGGACGACGAAATCGATGCGCTGCTGCCCGAGTCCCTGCGGCGACCGAAAGGCGCGGCTGCGTGAAGGGTTGAGGAGGTGCTGAGACTCGTCAGCGCGTCGTGGAATCGACCGGCAGCAAACGCAGAAACAACTCGCTCACCGCAACACCGAGCAATCGGGTATCGGAGGAGAGACCAACCCGGGCCGGGCTGGCGAGCGTTGAGGTGACGACTGTGAGACGGTTGAACCCTTGACGCCAGACCTCCGCCGGCACGGTCCATTCGTACACGTTCCAACCACTGTGCATCGATTGTGGCCCAAACTTCACAGCGTTGATCGTCAAGGCGACCACCGGCCGTGAGGAGCCCGGATACTCGAAAGGAGTCGCGCGCAGTCGCACCGTGATGGGCCCGGTCTTCGCAAGAGGGACCAGCACATCTGCCTCGCGCGCCGAAGTCCATCTGAAATCCACGGCGTCGTTCGAGCGCTCGGCACCGTGCCACCCGGCCCCGAACGAATTCTCGCCTGCGGATCCGAAGGCGACGTGCTCCTCCCGATCCGCCTCGAAGAAGTCCCGGCCCGACCATCCACACAGTGTCGCGCGCCGCGGATTGTTCAAATCGACCGACGCGCGGGCGACCGCTATGTCGGGTTGCCCGCCGAGGTCGAGCGCGGACCAGGAGAACTGCCCGCGGTCATTGACCTTCTCTTCGATGCGCTGCACGGTAGTCTGCGCCTCGAGCACGTCGGCTTCGGAGACGCCATCTCGCTGCAGCGCGGCGGCCAGTTTCGATGAACCCGGACCCTGGAATGCCATCACCGCCATCGACGGCGCCTCTGGACCTTGTGAAACTGCGAGCAACGGACTTCCGGCCGACGACGCCTGCCGTCCTGCATACAGAACGAAAGTCGAGTCAAAGGATCGATAGTTGTCCAGGCGCACGAGGAGCCGGCCATCCCTGGCAATGTCAGTGATGTCCTGCCACCCGGTGTTTCCCACGTCTCGGCAGGACGTGACTCTTGCCAGTCGAAAAAGTGGAAGCGGAGCCATATCGATCGGTGGACCGGTCGACGCCCGTGGCGGGAGCAGTTGAACGGCTTCGAATCTGAAGCCATCGCTCTCGAGCGCTCTGCGTCCTTCAGAAAAGGCATACACGCTGACGCTGGCCGAGGCGCGCTGGCGGACCGTGTCTGGGTCTTTCGGGAGGACCTCGATTGTGCGGCCTCGATCGGCGCGCTGCTCAACGAGCTTGTACCGAACGAGCTGGTCCACGGCGTACGTCTCGCTCACGATCGCGGCGCGTGGTTCGAGGTGATCGAATAGCGCGTCGAAATAGTGGATCTCGTAGGTACGTCGGTGGTGGTCATTCGCGCGGTAATTGCGGGCCAGCTGCAGCGATGGCAGAGCCATGGCGACAAGCATCACCGCGAAGCCCCCGTGCTTCATCCCGGCTGGCACCAGGCCCACGACAGATCCGAGGCCAATTCCGGCCACGATCCAGATGAACACGAAGGCCGGCACTAGAAACCCTTCGACGTCGGTCGCGCCGACATTCAGGGTCAGGAACAGAATCCCACCCGCACCCAGCACGAGCAGCACACCCACGGCGCGCTGTCGGATGATGAGCGCTCCCATGCCGATGAACAGGAGGAGCACGCCCAGCGGATTGAGCTCCGCGACGCACAGATGCCACAGCTGCGGGACTCGCGCAACGATCAGCTCGTGCGGCGAGAATTCAAAGATTTGATCCGAGAAGCGCGAGGCGCGCATCACGTCGAAGAGCTCGCGAGGGTTGGACGCTCGGGCCTCGAGATACGGAGCGTTCTGCGCGGTACGAAGGAGAATGAAGCCGTACTGCGCAAGGCCCGCGATGACTAGCAGCATGCTCACGACGACCGTGCGGACCCGGACCACCCGACGGTCGATGACGAGCACGAACGCGAGCAGCGCTGGACACAGTGTCGTGACGGTGAGATGGTTGCCGAGGCTGAGGGCGAATGTCGCGACCATCAAGTAGAGATCGCGTTGCCGCCGGGTGGCCTGCCACCGGACCGCGAAAAAGAGCAGAAGGGCGACGAGCGCACCCGTCAGCGAATACACTTCCGCCCGAACCGCGTACCCCCACAGGGCGTGGTCGAACGCCAGTGCCAGCCCCACAGCGGCCGCAGCCCGCCGGCTCACGCCGAGCCGTATCAACACGACGACGCAGAGAAACACAGCGGCCGCGGCGAAGAACGCCGACATCATGTTGATTCGCCAGGCCAGCGAATGGGCGGGGAAGTGCGCGAAGCAGAAGGAGACCAGGACGTAGAGGGGGTAACCCGGCGGATGCGGCGTGCCCAGTACGCTGCCAACGTACTGAAATTTGGCGGAATCTCCGCCGCCGCCCAGACCCGGAAACAACGTCCGCAGGTACACGCCAAAGGCGAGGAGGGCGACGATACCCCCAACGAATACGTCGTTGCGACGTAGATCGTGGGTCTCGCGCCAGCGTGCTCCCGTCAATGGGGTCAAGGCGATCATTCTACTCAGGCCGCCGGCGCCGGGGGACTTCTCTCTGCCTCGTTTACCTTACGCCTGAAAGAGAAAAAGCCCGATGCTTGAATTCGAGCATCGGGCTCTTGTATGAATTAATCCCGGCAGTGACCTACTCTCCCACACACTTACGCATGCAGTACCATCGGCGGTAGAGAGCTTAACTTCCGTGTTCGGAATGGGAACGGGTGTGACCCCTCTCCTATGACCACCGGGAAAGGTAGTGATTGCTGATTTTTGATTATTGAATGCTGATTGGTTTCAATCAGCATTCAGCATTCGACATTCAGCAATCGATATTGTTGCCTGGGGTCCCGCCTTCGCGCCTTACGACGCTTCGACGCGGCTGTTGCCCGCACATACTGCGGGGCTTGTCGCGCCGTAGCCGCGAGGCGGCGCCGGCGGATCGTCCCAGACTATGTCAAAGAGCTTTGTTCTTCCCGCTAAAGTTTGTTCTTCCGGCTAAAGCCGGAAGCTACGACGAACCGCGTAGCTTCCGCCTTCAGGCGGAAGGTCGACAACTGAATATCCTGCAAACGGTAGTTTTTCCTTCCACTCATCACCGTACTGTGTGAGCACTGTTCGAAAAAGAAATGGTCAAGCCTCACGGCTGATTAGTATCGGTTAGCTGCAGCCATCGCTGGCCTTCCACACCCGACCTATCACCTGGTCATCTTCCAGGAGCCTTCAGAGCCTTACGGCTGGGAGATCTCATCTTGTGGAGGGTTTCACGCTTAGATGCCTTCAGCGTTTCTCCCTTCCGCACGTAGCTACCGAGCGCTGCCGTTGGCACGACAACTCGTACACTAGAGGTGCGTCCATCCCGGTCCTCTCGTACTAAGGACAGCCCCACTCAAATCTCCTGCGCCCATGACAGATAGAGACCGAACTGTCTCGCGACGTTCTAAACCCAGCTCACGTACCGCTTTAACCGGCGAACAGCCGGACCCTTGGAACCTGCTACAGCTCCAGGATGCGATGAGCCGACATCGAGGTGCCAAACCTGAGCGTCGATGTGAACTCTTGGCTCAGATCAGCCTGTTATCCCCGGCGTACCTTTTATCCGTTGAGCGATGGCCCTTCCATGCGGAACCACCGGATCACTAAAGCCTGGTTTCCCACCTGCTCCACTTGTAGGTGTCGCAGTCAAGCTCGCTTCTGCTTTTGCACTCTACGGCTGATTTCCAAACAGCCTGAGCGAACCTTCGCGCGCCTCCGTTACAGTTTAGGAGGCGACCGCCCCAGTCAAACTACCCACCTAGCAATGTCCCTGACCTGGATGACAGATCGAGGTTAGAACGCCGGAGTGTTAAGGGTGGTATCTCACCGTTGGCTCCCCCGAGTCCGAGAACCCGGGTTCAAAGCCTCCCACCTATCCTGCGCATAACACGCCAGCATTCACTACTAAGATGTAGTAAAGGTGCACGGGGTCTTTTCGTCTAGTCACGGGCAACCGGCGTCTTCACCGGTACCACAAATTCGCAGTGCCCCTCGTTGAGACAGCGCCCAAATCGTTACGCCATTCGTGCAGGTCGGAACTTACCCGACAAGGAATTTCGCTACCTTAGGACCGTTATAGTTACGGCCGCCGTTTACCGGGGCTTCAGCTCGAAGCTTCGCCTTGCGGCTAACCTCTCCCTTTAACCTTCCGGCACCGGGCAGGCGTCAGACCCTATACGTCGTGTTCGACTTCGCAGAGTCCTGTGTTTTTAGTAAACAGTCGCTTGGGCCTCTTTATTGCAACTCGTTCGCGCACACGATCGCGAGGACCGTGCACGGTAATCGAGCACCCCTTATTCCGAAGTTACGGGGCCAGTTTGCCGAGTTCCTAAACGAGGGATCACACTTGCGCCTGAGGATATTCTCCTCGCCTACCTGTGTCGGTTTGCGGTACGGGTACCTACTTCTCTCCTTAGAGGCTTTTCTCGGCAGCGTGGCGTCACCGGCTTTGCGGGTCAAAGACCCTCGCCATGGCACCTCAGGGAATGTGACTCTCCGGATTTGCCTGGAGAATCCCCCTACATGCCTGAACCCACACGTCCAATCGTGGGCCCGGTTAGCCTCCTGCGTCCCCCCATCGTGATAACGAAAAGTAGGTAGTTCCGGAATATTGACCGGATATCCATCCGCTACGCCTTTCGGCCTCGCGTTAGGACCCGACTGACCCTGAGCGGACGAACCTTCCTCAGGAAACCTTAGGCTTACGGCGGAGAGGATTCTCACCTCTCTTCTCGCTACTTATGCCGGCAGGGTCACTTCTCGCCGCTCCACCAGTCCTTACGGTCTGACTTCGCTGCGACGAGAACGCTCCTCTACCAATATGAGACCCCGCAGGGTCTCGTCTATTCTACG
>CAVRYD010000011.1:0-672500 GCA_963725335.1 uncultured Acidobacteriota bacterium | reverse complement strand
TCGAGCTGGAACGCGCGATCGAGCGCGGCCCGACTCGGCGTCCGCCGATGAAAGTCCTCGGCCGACGCCGGCGCCTGCGCGAAGCGATCGTTGTGCTCGGGCAGATACGTCGTCTCCAGGAACGCATTCGCCGCGGTCGCGTCCGCGATCCCCAATCGCCGCAATTTCTTCACGAGGCGATCCTGATGCGTGCCGTGATTGCGCTCGACCCGGCCCTTGGCTTGCGGCGAGCTCGCGGCGATGATCTGAATCCCCAACGACGCGCACATGCGGCCAAACTGCGTCAGCGGCACCGCCCCCGTCACCTGCTCCTCCGCATTCGGCTCCCGCACATAGACATTCTTCCAATCCGTGTAGAGCGCCAGCGGCACCCCGTACGCCTCGATCCACCGCCGCAACACATCGGCCGCCGCCCAGATCGTTTCCTCGTCCCCGAGCCGCGCGAGCGTCCGGCCCGTCGCATCGTCGACCAGATTCATCAAGCAGCCGCGCGGCGCCGCGCGTCTCGTACCACTAATGAAAACTGCCATCGAGCTGCACCAGCTCGCCGAAATGCGCCTTGCGCTCCCGCCGCTGGCGATGCGGGCGATCGCTTGCGCGCGCGACTCCACAACCCCGCCGCCAGCATCCACCGCCGCAACGTGTCGTGATGGACCGTCACGCCGTCTTCGCTCGCCAGATGCTCCGCGGCCAGCGTCGGGCCAAACCGCTCGGTCCACCGGCCCGCTGTACTTCTCGCGCACCAGCGCCAACACGCGCTCCCGTTCGGCCGCGGGCCGCGCATGATTCGACGCGCCCCCCGCGCTCCGATGCTGCAGTCCCTTCGCGCCTTCCGCCCGATACCGCCGCGCCAAACGCTTCGCCTGGCGATAGCTCACGGCCAGCATCGTCGCCGCCGATCCTCACACTCAGGGTGCCCGCCTTCACCCGGCTCAACACCTCCACCCGCCTCAACTCTCGCGCACTCATCCATGTCCTTCCCAGCGATGACCCCCTTCGAGGTCATCAGCTTAGGGGACATTTCTATTTCGCTCGCGAGGGGACATTCGACTTGGCGTCCGCCGATCAAAGTCCTCGGCCGACGCCGGCGCCTGCGCGAAGCGATCGGTTGTTCTCGGGCAGATACGTCGTCTCGAGGAACACATTCGCGGCGTCGCCTCCGCCATGCCCAGTCGCCGCAATTTCTTCACGAGGCGATCCTGATGCGTGCCGTGATTGCGCTCGACCCGGCCCTTGGCTTGCGGCGAGCTGCGCGGCGATGATCTGAATCCCCAACGACGCGCACATGCGGCCAAACTGTGTCAGTGGCACCGCCCCATTCTCCTGCTCTTCGGCAGTCAGCTCCCGCACGTAGACATTTTTCCAATCGGTGTAGAGCGCCAGCGGCACCCCGTACGTCTCTATCCACCCACGCAACACATCGGCCGCCGCCCAAATCGTTTCTTCGTCCCCGAGCCGCGCGAGCGTCCGTCCAGTCGCATCGTCACCAGATTCATCAAGCACCCGCGCAGGCCGCGCGTCTCGTACCACAAATCAAAACTGCCATCGAGCTGGACCAGCTCGCCGAAATGCGCCTTCTACTCATCCAATCCGCTGAGGTTGCGGATGAATTTAGTGGCGGGCTCCGCCTTCAACGTGACGACGTGCTGATCTCTTTTCCCCTTCCGCAGCACGATCACCCGTCCGCCGACGGCATCTGTGCTCGTCACTCGCGCTTTCTCATCGGTCGCCCGCACGTTGTTCACGTACACCCCGCCGCTCCTGATGAGGCGTGTCGCCTCGCTCCGTGAGGCCGCGAGCTTCACCGTGGCCAGGAGCTCGACTAGCGAGATGCCGTCCGGCGGGAGCGTCAGCTCTGTCGAGGGGGCGTCCGCATACGCCATCAAGACGTCGTTCTCATCGGCGCCGGACAGGTTCTCGATGGTGGCGGACACGGTGTCGCTGATTTTGATGTCTTCCCTGATCTTGGTGAACAACACCGCGGCCGCGCGCTCCGCCCGGGCCACCTGCTCGGCCCCGTGCACGAGCGTCGTCACCTCGCGTGCGAGCGCGCGTTGCGCCTCGCGCGCTTCCGGCTTCTCTCTCATCGCACGCGCGAGCTCCTCGATGGCATCGCGATCCAGGAACGTGAAACATTTCAAGTACCGGACGACGTCGCGATCGTCCGTGTTCAGCCAGAACTGATAGAAGTGAAACGGCGTCGTCCGCTGAGGATCGAGCCAGATCGCGCCCGCCTCCGTCTTCCCGAACTTCACGCCAGACGCCGTCGTCATGAGCGGCCACACGAGACCATGCACCTTCGAGGCCCGCAGCTTGCGAACGAGGTCGATACCTGCGGTGATGTTGCCCCATTGATCGCTGCCGCCCAGCTGCAGCGTGCAGCCGTATCGATCGAACAATTGAACGAAGTCGTATGCCTGCAGCACAAGGTAGCTGAACTCGGTGTACGAGATGCCGTCCTCGCTCTCGAGCCGGCGCGCCACCGACTCCTTGTGCAGCATGTAGTTCACGGTGAAATGCTTGCCCACGTCGCGGAGGAACGAGAGCATGTCGATCGTGCCCAACCACTCGGTGTTGTTCACGATCCGGGCGGGATTTCTGGCGGCATCAAAATCCAGAAACCTTTCGAGCTGCGCGCGGATGCCGGCGACGTTCTACATCGATTTCGGCGCTCGAGAGCAGCACGCGTTCCTGCGATTTTCCGCTGGGATCGCCGATCATCCCGGTGCCTCCGCCGACGATGGCGATCGGCGTGTGGCCGAAGCGCTGCAGCCGCGCGAGACCCATCACCGTCAGGAGCGATCCGACGTGAAGACTCGGCGCCGTCGGATCGAATCCGATGTAGCCGGTGAGGGAGCCCGGCAAGCAGAGCCTCGCGCACGCCTTCGGTGCTCTCGGAAAGCATGTCGCGCCATTGAAGTTCGGAGTAGATGTCCATGTCTGAAAAACGCGTCGGTCGCGCGCTCGTACTATATCGTGACAGCGAGTGACCAGGCTGCCCGGGGATACCGAACAAATTCGTTCGATATCCGACATTCGACATCCGCCACGCTAACATAGCGCGCAATGGCCCCCATCGGGTCACCCCGCAGCTTCAGCAGGCGCGATCTCCTGAAAGGCTTCGCTGCCGCCGGAATCGGTGCGACCAGTGGGGCGGTCGCGCATGGATACCTGTACGAACGATTTCGCGTGGGTCTGACACGCGAGACGCTCGAGGTCTCTGGCCTGCCGCCCGCGTTCTCCGGCCTCCGCGTCGGCCTCATCACCGATCTGCATCGGAGCGACACCGTGTCGCACGAGATGATCGATCACGCCGTGCAGATCCTGATGGCGGAAACGCCCGACCTCGTCATCCTCGGTGGGGATTACGTCACGTGGGGTGATCGACGGTTCGTTGGAGCCGGCAGCCGATGCACTGTCGCCATTGTCGGCACCGCACGGCGTCTTCGCGATACTGGGCAACCACGACAACGATCACGACATGCCGCCGGCTCTTGCGGCGAAACGCTTCGTGGTGCTGCGTGACGCTCGCACGAGACTGACCATCCGCGGGGAAACGCTCGACCTGGCCGGCATTCGGTACTGGACGAGAAAACCCTCCGAGATCGCGTACGTGCTGCGTGGCGCATCGCCGACCGTCATCCTTCTGGCGCACACGCCGATGCGGCTCATCGAGGCCGCCGCGCTGGCGGTGCCTCTCGTGCTCAGCGGACATACGCACGGCGGTCAGATCGTGCTGCCGGGAATTGGCGCGATTGCCGCACGCGAGTTCCCCGTGATCGCCGGACGTGCTCGCCGCGAGAACACGACCATCTTCGTCAGCCGCGGCGTCGGCACGGTGTACGTCCCGGTTCGTCTGAACTGCCCTCCTGAGGTCGCGATTCTCACGCTGACCCCAACAGAAAAGACCTAACGCCTCGGCCGCGGCGAGCGCGGGCCGGAACACGACGCCGCCACGCAGTCGACCTCAGGTTGCTTTGAGCCTGAATGTGGTGGATAATGCCGACGTTGAATTTTGAATAATCAAAATTATATCACATATACGATAGAAATGCGAGATGACAAGATGGCTAAACGTATGAAGCGGTGGGTTTTAGCGGTTACTTTTGTGACAGGGACGGTCTTCGCTTTTGCGGGGACGTGGCTCGATCCATGGCTCTGGGCCTATGCGAGCGTGTGGGCAGTGATCACGCTTACGCAATGGTATCCATGGACGAAGATCTCGCCCGCGAACGATTCAGTCCTCCGACAGGAGGCGCCGATCGCGTGGCGCTCGGTTTCGTCCGGATCGTCGCGATTTCGCATCTCGCCATTGGCGCGCTCGATGCTGGCCGCTGGCACCTGACGGCCCCCATTCCCTCCGGGGTTCGGGCGTTCGCCATGGTCGCGATGGCGGTGGCATTCGGCTTGTTCTTTCGCGCCATGCGCGAGAACAGATTCTTCTCGTCGGTCGTGCGCGTTCAGGACGATCGCGGCCATCGTGTGATCGACAGCGGACCCTATGGTGTCGTGCGACACCCTGGTACGCGGGTCTAATCCTCGGCACACCTTTCAGTGGGCTTGCGCTCGGTTCCTGGCTGGCTGTCGTGCTGGGCCTGATCATGTCGTCGCTGATTCTCAGACGCGTGCTGTTCGAGGATACGTTTCTTCGACGCAATCTGGCGGGCTACGCCGCTTACTCGGAACGGGTACCGCACCGGCTGATTCCGGGTGTCTGGTGATTGTCCATCTTCGGTGTCCGACAGGCGGGACGCTCAGTCGGGCAGGCGCAGGAATCGCCGCCCTTCGAGCTTCCAGCGGCCACCGAGCATGATTCGAACGGCGTCCGGATACAGCCGGTGCTCTTCGATGAGGATGCGCGCAGACAATCGATCCGTCGTGTCGTCGTCGCGGACCGGGACGGCCGTCTGAACGACGATCGGTCCGCCGTCAAGCTCGCCGGTCACGAGATGCACCGTCGCGCCAGTGACCTTCACGCCATGCTCGAGCGCCTGACGCTGCGCGTCGACACCGGGGAAGGCCGGAAGCAGCGAAGGATGAATGTTCAGGATCCCGTGCGGAAACTCTTCGAGCAGCCGCGGACCGATCAGGCGCATGAATCCGGCGAGGCACACGAGCGACACCTGCCGCGCTCGCAGCTCGCGGGCAATCGCGCGCGTCATAATCGTCGCGCGAGGGAAACGGCGGTGATCGAGCACGAGGGTCTCGATCCCGGCGGCTCGGGCCCGATCCAGCCCGCCGGCATCCGACTTGTTCGAGATCACGATCGCGATCTCGGCCGTGAGCGTGCGCTCGGCTATGGCGTCGATCAGCGCCTGAAGATTGCTTCCGCGACCGGAGATCAGAACACCGATCCGGCCAACCTCCCGCTCCGCCGTCACGCGCCCCCCCGCCCGGGGTCTGACCCCGTCTTCAGCTGCTTTCTGCTCGCAATCTGACCCGACGCGGTTGGGGTCTGACCCCAGGGCAGGCCTCGAACGGCAAGCTCATTGCGCTGCGGAATCGTGAGATGGCACGTCATCGACGAATAACTTTCGGGGGCGTTTTGTACCACGCGTGCAACCGAGGTTCGCGAAAAGGCCCACTTTTTACGAGTCCGGAAGAATATACCGCCTTTGAGGAGCTGTTGGCTGCCGCCCGTGACCAAATGAGAATGCGAATAATTGCGTACTGTCTAATGGCTAACCACTGGCACTTGTTGCTATGGCCGCACGAGGACGGAGACGTGTCGCGCTTTCTCCACAGGCTGACTGGGACACACGCGAGTCGGTACAGGCGTCAGACCAACACCGTTAGCGAGGGTGCGGTTTATCAATCTCGATTTCGTGCAGTTGGTGTAGCTGACTCTCTGCATTTCTTGCGAGTCTGTCGCTATATTGAGCGCAATCCCGTTGATGCACGCCTGGTGGAGCGGGCGGAGGACTGGCCGTGGAGCAGCGCCCGCCAGCGTGGCCAGGCAGATGTCAAATTCGCCATGGACGAAGGACCGTTGCCGCTGCTGACCGACTGGCTCTCAATAGTCAATGCAGAACGCGACCTCGCCACCAGCGATCTGATGATCGCGCGATAGCCACCAAATTCACTGACGTGGGTCTGACCCCAACAGCGACATCGTCGCCGCTGAACGCGCGAACAAGAGTTCGCGTCGGGATCAGACCCCGGTCGTGGGGTCAGACCCCGGCAGTCAGTCGGGGTCAGACCCCCGGTCTGGGGTCAGACCCCGGTCGTGGGGTCAGACCCCAGGCGTGTCACTGGGGTCAGACCCCGGTCGTGGGGTCAGACCCCGGTCGTGGGGTCAGACCCCGGTCGTGGGGTCAGACCCCGGTCGTGGGGTCAGACCCCGTGGGGAGGGCGACGCGATCCGCCGGTCGCGGAGCCGCGATCCGGGGGGCGCAATCCGGGATGTGGCTGCGTCAGCTGACACGGTAGTCGACACCCTTGGAATCGGCGACGACGCGACCGATGCGGATGGCCCGCGGCTCACCCGACGCAGCCAGATCGATCAGCAGCCGGTCGGCATCACTGCTCTCGCACGCGATGATCAAGCCGATGCCCATGTTGAACGTCCTGAGCATGTCACCGTCTGGCACGCTGCCCGTGCGCTGAAGCCATTGGAAGATCGCCGGGACCTGCCAGGCTGCCCGGTCGATGACGGCGCCGGTGCCATCCGGGAGAATTCGCGGCAGGTTGTCGGTGAGGCCACCGCCGGTGATGTGGGCCATTCCCTTGATCACGCGCGATGGCAGAACCGGTCGGATGATGGGCAAATAGGACCGATGGGGCTCGAGCAGCGCGGCGCCGATGGTGCTCCCGAGCTCCGCGACATGCGAGTCGACGCGTAGCCCCGCGACATCGAACGCGATCCGGCGCGCCAATGAATAACCGTTGGTGTGCAATCCCGAGGACGGCAGGCCGATCAGCACATCGCCGGGGCGAATCGTGCGACCGTCGATCAGACGATCGCGCGCCACGGCGCCCACGATGAATCCGGCGACATCGTACTCGCCATCCGCGTAGAAGCCGGGCATTTCGGCCGTTTCGCCGCCGAGGAGCGCGCAGCCGTTCTGGCGGCAGCCTGCGGACAACCCTTCGACGATCTGGACCGCAACATCCGGGTCGAGCCGGCCGGTCGCGAGGTAATCGAGAAAGAACAGCGGCTCGGCGCCCTGCACGAGGATGTCGTTGACACAATGGTTGACGAGATCGACGCCGACGGTTCGGTGAATGCCGGTCAGAAAGGCGATGCGCAACTTGGTCCCGACACCGTCGGCGCTCGCAACGAGGACGGGATCGGCAACGTGCGCCGAATCGAGTCGAAAGAGCCCGCCGAACGAGCCAATCTCGGACAGGACGCCTGGGGTGAAGGTGCCCGCGTGCGAGCGCGCGAATCCGTCGCACGACCTCGTTTCCGGCTTCGATATCGACCCCGGCCTGCTTGTAATCCATCAGAAGTCGAGCGTCTGGATGAGCGCCTCGGCGAGTTTTCCGCGCCGGCGCGTTCTCGGGCGCGGCCCAGTAGCTCCCGCCGAACCGCGACGTAGAAGCGCTCTTCTTCCAGATCCTCTTCGAGCATGTCGAACGATTCACCGAGGAGCAGAATGCCGGGTTTCGGATCGGCCTGCGCCTGAAGGACCTTCAGGAAGAACGGCGTATTGCGAAGCGCCACCGCGCCAAGCGCCAGCGCGATCGCGGCGCGCGCGGGGTCGCGGCTGGGTCCGCCGTAGTCGATCAGCTTGGCGAGCGCCTCGGCATTGCCGCGCAATCGCCAGCGCCGCCAATCCCCGCGTCGACGCATGAAGCAGATCGCGGTAGCCGTCGGTTTCCATCGAGAACTTCAGCGACTGCTCGAGGTAGTCCTGGTGCGACGAACAGTTGATCCCGAGCAGACAGATCGCGGCCGCGATGGTCGGCTGAACGTTCTTCGGCGCGCGTCCGCTGCAGGGCCGCCGAGCGTCTCGACTGATTTCTTGTCCCCGATCTTGCCGATCGGCAAGCACCGCGTCGTCCTGGAGCGGTCCGTCCAGCCTCGCGACCTGGATGAGCGTCGGCAGCGCGTAGGCGCCTTTGTAGTCGCCGATGGCTTCGATGACGGCGCTGCGGAAATAATCCTGGCCCTTCAGCACCAGAGCCCGGTCAGCGCGTCACGCACCCGGGGATCCGTCCAGTATGCTGCCAGCGTCCGCGTCAGCGCGGGACTGACGGTTTCGAGACTGCTCGTGCGCCAGCGGCATCGAGCATTCGCGGCACCAGCAGCGGATCCGGATTGTGCTCGAAGTACGCGTAAGCCGCCCCGCGCAGTCGATCGTTCTGCGCAGACGAGCGCCTGAACCATGACGTCGTGCGTGCGACCATCATTCATCCCGGAGAGCAGCACCAGCGCACGGAAGCGCACGTATCCGTCGGCGTGATTCTGCACCGCTTCGATCAGCGCGGGAACGACCGTGGCTGCCGGCGCTCGGCGAATGGCCCGGGCAGCCGCGGTTCTGCCGCGTAATCGACGGTGCCGAGACGATCGAGAGCCGCCTTCAACTGTTCGGGAGTGAGTGGCGTTTCGCGCTGCGTCTCCGGACGCGGCGGCAGTGACGCACGTGCCGCGCCGCTGGATTGAAATGCAGCGTGCGTTGGAACGCCGGCGAAGACGGCCGCGAGGGAAGCGAAGACACCGCAGACCGCGGCGCCGGCGATGCCGCGCGTCAGACCGCCGGGGCTGCGCCGTGCGAAGAGGCGTGTTCGAGAGGGCTCCACCGAAGCGGGAACGATCCTGACCGCAGACTGCTGACTCATTTATCCAGCTGCACGCGCGTCAAAGCCTAGTCGACGGCTTTCAATGCTAACTGCAGATACGCGTGTTCGTCGCGAGGGAAGGACACCGGATACACGCCCGTGTAACACGACGTGCAATACGACTGGTGGCCCGTGCCGACCGCCGAACGCAATCCCTCGAGGCTCAAGTATGCGAGCGAGTCGGCGCCGACGTACTTGCGAATCTCGTCAATGGTGTGGGTCGAGGCAATCAGCTCAGCGCGGCTGGGAGTATCCACACCGTAGAAGCAGGGCGAAATCGTCGGTGGACAACTGATGCGGAGGTGCACTTCGCTGGCCCCAGCCGCCTTGACCATCTTCACGATCTTGCGGCTCGTCGTGCCGCGCACCAGCGAATCATCCAGCAGGACGACCCGCTTGCCTTCAAGGATGCTGCGGACCGGATTCAATTTGACCTTCACGCCGAAATGCCGGATCGACTGCTGGGGTTGAATGAACGTGCGTCCGACGTAATGGTTGCGGATGAGCCCCATGCGCAGCGGCAGCTTCGCTTCCTCGGCGAATCCCGTGGCGGCACACACGCCGGAGTCCGGAATCGGCACCACGACATCCGCCGCGACGCCGGCCTCGCGCGCGAGCACGCGACCGAGTTCCGTGCGAACGTCGTTCACGCTCCGGCCGAACACATAGCTGTCCGGTCGCGAGAAATACACGTGCTCGAACACGCATTGCGACAGCGGCGCGGGAGGAAACGGCTTGATCGAGCGGAGTCCCCCGTCGCTGATCACCAGGACTTCCCCGGGCTCGACGTCCCGCACGTAGGTAGCGCCAATCAGGTCCAGCGCGCATGTTTCCGAACACACGATCCAGGCGTCTCCCAGTTTGCCGAGCGCAAGGGGACGGAATCCGTTGGGATCGCGAACGGCAATCAGTCGATCTCTTCGTCAGCAGCGCAAGCGAAAACGCGCCGCGAATCTGCGCGACAGAATCGACCAATGCTTCCTCGACCGATGTAGCCTTCGACCGCGCATACAGATGCAGCAGGACCTCCGTGTCGCTGCTCGTCTGAAAGATCGCGCCGTCGCGCACCAAGTCGTCACGCAGCTCGCGCGCATTGACCAGGTTTCCGTTGTGCGCGACCGCAATCTGGCCGTGCGCGCAATCGATCAGAAATGGCTGCGCATTCGCCAGCCGGCTTTCCCCCGCTGTGGAGTAGCGGGTATGGCCGACCGCAAGGTGCCCTGGCAGCTCGTGAAGCGCCTCTTCGTCGAACGCGTCGGCCACGTGCCCCATCGCCCGCATCGCCCGCATACGTGCACCGTCTGACGTAACGATGCCGGCGCTCTCCTGGCCGCGATGCTGGAGCGCATACAACCCGAGATAGGTGAGGTTGGCGGCCTCGGGATTACCGAAAATTCCGAAGACGCCGCATTCGTCCTTGAATTTATCGAGCATGAGTTTGCGAAGCTGTCTCGCGCCCTCGGCGCCTGCGGTGAGTACCTGTATTCTACGCTGCCCTGCCCTTGAAGTGACGCGCAATCGCCGTCGACCAGGCGTGTTCCGCGGCCTCAACGGGCGACATCGACGGCCGTGCGCCCGTCTACACGCAGCACGATGCGCGATCCGCCCGTTTTCCCAATGACCCGTGGCTGGCACGCCGGAATCCGCAGCTAACTGCATCAGCGACGCGCGATCCACGGCAGCAACCGACACGATCGCGCGCGACGCGGATTCACCGAACAGAGTCCTGACGACGTCGAACGACGATGGCCCGCGATCCTCAGCTATGAATGCGGGGATATCCACTTCGCAGCCGATTCCGCCCGCGTCGAACGTGCATTCCGAGAGCGTTACGGCGAGCCCCCCATCCGAGCAGTCGTGTGCCGACTGAAGAATTCCCGCGCGCGCCGCCGCGCCCAGCAGTTCGATGAGGCGGCGTTCCCGATCCAGGTCGAGCATGGGCGGACGGCCTTTGACGGTGTGGTGCACCACCTTGAGATATTCGCTGCCGCCAAGCTCGCCATGTCCCTCGCCAAGCAGCACCACGTCTTCGCCTTCAGCGCGAAACGCCCGCGCCACCACTTTCGACGCGTCGTCCAGCACGCCGACGACACCGAGGACGGGAGTCGGGTAGATGGCCTCGCCATTCGTCTCGTTGTAGAGGCTGACGTTGCCACCCGTGATCGGCACGTTCAGAGCGCTGGCACGCCTCAGCGATGCCTTCAATCGCTTCGACGAGCTGCCACATAATCTCCGGCCGCTCGGGGTTGCCGAAGTTCAGGCAGTTGGTGGCACCGATCGGGGAGGCGCCGGCGCACGCGACATTTCGAGATGCTTCGGCAACAGCAAGCATGGCGCCGCGACGCGGATCGAGATAGCAGTACCGGCCATTGCCATCCACCGACATCGCCAGCGCGCGGGTGGTCCCCTTCACCCGCACAACGCCGGCGCCCATGCCGGCCAGAACGATCGTGTTGGTGCGGACCATGTGGTCGTACTGGCGATACACCCATCGCTTGCTGGCGATGGTGGGTGATCCCAGGAGCGCCAGCAGTGCGTCCGTTGGCGTCGCCGGCGACCATGACGCGAGATCCAGCCGCTGCACGTCGTCGAGATAGGCCGGCCGCGTCGTCGGACGGTTGTAAACGGGCGCGGCATCGACGAGCGCACTATTGGGAATCTCGGCGACCACCTTGCCGTGATCCTTCACTCGCATGAGCCCATCGCTGGTCACGTCTCCGATATGCGCGGCATGAAGGTCCCACTTTTCGAAGATCCGCTCGACTTCCGCCTCGCGGCCCTTCTTCACGACGAGCAGCATTCGCTCCTGCGACTCGGAGAGCATGATTTCGTACGGCGTCATGCCGCTCTCGCGCTGCGGCACGTGCATGACGTCGATCTCGATGCCGGCGCCGCCGCGCGAGCCCATCTCGCACGTCGAACACGTCAACCCGGCCGCTCCCATGTCCTGCACACCAATCAGCGCGTCGGTCTTCATGAGCTCGAGGCACGCCTCGAGGAGGAGCTTCTCCATGAACGGATCGCCGACCTGCACGGCCGGACGCTTCTCGGCGGACGTCTCGTCGAATTCCGCGGACGCCATCGTTGCGCCGTGAATGCCGTCGCGCCCCGTCTTCGCGCCGACGTAATACACCGGGTTGCCGATGCCGGACGCGCTGCCTTTCACCAACGCGTCCGCGCCGGCAATCCCCAAACAGAACACGTTCACGAGCGGGTTGCTCTCATATCTCTCGTCAAACGCGATTTCGCCGCCGACGGTCGGAATCCCGATGCTGTTCCCATAGCCGGCAATGCCCGCGACGACGCCTTCGACCGTACGTCTGGTCCGGGCGCCCGCGGGTCCGTCCATCTCCCCGAAGCGCAGAGAGTTCATGAGGGCGATCGGACGAGCGCCCATCGTGAAGATGTCGCGGATGATGCCGCCGACGCCTGTCGCCGCGCCCTGATAGGGCTCGATGAAGGACGGGTGGTTGTGCGATTCGATTTTGAAAACCGCCGCGAGACCGTCGCCGATGTCCACCGCCCCCGCGTTTTCGCCCGGCCCCTGCAGGACCCGCGGCCCTTCGGTCGGCAACTTCTTCAGGTGCACGCGCGAGCTCTTGTAACTGCAGTGCTCGGACCACATCACGGAAAAGATACCGAGCTCGGTGAGGGAAGGCTCGCGCCCGAGCGACCGCACGATCCGCTCGTACTCGTCCATCGTGAGACCATGGCGGTCGAGCAGGACGGGATCAACCGTGCTCATGACGCGACGGTGCGCACGGCGCCGTGTGCGGCCACCTGCGAGAGAACGGACTCAAAAAGCACCAGACCATCGGCGCTGCCGAGCACCGGTTCGCAGGCGCGCTCGGGATGCGGCATCAAC
This sequence comes from uncultured Acidobacteriota bacterium, assembly GCA_963725335.1. GTDB lineage: Bacteria > Acidobacteriota > Vicinamibacteria > Vicinamibacterales > 2-12-FULL-66-21 > JALZOC01. The sequence goes on along the minus strand of CAVRYD010000011.1, from coordinate 659,851 downwards.
CCGACGACATTTCGACCAACGCTACAGATGCCGGCAATGCTGTTGACGGCCCCGTTGGGGTTCGCGTCGTCCGTGATCTCTCCGCGCGGGTCGCAGTACCCGAAAAATGACGCGGCGGGACGCTTCCAGCTCAGCGATCACCGCAGGGTCGGCGTAGTAATTGCCTTCTCCATGCGCTATCGGAATTCTGAGAACCTGCCCCTTCGTGGCGAGCGATGTAAACGGCGTATCGATCTGTTCGACGCGAACCCCAACGTGCTCGCAATGGAACTTCAGATCACGATTCCGCAGCATGGCGCCGGGAAGCAATCCGGCCTCACACAGAATCTGAAAGCCGTTGCAGATGCCGAGCAGGGGTCCCCCACCGCCGGCAAACTCGGCCACCGCGGCCATGATTGGCGAGAACCGCGCGATCGCGCCGGTGCGCAGGTAGTCACCATGCGAGAAGCCACCTGGCAGCACAACGACGTCCGCGCCCTTCAGAGTGGTTTCCTTGTGCCACACGAACTCAGCCTCCTGGCCAAGCACGTGCTTCGCTGCGTGATAGGCGTCGTGATCGCAGTTCGAACCCGGAAAGACGACGATGCTGAATTTCATAACAGCTCTCAGCTCTTAGCTGTCAGCTCTCAGCTGCTGATAGCTGAGAGCTGACAGCTGATAGCTCCTACTCGACTTCGACTCGATAACTCTCGATCACCGGGTTCGCCAGCAGTCTGTCGGCGACTTCGGCGGCGAGCGTGCGCGCCTGCTCGGCGGACCTTGCCGCGACTTCGAGCTCGAAATACTTGCCCTGCCGGACGTCTCCCACGCCCGCATACCCCATGGAATGGAGCGCGTCGGCGATGGTCTGCCCTTGCGGGTCGAAGACGGACGGTTTCAACGTGACGAATACGCGAGCTTTCATTATTTCCTTTGCGCTGGGGCCCCCCGCCTACGCTTCGCTCAGGCGAGGGTCGCCGTAGCCTTGGCGAAGGCTGGGCCCCACCCAGCGCCTGCCAGCCCTCGCTTACGCTCGGGCCGCTGAACAGCGGCATCGCGCCGCTCAGTGAACGCTTTGTCTGCCTTGGACGCGGCCCTCGTCCCGCCGGCCAAGCCTCGCCGCTCCTACACGGGTACCGGCACAAACACTCGATCAAAGATCGCGTCCACGTTACGCATTTGATCGTTCAGATCGAATGCCTTTTCGACCTCCGCCGGGGTCAACACCTTCATCAAATCCGGATCGGCGAGGAGCAAGGTCTTGAAATCCTTCTGCTCGTGAAACGACCGCATCGCGTTGCGCTGGACCCACTCGTACGCCTGCTCGCGTGAAATGCCACGGCGCGCAAGTTCGAGCAGCACAGTACCCTGAAAAGACGACCCCGCGCGAACGATTGAGATTCTCTCTCATCCGCCCCGGATAGACGACCATGCCGCGCACGATCCGGGTAAAGCGGCGCAGCATGTGGTCGAGCGCGATGAAGCTGTCAGGCAGGATCACCCGCTCGACCGAGGAGTGCGAAATATCCCGTTCGTGCCAGAGCGCGACGTTCTCGAATGCCGCCATGGCATTGGCCCGCACCAGGCGCGCGAGACCGGTGATCTGCTCGCAGCCGACGGGGTTTCGCTTGTGAGGCATCGCGGAAGAGCCCTTCTGACCTTTTCCGAATGGCTCCTCGACCTCGCCGATTTCCGTTTTCTGAAGCCCGCGAATCTCCAGCGCGAACTTTTCCAGCGACGCCGCGGTGATCGCCAGCGCCGCCATGAGCTCCGCATGTCGGTCCCGCTGGATCACCTGCGACGACACCGGCGCCGGCTGCAGTCCAAGCCGCGCACACACAGTCGCTTCGATGGACGGATCGAGGTGAGCGAACGTCCCGACCGCGCCCGAGATCTTCCCGACCGCCACGATCTCGCGCGCCCGCAGCACGCGATCGAGGTCCCGCTGGAGCTCGGCATACCATAGCGCGAGTTTCAGCCCGAACGTCATCGGCTCGGCATGGACGCCGTGCGTTCGTCCAATCATCGGGGTCCGGCGGTGTTCCTCCGCGCGCAGGCGGACGGCTTCCATCAGCGACGCGATGTCCTTGACGATCAGCTCGCAGGCCTCCCGCATCTGCAGCGCCTGCGCGGTGTCGACGACGTCGGAGGAGGTCAGCCCGAAATGCAGCCACCTCGCCGCGGGGCCCACGTGCTCGGCTACGGCGGTCGTGAAGGCAATCACATCGTGCTGTGTCGTCTGTTCGATTTCTTCGATGCGGGCGATATCGAATGCCGCTTTGGCGCGCAGCTCGCGAGCGGCATCAGTGGGCACGAGGCCGGCTGCGGCCATCGCCTCGGCGGCGGCGAGCTCGACCTCGAGCCACGTCTCGTAGCGACGCTGCTCGGTCCAGATCGCCCCCATTTCCGGGTGGGTGTAGCGACGAATCATCGCAATGCTGAATGTCGAATGCTGAATGTCGAATGCTGAATGCCCCGTCCGCAATCAGCAATCGCCACTCAGCAATTCTTCTTATCCCAAATCGATTCGTGCCCGTTCGATCGGTGGCACCGAGGGTCCGAGCACCGTTGCGGCGAGCGAGCCGTTCGAGAACAAATCCTGTGCGACACGCTGCACGTCGGCGTTCGTGACCCGTTCTACTCCGCTCAGGGTTTCGTCGAGCCCGAAGTGCCGATCGAAGTAAATTTCCTGGCGGGCGAGGTGCGACATGCGGCTCGCGGTGTTCTCGAGGCTCAGCATCAGGCTGCCCTTGAGATGGTCCTTCGCCCGGCGAAGCTCGGCATCCGGCACCGGAGCTTTCTTCATGCCGCGGAGTTCCTCGACACAGAGGTCAATGACCTCCCCCACCGCTTCGTTCGAACAGCCGGCGTAAATCGTGATGTTCCCCGCGTCGCGATACGCGCTCAGCCCGCTGAAGACCGCGTAGGCGAGACCGCGCTTCTCCCGCACGTTCTGAAACAGCCGCGAGCTCATCGATCCGCCAAGGACCGTGTTCATGATGTAGCTGACGTACCGATCATCGTGGTTCTGAGGGTAGCTGTTGGTGCCAAGACAGATATGGCTCTGTTCGAGCTCCTTGGATCGCGTGATGACCTGGGGGATGACGCGCGGCGGATCGGACGATAGTGGCGCGCCAGTCGATGCCAGGCTGCCAAACGCGGCTTCGACGAGCTCGCGCACCCGCGCGTGTTCGAGGTTGCCGGCCGCCGAAATGATCATGTTCCGCGCGACGTAGGCCCCGCGGAAGTATTCCATGAGCGTTTCGCGCGTCAGCGCCTCGACCGTCTCCTTGGAGCCCAGAATTGGACGCCCCAGCGGGTGGCCTTCCCAGAAATGCTGCGTGAACAGCTCGTGAACCAGATCGTCGGGGGTGTCCTCGACCATCTTGATCTCTTCGAGAATCACCTTCTTTTCGCGTTCGATTTCATCAGGCGAGAAGGCGGGCCGCAGAACAATGTCAGCCAGCAGATCGACCGCCAGCGGAAGGTGCTCGTCAAGCACTTTGATGTAGTAGCTCGCATACTCCTTCGCCGTGAACGCGTCGAGCTGACCTCCGATGGAATCGATCGCCTGCGCGATGTCTTCAGCCGTCCGCGTGTCGGTGCCTTTGAACAGCATGTGCTCGACGAAATGCGCGATGCCGCTGCGCTCGTCGCTTTCATGCCGCGAGCCACGCATCAGCCACACGCCAATCGTCACCGACCGCACGTGCGGCATGGTCTCGGTGATCAAGCGGAGGCCGTTGTCGAGAACGTCACGAACAACCATGCGTTGAGGTTCTGATTGGAAATCGGACAACCGTAACCTACTGCATCTAAAGGGATTTCTCTACTCGACGAAACCCTCATCCTACCACGGACCGCCGGTGTCCTTCAAGGCGCCCTCGTCGCCCGGACGGGCTCGACCATAGTACAATGAGAATTCGCCCTTTGAGTGGCCGGATCACCGGCGCGCTGCCATGTCCACCACGACACCCATCGATATTGCGGAAATCGAGCTGCACGAGCTCGAGAATGCCCTCGCCGAATCCGGGCACCCGCGGTTTCATGCCCGGCAGATCTTCCAGTGGGTGCACAAGCGCGGGCTCACCGATTTTGCGCAGATGAGCGACCTTCCGCGCGACCTGCGCGCGCACCTGTCCTTGGCCTTCGTCGTGACAACACCCGTGGTCGAGCGGACCGAACGCTCCACGGATGGCACGACCAAGTTCCTGCTCCGGCTCGCAGACGGAAAACACATCGAGTCGGTTTACATTCCCGACACGCCCGCGCAGACCTTCTGCATTTCAACGCAGGTCGGGTGCGCGATGAAGTGCGCGTTCTGTCTCACCGGCAGGATGGGCATCGACCGCAACCTGACAGCCGGCGAAATCGCCGGTCAGGTGCGCGTGCTCGCATCCGAGCTGGGCCTGCTGGACCAGCGCTTCAACATCGTCCTCATGGGAATGGGCGAACCGCTTCACAACTACGAAGCGACCATGAAAGCACTGCGGCTGCTTGCGGATGAACACGGCTTCGGCATGTCGGGCCACAGGATGACGCTGTCGACGGTCGGCGTGTTACCGGCCCTCGAACGACTCGCCACGGAACCGCTCATGCCGAACCTCGCGATCTCGCTTCACGCGACAACCGAGGAGCAGCGCGACTTGCTCGTGCCGATCAACCGGAAGTACGGGTTGAAGGAACTGCTCGAGGCCTGCCGCCGCTTCCCGCTCAAGCGGCGCGAGCGCATCACCTTCGAGTACGTGATGCTGCGGGATGTGAACGACTCGCCGGAGGACGCGCGGCGTCTCGTGCGTCTCCTTCACGGAATCCGCGGGAAAGTAAACCTGATCCCGCTCAACGAGGCTGCCGGCATCCCATTCGAACGGCCGTCCGACCAGCGCGTGGATCGATTCGCGCGCATTCTCTCCGAACACGGGCTCACCGTCTCGGTCCGCAAGAGCCGCGGGCGCGACATCCGCGCCGCGTGTGGTCAACTCATCACCGACTCCCCTCGCGCCACGTCGCCTGGCAAACGGCTCGCGTCGCTGATGGGCACGTAAAAGGGGAAGAGGCGTCAGGCGACGAGTTCGCCGACGAGTGCCGGGCCCGCCCCCGAAAGTCGAACCTTCACGCGCTGATTCCTTGCCGATCCAGGCGGGACTCTCACCTTCATATAGTTATCCGTCACCACGAGCGAGCCGTCTTCGAGCGTCAGGCCCGGACGCACGGTGCCGAGCTGTGAAGCGTGGAAACGCCGCGTCAGATCGGCGCCGATGTCGCGGAGCCGCAGGCCGCGTTCACGGATCGTCACCCCGTCAACCTTGTCGCGCATGGAGGCCGCCGATGTCCCCGGGCGGTCGGAGTACGGAAACACGTGCAGGTGCGAGAGCGGAGATCCCGGAAAGTATTCGAGGTTCGCGCGGAAATCGTCGTCGGTTTCTCCGGGGAAGCCCACGATCATGTCGCAGCCGATCGAGGCGTGAGGCATGAGACCATGGATGGAGTCCACGAGCCGCCGGTAGTAGTCGAGCGTGTACGGCCTCCGCATCATCGACAGCATGCGGTCGCTGGCATGCTGCAACGGAAGATGGAAGTGCGGCGCGAAGCGTTCCGGGCTGCGGACGATGAGGTCGACGATCTCCGGCGAGCAGTCCATCGGTTCGAGCGAGCTGATGCGAAACACGACATCGGCATCGATCCGGCCGAGGGCGCGCAGCAGATCGATCAACTGGACTGGCGAGGGCAGATCGCTGCCGTAGGATCCGAGATGAACTCCGGTCAGCGCAATCTCCTTGAATCCGGCGGCAGCAACCCGCGTCGACTCGCGAACCACGCCCTCCAGCGCGGCGCTTCGTCCTGAACCCCGCGTTGAGGGGATGATGCAGTACGCGCACGGCTCGTCGCAGCCGGTCTGCACGCGCATGGTAAATGCCGTGCGGCCAGCGATACCAGGCTCGATCGGCGCGCCGCACGGACCGTCGCCCGCCATCGACCGCTCAGGCAGCCTGTCCACCAGCCGCGCCTTCTCAGTGTTTCGAACGACCTGCACGACGTTGGGCAGGGCCGCGACATCCTCTTCACACCGGGTCGCGTAGCAGCCAGTGACGACGATGCGTGACGAAGGATTGTCGCGGGCGATGCGACGAATCGTCTGCCGCGCTCCCTGATCGGCGCTCGCCGTCACCGAACAGGTGTTGACCACGATCACATCCGCCTGGCTGGCCGCTGCCGCCTGCGCGCCGCGGGCGCGGAGATCCTCCTCGATGCGGAGCGAATCCGCCTGATTGACCCGACAGCCGAACGTGACGATGGCGTACTTCATTAATCTCGGGGTCAGGGGTCCGGAGTGCGGGATGCGGGTTACCAGCGCCGCTCGTCAGAACCCACCCGCGGTTTACAGACGCAGCTTTTCTGCGGCCTGCTCGACCCGTTGGGCCATCGACTTCTTGTGCGCCTGCAGGCGGACGCTGATGGCCGGATCCGCCAGCGCGAGCATCTGCGCCGCGAGGATTCCGGCATTCGTCGCGCCAGGTTTGCCGATGGACACCGTCGCAACCGGTACGCCGGGCGGCATCTGCACGGTCGAGAGCAGCGCGTCGAGCCCCTTCAGCGCCGACGAATCGATCGGCACGCCGATCACGGGGAGGGTAGTGTGGGCCGCGACGACGCCTCCAAGATGCGCGGCGGCGCCGGCGCCGACAATGAAGACCTTGACACCGCGATCGGGCGCCTCTCGAATGAGACGCATCACGCGCTCGGGCGAGCGGTGCGCTGACGCCACGGTCATCTCGGACGAGATGCCGAGCTCACGAAGCACATCGACGGCCGCCTGCATGATCGGCGCGTCGGAATCGGAGCCCATCAGAATCAGGACATCAATGGACATGGCGGCAGGCGTGACGCTCCAGTCTCAGGCTCGCGCCTGAGGGTTGACGAACAAAGCCTTCTGACCGATATCACTCCGATAGTGCATGCCGTCGAAAGAGATCTTCGAGACGCCTGCGTAGGCACGGGCGATCGCATCGGCATAGGTCGCTCCCCGGCCCACGACTGTCAGGACTCGTCCGCCGGCCGTGACGATCTCGCCGCCACGGGTGGCCGTCCCAGCGTGGAATACCAGCACGTCCGGTTCATTGCGAGCCGCCTCGAGGCCGCGAATCGTCAGCCCGATCGGGCCTGCGGCAGGATAACCCTGCGACGCTAGCACGACGCCAACGTGAGCCTCTGAACGAAACCTGATCGGAACAGGGTCGAGCGCGCCGTCGGCCGCGGCCGCAAGATGAGGTGCGAGTTCATCCGCCACCATGGGAATCACGACCTGCGCTTCCGGATCGCCGAACCGCACGTTGAACTCGATCACCTTCGGGCCGTCACACGTCAGCATCAACCCGGCGTACAGGAACCCGCAATAGGGCGACCCGTCGTCGGAAAGACCTTCGACGACAGGATTGACGATCTCCCGCATGATCCTCGACTGCATGGCGACGTCGACGAGCGGGCTGGGCGTGAAGGCGCCCATGCCGCCGGTATTGGGCCCTGCATCGCCATCGAACACGCGTTTGTGATCCTGCGCCGACATCAACGCGGATGCGCGGCCGCCGTCGCCGATCGCAAAGAACGACACCTCCGGTCCTTCGAGACACTCCTCCAGCACGAGCCGCGCGCCTGCGCTGCCGAATTGACGGTCTTCCATGGCGGCTCGGACCGCGAGATCCGCGGATTCGCGATCCGGCGCGACCACGACACCCTTACCCGCCGCGAGACCGTCAGCCTTGACGACGAGCGGATACCCGAGCTCACCGGATGCAACGATCGCGTGCGCCTCGGCGGGGTCATCGCAGGCGCGATAGCGCGCTGTCGGAATGCCATGACGCGCCATAAAGGTCTTCGCGAACACCTTGCTGCATTCGAGCTGGGCGGCCGTACGCGACGGACCGAAGATCCGCAAACCTCGCGAGCGGAAAAGGTCGACGATCCCGCGATCGAGCGGCAGTTCGGGACCAATGACAGTGAGATCGATCGCTTCGCGTTCGGCAAGAGCCGCGAGCGCGGTGAGATCGTCGACCGCGATCGGCACGTTTCGAGCAATCGCCGCGGTCCCGGGATTGCCCGGCGCGCAGAGAACGGTGTCGACCGAAGGCTCCGATGCGAGCTTCCACGCGAGCGCATGTTCGCGGCCGCCACCCCCCACGACGAGCACATTCATGACGGAATCAATAAGCCCAAGCGTATCAGTGACTTGAGGAGTGCTATTGGGACAGGATTTGGCGTCCGTTCTTTCATTGACGCCGGAAGAGCTTTCTGCCTAGAATCCGCGATTACCTATGATAGCCTAGCATATTCGGTCGGACTCCAAGGGCCCCACAGAGCACCCGCGCGGTCCGGTTCATGTGTCGAACTGATGCCGAGAAGAGTTGTTCGGAGCAAGGTGGCCGCGAAGGGGGTGTTTTTCAAGCGTGGCTGAGGTCAAGGTACAGGAAGGCGAATCGATCGAGAGCGCGCTGCGCCGCTTCAAGCGCAAGGTGCAGCAGGAAGATATCATTAAGGATATCAAGAAGCACTCGTTCTATCTGAAGCCGGGCGACCGGCGCCGTGCAAAACAGGCGCTCGCACGGAAGCGTACGCGCAAGAAGCAGCGCCGCGAAGTCGAATAGTTGACAGCAGCAGGGAGGCCGTCCGGTCGCGCGAACGACCGGACGATCCTCGAGCTCGACCCAGTGTCGAGCTGGATCGCGAGAGGGATGGACCGATGGAGTTCCAGGACAAGTCGCTCAACTGCGTAGATTGCGGCACCGAGTTCATCTGGACCGCTGGCGAGCAGCTCTTCTTCGCCGACAAGAATTTCAAGAACGAGCCCAAGCGGTGCAAATCGTGCAAGGCAAAACGAGCGTCCCGTCCGTCATCGGGCGGTTCGATGGGACGCGAGCGGGTTGAAACGACGACGAACTGCTCGGCCTGCGGGAAGGAAACGACCGTGCCGTTCCGTCCAACGCAAGGGCGGCCGGTGTTCTGCCGCGAGTGCTTCCAGTCACGGAAGTTCGCGGGCGCCGGCGGCGTGTAATCTTAGACCCATCGGCGGAGTTTGAAGGCCACGTCGTCGCGTGGCCTTTTCTTTAGGGGCTGCAAACGGGAACCCCCTTCCCCTGGCACGGCGTCCCAGTTGAGCCTGTCCCGGTCACCTCCAGGTGCTATGTCTTTCCAGCTGACTCCTCGATTCGGTCTTGCAGCTGCCCTTGCAGCGTTGATGCTCCCTGCCACGGGCGCCTGCACACGAGGCGGCGGGGCACCAGCCGCGGCCGGAGGTCCACCTCCGATGGGCGTCGCCACGCTCACGCTCCAGAAGAAGCCGATCGAACAGTCATCCGGCTTCCTTGCGACGATCCGATCGCTCCACTCGTCCACGGTCCAGCCCGAAGTCGAGGGCGTCGTGACGCAGACGTTCGTGAAATCGGGCGATCGCGTTGCCTTCGGTGCGCCGCTGTTTCAAATCAAACCCGACAAGCAGGAGTCGACCGTTCGAAGCGCGGAAGCAAATCGCGTTGGCGTCGAAGCCGACGTGCAGTACTGGCGGCAGCAGGTCGCGCGACTCGAATCGCTCGTCGCAGCAGGCGCCATCAGCCGGCAGGAGTTCGATCAGGCGCAGAACTCGCTTCGTTCTGCAGAGGCCCGTCTCTCTGCCCTCAATGCTCAGGTCAACGAGCAGAAGGTCGAGCTCCAGTACTACCGCGTCTCGGCCCCGCAAGCCGGTGTCGTCGGCGACATCACCATCCGTACGGGCGACCGCGTCACGAAGTCGACGATGATCACGACGATCGACGATAACAGGGCGCTCGAGGCGTATATCCAGGTGCCGATCGATCGTGCACCCGATCTCCGCGTCGGGCTGCCGGTTCAGATTCTGGATGCAGACGGGAAGGTTCTCGCCACCAACCCGATCTCGTTTGTCGCGCCACGCGTCGACGATGCCACGCAGACCGTGCTCGTGAAGAGCGCGCTCCGGGACGCGCCGCCAGCGAGCCGCACGCAGCAGTTCGTGCGATCGCGAATCGTGTGGCGCACTTTGGACGGGGTCACGATTCCCATTACCGCCGTCACGCGAATCAACGGCAAGTATTTCTGCTACGTCGTCGAGAAAGGCAACGCCGGAACCGTTGCGCGGCAGCGTCCGATCGAGGTCGGTGATCTGCTCGGTAACGACTACATCGTGCAGAGCGGTCTGTCGGCGGGCGAACAAGTGATCGTGTCGGGTGTCCAGAAGGTCGGCGATGGCGCGCCGGTGAAGCCTCAATAATGTTCGCCGATACCTTCATCCAACGACCGATCCTCGCGTCGGTCTGCTCGCTCGTCCTCATCCTCGGCGGCCTCATTGCGATTCCGACCATGCCGGTCGCGCAGTATCCGCCCCTGGCGCCTCCGGTCATCACGGTGACGGCCGTCTACACGGGCGCCAACGCGCAAGAGGTCGAGACCGCCGTCACGACACCGCTCGAGCAGGCCATCAACGGCGTCGAGGGCATGCTCTACATGACCTCGTCGAGCACCAACAGCGGCGTGTCGACCATCAGCGTGACGTTCGACGTCACGCGCGATCAGGACGTCGCGCAGGTGGACGTGCAGAATCGCGTGAACCAGACGCTTGGCCGCATGCCGGGGGAGGTGCGAACGACCGGTATCACCGTCCAGAAACAGTCGACCGGATTCGTGATGGCGGTCGGCGTCTATGCTGACAATGGCGCCTACGACTCGCTGTTCCTCAGCAACTACATCGATGTTTACGTCAAAGACGCGCTGAAGCGCGTCCCCGGTGTCAGCGACGTCATCATCTTCAGCGAGCGCAAGTACTCGATGCGCCTGTGGCTGGACCCCGATCGCCTCGCGGCGCGCCGTTTGACCGCGGGCGACGTCGTCAACGCGCTGCGCGAGCAGAACACCCAGGTCGCCGCTGGAAGTCTTGGACAGGCGCCCGCGCCCTCGGGGCAAATGTACCAACTCAGTGTCCGCGCGCTGGGCCGACTTCGCGAAGCGGCGGACTTTGACAACATGATCCTCAAGAGCGGCGCGGATGGATCGCTGGTCCGGCTCAAGGACGTTGGGCGCGCCGAGCTCGGCGCGGAAAGCTACAGCGCGCAGTTGAAATTCCGCGGCGTCGAAGCGGTTGGATTCGGGGTCATTCAGGTCCCGACAGCCAACGCGCTCGACGTCGAACGCGGCGTCGTTGCCGAACTGGACCGGCTCTCGGCGCAGTTCCCGCCCGGTGTGAAATATCAGGTCGCGTTCAATACGACCGACGTGGTCGAAGAGTCGATTCGCGAGGTCGTGAAGACTCTGGCTGAAGCGATCGTGCTCGTCGTCCTCGTGATCTTCATCTTCCTTCAAACCTGGAGGAGTACGCTGATTCCGGCAATCACCATTCCGGTTTCGCTCATCGGCACCTTCGGGTTCATCAAATTGATGGACTTTTCCATCAATACGCTGACGCTCTTCGGCCTCATCCTCGCGACCGGCATTGTTGTCGACGATGCCATCGTCGTCATCGAGAACGTGGAACGGCACATCCAGGAGTACAAAGTGTCGGCGAGGAAGGCGGCGTCGGATGCGATGAAAGAAGTGTTGGGCGCGGTCATTGCGACCGCCCTGGTACTGATTGCCGTGTTCGTACCTGTCGCATTCTTCCCGGGCACGACCGGGCGGCTCTACGCTCAGTTCTCGATGACGATTGCGTTTGCCGTGGCACTCTCCGCGTTCAACGCCGTCACGCTGACCCCAGCGCTCTCCGCACTTCTGCTCGATCGTGAGAGTCATCACAAGGGACGTTTCTTCACCTTCTTCGAACGCATCATTTCAAGCGGAACAACGACGTATGTTCGAGGGTTGCGGCGTGGCATTGCCTGGCGATGGGCGATCGTGGTCGTCTTCGTCAGCACGCTCGGTCTCACGTGGTGGATGCTGCGGATTGTGCCGCAATCCTTCCTTCCAGAAGAGGACCCCGGGTATTTCCTGACCCAGGTGCAGGCGCCAGCAGGAGCCTCGCTCGAATACACGGCTAACATTGCGCAGCAGGCGGAGCAGATCATCCTCAAGGATCCGGACGTGCTCGCGACGTTCTCGGTGATGGGGTTCAGCTTCAGCGGTGCATCGTCGAATACCGGACTCATGTTCGTACGACTGAAACCATACGCGGAACGCAAGGGTCACGATCACGTCTTGCAAGCGGTGCTGCGTCGCGTCAGCGGCCCGCTTTTCTCGATTTCCGGTGGTATTGTCATCAGCTTCAACCCGCCCGCCATTCCCGGCTTGAGCCGTTTTGGCGGCTTCGAATTCCAGGTCCTGGATCAGACCGGGACGAACATCGACACGCTCGCACAGGGACTACAGGCCGTGGTCGCGGCCGGGAATCAGTCGCCGAAACTCCGTGGGCTGTTCAGTTCATTCACCGCGAACGACCCGCAGATTCAGGTCACGATCGATCGTCAGCGGTCGCTGGCGCTGGGCTTACCCCTCGGCGAGATCACGAGCGCGATGCAGATTTTTCTCGGCTCGCAGTACGTCAACGACTTCGAGTTCAACAATCGCGCCTATCGCGTCTACGTGCAGGCGGATCAGCGGTATCGTTCGAACCCGCAGGCCCTCAAGCAACTCTATGCGCGCGCGCGATCCGGCGAAATGATTCCGCTCGAACAGGTCGTGAATCTCAGCGAGACGACCGCGCCGCAAGTCATCAACCACTTCAACCTGTTCCGCGCGGCGACGGTGAACGGGTCGGCCGCACCTGGCGTCAGCTCGGGCGACGCGTTGAAGGAAATGGAGCGCGTGGCACAGCAGCACCTGCCGCAGGGAATGGGATACGCGTGGTCGGGCATCTCTCTCGAGGAGACGAAGGCCGGGCAGCAGTCGCTCTACATCTTCGGGCTGGCGCTCATCCTCGTGTACCTCACGCTCGCGGCGCAGTATGAGAGTCTGGTGCTGCCGTTCATCGTGCTCCTGGGCGTTCCCCTCGCCGTGCTTGGAGCGCTCGGTGCGCAATGGGCGCGCGGGCTGTCGAACGATGTCTATTGCCAGGTCGGGCTGGTCATGCTGATCGGGCTCGCGGCAAAGAACGCCATCCTCATCGTGGAGTTCGCCGAGCAGCTGCGCGAGAAAGGCCTGACGGTCATCGAGGCGGCCATCGAAGCTGCGCGTATCCGGCTGCGTCCGATTCTGATGACCTCGTTCGCGTTCATCCTCGGAGTCCTTCCGCTCGTGTTCGCCAGCGGCGCCGGCGAAGGGGCGCGGCACTCCGTCGGCACGGCCGTGGCCGGTGGAATGGTCGTCTCGACGTTCCTCAATCTCGTGTTCATTCCAGTGCTGTACGTGGTCGTGCAGACTGTGCGCGGTGTCGATCGCAAGGCCGCCGAGGCCTGACATTCTTCGAGGACGTGCCCATGAGGGTCATCCCCTCGATTCGAACGCTCGCCGGAGTCCGGAGTGTGTTACTCGCGATCGCGGCTGTCACGGTCATCGTCCGCACGGACGCCGCGGGATCGTCACCGCCGCAGCCACCGCAAGCAGAAACGCCCCGTCTCGCCGCCCGAATCGATCCGTATTCCGCGAGGGTTCGGATTCTGGTGCTCACCGACATCGCAAACGAACCCGATGATCAGATGTCGATGGTGCGCTTTCTCGTGGTACTCGAATCAGTTCGACGTTGAAGGCCTGGTCGCAACGACTTCGACCTGGATGCGAAACCGGGTCCGGCCCGACGTGATTCGGACGTTGATAGATGCCTATGACCAGGTGCAGCCAAATCTGTTGAAACATCAGGCTGGATTTCCAGCGGCATCGGCGCTCCGCAGCGTGGTGGCGTCTGGTCAGCCCGGCTTCGGTATGGCGGCGACGGGCGCTGGAAGAACGTCCGAGGGAGCAGAGACCCTCATTCGGGCGGCCGACCGCCCCGACAGCCGCCCCTTGTGGATCACCGCGTGGGGTGGAACCAACACGCTCGCGCAAGCGCTGCTGCAGGTGCGCCAATCCCGCCCGCCGGTCGAAGTGAATGCGTTCGTCGAGAAGCTTCGCGTCTATTCGATCTCGGATCAGGATGATGCCGGCCCCTGGATCCGCCGGGAATTCCCATCCCTGCACTACATCGTGATGCCATCGACCCCCGATGGCGATCAGTATTCCTACGCGACGTGGACCGGCATCAGCGGCGACCGCTTTTACCAGAACGCTCCGGGTGCGGACTTCACGACGTTCACCGACGAATGGGTGAACACGAACATCAGGAGCAAGGGACCGCTCGGCAAGCTGTATCCGTTTCCGTGCTGCATTCATGAGGGGGACACGCCATCTTTTTTGGGCCTCATCAACAACGGCCTCGCAAGCTTCATGAGCCCGACGTATGGAGGATGGGGAGGCCGCTACGTCTGGCGGCAGTTCTACGGCGAAACGCGGCCGGCATGGACGCAGGGAGGGGATGCCTACCCCGGCAAGGACAACTCCAAGGACACCGTCACGGGCTTGGATGGCAATTCGTACACGTCGGATCAGGCGACCATCTGGCGGTGGCGAACGGCGTTCCAACACGACTTCGCGGCACGGATGGACTGGACGATCAAAGACGTGGGTCAGGCCAATCACAACCCGGAAGCTGTCGTAAACGGGCAAGGTGGCAAGACGCCCATCATGATCGACGCACGCGTGGGAGAGCCGGTGCCGCTCGACGCAACTGGAACCCGTGATCCGGACGGTAATGGATTGAGATACACGTGGTTCTTCTATCCGGAAGCGGGCTCTGGGATTCCAGGCCAGCCCGTGGCGCGCGGACCGGCGATCCCAGTCGGCGGCGGTGGCGCGCCGGCCGAAGGTGGTATACCGTCAGCACCGGCGGGAGGCGCGCAACAGCCGCCGCCGAGAGTGACCATCGAGAATGCGGCCAGTGCGCGAGCGACCGTGATGCCTCGCGTCGCCGGAACGGCGCACATCATTCTGGTGGTCGAAGACGACGGAAGTCCAAGCCTGACGACGTATCGGAGGGTCGTTCTGAACATCGCCGGGCGCTGAAACGCGAGGTAGTGGATGGCACGGCGAACTGGAATCCGAGCGATGACGCTGTTGGTGTGGCTCGGTGCGCTCACATTCGTTGAGGCACCGACGGCGCAGAACCCGCCACCGCGGCCGCCTGCCTCTCAGTCTCTGCCCAGCGAGACCCCCGTCACGTTCAAACCGATCACCGATTCGTTCGACTACGTCAGGCGCGTCGTGATGATTCCGATGCGCGACGGCGTCAAGCTGCACACGGTCGTGCTCGTCCCTCGCGGCGCTAAAGGATCGCCTATCCTGCTGACGCGCACGCCGTACGACGCGGACGTGCTGACCGGGCACGCGCAAAGCGCCCATCTCGGTCCCATACTGAATGGCTACGACAACGCTACCGAGGTGATCGTCGAAGGGGGATACATCCGGGTCGTGCAGGACGTGCGTGGAAAGTATGGATCGGAAGGCGACTACGTGATGAATCGGCCGCTGCACGGGCCGCTGAACCCGACGGCCGTCGACCACGCGACTGACACTTACGACACCATCGACTGGCTCGTAAAGAACGTCCCGGAAACCAACGGTCGCGTCGGAATCCTCGGCATTTCCTACGATGGCTTCCTTCCGTTAATGGCGCTGGTGAATCCCCATCCCGCGCTGAAAGTTGCCGTCCCGATGAATCCCATGGTGGACGGGTGGAAAGGGGATGACTGGTTCCACAACGGCGCGTTCCGTCAGCAGAACATGGCGTACATCCACGATCAGGAGGCGACGCGCCGGTCGGAGGCCAAGTGGTGGACGAACCATTTCGACGACTACGACCTGTTCATGGAGGCGGGGTCGGCGGGAGAACTCGGACGGCGCCATGGCCTGGAGCAAGTGGGCTTCTGGCGGAAGATTCTCGAGCACCCGACGTACGACGCATTCTGGCGCGAGCAGGCGATGGACCGAGTGCTCGCGGCGCAGCCGCTGAACGTGCCGGTGATGCTCGTGCACAGCCTGTGGGATCAGGAAGACATCTACGGCGCCATCGCGGTCTACAAAGCGCTCGAGCCAAAGGACACCGCGAACGATAAGGTGTTCCTCGTGCTCGGACCGTGGCACCACGGCCAGGAGATTGAAGATGGAAGCAGGCTTGGCGCGCTGAACTTTCGCAGCGACACCGGATTGTATTTCCGACAGGAGATTCTCGCGCCGTTTCTCGCGCGCTATCTCAAGGACGGCGCACCGAAGGGCGACGTCCCTCCCGTTGCCGCATTCGAAACGGGCACGAATACGTGGCGACGGCTCACGTCCTGGCCCTCGGGCTGCCCGAGCGGCTGCGACATCCAGCGCTCCCGACTGTATCTTGCCGCGGACCTGAACGCCGGGTTCTCCGCGCCGCGGGCGAACGACGCGGCATTCGATGAATACGTCTCCGATCCGTCGAAGCCGGTGCCGTTTCGCGCCCGGCCGATTCAGCCGATCGGCTACGACAACGGTCTGACATGGCCGCTCTGGCTCGTCGACGATCAACGCGAAGCGTCAGGACGGCCGGATGTGCTCGCGTTCGTCTCGGATCGTCTCGACGCACCGGTGAAAATCAGCGGCGAACCAATCGCCAATCTCATCGCCTCCACGAGCGGCACGGATTCCGACTGGGTGGTTAAGTTGATCGACGTCTATCCCGACGAGGTTGCGGGCCAACCATCGATGGGTGGGTATCAGCTGATGGTCGCCGGCGACATCTTCCGCGGCCGATACCGCGAGAGTCTCGAGACGCCCAAAGCGATCACCTCCGGCGAGCCGCTTCTCTATACGTTTGCTCTGCCATCAGCCAATCATGTCTTCCTGCGCGGCCACCGCATCATGGTGCAGGTGCAATCGAGCTGGTTTCCACTCTACGATCGCAACCCGCAAACCTTCGTCTCAAACATTTTCTGGGCCAAGCCGTCCGACTACACGACGGGCGGTCCAGCGCATTTATCACTCACCCGATCACGCCAGCTTCATCGACCTTCCCGTGGTGAAGTAGAAAGGGACAAGGGAAAAGGACAAGGGAAAAGGACAAGACAAGAAGACGCTTATGGGTACCCGCACCAGCCGCCGCGAATTTCTGAAGTCTTCTGTGGGCGCGACAACGGTCGCTTTGACAGGCTCGACGCGACTGGTGCGCGCGCAGGCAGAACCGCCCGCGCCTCGCCCAGGCCGAATCCGTTTCGCCGTCATTGGCGTGAATCACAGTCACATCAACGGCCAAGTTCAGACGGTTGTCCACGGCGGCGGGCAACTGACATCGTTCTATGCCAAAGAACCCGACCTGGCGGCGGCGTTCGCGAAGCGGTTCCCCGACGCGAAACCTGCGCGCAGCGAACAGGAAATCCTCGACGATACGACGATTCAGCTCATCGTCAGCGCCGCGATTCCCAGCGAGCGCGCGCCGCTCGGGGCACGGGCGATGGAGCACGGCAAGGATTTCATGGTCGACAAACCGGCGGCCACCACCCTCGACCAACTCGCCGAGCTGCGCCGCGTTCAGGCTCAAACGAGGCGCAGCTTCTCGGTGCTGATCGAACGTCACGAGAGCAAGTCGATCAACAAGGCGGGGGAACTCATTCGCGCGGGTGCCATCGGCCGCGTCGTGCAGACGGCCGGCCTCGCGCCGCACAAGATGAGTCCCGAAACCCGTCCGCCGTGGTTCTTCAAGCGTGAACAGTACGGCGGCATCCTCTGCGATCTTGCGTCTCACAACCTGGACGCCTACCTGTTTCTGACGTCCTCAACACGTGCCGAGGTGGTCGCGTCACAGGTCGGCAACGTGCATCATCCGCAATATCCGGAACTCGAGGACTTCGGCGACATGATGCTGAGCAGTGACGGGGGCGCCGGCTACATTCGCGTGGACTGGTTCACACCAGCAGGGCTCACCACGTACGGCGACAGTCGGCTCACTATCCTCGGAACGGACGGCTACATCGAGCTCCGGAAGACGATCGACATCGTCGGCCGCCCGGGCACCGATCATCTCTTTCTGGTGGATCAGAAAGGCCCTAAGTACATCGATTGCAGCGACGTGCCGCTCCCGTACGGCGAACGGCTCGTCGACGATGTGCTGAATCGAACGGCCACCGCCGACTCCCAGTCGCGCACGTTCCTGGCGATGCAGCTGGCGCTGGAAGGCCAGAACAAAGCGAGGCGCCTGATGCCGCCCAAGCCCGCGTAATCAGCAATCGACAATCAACATCAGTATTCAGCAATCGACAATCAGCAATCGACAATCAGCATCAGCAATCAGCAATCGACAACCAGCATCAGCAATCAGCAATCGACAATCACGATCCGCAATCCACAATCAACCAAATCCGCAATCCGCAATCCGCAATCCGCAATTCTCTACTCGTCTCTGAGCACGACCATGGGGTCGACGCGAGTGGCTCGCCTGGCTGGTATCCAGCACGCCACAGCAGCAACCGCGAGCAGCAGGAGTGGCACGCCACCGAAGACGCCCACGTCGACGGTGTCCGCGCCCACGATGTCGAGCGCAACGACAAAGGTGAGTAGCCAACCAGCCAGAGCGCCAACGAAGACGATGCCGAGATGCTCGGTCACGAACTCCGTGAGAACGCGGCGCGCCGTCGCGCCAAGGGCCATCCGCACGCCGACCTCGCGTCCGCGCAGAGATACGGTGTACCAGACGACTGCATAGATGCCCGAGGCAGCAAGTGCCAGCAGCAGCGGGCCGAGCACCGCAAAGAGCCGCGCGGGCACGCGCCTGAATACCAGATTCGTCTCCACGTGGTCGCCAAGGGTGCGCACGTTGAAGAGCGGCAGGTCCGGATCGATGCCGCGCACGACGCGTCGCAACTCCGGCGTCGCGGATGCCTCAGCTCCCTGTCGAATGCGGACATGAATCTCCCCGGACAAAGGGGGTCGATCGCGATAGGACACGTAGATGATCGGCGTGGGTGGTTCGCCGAACGCGTCGTACAACGAGTTTCGGGCCACGCCAACAACGACGTAGCTGGTTCCCCGACTCTGCAGACGGCGACCGAGCGCAGCCTCTGGCGGTGCCTGATCCAGAAATCGGCGAATGAATTCCTGGTTCACGATGGCCTGCGCGGGAGCCGCGGTGTCATCCAGCGAGGCAAAATCGACACCGGCCACCAGCGGAATCTTCATGAGTGAAAAGTAGCCAGGCGTCACCGTATTTGTGAGCGCTTCGTCCAGCGTGCCATCAGTCCGTGGGTGACCCTCGAGCACGAAGCTCCGTGACGGCAACCCGTGAATGTCTAGAGGAACCGAGGAAGAGATGGCCGCCGCTTCGATCGAGGACAGCGAGCCGAGCCCGGACAGCACGCGCGAGGCAAACGTGCGCGCAAACCCGGCTCGATCCGCCGGCATCGGGCGGCCGTTCAGGTCGTAGGCGGCCAGCAGTACGCCGTCACGCTGAAATCCCGGATCGATCGTCCGCGTATCGCCAAAGCTGCGAAGAAAGAGTCCCGCGACGATCAGCACGACGAGCGCGAGCGCGACCTGTATCGCCATGAGCCCGTTGCGGAGGCCGCTTCGGCCCGACGCGCGCGCGCCCGCTCGGAACGCGACGTGCGGGTCGAGGCGCGACACCTGGAGAGCCGGGGCGGCGCCGGAGAGAATCCCGCACGCCATACCCAGGACGATGGCGAACGCAAGCGCAGCGCCGTCGACCTGAGTCTGAAAGCGGATGGGCAGCCCGGATAACGGCAGCGATATGAGGGTCGGCGTCCACCACGACGCAATGACGAATCCGAGAAGACCGCCGCCAACAGCAAGCAGGACATTCTCCGACAACATCAGTCGTGCAGCACGCCACGGCGTCGCACCGAGCGCCAGCCTGATTCCCATTTCCCGTTGCCGTGCGCTCGCCCGCGCGAGAATCAGATTGGCCGTGTTACCGCACACCGCCAGCAGGAGCAGCAGCATCAACCCCTGAAGAACCGCCAGTGCCGCGGCAAACAGCCGCTGCGGTCCGCGTGGAGCGTCCCAGAAGGTCAGCACCTCGGCTCGCAGGTTCCGGTTGGAGTCGGGGAACTCCTGGGCGAGCTGCGCCATCACCCGATTTACGTCCAATTTCGCCACAGGCTCGGTCACGCCGCTGGCCAGCCGGCCCATCGCCTGGTATCCCCGGCTGCTGCGGTTCTGCAGTTCGAGCGACCCATCGATCAGAACCGGCGCCATCGTCGCGGGCACCCAGAGGTCGAAGCTGAGGCCGAGCACCGTTCCCTGGAATCGCCGGGGCGCCACGCCGATGACGCGTCACTTCGCGGCCGTTGACGCGGATCACCTGGCCGACTGCGCCTGCCGCGCCGCCGTAGCGCGATTGCCAGAAGGAATACGAAATGACCGCCACCGGCTCGCCGCCAGGGCGCTCGGCGTCCGCCGGACGAAGGAACCGTCCGAGCGCCGGCCGTAGGCCCAGCGCCGAGAAATAATTGCCGGACACGAGCTGACCGTAGGTGCGCTCGATTCCGCCTGGCTCGCCGATGTACAGCGGGACCATTCGAAACGCGATCAGGTCGGCGAAAGACGTCAGCCGGTCGTGCAAATCGCGGTACTCGAGCCAGGACATCCCTGGATACGAATCCGTATCGGAACGGGGTTCGATCAGATGAAGCTGCCCGCTGCCAGCAACCGCCGGTATCGGATGCACCACGGTCGCCTGCAGCCAGGAAAAGACGACGGTGTTCACTCCGATACCGATCCCGAGCGACAGGACGACTACCGCCGAGAGCCCTGGATTCCGCGCCACCATGCGCAGCGCGTGCTGGACCTCACGCATCATCGATCTCGCCTACCGCGCGTGTTGCCCATGAATGGCCATGACCCACTTATGTAATCCCCCATGCCCACGGGCCGCGACAGCAACCGTGACGATGGCCACGGCAAGGATCAACACAACGACGAAAGAGCGTGTGCGCATTAGGAGTCTCCTCAATCTATCGCGCGGGCCGCAGGCGCTTGCTTCTCTCACTGCGCGTGGGGCCCCACCCCCACGCGCTCTCGCTCGGCGACTGCGCGCCTCGCTCGGGCCGCAGGCGCTTCCCTTGTCCCTTTGTACCGTCCCCTCGCTGAACGTGTCCTGAAGCGTTGTTCATGTCCCGTTCAGCCGCCGTTGCGCTATAACGACGTAAGGAGGCAACACTGCGGGCGCTGATCGCCGAAGATGAAGTGCACTTGTCGCAGCAGCTGTCCGCCGCGCTCGCGGAAGCGGGCTATGCCGTCGATTGCGCAGCTGACGGCGAACGCGCGGAGTTTCTGGGGCAAACCGAGTCCTATGACGTCGTGGTGCTGGATCTCGGGCATGCCAAAGCTCGATGGCCTGACTGTGCTCAGGCGCTGGCGCGACGCGGGACTCACGATCCCAGTCCTGGTTCTGACCGCGCGAGGCAGCTGGTACGAAAAGGTTCAGGGGATCGACGCGGGCGCCGACGATTACCTGTCGAAACCGTTCCGTATGGAGGAGCTTCTCGCGCGACTTCGCGGCCTAATCCGTCGCATCCCGCCACATGCCTTCGTCGGAAATGCTGTCGGGCTCTCTCGCGGTCGATTCGAGGACTGGCCGCGTGAGCGTCAACGGTCAACCCGTGCGTCTGACCGCGCTCGAATTTCGTGTGCTGTCATACCTGATGCATCACAGCGGACGAGCGGTGTCGCAAGGCGAACTCGCGGAACACATCTATCCGATCGACGCGGAGCGCGACTCGAACACGATCGAGGTGTTCATCGCGAGGCTTCGACGCAAACTGGGAGCCGGGCGTCATCGACACTGTGCGCGGATTTGGCTATCGCGATTGGCACCGAGGAGCCGCAGCGGTGAGCACGGTCCGCCGCAAGGTAGTGCTGGGAGCCATGTTCTGGACCTTCGGCATGCTCGCGGCGTTCAGCGTCGTGCTCACCTACCATCATCCCTTCTTCGACACGCTGCGCATCGTCCATGCGCATGCGCCGTTCATGGGCCTGCTCGCCGTTCTGAGTCTGATCACCGGCGCGGCTGTCGTGCGCGCGGCGCTTGCGCCCCTCAAGGATATCCGCCGGAATCTGTCGGCTGTGCGGGATGGATCGTCGCACCGGGTCGGCGGGGCCTATCCGACTGAAGTGCAGCCTCTCGTCGATGATCTGAACGCGCTGCTGGCACATCTCGAGGAGGTCGTCGCCCGCGCGGGGACGAAGGCCGGCGATCTTGCGCACGGACTGAAAACCCCGCTGGCCGTGCTGTCGAATGAAGCGGATCGCCTCGCGGCCAGCGGCGATGCCGGCCTGGCGCACGTGCTGGCGGAGCAGATCGGCATCATGCGCCGCTACGTCGAGTATCACCTCGCCCACGCGAGAGCCGCCGCATCGGGCACGGCGATGCACGCGCGGTGCAGCGTGAGCGAGTCGGTGGACGGGCTCGTGCGGACGATGCGGCAGATCCACGCCGATCGCGGTCTCGCGATTGGAACCAGCATCGATTCAGGCCATTTCTTCAAGGGGCGACGGGAAGACCTGGACGAGATGCTCGGCAATTTGCTCGATAACGCCTGCAAATGGGCGCGCGCACGCGTGGATGTGAACTCCTGTCTCATAGACGGCCGGCTCGTGATGGCGGTCGAGGACGATGGACCGGGCCTCGACGAGCAGGCACAGCAGCAGGTGCTCGGACGAGGCGTCGAGAAACGATGCCGACGTGCCAGGTTCGGGCCTCGGCCTCGCAATCGTGCAGGATCTTGCCGAGCTCTACGGTGGTTCTATCGTGCTGACTCGGTCGGCGGGAGGGGGCCTGACGGCCCGTTTGGAGCTGCCAAGCTCGAGCGAGAGCCCGGACGAGCCGGGAGCCACAATCCGGTGTCTAAGCTCAGCGAACAATGTGGCCCCGTCGTAAAACGCGTCAAAAAGTCCCGTGTTTCTTGACACTCTTGCAACGTGCGTAGTACGCTGGTCGGTCTATTTCTTGTAAACCGTAGGGCCTGGGCAGGCGCTTCGGGCGGTTGAACGTCAGGCCACAGGCGGGGGCTCAGACGGTCCCGCCGGCGCGGTCGGACTTTGGAGGAGCGGCGATGCTGCAGATCGACCAACGAGTCGTCAACGGCGTGACGATTCTGGATCTCAAGGGCAAAATTACGCTCGGAGAAGGCGACGAGCTTCTGAAGAAAGAGATCGATTCGCTGATCCAGCAGGACAAGAAGAAGTTGCTGCTCAACCTCGAAGGCGTGCCCTACATCGACAGCGCGGGCCTGGGCGAAATCGTCCGCACGTACACCACGGTGAGCCGTCAAGGGGGGAAGCTCAAGCTGCTGAACCTCACCAAGCGCATTCAGGATCTGCTCGCCATCACGAAGCTGTTGACCGTGTTCGAGACGTACGAGTCCGAGCCGGATGCTGTCAAGAGTTTCAGCAGTTAGCCAGGCCGCGCACATACCCGCCGCGCTGTAGATGGCGCGACACAGTATTCCGGACATCATCGACCAGGCCGAGCCGCGCCCGGGGGAACTGCGCACGGCTGCGCGGCCGCTCGTCTCGAGCCTCGTCCGCTCGCTGCGACCCGAGCAGTGGACGAAGAATCTCATCATTTTCGGCGGACTGCTGTTCGGCCAGCGGCTCTTCGACCTCCACTCGGTCCTGTACGCGTCGGCCGGCTTTGCCGTGTTCTGTGCGCTCTCGGGCGTCGTCTACCTCGTGAACGATGTTGCCGATCGTGACGTCGATCGCCGGCATCCGCTCAAGCGACATCGGCCCATCGCGTCGGGCGAGCTCTCGACGTCGGCGGCGATCGGCGCCGCGGTGACGATCGGCGCTGTTGCACTGATCGTCAGCTTCATGCTGGGGAAGGAGTTCGGACTCTTCGCCTCGGCGTACGTCGCCCTGCTGGCGGGCTATTCAGGTCCGTTAAAGCACGTCGTGATAATCGACGTGCTCACCATCGCGATCGGCTTCGTTCTTCGGGCAGCCGCGGGCGCCGCGGTCATTCACGTCCCCATCAGCAACTGGCTGCTCTTCGTCACCATCCTTGGCGCGCTGTTCCTCGCGCTGAGCAAACGCCGACACGAGCTGGTGCTTCTCGCTGACGATGCAACGAGCCACCGGCCGATCCTGCAGGAATACACCCCGTACCTGCTCGACCAGATGATCTCCGTCGTGACGGCATCGACGCTTGTCGCCTACGCGTTCTACACCGTCAATGCCGAAACGGTTGAGAAGTTTCACACTACCCATCTCGGCCTGACGCTGCCGTTCCTGCTCTACGGAATCTTCCGCTACCTTTATCTGGTGCACCGGAAGGAGGGCGGCGGCAGCCCGGCGGAGATGCTGCTGAACGATCGCCCACTGCTTCTCTGCGTCGCGCTCTGGGCGCTGGCCGTGGCGCTGATCATTTACGGACCCTTGAACTGATGCCCAAAACCAAAGTCGCTATCCTTCGCACGTCGCCAGGAACGGTTCTGCGCGACTACCACACGCTGATGAACCTCGCGGGCTATCAGGAGGTCATCGCCCACGACGCGGACACGGCGCTCAAGGTCAACATTTCATGGCACTTCTTCTTCCCCGGGAGCTCGACCACTCCGTGGCAGCTCGAAGGCGTGATCCGCGCCATGAAGCAGGACGGGTACGACCCGTCGTTGATGCACGCCTGCCATAACCGCACCGTCGTCATCGATGCGCACCTCGGCGAACGCGAGAACAAGCAGATTAACGTCGTCGCGGCACACGGTCTGCGCAACATCCACATCTACGAGACCGAAGAGTGGGTCAACATCCGCGAAGCGGTCGGCGATCTGACGAAGAAGTTCACGTGCCTGAACGAGGTGTACCCGAAGGGGTTCATGATCCCGCGGCGCTTCATCGGGGAGAACATCATTCACCTTCCGACGGTGAAGACGCACGTGTTCACCACCACTACCGGTGCGATGAAGAACGCGTTCGGGGGACTCCTGAACGAGCACCGGCACTGGACGCATCCGGTGATCCACGAAACGCTCGTGGATCTGCTGATGATTCAGAAGAAGATCCATCGCGGCGTGTTTGCGGTGATGGATGGCACGTTCGCCGGAGACGGCCCGGGCCCCGGTGCATGATGCCGTACTCGAAGAACGTGATCCTCGCGAGCGCGGATCAGACGGCGATCGATGCGGTCGCGGCAAAGCTGATGGGGTTCGACCCCATGTCGATCAAGTTCATCCGGATGGCGCACGATCTCGGCCTGGGGTGCGGCGATCCGCGGGAGATCGAGATCGTTGGAGACGCGTCAGCGGCGGCGGAGAACTGGCACTTCGTGGGGCCGTTCAAGAAGATGACGTTTGCCTCGCGGATGCAGCACAAGATCTACTGGGGCCCGATGAAGAAGCCGATCGAGTGGTCGCTGAAGACCGTGCTCGCGCCCTGGGCCTATATCGCGAGCGTCATCTATCACGACAGCTTCTGGTACCCGTACAACGCCAAGCGGATGATGCGCGAGGTTCTGGATGGCCCGTGGGGACGGCTGTTCCGCAACTGGGAGACGCGTGACACCGAACGCCGACGGCTATCCCGACGTCGGCGACGCGGCCGCCGAGATTACGCTAACAGGCACGAGGGCGCTGGCCCGCTCAGCTGGGCATTCTCGGAACCTGCATCGCGCAGGCGCCGGAATTCGTGCATAAGAAACGGTGAATTTCTGAGTGTTGATTGCTGAGTGCTGAGTGTGCCGTCATTCAGCATTCACCATTCGTCAATCAGCATTCTTCAGGTCGGTGAATTTCTGAGTGTTGAATGCTGAGTGCTGGGTGATGCCGTCATTCAGCATTCACCATTCGTCAATCAGCATTCTTCAGGTTCATCCATGACTGATTTCTCTATTCGCTCCGACAACGTCGACGTCGAGCAGATCATGCGACAGATCCGGTCGCGGATCCGCGAGAAACGCGGGGTCGACTACACCGAGGAAGAGATCCGCGAGCTGGCGAACGTCAAGCTCGAGAAGTTCCTCGATCCGCGCGGCGTGCGCTCCGATCTGCTCGAGCAGTTCAGGCGGAAGCGCGAGGCGTCGCTTCCGCCGAACTTCAAGTTCGAGGACACGACCCTCTTCGAAACACACCGAGGCTTCCTGGCGTTCATGCGGAAGCTGCTGAGACCGATCCTGAAGCTGTTCTTCAATCCGAACCCGCTGATTGAGGCGCTCAATATCCAGTCGAAGCTGAACGCGCAGCAGGCGGCGCTGGAGCCGCTCTACTACGAGGTCATCCACAACCTCGTGCTCGAGACCACGAGGCTGGGCATCGATGTCAAGAATCTCAAGATGCGCGTCGAGTCCATGTCGAGTCGGCTCGACTTCGACGAGCGGCGCGCCCGTGCGCTCGAAGGCGTCGTCCAGTACCGGCCGGGCACCGTGGCGCCGCTTCAACCGCCGACCGGCGGCGGCGATGCGCGCGAGTCGCGCGGTCCGGAGTCGCCGGAGCAGTCCGAGCGCAGAAACCGGCGGAGACGAAGACGCGGGCGGAGAAGGCCGGACGAACAGAGGAGTGCCTCGGGTGCCATGGGTGCCTCGAGTGCCTCGGATCGGTGCTCAGAGTGCCGGGAGTGCCATAGGGGCTGGGGCCGATGCCGGGGGCCGGGCGACGGATGACACGCGGTGGCTCGCAACGGCACGGACCTCGAGATCAGACGCGCCGACTGCTGAGTCTGCGCGGGCGGATTCCGGCGCGTCATGACTCCTCCGGGAGCGCGGACCGCTCCGAATCGTGAAGCTCGCGGTTGCAGTCCAGCGCTACGGCGCCGACATCAACGGCGGCGCCGAGCTGCACGCACGGTACATCGCCGAGCGGCTTGCACGCCATGCTGACGTGGAGGTCGTGACGACCTGCGCCCGCGATTACGTGACGTGGAGGAACGAGCGTCAGCGCCGGAGTCGAGCAGGTCAACGGCATCGCCGGTCCGGCGATTTCCAGTGAAGCATGAGCGCGATCCCTATCATTTCGGTCGGCTGTCGCGCCGGGTGTTCGATCAGCCCCACTCGATTGCCGATGAACTCGACTGGCTGGACAGCGAGGGACCCGCCAGTCCCGGCGATGATCGATTATCTGGAGCGAACCTCCGCGCGCCTGGATTTCGTCGCTGCTCTTCAGCTATCGGTATTACCACGCGTGGCACGGCGCGCGGCGCGTTGCCGGCAAAGCGCTGCTCGTGCCCACGGCCGAACGTGATCCCGCGGTGGGCCTTGGCATCTTCGGCCCGATGTTCCGAGGCGTGCGCGCGGTCATGTACAACTCGCACGAAGAGCGAGCCATGATCCAGGCCGCCGCCCACAACGAGGACGTGCCCGGCGTCGTCGTCGGCGTGGGCTCGGAAATTCCTGCGCGTACCGATCGCGGAACGATTTCGCGGCAAGCACAACATCCGGAAGCCGTTTGCGATTTACGTCGGCAGGATAGACGAGAACAAGGGCTGCAAGGAGCTGTTCGATTTCTTTCTGCGCTATGCGGCCACGTTCCCGCGCGGACTCGATCTGGTGCTCATCGGCAGCGCGATCATCCCGATCCCGCAGCATCCCCGCATTCATCATCTCGGCTTCCTGCCGGACGAAGACAAGTTCGACGGGATCGCGGCGTCCGATCTTCTGATCATGCCCTCATACTTCGAGAGCCTCTCGATGGTCGCGCTCGAAGCCTGGGCCATCGGACGTCCCGTGCTCGCGAATGGACGCTGTGACGTACTGAAGGGCCAATGCATCCGAAGCAGCGCGGGGCTGTACTACGAGCGATACGAGGAATTCGCAGAAACGCTCTACGCGCTCGAATCCAACGGCCCACTGCACGCGCGGCTGGGCCGGAACGGACGCGACTACTTCATCGCAGCACTACACGTGGCCGGTGATCGAACGGAAATACCTCGACATGTTCGATCGGCTGAAGCGCGAAGATTCGGCTGGAGCCGCGCGAAGACCCATTGAGCCGTTGCCCGGCTGGTTCGCCCGACGGCGACGCGACCAGCGGCCAGGCTCTGAAGTCCTCGCAGGTATTCCGGCGGGCGCCGTCGTGCCCGGCAGCGACCGGAACCACGACCTTTCCCGATCCGCATGAACGCCACGCAAACGTCGCTTCCACGCGTCCATCAGGTCCTCGCGACGCTCGGGTACGGCGATGCCATCGGACACGAGGTGCTTGGGATTCAGCGCGTGCTCCGCCGTGCGGGATACGATTCGGAGATCTTCGTTGAGACGGCCGATCCGAGACTCGAGGCCTACACCATCGATTATCGCGACCTTGTTGGCGCGGTAGGCCCATCGGATCTCCTGATTCACCACTTCTCGATTGGCTCGCGGGCATCGCGGACGGCCTACGCACTGCCCGGGCGCATGGTGCTCGTCTACCACAACATCACGCCGCCGTCGTATTTCATCGACGTCCACAAGGAACTCGTGAAACTCTGCTTCCACGGACGTCGCGAGCTCACGGCATATATCGATCGCTGTGAGCTGGCGCTCGGCGATTCTGAATACAACCGCCGGGAGCTCAGCGATCTCGGCTACCCTCGAACCGCGGTCCTCCCCGTCGTTCCCGATTTCAGCCACCTCGATTGCCCACCGGATCGCAGACTCGCGGGTCTCGACGATGAGTGGACGAACGTCATGTTTGTCGGGCGCGTGATCCCGAATAAGAAGTTCGAAGATGTGATTCGCGCCTTTCACGCGTACCGGACTCGTCACAACCCGCGGTCGCGGCTACTGCTCGTCGGCTCCTACAGCGGCTTCGAGAAATATCTGGCGATGCTCCAGGGCCTCATCGCGAGGCTCGGCACACCGGACGTGCACTTCCTCGGTCACGTATCCAACGAGGAGCTGACCGCGCTCTACGACGTCGCTGACCTGTTTCTCTGCGCCAGCGAACACGAAGGGTTCTGCGTGCCGATCATCGAGGCCTTCTACAAGCGCGTCCCGGTGCTCGCATACGCCGCGACGGCAGTTCCGGCCACCATGGACGGCGGCGGCGTGTTGTACGACACCAAAGATCCGCTGGAGATCGCACGACTGATGGACGCCGTGCTCGACGATTCTCACATCGAAGAGGCGGTCGTGCAATCTCAAGACGCAGCGCTTCAACGTCTCCTCGCCAGAGATTTCGATGGAACGCTTCTACGATTCGTCGACGAGACGCTCGCGATGCCGCCTCGCGAAGCACCGGATGTTCCCTTTGATTTCTGGCAGCAGTTCGATCAGTTCGATCGGCTGGAAGAACTGCGGCAGTTCAGGCCGGCACTGTACCGGGCGCTGCCGCCAGATCCGCGACTCGCGACTCGCGACTCGGAACTCGAAGCCGAGTTGCCAGCCGCCAGCAGCCAATCGCCCGCCGCCAACCGCGACCGCGTCCATGATCATCAACCAATGGGTCCCCGCCGCTCACCAGGGGGATGCGATCGGCGACAGCGCGCGACGCGTACGAGAGCATGTTGCGCGCGGCAGGACACACGTCAGATCTCTATGCGCTGACCATGGACGATGCGCTGCGTGGAGAGGTGCGACTTTTCACTGATCCTGAAGCGCGCCGGGGGCGACATCACGATATTTCATTTCGCGCTCCCCTCGCCGATGACGCAGGCGTTTGCGACGCTGGACGGCACGCGGGTCCTGCAGTATCACAACATCACGCCTGCACCATTCTTCGCACCGTACGACGCGGGCCTCTTCAGGCTCGCCGCGATCGGTCGTCAGGAACTGCGATCGCTCGTCGGACAGTCGATCTGGCGCTTGGCGACTCCGAGTTCAATCGGCAGGAGCTCGAGCAGCTGGGATTCGCACCGACAGGCGTGATGCCCATCGCCGTCAATACTGAACGTATCACCGGCGCCAACGCGCCCGGCGCTCGAAAAAATCCTTGGCGATGGGCTGATCAATTTCCTTTTCGTCGGACGCATTGTCCCCAATAAACGGATTGAAGATCACATCAGGCTGGCCGAACTGTAC
Source organism: uncultured Acidobacteriota bacterium (assembly GCA_963725335.1). Taxonomy (GTDB): domain Bacteria; phylum Acidobacteriota; class Vicinamibacteria; order Vicinamibacterales; family 2-12-FULL-66-21; genus JALZOC01. The sequence continues at coordinate 629,949 of CAVRYD010000011.1, read as the reverse complement.
AAACGTTACATCGACAACTACTATCGGTTTATTTTCGTTGGGCGATATGACGGCCTTCCGCGTACTACGCACAGGTCCGGGCGCTGATCTCGGAATTTCAGATGCTGCCGGATCGCTTCTGGTTCACCGGACCGGTTCCGGACGAAGATCTCGCGGCGTTCTATCGTTGGGCAGACGTCTATGTGTCGCTGAGCGAACACGAAGGGTTTTGTGTACCGCTCGTCGAGGCCATGGCGGCGGATGTTCCGGTCGCTCGCCTACGCAGCCGGGGCCGTTCCCGAAACGTTGGGCGGGCAGGAATGCTGTTCGAGCCAAAGGACTTGGAAGTGGCCGCCGAAATGCTGGGAATGCTCGTATACGATCTCCCGGTGCGACATCGGGTAATCGAAGGGCAGCGGCGCAGGCTGCAGGATTTTTCCCAGCTCGCATCGAACAACGGCTCGGGGACATTGTGCGGACCCTTGAGGCGTAGGCGCGCTCGTTGCCACGATACTGTCAGATCAGACAGGAGGACGGGAGAAAGAGAGAATAGTTCTCCCTTTCCACAATTCCTCCTGCCTGACCTCGAGGGTTGGGAAAATGTGGGGATTCGAGGCCTCTAGCGTATAAGGACTGATATTGAAGATTGCGTTCATCGTGCAGCGTTACGGCACCGAGATCCTGGGGGATCCGAGTATCACTGCCGGCTGATCGCCGAACGGCTCGCGCCGAGGCACCACGTCGAGGTGCTGACTACGTGCGCACAGGACTACGTGACGTGGAAGAACGAATACCCGGAAGGATCCGACCGGGTCCGCGGCGTCACGGTCCGCCGATTCGCGAACGCGCGCAGCCGAGACATCCATACGTTCAATCGCTATTCCGAGTGGATCTTCAACAACGCCCACTCGCGCGAAGACGAGATGGAGTGGCTGCGGCAGCAGGGGCCATGGTGCCCACCGCTGCTCGAGTACATCGAGCGCAATCACCACCAGTACCGATGTGCTGATCTTCTTCACCTACCTCTACGCGCCGACCGTCATGGGCGCGAAGATTGCGCCGCAACAGAGCATTCTTGTCCCGACGGCTCACGACGAACCGGCGATCCACCTGGAGATCTACAAGGAACTGTTCAGCCTGCCCGCCGGGCTCGCGTACAACACCGACGTCGAGCGGCGGTTCTTGACGACGCATTTCTCGATCCGCGCGATCGAGGAGGAAACCATCGGGTGCGGTGTGGATCTGCCGCACGCGCAGGAATACCCGCGGGAGCACTCCTCGCCCCGACAGGCTGACACGGACGAGCCGACGCCGGAGGAGCAGGCCGCGGCCGATGATGCCTCACCGACGTTCCGCCCGCATCTGGCGCAGCGCGGTGCCATGTTCCGTCGTCGTCACCGGCTGCACGGGCCGATTGCGCTGTACGGCGGGCGTATCGATCCGGGGAAGGGATGCGAAGAGCTGATCGAGTACTTCAGCACCTATGTCCAGGAGGGGGGCGATGCGTCGCTGGTGCTGATGGGCGTCAAGCTGATGCCGCTGCCGGAGGAGCCCTTCATTCGGTTTGCCGGGTACCTGCCGGATCAGGAACGCGTCCAGGCCCTCGAAGCCGCCACCGTCGTCGTCGTCCCCTCGCCCTATGAAAGCCTGTCGCTGCTGGCGCTGGAATCATTCGCTGTCGGTACGCCGATTCTTGCCAACGCCCGCAGCGAGGTGCTCGTCGAGCACTGCCGGAAGAGCAACGCCGGGTTGTATTACGCGGACCGCGATGAATTCGTGGAAGCGCTGAAGGTGTTGATGGCCGAACCGCGGCTTCGTGCCCGCCTGGGACGCAACGGCCGCGACTATGTGCGGACGAACTACCGGTGGGATGTGATTCTCGCGAAGTACGAGCGGATGTTCACGAAGCTGCGATCGAGTGGGCCTGCACGACGTTCGTAGAACCCAATCTTTCTCCCTTTCTTCTGTCAGATCTTGGCAGGTGAATGCCGCCCGGGTGAGAACTAATCTCGATTGACCGCGCCGACCTCGTCTCCCTCATCGATATCTTCGACATCGGGGAGATCGGATCCAGGACGGCTGCCGAGCGTGCCGCGCTTCCGACGTGGACGGATGTCGTAGCGTTTGATCATCTCGTTCAGCGTCGTCGCTTTGATGTGGAGGAGCTCCGCCGCGCGCTTCTGCACGCCGCCAGCGGCCTCGAGCGTGGACTCGATCAGCCGCTTCTCGAAGTCCGTGATCACTTCCTTGAGCGAGATGCCTTCGGGCGGGACGATGAACTGCGGCATCTGGAAGCGCTTGCTGCTGCGGACGTGATCGGGAACGAGGTCCGCATCGATCTTCGCGCCTGTCGACAGCACGACCGCGCGCTCGATGACGTTCTCCAGCTCGCGTACGTTTCCCGGCCAGTCGTAATCCTGCAGCAGATCGAGCGCCTCCGCCGTCAGCTCGAGATGCGTCTTGTTGTTCTCCTCGCCGTACTTCTCCAGGAAGTGCTGCACGAGCAGCGGGATGTCGTCCTTGCGCTCGCGAAGGGCGGGAAGCTGCACGGTGATGACGTGGAGGCGATAGTAGAGATCCTCCCGGAACTTGCCCTCCTCCATCATCCGCTGGAGATCGACGTTGGTCGCCGCGATGATACGCACGTCGACCTTGATGGTTTCCACGCCGCCCAGGCGCATGAACTCGCGCTCCTGGATGACACGCAGCAGCTTCGCCTGCGTTTCGAGCGGGATGTTGCCGATCTCGTCGAAGAAGATCGTGCCCTTGTCGGCCAGCTCGAACAGGCCCTTCTTTGGATAGACGGCGCCGGTGAAGGCGCCCTTGACATGCCCGAACAGATTCGACTCGAGGAGGTCCGGGGGCAGGTTCCCTGAGTTGACGGTAATGAACGCGCGATCGCTTCGAGACGAATTCTGGTGGAGCGACCGGGCGACGAGTTCTTTACCAGTGCCGCTCTCGCCGTTGATCAGGATGGTCGTCCGGCTTGGCGCAGCCTGGATGATGAGATCGAACACCTGGCGCATGCGCGAGCTGCGGCCGATGATCGAGCCGAAGTGGTTCGAGCGCGCCTGCAAGTTCTGCCGAAGCGCGCGATTTTCCGCGACGAGCCTCCGCTGCGCGAGCGCGTTGCGCAGCACCACCAGCACCTCGTCATTCTTGAACGGCTTGGTGATGTAGTCGTAGGCGCCCCGCTTCATCGCCGCGATCGCGTTTTCCACCGACGCAAATGCCGTGATCATCAGCACCGGCATGTCGTCGTCGATCTTCTTGAGCTCGTCGAGCGCGGAGATCCCGTCCATCCCCGGCATCATCATGTCGACGATCGCGGCATCGAACGGAACCGAGCGCGCCGCCTCGAGCCCCTCGGCCCCGTTCGAGGCGAGTCGCACCTCATAGCCTTCGCGCGTGAGCAGCGCTTCGAGAATCTCCCGCATGATCTCCTCGTCGTCGATGACGAGGATCGATCCTGGACGGGTGGCGGCCTGCGGGAGTTCGTGAGCAGCAGCACGCGGCATCATCACGCCTGCCTATTCCTGGCGGTGGCCGCCAGACCGGACTTGGGCGAGACCGTCGGCAGCGAGAGCGAGAAGCGTGTGCCCTGGCCGATCGCACTGTCACAGGTAATGGTTCCCCCGTGCTCCTGCACGATCCCGTAGGTAATCGAAAGGCCGAGTCCCGTCCCTTTGCCGAATTCTTTTGTCGTGAAAAACGGATCGTAGATCCGTGAGAGCTGTTCGGGTGGAATGCCGGAGCCGGTGTCGCCAACCTCGATCGTCGCGCCAGCGTCGTCTTCCCTCGTCGCGATCGTCAACCAGCCGCCTCGAGGCATGGCATCGCGGGCATTGAGGAACAGGTTCAAGAACACCTGCTGCAGCTTGTATTCCACACCCTGAACGAGCAGCGGCGACGCGCTCAGCTCCTTGCGCACCTGGATCCGGCCCGTGCGCAGCTGGTGTTCGAGCAGCACGAGCACGTCGTTCACGACGACGTTGACGTCGACAGCCGCGCTGTCGGTCTGCGCCGGGCGGGCGAGATTCAGCAGTCCGTTCACGATCTTCGCGGCACGGAATGTCTGCCGTTCGATCTTCTCGAGCACCTTGGTCTTCGGATCATCGGGCTCGGCGCCCTGGAGCAGCATCTGCGTGAAACTCGAGATGCCCGTTAGCGGCGTATTCACCTCGTGCGCAACGCCGGCGGCAAGAAGACCGATGGATGCCATCTTCTCGGAAATCTGAAGCTGCTCTTCGAGCTGCACGCGCGCGGAAATGTCCTCGACGATCACGATGCTTCCCGTAATCGCGCCGTCCGAATCACGCAGGGGGGTCGTGGCGACGTTGACGAGGAGCCGCCGGGCGATCTCGTGACGTGTCGTCAGCGGCACGCGATAGAACGCCGCACCTTCAGGTGATTCGCGGCGTGCGGATCGAAGCACTTCGAGGAACGCGGGCTCGAAGATCTCATCCAGGCGCCGGGCCACGGCATCTTCGTGACGAATGCCGTACAGCTCTTCCAGCCGGCGGTTCCAGCGGATGATGCGATCGTCGCGGTTGACGACGGAGAGACCATCGTTCAGCGATTCGAGAATATTTTCGCTGAATTCCCGCATCCGTTCGAGCTCGTCCGCCTTGTTGTGGAGCTGCCGGTAGAGGCGGCCATTCTCGAGCGCGGTCGCCGCCTGCGCCGCAACCGCCGCCAGAAGCGCCATGTCTTCACTGCTCAACGGTTCGCTGCTCGCCTTCCGGCCGAGCGCCATGACGGCAATCGTCCCTTCCTTCGAGACGCACGGCACGAAGTAGTGGATCCCCGCCTCTCTCCAGAAATCGATCTCGTTCGCATCGACGCGTCGCTGGGTCAATGGATCATCGAGTGACAGCGTATGCCCAGCGATCAACCGCGCTCCTGCTTGAGAGGTGCGCGGCAGCAATGGCGGCTGCCCGGCGAATCCGATGTGCGCGATCGTGACGAACTCACCCTCGCGTCCCGTCGCGGCCGGCGCCAGCATGAGCGCCATCCGATCCACGACCAGGGTCTCCATGACGCGATGGACGAGGCGCTCGCTCAGCCGCGCGAGATCGAGATCGCTGTTGAGATCGCGGGCGAACCCCACGAGCGCGCGGCGGTAATCGTAGCGATCGCGGTAGTACATCCGATCGAGCGCGGTTTGAATCGCGTTCTTCACCGGCCTGGAGAGCAGCACGACCACCAGAGTCGCGAGTAGCGCGATGACCGAATTGGGCCTGACGCTGCCGCCAAGAAAAGCGGTCGCCAGCTGCAGCAGAATCGCGTAGATCGCCGCGATCGCCGCCAGCGCGGCTGCGTACACCAACGCGCGTTTGATGATGACCTCGACGTCCATCAGCCGGTAGCGCACGATGGCCGACGCAAACGCGAGCGGTACCACCCCGAGAAGCACCGCGGTGACGTCCGCGCTACGAAACGGCGTGAATCCCAGCGCAAATGGTATGGCGTAGCCAAAGACGAACGGCACAGCGCCGAATGCCGTGCCGCCGACGATCCATCTGAGCTGCCGGCGCGCCGTGACCGATCGCGCGCGCCCGAGCGCACGGATCATGATGCCGAGTCCGACGACGAGGCCGACGCCCAGGCAAATCATCTCGCCTCGCTCGACGAGCGTCAGGACGTTCGAGAAGACGGCCCCTTGATGTCCCGCACGCATCAGCGTCGCCACCCGCGCTGCGAACAAGAGCAGCGCTGGCAAATACAACAACGGCAGCGCGGTGCGACCCGCATCCGAGTGCGCCCAGCTGTCAGGACGTTCGGGGAAGACCAGCGCGAAGTGGACGATGAGCGGCGGAAGCAGCAGCGTGCAGGTGACGTCGGCCCAGTAGATGATCCAGTCGAGCGTATCGAGGCGACCGCTGAATGAGAACGACAGCATCCCGAAGAACGCGACGGTCAACCAGAAAAAGTGCAAGGTCGCTTGATTGTCGGGACGTCTGAATCTGACACCGGCCCCGACGAGCAGAGAAAAGATGCCGACCGGGGCGAGGAGGTAGTACAAGCCGCGGGCGCCCGACGGGATCGGCGCAAGCTTGACCCGCAGCGTCTCCCGCGTCTGAGTGCGAATCAGCGTGTAGGTGACGGAATCGCCGCTTGAGGCGCGATGCAGTCGCGTGACGACATCCGACTCGGCATCAACAGGCGCTCGATCGATTTCCGCGAGGATATCGCCGGCGTGAACGCCAGCGCGGGCGGCAGGGGAGTTGTTCGCCACCTCGCGCGCAACCACTCCGTCTGGCGTCGTCGACCAGAGCACGCCGTCTTCGGGCTCGCTCCAGGTCGCACGGACGTACATGTTCGCGGCCGCAAGACACAGCAGCAAAGCGACGACCGCCAGCTGAGCTGTCAGTCGAACGAGCGCGCGTCCCCGGCTGCCGGTGCTCAACAGGTGCTCCGTCGTTTTGTGCTGTAACTGCGTACGAAACCGTGGCCGGGTGTCACGTAGCAATCCGCGTTCCTCGACGCCAGCTCTCAGCATCGCCGTAATTGGCTGACCTAATTGAGTTTCCTGCTGTGCACTTCGGACACTCTGCCTGGGCTTCCAACCACGTGGACCGTTGTCCCAAAAACTTGGATTGCTGGTTTTGAGGCAAAAAAATGTCCTGCCGGTTCGGCACCTCGCAGGACACTGGCGACTACCACGGGCGAACCAAGAATCTAGAGGCTCGCCTCAGACCATCGAGAGCTGCGCCTCGCTAGACCATAAAGCTTGATAACGCCCCGCTGACGCGGGGACGGTCTTGACCCTGAGAAACTTGACTCATTTGGACAAGTTCTGAAGGGTCAAGACCTCTAGCGAGGCTGCGCCTCAGACCGTCGAGGCTCCGCTCGGTTCCGAGGGGTCAAGACCTCTAGACGCCGTTCAGAAGCGGACCAGGAACCCTCCGACGACGCGCTTGGGCGGACGGACGACCAGGAGTTCGTCGTACACGGACGCCGGATCATTGGGATCGCGGAAGAGGTTGCGGACGCCGACGAGCACCTCCCACTTCGTGTTTCCGAGACCGAACGGCAACGCCTGATTCACCTGCACGTCGAAGCGGGCGTCAAGTCCTGTCTCCGAAAGTGTTCCCTTGCGTCGTGCATAACCAGAGTTCAGCTTGTAGAGCACGAAGACGCGAGTGGCGGTCTCTGGAATCGCGGTCTGAATCGAGGTCGTGAGATCGTGGATCTCCTCGTCCTTCGCCCGCGTCAGGTTTGCCAGCCATGGGCGAGCCTGACTGATCTCGCCAAACGAGTTCCATTGCCCATGGCTGAGCGAGTAATCGACCGAGCCGCTCAAGCGCTTCCAGACCGTGGAACTGAGACGAAGGCCCCACCCGTCCACATCAACCGAGCCGGCGCCCGCGACGTAGTAATGTCCGACCGAGCGCGTGCCGTCCGGCCCGCGCATCCCGAAGATGGTCATGGTCTGATCGTCAACACCCTGGAAAAAACGACGCACGCCGAACGAATAGATCCCGAAGTCGTGCTCGACGAGGAGGTCGAGATCGCGCGCGCGTTCGACGCGCATGGGGCCGCCGCCGAGAGCCGAGAAGGTGCGCTCGGGCGGCAGCCACGGACCGGCGACCGCCGGAGCGAGAAACTCTTCGGCGCCCGGAGCGATCATGCGCTGCGCAAGAACCGCCGTGACGCGCGTCGACTTCGTGGGCTCGAGCGTCAATCCGGCGCGTGGGCTGAAGAGCGCGGGCTGCTCGAGGTAATCGTACCGCGCGTATCGGCCACCGTACTCGACCGTCACACCGGGCCCCACGGTCCAGCGATCGATCCCGGAGATCTCCCCAACATTGCGGTTCCCGTCGCTGACGGCGGCGAGGGCGAGGGGATTGCCACCCTGATACTCCTGCGTGCTGTAGGACCATCCGAGATCGTACGTGTGAATCCCTTCATGCTTCGACACGAACGAACCGGCAACGATCCACGACGACAGATCTCCCTGACTCATCGCAGCCCGGAGCGCCAAATCGCCCGCACCAGTCGGCGCGCCAATCGCAAGGTAGGCGACGCCGCGCGGCAACGCGTCTCCCGAGAAGAGGTGCCCGGGCGCAATGGCACCAGTCGTGAGCAGGTTGACCTCGCCGTTAAAGGGCAGGTCGGCAAAGAACGAAGCGACGCCGCTGGTGCCCTGGCTCGTGTGTCCGAGCATCGAGTCGTCGGGCGCCACCGTGTCGTCCTCGACGACGATGACACTGGATGCGTCCTTCAGGATGCTGCGGGTGAGATGCCGCAGCCGCCATGCCGTGTCGGTATGCGGATGGTCGGGATCGGACGTCGTCGAATCCGCCGGTTCAACTTCGGGCAGACCGAATCCGGCGGCGAGAATCGGTCTGGTGGTCACGCCATCCGTCGTGCCGGTGGTCGCCACCGCATTCTCGAGCTTGTGCAGCTGCAGCCGGTATATGGACGCCGGGGTCACGCCGACGCGAACGATTTCGCGCCGCGATGCGGTGAAGCCCTCGAGGTGGGCGCGCAGCGTGTAGTCGCCCGCGGGAAGTTTGTCGAGCGAGAAGCGACCGTTGGCGTCGGTCACCGTCATCGCCATCGTCGCGCCAAGCGCCGAAACCATCGCTCCGGCCAGCGGACCGCCGACATCGTCGCTGACGACGCCTTTGATGGCGCCGTTCAGAATGGCGGAAACATTGCGAAACTCGGGAGCACGGGCCGGTGCGGTCTGCTGCGCGAGTCCCAGCGATGGACCGACAGCGGTGGCCAATGCCACCACACCTGCCGCCGAGAGCACGCGATTCATGCGCCCCATGGCTCCTCCAGTTCTCACGAACCCGCAACCGAGAACGTGACCTCGCGCGAGAGCGACTGGCGCGACAGCACGTCCGTTACGGTAATGCCGAGGCGATATTCGCCTTCCTGAAACGACGATAACAGGATCCCCTGACCCGCAAGGACGGGACCCATGCTCGGGTCGAAACCGGGACCCATCATCGAGGGTCTGAAACGCTGCGGCGGCGTTCTCGTCACGTAACGCTCGCCCGCGCGTGCCGGCGGATGGGTGGCACCTGTTGATGCCAACTCGGCCGGCGCGGCCGCGTCCCGACGAAACAAATGGTAGTCGACCTCGATGTCGAAATCTTTCTCCCCGGATACCGTCGCGTTGTAAATCAGAAACACCACGATCAACTCACGATCGCGGTGGAAACTCGACTCAACCGCGCGACGAATCTCGTGTGCTCCGACCACGTAGGGACGCTCGAGCACCTCGTCGCCTACGACCGGAGTGGACACATCATCGATCCGATCGGCAAGCATCACCGTGCTCGCCGCCAGCTCGCCCGTCCAGAAATCTGGAACGGTCAGCGGCTGCTTGAGCACGGCACCCTTGAGACGCACCGCCGAGTCCAGCGGATCCGACGGACGCTCGCGAAGCGCGACGTACACGTCGTAGTCCCCTGGCGCAACCGCAAAGCCGCGCGTAATCCGGACGGGCTGGCCCGCCGGCGCGTCCAACGCGACCGGGAAAATGATGTCGAACGGATACCCGGCCGCGCTGCCGCGCGCCCGCGTGGTCGACGTATCGCGGCGCGCAGCTCGAACGTACATCAATCCGTTCGACGCTGTCAGGCTCGACCGATCGATCGTGACCGTGAACGGCACGAAGGTCCCGGTCTGAGCCTTGAAGAAATCGTTGCTCCACCGGATCGAGAAGTCCGACGCTGCCCGACCCGACATCGCCGCGTCCGCGAGATTGAGGAGCGCCTGTCCTTCCTTTCGACCCGCGTCCTCGAGTCGATCCTGCGCCCGGCGATCGAAACTGTTCTGCTCTGATGCTGCGTCGGCCACGGTCACGGCACACGCAAGCAACAGCGCCACGGCGACCGACCGCCTTCCAGACCGCGCCCGGTCGGTTCCGCTCGCGACGTGCTCTCGTTTCCGGCGCATGAAGCTGAAATATCGAGTTGATCATAGGCGACCTCCCGGGCCAAGTCAAAGACTGCGGAGCTCACCGGATCGGCCGCCCGACACTGCCCCGGACGGGGCTCATCCGGTCGAAATTCTGCGGAAAAAACGCCGGCAACCGGCCGAGGGTGATCGGTAGTCGCGACACAATCTGTACAAAGCCGGTGATATCATCACCGGCTTATGGCTCGCGGACCCAAATTCCTGGACGTGAGCGTGTCACTCGCCGCAGGCATTCCCGCCTATCCCGGGAACCCCGAGTTCGAGTTGCAGCCGGTGAAGCGAATCGCCGCCGGCGGCAGCTCCAACGTGTCGAAGCTGGTCATGGGCACGCACACGGGCACGCACGTCGATGCCCCGAAACATTTCTTTGACGACGGCGCCGGCGTCGACGCGCTGCCGCTCGATCTGCTGCTCGGGCGCGCGCGCGTGGTCGAGATCCCGAAGCGCGGAGGCATCGGGAAGAGCGATCTCGCGGCGGCGGGGCTGCGCGAGGACATTCGCGTGCTGCTGAAGACCTCGAACTCGGCGCTGTGGAACGGCGAAGCGTTCCACCAGGATTACACCTATCTCGCGGAGGACGGCGCGCGATATCTCGTCGACCAGGGGGTCAAGGTCGTCGGAATTGACTACCTCTCGGTCGAGCAATTCAAGAAGCCGGGTGCGCCAGCGCATCGCGTGCTGCTGTCGCAGTCGGTCATCATCATCGAAGGGCTCAACCTCTCCGATGCGGACGCAGGGATGTACGAGCTGTACTGCCTGCCGCTGAGAATCGCGGGAAGCGACGGCGCCCCGGCCCGCGTCATTCTGAAGCGCTAGGCGAGGACCGGAAGGACGATCACGTGCTGGACGATGTGGTGGTCATGGTGCTGGCGGGAGGCGTCGGCGAACGGCTGTATCCGCTCACGAAAGAGCGCGCGAAGCCGGCGGTGTACTTCGGCGGGCCGTATCGCATCATCGACTTCACGCTGAGCAACTGCATCAACTCCGGCCTGCGCAAGATCTTCATCGCGCTGCAGTACAAATCGCTGTCGCTCAGCCGGCACCTCCGGATGGGCTGGAGCGTCGTCGCCGACGAGCTCGGCGAGTTCATCGAAATCCTCAGCCCGCAGAAGCGCGTCGGCGAGCACTGGTATCTGGGAACCGCGGACGCCGTCTACCAGAACCTCTATTCGATCCTGCGCGAGAACCCGCGGCACCTGATCGTGCTCTCGGGCGATCACGTCTACAAGATGGACTACGCGAAGATGCTGCGCTTCCACCGCGAGCGAGGCGCGGGCGCGACGCTGGCCGCGATCGAGGTCCCCTCGGACGAAGCGGAGCGCTTCGGCGTCCTGCAGGTCGACGGCGAAGGACGGCTGACCGGCTTTCTCGAGAAACCGAAGGACCTGCCCCGCGGCGAGCAGGTGCTCGCCTCGATGGGCATTTACATCTTCGACATGGACGTGCTCGTCCCGGCGCTCGAGGCTGATGCCGCGCCGCAATTCGACCCACGACTTCGGCAAGGACATCGTTCCCGTCGCTCATCTCCAAGGTTCCGGTCTACGCCTACCGGTTTTACGACGAGAACAAGAAGGCGGCGAAGTACTGGCGCGACATCGGCACGCTCGACGCGTACTACGATGCCAACATGGATCTGTGCCACGTCAACCCGGAATTCAACCTGTACGATCCGGAGTGGCCGCTGCGGACGTACCAGGTTCAGGCGCCGCCCGCGAAGTTCGTCTTCGCCGACGAAGGCCGCCGCTGCGGACAGGCGCTCGACTCGATCATCTCGGCCGGCTGCATCATCTCCGGCAGCCGGATCTCCGGCAGCGTGCTCTGCCCGAACGTCCGCGTGCACAGCTTCTGCGATATCGAGCAGAGCATCCTGATGCCGGGCGTGCGCGTCGGACGCCACGCGCGCATCCGCCGCGCGATCGTCGATCGCGACGTGTTCGTTCCGCGCGGCGCGCTCATCGGCTACAACGAGGAGGAAGATCGACGACGCCATACCGTCACCGACAGCGGCATCGTCGTCGTCACGACCGACGACGAGCCGTTCATCGGAGAGATCACGCGAAGAAGCGCTCCGCAACGAAGAGGAGTTCGACAAGCGGGGGACGGAGAAGTAGGTTCGGACGAGGTGTCTACGGGTTCGACGAAGTTCTACAGAGGTTCAGGACCGACGGATAGAGACTCGTGAAGATACAGACAGTGAAGGGCCGCGAGATTCTCGACTCGCGCGGCAATCCGACGGTTGAAGTGGACGTGACGCTGGAAGGGCGGCGCGTTCGGACGCGCGGCGGTGCCGTCGGGCGCATCGACCGGACAGCGCGAAGCGCTCGAGCTTCGCGACGGAGACAAGAAGCGCTATCTGGGAAAGGGCGTGACCAAGGCGGTCGCCCACGTCAACGGCGAGATCGCGTCCAAAGCTCGTCGGACGTGAGGGTGATCAGCGCGCCATCGACACGCTGATGATCGAGCTCGATGGCACGCCAAACAAAGGGCGTCTGGGCGCCAACGCGCTGCTCGGCGTGTCGATGGCGCTGGCTCGCGCGAATGCCGCGGCCGCTCGGCGTGCCGCTCTACACAGCACGCGGCAGGTCTCTTCGACGCGTCGGCCGGGACGGTCCTGCCGGTCCCGATGATGAACATCCTCAACGGCGGCGCGCATGCCGACAGCAGCGTCGACTTTCAGGAATTCATGGTCATGCCGGTCGGCGCGCGGACGTTCGCCGAGGCGGTGCGCTGCGGCGCCGAGATCTTTCACACGCTGCGCGGCATCCTCAAGAAGAAGGGGTACTCGACGGGCGTCGGCGACGAAGGTGGATTCGCGCCGAGCCTGTCAGTCGAACCAGGAAGCGCTCGATGTCGTTCTCGAGGCCGTCGTGCAGGCAGGCTACAAGCCCGGTGAGACCGTGTACCTCGCGCTCGACGTTGCATCGAGCGAATTGTGGAACGACGACGAACAAGAATTACGAGTTCAAGAAGTCGAAGGACAAGACGCGCACCGCCGACGAGATGGTCACGCTCTACCAGGACTGGGTTCGCCAGTATCCGATCGTCTCGATCGAGGACGGGCTGGCCGAGGGGGACTGGGACGGATGGAAGTCGCTCACGGCCGCGCTCGGCGACCGAGTGCAGCTGGTCGGCGACGACGTGTTCGTCACCAATCCGGAGATTCTGCAAGCGGGGCATCGCGGAGAAAATCGCCAATGCGCTCCTCGTCAAGCTGAATCAGATCGGCACCGTCAGCGAAACGCTGGACGCAGTGGCCATGGCGCGCGACGCCGGATACGCCAGCGTGATCTCGCATCGATCCGGCGAGACGGAAGACACGACGATTGCCGATCTGGCCGTGGCCACCAACGCCGGACAGATCAAGACAGGATCGGCCAGCCGCACCGATCGCGTGGCGAAGTACAACCAGCTGCTGCGGATCGAGGAGCAGCTCGGATCCTCCGGACGATATGCAGGCGCGTCCGCGATTCGTCAGTTGGGAGCGCGATGATGCACACGGTCGTGCTGCTGCGCCACGGCGAAAGCACCTGGAACCAGGAGAACCGCTTCACCGGATGGACCGACGTCGACCTCTCGGAAAAGGGTCGAACGGAAGCGGCCGAAGCGGGCCGGCTCCTCAAGGAGGGCGGCTACATCTTCGACGTGGCGTTCACCTCGGTCCTGAAGCGCGCGATCCGCACGCTGTGGACCACGCTCGACGCCCTTGACCTGATGTGGATTCCGGTCACCAAGAGCTGGCGTCTGAACGAACGCCACTACGGAGCGCTTCAGGGCCTGAACAAAGCGGAAACCGCGGCGAAACATGGCGACGCCCAGGTCAAAATCTGGAGGCGCAGCTACGATATCCCGCCGCCGGCGCTTTCTCCGGGTGATGAGCGGGACTCCGCTCGAGACTCGCGCTACGCGGGTCTCACCCGCCACGAAATCCCGCTCACGGAGTCGTTGAAAGACACCGTCGCGCGGTTTCTCCCGTACTGGCACAGCACCATTGCGCCGACGGTCGCATCCGGGCAGCGCGTGATCATCGCCGCTCACGGGAACAGCCTGCGCGCGCTGGTCAAGTTCCTCGACAACGTCCCCGATGCCGACATCGTGGAGTTGAATATTCCGACCGGGATTCCGCTCGTCTACGAGCTTGACGCTTCGCTGCGGCCGAGCCGTCATTACTACTTGGGCGATCCCGAGGCGGCGGCTGCGCGCCGCCGCCAAGGTTGCCGCGCAGACGAACAATCGCTAATCACTAATCACTAATCCTTGAATCCCGAATCCCGAATCCTGAATCCTGAATCCTGAATCCTGAATCCTGAATCGTTGAATCCCTGAATCCCTAAATCCTGAATCCAGCGACGTCCTCAAATTTCGCGGCTTTAGCAGTTATCGAAACACGTCGCGGAGCGCGCACTGTGCGGCGAAGTATCCGCACATGCCGTGCACGGCCACGCCGGGCGGCGTGGATGCGGAGCAGAGGTAGAGCCCGCGGCGCGGCGTGCGATACCAGCGCCACGTGGGCCGCGCGACCATCTGTCGCAGGTCCGTGATCCCCATGCGCGATGTCTCCGCCAACCAGGTTCGGGTTGTGATGTTCGAGATCGGCCGGCGTCATGACATGCCGCGCGAGCACGCGTTCACGAAACCCTGGCGCGAAGCGCTCGATCTGTCGCTCGATGGCCGGCAGCATGTCGGCCGTCGATGCATGCGGGCCATGGCAGTAGGCCCACACGGTGTGCTTCCCCTTCGGCGCGCGAGTCTCGTCGAACAGGCTGGGCTGGACGAGCAGCACGAACGGTCGCTCAGACACTCGCCCTTCCCACGCATCTCGCTCAGACCGAGCGATCTCTTCCATCGATGACCCAAGGTGCACTGTGGCGGCCCGCGCAACCGCCGAATCGCGCCAGGGAATCGGCGCGTCGAGCGCCCAATCGACTTTGAACGCCCCCATCCCATACCGGTATCGTGCGAGCCTCTGCCGGTATGCGTCAGGCAGGCTCCGGCCGGCGATGCGAAGCATCGGGCGCGGTGACAGGTCGCACAGGATCGCCCGTGCGGGTGGCAGATCCTCGATCGCCGTGACCGGAGCGCCCGTCACAATCTCGCCGCCAAACGATCGCAGACAGGATCCAAGGGCGTCGGCAAGCTTCTGCGCACCGCCGCGCGGAATAGGCCATCCCACCGCGTGCGCGAGCGCGCCCAGCACCAGCCCGATGGCACCCGAGGGAACGATCTCGAGCGGCACCATGCCGTGCGCCGCGGCTCCGGCAACGAGTGCGCGTGCGCGCTCGCCAGAAAAATAACGCCGGGTCAGCCGGTCTGCGCTCTGCAGCGCGAGCAGCCCGAATCGGGCGAGCGCGATTGGGTGACGTGGAACCGCGGGCGGCCCCAGCACAACGTCTTCTATGCGCGGCCAGAGATCCGTCACGGTCCCGAGGAGGCGCCGGTAGCCACGGTCGTCCTCGTCGAGACCTCGCGCCGTCTCTGCAACCGAGCGCACCACGACAGCGGCAGGTACTCCGGCATCGAACGGATGGGCGAGCATGGCGGGCGGTTCGATCCAGGTCAGTCCGTGATCGCTGAGCGGAAGCGATCGAAAGAACGGCGAGGCGACAGCCATCGGATACACCGCGGAGCAGATGTCGTGGACGAAGCCCGGCAGCGTGAGCGCCGCGGATCGGCAGCCGCCGCCGATCGTGTCCTGCGCCTCGTAGACGACGACGCGGAGACCTGCGCGCGCGAGAACGATCGCTGCGGCAAGGCCGTTCGGACCCGCTCCCACGACAATGGCATCCGCATCGGCCACGTCTTTGCTATAACTCCTTTCTGACCGTCGGCCCTCATTCTCAGGCAGATTGCAGATGAGCGACGAGCTTGCGCGGTACTGGTATTCACGCCTCGTATTCGAGCGCGGGCTGGCGCTCATTTATCTCATCGCGTTCATTGCCGTCGTGAACCAGTTCGTGCCGCTGCTCGGCGAGCGCGGTCTCCTTCCCGTGCCGCGCTTCGTCGAAGCCGTTCCCTTCGGCGTCTCGCCGAGTCTGTTCTACCTTCGACCGACCGACGTCGTGTTTCGCGCCGCCGGGTGGCTCGGAATCCTGCTTTCGCTCGTGGCCTTGAGCGGGATCGCCCAGTCCAGAAGCGGTCTGGCTGCCGGGGTCGTGTGGGCGCTCCTGTGGGTCCTGTATCTCTCCTTCGTCAATGTCGGGCAGACCTTCTACGGATTCGGGTGGGAGTCGCTCCTCCTCGAAATCGGGTTCTTCACAATCCTTGCCGGCGCCAGCACGACGCCACCACCCGCGATTCTGAACTGGATCTACCGCTGGACGCTCTTCCGGCTCATGTTTGGCGCGGGGTTGATCAAGCTCCGTGGCGATCCGTGCTGGCGCGACCTGACGTGCCTCGACTACTACTTCGAGACGCAGCCCATCCCGAACCCGGTGAGCTGGTACTTTCACTGGCTCCCGAAATCTGTTCTCCACGGAGGAGTCGCGTTCAACCATTTCGCGGAGCTGATCGTACCGTTCGGCTACTTCCTTCCCCAGCCGTTCGCGGGGATTGCGGGACTGATCACCATCGCGTTCCAGCTCACGCTCATCGTCAGCGGCAACCTCTCATGGCTGAACTGGCTCACCATCGTCCTCGCGTTCACCACGCTCGATAACCGCTTCTTCGCATGGCTGCCGGTTTCGATTCCCACGCTGCATCCGCTCGCGCCTGCGCACCGATGGGCCATGTACGCACTCGGGGCGCTCGTGGCCATTCTGAGCATTTCGCCGGCCGTGAACATGCTCTCGCCCAATCAGGTGATGAACACGTCCTTCAATCCGCTGCAGATCGTGAACACGTATGGCGCGTTCGGCAGCATCACGCGTGAGCGCTACGAGATCATCATCGAAGGCACGACCGATCCGACGATCACCGCAGCCACGACGTGGCGGGAGTATGAGTTCAACGGCAAGCCCGGAAACCCGGCCCGGCGACCCATACAGATCGCCCCGTACCATCTGCGGCTCGATTGGCTGATGTGGTTTGCCGCCATGGGCAACGCATCGGATCAGGAATGGTTCCCGCCCTTGATCCTCAAGCTGCTCGAGGGAGATCCCGGCACCATCGGGCTGCTGGCAGCTAACCCGTTTCCGGAGGGCTCGCCTCGATGGATTCGCGCGCGCTTGTATCGGTACACGTTCACCACGAGCGACGAACGGGCGCGTACCGGCCGGTGGTGGAACCGCGAGGCAGTCGGGGATTACTTTCCTGCGGTGCAGCGGCGCCGCTGACGTGCGGGAGTCAGCCTAGCGATTGAGCGTCTTCATGCCCCCTTCGGCGTAGCGGGTCCCCGCCACGGCCGTCCCGACGGCGTCGAGCGCCTCGAGTTCCTCTCGCGACAGCCTGATCGAGGCAGCGGCGGCATTCTCCTCTACCCGTTCCTGCCGTGTCGAACCTGGGATCGGAATGACATCCTCGCCGCGCGACAGAAGCCATGCGATCGCAAGCTGAGCCGGCGTGCACCCCTTCTTTCGCGCGATGGCCTCGACGCGAGCGACCAGTTCCAGATTCCTCTGAAAGTTCTCCCCTTGAAATCGCGGATTGTTCCGGCGCCAGTCGTCAGGCGCGAGGTCGTCCGGCGATCGAAAGCGGCCGGTGAGAAAGCCCCGGCCGAGCGGGCTGTAGGCAACAAATGCGATACCGAGCTCGCGGCAGGTCGCGAGCGGCCCCTCCTCGGCATCGCGCGTCCACAGGGAATACTCGGTCTGCAACGCGGCAATGGGGTGAACGGCGTGCGCGCGCCGAATCGTCGCCGGTGCGGCCTCAGACAACCCGAGGTATCGCACCTTGCCGGCCCGCACGAGTGCAGCCATCGCGCCCACGGTGTCCTCAATGGGAGTCTCGGCGTCGACGCGGTGCTGATAGTAGAGGTCGATGACGTCCACGCCGAGGCGCTGCAGCGAGGCGTCGCATGCGCTGCGGACGTACTCTGGCCGGCCGTTGATTCCGAGAAACCGGCCATCCTCGGTTCGTACGTTGCCGAACTTGGTCGCGAGCACTACTTCGGAACGGCGGTCGCGAATCGCCCGGCCCACGAGTCGTTCGTTCGAGAATGGCCCATAGATGTCGGCGGTATCGAGGAAGTCGATCCCGAGATCGAGGGCTCGGTGAATCGTGGCGATCGATCCGAGCTCGTCTGCCGGGCCGTAGAACTCCGACATGCCCATGCAGCCCAGGCCAATTGCGGAAACTGACGGGCCGACGCGGCCGAGCTGGCGGCGGGGGATTACGTGAGTGCGGGGGTGATCCATGGTTCGAGTCTATCCGCACGGAGGCTGCAAATAAAAAGGGCCGCGCGGCGAATCCCCGCGCGGCCCGGAATTCTCGCGGTCGCGAATCCTACTCGACTTCCTTTTCCTGCGTCTCGTCCGCCGCGATGCGCAGCGATCGGAGAAAGCGCTTGTCGTTCGCGCTGATTTCGAAATTCCGGCGGTCCGTCGCACGCGCGGCCTTCTGAGGAGGCGCGCTGATCTTGGCAAGCGCTCCCGGCGTCGTGCGATTCATGAAGCCAATCACCGCCTCCAGCGACACTTTCATCTCGAATCCGGCCGCCCGGGCGCGCTCGCGGCAGGCCTCGATTCGCGGATCCTCGGCAACGGCGGCAGCAATAGCATCGGACAGCTCACGCGCCATCCGGTTCACGACGTCGTCCATACGAGACCTCCTCACCGCCGCCGGAACTGGGAACCCGGGGCGTATCCCGATCCGTCGGTCCGACGCACCCAGGGCTGGCCTGGGCCCGGTGGACAGCTGCAGCCCGGGCGGGGCGACAGGGATCGAGCGCCAAATTTGTTCATATGAAGGATTTGCAGCGCGGGAACGCAGGGCCATTGTAAGCGCGCCCTGATCGACTGTCAATGGTCCAGCCGCGAGCGATCGGTGACATTTCTGCGCGCCGTGTGTCGAATTCGCACGTCGAACTTATAAAGCAACGGCAGAGCGTTTCTGTCCCGCTCGCGATGATTGCTACAATGAGCGGCAACCCGCCGCCTGCTCATTAAGACGACCCGTCCGGGACAAAAGATTGGATTACCGACGACCTTACGCTTCTCCTTCGGCCAGTGTCGGCGCGGATCCGGCCGCGGAGATTGGGTTTCCGGGCGTCTTTCCCTTCACCCGTGGCATTCAGCCGACGATGTATCGGGGCCGGCTGTGGACGACGCGCCAGTACGCGGGATTCGGATCGGCTCTCGAGTCGAATCGCCGATATCGATACCTGCTCGCACACGGGGTCAGCGGTCTCAGCGTCGCGTTCGACCTGCCCACGCAAATCGGGTACGACTCGGATCACAGCCTCGCCGCGGGTGAGGTTGGCCGCGTTGGGGTCGCGATCGATTCGATCGAGGACATGGCGGATCTCTTCGCGGGAATCCCGCTCGATCGCGTCTCGACATCGATGACGATCAACGCGACAGCGATCGTGCTGCTCTCGCTGTATGTGGCGGTGGCGAAACGGCAGGGTGTCCCGCTCGCCTCGTTGTCAGGTACGGTTCAGAACGACATTCTCAAGGAGTACGTCGCGCGCGGCACCTACATCTTCCCGCCACGTGCGTCGCTTCGCATCGTCACCGACATTTTTGCGTTCTGCGATCGCGAGCTTCCGAACTGGAACACGATTTCGATCAGCGGGTATCACATTCGAGAGGCGGGCTCGACAGCGGTCCAGGAGGTCGCCTTCACGTTTGCTCACGCGATCGCGTACGTGCAGGCGGCAATCGACGCTGGCCTCGACGTGAACCGTTTCGCTCAGCGTCTCTCGTTCTTCTTCAACGCGCACAACGACTTCCTGGAGGAGATCGCGAAGTTCCGCGCCGCGAGACGTCTGTGGGCGAGGCTCATGCGCGATCGGTTCGGCGCGACGAATCCGCGGGCGCAGCAGCTTCGCTTCCATACCCAGACGGCGGGCAGCACGCTGACCGCGCAGCAGCCGGACAACAATATCGTGCGTGTCGCCATCCAGGCGCTCGCCGCGGTGCTCGGCGGAACCCAGTCGCTCCATTGCAATGGCCGCGACGAGGCGCTGGCCCTGCCGACCGAAGAATCGGCCCGGCTGGCACTCCGCACGCAGCAGCTCATCGCCGCGGAGACGGGCGTCCCGAACACCGTCGATCCCTGTGGCGGCGCGTATGCCATCGAGGACATGACGAACCGAATCGAAGCTGAGGCCAGCGCGCTCCTCGATCGGATCGACGCGATGGGCGGAACGCTGGCGGCGATCGAACGCGGAATGATCCAGCGCGAGATTCAGGAGTCCGCGTACCGCACCCAGCAGGAGATCGATCGCGGCGAACGCGTCGTCGTCGGCGTCAACCGCTTCGCGTCGGACGAGGGCACACACATCGACGTGCTGCGAATTGATCCCGAGATCGAACGCCGCCAGATCGAGCGTGTGCGGAGCGTTCGCGCATCGCGCGAGCCTGCCGCCTGGCGCGTCTCGCTCGACAGACTGTCCGCCGCCGCGCGCGACACCACGAATCTGGTTCCGTTCGTCATCAGCGCGGTCGAGGCGCAGGCAACGCTTGGCGAAATCTCGGATACGCTGCGCGGAGTGCTCGGCGAGCACAAGGAGATAGATGTCTAAACCCGGCGATTCGCGACTGGCGGCTGGCGGCTCGCGGCCGGCGTCGAGCGCATTGTCCCTCGGCGAATCGCAGGTTGCGAATCGCGAGTCGCGAGTCGCGAACCGCGAGTCGCGGCTCCTTTCAGTCGAGCACCTCACCACTGGCTTCGACATCCGCGGAAGGTTCGCGCCCGCGGTCATCGATGTCAGTTTTCACGTGGATGCCGGAGAGACATTGTGCCTCGTCGGCGAATCGGGCAGCGGCAAGTCGGTGACGGCCCTGTCGATCATGCGGCTCGTTCAGCCTCCTGGTCGGATCGTTTCAGGACGAATCGCGTTCAAGGGACGGGATCTGCGCGAGCTCGACGAACGCGACATGCAGAAGGTTCGCGGAGCCGAGATCGCGTTGATCTTCCAGGAGCCGATGACGGCGCTGAATCCGGTCTTCACGATAGGCAGCCAGATCGAGGAGACCCTGCGCGTTCACGGGCGCGCGACACGCCGTACCGCGCGTCAGAAAGCCATCGAGCTGTTGGATGCGGTGAGCGTACCCGAACCGCAGGTGCGCGTGCGCGACTACCCGCATCAGCTCTCCGGAGGACTGCGTCAACGGGCGCTGATCGCGATGTCGCTGGCGTGCAATCCGGCCTTCGTGATCGCCGACGAACCAACAACGGCGCTCGACGTGACGATTCAGGCGCAGATTCTCGACCTCCTGCGCTCACTTCAGCGGCAGATGGGTCTCGCGCTCCTGCTCATCACGCACGATCTCGGCGTCGTCGCGGAAATGGCGGATCGCGTCGCGGTCATGTACGCCGGACGAATTGTCGAGGAAGCCCCGATCAAGGAACTCTTCGCCGACCCGAAGCATCCCTACACGCAAGGGTTGATGGCGTCGATTCCAGGCGGTGCACCGGGTACGAGGCTTCAGGCCATCCAGGGCAGTGTTCCCCCACTCGGCGAGCTGCCGCCCGGGTGTTCGTTCACGCCGCGTTGTCCGCGCCGGTTCGAGCCCTGTCCTCGGGCGCATCCTGGTGTGACGGTGTTCTCGGCGCTCGATCTTCCGCCTGAAGGCGGAAGCAACATGGCTAGCGGATCCCGGAGCCCGCATCCCGGATCCCGGCACGATCACACTCACATCGTGAGGTGCTATCTCTACAGCGATGCCGTCGAACCCGAGGTACGCGAGGCGCGACAGAACTGATGCCGCTTCTCGAAGTGACCAATCTCGTCAAGGAGTTCAGTCGCAAGCGCGGTTTGCTCGCACCCGCATCAACGGTCCGCGCGGTCGACGACGTGAGTTTCACGATCGACGAAGGTGAGACGTTCGGCCTCGTTGGCGAATCCGGCAGCGGAAAGACGACGACGGGCCGTTGCATTTTGCGCTTGATTGAACCCACGTCTGGACACGTGCGATTCAAAGGCGAAGACGTCTTGGGCTTTTCGCGCGCCCGGCTGCGGCAGGCACGCCGGGACATGCAGATCGTGTTTCAGGATCCGTATTCGTCACTGAACCCCCGGATGCGCGTCGGATCGATTGTCGAGGAGCCGCTAATCATTCATCGTGTCGGCGACAGGCAGCAGCGAAAAGCGCGCGTCGCCGAGCTCTTCGAGCTGGTGGGGCTCGATCCGTCCCAACTCGCCCGCTATCCGCACCAGTTCAGCGGCGGTCAACGCCAGCGCATCGGACTGGCTCGTGCCCTCGCGTTGAAGCCGTCGCTCGTCGTGGCCGACGAGCCGGTCTCGGCGCTCGACGTGTCGGTGCAGGCGCAGGTCATCAATCTGCTGATGGATCTGCAGGCGCAGCTGAAGCTGACCTATCTGTTCATCGCGCACGATCTCAGGCTCGTGCGCCACATCTGCAGCCGCGTGGCGGTGATGTACCTCGGGAAAATCGTGGAAATGGGAGAGACGGAGGCTATCTTCGCGGCGCCCGCCCATCCATATACTCGGGCGCTGCTCTCTGCGATTCCGGTCCCCGATCCGACCGCACCCAGACAGCGCGTGGTGCTCGATCCAGCGTCGTTTCGAAGGGAAGCCCCGCTGCGCCAGGTTGGCGCGGGGCACGTCGCCGCTGTCTGAAGACCCGTATCAGTGCTGGGCGGCGAGCGCCTGTTCCGCCGCACGCCGCGTGTCCTTCTCGACCTGACCGTCGCGGATCGAGATCACGCGGTGGGCATGGGCGGCGATATCCGCCTCGTGGGTCACCAGAATGATGGTGTTTCCGCTTTCGTGGAGGCGTGCGAACACGCCCATGATTTCCGTCCCCGTTTTCGAGTCGAGGTTTCCGGTCGGTTCGTCGGCCAGGAGAATTGAGGGATTGTTGACCAGCGCGCGCGCGATGGCGACGCGCTGACGCTGACCGCCCGACAACTCGTTCGGTCGATGTGACGCCCGCGAGGTCAATTCAACCTTTTCGAGCGCCTGCCGGGCGCGTTCCTGGCGTATCTTCGATGGGACGCCGGCATACACGAGCGGCAACTCGACATTGTGAAGCGCCGTAGCGCGAGGAAGAAGATTGAACGTCTGGAACACGAAGCCGATCTCTTCGTTGCGAATCCGCGCCAGCTCGTCGTCGTTCATGGACTCCACCTCCTTCTCGTTCAGGAGATAGCTGCCCTTCGTCGGCGTGTCGAGACATCCGATCAGATTCATCAGCGTGGACTTACCTGATCCCGACGGCCCCATGATCGCCACGTACTCGCCGCGGTCGATCGAAATCGAGACACCGCGCAGTGCGTGGATCTCCTCATCCCCCATCACGTAGGTCTTCCACAAATCGCGCGTTTCAATTAAGGCCATAGACGGTCGAAGACGCTAAAAGTGTCGGATTTGTTCCAATTACGAACCGTTCCAGCGACCGGTGGCGGCGCACCGGCACATCAACCCCCCTCAGTCTCTCACATCGCCCCGAAATTGCCCCTCCCCGAGTTACCGGGTTTCAATTTTGAATTCCGCAACATTGGAGGCGGGCACCTCCCGCGTTTTGTGCTCCTTGAACTTCTTCTTCTTTTTCTTGTGCGACGCGGTACTGGCGGCACAGTACGGACAGAACTTCCAGTCCGGCTGCAAAGCGCGATCGCACTTCGCACACCCGCCGCTCAGCCGGTGTCCGCACTGAGGGCAGACCTTGAAGTCAATCGCGACCGGGCCGCTGCAGCCCGGGCAGAGACTCCTCATTTCCCGCACGGCGGTGACGACCCGCAACAGCTCGTCCGACGTCGATATGCCGGCCTTCACCTTGCCAAGCCCGTCGGCGCCGAGCGAAACCATACCGGCCTCGATCGCCGCGTCGCGGATCAGATCCTCTCCACTCTCCTGCGCAATCAGCCGCCGCACCTTGTCGCTCACCCGCATCACTTCGAAGAGCGCGATGCGGCCGCGATAGCCGGTGTGGTGGCACTCATCGCAGCCGACGGCATGGTAGAACACGAATTGCCCGGCGCTGGCCTCTGTAATCGACAAGGCACGAATCGTCTCCGCATCAGGCGTGTATTGCCGGCGGCACGCGACACAGAGGCGCCGAATCAGCCGCTGCGCGATGACCCCGACGAGCGCCGAAGCGATGACGTGCGGCTCGATCGCCATGTCTACCAGCCGCGTGACCGCAGACGAGGCGTCGTCGGTGTACAACGCCGACAGAACGAGCTGACCTCGCTGCGCCGCCTCCATGGCAAGCGCTGCCGTCTCGCGATCGCGCAGCTCGCCCACGAGCACGACGTCCGGATCCTGACGGAGGACAGCGCGCAGGACACGGGGGACCGTCAGATTCACCTCGTCGTCGATCTGCGTCTGCGTCACGCCCGCAACCCGATATTCAATCGGATCCTCAATCGTGACGATATTGGCGCGATCGGATGCGATCGAACTGATCGCTGAACTGAGTGTTGTCGTTTTTCCGCTGCCCGCTGGTCCGACAACGAGGATCATGCCGTGCTGATGGCGGAAAAACCCGCGCACCTCCTCCATCGCCGCTGCCGACAATCCAAGCTCTTCGAGAGGCAGCGCCTCCTTGCGTCCATCCCGCGCGCACAGCGCGATCTTTTCACCGAGGAGCGTGCTCAGCGTCGACACGCGGTACTCGGCGCTCCTGCCGTCCCGGGTGCTGAAACGAAGGCGGCCCTCCTGAGGCAGACGCCGTTCGCCGGCGTCCATGCCGGCCAGAGTCTTGATGCGCGCCGCGAGCTTCTCGTGGACCCACCCGGGCAGCTCCATCGACTCTTTGAGCAAGCCATCGAGACGGTAACGAACGATCGCCCCTCGCCCGGTCGGCTCGATGTGCACGTCGCTGGCGAGGCTGGTGATGGCGGTATTGATGACGAGATCGAGGAGATCGTCGATCTCTGCGGCTTCGCTGCGCGTGACTCGGTCCCCCGTGTCTGTCGCCTCGGCAACCGCCTGCCCGCCGCTCGTCTGGGTCGTCTCGGACGGCCTGTCGCGTGTCGACGTTTCAGTCTCGGCGCGGCGGGTATCGTATGCTGCGGCAATCGCGCTGGCAGGATACCCGCTCGCGATAGAGTCGAGAATGTCCGAGCGCGTCGCCACGACCTGCTTGACGAAGTGGCCGGTCTGGAGCTCGAGATCCTTGACGAGACTGATCAACAGCGGATCGACGGTCGCGACGGTCAGCAGATTTCCTTCCAGCTTGATCGCAACGCACACCCGCTCCAGCGCGACATCCTTCGGAATCAGCGCCAGAGCCGCGCGGTCGGGAGGATCGTCCGTCAGGCTCACGTAGGGAACGCCGAGCTGATACGCCAGCGCTTTGATGATCTGCTTCTCCGTCGCCAGATTCAGACGGACGAGGACGGCGCCGACACGTTCGCCCGTGCGCCGGTGCTCGGCCAGCGCCATCTGTAGATCTTCGCCGGTAATCAAGCCGGCCTGAATGAGGTACTCGCCGAGCTTCTTTCGCACGTGCAGTCTGCTCTCTGTCCTCTATCGCGAATGCTCAGGCCCCTGTGCGACTGGACCGCCATCGCTGGTCACACGGAGATTGAAGAATTCCTGAAGGAATTCGCGATCAGAAATTACGGATTCACTCTAACCCGGGGTCTCGAGTCCGACTAGGGCCAGGGAGTCATTCCTACGCGGGGTCGAACACGAACAATACGGCCGGACGGCTCGCGCAACAAGATTGCATCTCGCGTGATGTCGGTCACCACTCTCGATCCAATCGTGTCGCCCACGCCTATCACGGCGCCATCAACGATCATCAGACGTCTGTCCTGATCGATGAGCACGCTGTCGATTCTCGGCAACGGCTCCTTGAGCAGGGGCGGGACAGACGTCGGCGATGGCGGCATCGCCGCTATCGTTCTATCGGACGGAACCGCGCGTGGCTGTTCGGCTGCCGACTGCGGGTTTTCTTTCGGGGCAGATAATGCACGGATTGGCTCGCGGCTTCCACCCGTCGCCACGGGCAGGGAGGGCGACTCCTGAGTCGCCCGCGGTTCCCGCGGTTGGGATTCCCCGCGTGCTGCGGGCGCCACTCTGTCGGGCGGCACCCGTGCGCCTGACGTTTGTAAGGCCGCGCGGTCCGGCGTGATCGCCTGATGTGACACTGGCGCGCGCGACGTGTGCCAATACGAGTAGCCCACCCACGCGACCGTGATAATCACCGCGGCCGCTGCGGCCCATCGTGCCAGTGCGGCCACTGTCGAGTGACGGTGCGATCCCTCGAGAGGATCGAGCGCTGCCGCGGTTGCGAGTCGAATCCCTGGAGCGAGCTCGGCGAACAGATCGGTTTTCGCGCTCCGAGTCGCGCGAAGTCCATCCGTCGAGTCCAGCGTCTCTACCTCGAGATCCAGTTCCTCGATCAGCGGCATCGTCAGCGATCGGAGATCCGGAAGATCGCCGCATGTGATGGCCAGTTCCACGGGCAGATCGCGTGCATCGCGCACCAACGCGATTCCCCGACTCAGCTCGGGCGCGAGATGCGCGATGAGCAGGTAGCGTTGAAGCAGCTGCGCCTTCACCGTCGGAAGGTCGGCGTTGAATGTCCAGCTGAACGTGCGGGAGAAGAGCAGTTCCGTGTCGCGGACGATCGCGATGGCGGCTCCGTGAGTATTGAGGGCCAGCCATGCGATCGCTTCGGCCGGCGCGCCGCGTCGTCTCACCGCCGCAAGTCGCGTCAGTGCCTCGGTCGGGGTGAGGACCGAGACGACGTGAAATCCCGCGGCTTCTATCGGTGCGACGACGTCGCTCGGGGATAGTCGATCGATGGCGTCTTCAGCAGTATTCCAAGCGACGACGGTGGCGTGGCGTGGAAACCCGTTGCCTTGGAGGGTGGTCTGGAGGCTATCGGTAAGCGCCGAACTATCAGCCCGCCACTCGAGACCAACCATCCGCCGCAGCGCGAAGACCTCGGCGCTCCCCGCACCGATTGGACGAACGCCCGCCAGGAGGCATGTATTCGGACCGAGCTCGATGCCTGTGGTGCTGGCCATAGCTGTGTGCCCATCTGCCGGCCGTTACCGGCGCCGTCTGTACCGGATTTGCAGTGTTTATTACATCCGGGACGCACGCCTTTCGGCAAGCTGTGCGCTCTGACACACGTCGATATGGCTGAGCCTACTCCTTTTCCTCGTACTCTGTCTTGAGCTTTGCCACGACCGCGGGATCCGCCAGCGTCGTGGTATCGCCCAGCGCCTTGCCTTCGGCAATGTCCCGCAGAAGGCGGCGCATGATCTTGCCGGAGCGCGTCTTCGGCAGGTCGGCGGCAAACAGGATCTGATCGGGCCGAGCAATGGCGCCGATCTTCTGAACCACGTGCTCTTTCAATTGATCCGCGAGACGCCGGCGTAGCCTTGACGCCCTCTTTTAGGGTGACGAACGCCGCGACGGCCTGCCCTTTGATCTCGTGCGGCTTGCCAACGACTGCCGCTTCGGCCACCTGCGGGTGATCGACGAGCGCGCTCTCGACTTCCATCGTGCCGAGGCGGTGTCCCGCGACGTTCAGCACGTCGTCCACGCGGCCGAGGAGCCAATAAAAACCCTCCTCGTCCAAACGCGCGCCGTCTCCCGTGAAATAGGCGCCGTCGGACCAGCGGCTCCAGTACCTGCTGGACGAAACGATCGGGGTCGCCATAAATCCCGCGCAGCATGGCCGGCCAGGGCCGCGTTAACGTCAGCAACCCGCCACCCTTCTCCACGCGGCGTCCCTGGCCGTCACGGATCTCGGCGAAGACGCCGGGAAATGGTCGCGTGGCGGAGCCGGGTTTCGTGCTGGTGATGCCCGGCAACGGCGTGATCATGATCATGCCCGTTTCCGTCTGCCACCAGGTGTCGACGACCGGGCACCGCTGCTTGCCGATCGTGTTGTGGTACCAGATCCATGCCTCGGGATTGATTGGTTCGCCGACTGACCCAAGAAGCCGGAGCGTCGACAGATCGCGCCGATCGGGCCATTCGGTTCCCCAGCGCATGAAGGCGCGGATGGCCGTGGGGGCGGTGTAGAAGATCGTGACGCCGTATCGCTCGATGATTTCCCAGAAGCGATCCTTCTGGGGCCAGTCGGGCGCGCCTTCATACATGACGACCGTCGCGCCGTTCGCGAGCGGACCGTACACGACGTAGCTGTGACCGGTGACCCAGCCGATATCCGCCGTGCACCAATAGACGTCGTCCTCCTTGAGATCGAAGACCCATTTCGTCGTGGCGTAGGTGCCGACGAGATAGCCCCCGGTCGTATGGACGATGCCTTTGGGTTTTCCGGTGGTGCCCGATGTGTAGAGGATGTAGAGCATGTCCTCTGCATCCATGGGCTCGGGTTCCGAACGCCGCTCGGCCTTCTGCATCAGCTTGTGGTACCAGTGATCGCGCCCCGGGGTCATGACCGCCGGATCCTCGGCACCGGTCTCGCGCTGAACGACAACCACGTGCTTGATCGAGGGTGTACCGAGGAGCGCTTCGTCCGCGGTGCGCTTCAACGGAACCACGTGACCGCGCCGGTACCCGCCATCCGCGGTCACCAGCAGCACGCATTGCGAGTCATTGATGCGGTCGCGAAGCGACTCCGCGCTGAAACCGCCAAAGACCACGCTGTGGATGGCGCCAATCCGTGCGCACGCGAGCATCGCAATCGCCAGCTCGGGAATGAGCGGCAGATATAACGCCACACGATCGCCGCGTTTCACGCCAAGCGACTTGAGCACGTTGGCAAACGCGCTGACCTCTCGGAACAGGTCCCAGTACGTCAGCGTGCGACGGTCCCCGGGCTCGCCTTCCCAGATAATGGCGGCTTTGTTTCGACGGGCCGTGCGGATGTGCCGATCGAGGCAGTTCGCGCTGGCGTTGATCTTGCCGCCATCGAACCACCGCGCGTACGGCGCCTTCCACTGAAGCACGGAGCTCCACGGATGGATCCACTCGAGCTCGCGCGCGAATCCTGACCAGAATGCTTCGGGATCGCGGGCGGCACGCTCGTAGACGCCGGGATCGGCGATGGTCGCCGATTTCTGCAGCGCCGGCGGTGGAGGAAACCGGCGATCTTCCTGGAGGAGATTGTCAATCTCGGACATGATCACTCGGGCATTCTGCTCAGCGCCGCGATTCGGGCTCGAACAGCGGCGCTGCGGTCAGCATGTTCGGCGCCTGCGTGGTCGAGAAACCGTCTGTAGTGCCCCACGGCCTGCGCCGGCTCGTTTGTCTGTTCGTACAACAGAGCAAGATTGTAATGCGCGGCTGCATTCTCTGGCGAAACGTTCAAAACTTGAAGCAGTGTTTCTTTGGCCACGTCGAACCGGCCGGCGTTGCGTTCCGCGAGACCGAGGTTGACGAGCGCGTCCATATTGCGCGGATCGAGTGCCTGCGCGGATCGGAACTCAGCCACGGCTTCGTCCAGCCGGCCCAGCATCAGGAGCGTCACCCCGTAATTATTGTGGGTTCCAGCGTTGCGCGGTTCTATCAGGACAGCCCGCTGCAGCTCGCGGGCGGATTCCTGAAGCCGGTTGCGCTGCTGATACAGCAACCCGAGATTGTTGTGAGCCTGGGCGTTCAGTTCGTTGCGTGCGAGCAGCGCCTGATAGCGCTGAAGCGCGTTCGTGAAATCGCCCGCGCGATGATAGTACAGCGCAAGCTCGAGATCGCTGTCGCGCGATGAATCGGGCGCGGTCTCGGGGGAGATCGTGCCGGGATCCGGGATCCGGGATCCGGGATCCGACGTGCGGGATCCGGGGACTCGGCGTCCGATTTCCCGCCTGGGTGGAGAACCAGGATCGGTCATCGCGAATCCTCCACCTGAGCTCCGGGACCCCAGATCCGAACTCTGAGACGCGATCAACGGGACTGCAGCCTGGACTCCCGCATCCACAGCCGAGTCCGCAACGGGCTTGGAGACTTCTGCCTGGCGCGAACCTGTCGCCGGAGAAACCTGCCGAGTGATCGTAGTTGCCGGCAGCCACGCTTCAGCGCGCTCGGCGAACAGGGTGCGCCAGCCCATCCAGCCCACGACGACGAGACCTGCGATCGCAGCAATGGTCATGAGAGCGGGTGAAGGTCGCCGTGTCCGGCGAAGCGGCGTATAGCCTAGCGTGGCGAGAACATCATCGGCGTCCGGGCTCTGTGGCACCGCTGGTCGCGCCGGAACGTTTCTCGACCACGCCGCAGCGAATCGAAGATCTGGCTCACTGCGTTACAACGTGCGCGTCAGCATACCCGGGCAGCTGGCGCACTCGCGTCTGTCCTGCCTGGCGTGCTCGAGATCGCCATATGGGCCGACGAACACCTGGTGCCACGTTCCGCGGTGCGTCGAAGTCGCCTGCGCCGTTGCGTACGCGATAGCCAAGACCGCTCAGCTGGCCAACGAGCGATGCCGCTTCCGGTTCGTACCGGAAGGAACCCACCAGAATGGAGTAAGTCGCGCTGTGGCACCGTGGCGCACCGGAAATGCGACATCAGGCTGCGAATCCACAGGCGACGGTGTGGCAGGACCGGTCGTGCCTTGCGCTCTGAGCGACGGACGGCGTGGCTTCGTGTCGGACTGGTGGCCGCACGTCAGTGGTGGCGGCCGCCTTGGCCGGGATCGCAGCCGTGTCGGCCGTCTTGGCCTGCAGGATTCCTCGCCTGAATGCCGGTTACGGCAGATCGCAATCGCGATCGCCAGCACGGCCGGTGAGCGCCGCGCCTGCGGCAAATGGCGCGTCGCGCGCTGCCTGACCCAGTCGAATCGCGCGTGCGGGAGAGCGTTAGATCGAGTCCCGCAGCGGCATGACTTGACCATGTCCGGGCGTGATGCGGTTCGTGCGCGCTGAGTATCCCGCCCAGCAGGGCGCGATCGCAGACGAGGTTGATCAGCCGCGGAATCCCGCCGGTGTACTTGTGAACGAGATCGAGCGCCTTTGGCGCGAAGCTGACGACGGCGCCGCCGCCCGGCAATCGTCAGACGGTGCGCGACGTATGCGGCTGTTTCCTCTCGAGTCAGAGGCTTCAGTTCATACCGGATCGACACGCGCTGATCGAGCTGCCGAAGTTCCGGCGAGCCGCAGCAGTTCCTTCAGATTGAGCTGGCCGACCAGCACGATCTGCAGCAGCTTCTCCTTGTTGTCTCCAGGTTCGACAGCATGCGAATCTGCTCGAGCACCTGGCGAGGCAGGTTCTGCGCCTCGTCGATGATGAGAAGCGCGCCGGCGCCCAGCGGAAGCAGCGACAGCAGGAACTCGTTCAACGTATCGATGAGTTCCTGCTTGCTGACGCCGGCCAGGCCGTCCGCGCTTCATCTCCTCGCGCGAGACCACGCCGAAGTCCTGAAGGATGAGGCGCAGGAGATCCTCCTCCGACAGGAACGGGTTGAGCACGAGCGCCGTGAAGGTCTTCCGATCGAGCTGCTCGAGAATCGCCCGACAGAGTGTCGTCTTGCCGGTGCCGATATCGCCGGTGACGACAACGAACCCTTCGCGCCGGCGAATGGCGTATTGGAGCAGGTCGAACGCGTTGGCGTGCGACTCGCTCTTGTAGAGATACTTCGGATCGGGAGTCAGGCTGAAAGGCTTTTCGCTGAATCCGTAGTACTCCTCGTGCATGGAATGCCTCTCTGTCGGTGCGCCAGTCCAGTCAGTGGGGCGATGCGGCCGCCAGGCGGACGATCGTCGGGGTCAGCAGAATCACCAGCTCGGATCGAATCGGCTGGACCGGCTGATTGGTGTTCGCGACGCGAAGCGGGATCCGGTCTCGCGCTCGTGCAAGAAGCCCGAAAAAACGATCGTTTCGCCATCCTGAACGCGCATCAGCGTGTCGGCTGCGCCGATTCCCGCTGCCGCAATCACGGCTCCGTCCGAGGACCTTCGACTGCCGCTTGGCCCGAGTCGGACTAGCGAACGAGCGATCACGCTGCATCTGCACGAATCCCGTCTGCCTGAGATCGTCGTGGCGCACAACGCGCCAACGTTTCAGTCCACCCGTCACGGGTGTCGCCGATCCGGATAATAGCCGGTTCGTTGTTCATCGCGAGCACCTGCGGCGAACCGATCGGCGCGATGACGCCTGCTCCGCGATGGCCCTTTTCAATGCCTCGTATCGGCCGAGGGACCGAGTCTGGGCCGATCCCGGCGCCGGCCGCGCGGCGGCCGCGCTGCGGATCGACGGAGCGCTCCAGTCGATCGAGCTGGCGCCTCCCTCCGTGAACCGGACCTCGAAGACGTCGGCGTCGATCCGTACCTGACGCGCCGCGCGAAGCTGGACGGCTTCGACGTACACCCCGATCTGATCGAGGCGGTCTGCAAAGTCGGTCGCCTGTACCAGGCCGGCGGTGCGATCCACGTGCATTCGCCCGGATGACGACAGGAGCGACTGCACGCCTTTTTCGATGTCGTCAAACAGATCGCTCTGCGACGACGACAGGAGAATCGGTGATGGGTTCTGCTGGCCCGCGATTGAAGACGCGACTGGAATCTGGCGTTGCAGGTTGCGGCGGGTGTTCGGATAGTTCACGTTGAAGAAGTCGCGTGGACACTCTTCCGCGGAAAGACGCGAATGAGTGTCCCCTGCAGTCGTAATCGAGGCTGCGCGGAAACAGGACCGCCTCGATCGCCTGACGCATCGTCAGATCCTTGAGATCTCCGATGAAGGTCGCACCGGGCGCTGCCTCGCCGTCAACCAGGCTGAAGGGCGTGCCATTCACCAGCAGCAGCAGGAGATCGCCGAGCGGCATCGGTCGCGCAACCGTCATGGATATCCGCCGGGGGCCGTCGAGGCTTGCGCCCGGTTGGCGTTCGTCGAGCGAGGTCGCCGGCAGTGGCGACGCGGCTGCGGACCGTGCCGGGGCGACCTGATCGTTTCCAGGCCCTCGCGTTGCTGGTTCCTGCAACCTGGTCACGAGAAGATCGGGCAGACGACTCCCGGTATCCGAGGTCTGGCCATGGACCGCCTGCGCATGAAGCGCAAGCGCCATCGGGAGCAGACGCCAGGACCACCGGTCGCGCATCAGCAAAAGCCCTTGTTTCGCAATGATTTATTGCAGGTGGCGCAGATTCGCCCAGAATCGCGCACAGCTGCACAGATTTACGAAGGGATTCTCGGTGTGAGGAGCTCGGAACTGTAGATCTTGAATCGATCACTCCGGAGGCAGAACCTCCCCGGGTACATGGGGTCTGACCCCGGTACATGGGGTCTGACCCCGGTACAGGGTTGATTCCGATATCGCTACTCTGGCGGGAGGATGTCGACGGTGCCGGCTGCAGGCGGCGGTGGCGGCGCATCCTTTTTGAAGATCGCGACCCCAAGGAGGCCACCCAGCATCCCGAAAACGGCTCCGGTGACCAGGCTGAAACAGAGCTTGATGGCAATCGCGGCGGCTCCGCGCCCGCCGGCACCCGCGCGCTCAAGGATGTCGCGCGTCTCGGCTGGAAAGTCGGGACGCGAGGCGAGGATGCGCTCCAGCAGCTGATGCTGGAAGGGGCCCATCATCGCTTCCATGGGGATCGAGAGGATGACCCCGATCACGCCGCCGATGATGCCGGCGAGCAGGCCCGCGAGCGCTCCTTCGGCGGACGTCACGGCAAACGGAGAGTTCTGCTGGCGCAAGTAGACCGCGAGCGCGCCTCCAGCCACGACCCACAGGCAGCAGCAGCAATTGCCGGCGCTGACGATTGGCAGTGCCGACAGCACGCCAATAAGAAGTCCGCCGAAGAGCGCCGGCTGCAGCCTGCCCGAGTCCATCAGTCGTAATACTCCAGTCCGAGGTGGGTGATGAGATCCTCGCCGCGGAGAAACCGCAGGGTGTTCTTCAGTTTCATCATCTGGATGAACAAGTCATGCTCGGGATACAACCCCGCGGCGTGCATCGGGCTCTTGAAGTAGAACGAGAGCCACTCCTGAATACCCTCCATGCCCGCGCGCTTCGCCAGATCCAGAAACAGCGCGACGTCGAGCACGATCGGCGCCGCCAGGATGCTGTCGCGGCAGAGGAAATTCACTTTCAGCTGCATCTTGTAATTCAGCCAGCCGAAAATGTCGATGTTGTCCCAGCCCTCCTTGTTGTCACCTCGCGGCGGATAGTAATTGATGCGGACGACGTGGCAAAGATCTTTGTACAGCTCCGGGTAGAGATTCGGCTGGAGGATGTAGTCGAGAACTGACTTCTTGCTTTCTTCCTTCGTCTTGAACGATTCCGGATCGTCCAGCACCTCGCCGTCGCGGTTGCCGAGAATGTTGGTCGAATACCACCCCTCGACGCCCAGCAGCCGCGCCTTGAGGCCGGGGGCGATGATTGTCTTGATGAGGGTCTGTCCGGTCTTGAGATCCTTGCCGGCCAGCGGCGAGCCCGTCGTGGCGGCAAGATCGATGAGCGCGGGAATGTCGGCGCTGAGATTTGGCGCCGCATTCGCGTACGGAATGCC
This sequence comes from uncultured Acidobacteriota bacterium, assembly GCA_963725335.1. Taxonomy (GTDB): domain Bacteria; phylum Acidobacteriota; class Vicinamibacteria; order Vicinamibacterales; family 2-12-FULL-66-21; genus JALZOC01. Next base: position 595,599 of record CAVRYD010000011.1, on the reverse strand, counting down.
TTCCTTGATCGCCGCATACGCGTAGACCATGCTCGACGGGATGTTGTCGTCGTTCGCCTCCAGCGCTTTCTCGAACGCGTCCAGCGTCGCGTGCGCCGGCGACTCGGTCAGAAACACTTCCGTGCTGCCGCACCAGACCATGACGAGCCGATCGCAGTTGTTCTCCTGCTTGAACCGCCGCATGTCCTCGCGCAGCTGTTCCGCCAGCTCCTTCTTGTTCTTGCCCTTCTTGACGTTCGGCCCATCGAGCCGCTTCACGTAGCGGCGATCGAAGACGGCCGACATCGGCTTGATCGCTTCGAGCTCGGGACGAATCTTCTGCGAGCAGATCATCTTCGAGCACGCCCGCAGTCTTCGCCGCTTCGTACGAGTTCTCTTCGAAAATGTCCCACGCCACCGAACACGACGTCGTCGAGCGACGCGAGCGGAACGAAATCCTTGATGAGCGGCGAGCGCCCTTCCGTCCGCTTCCCCAGGCGCACCGTGCCCATCTGCGTGAGCGAGCCAATCGGCGACGCGAGCCCACGCCGGACCGCAAGGACACCCGCGATTGTGGTCGTGCTGACGGCTCCCATGCCCACGAGCAGAATGCCGAGCTTCCCTGTTGCAACATCAATCTTTGGCGGATTTTTCACAACCGGAAACTATATCATCTGAAACTTCATGCCATGGTGGCCTTTACGCAAATCGACCGGCGAGTCGCTAGCCGTTTCGATGGCGGGCGTCAAGCTCGGCGATCGTCTGCTCGTCGATCGGATGCAGCGATCCGATTCTGCTCGCGCAGCTCGCGTCAAGACGGGTCTGACCGGCCGAGCCTTGGCGGTGGACGCGCGCGAGGCGTGGTTGCGACAGCCGCCGACGTGGCGGCTCGTGAGGGCGCCCTGCTCGAAACTGCCACCGCACCGTGGAACGTCGCTCCCTGTTGAGAACGACGCCTTCGACGTCGCCGTCGTCCGCGATGTCCTGCCGCTACTGCTCGCACGCGACGCGCGGTCGTGTTTCTCGCGAAGCGGCGCGGGCGCTACGGCCAGGCGGCAGATGTCTCGTCATCGATGGCACCGCGCAGCAAGGAATTTCAGCGCTGATCCGATGCGAGCCAGCTGCGAGTGATTACGCGGCGCTGGGCGGCCCAGTGCAGATCCTCACCTGCGCAGGGCTTCAAAGCCGCGCGCGTGCTCGCCGAGCGCGAGGGGCTGCTCTTCGCGGAAGCGGTCAAACCAGCGCAATGGACTTCGCGAGTTCGTCCGCCTTCGCGGCTGCCGCTTCGGCGCGACAGCGCTGCGATGACCGGTGAAGCTGGCAACTGGCTAGCTTACCTCGCACACGTCAGGTGACGGCCCCCATCAATCGAGATCGTCTCGCCCGTGATCCACGCCGCGTTCGGCGATGCCAGAAAGAAGATCAGATCGGCGATCTCGTTGCGGCTCACCAGGACGGCCGATCGGGTGCGTGGCTTTCGAATGCTCGAGGAATGCCGAGTAGCTCTCCTCGTTCATTCCGCCGCGACGGTGCAGGTTCGAAATCACAACGCCGGGATTCACCGCGTTGACGCGCACGCCTTTTGCGCGCGAGCTCGAGCGCGGCGCACCGCGTCAGTTGATCGATCGCGGACTTGCTCACGCAGTAGGCAAGCACGCCCGGAAACGATCGCAGACCCGGTCACGCTCGAGACGTTGACGATCGAGCCTTTGGACTTGAATCAGCGCCGGGCACCGCCGCGCGCATCAGTCGAAATGGCGCGCGCGAGTTGATGTCCATCATCGCGTCCCACTGTTCGTCGGTTGTCGTTTCGATGTTGCCGGTCCCGATGATGCCTGCGGCGTTCACCAGCGTCGTCAGACCGCCGAGCCGTTGGAGCGCGGTCTCGACAATCGTGGACGGCGCGCCCGACGTCGGTCACATCGGCCACGCAGGTCGCCGCCTGACCGCCTTCTTTTCGACGGCAGCCGCTACCTCAGCCAGAGCTGCTGCCATCCCGCCCGACAGCCAGAATGCAGCCCCTGCCCGCCCGAATCGTAGCGCCGTTGCCCGCCCGATCCCGCTGGACGCTCCGGTGACGATGACCTGCGAGCTGTCGGCATCCGAGCGTTTTAACATAATCTGCGGTCTCCCAGCTCGCCAGGCGATCTTCCGGTCCGCCTCATGCCCATCGTCATCTTGATCTAGCTTGGAAAGTGTCCACTGCCGGCGACGGGCAGTCCCTGCCGACAACAGCCCGACGGCGCCTCTATAACAGGACCGCAAATAACGGCCGAAAAGCCTCGCATAGGGCCTTCCCGGTGGACGAGGCACCGGCAAGGCTTTTGCCGCTATGCCCGCAACACAGTCCCATGTCTTCTGTCAGCGCTTCCGCCGGGTCCCGGAGGTCTTCACGGCGCGGGAAATCGCGGACGCGGCCGGTGTACGCCCCGCGGCGTGCGGGCGCTGATTGAGGACGGCTCCGTCAGCACCATCGACGGCCGATTCGTTGCAGTCGCTGATGCCGTGCGAGCCGTGCAGCGCGTCATGCGCGGGCTTCGGCCGACGCCTGACGCGAACGCCCGATTTTTGGCCGAGCGCCGAGAACGAGGCGGTCGCCCGGCGCGCTGCTCGCCTCCGGCGCGCTTCACGGCGGGCGGCTTGCGCGTTTGTGTTGTTGACGTGGGGGTGGCGGCCCCGACGGCACTGCCCGATCGACCCCGATGCGACTGGTGTTTCTGGCGATGCCCGGTCCGGGGGTGGGGGTGGCGGCGGAGGGCTGAAGCAGCCGCCGCCGCCGCCGAAGGCCCGGATGAAAGGCACGGCGCTCCAGCGGAGTCCAGTGCCGCCGTCCGCGGCCGATCACGACTCGGCCCCCGGAGCCCGAGCCCAAGATCACGCCGCCTCCGCCCGCGCCGGAGCCCGTCGCGAAGCCCGTCGAGCCGCCGCCGCCGGCACCACCGAAGCCGTTGCCGCAGGTGGTGGCGCCGGTTGCGCAGGCTACCCGCCGATACGGTGGACAAGGCGGGCGTTCTCGCGGACGCGCGCGATTCGGACAGTCACGGGCCCGGGCACCGGCAGCGGCGCCGGAACCGGACAGGGGACGGGAATCGGTGAGGGAACCGGTTCCGGCATCGGTCCCGGAAGCGGCGGTGGCACAGGCGGCGGTCCGTACCGGCCGGCGTTCCGGCATCACGCCGCCCAGCATCATGCGCGAAGTACGCCCCGACTATACGGAGGAGGCGCGGCGTCGCGGCTGTCAGGGGACGTCGAGCTCGAAATCGTGGTCCGCGCCGACGGCACCGTCGGCAACGTGAAGCTTCTGCGCGGCTTGGGCGGCGGGCTCGATCAGCGGGCGGTCGAAGCCGTGCGAGCAGTGGAGATTCTCGCCGGCGAAACGGTTCGGCACGCCTGTGGATGTGATGGTGGAAGTCGCGGTGGAATTCAAATTGAGATAAAGGACCAGTGGCCGGGAAGCCTGGGTTGCAGGAATTGAGCTGGGAATTGGGAACTGATATGGATACCATCCTCATCGTCGTGACGGCGCTCGCGCTGGCTATGGCCGTCGGAATGGCTGTCATCGTGGCGAAGATGCTTCGCCACGAACGCGCGCGTTCGAGCGCCCGGGTCGAGGCCCTCAGCGCGCTGGCCGCCGAACCCGCACGGGCTACCGGGAACCGGCCCGTCGGCGCCGCGTACCCGCGGCTTGCCGAACGGATCGATTGCTTGCATGAACCGAGCGCCTCGGTCAGATTGATGACTTGGAAATCCGTCCGGCAGTCCCCGGTGTCTCGCATCTGTTCGAGGAGCCGGAGCCGTCCTCGCCATGGGGTCCACGGTCTGATCGTCATCGGCTGTTCGCTGGCGTTCTACTCGCGTTGGGATCGGATTGACGACGGTGCGTCGCGAGCGACAACGCCGAGCGCAACCAGCGCCGTCCACGCGGCAACGGCGCCGCCGGCTGCAGCAACGCCGGCAGTCGCGACGCGAGCGTTGCGCCATTGGAGCTGTTGTCGTTGCGTCACACGCAGGAGTCCGACCGGATCGTCATCGCCGGCATCGTGCAGAACCCGCGCGACGGCGCCGGCGTCGCCATGTCGAGGCCACGGTATTCGTGTTTGGACCGGATGGCGGTTCCTGTCGAGCAGCCGCGCGCCCCTGGACTTCATGACGTTGACGCCGGGCGAAGAGTCGCCGTTCGTCGTGAACGTTCCCGTCACGGGTCAGGTCGCGAGATATCGCGTAGGATTCCGAACAGAAGACGGCCACGTGCTGCCGCATGTCGACAAACGCGCGCCGGATGCACTCGCGCAGAAATAGGGGTCCCGTCATGGCACGCAGCAAATCGCGTTTGCGCCGCGCGACGGCCGCCGCAGCCGTTCGTGATCATGGGCCGTACAATCCACCGCGCGCAGCAGGCCAGCAGCAATAGCCGACAGCCGCCGGCGACGAACGAACAGACCAGCTGTTCCGCGTTCAAGACCGGCGTTGAGCTGATCAACGTGACGGCGACGGTGACCGATCAGAACGGCCGGTTCGTGTCGGGGCTGCGCAAGGAAGACTTCCGCGTCTACCAGGACGATCAAGCTGCAAACGGTCACCCATTTCACCAACGAGCGTGTCCCCGTCAGCCTCGGCATCGTGCTCGACACGAGCGGCAGCATGGAAGGGGAAAAGATGGTGGCCGCGCGCGAGGCGCTCAACAGCTTCCTCGACCAGCTCGACCGATCCTGACGACGAGGTGTTTCTCTACCGGTTCGATAACCACCCGGTGCTCGTGGAAGGGTGGACGAGGACAAGCGTCGTCTGAGCTACCAGCTCGCGCGCATCCAGCCGCGGGGAGGCACGGCGCTCTACGATGCCGTCGCCGATGCGGTGCCGCTGGCGCTAACGGGGCACAATCGCAAGAAGGCGATCGTGATCATTTCGGACGGCAACGACACGAGCAGCCGCACCGACATGAACGTCGTTGAAGCGGATCATTCGCGAGGCTGAAGTGCTGGTTTACGCCATCGGCATCGACAGTCAGACCGAGTATGGATTCGCTCCCGGTGGCTTCGGGCGACGATTCCAGCGGGGGCGAACGCCACGATTCCCGGTTCCGTTCCCCTTCCCGATGCCGGGAGGAGGCGGCCGCAATCCGCCGCCGCCGCCTCCTCCGGGCTACCCCCCGCCAAATCCACGCGGCAACGTCGCGGGATGGACGATCGGGTGAACGTCTTCGCGCTGCGCGAGATCACGGACGACAGCGGCGGACGCACTGAGAGTCGTGAGGAGCACGCGCGATCTGAGTCCCGCAACCACAGGCATTGCCGACGAGCTGAGTCGTCAGTACTACCTGGGCTACGCGGCGACGGGAGAGAAGGACGGTCACTGGCACGCCGATCCGCGTCGAGGTGAGCAACGCGAACTATCACGTGCGCGCGCGACGCGGGTTTGTCGCGACGCCGTAGGGCCAATCCGTGGAATTGCGTGAATCGTGACGTTCGGTGAATTAGAATTCCGCGTGCGCCTCTATGCAGTCGCGGTAGGGTTGAGCGTGCTCGGGAGCTTCGGCGGCGTGCTCGCGGCATCAACCTTCCTTCTCCTCGGCGATTCGATCCGGATCAAGGTTCTGCCCTGGGCCATCAGCTATGCGGTCGGCACGCTGCTCGGCGTGGCGGTGCTGGCATTGCTGCCACAGGCACTCGAGCGGCTGCCGCCCGCGCGTGCGCTCAGCACGCTGCTCGCCGGGGTGCTCGCATTCTTCCTCCTGGAAAAACTGGTCATCTGGCGCCACTGCCACGACGCCGAAGAATGTGAAGTCCATACGAGCAGCGCCGCGTCTCTCGTGATCGTCGGAGACGCGTTTCACACGTTCGTGGATGGCGCGGTGATCGCCGCCGCGGTGGTGACATCGATCCCCCTTGGCGTGACAACCGCGCTGGCGGTGGCGACGCACGAGATTCCACAGGAGGTCGGGGATGTCGCGATCCTTCTGCGTGCCGGATTCACGCGTGGACGTGCCTTCATTCTGAATCTGCTCTCGGGGATAGGAGGAATTCTCGGCGCTGTCGGGATGCTGCTGGCGTCGAAGTCCCTCCCGAACCTGCTCCCATATGTGCTCGCATTCGCCGCCGGCAACTTCCTCTACGTGGCCATGTCCGACCTGATTCCGGATTTGCACCGCGGCGGACTCGAGGGAGGGCCCTTCAGACAGTTGCTCCTCATCGGCGCAGGCATTCTCACCATCGTGGCGCTCTAGGGACTTCGGTGTCGGGATCCGGGATCCGGATCCGGGGACCCGGCAACCGGGATCCGAAATCCGACAGAGGCCGCCACTGGCCTCGCCTCAGGACAGCCGGACCGCGAAGGCGATCGACGACGCTGAGATCGCCGGCCATTTCGAACAAACCGCCTGGCATCTCCTTTGCCTTTTCCTGTTGTGCCATGTCACACCGGCGTGCCTGCGGGGTCGCACCACGAGCGTGTCGGCCGGAAGGTTCAGGGAATCATGAAAGTCAGGGCTTCACTCGTTACCACTGTTGCGCTGCTGGCCACGCTGGCCACCGCCGCGTTCGGCCAGGATCGGCGCGACGTCCGCTTGGCGGAGGACATCGGACGGTCGATCACCGGCTACGGACGACTCACAATTTTCGACGACATCAACGCCACCGTGGATAACGGGATGGTCGTGCTCACAGGCAAGGTCACCATGCCCTACAAGAAGGATGATCTCGAAAAACGGATAACAAGAATCGACGGAGTGCGCGGCGTGCGCAACGACATCGGAGTGCTTCCGGTCTCGCAGTTCGACGACGAGCTTCGGTATCGCGTGTCGCGCGCCATCTACGGCAACCCATCGTTCTGGAACTACGCCGCGATGGCCAACCCGCCGATCCACATCATCGTGGAGGGTGGCCACGTGACGCTCGCGGGCGTGGTGAACAGCAACGTCGAGCGCATGCTCGCGCGTTCACTCGCGACCGGTCTCGGCGAGCTGTCGGTCACCAACGCGTTGAAGACGGATGCGGAGATCAAGAGCGAATAGATCACACCGAGCCGGTGTGGCGGACAGGTCGGTCCACCACACCGGCTTCCCTTTTTCCCTTCTGCCTTTCCCTTTTCCCTTTTCCCTTCCCCCCTCGTGTCTAAGATCTTCGCAGCCACCGTTTTTCTCTGCACGGATTCAGGAATGACCAAGAGACTGACGTCAATGGCGCTCGCGCCGTTGCTCGCGGCCTCGCTCCTCGCGCAGCAGGCGCCACCCTCAGGGCAGAGCCCGCAGGGCCAGACCCAGACGCCGGGAGCGGGACGGGGACAAGGTCGCGCCGGCGGCTTAGGCGCAGGGGGGCGTCGCGGCGCTCCGGCGCCGCGCGACGTGGCGACTCCTGCGGGCACGGCGACGATCACCGGACGGGTCGTCGCGGCCGATACCGGACGCGCGGTCAGGCGCGCGCGCGTCGTCGTCAGCGGCGGCGGCCGTCCACATGCGGCGAGCACCGACGAGCAGGGGCGCTACCGTGTGACGGGCCTTCCAGCCGGCAGCTACACAATCACCGCGACGAAATCAGGCTTCGTAGATCGACGATGTGATGGCGGGTCTGTACATGATCCGCGCCTCGGCGCCACGCGGGTGGACTCTGAGATCGGTGTACCTGGACGGGCGTGACGTCACGGACCAGCCCATCGAAGTGAGATCGGAGAACGTGACCGGCCTCAACGTGATCTTCAGCGACAAGATCAGCAGTCTCGGTGGTACCGTACGGGACACTCGAGGCAATCCCGTCGGCGATATCGCCGTCATCGTGTTCCCGTCGGACGAGCGGCTGTGGTCCCCGCAGTCGCGGCAGATCGCCATGTCCCGAACCGACGCGGCAGGGGCCTACAAGCTGTCCACCATTCCACCGGGCGATTACCTGGTCGTCGCGGTCGACGACGTGGAGTCAGGAGAATGGTTCGATCCGACGTTCCTGGAACAGATCCGGAACCAGCGCGACGAAGGTCCGGATCGAGGAAGGCGATCAGCGAACGCAGGACCTCAAGGCCCCGTCGATGTAGCCGCCTCGGCAGCGCCCTTCCTCACCGTCAGCCAGATGAGGAAGCGCGAGCACGGCCAGCGCCGCGACAAACGCTCCGGCAAACAGCCACAGCGTCCGTGTACAGAATCGACTGGCTGTCCAGCTCGACCTTGATCTCGACGGGCGTGCCGTCGAGCCGATCGGTGAGGTGCTGTTCCCAGGCCAGGATGTTCCCGCGCTGCGGTTTCAGTTGGCCGTTCGGTCTCGAGGTCGCGCGCGTTGTGCCAGACGATTCGGCTCGGCAGGTGCAGCCGGAACGCGACGACTTCGACCCGTCCCATCCGACGTTCTGCAGCGTCCCGGGCCTCAGCGCGGATGCGCCCACGTTCTGTTCGAAGACGTGATGGCCGTCTCTGGACGTATAGCGTGTAGCGTGACCAGGAGAACGGCCAGCGCGGTCAAGCTTCCGGACATCGGAGACGTTCATCCGGATCTGCACGAAGCGCCGCCCGGCACGGCGCCACGGCGGGCTGACGCGGGTGACCTCGGTGACCGGCAGACTGGTAGGCTGCGCGGATTCTGTTCAGATCGAGGCGCTGGTCGACGGACTCGAGATCGAGATCGAGGCCGCGCAGCGCGACGAGCGCCGGCGAGCGACGCGTTGACGATCAGCGTGGCCGAGCCGTCGAGTCGAGAGATACAGATCCTCTTCGTATTGGTACTGCTTTCCGAAAATCCCGCCGTTGCAGGCCGACGCTGCCGGCCGCGACCAGACCGAGGACGGCCAGCAGGGCCGCGCGCGCCCGAAGCGACATTCCTCGAATGATATACTGAATTTCCGCATCTCCCGCCGCTGATCAGTGCGCTCGTGCACCTGCATCGTGCTTGCACGTCCGAAATGTCCCAGCGCCTCTTCCTCATCGACGGCAGCTCGCAGATGTACCGCGCGTATCACGCGATGCGCGGCTCCGGGCTCACCGGCCCGGGCGGCAATCCACGCACGCGGTCTACATCTTCGTGACGATGCTGCGGAAGCTGATCCAGGATCACCAACCGCAGTACATCGCCGCGTCGTTCGATCTCGCCGGCCCGACGTTCCGCTCGGAGATGGCGACCGACTACAAGGCCAACCGATCGCCGATGCCGCCGGATCTCGCCGAGCAGATTCCGTGGGTGCACGAGGCGTGCGAAGCGATGGGCGTGCCGATCCTCACCTACGAGCGCTTCGAGGCAGACGACGTGATCGGCACGCTCGGCGACGCGCGCCGCCGAGCAGGGTTCGAAGTCGCCATCGTCACCGGCGACAAGGACTTCTTCCAGCTCGTGCACGACGGCATCACGGTCTACAACCCGCGCGATGACGGGACGTGGTACGACGCGGCGGCGTGAAGGAGAAGTTCGGCGTCGCGCCGGAGCAGGTCGTCGACGTGCTCGCGCTGATGGGCGACTCGATCGACAACATCAAGGGCGTGCCGGGCATCGGCGAAAAGGGCGCACGCGATCTGATCGCGACCGTACGGATCGCTCGAGGCGCTGCTGGCGCACGCGTCGGAGGTGTCGAACAAGCGCTATCGCGAGGGCCTGCTCGCGCCACGCGGACGATGCGCGGCAGAGCCGCGAGCTGGCGCGGATCCGCACCGACGTGCCGGTGGAGTTCGATCCCGAGACGCTGCGGTACCGCGGCGCGATCGCGCGAGCGATGCTTCGAGCTGTTCACGCGGCTCGGGTTCCGCACGCTCGTCATGGAGTACGCGCCGACGCGCAGACGATCGGCAAGGACTACGCCATCGTCGGACGCTCGAGGACGTGCGCGCGCTTGCGGCGCAGCTGCGATCGGTCGAGTCGCTTCGGACTTCGCGTCCTGCCGGATGGCCCGTCGGCGATGCGAGCGGGCATCGCCGGGCTCGCGTTCTCGACCGGGCCCCGTCAGGCGCGGTACGTGCCGCTTGCGGAGCCGCGCCGGCGGCGGCGATCTTTTCGGTCGGGTCGCGACGACCGACGCGCGACGGCGTCAGCGTGCCGGACGCGCTCGCGGCGCTGAAGGACGTTCTCGAGGATCCAGGCGATCGCGAAGGTCGGCCACGACCTGAAGTTCGACGCGATCGTCCTCGCACGCCACGGCATCGCGCTGCGGGGCCTCGAGACCGACACGATGCTCGCGAGCTACCTGCTCGACGCGACGCGTTCGTCGCACCCGCTCGAGGATCTCGCGCTCGAGCACAACGGCTACAAGGCGCTGCGCGAAGAGGACGTGTGCGGCCGCGGCGCGAAGGCCGATTCCGTTCGCGCAGATTGCCGCCGAAGAGGCGCTCGACTACGCGGGCGAGCGCGCCGACCTCGCGCTGCAGCTGTCGGGAACGCTGCGCGACCTTCTGCGCCGTGAAGATCTCGAGACGCTCTACCTCGATCTGGAGCTGCCGCTGATTCCCGGTGCTCGTGGCCATCGAGCGGGCCGGCGTTCGCGTGGACGGCCGGGCGCTGCCGGAGCAGTCGAGCCACGTCGAGCACGAGCTCGCGACCCGGAGCGCGCAGATCTTCGAGCTGGCCGGCGAGGAGTTCAACATCAACTCGCCGAAGAAGCTGTCGGAGATCCTCTTCGACAAGCTGCAGCTGCCCGCGCTGAAGCGCAACGCGAAGACGAAGACCGCATCGACCGCGGTCGAAGTGCTCGAGGAGCTGGCGCTCGCGCACGATCTGCCGCGGCTCATCCTCGAATGGCGCGCGCTGCAGAAACTGAAGGGCACCTACATCGACGCGCTGCCGCAGCTGGTCAATCCCGGAGACCGGACGCGTGCACACCTGCTTCAACCAGGCGGTGGCGGCGACGGGGCGCTTGAGCAGCAGCGACCCCAACCTGCAGAACATCCCGATCCGCACCGAGCTCGGCCGCGAGATCCGGCGAGCGTTCATCGCCGATCGCGGCCACGTGCTGATCTCGGCCGACTACTCGCAGATCGAGCTGCGCGTGCTCGCGCACCTGTCCGGCGACGAGGCGCTGATCGACGCGTTCCGCAACGGCGAGGACATCCACGATCGGACCGCGCGAAGGTGTTCGGCAACGAACAGCGGCCTGAGCGAGCACGAGCTCCGCCGCCGCGCCAAGATCATCAACTACGCGCTGCTCTACGGAAAGACGGCGTTCACGCTGGCCAAGGACATCGGCGTCACGCAGCAGGCGGCGCAGGACTTCATCGACGCCTACTTCGCCGGCTTTCCCGCCGTCCGGCAGCTTCATCGACGGCCTGCTCGAGGACGCGCGCGCAGACGGGCGTCGTGAAGACGATGTTCGGCCGGCGGCGGCTGGTGCCGGAGCTGACGAGCCGCAACGGGCAGATCCGCAGCGCCGCCGAGCGCGTCGCGGTCAACCTGCCGATCCAGGGGACCGCGGCCGACATCCTGAAGCGCGCGATGATCGACGTGCACGCCGCGCTGCCGTTGCTCGCCGGCGGTCGCACCCGGATGATCCTCACGGTGCACGACGAGCTGCTGTTCGAGGCGCCGAAGGCCGCGGCGGAGGAAGTCGGCCGCCGTGCTTCGCGACATCATGGAGCAGGCGGTCCCGCTGAACGTTCCGCTGACCGTGGACGTGGGGATCGGCGAGAACTGGAAAGAAGCGAAGAGCTGATCGTTCGAAGGATCAGCGAGTACCAGGCTGATTTGAACGCCTCCCACTCGCCCACCATGCCCGCCAGCGCCTGGGTGTGATCGCGCGATCGGCGAGACGCGTTCGCGCGATCCGGCATGATCGCCTGACGACGAGCCGATCGAGGTCGGCGCGCAGCGCGCGCGCCGCCGATCTGCAGCCAGCGCCGCGCGAACCCAGCGCAGCGGTGGCCTCGTTCAGCGCGCGCTCGGGATCGCCGGCTGCCTCGTGCCGCCGCCGCCAGCCAGTAGCCGGCCGGCGTCGACCCGGGATCGCGCGCGATCTCCTGCGTCATGCGGGTCGACACGCGACCGTAGATCTCGCTCCGTTCCGGTCATCGGGCGGAGCTGCGCGTAGCCGATCCAGCGCGGTCGCCCACCAGTCGAGCACGCGCTCGTGCGCGACCGCGCCGAGCGCGTCGGAATCATCGAGCACCGATTCGAACAGCTCCGCCGCCGCGCCGAACCGTTCCTCGAGATACAGCGCCTCGGCAAGGCCGATCGTCAGCTCGACCCGCTCGCGCGCATCGAGTCGACGCGCGTCCACGTCGCGGAAGCGTTGCGATGGCGCCGGACAGATCGCGCGGCCGCTGGCGTTCGGCGGTACCGCTCGAGCTGGATGCGGCCGAGCACGACACGCGCGCCATCGGCCGTGGCCGGCGAATCGCGCCGCCTCACGAGCCGCCTGCTCGGCGGCGTCGAACTGTCCCTGGTTGTAGAGCCGCCGGGCATCGGCCAACGGGTCGGCGGCGTAGAGCGGACCGACGCCGAGCATCGACCACGAGAACCGCGAGACCCAGCCGTCGCATGCCGGCATCGTAGCACACCGGAAAGGCTCCGCTAACTCACTGATAATCAGATAGTTAATCGTTGCTGACTGTGTCGATGGTGCTATAATTCGCATTCGATGGCGGAGCCGACCATCGTCCCGCGCGCGGAGCACACGATCTCCCGCCGCGACGTCGATCCCGACGCGCTCAAAGTTCTGTACCGGCTGCACGAGCACCACTACATCGCGTACCTGGTCGGCGGCAGCGTCCGCGATCTGCTGCTCAACCGCAGGCCGAAGGACTTCGACATCGGGACGTCGGCGCATCCGCATCAGGTCAAGAAGCTGTTTCGGAACTGCTGGATCATCGGCCGCCGCTTCCGCCTCGCGCACGTCAAGTTCGGAACGAAGACCATCGAAGTGGCGACGTTCCGCCGGCAGGTGGCCGCGACTCGGCGATGACGCCGGAGACGAAGTGCGGCAGACGATGTCGCCGAGACAGCCGCCGGCGGACCGGCAGGATGGCGAGCCGTCGCCGAGTCGCCGCGCCGACGATCACCTGATCCACCGCGACAACACCTACGGCACGCCCGAGGAAGACGCGTTCCGCCGCGACTTCACCGTCAACGCGCTGTTCTACGACATCGGCACGTTCTCGATCATCGACTACGTCGGCGGGCCTCGACGATCTCGACGCGCGGATCATCCGGTGCATCGGCGATCCCGGAGGTCCGTTTCCTCGAGGATCCGGTCCGCATGCTGCGCGCGGTCGTGCTCGCCGCGCGGCTGCAGTTCTCCATCGATCGACCGATCGCTCGACGCGATTGCGATCCACCGGCACGAGATCGCGCGGAGCGCGCCGGCGCGGCTGGTCGAGGAGTACTGACAAGATCCTGCGATCCGGTCACGCGCGAGGAGGCGCTTCGGCAGCTGCGCGCGACCGGGCTGCTGAAGGCGATCACGCCGGAACTCGCCGACGCGACCGATGCGCTGTGGCACGTCGATCGCGGCGCTCGATCGCCTATCGCGCCCGCTTCGATGCGGCGCCCGATTCGCTGACCAACGCGATTCTCGCCGGCACGCTGCTGCACCCGCTGGGCCTTGTCGGCGCGCCGGCGGTTCTCAGCGGATGCGCTGGAGCGCCGGGTCGAGCTCGGCACTGCTGCCGATCGCGCGGCGCGACGTCGAACGGCTGCAGCAGATCCTGGCGCTCCAGCCGCGCCTGCTCGACACGCAGACTCGCCGCGCGCACGCAGCGCGCGCTGCTGCACCGCGCGGTGCTTGCCGAAGCGTCACCTGGCTCGAGATTCACGGCGACCGGCCGGACGTCGTGGCGCACTGGCGAGGCGCTGCAGGCGGAGCCACGCGAGCAGCCAGCACGCCGCGGCTCGAGGACACCGCGCGGCCGCCTTCTGCACGCCGTTCACTCGACGGCGGCGGCGGCGCCGTCGGTCGACGCCGCGGCCGCCACTGCGCTCGACCGACGGATCGTCACAACCGATCCAGCTCCGGTTCAGCGACTCAGGGATTCGCGATGAACCTGTAGCCGACGCTCGCGGACCGTCAGCAGGTGCTTCGGGCTGCGCCGGGCTCCTTCTCGATGTAGCGACGCAGCCGCACGATGAAGTTGTCGATCGCGCGCGTGTCGGTGTCCTCGCGCACGCCCCACACGTCTTCCAGCATCGCCTTGCGCGACACCGCCTTGCCTTCGTGCGCGATCAGTAGCGCAGCAGGTTGGCCTCCATCAGCGTGAGCGGCAGCGTGCGATCGCCGACGCGCAGCTCCAGCGCATCGAAATCAATCGTCTTGCCGGCAAACGTGTACTGATCCTGCGCGCGCCGGAGCCACTCGGAACGTCGCAGCAGGCCGCCGATCCGCGCGAGCAGGATCGGCGAGCTCGGTCGGCTTCGGGCAGGTAGTCGTCGGCGCCGGCGGCGAACCCCTTCAGCACGTCCTCGGGACGCCCGCGCGCGGTCAGCATCAGCACCGGCACGAACTGCCGTTCGCCGCGCGCAGCTCGGACACCACCGCAAAGCCGTCCTTGCCCGGCAGCATCACGTCCAGCACGACCAGATCGAATCGTCGGTCGCCGCTGCGAGCAGCAGCTCGAGCGCGCCTTCGCCGGTCTCGACGACCTCCGCCTCGTACCCTTCCGCCTCGAGGTTGAAGCGGAGCCCTTCGGCCAGGTGCTGCTCGTCTTCGACGATGAGCACGCGCTGCACGGTCAGACCTCCGGCGCGCCTTGGGCAGCAGGAGCGTGAACGTGCTGCCCTGCCCGGCGCCGGCGCTCTCGGCGAACGCGCGGCCGCCGTGGTTCCGAGCGACCGATCGGACGATGAACAGTCCGAGGCCGCTGCCCTTCGCGCGGACGGCGCCACGCTGCCGGCATGCGGTAGAAGCGCCGGAAGATGCGCTTCAGCTCCGTCGGCGAGATGCCGACGCCGCTGATCGACGCACGCGCACCGCCACGCGGTCGTGCTCGAGCTCCTCGAGCTCCACGCGGACGTGGACGTCCGGCGGTCGAGTACTTGACGGCGTTGTCGATCAGGTTCCAGACGGCGGCCTTCAGCTCCTCGGCGTCGCCGAGCACCATCGGCGGCGGCCTGCGGCGCGCTCGTCGAAGGCGAGCGCGTCTCGGTCGAGGTGGAAGCGCGTCCGCGCCAGCTCGACGCACTCGCGCGCCACCTCGCGCGAGATCGACGCGGGTCGCGCGCCTCGCGCCGGAAGCGCGAGCCGGGCGCTGCCGGCGCGCAGCACCTGCTCGATCGTGTGCAGCAGCCGGTCGCTGTCCTCGAGCATGATGCGGTAGAACTCCTGGCGCTTGTCCTCATCGAGATCGCGGGTCTGCAGCGTCTGCAGGTACAGGCGAATCGACGCCACCGGCGTCTTCAGCTCGTGCGTGACGGCATTGATGAAGCGAGTCGTGCTGCTCGTTGCGGCGGATCTCCCGGACCAGGAAGATCGTGTTCAGCACCATGCCGGCGATGATCAGCAGGAAGAGAATCGACGCCGAGAATCGCCAGCACGCCCATACGCCAGTTGAGAACGACCCAGCTGATGTTGAGGGTGACCGCAATGGCGACGAGGCAGATGCCGAGGACGGTGAAGAAGATCACCTATCGCCGGCGGCCGCGGATCATGGGACAGAATACATGAAGAATTGCTGAATGGCGAATGCTGAATGTTGAATGCTGAAGTTGAATGCCGGGCCGAGTTGAGTGAACGAAAGGCCGAACGCGACGCGTTCGGCCCGATTCAGCATTCAGCATCAGCATTCAACACTGCCTACGCGGCTTCCTCGGTAGCGCTGCGTGACCTTGGCGACCTTCAGGTCGCGGACGATCCCGATCGCGTTGAACAGCTTCAGCGTGATCCAGCTGATGTCGAACTCGTACCAGGCGAGGCCGTGGCGCGCCGACACCGGGTGGGCGTGGTGGTTGTTGTGCCAGCCCTCGCCGAACGTCAGGAGCGCGACCCACCAGCTGTTGCGCGAGTCGTCGCGGGTCGTCGAACCGGCGGCGTGCCCCACATGTGCGTCGCGGAGTTCACGAGCCACGTGCGCGTGCAGGCCGAACGACGACGCGCAGGAAGATGCCCCAGAGCACCATGCGGCCAGCCGCCGATCGCGAGCAGCAGCGAGGCCGAGCGTCGTGAGCGGCACGCAGTGATACGTGTTCAGCCAGCGGTAGAACGGATCGCGCGCCGAGGTCCGGCGCGTACTTCGCCATCAGCGCCGTGTTGTTGTGATGCGTGTCGCCGAAGAGGATCCAGCCCATGTGCGCCCAGAAGCCGCCGTCGCGCGGCGTGTGCGGATCGCCGTCGTGGTCGGAGTGCTGGTGATGCACGCGGTGCGTCGCGACCCAGAAAATCGGCCCGCCCTCGAGCGTCAGCGTGCCGCAGACCGCCAGGAAGTACTCGAACGCCTTCGACGTCTTGTACCCGCGATGCGTGTGCAGGCGGTGGTAGCCGAGGCTGATGCCGAAGCCGACGGCCAGCCAGTGCAGCGCGACGCGCGACGAGCAGGTTGGTCCAGCTGAAGAAGAAGAACGCCGCGACGGCGCCGACGTGAAAGAGCACCATGAACGACGGCGGTGATCCAGTTCAACGTCGAATACGAATACTCCGGGCGGATCGATATCGTCTCGTGTGCTCACGCTGACTCCTCGCAGAGCGTAAGGAACCTCAACGGTAGCAGGATTCGCGAGGAGCCGTTTGTAAGACTTCTGTACAGTCGTCTAAGTGTCATGCTCAGCGACTGACAGCCGAGTTATCAGCCGTTGCGGCGCTCGAATTCCTGCATGAACTGCGACCAGCGCGTCGACCCCTGCCTCGGGGAACGCGTTGTAGATCGACGCGCGCATCCCGCCGACCGATCGGTGCCCCTTCAGGCCGTCGAGGCCGGCCGCGGTCGCCTCCTTGGCGAACTGTCTTCTCGAGCTCCTCGCTGGGCAGGCGGAACGTCACGTTCATCCGCGACCGGCTGTCCTTCGTGCGCGTGGCCGCGGTAGAAGCCGGTGCGATCGATCTCGGCGTACAGCTTGTCCGCCTTGCGCGCGTTGCGCTTCTCGATCGCCGCGAGCCCGCCCTGCTTCAGCAGCCACGTCGAGCACCAGCCGCATGACGTAGATCGCGAACACCGGCGGCGTGTTGTACATCGACTTGTTCTCGACGTGCACGCCGTACTGCAGCATCGTCGGCAGCGATCGACGGCGTGCGCTTGAGCATGTCGTCGCGGATGATGACCAGCGTCACGCCCGGCGGGCGCGAGGTTCTTCTGCGCGCCGGCGTAGATCGAGCGCGAACTTCGACGACGTCGATCGGCCGGCTGAAGATGTCGGACGACGTGTCGGCGACGAGCGGCACGTTGCCGGCGTCCGGCACGTAGTGGAACTCGGTGCCGAAGATCGTGTTGTTCGTCGTGTAGTGCACGTAGGCGGCGTGCGGATCGAGCGTCAGCTCGTCCTGCTTCGGCACGCGCGCGAAGTTCTCGCCTTCGGTCGACGCCGCGATCTTCACGCCGCCCGACGCGCTTGGCTTCCTTGACGGCCTTCTGCGACCACGCGCCGGTCACGATGTAGTCGGCCGAGCCCTGCGCCGGCAGCAGGTTCATCGGCACCATCGAGAACTGCAGGCTGGCGCCGCCCTGCAGGAACAGCACGTGGTAGCCGTCCGGAATGCCGGCGAGCGTGCGCAGATCGGCCTCGCAGCCCTGGATGATCTCGTCGAACGGCTTCGAGCGATGGCTGATCTCCAGGATCGACATGCCGACGCCCGGCAGCGAGAGCAGATCGCGCTGCGCCTGCTCGAGCACTTCGACCGGCAGCACGGCGGGGCCGGCGGAAAAATTGAAGATGCGAGTTGTCGTTGTCATGATGGTCTGCGACCTTTGCGTAGCTTCAGCTAGAGCTGCGACGACCTGCAAGATCGAGAACGTCGGTGTTCTCCGCCTTGATACGGTCGCACAGCGGCGATGACGGCGCGCCATCGAGGTTGATGCGGGCGACGGCGGCCTCGCGCCCCTTCGAAGACGATGTTCTCGGTCTCCTGGACGTTGAGGTTGGCCTGCGCGCAGATTGTCGAACACGTGCGCGAGCACGCCGGGCCGATCGCGGTGCCGCACGACCAGCATGTGCGTCGCCGGCGTTCGCGTGGCGAGGTTCACGACGTTGGGCACCCTGCCGGTTTCCTTGAAGCTCCGGATGATGCGGACCGTCTCGGCGGCGATGGCCTCCTGCGCCTGGTCGGTGGAGGCGCCGATGTGGTGCGTGCCGTAGCACGCCGGGCAAGCGCGATCAGATCGTCGTGAAAGTCTCGCCCGGCCGATGCCGGCTCGTTGGCGAAGACGTCGAGGCCGACGCGGAGCCGCTTGTCGCGCACGGCGGCCGCCAGCGCCTGGTAATCGACGACCTCGCCGCGCGCGGTGTTGATGAGGATCGCGCCCGGCTTCAGCCGATCCGAGCACCGCCGCGTTCACCATGCCCCTCGTTTCCGGCGCGAGCGCGACGTGGACGCTGAGGACGTCGATGCGCGCCGCGACCTCCGCCGGGGTCGGCGCGAGATCGATCCGGACCGGTCCGCAGCGCCGGCTCGATGCCCAGCTCTCGCGCTTCCTGCTCGGTCATCGGCCGATCCTCGCCGTCGAACCGGCGGCTCCAGATCACGACGTTCATGCCGAAGCCGGCGGCGCGGCGAATCACTTCCTGGCCGATGCTGCCGACGCCGAGCAGGCCGAGCGTCCGCCCGTACAGGCCCTGCGCCTTCGAGAATTCCTTCTTGTTCCACCGGCCCGCGCGGAGCTCGGCGACGTTGTCGGGGACGCGGCGATCGAGCGCCAGGATCAGCGCGAAGGCCAGCTCCGCGACCGCGATGGCGTTCTTCCCCGGGCAGTTGGACACGTAGATGCCGCGCGCGGACGCGCCCGCGACGTCGATCGTGTTGTAGCCGGCGCCGGCGCGGACGATCAGCGACAGCCGGCCGGCGTCGAGCATCGTCGCTCGTGACCTTCGTGCCGCGCACCACCAGCACGTCGGCGCCCGTCGCGCGTACCGCCTTCGACGAGCGCGTCGTCCTTCAGGTCCGGCTCGTACAGCGACCTCGCAGCCGGCGGCCGCAGGCCGTCGATGCCGCTCTGCTCGAACTTGTCGGCGATCAGGACCTTCACGCGAGGGTCACGCCGTCAGATCAGATGCACGAGCAGCCCGTCGCGCAGCTTGGGCTCGAACCAGGTGGACTTGGGCGGCATGATGCCGCCGCTGTCGGAAATCGCCATCAGATCGTCGACCGTCACCGGGTACATCGAGAACGCGACCGCGGCCTCGCCCGAATCGACCGCCTGCTCAACGCCTCCGAGCCGCGCGCGCCGCCGACGAAATCGATCCGCTTGTCGGTTCGGATGTCGCCAACGTTGAGCAGATCCTCGAGCACGCCGCGCTGCAGACGGGCGACATCGAGGCTGCTCCCGCGCGAGTCGTCGGCCGGGGCCACGCTGGCAAGATCGATCGCATACCAGCGGCCGTCGAGGTACATCGACACCTCGCCCTGGCGCTCGGGCGTCGGCGCGCCGTCGGTGACCGGGAACTGCGCGCGAAGCGCGCCGAGGAACTGTCGCGCGCGTCCGGCCGCCCGAGATCCTTGACCGTGCGGTTGTACGGGAGGATTTGCACCTGGTTGTCGGGAAACGCGACCGCGATGAACGTGTCGGCACCCGCTTCGTCCGCGGTCGCACCCGGAAGGTTCGCGAGCTCGTCGCGCGCTCGTGCGGCGCTCGCGGCGCGGTGATGTCCGTCGGCGATATACAGGGCGGGAATCGCGTCGAAGGCGTCCGACCAGGCCGCGCTGTCTGATCGAGACCGGTCCGCCAGATGGTGTGCCGCACGCCGTCGGGGGCCGTGAAATCGTAGAGCGGCTCTCCGGCGGTGACCTGCCGCGCGAGCGTATCGACCGCGCTGTCGGCGCGGTAGGTCAGGAACACGACGCCGGTCTGGGCGCGCAGCTCGACGATGTGCCGCGTGCGATCGTCCTCCTTGTCGCGGCGCGTTCGCTCGTGCTTCTTGATCACGTCCGACTCGTATTCGTCGACCGAGAAACAGCCGGCGATGCCGGTCTGCTCGTGCGCCCCCATCCGCAGCCGATAGAAATAGAGCGCCGGCGTGTCGTCCAGCGACGAGCGGCGCGCGTTCCCGCAGCGCCGCGAAGTTCGTCGCGCGCCTTCTCGTAGACCTGCGGCGCGTACGGATCCGTGCCGGGCGGCAGATCGATCTCGGAACGGGTGACGTGCAGAAAGCTGAGCGGATTGCCGCGACGAGCTGCTCGCGCTTCGTCGGTGGTGACGACGTCGTAGGGAACGGAGGATACCGCGGCGGCCCTGTCGGGCGCCGGGCGCAAGGCGCGGAACGGATGGATCGAAGCCATCCGCTTCATTGTAATTCAGGTATCTGAACGATCGCCGCGACGCACGATCAACGAACGGGTGTCGAGCGGGAGGAACCGGGATTCAACACGCTCAGCGTCCGCTCGCCTGGATGGCGTCGGGCTTTCGTGCGGGTCCTTCGGCCGAGAGCGTCGACGACAGCCGTTGAAGCGTCGCATCGCGCTGCGATCGAAAGGCGGCGAGTTGAGAGTCCGGGATGGGCTCGCCGGGCGGCAGCTTCCGATGCTCGATCAGCGGATTGACGAACACGCCGTTCTTTCGCAGACGGTAATCGAGGTGCGGACCGGTCGCGGTGCCAGTCGCGCCGACTCGCCCGATGAGCTGTCCCTGATCCACGTGCGCGCCGGCGCGAATGCCGCTGCCGAACGCCGACAGGTGAAGGTAGTAGCTCTCGAACCCGCTCGCATGTCGCAGGTGGACCATGTTGCCGCCGCCACCGCTCCATCCCGCCGACACGACCGTGCCCGACGCCACCGCCACGACCGGCGCGCCGACCGGGGCGCCGTAGTCGATGCCGAGGTGCGCGCGATAGGTTCGAAACACCGGGTGCAGCCGGCTGCGCGAGAAACCTGACGTGATGCGCGGCTCGAACCGCAGCGGCGAACGCAGGAAGAATCGCTTCAGCGATCGTCCGTTGT
Source organism: uncultured Acidobacteriota bacterium (assembly GCA_963725335.1). Lineage (GTDB taxonomy): Bacteria > Acidobacteriota > Vicinamibacteria > Vicinamibacterales > 2-12-FULL-66-21 > JALZOC01. Next base: position 574,662 of record CAVRYD010000011.1, on the reverse strand, counting down.
CGTCGTAGAATCCCGCCTTTCCGGTCGCCGGGATCGACCCAGCGGAACGCACGGAGATCGCGTCCGTCGGTCAGGAATCGTCGCGCCGAGGACGGCGCCGTAGCCGGAGAACTGGCCGTCGTGGCTCGATTTCTCGACCAGGATGTCGAAGCTGTCACCCGGCTGCAGGTCGCTGTCGAAATCGATCTGTCCGCTGAAGATGTCGGCCACCGCCATCGCCAGCTGAATCGTCTCGCCCGTTTCCGCCATGGCGGCGATGACCGACGGATGATCCCCATCGATGCGGCCGCGGATTGCGACCACCGTCCACTTGCTTCTCGTACGGAACGACTTCGGCGTCGAGCGCTCCGGCTGCGCCGCGATCTCTGGAGATGATGCGGAGAAAGCGATCGGCATCGATCTGGTACTCGAACTCGCGCAGCATGCCGTCGAGCGACCGCACGAGCCGGTACGGCCGATCCGAATGCAGCTGACGCGGGTTGAAGACGGCTCGCGCCGCATCGATGGCGGCAATGACGAAGGGGTCGGGCAGTTCCTGGCTGCGGAGCAGGCCATCGAGCGTCGCATGCGACGGCACCCGGGCTTCGACGGTCACGGTGTCCTGCCGCAGCTCGATATCGCCTGGATGGACGCTTGGTGCAGGAGTCGGCTCTCGCGCACACGCAGTCGCCAAGACGGCTCCGAAGAGCGCATAAACGAGACGTCGCTCCATAGCTGGAACGCAGTGTAGCGTACTGCGACGCGGCGTCGGGGATCTCGCGACTCGCGGTTCGCGGCCCGCGACTCACGATTCGGGATTCAGGGATTCAGGGATTCGGGATTCGGGATTCGAGGGATTCGGGATTCAGGATCAGTGATTAGTGATTAGGGATTCGAAGGGTCTGTCATGATCCAGACCCCCCATTTGCCAGCCGAGCGGCTGTGATACGCGACGCGCCGCCCATCAGGAGACCAGGCGTATTCCTCGGCGGACGGATCGGCCAGCACCTTCTTCATCGCACCCGACCGGAAGTCCAGCAGCCACGTTCCGACTCGGTAGACCTGAAAAACCGCACGCGTGCCGTCGGGCGATACCGCGGGTGTTCGCAGCAGCGTGCCCTTGCGCGGTGATGGGTAGATGCGCATCGCACCAGTCTCCAGGTTCAGGACGATCAGCCGATCTTCGTGGCTGTACGCGATTCGCTGGCCGCCGGGAAACCACGAAACTCCCCACAGCTGCCCGTAGCGGTACGAGGTCAGCCGCCGTTCCTCCCCGCTGGTCAGGTCCATGATCCAGAGATTCCACACGTCAGGTCGATCAGACTCGGCGCGAATGAAGGCGAGGGTTTCTCCGACAGGCGACCAGCTGGGAATCGCGGCGAACCCGTCGCCCGTCACGCGATGAACGTTGTGTCCATCCGCGTCCGCGATATATACGCCGCGTTCGCCATCACGATCTGAATCGAACGCGATGCGGCGGCCATCCGGGGATGGACGCGCGTGGAAATTGTGCGACCGATCGTCCTCGATGCTCGTGATCCGGAGGACTGAACCTCCCCCGTCCGTGTCCGCGCGCATGAGCGCGCTGTGGTCACCTGATTCCGCGTGGTAGAAGATCGCGGTCCCAACGCTGGCGAGCGTGGGCGAATACGTTGGCTCGTCCGACTTTTTGACGCGCTGTACCATCCCACCACTCGGTTCGACCGGCTGAGTTGGCTCGAGTGGCGCCGTCTTCGGTGCAAGCGCTGGCGGTGCCGCGGTCGTGGCCCCAGGTTCTGCCGATGCGCTGATCGGTGCCGCGACGGCCGCCTTTGGATAGTGGAGCGTCGAGATGTAGTCCCGCGCATGAGGAACAATCCCGATCAGCAGCAGGGCGGGAATGGCGAGCGCGGCCACCAGAAAGCTACGGCTTCTTGATCGTCGCGTCCGTCTCGAGTCCTGGCAGGCGACGAGGCTGACCACGTCAGCAGATGGGCTCTCTATCTCGATCTCCCCGAACGTCGATCTCCCCAACGTCGTCCAGCGGAACCGCATCGATGACGGGAAGAGGCTTTGGCGTCTCGTCGCGACCGCGCCGTCGTGCTTGCAGGAGCGGCCATGCGACATCGAGGACGAGCTGCTCGTCGAGCCCGGCACGTCGCGCGTAACGCAGCATGAGGCGACGTGCCGCCGCAGGAGCCGGCCAATGGTCGAGGTAGCCCCATTCGAGCTCGCACAGAAGAGCGGCCGGAATGCCCGTCCGGGCGGAGATGTCTGCGAGCGTGAGGCCTGTCGCGCGACGCGCGCGTCGGATATCGGAGATGCGTGAGCGCATGGTTGCTCGCCGCGCCGTTGACGGCAACCGCAACCGCTTCGACCGAGACGTCCTCAGTCGTATGACGATTGGCCAGCAGGTCGCGAACACACTGTTCCGCGTCAGACGCCGCGAAACGGCAGAGGTCTGCAGCGAACGCCTCAAGGCTGGGATAGGGTGGAAGATCGAAGGTCCTGGCCGCGCGCGCGATGATCAGACGCAATGCCCCCGGCACGCGATCTGTCGTGCGCACATCGAAGCCGGGAAGAAGGGCCGACAGCAGGTGTGCGGCGTGGGTGACGGTACGCGCATCGGCCGCGATAGGCCCCTCAACAGCAATGCGGCCGTCGCGAGATAATCGAATGATCTGCGGGGAAGGCACTCCCGCGATCGATCCCGCAACGATGCGCGTCACGATCTCGCGGACAATTGTCACAGCCTCGACGGAACGGACGGGGCGGCCGCTGTCAGTTCCGCGAGCGACACAGTTGGGGTGTCGTTGCTCATTGCAGCGGAGCATTGCGACAACCGCGCCACGCTCGCGATCAACTCGCTCGCAGCGCATTAGGTAGAACAAAATCAACAGGATGCGAGCTGATTGACGTGAGCGCGAACGGGAACGGATGAGCGCCGCTCGTACGGGCATTCACAAAATTACACTGCAGAGAAAGAGAATGCCGCCAGAAGGGACTCTGGCGGCATTCTCCTGTCGCGTCTAGCGCTTGTCGACGGTTATCTGGATCAGCTTGCGGAACTTGACGGGCGCCCCATCCACGGTCGCGGGCTTGTACCGCCACTCGCGTGCGGCGGCAAGCAGCTGTGGATCGTACATCGGATGAATGGGCATACGGAGCGTAAGGTTGATGACGCGCCCCTGCTCGTCAATCACGACCTCGAGGAGCCCGCGTTCCCGCGCCTGCGACGAGAAATCTGGTCGGCACGCGCGGAACGTCCTGCCGCACCGCGACGGGAGGCGTCACCCCCGCCTCGTCCCCGGCCCAGACGTGCGGCTCCCTGGGCGCGACCGGAGCTGGTGCCGGCGCCGGTGGCGGGGCCGGCGCGTCTGCTCTCTTCGGCTCGGGTGGCGGCGCCGCGGCCGCCGATGCGAGATCGAGGAATCCGCTGGCCAGCGTGCGCAAGTCGCTAGGCGGCCGCCCATCTGCGGATCGTCGAGGAGCGTGACCAGGCTCCTGAACTGCATCTCGGCAAGCGAATAGTCTTTACGATCGTAGGCGGTCTTGGCCGCGGCGTATCGGATTGTCGCGATCTGCGGAAGCAACCGCTGACGAACGTCGCTGAACGCCAAGCCGAACGCGCGGAGAAGCATCCGCTTCGCCCGGCATGAACAACGGGTCCGCATTCACCACGGCCGCGATAGCGCTCTCGGCCTCGGCGCCCCGTCCGAGCGCAAGCAGGCACAACGAACGATACTGCTCGATGGACTTCCGATCCGACGCCACCGCATCGGAGGGCAGCCCATTGAGAACCGCCAGTGCTTCGTCGTAGCGGGCGGAGGCATACAGATCCCGTGCGGCGGTCAATGGGTTCTCGCGACCGTCACGCAACTGCGCGTGCGCTGGGGCGGCGAGCGCAACGACGATCGACACGGTAACGAGAATGCGAGTCTTCATGACGCACCTTGCTCTTGACATGTTGTCCGGTCACGACGGTCACTTCATGTCAACGCTGAGCCGGGTCGGCGCACCCACCGTGACCGAAATCGCCTGACGCTTTTCGCCGAGCTGCGGATGCTTGAACACGACCTCATGCTGCCCGATCGATACGCTGAGGTTGCCGATTGGCGTCTCGCCAACGCGGCGACCGTCGATCCACACCTCCGCCCATGGCGCCGCATTCAGGTTGACGACCGCCCATTGGCAATTCCAATGCGACGCCCGCGACTTTGCCCGGCGCCACCACGACGACGCGTGATGCGCGATAACCGAGGGTGTCGTTGACGAAGTCGAGCTCGTGGCGCCCGGCTGCCATCATGAGACGCTCGGCATCTGACGTGCCGAGGAGCCGACCCTGTTCGCGAATCTCCGTGGTGAACGGAGCCTTGACCGACACCCAACCAGATACCGGGCCCGCCGCGACAGTCGAACCGATCGGGTACGACCAGCGACGCGGTACCTCCAGCCTGAACCGTGACCGTGTGGCGTGCCGCCGTTGCGCCGTCGCTCTGCAGCTCGACCTTGTGATCGCCGGGCGTGAGATCTGAAATCGTGACCGGGGCGACGCCGCGCTCGGTACCGTCGACGAGCACCTTCGCTCCCGGCGGATCCGACTGCACGGCGAGCTGGCCTGTCACCGGCGCTTCGGCGAACTCGAGATACTGAGACACCTCGGCGCCTGCGGTAACGTTCAACGGAATGACTCGTGGCACGCCCTTGCCACGCAGCTCGAGGATGTGCGAACCGGGGGCGACGGCGATGCGCGCGCGGCGTGCGTCCCTTCGCGACGCCGTCGACGAAGATGTCGACTCCGGCAGGATTCGATTGCACGTTGAGCGCGCCCATCGCCGGTGGCACGGCGGAGTTGCCAAGCATCTTGTAGCCGAACAGGCCGCCTCCGCCCAGCACGAGGACCAGGGCAACGAGCGCGGCGATGCGCCCATAGGCGTGTACGTTGCCAGGCTGGCGCGGAGGCGCCGGCTCCGCCGGTGTTGCGGTGAACGGCGCGTCGGGATTGAACAGCGGTTTGGGCGGTGCAGCACCGATGGGATCCGCGATCGGCAGAGGATCAGGTCCGAGGAGGTCCGTCAGTTCGCGCGGGCCGACAGGAGTCGAATCGCGCTTCTGAACAACCGGCTGATTCGTCGTGACCGGCGGTGTGTGTTGCGCGACAACGGCGTCGAAACGTACCTCGACGTCCTTCTCGGCTGGCTTGACCGGCTCCGAGGGCGTCGGCTTGACCACCGGGGCCTCGACCGGCCTGGACGTAACGGGCACCACCGGATCGACGTGTGCGACAGGCTCGGGAGTCGGCGGCTCCAGCAGCGACGCGATATAGCGTGAGAGGAACGTCTCGAGCGCCACCGGCGCCGCGACGTACATCCCCCCATCGGACACGACCTCTTCGAGCGCCGCCAGCGCTTCGGGCGCTGACGCGAACGAGCGGCGGACATCGATCTGCAGCGCGCGCTCGAGCCATGCACGCAACGGCGGCGAGAGCGGCTGCTCCTCGCCGAGCGCGGAGCGCTCGCGCGCTTGGTTCAGGAGATCGGGTAGGCGATGTGGGAACTCGTCGGCGCGAAGCGGGCGGCCGAGAATCAGCGCGAGCGAGACCAGCCCCATGCCGGTCACGTCGGCGCGGTGATCGAACCGGGGCAGCCCCGCGCTCGGCGGCATGGCCACGCGGAACTCCTGCCAGAGTCGATCGCGACCGAATTGCAGCTGTTCGATCGCTGCCCCCAGCACGTGCTCGACGATCACGAGACGGGCGTTGGGCGTGACGATCAGCCGTTCGGGCGCGATTAGACCGTGCGCGACGTCGCGCGCGTTCTCGTGCAGCAAGGCAATGGCCGGCACCAGCTGTCGAATCAGGCACAGGGCAGCGTTGATGTCGAGCTGCAGTTGCTTTTCCTGCGCCACGCGCAGAATGTCGGATAGCCGCGTGCCTTCGAGATGGTCGGAGACGATCGCGAGCGCCGAAGTGGGCGCCATCGCACGATCGACGCGCCGCACGCGTGCGTAGTACGCGTGGCGGAAGTTTGCCAGGCGCGCGGTTCGCTCGCGGAGCGCGAACTCGAACGAAGGGACGGCGGTCAGATTGGGACGCAACCGCAGAATTTGCAGCAGCTCACCGGTCGCGCCGTCGGCCGCGACGACGCGTTCCCCCAGACCGTCGGAAAAGAGCGGAGCTTCGGGGCGATCGTTCGTCGCGAGGTTGGACATGACAGCGTCAGGCTGTGCAACCGCAAGACCAACGCGCCAAATTTGAAAAATGACTGCAAGTCTTTGAACGGCAGGCACTCCGGGCGACTCTGATACCCGCCGAACGCACGCGGCCGTTTACAAGCCTGTCAGCGCCTCGCGAAAATTGTAAGCGGGTAGATTATGCTCGTCACGACGATCGATGTCGGGACGCGCCTTTCGGATCCTTCTCGCATTTCTGGCGCTCGCCATCGTCTGGACCTGGCCGCTCGCCCGCCACCTTTCATCTCGCATACCACACGACCCCGGCGATCCAATCTTGAACACGTGGCTCCTCTGGTGGAATGCCCACGCGTTCCCGTTCACCGCGCGGTGGTGGAATCCGCCCATGTTCTTTCCGATGCGGGGCGCGCTCGCCCTCTCGGAACACCTGGCCGGCATCGGACTGATCGCGACGCCGTTGCAGCTGATGCACGTGAATGCACTGGGCGCTTACAACATTGCACTCATTCTCTCGTTTGCGTTGTCGGGCTTCTTCACCTTCCTCCTGGTCGGCCGGCTGCTTCCTTCCTCTGTCCCGGAAACGACTCGCGATCTCGCCGCGCTGGCGGCGGCACTGGCGTACGGGTTCGGGCCGTATCGAGCCGGACAGCTCGCCCATCTTCAGGTGCTCACGTCGCAGTGGATGCCGCTGACGCTTCTGGCGATGCACATGTACATCGAGGAGCCTCACGGTCGCTGGCTGATGCTGTTTGCAGGGGCCTGGATCGTTCAGGCCCTGTCGAATGGCTACTACCTGCTGTTTTTGCCCGTGCTCTTCGTGTTGTGGTTCGCATGGTTTGTGGACTGGCGGCGCGCTCCGTCGCGCGGCGCGGCGCTCTTCGCGGCGTGGGGCGGCGCATCCCTCCTGCTTCTGCCCATCCTGCTGAAATATGCGCACGTGCAGCGGGACCTGCGGCTCGTGCGCACGCCGGGAGAGATGGCCCTGTTCAGCGCGACGCCGACGTCTTTTCTCAACGCGTCGGGGATGCTCGCGTTCTGGCCCTCGTCTGCCGCGCTCACCACCGAGGTGTTTCTCTTTCCGGGACTGACGCCCGTCGTCCTGGTGCTGGTTGCAGCCGCGGCGATGCTGCTCTTTCGGCCGGCTGGGACGGGCTCGCATCGAGAGGTCGCGTCCGTGCGATCCGCATTTACGTTCTACGCGCTGGCGGCCGTGGTCATGTGGGCACTGACCTTCGGTCCCGCGGAGCCTGGCTCCTCCATGCCCTGGCTGCACCCGTATACGCTCCTCACATACCTTCCGGGTTACGACGGACTACGTGTTCCTGCGCGATTCGCCATGCTGGCGACGCTCTGCCTCTCAATTGCTGCGGGGCTGGGGTTCGCGCTGGTTGCGCCAGGCCGCGGACGTTTGGCTGCTCTGGCAGCAGGCGTGGTGGCGGGATGTGTCGTCGATGGCTGGATGCGCCCCATGCCGCTCCTGCCGCCGCCCGGCCGAGTGATTCTGCCCGACGTCCCGCAGGCAGCTGTCCTCGAACTACCGGCAGGTGAAGGATCGATTGATGTCGCCGCGATGTACCGGCAGACACAGCATGGCCATCCACTCGTGAACGGCTACAGCGGACACACGCCGCCGCATTACGCGATTTTGTCGCTCGCGCTTCGCCGCGGCGATCCGAGCGTCATCACGGCGCTGGCGCGCGGACGCCCGCTGGTGATTTCGGTGAACCAGGCCTTCGACGCGGACGGCTCCATGGCGCGGCTCGTGCGCGAGCTGCCGGGCGTCGAGTCGCATGGCGTGTCGAGCGGCGGTGCGATCTTCCTGTTACCTGCACTGCCGGCGGCGCGAGTTGCGCCCGCGGGTGATATGTGGGCCACATCGGTGCACGACAGCGGTCGTGATGCGATCGAGCTCGACATGGGGCAACCGCGGATCGTCCGAACGATCGGGTTTCCCCTACGCTGGCACTACCGGGAGCTGGATCGTCGAATCGCGATAGATGCGTCCGTTGATCGACTGACATGGTCGCGTGTCTGGGAAGACTGGACGGGTGGCCCCGCCCTGGCCGCATCGCTGGCGGACCCACTCGAAGTGCCTGTCCGGTTGACACTTCCGGATATCACCGCACGGTACCTGCGCATCCACCCGGTGCCAGGCTGGATGCGCCAGGAGGTGCGGGTCTATGGGGCGAGGTAAGGCTGTCAGCTATCAGCTGTCAGCTATCAGCTGTCAGCTGTCAGCTGGGAGCTCGTAGCTGAGAGCTGAGAGCTGAGAGCTGATAGCTGAGAGCTGAGAGCTGATTACGGGCGTTGCCCCGGTTTCCATTCCGGCCGGAACTTCGAGTTCGCGAGCCACAGCACCGGCTCGACCATCGAGCGGATCGAGTCGGTCATGTGGGCGAAGTCAATCGTCTTCACTTCGTCGGACACGCGGTGGTAGTCGGTGTGCAGGCCGAAGCTCGACACCGTCTGCGCGATGACGCCGCGGCGCGCGAGCTGAATGTTGTCGGAGCGGCTGAAGAAGTTCTGGTCGGGATGGGGGTCCGCGACGATCCGCGCGCCGCGCTCGGCCAGCGCCGGGCCAAGGTTGGTCCGCTCAAATCCCGTCAACCACAGCGTGTGGGGAGCAACGGCTTTATCGGGCCGGCCGATCATTTCGAATTCCAGATTCGCAACGATCTTCTCGAGCGCCACCGGTGGGGCCTCGATGAAGTGCGATGCGCCAGCGCCACCGCTCTCCTCGCTGCCGAACCATGCGAACACGACGGTCCGTTTCGGCCGCTTCCCGGTCGCCAGCGACTCGGCCAGCTCCAGCACCGCAACCGATCCAGACGCATCATCGTCGGCCCCATTGAAGATCGTGTCGGTTCCCGCGGGCGTCTCGGCCGAGGTGCGATTGCCGAGATGGTCGAGGTGCGCAGTGAGCAGGATCACCTCGCCTGCGTCTACCGGCTCCCGCCCCGTCAAGCGTCCGATGGCGTTCCACGTATGGGCGATCGCAGCCGGTTTCGCGTCGGCGTGGAGCTTCGCTGGCGCGCCATCTGGAAGCGCCGCGATCGCGCGGTAACTCTCAAGGTCGAGGGTGGCTGAAGCGCGGCCCTGAGTTCCGCGGATATGTTGAATCGTCAGTGGACGCGTGGGGCCGGCAAGCCGTCGCGATCGAGCCTGCTCGCTTTCGAGGTTCAGAACAATCGCGGCCGGGAGCGTCTCGGTACTCGGCGGTTGCACGGTGCCTTCGGGCAGCAGCAGCACGACGCCAGCCGCGACCGGTACTCCGGAGCGGTATTTCTGCAAAGGGCCCGCGAGATCGGCCGCACCGAGACGCGATAGCACCATTTCCTTCCCATGCGTCAGCCGGCGATCTCCGATCGTGAGCACAGGGAGTGATGCGACCTCGCTGCGTTCAATCCGAACATCTTCGACGTAGCCGCCGTCTTCTCCCAGGGGCTCGATACCCCAGCGCCGAAGCTGCGACGCAATGTAGGTCGCGGCAATCCATTCATCACGGGTGCCGCTGCCGCGGCCGTTCAAGGCGTCGCTCGCCAGGAACTCCATGTGACTCCGGACCGACGCCTCGGTAATTCTCGATGCACGTTTCGACGCTGTCTCGACCGTTGCCGCAGCGACGAGCACGAGGGTGATGAACAGCGGGATGAAGGCTTTTCGTCTGACAGTCATTCTCATCGATTCACAGAAAAGGGACGGAGCCGCCTCAGGCGGGCAATGACGCCTGATACCCAAGCGGGACGAGCGCTGAGTGTATCCATTATCATTGCGGTACGACTTGCGCAGTCCTGGCCGCCACAAATCTCGTCCAAACGCCGCATATGCCTTTATTCCGCTGTGTCCTGATCGTTGTGCCGATGCTCCTGACAACCACGTTCGCCGTGCGGGCACAAGAGCACCGTGCGTCGATTCGTGGAGTGGTCGTCGATCCAGCGCTGAACGCCCTGTCGAACGTCGAGCTGCGGGTCTTGCGTGAGGACACCGGCGAGACGCGGCGTGTCAGCACGGACGAAGGCGGCCGATTCAGCGTTCCTGAGCTGCCGGCCGGCATCTACCGGGTGAATGTCGACCACCAGGGATTCGGCCCCTTCGTGGCTCGCATCGAGCTGGCGATGAATCAGGAAGTCTGGCTGCGCGTGCCGCTGCAGATCGGCGGCGTCATCCAGGCGGTGGATGTCGTTGCGCCGTTCATCCCGGTGGACCGCGACACGCCGGCGCTGCACACCTTTATCGATGACCGGGCGACAACCGAACTTCCGCTCGACGGCCGGAACTTTCTCGAACTGGCGCTGCTTGCGCCCGGCACCGTGCCGCCGCCGCAGGGATCCGCCAGCTCGGCCCGTGGCGATTTCGCGCTATCGGTCAATGGGGCTCGCGAAGATTTCAACGGCTTTCTCCTCGACGGCGTCTACAACATCGACCCGAAGCTGAGCACGCCCGGTGTCCGGCCACCGGTGGACGGCATTCGGCAGTTCCAGGCGTTGACGTCCACCTACGACGCATCATTCGGGAGGAATGCAGGCGGCCAGATCAACGTGATTACGCGGTCGGGCGCCAACCAGTTCTCGGGGTCTGCGTATGAATTCGTGCGAAACGACGCACTCAACGCGCGCAACCACTTCGCGCCGACAGACGAGCCCGCGCCGGACTACAGCCGTCATCAGTTCGGCGGTTCGCTCGGCGGACCGCTGGTACCCAACCACACGTTCTTCTTTGCCGACTACGAGCACACGCACCTTCGAGAGGGCATCACGAAGGTGACCAATGTGCCGACGCTCGCCGAGCGCAACGGAGATTTCTCGCAGACGCTGTTCAATCGGCCGTTGAATTTCCTGACGGGCCAGCCGTTTCCGGGTGACGTGATACCCGCGCCATTCCAGAGCCCGATTGGTCGGGCGATTGCCGCGCTCTATCCCCTGCCCAATCGGACTACGCCGTATGCGAATTACGTGGCGTCCCCGACCCTTCGCGATGATGTCGATCAGGCGGATCTTCGGGCGGATCAGTCCTTCGCCGACGGTTCGAGGCTCACTGCTCGATACAGCCTGAGCGATCGCCGGTTGTTCGACCCGTTTGCCGGCCCCGGGTTCCCACTGATCCCCGGATTCGGCACGAACGTGCCCCGCCGTGGGCAGAACCTGGCGGCGACCTACACGCACCAGCTCGGCATCGGGGATCATCAACGACCTGCGATTTGGATACAACCGGGTTTCGATTGGCGTGTTCGCGCGAGAACACCCAGATCGACAACGCGTCGGTCGGACTCGAGCCGTTCGGATCGAATCCGCGCGATGCCGGACTGAGCGTGATTTCAATCGCCGGTTACTCTCCGCTCGGGACACGAGTACACAACCCCGCAAGAGAGCACGTCCGACACCTTCCAGATAGCCGATACGGCAACGCTCTCGCGCGGCCATCACCTGATCAAGGCGGGCGTCGAGTGGTACGGCATCAGGCAGGCGGCGTACCGCGACGTGCAATCGCGCGGCTTTCTCACCTTCGTCAGCCAGGGTTACACGGGCAACGCGCTCGCCGATCTGCTGTTTGGGCTGCCCGTGCTGACTGGCGGCGCGAACCTCGACAACCCGCAGCAACTGCGCGCACACAGCTGGAGCCTGTTCACCCAGGACGACTGGCGCCCGACGTCGTCCTGACGGTTTCCGCGGGCTTGCGGTACGACTACATCGCGCCGCCGGTGGATGCCGACAATCGCGCGAACCTCTACGATCCGTCAGAGTGGACAACTCGTCCAGGTGGGCACTGGAAACATGCCGCGCGGAGGATACTCGCCGGACCGCAACAACTTCGCGCCGCGCGCCGGGTTCGCCTGGACGCTCGGCAAGGGGGCAATGAACGTCGTTCGCGGCGGGTACGGCATCTACTTCAATCAGGGTGCGCTGGCGACCTCCGAAGGGTTGTATTTCAATCCACCGTATTTCAATCTCAGCGTCTACTTCCCGGGCACCGGCTCCCCCGTCACGCTGGCGGATCCCTTCCCCGCTTCTTTTCCGGTCTACATCCCGCAGTCTGCCACTGCGTATCAGGCGACCTGCGCACGCCGTGGATGGAACAATGGAACGTGAATCTGCAGCATCTCGTTCGGGCACTCGGGTCGCTCGAGTTCGCGTACGTCGGCTCGCGTGGGCACGATCTCATCTCCGCGCGTGACCTGAACCAGCCGCGCGCCAAGCCCGATCGTTCCGAATTTGCGGCCCAACCCGGCATTTGCCGACATCACGCTCATCGAATCGCGGGCCTCGTCGCTGTACAACGCGCTCCAGGTGCGGTATCAGGAGCGACCGTCGACCGGGACGTGGATGCTCCTGTCCTACACGCTTGGAAAATCGACGGACGATGCGTCGGGGTTTTTCACGAGCGCGGGGGATCCCAACTTCCCGCAGAACAGCCTGGATCCCTGGCGCGGAGCGCGGACCGTCATCGTTCGACGTGCGCCATCGCTTTACCGCTGCCGCTGACCCGGCCGCTGCCGTTCGAGCCGGGGCAGTTTCTCGGCGGGCTCGGCATCATCAGCAAGATATTCAGAAACAGTGATGGCGAAGTCGTCGCGACGGCGCAGAGCGGACGCCCCTTCACGGTGATGCTGCTGCCAGATATCGACAACAGCAACACGGGACGGTCGAATCTCGGATTCGGGTTCAACGATCGACCGAACGTCAGCGGCACCACATCGTTACCGACCGGCACTCAGGACGAGTGGTTCAACACGAGCGCGTTCTCAATGCCCGCCTTTGGGACGTTCGGCAACAGCGGCCGCAACACCTTAGCGTGGTCCGGCGTATGCGAATCTGAACCTCGCGTTCGTGAAGCACATTCCGCCTGAGCCAGCGAGGATTGCTGGATCTCCGCGCGGAAGTCTTCAACGTCACCAATCGCGTGAACTACGATTTGCCGGATTCGTTCTTTGGATCGCCGACCTTCGGTCAGATTCTCTCTGCAGGCAGCCCGCGGCGATTTCAGTTCGGGATCCGGACGACGTTCTGATATACGAGCACTATCGCGAATCACGATCCTCGAATCCTCGTCCGCGCCGATCCTCGCGCGCTCGTTCCGGACTCAGGCGATTCCTACTCGCTTTGCGTCATTCGATACGGACCAGGGATTCGATGATTCCAGGATGAGCGATTCGCGATTAGTGATGAGTGATCATGATTCCTCAACGCGGCTCTGTACAGCCGCAACAACCGCATGGACCACGGCGGCGAGTCGGCCGTTCGCGGTCTGTGTATCCGAACGAACTGTCGCGCTGACCGGCGCAAAAGAGATCACCGTCGTTCCCGGGACGCCCTGCCCTCGGCCACGGGGGCGCTCCACGTGTTGCCATCGAGTCGACACCTGCACCTCATAGGCGCGCGGGAACGTCCAGACCTGGGCCGCACCCCGTCCACCGCTCACAGTCGAAGATGCGAACTGGATTTCTGTCAGCATTGACCGGCGACGGCAGCTCGAGCTGCAACCACATCCCAGCCGCTGCGGCACGCCAGTCGTCCAGCCCGAGGAAGCTCAGCGCGCCGGCCGCGTCGCCACGTAGTTGTATCCTCCCTCGGCGTTTGCCTGCGGCGCAGGATGACCCTCATGGCTGGCGGTGACTTTCCAGGACTGCGGACGGCACGAGCGGCGCGGCAACGACGCGTCGAGTTCAGCGACAGTCCATGGAGCTTTCCGATCCGCGGTGGCCCTACGAACTCGTGCGACGTCCTGCGTCGCTCGCGAACGCGCCGGTGTTCCCAAAGCTGTTCCGAACGTACGAGACACGACATCCGCGATCCATTGATCCTTGTTCGATCCCATCGCGACCATGACCTGCGGGTAGGTCTTGCCGTCGACTGGCCCGGTGAGTCCGTGCATCACGGCCTTGATGGCGTAATCGCGATGTCCATTGACGCGCGGAGACCCCGCCAGCGATGGCGCCAGCGTCGAGCCTGCGGCCGCTCCGGGCGTTGGGGTGCCTCGTCCGTCGGAGCCGTGACACGCGAAGCACACCTCGGTATAGATCGTGCCCCCGCGATCCAGGCTGCTCTGCTGTTCGGTGCTCAGCGCCGGGCCGCCACGCCCGCGGCCGCCGCCGGCTGCGCATTCAGAATTCTGTCCGCGACAAACTGCACGCCGCGGGCCTTGTTGGCATCCATCGCTCCCTTGATCGCTGGTCGACGCTTCGGCGATCTTCAGAACATTCATCGTCAACATCGCCTGGATCACGACATCGACGTCGACGTCTCGCGCCAGGCGTCTGTAGTCCACCTCAAAGAATGATCGCCCGGCCTTGTAGAGCGTCTCGCTCGCGCGCAGGCGCCTGGATCCGCATGCGCGGATCCGGATCGCCGAGCACCTCGCGCGTCAGCACTGCGCGGTGAGCGCACCCAGCCCTTCGAGCGTCCACAGCGCGTGGAATCGTGCCAGCGGATTCTTCGAGGTCCGCACGAGGCTCTGCAAGCGCTGGCACGACAGACTTGTCCTGCTTCAGGACGAGCAGCTGCTGCGCCGTGTCGCGCCACCAGCCATTCGGGTGGGAAAGATGCGCGACCAGTTGCGCCGGCGTCTCGCTCAGCATGCGAGGACGCGTTGAATCCCGGGCCATTCCGTCGTACGTGAGCCGCCAGATGCGTCCGTGACCCGTGATCTTGTCGAGTTGGTACTGCTTGATCTTCTCGCGCAGGTATGTCCCCTGTTTCGCCCATTCCGCGCCTTCGATCATCCCGCGATACATGTCCGCGATGTAGATCGTGCCGTCGGGCCCGGTCGTCACGTCGGCCGGGCGAAATAAAGGATCGAGGGATCGAATGAACTCTGAGCGCGGGTAGACGTTCTGAAGCTGTGTCAGCCCTTCCGTTTTGACTGGCCTGAGCCGGCGGACGATCCGGGCACACGACCTCGCCATGCAGGTAGTCGCCAATGAGATCCTTCGGCAGACGATCGCCGCGATACATCTCGTTTCCGGCCGCAGCCGTCGCGTAGATCAACGACCCGTCCGGCAGGCGAGTTCCCGGGAATTCCCGCCTGGATGTCGCCGATCAGGATCGGCGCACCCCAGACGATGTTCAGATCCGGCTCCAGTTGATCGGGCGTCGAGAAGTTGCCGTAGTGAATCGGAAACTGAAAGTAACCAGGCACGCCGCTGGCGCCGCCCTGGAACCATACTTTGCCGTCGTTGTCCTGCGTCACGCCCCACTGGGCGCTGTTTGGCCCCGTTGGCTCCTTCAGAAGCCCGTTCGGCGTCCACCGCAGGCGGAACGCGTTGACGGTGCTGTACAGCCAGTTGTCCATCGCCCAGAACAGGCTCGACTGCTGGGACTCCATGTTGCCGGCCCGCCCGAAATTCGTCGCGAACAGCTCCTTCTTGTCTGCCGTGCCGTCGCCGTCCGTATCGGTGTACTTCCACACCTCGTCGGCGTTGGTCTCCATCGTGAGAATGGCAGTTGGGGCCGAACGGCATCACGAAGCGCGGAAAGCACGAGCTTGTCGACAAAGACCGATGATGTTCGTAGGTGCCGTCGTTGTCGCGATCCTCGTGCACGGAAATGCGGCCCATCGGCGGAATTAGATCGATGCCCTCAGGGGTCTGGTAGTAGCCGCGCAACTCGACGACGAACATGCGGCCGTTGCCATCGAACGCGATCTGCGGCGGGATCCTCGATCACGGGCTCGGACATGATCGGCGTCAGGCGATAGCCAGGCGGCAGCCAGAAGCGCTTGACCTGTTCCTCCGGAGAGACGGGCAGGACCGGGGGCTTCGACGAGAGATCGGCGTTCGCGTTGGCCGGATCGCTCGCGTCCGGCGCCGCACCCGGGCCCCGGCCGCCGCCGGGCGTCTGAATCGTTCCCCGGGCGGGCATTTTGCGCGTGCGCGACGAGAGCCAGCGCCAGGAACATGGCGCCAGCGACCGACAGCCGGCGAAGAGTTTGTAAGGCCATGAGGTCCTCTGCAGAATCGGGAGGATGATACTGCGGAATCTCCGTAAGGGTGCCTCTTGTCGTGGTCTGGGATCCGGGATCCGGATCGGAATCCGCAGGGTCGTGGTCTAATCCCCGACATGGCCAAGAAGAAAGTCGTGCGGCGCCGGAAGAAAGATCGCGCCAAAATCGCTAGGGCTCTCCCCTGCGAAACCGGCACGCATATCTGATCCCGAGGTTGCGCGGTTGAGCGAACAGGTCCAGTCAGACGGCGGCGCCGTGCTGACGGCGTACCGCGAGCCGATTGGCGGCACGACCGTCCTGCTGGCTGCGCTTCCGATCGATCGCGTCGAGCCGACGCCGTTTCAGCGCGATCCGTCTCAGCCGCACGTCAAACGGCTGATGAATGTCATCGAAACGCTGGGACGCTTCCTCGATCCGATCATCGCCATCCGGGAGCACGACGCGTACTGGACGCCGAACGGCAACCATCGTCTGCAGGCGCTCCGGAAGCTCGGTGCGCAGACCGTCATCGCGCTGCTTCTTCCGGATCCGGAGGTGGCGTTCAAGATTCTCGCGCTCAATACCGAGAAGGCGCACAACCTCAAAGAGAAGTCGCTCGAGACCATCCGCATGGAACGGGCGCTCGCCGAGCGCTCCGGGAACCGGCTCGAACGCGAGTTCGCCTTCGAGTTCGACCAGCCGTCGTTCCTGACGCTCGGCGCGGCGTACGACAAGCGTCCGCGCCTGAGCGGCGGCGCGTATCAGTCAGTGCTTCGGCGGATCGAGGATTTCCTCGACGAGCGCTTATCAAAGGCCATCGCCGAGCGCGAACGACGCGCATCCAAGCTGCTGGCGATAGACGACGAGGTCGGGCGCATCGTGCAGAAACTGAAAGGCCGCGGCTTCACGAGCCCGTACCTCAGGCCCTTCGTCGTCGCGCGGATCAACCCGATCAGGTTTTCCACGTCGACCGAGTTCGACGTGGACGACGTGCTCGATCGCATGCAGCGCGCCGCGACGAAGTTCAACGTCGAGAAGATCAAGCAGGAGGACGTCGTCCGCGCCGGTGGCGCACCCGAAGAGAGAAGAGCCTGAGACGGAGCTTCATCATTTCCCCAACCACTTGGACCAGTAGAACGTCATCGGCACTTTCCCGGTGTTCGTGATGCCGTGCATGACGTTGCCCCGCGCTGTACATCATTGCGCCCGGACCCACCTGTGTGGTCTTGCCGTCACAGAAATCTCGCCCGTGCCAGAGGCGACGAACATGAATTCTTCTTCCGGATGCTGTGAGGCGGATGCGGCGTCGAGCCGGGCTCGAGCACGCACATCCCGGCACACATGCCGCTCAGCTCGTCGGTTGGACCGTTGTAGTGCGTGAACACACGGCAGCCATCGACGGGAGCGGACGACTCGAGTGAATCCAGGCCGATCACACCATCCGGCAGCTTGGTCGCGGTGGTCGAGGCACTGACAACATTTGGATTGTATTCAGCCATAGCGCTTGATCCTCCAGCATCGCGGGTCGTTCGGTCAAGAGCCCCAGGCTCGTCGCGTCGTGCGTGTCGCGTTTCGCGGATGGCGCGCCGCCGCAGACCTGCGGCGCGGCCACTCGCCGTCGTGTGGCCCCCAGCCCTTTGGCGCATCATCCGGATCCAGCGCCTCCTGCACAGGACGCAGGCATCCGGCACGTGCTGAAGATTGACGCGGATCGCGCGTCCACGTTGCAAACCGCCCTCGCATCGCGTCGACAAGCACGTCGGCAGGTTCGAGATGCAGCGGCGGCGTCGGGATGGCGCGCACGCCACCGCTCGAGCCCCGCGAGCGCATCCTCTTTCTTGATGGCCCGGCCGATTTCGATTAGCGGATGCTTTGATGTACGTTTCCGAGAAGGCTGGACGCGCGGCGGCTCGCCGGCCTGCTTCTTGTATTGCGGCGGCCACGGCGCGTCTCCCATTCCTTCTCGCTCGTGGCGCTCGACAATTCAATCAACGTTCGAGCGAGCATGGATGCCGTCGATCTCGGCGTGACGATCGCCGATCTGCCTTAAACCGTCTCCGGCATCGTCGCGAGGTGAAGTCTTCCGGCTGGCACTCGACAACCTCGTCCACGTCAGCGGCGCCGAGACGCGCGCATCAGGCTCGGGCCGCACCGAATAGGCGCTCGCGATCGTTCGATCTTTGGCGTTCTGGTTGTAATCGAGAAACACGCCGTGGCGCTCTTCCTTCCACCACTTGCTGGTCGCGAGCGCCGGCGCTCGTCTCTCCACTTCCCGCGCGAATGCGAGCGCCGCGCGCCGAACTTCACCAAATGTCCAGCGTCGCTCTATGCGGACGTACACGTGTATGCCGCGCGAACCTGACGTCTTGGGCCAGCCCATCGAGGCCGAAATCGGCTTCAATGTCGCCTCCACGACTTCTGGCCACTTCGCGAACTTGCGGCCATGTAACGCCCGGCACCGGATCGAGATCCACGCGCAGCTCATCAGGATGATCGAGATCGTCCGCGCGAACGGGTGCGGATGCAGTTCGAGGCAGGCGAGATTCGCCATCCAGGCCAGCGTTGCTGCATCGCGGGGAACAACCTCTTCCGCGGTGCGCCCGGACGGGAAGCTCAGCGACGACCACTTCAATCCATGAAGGCCGCGACTGCGGAGCGCGCTTCTGGTAGAAGTACTCGCCGTCGATGCCGTTTGGATAACGAACGAGCACCGTCGGCCGTCCATCCGCGCCCCGCAGCGCACCGTCCGCGACCGCAAGATAATAACGGACGAGATCGAGCTTGGTATAGCCCGCCTGAGGAAAAAGAACCTTGTGTGGATTGGTGATCGGAACTTCTCGGCCAGCAACCGTAGCGTCTCCCGTTCCTCCTTCGCCATGTCAAAGGATACTGCGCCCGGATCCCGACGGATCCCGCTTCCCGGTACGCGAAGCACCCTAGGGCGTGCCGAGCGGATTCCCTTCGATGTCGTAAATCACAATCGGCGCGATGCCCGTCGCCTTTGAGCGGCCCTTCGATCACGGAGCGATCGCCGACGATCACGATAGTCGAGATTGTCGACCGTGATGTATTGCTTCGCCACTCGGAGACGTCGTCCTTCGTGATCGCAGCCATCCGCGTTTCGCGTACTGCTGGTAATAGTCGTCCGGCAGGTTCTGGGTCCACAGCGTTGTAATCGGCCGAATTGATGCTGCTGACGGATGCAAACGTCGCCGGCAGTCGCTGGATGAGCGCATCCTTTGCCGTCGTCAACTCTTCGTCCGTGATTGGACGGCTGCCGACAATTCCGCGAAGTTCCTTCATGAATTCCACGAGCGCAGCGTCGCTTTTCGCCGTCACGATGTCGCCGCCGGTACGGAATGCGCCAGGTCCCTTGCCATAGGCGAAGTTCGAATTCACCCCGTAGCTGTAGCCCTTCTCCTCACGGATGTTGGCGTTCAAGCGCGATTGGAACATGCCGCCAAGGATCGTGTTCATCACCTGGATTGCGTAGTAATCCGGCGTGCTGCGCGGCGGTCCCGGCCGGCCGATGGCGAACGTCGACTGCGCCGCACCGGGCTTGTCCACCAGAAAAATCGTCGTCGTTCGCTGGATCGGTCAACTGGCGGGTAGCTGAAGGTCGGACGCTCGCCTCCCTTCGCCCACCTGGCCAGCGCCTTTTCAATTACGGGCTTCGCGGCGGCAGGCGTGGTATCGCCGACGACAGTGATCAGCGCGCGGCCGGGCTGATAGTACGTCTTGTGGAAGGCAACGATATCGTCGCGCGTGATAGCCTTCAGTGACTCCTCGCTCACGACGCGGCCGTAGGGATGTTGCGGTCCGAACACGATGCGCGGAAACACTCGACTGGCGATCGCGCTTGGCTGCGCGCGCGCCTGGGTGAGGGCCACAAGTCTCTGCCCTCGCAGCCGTTCGAGGCCGGCGGCCGGAAACGTCGAGTTGAGCAGCATGTCTGACAAGATATCGAGCGTCGCTTGAAACTTTCCCGTCGTCGAGACGAACCCGACGCTGCCCGTTTCACCGGCTACGGCGGCGTTGACCGAGGTGCCGAGCAGTTGCAGCGCATTCGACAGCGCCTCGCCGTCACGGGTTCCAGTGCCCTCGCTGAGAAGCGAGGCTGTCAGCGATCCGACGCCTTCGCGTCCGGCCGGTTCGAACTGGTTGTCCCTCCTAGAAACGTGATCGTAAGCGAGATGAGCGGCAAATCGTGCTTCTCCGACACGATCAGATCCGCGCCGTTCGCGAGGGCGCCCTTGCGTCCAGGCGGGCACATGAAGCACTGGTGTTGGTCCCGCGGGCGGCACTTTCTTTCGATCGAGTTGCTGTCCAGCGACCGGACTCAGGGAGAGACACAGGACGATCCCGAACGCGATCGCAGCGCCTCATTTGCCACCTCCCGGTTTCTTCTCGTCGTATTCCGTGACGCGAATACTTTGATCCGGCTTGGAGGCCTGATCCAGTTTTCCCGTCGGCACGACGCTGAGCGCCACGCGGCCGCGCGTCAGATACTTATTCGCAACGCGTTTCACGTCATCCGCCGTGACCGACAGCGTCTTCTGGTATTCGGTGCGGAAATAGCCGGCATCGCCGTGATAGCCGGCGCCGTCCGTCAACCGCATGGCCTTGCCTAGATTCGACTCCAGGCTGCGCACGAAGCCGAGTTCCTCGCCAGCCGTAGCCTTCTGGATTTCTTCCGCGGTCGGTCCCTCGGTTTTCAGCTGTTCGATGATGGCATCAGCGGCCGCTTCGAGATTGGTGAGCGCGTGTCCTGGTCGTGGAGTGATCATCAGGACGAAGTCCCCGACGTCCTCGTTGGTGGACTGGCCGACGAAGATGGATGCCGCCGACTGCTCGTCGTAGACCAGCGCTTTCGTGATCCGTGCGGTACGGGCGCCCGCGAGAATCGTTCCCAGCACATCGAGCGCGAATCGATCGTCGTTGTTCTCGCCGACCGTCGGCCACTGGACGTACAGCCGCGGAACCTGAACCCGGTCTTCGTAGACCAGGCGCTTCTCCGCCTGAAGCGTGACCGGAGCTACGTTCGGCCGGGTAATCGGCTTCCCGCGCGGAATGTCGCCGAAGTACTTGGTGACCCATGCCTTGGCCTGGGCGGCGTCGAAGTCCCCGACGATCGCGAGAAACGCGTTGTTGGGCGCGTAATACAACCGAAAGAAGTTCTTGACGTCCTCCTCCGAGGCGGCGGAGAGATCCGTCATACTGCCGATCACGTCCCACGAATACGGATGGTCTGGCGGATAGATCGCCCGCGCGAGGATTTCGCGGGCGCGCCCGTACGGCTGGTTATCCACGCTCTGTCGCCGCTCGTTCTTGACGATGTCGCGCTGTGCGTTCAGCTTCGCGAGATCCAGCGCATCGAGCAGGAAGCCCATGCGGTCCGCTTCGAGCCACAACGCGGACTCCAGATAATTCGACGGCACGGTTTCGAAGTAGGTCGTCCGATCGTTGTTCGTGGTGCCGTTGTTCGATCCGCCGATACCTTCCGTCAGCTTGTCGTGGATGCCGTACGGCACGTTCCCGGAGCCCGTGAACATGACGTGCTCGAACAAGTGCGCGAAGCCCGTCCGCCCGACGACTTCATTTTTCGAACCGACTTTGTACCAGACGTTGACCGCAACCGTAGGCGTCGTTTTATCTGGCGAAAGAATGATCGTGAGCCCGTTGGGCAGCGTAAAGGTTTCGAATGGCAGGCGCAGCGTGTCCGACGGCGCTGCTGCCCGCGTCGCCTGCGGATGGCTCACAACGGGCAAGGACCGCGCTCCCGGGGATGCACCGAGGATCGTCACCGCC
Source organism: uncultured Acidobacteriota bacterium (assembly GCA_963725335.1). GTDB lineage: Bacteria > Acidobacteriota > Vicinamibacteria > Vicinamibacterales > 2-12-FULL-66-21 > JALZOC01. The sequence continues at coordinate 552,789 of CAVRYD010000011.1, read as the reverse complement.
ACGACGATCGTGTGAAGTCTTGCTCTCACCCGAACCTCCCTGGCTTTGAAGCAGCCGTGTATCACCAGCCCAGCCTCTGGACACGAGCCAGCCCAGGTACCGCGGATCACGAGCCCGGTCCCACGGATCACGGGCCCGGTACCACGTAACACGGGCCATGTAGCTTCCGCCTTCAGGCGGAAGACCACAAATCTTCCGCCAATCGTATACGGATTGACGACGTTTTGAATGGGAACCGTTCCGACCGCCAGAGGCGGCGAAGCATGGGTGTGAGAACCGCTGCCTCAGGATCTGACGGCTTCAAGGGGAACGCGTGGTGGACGCGGTTGGCGCCCAATTGCAAAGAGGGGCGCCGCCATCAGCGCCAGCGCGGCACAGAATACCGGCCAGTTGAACGCTGTCGGAGGACGTATTCTGCGCCGCTCTTCATCTGCGGGATCTGCCGCAGCGAGTCAGCCATGAAGATGTACAGCGCGAGGACGATGCCTGTGACGGTCATGCCCCACACTCTCGATGTAACGTGGTTGCGGGCTCCTGCGACCGGGTCATGGCTGTGCCCCAGACGATCATCAACACCGCAATCGATACCGGCGCGAGGACTGGCCCCCACCACGGAAGCGGCAAGAGAAACAGGACGTCCCAATCGAAGAGCGACTGGGGCCAGCCACACATGACTCGCAGGAAGACGTAGTAGAAGATGTCCCAGATGCCGAAGGCAATCGCGCTATACCCCCAACGTGCGCGCCAGGTTCGGCCTGCGAGCAGCCCGAGCGTCAGCAGCATCACGAGCGTCGCGACCTCGCGAACCAGTTCAACCAGCCCGAGGACGCCCTGTATCGGCAACGGATTGGGTTGGTACGGCTGGATGCGGTCAACGAGCGTGCGGATGTAGTACACGCTGGCCGATTCGACCCACGCCATGCCGATGGCAAACGCCACGACAAGGCACCATCGCGTGTGTGTCCTCGCAAATCGAATCATCGATTGCCCCTGTGTGTGCATGCGACCGCGTGCGCCGCGGCGGTCGCCAATTCCCGAATGCGCTGGTCCACTCGCGCGATCACATCATCCGGAGTCGATGTACCGGCCGTGATGCCTACGGTGCCGGCCTCGCGGAACCACTCGTGTTGAAGGTCGGCTTCGGTCTGAACATGATGCACCCGCGAGCAATAGGAACTGCACGTCCTCACCAGCTCGCGCGTGTTATTGCTATTCGCGCCGCCAATGACAATGACGACGTCGCTTTCGCGTGCGAGTTCAATTGCCGCGGTTTGTCGGTCCTTGGTGGGTTTGCAGACGGTGTCCACGAAGCGGATGTCGGAGTATGGGAACCGGCTGCCGGATCAGATCGACCATCCGGCGCACCTTCTCAATCGACTGGGTCGTTTGTGCCGCCACGCCGATGCGGGATGTTCACCCAGCGCGAGCACATCCTCGTCGTTCAGCACCACGTCGAAGTCGTCCAGATCTTCGGTCAGACCGCGCACCTCGACGTGGCCGCGCTGACCGACAATCACCGGGTGATACCCGTCACGCACCAGGGCGCGGACGGCTTTGTGGGCCACCTGGACGAGCGGGCATGTCGCCTCGACGACCTGGAGGCCCCGAGCACGGGTGTTCGCCAGCGCCCGTTCGGATGCGCCATGCGCCGTCACCATGACCGCGGTCGTTTTCACGTCCGCCACGTCGCGCGCGATGGCGATGCCTCTGGCGCGGAGGTCGGCTGAGACGGTCGGGTTATGGACCAGGTCGCCCAGAATCGTCAGCGGGCCTGCCTCCGCCTGCTCGTGGGCGAGCGCGATCGCATCGCGGACGCCGAAGCACATGCCGAGATGACGGGCGCGAATGATGCGGATGGGGTCGTCGATATTACTTTGCATTGCAAAGTAATTATCTCCGACAAGATCGAGCCTGTCAACCCAGGCTACGTCAGGACCCCTTTACGAGGTCGGCGAGATCACGCGTGACCGTAAGCCTTGGCCTCCGACCATGACCAGCGTGGACACCACCACAAGAAACGGAATCGGTGTGTCGCCAAGGGCATGTCCGGTTGCGGCGATAGCGAACGCAACACCGATCCCAAGCCCGAGCGGCAGCAGTAACGCCCATCGGCTCTGGATGATGACCCCGGCAACAAGAGCGACCGCCAGGATGAGGATAATGGTCATGGGCGGAAGACTGCCACCAAATCGCAGCCGTGTCCAGCAAAGAACGCGCGAAAAGCTCACATTCCAACTGATCCCTACCTGCCCGCGACCGTCAGTGGCCAGCCCCCCGATGGGCGACAACTTACAAGAGCGTTGGCGCTGGCGGCGGTCTCGCGTTATGTGATCTGCTCAGACGCCGCCATTGCTTCGCGCATAGCCGTGACGTTGAACTCCGGCTTGCGGGCGGCGTCGAGGATCACTTTTTCGCGGCGCACGATCAGGTCAATAGCGGCGGGAAGCTGCCCGGCCTCTCCGATAGTAAACACCACCGCCCCGTGCCGATCGGCGTGAACGATATCTCCGTCGGAGACGGCCATCCCCAGCACGTCCACAGGCTTGCCGAACTCCACGACCTGGGCGTTGACGTGGCTTGGGCTCAATGTCGCCGCGAGACACTGGAACTGGGGGCACATCGCGTCGAGATCCCGCATGGAGCCGTTGGTGACGGCGCCGTGGCAGCCCAGTCCCCAGTGCACCGTGGAGTTGACCTCGCCCCAGAAGGCGCCGAGGCCCGCCTGGGGATCGATGTCCTCGACGACAGCGATGGTAGGCCGCGTCGGCCCGGCCAGGTACTCGTAGTAGCCGAGCAGGTTCTGCTTCCGCGCCGCAGCGAGCGGCGAGGAGCAAACGAGGCGTGCGGTTCTCGCGTAGCCGACGATCGGCAGCAGCGTCGGAAACGCGGCGAGCAGCCTCTGGCGCGTGAACCCCGTGCTGAAACGCCGACGGCGCACAATCTCGAGGGCATTGCAGATCGTCGGCGTGTCGAAGTTGCGCAGGTCGTCGAACAGGGCACGGGCTTCCATTTACGGCCTCCGCAAGGCAAAGACTCGGGAGCGACATGAGACTGGCATCGATCGCGCGCCGGAGTCGTCCCGATGAGGACGACAGGATAGCGCAGACGTGCGCCACGGAGGCACTGCAGAAGGTCCGCCCGGCGGTTCGTGGGAGGCGAGTTTCACTGCGCAGCTTCAGGCGTCTTGAGTGCTGGGATGCCGTCGGGCAGGATTGGTTTCTACAGCCGTTGCTCGACTCGCGATACCAGGTCATTCTGAACGTGTTCGAGGCGGCTGCGCTAGATAATCACTCCCTGCGGCGGGCCGCCATGCTACAACTCCTTGATTCGGATGTTGCGGAACTCGACGCGGGCGCCGTGGCCGAGGAACCCGATATGCCCTTTCGTGTTGGCGATGCCGCGTGAGCCCTCCGGTTTGCTGAGATCCCGGTGGGTCTTGAGCATCTCCTCGTCTTTCACGTCGTCCAGGTTCGCGTCCACGATCGTCGTGCCATTGAGCTTGATCGTGATCTGCCGTCCCTTGGCGGTGATTTCCTCCGAGTTCCACTCGCCGACCGGCTTCTGAAATCCCCGCTTCGGCGCGACCATGCCGTAGATCGAACCATGGTACTGATACGGCCGCAGATTGGTGTATTGCGAGCCGCCATCGTCCAGCACCTGGATCTCTATGCCGGCGTAGGCAGCGTCGCCTTCGAGCGGCGCGCGGATGCCGATCCCGTTGTTGGCGTTCTCGGTCAGGCGGACGTCGAAGCGCAGGACGAAGTCCGAGTACTCCTTGACCGTATATAGGTTTCCACCGTCTTCTTTCGTGGAATAGATGATGCCGTTCTCGACCTGGTACCCCTCGCCCGACTTGTTCTCGGCGGTTCCCCTCCGCCCGTAGACCCAGCCCGTCAGGTCCTTGCCGTTGAAGAGGGATGTGAATCCCGGCTCCACGTTCTGCATGGTCATCGCGGCGGCCGGGAGCAACGTGAGACTCGCAACGGTCACACAGAACAGCACATAGCGTGGGGGCATTGGTGTTGCCTCTTTCAATTCACGGATAACAGGACGCGGCATTCGTAGTCATGACGATGTGGCGGAATTCTGCCATATCCTACCGGCACGCCAAGTTCGACCTGAACCGTTGTCGGGTAGCTCATCTCTGCGCCGAGGACGTCATCACTTTACGGCAATGCGAAGGACCGCGGCGGAACACATCCTTCGAACGGCGAGTTCCGAACAAGCTCAGCGCGTCGGTTTGCGGCGCGCTGTTCTTCAGTGTCGCCGACCCACAATGCGCGTGCGGCTCCGCACCCTATCGGGACGAGGCGTTTAGCGTCCACGCCCCGCGCGGCAAGCCATGCGACGACCGCTGTCGCGCGGCCAAGAGAGAGCTGCACCCGGTTCGTCTCGCGGGCATCCGCAAATGCTTTGACCAGGAGGTTCAGTGTCGAATCGCGCCGCAGCTCGGCGAGGACGGCATTCAGCGCCCCAGTGGACTGAGCGCTGAATGCCGTGTCGTTTGCCGAGAAACGGATCTGACCACCGCGAAACGGCAGCGTCGCCTCTGCGAGCCGCTGCCGGCGCCGCAGCTCACTAATCTCACCCACGTCGTCCTGTCGGGGTGAGTTCTCATCGGAGGAGGTCGAGGCATCCCAGAAGAGCACCGCATCCATATCGTCTCGAACCATCCCACGTGACAGCGGATGTCCGATTTCACGAACATCCACTTGGCCCAGCCACGTGTTTCGAGTCGGGAGTATCGAGAGCGATGGCCATTTGACAAGTCGCGACATCACTGATGCCGACGCCTGATCACGATTGATCGAGTGGACGACGAGCGTGGCGTTCGGAAAGCGCCTGTCGAGAAGGTGAATCAGGCTGTCAGGAAAGACGACTCTGCGGCTGGTGTGGGCGCCGCCGATCCACAACAGAGCTCTTCGTCCTTTCTTGAGGACTTGCTCTTGAACGACCCACGCGAAATGTGCGTCGCGCCAGTCGTTCATATCTTCATCGGCCGGTCCTCGTACGGCACCCCAGTCGATTGGAGGATCCCCAAGCAGAACGCGGATTCGCTGCCTCTCCGGGAGCGTCACATTGAAGGCGCGGATGTCGGCAAGTATTTCTTCATACATCGGCAGTTGCCAGACGCCGCTCACAACTGTCGTGTTCTCCCAGATCTGGCGAATCTCATCGCGCTGAATCGACTCGCCGGCGAAGTAGCGATCCGCGATGTTCTGGTATCTCGCGTTGCCGCACTCGATCACGATGTCGTTGACCGTGCCGGCAAACCCAGGATGACGAATCAGCGATGCGAAGAACTCGCGAGTCCCGCTGACACCATGGCCAGGCTCGCTGAATGCGACGAGCGGACGGGTCTTGAAGGCGCGTGTAATGTATTGCGCCGCCGGCTGCGGCTCGGGCATCCGGTGCTGCACCACCTCGGCGATGGAAATTGAGAGCAGGATTGCGATCGTGAGCACTTAGATAGTCTCGGTCCAGACCGAGCTGATAGCCAGCTCGCTGCTCGCGCAGCAGCTTCGGACCGCAATACTGTTCAGCCTCATACCCATTGTGCGCGCGACCCCGAAGCGGTCCGACTCAGCCGCTTACTCTCCACACTCTGCCCGAATCACATCGATAACATCCATCCGCGCGATGTGGCGGGTCGCGGACCAGATCGCGGCGGCTGCCACGGTGCCGGTCACGATCACCGCCACCGCCGTCATGCCGCTGAGCGCCGAATCAGCACCGACGACGAGGCTGGTGACTGAGTGCCTCATCGCAGCGACAAGCGCCAGGCCCGGCAGAATCCCGAGGACCACTGTAACTGCCATCCTGCGGAGCAGCCAGCCGCGCAAACGCCCGGCGGTGGTGCCAAGGGCGATTCGGATGCCCATTTCTCGAGTGCGTTGCATCACGCCGTACGACACCACGCCGTAGACACCGATGACGGCGATCAGGAGTCCAAGGCCTCCGAAAAAGATGATCGCCACAGCGTAGAACTTCGGCCGCGCCAACGCGGCTTCGAGGCGCTCCTCCATCGTCTTGACGTTAAACACGGCGACCCTCGGATCGACAGACTGGACCGCGTCGCGAATCACCGCGATGCGATCGCGCGCGTCGCCCGTAACCTTCGCCACAAACGTCAGGGTGAGAGGGGCTCTGCTCAACCAGAAAACTTGCGAACCTCTCTCAGAAGACGGCCCGCCGTACCGGAGCCCGGGCACGACGCCAATGATTCGACGCGCAGTTCCGCGTTCAGCGACAATCAATCGACCGATCACGCTAACGGGATCGCCGAATGCGCGCGCGAACTCCTCGTTTACGATCGCGAGCGGTTCGGCGTTTCGCAGATCGTCTGGTGAAAATTCGCGCCCCGCCAACACCGGACTGCCAACGGTGCTGAAGAACGATGGCGCGACGAGTGTGACCGTTGAAATCTGCGTGGCCGGTGCGGCCTTGTCGAGAGTGAATCGCCCGCCCATGAAACTGTCGACGTTGAGGGGCAACGATTCAGTCGCGCTAACGGCGACCACCCCGGGGATGTCCCGCACTCTGCGAACGACCTCGGCATAGTAGGCCTGGCTTCGCTCGGCATTCGTGTATGCGGTCCCGGCAAACGAAATGCTCATTGTCGCGAGCGTCCTGACTTCGAAGCCATTATCCACACGCAGCAGCGCAAGAAACGCGCGGCCCAGAGCCAGCGAGGCCGTGAGCAGCACGATCGTCACCGCAATCTGCGTGGCCACGAGTGCCTGCCCCGTTCTCGTGCGGCGCGGGGCCGCCGTTGCCGTACGACCCGGCGATCCAAACTCCATCCGGCTCGCATAAAGGGCAGGCCCGACCCCGAAGGTCAACCCCGTGACGAACGCCAGCGCGATCGCAAACGCGAGCACGCGCCAATCGAGAATCGAGTAGGCCTGACTCGACAGCTGCGGCGGTTGCGCGGCCGCGGCGACTCGAGCAATCCAACCAGCAACCAACAGCCCGCAGAGGGTGGCGACCGTTGACAGCAACAGTGTCTCAATCACAAGCTGCTGCGTCAGACGGGCACGGCTTGCGCCGAGCGCTCTCCGGATCATCAGCTCCGTCGAGCGTGCGACAGTGCGCGACAGCAGCAGGCTGGCGACATTGGCGCATGCGAGAAGCAGAAGAAGTCCTACTCCGCCCATGAGCATCATCGAGGCTTGTCGGAGCGGACCGGCAAGCTGGACCTGCAGCGGTATGAGCGCGGGACGGTTGGCGAGGTCCGCGCTGCGGCGGTCCGGCGATCGTTGGTACGCTTCTGTCTCGAAAGCCTGAGTCGCCATCTCCCATGTCAGTCCATGACGCAACCGCCCGACGGTGGTCCAGAACACCACACCAGTTTTCGACACACGTTGCCAGTCGAACGTCGTCGGCGTCCAGACTTGCGTCTTTTGTGGGTAATCGAAGCCGGGGGGCGCGATACCGACGATCGTGAAGACCGACCCGTTAAGACGAATGCTGGCGCCAATCGCTCGCGGATCGTCGCCGAAGCGCTGAGCCCACAGGCCGCGCCCAATGACCGCGACGCTCGCACGGCCCGGACTGTCTTCGCCGGGCGCGAATCCTCGTCCCGGTACCGGCCGCGTGCCGAGGAGCTCGAAGAAGTTCCAGGACGTTTCCGTGAGGCGAATGCGCTGCGCGTCCTCGGGTCCCTCGAGGGTTACCTCGCAGGTCACCAGCTTCGCCGCGTCTTCCAGGTAGGCACTCTGCCCGCGCCAGGTGTGAAACGCGTTTGAGCTGTCGGGCGGCCCCGGCGGCGTGAACATGTGAAGGGACGCGAGACGGTCAGGCTCGTGGAACGGCAGCGATCGGATCAACAGCGCATTGAGCACGCTGAACACGCCGGTGTTGGCGCCAATTGCCGTGGCCAGCACTACAATCACAAACACGGTTGGAAGTGGACGGTGGCGCCAGAGGCGGAGTGCATGACTCGCGTCCTGTCGGAATTCCTCGGCGACCTGCGCGGGGACGGATCGTCCGACATCGGCGAGCGTGCGGGTCCAGAAGCGCGCGGCATCGCCAAGGCCGTGCACGCCGGCGTAATCATCCTGGAAGTCGCGCTGGAGCGGATCGCCGAAACGCTCGCGAAATCCCGCAGGATACAGTTTCAACAACAAACGATACAGGCGAACGGAGACCCGCATGCGGCTCCCTTCAGACCAGTTTGCGCCTGCCGAACTTCGCTGCCGCCAGTTCGACGAGATCACGCATTCGGCCAGTTTCCGCCTCTGCCACACGGCGACCGAAGCTCGTGATGCGATAGTACCGTCGTCGCTCATCGTCCAGATGTGGATCTGGACGATCGTCCGATTCTTCGATCAATCCTTGCGCCAGCATTTTGTTGATCGATCCGTACAGCACGCCGGGACCCAGCGCGACTCGTCCGTCGGTCCGTCGCGCGATTTCTCGCTTGAGCGCGTAGCCGTGCCGCTCACCTTCCGCAAGGCTCAGGAGGATATGAAAGACCGCAGGCGCGAGCGGCAAGAGATCGGCGGCGTGGCTCTGATCTGGTTTAGTCATATTAGTACAAAAACAGACATAGTATATCCATTCTTGTACGCCGGATCAATAGCCTCCTGCTGAGCGATCTCAAGACCGGCGATGTGTGGTGGCGGCCACGCTGCGGCGGCGCATTCCTGATCGGAGTGCTCGCGAGGATTGTCTTCTGAGCTGAACGCAGTCGCTACTGACCCCTCTCTACGGCAGCACACCCACCCGCGGCCAGCCGTCCTCCCACACCATGGTCGAGATCTGCAGCGCGGAACCGCGACCGAGACCCGCCCCGTAGTACGCATGAAAGAACAGATAATCGCGGCCGCCGTCGGTGAGGACGGCCTCGTGGCCGGGACCGCGCCAGGTGGGCGATGTAGCAGCGATCACGAGGGACCCGCCGCCTTCGGTCATCGCCTTGCCGGTCTTATCCACGTACGGCCCGGTCACCTCGCGCGCTCGACCGACCACGACGTTGTAGGTGCTGTCGGCACCGCGGCAACAGCGATCGAACGAGACAAAGAGATACCAGAAGTCGCCGTGGCGCACGATGAACGCCGCTTCGACCGAACCGCCGACCGGTGCCTCGCGGGGACGACTGCTCAGTGAGTGGAGCGTCGTGTCCGTCGCCGACAGCTTGCCGGTAGCAGGGTCGATCCGCCGCATCTTGATGCCCCCCCAGAAGCTGCCCCACGTGAGCCACACATTCTTGTCGTTCTCTATCACGAGGTTTGGATCGATGGCGTTCCAGTCGTCCTTATCCTGATACGACCGCACGACGAGGCCTTCGTCGTGCCAGCTGTAGTCAGGGCTCGCGGGATCGAGTGTTCGCGTTGTCGCAAGGCCGATTGCGGAATTTCGGCTGCCGAACGACGACACGGAGTAATAGAGATGAAACCGTCCCTGGAAGTGCGAGACGTCAGGCGCCCACGCGTTCCGCGCCTGCGGGATCTCGCGCGTGGCCCAGTCCGGAAGCGCATCGAAGACGAAGCCGGATGATTTCCAGGTTCGCAAGTTCGTCGACGTGCGAATCGGAATGACACCTTGCCCGGCACGGCCGCCCGTACAGAATACGTAGTAGGTGTTTCCCTCCTTGATCACGGACGGGTCGTGGACGCCAGCGACGTCGCCATCCAACTGCATGACTTCCTGCCCGGTCGGGCCACGCGCGTGAGCGACGGGCAGCGGAGCGATAGCCGCCGCGACCATCGTGCCGACAACAAGGACGAACAGGACGCCGCGCATCAGGATGCCGGTCCGCCGATCGCGAACAGGTGCTTCTCCCCACGAATGTAGATACGGCCGTTGGCAATCGCTGGCGAGGAATAGACCGGCTCATCGACGGAGTTGGTGCGCACGAGCTCGGGCTTCGGGCCCGCCTCGCAGCATGAACGTGTCTCCCTCCTCGCTGGTCATCGCGATGACGCCGTTGAACGCGACCGGTGATCCCATGAAGTGCGAGGCGATCGGGGGCCGACTCCCCTCATATTGAACCGCGCCAGTTGTGGCATCCAGACACGTGACGACGCCGGCGTCCGTCAACAGGTACACGTAGTCGCCATAGAGGATGTTGGAGACCACGTAGCCCGTGCCCTTCGCGTACTTCCACGCCACGCGCTTGTCAGCGCTGACGGACCCGGCGCGAATCGCGATGACTCTCTTCTCCGGAAATCCAGCGGTGACAATCACGAGCCCTTTGCCCACGAGCGGCGTGTGGATCGCGTTGCTCTCGACGCCCGTCGTCCGCCACAGCTCCTTCCCCGTCGCCGGGTCGTACGCAATAACGAGCTCGTTGCCGTTGGTGACGAGCTCTGTTCGATTGTCGACGCCAACCAGCACCGGCGTGGACCAGCTGATTTGCACGGGCCGGCTGGTCTTCCACACCTCACGGCCGGTCTGCTTGTCTGTACGCCGACGATCGCCGATGCCTTGCCCTCATCCTCGTCGCGCTGAATGATGACGAGATCCTGATATAGCACCGGTGAGGTGCCGGTACCCAGTCCCAGCGTTTTGAACTTCTCGATAACCTTCCACGCGAGCCCGCCCGAGAAGTCGTAGGCGTAGAGTCCTTCGGGCCCGAAGTACGCGTACACCAACCGCCCGTCGGTCACCGCGGTCGGACCCGGCAAAGCTGCTTCGGCGGTGACGCGCGTCGTAGACCGTGCCTTCGTACGCGGTCTGGTCCCACAGAACTCTGCCCGTTCGCGCCTCGAGCGCGAGGACTTTCAAGGTGTGCTTCCTGTCCGCCGCAACGCTGTCGGGGTGGAGCCAAGCCTGTCCGTCGACGATGTGCCCGACAGCCTTGGCGCCGGGGACCACGTCCCCCTCGATCGCCGCAGTGACGAAGATCCGGTCACCCCACACGATCGGCGACGAGTGTCCGCCCGGCAATGCTGTCTTCCACGCAATGTTCTTCGTCGCGCGACCATTCGGCCGGAAGGCCAGCTTCACTCGAGATGCCCTGGCTGCCCGGACCGCGCCATTGAGGCCAGTTTTCCGCTGACAGCGTTCCGGTGGCAGCGATCAGCGCGACAATCGTTGTGAAGCGCTTGAAGCCAATCATGCGTAATGTGTATAGCAGTAGACATGGGCACTTACCAGCCTCCAGTTACCGGTTGTGGGACGGGCCATGGAGGCGACTCGTGGCTCGCGACTCGTGGTTCGCGGCTCGCGACTCGCGGCCATGACCGATGGAGTGCGTGGACGCGACGCTGGATGCTGAAAGCGGCGCAGACCGCTGGAAGCGGGCTGATGCTGTAGCTGGTAGCTGGAAGCTGATCCAACCTATCCTGTAGGACATCTATGAAAGCCCATCTTTCGCGTCTGCCTTCCTGTCTGGCTCGCGCGTTGTGCTCGTGGTTCCGGCGGCCGCACTCTCCGCGGCGCGGACTGGCCCGACTGGCGCGGCCCGGCCCGCACCGGCGTGTCCACCGAAACCGGGCTTGCCATCGACGTGGTCGCCCGCCGGCGCAGAACCTGGCGTGGCAGGTGCCGTACGGCGGGCGGTCCGGCCCGGTCGTCTTCGGCGATCGCCTCTACCTGCAGAACACGTCCGGCTCGCGGCGAGCTGGAGCAGGAACGCGCTGATGTGCTTCAACGCCGACACCGGCAAGCTGCTGTGGGAACACCGCTACAACATGTTCACGAGCGACGTGCCGGCCGCATCGGCTCGCCTGGTCGTCGCCGGTCGTCGATCCCGCGACCGGCAACGTCTTCGCCATCAGCGGCAACGGCCTGACGATGTCGCTGTCGAAGGACGGCAAGCTGCTGTGGGAGCGTTCGCTCGCCGAAGAGTACGGCATGTGGACGACGCACGGCGGGCGGATGTCGACGCCGATCATCGACGGCGATCAAGCTGATCGTCGAGCGGCCTCGTGTTCGGCTGGGGCCAGACGGCGGCGCCGCGCGCACCGCTTCATCTCGCTCGACAAGACCAACGGCCAGACGATCTGGGTCAGCGCGCCGGAGGGGCGGCCGACCGACACGATCTACGCGAACCCGTACGTCGCGGACGTCAACGGCGTACGCGACTGTTCTTCTCGGGCGGCAGCGACGGCGCGATGCACGCGCTCAAGATCGCGACCGGCGAGCCGGTGTGGCACTGGGACGTCAGCAAGCGCGGCCTCAACACCGCGGCGCTGATGGTCGGCACCGACGTCATCGTCACCCACAGCGAAGAGAACATCGACGTCAACGAGATGGGCATGCTCGCGGCGGTGCCGGCGGCGTCGAAGGGCACGCTGACCGACAAGGACGCGCGGTGGATCGTGCGCGACGTGCAGGCCGGGCTACGGGTCGCCGGTCTCCGACGGCGAGCGGATCTACCTCGTCGACAACGGCGGGATCCTGTTCGCCTTCGACGTCAAGGACGGCAAGCAGCTGTGGACGCGAGAAGCTCGGGACGATCCAGAAATCCTCGCCGGTGCTCGCCGACGGCAAGCTGTATGTCGGCACGGAGAACGGCAAGTTCTACATCATCCGACCGCACGCCGACAAAGCGCGAGGTGCTCGACGAAGCGAATGCAGCTCGGCACGCGACGGCAAGCCCGAGGCAATCATCGCCGTCGCCCGCCGTCGCGCGCGGCCGCGTCTACGTCGTCTCGATGGACGGCGATGTTTGCGATCGGCCCGAAGGGCACGCCGAGGCCGAGCGGCGCGTCGGCTCCGGGCCGTCGGCACCGACCTCCGCACTCCTGCTGGCAACGCGGCGGCGCTGCTCGTCACGCCGACCGAACTGATCCTCAAGCCGGGCGAGCCGCTCGCGCTCACGCGTTCGAGCGTTCGACGCGAACGGCCAGCGCTGTCGCCGACTCCCGGTCATGCGACGTGGACGCTCGAAGAACTGAAAGGCACGATCGACAACGGCAACGTTCACGCCCGACGCCGTCGGCCGGCGCGCAGGCCGGTCTCGTCAAGGCGACGGTCGGAGTCGCTCGCCGGCATCGTCGCGCATCCGCGTCATCCGCCGATCTGCCCTGGACGTTCGACTTCGAGGACGGCGGCGAGACGCCGCCGCCGCACTGGGTCAACGCCACCGGCAAGTTCGCGGTGCGCGACGCTCGACGGCAGCAAGGTGCTCGTCAAGCTCGCCGAGAACCCGTTCGCGTTCGCCAAGCGCTGCCGCGCCGTTCTTCGGCGGCACCGACTACAGCGACTACACCATCGAGGCCGACGTGCGCGCGATGGAGCAGCGCCGCCAGCGTGGGCGACATCGGCATCGTCGCGCAGCGCTACGAGCTGGTGCTGTTCGGCAGCCACCAGCGGCTCGAGCTGCAGCCGTGGCAGCCGGAGACGCAGCGCACCGTCAAGGTCGACTTCCCGTGGAACGAGGACACCTGGTACACGATGAAGCTCGAGGTGCAGAACGCTCGGCGGCGGCAAGGTCCGCGCGCGCGGCAAGGTCTGGCCGAAGGGCGAACCTGAGCCGGCAGCATGGACCATCGAACGCATCGATCCGATCGGCAGCACTGAAGGGCGCGCCTGGGCTGTACGCGGACGCGCCGTCAGCAGGCTGGCGGCGGCTCGGAGCTCTATTACGACAACATCAAGGTCTATAAGAATAAGTAGCGACTCGCGCGCGGCGACTCGCGACTCGCGGTTCGCGGTTCGCGGTTCGAGCACTAAGCAGAGCACGACTATGGCGATGAAAACACATCCATTGCGTGGTAATTGCTTGCCGCGCTGACAGCAGGCTCGCTTCGCGATTCGCTAGCACTGCTCCGATCCCGGCACCGGCGACTGGCCGATGTGGGGCGGGCACGCCCGACCGCAACATGGTCTCGAGCATGAAGGGCCTGCCGACGACCTGGGACGTCAAGACGAAGAAGAACGTCAAGTGGGTGGCGGAGCTCGGCTCGCAGGCCTACGGCAATCCTGTCGTCGCGGGCGGCATCGTGCTTCGTCGGCACCAACAACGAGAGGCCGCGAGATCCGAACGTCAAGGGCGACAAGGGCGTCCTGATGGCGTTCCGCGAATCGGACGGCCAGTTCCTGTGGCAGGCGGTGCACGACAAGCTCGCCGCCGGCCGCGCCAACGACTGGCCGTATCAGGGCGTCTGCTCGTCGCCGCTCGTCGAGGACGGCGTCGTCTACTACGTGTCGAACCGCGGCGAGCTGATGGCGGTCGATATCGACGGCTTCCGCGACGGCACGAACGACGGCCTCGTGAAGGACGAGAAGACCACGAAGGAGACCGACGTCGACATCATCTGGCGCTACGACATGATGGAGGAGCTCGGCGTCCTGCAGCACAACATGGCGAACTCGTCGCCGGTCATGCTACGACGATCCTGATCTTCGTCAGCACGTCGAACGGGCAGGACGAGAGCCACGTCAACATCCCGTCGCCCAAGGCGCCGGCGATCATCGCGGTCAACAAGAAGACCGGCAAGCTGGTGTGGGAGGACAACTCGGTCGGCGAGCGGATCCTCCACGGACAGTGGTCGTCGCCGGCCGTCGGCAAGATTGGCGACACCGTGCAGGTCGTCGATCGGCCAGGGCGACGGCTGGGTCCGCGGCTACGAGGCGAAGACCGGCAAGAAGCTCTGGGAGTTCGACCTCAATCCCGAAGGACTCCGTCTGGCCGAAGACGCGCAACGAAGTCATCAGCACGCCGGTCATCTACGAGAACGTCGTCTACATCGCGAACGGGCAGGACCCCGAGCACGGCGAGGGCGTCGGCCACCTCTACGCGATCGATCGCGACCAAGCGCGGCGACATCACCGAGACCGGCCGGATCTGGCACTACGACAAGATCCGCCGGTCGATCTCGACCGGCGTCGATCTACAACGGCATCCTGTTCTACTCGGACTTCAGCGGCTTCCTGCACGCGCTCGACGTCAAGACCGGCAAGCCGTTCTGGACGCACGACATGTTCGCGGCCATCTGGGGCTCGCCGATGGTGATCGACGGCAAGGTCTATCTCGGCGACGAGGACGGCGACGTCGCCGTGCTCGCGGCGGACCAGACGCTGAAGGTGATCGCCGAAAACAACATGGGCAGCTCGGTGTACTCGACGCCGGTGCCCGCCAACGGCACGCTCTTCATCGTCAATCGCAACCAGCTGTTCGCGCTGGCCGAGGGAGCGTCTGGCTCGAAGTAGTCGCGCCATGCGGGATTCCGGACGTGGGGCAATGGTGCCTCGTCGCCGCCTTGATGGTCGCGCTAGCCGCGACCGCATCCGCGCAAGCGCCAGCCGTCGGCGTGGCCGCAGTTTCGCGGGTCGTCAGCACTCCTCGGCACGAGCGGCGCAACACTGCCCGGCAACCCTGAAGCTCCTGTGGACCTACGATGCCGGCGACTCCATCGAGTCGTCGGCGGCGATTGCTGATGGCGTGGTCTACGTGGGCTCGCAGTCCGGCGATCTCCACGCCATCAACCTTGCGGACGGATCGCCGAAATGGAAGTACAAGGCATCGCCCGATGGAATCGGCGAGTCGTCGCCGGCGGTCGCGAACGGGCTCGTCTACATCGGCGACCTCGCCGGCACCGTTCACGCCGTTGATGTGACGACCGGAAAGGCGGCGTGGACGTTCAAGACCGACGGAGAGGTGAAGTCGTCTCCGGTCGTCTCCGGCGACACGGTGCTGGTCGGATCCTACGACTCTCACCTCTACGCGCTCGGTGCAAAAACCGGGAAGCTGCAATGGAAGGTCAAAACCGACGGGTACGTGCACGCCACGCCATCGGTCGTCGACGGCGTCGCCTACGTGACTGGTTGTGACGAGATCCTCAGCGGCATCCGCGTCAGCGACGGCACGGCAGCTCTTCACCCTGTCGTCGGGCGCTTATACCGGCGCGTCACCGGCGATTGCGAACGGCCGCGCATTTTACGGCACGTACGAAAATGAGGTTCTTGCCGCGAATTTGAAGACGCACAGAATCGTCTGGCGCTACCGTCACCCCGATCGCAATTTTCCGTTCTATTCGTCCGCGGCGCTCTCGGGTGGCCGCGTGTTCGTCGGCGGCCGCGACAAGATGCTGCACGCGCTCGACGCGATGTCGGGCAAGGAAGTCTGGTCGTTTCAGACTGGCGCGAGGATTGACTCGTCCCCGGCGCTCGCCGGCGGCCGCGGCTACGTCGGCTCCAACGACGGCAAGCTCTACGTCTTCGACACCACGAGCGGCACGCATCCTCCAGCAGTTCGAGGCGGGCGGCCCGCTGTCGGCATCTCCGGCGATTGCCGACGGACGCCTGGTCATCGGTTCGCAGGACGGCAAGCTGTTCTGCTTGGGATAGGCGCCTTCCGCCAAGCGCCTTCCGCCTAAGCCCGTTCCGCCCCTTTGCGCGTGCGCGAAACCGTCGCGCGTCTGGACCGAGCCGCCACCGCCGCGGTAGGACGACGGGCAGGGCGGTCGGGTTCATCTCCCAACTCGCGCGCCTGGTGCGCACTCGCTTCGATCAGGTGCGCGTTCATGTGCAGACGCGCGGCTTCGACGTCGCGCGCCTTGATGGCCTGGTAGATGCGCCGGTGAGCCTCGGCCGCATCCTTCATGTCGTTCTCTGACGCCCGTGCCGCCGTCTGCACGCGCCGCTCGTAGTACATCGCGGATACCATCTCGACGAGCGCGCCCACAATCGGATTGCCAGAAGCTGCCGCGACACCTCTGTGAAAGTTGATGTCGTGGACCAGAAAGAGCTGCCCCTCCGCGAGCGAAGAAAACATGCCCGCGACCTCGTCCGCCAGGGTCGCGAGATGCTCGGGCGTGGCACGCTCCGCGGCCAGCCCCGCCGCGCCGACTTCCAGAATGCGGCGAGCTTCGTACATTTCTTCGCGCGTGAATCCATGCAGCGCCGCAAGGAAGCTGAGCGCCTCGGTTCGCAGCGCCGGCGGGCCGTCCGGAATATACGTGCCAGACCCGTGCTTCGAGTGCACGACGCCGAGCGCCGCGAGCGAATGAAGGCCGGCCCTGACGGTGGGCCGACTCACGCCGATGCGGGTCGCCAGCACGCGCTCCGCAGGCAGTCGGTCGCCGGGCCTCAAACGGCCACGCTCAATCAGCCGCCTGACAAACGCGACGACCTGTTCGCTGCTGCCTTCCGGGTTGCCGCGCGCTGCGACGGGCATGAACCTTCCCCCTGCACGGGCGGTCCCGCGCTCAAAAAGAGAACCGCGCGCCGATCTGAATGTCGCGCGGATTGTTGCGGTCCTGATTGATGAATCCAAAACTCGCGTTCCGCGGATCCACGTTCGGATTCCACAGCACAGTGTAGAACATGCGACCTCCTCAAAGTCGTGCGCGCGGTCGGGGATGCGCCTGACGGCAGGAGGTATTACCACTTTAGGCTCAATCTGGTCAATAGGTCAGTATTCTCGCCATTTGTGCCAACCCTTTGGTGATGATACACATGACTGGCTTAGCCACTTTGAAGTTTTCGCGCACCGCTCGGGGCGTGGTCAGCGCACTGATGCTCGCGTAGGGACAAGGGACAAGGCACAAGGGGAAGGGCCGCCAGCGAGTTCAAGTATCATGCGACGAGGAAGGGACAGTTAGAAGGAGTGCTCCATGAATCGGATTCGTCGAATCTGCCTGACGTTGACACCTGCGATTGCGGTCTCATCACTGCTACTCGCCCAGCAGCAGCCTCCGACCCCCCCAGCCCCGGCTCCAGCCACGCCACCCGCGGCACAGCAGGGGGGACGCGGCGCACCCCCGGTGAAATCTCCCGAGGTCTCGGCGGACGGCCGGGTGACGTTCCGGTTGCGCGCTCCCAACGCCAAAGAGGTTGCGGTGGCGATCGGCGGAAAGCGGCTGCCCATGCAGAAGGACGAACAGGACGTCTGGAGCCTGACCAGCGACCCGATGGCGCCGGACATCTACACGTATTCCCTGGTGGTCGATGGTGCCTCGTTGAACGATCCGGCGAATCGGCAGGTTCAGACGTCGTTCGGCAACTTCCAGAGCATGTTCGTCGTCCCCGGTCCGAAGCCGTGGCTGCCGTCGGCCGGCGTGGCGCGCGGCGCCGTCACGCGTCATCCGTTCCACTCGGCGGTCGCGAACGACGACCGTGATTTCTTCGTGTATACGCCGCCCGGCTACGACGCGCACCGCTCGCAACCGTATCCGGTCCTCTATCTTCTCCATGGCCTTGGCGACGATGCGGAACGATGGCTGACGGGAGGCGGGGGGGCGAGCAACATCCTCGACAACCTGATCGGGGAGAAGAAAGCCGTGCCCGATGGTGGTCGTCACGCCGCTCGGATACGGCACGTCCAACGGACCCTCCGGCGGAACCGGCGCGCAGAACATCATCGGCTATACGAAAATCCTGCTCGACGAAGTCATGCCGATGGTCGATAAGGCCTACAACGTCAGCAAAAACCGTGAGCAGCGCGCGATTGCCGGTCTGTCGATGGGCGGTGCGGAATCGTTGTATGTCGGCCTCAGCCATCTCGACAAGTTCGCCTGGATCGGTGCCTTCAGCTCCGCGCCGATGTTGTTCCCACCCGCAGCGGAGGCTGCAGCCGCTGCCGGCCCGGCGCACGCGGCCGCGGTCGAGGTGCTCCAGCCCCGATGGATCCGACGCTCTTCTCGAAGACCTTTCCGACGCTCGACGCCAAGGCCAACTCCCAGATCCGGATGCTCTGGATCGTCTGCGGCACCGCCGATGGACTGATTGGCGTCAACCGGCAGTTCAAGGACTGGCTGAAAACGAAAGGCGTCCAGTTCACCGAGCAGGAAGTGCCCGACATGGCGCACGTGTGGCCGCTCTGGCGCCAGAACCTGACCGACATGGCGCCGAGGCTCTTCCAGCCGAAAGGAAAGCAGTCGTAGTCCTGTTTCCCTACCCGCGGAGCGCGCGGCCGCGCCGATCCCCAGCGCCAGGTTCAGGATGGCGAGGCGCGCGAGCTTTGAACTCCGGTGCAAACGCGATTACACTCAGGGGTTTGAGCCGTCAGAGGAGACAGGTATGTTGGGACAAATGATGCAGGTTGGTTTCTACGGCCACGTCCGTCAATACAAGAACATTCAATCGGAGATTGACGCGAACATCAAGCGCGTCATCGAGAGCGGCGAGTACGTCCAGGGGCCGATGCTCAAGCAGTTCGAGCAGGAGCTTGCCGCGTTTCACGGGACGAAGCATGCCATCGGCGTCGGGAACGGCACCGATGCCATCTGGCTCGCGCTGATGGCTCTGGAAATCGGGCCGGGCGACGAGGTCATCACGCATCCCAACACGTTCTTCGCCACCGCTGAGGCAATCTGGATCGCCGGAGCGACCGCTGTGTTCGTCGATTGCGATCCGAAAACGAAATGCATCGATCCCGCGAAGATCGAGGCCGCCATTACTCCGAAGACGAAGGCCATCATTCCGGTCCATCTCTACGGTCAATGCGCGGACATGCCGGCGATCAGAAAGATCGCGGACGCGCACAAGCTTCGGGTCATCGAAGACAACGCCCAGGCGATCGACGCTGCAGGCGACAGCTTCAAGATCGGACAGCTGAGCGACGCTACGTCCATCAGCTTCATCATCCAGAAGAACCTCGGCACATTCGGCGACGGTGGTGCGCTCGTCACGAACGATGCGGATATCGATGCTCGAGTGCGGAAGCTGCGCAATCACGGTTCCAACAAACGCAACGTCCACAGCTTTGGGTTCAACAGCCGTCTTGACGATATCCATGCGGGGATCCTCAGCGCCAAGTTGAAGCACATTCACGCGTGGAACGACGAGCGCATTCAGTGGGCCGACCGGTATACGGCGGGCTTGCGGGATTGCTCAGGTATCGATCTGCCGTACGTGCGCCCGGGCTACCGTCACGTGTTTCATCTCTACGTGGTCGAAACGAAGAATCCTTCGTATCGCGACGGCCTCGTGGACTTCCTCGTGAAGAACGGAATCGATGCGAAGACGCACTACTCCATCGCGATACATCAGCAGGACGGATATCCCTGGGGCAAGGCGGCCCGCATCGTTGGCTCGGTCGCCAACGCCGAGAGAAACGCGGCCTGCTGCGTCAGCCTTCCGATGTATCCCGAGCTGACCGCGGGCGAAGTCGACTACGTCGTCGGCAAAGTCCGCGAGTGGGACAAGACGGCAAAGTGACAGCTCGATATCGGGTCGTTGTCGTGGGCATGGGAAAGCGCGGGCTGCACCATGCGACGGCGTTTGCCGCGAATCCGCGCTTCGAGCTCGCCGGCATCGCGAGCCGCGATCCGAAACGGCTGGACGCCGCAACGGCAAAGCTCGGATCCGTGAAGAGCGATACGGATGCACGGGCACTCACGAATCAAATCAAACCGGACGTCTTCTGCTTCTGTACGCCGCCGAACGTGCGGCTGGACCTCATTCAAACAGGCATCGCGGGCGGCGCGAGGCTCATCGCGTTCGAGAAGCCGGTCGCGATGACGAGCGCGGAAGGGATCGCCATCCGGGATGCGCTGGATGCGAGCCGCGTCAAAGCCGTCGTCAGTCACCAGCATCGCTATGGCGATCACTATCAGAAGGTGAAGGCGATCATCGCGAGCGGCGCGATTGGGAAGGTGCACAGCGTTTATGGGACGGCCACCGGCTGGGCCGCTCACATGCTGAGTCACCTGGTCGACTACACGTCGTGGTTCAACGACTACGAGCCTGCGGAGTGGGTCATGGGACAAGCTGCCGGACGCGGCAAGCTGACAGACAACCACGCGTCGCCGGACTACGTCGCTGGCGTCGTGCACTTTCGGAATGGCGTCCGCGGCGTCTACGACTGCGGCGCGGGCGCTCCCGATGTGCCGGAGGTGCCGTACTGGTGGCGGAAGTGCCGAATCGGCGCGATCGGCACCGAGGGCTATGCCGAAGTGCACACCGGCAGCGGATGGCGCGCGGTGACGAAGGAGGGTGTGCAATCCGGGCCGGGCGGTATGGACTACGACCACGACATGGCGCCTTACGTCCAACAGATGGCAGACTGGCTGGACGATGAGAGCAAGCCGCACCCGCTGCGATTTGCGCGAGCGTATCAGGGACTCGAGATCGTCTCCGGGCTCTACCGATCCGTCATCGAGGGCGGCCAGATTGCGCTGCCGCTGACGAGTGGCAGCGATGAACTCGCCGGGTTGAAGGCGAAAGTACCCGATCGACGGGTTCTGATGACGCTGGCCGAGAGCGCAAAGGAATACAGAGAGTAAAATTCGCCCCCGATCAGGCCTTCGCTGCGTTGCCTTTGAGGATCCGGACAATCTCCGGCTTTCCAAAGAACTCGGCCCAACCGAGCGCATCTCCATCATGCTTGCTGTCGCGAATGTTCGAGTCGGCCCCGGCGTCGAGCAGCAGGCGCACGACTTCGGCATGACCCTGGGCCGCAGCGAGATGCAAAGGAGCGACGTCGGCGTCCCAGTGCGCCCAGAGTGCGTTCGAGTTCGCCCCATGTTTCAGGAGCCACTGCACGCCGGTTGCGTCACCGCGTTTCGATAGCAGATGGAGCGCTCCGCCTTTGGCCATCAGCTGAGGATTGGCAGCAATAAGCTTCGCTGCCGTCTCCCAATCCCGCAGTGCCGCCGCGGCGATTAAGTCCATCGCGCCAACATTCGGCGGACGATGCCCGCGAAGGGCGCTGTCCAGTTCTGCCAGTGTCATCTCGCGAATCTTCCGCATGACAGGTAAGTCGATCTCAGGATCGGCGGCATATGCCGCCACTGGCATGCCCGCTCCATCGACAGACAGCGGATCGGCGCCCAGTTCCAGCAACAACTGCACCATCCGCGGACGTTTCATCTTGACGGCGAAGTGCAGCGGCGTGAGGTGATTCTCGTTGCGACTCTGACGTTGATTCAATGCTGCGGGATCGGCGGCCACGATGCGCCGCACCTCATCCGAGAGGTTCATCGCGATGGCAGAAAAGATGTGATGGCGCGCGCCACGGCTTATCAGAAAGTCGACGACGGCCCGGTGCGCATCGTCGTCGCAGCCCTCCCAGCACGAGGCCCACCCGATCACGCCTCCGGCATGGTCGTCGCCCTCCCCGATGACGTCGCCGCCCGCATCGACCAACTTTCGCACCATCTCGAGATTGCCTTGAGCCGCGACCCAGTGCAGGGCATAGGTGTTGTCCCCCTTCTCGCGGTAGTTCACATCCAGGCCGCGCTCGAGCAACAGGTCCACGGCGTCCACCTTGCCGCTTTGTGCGGCGGGGAACAACAGCGACGCCTCATACGGCGGGACCTTCAGATGCAGCCTGTCTGGATGTTCGTCGAGTAGCTTTGTGAGGTTTCCGACGTCGCCTTTGCGAGCAGCCTCAACGAGCTGACCGTCAACGGTCAGCGAATCGACGTGCGCTTTGAGCGCGCGCCAACTGGAGAAACCGTACCTGTTTCGCCACGTCGAATTGCGCCTCGGCCAACTTGGCCTTGGCGTTCGACTTTCGCAATTCGGCGAGGTGTTGCTTGGCCTGCTTGCGCAGCCATTCGAGGTTGGGATTGTCGGGTAGCACGGGACCCTTCCTTTCCTTCGAAAGGGACTTGCCCTTTCGTGCCGCCCGTCGTCCGCATTTGGGGCGAGGATCAGAAGGTTGTGGTTGAACGACTGCAGGGCGGGTTGAACCCTTTACGCGGACCGTCGGCCGCCCTCGCGGCACATGGGTTCAATGGTATCGCCGATGGTCGGCGGCGACAAGAAGGCAGGACCCGCCACTTTTCCCTTGACAGCCTTCCATCGACTATCGATAGTATCGATGGTCGATACCATCGATAGTCGATAAGAATGGCCAAATCCAACCGGGACGCCGATTTTCTGCCGGGCACTCTGGAGATGCTCATCCTGAAAACCCTCAGCCGCGGGCCAAACCACGGGTGGGGAATCGCGCAGCATATCCAGCAGGTGTCAAACGACGCGCTCAAGGTCGGAGAGGGGTCGCTCTATCCTGCATTGCAGCGCTTGCTGCTGAATGATTTCGTCTCCGCCGAGTGGTCGCTTACCGAAAACAACCGGCGCGCTCGGTACTACCGCATCACCCCGGCGGGAAAAAAGCAGCTCATCGAGGAAAAGCGCAGCTTCGATTTTCTGCTGGAAGGCATTGCGCGCGTCATGGAGAGCTGACGTGCGGATGTGGAACCGCCTCCGACGGTGGATCGGACGACGGCAATTCGAAGCCGACCTCGGTGAGGAGATCCGCATTCACCGCGAGATGGAGCGCGACTATCGTGCCGCCGGCGGAGAAGGCCGCTATTTCGGCAGCGAGCTACTGGCTCTCGAGCAGAGTCGCGAGGCCTGGGGATTCGCCTGGCTGGATTCGCTTGCACAGGATGTCCGCTACGCCTGTCGCGGAATAAGCAGAGCTCCCGGCTTCGCGCTGACCGTCGTCGGCACCATCGGCCTGGGTCTGGGACTCATCACGACCCTCTTCACCGTCTTCAACACTTACGTCTTTCGAACCATCGCCGTCTCCGACCCGCATGGCCTCTACGAGTTCTGGTGGCAATCGAAGGATGAAACATGGCGCGCCACGTGGTCCCAGTTCGAAGCGCTGCGTCGCGAGAACCATGTATTCGCAGACGTGGCCGCGTACGACAACCTGTATGCGCCGCTGGACGGCCGGCCTGCCATCGGCGAAACGGTTTCCGGAAACTATTTCGCCTTGCTGGCGCCAGGCGCTCATCTCGGACGGTTCATCGAGCCCGGTGACGCCGATGTCGTCGTTCTTTCCTACAACGCGTGGCAGAACTCGTTCGGCGCCGACGCGAACATCATTGGACGCACAGTGCGTCTGCGCGGGCGCACCGTCGAGGTCATTGGAGTCGCCGCACCTGGCTTCACCGGCGTGGGAGAGGTGGTGCGCGATTTCTGGGTCACGGGTGCGCCGTTGCCCACGGCCTCGGGTCCGCAACCATGGGTGCGGCTTCTCGGCCGACTGAAGCCCGGCATTACACCGGAAGCCGCGAGCAGCGCCGTTCTCGCCTGGGCGAAAGCCGAGACGTCCGATCTGCCTCCGGATCGCCGGGCGACAAGCGCTCGCATCGCTTCGAGGGCCACTCCTATTCCGTATTCGCCGCGCATGCTGGCGGCCGTCGCCCCAGTATTCGCGGCGTTTGGACTGGTGCTGGCGATTGCGTGCGCCAACGTTTCCAACATGATGCTGGCCCGCGCCCTCGCGCGGCAGCGCGAAATGGGAATCCGCGTCTCGCTCGGCGCGGGCAGGGCACGGCTCGTCCGTCAGCTCCTCACCGAGAGCCTGCTGCTCGCGCTTCCCGCTGCCGCAGCAGGCATCGCGATTTCCCAGGCCAGCATGCGGCTGGCCATTTGGCTCCTGTTTCACACAATACCGCCTGCATTCGCCTGGCTCATTCGTATCCCCTCTATCGAAACTGACTGGCGCGTGTTCGCGTTCGTCCTGCTGGCGTCGGCCGGCGCGGCGCTTTTGTTCGGACTCGTGCCGGCGCTCCAAGCGACACGCGATCGGCTCGTCGAGGCCACCCACGGAGACTTCTCCAGCGACCACCGGCCATCGCGCCTGCGCAACTTTCTCATGGTCGGTCAGGTGACGGTCTGCACTCTTCTGATCATCTGCTCCGCGGTGGCACTGCGCAGCCAGCGACGCGTGAGCGCGCAGGATATCCGCATCCGCACCGAGGGCGTCTTCGAGCTACTGTTGCCGAAAGCACTCGGCACGAGTGGCGTCGAGCGCCTTCGAGCCTCTCCGGGAATCGAGGCGGTCGCGGCCGTCTGGCGAACCCCCATCGCTAACGAACTGGTGAAGCTCGCGGTGATTCCATCCGGCGGAAAGGCCGAGGTGCCGGCGGGCTACAACTTTGTTTCGCCCGAGTACTTCTCCCTGATGCGCATCCCGGCAGTGCGCGGCCGATTGTTTACCGCCGACGAAGCAAGAGCCGGCGCCGACGTGGTGGTGATCAGTGATGCGACCGCGCGTCGCTTCTGGCCGGGTGAAGAACCGCTCGGCAAGGTGATCGAGATACCGTCGAAACGCCAGGCCGACCGGCGCTCGGATCGTCTTCCCACGTATTCTTCCGCCCGCGTGATCGGCATCGTGGGCGACATGATCAGCGGACTTGCCGCAGTTGGGGTCGATCCTTCCTGCCTGTATTTCCCAGCTGTGGCCGGCACCCAACCGGAGTCGCTACTTGTCGGCGTCACCCGCGGAAAGGAGGCCGGCCGCCGCGACATCCGAACGGCGTTGGACCAGATCGCACCGGACCTGGCCGATCAGATCAACCCGCTCGATGAAATCCACGCCACGACGATCTACCCCTTCCGCATCGCTTTCTGGATCGCGGGATTCCTTGGTGGGCTGGCCATTCTCCTCACGGTTTCCGGCATCTACGGCGTGCTCTCTTACCTGGTCAGCCAGCGCAGCAAAGAGATCGGCATCCGGATGGCGCTCGGCGCGGGCAGCGGCGCCGTCGTCCGAATGATAGTGTCGGAATGTATGCGGTTCGTCGTGGTCGGTACTGCTGTTGGGTCCGCGCTAGCGCTGCTGGCAGCACCTGTCTTCGCGAACAGAGTCGAGGCCGTGCAGCCATACGACGCGACGGCTTACGTGGGGGCCATCCTGCTCATCGCGGCAGCGGCGCTTGGAGCCAGCTTTCGGCCGGCACAACGAGCGGCGGCAGTGGATCCGCTCTGGACGCTGAGGTGCGACTGATTCGCGAAATGACAGAGATCTACTCGATCCGCAGGGCAACCATGGGATCGACGCGAGATGCGCGTCGCGCGGGGATATAGCCAGCGCCCGCTGCGACGATCGCCAGCAGTAGCGTCGCCGCCGCAATCGTGAGCGGATCCGTCGCGTGAAGTCCGAAGAGCAGTCCCTCAATCCGGCTCGACGCCACGCGCCCGATCGCAAACGCCGCCGGAACGCCGATCGCGACGCCAAGGACGACCAGCAGAAGCGCTTCGCGCATCACCGTCCAGACAACATCCCAACGCTTCGCGCCGAGCGCCATGCGGATGCCCATCTCGGGAGTCCGCTGAACGACAGAGAACGCCAGCAGTCCGTACAGGCCGACACACGCAAGCAGCAACGCGAGCGTGCTGAAGATGGTCGACAACATGGCAATGAGTCGTTCCTGGATCAGCACGGCTCCCATTTCCTGCGTGAGCGTGTGAACTTCGAAAAGAGGAAGGTTCCTGTCAATATCCTGGACCGCCTGGCGAACTTGCGGAAGAACGCCACCGCCGCCAGGGGCAAGCCGGACATACAGCGCCATTTGCCCTCGGCCAGTCCGGGTCTGCAGGAAAGTCTGGTACACAGTTGGCGGCGTCTCGCCTCGAAGGCTGGTGTAACGAGAATCGCGGACGACGCCGATGATCTCGCGCAGCCCTTCGCGGTCCCGCACCTGCTGGCCGATGGCGGGCCCTCCGCCGAACGCCTTGCGCGCAAAACTCTCATTGACGACGGCGACCGGCGGGGAATTCTCGACGAGATCGGCATCGTTGAAGTCGCGGCCCTGAATCAGACTGATGCCCATCGTCTCGAAGAAGTTCGGATACACCATTGGTACCAGCGCGCGCTGCTCTTCGCCGGAGGGCAAGGTAAATGGAATGGTGTTGCCCCTGAGCGCGGTGGGTGTGAACTGTGCGAGGCTGCACGATCGCACGCCGCTGATCATCGCGACGCGTGCCAACAGATTCTTGTAAATGCGATCCAGCCGCGGCGTCGTCCCCGGGATGTTTCGCTGATCGCTGCCGCGTGGCTCCACTCGAACGATCAGGACGCTGTCGCGATCGACACTGGAATCCTGACCGTTCAATTTCTGCAGGCTGCGCACGAACAGGCCCGCGCCAACCAGCAACACGAGCGACAACGCTACCTGCGCAACGCAGAGAACCTTTCCCGATCGCAGGCCGCCGCGCACGGAACGACCGACGTTCTTCACCGCTGGCGAGAGGTCGATGCGTGTCGCGCGAAGAGCCGGCATGATGCCGAAAAGAATCCCGGTAAAGAGCGACACGCCCGCGGTAAAGGCCAGCACGCGCACATCCGGATTCAAGCCGAGTACGATCGGGGACTGACCCGCGGACATGTAGGCGATCAACATCCGCGTGGCCCCCACGGCCAGCAGAATCCCGCCGACACCTCCGACCGCTGCGAGCACGACGCTCTCAACCAGCAGTTGACGGACGAGCCTCCGGCGACCGGCGCCAAGCGCCAAGCGCAGAGCAAACTCGCCGCTGCGCGCTGCGGCGCGCGCGAGGAGCAGATTCGCGGTGTTCGCGCAGGCGATCAACAGGACGATCCCAACGATGCCCATCAGAATGAACAGCGGTTGCGAGAACTGCCGACGTAGGCTTGAAATCCCCGTGGCTGCGGGCGCAAATCCCAGCCTTTCCTCCGAGAGCGGCGACGGCCCTCCGAACTTGCCGCCCTTGGGCACTTCCTGCAGGAACACCGGATCCAGCTCCGCGGCCGCCTGGGCTGCGGTCACACCCGGCGCGATCCGCGTGACGAGCTGCAGCCATGTCCGGTAAATGATGGGTTGGTCAAGCAGGTTTTCGAGATCCGGCATAGCGACAGGCTGCATCGTGACAGGCAGGAATACGTCAGGGGATGTGCCAACCTCGACACCAAAGAATTCCGGTGGGGTCACGCCGATGACGGTGAATCGTGTTCCAGAGATCGAGATGTCCCGGCCGAGGACCGACGGAGCCAGACCGAATCGGCGTTTCCAGTAGCCGTAGCTAATCATCGCTACTGGCTGGCTGTTCCCCACGACATCGTCTTCGGGCGCGATGGTGCGTCCGACAATCGGATTCACGCCGAGCACGGAGAAGTAGTTCCCTGACACGAGTTGCCCCTCGCTCGTCGGCTCCAGGGCTCCATCAATGCTGACGTTCAGGCGGGCCGACGACCAGGCCGCCAGGCCAGTGAGCGAATGGCTCTGCTGGCTCATGACCCGATACTGCTGGTAGGTGAAGCCGCCACGGAAATCAGATCCTCGGCCGTGGGTCACGAGTACCAGGCCTTCCGGATCCTGCACGGGCAGCGTGCGCCACATCACTGCATTGATCAGGCTGAAGATCGCGGTGTTCGCACCTATCCCCAGCGCCAGCGACAGCGTGACCGCGATGGTGAACACCGGACTCTTCCGCAGTAATCGAAGCGCGTAGCCGATGTCTCGAGCGAGGCTCTCAAAAAAGGGCCGGACTGAACGTGCCTGATCGCTTTCCATGGAGCCTCACATCTCGGGCAAGAAGTTCGCCGATCGGTTGCAATGGCCTGGCGGCGCGCGGCGTGACCATGCCCCACAGATTGACGTTTCGTAACCTCGTTTGGTTGGTCGGTCGACGCCCTTGCTGAGGAACAGTAGTAGAATCGCCGCTCGGTTACGGAAGGTCAACAGACCAATCGCACCATCGACACGTCCAGCTGTCCGGTGTGCCCAGGCGCCCAACCTCTTTCCAGCAGGAGGTCACGTGCGTTTGTCGACTATCTTCCTTGTCGCCAGCATCAACGTCATTGGCGCGCAGACGGTCACGCAGGTTCAACAGCCGCCCCGCGATGTCACTCGACGCCCGGAACCAACCGGGACGGCGCGAATCCGAGGGCGCGTGGTTACCGCCGATACGGGCAACCCCGTCCGACGCGGGACCGTAACACTTCTTGCCATCGCCCCGACGACTCCGCCGGTCGGAGGCGGACGGGGAACCGCGGAAGCGTCGTCTCAGACGACAAGCGTTCAGGGACCTCTTGGTCGCGGTTCAGTGCAGCCTGCGAACATAGCTCCGCGACGAGCCACGACCGACTCGGACGGGATGTTCGAATTCAACGGGCTCCCGGCGGGGAACTACCGCTTGTCGGCGTCACCAGGTCAGTACGCCGGACAGTACCTTTCCATCTCGTATGGCGCAAAGGCCTCCGCCATGTACTGGACCGAGCCGGGCGTCGTCATCGACTTGAAGGATGGGCAGTCTTTCGAGAAAGCCGTTATTGCATTACCGCGCGGCGGTGTCATTACCGGACGCGTGATGGATGAGAACGGCGAACCCCTGTCACGGGTTCAGATCTACACCCTTGGGTTTCCGCCGGGTGTCTCACGGGGCCAACGAACCGGCGCGGGCGGTTCCAGCGACGACCTGGGCCAATTTCGTCTTTTCGGTCTCAACACCGGTGAGTATGTCGTTGTCGCCGAGGGGCGCGGCAGCATGTTCGTGCCGCCCAATGCCCCACCGGAGACCGAAGGAGAGCGGGTGAATTTTATCGCGACCTACTATCCCGGTAGTCCCGATGAATCCTCTGCCCAGCGAATTCGCGTCAAGGCCGGAGCGGAAACTTCGGGCATTGAGTTCCGTCTCGTGCAGGCGCGCCTGTTTCACATCACCGGAACCGTGATCGATTCGCAGGGCCGTCCTGTCGGAGGTGCGAATGGTCAACTCATGCGACAGGGACCGTCGGCGGGCGGCCCGATGGGAAGCTTCGCGACGACCGATGTCAAAGGGCAGTTTCAGATGCGAAACATTCCCCCGGGCAACTACCGGCTGACATTCCGTCCGCAGCAGCTCAATGTTCCTTTCGGCGGAACGGAGCCGCGGGAGCCGGTGGAAATGGCGACCGTACCGCTGACGATTGCCGGTGCCGATCTCGATAACGTGCTGATTACGACGAGCCTCGGCGTCACCATATCAGGGCAGATAGTCTTCGAACAGGGAGTGCCGCCCGCGGGCCTCAACAACATGCGCGTCATGGCGGTCGCTCTGAACCCTGAAGACAGCGCAGGTCTGCCGTCACCAACGCCGGCCCCGGTCGCGCCAGATCTGACGTTCACCCTGAAGGGTCTCATGGGTGAGTACGGTTTGCGTACGTCGATGCCGAACGAATACATCAAGAAGATCACGGCAAACGGCGAGGACATCACGGACGTCGTCCGGGAATTCAAGTCGAACGAGCGCATCACCATCACCCTGACAGCGCGAGCGTCAACCATCGAAGGCAGTGTCACGGACACGCGCGATGTGGACCTGACCACCGCAGGGATCATTCTCTTTTCGGAAGACAAGGCGTCGTGGCGAATAAACTCCATCTGGACAAAGCGCACGGGAATTGACGCGAAAGGCGCCTATCGGATTCAGGGGCTGATTGCCGGTCGCTACTACATCGCGGCAGTGCCGCGTGAGCGTTTGAGCCGCTCGACAGGCACCGTCGATCTCGCATTCTTCGAACAACTCGCGAAGGAGGCGACCGCCGTAGTGGTCGGCACTGATGAAGAGCAGAGAGCCGTGGATTTGCGCCTGCTCGACGCCATCGGCGGCCAGAACGAGCTGCCGTGACATCGCGGCGACTCACGACAACGGCGACATGTTCAGCGTGACACGGTCTCTTTCAACGCCTCGAACAGAATCTGGATAGCCGGCGCCACGGCGTCGACCGGCAGGTACTCGGCGTCGCCGTGCATCGACATGACGGCTTCGGCTGGGACGATCACCGGCGTAAAGCCGTAGCTCTTGACGCCGCGCGGGCGAAAACCGTTGGAGTCGGTCCCATACGGCACGACCATTGGCGTGACCATCGCCTCAGGGTGCCGCCGCTTTACGGCTGATTCCAGAGCGCGGTAGAAGACCGAGTCCTGCGTTGTCACGACAGGGTCGTCTCCCTCGTAGGTGATGTCGATCTTGATCTCAGGATCGCCGATACGGCGTCGGATTTCGGCCATCCATTGATCGTTCGAGGTCCCCGGCAGCACGCGGCAATCGATCGTCGCCTCCGCGACCGATGGAATGACATTGACCTTCGGCGGATCGCCCACGCCGGATCGCAAGCTCGTCAACGAGAACGTCGAGTGCTGGATTGCGTTGTTGAACTTGTTCGATGCAAGTGTGCCCACGCGTGATTTCATCGTATCGAGCACGCTGAAGGACGAACTCGGAAACGGCTCACTCAGCAGCCGGGTCAGCGCGCGAACCAGCCGATCGTTTGGATTCTGATCGTGCGGCTGCGACCCATGGCCGGCGACGCCTTCGGCACGGAGCTTCAGCCACAGGATCTTCTTCTCCGCAACCGAAATCCCGAAGACCAGCTTGCCGGGCGCGAACAAGTCGCGGCTGCCGAAGCCACCTTCGTCCAGGATGTACTCGGGATCGATGTCCGCATAATGTTCAGTCCGCATCCACTTCGCGCCCAGCTCGCCGCCCGTCTCCTCGTCTGGAACCGCCATCAGGATCACGTCGCGCGCGAGCGGTACGTTCTGACGCTTCAGCGACAGAAACGCCATCAGCTGAACGACGCCAAGCCCCTTCATATCGATCGCGCCGCGGCCCCATATCTTGCCGTCCGCGATGTCGGCGGCGAACGGATCGTGTTTCCAGCGCGCGGCATCGGTCGGCACGACGTCCATGTGATGCAGGAGCAGCAGCGGCTTCGCCGCGCCGCTCCCCTTCAGCCGCGCGACGACGATCGAACGCCCGGGACCCGAGTCATATCGCTTCACCGGGATTCCTTCACGCTCGAGGATGCGCGTCAGGAAGTCCGCGGCTTTCAGCACGTCACCCGGCGGGTTTGACGTGTTGATCCGCACGTACTCCTGAATCGTCCGGACGGCTTCGGCACTCGTGGCCTGCCAATCCGGTGCGGTTTGTGCCCTCACGGGGGTCTGGAGCGCGCAGGTCGTCACTGCGAGAACGAATGCGGCCGGTTGTCGTATCACAGGGCTCTCTCCATGATGCGCATTGCTTCTGCGCCGGTGCGAATGTTACAACGTCGGTGATGGATCCGCAGACACTCGCGACGGGGTTTCTCTGGTTTCTGGCATTCCTGTTCTCCACGACCGTTCACGAAGCGATGCACGCGCTGGCGGCGTTTCGTGGCGGCGATCCCACGGCGTACCATGGAGGACAGGTCTCGCTCTCTCCCATCCCGCACATCCGCCGCGAGCCAATCGGCATGCTTGTCGTGCCGCTGCTCACCGCGCTGACGCAAGGCTGGGCCATCGGGTGGGCCAGCACGCCCTACGATCCGCGCTGGGCCATCCGGTATCCGAAACGCGCCGCACTGATGGCCGCCGCCGGACCGGCAGGCAACCTCTTAATCGCGATCGTCGCGCTTCTATTGATCCGGGTCGGTCTCGCGTCGGGTTGGTTCGTGCCGCCCGACAGCGTCACCTTCGAACACCTCGTCGGCGCGCCAGACGCGGGGCGGTCGTTCGTGGGAGAGCTTCTCTCGATCTTTCTGACGCTGAACGTGCTCCTGTGCGCGTTCAACCTGATTCCCCTGCCACCGCTCGACGGTGCGTCGGTTATCGGCCTCTTCGTTCCCGAGAGCGTCGCGTTCAGGCTCCGCGAGCTGAGTCACACGCCGATGTTCCAGATGGTAGGGCTGCTCGTCGCCTGGCGGGTCTTTCCTCTCATTGTCGGGCCGCTGTTCGAGTTGATCCTGAAGGCCGTTCATCCCTCGCTCGGGTATTCATGATGATAACAACGGGTTCTACTGGGTTCTACGGGGTTCTCAGGTTCTACAGGTTCGTAGGTTCTACAAGGTTCGAGTCGAACCGAAACCTTGTAGAACGAACCCTGTAGAACCTTGAACGAACCTTGTAGAACCCCTGAACCTCGTAGAACCTTGTAGAACCCTTAGTCGAGCATGTGCCCGGCTCCGGAAGCCAGAAGCTCGCAACAAAACCGATCGCGTAGACGAGCAGGCCGACACCAGCCGGCCGCGTACGCCATCTGCTGGCCCGGAGTGCACCCGGCATGCTCCCGGCGAGCGTTGTCGTCAATAGCGCAGCAGCGGTGCCAATCATGCGGCCGCCGACATTGGCTGCGAAGCTCTCGCCGGTTCCGCGCAGGTACGTCGGAAATACCTTGGGAATGTAGTTTCCCCAGAAGCTGAACTGCGAGACGGTGAACAGATCCGCGGCGGCGAAGATCCCCCACTTGGCCCACGCGAGGGGCTCGTGAGGCGCGAGGAGAAAGACGAGCGGCAGAACACAAGACCTGGCACCTGGAAGACCCAGAGAAGCGATCGGCGGCTCACGATGCGGACCGCGAGAAACGCCAGCAGGATGCGCCCGACGAGTCCGCCCATTTCCTGAAACCACTGAACCGCCGCGACTGCCTGCTGCCGCGCGGCGGGCGGCAGCGTGCGCACGTCGGAGAGCCCGGGCGCGATCTGCTGCGGCATCTGCTGAATGGCGCCGAATGCCGCGCCGAAGCTGCACGCGAACATGATCGTCGTGACGATCGTGGTGCGCCGGAACTGCGGCGCGAAGAGCGCCGCGACGCTCGGACGCTTGCAGCGTTCCCGCAGCCTTCTTTTCACGCCAGACGGGCGATTCCGGAAGGAACGGCCGGACGAGGATCAGCGGGATCGCCGGGATGACGCCCGACATGAGCGTGTAGCGCCAAGGCTCGTGTTCACCGTGGATGGCGGGCAACGAACGCACGTGTGGCTCACGATCAGCGAGTACACGCCCGTGACGAGAACGCCGCCGATCGAACCAAATGCCTGCGTCCAGCCGAGCACGGACTCACGCTGCGTCGGGTCGTGGAAGAGCTCGGCGAGCCAGGCCGTGGCCGCCACGAACTCGACGCACACGCCGATGAAAGTCGCGCAGCGAAGCGTCAACAGCCAGTGCAAGCTCGTCGTGAAGCCGGCAGCCAAGGCTGAGAATGCGTAGATCAGAATGCTCCACGTGAGCACGCGGCGTCGCCCGAGCCGGTCCGTCAGATAGCCGCCGAGCAGCCCAAAGATCCCACCGCAGACCGCGGGCACGTAGAAGAGCAATCCCAGCCAGCGGCGATATTCCGCGCTGCCGAACTCCAGCCGGCCAAGCTCGGTCAGCGCCGGGCGATTGATGAGCGGAAACATCAGGAGCTCGTAGGTGTCGAACGCGAAGCCAATCGCGGCGATCGCGCAGATGAGCCACTGAATGGACGTAAGGCGGTTCGATGTGTGCATATCGGAGCGCCGGACTGCGAAAGCCGAGCAAAGCCGAACGAGTCAGCTGCGCTCGCCAAAACAGGATCAGTTCAGAATGGTAGAGTCTACAGCAGATGGTTCCCTTCGACTTTGAGCCGCGCACGCGTGTCGTGTTCGGACGGGGGACCGTCAAACGCACGGGCCAGCTCGCTAAGGCTCTTCATTTCGATCGCACGCTCCTTGTCGCCGACGCCGGAGTCGTCAAGGCGGGCCATGCCGCGACGGTCACGAAGGCCCTCGAGTCGGAAGGCATCACCGTTCTTCCGTATCACGCCTTCGGAGAGAACCCCGACAGCGCGATGATCGAAACGGGCTGCCGCTTCGCCGAACCACTCCGCGTCGATTCAGATCATCGCTCTGGGCGGCGGAAGCTCGCTCGACTGTGCGAAAGGGATCAACTTCGTGCTGACCAACGGCGGCAACATCGGCGACTACCGCGGCTACGGAAAGGCCAGAACGCCGCTGCTGCCGATGATCGGAATCCCGACCACCGCAGGCACGGGCAGCGAAGCGCAGAGCTATGCCGTGATTTCCGATGCCTCGACGCACATGAAGATGGCCTGCGGCGACCATCGGCCGCCGTCCGTGTCGCCGTGCTCGATCCCGAGCTGACGCTGACGGCGCCGCGTCACGTCATGGCGATGGCCGGCTTCGACGCCATCGCGCACGCCGTCGAGACAGCGGTGACCCTGCGCAGAACGCCGCTGTCGGATACCTTCTCGCATCGCGCGTGGCAGCTGCTGAGCGACGCCTTCGAGCGCGTGCTGTTACATCCAGCCGATATCGAGGCGCGTTCGGCGATGCAGCTCGGATCGCCACTTCGCCGGCATGGCGATCGAGCAGTCGATGCTCGGCGCCGCGCACGCGTGCGCGAATCCGCTGACCGCGCGCTACAACCTGACGCACGGCCTGGCGCTCGCGATCCTGCTCCCCCACGTCGTCCGTTGGAATGCGCACGTGGCCTGGGAGCGATACGCGGCGCTCTGCGGATCGCCTCGCCGGCGCGCTCGCGACGAGGACGCTGCCGAAACGCTCGCACGGCGTCTGGAGGATCTTGCGCAAGCCGGCGAGCTGGCGATGACGCTGTCGGACAGCGGCGTCGAGGAGAGCGCTATTCCGGAACTCGCCGGGCAGGCCGCCGCCCAATGGACCGGCACATTCAATCCGCGTTCGTTCGATGCCGCAGGAGCCGAGCAGATCTACCGCGCGGCGCTGTGATTCTCCAGGCCTCCCCTTCGCGATCCCTATCCCGGATCCCGGATCCCGGCATCGCGTCCGCCAGTGCTGTAGAATGCTGCGCGAAGTGTGACCCAGTTCACTTCTCCTGGAGCACCTATGAACTGGCTGACGTTTGTGGCGGGCGCCGTCTTGTCGTGGGGCGTCTATGGCGCGATGCTGCATCAGGGACAGACCAAGCTGGGAAGTCCCATGCGCGCGCTGCTGTGCGTGGGAATCGCCTACTGCCTCATCGGCGTGCTCGTGCCCGTCGTCACGATGATGTCGCAGGGACAGCTCGACTCGCGCGGGTGGAATACCTCGGGCGCGACATTCGCCACCGTCGCGGGCGCGCTTGGGGGCCATCGGCGCCGCCTGCATCATCTATTCGTTCCGTGCGGGCGGCCTTCCCACCTATGTCATGCCGCTCGTGTTCGGCGGCGCGCCGCTCGTCAACGTCCTGTACACGATGGCGGTGCATCCACCGAAGACGACACCGAATCCCCTGCTCTATGTCGGGTTTCTCGTGACCGCCATTGGGGCGGCAATGGTGTTGTACTTCAGGCCGGCGGCCTGAAAGAAGGGAAAAGGGAAAAGGGAAAAGGCAGAACGGGCAAGAAAAGATCGTTATTGCCGACGCGTTCCAATTGCAAAGAGATGCTTCGCGGTGCGGATGAAGATCTGACCTTGTGAGATCGCGGGTGAGCTGAGCGTGTAGTCGTTCAACGGATTCTCGGCGAGCAGTTCGAACGACGCGCTCGCCTTTGAACACCGACGTCATGCCATCTTCGTTCGTGACGTAGACACGGCCGTCGGCCAAAACCGGCGACGCGCTGTAGGTGCCGGACTTGAGTCGGCTCGGTCCCCACACCGGCGCCGGTCTTCGCGTCGAGCGCATAGACGACCCCGTTGTCGGTGACGATGAACACGTGCGTGCCGTCGCTGACGGGCGTAGGAACGTCGGGACCGCGCGAAAACTGCCAGAGCCTTGTGCGACTGCGTGACATCTCCCCGCCCGCCAGGACGGATGGCCATCGACGGATTCTGACGTGACGGCGCGATGATGAGACCCGCCGCAACGACCGGTGACGCGACGATGCGGTAGGCGCCGTCGTTATGCGGATTCAACCCATTCAGTCGCCACAATTCCTTGCCCGTTGCCGGATCGTGACCGGTGACGACGTCGCCGCCGCTGATGACGATCTCCGCTTTGCGATCCGTTCTGCACGACCGCGGGCGTCGTGTACGCATCCGGCGACTCCTGCACGGCATCGGTCGGCCGCTCGACCTTCCAGACCGTCTTGCCCGGTGTTCTTGTCGATCCGAAGCACGTACGACGGATCGTCGGTCTTCATGCCGTGCAGCACCTCGCACGAACAGGCGCATCCTCGTGCAGCAGTGGAGACGAAGCGTATCCCCAGTTGAGGCCGAAACGGCCGTACTCGCGCTGGATGTCGCGCGCCCACGAGTTCCTGGCCCTTGAAGTCGAAACCCTTCAGGATCGCCAGTGCCGGTCATCACGTACACGTGCGAGCCGTCAGTGACCGGCGACGGCGACGACATGTTCTGCTTCTGTTCCTGGTGATTGCCGGAGCCGAGCGGCGCCTTCCACAGGACGTCGGCCCGCGGCGATCCACGCACCAGAGCGAAAGCGTGTCCCTTTGCGCCACGTTCAGAAAGATGTAATCGCCCCAGACGATCGGCGTCGCCCCGCTCCATTCCGGAAGCGGGAGCTTCCAGGCGATGTTGGAATCGCCGTCCACTTCAGAGGAAGATTCGTTTCCGATGCTGACGCCGTTCAGGTGCGGACCTCGCCACTGCGGCCAGTTGTCAGCCCTCAGGGAGACGAGTGACAGCAGAGTCATCGCAACCGAGATCAGCACGCGAACCATCGAGGTCAGAATATCAAACGATCGAACTGTTGCCGACCGGCACCGTCAGTGGCACCTACGATTTGAACGTCGATCGCCGTTATTACGCTGAAGAAATCACAGCGATCGCCAACATCAAAACCCCGGGACTGGTTGAGGCGCTGGCCAAGGTTCCGCGCGAACAATTTCTGCCGCCCGGCCCCTGGCTGATCCGTTCAGAAATCGACTACGGCGGCGGACCGCGCCAGACACCGGACGCAGATCCGCGCCATGTGTACCACAACATCGTCATCGCAATCGATCCCGCCCGTCAGCTGTTCAATGGCGCACCGAGCCTGGTCGGCATCTGCATCGACGCGCTGGCGCTGACGCCGGCAGCGAGCGCGTCTGCACGTGGGGTGTGGAACCGGCTACTACTCGGCGCTGATGGCACACACAGTCGGCGCTCGCGGCTCGGTGACGGCGATCGACATCGACGAGGCGCTCGCCGATACAGCACGAAAGAACCTGGCAGACATGGAGTGGGTCGAAGTCCGCCATGGCAACGGAACCGACGTGGACGCCGAGTCGGTTGACGCAATTCTCGTGAATGCCGGCATGACGCACCCGCACGACGCCTGGCTGGCCGCACTCCGTCCCGGCGGTCGCTTACTGCTGCCCCTCACATTCACCGTGCCCGCGATGGGCACGATTGGGAAGGGTGTGATGGCGCTCGTGACGCGAAGCGGCGACTCGTGGAGCGCGCGCGTCGTGACGATGACGGCGATCTATTCGGGCGTCGGTCTTCGCGACGATCGCCTGAACGACCGCATTCGCGAAGCCTTCATGAAAGGCGGTTTGCCGGTATTCACCCGGATGCGCCGCGATCCGCACGAGCCCGCGGCGTCGTGCTGGCTGCATGGCGACACGTTCTGCTTCAGCACGTAGTCTCTCGCGGAGAGAGAGGATCTCACGCCGAGAGCGCTGAGGCCGCGGAGAAACGGATCTCACGCGGAGAAACGCGGAGGCCGCGGGGAAGAACGTGGCAGCGGCTGGCGGGACCGCGCTCGCGCGGTTGACCGAGACACTGATCCAGAAACCCAAGCACCACACGATCAGGAGGTGTTTGCGTTTCTGAATCAGCGTTCGTACGCCGGCCGGAACGGCCGGCGTCCCGCCAGCCGCTGCCACGTTCTTTCTCTGCGCTCTCCGCGATCCTCTGCGCGAGATCGGGGTTCTCCGCGCGAGATCCTCTCCGTCACTCCGCGTGAGACCTCTACTCGGCGCCGAGCGCGTCGAGCATCCGGCCACCGAGCGCCGCGCGGACGGCCCCGAGCGACGAGAGCAGGCCCGTGACGGCAACCGCGACGAGCAGCAGGAGCAGGCCAGCGCCCGGGACGCTTCCCTCCCGGCCCAACCATGCGGGCGCGACTGCCAGCGCGGCGCACGCGGCCCCTGTGAGAAGACCAGCACCGACAAGCAGGGACGCTTCGGCCACGATCACAATCGAGATGCGGCGCGCGTCGTAGCCGACCGCACGAAGCAACGCCAGCTCGCGACGGCGCTCGAGCACGTTGCGGAACATGATCGCGGCCAGCCCGATCGTGCCGAGCAGCAGCCCGAGGCCGCCGAGCGACTGAAACGTCGACAAATAGGTGTTCTCGACCCGATGGAAGGCTTCGAGACGCTCCACGGTGCTGATCGCATCGAATCCGAACGGCGCCAGCTCATGCTCGAGGACGCCGGCCACCGCCTCGTGCCTGCTGGCTGGTCCGCACGGCAGGATCGTCGACCAGGAAGAACCGATACCCTTGCATCGCAGGAAACAGCCGAATGAAGTTCTCCTCCGAAACGATCAGCTCCCCCTGCAGCACGCTGTCGCTCAGGGCGCCGACAAATCTGAACACGACAGGCGGGCTCCTCCCGTGTCCATCGAAAAGGTGTCGCCTACACCAGCATGCAGCACGTACTCGAGCGATGTGGCGTCTGCAATCACGGGAACGGCGTCGGCCATCGGACGGCGAAGCAGCAGCCATGGGTTCGCGCGCTCGGCGTCGTTCTGCGCGAGCGACGCGGCAAATGAAAATCGGCCACTCTCGATGAAGCCTTGCTCAGGCGCAATGATCAGTCGGCGTTGTCGGACGATAGAGGTTGAGGCAGCTTGCGTCCTGCCCGGGCTTCACACGGAACCGTGTAAAGCTGACGCGCGTGAACTCGGGCGCATTGACCACCAGCGCGTCCCGGCCGGCCGCCTCGTTCGGATTGGCGATAATCGGCACGTCGGACTGCGCCAGCAGGGCGAACCCGCCTGTCCCTGAGTGCGTATCGGTTGGAGGCGCACCGCCTCTGCCGGAACGCATCCACGGAGACGATGATGAATGCCGCCGACGCGATGAGCGCGGTCGAGAGCACGCTTCGCGAGGGTCTGAACGCCGCGCTGCGAAAACCCAGGCGGCACAGCGGCCAGCTGCCGCGGCCCGCAACCGGCGTCGAATGCCGAGCTCTCAAGGACGATGACAGCTGCGTCATCGCCGCGGCCAGAAACGACGCGCCGGCCCCGAAGAACATCTCCGTTCTCATCGCCCGACTGGTAAACCCGGCGGCGAGCATCGCCACGCCGGCGGCGGCAAGGATCCATTTCAGCACGTCTCGTCGCCGCGAGGGCCCGGGAGTGGGCCCCTCGATGTCAAACGATTGCGCATTCAGCAGCGCGCGTGGGCTCAGCCGCGCCACTGAACGCAACGAAATGGCCACGCACACCGCAGCCGTCACGATTCCTGCGCACGCGCCAATCAGCAGAGACATCCACGACACATGCAGCGTCAATCGCGTCGTCCCCACAGCGCCGACCCACCATGTCCGCAGCCCGTACATCATGACGGTGCCATAACCGAGCGCGCCCGCCATGCCAACGGCGCTTCCCAGGATCGCGAGCAACAACGCCTCTGCCAGGAGCAGTCGGCGCAACCGTGAAATCGTGAAGCCCGATGCGCGAAGGATGCCGATCTGCCTGAGTCGCTGCTCGACGCCGAGCCGGAAGAACAGCAACGCCAGGAGCAGCGCCGACGCCACGATGAAGAAACTGAAGTACGTGAAGTACTCGCCGAAATCCGTCGCACCACCGGATGCGGCAAGCGCGTCACGGCGGGCCGCGGCAACCGTCACGCCAGATGCCTGCGGCGGAAGCAACGGTCTCATCGCGGCGCGAAGACGATTCGCGGTCTCCATGGCGTCGACTCCCCCTGGTAGCGCAAACCTGATCGACGTCGCGGCGCCAAATCGCGTCTTCCACAATTCCTGCCCGCGCGCGAAATCGATGAAGGCCTTCGGGGTTGTCCGATATTGCTTCCAGTACGCCTCGTCCTGGGGCCTCACCCGAGACAAATCGACCGGAAATGGCGGATCCCAGTCGGACAGGCTGTTTGCCGCGGTGATGCCGGGATACTCGGGCGCGAGTCGCCGGTCCGCGGCCAAACCCGTGATCGGAACAATCCGTGTCAGCCTGAACTCCGCGCTGTGAGTCGTCAGCCCTGCTGCCACGTCCCAGAGAAAGTAGTCGAGGACGATTGGATCCCCGGGCGCGACCCCAAGCTCGCGCGCAGCCCATTCATTCAGGACGATCGAGTTTGAGTCTGGCTGCGCGGGGGTCGCGCCGGCGTCTGCCTCCACCTGGCGAAGATCCGTCGCAGACACGAGCGAGTATGGAATCTGCCGATCGCCTGTGCGAATAGTGTTCGCCAGATAGGTGAACACGGGGACTGGATGCAGTCCCATTGCCGTTCCCGCCTGAACCGCCGCCGCAGCAAGCGCGTCGCTGACGATTCCCGCTCCGCTCTCCACGACAAGACTCGACGGAACGCCGCTGACGGCGACGGTCGCGCCAAGGTCCTCGAGCGTCACGGCGCGACGCAGTGCATCGGCGAGACCGGTCTGGTCGGAACCGGATGTCAGAACCGTGTTCGACACGACCGGTGACACCGAGGTCCCGCTGCACGCGAGGCAGAGGCACGAAGAGCGCTCGAACCTCCGACTGTCGGGGCTGCAGCGAGAACTCGCCAAGATCCTCACCCGGCAGAACCGCGTCGACGCTCAGCCGGACCGTCCTCGCCACGTCGTCTTTGCGGCCGAACAGCGATTCGATTGGAATAGCAGACGGTTTTTGAAGGCGCAGCAGAATCGCATCGCTCGGCATCGCGCCAAGTTCTGAGGTCAGCGCTGGCGACAGCAGGACGCCGGAACGGTTGGGTTGGCCGTGGAACTTCCAGAAGCGCTCGTCCACGCCGTACACGATGACGCCGGAAGCGCGGCGACCAGACCTCTCGTGCGTGACAAATCCGTTGGCGACGATGAGAGGGGCAGTCGAAATGCCGGACGCCGCGGTCTGGATATCTCCCGCGAGCGCGTCTCGAAAGAACCCCGTCGAGGCAATGACCTGCTCCGTGCGTCCGAGTCGCGACAGCGCCATGTCGCGCAGGCTGCCGCGAACGGAGTTCCCGACGAGGAGCGCTCCGGAGAGAACCGACACCGCTGCCGCCATTCCAGCGACGACCGCCAGATTCGTTCGCCAGTGATGCTTCGGACTCCGCCAGACCAGCATCCGGGAGGTCATCAACGTAATTGAATCACTGATCACTAGATCCCGATCTGATCCTGAATCCCGAATCCTCGAATCCTGATCCTGAATGCCTGAATCCTGAATCCCAATCATCCCTGAATCGAGCAATCCCGAATCGGCAGAGGATTCATGGATTCGGGATTCGGGATCAAGGATTCGACGATTCAAGGATTCTGGATTCGAGGATTGTTGAGATTCGAGGCATTGGGCGATTCGAGGATTGGGGATTCGAGGATTGGGGATTCGAGGATCAGTGATTAGTGATTAGTGATTCGACCTCCATCCATCTCGTATCGAGTGGCGAAGCGTTCGGCCAGGGCGGCACTGTGCGTCACAGTGATCAGAATCGTCTGTCGCGCCGCGTGAAGATCGAGCAGGACCTGCGCGACTGCGCTGGCCGACGAGCGATCGAGATTGCCGGTCGGCTCGTCACACAGCAGCAGAGACGGGTTCAGGATGAGCGCCCGCGCGACGGCCGCTCGCTGCTTTTCGCCTCCGGACAGTTCTGCCGGCCGATGATCGAGACGGTCGCCGAGACCGACCTGAGCCAGTAGTTCGCGGGCGCGCCGCTCGTCCTCCGCGGCGGCGCCCTGACGTGTCGGAGCAGCCAGCGTTGGCGTCAGCACGTTCTCGAGAACCGAGCACTGCGGCAGAAGCGAATGATCCTGAAAGACGAAGCCGATGTGCTTGTTGCGGAACGCCGCCTGCGCGCGCTCTCCAAGCTCGAATGGATTGGCGCCATCGAGCGTCACCGTGCCGGACGTGGGAGGCTCGAGCGCGCCGAGGATGTAGAGCAGCGTGCTCTTACCGCTGCCGGACGGCCCCGTGATGGCGACCGCATCGCCGCGTTCAGCGTCAAGCGAAATCGCCGTTCAGGATCGGGAGCGCGCCGCGCGGTGTCGGGTACGACTTCGTGATGTCCGTCGCTATGAGCATGTCGGCCGTTCACTGCCGCGGATGCTGGCCGTCCGGCAACCGCCGCGGTTCTGACGACGGAGCACCTCGCCGTAGATCCGTTCGACTGCCTCCGCCATCTGGCCGACCGCGTAATGGGCCCGCACACCTGCGGCCCCGGCCGCGCCGAGCGCAGCACGCCTTGCCGGATCGCTCCGCAAGTCCTCGAGCATCCCTGAGCCAGCGCCTCCGGGTCGCCGGCATCGACGAGGATTCCGCCGCCGGTCTTCTCGATGATCTCCGGGAACGCGCCGCGGCGCGGCTGCACGACCGGAACGCCGGTCGCCATGGCCTCGAACAGAA
Source organism: uncultured Acidobacteriota bacterium (assembly GCA_963725335.1). Taxonomy (GTDB): domain Bacteria; phylum Acidobacteriota; class Vicinamibacteria; order Vicinamibacterales; family 2-12-FULL-66-21; genus JALZOC01. Next base: position 509,999 of record CAVRYD010000011.1, on the reverse strand, counting down.
ACATGCCTTTCGGCTCGTCGTACGTCGCCGGCACCGACAACACATCGAGGCTTTGCAGAAACGCGATCTTCTGCGCGATCGAGCTCACCGCGATACTCGAACTCGACGCCAGTCCCGCCTGCGCCATCTGGCGCTCGATGTCCGTCGAGGTACTCCGCGGTGCTCGGGTGCGAGATAGCCGGCGACGACCAGCCGCGCCGGCGTCCGATGCCGTGCCCCGAGCGCAAGCGCCGATACGCATCGGCAGAGCACGTGCAGTCCCTTCTCCGGCGCAATGCGCGCGAAGAAACCGATGGTAAACGGCCGGCCCGGCTCTCGCGGCGCGGGCGTGTAGCCCTCGAGGTTGATGCCGAGCGGCGCGAGCCGCATCTTCGAGGTCGGGACGCCGAGGTACTTCGGCATGTAGTCGAGCTAGTACTCGACTCACGGGCAAGAAGACGTCCACGTGAGCAGCACGCCTCGCGAATCAGCTCGAGCGCCTGCGACCGGTGCGGTTCGCCAAGGCCATCGAGGAACAGATCCTCGCCCTGCAGCGTGCAGCAGATCGGAACGCTTGAAGGCTCGCGCTGCAGCGGCTCGCGCGAGGCCGAGCAGCAGCGCGTACGGCAGGTTCACCACGTCGAACCGCGGCTCGCGGCGCAGCCAGTCGAGCAACTTGCCGATTTCCTTTCGCTGAAATCCCCGCTCGCCTCGCAGCATCGATACGGTCAGCTCGCCGAGGCTCTGCGGATCGACTTTGATTTGACGCCTGGTCGCCAGCCGCAGCGCCCATCGTCGAATCCCACAGGCGATCCAGTAACCGAGGCGTGTGCCGGAAGATCGACGCGTGCTGCTCGAGATAGACGCTGATGCCGCCGAAGAACACGTGAGCGCCGCTGACGTTCCGCTCGTCGGTGCGTGTCGGCGTATACACCGGCGTCAGCAGGACGTCGTGCCCTCGCGCCAGTAGCTCCGCAGCGAGCGCGTTGTCGCGCAGACAGCTTCCGCAGTACATCGCGCCAGCGCCACCGGTAAATGACAGGATTCTCATGCTCGCGTGTGGAGTCCCCTAAGCCGTCTGAAACGCTCGCGCACGGAACAGGAAATCGACGATGTTGCCTTCATGAGGCTGGAGCCAGTTCAGCTGAATCGTCGGCACAGGCCCGAGGTTCAGTCGATCGATGTTCACCGCGTCAACGAGTCGGCGGCGAAACCCGACGTCGTTGGTGATCGCGCTGCACACGAGCGTCGGGCCGATCGCATCGATCATTCGATCCTGCGGACACTCGACGACAGCCGCGAACGGGAACATGTATTCCTTGTGCGCGATGGCCGCCTCCGGAGAACTGCAGTGGACGATCGGTGGGAAGGAGGTACTCCGCGCGACCGTCCCTGACGACGCGTGAGCCGTCGCGATGCTCCGCCGTCACGTCGGTTACGCCGGGCGCCTGGAGATCCACGTCGATCGACTGCGAGATCGCCGCCGCGACACCGGGAACGGTGAACGCCGCGAGCGTGGCGTCCGGGTGGTCGGCAGGAAGCGGGCGCACGGCAGCCAGGCGCTTCGCAAGCGCCTCGGCGATCTCGCGGGTATGACGGCTCGCCCAGATCCCCGAGCAGTTGATGCAGCCGCGACCGCTGTTCGCGAACACGCTCTCCGCCATCATATCGACGTACACTTCCCAGTCGTCGACGACGTCGTCTCCAAGGAGAATCTTGGAGAAGCCGGGCCCGTGCGCCTGTACCTTCGGATTGCCTCGGTAGCGATCGACCGTCGGCTGGCCCGCCAAACACCAGGCTCCGTTCGCAGCTGGCGAGTACCGCGGCGCCCACTTCCGCTTCACCTGGATAGATCGAGATCGCCTCGCGCGGCACGCCTGCCGCAAAGAACGCTTCAGCCATGCGGAATGGCGTCCACGGTTCCTGCGGGCCTGGCTTGAGCACGAGGCCGATCTGCATCGGGATGATCGGCAGCCAGAGCGTGTGCACGCCGGGAGAGTTTGATGGGAGGACCAGACCGAGCACCGGACTCTGTGCCTGGTAGCTGATCGGCACACCGCGTTCTTCGCCGAATCCGCTGCTCAGCACCTGCAGATCGAGCCCGCGCGTGAGCGACGTGAGGATCCGGCGCATCTCGGTCAGCACGAACATGTTCTTCTTCATGTTCGCGCGGCACAGCCGCTCCGGGCAGGCCCGTGCTCGCCGACTGCGCGTGGACGAACGCATCAGGGGTCTGCATCCCATCGCCCATCGGCAATTCGGCGGTCGAGTAGAGTTCGCCGGCCTTCCCACTCGAGCCACGAGATCATCGATCGGGATTTCGCGCAGGACGTCGCGTGCCCGCTGCGCGCGCCGCATGTCTCGTTGAATCAAGCCGCCATTGGCTCGGCTGACTTTCGCAATAGGCTCGCCGGTCTGGAAATGGACCACGTCGTCCACATCCATGCAGCTATACGGTTGACCCCATCGGAGCACAGGAAGCTGGAGCATGTCGTCCTTGAAGAATAGCGCAAGGCGGCAAGGCCCCGCGGTTCTGATTCATCCCTCGCCGGTGACTCATCCAGGCGGCGACCGGGTTACACTGGCGTACAGATGCCAGCCGGTGTCGCCGCGGAATCCACGCTCCGCCCGCCGCTGAAGTGGGCTGGCGGCAAGCGTTGGCAGGTTCCCCATCTTCGTCCGCTCTGGAAGAGGCATGCCCATCGTCGCCTCGTTGAACCGTTCTGTGGCGGACTGGCCGTCGCTCTGGGGCTGAGACCGAAGACGGCGCTTCTGAACGATGCCAACCCCCATCTGGTCAACTTCTACCCTGGCTGCAGCGCGGTCTCCAGATTCGACCTTCCGATGGAGAACGATGAGGACCAGTTTTATAGGCATCGTGAGAGGTTCAACGCGATCCTCAGCGCTGGCGCAGAGGACAGCGCCGAAGCCGCGGCGATCTTCTACTATCTGAATCGGACCGGCTTCAACGGGCTCTGCAGATTCAACCGGCAGGGGGCTTTCAACGTGCCCTTCGGTCATATACGCGGATTGCCTACAGGCGGAATTTCTCGGGTTATCCAGACTGTCTTCGCGAACTGGACGTTCACAACCGTTGACATCGAAGCGGTGCCGTTCGAGCCGGGGGACTTCGTCTACGCCGATCCGCCCTATGACGTTGAGTTTACGCACTACGCCAAGGACGGTTTCTCGTGGGCTGACCAGGAACGCACCGCGGAGCAACTCGCGCGACACAAGGGACCGGTCGTCCTCGTCAACCAGGCAACGAGTCGGGTCGAAACGCTCTATAGAAAGCTCGGCTACTCCATCCGATTCCTCAAAGGACCTCGCCGCATCAGCTGCACCGGCGACCGCTCTCCTGCGCGAGAGATCGTGGGCACCCGGAACCTCTGACAGCCGGCGCACGTCGTTCGATCATTCCTACGCTTGCGGCACGGGCGCCATAAATCCCGTGACCCATTCGACCCGCCCGTCCGCGCCGAACCGGAACACGTTCGTCCCGAACGCGCGCTCCTGGCCGTCCGAGGATCGCGCGACATAGTCAGCGAGAACTGTTCCCTGACAATGCACCGCACGTCGCCTCTGCGCTGCATAGGCGCGCCGCCGATGTGAGCCACAAGGTCGGCTACGCCGTCGGTGTTCTGTAGCGATTGCGGAACCTCAGTTCGGGAGCTGCAATACGGGATAGCGTTCAGGTCTGTGATGCGACATCGGGATCCGCCCACGCGTCGAACCATGCGCCGCCTGGATGACCAAGGTTCGATCGATGCGATGTGTTGCTGAGATGGTGTAGTCTTTCTCCCCTCGGAGGACACTCATGACATCGTCTGCCCGCGTTATCGCTCTCGCAGCCGCCGTCCTTCAGATCGCTTTCACTGTTCCCACGAGCGCGCAACCCGATCGCGCCGCCGCCTGCGCGGCGGTGTCGGATACGCGGCTTCCACACACCACCATCACTTCCGCGCAGGCGATCACTTCGGGATCTTTCACGCCACCAGGATCGAACAATGCCATGAGCAATCTGCCGCCGTTCTGCCGAATCGCCGGCGTGATCGAGCCGACGACGGAATCGCACATCCTGTTCGAGGTCTGGCTGCCGCTCGACAACTGGAACGGAAAGTTTGCGGGCCTCGGAAATGGCGGCTGGGCAGGCACCATCTCTTACGGTCAGCTCCCGGAGCAACTGCGGCGAGGCTACGCGGCCGCGTCGACGAATACCGGTCATCAGGCGGCGTCTGGGGCGGAGATGGCTCGATTCGCGGCGGAACATCCCGAACAGCTGATCGACTTCGCCTACCGCGCCCATCATGAGACGACGCTGAAGGCGAAAGCGCTCGTGAGCGCGTTCTACGGCAAACCGGCGCAGCGGGCGTATTGGTTCGGTTGCTCGTCGGGCGGCTACGAAGGGCTGCAGGAAGCGCAGCGCTTTCCCGCTGACTACGACGCCATCCTCGCCGGCGCTCCGGCCAACAACTGGACGCGGTTGATGGCAGGCGACCTCGATGCCACGCTGGCGGTGCTGAAGGATCCCGGCGAGCAATCTTCCCGCATCCGCGCTCGGCGTGCTCTATAGAGGCGTGCTCGCGGCGTGCGACGGTGCCGATGGCATCGTCGATGGCGTCCTCGAGGATCCACGCCAGTGCCGTTTCGATCCCGCCACGGTGCAGTGCGCCGCGAATCAGAAGCCGGACACGTGTCTGTCCGCCGAGCAGGTCGAAGCGGCAAAGCGCGTCTATCGCGGGGCGGTCGATCCCACAACGCGCGCAAGGGTGTATCCGGGACTCTCACCGGGGAGCGAGCCGTTCTGGCCGAACCGCGATCCGGGCAGCCCGTTTCCGATTCCCATCTCGCACTACAAGTGGCTCGTGTTCGCCGATCCGAACTGGGATTGGAAGACGTTCGACCTGACGCGACCGGCCGACTATCAGGCTGTCCAGAAGGCTGAATCGAAGTTCGCGCCGATCCTGAATGCCACCAATCCCGGATCTCCGCGAGTTTCGCCAGCGAGGCGGGAAGCTGCTCCAGTACCACGGCTGGAGCGATCAGTTGATCGCCGCGCAGAACAGCATCGACTACTACGAAAGCGTGCTGTCGCTGTTCGGCGGAAACGCCGCGGACGTTCAGAGCTTCTACCGCTTGTTCATGGCGCCGGGGATCGCGCACTGCGGCGGCGGTCCTGGACCCAACACGTTCGACATGCAGTCGGCGCTGGAAGAATGGGTAGAGAAGGGGATCGCGCCGGAACAGATCGTCGCGACACATGCCACCAACGGCGTGGTCGATCGGCTGCGCCCTCTGTGCCCGTATCCGAAGGTCGCGGTGTACAAGGGCAAGGGGGATACGAACGACGCGGCGAATTTCGCGTGCAGCGCACCGAAGCCAATTGGAACGCGCTCGAATCGTTGAGGGTTCCTCAGACAGATCGGGACACGTAGTCAGAAAAAAATTGAGCTACACGGTAGTCAGAAAACGGCTCAGCCTCGCGGCACAGATGAGGGCATGCCAGCGATCGGCCGGTGCACGGTGTCATCACTATACACGCCCACTGTCGTCGTCGCTGCAAACCCGTGGAACGGCCGCACACCGCTCACGCCGTCCCACGCAAAGCGGTCGGTGGCGGGCTCGCGCTCTCCTTCGTCGCGCTCGAGAAAGCCAGGCATGAAGAACTCCTTCGTGAGGGTGGTGAGCTTGACGCGCCCGGTCTTCCGTACTCAACGACCTTCCGCGGATCATCGAAGTCGACGACCTCCACCGCGGCGCGCGGCTGCGGTGCGTAGTAGGTGATTTTGTAATTGTTATGCGGGACCTGATGCGCGCTCGCGGCCAGTCCCATGAGCGTATTCCCGTAGGTCGGCGTCATGTAGGCGCCGTCGAGCAGTTCCTCCTGCGCGAATCGATTCCACTGCGGCGTGAATTCCGTGCCGCCGGAAAAAATTCCCGTGATTCCTGACTGCCGGATGGTCGTGCCCTTTGATTCCAACTTGAGCGCGAGCGCCTCGAGCAGCTTGGGCGTCGTGAACATGCACCGGATGTCGTGACCGGCGCCGAGAATCGTGATCGCCTGATCGATGACATGGTTCTTGTAGGCCTCGAGCTGATCCATCCAGCCTTTCTGAATCAACTTGATCACCCAGCGCGGATCGAGATCGACGGAAAAGCAGATACCGCCGCGATATTGCGCCAGATGCTCGACCGCAAGTCGAAGCCGGCGCGGACCGCTCGGACCGAGCATCAGCCAGTTCGACCCCTTCGGAAACTTGTCGTCGGGAAGGGTCTCGCTGAACAGCTCGTAGTCGATCCGGAAATCGTTCGACGTTGATCCGTGACTTGGGCACGCCGGTCGTGCCGCCGGTCTCGAACACATAGATCGGACTTGTTCGCGTACGCCCTCGGCACCCAGCGCCGCACCGGTCCACCGCGCAGCCACGCATCCTCGAACACACCGAACTTCTCAGGTCAGCAAAGCCGTTGACATCCTTCAGCGGATCGAACGTGAACGTCTTGGCGCGTTCGAGCCAGAACGGACACCCGGTTGCGGGATCGAAGTGCCATCGGACGATTTCACGCACGTGCTCATCGAGCCGCTCGCGCGCGGCCTGGAGGGCGGCATCAGACATGGCCGGGAATGTTATCGCAGGTAGCGCCCGGACGAGGACGACAGATCGCGGAGGAACGCGGCACGCTCGCGAGACGCCGGTTCGTCACTCAAATCGTCGACGGCCCATGGCAGCCGCCATCGCCAGTTCACATCGTCCACAACCGCCGGCGTGTTGATGCGATCCCGCCATCCGAAAATGTCCTGGATAGGAACGACAACGAGATTCGATCCGGCGGTGAAGAGCGTGCGCAGCAGCGCATCGCGCAGACGATCGTCAAACGGGTCCTCCAGACTGCAGCCGGCCGCCTCGAGCGCCGGCCATTCGAGGGCATTCCGCCGTTCGTCGACGTCAGCCTCATCCCACCACTCGGCCAACGTTTCGGTGTCGTGGGTGCCGGTGGTGGCCACTGACAACGCGGGAAACGTCGACGGATCGCGAAACGGTTCGCCCTCGACGTCCCAGTGGCGCTCCCAGCGCAGCACCTTGTAGCCCGGCACGTGCAGTCGTGCCAGGGACTCGCGCACGAAGTCCGGGACGCTGCCGAGATCCTCCGCAACGATCTGCGTGCCGAAGCTCGCCAGCACGCGAAGAATGCGCTCCCCCTGCGCGATCTGCGAGGGCTCGTCGGGTGGGGAAAACGCGGCGCGCTTGTCGCGCTCGCGGTAGTAGGTGCGGTAGAACCCGATCAGATGATCGACGCGAAAGCCGTCGAAGAGCTCGGCGGATCGCCGCGCTCGCTGCTCGAGCCACTCGTACCCGCCCTGCTCGATGACGTCCCATCGGTACAGTGGAAGTCCCCAGTCCTGGCCGGTCGCAGAAAACGCGTCTGGCGCCGTCCCCACGGACGCGTCAAGACGGAACTCCTGCTGACGCGCCCACACGTCGGCACTGTGCGTCACTGACGACGAATGGGAAGTCGCCGAAGATGCACACCGGCGACCCGTCGCGACGCACGCGACGCCACTGCTCGTCCGCAATCCACTGCAGCCACGCGCGGTACCGTATCTCTCGCTCGAGGCGGTGACGGGCTTCGTCGAGAGCGAGCGGCTCCCGATCGCGAAGGCCCTCGCTCCACTCGAGCCAGTAGCGGCCGCCATGCTCCTGATAGAGCGCACGAAACAGCGCGTAGTCCTGCAGCCACCACGCCTCGCGTTGGGTGAATTCCCGAAAGTCCATCGCGCGGGCCGACCGGGTCCGCCATTCCCGATCATCGAAGCGCTGAAACGCCGCCCGGCATGCGCGCGACTTGACGTCGCGGATCACGTCGTATTGCACGAGCGGCGACTGCCGCGCCTCGTGGAGACGTGCGCGATCGGCAGCGGTGAGCGACGACTCGCCCCCGGCTGCCACGAATTCCTCGACGTCGCCGAGCGCGATGTAAATCGGATCGATCGCCATCGCGCTCATCGCCGAGTACGGTGAGTGCTGCCCGTCCGCCATTTCATTCACCGGCAGCAGCAGGACGAAGTCGAGGCCCGCTTCGTCGAGCCAGCGGGCGAATCGCGCCAGATCTGGAATCTCGCCAATGCCCCAGCTGCCGCGAGAGGGAATGGAAAAGAGCGGCACGAGCGCACCTGCGTGAGGCGTGTCGGCGAAATTCGCTTCAGGCATGCGCCCGCTCCATGACGCGCCGCGTGCCCTCGGCGAAGATCGCGGGGTCAGGCAACAGGCTGATGACGAGGAACGCCTCGTGCGCGAAGTCGAAGAAGAAGCCGGGATGCACGACAACGCCGGATTGGTCGAGCAACTCGATCGCGAGGTCCTCTTCAGAGCGCGTGGACGGCACGCGCAACACGGCAGACCAGCCGGCATCGGCCGGCAGGACTTGAATTGAAGGGTATCGCTTCGCCGCCTCGCGCAGCGCGCGGTCGTTGCCGCGGATACGCTCGTGAATTCGGGCGCGGATCGTCGCGCCTCCAGCGATGAGCACCGGCGCCGCTCGCTGAACCGGTGTCGAAACAGAGAGATAGGTGTCGCAGATCAGCTCGAGTCGATCCAGTGCGTCACGCACGAGCGCATCGGGACCGTCAACGAGGATCCATCCGAGCTTGACCTGCGGAAGGCCGGCCGATTTCGACAACCCGCCAAGCCGAAAGGTCAGACAGCCCCCCGCGTTGGCGAGTGGAATCACGACGTCGGACAGCGGATAGTCGATGAACACTTCGTCGACGATGAGCGCAGCCTGCCGCGCGGTGCAGCGCTCCATCAGTCCACCCAATTCTGAGGCGGTCAATACTGAGCCGGTCGGATTGTTCGGACTCACCGCGAGAACCGCGCGCACCGTGTCGCCCCACGCGGCATCGAGCGTATCGAAATCGATCGCCCATCGGCCGTGAAAATCGAGCCGGTACGGCAACGCACGCACACCATCGAGGTCGGTCAGGTGCTCGAAGAGCGGATAGCTCGGAACTGGGACCATCACGGCATCGCCGGCTGGCGCGCAGAGCAACTTGAAAAGCAGCGAATATGCGTCGCTGGTGCTCGGGGTCAGCACGACGCGGTCGGCAGCAACCTTGATGCCGATGCGCTCGCAGTCCTTCGCGACCGCAGCGCGTGCGTCGGAGAGCCCGAGCGCGGCCGGTTCGTAGTGCAACGAGCGATGATCCGCGAGCGCGTCAAGAATCGATGCGGGGTACTCGATGCCCGCCACGGTTGGATTCGTCAGCGTCAGATCGATCAAAGGCATTCCCGCCGCACGCGCACGTTGCAGTGCCCGCGTGAGACGGTTGGGCTCGAGCACTCCTGACACGCGGGATGAGAACACTGCTTGATAGAGTATAAGAACGTCAGAGGAACCGTATGACCCTATCTCGCCTGCTGATAACAGCCGTCGTGCTGTCGATGTCGTCCCAGGCGCCGCCGCCGCGTCCTCCCGCCCTTCGGCCACCGACGCCCGCCACACACACGACGGGACTGACCGTACCCTTCACTCAGTTCACGCTATCCAACGGTCTCCACGTGATTCTTCATGAGGATCACACGGTTCCGCTGGCCACGGTGAACGTCTGGTACCACGTGGGATCGGCGCGCGAAAAACCGGGGCGGACAGGATTCGCACATCTGTTCGAACATCTCATGTTCGAGGGATCGGCCCATGTCAAGGAAGGAGAATTCGACACGCTGCTCGAGGCCGCAGGCGCCACAAACAATGGTTCCACCGAAACCGATAGAACCAATTACTACATCGATGTGCCATCGAACGCGCTCGAGCTCGCGCTCTTTCTCGAGTCCGACCGGATGGGATACCTGATCGACGCGATGTCGCCCGAACGAGTCAACGGACAGCGTGATGTCGTCAAGAACGAACGACGGCAGAGCTACGAGAACGCGCCATACGGCATGGCATCCATCGAGATGGCCAAGATGCTGTTTCCCGAAGGTCACCCGTATCGCTGGCCGACGATTGGATATATGGAGGATCTGACGGCGGCCAGCTACGAGGATGTCGTCGAGTTCTTCCGAAAATATTACCAGCCCGCCAACGCAAGCCTGGTGATCGCCGGCGACATCGATCCCGCGAGGACTCGGGCGCTGGTGGAGAAATGGTTCGGTGATGTCAAGCCCGGGACCGAACCGGTGCCCCCGATCGACCATCCGCACGTGACGCTCACGGGCGTCAACCGGAAGACGATCGAGGACCGCGTTCAGCTTCCGCGCCTGTATATCGCATGGCTCACTCCATCGCTGTTCAAGCCTGGCGATGCCGAGCTCGACGTCGTCTCACAGATCCTTGCAGGCGGTAAGAATTCACGACTCTACAAGCGGCTCGTCTACGACCTGCAAATCGCGCAGGACGTCACGGCGTTTCAGGCATCCGCGGCGCTGGACTCGCAGTTCCAGATCGTCGTGACCGCACGACCCGGCGATCCGAAGGGAACACCCGCCGCACTGATCGATCGGATCAAGACTGTCGTCGACGAGGAGATCGCGAAGCTGCAGCAAGCGCCCCCCACGCAGCGCGAGTTCCAGCGCGCGATCAATCAGATCGAGGCGTCGTTCTACAACCGGATGGAAAGCGCTGGCGGATTCAACGGCAAGGGCAACCAGCTGAACGCCTACTACACCGAAACGGGCAACCCGGATTACTTCAACGAGGACCTGTCGCGGTATCGCGCGCTGACGGCTGGAGACGTGCAGGCCGCGGCGGCGTTCTGGCTGCCGGCGACCCGGCGCGTCGAGCTCACCGTCGAGCCGATGAAGACCGCCGAGACCGGCAAGCACGAGTAGGACGCCATGAGATCTCTTCGCCCGGTTCTCGTCGTTGCCGTGCTTCTCAGTGCCGTACCGCTCCTGCTTCGGCCGACGGTCGTAGCCGCGGGCCGGTGGCAGCAGGCTCCCGACCGTTCGGTGGCGCCAAAGCCCGGCCCGCTGCCGGCGCTGAAGCTGCCCGCTATTCAACGGCGCACGCTGGCGAACGGTCTCCCCGTCTGGATCGTGGAGCTGCACAAGGTCCCGGTCGTGCACGTCTCGCTCGTGGTCAAAGTCGGCTCGGCCGCCGATCCCATGGGCAAGTACGGCCTCGCCAGCCTCACGGCCGAAATGCTGGACGAAGGCGCGGGGACTCGAAACGCGCTGCAGATTGCGGATGCGATCGACTACCTCGGCGCGAATCTGTCGACGTCGAGCACCTCGGACGCATCTTCTATTGACCTCCAGGTGCCGGTGGCGCGCTTGAATGACGCGCTGCCGATCATGGCAGACGTGACCTTGCGGCCGACGTTCCCGGCAGACGAGCTCCAGAGAGTTCGCGAGGATCTCCTCACCTCGCTGATCGAGGCGCAGGACGATCCCGAGTCGCTGATGGAATTTGCGTTTCCACGACTGGTGTTCGGTCCCCGGCATCGCTACGGCACGCTGTCGATCGGAACGGTCGCCTCGGTAAAGGGATTCACCGTGGAGGACGTGCGACAGTTCCACTTGCAACATTACGTTCCCTCCAATTCCGTGCTGATCGTGGCCGGCGACGTGACGTCGGCGGACGCGCTGGCGCATCTGGAGACGAGCTTCGGCGGCTGGAAAGGAACCACCGCTGCTCCAGCGGCGATCCCAACGGCCCCACAGCTCACGGGCCGTCAGCTCTACTTGATCGACAAGCCGGGAGCCGCCCAGTCGCAGATTCGGATCGGATGGATCGGCGTGCCGCGGTCCACGCCGGATTACTTCACCTTGCGCGTGCTCAACACGATCCTCGGCGGTTCGTTCACGTCGCGGCTGAACCAGAATCTCCGCGAGGAACATGGCTACGCGTACGGCGCGGGCTCCACCTTCGACATGCGCGCGGCTGGCGGGCTCTTCTACGCGTCGGCGGGCGTGCAGACCGACAAGACCTCCGAGGCGCTGGCCGAGTTCTTCAAGGAGCTCGAGGCGATCCGCAAGCCGATCCCGCCAGAGGAGATCGAGAAGGCCAAGAACTACGTCGCGCTGCTGATGCCGCGAAATTTCGAGACGACCGAACGTCTGGCCGCATCGCTGGCGCAGACGTTCGTCTACAACCTGCCCCAGGATTACTACGCCACCTACACGCAGCGGATTCGCGCCGTCACGCCCGCCGAGGTGCAGCGCGCCGCTGAGCGCTACATTCAGCCAGACAAGTTCGCGGTGGTCGTCGTAGGCGATCGAAAGGTGATCGAGCCGGGAATCAGAGCGCTCAATCTCGGCCCGGTGAAGATCATCGAGATTGCGGAGGTGATGAAGTAGCCATGCCCTTTGCGATCACGTTCGACGAGCTCGTGCGCTATACGAATGCCGAGCGCGACAAGTGGCGGCATTGGCTTCTCGACCACGCCGACGCCATCGACGCGTCGGTCCAACCCGGCGGACGGCTACCCACCGTTGGCAAGCTGATCGATCACATCTTCCTCGTCGAGCGTCGTCATCTGCAGCGTCTGACCTCCCAGCCGCTTTCGGACAGCACGGGGCTGACGGGCAACAACGCGCCGCCGCTGTTCGACTACGGTGCGTCCGTGCGGCGGGAGCTCGAGCAATACGTTGCGGATCTCAGCGATGACGAACTGGAAACGGTGCGGGAATTTGAGGTGCGCGACAAGAAGTGGCCGATGACGCCGCGGAAGCTGCTCTTCCACATTCTGCTCCACGAAACACGTCATTGGGCGCAGATCGCGCTCGCCGTGAGGCTCGCCGGCTTCGAACCGCCGGGAGATCACGACCTGTTCTACAGCAAGGCGCTCGCCTAGATCAGGACTTACCGCTCGATGCGTCCAGCTGCTCGGTGTGTGAGACCGATCGTAACGACGGAGCGGAATCATCGCTGAGCGGCAACAGACGAGTGTTCAGTTCACCTCGATAGCCATTGGCACCACGACGGTTCCCCAGTGTAGAACCAGCTCCGCTCGTTTCCCGTCGACGGACGGGAAATAAAAAGCGAGCGTCTCCATGTGCGGACCTTCGCGAGGTGTGACCGGCACCCGGAGCACATCCTGGTCCGCCGGATAACGCGTGTGGAACACCGGCTGCGCTTTATTGAAGATCATCGTCCAACGCTCGGCCTGAGGCTCCGCCCACAGCGAGTACGTCCCGGCGGCGAGCGTCTGGCCGTTGATCTTGACGGCAGTCGACAGCTGAATCGTCGTGCAGTAATCCGCCCCAGGACACCACACGCGTCCATACGGCACGAGCGATCCAAACAGCGCGCGGCCTCGAGCGACCGGGCGGTTGTACTCGATGGTGATCGTCGTTCCCGCGATCTGCTGGGTAACCGAACCATGCTGGCTAGGCCGGGGAGCCTGCGCCCACCCGGGTGCCTTCAACGCAAACGCTGCAAAGGCGACAGCAATCACGACGGCTGATACAACAGTCTTCATCGAAGCCTCTTGCTCCTCACCAACACCATCACATCGCGCGGCCCGAACGTGTGCGCGTATGTGGGGCCATCCTTCCCCTGCACGAAATTGACGGCCGAGCCGGTCTCCATGTTCTGCCAGATCGCCTCCGGAATGTCCGGCCCAAACTTAAGGGTCACACGTTCGGCAGCGTCGCCGTGATTGATCGCGATCAGGACGATGGCATCGGAGGATTCGAGGAAGCGCGCTTCCACGCGGCCGGCGCCGCCATCGATGGCGATCTCCGGGGCGACCCCTGCGCTGGCAATGAGCCGCTGCAGGAACTCTCCCGTAGCGCGCATCTTCTCAGGATCCTGCTCGAATGCCGCTGACGGAAAGGTTCCGATCAGGATGGCTCGTCCGCTGCCTTGAGACGTCATGACGATCGCAGGATCGCCCCGACCGCCGGCGTCAGAGGCAAAGCGGGCGAGAACTCGTGACGTACTTCCGACCACCTCGAGATGCTCTGCGAAGGCGACCCCGTTGAACGAGCGGCCCGCAAGCGTGGCGAGAGGGCCTTCGAGATTTGGTTCCATCGTGAAGGCAATCGAGTCGCCGCTTCGCAGCTCGCGCTCGCGGGCTGAGAAGGTCTGATCAAGCCCGGCGCCGGGTATCCGCACATTTGCGACACCGCGTTCGTCGTTCCACGCAGGACGTGCTTCGCTAATCAGCGTGCCCCCGCCGCGGACGTATGCCTTCAAGGCGTCCGCTACGGGCTGCTGCAGCATCACGGGGTAACTCAAATACACGGTCGCGTACTTGGACGCCGCACCGGCAGCGATCTCGTCTGGATGGATGAAATCCACCTGGATGTTCTGCTCGAACAGCGCGCGATAAACACCAAGCATCGAGTTGCGGACGATGGTTCCCGGGGCGACGGTATTGCCACCGGCAAGATACGACAGCCGGTTGTACAGAATTGCCACGCGCGACGGATGCGGACGAAGTGGCGCGAACAGGCCGGCGTTGCGGCTGACCACACCGGCGAACTCCCCGGCAATTCGTGCACGGTCAGTGATCGTTCCATCCAGATCGATCATGCCGTAGCCATTCGCTTCGTATCCGGAACTCATCGGAAACCACGCATAGTAGCTGATCGCGCGAGCGCCGCGCGAAATCGACGCCCAGCCCCAGAGCCGCAGATCCGCGCCGTTCACCGGCGCCGCGACACGGACGCCGGTGGCCCCCTGTCCTGCCTGCAGTTCACCGATCCACCAGCCCCTGTCGCCTGCAGCCGATCGAATGCCGTCGAGCGCGGAGGTCAGCCGCACGGGAGACCACGGCGTCGTCGACGCGGCGTGCTTCGGATAGATCGACGTGCCGTAGTAATCGACCGATCGCGTCATCCACCAGTCGTCCGGATTGCCAAACCCTGACAGTGGACTGAGCATGATCGCGGGAGCATCGGAATGGCTCGAGACCGGCCGGGCGCCTCGCGGAGCCGATGCATCAGCTTTCAGCTTGAGATCCTCTTCAAGCTTCGCCGCGATGAATGTCTTCCAGTCGATCAAATCGGTGTAGGAGAGGATGGTTCCGAACCGCGGCGCCTCCACTTCGTCCCACGACGAGAACGTGCGATACCAGGCCGCGTTGACCGCGTCGAGTGTCTGGTACTTCCGCTTCAGCCAATCGCGAAAGCGCGCTTGTGTGTGGGGGCAATAGCAGAATTCGGCCGGTGTGTTGAACCACACCCAGTTGACCAGGTGCGGCTCGCTCCAGACGTCGACGGCGTAAAACGATCGGTGACGTGACGCGGCCGTGGAAACCGCGTTGATGAAGGCGACCATGTCCGCGCGAACTCCCGCGTGATCGAGGCAGTACCCTGGCGATGCCTGCGATCCGATGCGGGCTCCCTGATCGGTGACGAAACTCGAATCGGGATATCTTCTTCCGAGCCATTCAGGGGCCGCGTCTGTGTAGATCTGGACGATGACACGGAGATCCGCTTCGTCAGCAAGCGTCAGCAGCTGCTCGAGCGCGTCGAGCCGGTAGCGGCCCCGCTCCGCCTCCGCGCTCGCCCAGTCCACCCACGTCTTAACGCTGTTGAATCCAACCGATTTGATTGCGGCGAGGTCGCGCCGCCACGCATCCTTCTCCGCCGTCGGGTTTCGCGACACCATTGGCGCGCGAGACGTGCCGCCGCCGTACCACACGCCGATCGGAACAAATGGCGCGGTCGGCTGAGGCGATCGCGCCGAGAACGCGATTGCTGCGGCCGCGAGCGCCACGCAGACGCCGAATCGCATCGGGTCATTGTATAGGGCTCAAGGCTCATGGCCCAGAGTGCGATACAAGGGGCGGCCGCGCAGATCACTGAGGATCTCACGCGGAGATCGCGGAGTTCGCGGAGAAAACGTGGCAGCGGCTGGCGGGACGCCGGCCGTCCCGGCCGGCGTATGACCGAGACACTGATCCAGAAACACAAACACATCCAGATCATGTGGTGCTTGTGTTTCGGGATCAGTGTCTCGGTCAACCGCGCGAGCGCGGTCCCGCCAGCCACTGCCACGTTCTTACTCTGCGGCCTCAGCGTCTCTGCGTGAGATCCTTCGTCGGTCTCTGCGAGAGCCTACTGTGTCCTCCAGCGCGTGACACCCGCGGCCAGAATTGCCCCAGCGGCGATGAACGGCAGCGCGCGGGTCATGTCCGACATCATGGCCTTGGTATAGATGCTCGAGTGCATCACGTAGCCATCGTACGGACCGCTGGCCTGGCCATCACGCGTCGGCCGGTACAGGCTGTCCAACGGTTGAACGTCTCGGCTCTTGTCCTGCTGCCGATCGAACAGCGTGCGCTCCATCAGCGCGTCGGTCGTTCGTGGCGCGAGGCGACCCATTGCAGTGATCATCCGACCACCGCCGCCAACTGTGACCTCGCGGATTCGTCGCTCCGCGCATCGAAGGATGGCCTTTGCCACCACTTCCGGCGCGTACACAGGCGGCGGCAGCGTTGGGGCGTCGGGCATGTAGTTGCGCGCGTGCTCCACGAACGGCGTATTGATCGACGCGGGCTTGACCAGCGTAACCGTGATTGGCAGGCGGTCGTGCTCGAGCTCCATCCTCAGGGCATCCGTGTAGCCGAGGACGGCATGCTTCGAAGCGGAGTACATGCCCTGCAGCGGGATCGCCCGGTCCGATACGACGCTTCCGATGTTGACGATCGTCCCGCCGCGGACCGCGAAGTGCCTCACCGCCGTCCGGCAGCCGTTCACCACTCCCCAGAAATTCGTATCGAAGAGGCGCTTCTTATCCTCCATGGGCACGTCGATCAGCTTGCCGTAAATCGAGATGCCGGCGTTGTTCACCCATGTGTCGAATCCGCCGAACTCGCGCACGGCGATGTCAGCCACTCGATCCATCTCTTCAGGCGCGGCGACATCGGCGACGACGTGCGTCGCGCGCCCGCCGCGTGCATCGATCTCCTGCACCGCAACACGGAGATCGCGCTCGTTCCTCGACGTCAACACGACACGAGCGCCGCGTGCCGCCGCCATTCGCGCTGTCGCCAGCCCGATGCCGCTCGACGCGCCGGTAATGACGATGACCTGGTCGCGTAATTTTTTCGGTGTCCAGCGGCGGCTCAGCAGTCCCATGATGCTCCTCCAGTATTTGAGTGCTCGTGTCGGTGCAACGCGCAGGCCAGCCACACCGAAGAGGTGGAAGGGGTTCGATATAGAATCCAGCAGTTGGCTGGCGCTTTCCCTTTTCCCTTGTCCCTTTTTATGCCTGAGCTCGTCACCCTCGAGGACATCCGTGCGGCCGCGGGACGAGTCTCGAAGATCGCGCGCGTCACGCCCCTGCTGGACGTCTCGGCGCAGGCAGGGCAGTCTCTGCTGTTGAAGTGCGAGAGCCTGCAGCCGGGCGGCGCGTTCAAGATCCGCGGCGCCTACAACATGGTGGCGCAGCTGACCGACGAACAGCGTCGCCGCGGCGTGATCACGTACTCATCCGGCAACCACGGTCAGGCGATGGCGCTCGCGGCGCGCGAGCTCGGCGCGCCCGCGGTCGTCGTGATGCCGACGACGGCGCCGCAGATCAAGGTCGAAGGCGCGCGGTCGTTTGGCGCGGAGGTGATCTTCGAGGGAACGACCTCGGTCGAGCGGCGGCTCCGCGCCGAAGCGGAAGCGGCCGCGCGCGGATTGACGATGGTGCCGCCGTTCGATCATGAGTGGATCATCGCCGGCCAGGGCACGGCGGGACTCGAGATTCTCGAGCAGCGGTCCGACGTTGGCGCGGTGCTCGTGCCGATCGGCGGCGGCGGCCTGATCGCCGGCGTCGCGGCCGCGATCAAGCGCACCCGTCCGGCAGTCAAAGTGATCGGCGTCGAGCCGGAGGGGGCGGCCGCGATGAAAGCGTCCGTCGACGCGGGGCACGTGGTCACGCTGGAGAAGACGGAAACGATCGCCGACGGCCTGATGCCCGTTCGTCCCGGCGATCTGACCTTCGCTCACGTTCACCAGTTCGTCGACGATATCGTGACCGTCAACGATCTCCAGATCGTCGACGCCGTACTGCTGGTTGTTTTCAAACGCGAAGATCGTGGCGGAACCCTCCGGCGCCGCGACCGTCGCGGCGGCGCTGACCGCAAAGCCGCCGCCTGCCCGGACCGGTCGTCGCGATCGTCAGCGGCGGCAATATCGGGATGGACCGACTCGAGGAACTGCGCAAGTTTGCGCGGTAAATCGTCACGCCTGCGGCAGATCAGCGCATATGGCGATTGAACTCTTCGAGATGGAGCGGATGCAGTCGACGTGGGAGAACCTCGTCGACTACGACATGAGCGAGAGCGGCGTGCGGCCGCTGACGCTGCGCGAGCTCGTCGCGATGGGCTTCGACCTCGAGGCGTTCCTCGACCAGCCGCTCGGCTACAGCCAGTCGAACGGCACCATTCGAGCTGCGCGAGCGGATCGCCGCGCTCTATCCCGGCGCCACGCATCGAGCACATCGAGGTCACCAACGGCACGTCGGAGGCGAACTACCTCGTCGCGCTCAGCCAGCTGCGCGCCGGCGACGTCGTTCGCGATGGAAGTGCCCAACTACATGCAGATGCCCGGCGTGGCGCGGAGCCTGGGCGCAGAGGTGCGGACCTTTCGTCTGCAGCAGGCGCGGCGACTGGGAGCCGGACTGGGACGAGTTCGAGCGCGCGCTCTCAGCACGCCCGCGGCTTCTCTACCTCTCGAACCCGAACAACCCGACTGGATCGGTCCTCTCCGACGCCGCGATGGAGCGGATCGTCGGCGCGCTGCGAGGCGACCGGTACGTGGCTGCTCTCCGACGAGGTCTATCTCGGCGCCGAGATCGATCGCCCGCGCACGAAGAGTTTCTGGGGCATGAGCGATCGCGTCATCGTGACGAGCGGCCTGTCGAAGGCCTACGGTATCCCGGGCGTCCGGATCGGCTGGATCGTCGCGCCCGGCGTCATCTGGCCGAACAGTGCTGGACCCAGCACGACTACCTGACCATCGGGCCCAACAAGATGTCCGATCGCATCGCGCGCGTCGCCGTGGAACCGGCGAATCGCGAGCGCTGCTACGCGCGCACGCGCGAGATCCTGACGCACAACCTGCCGATCGCGCGCGAGTGGATCGAGGGCTTCGGCGGCCGGCTCACGTGGCGCGAGCCCGAGGCCGGCGCCATCGCGCTGATCAAATACGATGCGCCGATCGCCAGCGTTGCTCTCGCCGAACGCATCCGCACCCGCCAGAGCACCCTCATCGTCCCGGGATCGCACGTCGGCCTCGAGGGCCACCTGCGAATCTGGCTGGGCGGCCGCGAGGAGTTCCTGCGCGAAGGACTTCGCCGGATTGGCCTCGAACTTACAGGAACTGTTCGCCGCCATCTGACTTCCCTCGCTTCCCTTCTCCAGCCTTCCCTTTTCCCTTTTCCCTTTTTTGTTAACCAGCGGCACGATTCTGCGTAATAGATGGGTGAGGAGTCGATTCCGCATGACCCACACAGTCCGTCAAGGTCTTCTTCGCACGTCTGGCACCGTAGTCCTCCTGCTGGCGCTGACGTATTCCGCGGCGGCAGCCCAGAGACCGTCCGGTTCCTCCGCACGCCCGGCGTCTTCGGGTGTAGGACAGGCGGCATCGGCTCCCACAGAAGCACCGGAAAACGGTACCGCGGAGCAGACGCGTGAACAGCTGGAGCGTATTCTCGAGAAGTATCCACCCGCCGTCGGCCGCGTGCTGAAGCTCGATCCGTCGCTGATGAACAACGCGGCGTACATGGCGCCGTATCCGCTCCTGTCGGCCTACATCGCACAGCACCAGGACATTGCGCACAATCCTGGCTACTTCCTCGAGAACGTCAATTCGCCGAACCAGGATCCATCAACGACCCGAAATGGCGGCAGCGCCAGGAGTTCTACGGTGTGCTGGCCGGCATCGCGGGGTTCATCGCCTTTCTGGTGATCACCGGGATCATCGTGTGGGTCATCCGCATGATCGTGCACGTCGCGGCGCTGGAACAAAGCTTTCAAAAGTCCAGTACGACGTGCACAGCAAGCTGCTCGACCGGTTCACGTCGAACGAGGATTTGCTCGCCTATATGCAGACGCCGGCCGGGCGGCGCTTCCTGGAGTCGGCGCCTATTCAGCTGCCCGACGAGCCGCGATCCATGAATGCGCCCTTCTCGCGTATTCTCTGGTCTGTGCAGGCCGGTATCGTCCTGCTGCTCACGGGAATCGGACTTCTGTATGTCAGCAGCACGTTCATCGACGAGCCTGCCGAGCTGTTCCGGGTGATTGGCGTCGTGACCCTGGCGCTTGGCGGCGGGTTCATCGTCTCGGCGATTGCCGCCTATGGGTTATCACGGAAGCTCGGACTGCTGGATCCGGCACCAGCCGACCATGTCTGATGTGACGATTTCCGATATCGAACAACTTCGAGCCGAGGCGGCTGCCGCGGACGCGGTGTTCGAAATGGACGAGGACGTTTTCCGCGCGTTCTACGACCGAACCGCGCGTGGACTGTGGGCGTACCTCGCGCGAATCACAGGAAGTGCAGACCTTGCCGACGATCTGCTGCAGGAAACCTACTATCGATTCCTTCGCGCCCGTCTGACGCTACGAGAGCGACGCTCACCGGCGGAATTCGCTGTTCCGCATCGCGACCAATCTCGCGCGCGACGGGCGGCGTCGAGGCCTTCGCGCGCGTCTGGTCGCGATTCCCGACGACGAACTGGCAGCCGCGACCGACGTCGCAGCCGACGCGGAGCGTCGGACGGATCTTGGCCAGAGCGATGGCGCGCCTCAGGCCGCGTGAACGTGAAATGCTCTGGCTCGCCTACGCACAGGGATCGACCCATCGTGATATCGCGGGAACCCTGGGCGTGAAGGCCGCGAGCGTTCGGCTGCTGCTGTTCCGTGCCCGACACAAGCTTGCGGAACTGCTCCGCGGCGATCGGATGGCAAACGTTCCGGAAAAGGTAGGACGTCATGACGTGTGAATGCGATCGCGAAGACGACGTGCTCGATGCGCTGGCGGCGGAACGATGGCCGGAGCGGTGCGATGAGGATCTTCGGACCCATGTGAACGCCTGCGCCGTTTGTGCCGACCTGGCGGAAGTCGCGGCGGCACTCTTGGACGATCGTGAGGCGGCGTGGCGCGAAGCGCGCGTCCCACCCGCCGGCGTCGTCTGGTGGCGCGCGCAGCTTCGCGCGCGCGAAGAAGCCGCCAGGGCCGCCGGCCGCCCGCTGGCATTCATCCAGGGCGTCGCAGCATCGGTGGCGGTGTGGCTGATCGTCGCGCTCTTCCGGGCGATGCCCCTGTCGTATCTCTGCCGAATGGCGCACGTGGATCTCCAGCCTTGTTCCAACCGTCACGTTCACGATGGCCGATGTGGCGCGCGTCGCCAGCGCGGTGCCGCTGGTGGTGTTGTCTGATCGTCGGCGCCTGGCTGTTGCTGACTCCTCTGGCGATCTATTTCGCGGTCGCGGACGAATAACGGGGAGAGTCGAGTCGCGATCCGCGATCCGCGATCCGCGAGCCGCGAACCGGATTGCGGATTGCGATTTATTTCGCGCCCGTGCTTGCCAGGACCTGACCGGGAAGCGCGCCCGTGTGCTCTCCTTTCCGAACGACCACGACACCATTCACGAGCACGTAGGGAACGCCGACGGCGAACGCGTGTGGCTTCTCGAATGTTGCCGCATCGGCCACCGTGGCGGGATCGAAGACGGTGATGTCGGCGGCATAACCAGCCTTCAGGAGTCCGCGTTTATCGAACCTGAAGTGCTCGGCCGGAAGCGACGTCATCTTGCGGATCGCTTCTTCGATCGGGAGTCACGTGGCGCGTGCGGACGTACTCGCCGAGCACGCGCGCGTTGTTGCCGTACCCCCGAGGGTGCGGCACGCCGTCGCCCACGACGAGCACCGAGCTGTCTGACGCGATGCCGACCTGCAGGATGCCGCATGATTCGTTCCACGTCGTCGTCGGACATGAAGTGATAGACCATCGACGCGCCGCCGCGCAGCATCATCAGCCGCGCCGATTCGAGCTGGGCGTCGGCTGAATCCGAGCCCTGGAGCTTCTGAGCCACCTGTTTCATCGACAGGCCATTGAGGGACGGATCCGGCCGAGTAGGAGGCGACCACAGCAAAGGACAAGTCCGACAGTCCGCGCTCGGCGAGCAGGCCACGCATCTCGTTCTTAATCTTCGTCCAGACCGCCGGATCGTTCAGCCGTCCCGCGATCGACTCCTGTCCACCTTCAAGCGCCCACGAAGGAAAGCGGATGCCAAGCGAGGAACTGGCGGCGGTATAGGCGTACTGATCGGCCTCGACGTCGATGCCGCGGGCCCTTGCCGCATCGATCAGGGATAGCGCGCGCGTGCTCGCGCCCCAGCGACTGGGGCTGTCGACTTTGAGATGCGAGATCTGGACGCGGCAAAGCGCCGCCTCGCCGATGCGGATCGTCTCCTGAACCGCCTGCTCCAGCTCGGTCCCTTCGTTTCTCATGTGCGAGGCGTACAGGCCGCCGGCATTCCCCGCGACCCGCGCGAGCTCGATGATTTCCGGACCTTTCGCATACGTGCCCGGCACGTATTGCAGCCCGGTCGAGAACCCGACCGCGCCATCGGCCATCGCTTTCCAAACGAGCGATTTCATGCGTGCCAGCTCCGCGATCGTGGGATCGCGGTTTGCCGTTCCCATGACCGCTCGACGCACGGTGTTGTGACCGATGAGCGTGGCGTAATTGATGGCGACGCCAGCGCTGCCGAATCCGGGTCAGCGCCTCGTCGATATCGAGCGCGGACCCCCCGCAATTGCCGGCGACGACGGAGGTCACGCCCATTCGCACGAAGTTCTCTGCTCGCGGCGTGTCCGCAATGTCGTCAGCGTGCGTATGCACGTCGATGAATCCGGGTGCCACCATCAGTCCGGTCGCGTCAATCACCTCCGTCGCGACCGCACGGGGCAGCGGACCGATGGCCGCGATCCGGCCGTTCCTGATGGCGACGTCATTCCGGGCCGGACGAGCGCCGGAGCCGTCCACGATCGTTCCGTGCACGATGAGAAGGTCGTAGGTTGCGGGTTGCGGCAGGCTTGACGACGCGGCAAGCGCGAGCGAGGCGGCCGCGAGACAGACCGCTGAAAGGACGCGGGGGCGGCGCATGGGGCCGAGTATATCGGAGGTGTGGGACGGTCAGGCGCTCGCGGCTCCCAGTCCGTCGTCAGACCTTGGCGCGCGATTCCGCGGGCGGGATACTCGCGCGGCGCCGAGAACAAAGTCGGCGTGCGCATCCACATCGCTTCGGTTTACGTTGATGACATCGGGTTTCTTGATGAGGGTCTCGCCGTCCTGAAGCGTCAGCTCGACGCGGTATTTCCCCGGTTTCACTTTAAAGGTGAAGCCGCCGGCGTTGTTCGTCACCCCGTGCTGGCGCTCGCCAGTCTCCACGTTCACGATCTCTACGCTGCGTCCGTCGATAGCGCTCGTCCCTTCAGGACCGCGAACGGTTCCGCTGACCGTACCGTCAGCCTCAGGCGGTTTCGGACCGAGGTCGACAACGGGGCCGCCGTGGCAGGCAATGGTGAACAGCGCAGCCACGACGGCCCCCAGCCATATCGCCGTGCCGTGACGCGCGCAGTGGAAGCGAAGTTCCCTCACATCAACCTCGCCGAACCAAGCTGCAAGTGCGGGGCCACAGTGGCGCAACTCGATGGAAGAAACGTCAAATCACTCCTTCGCCAGACAGTGCGGTTGGCTCCGGGGTGTTGTGATAAATGACCCGGCCGCGTTGCACCGATCCCTCGTTGGACGTACGCTGACGAGCCCACCACCACGCGCCGACACCGATCAAGCCCGCGAGAATTCCATAGGTCCGTCTAGTCAAATTGACCTCCTGCATTGAGACACGCAACCAGAGTGCCAATCGACCACGCGTGAATACGGGAGAGGCAGCCGTCGAGAATGGCAGAGCTCTTTTGGGCGCAACACGCCGCAGCGCAGCCCTTCCGCCTTCGCGTTCGCTTCGGCGGACCGCCGTAGCCTTGGCGGAGGCTGGTTAAGGCTGTCGCGTGGCAAGGCTGAAGTCCGGCGCTATGGCGTTTGATTCACGCATTCTTCACGTCGATCCCAATCATTTGCATGAGGCGCAGCGCATTGCGCGATGTCGCAAGCCCCTCTCGGAGCCGGTAGTCGAAACGCATCGCTCCCCCTTCGTCCACAGTCTCGGTGAAGTGTACGAGCACCGCGGACGACTTCAGCGGTTCCTCGCTCGCGATGTTCAGATCGTGAGTCGTCATGACGCCAATGGCACCCGCGTCGAGCAGATGGCGGGTGACCGCGCGTACGGCAATCGCCCGCTCGGCGCTGTTCGTACCCTGCAGGATCTCATCGAGCAGATACATCAGCATTCGGCCGCGCTCCTTTTCGGCGGCGTCGACCACGCCTTTGAGCCGCGCGAGTGCGGCCATAAAGTACGACAATCCCAGTTCAAGAGAATCCTGGACGCGAATGCTGGTTTGAAGGTCGCACGACGGCAGACCGAGACGGCTCGCACACACGCAGCTCCCGGCCTGCGCGAGCACCGAGTTGAGCCCTATCGCCCGGAGCAGCGTGCTTTTGCCTGACATGTTCGATCCGGTAACGAGGAGCAGCGTGCCAGGCGGACCAACCTCGACGTCGTTGCTCACGCGTCGTTCATCCGCGATCAGTGGATGGCCCAGTGCGACTGCGCTGAAGACTGGAGAGTCGTGAAGTTCCGGCATGGTCCAATCCGGATTGTCACGTCGTGCCGTCGCCAAGGCGGACAAGCTGTCCAGCTCGCCTAGCGCCTCGAGCCAGTCGCGCACGTGCGTGCCTGCCTCCCGGCGCCAGCGGTCGAGCGCATAGAGCACGTGAAAATCCCACAGGGTGAGCGCCTGGATGGGGAAATGCAGAATCGCCGCGCCGCTCCGCAACTCGGCAAAGCCCAGGATCCGGTTCAATCTCCGCATGCAGGCCGGCGCGGCTTTGCCTTGAACGGCGAGGCGCTCTTGAAGAGCGTGAAGTGCCGGCGAGAAGAATCGCGTCGCCGTCGCATGCTCGAGGAGCGCGGCGTACTGCATGAGAGCATGCTGGCCGGCACCGGCGCGGTCGAACGCTGCATAGATCCGCTTCGCGCTAGCGAAGGACAGCACGATGCCGACGACGAGCGGAATCAGCCAGAGCGCCGCGTCGATCACATCGAGGAGGAAGAGCGCAAAGAGAATCCATATCGAAGCGGTCAGTCCCACGGCAAGGATGTAGATCGCCGTCGAGAACAGGGTGACGTGGAGGCCGCGAACGCTCGGGATGGCGAAATCCGCCGTCCTCTCCGGCGCTTCAGCCCACGCAAGGAACGTGTCGATTTCTTCCTGGCGCGCGGCGCGCGCACGCTCGCCGTGCGCTGCCAGCTGCTCCCGCCAGTCGTCAGCGGCACCGAGCTCGATGACCGCTGCCTGCCGGGCACGAACGATGTCCGGATCGGCCGCCTGCAGCAGCCAGGTCGACAACCGGACGCTGCCGCGAGCGGTTGCGGCGGGGCCGAGCCATTGATACAGCGAGGCCCGTCCGAAGAGATCGAGATCGAGGGCGTATGGATGATGAGACAAGTCCACTGACGCGGGAGGATCGGCGGCCGGCAGTTCGTCCCAGCTCCGGCGGACGCGCGCCAGACCGCGAACCGCGACAGTACGCAGTGCCTCGTGCCAGGCTGCGCGTTCTTCAACGCGGGCGTGCCACGCCACAAGACCCCCGAAGATGAGGAACAAACCCGCGTCGGCCGAGTACCAGAGATATCCCGCACTGCGCACCACGCACCAGATGAGGCCCGCCAACGCCGCCAGAAACACGGTGAGACGCGCGCGAGAGATCCGGACGGAGCGCGCGATCTCGACATCGCGGCGGACAGCATGCTCGCGCGCGCGAGCCTCGTAAGGAACCGTCACGCGCGCGCCTTTCGTGCAGAGATGTTCAAACGCCAGTAATCGAGCGTCAGCGGGGGATTGTCTTCCAGAGCCTGCTCCGCGATCCGGAGCAGGAACTCATCCCGCCTGTCCACCGGAAGCCTCTCGAGATGGTGGCGAAGGCAGACGGCCGCGACGAACTCGGTGAACGACTCGATGCGCTCGAACGGCACCGGGGCTATAACGAGGGACACGTCGATATCCATGAAACCGGCGCGCGCGAGTCGCTGCTCCGTATCGGCGACGTTCTCGAAATGGTTGAAGTCGGTCCATCCAGAGAAATACCGCCCGTACTCGGCTGACTGCATCAGCGTGCGCGCCCGCCCGTGGAGGCGCTCCAGATTCCCGGCTCCTCCACACTGCGCGACGACGCGCCCGCCAGGTTTCAGCGCATCGTGCAGGCTGCAGAACAACCGATCGTGATCCGGGATCCAGTGAAAGGTCGCGGCGCTGAAGATGGCGTCGAACGCGTTCACGAACGGCAGCGCCGCCCCGTCCGCCCGGACGTACATGGGTGACGCGACGGCCGTCGTCTGGCCATGGTGTGCCGCCTGCTTCAGCATTGCGGCGGATCGGTCCAGACCCACGACACGTATTCCCGGCGTTTGCGCGAGTTCCGCCGTCAAACGTCCAGTGCCGCATCCGAGGTCCAGGAGTCGTTCGCCCGGGACGAGATTCAACCGCGCAGCAACAGCCCGTCCCCACGCGAGCTGCGGATCGGATACGCGATGGTACTTTGCGGCATCCCAGTCGGACATGGATTCAGTGTACAGTCCCGTTCGGGTTGCGCGCCCGCTCACGGCGCTTCACCGGAGAAAGAGTATGCGTAGCTTGCTGCTCATGTCGACGATTGCGGTCGGCCTGATGGCGCCGCGGGACCCGATTCTGGCGCAGCAGGCTCGCGGAGGCCTGCGCCTCGCGGACCTCACCTGGCAACAGGCCGCCGACGTGCTCCGCCCCGAGACGGTCGTCGTCATTCCGCTCGGCGCGGCGTCGAAGGAACACGGCCCGCACCTGAAACTCAGCAACGACGCGATCGTCAGCGAGTACCTGACGCGACGGGTGCTCGAGGCCTCGGACGTGGTCGTCGCACCCTCGCTGCCGTACCATTACTATCCCGCGTTCGGGGAATACCCCGGCTCCACGACACTGTCGCTCGAGACCGCGCGCGCGTTCACCGTCGAAACCGTGCTCAGCCTGGCGCGCTTTGGTCCGCGGCGGTTCTACGTGCTGAATACCGGTGTGTCAACCACGCGCGCACTGGAACCCTCGGCGCGCCTGCTTGCGGCTCAGGGCATCCTCCTCGGTTTCACGGATCTTGCGGGTCGTCTCGAGCGTGTGTCGGCGCCCGTGCGTCAGCAGGAAGGCGGAACGCATGCCGACGAAGTCGAAACATCGATGATGCTGTACATCGATCCCGCATCGGTCGACATGCGCCGCGCCGTCAAAGAGTACAGGCCATCACGGGACCGCTTCAACTGACACGCCGACAAGGCGCGCCCGGTACCTTTTCGGAGAGCGGCGTCTGGGGAGATCCGACGCTTGCCACGCGCGAGAAAGGACAGTTCATCGTCGAAGGACTGGTGAAAGCCATCCTCGAGGATATCGAAGCCCTTCGCCGGGCGACGCCGCCTGCACCCGGGCCACTCACCACAACGCCACAGACGCCCGCGGCCCCCACCGTACCGCCCCGTCCAGCAGGAAGGCCGCAGAGTTGCACCGCCGGAGACGAGCGAGCCATTCGTGAATTCAGCGGTGCGTTCTCGCTGCACTGGGCCAACGGCGACGCGACGAACCTGTCGCTGCTGTGGTCGGCTGATGGCGACATGGTCCATCCTGACGGCTTCACGGAGCGTACCCGCGAAACAATTCGCGCCAATCGCGCCGCGCTGTTCATGCGGTCGGAGTATCGAGGATCGAAACATCCGCTGACGTTCGGCAACGTTCGCTGTCCGACGTACGATACGGCGATCGTTGATGGCAAGTGGGAGCTCAGGGGCCTGACGGACGCCAGCGGCAAGCCGTTGCAGACGTTCGAAGGGCTCTTGACGCTCGTGATGGCCCGCGGCCAGTCCGGCTGGGCGATCGAAGCGTACCGGTACACGCAAAAGCCCACGGCGGCGCCCATGCCGACGTGGCTGAAACGTCCCGGATATCCCGGAGGTCAATGATCCGACGTGAGGTTTCGACTCGCGTCCTCGCCGGCCTGTGCATCGCGCTTTTTGGCGCATCGACGGCATTTCCTGTCGCAGCCGGCATACTCAATACCGATGCGCCTCCACCCGGGCTCGGTGTCGCCGACCTCATGGTCGGCCTCTTGCTGTTCGCTGCAAGCGCGAGCGTCGCGAGCCGCCGTCGAGACCGCGTGACCACGAATGATCGAGCGCGCGCATTCGTGATTTTTCAAATGATCGTCGGCATCATCCCCGCGCTGTTGATCGTGTTCTTTGTCCTGGGCGATCGGATCGCGTGGCGGGTGCTCGTCATCGGCCTGGCCTGGCGCGGCTGGCTGCTTCTCTATACGCTGCCGTATCTGGTTTCGGCAGTTCGATAGACGCTCATTCGTCGACTGAACGGACCAGACTCGGGTGACTGCGGTTGATTCAACAATCGGCGAGAAGGCGCGGTAAGCTTCCTCTCGCATGTCTCACCAGCCAGTCGTGCAGGTGTCGGCGATCCGCAAAACATACGGACGAACGGTCGCCGTCGATGAGGTCTCGTTCGACGTCAACGAAGGCGAGATCTTCGGCCTGATCGGTCCCAACGGCGCCGGGAAGACCACGACGATGGAGTGCGTGGAGGGACTGCGCGCACCGGACCAGGGCCAGATCGCCGTACTAGGAATGCAACCGATGCGCGACGTGTACGCGCTGCAGGAACGCATCGGTGTCCAGCTTGCAGGAGGCGCAGCTCCAGAAACGTATCAAGGTTCGGGAAGCGGTCGGGCTGTGGGCATCCTTATATAAGAAGCCGGTTGATGGCGACCGCCTGCTCGAGCAGCTCGGCCTGAGCGACAAGCGCAATGCCTGGTTCATGACGTTGTCGGGCGGGCAGAAGCAGCGGCTGTTCATCGCACTTGCGCTCATCAACGACCCGGAGCTGGTCTTTCTCGATGAGCTGACGACGGGACTCGATCCGCAGGCCCGTCGAGCGATCTGGGAACTGGTGCGCGGTATCCGCACGCGCGGCAAGACCGTGTTCCTGACGACGCACCTGATGGAAGAGGCGGAGCGATTGTGCGATCGCGTCGCCATCATCGATCGAGGAAGGATCATCGACATCGGGACGCCCGAGGAGTTGATTCGACGGCATGCGCCGGAGCAAACGGTCGTCGTCGCCACGCCGGAGCCATCCCCCGAAGTACAGTTCAGGATGATTCCCGAGGTCGATTCGGTCAGCGCTCACGACGGCCGCGTGCACCATTCGGGGCCGTGGCGAGCATTTCGTCGCGCACGTGATTGCGTGTGTTGCGGAGCATCGCATGAACGTCACTGACTTCCGCACCGAGCGCTCCAACCTCGAGGATGTCTTCCTGAAGGTCACGGGCCACTCGATTCGTAACTGAGGCAAGCACCATGCTTCGTGGACTCCTGACGTTGACCTGGCTCGAGATCAAGATCTTCGTTCGCGAGCCGCTTGGCGTGATTGGTACGGTGGGCATCCCGGTACTGGTGTTCGTCGGTACTGGGCCGAATGTTCGGCCCCCGCGTCGCGCCAACGTCGCGCGGCGCGTCGGAGCTGATAACGATCGACCTTCCGATACTCGCGGCCATTCTGACCGCGCTCAGCGCGGTCCTGTCGCTCGTCACGATCATCGCGATCTATCGCGAAGGGGGCATCCTGAAGCGGCTGCGAGCCACACCGCTGCGATCGCACACCATTCTGACCGCCCACGTCATCGTGAAGCTGTTGTTCACGGCGCTGACGCTGGTTGGAATGATCCTCGCCGGCAGGCGATACTTCCCGCCAGGGGCCGACTTGCCATTCGTGTCGTTCGGGCTGGCGCTGCTCTACTCAACCTTCTGCATCGTCTCGATGGGATTTCTCATAGCCAGCGTCGTGCCTACCGCGCGCTTCGCGCAGCCGATCGGGACGCTGATCCTGTATCCCATGATTGGCCTGTCCGGGTTGTTTGCCCCGATCGCCGCGCTTCCGCCAGCGCTGCAAATCGTGGCCCGCATCCTTCCACTCACTTACACCGTGTCGCTGCTGAAAGGCATCTGGCGCGGCGAGGGATGGCTGCGTCATAGCGGCGATGTGGCCGCCTTGGGGATCATCTTCCTGGCCTGCACGGCCATTTCAGCGCGTGTCTTTCGCTGGGAATAGGGGGCTTCACCCGCTTCAGCCTCGCCGCTCTGCGTCAGCGCCGAGTCGCGAGCCGCGAATCGCGAGCCGCGAGCCGCGAGTCCCGAGCCGCCCGTCACTTTTCTTATTCCATTCTGGCCGTCTCTAGCGCTACCTTAGCGCGGTGAAAATACTCCGCGTCTCTCTGCTTCTTCCACTCGGTGTGCTGCTGGCCGCTGGTTTCGCCCAGCGGGCCGCCGCACCTCCCGCTGCTCGCACCGGCACGACTGCGGTCACGGCGAAAGTCGTCGACGCGGCTAACGGGTTTCTCGCGACGCTGAGCGACGCCGAACGCGCCAGGGTCAGCTTCGGCTTCGACAGCAGCCAGCGCACTGGCTGGTCAAACCTGCCGACGGGCATCTTTGAGCGCAAAGGACTGCGATTCGGCGACCTCACCGACACGAAGCGGCAGGCTGCCCTGGCCCTGGTGTCGGCGGCACTGAGCCGGTCGGGCTACCAGAAGGTCACCGACATCATGAACGGCGACGAGGTGCTGAAGAACCGCGGTGGCGGACGAACGGGCGGCCGTCCAGGCGCGCCGGGCGGGGGTGGCCGAGGCGGCGGCATCCAGTTCGGACTCGACGAGTATTACATCGCGCTGCTCGGCGCACCCTCAGCGGAGAGTCCGTGGATGATTCAGTTCGGCGGTCATCATCTTGCGATCAACGTGACTATCGTCGGCTCCGACAACGTCATGACGCCGAGCCTTCCGGCGGCGCAGCCGGCGCGCTATGTGTTGAACGGACAGACGGTGCGACCCCTCGGAAACGAAAATGACAAGGGTTTCGCGCTCATCAATGCGCTCGATGTCAACCAGCAGAAGCAGGCCATCCTGAACTACGAGGTGAAGGATCTCGTGCTCGGCCCGGGCAACGACGGCAAAGTGATCCAGCCTGAAGGCATGCTCGCGTCCGCCATGAACGCGAGCCAGCAGCAGATGCTCCTTGACGTCATTCACGAGTGGGTCGGCATTCTGAACGACGAAGGGGCGTCGGCAAAAATGGCGGAAATCAAGGCCAACCTGCCGAGAACCTACTTCGCGTGGAGCGGATCGACAACGAATGGAGGGCTCGCGTACTACCGCATTCAGGGCCCGACGGTCATCATCGAGTATGCCCCGCAGCAGGGGGATCTGGATCACATTCACACGATTTACCGCGATCCGACGAACGACTACGGGGCGCGGCTGGTGAGGAAGTAAGGGACAAGGGAAAGCGCCCGCGAGCAGTGAGTAATGCAGACAAGGGAAAGCGCCATGTACCCGCGGTCGATCCTGTTCGCTGGCGTGCTCGTGCTGCTGGGACAGGTTGTGCCCGCGAGCGCGCATCGGCTCGATGAGTATTTGCAGGCGACGCGCGTGGCGATCGCGGCTGGACGTGTGGATCTGGACATCGATCTGACGCCGGGCGTCAGCATCGCTCATCAAGTCACGTCGTGGATCGACGCGAACGGGGACGGCCGGGTTTCGTCCGCCGAAGCGCTCACCTACGCGCAGCAGGTGGTGGACTCGCAGGCGCTGTCGGTGGACGGTAATTCGGCGCGCCTGGCGTTGATTGACGTTCGCGTGCCCGACATTGGCGACATGAACCTGGGGGTGGGGACGCTCCGTCTGCGCGCGTCGGCGAATCTACGGTCAGCCGCGGCGGGCCGGCATCAACTCACCCTCGTCAACAGCCATCATCCGGAATCGAGCATCTACCTCGCGAACGCGCTGGTGCCCACGGACGCGTCGATTCAGATCGCCTCGCAGCTGCGCGATCGCGGGCAACAGACGCTGACGATCGATTTTGACGTCCGGGTGCCATCCGCCTGGACGCGTCTGTCCTGGGTGTTCGGCGGATTGATGCTCGTGGCGCTTCTGGCAATGACCAGGCGTGGATCGGGTCCCCTGAGCCGTTCTCGAACACTTGAGGGCGTCCGCGGGTCGATGGCCCCAGGCTCCGGGTCGCCTCGAGCATTTGATTTGCGGGACCCGCGCCAACAGTCCTACACTAGCTCCTTGAACCGATTCGACCTGCTTCCGAAAGGCACGACCGATGGCTCAAAAGGATGACAAGCCCGGCGGTTTCACCGTCAGCCGCCGCGACTTTCTGAAATCGGCGGGCGTCGTCAGCGCGGTGAGCGCGGCGGCATCTCCGGCTGAAGCTGAAGCACAGGCGGCAGGCGGCGTGAACGCCGTCGGCCCTGGCGAAGTACCTGTTCGCCTCATGGTCAACGGCAAGCGGGTTGACCTGATGATCGAGCCACGTGTCACGTTGCTCGACGCGCTTCGCATGCGCGCGGATTTGACAGGCAACAAGCGCGGGTGCGATCGAGGCGCGTGCGGCGCGTGCACCATGATCGTCGACGGCAAGCCGGTCTATGCCTGCTCGACGCTGGCGATTGAAGTGCAGGGCAAGCAGATTCGCAATGTGGACGGCCTTGCCACGGCCGCCGGACTGCACCCGGTTCAGCAGGCGTTCTGCGACAAAGATGCGCTGATGTGCGGCTTCTGCACGCCTGGCTTCATCATGGCCAGCGTCGCGCTGCTCGAAAAAAACCCGTCGCCCACCCCGGAGCAAATCAAGAAGGGGCTCGACGGCAACATCTGCCGCTGCGGAACGTTCTCGCGCATCTTCGAAGCGGTCTCGAGCGTCAAGGGGGTGACCCGTGGCTAGCCCGAAGCAACCGCAGCAGGCACAGGGCGGCGGCCGCGGAGGGCAGGCGCCTCCCCCACCACCCGCAGACCCGAAATATCACTGGACGCCGCCGCACACGTCGATCGGCACGTCTGTCAAACGGCTCGACGGCCCGGACAAAGTCACAGGCCGCGCGCGGTACACCTTCGACATCAATCGTCCGGGGATGCTGTACGGCCGGATCGTCCGGTCACCGCATCCGCACGCGCGTATCGTTTCGGTGGACATGTCGGTGGCACAGAAGGCGCCGGGCGTCAAGGCGACGCTGCTCTGGAGAGATCCGGCGAACACGCAGCGCAACACCGTGATGTACCAGGGTGACGAGATCGCGGCGGTTGCGGCCGACACCGAAGAGCAGGCGATCGATGCGGCGCGTCTCGTAAAAGTCGAGTACGAAGTCCTGCCCCACGTCGTCAGCGTCGATCAGGTCCTTGCCGGCACCGCGCCCGCGGTCTTCACCGGCGGCAACGTTCGCGCGGGGACCGCGCAGGAGACCGGCGATCTGGCGGCCGGATTCAAACAGGCCGCGCAGGTCATCGATGAAACCTACTCGACACACGTGATCACCCACGTCTGCCTCGAGTCGCACGGTGCGGTATGCGAGTGGGACGGCGACAACCTCACCGCGTGGGTCTCGACCCAGGGGATCAACGCCACGAAGGAAGGATTCGCCACTGGCCTCGGCATTCCGTCTGCCAACGTCCGGGTGATCACGCAGTACATGGGCGGCGGCTTCGGCAGCAAGCTGGGAGCCTCGGATCCGCAGACCATGATTTGCGCGCGGCTCGCGAAGGATGCAAAGGCGCCGGTCAAGCTGATGCTCGATCGCAAGGAAGAGCACCTTGCCACGGGGAATCGGCCCTCGGCGTCGGCACGCATCAAGGCAGGCGTCTCGGCTGATGGCATGCTGACGGCATTCGACGCCGAGTCGTGGGGCACCGGCGGCGCAGGCGCCGCGTCCGGGTTCCCATTGCCCTACATCTATCAGTTCCCGAATCGACGTCGCATCCACAAGGACGTCTACATCAACACCGGCCAGCAGCGGCCGATGCGGGCGCCGGGGCATCCGCAAGGCTCGTTCATCACCGAAATGCTGATGGAAGAGCTCGCCGATCGCGTGAAGATGGATCCCGTTGAATTCCGGATCAAGAACTTGCCGCCTGAGGCGCCCAATGCGATGTGGGGTTCGTACCTCAAGCGCGGCGCTGCCGAGTTCGGTTGGGACAAGCGGCATGCGACCGGCGATCCGACGCCTGGGCCGATCAAGACGGGCATGGGCTGTGCGATCAACACCTGGGGGGGCGGCGGAAGCCAGGGACGCGCGCACGTTGAGATCGCGTCCGACGGGATTGTCGTCGTTCGCTGCGGGACGCAGGATCTCGGCACAGGAACCCGCACGCTGGTCGCCGTCGTCGCGGCCGACACGTTCGGCATTCCGACGAGCGCGATCAAACCCGAAATCGGCGATACGGTGTACCCCGTGAGCGGCGGATCGGGCGGAAGCACAACGGCTGCCGGGATCAGCCCCGCGATCCGGATTGCGACCGTCAACGCGCTCGACGCCCTCAAAGAAAAGGTCGCTCCCGCGCTTGGCGCCGATGCCGCATCCCTCGTCGCCGTCAACGGCCGTATTCAGGTCAAGGACAACCCGTCGAAAGGCATGTCGTGGGCAGAGGCGTGCAAGCAGATTGGCACGCAGCCAATCGCCGCTGACGGCGCCTGGCAGCCAGGGTTGTCATCGGTCACCACATCAGGCGTTCAGTTCGCCGAGGTGAAAGTCGATATCGAGACCGGCATCGTCAAGGTGGTCCGTGTGCTCGCGCTGCAAGATTGCGGCCTCATCGTGAGCAGGCTCACGGCGGAAAGCCAGGTCTATGGCGGCGTCGTCGGTTCGCTCAACTTCGCCATGTTCGAGGATCGGATTCTCGATCGCAACACGGGGCAGATGGTCAACCCGAACATGGAGTGGTACCTGCTCGCGGGCATGTCAGACATTCCCAAGATCGATGTACGGTTGATCGATCAACCCGAGCGGGGTGTCGTCGGCATCGGCGAACCGCCGACGGTTTCGACCGCGGCGGCGATTGCAAACGCGGTGCGGAACGCCATCGGCGTCACGGTGCGGAGCTTGCCGCTCACACCGGCGAAAATCCTGCAGACGCTGGCGCAGCAGCAACGAGCCTAAGGAGGACAGCAGTGAAAGCGTTCTCGTACGTCAATCCCGCAAACGAGAGGGATGCGGTTCGTGCGCTCAGCTCCGAACCCGAGAAGGTCATACCGCTCGCGGGCGGACAGGATCTGCTCGCACGGCTGAAGGACTACGTTACACAGCCCGATCGAATCGTGAACGTGAAAGGGGCGCTGGACGCGTCCGTCACACCGATGCCAGGCGGCGGACTGAAGATCGGCGCGGCGATGAAAATCGCCGATCTGGTTGAAAACGAACAAGTGGCGAAGCTGTATCCCGCGATGGTGATGGCGGCGGGTGAAGTGGGCACGCCGCAGATACGAAACCAGGGCACGGTCGGAGGGAATCTCAATCAGCGGCCGCGCTGCTGGTACTTCCGCAACGAGGAATTCGTCTGCTTCAAGAAGGGAGGCAACACCTGCTTCTCTCCCGCAGGTGAAAACCAATTCCACGCGATCTTCGGCAGCGGCCCGAGCTTCATCGTCCATCCGTCGAGCCTGGCCGTCCCCTCGGTCGCCTACGGGGCAACGTTTCGCCTCGCAGGGCCGAAGGGTGAGCGCATGGTCGCGGCGGCCGACTACTTCACGATGCCGACGCTGCAGAACGTGCAGACGGAAAACGTGTTGGCGCCCAACGAACTTCTGACACACGTGATCCTGCCGGCCCCGGGGTCGGTCAAGAGCGGCCATTACGAGGTTCGCTACAAGGAATCGCACGATTGGCCGATCGCATTCGCGACCGTGCTGCTGTCGATGAATGGCGATTCAGTCCGGTCGGCGCGAGTCGTCATGGGCGCGGTAGCTCCAGTTCCGTGGCGCTCCCAGGCGGCAAACTCAACATCACCTCTTTAACTTTCTTACCTACCATAACTCTACCACCTAAAAACACCACAATAACTAAAAAAAACACCCATAAAAATCACTCACACCTACCTCACCTAACCACCATTCATCCACAACAACACAATCACAAATACAATCAACCAATCATACAATTCCTTATAACAAACCTCATAATAACCACTCTCTACTAACCCCAATACCAACAAAATCACAATACCTAAAAATTCATTAAACACCAACACATTTTCCATCTACACATTCTACAACACACCCACTACTTCACCATACCACACTACAAAACATACAAACAAAAAACATGTTAACACCCAACAAACTTCTAACACACATATCCTACCCACCCCTTCGTCAAGAGCGGCCATTACGAGGTTCGCTACAAGGAATCGCACGATTGGCCGATCGCATTCGCGACTGTGCTGCTGTCGATGAATGGCGATTCAGTCCGGTCGGCGCGAGTCGTCATGGGCGCGGTAGCTCCAGTTCCGTGGCGCTCCCAGGCGGCAGAGGCGGCACTGGCCGGCAAGACCATTAACGAGGCGACGGCAGCGGCCGCGGCCGAGGCGGCACTTCGCGATGCCCGACCGATGAGCCAGAACGCTTACAAGATCCAGGTCGCGAAAACGGCTGTGAAGCGGGCGATTCTGAACGCAGCCGGGATGACCGTCGCCAGCATGAAAACCATCTGAGCCGGAGTACCGCTATGGAATCATTGACCTCCCCAAGATCGTCGTCGGAGTTCACTGCCTCAGGATTCGCACGAAAAGCATGTATGTTGCGGCCGTGGTGGATCCAGCCGAGTCGACGTTCTATGATTCTTATGAGGCGTCCGCCTATTGGTGCGTGGACACGAGTAGCGGGTTCGGCCCTGACGGAGAACCGGTTCGGCCCGATGTCTGTTGCAGTGGCCGGGGTTGCTGTAAGGTTTAAGGGTGCCAGGGGTGCCAGGGGTGCCAAGAGTGCCAAGGGTGCCTGGGGTGCAACGAATGAAAGGAAAGCAGTCATGAAACACGCGGTAATCACGGCGGTGCTGGCAGCTCTCGTTGCGGCGCCTCTCGCGGCGCGTGGCGCCGGAAGCTCTTCGATCAGTGGTTCCTATGTCGAGGCGCGGACGGCAGAAGTTTTCACCGGCGGATGCATCATGAACGGCGAGGCGGCAACGACAGGACGCGAGGCGCTGCTCGTCTGGAAAGTGGATCGCGGCAGCTTCGACGGCGTGTCGCTGAACGGCCTTTCGGTCGTCGCTGCGATTGCCGGCGATCAGAATCTCGGCATTCGCGAGATCGGCGGCGCGCCGGCGGAGACACGTGCCGCGATCTTCGTGGATGAGCGCGCCACGCCGGCGCAGAGAACCGCGCTGGTCGCCATGGCGAAGAGCCACTCCAAAGGGATGGTTTCAAAGGTCGTGGAACTGACGCCGACGATGATCCAGTTCGTTGACGAACCGGGTGCCATCCGTGTTTCAGCGAAATCGCTCCGGCTCACCGTCGAGAAAGAAATGAGTCACGACCCGAGCTGCGGCGCCAGGCAGTGGTTCCATCCGCTGGCCGATGTTTCGGATCCCGCGATGGGCACCACCGCGGAGAATGCGTTCACCGGGGCCGCGCTCGGCACGAAATGGAGCGATCCCAACAAGCGGTCGTCGTTCTTCGGCACATTCTCTTACTGAAGCGCGATCGTCCGAATCAGGCCGGGGTCATTGATCCCGGCCGTTGTCTCCCCAACTTCTACCTCATCCGTTTCAGCTCTCCAACCTCGTCATTAATCTGGCCGCACCTCGTCACTAATGATGTAGGATTGCCGGCGCATCCGCGGCGAATCGGGATCAACATGAGGGCTGAACGTTGGTGCAGTGTCCAGGTGCGGGCGGCCAGGCTGCCGCTTCAGATCACATCGTCGAGCTGTTTGACGGTACCCGAGTCTCTCATCGATACAGTCTCCGCATTTGTGATCGACGGTCTAGTCCAGGGGGACGCCGTCCTCGTGGTGATGAGGCTGCCGCAGTGGAACTCGATCGCCGCACGGTTGAACGCCCGCAACCTATCGCTCAGCGATGCCATCGCCAGCGGACAGCTGACCGTTCTCGACGGCGCGCGAACGCTCGCGCGCATCATGTGGCACGGAGCGCCTGTTCGGAGCGTATTTGATGAGGTCGTCGGCGATACAGTCCGTCAAATCTGCTCCCGCGGCGCACGGCTTCGCGTCTACGGCGACATGGTCGATGTTCTGGCGAGGGACGGAAACTTTCAGGCCGCTCACGAACTCGAGCGGTTGTGGACCGAGCTCGTACCCCAGGCGCCGATGACTGTCTTATGCGGGTACTCCGCCGCGACGTTTCACAGCCCGGATGCCACCGAGGCGCTCAGATCGATCTGCCGCTCACATACTGACGTGCGGTTGAATCGTTTCCGCGTCCTGCCGTTTCCGCGAACGGCTGTCGATCGCACCTGACCTGACCAGATCTGCGGCAATCGATCGCCGAATCGCATCCACTGCCTGTTCGTCCCGCAGCGCCGTCACCCATACGAACCTCTTCAGAACCTTAACAATTTCTTATCGACGGCTATACTGAGCCCATGATCGATCCGGAGCTGGCGGCCTTCCTCGAGCAGGGGGGAATTCACATTGGCACTCGGAGCGATCGCCTGCATCCGGGCGGCGGAGAGCACCGGCATCCGTACCATGAAGGTCGGAACTGACCATCGATCATCGCTCGGTCCCTACGAGATTATCGACCTGCTCGGACGAGGCGGGAGTCGACGGCCACAACTCTTTCTGAAGATCGGCCCTTGACACTGCACGGTGCCGGTTCTGCACCAGCGTCAGCAACAGCTGAAGAGCCTTCGGGGAAAGATGTACCTCCTCGCGGCCGCGAAGAAGCCGACCGGTATCAGCATCGAGCGTAAACTGATCGAACCGGAAGCTCACGGACGTCTCTCGCTGCGCGGCCCACGACTACCGCGGCCCGTAGTTGCCTCACTATAAGCCCACGACAACTCGACGCAAAGTACGCGGGCCGAAACCCCGCGCACGCGCTCGTCAGCGCCGCTCTTGAGCAGTCGGCCGTGCGGAGCGCACTCTGTGGCCGCTCTCCTGGGGTGCCGCGTGCATTCCACAGGCCAACGTTTCTCGTGACGAGAGCGGGTTCAGTCAGAGCCGCCAACCTGCGCGGCACGAGTCGCGGTGCGGCGCTGCATGTAGGCAGCATACTGCTTGAACTCCAGAGCAGCGGTGCCCAGGTAAAACGTCAGGATCGTGAATTCCATTGGCTCAGAACGTCCGTTGGAAAACAGATGAGTCAGCCGGTCTTAGCTGTGACACAAATGGATGCACACCTGTTAAAACGATGGCGGGCGCCCGATCGTACAGACGAGGTTCACGCGGATACTGGCCATTTCGAGGAAAGGTACGTGTGGCAGCTGGCGAACACAGGCATTAGACTCGATCCGTCCATGGAGCTCTACCGTCGCCTGGTGGAATCGTCGCCTGACGGAATTCTGATTGTCGAGAGTGACCGAGTCGTCTTCTCGAATTCCAGGGCGCTCGAGTTATGGGGCAGTGCCAATCCCGGCGATCTGGTTGGCAAGTCGACTCTCGATCTGTTTGGGCAGGAGCAGGGCGAAAAGGTTCGCGCCTACCTGCGCAGCTGGCAGCACAAGAGGCCCCCCACCGATCTCGAACTGCCGTTGACGCGTCTGGACGGGCGCCTGCTCGACGTCAGCGTCGCGGGCGCCCGGCTACCCGACGATCGGCCCGATACGGCCGCTCGAACGACTCAACTGGTCGTACGGGACATCACCGAACGCAAACAGGTCGAGCGGGCGCTGCGTGAAAACGAGGAGCGGCTCGCGCTGGCGGTAGCCGGGGCCGAGGCAGGCGTCTGGGACTGGAACCTCGAAACCAACGCAGTCGTGTACTCCTCTCGATGGACAGAGATGCTGGGCTACACGCATGAGGAAATCGAGCCAAACGTGAGCGCGTGGGAGCGGCTCGTTCATCCCGACGATCGATCGCGCGCAGACCGGGCAAACGAGAGCGTCGCGCGTGGCGAGCGGTCCACCTATGAAGCAGAGTTCCGTCTCCGCCACAAGGACGGCCACTACGTTCACGTGCTTTCCCGGGGCTTTCCTGTGCGCCGTGAACATGGCGGTCCCGTTGTTCGCATTGTCGGCGTTCATCTCGATCTCACGGAGCTCCGCCAGGCCGAAGCGGCTCTCCGCGAGAACGAAGAACGCCTGAAACTCGCGTTTGCTGGCGCACAGGAAGGCGTATGGGACTGGAATCTCGAAACCGGCGGCGTCGTCTACTCCTCTCGATGGAAGGAAATGCTCGGATACGCGGACGACGAGATCGAGCCAAACGTGAGCGCGTGGGAGCATCTACTGCATCCCGACGATATCGAGCCGGCGCGGAAGCTGAATCAGAGCGTCAGAAGCGGCGGGCTCACCTATGAAGGAGAGTTCCGCCTGCGCCACAAAGACGGCCACTACGTCGAGGTGCTGTCGCGCGGATATCCGGTTCGCCGCAGGCCCGGCGGTTCCGTCGTCCGGATCGTCGGCACGCATTTCGATCTGACGTCGCGCAAGCGCGCCGAAGCCGAACGGGCCCGTACGGAGTTTCTTGGCCGCCTCGTGTTCGCGCAGGAAGACGAGCGCCGGCGAATCGCCCGCGAGATGCACGATCAGTTCGGTGAGCAGCTAACCGGGCTCGCGCTTCGAATTCGCATGCTCAAGGACGCCTGTGCCGACCGCGACGACCTGCGTGCCCACGTAGAATCGATTGAAGCCACTGCCGAGCGTCTGGATCGCGATGTCGATCAGCTCGTGTGGCAGCTCCGCCCGACGGCCCTCGACGATCTCGGATTGCGCGCCGCGCTCGCCAACTACGTGCAGGACTGGTCCGCGCGCGTCGGCATTCAGGCGACGCTGCACTCCTCGGGCCTCCTCGACGACCGCCTCCCGGCGGACGCGGAAACCGCCCTCTACCGGATCGCGCAGGAGGCGCTCACAAACATCGCCAAGCACGCGGCCGCTACCAACGTGGAGGTCATTCTCGAGCGCCGCGGCAACCATGTGCTGCTCGTCATCGAGGACGATGGGCGAGGATTCGAGCCCGGTGCGCCGGAGAACGCCGGACACGGATTTGGCCTGCTCGGCATGCGAGAGCGCGCCGCGCTGGTCGGCGCCGCCCTGGAAGTCGAATCATCTCCGGGAATGGGCACGACCATCTTTGTCAGAATGACGGCCGGCGCGACCGCCGATCGTGCGGCCGACCATGCCTGAGCGTTCCACGCTGATTCGCATCCTGCTGGCGGACGACCACGTCACCGTGCGTCACGGCCTGAAACTTCTCATCGATACGCAGCCCGACATGAAAGTGATTTCCGAGGCCAGCGACGGCAAGGCCGCGATGCAGAACGCCCTCGCGCTGAAGCCGGACGTCATCGTCATGGATATTTCGATGCCCGGCATGAACGGCCTCGCGGCCACCCGAGCGCTGAAACAGAAGCAGCCGGGCGTGGTCATTGTCACGCTGACTCGGCATGGCGACGACGCCTACGTTCAGGAGCTGCTGCGGGCAGGAGTCGCGGGATACGTTCTGAAGCAGAGTGCGCCGACCGAACTCCTGCACGCCATTCGTGCGACGGCCGCCGGCGGTCAGTACCCTCGATTCGACGGTGACGGCACGAATGACCGCGCGTCTTCTCGGACGAGCCGACAAGGCGAGCAAGCCCTCGGCTGAACTCACCAATCGCGAATCGGGCGTGCTTCGCTGGATCGCGTCAGGCTATAGCAACAAGGAGATCGCCGGCCAATTGTCGCTGAGCGTCAAGACCGTTGAAGCGCACAAGGCGAACGCGATGCGAAAGCTCGGATTGCGTGGCCGAATCGATATCGTGAAGTACGCCGTTCTTCAGGGCTGGCTGGAGAACCCTTAAATCACTGATCACTAATCACTGATCCTGAATCACTGATCCTGAATCCCGAATCCCGAATCCCTGAATCCCGAATCCCTGAATCGAGCGCTAGGGCGGACCACCGTAGCCTCGGGAGGCTTGGCCCCTGCCGTTTGCAGTCCTGACGGGTTACAGAGCCGTTCTTGAAATCGGTACTCACCTTAGACGGTGAGCGAATCGCGCCCAAAATTGAGATCGAGCCCGTGCGCATCGCGACTCAATCGTCAAGGATTCAGGAT
This sequence comes from uncultured Acidobacteriota bacterium, assembly GCA_963725335.1. Lineage (GTDB taxonomy): Bacteria > Acidobacteriota > Vicinamibacteria > Vicinamibacterales > 2-12-FULL-66-21 > JALZOC01. The sequence goes on along the minus strand of CAVRYD010000011.1, from coordinate 467,887 downwards.
TCAGGATTCAGGATTCAGGATTCGGGATTCGGGATTCAGGATTCAGGATTCAGGATCAGTGATCAGTGATTAGCGATTAGGGATCTTCCCTAGCCCCTTCCACCGCTCTCCCTATGGCGCACCGACTGTAGTGCCGGTAGAGTCAGGCCGATTTCGGTCCGCCGCGTCCCAGGGAGGTCTACCGATGGAGAACCGCTCGAATGCCGCCGCCGCAACCGCGAGTCGCCCCGCTCTTGCGTCCACGCCCATCAGGAAGCCACGACGAATCGTCCGGCCCGCTCACCGGAGAGATCTGCAGGTCACCTCGATGCCGCGCACAAATGTGCTGGTCGTCGGCAATGCCGAAGCGACCCGGATCGTCGTGGACATGCTGCGCCTGGATCTCCGAGGCCCCATCGTGAGATGGCGGGCCGGACAGCCGCTCGACCTTCCGACCCCGACGCGGGCTGCAACGCTCGTCCTCGAGAATCTGGCACAACTCACCAACGAGGAACAACTTCGCGTACTTCGATGGCTCGACGAAGTCCGCGGGAACATCCGGGTCGTCAGCACGACGGCAACTCCGGTATGGCCGCGTGTGCAGGCGGGCGAATTCGACGAAGTGCTCTATTACCGATTGAACACGGTGTTCGTCGACATGGGACGCACCTAGGGCCAATCGGACTCGACGGCATTCGTCACCGCTTTCCTTTTTTTTCGCGACGGTCTCTAATGCCCGGATGCGCATACTCCGCATCCCGCTACTTCTGCTGACCACAGCGCTGGCATTTTCAACCGGCTGGGTATCGACGCGCAGCCCGCAACCCGCCGGACTCGACACCATCATTCGCGGCGGCACGGTGTACGACGGAACAGGGTCACCGGGCCGCCGGGCGGACGTCGGCATCCGCGGCGATCGGATCGCCGCCGTCGGCGATCTCTCGTCGCTGCCGGCTGTTGCCCTCATTGACGCGACCGGTCTCGCCGTAACCCCCGGTTTCATCAACATGCTCTCGTGGTCGACCGAGTCGCTGCTCGTCGACGGCCGCTCCCAGGGAGAGCTCCGCGAAGGGGTGACCACGCAGATCTTCGGCGAGGGCAACTCGATGGGGCCGTTGACCCCGGACATGAAGCGCCGCGCAGTCGAGCAGATGGGCGATCTGAAGTACTCGATCACCTGGACCAGCCTGTCGGAATACCTGAGACATCTCGAAGAACAGGGAATCTCGCAGAACGTCGCGTCGTTCATCGGCGCGACGACGATTCGAGAGCACGTCATCGGTCTCGAAGACAAGCCGCCGACACCCACCCAGCTCGACGAGATGCGCGCGCTCGTTCGCGAGGAAATGGAAGCGGGCGCGCTCGGGATTGGATCGTCGCTCATCTACGCTCCCGCGTTCTATGCCAGCACCGAGGAACTCATCGAGCTGTGTAAAGCTGCCGCGCCGTATCGCGGGAAGTACATCTCCCATCTACGAAGCGAAGGGAACCGCCTCCTCGAGGCAGTCGACGAGCTGATCCGCATCAGCCGGGAGGCGAACATCCCGGCCGAGATCTATCACTTGAAAGCAGCCGGGGAGTCCAATTGGACGAAGATGGATCGCGTCATAGCCAAGGTCGAAGCGGCGCGGAAGGAGGGGCTCAAGATCACTGCCGATATGTACACGTATCCCGCCGGCGCGACCGGTCTTGATGCGTCCATGCCGCCCTGGGTACTCGACGGCGGCTATGACGCCGCTTACAAGCGGCTCGCGGATCCGGAGATGCGCAAGAAGATTGCGGCTGCCGTTCGCACGCCCTCGGACGAATGGGAGAATCTCTATCGTGCCGCGGGATCTGCCGATCGGGTTCTGCTCGTGGAATTCAAGTCGGACAAACTGAAGCCCCTGACCGGGAAGACGCTGGCGGAGGCCGCGCGGCTCCGCGGCGAGGATCCGGTCGATACCATCATGAACCTGGTGCTGGAGGATCGATCACGCGTGGGCACGGTGTACTTCATGATTTCTGAAGACAACATTCGCAAACAGATCGTGCTGCCCTGGGTGTCGTTCGGATCGGATGCCGCGTCGATGGCGCCCGAGCCTCCATTTACGAGGTCGTCAACTCATCCCCGGGCGTACGGAAATTTCGCACGCGCCCTGTCGAAGTATGTACGCGACGAACATATCCTGACACTGCCAGACGCCGTGAGAAAGTTGAGTGGACTTCCGGCGACGAACCTCGAGCTGGATCGACGTGGCTTCCTGACGGAGGGCATGTTCGCGGACGTCGTCGTGTTCGATCCGGCGACCATTGCGGATCGCGCGACCTTTGAAAACCCGCATCAGTACGCGGTCGGCGTGCGCCACGTGTTCGTCAACGGGTCGCAGGTCATCAGGAATGGCGAGCACACCGGCGCCAAGCCAGGTCGTGCCTTGTGGGGACCTGGAAAGACGAGATAGGCGCAAGACGTGCAGCGGCGGCACCTCATCGAGCTCGAAGATCAGCCCTGGTTTCCGTCTACCGTTCGGGATCTGGCGACCGACTACCTGCATTTCGCTCAGACGGCGACGAGCCTGCATAAGGCCATGACCCCGCTGATCCGCGAGGCGCTCGAGGCCGCGGGCACGACACGCATTGTCGATCTCTGTTCGGGCGGATCGGGTCCTCTGCCGGCGGTGATCGACGAGTTGAATCAGTCAGGCATGCATGTCAGCGCAACCCTGACCGACCTGTTTCCGAATCTGTCGGCATTCGAGCGCGCCGCAGCGGCATCACGAGGCGCGATCACTTATCGGCACGGCCCGGTAGACGCCAGAACCGTGCCCCTCGAGCTGACCGGGCTCCGAACGCTCTTCAATGGTTTTCATCACTTCCGGCCGGCCGATGCGAAGGCGATCCTTGCGGATGCCGCGAACGCACGCCAGCCGATTGCCATTTTCGAGGCCTCGCGACGGTCGCTTGTCACTCTGGTCTCCGTGCTATTGCTGCCGCTTATGGTGCTGCTGTTCACCCCGTTCATGCGGCCTTTCAAGTGGACGCGCCTGTTCTTCACCTATCTCATTCCGCTCGTGCCATTGACGTGCCTCTGGGACGGCTTTGTTTCGCAGTTGCGGGCGTATACGCTCGAGGAACTGACAGAACTGGGACGCAGCGCGGGTACTATGGTGTGGCGCGCGGGGTACGAGCCATTTCCGCGTGGTCCCGGCCGGTTGACGTATCTGCTTGGTTGGCCGCTGGCGACGGCCCAGCGACAGCCGGCAACACACAATATGGGTGGGTCCAGAGTCTGCGGTGGAGAGCGTGATGAGTGATCAGGCTGTTCGGGACCTCCTGGCCAAGATGCTGGTATGGGAGGAGGCCCACGTGGGATTCGATGCCGCGGTCGCCGATATTCCGGAACCGTTCCGTGGCAGACGCGCGGGAGCGCATTCGCCATGGGAGCTCGTCGAGCACATGCGCCTCGCCCAGCACGACATTCTCGACTTCAGCCGGAACAGCGACTACGAGGAAATGAGCTGGCCGAAGGATTACTGGCCACCGACTCCCGAGCCGCCATCTGCGTCCGCGTGGGAGGAGAGCATTGCGGCATTCCGCCGCGATCGTGACGCGCTGCGCGAGATGGCGCTCGACAGCTCGCGAGACCTGACGCAAAAGATCCCGCATGGCGACGGTCAAACGTACATGCGCGAACTGCTGCTCGTCGCGGATCACACGGCATACCATGTCGGACAGCTCGTGCTCGTCCGTCAGGCGCTCGGGATTTGGAAACGATAAGTTGCACGCCTGCCCGCCTGCGCCAAGGCTACCCGGGGAGAAAGAAGTCGATGAGCGAAGACCAGTGGACGACGGTCGACAAGTACTTTGCGGACATGCTGGTGAAAGCTGACGCGGCGCTGGAGAAGACCCTCGAGACCAGCGACGCCGCGGGACTGCCGGCTATCAACGTGTCCCCAAACCACGGCAAACTGCTGCACATTCTCGCGCGCCTTCTGAGCGCACGAGCGATTCTGGAGATCGGCACGCTTGGCGGTTACAGCACGATCTGGCTGGCGCGTGCACTCCCGCCAGGTGGACGGCTGATCACGCTGGAGGCCGATCCGAAACATGCGGAGCTCGCCCGCGACAACATCGCCCGCGCCGGACTCGAACAGGTGGTCGACATTCGCGTGGGCGCTGCGCTCGGGACGCTGCCGAAGATCGCGGCCGAGGGGCTCGGTCCGTTTGATCTGATCTTCATCGACGCGGACAAGGTGAACACGGCTGAATATTTCAAGTGGGCGCTGCGGTTCTCGCGCGTCGGATCGCTCATCGTCGTCGACAACGTGGTGCGAAAAGGCGAGGTGGCCAACGCCGCGACCACGGATACTGCGGTTCAGGGCATGCGTCGCTTCATCGAGGTGGCCGCCGCCGAACCGCGTGTCGAGGTCACCGCAATCCAGACTGTCGGCTCCAAGGGATACGACGGCTTCTCCATCGCGCTCGTGACGTCGTAGTCTCGCGAGACCTCAAAACGGCGGTCTTCCAAGCGATTTCAATACATGCGGATGTTCCATCAGGTACCTGGTATTCCCCGAAGCTCGGACACGACATGGGTGTGGCAGTGTTCGGCCACTGGGGCCCGCCGCTTCTTGCATTTCCGACGAGTCATGGCGACGAATGGGAACTCCAGCGGAACAGCCTGATCGGAGCGATCGACGATTTCATCGACGCCGGTCGTGTGAAAGTGTTCTGCGTCGGATCGAACAACCACGAGTCTTTTCTGAACAAGCAGGCGCATCCATTTCATCGCAGCTGGCGGCAGCGGATGTTCGACGAGTACATCAGAGATGAGGTCATTCCGTACGTCCATGCGAGTTGCCGGACTCCTGGTATTCCCATAGCCACGGTGGGCGCGTCACTGGGCGCGTACCACGCGGCAAACACTCTTTTTCACTACCCGCATCTGGTCAAGCGCTGCTATGCGTTGTCCGGCATCTTCGACCTCCGCGATTTCATGGGAGGCATGTACGACGACAACTTCTACTTTCAGAATCCGGTCGACTATATGGCGAACCTGAGCGATCCCTGGTTCCTCGAACAGCTGTCGACGTGCGAAATCAGGCTGGTGACAGGCTCAGGGCCGTACGAGAGGAGCGGCTACTCCTACGCGATGTCCGGCATCCTTGCGCGAAAAGGGATCCGGCACTCGCTCGACGACTGGGGGCCGCGCGGAGGTCACGACTGGCCCTACTGGAAGGAACAGCTGCGCGAATACATTTCGCGCTGGTAGCGCTTACAGGGTTCTACAAGGTTCGGCTGGGTTCTACGAGGTTCTACAAGGTTCGGCAAGGTTCGCGGGGTCCTACGCCGTCAGGGGATCGAATTTGTCGAGGAGGTACTGGCCCTCCGCGATCACCTGCTCGTCGTCGATCCAGACGTCGCAGTGCCGTGTGAGCACGTCGACGTGCGTGCGCGACGTCCAGTCCGCGTGCGTCTGGCTGCCATACGGATCGCCAAACGCGAGGTGGACGCCCGGAACTTTTTCGTCCTGCAGCAGGATACCAATCATCTCGCGAAGGCCGAGATTCGTCCCGAACGCAAGCTCTCCCACACGATCGCTGTTCTCGTCGGTATGACAGTAGTTCCAGAAGTCGCGTTCGAGATCGGCGCGATCGCACCGCGCGGACACCAAACGGCCCTGCCGGATTTCGAGGACCAGCGGTGTTCGATCGAGGATTCCGTACTTGGCGTTGAAGTAGTCGCCCGCCGTTCCGTCGCAGACAAACGTACCGTCCACAGAGCCGGGCGTCGTGAAGACTTCGCCGGCCGGCAGGTTCGACCAGTACCGTGGGTTAATCAGGCCGCTGGTCTTCACCCAGGCCATGGAGCGGTCGAAGGTGGCGCGAAAATCCGTGCCGCTCGCGGTCCGGACCGTCAGCGAGCGCGCGTGGGTCATGCGCTCGCACAGCTCGGTGCTCAGGCGATCCACCTGAACGTAATCGGCGCGCATGCCCTCACGCATGATCTGCGGGGTCACCCCGATCATGTGCGCGTACCGGATTCGCCGGCGCTCGATCACGTTCACGATCGCCATCCGCGCCGGTAATTCTCCCTCTTGCGGCTGCACGCAGAGGATGCCCGCGTCCACACGGTCGAATGCCTGCAACACTTCTACCGGAGCCGCGGTAATCGGGCGACGAGTAACCGATTCGATCAGAAGACAGCGCGCGGCTGCTCCGGCGTCCTTCAGTGCCTGCTCGAGGCTTGCCCCCACCGCGCTGCTGGCTTCGTCCGCCACCAGCGCCACATGCTCGCCTGGACGGATCGCTAGACACGTATCGACGGCGTTGTGCGCGCCGGGAAGCAGGTCCTCGCTGACGGTCCCAAAAATCATCGGTGTAATTCTATCAGCCGGTGGGGATCTTCCGGCTGAAGCCGGAAGCAACAAGCGATCCGGCCTTCCGACGCTCTACTCCCCGACGACGAACGCCGGCACTTGTCCGCCGCCCGACGTGACATTGGCCAGACCGGTCGAGCTGAGTCGGGTCAGGTAGCCCGTCATACGTCCACGAAACAGGTATGGCGCGAAGTCGACGAGCATGTCGCGCATGGTCACTTCGCCCGTTGCATCGAACATGGGGAACATCTCGCGGCGCACGGGAATCCGCTCCTGGATCACCCACGTCGCAGGCGGAGTGTTCAACGCATTATTCAGCGCCGCATTCCAGTCTGACGAACTCGTCTCCCATCCGAGCGTCACGCCGGTTCCGCCATATTCATCGTTCGGCTTCAACACGAGCGATTCGCGATAATCCTCGGCCAGCCGCATGAGCGGCTGCCGTCGCCCGTTCAGGACCGTCTCGGTGTCCGCGAGCACACGCGTCCAGGGCACGTGCGCGGCAATCACGGCGCGCTCCTCGTCCGAAAAGAGCCCGTCGTTCCGTTCGTCCGTGAGCACCGCGAAGAAGGCCTTTTTGTGCGCCAGCTTGCAGCGGAACGTGTTCGCGACGCAGACGGCCTTCTGCGCATAAGCCCGCAGCAGCGCAGCGCAGTCGTCGGTACGCGCGAGAATGTCGTTGATCAGCACGCGCCGGTACACGAGATCGATTCGAGCCGCACCGCAAGAAAGGACGCCATTTTCGAAAGTGACTTCACGCGGATCGCAGACAACGGTTGGCACCCCACGCGCGGTGAACGCGTCGCGCAGGATCTCGAATTCACTCCATGTCGGCACGTTCCGCCAATCCACGATGGCGATCGTCGGGGGATCGGCGCGGCCACCCCACTCTCGATAGCTCGCGATCAGGGCGTCGAGCATCGGCTCGATGGTCGGATTGAACCGCACGCGGCGTTGACTTGCGAACGCCTTCATGACGGGCAGTTCCTCGAACAGCTCGCAGAGCCGCTGCGTGTAGCCCAGTCCCGCCGGGGATTCGGCGTTGTACTCGGCAAAATGCAGCGAATCTGGCAGCAGGAAAGCATCGAGGCGCGAGGCCGTGCTCGCTCGATCGTATCCCGGATCGATCGCAACCAGCTGCGCCTCGGCCTCCGTGAGCCCGAGCTGATTGAAGAGCGATGTCGACTGCATCGCGGCGGAGGTCACGCGTTCGCCGAGCGCCGCAACCGTTTCCGCGGCCGCCCGCATGCGCGACTCGTCGGCTTCCGTCAGGAAAAACGGTCGGAGGAAAGGACAATGCACGCGGTCGCCGAAGGTGAGCTTGCGCGCGCGCATCGACGCGGCGAAGTCCTCCGAATATCCGCGGCTCAGCTCTACGCCCGGGCGCAGCAGCGCGTGCCACGCGTCGATCGCATTCATCGAGTTCTCGTCGCTACACCGTGACCCGGGGAGCACCGGTGAACCCACCGGGCGAACCGACACCCAGCATCTCTTCCCAACGAGGCCAGCTTCGCGTTGGATCCGGGTTGAGCGCACGATCGATGACCAGATCGCTCATCTTCTCCAGGACATGCGCGAAGTAGAAGTCCGTGATGCGATCTCTCTCGAAATCCGGGGCAGGATTGAGGTAGTCGATCGCGTACGGTACACCATCGCGGACGGCGAACTCAATCGTGTTCATCTCGTAGCCGAGCGCCTGATTGATCGTCTGCGCGTCACGGACGACGCGGGCACCGAGCTCGGGCGTCAGGTAGGCATGATCGACGAGGTACCGCCGTTCCCGCGGATCGTACCTGACCGGCGTGATGTTGGTCTTCCCGAAGGTGAAGCACCGGACGTACAAGTCGAAGTCGATGAACTCCTGGAGCGTCATGCAATACGGCGCCGTGCCGTCGTAGGCCTCAATCAGCTCACGCGCGTCGTTCACCTTGTAGACGTGCTTCCACCCGCCGCCCGAATACGGCTTCAGGATGGCGGGCCGGCCGACGTAATCGAGCAAGGCGTCCCAGTCGATCGGATACTGCAGATTCCGCAGCGACTCGGGCGTCAGATCGATGTCTGTCGGGTACCCCTTCTGCGGAAGCAGCACGGTCTTCGGAATCGCGCAGCCGAGCTTTGCCATAACCGCGTAATTGAAGTACTTGTCGTCGGCGGTCCACCAGAACGGGTTGTTGATGACGTAGGTGCCCTGAAGCGTCGCATGCTTCAGGGCGGCGCGGTAGTACTCCACCTCGTGCGAAATACGATCGACGATGACCGAGTACTTCGCCGCCTCGTCCATCTTGGTTCCGCCCCAGCTCACCATCTCGGCCGTGATTCCGTGCGGCGCCCCCTTCTCCTCCACGCGCGCGATGAAAGCGGGTGGAAAACTGTACTCGCGGCCGACGAGAAGGCCTATCGGCTTCGGCGCGCTCGATGTCCGACTCATACTCTCGTTTCTCCACGCCGATTCACGCCGGCGCGCGTCTCGTTGACGATGTGGCGCACCACCGCCTTCAAATCACCGGTCTCGCGGAACACCGCCAGCTGTTGATCGGCACTCGTTCCTTCCCGAAGCACGGAGTGCACGTAGGACACGGCGTCGCGGCTTTCGAGCTCGTCGACGACGTCGTCCACGAATTCCAGGAGCTCCAGCGCCAAGTCACGCATCGGAACTTCCGAGCGCTTGCCGAAATCGATCAGCTTCCCATCGATGCCCCACCGGGCCGCCCGCCATTTGTTCTCCTCGATCAACGCCCGGCGGTACAACCGGAAGCCGAGATTTCTCGTGTAGAGCTTGTGCAGCTTGACGACGATGGCCTGCGCCAGAGCGCCAAGCATCACGGCGGCTTCGGGGCGCGTCGGTACATCGCAGACGCGGAACTCCAGCGTTCCAAACGTTGGATGCGGCCGCACGTCCCACCAGATCTTCCGCGCATCGTCGATGCAATGCAGCTCGACGAGCAGCTTGATGTAGTTTTCGTATTCGCTCCACGAGCTGAAATGATCGGGCACGCCGGTCCGCGGGAACCTGCGGAAGATCGTCGTGCGATAGGACTTCAGCCCGGTGTCGCGTCCCATCCAGAACGGCGAACTCGTCGACAGCGCCAGCAGGTGCGGCAGAAAGTACCGCGCCGCGTTCATGAGATCGATCGCGGTCTGGTTGTCCGGCACCGCGACGTGAACGTGCAATCCAAAGATCAACAGCGACCGCGCCAGCTGTTGAAGCTCTTCGACGATGCTGTCGTAGCGAACACCAGGCGAGAGAATTTGATCCTTCCAATGCGAAAACGGGTGGGTGCCGGCCGCGGCAACGGCCAGGCCAACCCGCTCAGCCCCACCGGTCAGCTCCCGCCGAATGCGGAAGATCTCTTCGCGAAGCTCCGGCACGTTGTGGCAGATGCGGGTCCCGACCTCGACAATCGACTGATGCAGCTCGCGCTTGATCTGCTCGCCGAGCGCGGGCGAGCTCGATGCCAGCAGCTCCGAGACGTGCGATCGCAGCTCGCACGTCTCGGGATCGACGATCTGGAATTCTTCTTCGACGCCCACCGTGAAGCGGTGTGCCATACAGCGCGATAATACTTCAGTCGTTCTTCGCCATGCTGGTGAGACGACGTCACCGAGAGCCGGCGGCCGAACCGCGATCGAAGGGCGACACGTCGCTGATGGATATCGAACGAGGACTCCCCGACGCCTTTCTGGAGGATGCCGCCCACTATCCGGGCGGTCATGCGACCGGGGTTGTATACCCACGGACGCCGAGCGACGTCGCCGACGTGCTGGCGGACGCGCGCTCGGTCCTGCCGATTGGCGCCCAATCGTCCCTCACCGGCGGCGCAACGCCGATGGGGGAACTTCTCATCGCCACGTCGAGAATGACGCGAGTGATCGATCGATCTGCCGATCGCATCACGGTTCAGGCCGGAGTGCCTGTGGCCACCGTGCAGGAGCAGCTCGCCTCCAACGGCGCCTGGTTTCCTCCTGCGCCGACGTTTACCGGCGCGTGCTCCGGCGGCATCGTCTCGACCAACGCGGCGGGAGCAGCAACCTTCAGGTACGGCAGCACACGGGACTGGGTGGAGGGAATGGTCATGGTGCTCGCGGACGGTACGATCCTCGACGTGAAACGTGGTGAACAACGGGCCCGGGGTGGAAAGTTTGAATTGAAGACGATGAGCGGTCAGATATCCATCCCGGTGCCGTCGTATCGGATGCCGAACGTCTCCAAACGATCGGCGGGCTACTACGCAGCGCCCGAGATGGATTTGGTCGACCTGTTCATCGGCGCGGAAGGAACGCTTGGCGTTCTGGCGCAGGTCACGTTCCGGGTCATGTCGCCGGTGCCGCAATCGGCCCTTGCCCTGATTGCGTGCCGATCGGAACAACAGGCCCTGGAGCTGGTTCTGGCGCTCAGGCGTGCGTCGCTCGAGACACGTCGGGGCGGCGACCCCTGCGGCATCGACGCCGCGGCCATCGAGAACATGGATGCACGATCGATCGGCATCGTGCGTGAAGACGGCGCGGACGCTCGCAACGAGGTGACGTTCCCGGCGGACGCGGCCGTCGCGCTGCTGGTGCAGCTCGAGCTGCCGTCCGACACCACCGCCACCGAAGCGTACGATCAGATTGGAGGCGCGCTATCGCCAGATGCGGTGGATTCTGCCCTCGTTCGCTTCTGCCGGCTTCTGGACGAGCGCCGACTGCTCGACACCACCGAGCTGGCGCTGCCCGGGGATCGTCGCCGAACGGAACAGCTCATCGCCGTTCGGGAGGCCGTGCCGGCCGGCGTCAATCGCCGGGTGGGGATCGCGAAACGCGATATCGATCGTCGAATTGAAAAAACGGCGGCCGATATGATCGTGCCAGTCGAGCGATTCGGCGACATGATGGACGTCTACCGTCGCGGCTTCGAGGCGCATGGACTGGACTATGCCATCTGGGGCCACATCTCCGACGGCAACGTCCATCCGAACGTGATTCCGCGATCGTACGAGGATGTCGAGCGCGGAAAGGAAGCCATCCTGGGATTTGGCCGGGCAACCGCTGCGCTGGGAGGCTGTCCGCTCGCCGAACATGGCGTCGGGCGCAATCGCGTGAAGCAGCTCCTCCTGCGTCAGCTCTACGGCGACGAAGGCGTCGAGGAGATGCGGGCGGTCAAGCGCGCGCTCGATCCCCACTGGAAGCTTTCCCCCGGCGTGATCTTCAGCGCCGATCCGGCCACCTCGACTTGACGACGGGGTCAGCTCTTCACGTACTTCGCGGGATCCTGATCGAATCTGGTTTTGCAGATGGCGGCGCAGAAGTAATACGTCTGGCCTTTGTACTCGCTCTGCCCTTTTGCCGTTTTTTCATCGATCGTCATGCCGCAGACAGGATCCTTGACCATATGGGTTCTCCGGTTCGACACCAGTTTCTAGCGAGGCTGCGCCTCAGACCGTCGAGGCTCCGCCTCGCTAGCATATATTCTTGATAACGCCCCGCTGACGCGGGGGCGGTCTTGACCAAGAAACTTGACTCAATTGTGCAAGTTGTGAGGGGTCAAGACCTCTAGCTCCGTCGCGTTTCCAGCTCCGTAGCGCAGCCCTTCAGGGCGGTTAGGGCAGGCTGATCAGCCTCCGCCACCGCTACAGCCATTCTAGTGATTCAGCCGCGCCTTTTTCAGCAGCGCTATCTGTCCGCCATGATAGGCGTCATGCTGCAGGATCCCGACGACCGTCTGGTACAGCGTCACCGGCCGACCCGCGGCGTCGACCTGCGCGCCTCCAACCTGACGCGCGAGATCGCCGTCCTCGGTCGCGGTCAGGCTGCGTGCGAGTTCCGCGTGCGCCTGACGAAGCGACGACAGCGCCTCTTTCCATGCGTCAGGCGTCGTTCGACGAACGGCGGGCCAGTCGCCTTCGGCAGGCGGTCCGTGCTGGCCCCCCTCGAGGCGCCGCCTTACCTCGTTCACCCACGCCGTCATGTGCGCGACGAGCTCCCAGATCGAGTGAGCGCCGGCGATCGGATGGGCGGCGGCTGTGGCAGCGTCAACACCATCCAGAATGTGAAAAACGGCAGACCCGTACCAGGGATCTCCATCCATCGCGGCCAGCAGCTCGCGACCGAGACGTTCTGCTTCACGCATGGTCAGCTCTCTCGTGGAGCCAGTCTTCCGGCTGATGCCGGAAGCTACATTCAAACCCCGTAGCGTCCGCCTTCAGGCGGAAGTCGGTTGACGTTGTCTAGGCGATGGGCCGCAGCTGACGGCGTTCAGCAGGCACTGGCAGGCAACTCGCCAGCCGGCGCACCGCGTCCTCCATCGTCGAGGGCATTACGCTCGAGAAGCACAGGCGAAGCTCCGACTCGCCGGCGGGATCCGGATAGAACGCGTCGCCGGCAATGAAAGCGACACCGGCGGCAAGCGCGCGATCGAGGAGAACCCGTGAGCTGACGCCGGGCACGAGCCGGCACCACAGGTACAGTCCACCGTGCGGCCGCGTGAATCTCAAGCCGCCCGGCGCCACGTGGCGCTGCAGCGCCGCGACCATCAGTCCGCAGCGCCGTGCATGTTCCTCGCGAAGCGTCTTCAGATGCGCATCGAAGGCCCCCTGACGGATCAATCGCGCCATTGCGAACTGGACGAGGTTCTGCGTATGCGGATCCAGGCGCTGCTTGATGATCGCGATTTGATCGACGATTGAAGGGGCGGCCGACAGCCAGCCCAGTCGAAGGCCGGGTGCCATCACCTTCGAAAAGCTGTTCAAGTGGATGACGAGGTTCTGCGCGTCGAGATCGCGCAACGATGGCGGCGGCGCTTCATGGAAGTACAGCTCGCCGTAGGTGGCATCCTCGACAATTGGCACGCGATACCGCTCCGCGAGCTTCAACAGCTCGCGACGCGTTCGAATGGACATCGTGACACCCGTCGGATTCTGGAAGGTCGGATTGGTGTAGATCAGTTTCGGACGGTAGCGCACCAGCAGATCTTCGAGCTCGTCGATCTCGGCTCGCGCGACATCCCACCCAATGAGCTTGGCGCCCGCCGCGCGGAACGACTGAATGGCTCCGAGGTAGCCCGGGCGATCGATGATCACGGCGTCGCCGGGATCGACGAGACAGCGCGCCAGCAGATCGAGTCCCTGCTGCGCACCCGCCAGGACGAGTACGCTTTCGGCCGACACGCGGAACCGCTCGGCGATCGCATCGCGCAGCGCCGGCTGCCCCTCGGTCGGCCCGTGGCTCCACACGGCGTCGGCGTCGCGTCTCAGCGCGTGATCGATGGCCTGCTGAAATGCCGCGGTTGGAAAGCAGTCGATCGCGGGCTCACCGGCCGCGAGCGAGAGCAGCCGAGCGTCCGACGAATGACGGATGGCATCTCGCAGCGTTGAATCGCTCGAACGCAGCGCCGCTGACGCAATCTTGCCGCGCCACGCAAATGGTGTCCCGCTCGGCTCGGGTGCCGCGCAGACGAATGTGCCGCGTCCGACGTAGCCGCGCAGGAGTCCACGCGATTCGAGCTCACGATAGGCGCTGACAACGGTCGTGCGGCTGATACCGAGGCGCTCGGCGAGCTCACGCTCGGGCGGCAGCCGCGACCCGGAGGGAAGCTCGCCCCGCGCGATGGCGGCTTCGAACAGGTTGACCAGATGGCCGTACAACGGGCGCGCGGTCCGCATGAACTGACGCTCGATCTGCTGAAACATCGTCCCTCCCGGACACGCCAGTGTTGACCGACCCGCGCCATCGTACGATGTCCAATCATCGATTGGTCATCAGAAAACGTCAATTTCGGGGCGATTTGTGGGACGAGACTTCGAAAACTGCCAGTCCAAGACGCGGAATGACAGTCCAATCTGGTCGGCAGGCGATCGCTATTGAGAGGGATCGAACTCACGGCCGTCTACTCCGCGATCAGCGCGCGAAAGCGCGGATCGTCCCGGAGAGATTCGAGATCGACATCGATGCGAGCGCGGGCCGCTGTGAGCTTCGGCAGCCTCTCGGCGACGCGCGCCAGCGATTCCAGCGCGCGATCACGATCGCCGCGGAGCGCGTGAAGGCACGCGACGTAATACCGGGTGAATGGATCGTCGGCTCCGTTCGCCACGCGCGAATCGAAGCTCTTGAGCGCGCGACCGAAATGCCGCTCGGCGTCCTCGGCTCGTCCCTGGCGCAGGTACGCGGCACCGATCTTCACGTTGAGTTCGAGCAGGGTCCGATCGCGCAAGGCGTGATCGCCGGCCCCGATGAACGCCATTTCGCGCTCGTATTCGCGAAGCGCCCCCGCGTAGTCACCCTTCAGGTAGTGCACGTACCCGAGGCGCGCGTGAGCGCCCACGATCTGAAGACCCAGGTTGCCGGAGATGTATTGCTCCTGCAGGTCCACGGCACGGCGGCAGATCTCCTCAGCGCGATCGAGCTGTCCTTCCCAAGCCAGGAGCAGCGACAACTGCAGGTACGAATAGCCCGCCTCCGGGTTCAGCGCGATGGCGCGCTCGAAGAGCGGGATCGCCAACTTGAAATCACCCATACCGACCCAGTATGCGCGAGCCAGGCTTTGGTACGCCTGTCCGTTCTCGGGGTCGAGCCGGAGCGCTTCGCGGATCTCGGCGATCGCCTCGTCGATGCGCCCGATACCGAGCAGCGAGGCACCCAGCCACTGGTGGGCGTCGGCCAGATCGGAGTCGAGGCCGAGCGCGCGACGCTCGAGGTCGATGGCCTGGTTCACCATCTCGGGCATGCTCAGGAAATTTCCCTTCAACCCGTACGCCGCTCCAAGCGCCGCCCACGCGCGCGCGTACTCCGGATCGTGCCGGGTCGCATCGTCGAACGCCGCGATCGCGCGATCGATCGATTCACGGGTCGCCTGCCGGAGATTCATCATGCCGCGGGCGTAGCTCTCGTACGCGGCAACCGATCGCGTCTCCTGCCGCTCGATGTCGGCGACCTCCGTTCCCTTGAGCGCGAGGTTCAATCCCTGACTCAACTCGAAAACGATCTTGTCCTGCAGCGCGAAGATGTCGTCGATGCGGCCGTCGACCTTCACGGTCCGCTTGACAACGCCCGTCGCGATCTCCACCACGCTCGCGGTGATTCGCACGACGGAGCCGATGCGCTGGTAGCCACCGACGACCACCCAGGTCGCGGCGAGTCGGCGCCCGATATCGATGGCCAGCGAATCCTTCAGATGTGCGTCGCTGCTGAGATTCCGCAGCGCGTCGTACACGCGCGCCCGGCCGATGATCGTCAGGCCGTGAATACTCTTCAGATCCGAGCTGACCGTCTCGGCGATGCCGGTGCCGATCCAGTCGTCGGCCGGCTCGCGCGTGATGTTGGAGAAGGTCATCACCGCCACCGATCTTTCGACGGCCCCCTCGGCAGCGACGGCAGCGGTGCTCCGGCTGCTGCGCAGCAGCGCCGCGCCGTCCATCTCCTCGGCCACGCGCCGGAGGTCGCGAGCCATGTCGTCCGCGCGCTGGTAGCGGAACACCGGATCCTTCTCGAGGCTGCGCGCCACGATTCCATCGAGGGCTGGCGGCACATTCGAGGCAAATCGCGAGGGCGGCGGCGGCACTTCGTGCAGGATGTGATCGATGATCTCGGTCGGGGTCGTCCCCTCGAATGGCACGCGGCCGGTCACAAGCTCGAACAGCACCACGCCCAGGGAGAACAGGTCGACGCGATGATCGATCGGACGGCCGAGTGCCTGCTCGGGCGCCATGTAGGAGACCGTTCCCACCACCATTCCCGCCATCGTCATCTGCGCCTGGGTGACGTCGCGACCGGGGCTGTCCGCCACGAACTTGGCCAGCCCGAAATCGAGCACCTTGACCAGGCCCCGCTCGGTGCGCATCAGGTTCGCGCTCTTGATGTCGCGGTGCACGATGCCGCGCGAGTGCGCTTCATCGAGCGCGTCGGCCACCTGGATGCCGATCTCGATCACCTCGCGGACGGGAAGAGGTCCACGGGCCACGCGCGCCGACAGCAGCTCGCCGTCGACGTACTCCATCACGATGAAATCGGTGCCGGCGTCCTCTCCGATATCGTAGGTGACCGCAATATTCGGCGACCGGAGCATTGAGGCAGCACGCGCTTCGTTCAGCAGCCGCGCGCGGCTCTCCGGATCGGACTTGAGTGAGGCAGGCAGGAACTTGAGCGCGACCGGACGTCCCAGTCGGGTATCTTCACCACGATACACCTCGCCCATGCCCCCGGCGCCGAGGCGCTCGTCGACCCGATAGTGCTGGATAGTCGTCCCGACCACTTCTTTTATGTGACGCATTGAACCGGACGCGGGTCTCCGCTCCGGTCAGTTGTGACTACTGGCCCTGGCGCCTGGATCCGAGCCACGCCTCGCGCATCGTCTTCTGATCCGCGGACAGCGTCGCACCCGTCGATTCCACGGTCACAACTTCCATTGTCGGATCTTCTCCCACCGTGATCGTGGTTTTGACAGCTGTGCCGTGGCGGTTGACCTCGAGTGACATGGAGTCGCCCGGCTGGTGGCTGCGCACGGCAGTCTGCCAGTCCTCGATCGTCGCGATCGCCTTCCCGTCGGCCGACGCGATCACGTCTCCTTCTTCCATCCCGGCCTTGAAGGCAGGCGTCCCCCAGCTGACGAGACTCGGAACCGTGAGGCCGGCCCCGGGTGCGCCGACCGCTGGTACCCCACCGCGCCGACCTCCTCGGCCTCCGCCGAAGCCTTGATCCAGCAGGCCCACCCAGGGGCCGCCGGCGTTGCGCTTGCGCAAGAGCAGCCCGACCCGCGTGAAGAGCTTGCCGTAGTCCGGGAGCTCTCGTCCCTCGATGTACTTGTCGAAGAATTCGTCCGCGAACCTCCGATCGCCGGACACCTCGGCGAGACGATCGCGCGCATCCTTCAATGTGTACGGCTTCGCGATGATGGCCGGGCTCGGACCTCCGGGTTTCCCATGCGCAATCCACATTGCACGCATGTAGTCGTCGAGTGTGATCTTGCCGTTGGATCGATCGCGGAGGCTGAGATCGAGCGCTGTCGCGATTGCCGCACCGTAGGTGTAATACGAGATGAAGGTCGTTGCCAGGTTCGTCTCGTCGATGGCCACGGCAGCATCGCTGAATGCAGCCATCTGACTCATCTCGACTGCCGATCGAAACTGTCGAGCGGGACTGTTGATAACCGCGACGGCGTTGCGGACGAGGCCGGCGGGATCGGCCGCCGACAGGCCGGCGCGGACCATGATGAGCGGACCGTAGTACTGGGTGAAACCTTCCGCGAGCCACAGCTCTCCGGAGATGTTCGCCTCTTCGAAGTTGAAGGGTTCCAGGCTCTTTGGCCGAATGCGCTTGACGTTCCAGCAATGAAAGAACTCGTGCGACACCGTTCCGAGCGCCGCGCGCGCCGCCTGCGGGTTCTTGAACGACGTCGGAGCGGCGACGACCGTGCTGTTGCGATGCTCCATGCCATCGCCACCACCCCATGGCACATAGTCTCCCAGGAATGTGTACGTGCCGGTGTCGAAGACAGGAAATTCGCCATACACCGCCGCGGCCTCGTTGACGATCTTCTCGACGCCCGAGGCGTACTCATCGATAACCGACGACGGTCCGTCGTGGTGGACCGCTGTTCGGATCGTGAACTCCTTGCCGTCCGGGTTTCTGACGGTGAACGACCGCAGCGTGTAGTCGCTCAGCTCGGTCGGGCTATCCATCAGATACTGAAGGTTCGGCGCCGTGAAGGTCCACGGATCGGCCGTGGGAAACAGCTGGGTGGCGGGCTTCCAGCTGTAGTTCGGGGGTGGCTGAAATGTCACTCGCACCGGTCGCATGTCGAATCCGCGCGCCCACATCAGCGTGGCGGGCATGTTCATGTGCGCGTGCGAATCATCGACGGCGAGATAGGTTCCGTCGACGTGATTGCCGAACACCTTGTAAACGATTCGGACCGTGCCGTCGTGTCCGGCGACGTCCCACTCATACGGGTTGGGCCGTGTCGGTTTGATTTCCTGGCCCTTGCCGCTGTAGGCATGCACATCGAACACGTTCTTGGCGAATTCGTGAACGGCGTACCGCCCCGGAGACGAGCGGCTCATGCGCGCCTCGAGCGTCGCGCCCGGCACGCCGGGCCATGTCACCTCGACCTGGGCGTAATGATGTTCCGGCGCGGGAAACGAAACTCTGTATTCGACCGGCTGCTGGCCGAATGCCAACGCCGCGAAGGCGAGGCTCATCACGACGGCCGAGAGAACTGATCGAGCGGAAATAGCACGAGAGAGCATCTGAAAATCCTAGCATGCGCTGCGGCTTGCCGGCTCGATCGCGTCGCTCCGGCAATCCCGACGGTCAGCTGGGCGGCGGCGCGCTTGACCCTGGTCCGAGTTCGTGGATAAGATTCCGGCTTCATCCGCGGCATTTCCGCCTGCGCGCCGTCCGCGAAGCTTGCGGCGCTTCGGCGAGACCTCGCCGCAGTCTTGTCCGCCTCCGCGCGAAGCGCTACGACGAGACCTCGACGAAGCCGAAGGCGAAGTCGGGGCGGAGGCGGGCCGGTCGTTCGACAATTCAAATCGGTGAGCGAGGATGTGGCATCATTCAATTCCGAACTCGCAGCCTGGGCAATCGTCCTCCGGCGCCCAAGAGCCCTAGCCAGTGGGCCTGATCTTTCCCCCTTGGTGGAACAAGCTCCCGATCGTGGCCGCCATCGCCGGCAGTCTCGGCCCGACCCTCGCGATCGCGGGCGTCTGGTACTACTTTTCGCCTTGGTACACGGACGTGGGCTACCGTCCCGTTCAGCCTGTCCCGTACAGTCACAAGCTCCACGTCGGCGAGCTTGGTCTCGATTGCCGCTACTGTCACGCGTCGGTCGAGATTTCTGCCGTGGCAAACGTTCCGCCCACGCGGACCTGCATGAACTGCCATCAGACTGTGAAGAAGGACAGCGAGAAGCTCGCACCGATTCGGGAAAGCGCCGCCAGCGGTCGGCCGATGCGCTGGATTCGCGTCCACAAACTTCCCGACTACGTCTATTTCGCGCACAACGTGCACGTGGCGGCAGGAATCGGCTGTGTCAGTTGCCACGGCCGCATCGACGAGATGGAAACGGTCACCCAGATGACGCCACTCAGCATGAGCTGGTGCCTCGACTGCCATCGCAACCCCGGTCCCAACAGACGCCCCGTCCCGGAGGTCACCAATATGAAATGGACGCCTCCCCGGGACGTCGTCATGCTCGCGTCGCAGCTCGACCGCGCACGACCGGTCAATCCGCCGACTGACTGTTCGGGGTGCCACCGGTGACACCGACTTATTGGCGAAGTCTCGCGCAGCTCGACGGACGCCCCGAATACCGCGCCTCCGTCGAGCGGGAGTTCCCAGAGGGAGCATCTGAGCTTCCTGAAGGGGTTACGCGGCGCGAGATGATGATGCTCCTGGGCGCCTCGCTGTCGCTCGCGGGGCTCGCGGGCTGCCGGCGCCCGGTCGAAGAAATCGTCCCGTATGTCACCGCTCCCGAGGAGATCGTCCCTGGGATTCCTCGCTACTACGCGACGACCATGCCGTTCCGAAGGAGCGCCTACGGCTTGATCGTCGAGAGCCACGAGGGGCGGCCGACCAAGGTCGAGGGAAATCCCTCGCACCCCTCGACCCTCGGGGCCTCGAGCTCACGCGTCCAGGCGTCGGTGCTCGGCCTCTACGATCCCGACCGCTCGCAATCGGTCATGCAGCAGGGTGCGAAGAAGTCCTGGAGCGATTTCGTGACGGCCTGGGGGCCGCTGTCCGAGGCTCACGCCGCGGATGGCGGTGCCGGCCTTGCGGTTCTCTCCGAGTCCTTCTCCTCTCCCACCCTCGCGCGTCTGGCCTCCGAGCTCCGTGCCCGCTACCCACGGTTGCAGTGGGCGACCTACGACGCCGTCAGCGACGAGAACCGAGTCGCGGGACTGCGGCACGCCACGGGGCGCGACCTCGATCTCATGCTCAGGCTCGATCGAGCCTCGGTGATTCTTGCGCTCGACGCCGACCCGCTGCTGACCGACCCGGAGATGATCCGTCACGCGCGAGGCTTCGCGGCCGGACGACGTGCGGGAGCCGCTGGTGGCGCTCCTTCGACAAGCTCAGGGCAGGCGATGAATCGCCTGTACGCCGTTGAAGGGGTCTACTCACTAACGGGAGCGATGGCGGATCATCGGCTCCGTCTCGAGAGCCGGCAGGTTGCTCTCTTCCTTGCGGCGCTCGCTGCACGCATTGCTCCTTCCGAAGCCGGTGTCGCGAGCGGAGGAGCCGGCGTCCAGGGTGTCGACCCACGCTGGATCGATGCCCTCGCCAAGGATCTTCTGGCGAACCGCGGCAAGGGGTTGATCGCGGCTGGGGAACGACAGCCCCCGGCCGTCCACGCCGCCGTTTGCGCGCTGAACTCGTATCTCGGCAACACGGGAAAAACCGTCAGCTACTACGAGACGAAGGATGCGGCGCTTCCGAGCGTGAGCTCCCTGGCCTCGCTCGTCTCCGCGATGAAGGCGGGCACCATAAAGACACTCGTTGTTCTGGGCGGCAATCCCGTATTCGATGCCCCCGCCGATCTCGACTTCGGCTCGGCCATGGCGAAAGTCCCGCAGTCGATCGCGCTCGGCCACACGGTCGACGAAACCTCGGTCAAGGCCACCTGGCACATTCCCCTCGCGCACTACCTTGAATCGTGGGGAGACACGCGCGCGGTTGGAGGTACGCTCAGCGTCGTCCAGCCGCTGATCCTCCCCCTGTTCGGCGGACGAACCGCCGTCGAAGTGCTGGGGCTGATGGTCGGGGGCCAGGATCGTCCGGGGCACGACATCGTGCAGGAAACCTGGAAACCGATCCTGGGCGAGGCCGAGTTCGACACGAAGTGGAACCGCGTCCTGCATGATGGACTCCTGTCCGGCAGTGAGCTTCCGGAAGTCGTGCCCGAACTCACCGCGCAGCCTCTGGCGGAGCTCACGCGCTCGAACAACGTCTTCATGGCCTCGGGAGTCGTCGTCAGCGGCGCGGGGACAACCAATTCCGCGCGAGGCTCGGGTGGCCTGGAGATTGTCTTCCTCGCCTCCCCCTCGCTTCACGACGGCCGCTTCGCCAACGACGGGTGGCTGCAGGAGCTTCCAGATCCCCTCACGAAGCTGACGTGGGATAACCCCGCACTCGTCAGCCCGAAGACGGGGGAATCGCTCGGTCTCGCAAACGAGGATCTGGTCCGCCTCGATTATGACGGTCGCTCGCTCGAACTCCCCGTTTGGCTCCTCCCAGGAATGACGGATGGCGTGGTCGCCTTGACGCTCGGCTACGGCCGTTCGCACGCGGGACGCATCGGCTCGGGAGTCGGATTCGACGCGTTCACGGTCCGAAGCTCCAAAGCACCTGGCTTCGACAGCGGGGTCAAGCTCACCAAGCTCGCGCGCACGTACCCGCTCTCGGCGACTCAGGAGCACGGCAGCATGGAAGGGCGCCCTGTCGTGCGCGAGTCGACGCTGGCCGCGCTTCGATCGAAGCCGCAGACGAACACAGACGAACACAGACCGGACTCACAGAAACCCAGCGCCGAGAGCGCGCATTCGGGCGATTCCGCGCGAGCCCCGAGCGCGCTCGGCGTCTTCGAGGAGGAACCGCATCACTTCTCACTCTGGAAGGAGCACACCTACGATCAAGGGCACCAGTGGGGGATGACGGTCGATCTGAACTCCTGCATTGGCTGCAACGCGTGCATGACCGCGTGCCAGAGCGAGAACAACGTGCCGGTTGTCGGCAAGGTCCAGGTCGCGAAGGGGCGCGAGATGCATTGGATCCGGGTCGATCGGTACTTCTCCGGCGAGCCCTCCGATAACCCGGAGATCGTCTTCCAGCCGGTTCCCTGCATGCACTGCGAGGACGCTCCCTGCGAGCAGGTCTGTCCCGTGGCCGCGACCGTTCATGATTCGCAGGGCCTCAACGTGATGGTCTACAACCGGTGCATCGGGACCCGCTACTGCTCGAACAACTGCCCCTACAAGGTGCGCCGCTTCAATTTCTTCAACTTCACCAAGGACACGCCCGACATCCTGAAGCTCGCGATGAACCCGGATGTCACGGTTCGCGCGAGGGGCGTCATGGAGAAGTGCACGTACCTGTACGCAGCGGATCACGCGGGCGAAGATCGATGCGAAGCTCTCGGGTCGGACGCTTCATGATGGCGACGTGAAGACGGCCTGCCAGCAGGCCTGCCCCGCATCGGCAATCGAGTTCGGAGATCTTCGTGACGGATTCGAGCCGGGTCGTGAAGGCAAAGGCAGACCCGCGCAACTACGCGCTCCTCGAGGAGCTGAACACCAAGCCAAGGACGACCTATCTGGCCAAGGTGCGCAACCCGAATCCCGACCTCGAAGGCGTACGAACGGACGCTGGAGCCTGGCGCGCGGGGAACGACGGGGCTCCGGTATGACCAGCCCCCAACGTCGGGTGCTCGGCGCCCTCGCTCTCAGCTCCGTTGTCGCACTCCCGGGATGCGCGCGCGGCTGTACGTCGAGCCGCCCTCCCATCCATCTCAACCCGAGTATGGACGACCAGCCGAAGGTGCTCGCCCAGACCGCCAGCCCGTTCTTCTACGACGGCTCGTCCATGCGCCAGCCCGTTCCAGGAACGGTCCCGATCGGAGGCCTGAAAGAGGACGCGGCATTCTTCACGGGGAAGGGCGCAGACGGGCAGTTCGTCGCGACGATCCCCGGGACCGTGAACGAGGCGCTTCTCGAGCGCGGCCGACAGCGGTATGTGATCTATTGCCAGCCGTGTCACGACGCTCGGGGGGACGGAAAAGGGATCCTGTTTGAGAGAGCCAACGTCCCCACCGCCTCTTTTCATCAGGAAAAGATCTTGAAATACCCGGACGGGCAGATCTTCGACGTCATCACGAACGGGTTGGGGCTGATGCCGGCGTATCGCTGGCCGATCCCTCCGTCGGACAGGTGGGCGATTATTTCTTACGTGCGAGAGCTTGAACGGAAGCGGCTGGCAAGCGCCAAGGACGCGCCTGCCGCCGCTAAGTAAACGGAACCGACGTGATGAACCGCAAACTGCTGGCCTTTCTCGGTCCCGTCGTCGTGCTCGTGATGTTCGGGGCGACGGTCAAGGTAGTCTCGTCGATGGTGCTGAGACTCGAGTACAAGGATCCGTACCGAGCCCCTTCCGCGACCATCGACCAAACGCCCCGCGCCGCGGGACTGGCCGATGAGGCGTCCGCCGCAGCCAAGCAAGCTCAGGACAAGCCCTACACGGAGGCTGAGTACCGGACGTTTCCCGTTGTCGGAAGTCGCGTGGCTATCTGGGTGGTCGCACAGCTTCACCTGCTGTTCGCGGCGTTCGTCCTGGCCATCCCAATCTTCGCGCTCATCGTCGAGGCGATCGGCTACAAGAACGGAGATGTCAGGTACGACCGGCTCGCGCACGAGTTCACGAAGCTCCTCTCCGTCTCCTTCTCCCTTACAGCAACGTTCGGAGCGTTCCTGACGTTCATGCTGATCATTCTGTATCCGAAGTTCACGAACTACCTGATGAGCGTGTTCTCCCCCACGTTCCTCCCGTACGTCCTGCTCTTCTTCGCGGAAGCCTTCTTTCTCTACACGTATTACTACGGCTGGGGGAAATTCCATCCGCTGGTGCATCTCGGTCTGGGGCTCGGCCTCAACATCGTCGGCACGGGCATCATGCTGATCGCCAACGCCTGGCTCACGTTCATGATGTCTCCGAGGGGCGTCTCGAGCAAAGGTGCGGTCCTCTCCCTCTGGGACGCGATCAACAACTACACCTGGATGCCGATCAACGTTCATCGAGTCATCGCGAACGTCGCCTTCGGCGGATCGATCGCCGCCGCCTACGCGGCGATCAAGTTCCTCCAGGCGGAAACCGACGAGGAGCGCGCGCATTACGACTGGATGGGATACATCGGCAACTTCGTTGCGATCAGCGCCTTCCTCCCGCTCCCGTTCGCCGGCTACTGGCTCGCGAAGGAGATCTACGCGTTCTCGCAGACGCTCGGACTCACGATGATGGGCGGCGCCTTCTCGTGGCTCTTCATCATCCAGGCCGTGTTGATCGGGAACCTCTTCCTCGCCGCCAACTACTACCTCTGGCTCGGGATGGGGCGGGTCGAGGGGGTGCAGCCGCTGCAGAAGTTCATCAAGTACCTTCTCTTCGGGATCACGCTCTGCTTCATGGTCTGGGCGACACCGCGATCGATCATCGCGACCGTCTCCGAAGCCCGCGCGATGGGAGGGTCGGCGCATCCGATTCTGGGCTACCTCGGTGTCATGTCCGCCAAGAACACCGCCGTGAACATCCTGATCCTCACGACGTTCATGAGCTTCCTCCTCTATCGCCGGACGGGGAAGGTCGCAACCGTGCCGTGGGCGACCAAGGGACACGCGGCGCAACTCACGATCTTCGCGGCCGTCGCCGTGTTCGTCATCTTCCTCGGAGTGTACGGGTACTTCGTCGAGGCGACCGTCCGGATCAAGCTCTCCGTGCCGCAGGTCCTCTCGGTTCTTATCGCGATGGTGTCGATTACAGCCATTGATGTCTTTCTCTTCCACGGAGCGCGGAAGACAGGCGAGGTGCGCTGGGGCAGAATCCCGAGGATCTCGCAGTACGTGCTGATCTTCATAGCGGTCACGTTTACCTGGCTCATGGGGCTCATGGGCTACGTGCGTTCCGGACTCCGCCAGCACTGGCATGTCTACGGCGTCATTCGAGACCAGTCGGTCGACGCTTTCACGCCCACCCTTGGCTTTGCGACGAAGGTCGTCTCGGTGGCGGTGCTCGCGTTCTTCCTGCTGATCGCCTTTGTGTTCTGGATTACGAGCCTGCACGATAGGCCAGATTTCGGGCGAAGGGCCCGCCTCCGCGAAGGCTCTGAGGTCTCGCCGGAGTTCGCGGCGGAGACTTCGGGCGGGACAAAGGCGTCATGAAGATCCCGCTCATGCTTCGGGTCGGCGCTCTCGTCGTCGCGACAACTGCGTTTTACACCTATGTCGGCCAGATGGTGCCTCAGAAGGAAGTTCAGCCTCCGCAGGAGACCACCCTCAGCGGTGATCTGTCGCCCGCCGAGATGGCCAAGGTCGGCCGCGAGATCATGGACGGGAAGGGGCTCTGCCTGACCTGCCACACGATCGGCAAGACCAGTGGGCCTCTTCGGTTCCCCGACCTCGCGGGTGTCGATACCCGCGCGAAGACTCGCGTCCCGGGCCTGAACGATGTCGAGTACTTCGCCCAGTCGATGTACGAACCCACCGCCTTCGTCGTGCCTGGATTCCCTCCGGCGATGCCCCCAATCAACAAGCCTCCGATTGGCCTCAACGATCAGGAGATCCTCTGCGTGATCGCATACCTCCAGACACTCGGTGGCACGACCACCGTCACGCTGCAGACGAAACACCACTACAACAGCGGCGCGGCCGCACCGGGCGCGGCCCCGGCTCCGGCGCCTAGTCCGGCGCCTGGCGGAACTCCCCCCGCGCCACCGAAGGGCACGCCGCAATGAAGATCCCCATCCTCCTCGCCGTCGTCGCCGTGCTCGCGCTCCTTCGCTTCCGTCGCGCGCATCTACTGATGTGGGCCGCTGCGTGGTGGGTAGGGATCTACGTCCTCCTCCGATTCGGATTCACTGTCCCGATTCCCGCCTCCGTCATCTCGATCTACATGGGAATCGTCTCGATCGCGACCTTTGCGTACGTGTCTTCCAGCGAGGAGCGCCGGCAAGAAGTCTCCCGGCCGCTGGTCCGTTTGATGACAGAGAAGCGATACGCAGCGCTGCTCGGAGCGGCAGTTGTGACCATTCCGGCGCTCGCAGCCGCGAACGTTTACGTCCAGATGAACGTCCCTCTCGAGCCTCCACTCTTCTCGAGAACGATCCATCCAGCATCGCCTTCCGAGATTACGGTTCACGATAAGACTATCGATCTCGACGCCGGAGAGAACCCGTTCCGACATCTCGAGACGTCGAATCCGGAAGAGTTCCGCAAACATGTCGAGAACGGGCGTCAGGTTTACTATCGGAACTGCGTCTTCTGCCACGGCGACAACCTGGCCGGCAATGGCATGTTCGTGCACGGGCTGTCGCCGATTCCCACCAACTTCACCGACTCGGGGACGATCCCGATGCTTCGCGAGACGTTTCTGTTCTGGCGAATCTCTAAGGGAGGCCCAGGGCTTCCCGAGGAAGGAGGGCCTTGGGACACCGCCATGCCAGCCTGGGAGAAGTTCCTGAAGGAAGACCAAATCTGGGATGCGATCCTCTTTCTCTACGATTACACCGGCCGGAGGCCTCGCGCCAGGGAGGAGGCCGCATCGAAATGACCTTCTGTCTGGCGAGTCCCCGTGCGTTTCGCGTCATCTCGCGCGGCTCTCTCGCAATCCTGATTGCCTTGTTGTCTTCCGCGCCAACGGGATCGGTGCGCGCGCAGGCTCCCGACCTCGGGACCGAGGCGCAGCGTGAGTCGGGCAAGAAGCTCTACCTCAAGAATTGTTCGCAATGCCACGGCGAGAAGGGAGACGGTGAAGGCTATGCCGCCCCGCATCTGCGCCCCAGGCCGCGCAACTTTACGACGGGCAAGTTCAAGATTCGGTCGACTCCCACGGGAGCGCTCCCCACACATCAAGACCTCGTCAACATCATCAGGCGCGGCATGCCCTATACCACGATGCCCGCGTGGCCCAACTTCTCCGACCAGGAAGTGTCGGATCTCGCGTACTTCATTACGACCTTCTCCCCCGACTTCTCCAGCCCCGAAAACGTCCCCAAGCCCGTTCCGCTTCCCAGCGCGCCGAAAATGACGAAGGAGTCAATCGAGCTCGGGAAGAAGCTCTACGAAGAGACCGGCTGCATCAAGTGCCACGGCACGCTCGGTCGGGGTGACGGGCCTTCGGCTCCAACCTTGAAGGACGACTGGGGCCATCCGATACGCGCCGCGGACCTGTCGCAGGATTGGACTCTGCGGGGAGGCTCGTCCCGCGAAGATATCTTCAGGTCGATGAGCACGGGGCTGAACGGCTCGCCCATGCCGTCGTTCCTCGAGGCCCTCACGCCCGAGCAACGATGGGCGATCACGGACTTCATCGTCTCTCTTTCGGGGGACAGCGGGCCTGGCTATTCCAACCTTGTCGTCGCCAAGCACGTCCAGGATCCGATCGATCTGGCGAAAGGGGCCGCCAGCTTCGAATCCGCTCGTCCGGCTCGCTTTCCGATCATCGGACAGATCATGGAGCCCGGACGTGCCTTCCATCCGCCCGCGACCAGCGTCACCCTTCGGGCGATCTACGATGCGGACTCGATCGCCCTCCTCGTTCGATGGCACGACATGAGCGCGCAGAAGACGGGAAAGAATGGACCGTCGCTTCCCGTGCCGCCGGAGGAGGAGGAAGAGGCGGCGATCGCCCCCCCGTCCGAGAGCGGTGGCCCGAGCGCGGGAGGTTCGAAAGGGAGCGTCTTTGGCGACGAGGAGGTCGCCCCGACTCCGGCCGGGCAGGCACAGAAGCCTGGGGCCGCCCAGCAGCCCGGAGCGAATCCGTTTGAGGAGCCAGCGGCGCCAGTCGAGCAGGCATCCGAGTTCTCCGACGCCGTCTCGATCCAGATTCCTACGCAGGTGCCGACGGGAGCCCGTAAGCCGTATTTCATTTTCGGCGACGCCCAGAATTCCGTGGATCTCTGGTTCTTCGATCTGGCCCAGCCGCAACCCATTCAGTTCACCGGCAAGGGAAGTGCGGATATCGCGGCCAACAATGCGGGGGAGATCACTGGAGTCGCGAGCTACGACCAGGGAGAGTGGTCGGTCATCTTCAAGCGGCCGCTCCGCTCAGCTTCAGGCGCCGCGTTCGCGCCGGCACAGTTCCTGCCGATCGCCTTCTCGGTCTGGGACGGATTCTCGCGCGAGCGTGGCAACAGGCGAGGTCTCACGGTTTGGTATTCCATTTACGTCGAGCCAGAAACGGTCCCCTCGGCCGTCGGCCCGATGATCAGGACGGCGCTCTTCATCCTCGTCATCGAGCTGGTGGTGATCGGGTGGGTGCGGTGGCGTTCCCGCGCTGGCGCCGGCGGGGAGATCGACGGTGAGCCGACGCGGCCGGCAGCCACCAGCGCATGAGAGCTTGTGAAATTCGCCGCGATTTATCCGCTGCGAGCTGGCCCGCCTTCAACGCGACACACGGCAGGTCGCTATGGGTTGCAACGCGACCGGCTTCGGCGAGGTCCGCCGTAGCCTTGGCGAAGGCGGATGGGAGCAAGTGGTATTTGGAGAATCAAATGTACAAGAGCATCTACGTTCCCGTTGATAACTCAGACCACTCCAACCGCGCCGTCGCCTGCGCCCTCGGGCTCGGGAAAGCGTACTCCGCGAAACTGGTCGGCTGCCATGTCTACGCGGCAAAACTCCACGACTATCGCTTCAGGCAAATGGAGTACACCCTGCCCGAGGAATACATCGACGAGGTGGAACTGGAGCGGCAGCGGAAGATCCACGACAGCCTCATCACGATGGGTCTGAAGCTCATCTCCGACAGTTACCTCGACGGCATGTCGCGCCTTTGTGGCGAGTCGGGCCTCGAGTTCGAGCCGCGGATGATGGACGGGAAACATCACACCGAAATCCTCAAGGATCTCGCCGGTTCACAGCACGACCTGGTCGTGATCGGCGCCTTGGGGATCGGGCGCGCGCGCGACAGCGTGATCGGTTCGGTTTGCGAACGCGTCGCCCGTCACGCCGACCGTGACGTCTGGGTCGTCAAACACGTCCCCGAACCAGGCGAGGCGGAGCGGGACACGATTCTGGTCGGCGTCGACGGAAGTCCTCAGTCGTTCGGTGCGCTGATGACCGCCCTCGATCTGGCTCGCGAGTTCGGCAAGAAGGTCGAGGCCATCGCCGTCTACGATCCCTATCTCCACTACTCTGTCTTCAACGGCATCGTCAACGTCCTCACCGAGCAGGCAGCAAAGGTTTTCCGCTTCGAGGAGCAGAACCAGCTGCACGAGGAAATCATCGACACCGGACTCGCGCAGATCTATCAGTCGCACCTCGAAGTGGGCGAGCGGATGGCGAGTGAGGCTGGCGTCGAGATCAAGAAAACGCTCCTCGACGGCAAGCCCTTCCAGAAGATCATCGACCACGCGCGCAAGACGAATCCCTGGCTCATCGTGCTCGGGCGGATCGGCGTACACAGCCCGAAGGACGAGACGAACCTGGGGAGCAACACGGAGAACATTCTCCGCGCCGCGCCCTGCGATGTCCTCCTCTCCACGCGCCTCGAGGTCCCCCGCCTCGACGTGCGCGCTGAGGAAACCGTTCGATGGACGCCCGAAGCAGAGGCGCGTATGACGCACGTGCCCGAGCAGGTCAAGGGGATCGCCCGCACCGGAGTCCTCCGCCTGGCGCTCGAGAAGGGGCATTCGGTGATCACGAGCGCGGTGATCGACGAAGCGATGGATCGGTTCATGCCGAAGAGCGCGTCGGCCGCGACCAAGGCGCTGGCCGAGGCCGTGGCGCTCGAGCGGGCGAAGTCCGGTCCCGTGTCGATGTGCCGGGCATGCGGCGTCGCGGCGACGCAGAGCGGCGCTGTCAAGTGCACTGTCTGCGGCGCCACGGACTTCGAGGTGATCTCCCAGGAGATGATCGAGAAGATCGCGGCGGTGGAAGGAGGTCTCCAGGAAGAGACCACCTACGACGGCCGCAAGCTTCGATGGTCGGAGGACGCAAGGAAGGGCCTCTGGACCATGAAGAACGCCTATCAGCGCCGTCGGGTCAAGGCGCGTGTGGAAAAGCGCGCGCGCATGATGAAGCTCGACGCCATTACGCTCGAATTCGCGCGTCAAGTGATCGAGGAGGAGACGGGCGCGCCTCTCGAGATCACGGTCCCCTCCCCCGACGTGAGGCGCGCCAGCCTCGCCGAAGCTTCAGCGGAGGCGGGCGGGGCCGGTTCGAGTAGCGACCCAAAACTCGTGGCTCGCGATGACAAGAAGAATCCTCTGATCTCGACTTACGCGTGGACCGACGACGCGGCGCAGCGGATACTGCGCGTCCCTGCCGGGTTCATGCGGAACAAGACGCAGGAGCGGATCGAGGAACTTGCGCGGGAGCGCACCGCAGCCTGCCGCGCCGAAGCCTTTGGCGAAGGCGGGGCGGTGATCGACCTTGCGCTCGTCGAGGAGGGGATCGAGATCGGCAAGCGGATGATGGCCGAGATGATCGCGACCTACTCGGCGCCGGCAGCCAGCCCCGGAATCGCGACGGCGGCTCGGGAGTCGGCAGGCTCCGCTGCGCCCTCGAGCGTGCCCGCGAATGGCAACGGAAGCGGCTACCTCAACGAAGTGAGCGCGGTGCCGGCGGTCACGACCGAGCGACGTCCATCCGGCGAACATCGCGAGGCTTGAGCGGATATCGCTTCTGCCGCACGGACGACATCACGCTTCTCGTCGAAGCGCTGAATCGCTGCTGGGCTCCGTACTTTCCCGACGAGCCGGAGATGACGCCGGCCGCGTTCAAGCGGTCGATCCGCTACCTTCAGGTCTGGTGCAGCAGCTGCATGGTCGCTTTCTCTGGCTCCGATCCGATCGGAGTCCTGATCGGCGCCAAGCGGCCTTCCGGTACCCTCATCCACAAGATCGCCGTCCATCCCGATCATCGGCGACAGGGTCATGGCCGTCACCTGCTTAGCTCGCTCGGGTCGAAGCTCGCCATTCTCGGTCCGCCCCGAATCGTTACCGAAGTGCCGGAAGGTCTCGCGCCAGCCCGCGCGCTGTTCGCCGCGTGCGGATATGTCGAGGAGGCGGTTCTGACGGACTACGTCCTGCATGCTGAGGAGAACGAACTGCGGGACGTAAGGGGAGCAGCCCGGCCTGACACTTCGGCAGGCTCAGGGTCATCCCGAGTGAAGTCGAGGGATGAGCGAGCGCCGCAAGGCGGCGCGAGTCGAATGGGGTTCGTGATTCCTGTCACGGTCGACGATCTCGCCGCCAATGATCTGCTGAGCGAGGTATCTCCTCAGGTTTGCTGGCAGCGCTCGGTCGAGACTCTTACGGCAAGCAAGGACGACATCGCAGGATTCGCCGTCGCCTCCGACGAGCGAATCGAGGCCTTCATCCTTTATATGAGGCGCGGATCGGGAGTGGAGGCGGAAATCGTGTCGCTCCGCTCCTTCATCGAGGATGGTGGAGCGCGGCTGCAGCTACTGCTCTCCCGACTCCGCGCGGGAGACATAACAGCCTTCCGGTTCCCGAAGGTCCACCCGGCGGAGATCTCGAAGGAGGTCCTTGCGACTCTCGGTTTCCGGCCCACCGGCAAGCATCTGCTCTACGCAGCGGCCCTTCGATAGCGCTCAGGGTCGCTGTAGCCAGCTCGATTGGGATATTTCACATCAACCACTCGATCGCCCTCGTAGTGGAGGCGCACGACATCAATGGGCAGACAGTTCTCATCGTCCGACAGGCTCCCGGCGTCGGATTTCGTCGGGAGCATGGATCCAGAATGTGACGGAACGGTGGGACTGTTGCTCTGACGACTGGTCGGGGAGGATGGCGGCGACCCGCGTGCCGTCAGGCGCCACCGAGTACCCAGTTCCTTCAAACGCAGGAGCGAGCGGTTGTGTTGACCACACGCGCGGCTTCCCGACGCTGAAGCTCGAGTCCGTGGCGGAGTACGGCGCAGCCATGATCAGATCGCCCTGCCGAAAGAACAACTCCGACCGCGACCACAAGGGTAAGTTGCCGCCGCCAACGGAAACTGGCCACTCCCGCCCGTCGTCGGGGAAGGCCTTCACGTAGACGTTGAACTGGCCGGACTTATAGGAGACATAGGCCACCCAGCGTCCGTCGGGAGAAAACTCGATGTTCCGTTCGTCTGAAGGCGTCGCAAGGAACGGCTCGGGCTGACCGGCGCGCAGTCCCGACTCGTCGACGCGCACGGGAACGGTCCACAGATTCCATGCTGTCCCCTCCGACGCTGCGTTTTCCATGTAGCCCAAACGGCTGTCCTCTGGTGTGAAAGAGCCGGGAATCCGCGGAGGCGGGGTTCGATCCTCAAACAGCAGCCGAGGCTCGGAGCCGCCCCCGGCCGGCACCCACGAAAGCCCTCCGGGACTGCCGAACAGGATGAAACGACCGTCGGGGGTCCAGCTGAGAAGAATCAACAGTCCCTTGAAGCCATTCGTCAATTGAGCCGTTTCCGCCTGGCGCGCGATGTCATAGACGTGGAGGTCGTTTGTAGAGAACGCCAACCTCTTGCCATCAGGTGAGAGCCTCAGACCCCGGTAGAAGCCAGGCTCCGTAAGCAGCGGCCGCCGCGAGCCGTCGCTCGTCAGCCAGTCGAGCCTCACCTTGGTCTCGCTTCGGTAGACCATGATTCCAGTTCTGGAGGCATCCACCGGAGCAGTTCCGCCAAGGCTGTTGTAGTCGATGCCTTCGAGCACCTTGAAGGGCCCACCGATAAGTTCACGATCAGCCGGATTGAACGCGGCCGCATAGACGGCCCCCTCCCGAACGAAGGTGAGATACCCAGTTCCGTCCGTGCCGGACAGGAACCGCGCGAAATACGCGCGTTCCTGGAGCGTCTTACTCGTGCCGTCGGCCAGCGACAGGACGTCGATTCGGGCGAGGTCGAACTCGTCTGGTCGTGTGTGCCGCGTGAACAGCACGGACCTTCCATCCGGCAGGAATTGCGGAGAGCGATGCGTGAACTCTCCTGGGCCGAGCGTCGTGAGCGCCTTGGGACTGCCACCTTGCGCCGCGACGCTGCGCAGTCCCGCATTCTTGCTGCCGATGACAATGGTGCCGTCCTCACCCCAGGTTCCCCCACGCATGTCAGGCGACACGTATGCGATCGTCATCACCGGGCCACCATCGAGATCCACGCGCTTGAGGTTGCCGCCGACCTCGAACGCCACAGAAAGACTATCGGGGGAGAAAAACACATTGGTTGAGTCGGCACCTTCGGTCCCGGCCAGCGGCAGGGACACAGTCTGGTCAAGTCGTCGCGACACCAGGCGGCCGTTCGACAGGAACACGAGGCGCTCCCCGTTCGGCGAGATCAGGACGGGGCCGGTGATGGACACGTCAGAACCCAAGTCAACGGGCAGGTGCATTGCCGGCTGCACTGCGGGAACGATCCCCGAACGTAGCCCCCACCAGGCCCCGATAGCCGCCCCGAGCACGAGTCCGATCGCCGCCGTCGCGACCCAGAGTCGTGGGTGACGACGCGCAGCAACGAGGTGTGGGTCACGCGCTTGCTCGGACGACTCGATCGAATAACTGTCTTCGAGCTCCAGTCGCACGTCGCCGATGTCCCGCACTCGGCGCGTGGGGTCCTTCTCGAGGCATCGCCGCAGCAGCCTGCGAACAGCTACGGGCGTGGCGACGGGCAACGCGGCCCAATCGGGCTCGCGTTCGAGAATACTCACGAACATGTCGGAGATCGTGTCGGCCTCGAACGCCCGGCGCCCCGCCAACATCTCGTAGAGCACGCAGCCGAAGGCCCAGATGTCGCTGCGCTTGTCGACCGCCTGCCCGCGCGCCTGCTCGGGGCTCATGTAGGCGGGTGTCCCGAGAATGCGTCCGTCCGCCGTCCGGTCGGGTGAGCCCGACGGACGCTGGATCAGGTCGCCCTCGAGCCCCACGGCCATCGTCTTGGCCAGACCGAAGTCGAGCACTTTCGCACGCACGTCGCCGGACGGCACGCCCGATGCGTTCGCGCCACCTTGCAGCACGATGTTGGCCGGCTTCAAGTCGCGATGGACGATGCCCTTCTGATGTGCGGCATCGAGCGCGTCGGCGATCTGACGTGCAATCGTGAGCGCCTCGGCAATAGGGAGCGGCCCGCGCACGAGGCGATCGGCGAGCGTTGGACCCTCGACTAGTTCGAGGACTAATGCAGTGAGGCCGTCCGTTTCTTCCAGTCCATAGATCGCGCCGATGTGTGGGTGGTTGAGCGTTGCCAGGAGACGCGCCTCGCGCGCGAAACGCGCGCGACGCTCGGGGTCGGCGGTGAGGTGCGACGGCAGGATCTTGATCGCGACATCTCGCCCCAGCCTGGTGTCGCGCGCGCGATAGACCTCCCCCATGCCGCCCACACCAAGAGGCGCGAGGATCTTGTATGAGCCGAGCTCATGACCAATCATCTGGGTTCCATCGCCCGCACCGGCGAGGGCGGCTGCGACCACTTCGGCCGCGGGTTTTTCGAGGAACCGCACCGAGACGGACTCGTAGGCGAGCAGCGATTCTACTTCCTGCTGGAGGTCCTCGTCCCCATCACACGCTTCCTCCAAGAACGCGCTGCGTTCTCCGGGCGCACGCGCCAGTGCCGCATGATAGAGGTCCGAGATCTGGCTCCGCCGGTCAGGCTCCATGGCTCGATCCGGCAGAATTCAGGCGCATCCAGATAAGGAGGCGCAAAAACCAGCCGATAGCTGTCATGGTTCACGTCCTGTTGACCCACTGCGCGAGAGCTCGCGCATCAACCAGTTCTTCGCGAACTTCCAATCCCTCATCACGGTCTCTCGAGAGATCTTCAGGACCTCCGCCGTTTCCTCGACGCTCAAGCCGCCAAAGAAACGCAGCTCGACGACCTGACTCTTTCGTTCGTGCTGCCCCGCAAGCGCCCGAAGCGCGTCGTCAATCGCGATCAGATCGTCCGGAGCCTCGCTCGCGACCAGCAGGTTCTGATCGAACGTCACGCGATGGAGCGCCCCGCCGCGCTTCTGATTCTTTCGTGCACGCGCGAAATCCACGAGCACGCGGCGCATCAGGCGAGCGGCCATCGCGAAAAAGTGCGCGCGATCCTGCCACTGGACGCGCCGAATATCAATCAGCCGGAGGTAGACCTCATTGACGAGCGCAGTGGCTTGGAGGACATGGTCCGGCCGCTCGCCCGCCATGTGCCGCTTCGCAATGCGCCGCAGCTCGTCGTGCACGAGCGGCAGCAGCTTCTCGATCGCCCCGGCATCGCCGCCTCTCCATTTGATCAGAAGGGCTGTCACGTCCTGGGTTCTGACGTCGGACACGGCCCGCCCATTCTACGCCTGCCCGCCGTGACACTTGTTCTCGTCGGATTGCGCCTCCCTCCCCAACAGGCGGCCCTGGGCTGCCGCGAGGGACGATGTGAGGATCCGGTTTGCTGCTGTTTGTTCCGCTTTTTGGGTGCTGACCGAGTTGGCGGGCCTAGCCGCGGCGCCAGTCGGCCTGCCGACGAATCTCGAGGCCGTCCCGATCTTTCGACCGTTTCTCGACAAGATGTGGCGGTCGTCGCCAACGTTCAGGCACCAGTGCGCCAGACTTGCCGCCCGAAGCGGTGTGCGGGTGAGCATGCTCCTCGAGGATCGGCCAGGTCGCTCGCCGTTCTCGGATGCGCGCACCGTCTTCACGTACCAGGGCGGTACCTGGTGTCGGCGCAGGTCTATCTCAGGCCGGATCTGGGTGTCACGGAGTTCATCGCGCATGAACTCGAGCACATCGTCGAGCAACTCGATGGAGTGGACCTGAAGGCACAGGCCGGCAACGGCGAGGTGTGGAGGACTGGCGATGGCGCGTTCGAGACGCGGCGCGCGATCGACTCCGGCCGGCGCGTCGCGCGTGAAATGACAATGCATCCTGGCGCGAAGGACGAGGGCCATCAGCCGGCCGACAGCGACACCGATCTCATGGCGACCGTGATCCAGCAGGATGTTGACGCGACCCCTGTTTCGATGCGTTCAGCACGTGTCAGCGGCAACGGGCGTTTCGTCGTGTTCGTGTCTTCAGCGCGACTCGTCGATGCCGACCGCAATCAATTCCGGGATGTGTACGTGCTGGATCTCACAACCGGCGAGTACACCATCGAGAGCGTCGGGCCAGGTGGGTCGCCCGGCAACGGCGAGAGCCTCAGACCGGACATCAGCAGGGACGGCCGGTTTGTCGTCTTCGAGTCGGCGGCGGGCAATCTAACCGACTCGCCGTTCCTGTCTGGCACCTTTCGTATATTCGTGCGCGACCGTAAGAGCGGTGTGATCCGACTGCTGACGACGAATGCGAATGGCGAGCCCGCAACTGGCGACAGCGGAAACCCGTCGATCAACGCCGACGGCACGGCCGTGGTTTTCGAATCGAGCGCCACGGATTTGATCGCCGGGCACGAGATCGTCGGCAGTTCCGTCAGCATCTACCTGATTCAGCTCACCACGGGACTGCGTTCGCGGCTGGACGCAACGCACGGCGGCGATAAACCCGCCGGCGCGAGCTGGTCCCCCGCCATCAGTGCCGATGGCCGATTGGTTGCGTTCGTGTCGACGAATGACTTGACGGCGTGTGGACCGGCGTCCGCGTGCGTTCCCGAGCCCTCCGACAAGAATGGCATCGCCGACATCTATCTTCGTGACACCGAGACGAACATCTCCAGGCGCATTACGCGGAGCTACACGGGCGGCGACCCCGACGGCCCGAGCTACGATCCGGCGATCAGCGGCGACGGGCGGTTCGTCGCCTTCGTTTCGGAGGCGTCAAACCTGACGCCCAATTCAATCAAACGTACCGCCCACATCTATCTGCACGACCTCGTCACCGGAAGCACAGAACTGGTCAGCCGGTCGCCGAGCGGGCGGCCCGCAAACGGTGCCAGCCTCCGGCCGGCTCTCTCTCATGAGGGTTCGAGAGTGGCGTTTCAGTCGCTGGCCTGCAATCTTGTCTGCGATGGCAAATGCCATGGCGAACAGCCCGACATCAACCTGCTTTGGGACGTCTTCGTGTATGACCGATCCACGCGACGCACCACCCTGATGAGTGCTGACAACGGCGAGGAGTGGATGGAGAATAGCAGAGCGCCCTCGCTCGACGACGCTGGACATGTCATCGCCTTTGGATCTCGACATCCTATCAATGGGCGTGATGAGGGCCACGACGAAGACCTCTACGTGCACCGCGTGGGATAGCCACACTATCCATCACGTGCTTCCAGCCCAGGGCGTTCGGGAGCGAGGGGCGGAGGTTACCTGGTGATGGGTGCGGTGGCGGCGCCGTGGATCTGGCGGGACTTCACGCCTAGCACTTACTCGGAACAACGCGGGCCAGTGCCGGTCCATACGGCATCATGGAATTTGGTGGCGCGTCAAACGCCGCCGGTGGCAGGCACGCGGCTAACGGTAGAACCCGCGCAGCGTTTCCTCGTACTCCAGTCATCGCCGCGTCTGATACACGCGGATGTAGTCGATCTCGTACCGGCTCGGAAACGTCGTCTGGGACGGATCGCCGCCGCTCGAGCCGCCGATTGCCAGGTTCACGATCATGTAGTGTGGCTGGTGCAAAGGGTTGACCGCGGTCCCGTCCCGGTTGACGGTCTGAGCCAGGTCGATGTCGTTCATCCAGACATCATCGACCGACAACCGAATCGATCGTTCGTCCCAGAACATTCGCCACACGTGGAAGTTCGACGACCAGTCGGTACCGCCCAGTGATGCGAGCGGCCTGCGCACATCGTCCCAGATCGGACCGCGCGCCGCACCGCCCCACGCCACGTTGGCGAGGAGGTTGCCGCGAGAGGTACTCCATGATGTCGATCTCGCCGTTGCGCGGCCAGGCCCCCGACGCACCAAGGGTCCACCACGCCGGCCACAGCCCGTCCCGCGCGTCGATGCGTGCGCGCATTTCGAAGTAGCCGTACTGCCAGGCTTGCAATCCACGAGTCATCAGGCTCGCTGACGTGTACTCCGCGGCTTGGCGCGCGCGACGCCAGTCGGCTGACCCTGCCTCGTATCGCGGGTTGATCTGATGTTCGCGACGTCCCTCGATTACGAGGAGGCCCTTCTCCACACGTGCGTTCTGCGGCTGATACCACTGCAGTTCCTGGTTGCGAACAAAGCCATTCTCGAAGGTCCAGTTCTGCGGATTGGGTGCGCCGTCAGAGTCGAACTCGTCCGACCAGACGAGCGTATAGCCGTCCGGGGGCGTCAAGGGAACGGGTGGTGGCGTGGACTGGGCTGGAAGGAGCGCGACAGAGCCCAACGAAAGCAGCATTCCCGCAATGATGTCGTGGCGTGCGAGTCGAACATGAAGTAGAGCGGCGACAGCACCATAAGTCCGCAAACGCCCGGCGCCCGTAAAGACGATCTTCGCGAACTTCATCGTGCCTCGCGCAGCGACCTGGAACCGGGTTCAAATCCCGGTCGCCGATGACCCTTGAACCCAGTTCCAGCCTGTTGCGCTAGTTTAGTTCTGCTTCGGGTTGAACGCGTCGCACGACACGTTCGGGTTCCAGTTCGCGAACGTCCCCACGGGATTGTCCTTCCACGCCCAGACGTGCAGCGTGTAGAAGGGGTCGAGACCGAAGCGATTGGGGCTGTCAAAGAGGTGGAAGAGCTGTCCGAACAGCTCCGGTGGCCCCTTGTGGTCAGGATTCGATTCCCAGTCGGCCTTCTTGACCAGGTAATCAGCACCCGTGATCCGGATGCCGCCGTTCGGTGTGGGTTCGAACAGGATGATCTCCGGCTGGTCCACCCTGATTTCTTTGTCCTCGATCAGCGGCCCGTTGATGTAGTGCATTCCCATCGCACCAAAATCTCCACCGCTGACGCAGCCGAATCCCAGTCCGTATCCTTCGCCCGGTCCCGCGATCGACGTGACATTCTTGAATCGCTCGGTCGCGTCGCGAACGGCCTGGACGAGCTCGTTCTCCCGCGGGTTGGGTCTCTGCGGCCCGATGTTGCCGAGATGGGCGTCGTGGCTCTGGGCGAGAGCCGGGCCTGCCGAACTGGCAAACATGACGACCGCCACGAGCGAGTGCATGAGCGGTCTGGTGAATTGTCCAAAGTGCATGAAAGCCTCCTGACGCGACATGACTGACTGCGCGCGTACCGCGGCGAACACGGCGAAGGCGCTGGATTGCGCGTTCGCGTTCCGCCGTCAGGAATAAAAGCCGCAACGGACAACAAAAGGGCTCAAGCCGATCGCGTGAGCCGCAATCCCCGGTGGTGTGGCTTTTCTCGTCTGTGGACGGGACGCGGGTTCTTCCCGAAGTCGTCGGCGGCCTTCACCAGGCTGGTTGCCGTCGGGCGGCCGGGGGCGAGAGCGCACAACTCGGCCGCGAACAGCTTCATCGAGGCATATCGCTGGTTCGGCGATTTCGCGAGCGCCGTCCGCAGCACCTCGTCGATCCCCGCCGGCAGGTCAGCGAACGAAGCGGCCGTCAGGCGCGGTTCGCTCTCCAGGATGGCGTCCCGGACCGAGCGGTCGTCGTGACGCTGAAACGGCCGCGTGCCGGTCAACATCTCATGGATGACGATCGCCAGAGACCAGATGTCGGACCGCCTGTCGACATGGCGGGCGCTCGTCTGTTCAGGGCTCATGTAGGAGACCGTCCCCGCCGGCGGTTTTCGGTCGAAGCGGGCAGCGGTGGCGACCTGGGCAATGCCGAAGTCCAGAATCCGTACGGCTCCATCCGGAAGGATCGCGATGTTCGCGGGCTTCACGTCACGATGGACGATTCCGCAGTCGTGAACGTGTCCCAGTCCGGCGGCGATCTGAAGCGCGATCCGAAGCGCCTCGTCGAAGGTCAGTCGATGGCGGTCCACCCGCGCCTGAAGCGTTTCACCATCGTAGAGCGGCATCGCAATGAACAGCTGGCCGTCCTCGTGTTCACCGCTCTCATAGATCGTGCACACGTTCGGATGGTCGACCGCGGCGGCGGCCTGCGCCTCGGCCATGAATCTGGACCTGGCGCGAGCGTCCGCGCTCAACCCTGGCAAGAGGAACTTCAGCGCAACCCGGCGATCAAGCCGTTCGTCTCGGGCCGCGTAGACGACCGACATCCCGCCCCAGCCGATGGGTTCTTCCAAGCGATAGTGGGTCACGATCCGACCGGACCACTTCGTGACTTCTTCAAGTCCCCACACGCTTGGAGGCGTCACCAGCAATCCCAGGCGATCCACCATCCCCTCGGTGTCGTGGGCGATGAGCAACGAGTGCACCTCGCGTCTCAGCCAGGAATTGCCCGCGCAGCGGGCATCGATCAGTGCAACGCGCTGGCGTGCTGGGCACTCAATCGCGTCGGCAAGCACTTGTTGAACGTGTTGCCAGCGGGCCGCCGGCATCGGTTCGAGCATGGTCGAGGGGCTCACGCCTGAAGCTCGCGGTTGAGCCACGCCCGGGCCGTCGCCCATTCTCGCTTGACGGTTGCCGGCGACACTCTCAGGGCGTCGGCTGTTTCCTCCACCGTCATGCCACCGAAGAACCGGCACTCGACGATTCGGGCCTGACGCTCATTCAGCTCGCCGAGCCGCACGAGAGCCTGATCGAGAGCGAGAAGTTCCTCGCCGCGCGTCTCGGCCACAGCCCAGGCGTCGTCTTCGAGGTGCAGGGGCGCCTGACCGCCGCCGCGCTTTTGACGGTTGCGACCGACGGCGTAGTCAATGAGAATGCGACGCATCGCCTGCACGACCACCGCGAGATAGTGCGATCGGTTCTGCCAGACGATTCGATCGAGCTTCCGCACTTCGAGCCAGGCTTCGTGGACGAGCGCGGTCGCGGTCAACGTGTGACTGGGGCGCTCCTGGCGGAGTTTGCGAGCGGCAATTCGTCGCAGTTCGTCATAGACGAACGGAATCATTTCCTCCATCAACACTTCCTAGTCGGGCAACCGGGATCGCCACCCCGGCGCCTACCCTCTCAGTGGGACGGCTGGACGACCGAGTTGTGACAGCCGCACCGGCAAGGTTCCCCGCCTACGAGCAGAACGTGCCGGCCTTGATATCGAAGCAGCAGTGAAACGACCGTTCGTTGACGATGGCATCTGATATTGCCGATGCTGTGTACACGGTCGCCCCCATCGTTGCCAATTCATCCGCACACGTGCGTTCACGTGTTGTGAACCCTTCGCTTTCGTAGGTGCAGAGCGGAGAAATCTTTCGGCCAGTGTCGTGAGGGGGAGCCAGGGCCGTCACTTGCTCACCTCGCTCAGCTCGAAGCTCGCGATTCTCGGCCCCCCCGGATCAGCGCCGAAGTTCCCGAGACCCTACACCTGCCTGCCAGCTGTTCAGCGCAAGTGGATACGTCGAGGAAAGGCGGCTGAATGATTACGTCTTGTCTGGATCTTCCGAGAGGCTGCTAGGATCGTCGCGATGTCTTCGGGCACGCAGACGACCGTCACACCGTGAGCTTCGACCTGCCTCTCGCTGTCGCCGCCTTTGGAATCGGCATTGTCGTCGGCCTCACCGGCATGGGCGGCGGCGCCCTGATGACCCCGGTGCTCGTGCTCTTCTTCAACGTGCTGCCGCTCACCGCGGTTTCCTCCGATCTGGTTGCGAGCGCGGTGATGAAGCCGGTGGGCTCGCTGGTGCATCTGCGGCGTGGCACCGTCCATCTGGGACTTGTGAAGTGGCTGAGCGTCGGATCGGTTCCTGCGGCCTTCGCCGGGGTGCTCGTGGCCCGCGCACTCGGCGGCGGCGAACAGGTGCAGTCGGTGATCCGTACTGCGCTGGCAATCGCACTGCTCTGCTCGGCGGCGGGACTGATGGTCCGCGCTTACATCCGCCTGATCGAACACGCGCGCGTTCGTGACGGCCGTGCCGCCCCGCTGCCGCAGGGCCGCCCTCGGGTCGAGGTCCGACCCTTTCCGGTCGTACCTCGTCGGCATCCTCGGCGGCCTCGTCGTGGGCATGACGTCGGTCGGATCCGGCTCGCTGATCATCATCGCGTTGATGGCGTTGTATCCGCGGCTGAAGGCGAGCGAGCTCGTCGGCACGGACCTCGTCCAGGCCGTCCCGCTCGTGGCGTCGGCCGCGATCGGTCACATTCTGTTCGGCGACTTTCAGCTGGCGCTGACGACGTCGCTGCTGGTGGGCAGCATTCCGGGTGTGTGGCTCGGCGCGCATCTGTCGGCGCGCGCACCCGGCGGGCTCGTACGTCGCGCGCTCGGGTTCGTGCTGCTCGCGAGCGCGCTCAAGCTGTTGGACGTATCTACGACGCTCACCGGAATCATCCTGGGGGCGGTGCTGATCTTCGCGCCGCTCCTCTGGATGATGGTGCGGCGCCGTCACGGTTTTCCGGCGCTGGCGCCGCGCGGTGGCCAGTACCAGTGACCATTTCCCGTCAAACTCATCCACCAGCGCTCGCGATATTCACGTGAGCCTTCGAAGACCAAAGAAGTCGGCGGCTTCCACAACCGTCGGATCGTCGACCGTGAGCGTCCGCACGGACACGAGACGCAACTGCGCTGCGGCGCGGTCGAACGCCGTTACGTTCATCCAGCGCGCCTCATAGATCGACCACCACTTCAGGCCGGCGGCGCGCGGGTGGCGATCGTAGAGCCGCCGGGCCTGCGGCTGGGTTGTGGAGCGGTCGCGGGTTGCCACCTGCGACGGCCTCAGTCGCTCGCGTCGCAGGACCGCCGGGTCGTCCAGATCGACGAGCTCCGCCCGATCGTCGAGTTCCAGGTCGGCAAGCGCGAGGGGCAGGCCACGTCGTCGCAACAACGACGGCAGGAGGCGCTGGCCGCGGAAACGGGCGAGCTGCTCGACGAGCGACGACAGGGGATAATCGGAAAGATAGAGGCAGCCGTAGACGTCGGGGTTGTCGTGTCGGCCCTCACCCTGGTAGACGCGGGGAAACCAGAGTGGGCCGTCCGCCTCCCGTTGATCGGCGCGTTCGTTCCACGCGAAGCAACGATAGAGGATCACGCGGCCAGCGCTGTTAGTTCAGGCGAACGTATCGGATCGTTCCGCCCGGATTGCACGCATCAGTTCCTCCGCACGTCCGAGGCGGATCACGTCCACCGGTCGCCGATCGCCGAGCAGCGGGTTTACGCCGAAGAGCCACGACATCGCAGCATCGCGGTCGTACAAGCGGAGAAGATTCGACCAGACGAGCTGAGGAGATCGACCTTTTCGGCGTTGAGCGGGTCGATGCCAGCCCCGCGCAGCCAGCGGAGCACCTGCGAGCGATTGACGCCAAGCAGATCGGCGAGTTGCGCTGCCGAGCGGAAGTCCGCCCTGAGCGCCGCGACCTTCCGCACCATGGCAATGGGCATACAGACACTATACCGCAACGGATTTTGTTGCGCAACGATTACTGTTGCGTCAACGAACGACACGCGAGAACCCCGTCACTCGCTCCGGGGCACTTTGTCCACATTGAATGGGGTGGCAGTCGGTGGGCGGGCGAGGCCGGGGGCCGACGCGATGCGGAGCACGCCGACCGCACCGCGCAGCCGGAAACCGCGCCCTGCGATTCCTCGCCGCGACTTCCACTTCTGTGCTCCGCGTCGCCGACTCTACCAGATGGATTTGACC
The DNA here is from genome assembly GCA_963725335.1 of uncultured Acidobacteriota bacterium. Taxonomy (GTDB): domain Bacteria; phylum Acidobacteriota; class Vicinamibacteria; order Vicinamibacterales; family 2-12-FULL-66-21; genus JALZOC01. The sequence goes on along the minus strand of CAVRYD010000011.1, from coordinate 424,344 downwards.
TGCGGATACCTGCGGATCTGGCGGTCCTTCGTGACGAGGTCGGCACCCTGCTGCCGCGCGGTCGCGACGATGATCTGATCGGCGGGATCGCCCGGAAAGGGCTGAGGCAAGCGACAACTCTCGACCAGGATTGGGCGGGTTAGCTCCGCCATGTGGAGTCCGGGCCTGACCGTAGCGGCGTCGAGCCATTCATCGACCGGCCGGTCGAGCACGAGCTGCCCTTTTTCCACCTTCTTCGCGAGTTCCCACACCGAGATCAGAGAAAGCCACAGGGCCTCCTCCGCCACGCCCTGTTCGATGGCTCTGCGCGCCGGCTTCGAGAGTCGACGATCCGCCGTGACCCACCAGATCCAGGCGTGGGTATCAAGAAGCGTCGGCATCCCAGCGCTCGCCGGTGCTGAATGGGTCGCCGGATTCCTTCAGCACGCTCCCGGCGAGGCTCCGCTGTGCCGGCCACGGCCCGCAGGGAACGAGTTTCGCGACCGGCCGGCCCCGTTTCGTGATGACGACCACGGTTCTCGTGTTGGCCACCTCGTCCAGGGTCTTCAGGCAGACATCCTTGAATTTGCCCGCGGCGATCGTCTTCATTTCTCTATTATAGCCATGACCATATGGCCATAGCCAGCTGTCGCCCCGGCGTGCCCTGATCTCTGGCTGCGCTCTACCGGGTGGCAGGGCTTGGCCGGGAGCGTGCGGTTTTCGAGAATCCACCCGGCCGAGACCTCAACCCTGCTCCTCGAGACGCTCGGTTTCCGTCAGACCGGACGATTTCTACGGTACGCAGTGACGGCGCGAGCCGAGTAGTCGGGCTTGACAGCCGTCACTCACTCGCCCCTGAGCGCCGTCATCGGGTCGACCGCCGTCGCCGTCCGCGCCGGAATCCACGCGGCGACGAGCGCGACGACGACGCAGCAGCATCGCGGACAGACGCGATGGTCGGCGGATCCGACTGGCTCGACGCCGAACGAGCAGGCCGGTCAGCAGCCGCGACAGCGGCATGGCGGCGAGCCCGCCGACTGACGAGGCCGATCACCGCCATCGTGGCGCCTTCGCCGAGGATCATGCGCAGGATCGCTGGCGCGCTCGGCGCCGAGGGCGAGGCGGATGCCGAGCTCGTTGGTGCGCTGGCTGACCGAGAACGCGAGCACGCCGGCGACGCCGACGGTCGCGATCGCGAGCGCGAGCAGCGCGAACAGCCCGATCAGCGTCGCGTTCAGCCGCTGCGGCGCGATCGTCTCGTCGCGGATCTCCTCGAGCGTCTGCACGTGATCGATCGGCCGGTTCGGATCGAGCTGCCGGATCGTCTCGATCGACGCGCGGCGCGAGGCCGTTGGGCGATCCGGCCGTCCGCACGAGCAGCGTCGACGGCCGGACGTCGACTGCGTGTCGGGCTGATACAGCGTGTGCAACGGCGCTTCTGTGATGCCGTCGGCGTGCGTAGTCGGCGGCGACGCCGACGATCTCGGCTGGCGGCGTCCAGTTGCCGTTGAACTGCTTCCAGCTGATGTGCCGGCCGATCGGCCTCTGATCCTTGAAGTAGTAGCGCGCCATCGACTCGCTGAGGATCACGACCGGCGGCGACGTCGCGCCGTCGGTGGCCTGGAACGCCGCGGCCCGACCTTGATCCGCGTGCCGACTGTTTCGAAGTACCCGCTGCTGACGATGCGCGTCACGGTGCTTCGGCGCGCTCGCCGACCGCGTCGGCGTCGGCGCCCTCGACGCGGATCTCCTGCTGGCACGGGAACGACCCGGCGAGCGGCGCGGCCGACGCCATGGCCGCGGCCTGCACCGCCGGCTTCGCTCCTCACGCGATCGAGCACGTCGCGACTGAACTGCATCCGCCGGTCGCGATTCGGCACGCTGAAGTCCGGCGCCTGCAGGCTCAGCACGTTCGCGAGGTCGAATCCCGGGTCGATCGCGTAAAGGCGGAGCAGCGTGCGCGTCAGCAGCCCGGCGCCGATGAGCAGCATGAACGACGCGGCGAGCTGGCTGACTACGAGGATGCGCTGCGCGCGGCGGCGGCCTGCGCTGCCGGCGGCGCGTCCGCCCGCGCCCGCCATCGCCCGCACCGGATCGCTCGACGAACGTGAGCCGCGGCGCCCAGGCGAACAGAGCGCCATCGCGATCGACACGAACAGCGTGAAGGCGAGCACCCAGCCATCGAGCGCGATCTCGCCGGTGCGGTTCGTGAACCGCCCGGCGTACGCAGATCAGCAGGTCGAGGCCCGCGACGGCGAGCCCGAGGCCGAGCCCGCCGCCGAGCACCGAGAGCACCAGGTTCTCGGCCAGCAGTTGCCGGCGCAGCACGCGAGCCGCGCGCGCCCAGCGCGGCGCGGACCGCCATCTCGCGCTCGCGCTGCACCAGCCGCGTCAGCGTCAGGTTGGCGACGTTGGCGCACGCGATGACCAGCACGAACACCGTCGTCACCAGCAGTATCATCAGCGTCGGCCTGCGCCTTCGCGGTCAGCTCGTCCTTCCACGGCGTCACGACGGTGTCGAACCCGCTGCGAGTTCGGGTAGGCGCCCGGATAGGCGTCGTGCAGCCGCGCTGGCGATCTGCCGCAGCTCGGCCTGCGCGGCGGCGGGCGTGCGCGCCCGGCGCCAGCCGCGCGTAGACGTCGGTCATCCGATGCTGCGCGCTCGTCCTGCATCGACGCGCCCATGTAGTGATCGTTGGCGGCGTAGTTGACGTAGAAGTCCTGCTTCCGCTGGGTCGCGTAGTGCGAGCCCGGCGCGAGCACGCCGACGATCTGCGCCTTCTTCACGGTCAGATCGAGCGTCTGCCCGACGACGTCCGGATCGGAGCCGAACACGCGCTGCCAATAGGCGTAGGTAAGGACCGACGACCGGCGGCGCCGCCTTGCCCTTCGTCCGCCGGCAGCAGCAGCCGCCCGAGATGCGGCCGCGCGCCGAGCATCGGGAAGAAGTTCGCCGTCACCAGCCCGCCGGTCGCGCGATGCGGATCGCCGCGCCCGAGCACGTTGAACGTCCAGTCGCCGAACTCGACGAACTGGTCGATCGTCGTCGCCTCGCGCCGGTAGTCGGCGACCTCGACGAACGAGAAGCTCGTGTCCTCGACGCCGGCCGCTAGTCTGCGGCTGGCGCAGGTGCATGATGCGGTCGGCCTCGGGATAAGGCAGCGGCCGCAGCAGCACGCCGTTGATGACGCTGAAGATCGCCGTGTTGGCGCCGATGCCGAGGCCCAGCGTCAGGATGAAGGCGAGCGAATAGCCGGGAATCCGCGGCAGCGTCCGAAGGGCAAGACGGATGTCGGTCATCATGCGTTTCCTCTTCTGGCGTCGGACGACCGTGACGGCCCGGGGCCCTCGAGGACGGAGAACTGTTGGTCGTGGGCCGTCCGCCCCGAACTTAACTGTGGACGATCGACAGGAGCAACGAAAGTGCCGACAAGATCACGGGACATCGGCCGCCTTCTGAAGCGACGGACGGGCGACCTGGCCGATGTCGAGACGAGGCTGGTCGGATTCGGACACTCTTCCTGTCCCCAGACCTGCGTGTCGAATAACGCGATCGCCGACGCGGCCTCCGCAATCTGCTTCGGTCGCAATGTCGTCACGAGCCGGTCCTGGCGCGTCCCAGAGTTGCGCCCGACGCTAACGTCATCGCCTCGGCCGGAGGGTGCCAACCGAGCGCGAAGGGCCGGGCGTCCGGCTCGAATCTGGACCTGGAGAGGCTCCGCGATCGCGGAGCCTCTCGGCAATCCAAACCGCGCATTCGCAATCAGAACGGGCAATTCCCCGGATCATCTGCATCCTTCCGGCGGTCAGGCGCCGACGGTGATCCGTCCAGACGTGCAGGAATGAGCTGGATGGTCATGGTCCTCGCCTCCTCGATCTGGCTCTCATTGCGGATGTTATGCACATGGTCACCGCCGGCATCAACAAATCCCATCCCCGCCGTATGCACGTGTGCTGTGCAGGCGCGATCGTCCCCGTCATAGACCGTGACCGTTCCGGCTGTGACGATGATCAGGCTATGGCCAGGGTGGGTGTGCCAGCCGCTGGTTGCGACAATGTTCTGGTTATCCGAGATAGATTTCCACACGTTGCTCTGCACGTACAAGTCCGACACCCCCCTCGTCTTCTGCATCGACAACCAGGGCGACTTCTTGCCTGTCTCCTGCGAAGGATCCGCAAGAATGGCCTGGTTGAAGACATCAATCGGGCCGAACTTGCCCAAGGCGATCGTCGTGCCAGTGAATCCGGACGCCGGCGTCGCCATGACCTCTTTTTCCTGATACAGGCCCGTTAGAGCCATCGCGGCGCCGAGCAGTGTCACCCACATCATGTTCCGTCGCATCTCCGCCTCCTTGCGTTGTTTCCGATTGGTTTCGAGACGCGACGACACGATAGGAAGCGGGAACGCAGCGTTCAAACCGCAATGAGCGGAATTCTGAGCATTTGTGCGAGTTGCCGTTCAATACCGCCCTTTGCCGCGATGCGCGTCGGCGGTACAATCGCGGTCTTCGTTCGATGAGACCGCGATGGACGAACCGTTCAGCGACAGACAGGCGCCGGCACCGCCCGAAGAGCGTCTGGAATCGTGGAAGGAGATCGCGACCTACCTCAATCGCGATGTGACCACGGTTCAGCGCTGGGAAAAGCGCGAAGGCATGCCTGTTCACCGCCACCTGCACGACAAGGCCGGTTCCGTCTTTGCGTTCCGGAGCGAGCTCAACGCCTGGGCGCGCGGTCGCCACGTTCGGGCCTCGCAAGAGAGCGCGATGGCTGCCGTCCCACTACCCGCGGCGCCTGCGGCATCAATTTTCGCGACCAGACGGATGTTCATCCTCGGACTCGCGGCGGCCGCCTCGCTGACGATAGCGGCTGGCGTAGGTCTGTGGCTTCGAGCGAGCGAATTCTTCTGGCGCAGTCCCATCGTTGACGTACAACTTCGGAGACTGACCGACTTCGACGGCGTGGAACAGGCGGCCGCCGTGTCTAGAGATGGCCGCTTCGTGGCGTTTCTCTCAGACCGTGACGGCCAGATGGACGTCTGGGTCACGCAGGTCGGTTCGGGACCATTCCACAACTTGACCCGCGGCGGCGTCCCCGCGGAGCTCGTGAATCCTTCAGTGCGCCTGCTGGGGTTCTCGCCCGACGGCGCTCTCGTCACCTTCTGGGTTCGCAGGCAGGATGGTTCCGAAGGGGGCGCGATTGGCACGTGGGCCGTGTCGACGCTCGGAGGCCAGCCGACGCCGTACCTTGAAGGCGTCGCGGAGTCCGGCTGGTCTCCCGATGGCGCGCGGATCGTGTACCACACGCCCGGGCCCGGAGATCCGACGTTCGTGACTGACGCGCGCCGGCAAACAGAGGGCCAGCGCATCTTCACCGCTTCGGCCGGCCGGCACGCTCACTTTCCGTCGTGGTCGCCCGACGGGAGGTTCATCTACTTCGTCGAAGGCACGCCTCCGGATGCACTGGACATCTGGCGCGTCGGTTCCACCGGCGGTCCCGCCGAGCGGATCACATCGCACGGTACACGCGTCAGCCATCCGGTCCTGTTGGATCGGCGAACGCTCGTCTACTTGGCGACCGATCGCGACGGCGCGGGGCCATGGCTCTACAGCATGGACGTCGAGCGCCGCGTCCCACACAAACTCGGCACCGGCGTCGATCCGTTTACGTCGCTGGCGGCCAGCGCGGACGGTCGCCGCCTGGTTGCGACGCTCGCCACTCCCAGGCGGACACTGTGGCGGCTGTCCATCGATGCCCCGCCGGTCGGCGCAGAGACTGCTCAGCGCATCGCGATGCCGACCGGAACGGGCGTCTCGCCTCGAGTGGGCCCAGGCTACGTCTTGTATGTGTCGGAGACCCCCGTCGGCGACAATATCTGCAAGGTCACGGGTGACGTAGTCACTGAGCTATGGTCTGGACAGGGAGCCCGAATCTTCGGCGGTCCAGCGGTTGCCCCGGACGGCCGGCGCATCACGTTCTCGGTGCGGCAGCACGCACGGACGCTCTTATATGTAATGCAGGCTGACGGCACGAACCCGAAGGTTGTGACCGACTCGCTCGAGCTACAAGGCGCACCCGCGTGGGCGCCGGACGGTCAGTCGATCACCACGGCTGCCGTCGATCGTGGCCAACCGCGGCTCTTCCGCGTCCCGATGAGCGGCAGTGCGCCCTCCCTGTTACTCTCCGAGTACTCGGTCGATCCGGTCTGGGCGCCGGACGGCCGCTTCGTGGCTTACTCAGGGCCGGACATCGGGACGACGTTTTCGGTGAAAGCCGCGACGACCGAGGGGACGGCATATTCTCTGCCGGCGCTGACCCTGACGCGCGGCGCCAGGCGTCTGGTGTTTCTGCCCGGCGGGCATGAGGTCGTCGTGCTGCGAGGAGAGATCCGGCACAAGAACATCTGGGCCATCGATCTAAGCACCGGCGTCGAGCGGCAGTTGACCGCGTTCACTCCCGACTTCGAGATTCGCGACTTCGACGTCTCGTCTGACGGCCGTGAAATCGTTGTCGAACGGCTACAGGAACAGTCGGATGTTGTGTTGCTGGATCTACCCGCCCGATGACATCTACATCTTCGATCCAGGTTCACGGCTCCTCCAATCGGACCTCCCAGCCGCTCAGTGCGCGCGTTTCAGCACGTCCCGACTGGTTGCGCCGGAGATCGTAACACTTCGCACGGACCTCGACGCGCTGGGGCTGAGGGCTACCGGGCCACTTCGTCGAGCGGCTCGGCGATCTCTTCCTCCCGAATGGGCACGTTGCCATCTTCGTCGGCTTCCCAGAACTCGCGGTCTGCCGTGTCAATCTCGCTGAGGACCTCGCCGCGGAGAATCTTGTCGGCCATGGTGAGGCCCTGGCCGATCGAATGATCCATGTTGTTGTACCAGAACCGCCCGCAACGTCCGGCAAGCAGCAGGTTCGTGTACTCACCGAGGGTCCGGAGGTTGCGCGTCAGCTCGCCCAGGTAGTTCAGCTTGTAGATGGGATACGTGAACGGCACGCGTTCGATGTGCACGCGCTCGACATCCGACGCAGAGTCGAGCGCCCGCGTGCGCACGAGATCCGCAACAATCGCGTCTGTGTAGCGCTCCGGGTGCTGCCATCGCTCGTCTCCTTCGCGACACGTGAACTCGACGCACATGCCGCTCTTGCCTGGGGGCGTGGTGGACGGGAGGAACGCTTCCGGGGCCGTCACTCGGGAGAAGATCTCGTCGCCGCCGAAATACGTCCACTGGTACGACAGCTTGCCAGGCTTGCCGATCTCGAGGTTGTAGAAAATCGTGGAGAGGTACTCGAGATCGAACCCCTGGAGGCCGAGATGCGAGTTGAGCAGTGTGATCGGCGCGGTCCACACGACGTTCTCAGTGGATATCCGCTCGCGTCCGGTCCTGATCGCCACGAGACGTCGGCCCGCCGTTTCGATGCCGACGGTGGCGTCATCGAGCAGGATCCGGCCTCCCATCTCCATGATGCCCTTCGCCAGGAGATCCGAGAAGCGTCCCGACGCCGTGCGGCGGATAGAGAAACAGCGTGTCGATCGGCTTCGGCATCAACGTGTTCTTGAGCAGGCTCCAGAGGTTATCCGATTGTGCCCGCTTGTCGATGACGGCCCGGTTCACTCCCGCGCGCGCCCAGTCACGGTGGAGTTCCGACGGCGCGTGGAACAAGAACTTCCGCGTGTACGGCTCGAAGAAGATGTCGTTCAGCGTCCGGCCGTACTTGTTGACGATGTCCGCTTCGAACGATTCGCCGGCCAACCGCTCCTTGAAGAGCAGATCCCGCGCTCCCTTGAACATGAACCGGATGGGCATCGCGAGCAGGATGCCGGGCGTGAGCGGCCACTCGTGAAAGCGGCCGAACATGCGCGCGCCGCTCTTTCGCGGAATCTCGATCGCGTCTTCCTTCAGAATCTCGCGGATGAACGCCGCGACCCTCGCGTTCTCGGTATGGAACCGGTGCGGGCCGACGTCGAAATGGAAGTCGCCGTAATGAAACGTCCGGGCCAAGCCCCCGACGACAGCGTTCCGTTCAACGATGGTGATGTGGTAGCCGCGCCGGGCGAGTTGATAGCGCGATGGTCAGCCCGGCCACGCCGGCGCCCACGATGGTCACTGATGGCATGAATGACTCGAGGGTCCTAATCTGATGAAATCATGCCCGAAACGCCGGCCGAAATCCCCGCGGGCAGACTCATCGCACCTGGTAGACCGCCGCGTCTCCGGCGCCGAACGCACGAATGAAATATCGTGGGTCGTCGAACTTTGCGGCAGCATCCGGGCCGTAGGCCCGGCGTTCGACCGCGTCGAGGTAGAGGTAGTCGAGCCGGAGCATTCGAGCGAGTCGGGCCGCCTCGGCGGCGTCCGTTGCGCTGAAGACGGCGTCCGCCTCCTTCGAGCGCTCGTCGTACTCCGGCATCGCCAACAGCGAAATCGGTTTGCCTGCAGCCATACGCCGTTCCGCAAACGTCGGAATCAGCGTCCATGTTTCGCGACCGCGGGGCCCGATTCGACATCTGGACCAGCGCATCCGGCGGCGTATGCTCGCGAATCCAGGCCGTCGCGGCCAACGTGTCCGGGGGAACGACGACGGTCCACCGAAAGGACGCCGCCATGCGCGTGTTGGTCACATCCTGCGCGTTCCAGGTGTCGATAAGGGTCGTCGGTAGACCTGCGGTCAGGGCGGCCGCAGCGGCGATGCCAACCGTGACGCGATAGCCGAGGTCCCAGGCCTTCGCAAAGAACGCCGCGATGAGCGCCGGGATCGTGACCAGGATGATCTGTCCGGCGCGCCAGCCAACCCAGATCGGCTCCTTCGACAGCGTCACGAAGTACAGCATGAAGAGTCCCACAGCCAGGCCGGCGAGAGAGGCGTGCCAGGGGTATTTCGATCGTGCAGCAACGCCCAGGCCGGCAACCGCGAGAGTGACCACCGGGCCGAGAGCAAGGAGGAGAAGCCGGCCCGGGGCAGCCATCGCCAGCGGCGACGCCCCGACGGCCACTGCGCCGCCCGCCCCCTCGAAGGTGCCCGCAGCGACGCACCAGCCGAGGGCCGCCAGCACCGGTACTGCCGCAACGCCGCAGCGTAGCAGTCCCGCCAGCATGCGCGGGCCGGACCGCATCGAGGACCAGGCCGCAGCAGCGCCGTACACCAGCGCGAATGAGCCGCCCAGGAACGGGCTGAAGATCAGCGCGAGGCCTAGCGCAACTCCGGCGATGACGCCCGCCGCTGGACGGAGCGCGCCCCCGCGACAGGCAACAACCAACGCGATGAGCGACAGCGCGCAGGCCGCGGCGTGCTGCGGCGTGTACCACAACGAGCGGGGCAGGCTGTCGATCGTCGCGCTCCGCAACCACCAGGAAGTGATCGCGTCGATGTTGAGGTCGAGGAGTCCCGAAAGCGGTCGGCCCCTGGAGTAGATGTCCCAGGCCGCGTACAGTCCTTCGCCGCTGGCCGCGAGCAAGACGATGCAGACGGCCATCATGACAGGACCAGCGCGTGGGACGGCGGCCCAGGAGGCCATGAAGATGGTGCCGATGAAGAGCAGGCCGGCACAGAGCGCATTAATGGTCAGGTGCTGGCGAATCGACGGCACGACTCCGCCCAGGCGTACCACGGTTGCCGGGAAGTTGAAGTATGACCAGTAGTAGTGCAGCGGACGCCGGGCCAGGTACGGATTGCGCGGGGGAGATGCGTGTTTCGATAGCTCCGCCGTCAGCGCGACGTGCCAGAGGAAGTCGGCCGTGAAGTACGCGCGGTACCCGCTCGCTGCCCGTGCTGTCCCGCTGGCCGATCCTCAGGAACGGCGCGCTCGTGATCGCCGGGACCAGGAGCAGAGTGAACGCCAATGCTGCCGTGTCCGTTCCCCGCCAGGCGGGCAGCGGCACCAACGGCAAGGTCGGACACGGTGAGGCGTAAGCGGCGAGCGTAAGCACGAGCCAGGCAGCGACCGGAGTCCAGGATCCCGGAAGGCCCATCTGCACCGGCGCCCAGAGCGCCACGGCTGTCAGCCCGTATCCGATGACGGCGCCTGCCATCCAGCCCGCGGCGTGCGATCGCCCGAACATCGCAAACCCGAGCGGCAGCCCGGGGAGCGTCGCGAGCGCAAAGAACAGGACGTAGATGACGCCGCCGATGCCGCTACCGAGCGCCCACGCGAGCGCAAGCACGCTGGCGCCGAGCGTCGCGACGGCGAGCGGCCAGATCCCAGTCCGGACAGCGGGAGCGTCAGCGTGGGACAAGATTGGATTCTACCCTGTGCGGCCACCGCGAGAGCTGGACGTTCGGGACTGTCGTGAGGGGGAGCCTGACGAGGGGCTGAAAACGGGCGTCATGTGCGCTGGCGATTGGATCGGAGATCGAGGGCCGGCCGTTTACGTCGCGATCGCGTGAGGAACCAGCTGGTCCCAACGCCGTGACTTCTTCAAAAGAATCCAGTCGCGGGTACCAAACACCACCGTGACCGGAACGGCGATGTCGGCTCCTGGTCGAGAGGTTTCTGGGTGCTGATCCGTCCGATCCTTCACGTCCCTCCACGTTCTCCGAGGTTACCGATAGAACGGCCTTGTCCCCGTCCGCCCGCGCGGTCCGTACACTGGCAACGGCCGCCCGACTTCATAGGCTCCAAGGTCCGGCGCTCGACCCGCGAACCCGTCGTTGACGTTGGGGATCCTCATCCCTGCATCGACAGCCTTGCTGCCGACCTTCAATTTGAAATTCAGATCGGCGGCCTCGTATGGCTTGCCGTCGTTGCCGGCAGCCGGTGGCAAGTTCGGCGGTTGCAGGCGTTCGAAGATGTCGTAGTCGATTTCGATGCCATGCGTCTCCTGGCCGGTGGCCGCCGCCAGCTCCGCGAGCGTCTTGAACCGCTGCGGCTGCACTTGGCGTAGTCAGCGAGCGCCGGCGGCCTGGCGCCAATCCACATGTAGTTCTGCTCATCGCCCTTGTTCGGACGGAATCCATCGTAGTCGTAGGTCGAGTAGGTCGTCGGCCCGCCGGACGCGATGCCGTTCTGTCGATCCGTGCCCACGACATCGAACGATGACCGCCCGTCCGAATGATTGAGCCAGCGATGGGACTGCGCCTTCGGACCGCAGTGCCTCAATAGTGCTTGACCGTCATCAAGTACGTCACGGGCTCGGTCAGCATGGAGCTGCACCCGGTTGATCCCGTTGGACAATCGAAGATTTGCACACAGTACGTAACCAGCCGATGCACCGTTAGGAGCGAAGAGTTCCTGCCCGAGAGTGGCAACAGGGGTCTGCAATTGAAGCGAACAGGTCGCACCGGACATCGTGCCGACCCCCACCCCAATCGTGATGCCAGTCACTGGCGTCGAGCCGGCGACGGTGCTCAGGCTGTTGACGGTGACGCTGAGATCGCTCGATCCCTGTGTGTATACGATGGTGAAGGTCTTGACGTCGAAGCCCAGTGGTTGGAGCGTGCCTGTGAAGTTTTCAGTCTGGGCAACAGGCGTCGGCGCAACCGGGCTGCCGCCGCAACCTGCACTGATGGAGAGTACGGTCGCGCACAGCGCGATCGGGAGGACTGGTCTGGCTGTACGCGTCGACATGTCACGTCCTTAATTGCGGGGCGCTGGCACGCCGGGCGCATGTAGTCTATCGCGTCCGTGGGGTGTTAGGAAATCTGCCCGGACTCGTGACGCAGTTACGCACGAACCTCCCGAATGCGAGTCGCGGTGACGACGTCGGGCTTGCCGTTTTGATCCATCCGATCCTTCAGGTCCTCCACGTTCTCCAAGTTACCAATAGAACGGCTTTGTTCCCGTCCGCCCGCGTGGTCCGTACACCGGCAACGGCTGCCCAACTTCATAGGCGCCAAGGCCCGGGGCTCGACCCGCGAACCCGTCGTTGACGTTGGGGATCCTCATCCCGGCATCGACAGCCTTGCTGCCGGCCTTCAATTTGAAATTCAGATCGGCGGCCTCGTAGGGCTTGCCGTAGTTGCCAGCAGCCGGTGGCAAGTTCGGCGGTTGAAGGGTTTCGAAGATGTCGTAGTCGATTTCGATGCCGTGCGACTCCTGGCCGTCCTGCGATCATGCCGTCTTGTTGAAAAGACCATGATGGTCCTACAATAAGACCATGAAGGCCATTAACGTCACTGAACTGAAGGCCCACCTGAGCAAGTACCTCCGGATGGCCGCGCGCGGCACGCGGATCGTCGTGAAGGACCGCGAGGAGCCGATCGCCCAGCTCGGCCCCCTGGAGGGTGGCGCGCAATCGTGGCGTGAGCGGCTGGTGCAGGCCGGCCGTCTCAGGCCGGGGACGCAGGACTGGAGCGGGCTTCGGATCTCCAGGCTCGATCGCCAGGTCGATATCCAGGCATCGCTCCGCGCGGTGCGCGAGGATCCCAGTGAAGTACGTCGACGCTAGCGCTGTGCTGCGGGTCCTCTTCGCCGAGGAAGGGCCGGCCCTGACGCTCGCCGACGGCGATCGACTCGTGTCCTCGCAGCTCGTCGAGGTGGAGGCATTCCGCGCCGTCGATCGCGAGCGGCTGCTGGGTCACCTCGATGATACCCAGACGGCCACGAAACGTAAGGAACTGGCCGACTTCATGGCCATGCTCGACTTGGCGTCGATCGATCCCGCCGTCATCGCCCGGGCGAAGAGCCCGTTTGCGGTCAACGTGCGCGCGCTCGACGCCATCCATGTCGCGACGGCGGAGATCCTGGCCGAGGAGGCCACCGAAGAGCCGCTCGAGTTCTGGACGCACGATGACCGCCAGGCAAGCGCGGCCCTGTCGCGCGGGCTCACCGTGCGGGGAACGTGATGTCCCGTTCGCTGATCTACTCGACGCAGCGACGGCCGATCAGCCTGGCGACCTAAGAATCTCCAGAACGACATCACAACGGTCCTCGGCAAGGCCGGCGTTTGCACAGGACTTCGAGGACGCTTGATCCGTACAACGACGTTGCCGTTCCTGCTGCTTCTTGACAGGAGGCGTCGTGCACGCGCACACGATCGGGTCGCTGACGAAGTCTCGTTCACCATCGCAGACGTCACGGGTCGGGCAGCGGCGGACCGAACAGAACTTACGAGCGGCGCCTTCCAGTCCGCGTTGCAAGTCCTCTTAGGCGGGCATCTCCTCAACACCGCGAGGGCACGACCCGAGTAAGCTCAGAACATTCGTTCGGCCCATCACATCAGCTATCACCTATACTTCGCACCGATGGTGCTCAGCCCCTGGAGACCTCGATGAGCCTTGCAGCTGGTACGAGGCTCGGCGCGTACGACGTGATCGGTGCGCTCGGGGCAGGTGGAATGGGCGAGGTCTACCGCGCCCGCGACACCCGGTTGAATCGTGACGTTGCGATCAAGGTCCTGCCAGAGCTCCTTGCCGCCGACGCAGACCGTCTCGCGCGGTTCACACGCGAAGCACAGACGCTGGCGGCACTCAATCACCCGAACATCGCACAGATCTATGCCGTCGAGGAGCTGTCCTCCCCAGCTGCAGGACAAACGACCGCTCGCGCGCTCGTCATGGAGCTCGTCGCCGGCGAGGATCTCTCGGACGTCATCGCGCGTGGGCCCTTGACGCTGGACGACGCGCTCCCGATTGCGCGACAGATCATCGACGCGCTCGAGGCGGCTCACGACCTCGGCATCGTCCATCGCGATCTGAAGCCGGCCAACATCAAGCTGCGCGACGATGGCGCGGTGAAGGTGCTGGACTTCGGTCTGGCGAAGGCGATGGATGGAGCGGACGCCAGCAGCAGCGCTGCGGCCCTCTCCCCGACTTTGAGCGTGCGGGCAACGCAGCTTGGCATCATCCTCGGCACGGCGGCCTACATGAGCCCGGAGCAGGCGCGCGGGAAACCGGTAGACAAGCGAACCGACGTGTGGGCGTTCGGGTGCCTGCTCTACGAGATGCTGACCGGCCGGAAGGCCTTCGACGGCGACGACATCACCGAGATCATCTCTGCTGTCATCAAGACCGAGCCGGACTGGACGGCGCTGCCCGAGGACCTGCCCGTCCAGGTGCGCACCGTCATCGAGCGCGCGCTGGTGAAGGATCGGAAGGCGCGGATTCCGGATCTATCCGTCATTCGATACATCCTCGACGGCGCCATGCCGGCGGCCGCGGCGGCGCCACGAGCCCGATCCGGCACGCTCTGGAAAGCAGCGGCCGCGCTGCTGTTGCTGACGACGCTTGCTGCGCTGGGGCCTGGTATCGCGCCTCGTCCATGATCCCGGCGTCGGCGCGCTTTCAGATCGAGCCCCCCGAGCACACGACGTTCAGAACAGCGGCCGGTCGGCTCGGCGCGATTGGCGCCATCTCGCCTGACGGCCTCACCGTAGCCTTCACCGCTCAGGACGAAAGCGGCGGGCGACTCTTGTGGGTTCGGCGGATCGCGTCGCTTACCGCACAGCCGCTGCCCGGGACCGAAGACGCCAGCTATCCGTTCTGGTCTCCAGACGGCCGGATGATCGGGTACACCGTGCCGGGCCGCTTGATGAAGATTGCGGCCACCGGCGGCCCGCCGCAGACACTCTGTCCCACCAGCGGACAGAGCATTGCCGGCAGGGGCGGCACCTGGAGTCGCGACGGGGTAATCGTCTTTAACAACGGTCCCGGTCTGCTCCATCGCGTGTCGTCGGATGGAGGCACGCCTGAGCCGATCGGAAGCCCGGCGCCCAGCATCACCACATGGGTCTTCCCTTCGTTTCTGCCTGATGGCCGGCACGTGCTCGCCTGGGCGATGTCGACGGACGGTCGCGTGGGTGGTGTGCACGTGCTCGCGATCGACGGCAGCGAATCGAAGCGGATAGTGGCGGCCGATACCGGAGCCATCTACGCTGCCGACACCGGCCACCTGCTGTTCGTCCGGCAGGGCACGTTGCTTGCGCAGCGGTTCGACGTGGCACGACTCGTCACGAGCGGCGACGCGGTTCCCGTTGCCGAGCGAGTGGAGTCGAGCGTCGTCCCCGGCCTGGTCTCCTTCTCGCTCTCCCGTACGGGCGTATTGGTCTATGGGACAAGCGACGCGCTGCAGATGCTTCAGCTGACATGGGTGGACCGCGAGGGCAAGCCGACCGGATCGGTGGGGTCGCCGGCTCGGTACCGAGGAATCGAGTTGTCGCCCGACGGCACCAGAGTGGCGGCGCATCTCCACGAGGGCCTGGGCGGCGACATCTGGGTGACCGACGCGCGCGGCGCGATGTCGAAGTTCACGTTCGATCCAGCGCAGGACAACTCTTCGCCTGTCTGGTCTCCGGACGGAAGCCGCATTGCGTATGTATCGACCCGGCCGGGAAAGTGGGGGGTGTACGCACGCCCGTCCAACAACGTCGGAGACGAAGAGCGGCTGTTCGAAGTTGATTCGGATGATCCCATCCCGCCCCAGCCCGTGAGCTGGACTCGCGATGGCTCGCTGATCGTCGTGATCACGGACAAGAAAGCTGAGAAGCATCTGTGGTCTGTCGCATTGTCCGGCGAGCACAAGGCGACGCAACTCACGCACAGGGGCCAAATCGAAGTATGGGGGCAAGTGTCGCCCGATGGGAAATGGCTCGCATACATGTCCGACGAAACCAGTAAGAGGCCGGAGATCTACGTGATTTCGCTCTTCTCCGGCGGTGGCAAGTCGGCGGTATCGAGCGGAGGCGGCATCCTTCCACGGTGGCGCAGCGACAGTCGTGAACTGTTCTTCATTAGGGGCGGGGACATGATGGCCGTCGAGATCAGATCCACCGGATCGACGTTCGAACCCGGCCTTCCGCGTCGGCTGTTCGGGTCGCTCGGTCCGAACGTCGCACATACGACGCCATATTTCCCGTTTGCGGTCGCGAAGGACGGACAGCACTTCCTGATTCAGGGTCTCCCATCGGGCGCGACGGGCGATCTGAAGCAGGCTATCGTCGTCGTGCTCAACTGGACTGCCGCGCTCAGGCAGTGAAGAAACTGATTTCCGACCAGACTGAAGCCCGACGGACATCAGACGCTCGGTTTAGCGTCGCTGCAGCTCTTGGTTTTGAACCGTCCGATCCTTCACGTCCTCGACGTTTTCCAGGGTTACCAATAGAACGGCCTTGTCTCCGGCCGCCCGCGCGGTCCGTACACCGGCAACGGCTGCCCAACTTCATAGGCTCCAAGGTCCGGGGCTCGACCCGCGAATCCGTCGTTGACGTTGGGGATCCTCATCCCGGCATCGATAGCTTTGCTGCCGGCCTTCAATGTGAAATTCAGATCGGCGGCCTCGTAGGGCTTGCCGTAGTTGCCGGCATTCGGTGGCGGGTTCGGCGGTTGCAGGCTTTCGAAGATGTCGTAGTCGATTTCGATGCCGTGGGTCTCCTGGCCGGTGGCCGCCGCCAGCTCCGCGAGCGTCTTGAACCGCTGCGGCTGCGCTTGCTCGTAGTCAGCGAGCGCTGGCGGCCTGGCGCCAATCCATGTGTAGTTCTGCTCCGCGCCCTTGTTCGGACGGAATCCGTCGTAGTCGTAGGTCGAGTAGGTCGTCGGCCCGCCGAGCGACGCGATGCCGTTCGGTCGATCCGTGCCGAGAAACAGGTTGTTCGCGAAGTGCGCGTTCGACACCTGCTGGTTCGTGCTGTCCTCGGCGATGATCGTGTTGTGGTAGACGATCACCCCTGCCGGATTGCTGAACTTCAGCGCGACGGGCGTGTTGTAGACAACGTTGCGGATGTAGTACGCGGGGCCGCCGAAAATCGGCTGCGCGCTCAGGCCCGTGTGCGCGGCGTTGAGGCCCCGGTTGCGCATGATGCGGATGTTGTGGACGCCGCCGTCGCCTTCGATGAAGTCGTCGCCGGTGACGTAGATGTCATTGTTGTAGATGTCGATCGCTACCGCCCAGTCCTTGCGGCCGGGATCGGGAACGCCGTGCGTCGAAATCGTGATGCCGTCATGGAAGAACGCCACGGCGTTGTGCGCGATCGTGTGGCCCGACCCGTACACCTTGATCGCGTAGTAGCTGTTGATGGGATGCGCGCCATAGATGCCCGGACTCGCCCAGCCGAGGGTGCGGTAGTGATCGTCGCGCCCGATGAAGACGTTGTCCGCGATATAGAAGCCCGTCGATCCGGCAAACTGGGCTTCGATGCCGATCCCGACGCTCTCGAACCGGCAGTTCTTGACCGCGAGCCCCGTAGCGCCCGCGACGTCTTTGACGCCGGCCCAGAACGCCACCTCAGTGTTCCGAAACGTGATCCCCTCGAAGATGTGGTAGGCCGAGCCCATCACGTCGAACAACCGGAACGCGCCGTCGCCGTCGAAGACCACTTCGCCGTCGCCCGCCGATTTGATCACGATCGGTTTCTCAGCGGTGCCCTTCGCCGCCAGTAAATACGTACCATCGAACGTCAGCCCGTACGGATCGACGTAGTTGTGCCGATCGCCCTTGTACAAACCCGCATGGACGAGAAACGTGTCGCCAGGCTCCGCCTTATGGAGCGCGACGACGTTCCAGTCGCCCGTGCCGACATAGCCGTTATACGCGGCCATGAGGCCCGTGAAGTTCGGATTCTCCTTCGGCCGATTCGCCGGCCAGGTCAGCGGATAGACGTGGATCGTGCGGCCGCCGGCCGCGGCCTTCGGCTCCGCCCGCGTGCGCACCTTGACGTTCTGGACTGCCGTTCCCGACACGCCATCCGGGTCCTTCATCGTTAAACGGACCTCGTATTCCGTATCGGGCTGAAGGTCGAGGATGCTTCCAGCAAAGCGGTCGGGCACCGTGTAGGGCGCGCGCATGATCCGCTCGCCGCCCATGCGGAGCAGCGACATGGCGTCGATCCACGCTGTCTGGCCTGAGACGCGATAGCTGACCTCCACGGTCGCATTGCGATTGTCGTCGCCGGTGATGTCCCACTCGAAGCCGAGGCAGATCAGCGTGGCCGGCTCGATCACGAACTGGCCGGGCGTCACGCCGTTGGCCGCGCGCACGGTGGGCGTGACCGTTACCAGCGCGAGTGCGACGAGGATGGTTTTCATCGAGGTCCTCCTGGGTTCGCCGGGTGAATTCGTCAGTTGGAGCAGGCGCCTGGGCGGCGGAAACGAATCCGAACACGTGCTCAGCGGCGCAGGCCGAGACGGGCCGCAAGGCTATCGGGTGGATTGAATCCTTCGAGGATCCACAGACTGCTCCGAATCACGCCGGTTCCGTAAGTCAAGCTCTTGCCGTCAGGCGAGAGGCTGAGACGGATCGAGGGGGAAAGATAGCTGCGAGGCGCGAACGGGTTGCCCGATCCGATTACACGCTCAGCGCCGCTGGCAATGTCGATCGAGAACAGCGTCTGTTTTTCATTCTCCTCGCGCAACCCGAACAGCAGCCTGCCGTTTTTCGAGAACGTGTAAAACGCCGAGCCGTGTTGGCCGAGGGAACGTTCGGTCTTCCCGTCCGGGGAGATCAGCGAGTTGCCGAACCGAATCCACTCGCCCGTCGGCGACCAGTCGGGCACGTCACCCACGTCGAGGCCGGACTTGAGCAGCACAGGGACGGCCTCGCCGCTGGTTTTGACTTTCAGAAGATCGGCCTCGCCCTCCCGCACTCCGTAGTACGCAAACCAGGCGCTGTCGGACGACCAGGTTCCTGCGAACTCCGCGCCCCGTTCCTCGTCATGCGTCGCTCGAATCGGGGTTCCGCCGGCGACGGAGGATATCCAGAGGTGAGCGGTTCCACTCTGCTCGACTCTGGTGTACATCACACGGTCGCCACGCGGCGACAAGGCCGGTGCCATGAACCATTGGGTCGTACCGGGCGGGAAGTCTCGCGGTGAGACGACCGGCCGATCCTGATCTCCGCCTCGTCGAAGCCAGATTTCGTCCGGACCATTCCGAGTGGTGACGTAGACCATCGAATTGTCGGCAGCCGCCCAGGCGGGCATCGCTTCATTCCGATCGGTGGCGAGCAATGTGCTGGCGGTGCCAGTGGCCACGTCGACCGAGACCAGATCGTAGTTGCCATTGGATTCACGAAAGACGAGCTTGCTCCCGTCTGGCGCGACGCTGGGGCCGAACGTGGTCCGCGTTCCGCTCGTCAGTGCGCGACGCTCGCCAGACTGTGTGTCCACCATCCAGAGCTGCTCGGACGTGTCTGGCGTATCCTGCAGCGCCATGACCACGCGGCGGTTGTCGGGCATCCATGACACCGACGGAGTCCCCGAGAAGGTGCGCAGCGGCGGCTCGATGCGGCGCACGCCGGTGTTGCCTGCTTCCGGAAACTTCAGCAGCCAGGCTTCCTCGCCATTCTGGCCACGATTGATGAGCAGCAGCAGTTGCTGGCCATCGGGCGAGAACCGCAACGTCGGCGTGTTATAGACGGTCTTCGCCGCGAACGGTTCGACGGAGTATCGGGTCGGCATACCGCCTGGCAACCCAACGGTCGACACACCAACCGTTCCGTTGTCCGGCGCCGACAGAAACGCTGCGAACTTGTTATTTGTCGAAACCGCGATCGACGCCGGTGTCACGTTGCGTGCTGACTTGGGCAGCGAGAACAGCAGCTGCGGCTCACCACCGACAACTGCGATCGACCACAGCGCCGGCGATTCTCCGGTCGTCACAAATAACACGCGTTTGCTATCCGGGCTCCATCCGATCGGATGAGCCGACGTCCGTAAATCGGTGAGCTGCAGTGCGGTCGCCGCGGCCAGGTATCTGACGTAGAGCTGATAGGGCGCCGACACTGATTGTCGCGAGCCGTAGGCGACTGCCTTGCCATCCGTCGAGAAGACGGCCACGCTCTCGCCGCCGGGATCAAACGCGAACGGGGTAAACCGGTAGCTCGATGGATCGGGAAGCGGCGGCGCAATCCACGCAAGAGCAAATGCAACCGGCACTGCGAGACCGAGCGCAAATGCGGTTGGAATGAGCCATCGGCCACGTGGTCGAAGGGCCGGTGGCGTGGCGATCGCGTGCGCGACTTCGGTAGAGATCTCCGAGAGATGATCGCGAACGCTGCGCAACTCGTGATAGAGGTCGCGCGACGAGTCGTACCGGTGCTCGGGATTCTTCGCCAGACAGCGGTCGATGATCCAGCGCAGTGGCGCCGGCACGCGCGCATCGAGCGGCGGCGGGTCGTTCGAGACGATCGCCGCCAGGGTCTGCACCGACTCGCGTTCGTCGAACGCTTTTTTGCCGGCGGCCATTTCGTAGAGCATGAGCCCGAACGAGAACTGGTCTGAGCGATGGTCGACCTGCTTCCCGCAGGCCTGCTCCGGACTCATGTAGCTGACGGTGCCGACAATCATCCCGGGAACGGTGTGATGCGTGGCGATTGTCTCGTCGACGCCAGACGCGGCGATGGCCTGCTTCGCCAGACCGAAATCGAGAATCTTGATCCGGTCGTCGCTCGTAATCATGACGTTGGCCGGTTTCAGATCGCGGTGCACGATGTGGGCGGCGTGCGCGGCCGCGAGGCCGTCGGCGATCTGCACGGCGACGTCGAGTAGAGCTCGCACGGGCATCGGCCCGCGTTGCATCGCTGTCGCGAGCGTGGTGCCATTCACCAGTTCCACGGCGATGTACGACACATCCTCGGCGCCGCCGACGTCGTAGATCGCGAGGATGTTCGGATGATTCAACGCCGCGGCGGCGTGTGCTTCCTGCTCGAACCGCACGCGTCGATCCGGGTCGCCCGCCACGCTCGTCGGCAGGATCTTCAGCGCAACGTCGCGGCGCAGGCGGGAGTCGCGGGCCCGATACACCTCGCCCATTCCGCCGGCGCCGATCAACGCGACGACGTCATACGGGCCCACACGCGCACCTGGCTGGAGCAGCATGAGAGGTGCGGCGGATTATACCGGAAGGATGGAGGAGGCCGCGCGCGACGAATTTCATCGCTGGCGGCGTGCAATCCCCTCGCCCACCCGCGTCGGTAACCTTCGCGCCGCTTCGCCGTATTCTCCTTAGCGTGGACGAACCTGACTTTTCGGCGTTCTACGAACGGCACGCGCGGGATGTCTATCGGTTCTCGCTGTATCTCTCCGGCGATTTTGCCCTGGCCGAGGATCTCACCGCCGAGACGTTCGCGCGGGCGTGGGTCGCGCGCGAGCGCATTCGGGTGGGCAGCGTGAAGGCGTACCTGCTGATGATCGCGCGCAACTTGTATCGCGACGTGACGCGACGCCGAGCCGAGTCCCGCCTGCCGGAGGGCTTCGACGTCGCGGACCGGGCGCCGGGACCCGAAGCCGCGGCGCACGCGCGCGACGAACTGCAGCAGGTGCTGCGGGCGCTCGGCAGGATCCCGGAGCACGAACGCGAGGTCCTCCTCATGGCTGCAGTCGAAGGCTTGAGTCACCAGGCGATTGCCGTCGCGCTGGATCTGTCAGTCGAGGCAGTCAAGGTGCGCGTGCACCGCGCTCGAGTGCGCCTCAATGCGGTTCGCGCTGAATTGGAGACCGCTCATGTCCATAACACGTCCAGTCATCCTTGACTTGTGGCCGGCGTACGTATCCGGGGAGGCGAGCGCCGAGACGCGCGCGCTCGTCGAAGAGTACCTGCTGACCGATCCGGAATTTGCGCGGCAGTTGCGGGAAAACCCCCTTGGAGGCGTAGCGCCGCCGCCGCTTCCCCCGGATATCGAGACGAACGCGTTCGCTCGCGCGCGGCGTCAGCTGCGCGGCTTCCCGTGGCTGCTGCAACTCGCGATATTCTTCAGCGCCTTCGCATTCGGCCGCATCGTCTCGGACACGTCATGGGATGTCTCGCCGCGCAATTTCATCATCACGGCGGCCATCGCGGTGTGCTTCTGGATCGCGTTCTTTGTGACGTTGTGGCGGATGCGGGCCCGGATCATGATCCTGCCGGGCCGCAAGGGGGAATAGCTGGTGAAGCGCGCTACTTGGTGGCAGGACCTGGCGCCGGCTTGGTCGTTGGGGTTGCAGACGGTTTGCTGAAGAACACGAACGTTCCGAACGCGGTCGCGGTGACGATGTCGGGCTTGCCGTCCTTGTTCAGGTCCACGACATCGAACGATGACCCCACGCCCGAATGGTTGTGGATCAACTCTGGTACGAACTCCGCCCCACCCGGCGCCTTCGGGTTACGCACGGTCTTGTAGATGTACAGCACCGGCGCGCCGTACGGATCGTTGCCCGCGTTCTCCAGCTCGGACCAGTACCGTTTGCCCGTGACGAAGTCCGGAACCTTGTCGCCGTCCATGTCGACGAACCGCGCCGCGTGCGACTCGGAGAACACGACGTTACCCGCGTTCGTGGTCGAGAAATCCTGGGCGATGGCGTGCTGCTCGAAGGTGCGCGTACCGTCGGCGGCCTTCTTCTGCTCGAACCATTTGATGCCCCAGTTATGGGCCGAGCCGTTCACCACATCCGCCAGGCCATCGCCGTTGACGTCGTAGACACCCATCTCGCCGCCGCCGTTGCCGAACACGCCGTTGTTGCCGAACTCGACCGCATGGAACGCCCACGGGCTCTTCGCGATGCCTTCGGCCGGCTGTTCGTACCATCCGGTTGGAACGGCGACATCCAATCGACCATCGCCGTTGATGTCGCCCACGCCGATTCCGTGACCGTTGACCGCTTCGCCGGAGCTGGAAATCGGATGCGGTGTCCAGACGGCGGTTGGATCTGCCGGATCCGGTTTCGCCCACGCATACACGCCGCCGCCGCCGAAAATCACTTCCGGCTTTCCGTCCTTGTCGAGGTCCTTCAGGAGCACGATCTCGGTCGTGATCGTGGTGAGCACGCTGAACTTGTCCCAGCGGCGCGATTCGCCCTTCGGGTTCACATAGAGATCCATGTGGCGGTTGCCGAGCGAGGAAAGAATGTCGGGCGCGCCGTCGCCCGTGAAGTCGTACGCGAGGTTCACCATGTCGGGCGCGAACTCCGTGGCGGGGTTGTACACGCGACCTTCGCGATAGACTTTCCGTTCGGTGAAGCTCGGGCCGAGGTAATAGAAGGGGCCTGACACGATGTCGAGCGCGCCGTCGCGGTTGATGTCGGCCGTCGTCGCGCCCCACCCGTAGTACAGGCTGCTGACGCGCTGGGTCGTGAACCGCGATGATGTGACTTCCTTGGGCTCGACAATCGAATTCAGATCCTTCCAGGCAAAGTCCTTGTAGCGGACTTCGCCCGTTCCGCCGACATAGAGCGCCACCGGTCCGTAACCCGTCGCGTTCTTCTCGTCGATCGTGGCGACGCCGCCGAACGTGGGCCGAAGCGTCGCCGCTGTGGCCTGGATGTAGACGTCATTCCACTCGCCGGGCTTGAGGACTGGCGGCCGACGACCCGACGACCCGACCTGGGTTCCGGGCGGTGTCGCACGCCCTCCCGCGGGCGTGGCGGCCGCCTGCCCCGCGGGCGCAGCTGCTGGCGGTGCACCGCCAGGTGGTGTTCCCGCAGGCGGTGCCGCAGCGGGCGCACCCGCCGCGCCGCGTCCGGCGTTCCCCCCGCCACCACCACCGCCTCGACCAGCGGGCGCAGCGAGCCGCTCGCGCGTCAGCTCCTTGCCATTCGCATCAATCGTGACGGCGTAGGAGACGGTGTCACCTTCGGTCAGCGAGACGTAGACCCCGCTCATCCCGCCGTCCGCAGTTTTCTGCGCGCGGAGCAACACTCCGGATGAGCAGGTGCCCGTGCACCGATACGTGGTGAACAGATGAACGTCCTGGAAACTCTTATCCATGACCAGCCAGCCGCCATTCGTGCCCGGCTTCGCCGTGCCAACGATCTCGCCGTTCTGCGCCTTCCAGTCGGCGTCGCCGACGACGTGCCAGCCCGCGAGGGTGGTGCCCTTCATCATGCCATCAGGTTTGAAATTGCCTGGCCCAGCGGCGTGGATACCCCATGCCATCACGGCGACGGCAACAGCTGCTATCCCGATTGAGCGTGGTGATTCGTAGCGCATCGTTGGACCTTTCAGAGAAGTATTGTGCTCGGCGAGTAATCGAAGAGCGACGGCGGCAACGATAGTCCACTCGAGCGGCGGGAGCAAATCGGCTGCTGGCGACGCAGGGCCTTCTCTCAGGCCGGGGACGCAGGACCGGAGCGCGCTTCGGATCTCCAGGCTCGGATCACGCCCGCTCCGCTGCTGCTTGAGTCGCGCCAATGATTCCACCGGTCCCGAGACGAACAACAGATATCGTCCGGTCAGCGGTTACGGATCTGCAAGGCCCCTGACCAACTTGTCGCCCGTGCGGCGTGCGCAAGTCCGCGATCGTCGCAGCGTATGGCTGTCTACAGCGCGAGCGGCGTTTCGAACGGCTGGATCGAGCTTTGCGCGCGCCGGTTCGATCATCCCAGCGCGTTTGTGTTAGCAAAGGTGAGCCATGCGAATCCGTGAACGTCTCGGTGCGGCGCTGTTTGCCTGCACGTTCGTTTCACACGTGCACACTCAAGAGCCTCCACCCTCTCTCCAGCAGGCGGAGCGTGCGTTCGCAGATGCGCTGGTGCGCCACGACCGGGCAGCCTTCGTTGCGATGTTCGCGCCCGACGCGGAGTCCTCGTTGCCCGTCGAGAAGCACGGGCCGGAGGCCATCGCCACGGCGTGGTTGCCGTTTCTCATCGATCCGGGCACCACGATGCTGCTCGAGACCACCGAAGTCACGACGGGAACGTCGAGCGATGTCGGGAACACGACCGGTACGTTCGCCGTTCGAGGCCGTACGAACACCGGTGTCCAGACGATACCGCTCGGCACCTACTCGATTGCGTGGCGCCTGGTTGACGGTCGATGGAGAATCAGCAGGCTCAGCGGTTCCACGAACGGGGCTCGCGCGACCACGAACGGTGTCAACCCGACACCGAGCGCTAACGCGACTCCGAATGGGGTTCACCCGACTCCGAACGCGGGGGGCGTCGGCCCATATCGCTTCGGCATGTCGCGCGCGGAAGTGAGCCAGGTCTCCGACTGCCCTCGATACGTCAATGTGGCCGTCACCGGCGGGCTCGAGTGCGCACCGTACAGGTTCGAGGGTCAGGAGATTAACATCTCGTTTCTGTTCACGGCAGATCGACTGCGGCGCGTTCAACTGTGGATGTACGAGGGGCAATCGGCTGAGGATGCCGAGCAGGCGGTCGCGCGTGTGCTCGGGTACCTGGAGCGCATTGCGGGCGGTGTTACGGTCCGGACACGGCCGGACATGAGTGTCACACCGGCTGCGGTGATGAAGATGCTGAACAGTGCCCCGCCGCAGGCCAACGGGATCGCGCAGGTCGAGATCGTGACCGCCTCGGGGACGCAGCCAGAGGTGTGGTTCGCCAAGGTCGGCCATCATCAACTTGGGTATATGGTGATGTTGTTCGCGGACGCACGCGACGGTCGCTGACGATTGCAGACGAGGCGTGCGGCCCCTCGGTAAGCAAACGAAAGCCTAGAGTGATGTGAACGCTCGCGACGATCGCGGGCCACCACTTGTGCGGTCAACGGCGCAATCAGACTAGCATTCGGAACATATTCCTCTCACTTCGTCAGCAGTTCCGCCTCCTCGGCGAGGGTATCCCGGACGACCTGCCGCGGAATCGCGCGAGCAATCTCATCTCGACGCTCCAAGACCTCGTCCAGCATGGACGCGAGGACGTTCGGGTCCTGTGGAGTGTAGGTGATCACGCCGGGAGGCCTTGTCCCGTTCTCTGTCGCGACGACCGGCACGCCAAGTGTCAGTGACTCGAGAACCGACGAGCAGACGCCGTCGCTCAGATGCGTGCGGAGGAACAGGCTGGAACGCGCGAGCGCCAGCAGAAACAGCTCGTGCGGCAAGTCCTCCACGACAATCACTCGATCCCGAAGATCCGCCCGGCCAATCCTCTCCTGAACGGCAGACCATATGCCGGGCTCCATGTAGCCCTCCGTCCCGCACAGGACAAGCCCGGCATCCTGCCTTCGGTCGGTGAGCCGCGCAAACCCCTCGACCGTGAGCTCTGGATAGAAGAGCGGACGCATCTTGAGGTAACAGAACACGACGTGCGTGAACCGGCGGTAAAAGCAGTCCAGCGCGGGCGGCAGCGGCTGGCCAGTTGATTCGAGGTATTGCGAACTGAATGCCGGTATCGGGCGGACTTTGCTCGGTGATACGCCGTACTCGACGATCTTCGCCTTGACTTCCTCGCTGTTGCAGATGATGCGTCCGGCGAGAGCGAACATGAGCCAGAAGACGGGGAGAAGCAGCGGATACTTGGGCCGTGGGAAATACACCTGCTCGACGCCCGCATGGAACGTGAGGAACGGCCTTCGGCCGGCCGCCAGGTTGATGATCTCGGCGACGATGGCCAGCACGAAGCCTTTGCGGGAGGCGCCATTGACATGTACGTGGGCCACGTACCCCTGACGCGAGAAGCGCCACAACTTTGTGAGGTAATCGAACCCTCCGAGGACCGTTTCGTATTCATCGCTCGAAATGGTCCGGCTGGATCCGATGTTTAACACCGCGCAAGTGTGACCATGGGAATTCGGTACTCCTTCAAGAACTGCACTCGGACACCCCAACCGGCGCGCGGCGGCGGTACGACGAGATCTCGAGAATCCTGGCGCCCATGCTGGCCTACGTCCGGGCGAGCAGGCCACGGAACTTCCGGGGCACGCGTCCCAACGTGTCGCAGCCATAACCGGCGAGCGCGAAGCCGATCGCCGACGCGGATTCCGCAATGCCGCCGATCGCGTCGCAGGTGGCGCCGCCGCGGGTGAATGGCGCTTTTCCCGCAATTGTTGAGATCGGAGAAACTAATTGTCGGTTACAGCCTTCCTGACGAAGAAAATGACCAAGGACGAGTGCCGTGACACCGGCATGGCGCTTGTGCTGCTGTTGTTGATCGGATTCCTGACCACGAAGCGGACAGGCTTCCTCGGTGCGGCGCTCGTCCTGCACGTCGTCACGATGACAGCGCCAAAGGTGGTACCGGCCGGCGGCCGTTCTGTGGCTGGGTTTCTCTCATCTCCTGGGCACGTTGTCTCCAAGATACTGCTGTCGGCGGTGTTTCTGCTCGTCGTCGTTCCCGTCGGGATCGTGCGGAGGTGGAGCGGGAGGGATTCGTTGAAATTGCGGTGCTTCAAGGCGGGGCCGAGACCTATCACGCGCTTCGCGCCGAGCGGGCTGCGCAGCTTCGCTGCGGCGATGCCGGTGTGGATCAAAGAAAAGCTCTTCATGCGACGGCTGCTCGCCGAGCACTCGCGCGAGCTCGGCGACGCGCAGGCACCGCATCTTCTATCCCGAGCATCACCTGTCGCACGCGGCCAGCGCCTTCTATCCGTCGCCGTTCGACGAGGCGGCCATTCTCACCATCGACGGCGTCGGCGAGTGGGCGACGACGACGATCGGCCGCGGGCGCGGGAAGGACATCGAGATTCTGAGCGAGCTGCAGTTTCCGCATTCGGTCGGGCTGCTCTATTCGGCGTTCACCTACTTACCCGGGTTCACGGTCAACAGCGGCGAGTACAAGCTGATGGGGCTGGCGCCCTACGGCAATGCCGGCCTCGGCGCGCACCAGAGGAGTTTCGAGGAACAGATCACGTCGCGAGCTCGTCGACATCCGGGAGGACGGGTCGATCCTGCTCAACATGGCGTACTTCGACTACGCCACCGGCCTGCGCATGGTGCGACGAGGCGACAGTGGGAGCGCGCTGTTCGGCGTGCCGCGGCGAGACGCCCGAATCCGAGCATCTCGCAGGCCTACATGGACCTGGCGCTGGCCATTCAGCAGGTCACCGAGGAGATCGTCCTGCGCCTCGCGCGCACGGCCCGCGACCTGACGCGGCAGCCAGCATCTCGTGCATGGCCGGCGGCGTGGCGCTCAACTGCGTCGCCAACGGCAAGATTCTGAGGGCGGGATCTTCGACGACATCTGGATCCAGCCGGCCGCCGGCGACGCCGGCGGCGCGCGTGGGCGCCGCCTACGCCGTCTGGCACATCCACGAGCGGCCACGGCCGCGAGCTCGAGCGGCCGCACCCGGCGTGCCGACGCGATGGAGGGCTCGTATCTCGGACCGGAGTTCTCCGACCAAGCACGATTCGTCGCAGACCATCGAACGGTACGACGCGACGGCGCACGCACTACGACGAGTTCGCGGCGCTCGCCGCAGACGTCGCCGCACGGCTCGCCGAAGGCCAGGTCGTCGGCTGGTTCCAGGGCCGCATGGAGTTCGGGCCGCGCGCGCTCGGCAACCGCAGCATCCTCGGCGACGCGCGCAACCCCGAGATGCAGAAGAAGCTGAACCTGAAGATCAAGTACCGCGAAGGCTTCCGGCCCTTCGCGCCGTCGGTGCTCGAGGAGGACGTCGGCCGAGTACTTCGAGCTCGATCGGCCCTCGCCCTACATGCTGCTCGTGGCGCCGGTGCGCAAGGATCGCCAGAAGCCGCTGCCGGCCGGCTACGACGACATGCCGCTTTACGACCGCCTGTACTGCATCCGGTCCGATCTGCCCGCCGTCACGCACATCGACTACTCGGCGCGCATTCAGACCGTCAGCCGTGACGACCAATCCGCGCTACTGGGCAGCTGCATCGACGCCTTCAAGCAGCTGACCGGCTGCGGCGTGCATCGTCAACACCAGCTTCAACGTAACCATAAATATGGGAATATGGTCCTCATGAAAACCACGATCGAGATTCCGGATCAGCTGTTCCGCCGCGCCAAGGCGACAGCTGCTGAACGCGGTCAGGCGCTCCGCGCCTTCGTGGCCGAAGCCCTGCAGGAGAAACTATCTGGCCGCAGCGGACAGCCCGGCGGAGAGAGTCCCCGCTGGATGCGGGGATTCGGCGAGCTGCGACGACTGCGCAGCGAGACCGCCAGGATTCAGCGAATCATCGACCGGGAGTTCGACGTCGTCGAGCCGGAGGACCGCCGGTGATCCTCGACACGAACGCGCTGTCGGCGTTCATCGACGGTGAACCGGCTGTCGGCGCCCGGCTCGCGACCGAAACGCACGTCGCCATCCCGGTCATCGTGCTGGGAGAGTTCCGCTACGGCATCAGCGGATCCCGGCACCGTGGCAAGTACGAGCAGTGGCTGACGGACCACCTTCCGGAATTCGACGTCCTCTTCGTGACCCAACCCACGACGCTGGCGTACGCCCGAGTGCGCGTGTCACTGAAGAAACTCGGCCGGCCCATTCCGGCGAACGACGCGTGGATAGCCGCCCTCGCACTCCAGCATCGCCTGCCGGTCATGAGCCGCGACGAACACTTCAGCGCCGTCCCCGGTCTCCGCCGCGAGACATGGTAACGTGGGATCTCCCGACCCGATTGGCGTAATGATGCTCGATCCCCACTCCACATGGCCTTGACGCCCGGCACCCGGATGGGCCCTACGATATCCTCGGCGTCATCGGCGAGGGTGGGATGGGCGTCGTCTACAGGGCGCGCGATTCGCGCCTCGACCGCATCGTCGCGCTGAAGACATCCCGAGGAGAGCTGTCGGATCGGTTTCAGCGCGAGGCGCGCGCGGCGGCGGCGCTCAACCACCCGAACATCTGCACGCTGCACGACGTCGGCGCCGACTACTTGGTGATGGAGTACGTCGAGGGCACGCATCCGACTGGTTGGTTGACAATTAACTCGACGGCTTGCACGAATCCAGTGATCGCGACTGCACCGGTGCGCTGGGATGTGACATCGACGGCTTCTCCTGGCATGAAAACCTGAGTGGAGGAGAATCTCTTCTCGCTCTGTGGCACCTGGCGAGCTTCCATGGCGGATCCGGCCCGAATCGAAGGCCCGAATGGAGGCGCGGCACCGCCAGGTCAGTGTCCGTACTCGGCGTCGGAGACCGGTTCGAGCCACTCGGTCTTCAGATTGATGTTCACAGCCACGTGTATGCCTTGCGATCCGGGCGCCGCGCCGTGCCAGTGCTTCTCGCCCGGAGCAATCAGCACGGCGTCCCCCTCGGCGACATCCTGCGGCGGCTGGCCCCAGACCTGGACCCGGATTCGCCCGTCGGTGACGAAGATCCATTGCGGGCCGGAATGCGTGTGCCAGTTCGTTCGGCCGCCTTGCTCGAACGCGACACGGTACACGTGCACCGGCGTAGCGGTGTCGTCCGACGCCAGCCTCGTCGTCCGTGCGGATCCTGTAAATGTCTTTGGATCGCCGGGTCCGGTGGGCGCCTCAGCGCAGCGGAAGATTCTCATTCGACGACGGTCTCTTCGAGCGAGGCGGCGGGGGCAACCGGCAGCAGGCAGCGGAACGACGCGCCGCCGTCGGCGTTGTTCTCGGCGCGGATCGATCCTCCGTGAGCGGTGACGATCGATCGGCTGATCGCCAAGCCGAGCCCGAGCCCTTGCTCGCGAAACGTCACGAACGGTTCGAACACCCGCTCGAGCTGGTCGTCCGGAATGCCCGGACCGCGGTCGGATACCACGAGCTCGACGAAACTGTCCGTCGCCGTCGTTGAGAGCGCAAGGTGTCGCTCATTCGCGCGCGCATGGTTCATTGCGTCGCACGCGTTCAGCACAAGATTGAGCACCACCTGTTGCAGCTGCACCCGATCGCCCAGCACCGGCGGAATCGCCGACGCGAGCGCACTCTTGACTGTGACCCGTCGCGACACCAGCTCGCCATACGCGAGATCGATCACTTCGCGAGCTACCTCGTTGACGTCCACCGGCTGACGCGCGATGTCTTCCTTCCTGAGCAGGGCGCGGAGTCGATCGATGACCCTGCCAGCACGTTTGTCGTTCTTGATGATGTCGTCGAGCGCTGCCCGGAGCTGATCGAAGTCCAGCGGATCACGATCCAGGAAGCGCCGAGCGGCCTGCGCGTTGCTGAGGACGGCCGTCAGCGGTTGGCTCAACTCGTGCGCCAGTGTGCCCGAAAGCTCTCCAAGCATGGCGACCCGGCTCAGGTGCGCCAGCTCGCGTTTCTGCGCGTCGGCTTCCAGCTCGGCGCGTCGTCGCTCGGTGATGTCTCGGACGATGCTCAGAATCTTGTCACCGTCACACCGGACCACGCACGCCTCGTAGAACCGCTCGTCGTCTTCGGACCCCAGGGTGTACTCGACTTTCTCCGGTTCGTCTGACGCGCTCGCGCGCGCAAACGCCCGGACGAGCGGTTCCGAGACGACTGGCGGCAGCACCTCCCTGACATTCCTGTGAAGAAACGCAGACGGCGGCGCGTGCAGTTTCGAGGCGTCCTTGACGTGATAGTCGAGGAAGACGCCGTCGGCCGTCGTCAGGAACATCCAGTCGGGGATGGCCCGGAGGATCGCCTGAACGCGCGCCTCGCTGTGCCGCAACGCCTGATACGCGCGGTGCTGCTCGATCGCAACGCGGGCGATATCGGCGGCAGTTTCGATCAGTCGCAGCTCTTCCTCACGAGGTACGCGCGGCTCCGTGTAATACATCGCAAACGACCCGAGCACTCTCCGCTGCGGTGAAAAGATCGGCGTTGACCAGCACGCGCGCAGTCCGAAGCGCTGTGCCACGCCACGGTAGCTCTCCCAGAGCGGATCCGCGAGGATGTCGGTCACGATGACCTGCTTACCCAGGTACATCGCAGTCCCACACGAGCCTGCACAGGGCCCGATGGGCATTCCGTCAATCGCCTGGACGTAGTCGCGCGGAAGGCTGGGAGCGGCTCCATGCCGGACGCTGATCCCATCTTCATCGAGCAGGAGCACGGAGCACAGCATGCCCTCGCAATGGTTTTCAGCGAGTCGAACCACGCTCTCGAGCACGTCAGGCAAGGATCGTCCGGTGGCAATCATCTCTAGCGTCTGGTGTTGCGCCGCATGCAACGCCTCTTCCCGCCGCCGTTCGGTGATGTCGCGGGAGATCGTTAGCAGCTGGACGACCGCGCCGCTGGCATCCGTGATTGGTGTGACGGCGGCGTCCCACCATTTGGCTGTGCCTGATGGGGTCCACATCAAGTACTGAAAGCGGCCGCAGCCACCCCGACGCGCCTGCACGATCGCTTCCTCCGCGGCCTGTCGCACCTCTCCCTCGAAGAACCCCGTAAGGGGACGATTCAGCAGCTCACCAAGATCTGAGATTTCGAGTTGGCGAAGCCCGACCGGATTCATGTAGAGGAGCCGGCCGTCGAGATCGAGGATCTTCACGCAGTCGCCCGTGCTGCCAACGATCCGCCGGTTGAGTTCCTCAGCCTGGCGCAGAGCCTCTTCACCGCGCTTGCGCTCGGTGATATCTGTCTTGGTTCCCGTCATGCCGACAGCTATCCCCTGCTCGTTTCGTATGACGGAGCCGCGCGACAGAAACCACCGGATGCTGCCATCGCGGTGAAGCATGCGGTACTCGATCTCGTACGATGGGATTTCCCCCGCGATATGGGCGTTGGCTCGTTCGAACACGGCAGCCGCATCATCCAGGTGCATGAGACGGGTCCACTCGTCCACATGACGAATGTCTTTATCCCCGTAGCCAAGCAGTTCCCGGAGGACCGGATCCACGTAGATTTCGCCGGTCGCGAGATTCCAGTCCCAAACACCCACTCCGCTCGCCGCCGCCGCGCGCCGGTAGCGATCGTCAGCGGACATGGCATTCACGGATCGAGATGGCCTCGAGAATCGCAGCCGTCAACAGAACGTCGTCGAAGGGTTTGGGGAGCAGTGGAGTATCAGCTGGTCGGGGAAAGCCTCTGGGAAGAGTCACGCAATCCACCGTACGAACCTCGTCATCGTCATCAGCAATCATAAGCGTCATCGGATCGTTCACCTCGCCGCCGGCACCGCGCAGGTGAAACTATCAGCCACATACGGATCGCCGCTTCCGTTGTAGCGCGCGACCTTCGGATACGCACACAGCGGGCGCGTCAATGGCTTCGCGGGATCGCTGACGACTGCTCCGCTGGCGATCAAGCGTTCTGGCGCTGTCCCGTGCTCCACCCATCGCTCGAGCGCGGCCACGAGATCGGAGTCGGGATCGGGCGTCGTGCTCGCGCCGCTCCGGCCGCCGTTGCCGAACGTATTGGGACCGATGCCTCCGGAGCAGTGACCCATACCCGGCACCATGAACAAGCGATAGAACTCGTCGACTTCCCCAGGGCGGCTCGTGCGCCCGTCCGAGTACTTCACCATGAAGGCGCGCACGCGATCGTAGTACTCGATCGATGCGAGCCCGGGAATCGCCGCGTCCCCCCAGCCATGAAACTGGATCAACTTGCCCCCTGTCGCGCGGAACGATCTTAGATCCGGGCTGTTGGAATTGAGGAGCGCGCCCGTCTTCTCGACCGCCAACGCGTAGTCGGACTCGAAGTTCCACTTCCGGAAGTCCCACTTCGGATCCTCCGCCACGGCCTGACCGTAGAACGAATTGCCGAATCCCGCGATCACCGAGGTCGTTGACGTCGCCTGCGGGCCCGGCGGCGGAGCAACGATCCACGGCACCCAGCCACCGGGTACCGCCTCCGTCCCTGGCGAGAACCCGGGCGCGATCTGCGCGCCAGTCCGCGGGTGCCTCGGCCCTTCGTAGATGTGCCTGAGCGTGATCACCTGAGCAGGCGTCAGGCACCCATCGCTGTCGGCACCCGTGCAGGTCAGTACGGCAGGGTCGAACGTGCAGCTGCGGGGATCCTCCATCAGGCCGTCCTTCACACCGTCGATGGTGTCGCACGCCGCCAGAGCTGCAGCCTGGATCGCCGGAAGCTTCGACGCGGGAATCGCCGCCTCGTCGAGTGCCCGCTCGATCGTGAGCGCCATCGTCATGAGACCCGTCCAGTTGTTGGCAGGAGCGCCAGCAACGATGCCGTGGAAATCGTCGGGATACCGTTGCGCTTCCATCAGTGCTTCACGTCCCCCGTCGGAACAGCCGATGAAGTAGCTCTTCGCCGCCTCCCGCCCGTAGAACGCCTGGATGATCGCCTTCGAGTGCACGCTGGTCTCGTGGACCGCGCGGTGACCGAAGTCGGCGAGCTTCTCCGGATGCCCGATCGCCCAGTCCGCCCACGAGCCGCCAGCGTGCCCATCGTCGGTGCCGGCCGTGGCGTAGCCACGACGGACACCAGCGACCAGCCCCGCCGTCGGGATCGATCCCGCCCAGCCGCCGTTGCCCACCTGCTGATACTTCCCGTTCCACGCCGCCGCCACCGGCAGCCACAGCTCGAACCGAATCTCGGAATCGCTCGACGGCCGCGCGATCCCCTTGACCACGCATCGCTCTGGTACGGTCAGCGGTGCGGGCCCGCCCGCACGGCCCCCGGTCAACGGTCCCTCTGGGACGACGGCCGCGGAGACGATCGACGCGCGCGTCAGCTTGAGCCCCGCCAACGCTTCACAAGAGCCCGACTGCGCGGCAACGACAGATGTCGCTTCCCGGCTGCCGGCGACGGCCGTCACCATCGCAACCAGCACCGCAACCATGAATCTTGTCTGCATGTGGACCTTCACTTCGCGTCGGCCGGCAGTTCCTTCACGGCAATCGTGCGCCATCGCCAGAGACCGCCCGGCACCCACCGGTTTCCGCCGTGGACCTGGATGGCGATCGAACCTTCAGTGATCCCGCCGGCAGCGTGATTCGCGGTGTCGGTGAAATCGGTGATCTGCTGATCGTTGATCCACACCGTGATGTGCGGCACCTCACCCACGAAGCGCACGCGAACGGTGTTCCAGTCCTCGCGCTTCCACGCTTTCATCCATGCGGCGGTTCCCTGCGGGGTCGTGCTGCCGAGCGGAATCCCGCCCACAACCGGTGGCGGCGGTGTCGCTGGCGGGGCCGGCGGTGTTGCCGCGGCGGCGCCACGGCCCGCGCCGGGGGCGTCGCCCCGGCCGCCGACGCCGGTGAGACGCTCGCCGTAGATGCCGCCCATCCCGCCCCCAGGCAGGTAGTCCATCGTCACCTGGTAGGCTTCGCCCGCCTCGCTCGATCGAAAAGAACAGCCCGCTGTCGCAGCCGTAGTCCGGCTTCACCTCGACGAACAGCTCGAGGTTCCTGTATTTCCGGTCGGTCAGCAGGATGCCACCCTGCCCCAGGGGGTTCTGCGTGCCGACGATCATCCCGTGCATGACGCGGTACGCGGGCGTCGTCCCGTGATGGTTGGTCGTGCTGATGTGCCAGCCGGTCAGATCGCGCCCGTTGAAGATCGCCGTGAATCCCTCGGGCACGAACGGTGCCGGAGGCTCAATCGGCTTGGGGACGGCCGGCGGCGCGGCGACCTGTCCGGCCGGTGCCGTCGCGGTCTGCCGACGAAAGCTGTCTGCACTGAGTCCGACGATGCACAGGGCCACCGCGGCTATTATGGGACCATCGAAGAAGTCGATTCGCCGCATCGCGGTACCTCCTGATCACGAGACGCTGTCGACGCTCCCGCCCGGCAGATCGATGGCGACCGGTCGCTCCAGCTCGACCCCGATCGCCGACGTTCCGGGCGGACGGTAGTCTACTGTCGAAGAGATGATAATGCCGGCATAGGCGTTCCGCCGCGCCGATTTCCTCGATCGTCCCCTCGCGCTGGTCCGCTGACCGCCGTTGGATGCCCGGATCTATGATGCAGGCGCTGCGACGATGCCCCACCTTCTGCTACCACGTTCGCCACTCGTCCCCGGTCGCTCGCCCGTGCGCATCGGGTATCGAGACTCGGACGACGGCCGGGAGATCGGTCGACGTGACGTGCTCGTTGTCCTGCATGGCGGGTGGGGCGCTCGCATCTACTCGTTCGATCGCCAGATCGCGGCACTTGATCGGCATCGCGTTATCGTGCCCGATCGGACGGGGTACGGCGCCTCCGAAACGATCGATGTGCAGCCAGTAGATTTTCACCAGCGCGCGGCCGAAGAAACGCTCGCCGTGCTCGACGCCCTGGGGCTCGCGCGCGCCTCGTTCTGGGGACACAGCGACGGCGCCGTGATTGCCTTCAAAGTGGCGCTGATGGCGCCCGATCGGGTGGATCGCATCGTCGCGGAGGCGACGCACTTCTTCCGGGGGAAGCCCCGATCGCGCGGGTTCTTCGAATCCATGCGCGACCGGCCCGAACAATTCGGGGGCCGCGTCTCGAAGGCGCTCGAGATCGATCATGGAAGCCGGTGGCCGGCGCTGCTCTCGAGCAATGGCGAAGCCTGGCTTCGTTTGTTGGACGCCGCAGCCAATGCCGAGGCCGACCTCTACGACGGACGGCTGGCGGACGTTCGATCGCCAGTTCTGCT
Organism: uncultured Acidobacteriota bacterium; assembly: GCA_963725335.1. Taxonomy (GTDB): domain Bacteria; phylum Acidobacteriota; class Vicinamibacteria; order Vicinamibacterales; family 2-12-FULL-66-21; genus JALZOC01. Next base: position 388,357 of record CAVRYD010000011.1, on the reverse strand, counting down.
GGTTCATGGAGAGGCGGACCCGAGGACCGAGCCTGGAGAGCTCGATGCGCTCCGTGCCGCGCTTCCGCACGCGAACATTGCGGTCCTGCCGGGAGCGTTCCACAGCCCGCACAGCGAGCGCGCGGCGGCAGATGCGGTCACGGACGCAGTGCGGCACTTTCTCGGGTGACGGTGAGCATCGTCGAAGGCGACGGCGCGGTTAGAATAGGCCGACCGAAGGCGTCGCGCGAGTCCGCGCGATCCTTGAGGACATCCTTAAGCTCATGATCAGGCTCCTGTTCGCGCGAGCGCCGCGACCGGTCTGCCGGATCGCCAGAGGACGATGACGCCATCGTCGCGTCGAGCAGTCGCCGCCGCCATCTGCGTGCTCCTCGCCGTCATTCACACGTGGCCGCTTGCAGCGCATCCTGGGCGCCTCTCGCGCAACGACAACGGCGACGCCCTTCTCAACGAATGGATCATGGCGTGGGTGGCGCATCAACTTCCGCGCGATCCTGCACATCTGTTCGAGGCCAACATCTTCTATCCCGCGCACGACGCGCTCGCGTTCTCGGAGCCCTTGATCGTGCCCGCGCTGCTGGGCGCCCCGCTCGCCTGGCTGGGCGCCTCGCCGGTGCTCGTCTACAACCTGGTTCTCATTGCCGGATTCGCGCTGACCGCCTTCGCGGGGTATCTCGTCATCGAGACCTGGACCGGCGATGCAATCGCTGGCCTGCTGACGGGATCCGCCTGTGCGTTCAATACGCATACGCTCACGCGCCTGGCCCACATTCAGGGCGTTCACATATACGGCCTGCCACTTGCACTGCTGTTGACCGATCGTCTCTTGCGCGGTGGCTCGCGGCGAGATGCGCTCGTGCTCGCGGGTTGCATCGCGACTCTCGCCTACACATCCGGTTACCTGGTCGTCTTCGCAACCGTGATGATGACGGTCGCGGCGATCGTGCGCTGGCGCGAATGGCTGGGAGCGCCGGCTCGCCGCGTCATTCCGCCCTTTCTCATGGCAGGCGCTGCCGCGGGACTCGCGATCCTGCCGGTATACCTGCCGTACCGGCGAGTAGCCCAGACGCAGCACATGGTCCGGACGCTGGACATCATTCCGGTGTATTCCGCGACCTTGAAAGGCTATCTTGCCGCCGCGGGCCGCATGCACATGGCTACCTGGAGCGGCGGCTTCTTCAAAGATCCGATCGACAGCTTCTTTCCGGGGTTCGTGGTGCTGGGCCTGGCAGTCGTCGCGATCGTCGTTGGCGTGCGACGGGCGGACTGGCGTCCGCGGATAGCCATGTTGACAACGATTGCCGCCATCGGCGTCGTGCTGTCGCTAGGCACTGCGACGCCACTCTATGGATGGCTCTTCACGGTGTTCCCACCCATGCAAGGTCTGCGGGCAGCGGCCCGATTCGGGAACCTCTTTCTGATCGGCGTTGCAGTGCTGGCCGGCCTGGGGCTGGCGTTCTGGCGAGGGCATCGTCCGCATGACCAGCCTCCTCCAAAGCTACGGCGGTTCGGCGACAAGCGCTGGATCGCTGTGTTGCTGGTTGTTCTGGTCAACGTTGAGGCGCTGCGGGCGCCCTTCCAGTATCGCGAGTTCAGCGGGATCCCGGGGATCTACCGCATGCTCGCAGACGCACCGGGCCCCGTTGTTCTGGCCGAGCAGCCCTTCTATCCAGGCTGGGCGATCTTCGAGAACGCGCCATACGTGCTCGCTTCGACGGCTCACTGGCGTCCACTCATGAATGGATACAGTGGCTATACACCAGACTCGTACCTGCGCTACGCCGATGATTTCTGGTCCTTTCCAGAAGAACGGTCGATTCAGGCCATGAAAGACGCAGGCGTCACGCACGTGATGGTGCATCCCGCCGCATTCCAGCGGGATGCGGATGCACTCGTTCAGCGGATCAACGTCAGACCGGACTTCGAACTGCTCGCCGTGGGCCACACAGGAATCAGGTTGTACCGCCTGAAACGATAGCGCGGCGTCCATCGCCAAAGTTCGCCGCTCGAGCCGAGGGTTTGACGTGTCGTGCCTATCCTTCGCGCAGAACGCGCGCGGGGTCGATGCGCGCGGCGCGGTGTACAGGAAGCCATCCGGCCATTGCTCCGATCGCTGCGAGGACGACGGCCGCACCCGCGAGCGTCGCGGGGTCGCGCGGTGGAACACCGAACACGAGCGGCGTCGCAAAGCGGACCGCCCACATCGACACGGCGCCGCCGAGCACGAGTCCGACGGCGACGAGTACGGCCGCCCGCTGAAGCACGAGACGCACCGCCGCCGCGGGCGCTGCGCCGAGCGCCATCCGGATTCCAATCTCGGTGCGGCGCCGGCTGACTGCGTAGGTCATCACGCCGTAGAGGCCGAGTGCCGCCAGAAACAGCGCGAGTCCGCCGAAGAATCCCGAGAGCATCGCGAGCATGCGCTCCTGCACCGTATTCGCGCGAAGCGCCTGCCGGTACGGCCGGAAGCTGAACGTGACGTCACGGTCGACGCTCTGGAGCGCCTCGGCAAGACTGCGTGTCAACATGGCCGGAGAGGCCTCCCCTGAGCGAGCGAAGCGACTCGAAAGCGCGGTCCGTACCGCCATGTCCATGCCCGGTCCCATGCCCGGTCCCGGCATCGCCGTCTGCGGCACGTGCCGGTACATCGTCGGAGGCACGGGTTCTCTGAGCGAGAGGTACACCGCGTCGCGCACGATGCCGATGATGTGGAGGTCCGGCGCTGGCTTCGCCCGGGCGCACGATCTCGCGGAGCGATCTGCCGAGCGCGTTGCCGCCGCCGAAATACTTCTTCACGAGCGTCTCGTTCACGATGATCGCGACTGGTGCCCCCTTTCTGTCTTGGTCGGTGAAGTCACGCCCGGCGATGAACGCGATCTCCTGCGTGGAAAACCAGTTCCGGCTGACGGCGTTCACGTCGACGAGTCGCTGATCTTCGCCGAGCGCGAGACCGGGCGGATTCTCGATGAGCGTGTTCCACCCGGAGAACGTCATGGGGGTGATGCTTTGAAGCGCCGCGCTCTGCACGCCCGGCACCGACAGCGCCGCTTGTCGCATACGCTCCCACAGGTCTGGCCTGTTCTCCTGCGCCACGCTGCTGCGCTTTGCGTTCATGTCCACGATCAGAATCGGATCCGGATTGAACCCGAGGCGCACGTGGGCAAGCGACGAGAACGTCCGGATGAAGAGACCTGCTCCGACGACGAGCACGAGCGACAGCGCAACCTGGAGGATGACCATCGCGCTGCCGAAGCCGAAGCGCGACTCGCCGGCGATCGAGCGTCCCTGTTCCTTCAGCGCGTCGTTCGGCTGCACGCGCGTCGCGCGCAGCGCGGGAACCGTTCCAAAGAGCAGCGTGGTCGCCATCGCGACAAGCGCGGTGAACACGAGGACGATCCAGTCGATCCCGACGTCGAGCGTGACTGGTGGATCGTCGACCGACAGCTCGCGTACGAGCAGCGCCGCACCCCAGCGGGCGAACGCGAGCCCGAGGAGCGCACCCGCCGCCGAGAGGACGGTGCTCTCCACGAGAAGCTGCCGAGCGATGCGCCAGCGCGACGCGCCGAGCGCGACGCGCACGCTCAATTCGTGCCGCCGGGCGCTGGCGCGTGCGAGGAGCAGATTCGCGATGTTGGCGCAGGCGATCAGGAGCACGAGCGCCACGACGCCCATGATGAGAAACAGCGGCGCCCGATACTGACGCCCGAGATTGTTCGGCCCGCCGGCGGCGGCGCGCATGCTGAACGGATCGCTGAGATACCGCGCCACGTTCTCGGGTCGGGAGTTCTGCGGCAGCGTGGCCTCGCGGATCTGCGGCTGGGCGGTGCGCAGCGCGACCAGAGCGTGCTCCATCGAATCGCGGGCTTTCAGCCTCGCGATGATGCGCAGCCACCACCACGAGCGCTGATCCATCGCGCTCTCCCGGGCGCCCCGAATCAACGGCTCCGCGCCGAGCGGCACTGCCACGTCGTAGCTGTTTCCGTGGTCGATCCCCGTGAAGGCGGACGGCGTGACGCCGATCACGGTGAACTGGACGCGATCGAGCGCGAGCGGCTTGCCGATGACGTCGCTCGCGCCGCCGAAGTGATGCTGCCAGAAGCTGTGGCTGATGACGGCGACCGGGCCAGCTGGGCCGCCGCCCCGCACATCGTCGGCCGGAGTAAACGTCCGTCCGAGGATTGCGGGCACGCCGAGCACCTCGAAGTACTCGCCGCTTGCCATCACGCCGTTCACCAGCTGCGTCTCGCCGCCTGACGCCAGGTTGAACCGCGGCGTCGAATATGCGAACGCGCCGCCGAAGATCTGCGTGTCGCGATCCCGGATCTGTTCCCAGAGCGGGTTGGTCCATGACGGCCCCTTGTCCGCCACCAGGACCTGCACGAGCCGCTGCGGGTTCTTCACCGGCAGCGACCGCAGCATCAGAGCATTGATGAGCGAGAAGATCGCCGTATTCGCGCCAATCCCGAGCGCGAGGGACAGAATCGCGACGCCGGTGACGATGGGAGTGGCGCGAAGCGCACGGAAGGCATCGCGGAGGTCGGGCATGCCCCGATAGACGGAACTTCCCGGGGTTTGGTTGGTTACGACTTTTTCAGCACTTGATCCCCGCTGACGGGGATGCCGCAGACAGTCCCGCTATAGACGATGCGTACGCCCCCGGTGGCTTCCTGCGTGGCCTTGCCGTTGGTGAAGGTGAAGGGGCAGGTCAACGATCCTTGTGTGACGGTGCCCTGCGCATTCCAGCCGAGGGTGGAACCGGACACGGTTCCGGTGCCGCTGCCGTTCACCTGAGTGTTGCCCGCGCACGTTCCGCTGAACGTGACGTTGGCCGACGTTTCCGACACCGGCGTCACCGTATATTTCACGTCGCCGCAGCTCGTGGCGGGCAACGTCGACGACGACGTGACCCAAGTGCCCGTGAAATCGCTGAGCGAGGCGGACGTTTCGCTGGGAGAGGTTGGGTTCTTGCCCGTGAGCTTGTTGATCGCGTCACACGCGGTGGTCAGCAGGCACGCAGCCACCAGCCCGCCTAGAAATCTCGAGGTTTGGCCCATGTCAGTTAGTATCGGACCGTCGGGCAGCCGGCAACAGCCGCTGCGGCGCGATCTCATATACAGTCCCCCAACTCAACATGGAACTCAAGCTCAACGGGCGTCCTGGCGTCTGATCGCGCGCACACCGTCGACGAACGCTGACGCTAATTCTCGGCCTCGGGAGCATCGGAGGCTCGTCGAGACGTCACCCCTTCGCGCCCGGTGCGGGACAGTGTAGGCTAAGGGTTCGCATCGAAATCGAAGCTCCTGGAGGTTAGGCGCTCCCGCAGCCCGAGTACCAGAGCGAACGAGCGCAGCGAGTGAGCCACGCGAGCGGAGGATGGGGCCCCCGCGAGCGAGCGTGAAGGGGGTCCGGGGACGAAGCCCCCGGCCTAATAATGAAGCGTTACCACGACATCGTCGGCGACGGAGGGTCCAGAATCCTCGAGCAGGTTGCCGAGCAGCGCACCCGCATCACCGACGGGCTCGCCGGGGTGCGCCATCTCGTCGCCGTGGGCTCAGGCAAAGGAGGGGTCGGCAAGAGCACCCTGACGCTGCATCTCGCCGGGGCTCTGCGCGCCCGAGGGCTTCGGATTGCGATCCTGGATGCGGACTTCAACGGCCCCTCACAGGCGCGCATGGCAGGTGTTCAGGGGGCGCTGTTCGTTCCCGGCAGCCACAAGGTCGCGCTTCCGCGGACCAAGAACGGGATCGCCGTCTTCTCGATGGGCTCGCTCATCCCGGAGTCGGAGGCGCTCGAGTTCGAGAGCGAGGCGCACGGAGAGTCCCATACGTGGCGCGCCACGAGGGAGTTCGCTCTTCTCAGCGAGATCCTCGGGGCCTTCGAGTGGGGTGCGCTCGATCTGCTGATGTTCGATCTGCCACCGGGGGCGGAGCGGACCGTCCAGTACCGCGGATTTTCTCGGACCCTTCGGCGTCGCTCAGGGCAGGCCGCGAACCTCGTTCCTGCTCGTGACGATCCCGTCCGAAGTGTCACGGGGTGTGGTCGCGCGATCGGTGGCAGCCCTGTCGAAGGGACCCAATCACATCCTCGGTTACGTCGAGAATATGAGCGGCTACTACTGCCGAGACTGCAACGCCATCAAGCCGCTCTTCGCCTCCGCGGGGCAATCGAGCCTCGAGATCCCCTGCCTCGGTACCGTCCCATTCGATCCCGATCTGGCACGGCACTGCGATCGGGGGATGCCGCTTTCGGAGCTGCCCGAAACACCGGTTGGCCGAGCCCTTGATGGTGTCGCGCAGCAACTTCTGAACAGCCTCGACGCGGAGTCTTCCCGATGAAGTTCCTCTGTGTGCCGTGTGACAGTCCGATGAAGCTGCAAACCGTCAGCCCTCCCGAGGGCGGCTCGTTGTCGGTCGTCTACTCGTGTCCTGAGTGCGGCTACGAGATGGCGATGCTGACCAATCCGTTCGAGACACAGCTCGTCCAGTCACTCGGCGTGAGGATCGGCCCCTCGACCGGACTCGGGGCAGGCCCGGAGAAAGGCGGGGACGCGTCGAGTGGCGCGAGTTCCATGTGCCCGTTCCCCGCGATGATGCCTGCCATGGAAGGAACACTCGAGGGTGCGGGACGCGCAGAGTCAACCCCGGTCCGGTGGACTCCCGGCGCCGAAGCGCGGCTCGCAAACATTCCCTCATTCGTTCGGCCGATGGCGCGGACCGGTATCGAGAAGTTCGCCCGAGAGAGGGGTGCAGCTGAAGTGGACGAGAAGATCCTTGATGCCGCCCGTGACTTCTTCGGCATGTGAGGCAAGACATCGAACCAAACATGTCGCTTCCGAACTCAGACACGTTCGCCCGCCCCTACGTCGTCTCCTGGAACCTCACCTACCGCTGCAACCTCGCCTGCGAGCACTGCTATCTCGACGCAGGCGGCACGCCTCTGGTGGACACGGAGAACTTCGCCGATCGGAGCGAGCTCGGCACCGAGGAATGCTTCAGGGTCATCGACGAAATCGCCGCCTTCGCGCCTGAATGCGTGACGATCCTGACCGGTGGGGAGCCGCTCTTACGGCGCGACATCCTCGAGATCGTCCAGCGGGCGTCGGATCGAGGACTGTGGGTCGTCGTTGGCACCAACGGCGTACGCATCACGGACAACGTCGCGCGGCGCCTCGCAGAGGCCGGAGCTCGGGGACTGTCTCTTTCTCTCGACGCGCTCGATCCCGATCGTCACGACCGTTTCAGGAAGGTGCGCGGCGCCTGGCGAAACACGGTGGAGGGAGCGGAGATCCTGAACAGGACAGGGCTCCCCTTCATTGTCCAAACGACCGCGGGCTCTCACAATCTCGGCGAACTCGACGCGATCGCGGACTTCGCGCACGATCGCCTCGCCGCCAAGGTCTGGAACCTCTATTTCCTGGTGCCGACGGGGCGCGGGCAGTTCGTGTCGGACATCACCCCAGCGCAGTACGATGAGGTTCTCTCCGCTCTTTATCGGATCCAGAGGAAGTACCGATCGCCGGATGCTCGTGAACGCGAAGTGCGCGCCGCACTACATCAAAACGGCTCTCGAACACGCCGTTTCGTCCGCCGAAGCTTCAGCGGAGGCGGACCTCCCGCTCCGGACGTACTCCGGCGGCGCCGGCGGATGTCCTGCAGGCACGCACTACATGGGGATACGGCCGAACGGCGATGTCACACCGTGTCCTTACCTTCCGGTCTTTGCAGGAACTCTTCGCAGTTCGAGTCTCGCGGATCTCTGGACGTCCTCCGAGCTGTTCGCAGATACTCGCCGCCGCACCTCGCTTGGCGGACGCTGCGGAGAGTGCGAGATGAACGCGCACTGCGGTGGCTGCCGCGCCCGCGCCTACGGGATGACCGGCGATCTGATGGCAGAGGATCCGCTCTGCACTCACACCCCGGGAAAATTCGTCGGGTCCCCCCTTCTCACTCTCTGGGGCCGCACCGCCGACCCCGCGTCGCTCTCGGCTCGCGCGATCGAATACGGCGCCGAATCGCCGACAACGATTGCGTGGGACGATGCGGCTTCCGCACGAATGAAGAAGATCCCCGCGTTCGTCCGCGGGATGGTGATCAGGGCCGTCGAGGACTCCTGCCGCAAGAACGGCATCAGCGTCGTCACGGCAGCGGAACTTGAACGGATCCGCGCGCGCATGCCGACCCCGAAGATCTTCGGGTAGCTGGCTTCTCGCCGCGCGGGCACCTCACCTCGTCGCCTTGCTCCACACCGTCGCTGTGCCGTAAGGCGTGAGCCGCACGGGTCCCACCAGGCCGTAGGGCTGCACCAACCCGCGATTCGCCACATCGTCGTCGATCTTGGCCAATCTGTTGTTCAAGGTGGTTGCGACTCGCACGATGATGGTGTTCTTGCCGGCCTTGAGAGAGGCACCGAGGTCCCCCTCCGCGCTGATTTGGTCGATGGGGATCGTGCGGTCGTTAACCGTTACGGCAAACGTGTCGAACACGTCACCGAGCCTCAACGTCGCGCCATGTGCGGCCGTCCATGTGGCCGGCAGCTCGAATGTTGTGGTGTAGGTACCGAGACCGGACGCGTTTTGCAGGGCCGGAATCTCGGGCCACGGCTTCAGACCGTTCAGGTCCAGCTCGATGCGATCCTTCCGCGTTTGCGCCGCCGCGGCCCCGAACGTGGTCGGGTACGGGTTCATGGGCTGCCAGTCCTCGGCCGAGAGATGCCAGGTGGCGCGCGTGAGGTCGATCGGCGGCGGCACGGGGCCCATCGTGCTGCGAACGACTCGGCCGGTGCTCAGCGTCGTCGTATAGGTCCCCGCCGCGGAGGCACGGATCACAACCGCTCCCTGTTCCATGACCGCGTCGTCAGCGCTCGTTTTCGTCACGTGGACGTCGGGAGGTGCAATCCCGAAGCGGTTGGCCGGTTCGCTGAGCGCAATCAGCATGCCGTTGTCGCGAGCGAGTCGAATACGCAGCGTGACGCCATTGCCGCTCGCCGAGTAATTCACGATCGGCGTGATCGTGCCGGACCAGGCATCGAGAACATACGGCTGTCCGCGTCCTTCCAGGCTGAACTCGCGATCCACCGGTTCACCGGTCGCCGGCTCGAAAAGCGTTCGCGGCTCGTCCGGCGGACTCGCGATGCCCTGGTTGTAGAAGAAGTAATAGTCGGTCCTGGTTGCCGCGTCCCGGCGGCGGATGCTGAGGACGGAAGACGGCGCACTCGGTTCCGCGGCCGGCCGGATCCCGAGCGACCGCAGCTTATCCGGCACGTCGGACTCGTGCACCACTCGCGAGACGGACCGCTCACGGAGCAACTCGGCGACGACACCTCGCAGCGTGGGATCGTCCTGTGGCGTGTTGCCGGGCGTGCGATCGGGCGGCGGGCCGACCACGATGATCGGCAGCCCGGCGCGCGCATAAGCCAGAATCCTGCGCGCGACATCGACGGGCATCGAGGTCTTGACGGGATCCGTCGGCGGGCCCTGCTCGGCGTCGATGATCAGCGCCTTGTAGGCCGGCCCGTTCACTGCGAGACGCCTGTCCGTTACGGTGGCGATTCGGCACGTCCAGCATCGTAGGGTTAAGGTAGTCGCGCGTGTAGCCTGCCTCCCATAGCTTCGGGTCGCCCCATGCCCTGTACTTGAACCCCTGCGAGGGTGGATAGAGATAGTTCTGCATGTAGACGGCGACGTCGGTTTTCGCATCGCCCTGCGTGAGAGCTTGCTGGTTACGCGCGAGATAGTCGTTATAGGCGCGCGCGTCTGCCCAGAAAGGATTGCGCGGGCCCCAGGCGTTCGAGAAACCGGCCTGGCCGAAGTTGTGATAGCCCGGCCACTTCCACGTCGCGCCGTCGCGGTAGGGATAGACGTGATACACCAGCTTGGTGATGCCGCCCACAAAGCTGCGGTGCATGCGGATGATCGCATCCTGGAACGTCTCGGCGTAGCTCTGGCCGAGCGCTGCGCAGCATTCCGTCGAATACCACGGGTTCCCCGTCATGTGGTTGGCGGATGCCATGGGCAGGTAGTTGTCCACTTCGTCGCCGACGAACAGGTTCTCGTGCTCCGGCCGGTCCACTGCCGCGGCGGAAAGCACCATGTCCGTAATCGGCGTGGTGAGGCTGGCCTCACCTTCGACCTGCACGCGCAGCACGTTGTTGTACCGGCGCACCCAGGTCCGGAGCGGGGCGATCTGCTTCTGCAACCAGATGTCGCCGCGGACCGCGTAGACGTCGTTGCGCACGCGCGCCGCGCTGTCGTCGCTGAAACTGAAAATGTCTTGGAACAGCGCCGGCAGATTCGGGATGAGGTCGTAATGACGCCGGCTGCTGAATTCCTCGGCCATCTTGTTCGTCCAGAGTTCATCCGGACTACCGCGGTCGCTGGAGTGCGAGTCGTAGAAGAGGTCTCCGCGATTCGCCTTCATCAACTCTTTGACCTCCGCGCTCAGTCCGGTCTCCATGCTGTTGACGAGTTGCGCGTACCCTTCGTCGCTGAAGGGATCGGGCTGGGCGAAGACGCCCCTGGACCAGAAGGCAATCACCTGCCACTGAGCCCCGGGCGGCGCCGCCGGTGCCGTCCATCGGATGTCGCCGGCACTTGTTCCTCCAAGGACGCCTGACGTGTTCCTGCCGGAAACTGCGGGCGTGAGGTCGATCACAGAGGATCGGTCCAGCTCCGCAGGTCCGGTCGGCGGACATGGTGACTGCGTGCAGCGGTACGCCATGGCGACGACGAGCGTCGCCCGACCGGGCTGCGCCCCTCTGCCCCCGGCCCCGCCGCGGCCACCCGCAGGTGGACCCTCCGCTGCTCGACCGCCGCCCGCCCTACCGGCGGCTCCGGCTCCCGGTCCCCGACCGCCTTGCGGCAGGCCGCCGAATCCGCTCCTTCCGGCCGCCGTCAAGGTGGGCGGCGGCAAGCGTCCATCGAACGTCTCGCCGGCGTTCACGACGGCCCTCCCGACAACGAGCGTCTTCCGCGCGTGGTCGTCATCGATCGAGTACCCAGCTGGACTCTGCGTGGGCCCGTGGCTGAGGCTAACCTTAATACCCACCTGGTTCGCGGCTCGGAACAACGCGACGAGCTGCTCGTTGTTCGGAAATGCGCCCTGGCCGACTTCCACTCCGGCGATGCCGTGATCAGGCAACTCGCGGATCTCCGTCGCGATCTCCGTCGGGTCCGCGGTTGACGGCATATTCATCCGCACCCACGGCCGGTCGCCGGCGGGTGGATGGGCGAAAGATTCCGCGGTCAGCCGCGTCACCGGGTTGAACGTGATCCATTCCGACCGCTGTCGCGCGGCGACCCGCCCGTTCTGGGCAAGTGTGGCCGCTCCCAACAGAGCGACGACGGGGAGGATCGCCGCGAGCGTGGCTGACTTCATCATGAGGGAATTCACCTGCCTCATCACAGAGATGGAAGTCTTGCAGATTCTGCCACGCTACAGCATGCCGGCGCCGGAATTTCCTGACAGGCGCGGCTACGCGCCGACGACGATCGCGTGGGACGATGCGACTGCCGCGCGCATGAAAGAGAATTCCGACGTTCCTTCGAGGGATGGTGGCGAAGGCGGTCGATGATTCGTGCCGTGGGAACGGCATCGATCGCGTCACAGCGGAGAAGCTGGAAAGGATCCGCGCGCGCGAGTTCCCACGTCGATTCAGGCGTTGCGCTTCAAACGCAGTCGAGCGAGCACTCTTCGCGGGGTCGACCGACGGGTGACACTTCCGCGCCGCCGGCGTCTGCAGGGAAACCAGGAAGGCCACGGCGATCAGGCCGAGCGCGAGCGCGTGGATCCGAGCCGCTCGCAGGATCTCGCACGACAGGAACACATACACGGAGAAGCGGGCCCGCTCGTGCCGCTTCGGGGCACGGTACTGTGCGATCTTCGTTCTCACCGGAATACAGCACCCGAGCCTGGACCATCCACGAAAAGGTGGAGTGCACAGGAGAGAATGCTCAACGAGCCTGGCAGTGAATACATCCTCCGGCACTGAACTGCCCGGAATGCCCTCAACCGTCGGTTGCGTGTCACTCAAAGAGGCTGGGCATAGACAAATATCCGAGATCCAGCTGAAAAAACCCACCAAGTGATTGTCTTTTTCTGCTGTCTGGTATCGTCACTGCAAGGCACAAAAACAACTGTCACCGTCTAGGGATCATGGTGTTTGGTGGATAAAGAGTCTTGTCCCACAAGCCCGTTTCTGGATAACTTCCGGTTGGCCGACGACTCGCCCAGAATCGTCGGATTCACTGCACACCGATGAATGGCGAATCCGGGTGCTACATATACGGTTTGCCCGTTACACATCCAAGTGAGGGTACTAATTTGGCGTGAGGTCGATTTTTGATTTACTGGTGAGAAGGGGATTTTGCAAATAGAAATCCTGAAGGACGTCTAATAAGCAGGGAGTGTGGCACTCGATAGGCCATGTCCATGCAAACGAGCTTACGGCGGGATGCCGACGCGTCGAAGCAGGTCGGCGAACCGGGGATCGGAGCGAAGGGGGTCCCAGAGCGCCTCTACTTTGAGGTAAGCAAGACGATTGAACCGCTCCTCGTAAGCCTTTTCTAGCCAAGTGAAGGCCTGATCTTTATCTTCCAGCCCGGCGTAAACCAGCGCAACGAAAAGGGCGGGTACAAAACTCTGCTTCGAAGCCGCCTTAAGCGCCTCGATCATCTGTAGCGACTCCTTTCGCTCGCCTAATCGAGCATGCGAGTATCCAAGAAGGGCGAGAGAAGTCGGCGCCGCTTCGGCTTAGTGCGGAATATTTTTCCAGCGCGGACAGACCCTCTCGGTACATTCCTTTCGAGAGATATACCTCTCCCAGCACCGCGTATGAAATGGCAAAATTCGCATCCATCTCCAGCGTGTCATGGGCCTGCTCGATCGCCCGGTCAAATTTCCGTGCGAGGTAAAGCTGCACCGCCAGGCTATGGCTCACAGCAGGCGAAGCAGGATCGAGATCCAGGGCTCCTTTCGCCACCTCCAAGGCTTCCTCTGATCGTCCGAGTGAGCTGAGATAAGAAAGCATAGAACGTGTGACCTCTGGAGTAAGCCGGATTCAGGGCGAGGGCTTGCTCGAAGTGCTTTCCGGCGGCCGGCCAATCCCCATCGTAGGTGAAGCTGATGTATCCCAGTGATACGTGCGCCTCCGCGAGGTCTTTGTCTATTTCCAGCCCCTTCACGGCGGCGGTCTTCGCTTTTGGCATCGCCTCCCGCGGAGCAACTACATTGAAAAACGACAAATAGGCGTAGGTGTCAGCCAAGCCTGCGTAAGCCAGCGAATAAGCTGGGTCTTTGTCGAGAGCCTGCTGGAAATATTCAACGGCTTTCTGCAAGCCTTCTGGGCTCCGTTTGTTCCAGTGGTAGCGTCCCTTCAGATAAAGCCGATACGCTTCGGAGTCCTCCGTGTAGCGTTTCGTCAGTCGCTGCTTCTCTTCGCCGGTCAACTGCAGCCGCAGCTTCTCAGAAATTTCTCTGGAAAGATCGTCTTGGAGGGCAAAAACGTCCTCCGCCTTGCGGTTGTATTGGCCACCCCACAGCTGCCCGCCCGTTGCAACATCCATCAGTTCGGCCCGGACGATCAGCGTATTCCCGCGCTGCAGCAATCTCCCCGAGACCACGGCGCGAACGTGCAGATCGTTCCCTGCCTTTTGGGGGTCGACGTCCTTTCCTTTGTAGCGGAACACCGTGCTGCGTGCCACTACGCGCAGGTTCCAGATTTGCGAGAGATTGTTGATCAGGGTTTCGGTGATGCCGTCGCTCAAGTATTCCCCGTCGGGATCGGCGCTGTCATTGGCGAAGGGCAGCACCGCTACCGATTCGATGGCCTCCTGATGGCGCCCCAGAGGCACCGCGTCGACCGGAGCGATGAAACGGTATCCCTTGCCCGAAATTGTTTCAATGAATGCCGGCGACTCTCGCGAATCCCGCAGAGCTTGCCGCAACTTACGGATCGCTGTATTGACTCCCATTTCGACGTCAACGAAGACACCCGGATCCCACAAACGCTTTGCGATATCGGCCCGCCAGACGAGCTGACGATGGCGTTCTACTAAAAGGATGAGCAGGTCCATAGGTTGGCGCTCAAGGTGGACTGGCTGCCCGCCTCGGCGCAGCTCGTAGGCCGATATATCGAGCTCGAACTCACCAAATCGAAGGGTCGAGTGTGAATCAGGCTGCGACATAGGCCTAGATGCCATCCCGGCCTGACATGCTATCCGCCGCTTCAGAAAAACTCCAGATTAACTTCAGGCGCTCTCTATGGTCATCAATGCTGGCCAATGTCACTATGCCGCTGGTGATCGCCGCAGCGGCGGAACCACATCAGCGATATTCAACAAGAAGGAGAAATCGCTTGACATTAAGAAATTTGAAGCGATTTGCAGCTTCCGGTCGAGCAGCAGTATTGGTTTTGGCCGGCATGCTTTTCCTGGGGTCGGGACTAACAGCCGAGCTCAATCTGAGGATGGGATGGTTCTCAGAGTGGTCTTGAAGGCGCATGGCGCGTGCAGCTCACAGTCCGCGACTGTAACAGGGTCAGGCGCTAAGGACGTTCCCCGCCGTGTTCACGTTTGCCAAAGGGGGTACGGCTAACCGTGATCGACCGCAGGTCAACTCCCCGCCCTAGCACGCCCGGTTTGGGTGCCTGGCGGCACGCCGACGACCACAATTACAGCGCGGTCACCGACGCCTTCGTTTTTAGCCCTGCCGGCGTCTGGACACAGACACACAGGCTCACCCGCGCCATCGAGGTCAGTATTGACGGGGACGAGTTCACCGATACAGTTGCGCTTGAAATCTTCGACACCAACGGTAACGTGATTGTGACGGGCTGCGCCACGAGCGTCGGGAGTCGCCTCGAATGAGTGGCGGAAGATTGGCCAGACTGCAGGCGGATGGGAGTCAATGCAGGGGCGAGAGGATAGAAAGCATTAGAAGGGGGCACGTCAACATAACGCCCGCTATCGGACCCCCCAACCCCCAACCCAACACCCGGCCACAGCGCAGATTGGCGATGCGATCGCAGCCTGATTACGGCCTGCCCGTCCACTACGGCGCAGATTGCCCCCCTGCGGCTCGCCGATCATGACTCGCGCAGTCCCGTTGTCAGCCGCGGAGGTTTCGGGCTGCGTGTCGCCCGGCCGCACGAGGCACACCTCCGGCGCGCCGACGAGCGGGCCGGCAGAGAAGCGTCAGGAACAGGGGTCGAGCGTGGAGGTGTCGTCGTGCCAATCGGTCTGGTCGGGAGTGCCCACAGCGAGTGGCGGGGCGCGCGCCGGATGCGGCGAGGGGACCTCGGTCGGCAGGCCCAGATGCCGGAGGATTCGGCCGATGACGGCCGCCTCCTCGATGAGCGCGACGAGACGCACGCGGCCGCCACACCGGGGGCACGCCAGCACGTCAAACCCGATGGTGCGGGCCATCAGCGACGCCCAACACTGGCCGCGGGCTTGACGCCTCGCCACTTCGGCGGGATCGGCTCACGAGCCGGCTCGGTGGCCGACGCCTTCAATGCGGCGTCACCACCCCCTGACGTCTGGCGCCGAACCACCTCGGCCCGCCAGACCGCTCGCGCGCCCAGGACGCCGTAGTACAAGAGCAGGTTGATGCGCGGCCGCGGCACCAGCACCGCCAACCGCCCCAGGAACTCCACGGGGTCGAACACGAGGGCGCCGCGCGCATGAAGAAATTCCCGCGTTCGTCCGTGGAATGGTGGTAAAGGCGGTTGAGGGATTCCTGCCGCAAGAACGGCATCGGCCGCGTCACGGCGGAGGAGTTGGAGACGATCCGCGCGCGAATGCCGACGCCGAAAATCTTTGGCTAGATTGAGTTCCCACGTCGACTCAGCCATTGCCCTTCAAACGCAGTCGAGCGAGCACTCTTCGCGGATCGACCGACGGGTGGCACCTCCGCGCCGCCGGAGTCTGCAGATAAACCAGGAAGACCACAGCCATCAGGCCGAGCGCGAATGAGTGGATCCGAACCGCTCGCAGGATCTCGCACGACAGGAACACATACACCGAAAAGCGGGCCCGCTCGTGCCGCCGCAGCATCAGCACGCCGACGATGGGCGCGATGAGGAAGTACACGAATGCGTCCCACAGTCTCACACTCCCGAAATTGAGCCATCGTGTGCGCAGGAGCAATGCGCCGGCGTGAATCATCGGACTGGCGAGCAGGGCGACGGTCAGGAGCCACAGTCCAAACGGACGGCTCGGGCGCTTCCCGGAGCGGTCGGCCGAGCCGCTTGCGGATTCCGCCCACTCCGTCGGCGATGCGATCCCTTGCTGCGTCTCCATTTCTTCCCAGTCTACGACACTCGCTGTCGCCGAAACCGAGGCCGCTCGCACCACGCGCCGACCAATAACGCCGGCTGTGCCCTGAATGAACCTCACGATGTCACGCCCGCGCCTGCGGACCTGATTCGAGACTCAAAGTAGCCACAGTCGACTGCCCGATCGGCCGTTCTTCATCGCCGCTGGTTTCTACAGACCGCACTGCCCGTACATCGCTCCGCAGAAGTACTTCGACATGTATCCCCTGGACCAGATCGAGGTGCCGCAGGTCTCGCCCGAGGCGCTCGCGCAGTATCCGGCGCCTGCGTTCTTCACCCAGCCGCCGAACTGGGGTTTGACGGAACAACAGGAGCGAGAGGCCATCCGCGCGTACTATGCATCGATCAGCTTCATGGACGCCAATGTCGGTCGCCTGCTGGACGCCCTGGATCGGCTCGCGCTGACTGACAACACGATCGTCGTGTTCATGAGCGATCACGGCTACAGTCTGGGGGAACACGGACAATGGATGAAGCAGATGTTGTTCGAAGAATCGGCCCGCAGCCCGCTCATCCTCGCGGGACCCGGCGTCGGTGCCCAGGGAAAAGGCTCGCCGCGCACGGTTGAATACCTCGATCTCTATCCAACGCTCGCAGGGCTTGCCGGCTTGCGCGCGCCGGACACGCTCGAAGGTCGGTCCCTCGTGCTGCTGCTGAAGGATCCGACAAAGCCGTGGAATCACCCAGCGCTCACACAGGTGCGCCGCGGCAGCGCCGCGCAAGGCTTTTTCATGGGCTACAGCATACGGACGGAGCGGTGGCGTTACACCGAATGGGAGAACGGAAAACGCGGTACCGAGTTGTACGACGAGAAGAACGATCCTGGGGAGATGCACAATCGCGCATCGGACCCGAAATACGGCAAGACGGTAAAAGAGATGAGGACGTTGCTGCGGGCCGCAGGCCGCCCACGCAGTACCGGAGACGTCAGCCAACCCGAGGTTCTGAATCCAGGACTCTTTTATCGGAAGGGGTCCGCCGCTGCGCCTTTGAGCTTCTCTTCTTCGTCCTGCATCCACTTCTGAAACTCTTCGGCAGTCTGGACGGTGACAAATCCCCGCATCCGGTAATGGCCGAGACCACAGAGCTGCGCGCACGCGATTTCGTACTGGAACTCGGGATTCCCGATCCGGGTCCGCATTTCCGCGGTCGTGACGTTGGGGACGAACCAGATGGGGATGGTCAAGCCGGGCACGGCGTCCTGCTTCACACGGAACTCGGGCACGCCGAAGCTGTGGATCATGTCCTTGCTCGAGAGCCTCACGATGACCGGCTTGTTCACGGGCAGATAGAGCTGGTTGAGAGTCGTCACATCGTCCTTCGCGGCGGGATCGGAGCGATCGAGTCCCAGAGGGTTCTCCTGCGGGTCGACCAGCTTGATGTCCGTGCGACCGAATTTCCCGTCGGGGCCGGCGTAATGGACGTTCCAGGCGAACTGCTCGGCAGTGACCCGAACAACCAGGGCCTCGCTCTCTGCTGGAG
Source organism: uncultured Acidobacteriota bacterium (assembly GCA_963725335.1). GTDB lineage: Bacteria > Acidobacteriota > Vicinamibacteria > Vicinamibacterales > 2-12-FULL-66-21 > JALZOC01. Next base: position 370,546 of record CAVRYD010000011.1, on the reverse strand, counting down.
CGCGGTCGACCCTCGCGGCCCAGAGCGGGATCGAGAATCCGACCAGGAGAATCGCCTCGACCACGGCCACGGCGACCTCGAGATAGCTCGACGTGTGCGATTTGGCCCCCGTGTAGTTCGCCACCGGATGCCGCGATCGCCGGAAACGGACCAGGGCGTAGACGAGGAACCCTCCCCAGCCGACGAACAGGAGGAACATGAATACGTGGATCCAAGCGATCAGGGCGTCGATCTGCCCCCCTCTGAGCAGAAGCGAGCGCCGGGAGTCCGAGCCAGTCAGTCATGATGTTCTCGGCGACCTTTGGAGCTCCGACCATTCGGTGTCGAGCTCGACGTCCGCGATGCGCTTCGCGCGCTTGCGGAGATAGAGAAAGAAGGCCACGAACCCGCCCTGCACGACAAGCGTGATGGCCAGCAACACCACGACGCCGAGCTTCGTCCCGTCGATCATCGAGGTTTCCTCTGCCCCGAAGCACATCGGGCACGCGAGAACGCTCGAACCCCCGCCGATGATCACCGCCGCCGCCGTCATGCAGGCACGTTGGATCGCCAATGCTTCCAGCTTTCATCGTTCGGAGCGTCCTCGTTTTGCGCAGGAACCACGAGTCGTAGGCGATCAGGCCGAGCGACGATGCGAAAGCCGCTCCGGCCGCGAGCAGGCTCACGGCTCGGTGGTCCCGCCCGTACAGGCCCAGACACCAGACGCCGAACAGCACCGCGAGAACCGCGGAAAGCATGATCAGCATGGCGTGGACCAACCTGAGGTTCATTAGTGAATCCAGAAGCCGTTGTGGACGGTCAGGACGGGAAGTGCCATCAGCGCGACGAAGAAGGCCGCGGTCAGCGCGAGGACCGCATAGATCAGCTTCTTCTCGGAGATCAGGTGCATGAAGTAGCACGCCACCAGCGATCCCTTGATGATCGCGACAAAGAGCGCCACGCTCACGGCAATCGGCACGGGAAGGTGAAAGCGAGAGATCGCCACCGTAATGATGGTCAGCGCCATGAGCGTGACGAAGACGGTGATGTAGATCCTGACGTGTCTGTCGATGTCAACCGCGTGGTCGCTCGTCGCGACGTGATCGCTCGTCATGAATGCTGCCTACAGAAGGTACAGGGTCGGGAACAGAAAGATCCAGACCAGATCCACGAAATGCCAGAAGAGGCCCGCGTGCTCGACCCGATTGATGAACCACTCCGGGTTGGTCTTCCAGAGCTTTGCGCCGGGACCCCAGAAATAGGCGTTCACCGCCATCCCGCCCATTACGTGGAGCATGTGCAGGCCGGTCAACGTGAAGTAGATGGCAAGGAAGTTGTTGGTGCTGGGAAAGAGGCCGGTCTCGAACTTGTGGCTGTATTCGAAGTACTTGACCACGAGGAAGACGCCCCCGAGCAGGACCGTCGCACCCATGTAGATCCGAAACGTTCCGAAGCGCCGGCGCATCAGGGACGCCCAGGCCATGACCATCGTGACCGACGACGAAATCAGCACGATGGTGTTGAACGTGGCGAGCGGGACGTTCAGAATCGTGTCGCCCCGCGGCCAGCTCGGCGCCCCCGTCCGGATCAGGATGTAGCTCGCGAACAGGGCTCCGAACAGCATGACTTCCGAGGCCAGGAACAGCCAGATGCCGATCTTGCCATTGGTGAGGCCGGTGTCGCGGCGAACCTGTACGGTGTAGGGAATATCCATTCGATCAGGCCTCGCACTGCGGCACGAAGTCCTTGGCGGCGCCGGGAACGCTGTACTCGTAGGGCCCTCGGTGCGCTTCAGGTGGCACGAGGAAATTGCCGTGCGGGGGGGGCGAAGGAGCCGCCCACTCGATCGTCGTGGCCTGCCACGGGTTTTCCACGGTCTTCTCCCCCTTCCAGATGCTCCAGAAGAAATTGAAGATGAAGGGAATCTGGAAGAGCCCGAGCGTCCACGCGCCCCAGGATGACATGACGTTCAGGTGCAGGACGGGCTGCGCAAAGGCGTAGCTCGCCCCTCCGTCGAACAGTCGTCGCGAGACGCCGGCCAGCCCGACGAGGAACATCGGCATGAAGACCACGTTCATGCACACGAGCGAGCCCAGGAAATGAAGCTTGCCGAGTGTCTCGTTCATCTTCCGCCCGGTGGCTTTCGGGAACCAGTAGTAGATCCCCGCAAAGAGCGCGAAGATCGTTCCCGGAGCGACGACGTAGTGGAAGTGAGCGATGACGTAGTACGTGTCATGCAGAGGGATGTCCGAGACGTTCAAGCCGAGCGGAAGCCCAGTGAGCCCGCCGATGCCGAACATCGGGAGAAAAGCAACGGCGAACAGCATGGGCGTGTTGTAGCGTATCGATCCGCCCCAGAGCGAGATGACCAGGGCCGTGAGGATCACGACCGATGGGATCGAGATGATCATCGTCGTCGTCTGGAAGAACGCCGCCATTGCCGTTCCCATCCCGGTCATGAACATGTGATGCGCCCAGACGATGAACGACATGAAGCCGAGGAAGATCAGCGAATAGACCATCGAACGGTAGCCCCAGAGGGGCTTCCGCGTGTTGTTCGCGATGATCTCGGCCACGATTCCCATCGCAGGAAGGATCAGGACGTAGACTTCCGGATGCGCCAGGAACCAGAACAGGTGCTGCCAGAGCAGTGGGTTGCCTCCGCCCGCCACGTTGAGGGCCTGGCCGCTGACGACGAGGCCGCTCGGAAGGAAGAAGCTCGTGCCGGCCAGACGATCCATCAGCTGCATGACCCCCGCGGCCTCGAGCGGCGGGAAGGCCAGGAGCAGGAGGAAGGCGGTGACCAACTGCGCCCACACGAAGAATGGGAATCGCATGAAGGTGAGCCCCTTGGCGCGCAGCTGGATTATGGTCGTGATGAAGTTGATCGCCCCGAGCAACGATGAAGTGATCAGGAAGATCATCCCGATGAGCCACATCGTCTGGCCCGTGCCCGCCAGAACGGAGAGCGGCGCGTAGGAGGTCCACCCAGACTGCGCGGCTCCCCCGGGGATGAGGAAGCTGACCAGCATCGTCACGCCACCGAGGACGAAGAACCAGTAGCTCGCCATGTTGAGCCGCGGAAACGCCATGTCCGGGGCTCCAATCTGGAGCGGGACCACGAAGTTCCCGAATCCTCCAACGGCGAGGGGGACGACCCCGAGGAAGACCATGATGGTGCCGTGCATGGCCCCGAGCTCGTTGTAGAAGTCAGGGAGCATCGTCCCACCCGGCATGCGCGCCTCGCCGAGGATCCTGCCGAGCATCGGCAGCGCGGCGCCCGGATAGGCGAGCTGCCAGCGCATGAGCATCATCAGCGAAAAGCCGAAGAGCAGGAACAGAAGGGCGGTGACGGCGTACTGGATGCCGATGACCTTGTGGTCGGTGGAGAAGACGTCCTTGCGCCAGAAGCCGAGCTCTTCGTGATGGGCTTCATGCGCGACGTGCGGCTTCGGTGCGACAGCTGCTGGCTGACTCATGCGGCTGTACTCTCCGATCGCTACTTGGCGGAGGGAACGGCGAACTTAAAGTTCTGGGTCTTCGTATCGCTGGCGCCAACGGTGACCGTGGCGGTCTGCGTACCCAGCCTCTCCTGCCACGCGGTGATCTCGTAGGTACCCGGGTCGAGGCCCGAGATCGTGAACTTGCCGTCCGTGCCCGTCACCGAGAAGAACGGATGGGTAAAGGCGCCGACGTAGGCGGTCATCCATGGGTGGACGTCGCACTTGATCTGGAAGACCGCCTCCTCCTTGTCGAACGTCGCGCTCGCCTCCTTGACCGTCGCCGGCATTGGCCGATTGAATGCCTTGTTGATCTTGGGAAGCGCGTGGACATTGTGGAGGATGCCGTCGGAGTTGAGGATCTTGTAGGGCTGACCCACCATGATCCCCATTACGTGCGGTTTGTACTGACAGCCATTCTGATCAAGGGTTACCGGAGTCTTGGGCGCGGGGTATGTCTTCCCTGCCGGGAGGCCCTTCGACACCCAGACCATGATGTTCCCCACGGTGTTGCCAGTGCCGAGGACCAGCGCCTCGCTCGGTGCGGGTGTCGAGTGCTTCTTGGCACACGCGGGGTCGGCATCCATGGCGAGTGGCTTGAGCGCGGGGGCTTTTCCGTCGAACGTGACGGTGCCGGTGATGGTTGAGGCGGCAAAGGCGATGCTCGGCCAGACCGACACCACTACCAACCCAGCCGCCAGCCGCAACCTGTTCCCTGTCCCGCGCATGCACGCCTCCTTAACTTGCTTAATTGTTTTTCTTTAGGGCTTTCAATGCAAACCTGATCTCAGTCGACACACCGACACTGCCTTGCATCCATCGTAGAGTGGGCCGACTCTACACCGAGCACGCCGTCTGTGCAACCCCTTACAAACGGCAGAGGAGCCCGCCTCCGCGCCGATGTTCGTCTGCGCTTCGGCGCGGAGCACGCCTTCGCGGCGGACCGCCGTAGCTTTAGCGGACTGGTCGGAGAACGGCGGATCAGGCGTTCTCGAATGCCAGTGATTCAGCAAGCCTCGGGTCGCGCAGTGGAACGAGCGCCTGCCGTCGCATCAACCAGCCGGCCGCCGCCACCAAGCATCCGCCAACAGCGACGAGCGCGGCGACGTCAAGAAGCGATGGACGCAGCCCCTCGGGATGGAGCGTCGGCATCACCTGCCAGTAAAGATCCACGAAGTGCATGGCGAGGAGCCACGTTCCTCCGACAGCCAGGGTCGTTCCATTCCGCTTGACCGTCCGCCCCATCAGATAGAAGAACGGAGCGACGAAATGTCCTGCCATGAGGAGGAGCGAGACCTGCAACCAGGATCCCTCGATGCGCGCCTTGTACCAGATCGTCTCTTCCGGGAGGTTCGCGTACCACATGAGGAAGAACTGGGAGAAGGCGATATACGCCCAGAACGCAGTGAACGCGAACAAGAACTTTCCGATATCGTGCAGATGCTCGGCGCTGATGACCGTGTCCAGCAGCCCCGCCTGGCGCATCGCCACCGAAACGACCGAGAGCAGCGCGATGAACCCTACGAAGGAGCCCGCGAAGAAATAGACGCCGAACATGGTCGAGTACCAGTGCGGCGTGAGCGACGCGATCCAGTCGATCGAGGCAAAGGTCTGCGTCAGCGCAAGGACGATAATGGCGGGCCCCGCGAGGCGGCGCAGGCGGGCCGACACGCCGGGATCACCCGTCATGTCCTGACCGCGCGAGCCGCGGTAATAAAAGAGGGCGATGAAGGACCAGATTCCGAAGTAGAGTGCCGCCCGGATCAGGAAAAACGGGACGTTCAGGAATGGCGCCTTCCAGCGAAGGAGCGCATCGTGCTCGGCCGCACCGGGGACGGTCCACGAATAGAGATCGTGCAGTCCGAGCAGCACTGGCAGGAAGAGGGCCGCCATCACGGGAAGCGTCGCGAAGATCGTTTCCCCAATCCGTCGCAGCACAATCCCCCATCCTCCCTGACTCGCGTACTGGATCAGGACGAAGAAGAGTCCGCCGAGCGCCAGGCTCAGAAAGAACAGAAACGACACGAGCCACGAGAAGAAGAACTGCTTCGGATTCGCCGCCCCCAGAATCGCGCAGGCGACGCCCCCGAGCAGGGCGCAGGCGGCGCCAATGACCGGCAGACGGTTCCACGGGTGCCCCGGCGGTATCGTGGCCTGCTCGGGCAGTAGCGCAACGCGATCACGTTCCGGAATCATTCAGGACTCCAGAAGCTCGACGCTTCGCGCGCCCAGCGACTCCAGCAGCTTGCCGGTGGCAGACGGATCGAACCGCGGATCCCATGATTCGATCGAGATGAAGAACGCGTCGTCGGTCACGCGCTCGAAGACCTTGGATCGGAAGAGCGGGTGGTAGTGCATGGGGAGCTGGTTCAGGCCGAGCATGCCGAAGACGGCCCCGAGCGCGCCGAAGAGGACTCCGAGCTCGAAGGTGATCGGAATGAAGGCGGGCCAGGAGAAGAACGGCTTGCCGCTGATGACCAGGGGGTAGGCGCGGGTGTGGACCCACGCCTGCAGGAGGAATCCGAGGGTGGCCCCCGTCAATCCCATGCCGAGAACGATCCAGGGTAGCGGCGAGCGTCGCAGTCCCATCGCTTTGTCGAGACCGTGGACGGGGAACGGAGTGTGGGCGTCCCACCGTGTGAAGCCCGAATCACGCACTCGTTCGCACGCGTGATAGAGGTCCGCCGGCGTCGCGAACTCGGCCAGGATTCCGTAGTACGGCCCCTCCGGGAGCCGCGAGAACAGGAGCGGCATCAGGAGGCGCCCTCGGGAGCGGGCTCAGCCGCCCCACGGGGCCGCGGCGCAGGACGGTGGTCCTTGGTCTCACGTTCGGGGCCGGCGCGCCAATGTGGATCGGCCTGCGGCAGGACGGTCTTGACTTCGGCGGTTGCCACCATCGGAAGAAAGCGCACGAACAAACAGAACATCGTGAAGAAGAGCCCGAAGCTTCCCAGCAAGCACGACACGTCCCAGATCGTGGGCCTGAAGTAGCCCCACGCTGAGGGAAGGAAGTCACGGTGCAGCGACGTCACGATAATCACGAACCGCTCGAACCACATCCCGATGTTGATGACGATCGATAGAACGAACAGGACCGGTATGCTCGTGCGCGCCTTCTTGAACCAGAAGAGCTGGGGGCTGATTACATTACACGTAACCATGATCCAGTAGGCCCAGGCATACGGTCCGAGCGCACGGTTCATGAACGTGAAGAGCTCGTAGGGGTTTCCGCTGTACCAGGCGGTGAAGAACTCCGTCGCATAGGCGTAGCCGACCATCGAGCCGGTCACGAGCATGATCTTCGCCATGTAGTCGAAGTGCCGGAGGGTGACAATGTGCTCGAGGTGGAATGCTTTGCGGCAAATCACCATGAGCGTCAGCACCATCGCGAACCCGGAGAAAATGGCGCCGGCAACGAAGTAGGGCGGGAAGACCGTCGTATGCCATCCAGGGAGGACGGACACCGCGAAATCCATCGACACGATCGAATGAACCGAGAGGACCAGCGGCGTCGCGAGAGCTGCGAGAATGAGATAGGCGGTTTCGTAGTGATGCCATTGCCGCACAGAGCCCCGCCACCCGAGCGCGAAGATCCCGTAGACGAACTTCCGGATCGGAGTTTTCGCCCGATCGCGCATCGTCGCCAGATCCGGGATCAGGCCGACGTACCAGAACAGGACCGATACGGTTCCGTAGATGCTGACCGCGAAGACATCCCAGAGAAGAGGGCTCCTGAAGTTGGGCCACACGCCCATCTGGTTCGGGATTGGGAACATCCAGTAGGCGACCCAGACGCGTCCCACATGGATCCCCGGGAACGTCAAGGCGCACATCACCGCAAAGATGGTCATCGCCTCCGCCGAGCGATTGATCGAGGTGCGCCATCTCTGGCGAAAGAGGAAGAGGATCGCCGAGATGAGCGTCCCGGCGTGCCCTATCCCGACCCAGAACACGAAGTTCGTGATGTCCCACGCCCAGCCGACCGGGACGTTGAGGCCCCAGATGCCGATCCCTTCCCAGAACAGCCACGAAACGGCCACGCCGAGAAGGCCGAGGAGTGCGAGCGAAGGGAGGAAAAAGAGCCACCAACCGATCGGTGTCCGCCGCTCGATCGGCTCCGCGACGACCTCGGTGATGGAATGGAAATCCGGCGAGCGCAGGATCAGTGTGGGACGGCCCGCGACAGGGTTGTCGAGCAGTTCTGCTTCCGTCTGGGCCAAGCCTGTTCCCCGCCTTGAGTTTTCGGAGTGGCAGTTTGTACCATCGCACATCGCGCGAGTCAAGCGCCCGCCTTCGCGCTGAGCGCTTCGGCGCGACCTCGTCCGCCTTCGCGCTGAGCGCTTCGGCGCGACCTCGTCGGGCCTTCGCGCAGAGCTCGGTCAGGCGCGCTCCGGCGAGACCGTGAGGCCGATCTGCTCGAGCAGCGGTTCGAGGTCGTCTCGCGACGCGGGAACGCAGGCGAGGATCCTCGCCGCGGTCTTCCGGACCCAGGAGTCCGCTCTCGGAAGCGCGCGCACTGCACTTCCGGCACCGAGGAGCCATTGCCACTCCTCGTGCGCCGCGGTCCCGAACTCGCTGAGAAGCGACGACGCTCCGCCCGCGCGCTGGATCCGCGAGATGCGCGATGCCAGCTCGCGCGCTTCGACCAGCCCCGAGTTCATGCTGTGCACGCCGACCGGAGCCGCCTGGTGGGCGGCGTCCCCCGCGAGCCAGACGCCTCCTTTGCCAAAGCTCCGCGCGAGGCGCCGCTCGAAGAGGGCAAGCGTCGACCAGTAGATCTGCGTGGGCCGCGCCGTCCACCAGGGAGCCCTCGCGGCGATCAGCCGCTCGAGCTGCGCCATCGATGCCTCGTGTTCAGAGGCTTCCTGAATCTGGAATCCCCAGCGGCATCGCCCCTCCTCGAGGGGCCAGTAGACGCTCGTTACGTCGGGATCGAGAATGACGCGCGCTTCGCTGGGAAGATCCCCCGTCGCCTCGATTTCGTAGACTGAGAAGATCTGGCCTCCGTCATGCTCGGCCATCTCGATGCCAGCCATCCGCCGGACCGCCGAGTCGTACCCGTCGGCGCCGATGATATAGGTCGGTCTGATCGTCTCCCTTCGCACGACGACCCACTCACTTCCCGCAACCGGGTAGCCGCTCGCGACCAAGTCAAGCTTCGCCACCTGGGCCCGGAGTGCGACGCCGTCCTCGCTGAGCGACTCGAGACGGTGTCCCCAAAGAACCTTGAACTGCTTCTGTCGGAGCGCCTCTTCGACGGCCCTCTCCAGCAGGCTTTGACGGAGGACGAGAAGATACGGATGCCCGGAGGCGAGAGCCGAATAGTCGATCTCGGCGCGCCTCTCGCGTCCTTCGTAGTATGCGACCTTCGTCACCTTCCGGCCCGCGCCGATCAGTCCTTCGGACAGCCCTGCCTCGTCGAGAATGCGGAGCGTGCGCGGATGGATTGCGACGGCATAACTGTGCTGGGTCGTCCGCTGGTGCATGTCGACGACCTCCACGCGAACCCCGTGCTGCTGCAGGAACAGGGACGCGACGAGCCCGACCGGACCGGCGCCGACGACGAGGACTTCAGGATCGGAATGATGGAACATCGAGCGTGCTCTCCGGCGAGCGGCCGGTGCAATCGGGAGACTGCTCCACGGTCATACCGCCGTGAAGCGACCGTATGACTCCCGTCATCGATTGTCAAGCGCGTGAGTCTTCGCGATGCGGGTTGGCGATTCGAGGACCCGAGGATTCAAGGATTCAAGGATTCGGGGATTCGAGGACTCAAGGATTCGAGGATTCAAAGGATTCAAGGATTCAAGGATTCAAGGATTCAAGGATTCGAGGATTCGAGGATTCGAGGATTCGAGGATCAGTGATTCAGGATCAGTGATTAGTGATTAGTGATTAGCGATTGATCCATCGCAGCATCTCCGCCATCGTAGCGGACTTGCCCTGCATGAGGAGTCCCGTGCGGAAGATCTTGCCGGCCGCCCAGACCACCACGAGCGCGGTACCGGCCATGAGGGTCACCGAGACTACAATCTGCCACATGGGTGGGCCGGGCTGAAGCGAGATTCGGAGGAGCATCAGGAACGGAGCGGCGGTCGGAACCATGGACAGCACCATGGCCATCGTGCCATCTGGCGCCCGCAGCACCGAACCCGCGGTGAATATCGGAATCATGACCAGGAGCATCACCGGTGTCATCATGTTCTGGGAGTCCTTCAGATCGTTGCAGGCCGCGCCAATGGCGACGAAGAGCGATCCAAAGATGAACAAGGCCAGGATGAGAAACACCAGGAACCAGCCGACGATCGCCGGCGTGACCGCACTGCCATAGCCGCCCCAGGTACTGGGCGACCGCCAGACCGCCAGCGATGTAGAGCACGGTGAGCAGGATCGACGCGGCGGCGCCGCCCATCAACTTCCCCATCATCAGCTCGAACGGCGTGATCGACCCGACCAGCACCTCGCTGATCCGGCTCATTTTTTCCTCGATGACGCTGTTGAGGAGCTGGGGCGCGCTGGTCATGATGGTGATGTACATCAGCGCCAGTACCTGCGACTGGAATGCCGTACGCGCGCGCGACGTTCACTTCCTCCGCGGCCTTGATGCCGCCATCAGCTGCCGCCTCGAAGAGTCCACGCTCGTCGACTGCCGCCTGCTTGGTGAGCCGGACCACGAGCGCGCGATCGACCGACGCCTGACGGAAGCGTTCGTTGAGAACCACGGCGTTGACCGTCGCGCGCAGCCACTGCGGCAGCGCATTGTACGAAGGATGATCCGAGTAGTAACGAATTGGCGCATTGGCAGCCGGATCGAGAATCTCCGCCGGCAACTCGACAAACGCAAAGAGCTCCTGTTTACGCACGCGGTTCGACAGCTCCAGCCGCAGGTCTTCAGGTGTGCGCCCGTCGGGCTTGACCTCGACGGGAATGAATCGCGGTCCCTTCCGCGGCAGCACGGCATCAACGGCCGATGGCGTGGACGAGTTGTACAGGCCCGCCACCGCTGTCAGGGGCTCGGCAAGGACGCCGGTGTGGTCGATCACCGCAAACGTTCGATCCTTGCTGTCGGTCGCGTCTTTCGTCGCCCGCACGAGCATGATCGATCCGCCCATCACGATGGGCATCAGGATGAGGCTGATGAGGAACGCTTTGCTCCTGACGAGCGTCGCGAATTCTGATTGAGCCACGATCAGCGCTTTACTCATGGTGATGGATCCGGCTTCGCAATGCGCACAAAGATGTCCTGGAGCGACGGCCGCGTCACTTCGAAGTGATACACCGCGGTCCTCGCAGCCAGCCGTGACAGGAAGGCCTGCGGATCCCCGCTCAACCGCACCTCCTGCACTTGTCCAAAGTCGTTGGTCGATTCGACCTCGGGCATCCCCTCGAGGGCCGCGGCGCCGGTCGCCGTTCGCACCCGCACGGTATCGGCGCCGTACTGATCCTGGATGCTCTCGAGCGAGCCGTCGAGGACTTTCCTGCCTCGGAAAATCATGAAGATGCGATCGCACATCCGCTCGGCTGTCGCCATATCGTGCGTGCTGAACACCACCGTCGCGCCGCGAGCCCGCATCTCGAGGACGGCGTCTTTGAGCACCTGCGCATTGACCGGGTCGAGTCCGGAAAACGGTTCATCGAGGATGAGCAACGACGGACTCGACACGACGGCGGCAATGAACTGCACTTTCTGCGACATGCCTTTCGAGAGGGTCTCGATCTGTCGATCGAGCAGTCCCGGCAGCTCCATCCGTCGCATCCAGTCCTCGATCGCCGCGTCAATCCTGGACGTCGTCTGTCCTTTCAGCCGCCCGTAGTATCGGAGCAGACGACGTATTGTCATCTTCTTATAGAGCCCCCGTTCCTCCGGCAGGTAGCCCACCTTGTCGCGCGCGGCCGCGGTGTCACGCGACCCAAGCACCTCGATCTCGCCACGGTCGGGCAGCAGGATGTGCATGATCATCCTGAGCGTCGTCGTCTTTCCGGAGCCGTTCGGACCGATGAAGCCGTAGATCGAGCCGGCAGGGACCGACAGCGACAGATCGTCGACGGCGAGCGTGCCGTTGAACTGCTTCGTGACGTTGGACAGTGCGATGGCGTTGGACACAGCTTTCAGCTTTCAGCTTTCAGCTCTCAGCTTTCAGCTCTCAGCTGTCAGCTCTCAGCTGTCAGCCGACAGCGCTGTCAGCTGCTGACATTCAGCTCCGTGAACCGCTTTCGAGTTGGCAGCAGCTTACAGCACTCGGCGAGTGAACACATGGAGGTGAGCACTCAGCTGAGGGCTGAGGGCTGATAGCTGTGAGCGATTTGACAAGATTGTGAAAAGTTTCACATTATAAGAACGCGTCGTGGCGCGGTCTCAGTGACGAAGCCGCCGACCATCGTGCGCTTCTGTACGGCCCCAGTTTCGAGTAGGCTCTTGGGAGTACGTACGCGCGGGCTTCGACACGATGAGTCAGATCTTTCATCGCTCCACCAACATCTACTCCCGGCTCAGCATTCTGGTGGTTGCCGGTATCGCCGCAACGCTCGGCGGCGGCGTCGCGATGCTGCATCTGTCCGGATACAACACGAACCAGGGCGTGCACGTTGAGCAGCCGATCCAGTTCAGCCATGCGCATCACGTCGGCGGTGAGGGAATCGATTGCCGGTACTGTCACACGTCGGTCGAAGAGTCGGCGTTCGCGAACATTCCGCCGACCAAGACGTGCATGAATTGTCACTCGCAGCTCTGGACCACTGCGCCCATTCTCGAGCCAGTGCGCGCCAGCTTCCGCGAGAACAAGCCGCTCCATTGGACGCGCGTCCACGATTTGCCTGATTTTGTGTACTTCAACCACAGCATTCACGTGAGAAAGGGCGTCGGATGCGCCACGTGCCACGGGCGCGTTGACAAAATGCCGCTCATCTATCAGCAGGCGAACCTGCAGATGAATTGGTGCATCAACTGTCATCGCAACCCCGCGAACTACGTGCGCCCTCGCGACCAGGTTTACAACATGGCGTGGGAGCCGCCCTCGAACGACCCCGGACTCGGCGCACGGTTGGTGAAGGAATACAAAATCGCCAGCCCGGAGCAGCTGACGAGCTGTTCGACATGCCACAGGTAAGCGACCAGCTTCCAGCTGTCAGCTATCAGCTAAATACGTTTGTTACTAATGACTTGGCAGTAGAAAACAGGCGAAGAAGTAAGGCTCGGAGCTGGCGATCGACGCGTCAAGTCCGAAGCTGGAAGCTGGACACTGGAAGCTGATAACGCATGGACTCTTCTCCCATCCGATCCCGTCTGGCCGGCAGCCATGGGCGTATGTACTGGCGCAGTCTTGGAGAACTCGCCGATACGCTCGAGTTCCGCGAGTATCTGCATCGCGAGTTTCCCGAACAGGCCTCCGAGTGGAACGATCCGAAAGGGCGGCGCCAGTTCCTGAAACTCATGACTGCCTCGCTCGCCCTTGCAGGCGTCAGTGCCTGCACGAAGCAACCGGCCGAAGAGATCGTCCCTTACGTCAGGCAGCCTGAAGATCTCGTCCCCGGACGTCCCCTCTTTTTCGCGAGCGCTGTTCCGTTCTCCGGCGTCGCCCATCCTGTTTTGGTCGAAAGCCACATGGGGCATCCGACCAAGGTCGAGGGCAACCCCGAGCATCCTGGAAGCCTTGGCGCCACCGACACGTTTACGCAGGCGGCCATTCTTGGTCTCTACGACCCCGATCGCGCCAAAGCGGTCACCAGCCGCGGCGAGATCAGCGGGTGGGGATCGTTCCTCGTTGCGTTGCAGTCGGCGGTGTCCCGACAGAAAGCGCGACAAGGGGCCGGCATCCGTTTTCTGAGCGGCCCGGTGACCTCCCCTTCGATGGCCGAGGTCATGGCCTCGGTTCTCGCCGCATTTCCGCAGGCGAAGTGGCACCAGTACGATCCGATCTCTCGCGACGGCGCCCGTGGAGCCGCGATCTCCGCCGCCCCAGCCGGCGAGGCGATCTATCACTTCGACAAAGCGGACGTCGTCGTGTCGCTCGACTCGGATTTCCTGACCTGCGGGCCTGGCAGCGTGCGTTATCAGAAAGACTTCGCCGCACATCGGCGCGTCACTGACGAGCGCAAGGAGATGAACCGTCTTTACGCAATCGAAAGCACACCGTCGCTGACCGGCGCGAAGGCCGATCATCGGCTGGCCCTCAAGGCCGCGGAAATCGAAGGATTCGGCCGGCAACTTGCCGGCGCCGTCGGTGCGCCAGCCGCGTCGGCCTCCGGATCCGCTACGGCGGATCCCGCGAGCGTCGTTGGCAAATGGGTGGCTGCGGTCGCCAAGGACCTCCAGGCCCACCGCGGGCGCTCGGTGGTGATCGCCGGAGAGTATCAGCCGGCCTCGCTGCACACGATCGCGCGGGCGATCAACGAGGCTCTCGGCAACGTGGGTGCGACCGTCACGTACGGCGGATCGATTGAGGCGTCGCCGACCGACAACACCGCGTCATTGATCGATCTCGCCCGTGCAATGGAGGCCGGTCAGGTCGAACTGCTCGTGATGCTCGGTGGCCTCAACCCCGTGTACACCGCACCAGCGGACCTCAAATTCTCCGAAAAGCTTTCGAAGGTCAACCTCGCGATCTACCACGGTCTCTACGTCGACGAGACGGCATACCTCTGTCACTGGAATATTCCGGACGCGCATCCGCTCGAGAGCTGGGGCGATGCCCGCGCCTACGACGGGACGGTCACTCTCATTCAGCCGTTGATCGCGCCACTCTACGAGGGGCGAACCGCGGCCGAAGTGCTGGCGACTTTCACGTCACAGCCCGATCGCCGCGCCTACGCTATCGTCAAGGACTACTGGACGCGAGCCTTCGCAGGCGGACCCTGGACGATTCGCTCGAACGACGGTCAGCCATTCAAGAACTTCGACGCGTTCTGGCGACACGCGCTGCACGACGGATTCATCAACGGCACGGCTATCGCCAATGGTGGACCGGAGACTCCATTCGTGGCTGCCCCCGCGACGCCGTCGTCGCCCGAGCCGGTTCCGATCGCCACGGCCGCCGCCATGCGCTCCGGCACCGCTGCCGCTGGCGCTCCTGCGCAGGCGCCAGCACCACAGGCGCAGGCGCCGCCGCCATCGCAGTCGGCCGCCGGATCCCAAGGCGGACTCGAACTGATCTTCCGTCCCGATCCGACGGTGTGGGACGGCCGGTTCGCCAACAACGGCTGGCTGCAGGAGCTGCCGAAGCCGTTGACCAAAGTGACATGGGACACTACCGCGTGGATCAGTCCTCAGCTCGCCCGTGAACGAAGCCTCGAGGACGGCGATGTGATCGAGCTGCGCTATCGAGGCAACACGGCGCGGATGCCAATCTTCCGCGTGCCGGGCCACCCTCAACAGTCAGTCACGGTCTTCTTCGGCTACGGGCGGCGCATGGCGGGCAGCGTCGGCAACGCCACGAAGGACGCGGAGGCGTTCAACGCCTACCTTCTCCGCACATCGGACGCGCCGTGGTTCGGCAGCGGGCTCGAAATCGCCAAGACTGGTGAGCGCTATCCGCTGGCCACCACGCAGGAACACCATCTGATGGAGGGACGCGCGCCCGTGCGGAGCGCCACCCTCGAGCAGTACAAGAACGAACCCAAAGTGATCGAGGAGCAGGGAGAGAAGCCGCCCAGAACGCTCACGATGTACGAGGACTACAAGTACGAGGGGAACAAGTGGGGGATGGCGATCGACTTGAGCTCCTGCACGGGATGCAGTGCGTGCACGATCGCGTGCGTCGCTGAAAACAACATTCCGGTTGTGGGGAAGGAGCAAGTGGCTGCGGGGCGCGAGATGCACTGGATCCGCGTCGATCACTATTTTGCCGGGAACGACTACGACAATGCGGTCGAGGCCTATCACCAGCCGGTGCCCTGCATGCAGTGCGAGAACGCGCCGTGCGAGCTGGTTTGCCCGGTGGCGGCGACGTCGCACAGCTCGGAAGGGCTGAACGACATGGTGTACAACCGCTGCGTCGGCACGCGGTACTGTTCGAACAACTGCCCGTACAAAGTTCGCCGCTTCAACTTCCTTCTATATCAGGACTGGGATACGCCGAGCCTGTATCCGATGCGCAATCCGGACGTCAGCGTGCGGAGCCGCGGTGTCATGGAGAAGTGCACCTACTGCGTGCAGCGCATCAACCAGGCGCGAATCGACGCCAAGCGCGAGGATCGCGATATTCGAGACGGCGAAATTGTCACCGCGTGCCAGGCGGTCTGCCCGTCTGACGCGATCGTGTTCGGCAATCTCAACGATCCGAACAGCCAGGTCGTCAAGCTCAAGGCGCAGGAGCGGAACTACGGCGTGCTCGAAGATCTCAACACTCGGCCCCGGACGACGTATCTGGCGGCGCTGCGGAACTCGAACCCGGAGCTCGAGTCCGTGGCTTCGCACTCGACGGCTGAACACTGATGGACGCACAACCCGTTTACGCGCCGCCGCCGGTCATAGAGCCGGGGCACTCGTTCGACACGGTCACCGAGCAGATCGCCGGGATCGTTCTGACCCGGCGCCATCCCTACAGCTGGTTCTTCGGCCTCTTCGTCGGTTTCATGATGACGATGATGCTGTTGATGGCCATTACCTGGCTGCTGCTGAAGGGCACAGGAATCTGGGGCGTCAACATCCCGGTCGGGTGGGGATTCGCGATCATCAACTTCGTCTGGTGGATCGGCATCGGCCACGCGGGCACGCTGATCTCGGCCATCCTCCTGTTGCTCAAACAGGACTGGCGCACGTCGATTAATCGCTTCGCGGAAGCCATGACGCTTTTCGCGGTAGCCTGCGCCGGAATCTTTCCGCTCATCCACACCGGGCGGCCGTGGCTCGCGGCGTACTGGCTGCTGCCGTACCCAAACACGATGGGCGTCTGGCCGCAGTTCCGCAGCCCGTTGATCTGGGACGTGTTTGCGGTCTCGACGTACCTGACGGTCTCGCTCCTCTTCTGGTACGTCGGCCTCGTACCCGACCTCGCAACGCTTCGCGATCGCGCCAAGAGCCTCAAGATCCGCCGGCTCTTCGGCATGCTCGCGCTCGGGTGGCGCGGTTCGGCACGCCACTGGGAACGCTACGAGGCGGCCTACCTTCTTCTTGCTGGCCTCTCGACGCCGCTCGTACCTCTCGGTGCACACCGTGGTCAGCTTCGACTTCACGATCGGCATTATTCCTGGCTGGCACTCGACGATCTTCCCGCCGTATTTCGTCGCGGGCGCCATCTACGCGGGCTTCGCGATGGTGCTCACGCTGGCGATTCCGCTGCGCGTCCTCTATCACCTCGAGGACTTCCTCACGATGCGGCACCTCGAGAACATGGGCAAGGTCATGCTCGTGACCGGCCTCATCGTCGGCTACGGCTACGTGTTCGAGGCGTTCTTCGGCTGGTACAGCTCGAACAAGTACGAGCAGTTCATGATCTACAACCGGATGTTCGGCCCGTACTGGCCGTTCTACTGGTTGCTGATCCTCTGCAACATCGTGATGCCGCAGTTCCTCTGGATCAAGAGCATGCGGACGAGCCCGCCGGTGCTCTTCCTCATCTCGATGTTCGTCAACGTCGGCATGTGGCTCGAACGCTTCGAGATCGTCGTGACCAGCCTGCATCGCGATTTCCTACCCTCGTCGTGGGGCATGTACTGGCCGACGCGGTGGGACCTGATGACTTTTTTCGGCACCATCGGGCTATTCATCACCCTCTTCTTCCTGTTCATCAGAGTGTTGCCGATGATTTCGATCTTCGAGATGCGGACGATGGTTCCCGCGGCAAAGGTGAAGGGAGCGAAAGCGCACTGAGCGCGGTCAGCGTATGGACCACACATCTCCTGCTCCGGCGCTCTACGGCGTGATGGGCGAGTTCGACGATACGACCAAATTCGTCGAAGCGACGCGACGCACCTACGCTGAGGGATACCGCAGGTTCGACGCGTACTCGCCGTTTCCGATCCACGAGACGTTCGAAACCATGCACCTCCACGACA
Source organism: uncultured Acidobacteriota bacterium (assembly GCA_963725335.1). GTDB lineage: Bacteria > Acidobacteriota > Vicinamibacteria > Vicinamibacterales > 2-12-FULL-66-21 > JALZOC01. The sequence goes on along the minus strand of CAVRYD010000011.1, from coordinate 353,075 downwards.
AACGGGTGCCGCTCTTCGTGTTGCTGGGTGGCCTGACGGGGTTGTGCACCGGTCTCGGGCTTCAGGTCTGGGTGGCGGCGATCGCCTACCCGCTGAATATCGCGGGACGACCGTACCTGAGCTGGCCGATGTTCGTGCCGGTCACGTTCGAGCTCACGATCCTGTTTGCCGCGTTCGCCGCGGTGTTCGGCATGTTCGGGCTGAACGGTCTGCCGATGCCCTATCACCCGGTCTTCAACGTTGAGCGCTTCACGATGCACGCCAGTCAGGACCGTTTCTTCCTGGCCATCGAGGCGGCCGATGCCAAATTCGACCGCGACCGCACGCGGGCGTTTCTGCAGACGCTAGGCGCCAAGGAAATCAGTGATGTCGAGGAATAGCGACTCGCGACTCGCGGCTCGCGGCGCGCGACTCGCAACTGGCGGCTCGCGACTCGCAACTGGCGGCGCGCGACTCGCGAATCGCGAACCGCCAGGCGCGAACCGCGAGTCGCGATCAGCACAGCGCGCTCTCTTTGCGCTCGCGCTGTGTCTGTCCGTAGCCGGCTGTCGTCAGGACATGCACAACCAGCCGAAGTATCGCGGGCTCAGGGCCAGCACGTTCTTCGCCGATGGCTCGAGCGCGCGGCCGCTGGTCGAAGGGACCGTCGCGCGCGGAACGCTCCAGGACGACGAGGCGTTCTTCACCGGAAAGATCGACAAGGTCACGGTGAAGGAATTCCCGTTTCCGATTGACGAGGCCGGTACTCGACCGCGGGCAGGAGCGCTTCAACATTTACTGCAGCCCGTGTCACGACAAGACCGGCAGCGGCAACGGCATCGTCGTGCAGCGCGGATATCGCCAGCCGCCGTCGTACCACATCGATCGGCTTCGGCAGGCCGACGTGGGGTATTTCTTCGACGTGATCACCAACGGCTTCGGCGTCATGCCCGACTACAAGGCGCAGATTGCTCCGAGAGATCGCTGGGCCATCGTTGCGTACATCCGGGCGCTTCAGTTGAGCCAGCACGCGGCCGCCGCCGACGTGCCGGGCGGCGACCCGACGAAGGTTCCGCAACCGGCCGGCGGCGAACAGGCGCCGGAGAAACACTGATCGCATGAATACACACGCAGTGATCACGGACGTGCCGGCACTGGCGCGGCTCCAGCGATGGGGCCTCATGGCGGGCTTCTGGGGACTGCTCGCCGGAATCGCCGGAGCATTTCTCAGCGTCGACCAGTTTTTCCGCTCCTGGCTGATCGGATTTCTCTTCTGCCTCGGTTTGTCGATGGGCCCCTTCGCCCTGCTGATGCTGCAGCACATGTCCGGCGGCCAATGGGGACTGGTGGGCCGGCGTGTCTGCGAGGCAGCGAGCCGCAATCTGCCTTTCGTTGCGTTGTTATTCGTGCCGCTGCTCTTCGGTCTGCCGAGGCTGTATGAATGGGCGCAGCCGGAAGTCGCCGCGTGTGGATCCGGTCATCCAGATGAAGGCGCCTTACCTGAACGTGCCGTTCTTCATCGCGCGTGCCGTGGTGTTCTTTGCCTTGTGGACGGTGGGTGCGTGGCTGCTGAACGGGTGGTCCGCCGCGCAGGATCGCGGCGAGGTGGCGGTCCATCCGGGCGACACCGTTCGCTTTCGCGTCGTCAGCGCGCCAGGGCTTCTCATCTACGTCGTGACGATGACGTTCGCGGCGGTCGACTGGATCATGTCGCTCGACCCGCATTGGTACTCGACGATCTTCGGCTTCATTCTCGTCGCCGGGCAGGGACTCGCCGGTCTGGCGCTCATCATTGCCGTGCTTGCCGCCCTGAGCGACGTCGAGCCGCTCGCCACCTATCTGAATCCGCGGCTGCACTTCCTCGACCTGGGAAAGCTGTTGCTCGCGTTCGTGATGCTCTGGGCGTACTTCTCCTTCTCTCAGTTGCTGATTATCTGGGCGGGGAACCTGCCCGAAGAGATCCCGTTCTTCTACAACCGGTTCCGCGGCGGCTGGCAGTACGTGTCGGTGGCGATCCTGCTCGGACATTTCGCGCTGCCCTTCAGCCTGCTGCTCTCGCGGGACCTGAAGCGTCGTCCGCATCTGCTGGCCAAGGTCGCGGTCGCGATCCTCGTCATGCGGGTCGTGGATCTCATCTGGATCGTCGAGCCGATGTTCAAGCACCAGGGTTTCCCGATTCATTGGATGGACATCGCACTGCCCGTCGGGCTGACGGGAGTCTGGATGTTCCTGTTCGCTCGAAATCTGCAAAGCCGGGCGCTGTTGCCCCTCAACGATCCCTTCTTCAAGGAGGCGTTCGCGCATGACGCCCACTGATGCTCCACACCACTACTCCGACGAGGAGATGCACAACGAGGACGTTGCGCACGAGCATTCGGATACCAACATCCGAACGGTGCTCGCGTTCGGCGGCGGGCTGGCGCTGGTCGTTGCGGGAGCGGCGCTGTTGATGTGGATCATGTTCCGCGCACTGGAATCGCAGGCAGCCAGTCGGGACCAGGTATCGCCGGTCGCGCGGCCGGCCGGCCTGCAGCCAACGGCACCGAGGCTGCTGACCGATGAGCCCGGGAACCTCCGAAAGTTCCGTGCGGAGGAAACGACAAAACTCGAGGGCTACGGTTGGGTAGACGAACGTGCAGGTATCGCGCACGTGCCGATTGAGCAAGCCAAGAAGCTGATCGTGCAACACGGCCTGCCGGTTCGAGCCGCGGGCGTCGTTGAGGATCCACGAATCGGCACGCATGCGCCAGCCTACGGCGAGGCATCCGGGGGACGCACAATCGCGGTGCCGACGGCCGCGCCTGCAGCGCAGTCACCGGCACCGCCGAAGTAAAGGGAAAAGGGACAAGGGAAAGGGAAAGCGCACGTGAAACCTCTACGCAGGGTCTCAACGGCACTTCTGACCACCGCCGTGCTGATTGCCGCAGCCGGCTCCGTGAGTGCGCAGGGTCTTGCACCGGATGGCGCAGGAGATCCGGCCAAGGCGAAGCCGGGCCTGCTGAAGAAGATCGGGATCGATCAACGGCTGAACCAGCAGGTGCCGCTCGACTTGACCTTCACAGACGAGACGGGACGCGAGGTTCCGCTGTCGGAGTTCTTTGGTAAGCGGCCGGTCATCCTGGCGCTGGTCTATTACGAGTGCCCGATGCTGTGCACGCAGGTGCTGAACGGCATGGTCAGCGCGCTCGGCGTGCTCAACTTCGACGCCGGCCGCGAGTTCGACGTCGTGGCGGTGAGTATCAACCCGAAGGAAGGCCCCGGACTGGCCGCCGCAGAAAAAGCAGGCCTATCTCGAGCGATACAAGCGACCGCAGACGGCGGCGGGCTGGCATTTTCTGACAGGCAAGGAAGAGCACATCCAGCGACTCGCAGCCTCGGTCGGTTTCCGGTACGCCTTCGACGACGAGATCCGAGCAGTACGCGCACGGCGCGGTCATCGAAGTGCTCACGCCGCAGGGTGTGGTCTCGAAATACTTCTACGGGATCGAGTACTCGCCGCGCGATCTGAAGTTCGGCCTCATCGAGGCATCGGAAGAGCACATCGGCTCGCCGATCGACGACGTCCTGCTGCTCTGCTACCACTACGACCCGGCGACCGGAAAGTACGGCGCGGCGGCGATCGAGGCCGTCCGCATTGGCGCCGTCGCGACGGTGCTGGCATTTCTGACGTTCCTGTTCGTGAGCCTGCGGAAGGAGCGGGCACGCGGGAGGGCCGTGTGACGGCGAACTGAACCTAACGATGTTCACGAATTTTCCGTTCTTTCCGGAGCAGGCGTCGGCCCAGGCGGCGCAGGTCGATGGCATCTACTTTTTCATGGTCGCCGTCACCGCGTTCTTCTCGCTGCTCATTGCGTCGCTGGTCGTGCGTCTTCGCGATCAAGTTCCGCCGGCGGCACGAGCGACGAAGTCGGCGCCGACATCCATGGATCGCTGGCGCTCGAGCTGCTGTGGACGATCATCCCGTTCGGGATCACGATGGTGATGTTCGCGTGGGGCGCGAAGGTCTTCTTCGACGTCTACCGGCCGCCGGCCGGCGCGATGGAGGTCTACATCGTCGGCAAGCAGTGGATGTGGAAGGCGCAGCACATGGACGGCGCGCGAGAGATCAACGAGCTGCACGTGCCGGTGGGAAGACCCGTGAAGCTGATCGATGGGGTCCGAGGACGTGCATCCACAGTTTCTTACATTCCGGCGTTCCGGGTGAAAGCGGACGTCATTCCCGGGCGCTACAACGTGCTCTGGTTCACCGCGACCAAGCCCGGCAAATACCACCTGTTCTGCGCGGAGTACTGCGGCACCAAGCATTCAGGGATGATCGGCTGGGTGTACGCGATGGAGCCGACCGACTTCCAAGCGTGGCTCGGCGGCGGCAACGCATCCGACACACCGGCGGCGGCCGGTGAGAAGCTGTTCACGGACTCGCCTGCATCACCTGTCATCGGGATGACGCGCTCGGCCGCGGGCCCCGCAGCTCAAAGGCCTGTTCGGCCACACCGTCCAGCTCCAGGGAGGCGGCACCGCGGTCGCCGACGAGTCGTACATCCGGGAGTCGATTGTGAATCCCGCAGGCGAAAATCGTGAACGGGTTCCAGCCGATCATGCCGACGTTCCAGGGACTGGTGACCGAGGAGCAGCTCCTGCAGCTCATCGCATACGTGCGGTCGCTCGGCTGACGTCGGCGCCGCCTCCGGTGCCGGCGGGTGCCGCGGTGCCGCAGACTCCGGAAGCAAGGACTAACCATGGCAACCGTCTGAATTACCTCAACAACGGCCACGGCCTCGCGTCGTGGTTGTTGACGAAAGACCACAAGCGCATCGCGCTGCTGTATCTCGCGTCGATCACGGTCTTCTTCTTCCTCGGCGGCCTGTTCGCGTTCATGATCCGGCTCGAGCTGCTGACGCCGGCCGGCGACCTGATGACGGCCGAGACCTACAACAAGATGTTCACCATGCACGGCGTCGTGATGGTCTTCTTCTTCCTGATCCCCTCGATCCCGGCGGTCCTCGGCAACTTCCTGATCCCGATCATGATCGGGGCGAAGGATCTCGCGTTCCCGCGCATCAACCTGCTGAGCTGGTACATCTACGTGCTCGGCGGACTGTTCACGCTGACCGCGGCGCTCGAGCGGCGGCGTCGACACCGGCTGGACGTTCTACACGCCGTACAGCACCGCGGCGGCGAACACGCCACGTCATCACCGCGGCGCTCGGCATGTTCATCACCGGGTTCTCGTCGATCCTGACCGGCCTCAACTTCATCGTCACCATGCACCGGATGCGCGCGCCGGGCATGACCTGGTTCCGGCTGCCGCTGTTCGTGTGGGCGCACTACGCGACCAGCCTGATCATGATCCTCGGCACGCCGGTCATCGCGATCACGGTGCTGCTCGTGGCGGCCGAGCGGGCGCTGCACCTCGGCATCTTCGATCCGGCGCTCGGCGGCGATCCCGTCCTCTTCCAGCACCTGTTCTGGTTCTACTCGCACCCGGCGGTCTACATCATGATCCTGCCGGCCATGGGCGTCATCAGCGAGATCGTCCAGGCGTTCTCGCGCAAGAACATCTTCGGCTACTCGTTCATCGCGTTCTCGTCGCTGGCGATCGCCGTCATCGGCTTCCTCGTGTGGGGCCACCACCTCTTCGTGGCGGGCCAGTCGGTGTACGCCGGGCTGATCTTCTCGTTCCTCAGCTTCGTCGTCGCGATTCCGTCGGCCATCAAAGTGTTCAACTGGACGGCGACGATTTACAAAGGGTCGGTCGTCGCTGCGACTCGCCGATGCTGTACGCGTTCGGCTTCCTCGGCCTGTTCACCATCGGCGGGCTGACGGGCCTCTTCCTCGCGTCGATGGGCCTCGACATCCACGTGCACGACACCTACTTCGTCGTCGCGCACTTCCACTACATCATGGTCGGCGGCGCGATCATGGGGTACCTCGGCGGGCTGCACTACTGGTGGCCGAAGATCACCGGGCGCATCTATCCGGAAGGCGTGGGCCAAGTTCGCGGCGCTCATGGTCTTCGTCGGGTTCAACCTGACGTTCTTCCCGCAGTTCATCGCCGGCTACCTCGGCATGCCGCGCCGGTATCACGCCTATCCCGCCTGAGTTCCAGGTCTTCAACGTGCTCTCGACGGCTCGGCGCCTCGATCCTCGCGGTCGGCTACGTGCTGCCGATGATCTACTTCATCTGGTCGCTTTACAGCGGGTGAGAAGTCGGGCGCCGACCCGTGGGGCGCCGAGGGACTCGAGTGGGAAATCCCCTCGCCGCCGCCGACCGAGAACTTCTACGTGACGCCGATCGTCACGCACGGCACGCATCAGTACGCGCCCGAGCAAGGAGGTCGGCATTGTCTGAGGGGCGCGTCATTCGCACCCGCACGCGGAGCACTATCCCGGGCCGTTGCACCAGCCGCCGGTGCACGAGGAGGCGAATTGCCGGGCCGCATCACGCGCACCATCCAAAGCTGCAGCACCACTTCGACGACATGGCGCAGCAGGCCGAGGCCTCGACGCTCGGCATGTGGGTGTTCCTCGTCACCGAAATCATGTTCTTCGGCGGCCTGTTCATGGCGTACCTCGTCTACCGGACAGCTCGACCCGACGGGTTTGCGGAGGCCAGCCATCATCTCAACGTCACGTGGGGCGCGGTCAATACGCTCGTCCTGATCGTCAGTTCGCTGACCATGGCGCTGGCGGTGCGGTCGGCGCAGACGAGCGCGCCGCCGAAGACGCAGGTGTTCTGGATCGCGTTGACGATGCTGCTCGGCGCGACATTCCTTGGCGTCAAGGCCATCGAGTACACCGACAAGTTCACGCACCACCTCGTGCCGGGTCCGAATTTCCGGTGGGAGGGCAAGCATCCGAGCCGCGGCGGAGATGTTCTACTCGCTGTACTTCTGCATGACGGGCCTGCACGCGCTGCACATGATCATCGGCCTCGGGATCATGACCGTCATTGCCGTCATGGCCTGGCGAACGGCAGTTCGACGCGGACTACTACACGCCGGTCGAAGTCGTCCGGCCTGTACTGGCACTTCGTCGACATCGTCTGGATTTTCCTGTTCCCGCTGCTCTACTTGATCGGCGGTCACTTCACGCGAATGAGGCTCGCCTGATGTCTGTGCTCATCACGTCGCCCCGAAGAGCCTGTACTACGCGGTGTTCCTGGCGCTGATCGTCGGCACCGTGCTGACTGTCGCCGCCGCCATCGTCGACATGGGCGCGCTCAACAACGTCGTGATGCTCGCCATCGCCGTGCACCAAGGCGACCGCTCGTCATTCTCTTCTTCATGCACGTCCGCTGGAGCAGCGGCTGACCTGGGTCGTGGCCATGTCGGGCTTCTTCTGGCTGCTGATCCTGTTCGGCATCGGGATGAGCGACTACCTCAGCCGCGGCTGGGTGCCAGGGACGCTGCGCTAGAACAGCGTTCAGACGGTGTTCCAATAGGTTCTGCGGGGTTCGTACCAGGTTCTGTGTGGTTCACCGGTTCTGCGGCTACGACTGCGTCGAAATTCGGCTCAGCTGAGGGCGCGCCATGATCGGCGCGCCCTTTTCCGTTTGGCAGGACGTCGCAACTGACCGGAACCCGATCCGCCATTCGCCGAACACCGCAACCCGGCCACGGTCTGACGCCGTAAAGTAGGGGGTGCGGCTATACTGAAGATCCGACGAGAGTCGATTTTCGCCCGTCAGTCCACGACTATCAATTGTGCGCTGGTGACATTTGCCGAATCTGAACGACGAGCTCGCCTCCCTGCACATCGATCACGACCGCGCGAGCCGGCAGTGGCAGCGCGGCGTGTCGGATCATCGGTCCTGATCCTGCTCATCGTGGTCGCCGCTGGCGGGCTGGGTCTGGTCGACGCGGCTGGACGCGATTGCCGGTGAAGGCCGCAGCGGTGAAGGCAGAAAGCTGGCGGCGGCGGCCGCCGGGAGCGGTGCTGAACGCTTCGGGATACGTCACCGCGCGCCGGCGGGCGACGGTCTCGTCGAAGGTCACCGGCAAAGTGCTCGAGGTGTTCGTCGAGGAAGGCAAAGCCGGTCAAGCAAGGGACAGGTGCTGGCCCGGCTCGACGACTCGCAGGTGCGCGCCGCGCTCGCGGTCGCCGAGGCGCAGCTCGAGGCCGCGCAGCGCGGGCGCGGCCGAGGACGAGGCGCGGCTACGCGAGGCGGAGCTGACGCTCGGCGCGCCGCGAGCAGCTGGTCAAGGAGAAGGTCATCGGCAAGGCCGAGCTGGATTCGGCGCAGCGCGCGAGGTCGAGTCGCTCGAAGGCGCGCATCGCCGTGGCCGAGCAGCAGATCGAGGTCGCCGAGAGCCAGGTCAGCCAGCGACAGACCGATCTGGCCGACATGGTGGTGCGCGCGCCGTTCGACGGCGTCGCCATCTCCAAGGACGCGCAGCCGGGCGAGATGATCTCGCCGGTGTCGGCCGGCGGCGGCTTCACGCGCACGGGCATCTGCGACGATCGTCGACATGTCGTCGCTCGAGATCGAAGTCGACGTCAACGAGAGCTACATCAACCGCGTGCATGCGGGCAGCCGGTCGAGGCGGTGCTCGACGCCTATCCCGACTGGCGGATTCCGGCGCACGTGATCACGACGATCCCGTCGGCCGATCGACAGAAGGCGACCGTCCGGTGCGCATCGGGTTCGACGCAGCTCGACCCGCGCATCCTGCCCGACATGGGCGTGAAGGTCTCGTTCCTCGAGACGAACGCCCGGCCGCGGACGGCGGCCGCGGCGCAGCCGCGGCTGCTCGTGCCGAAGGCGGCGATCCGATCGGCGGACGGACGCGCAGTCGTGTTCGTGGTGCACGACGATCGCGTCGAGCGGCGCGCGGTCAGCGTCGGGATCGACGCACGGCGATCAGGTCGGAAGTGCTGTCCGGACTCAGCGCGGGCGAGCGGGTCGTCGTCGACGGCCCGCAGACGCTGAAGGACGGCGACAAGGTCAAGGTGCAATGATGTCGAATGTCTCTGGTGACAGTTCGCGATCTCCACAAGGTATTTCAGCGCGGCGGTCAGCGCATCGACGTCCTCCAGGGCGTCAACCTCGACATCCCGGAGGGCGACTTCCTCGCGCTGATGGGGCCGTCGGGATCGGGCAAGACCACGCTGCTCAACCTGATCGGCGGGCTCGACACGCCGACCGAAGGATCGATCACGGTCGGCGGGCGACCGCATCGACAAGCTGTCGGGCGGCACGGCTGTCGGCGTGGCGCGCGCGGCACGTCGGGTTCGTCTTCCAGCTGTACAACCTGCTGCCGGTGCTGACCGCGGCGCGGAACGTCGAGCTGCCGCTGCTGCTGACGAAGCTGTCGAAGGCCGAGCGCCGCAAGCGCGTCGCAGGTCGCGCTGTCGGTCGTCGGACTCGGCCGAGCGCATGCACCACTACCCGCGCCAGCTGTCGGGCGGCCAGGAGCAGCGCGTCGGCATCGCGCGCGCGATCGTCACCGACCCGACGCTGCTGCTGTGCGACGAGCCGACCGGCGACCTCGATCGCAAGTCGGGCGACGAGATCCTCGACCTGCTCCAGGCGCTCAACCGCGAGCACGGCAAGACGATCGTCATGGTGACGCACGACCCGCACGCCGCGGCGCGCGCGAAGCGGACGCTGCACCTCGACAAAGGCGTCCTCGTGACGCAGGCGGAGGCGGTCGCATGAAGTTCCTTCCCCTCGTCTGGCGCAACCTGCTGCGGCGGAAGGTCCGCACGATCTTCACGATGCTGCGCGATCTTCGTCGCGTTCCTGCTGTTCGGCGTGCTGATGGCGATCCGCATCGGCCTTCAGCATGGGCGTCGACATCGCCGGCGCAGGGCCGGCTGATGGTGATCGACAAGGTCTCGATCATCAACCCGCTGCCGGCGCAGCTACGAGCAGCAGATCAAGCAGGTCGAGGGCGTCACCGACATCACCCACGCGAACTGGTTCGGCGGCTACTACCAGGACTCCGAGAACCAGTTCGCCAACGTTGGCGGTCGATCCGGAGAGCTGGCTGCGCATCTACCCGAAGATTCGAGCTGCCCGAGGATCAGAAGAAGGCCTGGCTCGCCGACCGCACCGGCGCGATCGTCGGCGTCGACACCGCGAAGAGATTCGGCTGGAAGGTCGGCGACCGCGTGCCGATCCAGGGAACGATCTACCGCCGCCCTGACGGCGGCCCGTGGGAATTCACGATCGACGGCATCTACGACTCGACGATCAAGGGCGCGGACAAGACGCAACCTGTCTTCCACTACGAGTTCCTGAGCGAGACGATCCCGGAGCAGAGCGGCTTCAGCGATCGTTACAGCTGGTACGTGTTCACGGTCGACGGATCCGGATCGCGCGCCCGAGATCGCCGCGAAGATCGACGCGATGTTCGCCAACTCGCCGTCCGAGACGAAGACGAACACCGAGAAGGCGTTCGTCTCCGGCTTCGCCAAGCAGATCGGCGACATCGGCAAGATCATGATGTGGATCGTCGCGATGGCGATGTTCACGATCCTGCTGGTCGCCGGCAACACCATGGCGCAGGCGATCCGCGAGCGCACCAACGAGCTCGCCGTGCTCAAGACGCTCGGCTTCGGCGACGGCCGCATCCTGGCGCTGGTGCTGCTCGAGTCGCTGCCTCATCGCGCATCGTCGGCGGCGGGCTCGGGCTTGCGCTGTCGTATGCGTTCATCACGCTGGTCGGCGATCCGACCGCACGGCATTGCTGCCCGCCGTTCTACTTCCCGCCGCCGCAGGCTCGTGGTCGGCGTCGTGCTCGTCGTCGCGCTCGGCCTCGCCACCGGTTCCTGCCGGCGCTGCAGGCCAGCCGGCTGCGCATCGTCGACGCGCTGAGGAGGAACTAGATGCTCTCGCAGATCGTCGCCGTCACCGGCGTCAACCTCCGCTCGATCCCGCGCGCGCTCGGCTCGTCGACCGTCGCCGTGATCGGCATCGCCGGCGTCGTGCTCGTGTTCGTCGGCGGTGCTGTCGATCGCGGAAGGCTTCGCACGCGACGATGAAGGCGTCGGGCGATCCCAGACACTCGTGATGATCATGCGCGCCGGCAGCGACACCGAGATGACGAGCGGCCTCACGCGGCGACGCCGTCCGCGTCATCCAGGACGCGCCGGGCATCGCGCGCGACGCCTCGGGCGCGCCGATGTCGTCCCCCGAGCTGTTCGTCGTCGTCGATCACCCGCTGAAGCGGTCCGGCAGCCCGGCGAACGTGCCGCTGCGCGGCGTGATCGCCGGAGGCGTTCCAGGTGCACACAACGCTGAAGATCGTCGAGGGGCGCAAGTTCGAGCCCGGCAAGAACGAGATCATCGCCGGCCGGGCGGCGGCGCGGCAGTTCGTCGAACCTCAACGTCGGCACGACGCTGAAGTGGGGCGAGAACACCTGGACAGCTGGTCGGCATCTTCGACGACGGCGGACGCGGTCTCGGAGTCCGAGCTGTGGTGCGACGTCAAGGTGCTGCAGCCGGCCTACCGCCGCGGCAACAGTTACCAGTCGGTCTACGCGCGGCTCGCGTCGCCCGACTCGTTCCAGCAGCTGAAGGACGCGCTGACGACCGACCCGCAGCTGACCGTGTCGCGCGATGCGCGCAGCCGGACTACTACGGCAGCCAGACCGCAGACGCTGCAGACGATCATCCGCACGATCGGCGGCATCATCGCCGGTCCTGATGGGCATCGGCGCGGTGTTCGGCGCGGTGAACACGATGTACACCGCCGTCGCGAGCCGCACCCGCGAAATCGCCACGCTGCGCGCGCTCGGGTTCGGCAGCATTCCCGTCGTGGTTTCGGTGCTTGCCGAGGCCGATCCTGCTGGGCGATCGTCGGCGGCGTCATCGGCGGCGCGATCGCGTGGCTGGCGTTCGACGGCTACCAGACCGCGACGATGAACTTCCAGTCGTTCAGCCAGATCGCGTTCGCATTCGCGGTCACGCCACAGCTGCTGCTGACTGCGCTCGTCATCTCGCTCGTCATGGGTCTGCTGGCGGTCTTCTCCCGGCGATTCGGGCCGCCCCTCTGCCAGTCGTCACTGCTCTTCGAGAACTCTGACGGTACGGCCCAGCCAGCAAGCTGGGCCCTTTTTTTGATCCGTAGCGAATCCCGACAACCACCGACGGCGCAAAGTACGTTTCGGCTGACGTTCAAGACGGGGCCGCAGTCGCGGACGCTCGTCGGCTCGCACCAGCTAAGATAATTCATTTTCAATAGCTTTAAGACTCGTCCGACCGTCCTGCAGATACTGCGCCGCCTCACCACCCGCTGTTGGGTACACGAGTTGCTTTTGTAGAGTTCACTGACTCAAAACAATCGGGTTGACGTTCTCGGGAGGCGCCATGCGCATCGATGACGTGCTTCAGCGAATTCAGGGTGAATACGTGGAAATGCCCGGACTTCGACTGACGCCCGCCCAGGCGCAGCGGCTCTGGGGACTGGAGCGAGACGTCTGTGATGCATTGCTTGGCGCCCTCGTCGACGCAAAGTTCCTTGCGCAGACGCGCGACGGCGCCTACATCCGGCTGGAAGGAGCTCAGCCTGGTCCAATTGCGAAAACGCGCCAAGGCCAAAAGTTGGCCGTAGCTTAGAGTTGCACCCACCGGTGCCGGCAGGGCTGACTACCTGCCTCGTCAGCCGAAAATCGCCGGCTCGTATCCTCGCTCCCGGGCGGCCGCCGCCCGCGGCCAGGTTTGTCGAAGGTTGAGGGTTTCGGCCTTAGCCTTCGACATCACATCGACAAGGTCTCCACCGTCGCGAAGCTACGCAGGATCCGCCTGAGCCTTGGCGCAGCGCGCAAAATTTACGTGAGCCGTCCGAGTTCCGCGAGTACTTCCGTCGTTGTTCGGCTGCTCTGGAATGTCGTAGACCTTCGACCAGGCGATACGGCCGCGCTTGTCGATGACGAAGATCGCGCGTTCGGAGAATCCTTCCTTCTGCCGGAACACGCCGTATTTCGTCGCGACTTCTCCGTGAGGGTGAAAGTCGCTCAGCAGATCGTAGGAAATCGGGTCGAGCGTTTTGCGCCCAGGCGGCCTTCGCGGGTTGGGCATCAATGCTGATGCCGAGGACCGACGCGCCAGCTTCCTCGAACCGCGCCGATCGTCTTCGTAGCCGCGCATCTGGTTCGCGCAGACGGGAGTGAATGCCAGCGGATGAAAAGCCAGCACGACGTTCTTCTTTCCGCGAAAGTCAGAGAGCTTCACCGTTCCGCCTCTGTGGCTTCTGAGTTCGAAATCCGGGGCCTCATCTCCGGCCGTCAGCATCCATCCTCCTCGTTCAATTCACCGAAGGGTATCTATAGCGGTGATGCGAGCGATCCGCCAGGTGCCGTCGACCTTTGTCATGACGAGCGCGTATTCGCGAGCATCGAGCGACTCTTCTCCCGTCGAGACATTCCGCCTGACGAAGCTGGCAGTCAGCAGTACGTCCGCGGCATCGCTGTCGGGCAACATGTCCACGCTGACATCGTCCAGGTCCATGCGAAAGGCGGCGGTGCGCGGCTGTAAGCGGGCCGCCATTCCCATCAGCGTGTCGCGGCCCCTTGATCGGCACCGATCTCTCACCAAGCTCGACGATCGCATCCTCAGTGAAATAGCTTCCTATCTGCACGGCGCGAGCGGCTGTTCCGAGGCCGTCCTTAGTGCTCGTGTTCACTTCGTTGCGAAGGGCCTCGAGACGGGCACGGATCGCACGTTCATCAGGGGTCGAGCGGCTGCGCCACGCGAGTATTCCGCCGGTCAGCAGGACGAGCAGGATCAACGCACGAACGATCAGGCGACTGGTCAATAAATCACCCTGCCGAGTATCCTCGACACGTCGACCCGGCCGAAATCGTGGTCCTCCCTACGCATTCCGCGATTGTCGCCGATGACGAAGTACTCGCGAGCGGTCAACGTCACTGCAGGTTTGTCCCACGGACGTCGATTCCTGACGTAGGGCTCGTTGAGTGGGACGCCATTGATGTAGACCTGTCCCTGCGCAATCGAGATGCTCTCTCCCGGCAAGCCGATGATTCGTTTCACATAGAGCACGTGCGGCCCGGCTAGTTTGATTGCGACGATATCGCCTCGGTCCGGCTTTCTGTAGCGGTACGCCAGACGATTGACCAGGTTCAGCGAACCCGATCGATACGTAGGCTCCATGCTGATCCCCTCCGCACGAATCGGGATGAGCACCCACTTGAAGATGATGAAGCTCAATGAGGCGAGAACGAGCACTCGCACCAGGGTGCGGCGGGGATCCCTGCCGAAGACAATTCGCCGCGTCAGGTTCACACGTGACAACTTTCAACGATGAAAGTTCGCTGCCAGACCGCTCGATGATCGTCGTCGAGCGCGATCACGAACGTCGAAAGTCTGAGTATCAGATTCACTCGCACGAAGCCGGATTACAAATCACGCATCATTTCCGTCGGGAGTACGCCGCAAGCGCATCGACTCCTAGAGCGATTGGTATGTAGATTGTGGACTCGCCGGTGCTGGGCGCGGTGTAAACCGGGAACCCATGCCAGTCACCGATGGGGCGGAGCCTGGCCGGATCGATGGACTGGGGAGGAGCGCTCGCGTACCAGCGTGTGTGATTGAATTCCACGAACATTCCGTTCTTGACGTCGCGATCGACGCGCCCGTTTCGACTCCGGGAAGAGGATACCCGGCCGGCTGTCCCGAGCCCCTGCGAATTCGTCAGGACGGCCGATCGCTCCAGCAGCGGTTCAACACTCGTTTGGACTCGCGAGCCAGTCAGCGGGTCCTCCCGCGTTGTGGCGCCGACCGCTGTCTGCGTCTCCACGAATGGTGGTCCAGCTGCCTGGATTCGTGGAGTGGGTGTAAACGAGGTTGGGATTTCGACGGGCAGAGACGGCACGGAGCTGCCAGTCGTCCCGGCAAGATCTCCGGCTCGCTGCCGCTCGTACGATTTCATCAAACCGCCAGACAGGGGCACGAACACTACGCTGTACGGCTCAATCGTCGTTCGCGAGTACAGGGGAACGGCGCGATAGAGGCCGCTCAGCACCATCTCATTGGGGAGAAAATGAATCACGGGACCCGCCGGGTAGTAGACGTTACCGGCAAAGAAGATCGGCTCCCCCGCTTGATACCAACTTTCGTTGTCGGCTACGGTCGTTGGTGGAGCTGTTGGCTGAATCCGGATTTGTGAAAGGGCACCGGTCGGAGTGATGCCGAGAGCAACGATCGTAACCAGGACCAGCCGGGCTGTTACCTGCATGAAACCCTCCCCAGCAGATCGATACCAGCGGCGTGCCAACCTACGCTCGCTGAACGGAGAGAACGCGCCGATCAGCCCTCACGCTTTCTCCAGTATCGGGAAAGCCCCTGCCATGAGTAGTCAATGCGCCCTGCACGGCTGTACTGTTCAGCTTGCTGCTCCCCAACCTTACGCCTGAGATCGAGGAGCGCCTCCTGTATGAAAGCTCTTTCACGACCATCTTCGTCGAGCGATGGATCTCGAAGAAGACGGCGAACAATATCACTCCATGCCTGCAGTCGCGCGGTCATCTCCTGGAAATGCAGGCGCGCGCCGTGGAACGGTCCGAAGTGCGTCAGGAATAACGTGTCCGGGTCCCACGAAAGAATGCGATCCTCGCTCACTCGCCAGGCGTCCAAATCAATGTCCGGCGGAGGCGTCGGGGGCATGATGTAGTCGCCGCTCGCCCGCCGAATGCCGGCCGTGTCGCCCAACGAATGCAACCCGGCTCGACGCATCGAAATAACGAGACGTGGTGCGACGCGTGTCCGGGCGTGTAGGCGACGTCGCAGCTCGCGGCCGCCGGCGGCGACGTGCTCTCCGCCTTTCAGGACCCGGACCCGTTCCGCCGGGACAGGCACGAAGTCTCCCCAGAGCCGCTCCATGTCGGCGCCGTAGAGCCGGCCCGCGCTTGCCAGCAGCTTTGACGGGTCGATCATGTGCGGCGCGCCGCGCTCGTGGACGAACACCTCGATCGGCGGGATTCTCGCGAAGGAGCGTGCCCGTCACGCCTGCGTGATCCAGATGGATGTGCGTGAGGAGAATCTGGCGGACGTCGCCGATCGTGATGCCCTTTCGACCGAGGGCCTCTTGCAAGCTGGCGTAGGTCGTCGATGGTCCGGGATCGACCAGCGCAACGCCGGAGGCGCGGTGGAGAACGGCGGTCGCGATGATCTCCGGGACGCCCAGAAAGTTCAGATCGACGTAGTCAAGTCCGGCGGCAAGCGTCAGCATGGTTGAGCCCTGATCTTATATCCGGCCGCCCGGCGCCACACGGAGCCGATCATCGGCACCGGGGGCAGGCTGCTGGTAAAATCAGAGTTGACCACCATGGCCGGACCCGACCGTCAGACCGATGGCGAGATTCTCGAACGGACCAGGCAGGAGACGAAGAAGCCGGAGCTCTACAAGGTCGTCCTCCTGAACGACGACTACACGACGATGGACTTCGTCGTCGAGGTACTGGAAACGATCTTTCACAAGCACCCGGCGGAAGCGTTTCGGATCATGATGATGGTGCACACGCAAGGCAAGGGCCTCTGCGGCGTGTATCCATTCGAGGTGGCGGAGACGAAGGTCGACGACGGTCGTCGAGTCGGCGCGTAACCACGGGTTCCCGCTTCGCGCGGCGATGGAGCCGGAGTAGGGTTCTGCGAGGTTCTCAAGTTCAATCTGAACCTGATGGAAGCTTGTAGAACCCGGTGGAACGTTGTAGAACCCAGTAGAACCGGTAGGACCCTTTAAGAAGATGTTTAGTCAGGCCTGGAAATCGTTCTCACCGTCGCATACCGCGAGGCGACATCGCGGCGTCATACGCACCTGACGCTCGAGCACCTGCTGTACGCGCTGGCGCACGATCAGGACGGCGAGCGGATTCTCGCCGCGTGCGGCGCAGATCTGCCGCAGCTCCGGCGAGATCTCGACAAATACCTCAAGGAATCGGTCGAGCAGTTCGGACGCGGACAGCAGAAGGAGCCCGAGCAGACGCTCGCGTTCCGGCGCGTGCTGCAGACGGCCGTGCTGCACGTGCAGAGCGCGGGCCGGCAGGAAGTCCAGTCGGGCGACGTGCTCGCGGCAACGCTGCAGCAGAACAAGTCGTTTGCGGCGCAGCTGCTGGCCGGTGCAGGGCATCACGCGGCTCGACGTGCTCGAGTACATCACGCACGGCATCAGCAAGGTGCCATCGAGCGGCGGCGGTTCCGGCCCTGATTCAGGACGGGGACGAAGCCGAGGCCGGCAGGGTGAACGCGGCACGGCGACCTCGCGCGATCCGCTCGCGGCTACGCGATGAATCTGACCGATCGCGCGCGCGCCGGCGAGCTCGATCCGCTGATCGGCCGCACCGACGAGCTGCAGCGGACGATGGAAATCCTCTGCCGGCGCCGCAAGAACAATCCCGTGTTCGTGGGCGATGCGGGCGTCGGCAAGACGGCGCTCGCCGAAGGACTCGCCACGCGACTGCTCGCGCGACGACGTTCCGGACCTTCTCGAAGGTGCCGAAGTCTTCTCGCTCGACACCGGCGCGCTGCTGGCGGGCACGCGCTTCCGCGGCGACTTCGAGGAACGCTTCAAGGCCGTGATCGACGCGCTGGCGAAGCGCCCGATGCCGATCCTCTTCATCGACGAGATCCACTCGACGGTCGGCGCCGGCGCCACGACCGGCGGGACGATGGACCTTGCGACGCTGATCAAGCCGATCCTCACGGCCGGTCAGCTGCGCGTCGTGGGTTCGACGACGCACGAGGAGTTCAAGCACATCGAGAAGGATCGCGCGCTGGCGCGGCGCCTCCAGAAGATCACCATCGACGAGCCGTCGATCCCCGAGACCGTGAAGATCCTCCAGGGCCTGCGATCGCGGTACGAAGCGCATCATCGCGTGCACTACACCGACGAGGCGCTGGAGGCGGCCGCGAAGCTGGCCGCGCGGCATCTGCGCGACTACAAGCTGCCCGACAGCGCGATCGATCTCATCGACGAAGCGGGCGCGAAGATGCGCCTGAAGATGGGCAGCGCACGCGCGGCGACGGGACACAGAGCGACAGCCCGGCATCGTCGAGATCGCGGCCGGACCACATGGAAGAAGTCGTCGCGCGCATGGCGCGGATCCCGGCGAAGCAGGCGTCCTCCTCGGACAAGGACCGCCTCAAAGGCCTCGAGGAATCGCTCGGACGCGTCGTCTTCGGCCAGGACGAAGCCGTGCGGATCGGTCGCGCGGCGCGATCAAACGATCGCGCGCCGGACTTGGCCAGCCGGATCGGCCCGCGGGCTGTTTCCTCTTCACGGGTCCGACCGGCGTCGGAAAGACCGAGCTCGCCAAGCAGCTCGCCATGCATCTCGGCAACGAGTTCATGCGCTACGACATGAGCGAGTACATGGAGAAGCACGCCGTCGCGCGTCTGATCGGCGCGCCTCCCGGGTACGTCGGCTTCGAACAGGGCGGCCTGCTCGTCGATGCGGTCCGTCAGCATCCCTATGCCGTGCTGCTGCTCGATGAGATCGAGAAGGCGCATCCGGACATCTTCAACATCCTGCTGCAGGTCATGGACCACGCCACGCTGACGGACAACAACGGCCGCAAGGCTGACTTCCGCCAGGTCGTGCTGATCATGACGTCGAACGCCGGCTCGCGTGAGCTGAGCAACGCCAGCATCGGTTTCTGCGGAAGCCGGCGCGTCGGCGCGCGCGGTCGACAGCCGGCAGAAGGCGGCGCAGCAGCGATCGAAGCAGGCGATCGAGAAAGTCTTCAGCCCGGAGTTCCGCAACCGGCTCGACGCCATCGTCTCGTTCGACCCGCTGACGCCGGCGGTGATGGAGACCATTGTCGAGAAGTTCATCCTGCAGCTCGAGGCGCAGCTCGCCGAGCGGCGCATCGCGATTACGCTCGAACCCGAGGCGCGTGCATGGCTGGCCGAAAAAGGTTACGACCCCGTGTACGGTGCGCGGCCGCTCGCCCGCGTCATCCAGACCGAGGTGCGCGATCCGCTGACCGACGAGATCCTGTTCGGCCGCCTCGAGCACGGCGGCACCGTCACGATCAAACTGGTGGACGGACGCTCTCGACTTCTCCTACGACGCGAAGGCATGATTACGCGAGCGCGAGTTTACCAATCGACGAATTCACCAACTCACCAACTGAGCTATGTCCAGCAAGGACGAAGACATCCCGGTCAAGGTTGTCGATCGCCGCTGGTG
The DNA here is from genome assembly GCA_963725335.1 of uncultured Acidobacteriota bacterium. Taxonomy (GTDB): domain Bacteria; phylum Acidobacteriota; class Vicinamibacteria; order Vicinamibacterales; family 2-12-FULL-66-21; genus JALZOC01. The sequence continues at coordinate 333,942 of CAVRYD010000011.1, read as the reverse complement.
GGCTCGCGGCGAGGACGGCGAGTGCGCCGGCCGATCGCTCGACGAAGCCGACCTATGTCGAAGAGCTCGAGCGCCAGCTCGCGGAAAAGGACAAGCACCGCGCAGGAGTACATCGCCAAGTACCGGCAGGCGGCGTCCGAGTTCGAGGAATCGCGGCTCAGGCTGCGGCGGGAGATTTCGAAGGACATCGAGCGGGGCCGCCGCGAGATCCTGGCCGATCTGCTCGAGGTCGTCGACAACCTCGATCGCGCGATTGACGCCGCCGGCAAAGCTGCCTCGCCCGAAGCGCTGCTGCAGGGCGTCGAGATGGTGCGGCGGCAGTTCCTGTCGAAGCTCGAAGGCCTCGGCGTCAAGCGTATCGAGACGAGCTGGTGCGTCGCTTCGATCCCGCGAAGCACGAAGCCGTCAGCACCGTGCCGGCCGCGAGGCCGGACGATGACGGGCGCGTGGTCGGAGTCGTGCGACATGGCTATACGATCGGCGAGGACGTCCTGCGACCCGCCTCGGTCGCAGTCGCAAAGACTCCAGCTACCCCTCTTTAAGATTCAAGAGCGCCGACGCCATCGACGAGTGGCGCGCCAGCAGGCGGCCCTTCAGGCGTGCGAGCCTGGGGGCATTTGCGGCGAGAAGCGCAATCGAGCCTGGAACCCCGGTCCTCCGAAGGGCCGGGAATTGTGTCACAATCAGGTATGCCTCTCTTCGAATACGAATGCCGGGACTGCGGCAAGCCGTTCGAGGCGTTTGTCACGGCGGACCGAACTACCGCGTGCCCGGCCTGCGAGGGCACGAATCTCCAAAAGCTGCTCTCGCGGCTCGGGATGGTGACGGCTGCGGCTCCCCGCTCGGAGGGGTGCGCCATGCCGACAGCGCCCATGTGTGGCGGCGGCAGCTGCGGCTGCGCGGACTGAAGAAACGCCGGCCGACGCTGAAGCCATCACCCGATCGCGCCCGAATGATTCAGCACCCGTTCAGACTCGCCCTCCTCATCGGACTCTTCACGCTCATCCCACTGGCGGTCGGATCCCAGCAATCTGGCGGCATTCGTGGATTCACCACCGAACATCTCGCCCGCGAGCGCGACCTCGAACGAAAGGTTCAGGGTGTGCCATCACCCGGCAACCTTCGCGAGTACATGCGGACCATTGCCGCGGAACCGCATCACGCGGGCAGCTCCGGCAGCCGCAAGGTGGCGGAGTACGTGCTCGGACAATTCAAGTCGTGGGGGCTGAACGCCTCCATCGAGCAGTTCGAAGCGCTGATGCCATACCCAACCGAGCGCATTGTCGAACTGGTGGAACCGGAGCGGCATGTCGCAGCGCTCAAGGAGCCGGTCGTTGTCGATGACCCGGATTCAGGCGACGTCGGACAACTGCCGACGTTCAATGCCTATTCCGCCGACGGCGATGTGACGGCCGACCTCGTGTACGTGAACTACGGAACGCCAGAAGACTACGAGCAACTGCCAAGCTCGGCGTCGACGTCAAGGGCAGTATCGCCATCGCCAAGTACGGACGCAGCTGGCGAGGCATCAAGCCGAAAGTGGCGGCCGAGCATGGCGCGACAGGCTGCATCATCTACTCGGATCCGCGAGACGATGGCTTCTACCAGGGAGACGTGTACGGTCAGGGCGCCTGGCGGCCCGCGCAGGGCGTGCAACGCGGCAGTGTCATGGATATGCCTATCCATCCAGGCGATCCGCTGACACCCGGCTGGGCATCGGAGCCTGGCAGTCGCAGGCTCGATCGCAACAGACGCCGCGACGCTGCTAAAGATTCCGGTGCTGCCGATCTCGTATGAAGACGCGCTGCCGCTGTTGAAAGCGCTGAAAGGACCCGTCGCGCCCGAATCGTGGCGAGGTGCGCTGCCGTTGACGTATCACGTCGGGCCGGGACCGGCGAAGTTCATCTGAAGCTGGCTTTCGACTGGCAGGTTCGTCCTCTCTACAACGTCATCGCCCGCATCGATGGCGCCGAGTTCCCGGATGAATGGATCATCGCAGGGCAATCACCACGATGCGTGGGTGAATGGGGCGTCGGACCCGACGAGCGGGAACGTCGCGTTGATGGAAGCCGCGCGATCCCTTTCGGAGCTGATCAAGAGCGGATGGAAACCGCGCCGGACGATCATCGTGGCATCCTGGGACGGCGAGGAGTGGGGGCTGCTCGGCTCGACCGAGTGGGCCGAGAAGCATCGGGACGAGCTCTCGCGCAAAGCCGTGGCGTACATCAACAGCGACAGCACCGGCAAGGGCTGGCTGTCAATGAGCGGCTCACATTCGCTCGAAGCGTTCATCAACGGCGTCGCCCGCGACGTGCCGGATCCTCGCGGGAGCGGTGGCAGCGTCTTCGACGCGAAACGCGCGAGGCTGCGTTGACCAGGCGCCGGACGAAGCGGCGCGAGCGGCCATCAAAGCGCGGCGCGATATCGCGATCGATGCGCTGGGTTCGGGCTCCGATTACACGGCGTTTCTCGATTTTCTCCAGGTCGCGTCGCTCGATCTGGGGTTTGGTGGAGAGGGCGGCGGCGGCGTCTATCATTCAGTCTACGACTCGTATTACTGGTACACCCATTTTTCAGACGGCGACTTCACGCACAGCGCAGCGCTCTCGCGAGTGATCGCGACCACGCTGCTGCGGCTGTCAGATGCGGATGTGTTGCCGTTCGAATTCAAAGGAACGGCGGCGGCGCTTGGAAGCTACGCCGACGACATCGCTAGAATGCCCTCGGTAGCGAGAAACTCGATATGGCTCCGCTTCGCGCCGCCATCGCGAAGCTCGCATCGGCGGCGGAGTCGTATGAGAAGGCGCTTGCCCACCTGGACCGCCTCGACAAGGACGCCAATCGTGCACGCCCTCAGCTGACTGCGTTGAACGAGACGTTGTATCGGACGGAGCGGGCATTCCGGCATGAACCCGGCCTCCCGAAGCGCGAATGGTTCAAGCATCTGGTCTATGCGCCGGGCCTCTACACCGGGTACGGAGTCAAAACGCTGCCTGGGATCCGCGAGGGCGTCGAACAGAGCCAGTGGGAAGAAGCGCGGTCGTTCGTGCCAATCGTTAGCAACGCGGTGAACGCGGTGACGGCAGAGGTCGATCGTGCAACGGCACTCCTCAAGAAGGCGACCCGCTGACGCCTGCAGGATCGGCCAGCGCCGCGAGCGCGATGCCTGCCGCAACCACAACATTGAGTGAGTCCACTTCCGGACGGATAGGTATCCGTACGGACGCCGTCGATGCCGCCATGGCTTCCGGCGACAATCCTGCCCCTTCGGCGCCGAGCATGAGGATGGTCCGGCAACTCGGTCGCCGCGTCGTGGCAAACTCGGCGAGCGTGACGGACGGCGAGCCGGGTGTGAGCGCGATCAGGTCCGCCCCGGCGTCCCTGAGCGCGCCGATCGTATCGAGCCAGGAGTCGACCTTCGCAAACGGCACTCTGAACGTCGATCCCATCGACGTCCGAATCGCTTTTCGGTAGAGCGGATCGGCGCTGGTCCTGTCGAGCAGTACGCCGTCGGCGCCGAACGCGGCCGCCACGCGAAACACGCCGCCCACGTTATCGGGATTGCCCACACCCTCCAGCGCCAGCAGGCACCGCGCGGGCGCAAACCGATCCCGCGGATCGATCGCAGGCGGACGTTCGCCGAGCGCCAGGCAGCCGCGATGAAAATTAAAACCCGCCAGCTGATTCATGGCGGCCTGCTCGCAGACGTAGATGGGACAGCGGAGAGGATCGAGCGCGTCCCCGATGGCCGCGAGAGCAACGCGTGTAATCAGGACCGAGTGAATCGGAAAGGTGCCAGTCTCGAACAACCGCCGCACGACCAGCCGGCCCTCTGCGACGAACAGCCCGTGCTCCCGCAGCCAATCGGGCTCGCCGACGTGCACATAATCGGCGAGCCGGGGATCGCGAAGGTCGCAATCGCTAATCACTGATCACTGAACCCGACAATTCAGGAAACCCGACTCTTGATTCCGCGATTCAGGGATTCAGGAATTGGGGGATTCATAGATTCGGGGATTCATAGATCCGGGGATTCATAGATCCGGGATTCGAGGATTCAGGATTCGGGATGAGTGATCCAGGATCAGTGATTAGTGATTAGCGATTAGTCCGAGCGCACCACGGAACGTCGGCTCCGATGTCGGTCGATGACGTGCTGGCCGAGGCGCTTGCTGAGGAACACCTTGGATTCACCCGGTTCGAACGGGTGCTGCACGAAACGGATCACGTCGAAGTGCAGCTGCGCGAGCGTGCTGCGCATTTCGTAGAACCGGTTCTTGGTCTTCACGATGATTTCGTCGAACCCGTTCGCGAGCGCCCAGACTTCCTGCTCCTCGGTGAGCGCGCGGAAGTGTCCCTGGCCGCGCCAGTCGCTGCGCGTCCCGCCAATCCACTGATACAGAACGCGACGGTCGTCGAACCGCACCACGTCTTCCAGCGATGCCACGAGATCGGCGAGCTTGGGATCGCGCTCCTTGGCACGAAGCTCGTGCGCCACCTTGAACGACACCGGCACGACCATGCCGGGATCGTCGGGAAGCGCCGCCTCCGCCATCAGGATCTGATGATCGCGATCCGACAGCCGCTGCATGACCTCCGAGGCGGTCTTCTTGCGCGGAAAATCGAGGAAGAACTCCTCGATGTACTGAATCTCGAGCGCTCCCTGCTGGAGCGCATACTGTTTGATGAGGTATTCCACGGACAATTACTATACGTCGTTATTCCTGCAACGGCGTAGCCTCGTCGGCCGGAGATCCTGCAGAGAGCTGCTGCGCGACGATGAGCTCGCGAGCCGGGGCGCGCAGGCGCGGGAGACCGGCGCCGAACACGAGCCCTCCGGCGATACAGACCGCGCCTCCCAGGGCGACCGTGGCCGGCGCCCCCAGCGGCGCCGCCAGCGCACCGGCGACGAGCGCGCCCATCGGCGCCATCCCCATGAACATCATCGAATAGACCGACATCACGCGGCCCCTCAGCCGATTTGGAACCATCGACTGGATCAGGGTGTTGGAAGCCGCCATTTCAACCATCATGAAGAACCCCGCAGGAACCAGCAACAGGGCCGAGAGCCACAGGGCACGAGAGAAGGAAAACGCGATCAGGCTGATGCCGAAGCAGATCGCCGAAATCGCGGCCCAGCGTCCGAGACCCTGGATGTGCCGCCGAAGCGTCAGCAAGGCGGCGCCCGAGAGGGCGCCCACGCCTGACGCAGACATGAGCACGCCGTACGCATCCGGGCCCCCGTGCAGCACGCGAGCCGCGATGATAGGCATCAGGACGCTGTAGGGCATGCCCATCAGGCTGACGAGACCAAGGAGTAGCAGCAGCGCGCGAATCGGCTTGGTATTCCAGGAGAACGCAAACCCCTCGACGACGCTCTCCCACGCCGACGCGTGGGCGTGCGCGTGAGGCACGGCATCGACGTGCATCACGAGAAGCGCGCCGATCACGGCAACATAACTGATCGCATTCAGGAGAAAACACCATCCCTCGCCGAACGCCGCCACGATCAGTCCCGCAACCGCGGGCCCAACAATCCGCGCACCGTTCAGCATCGATGAGTTCAACGCCACGGCGTTCACGATGTCGTCTCGGCTGACCGTTTCGATGAGAAAGGCCTGCCTCGTCGGGATATCGAACGCATTGGCGATGCCGAGGAGCGCGGCAAGGACGAAAATGTGCCACTCGCGAATCATGCCGCCGAGGGTCAGCGCCGCGAGAGCAAAGGCGAGCACCATCATCGTGGTCTGTGTCGCGACGATGACCCGATGACGGTTCATCCGATCCGCGATGACGCCGCCAAGCGGCGCCAGCACGAAGATGGGAATCTGTCCGGCAAAGCCGATCAACCCGAGGAGTGCCGCCGATCCCGTCAGCCGATAGATCAGCCACGATTGCGCGACGTTCTGCATCCAGGTGCCGACCAGCGAGACTAGCTGTCCGGCGACGAAGAGACGGTAATTACGGGAATTGAGCGCGCGAAGGGCCGCCGGCAGATGCATCCTCTTCAAGGATGTCACGGACTACTGCCCGGCGAACAACGCACGACGTCGAATCATTCCGCGCGTAGCGCCACAATCGGATCGACCCGGGTCGCGCGCCGCGCCGGAATGTAGCTCGCCAGGAGCGCCACACCCGCGAGGATGGCCGCGACCGCCCAGTAGGTGCTCGCATCGTGCGGGCTGGTGCTGAACAGCATTTTCGAGACGAGCGCCTGCGCCAGCCACAGCGCGAGCACGATCCCCACGGCGACGCCAATCGCCGCCAGCAGCATCGCCTGACGCACGACCAGGCCCAGGACCGTTCGTCCCTGGGCGCCAAGCGCCATGCGGATGCCAATCTCGCGGGTTCGCTGCGCGACGGCGAACGACAGGACCCCGAAGATGCCGATGGCCGCGAGCACCAGGGCGACGCCGGCAAACACGCCGAGCAAGAGCGTGTAGAAGCGCGGCTGAGAGATCGAGCGCGCGACGATCTGTTCGAGCGTGCGGACGTTCGCCACCGGCATGTATGGATCGGTCGCATGCACCGCCCGCCTCGCAGCATCGGCAACCGACGCTGGCGGGACGACGGTCTGAAGGACGACTGCCATGCTCTGCATCGGCCATTGTCGGTACGCCAGATACAGCTGTGGCGCTTCCGCTTCGTCGAGTCCTGCCTCCTTGACGTCGCCGACAATCCCGACCACCTCGCCGCCGGCGCGCGGCGTTCCCTCCCCATGTCCCCATCCAAGGGTGATCGTCTTCCCGATCGGCTCCTCGTTGGGAAAATACTGTCTGGCGGCGCTCTCGGTAATCAGCACGACGCGCGGCGAACCGGGCCTGTCGTCCTCCGTGAAGAGGCGGCCTTTCTTCAAGGGGATGCCGATCGCTTCAAAATATCCCGGCGTCGCGACACGAATCTGCATCGCCGGCTGCTGACTCGGCGGAATTGGTGGATGTCCTGCGATTTGGAAGCTGATGACGAAGCTGGACCCGGTCAGTGGCAGCGACTGGGCGGCTGCCGCATGCTGCACGCCGGGAATCGCGCGGAGGCGCGGCATCAAATCGTCGAAAAAGGCGACCTGCTGCGATTCTTTCTCGTACCGGCAGATCGGGCAGCGAGAGCTCGAACGTCAAGGCGTGGACCGCGTGGAACCCGGGATCGACCGACGCGAGCCTGACGAAGCTCCGGATCAGCAAGCCGGCGCCGACGAGCAGCATGACGGCCAATGCCATCTCGGTGACGACCAGCGCGCCGCGCATCCGTCCGCCTCCGCGGCTCGTCAGCGCGCCGCGGCCTGCCTCCTTGAGCGTTCCCGACATCGATGCCGTCGTCATATGAAACGCCGGGACCAGACCGAACAGCAGCCCGGTGGCGAGCGAAAGCGCCATCGTGAAACCGATGACGGTCGCGTCGATACGAACATCAGTCAGCCGCGGAATGCCAACCGGCTGGAGGCTCAGGAGCCAGTCGAGTCCCCAAATCGCCAGGAGCAGCCCGAGCGCCCCACCCATGGCGCCAAGGATGATGCTCTCTGTAAGCAGCTGTCGCACCAGCCGCAGCCTTCCGGCGCCGAGCGCGCTGCGCACGGCCATCTCGGTCTCACGGGTTGCGGCACGGGCGAGCAGGAGGTTTGCCACGTTCGTGCAGGCGATCAACAGCACGAAACCGACAGCTCCGAGAAGCATCAGCACGGCCTTTCGAATGTCGCCGACAATTGCTTCGTGAAGCGGCATCGCGGTGAAGTCAAGCCCTCCATTGGCATCCGGATACTGCCGCGCGAGCTGCTTGCCGATGGTTTGCACTTCGGCGATGACCTGCTCAATCGGCACGGATGGTTTCACGCGCGCGATCACGCTCAGGTACCACGCGCCGCGCTGTTTCGTCGTGAAGTCTTCAGTCTCTTCGATCGGCGTCCAGATCACCCGTCCAGCCGGGTACTCAAATCCCTTGGGCATCACGCCGACGACTTCGGTCGCCACCCCGTCGAGCGTCACCCTCTGACCGATGACCTTTGGAGAGCCGCCGAATCGCTGTTGCCACAATTCGTACGACAGCACGGCGACCTTGGTGTGGCCAGGATGGTTCTCGTCCGCATTGAACGTCCGGCCAAGGAGTGGCGGCACTCCAAGGACGCTGAAGAGGCTCGCGCTGACCTCGGCAGAGTCGAGACGGACGGGCTCGCCGCGACCGGTGAGAATGAGACGGGAGCGGGCGATGGCCGCGGCATCGACGAGCGTCTTGCTCAGTTTCTTGACGTCGACGAAGTTCGGACCGGACATCGACACGCGGTGCCCTTCGCTGACGTGATACACGCCGACCAGCCGATCCGGAGCCGGATATGGGAGCGGCTTCAGCAGCACGCCCTCAACCACGCTGAAAATGGCGCTGTTCGCTCCAATCCCGAGCGCGAGCGTCAGCACGGTAACGATCGTGAAACCCGGACTCTTCAAAAGACGGCGCAGCGCATAACGAATGTCTTGACGGGCCGTGTCCATGCTTCTGGTTGGAGCGAGATGCATGCCGTGCCTCGAGAAAGCCGAATAATTGCGGTTCAAGCAGTTGCGTTCTGACGGCGTGCGAGATTGGTGTTCGCCTGTGGCTCATCGCAATCCCGAAAACGCACACCGGAGGGGCGACTGCGCCGTCGCGGAGTTCAGTCGAGCAGAATACGGGGATGGCAACCTTGGCCGCGCCGTCGACCGCTAAGCGCTGGCGCCTCGCCACGCGTCGTTGATCCGCGCGTACAGCGCTTGATCTCGCGGTTCGCCGAACTTCACACTGCTCGATCGCAGGACGGCCTCACGCACGTAACCCGCTTTCTCGAGCACTCGTATCGATCCGGCGTTGTCGGCAAACGGCAGCGCGAACAACCGCAGCATGTTCACGACGCTGAACACGTGATCCGTCACCAGCTGCAAGGCCTCCGTGGCAATCCCACGCCGCCAGTACGACTCGCCGAGCCAGTATCCGATCTCCGCGGAGAACCGCTCGACGTCGACGCCGGGCACATATCCGATCGCCCCGACCGCCTCGCCGGCCACTTCGATCGCGAGGTTCGACGGTTCGGCGGCTGTCGTCGCGGCTTTCAGAAACGCGCTGGCGTTGGCGCGCGTGTAGGGGTGCGGGAACCTGTCTCTCAGCTGCCGCGCGACGTTGATATTGTTCGCATGCCGCACGATCGATTCCGCGTCGTCCATGCGCCAGAGTCGCACCGTGCAGCGCGTCCCGTGTAGCCTCACTCCTCCACCCTCAATCCTGCCCGCCTTCGCCAAGGCTTCTTCGGGGAGCTCTGCCGTAGCTCCGAGAAGGCGACAGCGCTTACAACAATCCCGGCCCGTGAAGCTTCAGCCACCGTTCGGCATCGCGGTAATCAGGGCAGACCTCCTCCATCAGGCGCCAGAACCGGCGTGAATGATTCTGCTCGTTCAGGTGCATCAGCTCGTGAAGAATCACGTAGTCGCTGACCGCCGGCGGCATCTGCACGAGGCGGTAGTTCAGCGCGATCCGTCCAGCCCGCGAACAGGATCCCCAGCGCGAACGCTGATTGCGGATCGAGAAGCCCGCGACGGTGAGACGGTGTTGAGCGGCCAGCGCATGCAATCGTTGACCGATCTCCTCGCGCGCGAGCCGGCGCAGATCCGCCTCGATGGCGCGATGAATACCGTTCTCGTCGCCGCTGAGACCGACGGAGCGGTCAGCATAGAGAATCAGAGACCCACCGCCACCAGGGGCTTCTGCCAGACGTATGGTGACCAGCTGGCCCCGCAGCATCATCGCGGCACCGTCGGTCCAGGCTGGCGTGACGTGGGCTGCCTGCATGCGCGCGCGCTCGCGCGCGATCCAGCCCATCTGACGTCGCAGGAACCGTTCGGCCTCGGCGCGCGATCCTCCTCGCGGTATCGTCACGCGGACACTGGCGTCATAGCGGACTCGGACGATATAGCGGCGCGCGCGTCGCATTCGGACGAACTCGACCGTGGGCTCGGACCGAGGCGGTTCACTCGCGGGAGCGCGAAGGAAGGGAAGATCAAGCTGCACGGATGGCGTGTGCCCATCATAGCGCAGTCGATCGCGACCCCAGCCAGGTCTCGAACCAGGAAATCTTTGGGCGGGTCAACGCGCGAGACGTGAATCTCGTCCAAGCTCTCGTCGGCATCACCAAAGGTTCTACCGGGTTCCACGGGGTTCTGCCGGGTTCCACGGGGTTCTGCGAGGTTCTGCCGGTTCCACGGGGTTCCGGTTCTGTTGAGGTGTGGAGATGACGAAGCTGGCATGCAACAGGGGTATCGTCTTGGCGTTGGCGGGTTTGCTGCTGTCCAGCGCCCCGCTGGCGGCCCAGCGGCGAGCGACGGGCACCGACTGGTGCGCTGAGGAGAACTGGGGCGACGACCGCGCGGGATTCTGTGAGGTCCGCGAGTACACCGCGCCAGCGTCGGGAGGCACGCTGACGGTCGATGCATCCCCGAATGGAGGAATCTCCGTGGAGGGGTCCTCGCGTGGCGACATCGTCGTGCAGGCGCGCGTCGTGGCAACGGCCGCGACCCAGGACGAGGCGAAATCGATCGCGTCACGCGTCCAGGTGGTTGCGACCGCCGTGCGCGTCGACGCAGACGGACCACGCAATCTCGGAAAGAAAGAGGGGTGGAGCGTCAGTTATCGACTCGCCGTGCCAACACAGACGCCGCTCTCGCTGAAGACAACAAATGGCGGGATTACGGTTGAGGCGGTGGACAGCCGCGTAGATCTTCGGACCACGAACGGCGGCGTGAAGCTGTCACGAATGGCTGGGGATGTCGAGGGGCGTACCACCAACGGCGGCATCGACGTCGACCTCGACGGAACGGGGTGGCAGGGCGGCGGCCTGGATCTTCAGACCACGAACGGTGGCGTGCGGCTGGCGATTCCCGACGGGTACAACGCGCACCTCGAAACCGGAACGACGAACGGCAACGTCCGCATCGACTTCCCTGTGACGGTGCAAGGAACCATCCAGCGATCCTTGTCGACCGATCTCGGCAGTGGCGGCGCTACCATTCGCGTTCGCACGTCGAATGGCGGCGTCAAGGTTACGAGGAAGTAGCCAGGTATTTCTTCATCCAGCCGAACACGGCTTCGTGCCAGGTCCGGCTGTTCAGCGCCTTCAGCACCCAGTGGCCCTCGTCCGGAAACACGAGGGCCTCGCTGGGGACGCCGTTGCGACGAAGGACGGTGAACATCTGCAGGCCCTGATCGACCGGCACTCGGAAGTCGCGCTCGTTGGTGATGATCAGCGTCGGCGTCTTGATATTGTTCGCATAAAGGTGCGGCGACCATTTCGCAAACTGCGCACGCGCCTTCGGTGTCCACGGTGCGCCGCCAAATTCCCAGTCCGGAAACCAGAGCTCTTCGGTCGCCAGACTCATCGACTCCAGGTTGAAGACGCCGTCGTGCGTCACCGCTGCCTTGAACCGATTCGTGTGGCCGAGAATCCAATTCACCGCGTACCCGCCGTAGCTGGCACCGGCGATTCCGAGCCGCTGCGAATCGGCGAAGGGCATCTTCGACACGGCATTGACGACCGCATCGATGTCGGTCATCGCCCTGCCGCCCCAATCACCGCTGATCTCGTCGACGAACGTCTGGCCGAAGCCGAACGACCCGCGCGGATTCGGCGCAGCGACTACCCAGCCCTGCGCGGCCCAGAGCGACGGATTCCATCGCGCCGACCAGGCATCCTCCCAGCTTCCCTGCGGGCCTCCGTGGATCAGGAATACGACGGGGTACTTTTTCGATGGATCGAACTGCGGCGGTTTGACGAGCCAGGTACTGAATCTTCTGACCCGTGGCCGTCGTGGCGGTGAGACTCTCCGGCTCAGAAAACGCGACCTGCTTCAACCACGAGGCGTTCTCGTGCGTGAGGGCCGTCGCAGGCCGGCCATCGGCTGCGACTCGGCAGATTTCAGCTGGCGCCGTCAGCGACGATTTCGAAACGATCGCAAAGGACGCTGCCCGGCCGCGGCGACGTCATCGATCCACGGCTTCCGCCGGCGCGAGTCGGCGTGCCCCCGGCGCTCGGCACCGTAAAGAGAGCCTCATGGCCATGATCAACCGCCGTAAACCAGATGGTCGATCCGTCCGGCGAGAGCGCGTAATCGGTGACGGAAAGGTCCGGAGTCGAAAACACCGTTCGCCTGGTTCCCGTCGATCGATCGTAGGCGTCCAGATACCAGCGGTCCGACTCGAAGCCGGGCCGGCGCTGCGCGCGTGCGAACAGGGTGTGGCCATCCGCCGAGAACGACGGCTGCAGATCCGATGCGGGGTTGGTCGTGATCTTCTTGACCGTGCCCCCCGCGGACGGCACGGTCCAGATGTCGTGATTGGTCGTCCAGGCTTCGCGGTCGCCTCCCTCGCGATTCGAGGCAAACGCGATGTCGCGGCCGTCAGGTGAAAACGCCACCGCCCCGTCTTCCTGTTGCGCAGGAGGAGCGTCGAAGTCGCCCGGTGTCACATCAATCGTCTGGCGCCCCTGGACCTCTGTAACGAAAATGTGGTGACGGACGTTCTCCCGCCACTCGTCCCAGTGTCTGTAGAGCAGCCGCGTCAGACGGTGAACCTTGACGGGATTCTTGTCGGCCTCCTCGCTCAAACGTTTGTTGCAGGCATCGTCTGCACACTCGGGATAGACGTCCGAGACGACGGCCATGCGCGATCCGTCCGGCGCGAACACGAGCGGAGGCTGCACCCCCATCGATAGATTCGTCACGCGCCGCACGTTGCCGCCCTTCGCGTCGGCCACGTACACCTGCGGCGCACCGTCCCGCGTCGAGATGAACGCGATGCTCCGGCCGTCGGGTGAGAAACGCGGAGTATTGTCGGTCTTGTTTCCGGCAATCAGCTCCCGGGCGGGGCCAGAACCATCTGCCGGTACGCTCCAGATATCCGCGTTCCGTTCACCGGACGTTACATCGGTGGTCGTTCGCACGAAGACAACCTGGGAGCCATCGGGCGAAAGCTGCGGATCCGTGACCCGGACGGCCCCGATGAGGTCGTCGATCGCCATCGGCCGTTGACCTTGCGCCGACGGAGACTGGGAGGTCGTGGCGAGCGGGATCGCCAACGCAGCGGCAATGATGACGCGCATCTACCACCTCAGCAGCGGACGGCCGGCCGGCATGCCGGGCCAGGGAATCGCCGCGAGGATCGCGACGAGCGACAGCCCCACGAAGATCGCGACAACCCGGTGACGTCTGAGCGAGTCGGTTTTTCGCGCGCGAACGCGACCCATGTGGGCGAACGCAAGTCCCACGATCATTCCAAACACGTGTTCGACAGCCCAAAATCGCAGGACGGAATCCTTCATCGCGGCACCTATATCACCCAATGCGGTATGGGTGAGCGGGCTCAAGAACACGTACAGGATGAGGCCGAGCAGGACCTGCAGGTCGAGGGCGGTGACGAACCAGAAGCCGGCCCGATCGTCGGCCGGCGTCCACGGCTTCCTGCCCGACGAGCCGGTAGCTGCCCGGATGAAAGCAACAATGCCCGCCAACAGCACCACCCACCGAAGCCAGGAATGAATCAGAAGGACCGCGGCATACAACATGTCAGCGCTCCAGGAGATCAGCGATTTCCTGGACGGTGGTCTTTCCTGCATCCTTCGCGTACCAGGCGATCAATTCGTCGTGCAACGGTTTCTGCATGGTTGTCTTCTGCTTCTCGAGGAACCAGGACTGGGTTGAGGCGGGTCGTTCGGTCCACGCGGCGATCAGGCGCCAGTCTTCACCGAGAATCGCGATAGTGGGCGTGGCGGTCCGCCCATCCGGCGTGCGGTGGGCTTCCATGATGGCTTTTCCGGACTCCGAATTGATCACGCGCATGTCGAGGCGCTCGGGCCCTCCGTCCACGAGTCGCGCGATATACGGTACGGTATTGACGGAATCGGCGCAAAAGTCTTCGGCGACGACGAGAAGATGCCGTCGTGCCGGCAACGCGCGCATTCTCGTAATGAGCGCAGGGCTTACGGTCGCATCGTTGTAATGCGCGCGCCACTCGTCGCGCCGCGCCCGCGCATTCTCGAGGAAGTCGGCGAAGGTGATGCCTTGGGCGAAGAGCGCCTGATAGTCAATGTCCTGGCGAGGGGAACCGGCGGCGGCAGCGGCGACCAGCATCGCGATACAGGCGGTCGTTCCTCGAAGATTCACCTGTCGATTCTAGCGTAATCGCGCGGTCGTTCAGGCAGGTCAGTGGACCAGGATCAGCCACACCGTGACTGCCACGAGCCATCCCGCAAAGGCGTCAATGGCGTAGTGATAGCGGCCAAACACGGCACCGGCGGAGACGGCAAGGGCGTTGAACAACATCCAGATGAACAGACCAAGGCGGAGGTTGGAGACGAGCAGCGCCGCCGCAAGCGCCTCCGCCGCATGGCCGCTGGGAAACGTGTTCACGCGGATGCTGGCAGTTCCCAGCAGACGCAGATTGAACGTGCGAAATGAGGAGGGCCACGGCTCCCCGGGTTCGAGCGAACGCGGTGGACGAGTCTGAATCCACGGCAGCATCGCGAAGCAGATGAAATCCGTCACGAGGATGACGGTCCAGAATCGATCTGGATCAGGAGCCTTCGCAAACTTCAGGTGTAACGCCAGTGCGACTGGGATCAGGGCAAACACGGCCGCGTATGAGAGCTCCAGAAACTCGGCCAGGCTCTTCGGCACGATCGAGCCAAGCTTGCGGACGTGAACGACTCGATCGACATACGCGAACAGCCGTTCGATCCGCTGCATCGGCGCGACAAAGAGCAACCCGGTTGTCCAGTAGGCCAGAAACAGCAACAGCGGCGGAAGCAGCCAGCCGTGCAGAAAGGGATGAAACGGTGCGATCGCCGACGCCCACGTCAACAACAGGCCGGCGGCAGATCCGCCAACGGCCTGCACCCGCGTCGCTGGTGGCAGGCCTTTTCGGAGAAACGCCGCAACGATTGCGATGTAGGCGAACGACACAACACTCGCGAACTCCCATCCGCGAAGCGTCAGAAGGATCTTCATCTTTACTGAAGGCGTAATCGCGATGACTTTTGGCTCAGGCGTGGGCCGTTATAATGCGACACGCACGCGATGCGGAACGTCGTCCTCAAACTGCACATCTATGCGGGGTTGCTGACTTTCGCGCAACTCGTCTTGTACGGTGTCGCGGGACTGGTTGCCACCGTGCAGGTGGCGGCGGAACGGCCCAAGATCCCCCGCGCGGTTCAGCACGTGCCGTTCAGTGCCTCGCCAGGCAGCACCGATAAACAGGTGGCCGACCAGGTGTTCAGAATGCTGCATTTGCCACTGACCCGGCCGATGCCGGGCTGGGCGCTGAAACGAACGGCTCAGAACGATCTGCTGCTCGATTTCTACAATATCAACGGTATCTGGCGTGTGACCGTGCTCGAACGCGAAAGCCGTCTCCGAATTGAACAAATCCGAAACAGCCTTGGATTGTTTCTCGGCGACATGCACGCCGCCACGACCGGCGACGCGGAGGCTCCGCGGCTCCTGCGCGTGTGGGCGTTCTATAACGAGTGCGCCATGTGGTGCCTGCTGGCGTTCTGCGCCTCAGGTGTCTATCTGTGGCTCACTGCTCAGGCACGTTCGTGGTGGGCCTGGGCATCGCTGGCGAGCGGAACGGCCACGCTCGCCGTGCTGTGGATGGCGTTCCGGTAAGTCATGTATCGAATCATTCGGAACACCCACTTGCTACTGGCATCCTTCAGCCTGCCGTTCCTGATCATGTACGGCCTCAGCGCAGTTCAGATGAGTCACTCGGGCTGGTTTGATATGAAGCCGGTGGTTCACGAACGTGAGCTCACGCTCGAGCGCGGGCAGACCGACGCTCGAAGGATCGCGCGCGACGTGATGGATCGTGACGATGGCGTCACAGGTGAGTTGAGCAATGTACAGGCAGGCGACGCCGGGGTCGACCCTGCGCATCGTCGTTCCCGGCACCGTGCACGAGGTCCGGTACGATCGCACCTCGGGCATCGCCCGGGTCAAGACGAGTGTTGCGGGCGTCATGGGCATGCTCAATCGGCTGCATCATTGGGCTGGCTTCTGGCACGAGCCGCTTTCGATGAAGGCGTGGGCCGCGGCGGTGGCCGTCGCCTCCACAGCTCTGCTGCTGCTCGGAGCCACGGGGCTCTACATGTGGTTCACGCGCCGGCCCGAGCGTCGGCTTGGCCTCGTGCTGCTGACCATCAACCTGCTCGTTGCCGTGACGGTCATGACGCTGCTCCGTATCGCCGGACCGTAGGGCAGGGCTGAAGCCCTTCGCTACTTGAGGGTCGCTCAAAACGTGTAGCGCAGCCCTTCAGGCCTGCCTTACCGTCGTGCGGCTTCTACTTCCCCGTGACCTTCGTTGCGTCGAGCGCCCACATGCCACGGCCGTAGGTGGAGATCACGACGATCCGATCCCGGGTGTCGATACTGAAGATCTGACACCTGCACCGACGGCAGATTACCGCCCAGCACCTGCCAGCGGCGGCCGCCGTCGGTTGACACGAAGGCACCAAAATCCGTGCCCACATACAACGTGTTCGGATCCGTCGGATCCTCACGGACGACGTTCACGGATCCGCCGGGCAGGTCGTTCACAATGCTGGTGAAGGTGCCGCCGTAGTCGACCGACTTGTACAGATAGGCGCCAAAGTCGTCCTCTTCCCGGCCTCTCTGCGCGACATACACAGTTCCTTCCGCATGCTGGGACGGCACGACGCGAGAAATCCACGTACGGCGACGGAGCGCGGCGGTGATGTCCGACCACCGTCTTCCGTCGTTCATGGTCACGTGGAGGCGGCCATCATCGGTGCCTGCATAGAGCAGGCCCGGCTTTCTTGTCGACTCCGCGAGCGCCACGATTGTTTGATACGGAATCTCGCTCGAGCTTCGACGCAGCATGCGAGCCGGATCGTTGTCGGTGAGGTCCGCGCTGACGCGATCCCAGGTCGCGCCGCGATCGCGCGAGCGGAACACGTATTGGAAGCCCGCATAAATGGTCTCGGCGCGATGGGGCGACACGAGAATCGGCGCCATCCATTGCGCGCGCAGGTCTTCCTCTCGCGGCCGGATGGGCGTGCTGCGCTGAGGGCGGGCAGGCGTTTGCGGCGCTGGCGCGCTCGCGTCACCCGGACCGCGGCGGCCGCGAGCCGATGGCGTCGGCATGCTCAGATCTTCGCGTGTGAAGTTGCCGTAGTACGTGTGCGAGTACACAATCGAGGGGTTTTCCGGATCGACCGCTTGAAAGGATCCCTCTCCGCCTGGCGCGGCGGTCCACTCGACCGCTGGAATCCGGTCGCGGCCGTTGCTCAAATCTATCTTTCCGCGCCGGCTGCCGACGTCCTGAATCGATCCGTAGGCCCAGGGCGGCGTGCTGTTGTCGACCGTGACGTTATAGAACTGCGACCCGCCGGCGGTCACCGCAAATGCCACGTGGCGCCTCCATCGGACGAGAGATACACGCCGCCGTCGTTCGCGCCATAGAGCGTAGCTGGATTGGCGGGATCGATCCAGAGACCATGGTGATCCCCATGGGGACCGCGGAGCGTGGTGAACGTCTTCCCTCCGTCGTGAGACACGTTCAGCCCGAGACCGAGCGTGTAGATCGTCTTGTCGTCCTTCGGGTCGATCCGAATCTGCCCGAACACCCAGCCGTAGGTGCCGGAGTGCGCCGACATAAAGGCATTGGTCTCTGATACCTTGCGCCACGTCGATCCTCGGTCGTCCGTTCGATAGATCTCCGCGCCTCGAATGCGGGCTTCCATGATCGGGCGTTCGTACGCATCCCGTTCACCATCCCGAGGCGGTCTGCCGGGTTCGTAGCTGTCCACGAACGCGTACAGCACGCTCGGATTCGACGGCGCGATGTCGATGCCAATGCGCCCGCGGTACTGCGCAGGCGGCAGGCCCGTGTCCGCCTCGATCCAGGACTGGCCGCCATCCGTCGTCTTCCAGATTCCTCCTTCGCTGTAGCCTGGCTCGACCCGCGGATCGCTCCACCTGCGCCGAATGCGCTGCCACATGGCCGCGTAGAGCGTGTTCGGGTTGCTGGGATCCATCGCCAGATCGATGGCACCAGTCCGTTGACTTCGGTAGAAGACTTTCTTCCAGGTTCGCCCGCCATCAACGGTCTTGAACACGCCCCGATTCTCGTTGTCGGTCCACTCGTGACCCGATGCGGCGACATACACGATGTCGGGGTTCGACGGATGAACGAGAACGCGCGCGATCGTCTGCGTGTCGGCGAGCCCCATGTGTGTAAACGTGCGGCCGGCGTCAGTCGATTTGTAGATGCCGACGCCAGGCATCGAGGCGCGAAAGATGTTCGCTTCGCCGGTGCCGACCCAGAGGATGTCCGGGTTGGAGGGCGCCACCGCCAGATCACCGATGCTGGTGGAGGCGTAGTTCTCGAAGACGGCTTGCCACGTTGCCCCGTTGTCGTCGGTCGACCATACACCACTCGTCGCATACCCGGCGTAGATACGACGCGCGCCGGCGCGATCCGCCACCGCAATGTCCGTGGCTCTTCCACTGGTATTCGTCGGGCCGAGTGACTGCCATCTCAGGGAGGTGTAGGGTGAGGAACGCTGCATCGATCGGTACGCGTCGTAGGCCGCGCGCAGCTCATCCGCGTCCGTGCGTTTCGATTGCGCGTGAATCGCGGTGAGTGCGACACCAGCGACAATTGACAGACCCGCACCGATTCTCGATCCGGATTCCCCGCCGATCCATCGGCCCCTCCCGGACCAGATGATATCCTGCGTCGGTTGCAGCCACACACGAGAGACCCTCTGAAATGCCCCATGTTCCGTCGAGATGACTGACATCCAGCTCGTCGTGTTCGATCTGGATGGCACGCTGGTGGACTCGAGCGCCGATCTCGCCAATGCCGTGAACGCGCTGCTCGTGGAACTCGGCGTCAGCCGGTTACCGGATCCCGCGATCGTTGCGATGGTGGGTGAAGGAGCTGCGGTGCTGGTCAGGCGAGCGCTTGCGGCATCCAACTTCGATCCGGAAACGCCCGGCGCCCTCGATCGGTTTCTCAAGCATTACAACCAGCACCTGCTCGACCACACGCGCATGTATCCAGGCATGCTCGAGACGCTGCAGGACTTGCGCTCCCGCCTGCCGCTGGCGGTCCTGACCAACAAGCCGGCCCACGCCACCGGGCGATGCTCGAGGGACTCGGGCTGGACCGGTACTTTGGTGAGGTCATTGGAGGCGACACGCCGTTCGGCCGTAAACCGTCGACGGCCGGCCTGGCGCATCTGGCCGAAGCGTCCGGGGTGGCGCCAAAGCGTGTGCTGCTCGTCGGCGACTCCCCTGTCGATCTCGCGACCGCACGGAACGGCGGGACGCGACTCTGCCTGGCGCGATACGGCTTCGGCTATCGCTTCGGACCGGAGGATTTCCGCGGCGACGAATGGTTTATCGATACGCCGCGCGATCTCGTTGATCTGCTCGATCGAAGCTGACGCGGGACGGCGTTACGCCCCGGCTGCTTGTCCATCTGCAGGTACGACTGCCTCTCGGCAGCCGGGAATCTCTCGATTGCGTAGCGAAGCATGGTTCGCGGCATCCGCGGCGCCCGCGTCTCAAGGAACCGGCGTTCCGATGCACCATCCTTCTTCCCGACCTCGCGCAGCATCCAGCCCACCGCCTTGTGAATCAGGTCGTGCGGATCCTCGAGCAGCAGGTCGGCGATCTCCAGGGTGTCGTCGAGTTCGCCGCGCCGGATGAAATAGAAGGTCGCGATGATCGCGATGCGGCGCTCCCAGAGCGATGCCGACCTCGCGAGCGCACGCAGCGGAGCCCGACCGCGATCGTGAGCCAACCGCCGACGATCGCGGAAGCGGACCAGTCGACGAGATCCCAGTTGTTGATGAACGCGGTCTGCGAAAGGTAGAGGTCGTAGACCCGCCGCCGCTCGGCCGCTTCCCCCGCTCGAAGGCATCGACCAGCAGGAGCAGCGCCAGCAGCCGTTCCTCGTGCACGCGGGATCGCAGCAGCGCACGGATTTCCTTGTGCGGAGTTCCACGGCACTCACGGCAGACGGCGCGCAGCTGCGGGCACGGTCACGCCGAGGAAGACGTCGCCTTCGCCATACTCGCCAGGGCCGGTCTTGAAAAAGCTGCGCAGGACGGGCACGCGAGCGGGTTCAGCCCGAGCCCTCAGCCGTCGCGTGATCTCGCGAGCAGTCATGACGCCGGGGTGAGAAGACTGACGCGACACCCGTCACCGTTCGTACGATTCGCGCGTGCCGACGGCGACTGCCTGATCAGGTACTTCTGAGGATCGGCCCAGAACATCTGGCGCAGCTCGGCGAGCGACGCGGCGCCGCCGTAGCTGATCGACGAGCAGAGGTGCTTGATCATCTCGCGCACGATCGCGCGCGCAGAGCCGCGCGCCGGCACGCTGATCTCCATGCCCTCGGCGCCGATCGCCTCGAGCTCCACCTTGTCGGCGTCCTCGACGTCGAGCCGATCGCGGATCGCCTCGAGCGACGCCATGCCGCGCAGCACCTTGAACGGCACCTTCACGGTCTTCTGCGACTCGGGCAGCACGCACCGACTTGTGCACGACTTCGCCGGGCGCCTCCTCGGTCCCGGCGAACGCGCTGCCGAGCATCGCGCAATCGCCGCCGAACAGCAGCGCCTCCATCAACGCGCCGTGGCGCTTGATCGCCGCCGTCGGCGATGATCGGCACGTCGGATTCTCCGACGCGCGAGGCGGCACTCGACGAGCGCCTGCATCTGCGGCACGCCGAAGCTGGTCGTCATGCGCGTCGTGCAGCCGCCGCCCGGCCCGATGCCGACCTTGATGCCGTCGGCGCCGCGTTCGAGCAGGAACGTCGCGCCCTCGCGCGGTGGCGACGTTGCCGGCAATCATCTCGACGTCGCCGAACCGCTTGCGGAACTCCGCGATCGCGCGCTCCATCACGATCGAGTGGCCGTGGGCGATGTCGATGACGATGACGTCGACGTCCGCGCGCATGAGCTCCGCCGCGCGCTCGAGGTAGTCGCCGGTGGCGCCGATGGCGGCGCCGACGCGCAGCCGCCCCTGGCTGTCGCGCGTCGCGAACGGCATGCGCCGCTGCCGCACGAGGTCCCGCGCCGTGATGAGGCCGAGCAGCCGGCCGTCGGCGGCCACGAGCGGCAGCTTCTTGATCTTGCGCTCGACCATCAGCCGCTCGGCCGCCGTCGGCGTCGAGCGGACCTTCGTGGACGACGAGCCGGCTCGCTGGGCGTCATGCGATCGGACACGCGCGCGCCGCGCCGCGCGACGAACCGCATGTCGCGCTCGGTCAGCAGGCCGGCAAGCCGGCGCTGCCTCGTCGACGACCACGAGCGTGCCGACGCGCGATCGCGCCATCAGCGCCGCCGCTTCGTCCAGCGACGCGGTCGGCCGCGATGCTGTACGGATCGCGGATGACGCCGTGCTGCGTGCGCTTGACGATCTCGACCTCGCGCACCTGCGGCTCGATCTCGCCGGGCCGGAACCCGCGATCGATGATGCCGATGCCCGCCTTCCTCGGCCTGGACGATCGCCATCGGCGCGCGGGTGACCGTGTCCATGTTGGCCGACACGATCGGCCGCTTGAGCGTGATCCGGCGCGACACGCGGCACGACAGATCGATCGCCGACGGATCGCGGCGCACGAGCACGCTCCGCTGCGGCGCCAGGATGAAGTCGTCGAACGTGCAGCCGCGCACGAGCTCGAGCGTCTCAAGACCGACGGTTCTATCGATCCGGGAAAAGGCGGACATGAACCCATACTACAGGCATACTGGAACAGCCGTGCCGCTACGCGAGATCGAGACCGTGCTCCGCCAGCGGCTGGGCAAGACGCTGCCCGGCATAGAAGCGCAGATGCGCTTCGCGCCGGAACTGCTTCGCAACGCGTGGCGCACGGGCCAGTTCCCGGCCGAGTCGCAGGCAGGCGGCTGCGCTGCTGCTGCTCTACCCGCACGAGATGGGAGCCGCGGTCGCGCTGACGGTGCGGGCGAGCAGCCTGGCGCGGCATCCCGGACAGATCAGCCTGCCGGGCGGCGCAACCGATCCCGGAGAAACGCTGGCCGAGGCGGCGCTGCGCGAGGCGGCGGAAGAAATCGGCGTCGATCCGGACGACCGTCCGCGTCCTCGGAGAGCTCACGCCGGTGCACGTCCTCGTCAGCGGTTTCACGCTGCATCCCGTCGTCGGCCTGACGGATCGGCGGCCCGACTTCGCGCCGGCGCCGGGAGAAGTGCAGGAAGTCCTCGAAGTGTCGCTCGACGACTTGCGCGACGCCTCCCGGATCCGGCAGGGCACGAGGATCCGCGAAGGCGTCGCCGTCGAGTATCCCTACTTCGATCTGCTCGGGCCACCAGGTGTGGGGCGCCACCGCCATGGTGCTCGGCGAGTTCATCTGCCTGCTCGCAGAGACCGAACCATGAGTCGGTCGGCCAGGCGAAGTCAGCGAGGCTGCGGAACGATTCGAATGTACGGCCGCGGCGCCTTCCAGCCGTTCGGGTAGGTCTTCTTCGCCTCCTCGTCGGACACGGACCCCGCAATGATCACATCGTCGCCCTGCTTCCAGTTCACAGGCGTCGAGACCTTGTGCTTCGCGGTGAGCATGAGCGAATCGATCACGCGAAGGACCTCGTCGAAGTTTCTGCCGGTTGTCATCGGATACGCAATCTGCAACTTGACCTTCTTGTCCGGTCCGATCACGAAGACGTTGCGGACGGTCTGGTTGTCGGCGGGCGTGCGGC
The DNA here is from genome assembly GCA_963725335.1 of uncultured Acidobacteriota bacterium. GTDB lineage: Bacteria > Acidobacteriota > Vicinamibacteria > Vicinamibacterales > 2-12-FULL-66-21 > JALZOC01. Next base: position 311,194 of record CAVRYD010000011.1, on the reverse strand, counting down.
CCTCGCACGATCCATCGAGATCTGCGGGAAGCATGTCGTAGGCCTTCGAGATGCTCAGATCCGTGTCGCCGATCATCGGATAGTTGGGAGCATGGCCCTGCGTCTCCCTGATGTCCTCCGCCCACTGTTTGTGTTTGTCGACTGGATCCACGCTGAGGCCGATGATCTTGACACCGCGTTTGTCGAATTCCGGCTTGAGCTTGGCCATGTACCCCAGTTCGGTTGTGCAAACGGGCGTGAAATCCTTGGGATGCGAGAACAGCACCGCCCACGAATTCCCGATCCACTGATGGAAGTCGATCGGTCCCTCGGTGGTCTGCGCCTGGAAGTTGGGGGCCTGATCTCCGATACGAATAGACATCGTCGTACTCCTCTATAGAACAAATGGAATGACGCGTGCGGTCCGTGCGCGATAGGCCGGATAGTCCGGGTAGACGCTCGTCAGAAACGTTTCTTCAGCATACATCCGTACGCCGGCGCCGAGGGTAACGAGCAGGGCGGCGATGACGGCCGGTGCGGAGCCGTGATCGACCGCAGTGCTCCAGATGAAGTACAGGATGGCCGCATAGATGGGATGCCGCAGCCATCGGTATGGACCGGTCGTCACAAGTCCACCCGCCGTCGGATTTGCCGCTGCATGAAAACTTCGTGCGCCGAATGTCAGCCGTGCAGCGATCATCAGAGCAGCTGAGAGCGCCTGGATCGTGATCGCAGGGCTGCTTCGACCGAAAATCTCCCCGCGCGCAACCAGCCAGACCAGCCCGGCGACCATCAGGCCAAAAGCAAGAATCGACTGCCACCGCAGCGCGGCCGCATCATCCGGATTCACGGCGGTCAGGATAACCCACCACCATTCCGGTCGGCGCGCGACGTGGAGGGCCCGCAGAAACGCCGAGCTCGCCGGGTTGCCCGGCTTCTAGTTGAGACGCCTCAAGGGCGGGGCGGGTTCCGGCGACAGGAGGTCATGACTTCAGCGCATCGACGCCGTCAATTCGACTGGCGCGAACGGCAGGAATGGCGCCCGCCGCGATCGCCGCGCTACCGAGGAGCAGCGCGGCCATGACGAAGGCACCGGTATCCGACGCGCGAACCTCGAAGAGGAGCCCCGACAGCGCGCGCGTAAACACCGCCGCGCCGGCAAGACCCGCAGCGACGCCTATCGCGGCCAGCCACATCGTCTTTGAGATGATCATGCCCACGACCGTGCCGCCTTGGGCGCCCAGCGCAATCCGAATCGCGATCTCGCGTCTCCGCTGCGTCACGGAATAGGCCATCACGCCGTAGACGCCGACCATCGACAACGCGAGCGCGAGCATCCCGAATGCCGTCACGAGCGTCGACATGAAGCGCGGCCGGGAGAGCGCACGCGAGAGATATTCGTCCATCGTCGCGACGTTGGAAATCGGCTGCGCCGGATCCAGCTGTGTGATCTCGGAGCGAATGAACGGAACCACGGCCGCAGGATCGTGACGGGTCCGAACCACGAAGGCCATGAACGAAAACGAGCGTTGCGTGTGCGGCTGATAGAACTCCGGGCGCGGCGGCACGGAAGGACCCAGGTGACGGATGTCGCCAACGACTCCGACGACCGTCATCCACGGGTCGTCGGGTCCGAGTCGCATGCGCCGCCCAAGCGGATTCTCACCTGGCCACTCCCGAGCAGCGAGAGCCTGATTGACGAGGACCACCGGCACGCCACCCCGCAAGTCTGTCGAGTCGAAGTCCCGCCCGGCCAGAATGGGAATGCCCATCGCTCCAAAGTACCCGGGCGTGACGACCTGGTATCCGGCAGATGGCTCACGGCCCGTCGCCGGCTGGGCGTGACCGTCGATCGTGTACGACGCGGAAAAGTCGTCGCCGCCGATCGGCAGCGTCACGGCCGCCCCAGCAGCGGCAATGTCGGGCAGGCGAGTCAGCCGCGTCAGCGTCTCTTCATAGAACGCAATCTGTTTCGATTGGTCCCCGGCACGCGGTCCGCTGAGGAACATGTTGAAGGTCAGCAGATTGCGCGTGTCGATGCCGGTATCGACGCGTTGCAGCGCGAAGAAACTGCGGAGCAGGAGGATCGCGCCGACGACGAGCACGACGGCCACGGCAAGCTGGAGGGTGACGAGCACTTCCCGGCTTCGTGCCGAGCGCAGGCCCTCCGACGACCGCGTCCCACCTTCGTGCAGATCTGCGGTCACTTCGTCGCGCGCGGCCTGGAGCGCCGGCACGATCCCGACGAGCAGGCCCGTGAGAATCGCCAGCGCCGCGGTGAACGCCAGGACCACCGGATCGATCCGCGCGCCTTGCATGCGAAGGATATCGGATGGACTGAAGGCGATGAGCGCGGACTGTGCCCACCACGCGAGCAGGAGCCCGCAGGCGGCCCCCGCAGCTGCGAGCACGATCGATTCAATCAGGAGTTGACGAACGACTCGCCCGAGTCCAGCCCCGAGTGCACGCCGGATTGCCATCTCCTTGCGCCGCGCGGTGGCACGCCCGAGCAGCAGGCTTGCGACGTTGGCGCAGGCGATGGCAAGAACAAGCGTCACCGCTCCGACGAGGACCAGGAGCGTTCGCTGCACGTGTCCGTAGAACTGCGTGCGCAGCGGCACGACAGCAGCCCTTCGGGCGCCGTCAGTGTCGGGATGCGCCTGCCCGATGCGGCCCGCGACCAGATCCGCCTCACGCTGCGCCTGCTCGATGGTGACGCCGTCCTTCAACCGCGCAACGGCGCGAATATACCCGGCAGTCCTGTTGGCGGATAAATCCTGCCCGGGCCGGTCGACAGGCGTCCGCGGAATGTCGCGTGCGGTCGCCCGGAATCCAGAGCTGCGGTCCGTTCACTGTGGTCGGCATCGCCGTGATCGCCGGCCAGTCGAACTCGCGCGGCATAACCGCCACCACCGTTCGCGCAGATCCGTTCAGCGTGATCTGCCGTCCGATGATTGAGGGATCGCTGCCGAAGCGCCGCACCCACAGGCCATAGCTCAGCACGACTGCCCGATCGTCGGCGGCACTCGCGTGAAAAGCTTCGCCGAGCAATGCGGTCACGCCAAGGATGTCGAAAAAATTGGACGAAACGCTCGACGAGTTGAGCCGTTCCGGTTCGCCACTGCCTGTCAGGTTCAGCGGGATCTGGCTGATGCCGGCCATCGCGCTCACCGAGGTCAGTTGGTCGCGGAAATCCACAAGACGTCCGGGGGTCAGGGCCTCGCAGGGAGGAGGACGGTTTGGACGACCAGACGAACACAACCCGCTCGGGACTGCGATACGGCAGCGGACGAAGTCAGCGACGCTGTTGATGACGCTGAATATGGCGGTGTTCGCACCGATTCCGAGGGCCAGCGTGATCAGCGCGACGACGGTGAAGGTCGGCGCCTTTCTCGCGCTCCCAATCGCGTACGCGGCGTCCTGCTTCGCATCGCTCCAGAAAGTCATATGGATAGGTTCTGCAAGGTTCGGCCGGGTTCTACCAGGTTCTACGTTCCAGGGTTCTACACGTTCGACGGTGTTCGGCAGTTTTGGTTGGTATGAAATGATGAGCCGGATGAGTCGAAGTGTCGTTCGGCTTGACAGGGTACTCTCCAAGCTTGGCCTCGCCTCGCGGTCCGAGGCCAGGCGCCTGATAACGGATGGGCGTGTGCGAGTAAGCGGCCGAGTGGTTCGCGATCCAGCCACGCCTGTGGTGCCCGAGCGACACCGGATCGCCATCGACGGAAGCACCGCCCGTCCTCGCGCGTGGCGCACGATCGCGTTTCACAAGCCCCGCGGTGTCGTGACGACGCGTCGCGACCCGGAGGGCCGACGCACGGTCTTCGACCTGCTCGGAGATGACGCGCGAACGTTGGTGGCGGTCGGGCGGCTCGACATGGCCAGCACTGGCCTGCTGCTCCTGACGACCGATACCCAGCTCGCCAACTAGCTGACCGATCCCGCAAACGCCATCGTCCGTCGCTACGCCGTCACCGTGCGCGGCGCGTTAGGAGACGATGGGGCAGCAAAGATGACGGACGGCATCGACGGTTTGAGCGCCCGCTCGGTGGTGGTACGGAAGCGTTCTTCGCGCGAGACGCACTTAATCGTCGAGCTTGTCGAGGGGAAGAATCGCGAGATTCGAAGGATGCTCGAATCGCTCGGGCACCCCGTCACGAAGCTGATGCGCGTCGCATTCGGAGGGGTGGAGCTTGGAACGTTGCAGCCCGGTGAGTGGAGGGAAGTCGGTCTGAAAGAGATTACAGCCAGAACATCAGCCCTCAACGAGTGACCCGGCTGCTGGACCGTCAAAAAAACGGAACAGGAGAACGAGAGAAAGAGAGAAAAAGAAATCTCACTCGCTGCGGAGACTCACGATCGGATCGATCGTTGTCGCACGTCGCGCGGGGACGTAGCCCGCCGAGATCGCAATCACCGCCAGCAGCGCGGTCGCGCCGGCAAGCGTCGCCGGATCGTTCGGGGCAAGTCCAAAGAGCTGCGACTGGACCTGCCTTGTGAGCCAGAGTGCGGCGGCAAGTCCCCCGACAATGCCGACAGCCGCCATGACGGCCACTTCCCTGAGCACGAGCCACAGGACCCGCCCACGCTCCGCACCGAGCGCCATTCGAATGCCAATCTCACGCGTCCGGCGGGTGACGGAGTACGACATCACACCGTAGAGGCCAATCGCGGCGAGCAGCGTCGCCAGCGCACCAAAGGCGACCGACAGGACCGCAACCATCCGCTCGACAAACAGCGACTCGTCCACCTGGACACCCATCGTCTTCATGTCGAAGATCGGAAGGTTCGCGTCGATCCGCTGCACGGCCTGCCTGATCGCCGCGGGGGTCGAGCCGCCCTTCTGTGCTGCGCGCACGTAATAGGTCAGTTGCGTGACGCTTTCGTCCTGCGCGTAAGGGATGTAGATGAAGCGCGGCGCCCGATCGCGCAGCTCGAGTGAGCGGACGTCGCGGGCAACGCCGACGATCTCGATGTTGGTTGGGGTGCCGCGTCCGAATCCGAAGCGCCTGCCAATCGGGCTGGTGCCCTCGAAGAAGTACTTCGCCATCGTTTCGTTGATGACCGCCACGCGTGGGCGCACCCTTGACGTCTCGCTCGGTGAAGTCGCGGCCGCTGACCAGCGGAATGCCCATCGTTTCGAAGTAGCGCGGACCGACCCCGTCCACGCTCGGGTTCATGTCCTCCCCTTCCTTGGCCTGATAGCCATCGACGCGAACGGTCATGCTCCAGTCGTTGCCGGTCAAGGCACCCGTTTCAGACATCGAGACGCTGCGGACCCCGGGGAGTGCCGTCAGTTCCTCCTGCATCCGCCGGTACAACGCCGTCAGCCGATCGCCGTCGTATCCACTGAGTGACGGATCCACGGAGAAGGCGAACAGGTCGTCGACCCTGAAGCCTGGGTCGAGCATTTTCAGGTTGTAGAGGCTGCGCGCAAAGAGTCCGGCGCCAGCGAGAAGCAGCATCGACAGCGCGACCTGCGCGACCACGAGCACTCGGCGCACGCGGGCCTGGCGCCCGCCGCCAGCGACGCTGCCGGACTCTTCCTTGAGTGCCGACGTCACGGCGGTGCGGGTGGCCTGCACTGCGGGCACGATGCCAAACACCAGGGCCGTGAGGACGCCGATCGCCAGCGCAAACAGTGCGACTCGCAGATCGGGATCGGCGGACAGGCTTCGCGCGGCGGGATCGCCCGGCAGCGCAGCGAGCAGCAGGCCTCCCGTCCACCACGCCAACAGCAGGCCTACGGCGGTGCCCCCCAGAGACAGGAGCCCACTCTCGACAAACTGCTGACGAACGATACGTGCGCGGCTGGCGCCGAGCGCAAGACGCAGTGAAATCTCCTTGTGCCTGGCCATCGTCCGCGCAAGCAGGAGATTCGCGACGTTCGCGCACGAGATGAGGAGCACGACTCCGACCATCGACATGAGCACGATGAGCGGCGTCGAGAATTCCTGCCGGAGATCCGACAGGCCCCGCTGGCCGGACAGCACGTCGAGATGTTTCGACGTGAACCGCTTCCGGAATGACTCCGACGCGTTGGGAATGTCCTTGATCTCCTGTTCGTTGATCTGTCGATAGATGACGTTCATCGCCGCTTCCGACTGCGTCCTCGATACACCAGGTTTCAACCGTGCCATGACGGTGAGCCATCGACTGCGGCGGTTATCGAGGTCATCCCAGGTCGGCGTCATCTCCGCCTTCATCATGATCGGCACCATGATGTCGACTGACCGGCCGATCTGGACGCCGGTGAACCGCCGTTCGCTGACCCCCGCGATTGAAAACGGATGCCCATTCACCGTGATCGTCTGGTTGAGAATGCGCGGATCGCCGCCGAACCGGCGCTGCCAATACCCGTAGCTGAGCACGGCAATGGGATGCCCGCGGGGCGTCCGATCGTCTGATTGGTTGAACAGCCGCCCTGCCGCAGGACGCACGCCGAGCACGTCGAAGTAGTTTCCGCTGACGAGCTCGCCGTCCGCCCGTTCGGAGGCGCCTTGCCACACCGCCGTCACGGGCAGCGGAAACCGCGCGAGCGTGCCGCTGAAGACGTCGTTGCGATCTCGGAAGTCTTTGTACATGGGGTACGAGAACGTCATCGCATTCATCGTCCGGCCCATGAACGCGCCCGGACCATCCAGAAGCACGAGCGCTCCCGGATCGTGCACGGGAAGCGGTCTCAGAAGCACCTGATCCATCAATGAAAAAATCGCGGTGTTCGCGCCGATGCCAAGTCCGAGCGTCAGAATGACGATGACAAGGAAACCGGGACTCTTTCGAAGGCTGCGGAGTGAATGGCGAACATCGCGCCAGAGTTCGTTCATAGGAATGAGGTCCGATTCTTTACATTTGTCTGTTGCGTCGAGCGAGTCGCGCCCGTCGCGAGGACCGAAGACCTTAGTATAACTGCGTACCCGAGTAACAATGTTCGTCAATGAAGCGACTCAGTTGTCTCGCAGTCATTCTTCTGCTTCTTTCAGTGTTGAACGGTTGCAGCAAAAAGGAAGACGCCGCACCTCAACAGAGAGCGCCAGCTCCCGATCTACCGCTGGCCACGATGCCGAAGATCGACCAGCAGAAGATTCTCGAGCACATCAAGGTGCTTTCGTCGGACGAGTACGAAGGCCGCAAGCCCGGCACCAAAGGGGAAGAGCTGAGCGTCAAATACATCCAGGATCAATTCAAGCAGATGAACTTGAAGTCAGGTAATCCTGACGGCACCTACGTGCAGAAGGTTCCGCTCGTCGGGATTACGGGAACCCAGGTCAAGCCGCTCACAATTGCGAATGGCGCCAGGAAGCAAACGTTCAAATGGAAAGACGATGTCGTCGCGTGGACGAAGCACGTCGCCGACGGCGCGTCCGTCGAGAACTCCGACGTGATCTTCGCCGGATACGGGGTCGAGGCGCCCGAGTTCAACTGGAACGATTTCAAGGACGTCGACGTGAAAGGAAAGACGATCCTCGTGCTCGTGAACGATCCAGCCGTGCCCGATCCCTCTGATCCGACCAGGCTCGATCCCAAGGTGTTCATGGGCGACGCGATGACCTATTACGGCCGCTGGACCTACAAGTTCGAAGAAGGCGCACGCAAGGGGGCGGCCGCCATTTTTGTCGTCCACGAAACCGGTCCGGCCGGCTATCCCTTTTCAGTCGTTCAGGGAAATCTCGGAGAAAAACTCGACCTCGTGGCACCGGACAAGAACATGTCTCGAGCCAGCATCGAGGGCTGGATCACGCTCGAGGCGGCGAAGAAGATTCTGGCGCTCGGCGGCCAGGACTTCGATGCATTGAAGAAGCAGGCACGCACGCGGGAATTCAAGCCGGTCGCGCTGGGCTTGAAGGCGTCGATTGCGATCAAGAACACGCTGCGGACGATCGACTCGCAGAATGTCGTCGGAAAGCTCGAAGGCAGCGATCCGTCGCTCAAGGACGAGTACGTCGTCTACTCAGCGCACTGGGATCACCTCGGCGTTGGCGCGCCCGTCAACGGAGACAAGATCTACAACGGCGCGCTCGATAACGCGTCGGGAGTTGCAACGGTCCTCGAGATCGCTCGCGCGTTCACTGCAGTCCAGCCACAGCCGAAGCGATCGATCCTGTTCCTGATGGTGACGGCCGAAGAGCAAGGGCTTCTCGGTTCGCAGTATTACGCGACCACACCGCTCTATCCCTTGAACAAGACCATCGCCAACATCAACATCGACGGTGTCAACCAGTGGGGCCGGACGAAAGACTTGACCGTCGTCGGGATGGGCGCTTCCGATCTGGACGACTACCTCAAGGCCGCCGCCGATGAGCAGGGGCGGGTGCTGCGCCCCGATCCGGAGCCGGAAAAAGGGTTCTACTACCGCTCCGACCATTTCAACTTTGCGAAACAGGGCGTGCCCGCGCTCGACCCCGATTCAGGCATCGACTTCGTCGGAAAGGACGCCGCCTACGGCAAAGCCAAGCGCGACGAGTACACTGACAAGGACTACCACGCGCCGTCCGACGAGATGAAGCCGGACTGGGATCTGACGGGCGCCGACGACGACGCGCAGCTGCTGTTCGCGGTCGGCTACCGGGTCGCCAATGCGGCGAAGATCCCAGAATGGAAGCCCGGCAACGAGTTCAAGGCGAAACGGGAAGAGTCACTGAAGAAATAGCGCTCACCAGTTCGAGCGAGGAGATCAAATGCCATATCCCGAATATCTGATCGCGCCGATGCGCGGAGAAATGACCGACATGGGCGCACGCGAGCTTCGCACATCCGACGCGGTCGACGACATCGTCAAGAACAGCAACGGCGTCGTGATGATGGTGGTGAATTCCGTCTGCGGCTGTGCAGCGGGAAAAGCGCGGCCTGGAATCGCAAAGGCGCTGCAGCACACCAACCGTCCGGAGGTCGTCGCGACCGTATTCGCCGGCGCCGACATCGAAGCCACCGATCGTGCGCGGCAATACTTCACCGGCTATGCGCCGTCGTCACCGTCGATCGGACTGCTGCGCGACGGCAAGCTGTGTACATGATGGAACGCAGCCAGATCGAAACCCGCAACGCCGACATGATCGCCGCCGAGCTGACGCGCGCCTTCGACGAACACTGCGCGAACAAACTCGCGAACGGTTGAGGATTCGCGATTCGAGGATTCGAGCGATTCGAGGATTCGGGGATTCGGTGGATTCGGGGATTCGAGGATTCGAGGATCAGTGATTAGGGATCCGGGATTCAACTATCGCTCTTTTGGATCTTCGAGGTAGGTGTATCCCTGCAGGCCGTCCTCGTAGAACTCGAGGAGCCGGCCGGACTCCTCGTAGCTGATCCTCCCTTCGCGGACGGCCAGCTCGACGTCGCTGTCGCAGCTTGCGCACCAGCGTGTCGGCGTCGAACTCGACGTAGTCGAGCACTTCCTTGACCGTGTCGCCCTTGATCACCGCGTCGAGGACGACGTTGCCGCGCTCGTCGAGGCTGACGTGCACGGCATGCGTGTCGCCGAACAGGTTGTGCAGGTCGCCGAGGATCTCCTGGTAGGCGCCGACGAGGAACACGCCGAGGTAGTACGGCTCGCCGTTGACGGTGTGGAGCGGCAGCGTCCGCTTGACGTCGCGCCGGTCGATGAACTGATCGATCTTGCCGTCGGAGTCGCAGGTGATGTCGCCGAGCACGGCGTGGTGCGTCGGCGCCGTGTTCAGCATGTGGATCGGCATCACCGGGAAGAGCTGCTTGATCGCCCAGCTGTCGGGGCACGACTGGAACAGCGAGAAGTTGCAGAAATACGTGTCCGCCATCGTGTCGTCGAGGCCCTGCAGGTCCTCGGGCACGTCCTCCATCTGCGCGACGAGCTTCCGCAGCTTCACCAGAATCGCCCAGTAGAGGTTCTCGGCCTGGCAGCGCTGCTCGAGCGGCAGGTAGCCGCCGGTGAACAGGTTCAGCGCCATGTCGAGCGCCTGCTGGGCGTCGTGGTAGCTCTCGAGCGCGTTGCGGACGGACAGGTTCGTGTAGGTCTCGAGCAGGTCGATGACCGGCTGCTCGGCTTCGTCCGGCTGGATGACTTCGGGAATCTTCTCCTCGCCGAACGCCGAGACGCCGAGCACGTTGAAGATCAGCACGCTGTGGTACGCGACGATCGCGCGGCCGCTCTCGGACACGATCGTCGGATGCTTCACGCCGGCGTCGTCGCACACCGTCTGGATGTGGTAGACGACGTCGTTGGCGTATTCCTCGAGCGTGTAGTTCACGCTCGACTCGAAGTTGGTCTGCGAGCCGTCGTAGTCGACGCCGAGGCCGCCGCCGACATCGAGGTATTCGAGGCCGGCGCCCGCCTTTGACAGCTCGGTATAGACGCGCGCCGCCTCGTTCAGCGCGCCCTTGACGATGCGGATGTTCGGGATCTGGCTGCCGAGGTGGAAGTGCAGGAGCTTGAAGCAGTCCTGCATGCCGCTGCGACTTCAGCTCCTCGAGCCCGCGCAGGACTTCGGCGACCGTCAGCCCGAACTTCGAGCGGTAGCCGCCCGAGCCCTGCCAGCGGCCGCCGCCGCGCGCGGCGAGCTTGACGCGCATGCCGATCTGCGGCCGGACGCCGACCCGCTCGGCGTACTTCAGGATGAGCCCGAGCTCGGTGTATTTCTCGACGACCGGGATGACGTTGCGGCCGATCTTCTGGGCCAGCATCGCCATCTCGATGAACTCGGCGTCCTTGAAGCCGTTGCAGATGATCGGCGTGTCGTTGTACGCCTGGGCCGCCACCGCGAGCAGCTCGGGCTTGGAGCCCGCCTCGAGGCCGAAGCCGTATTCCCGGCCGAAGTCCAGCACCTCCTCCACGACCTGGCGCTGCTGGTTGACCTTGATCGGGTAGACGCAGATGTAGCGGCCGTCGTACTGGTGCTGGGCGATCGCCGTGCGGAAGGCGTTGTGGATGTCGCCGAGGCGGTGCCGGAGGATGTCGCGGAACCGGATGAGCACCGGCAGGCCGATGCCGCGGAGCAGCAGGTGATCGGTCAGCTGCTTCAGGTCGATCGAGCGCGAGCGGATCCTTCGTCGGATGGACCAGCACGTGGCCGGCGGGTGAGATCGAGAAATAGCCCTTGCCCCAGCGGTCCACCTCGTAGAGCTCGGTGGCGTCGCGCGACGGTAAAGACTTCTCCAGCCTGCCAGGTGCGGTGACCCCGCGTGATCGAGCTACTCACGCGAACATGATACACACCTTTTTCCAAATAGCTGTTGTCAAAATCTGTGCTCGGAGTGACGGCTGCGGCGCGCCGGACGATCGCGACGGAGATCGTCGACGCGGAGATCGCGGAACGATCTCGCTCGAGGATCGTCGGAGTACCGAGAAGGGACGCTCGGGAGGGCCGCGCGGCGGCCGCGACGCTAAATCGCACCGGGCTCCGAGCGGCGGCCGCGGCCCGAGCCCTCCCGGACGATTTCACTCGGCATCTGCGCCTGTCAGCGTATCCTGGACGGTGCGAGAGATCCCGATCCTGCGTATCTCCGCGCTGCGTCGATCCCGTCCGCGCATCTCCGGCGCCGCCGGTTGACACAACATCAATCCTAACGCTCCGACCACCCGTCTCCCAGATCCGAGCACTGTCCGAAAACGGTCGCGGGCTGGTCGTCGACGGGCAGCTCGGTCCGGTGCCAGACCGATGTCGGCACCGCAGGGACAAAGCGGCGCGCTCAATGGGACGAATGGCTGAAAAACGCGGCCGAAGCGACTTTTCGAGGCTTTCTGCCGCGCTTCGAAGCCGGTGGCCAGCTGCCTGCACTGGTGAAAAAGCCGATTTTAAACAAGACGAAAAGGCGTGTGGCTACGTCTAACCCACAACGTTGGTGTTCGTTGTCGTCAGGGCCTGATGAAACCGCCAAGCGATCGATTGCTCGATACGAGCGGTGCGGGCATCGACCTGCCGGCGCCGGCGCGGCCGCGATATGGGCTGCGGTGGCCCGTCGTCCTGACGTGGCGACGCTCCTCGACGTCCTGTCGTCAGTGCTGGCCGTCGAGCTTCACGCGCGCGCTCGGGAGACCGGCGACGAACTGGGTGTCGCTCGCTGGTGCTCAACGGCACCTACTGGTACGTCTGGGCCCTTTTTACCCCGTCGATCGTCTGGCTCTCGCAGCATTTCCGGTTCGAGCGCCAGGGACTGCTGCGGGCGTTTCTGATTCACCTGCCGTCGGTCGCGCTCTTCTCGTTCGCGCACATCGCCGCGATGGCGGGCGTCCAGTGGTGGCTGCTCCGCGACGCGCGCCGTACCCCTGGTGGGCAGAGGTCAAGCGGTCGGCGCTCATGAACTTCGACTGGGAGATGATGACCTACTGGGCGATCGCGGGCCTGAGCCACGCGGTGCTCTACTATCGCGAGTCGCGCGACCGCGCGCTCCGCGCCTCGCAGCTCGAAACGAAGCTGGTCGAGGCACGCATGGCGGCGCTGCAGCATCAGCTGCAGCCCCATTTCCTCTTCAACACGCTGCACGCCATTTCCGCGCTGATGCACCGGGACGTCGACGCCGCCGATCGCACGCTGATGCGCCTCAGCGATCTGCTGCGGATGACGCTGGAAAACCTCGGCCATCACGAAAGCACGCTGAAGGCGGAGCTCGATTTCCTGGCGAAGTACCTGGAGATTGAGCAGACGCGATTCGCCGATCGGCTCGTCGTGCGGTTCGACGTCGAGCCGGACGCGCTCGACGCGCGGCTGCCGACGCTGCTGCTGCAACCGCTCGTCGAGAACGCCATCAAGCACGGCGTGTCCAAGAAGGCCGGACCCGGGCCACATCGATATCCGGGCGCGGCAGGAACACGACAAGCTGTGGATCGAAGTCCGCGACGACGGCCGCGGCCTGTCGGAGACCGCGCTGACGGCGCTTCAGAAAGGCATCGGCGTCTCGACGACGCGGGCGCGTCTGCAGCACCAGTTCGGCGCCGACTTCCGGTTCGAGTTCCACCGTCTCGAAGCAGGGCGTCGCCGTGGTCGTGGCCGTGCCGTGGCGGACCGACGCGTCGCAGTCGGATCGCCCGCAGCGAACACGACGCCCCGGTTGACGCTCGCAACAATGGGCGCGGCACTGACCCGCTCGGCGGCGCCATGGGCACCGCTCGATCTCAAACACCGGCATTACGCCGGCCCTACCTGGGACACACCATATGAAGAAAATCAGGACGCTGATCGTGGACGATGAACCGCTCGCGCGCGAGCGGCTGGCGGGGCTGTTGTCAAGCGAAGCGGATATCGAGGTCGTCGCCCAGTGCCGCGACGGAGAAGAGGCAGTCACGGCGATCGTCGACCACGAGCCGGATCTCGTGTTCCTGGACGTGCAGATGCCGCAGATGAACGGCTTCGAAGTGATCGAGGCCGTCGGCGGCGAGCGCATGCCGCTCGTGATTTTCGTGACCGCGTACGATCAGCACGCGCTGCGTGCCTTCCAGGTCCGGGCGCTCGACTACCTGCTGAAGCCGTTCGATCGCGAGCGCTTCACCGAAGCGCTGCAGCGCGCGCGCCAGCAGATCGAACGCGACGAGAGCGGCGACCTCGGCCGGCGCCTGCTCGCGCTCGTCAAGGATCTGCGCCGCGACCAGCCGCGAACCGACCGTCTGGTCGTCAAGTCCGGCGGACGCCTGTTCTTCCTGCGCGCCGACGAGATCGACTGGGTCGAAGCCGCCGGCAACTACGTGCGCCTGCACGTCGGAACGACGTCGCACCTGCTGCGCGAGACGATGAACGCCATCGAGGGCCGGCTGGATCCGGAAAAGTTCTTCCGCATTCACCGCTCGCGCATCGTCAACATGGAGCGGATCCAGGAACTCCAGCCGTGGCTCAACGGCGAGTACGCGGTGCTACTACGCACCGGCACGCGCCTGACCCTCAGCCGCGGCTATCGCGAGAAACTGCAGGACCGGCTGCGTGCCTGATCGTGCAGGATTGGGGGCCAGACCGGGTCCACCTGAGCGGCCACGGTCTGACCCGCGTGAACTACTTCGCGGGTATCCTGAAATACGAGTCGTCAACCGGCACGTTGAACTCGACCTTGTCGAGCGTCGTCGTCGCGATGAGCGTGCCGTTCTGACGCTGTCTGAGTACGAACGGCACGAGGCACCCGTCCACGCTCCGATAATCTGAGAATTCGGTCACGTTGGTGACCGCCGATCCGTCCGGAGCATTGGCGGAGACGCTGATCTTTTTCTCGAGGCCGGTCTGGGAATCGAGGTAATAGTCCTGCGGGGCGCCGCCTTTCTTGGTGACTCTGAGGTGGTACACCGGCGTGTCACCAAGCGTTTCCTTTCCCACCAGCTCGATCGTGTGCCCCTTCTGTTTGTAGTCGACGAACACGCTGTCGAACTCTGCGTCCTGACGCGCATATGCGGCCTGAGTGTTCGGAAGCTGCTGGGCGGCCTCGTCTCCAAACGTCATCCACAGACGACGCGCCGTCGAAAGCGTTGACCACATGCTGACCACCGACCATCGGCGTCGCGTCGCATCAGATTGGGACGCTTTGCCACCATCGTCATCGGCCGGTCACGTCGTGGCCGGTCGCGTCTCGAGCCACGACGGATCCGCTCATGCGCACGGTCTCGGTCGCCTTGATCTTCTCCACTCCTCCCTTGGATTGCAGGTTGAACGCGATGATTTCGTCCAGCGTCTGTGCGTATGCGGCACCGGATATCAGCCACACGGCTGATGCGAATCCGACGGCCAAATAAGGCGAGACGACGCATGCAAACCTCTCCTTGATCCTTGATCCTGCAGGCCGGCACATCGATTCTCACATGAATCCGCCGTACAAACGAAGACGCACGAACGGCCGATGCCGCCGTGCGTCTTCCACGAGCTGTCGCATCAGACGCGACTGCGGACCAGCATTCGGTACAGCGCCAGCAGAATAATCGCGCCCAGGATCGACATCAGCCATCCGGCACACTGACCAGGGCCGTAAAATCCCATCGCGCGCCCGACAAACCCGCCCACGAGGGCCCCGGCAATGCCCAGGAGTATCGTGATGATGAACCCTCCCGGATCCCTGCCAGGCATCAGCAGCTTCGCGATGATGCCGATCACCAGGCCGAACACAATCCACGAGAGAATCGCCATCGGTCGTCCCTCCCCTTCTTCCTGTGCGGGCCAATGCAAAGGAGTTTCCATCCGTATACTCCAGAGTTGCCCGGATCGCAACGATCGGCTCGATCGAATGTTTTCCGACCGGCGCTTCGCTAAGGCTCAGTCGGCACCTAAGGGCTGGCGACGGCTTCGCGGCACACCTTCGATCCAGAATGCTGGGAGGCGTACTGGCTCTTTTGGATCGCGGTAGACCTCGCGCAGGAGCACGACCCGACAGCGTGGTCAGGCGTGCGCGCGGCGGTCGCTGGACGGCGAACAGCTCCGGCATCCGCTGACGAAGAACGCCGACGGCGTGCGTGCCGAGCGTGGCGCCAGTGAGAATGGTCGAAAGGCTGTAGTAGACGATCGCGGCGACACCAGCCGATGCCCAGAACCCGGCACCGGCAACTCGCGGGACCGAGCAGCGCCAGCGCGATCGTGCACCCGATGTCGATCGACGGCCGCGAGCGTTCGGGGCGCCAGCCGGATGCGCCGGGCACGCGCCTGGGTCTTGCGATCGCGCGCGGCCGAGCGGCGATCTCCGCCACGGGGAACGAGCGAGGGATCTTCGAGCGAACCGGGCGAGTGTCCGATCAGTTCGGCCTGGGCCTTGATGATTCGCGCCGCACGACGATCGCCGTGCGGAAACAGGCGACAGAACTCGTCGACGACATCGTCCGCGTCGAGGCCGACGGCCTTGGCGTAGTCGCGGACGAATGCCCGCGCAAAGATGCCTGACGGCCACTTGGAAAAGTCATTGCGCTCGAGTCCGAGCCAGAGATCGGCACCGACTTTCGTGACCGTGACGATCGTTTCGATGCTGATACCGCGCCGTTCACGTTCACTGCGAAGTCGGGGGCCGAAGGTATCTCTGTCTGACATGAGGACTATTGCAAGGAGCAAAGATCGAGCCGAGCCATATCGAGTGGGATCCGGAACGTTCCGGCGCTGCGGGCAGGAGTTTCGCTTCAAATTTGTAATGCGCTGCTTCGTTTCGATGACGTTTTTGTCGACAAGACAGCCGCTTTGCACGGACCCAAGAGGCCTGAGATGATGCGAGGGTGTCAGCGTTTTGCCTGGACATCCACGCTGAGTATCGTTGCAGACACGCGGGCGCGTGCTGCGACAGTTGGACGGTTCCCGCCGAACCCGAGGTCGTCGAACTCGTACGCACGACAGGACTGAGCCGGGAGGGCGTCACCGGCGCACTTTTTCTCTCATCGACCGATGCTCGCGGGCACGGCTCCTGGACCGTGGCGCGCGACACGGGCGGCAACTGCGTCTTTTTCGACAGGGCAGGCGGGGGGCTGTGCATCATTCATCGCGATCTCGGGGTAGAGGCGCTTCCGTCCGCCTGCCGTCATTTTCCTCGCAAAGTGCTGCACGACGCGCGCGGAACGTTGATCTCGCTGTCGCATTTTTGCCCAACGGCGGCCGCAACGCTGTTGACGCCGGGCAAGCTCGCAATCGTGGAGGCACGGCCGCCGCTTCGTCTCGCCTCGCCGATGGAAGGACTCGACGCATCGGAGGCACTGCCTCCGCTGCTGCGGCCTGATCTTCTCTGCGACATGGAGGGGTACGACGCCTGGGAGCGCGCAGGCGTGGCAATCTTTGCACACCCGATCGCGCGGGTACGTGAGCTGTCTCGACTACCTCGCCGGAGCCACGGAATCCATTCGCGAGTGGACACCGGAACACGGACCGCTCGCCCATCGCATCCGAAGCGCATTCTCGGCGGCTGCGGTCGGGAGTCCCAGTGCCTCGGACCAGGACCGCGCGATACGCCGTGTTGCGGCGCTCACGAGCGGACGCGCCGGCGATGACCTGGCACCGATCGCGGACTTCCAGAGCGAGTGGGATCGCCGCGCCGGGCATCTCGAGTGGTTCGATGGCGTCATGAAGCAGTACCTTGCCGCGCGGCTCTTTGGCAACTGGATCGCGTACCAGGGAAGGGGATTGCGATCGATTGTCGAGTGGCTCCGAACCTGCGCCGCGGTCGTGCGACACTTCCTGCTGCGAGCGCGCGCTTGGATCCGGAAGGGAGACCGATGTACCGCGTGCATCGAGGCTGTCCGGTCGGCCGACCTCCTTCTCCTTCATGTGCTCGATAGCGAATCGTTCGCCCGGCACGTCGCGACCATCGAAGAGGCAGATTCCGCATGAAGACGTCCGCACTTCAGAGGTTCCTCAAGTACGTCACGTACGACACGCGATCGGACGAGGGATCATCCACGTTCCCGAGCACTCCGGGGCAGTTGGTCCTGCTTCGCGAGCTGGTGGCGGAGCTCCGGGCCCTCGGACTGGATGACGTCGCGATGGATGAATACGGATACGTGATGGCCACCGTGGCCGCCACGGCCGGACGCGAACAGAGTCCGGTCATCGGCTTCATCGCGCACGTCGATACGTCTCCGGAGATGCCCGGGCACGACGTCCGGCCGATCGTGCACGAACGGTACGACGGTCGCGATCTCGGTCCTGCCCGACGATCCATCCGTGGTGCTGCGAGCCTCGGACGATCCCGGCGCTGGCCATGCAGATCGGGCAACTCGATCGTGACCGCATCGGGGCGGACGCTGCTGGGATCCGACGACAAGGCGGGCGTTGCGGAGATTCGTCGCGGCGGTCGAATATCTCGTGCACACTCCGAAATCCCCCATGGACCGGTCCGCATCGCATTCACGCCCGACGAAGAAATCGGGCGCGGCGCCAATCACTTCGACGTCAACGCGCTTCGGCGCCGTCTGCGCGTACACGCTCGATGGTGGCGGCCGTGGCGAGCTCGAATTCGAAAGCTTCTCCGCAGACGCAATCACGGCCACGTTCAAAGGATTCAACACGCACCCCGGGTACGCGAAGGGACGCATGGTGAACTCGATCCGCGTGGCTGCCGATTTCGTCGCGCGCCTTCCCGCGAGGAACATGAGTCCGGAGACGACCGAAGGGTACGAGGGCTACCTGCATCCGTATCAAGTGCATGCGGCGGTCGATTGCACGAGCGTCAAAGTCCTCGTCCGCGACTTCGTGACCGAAAAGCTGAAGGAGAAAGAGGCGCTCGTCCGGAGCTCGCGCGCGAGAGTCGTGCGGGTGCATCCGGGATCGTCGGTGGAGTTCGCGATCGACGAGTCCTACCGGAACATGCGCGAAGTGCTCGAGCAGCACCCGAGCGTGGTGGAATCACGCGCGCAAGGCGATCCGGCTCGCCGGCA
Organism: uncultured Acidobacteriota bacterium; assembly: GCA_963725335.1. Classification (GTDB taxonomy): domain Bacteria; phylum Acidobacteriota; class Vicinamibacteria; order Vicinamibacterales; family 2-12-FULL-66-21; genus JALZOC01. Next base: position 292,932 of record CAVRYD010000011.1, on the reverse strand, counting down.
TGGAACCGGTGGAAAGGCCGATTCGGGGCGGCACCGATGGCTCCCGACTATCCTTCATGGGTCTGCCGACGCCAAACCTGTTCGCCGGCGAACACAACTTCCACTCGACGGCTCGAGTGGACGTCCGCTGAGGACATGGACAAAGCGGTCGAGGTTATTGTCAGACTGTGTGAGGTTTGGGCATCGGAGCCGCTGAATCCCTGATCACTAATCACTGATCCTGAATCCCGATCTGAATCCCGAATCCCGATCGAATCCGCGATCTCGATCGGGCACTGAACTGAAGTTCACCGTAACGGTCATGTTGACCGGGACCGGAGTGCCGTAGGAGACCGCGGGGGTGAACTCCCACTGACGCACAGCGGTGAGCGCGGCCTCGTCGAGCTCAGGAATCGATCGAAGAATGCGCGCGCCGCGGACGTGACCTTCCGTGTCGAGCGAAACCTCGACGATCACGACGCCCTGGATGCGGGCGGCCAGCGCTTCAGGAGGATAAACCGGACGCACGTCCTTAATCTTTGTTGGCTGCCGCATTCCCTCGGCGGGCGGCGGTGGAGGCGGAGGCGGAGGCGGCGGGAGAGGCACGCCGGAGTCCGAACTGTTGATGGCCGTACGCTGTTTGTTCAGCTCGATCGCACGGTTACGAAGCGTATCGGCTTCGGCGAGGAATTGCTGCTTGAGGACCGGATCCGTTTCCAGATTTGCGCGCATCCTGAGAAGGAGGTTCTTGTACGTCAACGCGTCGGCATAGTCCGACTTGAGCGCCAGCGCTCGGTCGGTTGCGGCGATTCCCTTCATCACATACTGAAGCTGTTCGGCCGGCAGAAGCTTGTGGTCCTTGTAGGCCTTCTCCCAGTAGAACGTCGCCACGATCTGCGGCGCGGCGGGGTCGGTCGGATCCAGCTGCTCGGCGGACTCCAGCATCTCGATCGCCCGATCGAAGTGCCCCTGTCTGTTGTAAAACCCGGCCAGGGCCTGCACCACCCCGATGTTTTTCGGCTCCGCCAACCGCGCGTGCTGCAGCGTCGCCTCAGCCTCGTCGTACGCGCCACGATTCTCCTGCAATCTCGAGAGCTCGAGGTACGCGGCGACACCGGTCGGCGTGACGGCGATCCGTTTCTGCAGTTCCGCTTCACGCGCTGCAGGATCGACGACGGCACCCGGGCGCGTTCGTCCGATCGCGCGGCGGTTGAGACTGCACCGGCGCTGTCAGCGCGAGTGAGAGGAGAAGCAGAGCAACCATGGCAACCTCCCTGAATCGACCGCCGCGGCTCGCGATCGGAATCATACGCCTCAAAACCGGCGCTTGACATTTTGTCTACTAAATACTAAATAGTTAGTAGATATGCGCAAGCCCAGCAGCACGCCCACACCCCAGGAACTGGCCATCATGAAAGTCGTTTGGCGTCTGGACACGCCGACGGTCCGAGCCGTCTACGAAGCGCTGCGCAAAAGCCGCCCCATCGCCTACACCACGGTGATGACGATGATGAACGTCCTCGAGGACAAGGGCTACCTCGCGAAGAAAACTACCGGGAGCGCGCATATCTACACGCCAACAAAGCCACGCCATCAGGTCGTCGGAGCAATGGTCCGGGATTTCGTCGATCGGGTTTTCGATGGCGCCTCAGCCTCACTGCTGCTGCATCTCGCCAAAGATTCCCGTCTGACGGAGCGTCAGCGCAAAGCCGTGCAACGCATCATCGAGGAGATAGACGAATGATCTCCAGCAGCATCACCGCGAATCTTCTCCCGTGGAGCCTGCAGGTAACCGCAGTCGTGGCGGTCGCATCTGTGCTTCCCTGGATCTTCAGGCTCGACGTCGCCGGCGCACGATACGCCTACTGGCGAGGCGTGGCGATTCTCTGTCTGACGCTTCCCTGGCTTCAGCCCTACAGGCCTGCGCCCACCAGTCAGGTGCTGCGAGGCTCGTCGTCGTTGGCGACCTGGTCATCCACTCGGCGGCCGACACCGGTCCACGTCTCACCTCGGGCGCGGACTGGGGATCACTTGCATTCGGCGTCATCGTGCTCGGCATCCTTCTTCGGCTCGCGTGGCTGGCCTTCGGCCTGATCAGGCTGCGACGGCTGCGTCGGGCATCGGGTGATGCGGAAGTCGCGCGCATCGAATGGGACGAATTTCGTGAGATGTCGACACGAACAGAGATCCGGTTCGTTCCGGAGCTCCAGCAACCCATCACCTTCGGTGTTCGACGGCCGATCGTCCTCCTGCCGGAACGTCTGCGCACCGAATCACCCGATATTCAACGCGCCGTGATCGGTCACGAGCTGCTGCACGTGCAGCGCCGCGACTGGGCGTGGCTGATTCTCGAAGAATGCGCGGTGTGTTTGTGGTGGTTCCATCCCGCCAGCTGGTGGCTCGCATCGCGCATCCAGCACGCGCGCGAGGAAGTCGTCGACGAGCTTGCGGTATTACTGACCGGCCGCCGGAAAGCCTATGTCGAAGCGCTGCTCGCCTTTTCGGATGCCACCTCAGTCGTACCAACCGCCGCATTCGCGCGCCGCCGTCACCTGTTCCGCCGCATCGCGCTCGTTTCAAAGGAGGATGTCATGTCGTCTCGACGGATTGTCGCCACGTGCGCCGCAATGGCGCTGATCGTCGTGCTCGGGTGCTGGTATGCGGTGTCGGCGTTTCCGCTGCGTGCCGACCAGATCAATCGATCACAGCGACCAGCAAATGGCATCCGGGCCCGCTCGAGCTGAAGGCTCACGCGGTTACGCCAGAGAACCCGATCCCTCGACGCGTCCACTACGAGGAGCCTTTGCTGCCCGACTCAGTTGACGTCGGCGCGAGGCAGCGGTGGGCGTGAAAGTCACGCTTGACGACGTCGGCCGCGATCGCAGAAGCACGTCGCCGTTGAGATCTCGATCAGACGGCCCGGACTTCGACATCAGCATGTCTGCCGTCGATCCCAATGGTCTTCGCGGGTTTGTTCGCAGACGTCGCGCTCGCCAATGTGGATAAGGCCGCGAGCCGGCAGACGGCTGACGCGTTCATAGATGTCGGCGCTTGCCGTCGGTGCGGCAGTGGCGATACGACCCGCCGTTCGAGGCGCCCCTCACGTTTACCGTCCAGGTGCGCATCGCGCAAGGGGCCGGAGATCATGGAGTTCAAGCCTGCACTCGAGAACGGCGCGCTGCGCGTTGGCGGGAACATCAAGGCGCCCCAGAAGGTCAAGGACGTGCGGCCGGTCTATCCGCCGCTCGCCCGCGAAGCCAACGTCACCGGCGTCGTCATCATTGAAGTGCGCATCGGCACCGACGGGCAGTCGAGGAGGCGCACGTGCTGAGCTCGATTCCGCTGCTTGATCAAGCCGCGCTCGACGCGGTCAAGCAGTGGCAGTTCATGCCGACGCTACTGAATGGCCAGCCCACGCCGATCATCATGACGGTCACGATCAACTTCGCCCAATGAATGAATCCCTAATCACTGATCACTGATCCTGAATCGCTGATCCCGAATCCATGAATCCCGGATCCTTGAATCCCTCGAATCGCAAAGTCCCCGAATCGCCTCAATGGTCGAGGATTCAGGGATTCAGGGATTCGAGGATTAATCCCTAATCACTGATCACTGATCCTGAATCGCTGATCCCGAATCCATGAATCCCGGATCCTTGAATCCTTGAATCGCAAAGTCCCCGAATCGCCTCAATGGTCGAGGATTCAGGGATTCGGGGATTCAGGGATTCGAGGATTCGGGATTCGGGATTCGAGGATCAGTGATCAGTGATCAGTGATTCAGATCTCGAACAAGCCAATGACCGGCGCATGGTCGCTCGTGCCGGTTTCGCGCTCGACAGTGCAGCTGCGCACGCGGTCGAACAGTCGCTGGCTGGCGAGCAGGTAGTCGAGCCGCCATCCGATGTTCCGCTGACGCATGTTCCGCCAGGGCGCCCACCAGGTGAACATCTGATCGTTGTCCGGCTCGAGTGCCCGGCCGACATCCACCAGGCCGTACCCGATAATCCGCTCGAGCTGAGCCCGCTCCTCCGGCAGCTGGCCAATCGCACGCGGCTTGCGCTCCTTGGGATGGACGTCCATGTCGGTGCGCGCGATGTTCAGGTCCCCGCAGATGACGATCGGATTTGCATCCGCGCGCGCCTCGGCGACGAACTGCTCGAGCGCATCGAGAAACCGCACCTTCGCCGGAAAATCCTTCCCGCCATTGGGCACGTAGACCGAAACGACGGTCATCGCAGGCAGGCGCGCGAGGACGATGCGGTTCTCGTAGTCGAAGGGAGGATGCTCGAAGGCCGGCGAGGCTCGCGGCGATACGTCTTACTGACGTGCAAGCGCGACGCCGGAGTAGCCCTTGACCGCCGTGCCAGTAGCACCAGTACCCCTCCATTTCGCAGAGCCAGACGGGCAGCTGATCCGTAGAGGCCTTGATCTCCTGCAGGCACACGACATCCGGTTGAACGCGCTCCAGCCACTCCTGCAGCTCTGCCTGACGTGCCCGGATCCCATTGACGTTCCACGTCGCAATCTTCATCACGTGAATGGTACTGTGGTCCGGGGGGAGTGTCATTCAGTGGACAGGGTTCGGACAGGCCGCCGTATTCAGGGCGGTGCTATTGCGGAGGCCACGCTTGCGCTGGGCAAGGAAGACTCGGAAATGATTTCGCTATCGGGCATTGCTTTCGGCGCGCTCCTTCGTGCTCCGCGCGGGCTCGGCTGGGAGGATCTGGCCATTGCGATGTGACGGATCCGCGCACCCGGTACCTTTGGCGTCGACAATCGATACGACGAGGCCGTCATACGTCTCATAGATACCGACCAGACATTCGCACGGCAGGCACTTGCTCGAGAGGCCACGCAGAATTCGCATTTCGAACGTTAGACTCTCCATCGCCGCCCAACGTTTAATCGAAAATGGATCTCTGCAACGAGCTCGTTTACGTCGTCGTTACGGTCCTCGGTCCTATCGTAACGGTCGCGTGCATCCGGCTCTCTGGTTGGCAATCGGCCTGAGCTCCTGCCGTTTCTACTCGCGCAGCGCGCGTGTTGGATTGAGCCTGATCGCACGCAGCGCCGGCACCAGGCTCGCGATCACCGCGACCCCGAGGAGCAACAGTCCAACTGCGATGAACGTGACGGGATCCAGCGTGCTGACTCCGTACACATAGTCTTGCAGCGTGCGGGTGAACACTGTGCCCGATACGACGCCGATGGCCACTCCGGTCAGCGCGAGGGCGGCCCCCTCGCGGAGTACGGCCCGAACAATACGGCCGCCTGTTGCACCCAGCGCCATTCGGATGCCGAACTCGCGCGTCCGCTGCGAGACCGCATAGGCAATCAGGCCGTAGATGCCGGCAAACGCCAGCACGAGCCCGATGCCCGCCAGTGCCGTGAGCAGCGTCATCTGAAACGTCTGGTCCGTCATCGTCTGCGCCTTGATCTCGTCCATCGTGACGAACGACGAGAAGGGCTGCTTCGGATCGATCGCGCGAACGGCCTCCCGGATTTGCCGGCGCGTTCCAGGCCCGGTGTCGACCGTGCGGACCACCCAGCTCATCGGGAAGTAGGTATGGCTGGCCCTGATCCACCTGATGTCGGCCTGGGTCACTGGCACATACATGATTCGCAGCGGCGGCGCGGTCAGGTCCCCTCCTTCGCGAAGATCTTTCGCGACCCCAACGATCTGGATCGATTCGGTCGTTTTGAGCATGCCGATGTGATGCCCAATCGGGTTGGTGTTCTTGAAGAAGTGTCGTGCGAATGCCTCGCTCACCACCGCAATCGCCGGAGCACCGGCGCGATCTGCTTCCGAGAAGCCCCTCCCTGTCACGATCGGAATGCCCATCGTCTTGAAGTAATCCAGCCCGGCGTAGCGCCAGTCGGTCAGCGTGGCCATCCCGTCGAAATGCTCGGGGCCATCCACCACGTCGACGTTCATATTGAGACCGCGCTCGATGGGCACTCCGTTGACGATCGAAACCGACTGAACTCCTGGAATCCGGCGGATGGTTTCGAGGGCTTGGTCGAAGAGACGGTTCAGATCGGCCGACGAACCATAGCGCTCCCCTTGCAGGGACATGCGCGCCGTCAGCAGGCCGTGCGTATCGAAACCCGGATCGATCGCTCGCATCTTGACGAAGGTCTGGATCAGCAGCCCCGCGCCGAGCAGCAGCACCATGCAGAGTGCCACCTCCGCCACCACCAACACCTTCCGCACCCAGCGCGATCGCATGGACCCCGTGGTCCGCGCTCCGTCCTGTTTGAACGCCTCGACCAGATCGTGCCTCGAGAGACCGAGCGCCGGCGCCAGCCCGAAGAGCACGCCGGTCACAATCGAAACACTGAGCATCGTGGCTTAACTCGAACCTCGTACGTCCGTCCTTCGTAAGAGCCTCTCATGGACCAGCTCGTTCAGGATCTCAAGTTCGCGGTCCGGGTTCTGTGGAAGGACCACGGATTTGCCATCACCGCCCTTCTCACGCTGGGCCTCTGTATCGGCGCGAACACGGCGATTTTCGCCGTCGTCAATTCGGTCCTGCTCCGTCCATTGCCGGTCCCCGATGCGAAGCAGCTCGTCCACATGTTCAACGCCTACCCTGGAGCCGGCGTCGTGGGAGGCTCGACCGGCGTGGTGGATTACTACGACCGTCTCAGCGAGACGACCGCCTTTCAGGAACAGGCACTCTACAACACGCGAGGGGTGACGTTTGGCAGCGAAGGCTCGCCGCAGCGCGTGGTCGCCATGGTGGCCACCCCGTCGCTGTTGCGGCTGCTCCAGGTCCGACCGATTCGCGGACGCATCTTTTCCGAAGAAGAGGGTGAAGTGGGCAAGACCCATGAGGCCATCCTCACGTACGGGTCGTGGCAGGAGTGGTTCGGGGGCCGAGATACCGCGCTCGGTCAGACAGTGCGGATCAATGGCGAACCTGTCAACGTGGTGGGCATCCTCCCGCAGGGATTCAGTTTTCTGGAGCCGGACGTCAAGCTGTGGATGCCCGTCGCCTTTACGGCCGACGAGCGATCCGATGACAAACGGCACAGCAACAACTGGTCGTACGTGGCGCGGTTGAAATCTGGCGTCAGCATCGAACAGGCGCGCCAGCAGATCGATGCGCTCAACGCGCGCAACCTCGATCGATTTCCTCAGCTCAAGCAGATTCTCATCAACGCAGGATTCCACACCGTCGTGGTGCCGCTGCAGGACTACCTCGTACGCGATCTCCGTGGCACGCTCTACCTGCTCTGGGGAGGCGTGGTGTTCGTGTTGCTCGTGGGTGCCGTGAACGTGACCAACCTGATGCTCGTCCGCTCGAGCGCGCGCATGAAGGAGCTCGCGACCCGTCATGCACTCGGCGCGGGACTGTCGCGGATTGCCAGGCAGCTCCTGACCGAGACGGCGTTGCTCGCGTTCGTCGGCGGCGGCCTCGGCGTCGCGCTCGGCTACGCCGGAGTACGGGCGCTTGGTGCGCTCAGTCTTGATGCAACGCCGCAGGGCACGCGGGTTGCTATCGACGCGACTGTGGTCCTGTTCACGTTCGCGCTTGCGCTGGCGCTTGCGGTTTTGATTGGCCTGATTCCGGTCCTCAGCCTGCGCCACATGAACCTCAGTCAGATCTTCCGCGAGGAAGGACGTTCCGGAACCGCCAGCCGTGGGGCGCGCGCGCTGCGCCGTACGCTCGTGGCGGCGCAGGTGGCGTTCGCGTTCATGCTCCTCATCGGCGCCGGCTTGCTGCTGGCGAGCTTCGAACGTGTGCTTGCGGTGCGGCCCGGGTTCGATCCGTCACACGTGCTCACGGCCCGCGTCAGCCCGCCCCAGCCGCGGTATAAGGACGACGCGCAGCTGATTGCGTTCTGGAATCAGCTGCGCGATCGAGTCCGAACACTCCCGGGCGTCCAGGCGGCCGGCACAACCACCAATATTCCGTTGGGCGGCGACTTCAGCGACAGCGTTATTCTCGCCGAGGGTTACGCGATGTCGCCGGGCGAGTCGCTGATTTCTCCGTATCGCCTCGTCGGTCTCGCCCGGGTACTTCGAGGCGATGTCGATCCCGCTGAAACGCGGCCGGCCGTTCACGGCTGCCGACGATGAGCGCGCGTCGCGGGTATTGATCATCGACGAGCGGCTCGCCGCGCGGTTCTGGAAGGATGGCGATCCGATTGGCCATCGCATGTGGCAGCCTGACTCCGCAGGAGAATTGACTCGGGGGCCGGGGCCGAAGAGTCGCTACCTCACGATCGTCGGCGTAGTCGGCAACGTGCGCACGACGGGATTGACCGAGAAGGAACCGGTGGGTGCCTACTATTTCCCGTTTGCGCAGAACGTCGGCCGCGGCATGACGCTGGTCGCGCGGACAACAGGTGAACCGACGGCGGTCGCCGGGGCGATCCGGCAAGCGGTAACCGCGCTCGATCCCGAGCTGCCGTTCTTCAGCGTCAAGACGATGCAGCAGCGAGTCGACGAGTCGCTGGTGAGCCGCAAGACGCCGATGCTCCTTGCCACGCTCTTCGGCGGTATTGCGCTCTTTCTTGCCGCAGTGGGCATCTACGGCGTGCTCGCGTATCAGGTCGCGCAGCGGCGCAAGGAAATCGGGATCCGCATGGCGCTCGGGAGCGACCGCGGCCGGATCTTCAGGCTGATCGTGTGGGAAGGGCTGTGGCTGCTCTGCCTGGGCGTCGGCGTCGGCCTCGCGGGCGCGTTCGCCATCCGACGGGCGATGGCGACGCAGTTGTTCGGTGTGCAGCCGATGGATCCGTTCGTGCTAGCCGCCGTCGTCGGCGTTCTGGGTACCGTCGCCCTGGTCGCCTGCTCCGTTCCCGCGCGTCGTGCGGCGCGGATCGATCCACTGATTGCATTGAACGATCAGTAATTCGCGGTTCTAGTCCTCCGCCTACAGGCGGACTCTTTCTCGTGTAGCTTCCGCCTTTAGGCGGAAGGCCCGCTGTCAGTCGAACGCGCCGACCGTGATCTGGTCGACCAGCTCTGGCAACGATCGCACGCGTGGGCAATCGACGTCGGGGTACAACCCGGCTTCATCGAGCAGGATGGCCCGCAGCCCTGCCGCGCGCGCGCCAATGACATCGACCTGATACAAGTCTCCCACGTGAATCGTCGTTTCGCGGCGCGCGCCGCTGCGTTCGAGCGCGATCTCGAAAAAGCGCGGATCCGGCTTCTCGACCCCTTCGATGTGTGAGTCCAGCAGACAGTCGACGCAACCCGCGAGCGCCAGGCGTTCGAACAGCGCGCGAAGTTTTCCATTCGCGTTCGACACGATGGTCAGCTTCAATCCGCGCTGTCGAAGCGCGGCCAGCGCCGGCTCGACACTCGACGGCACCAGTTCCCAGAGGTTGGAGGTCTGGTGATATGCGTGCAGTTCGGCGAGGGCCGCTTCGACTTCAGGTCCTGGCGGCACGCCCGCGCGTTCGAAGATCAGATTGAAATAGAGCCAGCCGCGGCCAGCGTCTGTGGTCGTTGAAATCGTCTGGCGGTCGTCGATCTGCTTTTTGGCATGCGGCTCGGCGCGGGCCAGCGCCTCGGGGTCGGCGTGGACGCCACGCGCCGCAAGGGCATCGGCGATTCTCGTCCAGTTCGGATAGACGAGGACGCCTCCCGCATCGAGAAAGACGGTTTCGAGCACGTCAGCCGCGCAGCTCGATCCTGGCCCAGCTGTCCTTCAAGGTCACGGTCCTGTTGAACACCAGCCGGCCTGGAACCGAATCAGGATCGACGCAGAAATAGCCGAGCCGTTCGAACTGATATCGCGTGCCTGGGCGCCGCGTCGCGCACGCTTGGCTCGACTCGCGCGCCGGTCACGACATCGAGCGACACAGGATTGAGGTCCGCCAGATAGTCTCCAGCGTCGGGCATCTCGCTCTTGAACAACCGATCGTAAAGCCGCGCTTCGACCTCGAGTGCGTGCGGCGCCGACACCCAGTGCAATGTCGCTTTCACCTTCCGGCCGTCCCGAGCGTCGCCACCGCGAGTCGCCGGATCGTAGGTGCAGCGCAGCTCGGTGACGTGGCCGTCCGCATCGCTCGTCACGCCCGTGCAGGTGATGAAGTATGCACCGCGCAGCCGCACTTCGCGGCCGGGCGCAAGCCTGAAGAACTTCTTCGGGCGGATCTTCGCGGAAATCGTCGCGCTCGATGAACAGTTCGCGGGAAAATGGCACGCTGCCGCGTTCCCGCGGCTGGGTCCTCGGGATTGTTGATGATGTCGAACATCTCCGACTGCCCCTCCGGATAGTTCTCGATCACCACTCGGAGGGGATTGAGGACGCCCATCACACGCGGCGCCGTGCGGTTCAAATCCTCGCGCACGGCATGCTCGAGCAGCGCCACATCGACGACGTTCTCGCGTTTGGCGACACCGATCCGTTCGCAAAAGTTTCGGATGGCTTCCGGCGTGTATCCACGGCGCCGCATCGCGACAATCGTCGGCATCCGAGGATCATCCCAGCCATTGACGTGGCCCTGCTGGACAAGTTCCAGCAACTTGCGCTTGCTCGTCACGGTATAGGTCAGGTTCAGCCGGGCGAACTCAATCTGACGGGGCGGGCCGGAACCGGCAAGTGATCGATGAGCCAGTCGTAGAGCGGCCGATGGTCCTCGAACTCGAGTGTGCAGAGAGAGTGCGTAATCCGTTCGATCGCATCCGAGGGGGGATGCGCGAAGTCGTACATCGGGTAGATGCACCAGTCGTCGCCCGTGCGGTAGTGGTGCGCGCGCCGGATGCGGTACAGCACCGGGATCCCGCATGTTGATGTTCGGCGACGCCATATCGATGCGTGCACGCAGCACGTGCGCGCCATCCTCGAACTCCCCGGCACGCATCCGCGCAAAGAGATCGAGATTCTCCTCGACCGACCGGTCGCGAAACGGGCTCGCACTCCCCGGCTCCGTGAGCGTGCCGCGACGCTGTCGGATCTCGTCGGCGCTCTGGCTGTCGACGTAGGCATCACCGTGCCGGATGAGGTGCACGGCATATTCGTAGAGCGTTTCGAAGTAGTCGGACGCATACTTCGGATCGCCCTCCCATTTGAAACCCAGCCATCGGATGTCGGCTTCAATCGACTGCACGTACTCGACGTCTTCCTTCGTTGGATTTGTGTCGTCGAACCGGAGGTTGCACATGCCGCTGAACTCCGCCGCGATCCCGAAATTCAGGCAGATGGACTTGGCGTGTCCGATGTGCAGGTAGCCGTTTGGTTCAGGAGGAAATCGCGTCGACACGCGCCCCTCGTTCCGGCCTGCCTTGAGGTCATCGGCCACGATGGCGCGAATGAAATCGGCCGGAGCCGCCGGGTCGCGATCGACCCCGCCGATCGCCACGTCTGGAGTGTCTCGGTCCATGTTTGGCAAATGATCATTATACGGGTTCTGCCGGGTTCTACAGGGTTCTACGAGGTTCTGCCGGGTTCTGGCGAACGGAGTCGAACCTCGAACCTTGTAGAACCGCGTAGAACCTCGTGGAACCTTGTAGAACCCGAGGTTCTATTCCAGCTCAGAGAGAGCCCGAATACCCGTCTGCATCCCAAACCACCACGTCCGCGATGCTGAGCGCGGCGGCCGCGATGAAGCATCCGATAGATCTCGGACCACTGTCTGGCGGAGACGGGGATATGACGTGCCTGGTGGAAGAGGTACACGGATGACGGCCATCCAATGAGCGCGACGATCGACAGCACGAACAGGACAGCCATCACCATGAACGCGATGCCGCCATAGGAGCCGGCGACCTGGCTGGCATTGTCGGCGGCAAATCGCGGATACCGCGCCCCGAGACCGGTGGCGAGCCCGACGAGCGCGACGCTCATCAACAGGACCACCAGCGGCGACAGCAGCGCGAGGAATCTGTCGACGCCGAGCAGGTAATTCGCCATCAAGGTCAACGCTTCGGTCAGCACCAGCACCGGCGCCAGGCCGATCCAGAACTTCGACCAGAGAAAATCGCGCAGCGCCACGGGCGCCGCCCGCACGATCCAGAACGCCGCCCCCTCCGACAGACACGCCGGGAAACACGAACCGCACGGCGACGGTTGCCATCACCAGCCCGGTCATGCCAAGGTTCACGAACGCGTACACGTTCTTGATCGACGCCGCTCATGTACGGAATGCGATCGAGATCCAGCACGCGGAAGTTGTAGAGGTAGACGAGCATGAGCGCCACGAGCAGCAGGAGCTGCGACCATTGGCTGACGTCGCGGAAGAAGACCTTCGCGTCCTTCAGGAGCAGATGCCGGCGGACCACCGAGACGGCAGCAGGGCGACCACCGATCGAGGCTCTGAAGCTTCGTGAACCGCGCCTTCCGCGCCTCCTGGGCGTTGCTGAAACCCCGGAAATGCCAGCGCTCGTGCGCCACGCGAAGCATGCAGCATCAGCGACGCCGCGGTCGTCCACAGCGCGAGGAAATGCAGGAGATCGCGGCCGCCCTGCAGGCTCGCGAACAACGCTTCTCCGGCCCAGAACGACGGCAGCAGCGGCGTGATCGGCGACTGCAGCGTCGCGAAGAAACCGGTGACGTCGGGAAGCGACTCGACCCGCAGTAATCGCTCGGGCCGGATGTATCGCAGCAGAATCACGACCGAGCCGCCGCAAACAGCAGCCCGGTCACCATCAGGAAGTCGCGCGCCCGTCGTGCGGGAAAGACATTCACGAGGACGAACGTCACGGCCGTGCCGAGCGCTACGGGAATGACCGTGAACGGAAGGATCGTCAGCGACCGCGACGCCGTAGAACGAGCAACGGGGCGCACCGCGCGATGCCGACGCCGAGCAGCAGCGGCGTCAGAAACACGAGCGACCATCCACGAGGCCTGGATCGAGCGTCGCGAACGAACCGCGCGTGGAAGAGCCGCCGCGCGTTCGACCGGCGCCGCGAGCGAGAAGCCGCAGGTCGGCCGAGAGGAAGAACGTGGAGAGCGCCGTCACGAGCACCGCTGAAGGCGAGAAACGACAGGAACGTCAGGAACAGCCAGGACAGGCCGACGCGAAGCAGGTAATCTCCGAGCTCCGCGAAGTCGGCCAGCTGCCACGTCAGCCAGAACGATCCGGCAAAGATCGCGAACGCCACGGCGCGACCGATCCGCCGAACGTCAGCGCCCGCAGCAGGTCGCCGCGCTCGCGGCGATGGGCGCGGTTGCGCGACGCCCACAGCGCTGGCAGCAGGAGGATATGGGAACGAAACCGCTCGAGCCGGATCGTCGCTAGACAATCTCGTCGATCTCCTGCAGCCCGCTGCCGCCGGTCAGCTTCAGAAAGACGTTCGTCAGCTGATCGTCGGGGTCTCCGGTCATCGCGCGCACTTCTGCGACTGTTCCCCGCGCGATGATCTTTCCCTGGAGGATGATGCTGATGCGATCGCACATCTCCTCGCGCCACCTCGAGGGTATGCGTGCTCATTAGAATGGCGACGCCGTTCGCGCTCATCTTCCGGAACACGTCCTTGATCAGCCGCGCACCTCTCGGATCCAGGCCCACCATCGGCTCGTCGACGAGCACCGCCTGCGGGCGATGCAGAAATGCCGCGCACATGACGAGCCGCTGCTTCATGCCGTGCGAAAAGCTCTCGACGAGCTCGTGCTCCCAGCGCGCCAGCTCGAACAGCTCGAGCATGTCGCGCACGCGTTCGCCGAACGTCGGTCCGTCGAGTCCGTACAGGCCCGCCGTGAAATCGGAGAAATTCGCCGGCGGTGAGCTTCTCGTAGAGAAACGGGTCGATCGGGAATGAAACCCAGCGAAGCCTTCGCTCGCTCGGGATCGCATGGCGAGATCGTGGCCATTCACCACGATGCGGCCCGACGTGGGCTTCAGCAGCCCCGCGATCATCCGGATCGTCGTCGTCTTGCCCGCACCGTTCGGGCCGAGGAACCCATGGATCTCGCCTGGCCGCCACCTCGAGCGTGACCCCGTTCACCGCGGTGAACGTCCCGTATTTCTTCACGAGATCGTGAACCGCAATCATCGCCGGCGTCGCCGCTGTTCGGGCGGCGTGGACCAGCAATCGCCGGCGCGCGCGCGTCGGCAGGCTGATGCTCAGAGGGCTCGTATCGCCCGGACGGCGTCCCACGACGACGGGTGTCGTGTTCGGGCGCGGTGTCGAGATCGAGGATCTCGATCTGCAGGCGGCCGATCAGCGGCAGAATTCGCGCCTGCTGATCGAAGCCCCCCGCGTGCGAGACGCAGATGCGTGGCGTCCGCGGGAAACTCGTTCAGGGTCGGATCGACCGGCAGCCACAGTCCGCGCGCACGGCCATCCGCCAGATAGACCTCCGGCCACGCGTGGTAGTAGAACGCGCCGCGGACCGACACCGAGCCCGACGGCAATGCGCGAGGAATGCCAATCGCGCGGGCCATGGCGACATACAGGACCGTGTGCTCGTTGCAGTCGCCGACCTTGGTCCGAAGCACTTCACGCGCGGACGGCAGGCTGACGGTTGGTTTCTTTTCGAGAATCGCGTTCACATGGCGCGTGAGCCGTTCGGCGCGCGCGCGATCGCCGGTGACGCTGCCCACTGCGGCCCGCGCCTCGGCGACGATCTCCGGCGCGTCGCTTTCGATGAGCGATTCCGGCTGGAGGTACCGCTCGAGATCGGGATCCGCGGGCTCCCGGCTGAAACGACTGCGGATCGCAGGATTTCCACCACGTCCCCCGCCAGGGACTGACCCGACGCCCGACATGTCTCGGCGATCGAGATCCGCGCCGCTGAGACGCAGCCGCACGCGCCGCACGTCGCGCGGTTCGTCGATCCGGTACTTCCCGGTCGGGACGATGGCGGACGCGCTCAGCAGATCGGTTCGCACGTTGAATGGAACCGCCATCGTGCGGGCGTCCGCGGGCTTCTCGCGAATGTTCTCGAATCCCATCGGGCTCTTCTCGAGCACGACTTCCCCCGTATCGGTAATCCAGGAGGACGTCGTCAATCCCGCGTAGTCGGCGTCCACCCGAAACGCCGGAATGCGGCGCCGGTCGACCGTCACGAGCTCCCGGTCGCGCACAGACAGCGTGATCGGACGAGTTCGCCAAGCGTGGCCGGATCGAAAATCGTCCACGCATACCGTGCGCCTGGCACGAGTCCTGCGTCGGCAAGGCGACGAGCGAGATTGAGGGTGAGGACGGGCGGCTCAGCGAGATCGCGATCTTCCTCGTGGCGTCCCGAGGGCGTGGCAATCGTCAGGTGCAGCCGTCTGCCGGTGAGTTCCCCGCGGACGCTCGTCGCGCCGGTGCCGGGATCGAGAGAAAAGTCGAAGCCGCGGAGCGCAAACATCCGATCGACGCGCGCGCGCGTTTTGATCGACACGACGTTTCGCGCGCCGAGCAGCGACATCTGGAGCCGGCCGTCCTCCTGCAGCTCGAAGCCGTCGGCGGCAGTCGATCGTCTGGCTGACCGTGAATCCGATCTTCTCGTTGCGATAGTACACGCCGCGCCATTCGGCTGATGTTCCGTAGAGCGCGAGGTCCGTCGCGAGGTTCGGCGACGCCGCAGCAACGCAGGACCGCTGCACGAGGATCGCCATCGTGGGAAGCCAGGCGCAGAAAATCAGGAACGAGAGCGGGCGCGTGATCCTCCGCGGGACGGGGCGGAAGAGCCTCATGCTCGGAGAGACACCACGGCGCGATTATAGGGCACACCATACAGAGGGCCTGCGCCATTCACCCGGTTGGTTTCATTCGTGGCGATCGTCGGACCCTCTAACGTCCGCAGTCGTACTTGATGCCTGTGCCTTCCGGCATCTGATCTCTGCAGCTTCCGGCTCTGATCTCTGCAGCTTCCAGCGTCTGATCTCTGTAGCTTCCGAAGGACACGCCTCAGTCACCCCGGTCTGGGTAAGCAAAGAAGGCGAACCGAAAGTATAGTACGGAGATGCCCCAGAGTTCCCCGCCGCCCGAAGTCGAGCAGACAGAGGTTGGCAGCTATTTCGTCGCCAACTACCCGCCGTTTTCAGTGTGGAATACCGAGGCCGTCGCGAAGGAAGCTCTCCCGGCGCTCGCGTCACCGCCGGTCCCCGGCGTTCCCCTGGGCGTGTACCTGCACATCCCGTTCTGCCGGAAGCGTTGCCATTTTTGTTATTTCCGCGTCTATACCGATCGAAATGCCCGGGAGGTCGAATCGTATCTCGATCGCCTGGGGCGCGAATGGGAGCTTTACGCCCCGCCCGAATCTGTCGCAGCGCGGCCCATCGATTTCGTGTATTTTGGAGGCGGAACGCCCTCGTTTCTGTCGACTGTCCAACTGACGCGGCTGGTCGATCGGTTGACGGCGGCGACGCCGTGGACCGATGCGGCGAGAGATCACATTCGAGTGCGAACCGGGAACGCTGACGGAGGCGAAGCTCGCCGCGATCAGAGACATGGGCGTCACGCGTCTGAGCCTTGGCGTGGAGAACTTCGACGACCGGATCCTCGAACTGAACGGGCGCGCGCACCGCTCACCCGAAATCGGACGCGCCTACACGTTCGCACGGTCGCTCGGGTTTCCCCAGATCAATATCGACCTGATCGCCGGCATGCTGGGCGAGACCGACGCCAACTGGCGCTCCTGCATCGACCGCACGCTCGCGCTCAATCCCGACAGCGTCACGATTTATCAGATGGAGCTGCCCTACAACACCACCATCAGCAGCGACATCCTGAAAGGCACGGGACAGTTCGCCGAACCGGTGGCAACCTGGGCCACGAAGCGCCGATGGGTGGACGAGGCATTCCGGGCGCTCGAGCGCGCCGGCTACCACATCGGCAGCGCCTACACGGCGGTAAAGAATCCTGGTGCCACGAAATTCCTATATCGGGATCGTCTATGGGAGGGGGCCGATCTCGTCGGCCTCGGCGTCGCGTCGTTCGGCCATGTGAACGGGGTTCACATGCAGAACCTGGATACGTGGGAAACATACAGCGCGGCGATCGATAGCGACGAGATTCCGCTCGGTCGTGCCTACAGGCCAACCGTCGAAGAACGGTTGATTCGCGAATTCGTGCTTCAACTGAAAAGAGGCGCGCTCGCACCGGCGTACTTCACGGCCAAATATGGAGTGAACGTGGTCGAGCGATTCGCCGACGTGCTGGCCTCGCTGCGAACGTCCGGCTACCTCGCACAAGCCAACGACGAGGCCATCGTCCTGACGCGCGACGGGCTGCTGCGCGTCGATGTCCTTCTCCCCCGCTTTTTCCTGCCGCAGCATACCGGAATTCGGTATACGTGATCTTTATCGGGTTCTACTGGGTTCTACGGGGTTCCACGGGGTTCTACAAGGTTCTGAGGTTCTACCGGGTTCGAACGTTCCGGCAGAACCGCTTGAACCTGGCAGAACCCGGAACAGAACCCGAGAACCCTGTAGAACCCTGTAGAACCCTGTAGAACCCTTTAAGAGGCTTGCAGAACCCGAAGAAGATGGAATACGACGTGGTGGTCATTGGCGGCGGCCCTGCGGGGTCGACGGTGTCGGCATTGGTCGCGCAGAGCGGCCGGCGGGTCGCGCTGTTCGAGCGCGAACGGTTTCCGCGGTTCCATATCGGCGAATCGCTGATCCCGGAGACGTACTGGGTGCTCAAGCGCCTCAATATGCTCGGCAAGATGCAGCGAAGTCATTTCGTCAAGAAGTACAGTGTCCAGTTCGTCAACGCCAGCGGGAAGCTGTCCGCGCCGTTCTATTTTCACGACAACAAGCCGCACGAGTGCTCGCAGACGTGGCAGGTCGTTCGCAGCGAATTCGATCAGATGCTGCTCGACAACGCGCGCGAGCACGGCGTCGAGGCCCGCGAGGGCGTTCACGTGCTCGACCTGCTCTTCGAGGGAGACCGTGCCGTCGGCGTCACAATCAAGGATGAGGAGGGGGCGCGGCGCGAGGTCCGCGCCCAAGTCGTCGTCGATGCCAGCGGACAGGCGGCATTGCTGCAGAACCGCTTCAAGCTGCGTGTCTGGGATCCGATCCTCAACAAGGGGGCGATCTGGACCTACTGGCAGGGCGCCTACCGCGATACGGGACGCGATGAAGGCGCGACGATGGTGCTCCAGACGGAAAACCGGAATGGCTGGTTCTGGTACATTCCGCAGCACGACGACATCGTGTCGGTCGGCGTCGTGGCGCCATTCGATTACCTGTTCAAGGGACGCGGCGTGGACCACGAGAAAACGTATCTCGAGGAAGTTGAGCGGTGTCCGGCCGTGAAGCAGCGCATCGCGGACACTACACGAGCCACCGGCTACTTCGTGACGCGAGACTACTCGTATCGCTCGACACGGGTGGCAGGGAACGGTTGGGTACTGGTGGGCGACGCGTTCGGCTTCCTCGATCCGCTGTACTCATCCGGCGTGCTGCTCGCGTTGAAGTCGGGCGAGCTGGCAGCCGACGCCATCGTCGATGGCCTGGAGCGCGGCGATCTCAGCGAGGCGCAGCTCGGCCGCTGGGGCGCTGATTTCAACGAGGGGGTCGATCGCATGCGACGGCTCGTCTGCGAGTTCTACGATGGTTTCAGCTTCGGTGAATTCGTTCGAACGTACCCGCACCTGCGCGGTACGATCACTGACCTGCTGATTGGCGACCTGTTCACCTCTCGAGTCGACTCCGTGTGGGGTCCTATGGAATCGCTCTATAAACCCGGCAAGTCCCCAATTCCGCCCTGGCATGCGGGAACCCCTGGCGCGTTCCTCGAGGACAAGTCACCGCATCTGGAACTTCCCGAGGGGCGAAGACGCTGAGCGCCATGACACCGCACGGATTTCGATACAGCCGGCGCGTGCAGTTCTCCGAAACCGATCTGGCGGGCATCGCGCATTTCAGTGCGTTTTTCAGGTTCATGGAGGAGGCCGAGCACGCGCTCTGGCGCGCCGCGGGACTGAGCATCGGTGCCGCGGAAAAGACGGGCGGCTGGCCACGCGTGGCCGCGGCCTTCGAGTTCAAGCGACCGCTTCGATTCGAAGACGAGTTCGAGGTGACGGTGTGCATTGCCGAACTGACGCG
Source organism: uncultured Acidobacteriota bacterium (assembly GCA_963725335.1). Taxonomy (GTDB): domain Bacteria; phylum Acidobacteriota; class Vicinamibacteria; order Vicinamibacterales; family 2-12-FULL-66-21; genus JALZOC01. Next base: position 273,997 of record CAVRYD010000011.1, on the reverse strand, counting down.
AAGGTCGATCCGGTACGGGTTCACGGTTACGTCGGGCGACGCGCTGATTGGGACCGGGACGATGACGGCGGTCTGCACGAAGAAGGAAGACGGCCAGCTGGTCGCCGTCGAACTTCCGCCCGACGTGATCGCGCGGCTGCAGGCGGCGGCTGGAACACCGGCTGCCGTCGATTAGGTTCCTTCAGGCGGAGCAATCATGCGTTTCATTCGACTGGTTCCGATCCTGACATGTGCATGCATGACTCTGGCTCAGGCCCAGAGCGGAAGCCTCCGCGGCATCGAAGCCTCGGATATCAATCGCGCGGCTGACCCCTGCACGGACTTCTACGATTTCGCGAACGGGAAATGGCGCGCGGAGAATCCCATTCCGCCCGAGATGCCGCGATGGAGCCGGCGCTGGGCTGCAGGCGAATCTGCCAAGGATCGCCTGCACGAGATCCTCACCGACGTCTCGGCGCTTCCACCGCAGCCGAAGGGCTCGATCGAGCAGCTGATCGGCGATTTCTACGGCGCCTGCAGTGACGAAGCACGCGCAAACGAACTCAGCGCCAAGCCGGTATTGCCGCTGCTCGATGAGATCGCTCAGATTCGCGACGTGGCCGGCGTGCAGCGAATGATTGCACGGCTCCACGCAATGGGCGTTGCCGTGCCGTTCGCACTGGCCGCTGTGTCGGACAACCACAAGCCCGCCGACGTGATCGCCCAGATCTCCGCGAGCGGTCTGGGGATGCCCGATCGCGACTACTACCTGAAACCCGACGCGCGGTTCAAGGAAGCACGCGAAAAGTACGTCGCACACGTTGCAACCATCTTTCGGCTTGCCGGCGAAACCGATTCGGCCGCGGCTGCGGATGCGATCTCCGTCGTGCGGCTGGAAACACGGCTCGCCGAAGCGTCACTTGACAATGTGGCGCTGCGCGATCCCGCCGCCACCGATCACAAGATGTCGTTCAGCGAGTTGCAGCGGCTCGCCCCAACCTTCAACTGGGCGGCGTACTACAAGCAGGCCGGCTTGACGCCCGGTTCTTTGAATGTCGCCGAGCCGAAATTCCTGCAGGCCTTCAGCCGCGATCTGACGGCGGAGCCGGTTGCGCAGTGGAAGGTGTACCTGAAGTGGCACCTGCTCAACAGCGCCGCGGCATCGTTGTCGGATGACTTCGTTCGGGAGGATTTCGCGTTCAACGAGGCCTACCTGAACGGCGCAACGGAGATGAAGCCGCGATGGAAGCGCTGCGTGGAACTCACGGACTCGTTGCTGGGCGAGGCGCTTGGGAAGAAGTACGTGGAGCGGTTCTTCCCTGTCGAAGCCAAGATGCGCATGCAGGAAATGGTCAAGAACCTGCTGACCGCGATGGGCGAGACCATTCAGGGGCTGGACTGGATGAGCGAGGAGACGAAGCGGCGTGCTGCCGAGAAGCTGACGACATTCAATCCGAAGATCGGCTACCCCGACCGATGGAAAGATTACAGCGAAGTGCCGATCAGCCGCACCTCCTTCTGGGACGACGTCCTCGCGGGGCGTGCGTTCAACGTACGGGACGACCTGTCGACGATCGGAAAGCCTGTGGACCGCGGGCGATGGGGAATGACACCGCCTACATCCGATGCGTACTACAATCCGCTCCTGAACGAGATCGTGTTCCCCGCCGGTATCCTGCAGCCTCCCGCCTTCAGCATGGACGCGAACGACGCCGTCAACTACGGAGCCATCGGCGTCGTCATCGGCCACGAGATCAGCCACGGGTTCGATGACCAGGGCGCGAAGTACGACGCCCAGGGGCGATTGAACGATTGGTGGACTCCGGAGGACCTGAAGAAGTTCCAGTCGAAGACCGCATGCGTCGCCGATCAGTTCGACAATTACTTCGTCGAGCCCGGCATCCATCACAACGGCAAGCTCGTGCTCGGCGAAAGCATCGGCGATCTTGCCGGCGCAAAGATCGCGTACCGCGCGTTTCAGATCGCCCAGCGCGGCAAGGAACCTATCGCGGCGATTGACGACTTCACGCCGGAGCAGCAGTTCTTCATTGCGTGGGGTCAGTTCCGCGGCGATGCCGTCCGACCCGAATTCGCGCGCACGATGGTGCAGGGCGATCCGCATCCGATTGGTAAGTTCCGGGTCATCGGCCCGTTGTCGAACCTGCCGGAGTTCGCGCAGGCCTTCTCCTGCAAACCGGAGGCGGCCATGGTCAGGCCTGCGGCGGGGCGATGCGAGGTCTGGTGACTTGAATTCACTCATCACTCCTTGAATCCTGAATCTTTGAAGTGTCGGAGGATGGAAATGCGTTGCGCTCGTTCGATCGACAGTTTGTAGTCTGGCGGGAGCTCTTTGCCGTTGGGGCCGCCGCGCAGGAACCGGCGGTCACGCCTTCGGCGGCCGCCCAGCCCGATCCGATCATCAAGTCGCTCGTCGATCGGTTGGATCTCGAAAAATACAAGGCCACCATCAAGGGCCTCACCCAGTTTGGCGATCGGCGACAGGGCACCGATCGCAACAAGGCGGCGCTCGATTGGATTGAGGCGCAGCTGAAAAGCTACGGCTGCACGAACACCGAGCGCATCACCTACACCTATCCATCCGCGGCCGCGTCGGATCCCGATGCACCAGCGCGCGCGGAACCGGTGCTGGTGCACGCGGCGGACGTGGACGCGGCGGTGAAACGGGTGCGCCAGGATCGGCCGCCGGCAACGATACGCGACGCGGACGTGAAGGCGGCAGCTCGCAGTTTGGCGCGCGGTCGCGTACGGGTGTCTATCAGCCGACCGCTCCTGGCGCGGCGCCACTCGATCCGAGGCTGCAGGCATTGAACGCGCAGCCCACGACGGACGGCGAGCGTCAGGACGTCTACTGCACGAAAATCGGCTCTACGCACCCCGAGGAGATGTACATCATTGGGGGCCACATGGACGGACACGGCTGGGGCGAGGCGGCGAACGACGATGGTTCGGGAACGGCGCTCGTGATGGAAGTCGCGCGCGTCTTGAGCTCGCCTGATGTGCAGACGGAACGGTCGATTCGCTTCGTCCTCTGGAACAACGAGGAGACGGGGCTCAACGGCGCATGGGCGTACGTCAATCAGCGGAAAGATCTTCAGGGAAAGGAAAGCCCGGCGGGATCGAAGACGTATCCAGAGCCGAAGTGGCTCGGCATGATCCAGCACGACATGATGATGTGGGACCATGGCATGCCAGGCCCTGACGGGAAGGTCAGCCCGGAACAGCGTCGCGAGGCTGACGTCAACATCGAGTTCCAGATGAACTCGAAGATGACCGACGCGTCGCAGAAGCTTGCGTGGGCATTCAAGGCGGCCAGCGACAAGTACGCGACCGACTATCCGACGACCGTCGGCCCGCACATGACCAACACCGACTCGACGCCCTTCATGAACCTCGTCGCCGCGATCAGCCTGCGTGAAAACGAGCGCGGCATGCACATTGGCGCCGGGTGGGATCCCAACTGGCACCAGCCGAGCGACGTGTTCACGACCTACACGGACAAGGATTTTCGACTCGGATTGAATGCCGCTCAGACGACGCTGTCGGCAATCGCGCAGCTCACCGGTGCGACAGTGAAGAAATGATCGCGGCTCCGCGGTTCGCGGTTCGCGGTTCGCGGTTCGCGACTCGCGACTCGCGACTCGCAACTGGCGGCGTACGATTCAGCGATTCAGCAATTCGACGATTCGCTACTTTGTCATTTTCCAGGTGAGGGACGTCGGCAGGCAAGCGAGGCCGGCGCCCGCCGCCGCTCTACACGCCGGGAAACCGCTCCCTGCTCGTGCTCTCCGCTTCCGCCGCGACTAAGGGATGCGTGTGTGCGACACATGCCAGGCGCGCAGGTGCGCCGGGCGTGCGGTTGGGCAACGCGGATCACAGCGTAGGAAGTCGCGGCGAGGAATCGCAGGGCGCGGTTTCCTGCTGCGCGGTGCAGTCGGCGTGCTCCGCATCGCGTCGGCCGCCGGCCTCGCTCGCCCGCCGATTGACCTCTGACAAATCTGACAAAGTAGTGGATTACTGATTCGAAGATTACCGATTCGGGACTGGCGATTCGCGATTGGCGATTAGTGATGAGTGATTCATTCCTGTCTGAGGGCCGCAGCAGGATCGATGCGCGTCGCGCGTCGCGCGGGTAGCCATGCCGCCGCGAGGGAGACCAGCGCCAGCACCGTGGCGGTGACAGCGAAGCTGATGGGATCGCTGGCGCTCAGACCGGATACCAGGAACATGGCGAGCGGCTCGGTGACAAGAGCCGCGACCGCAAGGCCGATGCAGATTCCACCGCCCGCAAGGATTGCGGCATCTGACAAGACGAGCCGGAGCACGGCCTCGCGTGTGGCGCCAAGGGCTAAACGGATGCCGATCTCGGCGGTGCGGCGGCTGACGGCGTACGACACGACCGCGTAGAGTCCAAGCACCGCGAGCGCCAGACCAAGAGCGCCGAGGACACCGAGAATCGCAGCCCCGACCCGGCTCGGCAGAAACGCGAACGCCAACGCTGTTCGCATCGGCTGGACGTCAATGGCGGCCGATGGATCCATCGCACCCAGGATCCGCTGCACATCACGAAGCGTGCTCGCCGGATCCGTTCGCGTTCTGACAATCACGTGGATCAATCGATCGCGATTGCCGCGCTGCAGGAACGGCTCGTACATCGCCGCGCGCTGAGCCTCCCCAATCGTCCGGTGGCGGCTGTTGCTGACGACCCCGACGATTCGAGCGGGGTACGACTTGTCCTGCGGACCAGGCAGCATCAGGTCGCGACCAATCGGATCGACGCCGCCGAGGTGCCTGCGGGCGAACTCCTCGTTGATGACGACCACGGTCGGCGATCCGGGCCGATCGGCCTCGGTGAAGTCGCGTCCTTCAATCAACCGGATGCCCATGGTTGAAAAATAGTCAGGTCCGACGAGATTGACTTCGGTACTGCGCGTGAAACGAACCGCCATCGACCAGCCGAAGATCGGCTCCGGTCGTCATGCCGCTCCGGATCGTGAGCGGCACGCTGTGGCTGTAGGTGGCCTGCTCGATCGACGGCAGCCCCCTCAATCGATCCACTGCGGTCCGGAGGAACGCCTCTCGTGTCTCGCGTGTGTAGCGCCCTTCGACAAAGCTCACCTGCGCCACCATGGTGCGATCGATGTCGAATCCCGGATCGGCGCCCGCTGCGAGGCCCAGGTTGCGGACAAACAGCAACGCGGTCAGCAGGAGCACCAGCGCGACCGCCAGTTGTCCGACAACGAGAAACGCGCGTAACGACCAGCGGCGATGCGCGTAGCGCGGCTCTTCCTGTTTCAGCGCAGGAACGAGCGACGGACGGGTCGCTTGAAGGGCGGGGGCAAGCGCGCAGAACACCGTCGTCAGGATCAGGAGCAGCACTGAGTAGACGATGAGCCGGATGTCGATGACCGGAGCGATCTCGATTGGAATCGGCACCGGCAACCGGACCCGACCGACGAGTTGCAGGAGCACCGACATGAGCATGAGGCCGGCAATCGTTCCAAACGCCGCGAGCCACAAGCCTTCGGTGAGAAGCTGCTGGACGAGTCGCGCACGGCTCGCGCCGAGAGCGACCCGAATCGCGATCTCGCGCCTGCGCACGGTCGAGCGCGCGAGCAACAGGCCAGCAACATTCGCGCATGCAATCGCCAGCACCAGACAGACGACGACGAGAAGGAGCGCGAAGAATGCTCCGACTTCCTTGAAATCTCCGAAACGTTGAAATCCGCCAGCCGGCGAGAACTGCGTCACGTCCCCGAATCTCTTGTCCCCGAGAAGCGTGCGAGCGCGATGACCGGCGTTGGTCAGGGCCGCCCTTCCTTGCACCCGCGTCTGATCGTCGGCGAGCCGCCCCACGAGTTCGACGATGGCTGCATTCGGTTCGTAGAGATCCGGCATCAGGTCGCGGCTGAGCGGCAGATACACCTCCGGGGAAATGCCGTAACCAGGCAAGGCGCGGAAGTCGGCGGCCAGGACACCCGCGACCGTATACGGACGACCGTTGAACGTCAGGCTCCGGCCCACGACATTTGGGTCGCCGCCAAGCCGCTTCCGCCAGAAGGCATGGCTGATCACCGCCACGTCGGGATGCCTTTCCGCGTCAGCCTCGCTTGCCGTGAACCCTCGGCCCATGGCGACTGGCGCGCCCAGCACATCGAAGAAGTTCGCGGTAACGATGAGCGGAATCAGGTTGATGGACCCGTCGCGGCCGCGCCAGTTCACGTCTGCCTCGATCTGGTACCCGGCGAGCCCCTTCAGGGCATGGCTGTCTTCCAGCGCGCGCCACTGACGATAGGAGACGTGGCTGCTGCCATTGATCCTGATGCGCACGAGAGCATCCGGATCCTGTGCCGATGGGGTGGAGAACAGGAGCTGGCACGCGAGACTGAAGATCGTGGCGTTGGCGCCGACAGCCACGGCGATTGAGACCGTGGCGGCCACGACGAGAATGGGCTGGTGCGCCAGCGAGCGCAGCGTATAGCGGAGGTCCTGGACGATGTTGTGCACGAACGTGACGCGGCGCGTGTCGCGACACTCTTCCTCGATGCGCGCGATTGGACCGAACTCGCGCAGCGTCCGGCTCCGAGCCTCGGCGCGGCTCATTCCCGCGGCGATGTACTCATCCATCTGCTCGTCAAGATGCAGCTGGAGCTCACTCCGCAGCGACGCATCCAGCCTCGAAGCGCGAAAGAGCGATCGCAGGCGAAGCCGCACGCGGTCAACCCATCGAGGCATGCGCTACTCCACCTCGCGCACGATGAGTTGGATGGCCCCCGACAGGCGATCCCAGCTTTCGAGCTCTTTCGTCAGCTGTTTACGGCCGGCAGCGGTCAATGCGTAAAACTTGGCCTCGCGTCCCGTCGCAGTACGGCCCGACTGGGCTTTAATCCAGCCTTGCTGCTCGAGCCGATGGAGCGCGGGGTACAGCGAGCCCTGCGTAATCTGCAGAACGTCGCGGCTCATCTGCTGGATGCGCTTGGCGATAGCCCACCCGTGCCGGGGTTCGAGCGCGACGGTCTTGAGAATGAGCAGGTCGAGCGTCCCTTGAATCAGGTCGGAGGGCTTTCCCATGCGTCACACCTAGATTATCGACAATATACACCTAGACGGTCGACAATGTTCCCAAGAAAAAGGGAAAAGGGAAAAGAGACAAGGGAAAAGGTTAGGATGAAGACATCATGAGCATGACGCGTCGAACATTCTTGGCGAGCGCCATCATCCCTGCCACAACGGGGCTTGTACCGCTGAGAGCTGAGCATCGGATAGAACGTCTGGGGCTGCAGCTCTACACCGTGCGCACCGAGATGGCGAAAGACTTCGAGGGTACGCTCGCAAAAGTGGCGGCGGCCGGCTATCAGGAGGTCGAGTTCGCCGGATACTTCGATCAGACTCCGAAGAACGTGCGTGCGACCCTCGACCGGCACAAGCTGACGGCGCCGTCAACGCACGTGGATTACGCGACGGTGGAAACGAAGCTCGATCAGGCCATCGAGACCAGCCGGATCATCGGACATCAGTTCATCGTCAACCCGTGGCTCGACGAAGAGATGCGAAAGCAACCCGACATCTGGAAGCGGGTCGCCGCGACGTTCAACAAGGCTGGCGAGACGTGCAAGAAGGCGGGCATTCAATTCGCGTATCACAACCATCACTTCGAATTCGTCCCCGTCAACGGGGTCGTGCCCTTCGATCTCCTGCTGAAGGAGTGTGACCCGAACCTGGTGAAGATTGAGCTCGACCTGTGCTGGACCACTGTCGCGCGACAGGATCCAGTCGCGCTTTTCCAGCGCCAGCCTGGGCGATTCCCGCTCGTGCATGTCAAAGGGCTGAAGAAAGTGCCTGAGGGGCCACCGCCGGTGCCGTTCGATCAGGCCATTCCCAACATCACCGAGGTGGGAACGACCGACATCATCGACTGGAAGCGAATCTTTGCGCAGTCCTCGCAGGCCGGCATCCGCCACTACTTCGTCGAACACGATCAGCCAGCCTCGCCCTTCGACAGCATTCGCGCGAGCGCGCAGTATCTGCACGAGGTGAGATTCTGAGGACCGGCTGAGCTTTCAGCTGTACCGAGGCTCACCTGCTGACCGCCGGCGCTACTGCACCTTCTGTTCGTAATTGATCATGATGACGAGGTCTTCGGCGCCCGTCTGCTTGAGCCCATGCGAGCTCCCGGGCCTGGTCAGTACTGCCGTGCCGGGATCGACGTCGAAGCTCTTGCCATCAATGGTCATGGTTCCATGCCCGCTGAGGACGTAATAGATCTCGTCTTCCTTCTGTTCGTGGTAGCCGATGCCTGATCCGGGCTTGAGCGCACGCTTCCGGAACACGAGCGACAACCGCGGCGCCTTCTTGAAGAAGGAATAGCCGATGGTCTGTCCGCCGCCATCGTGCGTGCCGGGCTCGGACACCGCGACCTCAGCGTCGCGTTCCAGGATGTAGCCTCCCGGCGTGGGCTTCTGCCAGGCGGAGAGCGTCCACCCCGCGCCAAACGTCATTGCGCCCAGGACCACTGCTTCTCGTGCTTTCATCAGCCTCTCCTCCCGATTGGCCGCTCGGTTCAACGGCGATCTATGATGCCATGCATGACGTTCAGCCACGGCCGGCAGTTGTTTGGAGTCATGCTCCGGGAGTAAAACAAAGCCATGCATCCAGCTCGTTCGACCCAGCGCACCGTATTGACCCTCTCACTGTGCCTCGCCGCTGGCGCGGCGTACGCCCAGGCCACCCAACCGCTTCCGCAGGCACCACCCCAGCAGAAGCCCTTCGAGCCTACCGTCGGGCAAGGCAGGAAAGGACGTGGTCTGGGTGCCCACTCCACAGACGCTCGTCAACAAGATGCTCGACATGGCGAAGCTGACCCCTTCGGATTACCTCATGGATCTCGGCTCGGGCGATGGCCGCACGGTCATCACCGCCGCGAAGCGCGGCGCCAAGGCGATGGGGATTGAATACAACCCCGATATGGTGGAACTCTCGAAAAAAATGCCGCAGCCGCGGGCGTCACCGATAAGGCCACGTTCGTGAAGGCCGACATCTTCGAGAGCGATTTTTCCAAGGCCACAGTGGTCACATTGTTCCTGCTGCCCGATCTGAACCTCCGGCTTCGCCCCAAGCTGCTCGATATGACGCCGGGCACGCGGGTGGTCTCGAATTCCTTCCGCATGGAAGCGTGGGAGCCGGACAGACTGAGCCACCGTCTCCGAAGACTGCGTGAGCTGGTGCACGGCTCTCCTGTGGATTGTGCCGGCGAAAGTAGAGGGTAACGTGGCAGTACGCCGCAGGGGGATCTCACGCCTTCAGCCAGCAGTTTCAGATGCTGTACAGGGACGCTCGGGTCGACGCCGATTGCCAGTGGCCGGCTGCGCGGCAACGAGATCACGTTCGCGGTTGGCGATGCTCAGTACACGGGGAAAGTGAACGGCACCTCGATGCAGGGGACGATCAAAGGCGGCAAAGGGCGGCTCGTGGACCGCGACCAAGCAGTAGGCCATTGACCGGTGGCCCGGTCAGGCCCGGCCGGCGAACTCGCGCGTCTCGGTGTGAACCTTGACCTTCTCACCCTCTTTGATGAAAAGCGGCACGCGCACTTCGAGGCCCGTCTCGAGGGTGGCAAGCTTGGTGACGCCGCCGCTCGCCGTATCGCCGCGCACGCCGGGCTCGGTCGACGTCACGGTGAGCTCGACATGCGGCGGGAAATTGCACGCCGATTGGCGAGCCGTTGTATTTCTGCACCTGAACGAGGACGTTGTCGACGAGAAGCTGGCGGTCGTCGCCGAGCATGTCGCCGCCGAGCGTCAGGGTTTCGTAGGTTTCCTGATCCATGAAGTGATAGCCGCTGGCGTCGGCGTAGAGATACGTCGCCGGAACCGTGACGAGATCCGGTTCCGGGAACTTCTCACCGGCCTTGAAGGTCTTGTCGAATACTGCGCGTGTCAGCAGGTTCCGCATTTTGACGCGCACGAGCGTCTGACCACCGCGGGCGGTGGGCTTTGAGATATCCACGTCGATGCAATGATAGGGGCGTTCTCGTACTCAAAGAACATTTTTCGCTTGATGTCGATCGCTTCAATCAGGCTGGCCATCCTGGTAGTTTAGCCGTATGCCTTCACTTCAGGGCAAGATCGCGCTCGTCACCGGCTCGACGTCCGGTATCGGAAAGGGCATCGCATCCCATTTCGCGAGCCTGGGCGCCACCGTCGTGGTCCATGGGCCCGACCTCGCGAGCGCTAAGTCGACCGCGGAGACATTGCACTCGGCCGGACATCCGAATTCGACGCCGTCGCCGGAGATCTGAGGATGTCGACGCCTGCCGTCATGTGGTACGGGCCGTTGTCGAACGCCATGGCGGAATCGATATTCTGGTGAACAACGCCGCGACGACGGCCCGTGCCTCGCTCGAGGACGCCACCGCTGAGCAGTGGGACACCATAATGGCGGTGAATCTTCGGGCTCCGTTCTTGTGTCTGCAGGAAGCGGTGCGATCGATGAAGACACGCGGCGGTGGATCCATCGTCAACATCGGCTCGATCAACGCCTACGTCGGCCTTCCCGCGCTCGGCCCGTACTCCGTCTCCAAGGGCGGACTGATGACGATGACGAAGAATGCGGCGTTGGCGCTCGGCCGCTACCGAATTCGTGTGAATCAGTTGAATGTCGGATGGACGTTGACCGAAGGCGAAGAGCAGGTCCAGCGCGCCGACGGCAAGGGGCCGGAATGGCTGGAGGACGCCGTCGCGACTCGGCCGTTCGGGCGACTTCTGCTGCCTGCCGACATCGCGAGGGCCGCCGCGTACTTCGCATCGGACGACAGCGCCGTCGTGAGCGGCGCCGTCATCGATGTTGAACAGTTTCCCATTGGCGGACTGCAGCCCTGGTAGGCACGCCAACAGTTCCAGCGCTACTGCACGTGATCGAGATTGCGGGCAAGGAGCGCGTCGCCGTCGGCACCCGCGCGCGCCTTTGCCGCGTGCACCGGATATTCACTGCGATGTTCGTCAGATGAAACGAGCGCGGCCGCGAACTGGATGCCCGGGATCGGCGGGCGCGCATAGCCACGCTCTTCTTAATCAGCGCATATGCATCAATGCTTCCTTTCACCTCCCGCACGACCACGCTCCTCCCTTCAAACTCGCTGAATCGAGCCAACATCGAGATCTCGTTGCAGCGCACCGGCGAGTATGCCGCATCGAGGTAGGCAAGGGCGTCGGGCCGTCCCGCCGATTTCCGACTCCTCCGCGCGGCTGATGAGCCGCTTCACAAGTGGCTTGGCCACGCTGGCATCCTTGCTCGCATACATGCAGCGCGTCGCAACGTTTCCATTCGCACGATCGACCGGGGTCGAGGGCGTGAGCAGCGCCTCGGTGTCGGCGACCAGGCTATCGAGCTTATAGTCCGGCTCCCTGAGCCAGTCCTGCCGACCCTGGCAGTGATTCCACGTGTAGAGAACGATGGCGAGCCGATGGCTCGCAGGAGTGGCACAGGAGCGGCGGCCCGCCAAGGGCCAGTCGTGGCGGTTTGGTCATATCGATTCCGGGAAGAACAGATCGGAGCGCACTTTAGCAGCAGGAATGAACGGTCGTCGCTCCGACGTTTCACTGTTTCCCTCCTTCGCGATGGAGGATTCGGTTCGGGCGTCGAGCGTTCGTTCGGTTCAGGACCGGATTGCGTCGGTCTATTGAATTAGAACTTCGCGCGCTTCTGCTTGAGAAACGCTACGGACCGCGCTATCTCTCCGAGCCTTCCATGCCCGCCTCGACGGAAATCCACCCCTCGAAGCCGACCTCGGCGAGCAACCGGAAGATCGCGTCGTAGTCGTTCAACCCTTTGCCGGTCTCGCCGTGCTTCAGCGCCGACGCATATCCCAGCGACCCGTCGCCGGTCGCCAGATCGTCGAGCGTCGCGCCCGGTGCCAGATACTCGATCCGACGCGTGCATCGTCACGACGCGGTGACGCACCTTTTCGAGAAACGTCGACCGGATCGAAGCCGCCGACGACCGCGTTCGACGGATCGTACTGCACGCCGAAATGCGGCGAATCAATCTGCCCGATGATCTCGAGAAAGATGTCTTCGGGCTGCGCGAACTCCGGGTAACGCCACGTTCCGTCCTTGTAGTGGTTCTCCATGCACAGCACGACGTCGCGCCGCTCGGCGTAGTCGAGCGATCGGCGGATGCCTTCGAGCGTGCGGGCAATGCCTTCCTGCGCGGACAGCCCGGGATAGCGCTGGCCGCTCAGCGTCCGGCAGTAGCGCGCGCCGAGCCGGACGGTCAAATCGATGGCCGCCTTCTGCCGTTCTACCTGCCGAAGCCGTTCATCTCGGTCGGGATGCGTGAAGTCAGGCGAAAAACAGATCATCGACGTTATCTGGCCGGTCTCGTCGATGCAACCGGGCAATTGGATCGACATCCTCCGGCGCCAGGCTGCGGAAGAAACCGTCGTAGTGCTCGACACCTTCGCCCGCCAAGATCCGGACGCATCACGGATCCAGTGCTCGAAGGTCACGGTCCGCGCTATCAGTTCGTCGAACTGAAATTTTGGGGAACACGCTGATCCGGGGCGCATGTGGTTCGGAATCTAGCAGTTCCTCGACCGTTCGAGTCCAAACAGCTCATCGCCTGGCTGACTGGCAAAAACTGCGCGGTTTGTCCCGGAACTGATCAACTTTGTCATCGCCCGGTGAGTGGCTGCTTTGGCGACCTCGTCGGCAAGCGACTGGCACGGTGGTACTTAACAGGAACGCATCAGGCGCCGGTTTCGAAGGGCCTACCGCTTGCACAGCCAGACCGGGTCTCCATGGGCCTGACCAATAGCGTCGCGCGCGGCGCGTCCATCCTCGTCGTCGACGACAACGAGTTCAATCAGAGACGCCCTCGCGTGCCTGCTGAGGCTACATCAATACGAAGTTCGCATGCGCGGCCGGCGATGGCAAGAGGCGCTGTCGCTAATCCATACGCAAAGCTTCGACCTCGTAGTCCTCGACATCGAGATGCCCGGACTCACCGGGCTTGAAGTCCTGACCAGAAATCCGGACACCCGCAATCGGACTGACCTGCCGGTCATCATGCTGACCGCCCGGACCCACGGACCAGACGTCGTCGAAGCATTCAATCTTGGCGCCAACGACTACCTGACCAAGCCAATCGACTGCCCGGTGGCCCTTGCGCGAATCGGCACGCATCTCTCACACAAGCGCGTGATCGAGAGCCTGCGCGAAAGCCAGGAGCGGTACACGCTTGCAGTCAATGGCGCGAACGATGGGCTTATGGGACTGGAACCTGGCGACCAACCAGGTCTACTGGTCGCCGCGATGGAAGTCCATGCTCGGATACGCGGACGACGACATTGGCTTCACGCCCGATGAGTGGCTCGATCGCTTGCATCACGACGACTGGACGCGCGTCCGTCAGACAATCGCCGAGCACATCGCGCGCGGCACCGGGCACTTCGAAAGCGAGCACCGGCTTCGCCATCGTGATGGCACGTATCGCTGGGTTCTCTGCCGGGCCGCGGCGATTCGGGACGACGCCGGGGCTCGCAACACGCTTCGCCGGGATCGCTGACCGACATCACGGAAGCCAAGCTGGCCGATGGACTGACCGGACTGCCGAATCGGGTTCTGTTCCTCGATCTCCTCGACCGCGCGATCAGCCGCACGGACGCCGAAGTCGCGACTATCAATTTGCGCTCGTGATGCTTGGGCTCGATCGCTTCAAGACCATGAATCACAGCCTCGGGGGCCGCGGCGCCGATCGGCTGCTGGTCGAAGTCGCGAACCGTCTTCAAACCTGCCTTCGGGCGAATCGACGCCGTGACACGCGGCGGCCACGGCTTCACACTCGCGCGGCTGGGCGGCGACGAATTCACCGTCCTGCTCGACGACATCGATGACGCCGAGCGACGCGGTTCGGGTGGCGGAACGTCTTCGTGATGCGCTCCAGAAGCCGTTCGTCGTCGAGGAGGACGATGTGTTCCTCAGGGCCAGCGCAGGCATCACGATGAGCAGTTCGGGCTACTCGGATCCGGAAAACGTGCTGAGGGACGCGGCCATTGCCCTTCAGCGCGCCAAGGAAGGCAACGGCACCCGATGCGAGCTTTTCGACATTCGCATGCGCGATCGTGCGGTGTCGCGGTTGCGCGTCGAGACAGAGATGCACCAGGCGATCGAGCGGGGCGCGTTTGAAGTGTACTACCAGCCGATTGTGGCGCTCCGCGGCGGCGCGCTCGCGGGGTTCGAGGCGCTGGTGCGGTGGCGGCATCCTACGCAAGGGCTAATCGATCCGGCGGATTTCATTCCCATCGCTGAAGACACGGAGATGATCGTGCTCATCGGTCGCCAGGTGCTCGCGCAATCCTGTCGTCAGATGGCGGCGTGGCAGAGGCGATTTGGACCCAGCTGCGCCGGGCGTCTTGTGCGTGAACGTGTCCAGCAAGCAATTCGGCGATGCCGACCTCACGAGCGAGATCCAGAGCGTTCTGGAGGAATCAGGGCTGCATCCGTCCAGTCTGAAGCTCGAGATCACTGAAAGCGCGTTCCTCGGCGACATCGGCCGCGCACAGGTCACGCTCCGCCGCCTGCAGATGCTGGGCGTCGCGTGGAGCCTCGACGACTTCGGTACAGGGTATTCCTCCCTGAGCTACCTGCATCGTCTCCAGATCGACACCGTCAAGGTCGACCGGTCGTTCGTGAGCCGGATCGGACTCGACGATGGGGCGGAGATGGTTCGGGTCATCGCGGCGATCGCGCACAACATGGGGATGGACGTGGTCGCCGAGGGCGTGGAGACCGCTGACCAGCTCGAATGGCTGCGCGCCATCGGCTGTGAGTATGCGCAAGGGTTCTACTTCTCGCGCCCGGTCGATTACGCGGCCGCGACCGGATTGATTGCCTCTGCGCCCTGGCGCGGCGACAAGCTGTGCACCCCGGGAAGCGCCGTCCAGCTCCAGATGTGGCCGGTTGAGCCGCGCACCGCTCGCGTTTCTTGACAGCGCACGCCACCCGACGTAGCCTGCCCGCAGATCGGGGGCACACATGCAGATCATCCGTAGCCGCACCATCTACGACGTGTGCGTCGTCGGATCGGGCGCCGGCGGCGGCATGGCCGCCATGGTGCTGACCCAGGCCGGCGCGAACGTCGTGATGCTCGAAGCGGGTCCGATGTGGGACTCGGCGACCGATTCGGCCATGTTCAAGTGGCCGTACGACACGCCGCGGCGCGGCGCGGCGATTCCAAGGAGCGGCAGTTCGGCGAATTCGATGCGGCGCTCGGCGGCTGGACGCTCGAGGGCGAACCCTACACGTCGGCGCCCGGCAACCAGTTCGACTGGTTCCGCTCGCGGATGCTCGGCGGACGCACGAACCACTGGGGCCGGATCTCGCTGCGCTTCGGTCCGCACGACTTCCAGCGCAAGACGCTCGACGGCCTCGGCGACGACTGGCCGATCACCTACGACGATCTGAAGCCGTACTACGACAAGATCGACCGGTTCATCGGCATCTTCGGCGCGCCGCTGAACATGCCGAACGAGCCGGACGGCATCTTCCTGCCGCCGCCGAAGCCGCGGTGCTACGAGCTGCTGATCAAGAAGGCCTCCGAGCGAGCTGAACATCCCGTGCGTGCCGTCGCGGCTGTCGATCCTCACCAAGCCGCTCAACGGCCGTCCGGCGTGCCACTACTGCGGCGCAGTGCGGCCGCGGCTGCGCGACGCACTCGAACTTCTCGTCGCCGTCGGTGCTCATGCCGCCGGCGATGAAGACCGGCCGCTGAAGATCATCCCGAGCGCGATGGCGCGCGAGGTGACGATCGACGACAGCGGGCCTTGCCAACGGCGTCATCGTACATCGACAAGGCGACGGCGCGCGACAACCACGTCCGCGCCCGCATCGTCGTGCTGGCGGCGAGCGCGTGCGAGTCGGCGCGCCTGCTGCTGAACTCGAAGTCGTCGCAAGTTCCCGCAGGGCCTGGCGAACTCCAGCGGCGCGGTCGGCAAGTACCTGATGGACTCGACGGGCGCGAGCGTGACCGGCTTCATCCCGAAGCTGATGGACGGCATCCCGCACAACGAGGACGGCGTCGGCGGCATGCACCTGTACACGCCGTGGTGGCTCGACAACAAGAAGCTCGACTTCCCGCGCGGCTATCACATCGAGCTCGGGCGGCGGCCGCCGCATGCCGAGTGCCGGCTTCGGCGGCGGCATTCACAACTTCACCAGCGATCGACGTCGCCGGCGCGTCCGCATGCCTTCGGCGGCTACGGCAAGGAGCTGAAGGACGACTACCGCCGCCTGTACGGCGCGACGGTGAACTTCGCCGGCCGCGGCGAGATGATCCCGAACGACGACAGCTACTGCGAGATCGATCCGAACGTCGTCGACCAGTGGGGCATCCCGGTGCTGCGCTTCCACTTCAAGTGGAGCGACTACGAGCTGAACCAGGCCAAGCACATGCAGGAGACCTTCCGCGCGATCATCACAGGAGATGGGCGGCACGCCGACCTCGCCGATGCCGACGAAGGAAGAGGGCTACGGCATCGCGCGCGGGCGGCCGCATCATCCACGAGGTCGGCGTCACGCGGATGGGCAACAATCCGTCGACCTCGGTGCTGAACAAGAACTGCCAGGCGCACGACGTGAAGAACGTGTTCGTCGCCGACGGCGGACCGTTGGCGTCGCAGGCCGACAAGAACTGCACGTGGACGATCCTCGCGCTGGCGATGCGCACGGCGGAATTCATCGCCGACGCAGCGGAAGAGCGGGGACTGTTTCGAAGGCTACCAGCTTGCAGCGCTTCAGCGAGCGGCTAGAACCGGTAGCGCAGCTCTTGGGGCCTAGAGTGGAGTGGGTAGCGCAGCTCTGCGAACGCAATTCGCGTAGCGGCAGCCCTTAGGGCTAGCCAGAGAACAGGAGTTGACCATGGACACCGATCGACGAACGATGCTTCGACTGCTCGCCGCCGCGCCGG
The DNA here is from genome assembly GCA_963725335.1 of uncultured Acidobacteriota bacterium. Classification (GTDB taxonomy): domain Bacteria; phylum Acidobacteriota; class Vicinamibacteria; order Vicinamibacterales; family 2-12-FULL-66-21; genus JALZOC01. Next base: position 257,038 of record CAVRYD010000011.1, on the reverse strand, counting down.
CGGCGGCCGGCGTTCGCGTGGACCGAAGCGGAGGCGCAGCAGGCGCATACCGCACGCGCAGGCCGCGCAGACGACGGCGCAGAAGACGCGGCACGCCGTTCAAGCCGAAGTTCTTCAACGCGCACGAGTGGGCGACGATGCGGCGTGCTGGCCGACATCATCATCCCGAAGGACGATCGTTCCGGCAGCGCGACCGACGCCGGCGTGCCGGAGTTCATGGACTTCATGATGGCGCGACCAGCCGACGCGCCAGACCGGCGATGCGCGGCGGCCTGGCGTGGCTCGATCGCGAGTGCGTCAACCGCTACGACAAGATGTTCGTGACTGCACCGAGCGCCGAACGCACGCAAGGTGCTCGACGACATCGCGTGGCCGCGAAGGCCCCACCGGACCTGTCGCACGGCGTCGCGTTCTTCAACATGCTTCCGCGATCTCACCGCCAGCGGCTTCTGGACCAGCAAGATGGGCATCAAGGATCTTCACTACACCGGCAACGTCTTCGTGCCCGAGTGGAAAGGCTGCCCGGACGAGGTGCTGAAGAAGCTGGGAATCCATCGCGCGTGATCGATTAGCCGCCCGAACGGCCGGGACTGGCCCCTCGCGAAGCTCACACTGATGATGGTCAGGCACTGGACCGGCGCCGTCACGATCCGCGGCACGCGCGACGGCGGCGGCCGCGATGTTCGTCGCGGCGCTGTCGGTCGGATGTGCCAGCGACCACCCGCCGGCACCGACAATCGCTATGGGACCTTTTCAATCCGACCTTGAATTTCTGCGTCAGCACACATCCATCGTCGTACCTGGAGACCCAGCGGGCGGCCAGGTGGCCGTCGCGCCCGCCTATCAAGGCCGCGTCATGACCAGCACGACCGGTGGAACCGACGCTCCGAGCTTCGGGTGGCTCGGCCGGGCAGCCATCACGTCTGGGCAGCGGCAGCCGCACATGAATGTGTTCGGTGGCGAGGATCGTTTCTGGCTGGGGCCGGAAGGCGGCCAGTACGCGCTGTATTTCAAGAAAGGCGATCCGTTCGATCTCGATCACTGGCAGGTGCCCGAGGCGTTCGACTGGGGCGCCTGGGATATCGCCAGTCAGTCGCCATCGTCGGTTGCCTTCCACAAGCACATGAGCCTCGCGAACTATACGGGCACCGCATTCGAGATTGACGTGAATCGAACCGTCCGGTTGCTCGACGTTGCGGAGATCGCCTCGCTGCTGGGTGCGACTCCCGGCTCTGCCGTCCACACGGTTGCGTTCGAGTCGTCGAACACCGTCGCGAACGCTGGCCGTGCAGCGTGGCGACCGCAGTCGGGCCTGGTATCGGTCTGGATTCTCGGGCAGCTGATTCCATCGGCAGCCACGACCATTGCGCTGCCCTACAAGCCCGGGCCCGAGTCGACCTCAGGACCGATCGTCAACGACGCCTACTTCGGAAAGGTGCCAGCCGATCGACTCGTCATCAAAGAACCGATGATCTACTTTCGCGGCGATGGCCAGTACCGCAGCAAGATCGGGCTGCCGCCCGCCAGGGCGCTTCCGATAGCAGGCAGCTACGATGCGACGGGACACGTGCTCACGCTCGTCCAGTACACGCGATCATCTGACGCCGTCAACTATGTGAACTCCATGTGGGAGATCCAGCGCGAACCGTACAAGGGCGACGTGATCAACAGCTACAACGACGGACCACCTGCACCCGGAAAGCCGCCGCTTGGTCCCTTCTACGAACTGGAGACTTCCTCACCCGCACTGAGTCTCGCGCCCGGCGAGCGCTACACGCACTCCCATCGCACATTTCACTTGGTGGGTGGAGAGGCAGAGCTCGATCGGATCGCGAGAGCCGTGCTGAAGGTGGGGATTGGCGACCTGGTGGGCGCGTTCAATCACTAATCACTGATCACTCATCCTGAATCCCTGATCCTGAATCCCTGATCCTGAATCCTTGAATCCCTGAATCTCTGAATCTCTGAATCTCTGAATCTGAATCCCTGCATCTCTGAATCCCAAACGTGAATCGCGGTTTAGCATCCGCGATCATGGCTCAGTCGCTCGTGAGTCGTGAGTTCGGCGGTTCTGAGATTGCAGGATCCCAGGGATCCGGGATTGAGGGATTCACGGATCAGGGATTCAGGATGAGTGATCAGTGATTAGTGATTCGATGCACGCTGTCGCAGATCTGTTTCAGCTTGTCGTGCAGATTGCCGTCCGCCGGGCGAAATGACTCCCCATCGATGACCAGCGGGGCGCCCACGACAACGAAGGGGGCGCCGCGGCGGGCGCACTCGATTGCCTGATCGATCGAGAGTCCGCCGACCGCCTGGACCGGAAGGGAAACGGCGCGCAACGACCTCGTCCAGTTCGTCGAGCGGACTCAATCCGCGGATCATTCCACGCTCGTCGAATCCGATGTGATGCACGATCACGTCGACCCCGAGACGCGCCAGCCATTTTGAGCACGCCACACGATCCTCGGCGCCCAGGTTGTCGCCCATCACATGGATATTGAAGTCGCGTCCCGCGTCGATCACGCGGCGGATCGTCGCCTCGTGCGCGCGTCCCATGACGACGACGAAGTCGGCGCCTGCCTTCGCCATCATCTCCGCTTCGAGGTAGCCTCCATCCATCGTCTTCAAATCGGCAACGATTGGATGCTGCGGGAAGCGAGCGCGCAGCTTTTCGACCGCGTGGAGCCCTTCCGCAAGGAGCAGCGGCGTGCCCGCTTCGAGCCAATCCACGCCGGCTTCAACGCCAATGGCGGCGGTCTCAATCGCTTCGTCGATGTCGATCAGGTCGAGCGAGAGCTGAACGACGGAGTGCTGAAGGTCCTGCAGTGGCTTTGACTTCACGAAGGCATCATACGTCCGGGACGGGTATGATTCGCATATGCTGCCCCATCAACTGAGCCGGCGGGATGTGCTCAACCTGACCGGCCTCGCTTCTGTTGCCTCTCTGGCGCCCATGACGCGTGACCAGACGAACACCGGTCCGGCGGCTCCGTCCGCCGCCCGACGCCAGGAGCTTTACGGCCTCCTTGGCGCACTTCCAGACCGGAAGCGGCCAATCGGCGGGAAGAAACGCCAGGAGGAGGAGCGAAACGGGTACATCCTCGAAACGTGGGACCTGGATCTCAACGGCATCGAGACCGTGCCGGCCTATCTTGCCCGGCCGCGTGCGATCAGCGGCAGAGTCCCCGGCGTGCTCTTCAACCACTCGCACGGCGGCGGCTACAAGATCGGCAAACAAGAATTCATCGAGGGACGCAGCTATCTGCAGCCCAAACCGTACGCGCAGGAGCTGACCGAACTCGGTACGTTGCGCTCTGCATCGACTCCTGGATCTTTGGCGAACGCAGTCACACGACCGAAGCCGACATGTTCAAGGCCATGTTATGGCGGGGTCAAGTGCTCTGGGGCATGATGGTCTACGACGGCCTTCGGGCTCTGGATTTTCTTCTCACGCGGCCGGAGATCGACCCACGGCGTGTGGCTACGCTCGGCATGTCGATGGGCAGCACGATGGCGTGGTGGCTCGGCGCGCTCGATGAACGCATCAAGGTCACGGTCGATATCAACTGCCTGACCGACTTCCAGGCACTGCTCGCGCGAAAGGCACTCTCGCGTGCACGGGCTGTACTATTTCGTTCCCGGGCCTGATCAACCACTTCACCACCGCCCAGATCAACGCGCTCATCGCGCCACGCGCGCACCTCGGTCTCGCGGGCTTGCGCGACAAGTTGACGCCGCTCGAAGGATTGGACGTCATCGACGGGAGCTGCAGCAGGTCTATGCGAAGCTCGGACATCCAGAGCGGTGGAAGATGCTGCGATACGACGTCGAGCATCAGGAAACGGCCGAAGGCCGTCAGGCGATCGTCGCGTTCCTGAAGCAGTTTCTGTGATGACCGCTGTAGACCCCAGCTACATGAGGTCAGACCACGCTCATCGAGGAGGCATCACGTGAGTCGAGTGATATTCGCCGCAGCGTTGCTCGCGGCGGCCGCAGCCTGGGCGCTGGCAGTCCAGCCACAACTCCAACACGCCGGCCCGCGCCTCAGCCGCCAAATCCTGACATCCATTACCAGCTCGGTCCGGACTCGCTTCCCCGCGACGGCGTGGCGAAGGGAGAGATCCGAGGGCCCTTCACGCTGCCGAGCCAGGCCTATCCGGGCACGCAGCACACCTACTGGGTCTATGTGCCGGCGCAATACGATCCCGGCGATGCCGGCCAGCCTGATGATCTTCAACGACGGCCAGGCGTTCAAGAACATGGAGGGCGACGTGCGCGCGCAGAACGTGCTGGACAACCTGATCTATCGCCGCGAGATTCCCGGTGATGCTCGGCGGTGTTCATCAATCCCGGGCCGCACGCCCGATCAGCCGGAGCCGACGCCGCAGGAGTGGGGCGACCGCGACGACCAACCGGCCGACGGAATACAACTCGCTCGACGACAAATACGCGCGCGTGATCGTCGACGAGCTGATGCCGGCGCTGTACAAGGACTACAACATCTCGAAGGACCCGGAACGGCACGGCATCGGCGGCGCGAGCTCCGGCGCGATCGCGGCGTTCACCGTCGCCTGGGAGCGGCCCGAACGATTTCCGCAAGGTCCTCAGCATCGTCGGCAGCTTCACGAACATCCGCGGCGGCCACGCCTACGCCGACATCGTCCGCGGAGAGCGAGAAGAAGCCGATCCGCATCTTCCTGCAGGACGGCCGCAACGACAACCGCGGCGCGGGCCGCGACGGCACGCTACGACGAGACGCGCGACTGGTTCCTTCAGAACGTCCGGCTGATGAAGGCGCTGACGGAGAAGGGCTACGACGTGAACTACACCTGGGGCATCGGCCGGCACGGCCAGAAGCAGGGCGGCGCGATCCTGCCCGACATGATGCGCTGGCTCTGGCGCGATCACCCGGTCTCGACCGACGTGAACGACACGGTCGAGCGCTCGTTCAACAAGCCTCCCGAAAAGAAGGGACCGGGACTCTAGACAATATGGAATGACCGGCTCGCCATCGTAACGTTGTAGTGCTGTCAGCACTCAACACGGTGGTCTGAGCCACCGAAATCGCGGGTTAGCGCCCGAGGCGCCAGAGCCGCATCGAAGGGAGCCGGTCATGAAACAGCGTTACTACGTACGTGGGGATCGATGCGCACAAGAAGGATCTGTTCGTCGCGATGCTGATTGGCCACGCAGACGACGCCGGTGACGTGGCAGCTGGCGAACGAGCCGAAGGCGGTGCGTCGCCTGGTGCGGAAGCTCGAGCGCGAGGCGCCGGGGCCGGTGCAGCGTGTTCTATGAAGCCGGCCCGTGTGGCTACGCGTTGCAACGGCAGGTGACGACGTCGCGGGTGCGCTGCGACGTGGTCGCGCCGGCGCTGATTCCGCGGAAGCCGGGTGAGCGGGTCAAGACGAATCGCCGCGATGCGCGCAAGCTGGTGGAGCTGGGGCGCGCGGGGTTGCTGACGGCGGTGCAGCCGCCGACGCCCGAAGACGAGGCCGTGCGGGATCTGGCGCGGGCGCGGGATGATGCCCGGGAAGATCTGCAGCGGTGTCGGCATCGGTTGGGCAAGTTGCTGTTGCGGCGGGGCCTGCACTACGCGGGCCGCAACTGGACGCGCGCGCACCGCCAGTGGATCGACAGCCTGAGTGGACGCACGCCGCCGAGCGCGCCGTCGTCGACGACTATCTGTTGGCGATCGATCACACCGAGGCGCGGCTGCATGGAGCTGGATGCCCGGCTGGCGGAGATCGCCGAGACGCGAGCCGTATCGCGAGCCGGTCGGGTGGTTGCGCTGTTTCCGCGGCATCGACACGTTGACGGCGATGCTGATCCTCGCCGAGTTGCATGACTTTCGACGGTTCGCGTCGGCGCCGGCGTTGATGGCGTATCTCGGGCTGGTGCCCGGCGAGGACTCCAGCGGCGAAAAGCATCGGCGCGGCCGCATCACGCGCACCGGGAACGCGCTGGTCCGCCGGCTGCTGGTGGAAACGGCGTGGCACTATCAACATCGCCCGAGCGTCGGCGTCGCGCTTGACGCGACGGCGCAAGGGACAGCCCGGCGCGCGTGATTGCGATTGCGGACAAGGCGCAGCAGCGGCTGTGTCGGCGCTTCCGGAAACTGGCGGCCGAACACAAGCCGGCGCCGAAGATCGCCGTCGCGATCGCGCGCGAGCTCGCGGGGTTTCTGTGGGCGGCGCTGCAACCGGCGCCGGCGCCCGTGAACGTAGCGACGACGCGCGGAACGATCGGTGACGGCATGATGATGCGGTTCGGTGACGGACCGCGAAGACGGCGGATGATCAGAGGCACGATTGCGAGGATCGGCGAGCTAGCAATGCGATACGGACATCCGTCCCAACTCGCGACTCTAGACTGCACGTCCTCCCGACGAAGCACTGTCATGTGTGCTCTGCCGCGGGCGACCGCGGTAACCACCGAATATCAGCGTGACTCGTCGTCGAAGCGCCCTCGATCGTCCGTCGTCTCCGCGGCCCGGTCACCGGCGCCTCGGAGTACCACGTGGCGGACACGGCGTCCAGGGCTTCGCGCCCTGCGGGCGGCGCCTTCGGCGCCCCTGGACACCGCGCCCGCCACGTGGTCGGACGCTCTTATGCGAGCAAGCTGACGCTTGCTCGGCAACCTGCCAAGCCACCATCGAACAGAGCGGGGCTTGACAAAGGGTCATTCCATATCAGACTCTCACACGATCGCCAGGGATCTCACGCGGAGTTCGCGGAGCACGCTGAGAGCCAGGGAGCTCTTCACACTCGTTCAGGTGCTTCGCCGAGGGCCGGCCTTCGGCCGGCCGCTGACAGGACGTGAGATCACCAGATACAAACGGCTTATGGATCGGATGCCGCTTGTATCTGGGGATCTCACGTCCTGTTACCGCACGTAGTGCGGCTCGGCGAAGCGCGTAACTTCAGATCGCTGCGTTCCCTGCGATCTCTGCGCGATATACTCGTCGAGCTTTTGGGCGGCGTCCTCGGCGGCGTCTTGTGCGCTGGGGGAGTGGAACCGTCCGCGGCCACCCGCTATCGGGTTTGAAACCGGTTTGGGCTAGTCGTTCTTCAAGCCGTCGAGTGGTTCGACGCGCGCGGCCCGCCAGGCGGGAAATGCACAGGCAATAGCCGCGATCAGCAGCAACGAGCCGCCCGCGGCGAGAATCGCCCCAGGGTCGGTCGTCCGAGTCTGAAACAGCACGTCCTGCAAAACACTTCCGGCGAGTTCTGCCGCCACGAGACCGACCACGACTCCGACGGCGGTCAGCGCGAGGCCCTGGCTCGTCACCAGAGTGGCCAACGATCGTGGACGGGCACCGAGGGCCAGGCGTATGGCCATCTCGTGCCGCCGATCGTTGACCACACACGCGAGCAGTCCGTAAACGCCAATCGCGGCGAGGAGCGCCGTGATGACGGCGAACGCGCTCAGGACGAACATCAGCATTCGCGGTGCCGCGGCGGCGTCGAGCACTCGCTCGTCCATGGTCCTGACGCTGCTGAGAGGCAACGAGGGGTCGATGCGGTGGAGTGCGGTTCTGAATGCGAGCGCAATCGTGGCAGCGTCGCGCCCCCTGGCCACCAGATTCATCGGTCGGAATGGAAACTGACGATGGGTGTGGTAGATCACCGGTTCCAGCGCGCGACCGAGCGGCGTATGCTGCACGTCTCCAACGACGCCGACGATTCTGAACGGCACGCGACCCGCGAGGTTTCGGCCGAGCGGGCCGATGTTCGTGGCCGAGGAGATGATCCGGCGGCCCGACCGGATCCTGGCCGGCGAACATGCGGCGCGCAAGCGTCTGATTGATCAGAATCACGGGTTCCGTCGTCCTTGTGTCGTGATCGGCTGAACAGCCGGCCCGATACGAGCGGAACCCGGAACGTCTCGAAGTAACCGGCGCTGACACTGACGTGTTGCGCCACGGGTGAGTCGGACGCGGCGACGGACTCACCGTCAATGGTGAATGGGAGCCGTGTGGCCCATCCCACATCGAGGGGAAGCGCGGTGGCTGCCCCCGCGGCGTCGATACCCGGCTCGATCGGATCCGCTCGAGGAGCGTCGTGTAGAACTGTTGCACGTCCTCCCACGTGGCGTACCCCGGTGCAGGAGACAACTGCATCCGTGCGACGACGACGCCGGACGACACGACGCCGATCGGCGCGCGCAGCATGCGCTCGACGCTCCGAACCAGAAGCGCGGAGCCGACGAGAATTGCGCACGCCAGAGCCACTTCGCTCACGACCAGCAGCCGATTCCAGCGCCGGGTCCGCACGCTCGCAGAGCTGCGCGAACCAAGTCTGAGGGCATCGCGCGATTCTGTTCTCGACATCACGATCGCCGGCACCAGGCCAAACAGGAGCGTCGTCAGGCCTACCGTGCCGAGCGCGAACGCCATTACCCTCGTGTCGAGACCCGCGGGTTCGAGTCGCGGCACCGCGATGGGCATCCATGCGACTGCGAGCTTGAGGAGCGCGAGCGCTGCGCCTGCGCCGACAACGGTGCCGCCGACCGCCAGCACCAGGCTTTCGACGAGCATCTGCCGCACGAGCCGCCCACGTGATGCCCCGAGCGCTGCGCGGACGGCAACTTCCCTCGCGCGAGGAGCCGCGCGCGCCAGAAGAAGACTCGCGACATTGAGGCACGCCGTGATCAGCACGAGCGTGACCGCACCGACAAGGACCAAGCAGCGCCGGCCGGTAGTAGCCGAGCATGTCGTCGAGCAGGGGGGCCGGATACACGCTCCACGCGCTGTTGGTTGACGCGTTTTCGGCGCCGAGACGCGCGCTGAGACGCGAGAGTTCGCCGGCTGCCTGATCCACGGTGACGCCTGGTCTGAGTCGCGCGACCGCTTCCATGAAATGCGCGCCGCGGCTGTGACGTGTCAGATCCCAGTTCAGCCGCAGCCAGACATCGACCTCGTCCGGAAACGTGAAGCCGGGCGGCATGACGCCCGCGATGCGGTATGCGCGGACTTGACGTTCAAGGGTCGACCGACGATGTCCGGATCGCGATGGTAATGCTCGCGCCAGAACCGATCGCTGATGACCGCGATCGGATCGCTGGAGTAAAACGGCCCCGCGACTGGAAAGCCAGAGCCCAGTTGGGGCGAGACGCCCAGCAGCTCGAAACAGGTTCGCGCTGGTTTCGATGGCGTTGACGCGGACCGGCTCGACGCCGGGATCGGCGACATTGATGTCCGGGCGCCACCACGCGGCCGCGTCCTCGAACGCCGCGTGAGCGCTGCGATAGTCCATGAAGTTGACGGGCGACAGATGTTCCCGTGGAAGCTGTTTCTCGAGGTTCTGTTCCCACAGCATCACGAGCTGCTGCGGATTCCGGAACGGCAGCGGGCGCAGCACGACCGCGTCGACGACGCTGAAGATGGCCGTCGCGGCGCCGGCGCCTACTCCAAGGGTCAGCGATCGCGACCGCGGCGAAGGATGGCGAACGGCGAAGCTGGCGCCAGGCAAATCGGACGTCGCCGACCAGATCCAACGAGCCGACGGCCGGCGCCTCACCAGCGGTCGTCCAGGCGCGAGCATCTGGTGGCCGGCTGCGGCGGTGCCGAGACAATCGAGAGCGACGATTCCTGGAGCGCGGCGTAGACAAGCCCGATGGCGTCCTGCTCGGACCGGCCGTTCGCCAGCGCATCGAGATAGATGTCTTCCAGATGCGCCGCAAGCTCCGCGATTGTCTGGGTCGGAAGATCACCGGCGCCCGTCGCGCGGGCACGGTGCGACCACGAGCGCGCGCCAGTCGTGGCTCGGCATGGCTACGCGAACTCCACGCCGGCCACGTCATTCAGCGCGGCGATGAAGCGGCTCCAATCGGCACGCTGGGCGGCAAGCGTCTTTCGGCCGGACTCCGTGATCCGATAGTGGCAGCGGCGCCGCTGCCCGGCCTTTTCGATCCAGCGTCCTTTGATCCAGCCGCGATCCTCCATGCGGTAGAGCGTGGCGTAGAGCGAGGCGAGGGTAAACCGCAGCGTGCCGCCCGATCGCTGCTTCGATCAGCCTGGCGATCTCGTACCCGTGGTGGCTGTTCTGCTCGAGTATCGCCAGGATGACCACCTCCGTGCTGCCCTTCTTGGCCTCCTGGATCGCCGGACGATTGGACATGCTGTGCTCCTATATGAAGGAGAACTATATATCACAGCCTCAGACGGTCGTGCTGGTGGGAAGGTTGGCGCGGGACTATAGCAGAACGAGGGATCAGCGGCGCAGCACGACGCCGACCGATGCCGTCATATAGCGCAGGTGGACTGCGCCGATTGCGACGGGGCCCTGGTCCGAGCCGGCTAATCCGCTGTAGTACCGCAGATCGAAGCGCAGGCCGGTGTTCTTCGAAAGAAACCCGATCGCCCCGCCGCCGATATTAAAAGCGCCAATGTTGCGGGTATCGGAGAACACGTTGGTGACCTCGGTTCGGGAGACGCCGAGCATCCCGAATCCGCCCGAGAGGAACGGACGCAGGCCGTATTCAGTCCACTTCCGGGGCGTCGTCAGAACGGCGTTTCCCATGATCGCCAGTGCGTGGCTCTTGCTGACGAGCACTTTGTCGCCGGTGAAGAACCCGGGCGTCCACACGATCATCCCTTCCACCCCGAGGATCCCGCGCTCCTAGGAGCGCCACCGTACCGCCAAAATTCAGATGGACCTTCGACGTGCCGTGATCGGGGTCGAGCAGGCTGGTGTTTGCAGCAAAGGTGAGGCCGATGGTCGGGGTGAAGTGCCACTCGGCAGCAGCTGCGGGCGGAAACGTGAAGCGCGATCAGAAAGCCGGCTGCAAGAATTCTCTGAACACGCGCGGGCACTAGGTCACGAGCCTGAGAAAGAGCGTGGCGAACAGGGACCGCGTCACGTTGCCGGAGGACAGCTGAAATGGCGCGCTCAACCCGTCGCTGTTGGCCAGGAGAATGAACGTCAGCTTTCGCTCCGGCAGCTTCAGCATCAGCGAGGAATACGCGTTGGCGATCAATCCGAAGTGCCACACGACGCGCTCGCCCTCGGTGGCTCTGCACGAACCACCCAGGCCCATCGGCGACACGAAACCTGTCGGTGTCACGACCGGGTTCCAGGCCGCATCGAGCGTCTCCTGCCGCAGGAGGACCGTCGAATCGAGCGCCGCATCGAGCCGCGCGAGATCGCGCACGGTGCTGACCAGCCCGCCTGCCGCCGACATCGTCAAGGGCGGCAGATCGTTCCGGTCCGCACGTCCGCGCGGGTCGACTTTGTAGGGCATTGCCATGCGCTCGAGCACGTGACGATAGCGATCGACGCTCCTCTCCGTCGAATTCCCCTTCGCGAAGGACATTATCGGAGTGCCACAGATCGGTGCCAGGCACCGAATCCCGCATCGCGCGTCTGGTCGAGCAGCATCGCGAGGCTCTTGCGGTACGAACGTGATTCGCAGTGCTCCATCACGGCGGTCAGCTGCGCGTACCGCTCGGGGCTGTAGACTGAACGGCTCCTCGAGTGCTGGAGTCGTGTGGCTCAGCACATCTGGCTATCGTGACGTTCGCCTCGGGGAGTTCGCCGCCGTACTTCCGGATTGGATCGTCGAGATAGAGCTGGCGGCGTTCGACGCATTGGAGGATCATGACCGCGGCCAGCGTCGCGCTCAGATCGCCGACGATGTAGGGCGTATCGGGCGTCGCGCGGATGCGGGCACGCAGTATCTTGGTACCCATACCCCTTCTCCCAGATGATGACGCCGTCCCGTACGACGGCTGCTGACATGCCGGGAATCCCGGCCTGCTGCCGCAACGCTTCAAGATAGCTGTCGAGAACGGGAAGCGCCCCGAACGGCGTGAAGACAGGCGGCTGCTGGCCGAGCACGACGGTCGCGGCCAGAAGAGACAGGAGAATGATCGCCGCAGAACGTTGCCGCATCACCGCATGAATGTGAATTTAGCGAGCCCGACGACATCGTCAGCCTGCCACGGCCACACGAACGACATGATGCGCGGGGTGGTATGGGCCCGCACGCGCACGTAGTATTCGGCGTTCACTTCCAGCGAGGCGCTGCGGAAGAGAGGCATCCGCTCGAACTGATCCGTCAGCCAGGCCCAGGCTGCGTCTTCCCGCTCCATCGATTCCGCGCGATCGATGCGACCATCGACCTGACGCGTCACCGCGTATTTCCGAGTCAGATTGTCGAACCGGACGGTCGCCGTCACCACCGTCGACGCAATCGTGCGATCGAGCCAGACGGCGGAACTCCTGCCGCAGATCGATTTTGTAGACCAGGCTGACCGTCAGCCCGCTGTGGATGGCGTTTCGGATCTCTTCTGTCGGTTCCTGGGCGAGCTTGAACGAGACGAGCACCTCGTCACCCCGGGCGAGCGGCGCAACCTGGAGAATCTGTCCTTCTTGCTGAGACAGCGCCAGGACAGACACGAGAACGACGGCGGCGCGCGAAAACATCGGGCTGTGCCGTTATGATACGTCAAAGTCTGCGAAAAACAGCCACTTTCGGGATCTATCGGATCAGCGTGCCTTGGGATGCAGCGTCGATCTTCTGCACCCGCCAGTTTGTGAGCTCGGCCACATAGAGCTCATTCTCATTCCGGCAGTCAATCGCGTTCACGAGGCCGAATTGCTTGATCTGCTTCCCTGCCGCGCCGAACCTACCCACGACGCGGCCGTCCAGCTCGAGCTTGTAAATGGCGGCGTCGTCCATGCCGTATTCGTCACCGGCATGCGAGCTGTACAGATACTGATGGGCTCCGCTGCTGATGCAGACAGCCTGCGGAACACCTATGCCAGTGATTTGCGACTTGAACGCACCCTTGCCGTCGAAAACCTGGATACGCGTGTTGCCTTCGTCAGCGACGTACACGTTGCCCTGGGCGTCTGTCGCGATGGAATGCGGAGTATTGAACTGGCCCGGGTCGGATCCGCGTGATCCCCAGGACAGCACGAAGCGTCCGTCGCGATCGAACTTCGCGACACGGGCGTTCGCTCCGTGGCCGTCCGCGACGAAGATATTGCCTTCGGTATCGAACGCCACGTCACTCGGCCGCACGAACTGATCGCCCGCGCCTCCCGAGCCAGACCCGGCAGCACCGCCGCGGCCGGAGGGTGTCGCCGGCGCGCTGGAGGGAGGCAGTCGGATCGTCACGGCCTCGGGCTTGCGTCCAAGCACCATCAGCACTCGGCCATCAGGACTGAACTTGATGACCTGATTCGATGCCTTCGTCGACAACCCAGATGTTGTCCTGCGCGTCAACGCGGACCGCGTGCGCGAACAGGAACCCGTACAAACCCTGTCCGATCTCCCGCACGAAGGCGCCACTGCGATCGAATTGCAGCAGGCGGGAACCGCCATGCGTGAACAGGCGCGAATTCCCCAGTCCGACAGTCGGATTTCCCGTCCGCGTATAGATGAATACCTGACCCCGTGAATTCGTCGCGACGCCCGCCACTTCGCCCAGATAGAGATCCGCAGGCAGCTTGAGGAAGTCCGCCGACGCGTCAAACGCGATTTCGGGGGCCGACGTCTGGCCCTGAGATGCGTCAGGGACGGACGGGGTGAGAAGGCTGGCGGCAATCGCCGCCGCGAGATAAATCCAGCGCAGCATGCGAATCTCCTACCGTGCCGATGTTGTCGCCGACGGATGCAGAATGATCTTCTGAACCCGCCAGGCGGTGATCTCCGCAACGAAGAGCTCGTTTGGATTCCGGCAGTCGATCTCGTGGACGGTGCTGAACTCGCCCAGCTGCTTTCCGGGCTTCCCGAACTTCCCAAGGATCGTGCCGTCCAGTTCCATCTTGTATATCTCGCCAGTGATATCCCTGTACTGCGCCAGGCCGTTGTCGGGGATCGAGTTCGACACGAAGAGATACTCATGCGGCCCGGGAGAGATGCACACCGCCCATGGACTTCCTACCTTGTCGTAGATCGCCTTGAAGTTCAGTTCGTTGTCGAACACCTGGACGCGCGCGTTGCTCCGATCGCCCACGTAGACGTTGCCTTTCGCATCCATGGCCATCGTGTGAGGCAGGTTCAACTGCCCGGGTTGGCTGCCCCGCGTCCCCGTCTCCTTGATGAACCGGCCGTTCTTGTCGAACTTGACGACGCGTGAATTGCCGTAGCCGTCGGTGACGAAGATGTTCCCGGCCGCATCGAAGCCCACGTCGGTTGGACGACTGAACACGTATGGCTCCGGCGCCGGTTCCGGCGCCCCCGGCGGCGCCGCAGCGAGCCCTTCGACAACTTGCGGCCGGCGTCCGATCACCATGGCGACGCGCCCGTCTGGCGTGAACTTGATGACCATATTGGTCCCCTCGTCCACCGCCCAGATGTTGTCGTCGCGGTCGACCCTGACGGCGTGGGCGAATTCGAATCCGTACAGCCCCTGACCGATCTCGCGGACGAAGCTGCCGTTCTGGTCGAACTCGAACAGGCGGGTGTCGCCGCTGCGCGTGTACACGAACACGTGTCCTTTCGAGTTCGTTGCCACGCCAATGCCTTCGCCGAGATAGAGGTTCGGTGGAAGCTTCAGGAACCCTGGCACGGATTCGTAGGGGATCTCCGGAACGTTCTGCGCCTTCGCCTTGGTCTGCGCGAAGGCGGGCACCGCCGCGAGAATTGTGAGAAGAGCAACTATGGATTTCACTGGATGCCTCATCAGTCGTGGCGAAGCGCCCGGATTGGATCGAGCCGGGCCGCTCTCGCCGCGGGATAGCTTCCCGCGATTAGGCTGATCGTGACGGAAAATCCAATCGCACCGCCGATCAGCCACCAGGGCAGCGAAAACAGATTGCCGGGCGTGTCCTCCTTGATTCTGGATGTAGATGTTCGCACCGAAGTTCACGAGCCGTCCCACGATCCATCCGAGGACGACACCCGTCACGCCTCCAAAAAACCCGATCGCCGACGCTTCGATGAGAAAGATACGACGAATATCGCCATCGCTGCCGCCGATCGCCTTCATGATGCCGATCTCGCGTGTGCGTTCCAGGATCGACATCACCATGGTGTTCATGATTCCAAGAGAAGAGACCGCCAGCGCGATGGAACCGATCAGGCTGAGGACGATGTCGAGGATGATGAAGGCGCGCTTCGCGCCTTGCAGCGCATCGTTCAGGGAAAACGCCGAAAACCCTTTCTTCTTGATTTGATCTTCGACGTCCTGGGCAGCCTGGGCGTGCTTCACCTTGACGATCAGCGCGTTGTAGGCCCGCTCGTTCGCGCGTTCGGGCACCAGCGCCTGCGTGAGCGCGCGGGTCGCTGCGGCGATGAGCTTGGCGCGTCCGAGCGGAATCATCAAACCGGATACGGCGGCGGTGCCTCCGAACGGCCCGGTCTCACGTTCGATAATGCCGACGATTCGGTACGGTACATCGACACGGGCGGCATTCGCCGTTAGTGGCGCGCCTGGGACTGGCGCACCCGACCCTCCGCTCGTCGGTGCCGCATGGACGAGCGTCAGGTCCTTTCCGATCAGTCCCTGCGGATTCGTGTCGTCGATCCGTTTGGCCATGTCGAGGCTGAGCAGACACTCGGTGGCCAGGTCGTCGCTGAAGAACCTGCCGTACGTAATCGACTGGAACGAACCTTCATCCCTGGCGCTCATCGGCACGCCGGCCGCGAGCATTCCCTCGGATTCACCTCCGTACTTGGCCTCGACTGGTGCGCGCACGCTCGGATACACCTCCTTGACGCCATCGAGCGCCGCCAGTTCGGTGATCGTCGCGTCGTTCAGATCGGCGCGCAGTGGTGCGGCATCCGGTGACGCCGCCGCGGCTCGCTCGGACCGCCGACGCGTGCCGAACCCGCGTCGGCCGGCACGAGCAATGGTCGCCAGTCCGCCGGGCAGATCCTGACCTGGGGTGACGGTGATGGTGTCGAACAATCCGGACTTCGTGAAGCGGGCGACGAACTGATCCTGCAGGCCGACGCCGAGCGATACCATCCCGGCCAGCGACGCAATGCCGATCGAGACGCCCATCGTCGTCAGCGACGTTCGAAGCTTCGCCTCGCCGAGGTTCCGCAACGCGAGCCCGAGCGTGTCGCGGAACGTCATGAGCGTGCGTCCGTCCGCTGGTCGATCACGACACCGTCGAGGAGGGTGACGGTACGATTGGCGTAGGCCTGCGCCAGGGCCGCGTCATGCGTCACCATGATGACGGTCTTACCCTCACGCTGGTTCAGGTCCTTCAGAATCGCCAGGATGTCGCGCGACGTGCGGCTGTCGAGATTCCCCGTGGGCTCGTCCGCGAGCAGGAGGTGAGGCTTGTTCGCGAGCGCCCGGGCAATTGCGACGCGTTGCTGCTCCCCGCCCGAGAGTTCGCGCGGCCGATGCTCCTGCCGCTCCGCGAGTCCCATCGATTCGAGAAGGCTCGACGCAGTGGAATCGCGTTCGCTTCTCGGCACGCCCGCGAACATCATCGCGAGAGTGACATTCTCGCGAGCGGTCATGGTCGAGACCAGGTTGAACGATTGAAAGATGATGCCCACGTTCTGTCGCCGATGCAGGCTGAGCTCGGCGCTCGACATTCCGGCGAGATCACGATCGAAGATCCGCAGCGACCCTTCGGTCGGCCGATCGAGTCCGGCCACAAGATTGAGGAGCGTTGATTTCCCCGATCCTGAGGTGCCAAGGAGCGCCACGAATTCTCCCTGCTCCACCGAAAGCGACACGCCGTCGAGCGCACGCACCGTAACGGCGCCCATACGGTAATGCTTCTTGAGATCGCGTGTTTCGAGAAGGACAGGCATCGTGGGAAGCGCCCAACGATAACACGCGGTGTGGGCTGGAGCGTCGTTCGCGGCGACCCGGAGCGTCCGGAGAATTCAGCGATTTGGCGTCGGGGGGATCTGCAGTGTGCGCGTGACGACCTGGCCTTCGGGACCGAGCGTTCCCCGGTCCTCTCCATTGAGCAGCAGCTGCACCGCGCCGGCGTTGCCCGCCCGAATCACAATCGTTCGTCCCGGGCGGAGCGGGACCCGTTCGCCCGCGGGCAACTCGCGCTCGACCTCTCGAACGCCGTCCACGGTGACGCGCACCCACACGCGGCGGAGAGCGGTGATCTCGGACCGTGGCGACTCGGGCACCGCCGGGTTCGACCTCGACTCGGACGGCGCCTTGGGTCCTGGGACTGGTGTCGCGCGGGCTGCCGCCGGGCGCGCACTCGCGTCTGCCGATTTACCCGGTTTGCCTCCCCAGCTGCGCGTCAGCAGTGCTCCTGCCGCAACGACCACAGCCAGGCCTCCGGTGACGACCATCACTTGTGTCCGACGCCTGCGCTGCTCCGCGGACGGAGCGGGACCTTGAGCTGCCGTCAGGCTCGGCGGGGACGGCTCGGTCGGCGTCAGTGCCGCCTCGAGTGAGGGAGTCGCGAGGTCTCGAGCGATCACCGTGGGAGTCGGCACCGCGACTGGCTGCATCGGCGTCGGTACCGAAACATTGGGTACGTCGGCAGCCGTCTCCGACGCCGAAAGAACCGCGCTGGGCGGTTCCGAGGCTTCGACGATCTTGCGTTCGAGCGCCGCCATCCGGAACCCGCGGACGAATCGATCGAAATCAGCCTGGACGTCCTTCCGCCGCTGGCGCCATTCCTCGATGCCGCGCTTCAGACGCTCCAACTCTTCAAGGGCCGTGCTCTCGTCCCACGGAACGGGGTTTTCGGGACCGCTAGACATCGATCCAGACAACTGTCACTCGCTGAAGCAGTACTATTCACCACTCTACTAGTGGACGCCTTGCGAGGTGCCGCGTCAAGCACATATGGAATCGCATGCTATGATCGACGTGTTGGTTCGCCTCGCTCCGCGATGGCGCAAAAAAAGGCTCGAGCGACCACGTCTCTGAACAGGGACACACGAAACGGTCGCGGCCGGGAGGTGCACGCATGGCACACACTAACGGGGGGAGTCTCTAAGACTCCCCTTCAGTCAGGGAAACGGCCGGCCTACACGCCGGCCGTTTTTCGTGTACGGATTCCGGAGGCCGGTTATACATCTACGGAGCACACCTCATGAGACGATCGGGGCCGACAGATCGGGCGGCGGTACTGCTGTCAGCGGTGATCGCGACGACGGTGTTTGCGGCTGGGCAGCGAGCGTCCACGCCGCCGTACTTTCCCCCGCGCGGAGAGTGGCAGCAAAGAGATCCTGCAAGCGTCGGCCTCGACAAAGCAAGGCTTGACGAGGCGATCGCGTTTGCCCGCGCGCACGAGAACCCGGACACGAAGGACCTGGCCGCGGCAATCGTGAAACAGTTTCAGTCCGAGTCTCCCTATAACACGCTCATCGGTCCTACACAGCCGCGCGCGGCGTCGAATGGCCTGATCATCCGTCACGGTGCCGTCGTCGCGGAATGGGGAGACACGGCCCGCGCCGACATGACCTTCAGCGTCACGAAGACCTTTCTCTCGACCGTGGTCGGCCTCGCATTCGATTCCGGAAGGATCCGGTCGGTCACGGATCGCGTCGCGCCTTACATGCCTGCAGGCGTCGATCTTTTCACGTCGGAGCACAACACCCCGATTACGTGGGAGCACCTTCTGCGGCAGACAAGCGATTGGTCTGGCACCCTGTGGGGAAAGCCGGACTGGGCCGACCGCCCGCCCCGCGGTCAGACGCCGGACCAGTGGGCGAAGCGTGAGCTGCACGTTCCCGGGACGTTCTACAAGTACAACGACACGCGCGTCAACGTTCTCGCGCTGTCGACGCTGTATGTCCTGAAACAGCCGCTCCCGGATGTGCTGAAGGCGTCAATCATGGATCCGATTGGCGCGACGTCCACGTGGCACTGGGAGGCGTACGACAACGCCTGGGTGGACATCGATGGCACTCGGATGAAATCGGTGACCGGCGGCGGGCATTTCGGCGGCGGCATGTTCATCAACGTGTACGACCTCGCACGGTTCGGCTACCTTTTTCTGAATAATGGCAGGTGGGGCAGCCGGCAGCTCGTGTCAGAGAAGTGGATCGCGATGGCTCGGACACCAGGACCCGCCAATCCTGGCTACGGTTACTGCAACTGGTTCTTGAACAACCCCTCGAAAAACGGGGATGGCGCCGAGGGCGCGCGTCCCTTTCCCTCGACGCCGCGCTCATCCGTCACGTTCCAGGGTAATGGCGTCAACGTGGTGTACCTGGACTGGGAACACGATCTCCTGATTGTCGTGCGCTGGATCGACAACAACCGAAACCTCGATCAGTTTCTCGGAAAGGTCATCGGCGCAATCGCTGGGCCTCAGGGTGTGCGCTGACGCGGACCGCGCTCGAGCAACCGTTGCGTGAGGGTGCGGCGTTTCGGCGAAAACTGGTCCGCGGCCGCCCGGACGTACGGACCCAGTTGCCGGCGCGTATACGTGGGGTACCCGACCTGACGGATCTCGCCAAGCGTCTCTCGATAGTGATCGAGGAACGCCGAGCCGAACAGGGTGCCGGTCCGCGTCGCACCCGCACGCGCTGACGCGGAGAGCCATCGCAACCCGTCAGGAACGGCGCGAACCGCCGCGACGGCCATCATCGACGAGGTTTCGAAGATCGACCGGTTCTGCCGGGCGGCCTCCGTCTTGAGCTGCGACCACAGGTGCTCGATCGTGTCCCGCGACGGGAAGCTGGCAGCCTGCAGACCCCGGGCGTCCGCACGAATCGCATCCCATTCCTGGCGAAGCCCTGCCACGTCGAGAGGGGGCGTATTGATCGTCGCTGCCAGCCGGGCAGACGTCTTTTCCAGTCCGTCCAACAGCTGATCGGTGCTCGTGAACTGCGCGTCTTGTTCCAACAGCCCCTGCGATTTCAGCGCGTCGGAGATTTCTGGGATCAGCTGCCGGCCCATCCCGCAAATGTCCGCCAGCGCGGCCAGTACCCAGACGGGCGATGCCCGAAATGCGACGACGCCCAGCACTTCGACGGCGTTACCAACCGTGCGCCTCGCGAGAAAACGCTCGGGCAACGTTTCGTCATTCGAGTAAACGCCCTCGACGCCGCCGACCTGCTCAATCAGAAATCGGAGCGTCGTATCAACGAGGTTCTGATACAGCCGGCTCTGGCGTACACCGTCCGGAATGACAACCTCTCCCACTTCGCGCGTCACCCCTGCGCTAAGCCCCAGCGCCGAGCGGACGAACCGCTCCGGCAGAGACAGCAAATACGTCTTCGCCCTCATTCGACACATTCTCCTTCAATGCGCTCGAGAGGTGATCCGTTGAATTAGACGGTGGCGGCACTCGATCGTGCCACTTGTCGGCAGAGCAAGCTGATACTCACCACGGCTCAACCGACCATTATTGTGGCGGAAGGTATTGAGGTAACTCCACATTCATGCGCGAACGGCAAATTTCATCGTCCCCGCGTCCGGCGGCACTCCCGAAGCCTTGAAAGAGTTGTATCCATGGCCTCAGGTTCTGCCGGATGGAAAGCACCTCTTGTATACGGCGTTCGACGCGCAAGCGGGACACCATCGCGCGCGCATCGTCGAGTGGAACACACCAGATACGGCAAGAGATCTTCTGGAAACCGACTCTCGTGTGATGTACACCCCTTCGGTCATCAAACCCGGAACCGGCTTACCTCGTATACGTGAGAGCCGGCAACCTTCTGGCACATCCATTTGACCCACGTGGAGAGAATGTCATTACTTCACTGGGACGTCAAGTGGAAGAATGGCGAGTAAACACGTGACGAATTTGGCCCGAGGCGAACAAACGGCAAAGATAAGGTGTCAGGCACCTTTGCTGAAAAGGTGCCAGCCACCTTATTTCTAGGGTCAGTCACCCTCCCTTGTTTCTGTCGGCCAGCCTTTTCTATTTCAGCGTCTGCAGATACGCCACGAGGGCGTCGACTTCGGACGCAGTCAGCGGCGCTTTCTTCGACGACATCGTGATCTTGGGCTTGTGATCGAGCTTCGCCTCCATTTCCTTGGGATTCGTCAGCCACTTCTTCATATCGTCGGCGCTGACCTTCGACGCGACGCCGTCGAGTTTGTTGACCTTGTTCCCCTTGCCTTCGACCTGATGACACTTGACGCACTGCTTCGACGAGAACAGCTGCTTGCCCGCCTCGACCTGCTTCGGGTCCTGCGCCGAGGTCGCGGCGGCCGACAGCAATACGACTCCAGCAACAACCAGCACAGCGTGCCTCATGGCGATCTACTCCTTGTGCTGTCGAACGACGCATGACTGGTGCCGCAAGCGCGTGCGCGCATTTGCGCCGGAAGCGCAGACCCGAGCCGAAGACAGAGCTGGCGTGCTGCCGTTCTGTCAGATCCGGATCTGACGTTTCGTCAGGACGGCTCGACCGATCCGGATCCCGGATCCCGCATCCCGGATCCCGGTCCGCTCTCAGCGTTCGAGATCGGTACTCGCGGAGTTTTCGATACAGATTGCGTTCGCTGATGCCGAGCACTCTGGCGGCCTGCCCGCGATGTCCGGCCATCGCGCGCAGGGCCAACTCGATGTGTGCGCGCTCCATGGCTTCGAGCGTGGCTATTGGGGCCGCCTCGCGGCCGGCGGTCGAAGGCATGCGCGCGCGCATGGACGCGGGCAGATGCTCGGGCAGGATTTCCGAGCCGTCGCACACGACGGCGGCAGCTTCGATCACGTGAAGGAGTTCGCGGACATTACCGGGCCACTCGTGCTGCTGGAGGACCTTGCGCGTGGCGGGCGCGAGCCGCCGCGCGCAGCCGAGACGCTCGTTCATCCGGGCGATGAAGTAATCCGCCAGCGGATCGATGTCGCTCCGCCGCTCGCGAAGCGACGGCAGCAACAACCGGATCGTGGACAGACGGTAGAACAGGTCCTCGCGGAAGAGGCCCTGCTTCACCATGGCCTCGAGGTCCCTGTTCGTGGCGGCCAGCACCCGCACGTTGACCCGGATCTCCGAGGTGGCGCCGACACGCCGAAACGTCGACGTATCGAGCACACGCAGCAACTTGACCTGCGTCGCGAGGCTCACCTCGCCGATCTCGTCGAGGAAAATCGTCCCCCCGTGTGCCACCTCGAACAACCCGGGTTTCGCGCGATCCGCGCCGGTGAAGGCGCCGCGCTCGTGCCCGAACAGCTCGCTCTGCAGCAGACTCTCCTGCAGCGCGGCGCATTCGACGACGACAAATGGGCGGTGGCGCCGGGCGCTGCGCGCATGAATCAGCTTCGCGACCATTTCCTTGCCGGAACCGGTCTCGCCCGTGATGAGCACCGCGGAGTCGGTAGGCGCGATCCTCTCGATGAGCGCGAGCACCTGACGGAACGCATCGCTCTCGCCGACAAACGAATCGCCGAGGTCGGGCGGCGTCAACCCTCGCTCGAGAAGCGTGGCTCGCTTGCGAAGTGCCTGACGTTCCAGGGCGCGCTGAATTCTCACCTCTAGCTCGTCGAGGGGACAGGGCTTCGCAACGTAATCGAAGGCGCCCGCGCGTATCGATTCAATCGCGGTATCGATCGACCCGTGACCGGTCAGCACGATCACGTCGGTCGCGGGATGGCGCTCTCGAATGATCTTCAGCGTCTCGAGCCCGCTCATCCTGGGAAGCCGCAGATCGAGCAGCACCACGTCTGGCTCGCGTTCGGCCAGCCGGGCGAGTGCGTCCTCACCAGACGCCGCCAGCGTTACGGCGTACCCCTGACGCTCGAGTTCGCCTCCGAGTGCACATCGGTACGGGTCGTCGTCGTCAACGAGCAGGAGAGAGGTGGACTTCATGCCGGTTGGCGCGCCACACTGGCGCCGGCGGCGGGAACGACGACCTCGAACACGGAACCCGCGCCAGGTTCGCTCTCCACCGTGATGTTTCCGCCCCACCGCCGCGCGAAATCAAGCGACAGAAACAGGCCCAGACCGGTGCCGCCCTGACGCAAGCTGAAGAACGGCTCGAAAATCCGCGTTCGATGCTCCTTGGCGATCCCGCAGCCGTGATCCGTGACGCGAATGCGCGTGGACTCGCCGCACGCGACGTCGAGCGTCACGTCGCTGCCGGGCGCACTCGCCTGGATTGCGTTGAGAATGAGATTGATCAGGATGTGCTGCAGCTCGGCCTCGTTGGCACGGACGTGGAGGCCGGCGAACGTGGGGCGCTGAATGATTCGCACACCATGCGCACGTGCCGTGGGTTCGGTCAACCTCGCCACGGCCGACAAAGTCGCCTGCAGATCGACGATGTCCGTGCCTCCGGTCTGACCGCGCGACATCCGCAGGAAGTGCTGCGTGATCGGTACGGCAGCGCAGGATCTGATCGCGCGCGACCGACGCACGCTGCCCGACGTGCGCCCAGTCGGGCTCCGCCGGATCGCGTCGGTCGACATCGCGCAGGATCCCTTCAACGCACGTCAGCACCGTTCCCAACGGGGTGTTCAGCTCGTGGGAAAAACCGGACGCCAGCATCCCCAGCGACGCCAGCCGGTGCGATTCCGACATCCTGGCCTCGGCGGCGCGCCTGTCGGAGATGTCGCGCCAGACTTCGACCACCTGTAGCAATTCGCCGTCGTCGCTGACAATCGGCGACGCATGGACCTCTTCCCATCTCACGCTGCCATCGGCCAGCCGACGCTCGATGATGCGCACCTGGCGCTCGCGTGTGTCGAGGCACCCCAGCGTGGGACAGTCGTTCGCCGGGCAGGCACCGGGACCCACATCACGGCAGCAGCTGCCAAGGACGAGATCGCGGGCTCGTCCGGTGCGATTGAGAAACGCGTCATTGGCCGCAATCACCTTCCGGCGCGGGTCGAGAACCACGATGCCGTCGTCGATGCTGTTGATGACCGTCTCGAGGCGCCGCTGCTGTCCGTGCACCTGGTCGAGGAGTCCGGTCATCGAGTCCGCCATGGTGTTGAACTCTCTGGCGAGCCAGGACACGGTGTCGGATCCGGCCGCAGGGACACGCTGATTCAGATCGCCCTCGGCGATGAGCCGCGCTGTCGTCTCGAACCGTTGGAGCCGTCGAAGCACGGCGAAACGGACCACGAGCGCAATGCCGGCAATGAGCAGCAGCGTCAGCGCCGCCGTGCCGAGAGCCATCCATCGCAAATCGCGATCCATCCCGGCCCGGATCGCCGTGATGTTCATGTCGAGCATCAACACGCCATTGATGCGATCCGCGGGATCGTGACATTCGTGGCAGACCGGCTTGTTCATGATCGGAATCACGGTTCGGAGGACCGACCCCCCGCGAGCCTCGATCACGCGGCTGTCCATCCGCTGCGCGGCGGGAAACTGGTGGCAGGCCTGGCAGGTGGGAGAGCCGGGCTCAAAATCGACGGATGCGAGCGCCGAGCTCGAGAACTGCACGACGCCGTCGCGATCGAGCAGCGCTACCTGCTCGGCGTCCGGCCTCCTACCGAAGGTGTCGATCATCTTCGCAATGAGCGTCCGGTCGTCCGCGAGCATCTGATGTTCGAGGGCGTCGCGAATCAGCTCACCCTCGGTGCGCGCGGTGTCGCGAGCGTTTTCGAGCAGGCGCTCGGAATGGTGACGTGAATAGAAATAGGCGCCCGTGCCGGCGGCCAACACCACCGCGAGCGTTGTTCCGGCGGCCAGTCCCGCCGTCATGCCGGACCACCCGGTCACGCGCATTGGCCCTCCACCCCCGGACCGCCGCACCTCCGAAAGGCACGGGCCGGCCCGGACGCTGACGGAACGTCAGGCTCGACCTGACAAACCGGCAGCACCGGGGGGACCGCATCCGAAAATCCCCCAGTTACACGCGTGTTTTTCCACGTCGCGCATGGCATCAAAGCTGCCTCCCCGCAGGTGATTGCGAAATGAGGTCCAGCCATGGAGATGTTCCTGTCAGTGGCGGTAATCAGTCTGATCGGCGTCGGTATCGCCGCAATCCTTTTCAAGGCCGCCGTTCGTGACCCGGCGCCCGCAGAGCCGCTCAACGACGAGCGCCTTCTCGCCCTGCCCTCTCGCTTCTTTGTCGACGACCGGATACCGCAGCCTCGAACCGCCCTGCCGATAGAGATGTTGCGGCTGCAAATCGAGCGCCACGTCCGCCTGGAACAGGCCGCGGCCGAGGCCTTCCGGGATTACCCGACCGCCGGAGACGCTCCAGACTCTCACCACGTCTCCGCTGGTTCACTGAAGGGGCGCCGCCATGGCCTTCGAACAACCGGAACTGCTGCGGGGCCTCTCGGCAGAGGAGGCCCAACAGGTCACGGCTCTCGGGACCCACGTCCGCCTGCCCAGCGGCGCGGAACTGTTTCCTCTGGGCGCACCGGCTGACAACCTGTACGTCGTCGAGCGGGGCCGGATTGCGCTGACGTTACCGATGCGGGTCCGTCAGCACGAGGAAGACGTGCTGATCGAGGAGCGGTCGCCAGGCCAGGCGTTCGGATGGTCTGCGCTGATTCCGCCCCATCGTTTCACACTGAAGGCGACCGCGCCGCTCGACAGCGAAGTGCTGGCGATTCCGCGGACGGCGCTCTTTCAGTATTTCGCCGCGCGGCCCGACATCGCCTACATCGTCACGCAGAACGTCGCAGAGGTCATGGGGCAGCGGCTGCAGGTGTTCCAGGCGATGTGGCTGCGGGAGATGCAGCGCGTCATCGAGTTCCGGACGCAGCCGACACCGAGGGGGGCCTTGTGAAGACTGCCTTCGCGCTGGCGCTGGTTGCAGGGGCTGTCCTTCTGGCGCAGCCCCGCACGCCGCAACGCGCGGCGCCAGCCAAGGCTCCGGCGCCAGTCCAGGCACCCGCGGCGCCCGCGGCTCAGGGTCCAGGTCATCACGTCGACGTGCCGCCGCCGCCATTCTCCGAGGGCATCTTCCCCTGTTCCTTCTGTCACGCGGACCTGAAGACGAATCGCACGCGCCGCGTGGTGGAGGACCACGAGGACATCGTGCTGAAGCACGACGAAGAACACCGCTGGTGCCTGGACTGCCACGATGCGGACAATCGCGACTTCCTTCATCTGGCGAGCGGGGAACGCGTGCCCTTCGAAGAATCGTACCGGCTCTGCGGCCAGTGCCACGGCGAGAAATATCGCGACTGGCGCGCGGGGGTTCACGGCCGGCGCACAGGCGAATGGAACGGCCAGAAAGGCTATCTGCTCTGCGTGAACTGTCACAGCCCGCATCAGCCGAAGTTCAAGCCCATGGCGCCTCAGCCCGCACCACGACGGCCGACGCGGCCGGGGATGTAGACGGGAGATCGTCATGGAGAAGGATCAGACGGCAACCGCCAGCGTGACACGCCGGCAATTCGGATCGATCGCCGCCGCGGCGGCGGCGGGCTGGCTGCTCACGGCTTGTGGCCCTCGGCGCCTCCATGACGTCCCCCGGGACGAATTGCGTGAAGCGATCAAGAAGTGGGAGCGCGAGTACTCGAGAGACGTACGGCAAAGCCGTGACCGTATCCGATGCGGGCCCGATGCCCGGAGTTCTGTTTGCCTACGCGCTGGATCTGTCGCGATGCAACGGATCGCGCCGCTGCGTGGACGCGTGCGTCGCTGAAAACAACCAGTCGCGCGATCCACAGGTGCAATGGATTCGTGTGTTGTCGATGAACAAGGACAAGGGGCTCGATTTCTCGGATGCCGATCCGTACTACTCGCCGGCGGATGTTCCCGAGCCCAATCGCTTCTACGTCCCGACAGCCTGCCAGCACTGCCGGAATCCGCCATGCACGAAGGTCTGTCCGACCGGCGCCACGTGGACCGAGCCGGACGGCATCGTGGTCATTGACTACGACTGGTGTATCGGTTGCCGGTGCTGCATGGCCGCCTGCCCCTACGGCGCACGCCATTTCAATTGGGGGGTGCCGTCAATTCCGCCGAACGAACTGAATTCCAACACGCACTATCTCGGCAACCGGCCGCGGCCCCGGGGCGTCGTGGAGAAGTGCACGTTCTGCATTCAACGCACGCGTAAGGGCCGTTACCCGGCGTGCGTCGAGGTGTGTCCGACCGGGGCGCGGAAATTCGGCAACATGCTGGATCCCGACAGCGAGATTCGCTACATCCTCGAGAACAAAAGGGTGCTGCTGCTCAAGCCCGAGCTGAACACGATGCCGAAGTTCTTCTACTTCTACGGAACGTAGCCATGCAGACCATCAGGCGCTTCTCTCATTTCGTGACCGCCTCGGTCAGGATTGTCCTGCGGGGCAACCAGGCCTACTGGGCATGGTTGACGTTCCTCGGTGTGCTGATCGTCTCGGGCGCGCTGGCATACGCCCGCCAGGCCACGACCGGGCTCGTGCTGACGGCGATGCGGGACCAGGTCAGCTGGGGGTTCTACATCGGGAACTTCACGTTCCTTGTCGGCGTCGCCGCCGCGGCGGTGGTCCTCGTCATCCCGGCGTACATTTACGACTGGAAGCCGATCCGGGAAATCGTCATCTTCGGCGAGCTGCTGGCGTTGAGCGCGATCATCATGTGCCTGCTCTTCGTGCTGGTGGATATTGGCCGTCCGGACCGGCTCTGGCACCTCGATTCCGCCGTGGGGTTACATCAACTTCCCCAGCTCGATCCTGGGCTGGGATGCCATCGTGCTCAATCTCTATTTCCTCGTGAACTTCGTCGTCGTGACGCACATCATCTACCGCGCATTCCACGGCCAGCCCTACGAGAAGCGCCTTGTCATCCCGCTTGTGCTCGCCTCGATTCCGATGGCGATCGGGATTCACACCGTGACCGCGTTTCTGTACAACGGTATGGCCGCACGCCCCTACTGGAATTCCTCGATCCTCGCGCCGCAGTTCCTGGCGTCGGCGTTCTGTTCCGGTCCGGCGATTCTGCTCGTCGTGCTCCAGTTGCTGCGCCGGTTCACACGGTTCGAGATCCAGAGCCAGGCCATCTGGAAAATCGCGGAACTGATGGCCTACGCGATGTTCCTCAATCTGTTCCTGCACGGCGTCGAAGCCTTCAAGGAGTACTACTCGAATACCGAGCACCTGCTTTATACGCGGTACTGGTTTCAGGGGATCGGCCGCACACCGGACTCTCGTGCCGTTTGCCTGGTCCGCTGTGGCGCTGAACCTGACCGCGTTCCTGCTCTTCATCATGCCGGCCGCCAGACAGAACCCGATCACGCTCAACCTCGGCTGCCTGGCGACGTACGCGGGCTGCTACATCGATAAGGGCATGGGGCTCATCATCCCCGGTCTGACGCCCGACACGCTGGGGGAGATCTACCAGTATTACCCGTCGATCACAGAGGTGCGCGTATCGGCCGGGGTGTTCGCCCTGGGATTCCTGGTCTTCACGCTGATGCTCAAGGTCGCCGTGCCCATTTCGCTCGGCGAGTTCCGGGCCGATCCGGCCATGAACGCGACGGGGCCGCAGCCGCTCCACCACGCCACGGTCCGGACGAGCGCGTCGTAAAGGTTTCGCTTGCGGCGAGGTATTGTCAGGATCGCCCTGACCCTCGGCAACGGGCGGCGGGTGCGCAGGAGGTCGTCCGTGCGCGTGCTGGTTGTGGAAGACGAGCATCGGGTAGCGAATTACATCTGCCTGGCGCTCATCGAAGAGTCGTTCGCCGTGGACCTGGCCCACGACGGTCTACGTGCGCTCGAGTTGACGGCTGAACACCAGCATGACGCGATTGTGCTGGATCTGATGCTGCCCGGACTCGACGGCATTGCGGTGTGCCGGCGCGTGCGGCAGACGCATGCCAACACGCCGATCCTCATTCTCTCCGCCCGCGACATGGTCGAGGACCGCGTGCGGGGGCTGGATGCCGGAGCGGACGACTATCTGGTGAAGCCGTTCGCTATCGAGGAGTTGTTGGCCCGCCTTCGGGCGCTTCTCCGCCGGCAGTCGCGCCAGCCGGTGTTCACCGTCGGGAGCCTCCAGCTCGATCCTGCGACGCGCGCGGTCTGTTGCGGCAGTCGCCAGATCGTGCTCACGGCCCGCGAGTACGCGCTTCTCGAGTACCTGATGCGCCGCCCCGGTCTCGTTCACACGCGAACGATGATTGCCGAGCACGTGTGGGATTTTCCGTTCGACCACGCCAGCAATGTCGTTGACGTCTACATCAAGCACCTGAGAGACAAGATCGACACGAAAGGACGCCCGAGCTTCATCCAGGCTGTGCGCGGGGTGGGCTATGTTCTCAGCGATCCGGCGTCGCCTGCGTCTTCATAGCGTTCGCGCGAGGTTGACATTCTGGTACCTGCTCACGCTTGGCGCCAGTCTGTTGAGCTTCGCCGTCTTCGTCTTCGCCTTCCGCGCGAACACGCTGTACCGCGAGATGGACGCCGGCCTGGAGGTGCGCCTCCACGAGCTCTCGACCGATCTGCGATCGCCGCTCTTCGCATATGACGTCGGCGGAGAATTGGCAGCCAACGAGCGTGCGCGCCGATCCGAAGTGCTCGTCCGCGAGGTTCCGGGGGCACTGCTGTTTCGATCCGGTTCGTTTCCTGAGATCGGGTGGGCGGGTGAGTCCAGCCTCGCGCTCGCCGCGCTCGAGGGTCCTCCGGTGATCACCGTGACCGATCGCACCGGCGCCACGGAGCGGGTGGCCACGCTCCGGTTCGATCGCCCTGGCGCGAGCACCCTGGCCCTGCAGCTTGCCACACCGATTCAACCGATCTACGACACGCTCAGACAGCTCGCGGGCGCGATGCTGCTGGGGATTGCCATCGTGCTGGCCGTGGCCAGCTATGGCTCTGGCATCACGGCGCGGCGAGCGCTGGCGCCGGTGGACGAGATCGTGGCGCGAGCCCGGCATATCCAGGCGGTCAGACTCGGGGAGCGCCTGGACGTGCACGCCGGAAGCGCCGAACTGGATCGCCTGGTCGCCACGCTCAACGACATGCTGGATCGCATCGAGGCTGCGATGCGGACGGCCAGACGGTTCGCGGCGGATGCGTCACATGAGCTGCAGACACCGCTCGCCGCGATGCGCGGCATCGTCGAAGCAAGCCTGCGCCGCCCGCCGCGCGCCGGCGACGACCCGCACGCGGCCGCGGAGTTGCTGGCCGAGATCGAGCGCTGCTCCACCCTCGTGCGTGATCTGCGTCTGCTGGCGCTGGCCGAGGGTGGGCAGGTGGTCACCGCCGGAGACATGGTCGATGTGAGCACGGTGATCCGCGAGTGCAGTGAGATCGCCCGGGCGATTGCCGAAGAAAAAGAGATCCGGGTGGAGACACATGTCGAGCATCGGCCCGTGATCGTTGGCAGCGCCCTGCATCTGAGGCGCGTGATTCTGAATCTGACAGATAACGCGATCCGATATTCTCCGGCGGGGTCGACGATCGAGGTGCGTGTCACAGTGGGCGAGAAGCTGGCCCGCGTAACCGTCCGCGATTGGGGCTGCGGGATCGGCGCGGTTGACTTGCCCCACATCTTCGAGCCGTTCTACCGCGCCGACCCCGCACGCGCGCGCGACACGGGCGGCACGGGGCTCGGCCTCGCCATTGCCGACCAGATCGCGCGAGCCCACGGTGGCGCCATCTCGGTCTCCAGCCAGCTCGGGATCGGCTCGACCTTCACCCTGAACCTTCCGCTGGCGCCGATCTCCCCTCAATTAGCGACTGCCATTCCAGCCTCGTGACCGGCCACTAGTCACAACCTCGCTGTCCCAGCTCGGTTCGTCACTCGATGAATGTCCTTTCACCGGACTTTCATCAGGGCGTCATTTTCGAGCCACATAGTCGCAGACACGGCGTGCACGTGTCGGCACGCCGTAACGGGGCAGCGGGCGCACGTCCGGAAGACCTGTGCACGAACGACACGAACCAATGGTTGGCCAACGCCTTTGGAGATAACCGATGAAGCGCTTGTTTCAACGAGGAGGCTTGTGGGCGTTCGTGTTGCCATGCGGCCTCGCGCTTGTGCTGGCCGTCAAGGCCGCCCCGGAAGTCGTCGGAGCGCAAGCCGCGCCGGCCGCCGGCGGACCCCAGGCCGCGCCGGCCGCCTATCAGCAGGATGCAGTGGCAACCTGTCTCAAGCAATGTCACAACATTGAGCCAATCACCTTCATCCTGCAGACGCCGCACGCCGTGAAGGCCGATGCACGCACGCCCTTCGCGCAGCACCAATGTGAAACGTGCCACGGCGCGAGCCCTGACCATGTTGACGTCACGAGCAACCCGGTGGCGGTGGTCTACAAGGGACCGAAAAAGTCACCGGTGGCCGAGCGCAACGCCAAGTGTCTCTCTTGTCACGACTCGGGCCTGCGTACGCACTGGACCGGCAGCCAGCATGAAAGCAAGGGTGTGGCCTGCAACGACTGTCACAACATCCACACGACCGAGCAGAAGGTGCTGAGCAAGACGACCCAGGCCGAAGTCTGTTACACGTGCCACAAGGAGCAGCGCGCGCAGACCCGCCGAATCTCGACCCACCCACTGACGGTGACCAGCCTGGCGAACGCGGCGAAAATGGCGTGCTCCGACTGCCACAACCCGCACGGTTCGACCGGCCCCGCATTGCTTGTCAAGAATTCGGTCAACGAGACCTGCTACACCTGCCATGCGGAAAAGCGGGGTCCATTCCTCTGGGACCACGCGCCCGTCCGAGACAATTGCACCATCTGCCACACGCCGCACGGCTCGAGCCACGCACCGCTGCTGAAGACGCGCGCGCCGTGGCTGTGCCAGGAGTGTCACAGCGGTGACCACGCCAATCAGGTTAACAGCGGCGCCAATCTGGCGGACGGCAACGTGACGACGATCAATGGTCTCCAGCAGCCGGGAGCGGCCGCTCCGCGTGTTCAAGCGGGCGCTCGGGCCTGCCTGAATTGTCATGTGCTGATCCATGGCTCGAATCATCCGGCCGGCGCGAAGTTCCAACGCTGACCCTCTTCTGGTCAAGGGCGTCGTCATGAAAATGAAAGTGAAGGGATTTGCCGCTCCGGAGTCGGCAGCGGCTGTACGCGGAGCCCTCGTCGTGATGGCACTGGCTGTCTGCACGGGCACGGCCGTTGCCCAAGACGAACCGCAGACCACGCCGACGAGCACGGTCGATGTCGGCGCCGGTCCAGTCAGTGACGGTTCGTACAAGGCCGGCGAATACAACGGGCTGCAGAAACAGGGTGCGTTCTTCATCGGCAACGTGGATTTGCGGAGCCGCACCGCCTTCGACAGCGCCAGTGCGTTGCGTTGGCGCATCAAAGGCATCGATCTCGGCCTGGAGACGCGCAGCCTAACCGCCCAGGTCGGCGTGCAGGGCAGGTACCGGGTCCGCTTCGGCTACGACGAGCTGTTGAGAAACCGATCAGACAGTTACCAGACGCCCTACGACGGTGCCGGCACCAATGTCCTCACGCTGCCTGGCACCTGGCTGGTTCCGACCGTGGCAGGAAGCGGTGGCACGAACCCGACCAGTGCCCGAGGCCTCGTCAAAGCGATTGGTGACGCGCCATACCTGAGTACGGCCGCGGCCGATATGGGAGCCCTGATCAATCCGACGGCGAATCAGATCGGCCTGGTCGATGCAGCCGCGAACGCCGACGTGGTGCTGTTCCACAACGTCAACCTTCATACGACTCGTACGAAGTACGACGCGGGCTTCAACTACATCTTCGACTCCCGGTGGACCTTCGACGCGGACTTTCGGCCAGAGCATAAGGACGGGTTGAAGCCGATGGGGACCGTTTCTCGAAACACCGGGGCCGACATTTCAACCGTCATTCCGGATCGGATCGATACCAATACCAATCAGCTCAGTCTGAATCTGGCGTTCAAAGGCAAGAAGAGTTTCGCGCAGGCCGGGTACTATGGCTCGTTCTTCACGAATAACGTTCCGTCCATGTCGTGGCAGAACTGGGCGGTCCTGCCGGGCACGCCGGGCACACCCAACGCGAACACCATCAGCAGCACCCCGAACAACGACTTCAACCAGTTCAGTGCGACGGGCGGTTTCAACGTGTCGTCCACCACCAAGCTGATCGCCACGGGATCGTACGCGCGCAATACGCAGAACGTGGCGTTCATCACCGACGCCAGCACACCGGTGGTGCCGGTGAGTTCGTTGGACGGGCTCGTGGTGAGCACCGCGTTCAACGCGAAATTCACGACCAGGCCGGCGAAGAAGTTGAACCTGATCGCCGCCTACAAGTACGACGATCGCGACAACCGTACGCCGGTCCACATCTACCAATTCTCTGACGCAAACCAGCCGTTGCCCACCGCGCCCAACGCCGATTTTCCAGCCGGCGCCAACAATCCCTACGGCGCCGTGATCGCACAGAACGCAAACGCCAATCGACCTTATAGCAAGAAGCTGAATCAATTCGAGTTCGATGCGGACTATGCCGTGGCGAAGCGACAGTGGATCAAGGGGAGCTACGGCTTCGAGAAGGTCGACTTCGCGTGCAACGGCTCCTGGATCAATTGTGCCGATGCCCCGACGACCAACGAACACGCACTGCGTGCCGAATGGCGAGCGAACGTGAGTCCGGATCTCACCGCCAGGGTCGCCTATACCTTTTCCGCGCGGAGGGCGCCCAACTACGACGAGAATGCGTTTCTGGCGCTGGTGCCGTACGCAGGCGTCAGCCCCGCCACGGCCACCGGGGGCGCGACCGCTCTCTCCTTCATGAACGCGAACGGCTGGAATGGTTGGGGGCCTGCGCTCGGCTTCGCCAGCACCACCGGCAACATGAACCTGTTCTTCCCGAGCAACAACGCGCTGAACAATGCGATGTACGCGAACCTCAACAGGATCAGCGAACTGCCGGGCATGCGACGGTACTACGTGGCCGATCGTAATCGCGACAAGGTCCGCACCTTGATCAACTGGGAGGCGACCAATCAGCTGTCGTTCCAGACCGCAGTGGATGTCAACAACGACACCTATCCCAACTCGACCTACGGCCTGCAGAACTCCAAGAGCTGGACCCTGGACCTTGATGGCACGTACGCACCAAACGACGCCCTGAGCCTCAGCGTGTTCTACACGTACGACGATCATCACTCCATGACCGCGGGCAATACGTATACCGCGAACAGCAATGCCTCCAGCGTCAACAACGGGCAACCTGGCGTGGCCGGCCTTTCCGGGAATGCGTGTGATAGCTATACGACGCTGCAACAACGCAACAACAACAACAAGCTGGATCCGTGCCTGGACTGGTCGGCGGACAGGCTCGACAAGGCGAATACTCTGGGGTTCGGCGTAACCGAAAAGGCCGGCAAGCTGATCCTGACGGGCAATTTCATCCAGGCGTGGGCGCGGTGGGATAACAGCGTGAGCGGCGGGAATTGGGCAAACAATCCCCTCAACGGACTCGGGGCGCCACCCACGACCATCGCCGCGTATCTCATCTCCGCCCTCGCTCTGCCGGTGAACACCTCCAACACGGCCGAACTGCGGCTGAACGGCAAATACACGATCCGCTCGGGTCAGGCGCTGCATGTGGCCTATGCGTTCCTGCACATGCGATCCGACGACTGGGTCTACGAGGGGATGCAATTCGGCTCGCTCAGCGCCCAACTGCCGACGAACGAACTGCCGTTCAAGTACTCGGTGAATGCCTTCGGTGTGTCCTACGTCCTGAGCTTCTAAGTCTCTCCGAGGGGCTTCGCCCCTCGGACTCCCCTACACCGCTCTCTCGCTCGGCGCTTCGCCGCCGCGCTCCGCTTCGCGTGGCTCACTCGCAGCTCGCTCGCTGGCGCGTTGCGTTCACGGCAAACTTCGCTGACCGCAGCCAGCGTCGCTGTTTCGAGACACGGGACTCTAGCAATTGTCGACCGATGCCATTCGAGGCGCGGTCGACAATTACAACCTCTTCACCGGACTTTCATCGCCGCTTCATCTGCATCGCGCAGAGTGTTGCTATGAGTCGTTGGGGCTACTTCATCCTGTTTGCCGTCGCGGTGGCAGCCACCGGTCGCGCCTACGGCCGGCTCCCCGCGCCCCAATCCATTCGCGTCGACAAGCCACCGGCGCCGGACACGGCCGTAGCACGCGGGCGTGTGGTCTACGAGCGCTACGGCTGTCGGATGTGCCATGGCAATGACGGCAAGGGCGGCTTCGCGAATCCAAACGCCGAGACCGACGGCAAGGTCCCGTCCGTCGTCTACGTGAAGGAAGGCTACACGACGGCCGAGATCGCCAAGTTGATTCGCACTGGCAATCCGAGAATCGGGCTTGCGGATCCCAAGGGGCAGACGCCACCGTACCGCATGCCGTCGTGGGACGACCGGATGAGCGCGCGTGAGGTCGACGATCTGGTGCAGTACCTGCTGAGCCTCTATCCAGCCTCCGCGGAGAAGAAGTGGCGTTGACCGCGAGCGAATACGGGACATCAAGGATCACATCATGAATGAGAACAGCACAGGAAAACGCATGCGGGCAATGCTGCTGGTTTCGGCCGCCAGTCTCTGGGGCTTTGCAGCACTGTCGGCAGATCTACGAGGCCAGGCAAAAGAGCCACCGCTCGATCCGCGGATCGCGGCCTACGACAAGGGACCGGCGAAAATCGACGTCTCCAGTTACCCCAAGGACATGCAGGAAGGCTACAAGCTCTTCAGCGTCAAGTGCGTCAAGTGTCACAAACTCTCCCGCCCCATCAATTGCGACTTCGTGCTCGAGGACGAATGGGAGCGCTATATCAAACGCATGATGCGCAAGGCGGGAACGTTCATCAGCGAGGATGACGGCAAGAAGATCTACGAGTTCCTCGTGTACGACTCGAAGATCCGCAAGAAGGATCTCTACGAGAAGAAGCTCAAAGAGAGCAAGGGCGGGATCGCACCCTTGGCGCACTGAGGTGGTTCACGCATGGTCCGGCCCCTTATTATCTTCGGAGCCTCGGTGCTCGCGATCGCAGCCGGCTGGGTGCTGGTACTGCCTGTTGGCGCCGTGACCCAGCCGATCGCCTTCAACCATGCGAAGCACGCCGCCGTGGCGTGCGCGACCTGCCACAGCGGCGTGGAGACGCGCGCCCGCGCCACGCTCCCCTCGGGCGCGACCTGCGCGAAATGCCATGCCACACCCCCGGGGTCTGTCAGTCAGCAGACCTGGGATGCCATCCAGCAGTCGGACTCCACCCGATGGAAACCGGTGACGCACCTGGCCGACTACGTGATGTTCTCGCACCGCCGCCACGTGACGCAGGGCGGCCTTGCGTGTGAGTCCTGCCACGCGGACATCGGACAGCGGACTACGCCGCCGCCGCGCACGCCAATGCGACTGAGAATGGACACCTGTCTGGGGTGTCACCAACGGGAGGGCGCCAGCGCAGATTGCGCGGCGTGTCACCGGTAACCCGATGGCGATCGATCTGACACGGCGAGACTTTCTCTTCTACAGCGGCGCCACGGTTGCGGGCGTCACGCTCGGCGAACTCGGGCGCCGCGCGCTGGCGCGCGCCGACGAACGCGCCGCGACGTGGCACGGAGGCGCACCCGAGCGGTGGACTACGTCGGTCTGCCGTGCCTGCCCCGCCGCGTGCGGCCTGCGCGTGCGGCTGGTCAATGACGCCCCGGTCAAGCTCGAAGGGAATCCGCTCTGCCCGATCAGCCGTGGTCGACTCTGCGCGAAAGGACAAGCGGCGATCGAGTCATATTTCGATCCGGATCGGCTGACCGGTCCAGCGCGCCGAACAGGCACGGGCCGCAACAGCGCATGGCAAAGGATCGAGTGGGACGCAGCGATCACTCTGCTCGCCTCGCGGCTGCAGCCGGCCGCCAGTCCACGCCGGATCGTGGCGATCGCTGCCGAAGAGCACGGTCCCCTCGCTGACGCCTGGACGCACTTCTGGAAGGCCACAGGCGCGCGGCTTCTCTGGACGCCGGCCGCGAGCGCGTCACGACTGAGCGAGGCGTTTTCCTCGATGACCGGCGTTGACGCCGACCCGTTGTTCGACCTGGAACATGCGACCTACGTGCTGTCATTTGGGGCGCCGATTACCGAAGACTGGCTCTCGTCCGTCTGGACGCAGCGCTCGTACGGTCGGTTCCGCCGAGGTTCCCCGCAGGAGCGCGGCCGGCTCGTGCAGATCGACGCGCGCCGCTCGATGACCGCGAGAAAGGCGGACGAATGGTTGGCCGTGCCTGCGGATCGCCAGGCGGCACTCGCCTATGGGATCGCCGCAGTGCTCCTCCGAGAAGGCCGCACAAGACGTGATGCCTTCGGTGCTTCCAGCGGCAACATCTCAGACTTCGAGCGAGAGGTCGTTGCGCGCTATGTCGCCGACGACGTCGCGGCCGTGACAGGCGTGCCCGTCGTCACCGTGCTGCGTCTTGCGCGGGATCTCGGTGGCCACGCCACGTCCGCTCGTCACGGTCGGGACCGACGCCGATCCGGCGCTCATCGAAGCCGTCATGTCACTCAACGCGCTCGTTGGCGCGCTCGACCGTCCGGGCGGGATATCCGCCGCGGTGCGGCCGAGGGCAACGAGTGAACTCGATCAAGCCCCGGCCAGCCCCCAGGACCTGGCGTCGGCTCGGGTCGTTGCGCTCCGAGACGCCTCGGTGCTGCGTTCGCTGTCGACGCCAGCCGCCGTGTTCGAGACCGTGGAACGCGCCGAGTTCGTGGTGAGCTTTTCGCCATACCTCGACGAGGCCGCCCAGGCCGCGGACCTCCTGATGCCCCTGCACACGCCGCTCGAGGCCTGGCACGCCGTTGTTCCACCGGCGGCCGTCCGAGGCGAGCAGATCGCGTTGTCCCGGCCCGCTGCCGCCGCGCGGCTGGACACACGGGATGCCGGCACCCTGTTGAAGATGGTGGCCAAGGCGGCCGGCGGGGATCTCGCGGCGGCGTGTACCTGGAATGCATCCGAGGACCTCGTCGATGCGGAAGTGATGCGGCTCGCGCACGAACGGCGGGGAACCCCCTACACGACTCCCTACGAGACGGAGTGGGTCGGGCAGTTGGAACACGGGGGCTGGTGGATACAGGCCGCGGCGTCGCCCGAAGCCTTCGCGACGGCCGTCCTCGACTCCGGCGGCTGGCTGGATCCAGCGTTCGAGCCAGGTGAAATCCAGACAACCCTCGAAGCGCGTGGCGGCCCGTCGCTGAGTCTGCCAGCCACCAGTACGGCGGCCAAAGACGAAAACGCATCTGCGCGGCAGAGCGAGTATCCACTCCGCGCGACCGCATTCACGCCGGCCGTCATCGACCTTGTGGGCGGCCAGAATCAGCCGGCGCTGTTCGAGTTGCTGGGCCAGCCGGATGGGATGCCCTGGCGGGTCTGGGTCGAGATGAACCCGGAAACCGCGCACGCGCTGAACATTCAGCACGGGGCTTGGGTACGCGTGAGTTCGCCTCACGGAACGATTGAGGCGGTTGCGGTCCTGGCCGACGGTGCCGCTCCGGAAAGCGTGGCTATCGCCCATGTGCCGTTCATGCCAGGTGGCGGACGCTGGGCACGCACACCTGAGACGGATGTGAGGCGCCTCTGGCCGCGCGGCCGATCGGCTCTCGGAACCGTGCCGGCCAAAGTGACGCGAGGATGAGTGGTCATGGCTAGATGGGGTCTTGTTATTGATCTGGACCGGTGCACAGGGTGCCAGGCGTGTGTCGTGGCCTGCAAACACGAAAACAACGTCCCCTTCTCGACGCCGGAGACGGCTTCGCAGGGCCGCCTCATGTCCTGGATCCAGCTCGTACCCGTCGAAACCGCCGGGCAGCGCGAGGGCACACCGATGCCACTCATGTGTCAGCACTGCGATCGCCCACCCTGCATCGACGTCTGTCCGACAAGTGCGACATACATCAATCCGGAGGGGATCGTCGCGCAGATCTATCCACGGTGTATTGGGTGCCGGTATTGCGCCAACGCGTGTCCTTATGCCGTGAAGGTGTTCAACTGGGCGAGGCCGGACTGGCCGGAGTCCATGGCAGCCATGCACAACCCTGACGTCTCGCTGCGACCGCGCGGGGTGATTGAAAAATGCACCTTCTGCCATCA
This sequence comes from uncultured Acidobacteriota bacterium, assembly GCA_963725335.1. Lineage (GTDB taxonomy): Bacteria > Acidobacteriota > Vicinamibacteria > Vicinamibacterales > 2-12-FULL-66-21 > JALZOC01. Next base: position 218,283 of record CAVRYD010000011.1, on the reverse strand, counting down.
CCGGCTGCAGCAGGCGCGCGAGCGTGTGCGCGCCGAGGGGCGCGAGTTGGCCGCCGACGACTACGTGCCCGCCTGCGTGCAGACATGCCCAGCCGACGCAATGGTGTTTGGCGATCTCGACGATCCTCACAGCGAGGTGACTGCGCTGGCCGCCAACTCACGCGCATTCCGCTGGATGAACGAGGAACTTGGCACGCGCCCGAAAGTGATCTACTTGCGAGGGAATGAGTGATGCCTCAGTCCGACGTTCACGCCGACGCCTTTGACGCCGAGCCGATCATCAGCCCCGTCTTGACCGTGGGCCCGAGCTTCCGCCGCTGGGCGACGGCGCTCGGCGGAGTGGTCGCGTGGGCATTGTTTGCCTGGGTGTGGCAGCTGACCCACGGCCTCGGAACCACGCACCTCGGTCGGCCAGTCTACTGGGGGCTCTACATCACGAACTTCGTGTTCTTCATCGGCGTCTCTCACGCCGGCACGCTGATCTCGGCGATCTTGCGGATCGTTGACGCCGAGTGGCGACGGCCGATTACGCGCATGGCCGAGGTCATCACCGTGCTGGTGCTGTTCTTCGGCGTCGGCAACGTGCTGTTGGATCTTGGTCGTCCGGATCGCGCGCCTCTTCGTGCTCCTCCATCCGCACTTGTCGTCCCCCTTGCTTTGGGACGTGTCGAGCATTTCCGTCTATCTGACGGCGAGCACGACATATCTGTATCTCCCGCTCATTCCCGATATCGCGATCTTGCGCGATCGCACGACGGGTTGGCGGAAACGCCTGTACAGCCGGCTGGCGCTTGGCTGGACCGGAACCGAGCGGCAACATCATCGCCTTGAACGAGTGATCGGAATCATGGCGATCATCGTCATTCCGATCGCCGTCTCGGTCCATACGGTCGTGTCGTGGGTGTTCGCCATGACGATTCAGCCGATGTGGCACTCGAGCATCTTCGGTCCGTATTTTGTGGTCGGGGCGATCTTCTCCGGCATCGCCGCCATCATTGTTGCGATGGCCATCGTCCGGAAAGTCTACGGGCTGGAGCGATACCTTCAACCGATCCACTTCAACAACCTGGGTCTGCTCCTCCTGGTCTTTGCGTGCCTCTGGCTCTACTTCACGTTTGCCGAGTATCTCACCGCTTGGTACGCGCAGGGCCCGATGGAAGTCACGGTCCTCAACCAGAAGTTGTTCGGACGATTCGCGCCGTACTTCTGGATGATGGTCGCAAGCTGCTTTGTCATTCCGTTCGGCATCCTGGCGAACTCGAGGACGCGCACCATCGCCGGCACGGTGGTCGCCTCGGTGTTCGTGAATGTGGGGATGTGGCTCGAGCGGTTCACCATCGTCGTGCCGACCCTGTCGAATCCTCGCGCGCCGATCCATGGCTTCGCCTACTGGCCGAGCTGGGTCGAATGGTCACTCATGGCCGGTTGTTTTGCGGCGTTCACGCTGCTGTATATGGGATTCACGAAACTCTTCCCGATTGTGTCGATTTGGGAACTGCAGGAGGAGGCGGCGGCGCGGGCACCGGTGCCTCCAGCCGTCCCCGTTGCACTGGAAGCATGATGCGCACCCTCCCACTCCTCGTCTCGCTATTGCTCATCACCGCCATCGCCGGCGGGGCGCAGACGGCGGCACCCGCCCGGCCATCCTCGACGCCGGCCCTCGTCCGCCTTCCGGTGGAGCTACCGGATAACCCGGCGGCAGGCGCGCGGCTGTTTGCCGAGAAACGTTGCGTGCAATGCCACGCCCTGGGAGCGAGCGAGAACCGGGTCGGTCCCGATCTGGGTCGTATCATCTTTCCAGGGACCGTTCTCGACCTGGCGGGAGCCTTCTGGAACCATGGCGCGGTCATGCGCGAGAAGATGCGCGACCTGAAAGTGCCTGTTCCCGTGCTCGAGAGACGGCAGTTGGCGGATTTGCTCGCCTTCCTCACGGGCTATCGCTACTACCTGGCACAAGTCGGTGAGCCCGGAAATCCGGTGCGCGGACGTCAGCTTTTCGAAGCGAAAAATTGCGACATCTGCCACGGAACCCCGGCCGACTTCAAGAAGGCTGGGCCCAGTCTGGAACGGTACCGCGGCAACTTCTCCGCCATCTACATCGCCCAATCGATGTGGAACCACGGCGACAAAATGGCTGAAGTCATGCGAGGCGCCGGCGTCGCCTGGCCGCAGTTCCAGGGCAACGAGATGGGGGATCTGCTCGCCTACCTGCAGACAGGAAACAGCGCGAACAGCGCCGACCGTGTGTATTACGAGCCGGGGAGTCCCCGCCGGGGCGCCGACCTGTTCACGAGCAAGCGTTGCCGCGACTGTCACGCGATCGGCGGCATCGGGGGCCGCGTGGGGCCCGACCTGGGGGCGCGCGGCCGCGAGTTCATGGGCCCGATCGCGTCGATCGCCGGCCTGATGTGGAACCACAGCCATCGCATGAGCGCGGAATTTCAGCGGCGCGGTATTCCCCGCGTCAATTTCTCCGGCCAGGAGATGGCTGACATCATCGCCTACCTGTATTTTGTGAACTACGCCACCGTCTATGCCGCGCCGGACCGTGGCGCGAAGATTTTCGCCGACAAGTGCTCCGGGTGCCACACGATTGGCGGCGGCAAACGCACCGGGCCGGATTTGGCGGTGGTGCCGAATCTCGACGATCCCACGGCCATCATCACAGCGATGTGGAATCACGCGGAGGGGATGGAGGACAAGCTGCGGCGGGTTGGCACGATCTGGCCGCAGTTCGCTCCAGGGCGAGGTCGCGGATCTGTCGGCGTTCCTCCTTGTCAGCCGGGGGTGGGTGCCACCGCCCGCGCCTCGGAGTGCGACCTCGCCGTCCCTCCCCGCCAGAAAGACGGCCCAGGGAAAGTGAGAATTTGGCATCGCGTCGGCGAAGAACCGCAGCTCGCCTACTTCATATCGGCGTCATAAATATAGATCGTCGACGTGTTGTCTTCCGGCATGAAGTAACCGCGCAGGCCTGTGGCCGTCGCCTCGATCCAGACAGGATTGTGCGTCATGTCGAGTCCCGAGGCGGTCCAGAGGAGCACCGGGACTTGATGAAGGGGTCGGCCGTCGGACAGATCGATCAGATCCAGCCCACCGAGCCGGAACGGCATCGCGTCGGGACGCTGGCGTATCTCAGTCACGCCGGTGCACAACATCCGGCTGCCGCCGGCATACTTGCAATCCTGATAATCGACGTAATGCGACGTGTTCAGCACGCGAAGTGTCTCGGGCGGCGCGCCGGCGTTCGTGACCTTGCCGTCCCGATCGAGCACCCATCGGTAGAATCGCCGCGATCCCCAGCTCACGCCGTGGAGCGTGTTGTCGTCGGTGTTGTGGACGACGCCACCGATGTGATCGGCGAACCGGAACACCTCGGTGGCCTGCATCCGCCCCGGATCGACGCGGTAGACGATGGACCGGCTATCGGGCCGGTATTCAGCAACGGGCACCCAGATGTTCGTGCCGTCGTAGTCAATCCCGCCGGGGTGATACATCGTGCCCTCGCCTAGCGTGAGATCGGCGAGCAGCTGCCCCGTTCGATCGATTTTAAAGAGGTGGCCGATTCCCTGTCCCGTGTCGCGGTCGTGCCCGTCAACGGGTTGTGGGAACCTCGTGGTGGGGACCTTGATCTCCACTGACGAGACGTAGAACACATCGCCGATCTTCACCATGCCCTGTGGGTGGTGGGTTGGGAATCCGACCACGACGGATCCCACGGGCTTCCAAGCGGCGTCGCGCGTCAGCCTGATCACTCGTTCCGCAACCGTGGAACGGAGGTCGGCTTGACCCATCGACGCCAGGGTCGCGACGACGAGCACGAGCGAGAAACTGAAGGGCACTTTCAAGGCGGTCACGGGGACGACCGGCGTCGTCCCCGCGCATTCTCGTCACAAAAGCTTCATATAGGCAACCATGTCGGCCATGTCCTGCTCGGTCAGGATCACCGCTGGTGGAATCGGCCCTGGACCATCGGGATCCGTGATGATCGCGAAGAACAGCTGGTAGTGCGCCGCGACGGCTTCGAGCGTTTTGGACGAGTTGTCGTGAAAATACGGTGCGGTCTTGCTCACACCGCGGAGCTGCGAAATCTTGAATGCGTTGATGTTGTCGAACAGGCCCGTTTCCTTGCCGATGCCCGTGATGAGCGCGCGTCCCGGGTCGGGACTGAAGATGTGACTCTCCGTGTGATCCGGGTTCGTGAAGACGAACTCGCGCACAGGATTGTGCGCCGCGTTCAACTCCGAGACCAGAATGGTCTGGAACCGGCTGTGCGGCGGAACACCGGTCAGCAGAGACAGCATCACGTTCGTTTCGTTGAGCAGCGGGCCACTGTGGCAGGTGCCGCACAACCCATGTTTCAGATCAGCGAAGTCGACGACGTCCTCGAAGAACCGCCTGCCGCGCTGTTCGGACTCGGTGATCCCCGGCGGCAGCCCGGGATCGAGACCACCGTGCGCGAACGCACTGACCGCAGGGGATGAGAAGAACGCGTCGGTGACCTGGAACTCCGCGATTCGCTGGAGATCGCGCGCCGTGGGCAGCAGCGTCGGCACCGCATGATCGTGGATGGCACCGTTCGCCTGATCTTCGAGCGACGTCCGGCGTCCATCGAGCATGAGCACTGGATCGAGTGCAGGCGTGTTCAGCGTCGTCGGGATGGCTCGCCGCAGCGTCACGGTTCGGGCCGTCGGATCGTCGGCAAGCCTGACGTTCGGATGCATTTCAATGTTGATGAGCACCGTGGCGTCCGCCAGCATCCGGGTCACGCCGTTCCCTAGCCCGTCGTCGCTGCCATCGCCAACAAACAGCGGATCGCCAGGGTCGGCTTGAAATCGCCGCTGGGCGTCCTGCGGCGAGACCGTGCCGGTTTCGCGACTGTGGCAGGTCAGACACGTTCTCCCGTTGCCGCCGAAGGTCTCGCGTTCAAAGATGCGTTTGCCGTCCTGGCGTTCGCCGACGCCCCCTCCTTGCCCGAGCAGAGAACTGGCCATTACGGCCACAAAGAGCAGGGTCCAAGCACACACCAGCACTCTTGGTGCTTTCATTTGCGTCTCCTCACCACTGAAACGATCGGCACGCGAAAACTGAACGGGGGGTATACCCTACCCAAGCTCAGCGTTTTAGTCAAACTGCTCGGGTTGACATCTGACCCAAGTTCGCCCATCCTCGGGTTAGATGTCTACCCGAAGCAGCAATCGCCTGGCGCTGATGCAGGGCACGCTCGACGTCCTCATCCTTCGCACCCTCATCTTCGGCCCGCAGCACGGCCAGGGCATTGCCCGGGCGATCCAGCAGTCGTCCGACGATGAACTGCTGGTCGAACACGGCGCGTTGTACCCTGCGCTGCAGCGTCTGGAGGAGAAAGGCTGGATTTCGGCGAAGTGGGGGACGTCGTCGAACAACCGGAAAGCACGTTTCTATTCGCTCACGAAGCGCGGGCGCGATCAGCTCGTGCGCGAATCGACGAAGTGGCGCCGCCTTGCCGCCGCGATGTCGCGCGTCCTTGGCCCGGAGCCGGAGCAGGGGTAGTGTCGATCTTCCATTCGCGCCGCACTCACGAGGATTTCTCGAACGAAGTCCAGGCGCATCTCGATCTCGAAACCGATCGCCTCGTCGCCGAAGGATGGCGCCGCGATCGGGCGGAGGCCGAGGCGCGGAGGACGTTCGGCAACGTCGCGCTCGTGAAGGAACGCTTCTACGAAGCGAGCCGATGGACATGGCTCGAACAGTTCTTTCAGGATCTGCGATACGCTTGGCGGACCCTGCGCCACAACCCGGCCTTCTTCGCGACCGCGGTGCTGACGTTGACTGTTGGCATCGGGCTCGCCACCGTCGCGTTCACCGTGTTCAACGCGTATGTGCTGCGGCCCTACGCGATTCGCCGTCCTTCGACGCTCTACCAGATCGGGTGGCACTCGGACACGTCCGGCGGCAGGGCGTTTCGGTGGAACGACTACCAGGAGATTCGCCGTCGCGGCGACCTGTTCGATGGCGTCGTGGCCGAGAGCACGCGCTTCGTGACCTCGAAGGGGCGTCCGCTTGCAGCTGCCCTCGTGTCCGACGATTACTTCGATACGCTTGGTCCCGGTTTGCTCCTCGGACGGGCGTCGATGCGCGAGGATGGCGGCGCTCCGGTCGTGCTGAGCCACCAGGCATGGACGCGACTGTTCGCCCGCGATCCGACCGTCATCGGCAGGGATCTCGATCTCAATGGGCAGCGGTTTAGCATCGTCGGAGTGCTTCGCCCTGAATTTACCGGCCTTGGCGACTCGCCGCGCGATGTTTGGGTTCCACTCGCCGCCTATGCGACGGTGTCGAGTCCTGATCTGATTCGGAAGCAATCAGCCGCGCGCGATTGAGATCGCGGCGCGGCTTCGCGAGGGAGTCACGAAAGAGCAGGCGCAGGCCGCGTTGACGCCGTTGATGAGACAGGCCGTCGACGCCGGAGCGAACGAGCAGGTCCGCGCCGACGTCGAGCCGGCAACCCCCAATCCTCTCTCGCTGCAGATGCTGGCGATCCTGTCTCCAATCGTTGCCGCGTTCGCGCTGGTGCTCGTGACCGCGTGTGCCAACGTCTCGAACGTCATGCTCGCGCGCGCGGTCGCGCGGCATCGTGAAATCGCCGTGCGTCTCTCGATCGGTGCCAGCCGCGGCCGCGTGGTTCGGCAGCTCCTGACCGAAGGACTGCTCATCTCGCTCGTCGCCGGGTTCGCGGCGCTGGGCACGGCGGTCTTTGCACTTCGTGCGGCGACCGTCGCGCTCTTCGCCACGCTGCCGCCTTCGGTCGCAGGAATCGTGCGGCTCGTGCCGATCGGCATCGATCATCGCGTGTTCCTGTTCGCACTCAGCTTGGCCGTGGTCGCGACGGTCCTGTTCGCACTCGTGCCAGCGCTGCAGTCGTCGCGCCTGCCGCTGATCGAGGCGGTCCGAGGGCAGGGCGGAAGCATTCGGCAGGGATCCCGGTGGCGGCACTCGCTCGTGATCGGACAGGTCGCCGTCTCGCTCATCCTGGTTGTTCTGGCCGTAACGCTGGCGCGCAACGGCGCCGCGATTGGCGCAATCGATCTCGGCTTCGAGACCGCTGGCGTCGTCTCGGTCAACGTGCGCGGCGAAGAGAGCGATCTCATCCGAAGGCTATCCCCCGTCCTTGCCGCCGACTCCCGCATCGCGGAGGTCGCCGTCACGGGGGGGAATCCTCTGTTCGTCAGATCGAGAAGCGTCGCGGCATCCTCATCCGATCGGCGCGCCGCCGCTCCGACGCGGTACACGTTCGTCTCCCCAGCGTACTTTTCACTGCTGCGGATACCGATCGTAAAAGGTCGCGAGTTCCGCGCCGAGGAAGCCCGCGCCGAGATGCCGGTGGCCATCATCAGCGAGGCGACCGCTCGCCGCTTCTGGCCGGGTGCCGATCCCGTCGGAAAGTCCATCAGGATCGAGCGCGCCGACGGACGCCCCGTGGACGACTTACCGCGGTACACCGACGTAACCGTCGTCGGCGTGGCACCGGATGTCGTCAGCGGCTTGATCTTCGACGGCCGCGATCCCGCACACATTTACCTGCCGATCACCTCCGACAGCCCGCACGCAACCGCCGCGCTCATCCGAGGACGTTCGCCGCATGAGCCAGGACCGGAGGCCCTGCAGGACACTTTTCGGCGAGTCGCGGCGGATCCGCAGGTCTTCGAAGCGTTGCCGCTCGAGGAAATGCGCGCGCTGGAGGTGTACCCGCTTCAGGCGGCTTCGTGGGTCGGGATTCTCCTGGGCGGCGTGGCACTCATTCTGAGCGTGTCCGGCCTGTACGGCGTGTTGACCTACACGCTCAGCCAGCGCACGAGGGAAATTGGGATCCGCATGGCGCTTGGTGCCAGTGGCGCTGCCGTGATCGGGCTCGTTGTGCGGCAGTCTGCACGCCTTGCCGTCGCAGGGGCCACGATCGGACTCGTCATTACATTCGCTTCGCTGAAGGCGCTGAGCTCGACGGTTCACCTGCAGACGATGTCGTTCGTCGACGCTGTCGCGTTCGGCGCAGGTGCGGCAATGGTGGTCAGCGCGTCCGCACTGGCCGCGTACCATCCGGCCCGCCGCGCCTCGCGCGTGGACCCGTCCGAAGCTCTTCGCGCGGACGCCTGATCCCGAGGCAAATACAGAACTATTACAGTCGCGCCGGCCATGCCCTGATATTGTCGCTGCCGACATGAGGGACGCATGGCTTCCGTGACGCTGACGTACGGCCGCAAGTATCAGAAGGGGCTGAACGCCATCACGACGACCGCGATGACGGGATTCCATGCTCGGCGCAATTGCCGCGCTGTTCTTCATCGATCGCGGCGCCATTCTCACCGCCGTCGGCCTCTACGTGGCCGCCGGCATGCTCGGCATTGGCATGGGCTATCACCGCCTGCTGACGCATCGCGGCTACAAGACCCATCGCTGGGTCGAATACTTCCTGACGTGGTGCGGCACGCTCGCGCTCGAAGGGGGGCCCATCTTCTGGGTCGCGACGCACCGCATCCACCACCAGCATTCAGATCACGAAGGTGATCCGCACACGCCGCGGGAGGGCACCTGGTGGGCGCACGCCGGCTGGATCCTCAGCGGTGAAGGACTGCATCACGACGCCTCGGTGCTGGCGCGCTATGTGCCGGATCTCATGCGGGATCGCGGACAGGTGTTTCTCTCGAGATGGCACTGGACGTCGAACGTCATCGTCGGCCTGGCGCTTCTGGCCTACGGCGGCGTGCCGTATGTGCTGTGGGGAATCTTTTTCCGGACCGTTGTTGGACTGCACGCGACGTGGCTCGTGAACTCGGCGACTCACAAATGGGGCTCGCGCCGATTCGAGACGCGCGACGACTCGACGAACAACTGGTGGGTCGCGCTCCTGACGTTCGGAGAAGGCTGGCACAACAACCATCACGCGCACCCGACGAGCGCACGCCATGGCCTCGCCTGGTACGAAGTGGATTTCAACTGGTTGGGCATTCAGACGCTGACGCGCTCTCGGTCTCGCCTGGGACATCAGAAGTAGCGCGAATCCCTACCTAATCACTGATCCTGAATCGCTCATCTTGAATCACTAATCCTCGAATCGCTCGAATCCTGAATCCTCGAACCGTCGAATCCATGAACGACCGGGATTCAGCGATTGCGATACGATTGATTCTACGGATTCGGGATTCAACGATTCGGGATCAGCGATTCACGATTAGTGATCAGTGATTAGTGATTCGCCGTCTGCGTTACACTCATCGCCGGAGGGTAACGTGTATCGCACCGTATTCGCCTTACGCGTGGCGTCGTTCGGCATTGGCGCTCTGGCCCATCGTCGGGAACACGAGCGCACGACGTACCGGACACGTCGGCACCCAGTCCCACGTCACAATCGTTCTGGTTGGCGACTCCACAGTCGCGGAGGACTCGGGCTGGGGACCGGGCTTCGGCGGCTCGCGCGCGACGGTGTCGACGTCGTCAATTTCGCCGCGAACGGCCGCAGCTCGAAGAGCTTCATCGACGAAGGGCTTTGGGCGAAAGCGCTGGTGGCCCGCGGACAGTACTACCTGATTCAGTTCGGTCACAACGACGAGCCGGGAAAAGGACCCGAACGCGAGACAGATCCGCGGACGACCTACCGCGCGTTCATGGCTCGCTACGTCGACGAGTCGCGCAGCATCGGCGCCAGGCCGGTTCTCGTGACGTCGCTCGTTCGACGCATCTTCAATGCGGACGGCACGATCAAGACCACGCAGACGCCTTATGTCGAAGCCGTCCGTGCGCTGGCCGCTGAGAAACATGTGCCGCTCGTCGACCTGCACGCGATCAGCCTCGCGGATGCCGAGAATGCAGGCGACGACGTGTGGGCGGATCTCAGCCCGCGCGACGAAAAGGGTCAGGTCGATCGCACGCATCTGAACGCGAAGGGCAGCGATGTCGTCGGGCGCATGGTTGCTGAAGGCCTGCTGCAGGCGGTGCCGGAGCTCGGCGCCCTTCTTTCGCGTGGGCGCCTGGTACGGAAAGACCTCGCGGGGGCCGAGCGCCCCAACCCAGCATTCGTCCGGCAATGACGATTTGGGTGTGTCACCGGGACACACGACCGCCAACCCGCCGGCCTGACGACTTAACATCCACAGCGCCAGTCTGTTACGGCCAGCCAGCCGCCGGTGAATCCGGGCACCTCCTTTGCTCTGTCACGACCTGTTCGCGGTTTTGCGAAGGAGGACCATCGATGCCCGTGAAGAAATCCACGCGTTCGAAGGTGTCTGCAGCGTCGAAGAAATCGCCGGCGGCAGCCGGTGCGAGCTCGAAGAAGGCTACGCCGTCGAAGCGTCAGTTCGGCGCGGGAACGATGCTCGTCGCGGCCATGTGCGCGACGGGTGCGGTGATTGTCATTGCGGCGCACGAAATGACCCCCACTCGCGTTGCGGCGACCGAAGCGCGACCCGATGACGTGGAAACCGTCGCAACCCAGCCGATGCCGGGAGCTGCCATGCACGCCGGCGACCCGGAAGATGCGGTTCCGGCGAAGGACGACACGGCGGCCTCGCAGACGAGCGCCGCGAACGCGCCGGTCACGATCTTTGGATGTCTCGAGCGATCGAGCGACACCTATCGTCTGACCGACACTGACGGGGTCGATGCGCCGAGGGCCCGCAGCTGGAAAACGGTTTCCTGAAAAAGGGAGCCGCATCAGTGGAAGTCGTCGATCCGGCCAATCGCGTCCGGCTCGCGAATCAGGTCGGCCATCGTGTCGGCGTCACCGGAACGCTCACCGATCGACACTTGCAGGCTCGATCTATCCGCCGCATATCGGCGTCGTGCGGCAACTGACAGGCACCCGCCTCGGCGGGAGGGACGGACATCACGTTCCTCCTGCCTCATTCCACGACAATGGTGATACGCCTGCGCTGAGTTGCGTGAGCGAGAGCCTGTGCTGAGCGCAGCGAAGCGCTTGCGCTGAGCATGCGAAGATGGTCTGATCGATCGCGTGTCGACGACCGATTCCGTGCACGACGCAGTTGAGCGCTGTGTATCGTCGCCCATTCCCGGCGGGTGCTCGCTACGCTGATTCGGCTGCTCGGCGACTTCGACGTCGCCGAAGAAGCGCTGCACGACGCCTTCAGAGCCGCGCTCGAGCAATGGCCGCGCGACGGTATTCCCGCCAATCCTCGCGCATGGCTGGTGTCTGCCGGGCGCTTCAAGGCCATCGACGGGCTGCGCCGGCGTTCGCGTTTCGATGCGCTCGACGACGTCAGCGAGCGTGCCGACCTCGGGGTCATCGACACCGCCGCATGGGCGGACGAAGAGAGCGTCGAAGACGATCGACTGCGCCTCATCTTCACATGCTGCCACCCGGCCCTCGCGCCCGATGCTCAAGTGGCTCTCACGCTTCGAGAGGTGTGTGGCCTCACCACGGAACAGATCGCGCAGGCGTTTCTCACGCCGGCACCGACACTCGCTCAGCGGATCGTGCGTGCGAAGGCCAAGATTCGCGATGCACGCATTCCGTATCAGGTTCCCACGCCTGCCGAGCTGCCCGCTCGGCTCGACGCGGTTCTTCGAGTCATCTACCTCGTATTCAACGAGGGATACGATGCCTCGTCTGGCGCGCTGCTGACGCGCCACGACCTGTCGGCCGAGGCCATTCGATTGGGACGGCTGGTCGCGGAGCTGCTTCCGGAACCTGAGGTGCTCGGCCTTCTCGCGCTCATGCTGCTCCACGAATCGCGGCGCGACGCACGCACGTCAGAGGAGGGCGAGCTGGTACGCCTTGACGAGCAGGATCGCGCTCGCTGGGATCGCGCGCTCATCGCGGAAGGCACACAGCTCGTGGAGCGCGCGCTGCTGTCGAGGCGCTTCGGCCCTTACACGATTCAGGCCGCGATCTCCGCGGTGCACGCGGAGGCGCCGAATCCGGCAGCCACCGACTGGGCTGAAATCGTCGGCCTCTACGACGTCCTGTTGCGCACGGATCCAACGCCTGTCGTTGAACTCAATCGAGCGGTCGCCGTGGCGATGCGGGATGGGCCCGCGGCTGGTCTGGCGCTGATCGACGAAATCTTCGCACGCGGCGATCTGGTCGACTATCGCCTCGCGCATGCGGCGCGAGCGGACTTGTGCCGGCGATTAGGACGCGCGGCGGAGGCACGCCCTTCCTACGCACGCGCCATCGCGCTCACAAAACAGGAACCAGAGCGTCGATTCCTCGAACGTCAGCTCGACCAGTTAGAGACGACGGCCGCCGAAGGCGAGAGACGTCAGGTCAGCCTGGAATCTGAACGGACGGAAAAACGATGAAATACCTGTGCCTGGTGTATCTGGACGGAGAGAAGCTGCGCGCCGTACCGGACCGCGAGTGCATGGCGTGCGGCGATGGATTCAGGAAGAGTGGCGTGCTGCTGGGCGCGGAGGCGCTTCAACCCGTCGAGACCGCTGCGACCGTACGGGTTCGCAACGGGAAATTGTCCGTGACCGATGGACCGTTCGCCGAAACGAAGGAGCAGCTCGCGGGCTTCTATCTGCTGGATGCGCGGGACCTGAACGAAGCAATCCAGATGGCCGCGAAGATTCCGCCGGCGCGCGAAGGCAGCGTCGAAGTCCGGCCGGTCAGAGAGCTGAACCCCTAGCGAATCCCATGACGGCGGAGGCGGAAGCTGGAGCGGCAGGCGCCGAAGGCCTGCCGCTTCCGTCGAATCGTCGCCAATCTTCCCCTACGGCTTCTCGTAGACGTACGTGTTCTGGACCGTCTGCCCCTTCGCGTTGACGCCCTTCGCCGCCACGGTGAGTGTCTTGCCATCCGCCGACACACTGACGCCGTTCACGAGGGTTTGCTTCCCACCCTTCTTCCACGTGCTACGGGTGGTGGTCGGACTCAGCCGTTTCAGCACCACGACGTCTGCATCGGGATTGCTTCCCGTGATGCGAATTTCCTTGCCGTCAAAGTTTCCGCTGTAGCCCCACTTGACGGGGGTGCCGTCGCCAGCCACGCCGCTGACTTCCACCTTGCGTCCCGGCCCGGCGGGCTCGATCGTGACCGTCATCTCCTTCGGTGCCGGACCGGGGCTGAACTTCGACTTCGAGACATTGAGCTTCCAGGTTCCGTTGGCCGGATCCTTGTCCTGCGCCAGGGCGACGCCACACGACGCGACGACCAACACTCCCGCCAGGAGTCCAGGGACCCATCGTCGAAGACTCACACTCATTGCGACCTCCAGTGACACGTGCAGACTGGTTTCCGGGGCCGATCTCTAAATGGAAACGTGGCGAGCCTACATCTTCGTCCGATCGTCCGTCAATCGGCGGCCTTCACCCCTTCCAGCCGCGGGATGGCCGGGTGAATCGGGCTGGCAGCGAGGGCTTCGCCTCCGGGGCGGGTTCGGAGTCGCCGGACGCGGCCGCAATCTCCGCCTCCAGGTCGTCGTCTTTCGGCAGTCCTTCGAGCTGGTCGACGAACATGAGGGAGTGTTGTGACGGGATCTCGAACTTCTTCCCGCACGTCTTGCAGGTCACCTCATCGTCCAGGCGCAGCAGGTAGTCGCGGAGCTTGGCGAACTTCGCGCGATCCTGATCGTCGGCACCGGGCGGCAGCCGATCCCGCTTCACCCTGCGCACCCATCGCACGGCATATTCGTTCGTACGCCGACACTTGGGGCATTGATAACGGCCGGGGCGCGACTCCGGCTTCTCGGAGAAGAATGCGCGTTCGTCAAGTGCCACGGTTCTGATTGTAACAACGAAGCGACGTGGCCGTTATTTGACAAGCCCGGCGGGAGCGACATAATCAGCGACGCGCCGACAATTCGACTGGCTGATCTGGGCGGTGGGGCAAGGGCCGCGGGTGGATCACGCTGTTCATCGCAGCCGTTCGGAGCGGCAACGCCTACGCCAACGTGCACAGCACCCAGAGCCAGGGAGGAGAAATCCGCGGTCAGCTGAAGCCGGGCGACGGACCAAAATAGAATCGGAGCAGGGTCACGATTGCAGGAGCGGCGATGATTCACGGGACGTTACGTCCCAGTGTCGGATCGGGGGTTATCGCCGCCCTTCTGTGTCTCGGGTCCCTGGCGTCCGCGCCCGCAGGGGGACCCAAGCGGCCGAAGATCACAGGCGTTGCCTCGTTCGCCGTCAAGGTCGCCGACATGGCCGAGGCCCGGACGTTTTACTCGGGCGTGCTCGGCCTCGACGAAGCGTTCACTGTCAAGAACCCCGTCGCCGGTTCCGATCTCACGACATTCAAGATCAACGACTCGCAATACGTGTACGTCGCGCCCGATCTGAAGGATCCGAACGACAGCCGCCTGCTGTTTGTCGGCTTCGAGACGAGCGATGCCAGGGCGCTTCGGAACTACCTCGCCAGCAGGGGCGTCGAGGTGCCGGCCTCGGTGGGGAGCGACGCAGAAGGGAACCTTTCGTTCTTTGTGAAGGATCCGGAAGGCAACTCCGTCCAGTTCATTCAGTATCGTTCGTCATCCCTCCAGGGCCGGAACAAAGGCAAGTTCCTCTCCGCGCGCCGGCTGTCCGATCATGCGCTGCACGTCGGCTACCGCATCGTGGATCCGCAGAAACTCGACGGATTCTACAAGGACCTACTGGGATATCGATTGATCTGGAAGGGGGGCAGCCGCGACGATCGCTTCGACTGGATCTCGATGGCGGTTCCCGATGGCAATCAGTGGATCGAATACATGGTGAACACGGGCACGCCGACGCCCCGACAGCTCGGCGTCCTGAATCACCTTGCGCTCGGCACGCTCGACATCGAAGCGGTCCACACGCAGGTCGTCGATCGCGGCTACACCGACAAGGCCGTCCCGGACATCGGGCGCGACGGCCGATGGCTGATGCACCTCTACGACAAGGACTTCACGCGCACCGAATTCATGATCCGCAAGCCCGTCAGGGAGCCCTGCTGCTCGCCGATCACCGACGTCATCAAGTAGCCGGAGCGTTCTTGTCCCTTGTCCCTTGTCCCTTGTCCCTTTTTCAGGCGAGCCGCCGATCCGACGCCTCCATCGGTTGAGCGGTGCCGATGAGCGTGGTCAGCTGCGCCGCAAAGATCATCGCGTGCGCGCGCACAGACTCCTTCTCTTCCCGCCGCTCCGCCAATTCGATCGCCAGTACGCCGACGCATCCTGCGGGGCCCATCAAGGGGACGGCAAGCGCGCCATTGTCCACATCGTCGCCATTGACCACGCAGGTTTGCGCAGCCCGAAACGCCGCGGCCGTCGCGTTGTTCGTGTCGCGCTCGACTCTCGGCAGCTGCGCCACGACCCGATCGGAGTAGCCGTGCGCGAGCGTGGGCCTCAACTCGCTGGCGATCGGATCCCACAGCCAGACGATCAAACCGATGGCGTCGAGCACCTGGGTTATTTCGCGCAGGAGCGGCGGCACGTCGGCGGGGCCCTGAACTCTCCCTAGTTCGGTGCACAGATGGGCCACGGCCAGCAGGTCGGGTTCAGGTGAGTCGTCCAGGGGTGGTGGGACGCTCAGCATTGGCTCGACGGGTGGAACGGTCGCGATCGGCATGGAAGGGAGGACATTCGCAGTCGGCAACGGATCCGAGGGCACTGCCGGGATCGAATCGGCCGGAACGAATGCGTCAGATGACGTCTTCCCACTGGGCGCCGCTGCTGTGTCCAGGGGGAGAAAGCTCTCAGCTTCTGATGGAACCGCTGGAACATCGGGTATCGGATCGGACTCGATCGGCATGCGAGCCAGTCCCGCCGAAGCGTCAACCAGCAACTCAGACCTCTGATGAGATCGCGCTCGGAGTCTCGATACTGAGCCGATTGCGGATGCGACGAGGTAACTGAGTCGCGTCGGGGCGCCATCCGTCGCTCGTCCGTTGTCCGGACCCACCGGGAGCGCGGACACGAGTTCCACGGGATCTGGATACAGGTCCAGAAACTCCCGGACGACAACGTCCGGCTCCAACCCTATGGCGTGCGCATAGGCACGGATGAATGCCCGGCGAAAAATGCCCGATGGCCAATGGGAGACGTCGTCGCGCTCGAGGGCTTCGAGCAGCGAGACCTTGATCTTGGTCTGGTCGGCAATCGTGCCGAGCGTCACTTGCTGCCGCTCGCGCCGCTCGCGCAGCCGAGCGCCGAAACTGTCAGGCATGCGGCATACCTCGGGGCCACGACACACGCAGCCTTGAACATGCGGGCCCGGGTCTTCAGACCCGGCCAACATCAATTACGTTGGCGTTTGAGGAAGATCCACGCGGTTTACGACCCTGGGGAACGATCCATCGCGCAGCCTCGGGCGAGGCGGCCCCGCACGACGAGAGGGCCATAAAACCGGCGACCCGAGAGTAGCAACATGCGCGGCCGAGTTCAAGCCTCGAAATGCGACCGGCGACCGCCGGCCGGCCCTGAGGACTACTTCTTCGTGCCCGGCGATGTCCAGTTCACGACGTGGTAGGTTGCCGGACCCGACCCCACATTACGGAGCCCATGCAGCTCGTTCGATGCGTTGAAGATCACCGAGCCGGGACCGACCCTTTTCCACTCTCCCTGCACCAGCGCTTCGACTGTTCCTTCTCGAATGATGACCAGCTCTTCGTTCGCATGCTGGTGCGGAGCATGCGATGTCTGGCCTGCATTCAGCGTCGTCACGTGTAGCTCGAGCTCGTCGAGCGTCGCGGTCGGCGTGCGCATGAACTGACGCGTCTCGCCTACGGCGGTCTTGTTGACGGTCACGCTGTTCCAGTCGATCGCCGTCGAGTGCTGCACGGCCGACTGCGGCCTCACCACGGCGCCGAACGTGGCCCCGAGCGCGAGGGTGATTCCGGCCACCAGCGCATCTCGACGAGTCATCATCATGGACATCGTGCCCTCCAGCTGGACGTTGATCTTCCGCCTAAAGGTTGATCTTCCGCCTGAAGGCGGAAGCTACAGTTCTCTATGCGGAAGCTGCCCCTTACCTAGTTCCGGTTTTGTAGCTTCTGCCTTCAGACGGAAGTCATCTGTCGTCCCGTGAAGCCCGGGCAGGAATCGCGATCACTATATCGTTCAGTTGACGCCTTCAGGATCGGAGCCGCGCCTGGCCAGACGCAGGCACCAATTATATGATGTAAATATTATATAATATTTGTATGTCAAAGAAGGCCGTCTCGCTGACGCTCGACGAGATTAATCTCTTATGGCTGCGAGGGCGTGGATACGGACGCGGGAACCTGAGCGCGGCGGTCGATGACCTGATTACCGAGGCACGCACCGGACGCCTGGGCAAGGCGCTCGCCGTGCGGAGTATCGTCGGCACAATCGATCTGCCCGCCGATGATCCGTTGCTCGAGCGCGCGGACGAAGCGGTGCGTGATCTGTTCGCCGCATCACTTGCGCGTCCGACACGAGTTCGGGAAAGCTCCGCTCTATCTAAGACGAATCGCACACGTAGTACGCGCCGACGTGGCTGACGTCCCTCGCGCCGTCGCGGATACTCACGCGCTGCTCTTGCACGCATCCGCGAGTCCAGCGCTCGGACGACGGGCGGCGGCGCACTTCGATGCGTGCGAGCGCCAACAGGCGCTGGCATTCGTGCCAGCGGCGGTCATTTGGGAAATCTCTCTGCTGGCGAGGGTCAGCCGGGTGAACCTGCGGCGTTCTGTTCGTGATTTCTTCAGCGATCTTTTCAGCAATCCCGCATATCACCCGCTCGACTTAGGCGCCGATCAGGTGTATCTGGCCGACGAGTTGCGGTTCACGCGCGATCCATTTGACGCGCTCATCGTGGCGGCCGCTCGCTCGCTCGATCTGCCGCTGCTGTCGCGCGACAGCGATATCCGCGCCTCAGGCGCCGTACAGGTAATCTGGTAGGACCCTGAAGAACGATTCAAAGCGCGCTCAGTCAGGCGGCGTTTAGGTCACGTCGGCGTTCATTCGTCTGACTCCCCAGGCGTCCACTCCAGCAGGTCGCCTGGCTGGCACTGTAACTCCCGACAAAGCGCGTCGAGCGTCGAGAAGCGAATCGCGCGTGCTTTGTTCGTCTTCAGGACCGAAAGATTTGCGATCGTGATTCCAATTCGGTCGGCGAGCTCGGTGAGGGTGAGCCGGCGGTCGAGAAGGATGTGATCGAGCTTGACGCGGATGGCCATCTCGATCGCTTAGACCGTCAACGACTGTTCTTCATCGAGACGCGTGCCGGTACGGAACACTTCGGCAATCACCAGAATGATGAGGCCCTCCAGGATTGCCGCGACGCTGAGATCGGCCTGTGCGGTGAAGTGGAGTCCCTCGGCGGAAAAGTGCCGCATGGCGTAAGTGTTCTCGAAGAACACCACGGCCGCGCGTGCCATTTCGCCGCCGATGACCGCCCAGGCGATCGATCTGATCCGTGCGGCGTTTGCCGCCGCGAACGGGCGGCCGTCCCGGACGTTCCGCAGTACGGCGTACAGCCGGCCGGTCACCCAGAGCATCAGCGCGAGCGCGAATATCAGCAGTATGCAGTTGACGAGGAAAAACGGCCCTCTCCGGGCCGGGAATTGCAGCGACCCGCGAAGATCCTGAATCTCCGCGCGCTCGATGCCGAGCGTTGGCGCCGTTGCCCCACGCGTCTGATCCATCGCGAGCGATACGGGGATCCTCATTGTCCAACCAGCGTGCGCATCGTTCACGCCGAAAGAAGGGGGAACGGTCGTCACTTCGAGACCTGGAATATCGACGAATAGCGACAGGGTGACGACGACCAGGGTTGCCGCCAGGACAATCGCCACGGCGTACCAGACGGCGTTCAGCACGATCATCAGGTAGGACGAAACCGACCAGCGTCCGGTGACCTTCATCCTCGAACTCCTTGTTTATCGTTATACGATAAACAAGAATCGAATTGCAACTATTTTTTATCGAAATTCGATAACGACTGGTCGGGCCTTTTATCGGCTGAGGCGTCCGCTCTGGAGTTCGGCCACGGCGGCGTCGCGGTCGGAAAGCGGCACCCACTTCCGGTCGCGGTCACCCGTGTATTCGGATTGTGGACGAATGATCCGGTTGTCGCGCGCCTGCTCCATCGAGTGGGCGATCCACCCGGCCACGCGACTGACGGCAAACGTGGGCGTGAAGAGCGAAACCTCGAGTCCGAGCCCATGCAGCAACAGTGCGGTGTAGAACTCGACATTGGTCTGCAGGCGCCGACCCGGCTTGTACTCCTCGAGGAGACGAAGGGCGGTTGCCTCGACGGAACGCGCGAGGGCGTAGAGCGACATATCGCCAGCGCGCGTGAACATCCGCTCGGCGGCCGCGGCGAGCACATCCGCCCGTGGGTCCCGGACCTTGTACACGCGGTGGCCAAATCCCATGAGCCGCTCACCGCGCTCAATCTTTCTCCGCAGATAAGCTTCCGCTCGCGACGCATCCCCGATTTCAAACACCATGTCGAGCGCGGGCCCTGGTGCGCCGCCGTGGAGCGGTCCTTTCAATGCGCCCACGGCGCCAACGATCGCTGACACCAGGTCCGATCCGGTCGACGTAATCACTCGCGCAGTAAAGGTCGACGCGCTGAGGCCGTGGTCGATGACGGTGTTGAGATAGGTCTCGAGCCCGCGGACGTGCTCTGCATCGGGCTGCTTTCCCTGCAACATGTACAAGAAATTCGCGGCATGTCCCAGGTCGTCGCGCGGCGGCACCGGTTCTCGTCCACGTCGAAGGCGCCAGTACGCGGCAACGATGGTTGGGAATCGGGCGACTATGCCGGTCGCTGCGGTCGACGTCAGCGAGATCGTGCCGGCCGCGATCCTCAGCGCGTCCATCGGGTCGACCGCCTTCTGCGCGCACTCGCGGAGCAACGAGATCGTTGCCCCTGGCAGGACGCGCTCGACCGCCAGATCCGACTTGAACGCCTCGAGCTGCCGGGCGGAGGGCAACGCACCATTCCAGAGCAGCCAGACGGTTTCTTCGAACGTGGCCCGTTCCGCCAGGTCGCCCACCTGGTAGCCCGCAATCACAAGTTCTCCGCGTTCGCCGTCAACCCGGCTGAGCGAGGTGCTGGCTGCGACGATTCCTTCGAGTCCGCGGTTCACCATGATCAAAACGTAGCGCTGGTGTATGATTATGTCAACATTGATTCAATAATCAATATGATACTCGCTAACACATGGATCAGCGCGGCCGAGGCCGCGGACGCGCTCGGCGTCAGCCGGGCAACGCTGTACGCCTACGTCAGCCGCGGGTATGTCCGATCCCAGGCGATGCCCGGGGCCTCACGCGAGCGCGGATACTCGCGCGACGACGTCGAGCGGCTGCGCCGGCGCGGTGAGGCGCGGCGCGATCCGGACAAGGCGGCCGCCCGGACTCTCAACTGGGGCCTGCCGATCCTCGAGTCGTCCATCACGTTGATCGACGGCGCGAAGCTGTACTACCGCGGGCACGATGCCGTGTCGCTGGCGCGCGACCGGTCGCTCCAGGAGGTCGCATCACTCCTCTGGACCGGGGGATTCGATCGAGGGTTTTTGACCAGCTGGCCGGCGCGGTCCGCCGAAAGACCCTCTCGACGCAACGATGTCCCGTTCGTTCCGCGCGCGCAAGCGGCGCTGGCATTCGCCGGGGCGAAGGATCCGCTGGCGTTCGACCTCCGGCCGGAGGCCACCGCGCGTTGCGGGTGGCGCATACTCCAGCTGCTTGCGGCGCTGGCGACCGGGTCCGTGTCCGCCCGCCACACGATTGATCGCATACTCGCGGCGGCATGGCGCGTCGAGGAGCCCGGCATCGACGTGCTGCGCGCCGCGTTGATTCTGTGCGCGGATCACGAGCTCAACGTGTCGGCCTTCGCCGCTCGCTCGGTCGCGTCCGCCGGCTCGACGCCCTACGCCGTCGTGATCGCCGGCCTTGCGGCGCTCGAAGGTCCACGGCACGGTGGCGCGAGCGCGCGTGTGGAGTCGATGCTGACGTCGATCGGTCGGGCGCGGGATCTGCCGGAGGCAATCACGGCGCGTCTGCGCCGCGGGGAGCGGATCGAAGGCTTCGGACATCCGCTGTATCCGCAGGGCGATCCGCGCGCGGCGGCGTTGTTCGACTGGCTGCACGACCGGTACAGCCGATCGGCCGAGCTCGCGTTCATCCGCGACTTTGCCGCGGCGGCCTCGTCGGCCCTGCACGAAGCTCCCAACGTCGACTTCGCGCTCGCCGCGCTCGCGCGCGTCCTCGCGCTTCCGCCAGGCGCCCCCCTTACCCTGTTTGCGATCGGACGGACGATTGGCTGGATCGCACACGCCATCGAGCAATACGCGACGGGACAGCTGATTCGGCCACGTGCCAAGTACGTGGGAGTGGTTCCTGGCGAAAAGCCCCCAGTCATAAAATGAAACATGGCCGGTCGGGAGTGCTACCACTGCAAGCAATGGATCGCGGAAGGCGAACCGCACGACTGCTGGACCACGACCGAGGCCGCCCTCACGAGAGACCTGACCGACGATCTGCGGGACGCGTGGGAACGGCTGCGTGAGACGGCCGTGGAATTCGGCGATCAGCGGATTTACGCGTCGCACAAGTCGATCATGTTCTCTCGGAAGTCTTGCTACTTCTTCGTGCGGCCGAAGAGAACGCATCTCGAGGTGTGCGTGTTCCTGGGGCGCGCCGTGAAGGCACCGCAGATCTGCCGGGTCGATCCTGCGTCGAAGTCGAAGCTGGTCCACTTCCTCCACGTCAAACACCGTGACGAGGTCGAGGCCCCAATCACCGACTGGCTGCGCGAAGCGTACGACCTGTCGGGCGCGCTGGCGGCCGCGCCGCGGGGGACGTCCACTCGACGAGCTGCGCCGCGAACGGCACGGACACGCAGGACGACGCCCGCGCGAAAGGCCCGCGGCGCTCGGTCGAAGCGTCGTTGAACAGTGCTCCAAGTCCGGCGTGCGCGGCTGGATTCTGCCTTGCCACGATTGCGTTGTAGACGCCAATGCAATCCTTGGGATCCTCGAGCGCCATCGCGGGACTACGATCGGCTGTCGAACGCGCGGGACCCACGTAGCCCAGGGCGGCGAGCTGTTCACGTGTTTCCGAATCGAGTTCCGGTCGGACATCGTCGCGGGACGCGACCGGACCACCGGAGAGGGTAGCGAGCCGCGCCGCCATCGTCTGCGCCAGATCGATTCGGTCGCCGTAGAGGTTCCGCTGCTCTCCTGGATCCTTCTCCACGTCATAGAGCTCTGGCCTCGGAGCGCTGACGAACTTGAAGCGTCCGGCCCGGAGCGCTCGCAGCTCGCTCCAGCCGAAGCGACGCGGATACATCGATTCTGAATAGGCTTCCAGATCGAGGTGCTCGACCTGTCCGTTCATCAGCGGCAGCAGGCTGACCCCATCGGTCGCCGGCGCGGGGAATCCCAGCGCAGCGAGCACCGTCGGCATGATGTCGACCAGCCGGACCACGTCAATCACGCGTTTCGGTCCCACCCCCGGAATCCTCATGATCAGCGGCACATGAAGCGTGCTCTGATACAAGAATCCCGTGTGCATCCTCGTCATGATCCCCGAGCGACTCGCCATGATCGCCCGCAATGACGATCAGCGTGTGCTCGCCCAGATGCCGGCGCTCGAGCTCGTTCATGAGACGGTGAATCTGCGCATCCATGAAGGCCACGGCGCCGAGATACGGCACATCGTCATACATCGTCCGGTAGGGCTGCGGCAGCGAGTACGGCGCATGCGCGTCGTACAGATGCAGCCAGGCAAAGAAGGGCGAGGCCTGCTGGCGATCGATCCAATCGATCGCTTCGTCCACGACGACGTTGGCTGGCCGTCGGAGTCGTGGGCTCGTGGCGTGACCGTCCGAATACAGATCGAATCCTTGCGCCAGCCCGCGGCGAGCGCCCACGACCGCTGAGGCGACGAACGCAGCTGACCGAATGCCGCGCGCGTGCAGCAACCCGGCGAGCGTGACGTGCGTGGCGTCGAGTGGCGGGTCGATGTTGTCGTGCACGCCGTGATGCACCGGCAACAAGCCAGTGAACACGCTGCAGTGCGCGGGCAGTGTGAGCGGCACCGTGGACGTCGCCTGGTCGAAGACGATGCCCGATGCCGCCAGACGATCGAGCGCCGGTGTCTCGAGGTTCTTACCGCCGTACGACCGCCAGCACATCGGCGCGCGTCGTGTCGAGCGTGATGATGACGACGTTCGTTGGATGCCGCGCCGTCATCCGACCATCGTTCGTCCAGATCAGCGGGAGCACGAGCGCGACGATCAGTGCCCGCCAGGAGCCCTGAGTGAAGCGTTGCGAACAAGCCATAGTCATCGCCGAGTCAGGACAAACCGCTTCTGGCCATAGCAGACGGACGAGAATCTGGGGTACGGATTCGTCGCGATGCTCGGCACCACACCCATGACTCCGTCGAGAGTTCCGGACAACCCCGTGGAAACCGTTGATGTCGTGGCCTTCCCGGAGATGACGAGAAAACCGGTCGGGGACAGTTGCTCGACGAGATCCAGTGACCGGTCAAAGTAGGTGTAGTAGTAGTAGTAGGTCGGGATGATTCCACGAATGTAGAACGTCGTGATTGGGCCGCTGACGGTCCCGGTGAAACTGCCAAACATCAGCGAGCCGCCGCAGAGCTTTACGGACACTTGCGGGCCCGTCTGGGTGATCGTCGCGTCGTAGGTGCGAACTCTCAGGCTCTCGGGCAATGCGTTTCTCGCCGCCAGCGGACATGACAACGAGTCAGCGGTGATGGAGACCTCGGTACTGTCCGCGTAAGTCGACACCGGGAGGGAGCGCGAAGTCGAACTTCGTCTCATCGCTCACCGGGAAAGCCCTGACCTGCTCCGGATATCCCGGCGCTCTGACTCGCAATTCGACAGACCCCGAAACACCGTAGAGGCGGTAGATGCCCTGAGCATCGGTCTGAGCCGACATCACCGCGCGCGAGCCGTCGAGCACGTCAACCGTGGCGCCGGCAACCGGAAGGCCGCTGTCGCTCACCACCCCGGTTACCCGGAATGTGCCCGGCGTGAGGACGAGCACCTGGAGGCTCGCTCTTTTACCCGTATTCACCGCCGCAAGAACCACCTCGCCGGGTTTCCCGCCGGTGGCTTCTCCACCTGGCGCAATCGTCAGCACTCCGTCGTCCGACGAGCGCAGCGTAGTGGTCGAGGTCAAATCCTGCGTTGTGCCGTCGGATATCTGACCGACTACCTTGTATTGCGCCTTGGTACCCGGCGGCACGGAGCCGGGGCCTTCAAGTTGAATGCCTTGAAGACTCGCCGCTGAAGGCGTCGGCGCCGGCGTTGGCGGCAGCGTGGACGGTTTGGTCGGAGACGACTTGTCGCAGGCTGTCAGCCAGCCAACAAGGACAAGCGTAAGCGTAGACGTGGCAGCTGCGAATCGCGACATGATGGTCTCCTGGTCTCGGGCCCGTTCCTCAGGAGCGGTCACGCAGCAATGTGAACCCAGCGCGTTCGCAAGTCTTGAGGACGGTCTGGCGTTTTTCTAGGTTTTTTCTGGAGGAGCAAGGGCGGATGGGTACTTTTGGCGCTAGCCCTTGATGCAGAGCCGTCGATCACTCCTGGCGGAGGACGGCGATTGGATCGACGGTGCTGGCCCGGCGCGCGGGCAGCAACGCGGCGGCGGTCGCGACCGCCAGCATCGTCGCGGCGACGACGGCGAGCATCCCTGGGTCTGAAGGATTGACGTCCACCACCAGGCTGCGGGTGACCCGTCCGGCCGCAATCGCGGCGATCAGTCCGACGACGACGCCGAGGAGCGCGAGCCAGAGGCCTTCGGCCAGTATCACTCGCACAATTCTGAGCGGTGCTGCACCGATCGCCAGCCGCACGCCGATTTCGCGGCGCCGGCACGAGACTGAATACGACAGCATGCCGTAAACGCCGAGCGCGGCGATGAAGAGCGCCGTCGCCGCGAAGGCCGAGACGAGTGTCGCGTTGAATCGCGGGCGCGACAGCGCACCGGATATCCGATCGTCCAGTGTGAGCACGTCGTAAATTGGGAGCGTCGGATCAACGGAGGCGATGGCGCGCCGGAGTGCGGGCACCAGCGATGGCGTCGAGCCACGTGTCTTGACGAGTATCATCGTGTCCGGAAAGGAGAACTGCAGGTACGAGGTGTAGAACTCGGGTCGCCCTGTGCTGTTCGGCCAGTCCACGGCTTCGTATTTCACATCGCCAACCACCCCGACGATTTCCACGGCGTGATCCGGGCCCGCAAAAGGTCCGGTCGTGCCGCCGAACCAGACTCGCTTTCCGAGAGGATTCTCACCGGGCCAGAAACGTCGCGCCGCGCTTTCGCTGATGACCGTGACCGGAGGTCGATCGGAACGATCGCGCGTGGTCAGCATGCGCCCCGCGAGCACGGGAATGCCCAGCGTTTTGAAATAGTCCGCCGAGACGTAATGGCGGCCGACGACGGGTGCGTTTCGTTCATCGTTCGGCCGATCGGCGAAGAACAGAACGGTCCGGGAACAGCCGGTGAACGGCGTGCACCGATTCACTGCGGCGGACTGAACTCCGGGCAGCTGCTCCACGCTCGTCAGGAGCCGCTCGACGATCGCCGGTCCTTCGGTGACGGCATATCGCGAGGTCGGCGGCCGCACCCAGAACGTGACGACGCCCTCAGTCTCGAAACCCTGGCGGAGGCGCTGCATCCGCATGACGTTGTCGAGGAGGAGACCGGCGGCGGAGAGCAGGAGAACGGCGAGGGCGATTTCCACGACGACCAGCGATTTGAAGAGGCGGCGCGGAACGCCACCGCCTCGTTCGTCTTCCTTCAGCGCGTGCGTCACCGGCGTGCGCGACGTATCCAGCGCAGGTGCCAGACCACACACCATGCTCGTGATGAGCGTCACCACGACGGTGAAGGCGAGCGCGCGCCCGTCAACGGCCGGCGCGGAAAACGACGCGATGGCAGTGCGCCCTGTCCAGAGCACCGCTGGCGCGTATCGGGAAAACAGGTCGACGCCCCACGTGGCGAGCACAGCGCCAGACAGGCCGGCGGGGATGGCAAGCACGAGGCTCTCGATGAGCAACTGGCGCACGATCCGCGCACGTCCCGAGCCCAGCGCCATTCGAATCGCAAGCTCCCGCCGGCGGACCCGTCCGCGCGCGAGGAGGAGTCCCGCGACGTTGGCGCAGGTGATGAGCAGGACGCACAGAGCGGCGGCAAACAGAAGCAGCACCGAACGGCGAAGGGCCGGCTCGACGCGCGCCTCGCCTATCGTCTGTGCAATGGCTCCCCAGCTCGACCCTTCCGGGTCCTGACGAATCGGAAACGCGGCGCTGACGGCGGCGAGCTCGGCGTTGGCTTGCTCCAGCGTGACGCCGTCCTTCAGCCGTGCGATCACCGCGATGAAGAGTTGCGGCGTGGTCAGGTACTCGGCATACGTCAAGCGGGGCGCCATGGTCCGCGGAATCCAGAGCACGGACTTGGCGCTCAGTCCCGAGAATCCCGCAGGCATAATCCCCACGACGGTCAGCGCCACGTCGTTGACACGAACGCCTTTTCCGATGATCGAGGGATCGGCGCCGTAGCGCTGCCGCCACAACCGATCGCTCAGCACGGCCACGGGCGCGTCGCCCGGCGCCCCGTCTTCCGCGGCAGTGAACGTCCGTCCGAGAGCTGGAGTAACCCGAAGCGTGGCGAAGTACTCGGGGGAGACGATTTCGCCGTCAATTTGCTCTGGATCGCCGGCTCCCCCGCTGAGGCTCATCAGTGAGGGCGTATAGGAGGCAATCGATGCGTACGATCTGACCGACTGGGTCAGCGTGTCGATGACGGGACGCGACCATCGGGTCAGCACGAGCCCCTCGCGCGGCGTCCGATGGCTGGTGAACAGGAGCACGAGCCGATCGGGATCGGCAAAAGGAACAGGCCGAAGCACAGCCGCGTACGCGGCACTGAACATTGTCGTCGTCGCGGCGATGCCCAGCGTCAAAGACGCGACCACGACCGCGGCGACAACGCCGCCCATTCGCGCCAGACTGCGGAGGCTGTATCGAAGGTCCATCATGAAGAGAAAGACGCTCCGTTCCTGGAGACGTTAGCGGTCTTTTTTCCCCTTCTGCTGTTGGCTCTCCACTCCCGGGAAACCTCCCAGATTGGGTTTGATATCCACGACGGGTGTCCCATCGATCGCCTCGATTGGACCGACTAGAAGGCGATTCCCTTCGATCGCTCTCACGACGACCGGGTGAAGACCCAATGGGTTCGGCCGGTCCGGCGAGCGTGTGGCGAACACACCGGTCAAGGGATTGCGCAAATCCGACCGCGGGTGGACCCGAAGTACTCCACGATCCGCCTGGTGAAGCCAGGTAATGACGACGAGCTCGTCGCCTGCGGCGAGCCCATCGAGCGCCTCCGCGGCCCAGGGCTGCACATCGATCCACGCATCCGGCGCCCCTTCCGATCCTTGCTTGGGTGCCTCGTGGCGCGATGTCAAAGGCGATCGGATGAACCCGATCGGTCGCAACCGGGCATCCGCGTCAAAGTCGTGTGTGGTGGCCATCTGCTGGACTCCGGGCCTCCGGTGCCGCAGTTTACGCGATCGGCTCTCGACCGAGACGATCAATAGACGCGACGTTCACTGACAAATCAAACAGGAGAAGAGGGAGAAAGGGAGCTGGTCTTTCTTGTTTTCATGTCACGGGATGCGCTCCGCGCGTGAAAAACTCCTATCTCTCCTGTTTGATCTCGTGTGGACTTGACAAGCTGACCGCTGCCGTTGTATTAAACCTACAAGTTAATTAACTTATAGGTTAACTACGTTCATGCCGACTGATCAATTGAGCGCCACGTTTGCGGCGCTGGCCGATCCGACGCGGCGCGCGATTCTGGCGCGTCTGGTTTCCCGCGAGCGATCGGTCACGGAGCTGGCGGAGCCGTTCGATATGAGCCTGCCCGCCGTCTCCAAACATCTTCGCGTGCTCGAGCGGGCGGGCCTGATCGTCCGGGGACGCGAGGCCCAGTGGCGGCCGTGCCGGCTCGAGGCCGGCCCTCTCAAACAGGTTGCCGATTGGACCGAACGCTACCGCCACATCTGGGAAGCGCGGCTCGATCGGCTCGATGACTACCTGCAGGAATTGAAAGCGAAGGAGAACACACATGCCCGTAAGCCGCGCCGCAAATAGCGAGACGTTCAAAGCCACCACACCGTCGGATCGCGAGATCACCCTGACGCGTCTGTTCGATGCACCCCGTCATCTCGTCTTCGAGGCCATGTCCAAGCCGGAGCACGTCAGGCGGTGGTGGGGGATTCTCGACGACCAGCATTCGGTCACCGTGTGCGAGATCGACTTCCGCGTCGGCGGCGCCTGGCGCTTCGTCGGACGAGGGCCGCGGGGCGAATATGGATTCCACGGCGTCTATCACGAGATTGCCGCCCCCGAACGGGTCGTGTTCACGGAAATCTACGATCCGTTCCCCGACGCCGGATCGATTGTCACTTCTCTCCTCACCGAGGAGCGCGGCAAGACACGACTGACCGTTACGGCTCTTTATCCGTCGCTGGAAGTCCGCGACATCGTGCTCAAGACGGGCATGGAAGAAGGCGCGGCGATCAGCTACGACCGTCTCGAGGATGTCGCCAGAGAGCTGCAGCAGCGCTGAGGGTCGGCGCTTCAAGGACAGCGCCCAGTTGCGTGTAACGATCCGCCACGCACCTGAAAACGCGGAGGTGTCATTTGAACAACTGATCGCGCGCGGCGCTGGTGATCGCGAGCAGGCCGGGGTGCTTGAGGCGACGCTCCGCGGAAATCACATAATAGCGCTCGCGTACGGTGTCGAGCCGGCCGACCATGCGGACGCCATACAGCCGGCTCACGTCTTTGGCAATCGCTGACGGTGCGGGAAACGCGCAGCCCGCCGCTTGACCGAAGACCGTCATCAGCGCCGAGTCTTCGAATTCCCCGACTACGCGCGGAGTGATTTCCTCGGTGTCGAACCACTCCTCCAGCGCCCCTCGCAGCGGGCTGTTGGTCGTCGGAAGCACCATGGGTGCGGTTCGCAAGGAGACGGGAAACCGACGCTTCAGCCGTGCCGCCAGCGGCGCCCGCGCAAAAAAAGCCGTGTCCGATTCGCCCAGCAGATGGTTGAACAGTTTGACCGGAAGGTATCCCGGCGCTGGCGCGTTCGCAATGACGGCATCGAGCGCGTAGGTCGCAAGTTGCGAAACGAGTTGCTCGAGATTGTCCTCTCGACAGACCAACCGAATCGCCTCGGGCTGCTCGATCGCGGGCCTGAGAAGCCGGTACACGATCAGCTTTGGAACAGCGTTCGCGACGCCGACGGTGAGCTGCAGCGCGCGCCCCCGCGGCCGACCCTCCAGCGTCTCGGCTAGCTCCCGGCCAATACTGAAGATCTCGTCGGCATACCGGTAGACCAGCCGTCCGACGTCCGTCAGCAGTTGGGTGCGGCCCTTCTTGACGAACAGGCTTTCGCCAAGCGCGATCTCCAGCGTCCGCACCTGTGCGCTCACGGTCGGCTGTGACAACCGGAGTTTTTCGGCTGCCTTGGACACGCTGCCCTCGCGGACCACGGTCCAGAAGTACAAGAGATGATGGTAGTTCAGCCACTCCACGGTGGTCCAAAAGTATAGATAAAAGCGAAGCGAAGCTGACAAACTATCTATTTGTCTATGCGTGTATGACGCCGTACCGTGAAAAAGCCGTGCGCCGGCGGAGCGGCGGGCAGGAGGCGACCGTGGTGGCGGACATATTCGAACGAGTGCGGGACGAGTACGCGCAGATGCCTGGCCTGCGGCTCACGGTTCCGCAGGCGGCCAGGCTCTGGACCCTTCGCCCGGATGACACCGAGGCTGTTCTCGACGCCCTGGTGGCGAGCGGCGAACTGTATCGGGATGCCACGGGACAGTACGCCCTCCGGCGAAAGGCTTCAGGACCCCTGGCCAGACGCCGCGCGGCCGAGGCGGTGGCGTGACTCTTGGTGTACAGCGCGGGACACGATTCGTTTCGCAACCCACCATCTCCTGACGCGGCACGCTCCAATCAACGCATCAATCGACGTCGCTGGAGGATGGGGCTGACATGGCCGTTGAAACACACGCCTCGCGGGAAGACGGCTCGTGGCATGGTCTCGACATCGCGAGCGTGCTGGAACACCTGAGTACAACAGCAACGGGGCTTTCTACGGAGGAAGCGCGGCTCCGGCTTCGAGCGGATGGCCCCAACGAACTGCAGGCATTTGCGCAGACATCTCCCTGGCACACCCTCGCGTCCCAGTTCAAGAACGTTCTGGTCGTGATCCTGCTCGCGGCAACGCTGTTGTCGGCAGTGCTCGGCCACAGTCTCGAGGCTGCCGTCATCGCGGCGATAGTTTCGTTCGCGGTTCTCCTGGGGTTCATCCAGGAATTTCGGGCCGAACGCGCGCTCGAGGCCCTCCGCGAGATGGCGGCGCCAATCGCCCATGCGATCCGTGACGGTGTCGAAGTCGCCATTCCAGCTCGCGAACTTGTCCCTGGTGATGCCATCGTGCTGCGTGCGGGCGATAGAGTGCCGGCAGATGGTCGCGTCACGCTCGCCGTGAACCTTGCGATCGACGAAGCGGTACTGACCGGAGAATCCGTCGCCGCCGAGAAGTCCCCGAGCCCGCTCGAGGCTGCGGCAGTGGCTATCGGCGATCGGCGCAACATGGCGTACGCGGGCACGCTGGTCGCACGCGGACGTGGACAGGGGGTCGTCGTCGCGACCGGCATGACGACGGAGTTCGGTCGGATCAGCCGCCTGGTGCAAACTGTCGAATCCGGTCGCACGCCACTGCAGGAGAATCTGGATCGGTTGGGATCGGTCCTCGGCAGAGCCGTTCTCATCGTGGTCGCGATCATCGTCGCGCTCGGCGTGTGGCGCGGGATGCCGCCACTAGATATGTTCATCTTCGGCATCGCCCTGGCCGTTGCGGTCGTGCCCGAGGCCCTGCCCGCCGTGGTCACCATCTCGCTCGCCATCGGTGTCCGGCGCATGGTGAAGAAGCAGGCGCTCGTGCGAAGGCTTCCCGCGGTGGAAACTCTTGGCAGCACATCAGCAATCTGTTCCGACAAGACCGGCACACTCACCAAGAACGAGATGACGGTTCGCCGGATCGCAACTGCGGACGGCGTGTTCGATGTGAGTGGCGTTGGCTATGACCCCGTGGGTGAGTTTCTGAACGAAGACGTGGCCGTCGAGCCGGCCGCATCGGTGCGGAACGTGCTGCGCGCCGCGGCCCTCTCATCGGACGCGCGCGTGTTTCTCGACGAGCGTGGCCGCTGGCGCGTTGAGGGCGACCCCACCGAAGGCGCGCTTATCGTCGCGGCCGAAAAGGCTGGACTCGACCACGCAGCGCTCAATCAGGAAGAGCCCCGCCAGCTGGAGATTGCGTTCACATCGGAACGTCGCCGCATGACCACGATCCACGAAACAGGTAGCACCGGGTTGATCGCCTATTCGAAAGGCGCGGTCGACGCCATTCTCCCGGACTGCATCACGTGTGAGCGAGATGGCCGTACTGTCACACTGGGTGACCGCGATCGAGCCGAGATTCTGGCACTCGAGAGCGAGATGGCATCGGCGGGTCTTCGTGTCCTCGCCGTCGCCCGCAGACCGGTAGTCCGCCTCGACGACGCCGAGCGGGACATGGCGTGGCTCGGCTTGGTCGGCATGATGGATCCACCGCGAGCCGAGGCACGGGCCGCCGTGCAGACGTGCTGGAATGCCGGCATTACCCCAGTGATGATCACCGGCGACCATCCACTCACGGCCACGGCGATCGCGCAGGAGATCGGATTGCTCGACACCCGCCACGTGCTGTCGGGTCAGGAATTGTCTCACCTCACGGACGATGATTTGGCGCGCGAGGTCGAACATATCGGCGTGTATGCGCGAGTGTCGCCGGCCGACAAGTTGCGGGTGGTTGCCGCGTGGCAGCGGCGTGGTGATGTCGTGGCCATGACCGGCGACGGCGTCAACGACGCGCCGGCGCTGAAGAAAGCTGACGTGGGGATAGCGATGGGTATCTCGGGGACCGACGTCAGTAAGGAGGCCGCCGGAGTCACGCTGCTGGACGACAACTTCGCCACCATCGTAGCCGCGGTCGAAGAAGGTCGGATCGTCTTCAGCAACATCCGGAAGTACCTGACGTTCCTCCTCTCCTCCAATGTGGGCGAGATTCTGTTGATGGCCGGGGCGGCACTAGGAGGAATGCCACTTCCCCTGACTGCCGTCCAGATTCTGTATGTGAACCTGGCGACGGACGGCCTTCCCGCGCTGGCGCTTGCCGTCGATCCCCCGGAACCCGATCTGATGCGCCGAACGCCACGCGATCCACGCGCGGGAGTGTTCACCCGACCCGTGATCGGTACTCGTGCTCGTGGGTGGGGTCTGGTCCGGCATGGTCAACCTGGGTCTGTTCGGCTGGCTTCTCCGATCCGGTCGTCCGCTCGCCGACGCCATGGCCATGACCTTCGTCTCGCTCGTACTGATCCAGTTCTTCAAGGCCTACAACTATCGGTCCGATCGCCTTTCAGTGTTCCGCCGCCCTTTCGCCAACCGGTGGCTGAATCTTGCGATCGGGTGGGAGCTCGCGCTCCTGAGCGTCGTCATCTATGTGCCGTTCCTCCAGGAGCCATTTGGAACGTTCAGCTTCTCGTTGACTGACTGGGCGGTCACCGGCGCACTGGCCTTCACAATCGTTCCAGTGCTCGAATCGGTCAAGTGGTTTGAACGCCGCGGATATCTCGGGGAGCTGAAGTGAGAGCGTCTGGCGCGCCCGCCGTTCTGGCTGTCACGCCGCTCGGTTGATCGGTTGAACACCAGTATCCGGCGGTGCTCCGGGCGCACATGCTTGCGCCGGATCGAGCCAGTGCCGCTCTTGCGGAGCGAACGGGTCAGTCGTTCTGGTTGGCGTAGATCTTCACGATCTCATACAGGAATTGCCGGCCATCCATCAGCGACTTGACGCGGATCCTTTCGTTCAGGCCGTGCGAACGGCTGCCTTCCGCGTCGTGGAACATGCCGGACAGGCCGTAGGTTGGCTGTCCCCGCGGCGTTGAGGAACCGGCCGTCGGTCGCACCGGTGGACATCGTCGGGACGATGACCGCGCCGGGCCAGATCGAATCGCCGATCTGGCGGACCGGATCCATGATGTTCGGCG
The DNA here is from genome assembly GCA_963725335.1 of uncultured Acidobacteriota bacterium. Classification (GTDB taxonomy): domain Bacteria; phylum Acidobacteriota; class Vicinamibacteria; order Vicinamibacterales; family 2-12-FULL-66-21; genus JALZOC01. Next base: position 185,212 of record CAVRYD010000011.1, on the reverse strand, counting down.
TCAGCGGCGGCGGCGAAGATGGGGAGCCGGGTTCCGCGATAGCGGTCACCGTAATCTTGTCGTCGGCGAGTACTTTGACCAGGGTCGTCCGCACGGATTCGACGGATACGCCTGGCAGAATCCGGCAATTCACGTTCGCCCGCGCCCGCTGCGGCAGGGCATTCGGCGCGTGCCCCGCGTTGACCATCGTCGCGACGCACGTGGTTCGCAACATGCTGTTCCAGCTCGGATTCGCCGCCCACAGACGGTCGGCGGCAGCCTCGTCTGCCGGCGACTTCAGGACTGTGCGGATATCGGCCGCGAACTTCGGCAAGAGCTTGGCCTGCGCCTCGAAGTACGCTCGCGTGACCGGATTGAGGCTAATCGGGAACTTCCACGACTCGATCCGCGACAGGCCGGCGGCGAGGTGATAGATAGCGTTGTCCTTCACGGGACGCGAGCTGTGGCCGCCGCCGTTAGTCGTCTCGAGCGTGAAGTCCTGGTAGACCTTTTCTCCGGCCTGGATCTGTAGCGCAATGGCTTTGCCGCTCGCGTCAAGCTCGCCCCCGGCGCCCTCATTCAAGGCAAAGGCGGCCTGTAACGCCTCAGGATGCGTCTTGATGAGCCACTCGACCCCGTCGAACGTTTCCGATGTTTCCTCGCCACAGGTCAGCGCCAGCTTGATGTCGCGGCGCGGCTTGAACCCTTCGGTCTGGTACCGGATCAGACTGTCGGTGAAGACGGCGGCCATGGCTTTATCGTCGCTTGCGCCGCGCGCGTAGAACCAACCCTCCTCCTCCACCAACTTGAACGGATCGCGCTCCCAGTCTTCGCGCCTGGCTTCAACCACGTCGATGTGCGCCAACAGCAAGATCGGCTTCGCTTGGCGATCCCGGCCGCGCAAGGTCGCGATGAGCGCGCCGTCTTTCGGCCGATCGGGCGGCACGAGAATCTCCATGTCGCTCGATGGGAGGCCGGCGGCCTTCAGTCGCGCCGCCATGGCCTCAGCCGCCGCCGTGCAACTACCGGCCGAGAGCGTCGTATTGATTTCGATCAGCTCCTTGTAGAGCCCGCGGAAGGCGGATTCGCCAGACGCTGGCGTCTGCTGTGCGTGCGGCGCGGCGGCCAGCCAGAGCAGCGCGGCGATCGCTCCGCCCAGCGCGGACAGGCATCGGGTCCATCTCATCGCGCGAACCACCATATCTTTGTCTCCTGCTGATGGGCATCCGAAACTAACGCCCGATTCTTCGAAAAACCTCGCGCCGCGGGCGGCGTCACTCACCGGCGACGTGCTTCACGTAGTCGGACCAGTTGACGATGATCCCAAGCGACGTGAGGGGCGGCACCGTCGTCCGGCGTATGAGGATCCGGCCTTCGCGCGTGACGTCGAGGAACACGTCGTTCGGCTCGATTGAAAAAAGCTTCACAGGGCTGCCGACGCCCGTTTCCGAAACCGCTGCCATCATGACGTCTGCCGCGTGCTGAAACACGATTGACTTGCCGTCGGGCAGCCACATGCCCCGCACGCCGCCGCCCTGCGAAACCTGGTACGGACTGCCCGTGGCAGGGAACCGCTGGAGCCAGATCTCCCACTGGCCGGATTGATTGGACTGGTACACGACAAAACGGCCGTCGGGGGAGAGTCGCGCGCCCCCTTCGTCGAATCGCGTTTGTATCAGTGGCCGCGGCGTTCGTTCCTTGATCGAGACGATCCAGACGTCATTGCCTGTCGACGGATCGATCGATTCATAGAGGACCTGGTCTCCATGCAGGGACGTCGGCACCTCGTCACGATCGCCACGAGTCAACGGCTCTGGCTTGCCCGTTCCGTCGGCTGCCTGCCAGTACAGACGACGCACACCGCCGCCCACGTTGGAGCGAAAGACGAAGCGCGACGCATCGGCTGTCCACAGCGGGTTGGAATTGTCCCATTCGGTCGTGACCTGCTGCAGGAGGTTGCGCGACAGGTCGAGGATCGCGATCTGCTGAGTGGCGCCGTCCGGATCGATAGCCAAACGGCGGCCATCCGGTGACAATTGTGCGCTGGTGACCCCGGTCGTCACATCAGCGAGCTTCGTGGTGTGGCCCTCGCGATCGAGCGCCATGACCGCACCGGTTGGCGTCGGCCCTCTCGGAATGAACGCCAGTAGGCCGGTCGCCGAGATCGTGTGATAGCTCGTGCCCGATGTCGGCAGATCAGCGATGCCGTCGGCGACGACTACGGGAGAACCCGAGACGGTCAGCGGGGCTGGACTGAATCTGACGGCCAGCAGCTGACCGGCGCGCTCGTACACCAGATGGCCGGTAGACAGATAGCGCGGGGCCGTGCCCCCCTCGATGAGACGATGACGCGACCGGTCGCTCAAACGCAGCGCCTCGATGCGTGCGTCATCGAACGACCTGATGCGCGAGGTGCCGACGGTGTAGAGCACCACCTGGCTGCCGGGCAGGACGAACGGATGGCGATGCGTCTTCTCCCCATGCGCCGCGTCGGGCTCGGTCAGCTTCTCCGGTGGACTAGAGCGATCGACGGACGCGCGCCACAGACCCATCGCCGGGGACGGGCAGTAATAGATGTAGCCGTCGTCTGCCCAGTCCGCACCCTTGATCCCAACGATCCCGTCGACGATCGTCGTCGCGGCGCCGCCCGTTACCGCAATCTTTTTGATGGCGCCCCACACGGCGGTGCGGATCGTTCCGCCGCCGCCCTGAACGAAAGCCACGAACCGGCTGTCAGGAGAGAAGATCGGCTCGCCGAGCTCACCGCCGGTCACGAGCGTCCGCGAAACACCGGTCTCCAGATCGCGGAGCATCAGCGTGCTGTGGTCCGGGGTCAGCGTCGCAAGTTGCCGCCCGTCCGGAGAGAGCGCGAGGATCGTGTCGTCCTTCCCGAACTGGAACGGCAGCCTCAGTCCCGGCAGGGACAACTCCGCGCGTAACAGGGGTCTGTCGACTACGGTCGCCGGCGAGCGCATCGCCCACCAGACGCCCAGTCCAGCGATCATAGCGACGAGCACCGTCAGTGCGACCCACCGCAGCCGCGGCCAGATCGCAGGGGAGTGGGCCGCCACCGGCAGCTGGCTGCCCGACCCGGTTCCGATCGCCGACTCCAACGCAAAAGTGAGGTCGCGGGCCGACTGGAAGCGATCCTCGGGCTTCCTCTCGAGACAGTGCCTCACGATGTTCTCGAGCGGAGCGGGCACGGCGCGGCCATCTGCGGAGAGTGGCGAGGGATCGTCTCTGAGGACAGCCGTCATCGTCTCGGCCGCCGTGTCGCGCTGGAACGCCCGCGTTCCGCTGAGCATTTCGTGGAGGACACAGCCGAGGGCAAAGATATCCGCGCGGTAGTCCGCGATCTGACCACGAACCTGCTCCGGCGCCATGTAGCCGGGCGTTCCCATCACGGTGCCCGGATCCGTTCCACGAAGCTGGGTCGGCGAGTCACTGTCGCCCGGTTTGAGCACCGGCGTTCTCGCCAGTCCAAAGTCGAGGATCTTCACCTGCCCATCGGTGGTGAGAAACACGTTCTCCGGTTTCAGATCGCGATGGACGATGCCCTTGTCGTGCGCAGCGGCCAGTCCGCGAGCAATCTGGACCGCAACGTCGACGGCCTTGCGGATTGTCAGCGGCGTCTGTGCAGAGGACGAACCGGAAGTCAGCCGCTGCCGGAGCGTTTCCCCCTGCAGCAACTCCACGACAGCGAAGGCGACGCCGTGCTCGACGCCGACGTCGTGGATCGCGAGGATGTTGGGATGGGTGAGCGCAGCGACCGCCTTGGCCTCTCGCTCGAACCGCTCGCGCAAATCCGGGTCGAGCGCAAGGTGGGACGGCAGAACCTTGATTGCGACGTCGCGACCGAGCTGCGTGTCCCTGGCACGGTAGACCTCGCCCATGCCTCCGGCGCCCAGCGGCGCGAGGATCTCATACCGCCCGAGGCGCGTGCCCGAGACCTGTGTCATGTGGCTCGATGGTATGCCAAAAACCTTGACTCGGGTCAGCACGACATCCATCGCCGCCTGCGCCGCGTCCTGTATAGAATCAGTCCGACCGATGTCGTTTGCAGCGGTCGTCGTCTGCCTGACGCTCGTGGCGCATTGAACATCTCGACGTGAGGTGATCCGATGAGGCGTTGTGCTCTGTTCGTCGCGTACGTCGTGATGCTTGGAGTGGCCTACACACGTTCAATGGAGAGCCAGACCCGTGCGGTAAGTCAGCTCGCGCCCGGCGTCTACTCCCGTCAGGGAGACAAAGACGCACAGCAGCCAGCGAACACGAGCTGGGTCGAGTTCCGCGATTTCGTCGTCATCATCGAGGCGAACACGCCCTGGGGAATCAAGGCCACTCTGCCCGAGATTCGCAAGACGACGAGCAAGCCGATTCGATACGCGTTCGACACGCACTACCACTGGGATCACACCCAGGGCAATAGCGTCATGGTCGACGAAGGGGTCACGGTGGTCTGCTCCATGGACTGCGCCACCGAGCTCGACACCAAGGGAAAGAACGAGTGGGAGCAGATGTCGAAGCGGACAGGCGAGTACAGCTTGGCGCCGTACCGGTTACAGGCGCCATCGGTAATGTTCGGCGACCTGATGGTCATCGACGACGGTGAACGGCGCCTGGAACTACGGCGAGTGGGCCCGGCCCATACGATCGGCGACGCCGTGGCGTTCCTGCCGAAGGAAGGCATCCTGTTCACGGGCGACCTCTGCGTCAACTGGCGCTTCGGCAACAACGTCGGCGACCGCGACGCCGATCATCAGCATTGGGTGCAGGTGTTGAACGAAATGGCCGGGTGGAATGTGAAGACGGTTGTTCCCGGACACGGCGGCCTCGGGACGGTCGACACGCTCAGAGCGCAGAGCGCCTTCATCGACGATTTGTGGAAGCAGGTCTCTGCCGGGAAGAGAGCCGGAAAAACGGCCGATCAGCTCGTGAAAGAAATCGATCTGTCGAAGCACGGCGATTTTGCGGCCGACGCGCAGCAGAACCAGTCGGCAATCCGCCAGGTGTTTCGAAAAGCGCCGGGATAGTCGGTCCAATCCCCTCCAGGGGCGTCTTAAGACCACGACCGCGTTGACATGTTGGGCGTGGCAGCCACAGCGTGGTGGCACAATGGAAGGGGATTGAGTCTGGCGAGAGGCTGACACCCACGTCCAGGATCGAGGGTCATTCGATGTCGAGGATGAATCGGCGCCGGTTTTGCCAATCCCTCGGTGGCAGCAGTCTCCTCTCACACGCGCCATTCAGATCGACCGACCTCGCGATGTTGCTGCAGGCCACGTCGACCGCTCCGGACGGTTCGCATATCGGCAATCTCTATCCGTTCGTGCAAAAGCAAGCGGACCGCTCGCCTTTGCAGCTGTCCTTTCTCCAATCTCGATTTCACGATCTGAACGCCTGGCAGAACGTCGCCCGCGCTCGAGTCCTCGATTGTTTGTGCTACTCGCCACCGCCAATCGCACCGGCGCCGGAGATCATTCGGCGCACCGACCGCGGCGAGTATATCGAGGAGTACATCACGTTTCAGACGACGCCGGATCTGCGCGTCCCCGCCTACGTGCTGATTCCAAAGAAGACGTCTCTGCCAGCACCCGGACTAGTCGTCCTGCATTGCCACGGTGGCGCGTACGTCTGGGGCAAAGAAAAAGTGCCTATTATGGCGATCCCTCAAACAGAGCGCAGACGACGATGAAGGCGACGCAGCTCAATCTACCGCTGGACAACGAGATCGGCACGCTCGCGCGATTGTGCCGTGACCTCGCGGATGGAGGAGTCAACCTCCTGGCACTTTCCGCGCCCGAAACTGGGCGCGAGACAGGAACCGTCCGCCTGCTTGTGCCGAACGGCGATCTGGCATCACGCGCGCTCACCAAAGCGGGCTACGTCTTTTCGTCGGAAGAAGTGCTGTTCATCGAACTGAAGAATCGCCCGGGCGCGCTGGCCAAGGCTGTAGAGAAGCTCGCCAGGGCGAAGATCAGCGTTCGGTACCCCTATGCCACGGCCTCGTCGCGCACCAAAACGACCGCCGCGGTTGTCGCGGTTGCCGACGGCGATCTTCTACGCGCGCTGAAGATGTTTCCGTAGTTCCTCGGCGGCCAACGCGCCACTGGCCTTTGGCCATCAGTATGTGCATGACCTCCGGAGTATCGCGCGAAGGGATCCATGCGATGAGTTTCATGCTCTATCTGCTGTTCACGGCGCTTGTGTACAACGCTCCGGTGTTGCTGCTCGTGCGACTCGCGCGTCATCGACTCGGTCCGATCGTTCCGCGTGCGATCATCGCTGCCGGGTTTGCGGCCTCAACCGGCTACACGCTCTGGAAGCTGGAATGGGAGGACGTTTGGCGGCACGGCTTCCCGGATAACCCGGGTCTGCTCAGCGTCTACGCGGCTTACATCGCCGCCTATGGGGCCGCGGGCTGGCTGGCAGGTGGATTCATACAAGGCCCTCACCCGGCTTCTCCAGACATGGCGCGTCGCCGGTCACTCGCCCAGTCAAAGCGTGCTTAACGACATGCGTCTTTCAGCGTTACCGCGTAGGAACAATGTCGAGAGCGCCGGATAGCGCTTCGCCAGCCAGTGTCCGAAGCCCGCGGTCAAATGTGGCAAGCACGCCCTTGCGTCGGTTCGCCAGCGCCATCAAGTACGCGTCTGTAAGTTGACGATAGCCCTGGAGTCGGGCCTCCATCGGTTTCACGGCTGCGGGAACTTGAACACTGTCCGGCCAGAACTCGTGGCCTGGATGCCTCATGTTCTCCGCGAGGAGTGCCACGGCCTCGGCCGGCGACAGCGCGTCGCGCGAGAACGATGGGTTCGAAACGATTCGCACGAAGCCCAGCTGCGTCAGCGCGCATGTTGCCCAGCGTGCCCGGTCGCGGGCCGCAAACCAGCGGTGCGCGGCGCCGTGGTGCTCGTGCGTCGGCCACAGCAGGGCGGTGAGAATGTTCAGGTCCAGAAGGGCCGTTCTCACGGCAGCTCTTCGCGGAGCTGGTCCACGCTGGCGGCCGTAACCTTTGGCGATCGCCTAGGGAGACGGACAATGTGCAGCCCGCTGCGCTCCTCCATCAGAAGTGGACGTTCGGCGGCCTGCCTGACCAGTTCGCTGACCGCCTGGCCCAAAGTCAACCGATGCCGCCTGGCGTGTGCCTTGGCGACCTCCATCGCATCGTCTTCCAGTTGAAGTGTCGTTCTAGCCACGCAATCATCATATCATGCTATTGATGATCTCTTAGAAACTGTGCATCAGTATGTACATTAAGCATCAGATCGCGTCTGTCGCACCAGATCGTCCGTATCCAGTGAGCCTGACGACAGGGCCGGACGTCTGAGCTACGATGTCGTTATGATCGCCTCCATTGTCATCGCTCTCATAGTGGCCGGTGTTCCCGCTCAGACGGGCACGTTGACTTTCACGAAGCCGGCCGCATGGACCCCTCGACCGGCCGCCAGCTCGATGCGCGTCGGCGAGTTCGTCGTGCCACGAGCGTCCGGAGACCCCGAGGACGGTGAGCTCATCGTGTATTACTTCGGGGGCGGCGGCGGCAACGTCGAGGCGAATCTGCAGCGGTGGACGTCGCAGTTCCAATCGACGACGGAGCCGGCTCGGACGACGGCGACGGTGAACGGCCTGACGCTGACGAGCCTCGACATCACGGGTACCTACGTCGCCGAAATGCGCCCCGGCTCCAGCGAGCACTACAACAAACCCGGCTTCCGGATGCGCGCCACCGTCGTCGAGACGCCGAAGGGCCCGTACTTCATCAAGCTGACAGGTCCGGCGAGGACGATTGACGCTGCCGGCGCCGCGTTCGAGCAGTTCCTCCAGAGTCTCAACTTCAAATAGCTTTCCCCTGCTCATGAACCCCTCCTGCAGGACATTCGCTACGCTCTTCTCGTCGTGACGATTTCGCGGTGTCTTCCACCCCTTCACGTGAACATGTTCTCGCGTCTTGACACGTCCTCGCGTCGATTGACAACCTTCGGGCTCCGGGCGTAAAGTCAGCACAACTCTCTCCAATTAGCTCCGCCAAGAAAGACAGGGCCGTTCCAGTTTCGGAAGGAGGCCCCGCACCGTCTTGCCTCTCCCGGCGGAGGGATCTGGCGTCCGCCTGTCGAGCGCGGATCCGTGGTCAATCCGCCGAAGCCTCATTGACTGGAAGGTGCGGTCATGCGGTTACGCATGCGAGTCCTTGCGCTTGCTGGCAGCGGGCACTCTGTCGTGGTCCTCGCCGGCGGTCGGACAGGAACAGACCGGGGCGATTCAAGGCATCGTCACCGACGAGTCGGGCGGGGTGCTGCCCGGGCGTGAGCGTCGAAGCCCGCAGCCCGCAGGTGGTCGGCGTCGATACGGCAGTCACCGACGCGCAGGGCATCTACCGCTTTCCTGCGCTGCCGCCCAGCGGTCTTCATCCTGACCGCTACGCTCCAGGGATTCGCACCGGCGAAAGCGCGAAGCCATGCTCGCCCTGGGACAGTTGCTGAGAGTCGATCTCTCGATGAAGCTCGCAGGGCTCGCCGAGACGGTGCACGTCACCGCCGCGTCGCCGCTCATCGACGTCAAGCAGAACGCGTCGTTCGCGAGCATTCAGCAGGACCTGATCGAGCGCATCCCGAAGGGGCGCGACTTCACGAGCGTCGTGTCGACCGCCCCCGGCACGAACAACGAGGCGTACGCGGGCGGCATCCAGGTGGACGGCGCCAGCGGTTCCGAGAACCGGTTCATCGTGGATGGCATGGACACGACGTCGATTCGCAGCGGCACGTCGAGCAAGACGGTGCTCGTGGACTTCATCCAGGAAGTGCAGGTCAAGTCCTCGGGATACAACGCCGAGTTCGGCGGCGCCACCGGCGGCGTCATCAACGTGCTGAGCAAGACGGGCAGTAACGTGTACCACGGAAGCGGGGGCACGGACTTACACCGGCAAAGCGCTGCGTGGCGCAATCCGTCCATCCTGGCGCATCAATCCGTGGACGGATGTGGGTGGCACTTTCCCTGGGGATCTCGAGCAGGTCAAGGGCAGGGATGATGACAAGTGGAGCAACTGGAACCCTGTATTCGATTTCGGCGGGCCACTGGTGAGGGACAGGTTCTGGTTTTACGGCGGCTTCTCGCGAGACCGTAACGATTCCTCGCGCACCGTGAAGTACATTTATTCGGATCCGGTCGGCCAGGCGAAGACGTTCGTCTGGTTTCGAGAGGACCGTCAGGTGAACTGGAATGCGACCACGCAGCTCTCCAACAACATTCGGCTGCGCGTGTCAGGAGCGAACGAGTGGTACCGGGAACCGTGGCTCGGCGCCGGAGTTTCAGGCTCAGGGCTCCGACGTTTCAGGGCTTCACGGGCGACCAAGCTGTCCTGAACGGTCAGAGCACGAGCGGCGGGTGGACCAGTGCCACCTACTACGCGGACCCGCAGAAGTTCGTCGAGAACTACGAACTGACCGGGAGCGACTCCACGAGCCATCTCTTCTCCGGCGATCTCGACTGGGTTGTCACGCCGGCCTTCTTCGTGAACGTGACCGGCGGCGGGTTCACCTATAACACATCGCAGCCGTCCAACTTCGCCGTGGAGAGCCCGCGCATCCGGTACAACACGTCCAACCTGTTTTACCTGCCGGATGTCATTCCAGACGACATCCGACATGCGTCGGGCTGGGTCAACATCGACCGGAGCAACAGCCTGGTTGCGCGCGAGTATTACCAGCGCCTCTTCACGAACGTCAACACGACCTTGTACAAGACGACTCGCGGGTCAGCACACGGTCAAAGTTCGGCGCCCGGTTCGAGCGCATCAACAACGAGATGAACACGGGGGACCAGTACCCGACTTTCTACATCTTCTGGAACGGGACCAGGACGACCGCAGATGGCCGACGCGTGCGCGGCCAGTACGGCTACTGGGGCGCACTCACGAACGGCACCTTCGGAGAAGCCCATTCGAACAACTGGTCGCTCTGGGCGCAGGACGGTTGGACTGTCAAGGACAGGCTCACCATCAATGCCGGCCTCCGTACGGAGCGCGAACACGTCCCGAGCTACACGGGCGGTGCAGGCATCAAGTTCGGTTTTGGCGACAAGATCGCGCCGCGCGTTGGCTTCGCCTACGACGTCACGGGCGATGCCAAGTGGAAAGCGTACGGCAGCTTCGGCTGGTTCTACGACATGATGAAACTGTCGCTGCCGATCATGTCGCTCGGCGGCGTCAAGTCGAAAGGCTGGTTCTACACGCTCGATACGTATGACCTGAGCCAGATCACATGCAATCCGCCGACCTCTTCACACAGTGGGCAGTGCGGGCCCGGCAGCGTCATTGAATCGATCGACTTCGCATTCGACTCGAGCGTCGCCGATCCTCGGCTCGCCGATTACTTCGGCGGGCAGCCTCACAACACGGTCGATCCCGACATGAAGCCGTACAAGATGGACGAGCTCACGCTCGGCCTCGATCACGAACTGAACCGAACGATGTCGGTCGGCGTCCGCTATGTACCGGAAGAACCTCATCTATGCCGTCGAGGATGTGGGCCTCAAGTTGTTGCCAACCGCGAGCAACCCTACCGGCATGGCGGTGTACTTCATCTCGAACCCCGGCTATGGCCTCACCCAGGTCTTGAACCCTGATTTCCCCTCGTTCAAGACCCCGCGCGCCCAGCGTGACTACGATGGCCTGGAGTTCCGCCTCCGGAAGCGATTCGCAGACCGGTGGTCCCTCAATGCGAGTTACCTGTGGAGTCGGCTATACGGCAACTACTCGGGCCTGGCGAGCTCCGACGAGATACGGGACGGTGTTGGCCGGACCGACCCGAACGTCAGCCGCTACTTCGATGCGCCGTACATGAGCTGGAACGCGCAAGGCGATCCCAACCTCGGGCCGCTGCACACGGATCGACCCCACCAGGTCAAGGTGCAGGCCACCTACGATTTGAAGTTCGGAACCATGCGTTGGCCTCGACGCCACCTATCAAAGCGGCGTGCCGGTCGGCGCGCTGGTGAATTGGCAGGGTTACCCGGTGTTCATCAGCACGCGTGACAGCCTCGGACGCACGCCGTTCCAGCAGCGGTACGGTCTGTATGTGCAGCACAATCTGCGGCTGAAGGGCAGCCACACAATCAACGTGGGCGTCAACGTCGACAACCTGTTCGACCTGAAGACCGTCACCGACTTCAACCAGACCGTCAACCGTGACGGGTTGTCGTTCGACGACGCGACGTTCTTTGCCGGTTTCGATCCGTTCCAGTTGATGAACCGGGAGATCGCGGCAGGCGGGGACATGCGCTACAACCCGCTGGTGGTGGACTCCACCGGGAAGTACATGCCGAAGCCGTCTGGCTACATGGATCGGCGGGCAGTCCGGTTGATGGTGAAGTACTCTTTCTAGACTTCAGCGATCAGCTTTCACTGCGGGCACCTTGGCCTGCAGTTCCGCCAGCCAGTTCTGCACGAGGTTGATGTGCGTGACGACGTGCGATGGCGGGACTGGCGCGCGTTTGAACACGTAGAACCGCTTGCCGTCGGGCGCAAGGTCATAGCAGCGCACCGGAATACACATGAAGGCGAAGTCACTTGATATCGTGAACAGCCGCCGCGGTCTTCCGATGCGTGGGCGCGGCCCGGGCTCGAAATCGACAGCCATCACCCGCTGCTGATAGCCCGAGTCGTCGGGGTCCATGACGACGTAGAACAATTCGCGTCCATTTGGATTCCACACCGGGCTCGTCCCCCCGCCATCCGACACGGGCACTGCGCCTCCCCGTCCGGGGTAAGGCTGGACGTAGATTTCGAAACGTCCCGACGTGTTCTTTCCGTATGCCAGCCAGTGGCCGTCCGGCGACATCTCGGGCCACCCCGCCGTTTCGCCAGGCTGAGACCATCGGTTGAACCCAGCCGCTCCCTTCTCAAAGGTGCCGACGACGATATCGGTGAGACCCGCGGCGAGCAACTGACCATCGCGCGTCCAGGACGACGGCGACCAGTCAGGCGTCACGCGGACCTCGGGCGGGGCGCTCTCGTCGGCGCTCCAGGATTCGAGTGAAAACCGCCCCTCCGAGAGGCCCTGGAATACGACGTGTTTTCCGTCGGGTGACCACAGCGGCCAGTATGCCTCTCCCGTGCGGCGAAGCGACTTCAATATTCCCGGGCGATCGAGATCGTAGAGCCAGAGGCCAAGGTCAGTGAACTCCTCGCTGTTCAGTTTCGTCACCGCCAGGCGCCGTTGGTCGGGTGACACACGCAACCCCGGAAAATAGGCTTCGACCGGCGACTTCAACGCCGTGACCTCGCCATGGAGATCGACCGTGACGATCTCCGACTTGCGGATCGTCGCCAGTGGCCCCTGAATCCAGGCGAGATCGCCACCAGGCGCGATGGCGAACTGCCCTGCACCCGAGTTCCTATTTGAATTGGGGTCGCTCACCGTCTGCGCGACGCCGTTCAGCACGGCCACAGGTTCCCCTTCGACCTCGAGTCGCGCAACATCGAACCGTACGGCGAACATCTGGCCGAGATGCAGAAACACCAAATGGCCGCTCGGCACGTACCGCGCATCCTCGGCCGTCTTCAACACGGTCTTGCGCTGTCCGGTTGTAAGATCCAGCGCCACGATCTCTTCATCGCCCCAGGTCATCAGACGTTTTCGGGCTGTATAGAGAATGCCTCGATCTCCCGGAAGTACAGACGACGGGATGTGGCCGCGCTCCGTCTCCGTCAATGTCGTGAGCTCCGTGGGCGTACCACCGGGTTGAATCTGCCAGATGCCGCCGGCGGCGACGCCGAAGAACATGCGGCCCCGGCCGTCCCACAGGAGCGCGGTCGGGACGTCAGCCACTGACGCCACCTTCATGACCGGCCCGCCGCGCAGCGGCACCTTCTTGAGGCCACCCGGCGCCCAGAACGCCACCCATGCGCCATCGGCTGAGACGACGGGGAGCTGTGCGTCTTCAGTGCCGGCCAGGGGGCGCGCCTCGGCGGCGCCGAGCTCGCGAACGTACAGTTGCTGCACACCGCCGCGGCGCCCGACGAACACGAGTGAGCGGCCGTCCGGCGTCCACGTCAGTGCCCTCGTGGTTCCTCCAGTCGGCGTACATTCCCCGAACGTGCTTGTGACCTGCTCGGCGGGCGCGATGCTGAGCTCCGACCGGACGACAGGAGGTGGAGACACGATCGGCCGCGAGCGAGCCCACAGCCACGAGCCGAGAGCGCCGCTGCGCACGAGCGCCACCCATGACGAGGGCCGTTGCGCGGAGCATCCGCCAGCTGTCGCTGGCTCCGGCCGAACACCTGTGATCGGCCGCACCGCTCAATTCCAGGATCCGCGCGCAGCTCACTCGCGACGATCGTGCGCCGTGTCGGGCCGATCGTCGGGCAGCTTTGCCAGACATTGCCGCACGAGCCGGTCGAGGCCGGGCGGGGTCAGCAGGTTGCCGCGTCGACAGCGGCACGACCTCCCGCTCGAGAATCGCGCCCATCACACTCGCCGCGCTCGTCCCCTCGAAGGCGCGCTGCCCCGTGACCATCTCGTAGAGGATCGCGCCCACGGCCCAGAGGTCCGTCCGCGCGTCCGCCGGACTCCCCTCCAGCTGCTCGGGCGCCATGTACTGCAGCGTGCCCACGATCGACCCCTCGCCGGTCAGCGGGTTCGATCGCGTCGGCCCCTGCGCGAGGCGCAGCGCCGCCGTCTCCCCCTGGCCGGTCAGCTTCGCCAGGCCGAAGTCCAGGAGCTTCGCGCCGCTCTTCGTCAGCATCACGTTGGCCGGCTTCAGATCGCGATGGATGATGCCCTGCCGGTGGGCAGCGGCGAGCGCCTCGGTGATCTCGACGCCGATCGTCACCGCCTGCGCGATCGGCAGTGCGCCTTTGGCGAGACGCGTCCGCGAGCGTCTCGCCCGCCAGATGCTCCATCACCAGGAACAGATGCCGAGCCGTCGCCATGCTCGCTGACGTCGTAGAGCGTGCAGATGTGCGGGTGGTTCAGCGCGGAGACCGCGCGTGCTTCCTGCTCGAAGCGGCGCCGCCGGTCGCCGTCCCCGGCAAGTTCGGCGGGCAGCACCTTGATCGCGACCGTCCTCCCAAGGCGCGTGTCGCGCGCCCGGTACACCTCGCCCATGCCTCCTGCGCCGATGAGCGAGTGCACCTCATAGGGTCCGAGGCGCGTGCCTGCCACGAGGTGGAGCCGTTCCGGCCTCCACGCGGGCCTCTGGAGGAATCCATCAGTGAGCGGCTCCTCCGCCAACAGCGCCGCCACTGCACGTTTCAGATCCGCATTGCCGGCGCACCTGGTGTCCAGAAACGCCTGCCGTTCGCCGATCGGACGGGCCAGCGCCTCTTCGCACAACGGCAACAGCTGGCGAAGGCCCTGCGTCGTCATGGCTGCCTCACCGGTGCCGTCGGCGGCTGTCGGAGGGCCTCCGCGTGCTGTCCGCCGGGCAGCATCATCCGAGCAACCTGACACCGATTCGCGCAGCGTCGTGCGGTCTTCACCTCATTTCCACCCTGCTCCGGTGGCGACGCCGCACGTAGCCGGCGCGCCACCTTCCAGTCGCGTGTGACGGTCTCCGACGACATGCCCAAGGCCGCAGCAACTTCGTCCACCGTGAGCCCGCCGAAGTAGCGCAGCTCGACGACCTTGCTCCGGCGCGTATCGTGTGCCGCCAGCCGTGTCAAGTACCTCGTCCAGCGCCAGCACCTCTTCATCGTCCGCAGGCTGCGCGCCCATCCAGTCTCCGAGGCAGATGGGTCGCGCCTCGCCGCCACGCTTCTGCGACTGGCGTGCTCGGGCGCGGTCCACCAGGATCCGCCGCATCAGCCGGGCACAGACCGCAAAGAAGTGCGCCCGGTTGGTCCAGGGAACCCGCGGACCGTCCACCAGCCGAAGGTAAGCCTCGTGGACGAGGGCGGTTGTTTGGAGTGTCTGACGAGCCCACTCGCCTTGCATGCGGGCATGCGCGAAGCGGTGCAACTCGGCGTAGACGAGGGGAAGCAGCCGTTCGAGGGCCTCCGCGTCACCTTCCTGCCACGAGAGCAGCAGTTGCGTTACATCCGAAGGAGCGACAGCCATAAGCCCCCACCCCGCTGCAACGCGGTTTTCCGGCTGATTTCTGGCGGTGGTTGATTCTACACCCGTTGCCGTCTGGGTGACTGCTTTTCACCTCCCTTTCCGCTTCTGACTGTGCCGCGCCGACAGGTGCGCGCAGTTCCAGAACGGGAGGCACGAGGTGGCACGACCGATCACGCGTTACGGGCGCATCCTCATCCCTCTCGTTATAGCCTTGGTCCTCTTCGCGCCGGTGCTCCACGCCACGACCGACGGCGGATCAAGCGGCGACGTCCGGGGCCTTGATCCGGCGGCACAAGCCCTGATCATCAAGGCACGCACTGCTTCTGCGACTGTCGCCGCCCTGGTGCTCGGGCTCGAGAGCACCGACCTCATCGTGATGGTGCAAGTCACCTTGATACCGGACACGCTGGGGGGCGATACGCACCTGCTGGCCGTTACTCCAGTGAACCGCATTCTGCTCGTGCGAGTGCACGCCGCGCGGTCGCCCGACACACAAATGGAATTCCTCGGCCACGAGCTCCAGCATGCGATGGAAGTCTCCACCGCATCGAGTGTGCGCGACGAAGCCGCGCTGGCCGGGTTAATGGTGCGAATTGGCAGACAGACCGGAGCGGGAACCTACGAGACGGACGCCGCCCTCCGCGTCGGCAGGCAGATAAGACGGGAGCTCGCCGGCGCCGGGCACAGGAACGGAGGCTGAGGACTGCGTGGTTCGTGACGCACCGCTCTTCGGCATCAGCGCCACCAATGTCGCAACGTCACGGGGGTGCCGCTGGTTTTGATTGTCATCGCTCTCGCCGCACGTTATCTGCCGGCGCGACGCGCCACGCTGGTGGTTCCAGTGGTCGCGCTGCGTGGAGAATAGCGTGTGCCTCTAGTTTCTCTGTTCGGTGGTCGTCTTTGGTGAAGCGTTCTTCACGTACTTGTCGAACCACGCGATCTTCTCGGCAATGAGATGCAGATGGGTCTCGCGCGCCGCGTAGCCGTGCGCCTCGTACGGCAGTGTGACGTAGCGGACCGTCGCTCCGTGACCTTTGAGCGCCATGTAGAAGCGCTCGGACTGAATCGGAAACGTGCCGGAGTTGTCGTCCATCTCGCCGTGGGTCAGGTAAATCGGATCCTTGATCTGGTGCGCGTAGAAGAACGGCGACAACTTGCCGTAGAGATCCGGCGCCTCCCAGAACGTCCGCCGCTCGCTCTGGAAGCCGAACGGCGTCAGCGTCCGGTTGTACGCGCCGCTCTCGGCGAAGCCGGCGCGGAACAGCCGCGAGTGCGCCAGCAGGTTCGCCGTCATGAACGCACCGTAGCTGTGGCCCCCGACGCCGATGCGATTCCGATCGGCGATGCCCATCTCGACCACTTTGTCGATCGCCGCTTCCGCGCTGGCCACGAGTTGTTCGACGTAATGATCGTTTGCAGTCTCGCCCGGACCGACGATCGGCATGGTCGGCCCGTCGAGAATGGCATAGCCGGCAAAGAGCAGGTACATGTGAGAGTTGCCCGGCGTCACCAGCGTGAAACGATTGGGCGATCCGACCACCTGACTCGCGGTATCGGCGTCGGAGAACTCTCTCGGATAGGCCCACATGACGACCGGAAGCCGCTCCCCCTTCGTATAGCCTGGAGGCAGATACAACGTCGCCGACAGCTTCACACCGTCCTTGCGCGCATACGTGATGAATTGCCGTTGGACGCCGCGGAAAAATTCCTGAGGATCGTTGAATGCGGTGACTGGCTGCCTGGCTCCGCCGCTCACCGAGCGCGCGGGTGTAATAGTTCGGCGGCTCGTTGAGCGATTCGGCACGGGTCAGCACACGCGTGCCGTCGTCAGTCAGCGGCGCGATCGGCAGTCTCGTACGATGTCGCATCGCTTCTGAACAGCCGCTCACTCGCGAGCGTCTTCAGGTTCAGCCGATCGAGAAACGGACGATCGCCTTCGGGAGATGCGCCGTCGCCGGCGAGGTAGATGTCGTCGCCGGTTTGCAGGATCGCCCCGGACGGCGCCTCCGCCGCGTCCACCGCCGATGGTCGTCCGCTCATCGCGGCGAACGAGAGGTGTGCCGGGATCGGCGTAGCGGTCTTCCGCGCGACGGTCCCAGAGTTTCCGCGGCTGGCGCCCGGCTCCAGGATCCACGTGCGGACACGGCGCGTCGCTCGATCGGACTCGCCGACAAAGCGACCCCCTTCTCTGTGAACGACAGGCTCTGGAAGCGGTACTCGGTCTTTCCAAATTCCACGGGCGTGGACGTGAACGGGCGCTTCGACGGCGACGATCTTGTCGCGGAACGGAACCTTGTTCCTGAGGTCTCCTTCGTCGAGCGCTTCGACCCAGAGCAGTGTCGCCGGCTGGTCGGGACGCCAGCGGTACTCGCGCGGTCCGGTGCGGACGCCCGTGAGCGTCACGCCCTCACGCGACGGAATCTCGGCCACGGTCCGCGCAACCTCGCCGCGCCGGTTCCAGATCTCCACCTGTTGCGGGAAGCCATCGATCGGAATCAAGTGTGAATATGGTTTCTTCACGCGCGACACGAGAATGAAACGATCGTCGGGCGACGGCGTCACCGATTCAAAGATTGCCGGACGTCCGATCAGGGTGCGGCGGCCGCTGGTGGCGTCGATGGTGGCCAGCTGGCTGCTGAAGTAGTAATCGAAGAGCGCTCGTCGTGCGATGTTCGAATCATGTCTTCGTAGGTTGGAGCGGGCGCCGCCCTGTCGTGATTCTCGAGGACCGTTGGTCCTGCAGGGACAAGCGGCTCCGCCGGAGCCGGGCCACGATCCGGCGGCACGAGCTGACAGACTATCGTCGCGCTGTCGTGCAGCCAGTCGCACGGATCTCCGTGAGCGGCGTTCAATCGATCCGCGCCGCTGATCATTCGGGCCTGGCCGGTCGTCGCATCCGCGATCCAGAGCTCGATGCCCGCGTCTTTGGTGTTGGTGAACGACAGGCGCGAGCCGTCTGACGAGAAATGCACGTTCGACACGTTGGCTTGCGGCGGGACGCTGACCGGAATCTCTCGTCCGTCGGCGATGTGCTTCAACGTGATGCGGTAGCCGCCGCCGTTGGTCGCCGTGCGATGCGGACCGTTGTTCTTCGGGTCGACACGGAGGCCCGCCAGCCGCAGCGTCGGGCGAGCCAGTTCCGCCAGCGACGGACTGCCCTTCCGCGTCGTGATGGCCAAGACCTGCCGCGTCGGGCTGACGATGACCTGGGGAAGCGGCGGGGCATCGAAGGTCGCGACAATCTGCGGCGACGGAATCAGGTACTTCGACCCGTCCGGTGCTGGAGCCGACTGTGCGGTTGTCTCGCGCTGCAGCGAGATGGCCGGAAGGATCAGAAGCAGGGCGCCAAGCGCTGCTCGTCGCATTGCTCGTGCAGACATCAGAGTCTCCTTCGTTGACGAACCATCAGCCCCGTCCAGTCAAGGCCAGGCCCTCCAATTCCCGGGCCGGGGGCCATCAGCTCCGCGGAGGTACGGACAGCATATCGCGTCGGTTCGCTCGGCGGTACTCACCGCTCGGCTCGCAACGGCGGTCGACCCGCCCGGCTGTCAATGATTAACAGAAGTTAATCAGACCTTCATGGTTCTGCCATCAGCAAATCGTCAAATCCGAGCAGGGTACGCCAACCGACGAATGTGGCGCCCAAGTGCGCCACCAAGGGCCTGGCCGGGACATACGCTGATCCTCTATCGCAGGGCTAAAATGCAAGTAGATTTCATGCGCATACTGGTGGTCGAAGACGACCAGAGAGTCGCCAGCTTCATTCAGAAGGGTCTCCAGGAAGAAGGGCTCGCCGTCGATGTGCTCCACGACGGCGACGATGCTGGCGTTCAGGCGCAAATGGTCGACTACGACTGCGTGGTCCTCGACCTGCTGCTTCCTGGCAGGTCCGGATTCCAGGTCCTGCGCGACCTTCGATCGCGGAAGGCCGAGCTGCCTGTGCTAATCCTCAGCGCTCAGGCGTCACCGGAAGAGCGTGTCGCCGGTCTCAACAGTGGGGCCGACGACTACATGGGCAAACCCTTCATCCTGGCAGAGCTATCGGCGCGCATTCGAGCCTTACTGCGTAGAGGCAAGCCGAGGGAAACCAAGCTTCGTATCGCGGACCTCGAACTCGATACGGTTCGGCGCCGCGTGACGCGAGCGGGGCAGCCTGTCGATCTGAAGCCGAAGGAATACGCGCTTCTCGAATTTCTCATGCACAACGCCGACCGTCCGGTGACGCGATCACACATCATCGAACACGTGTGGGACATTCATTTCGACAGCATCAGCAACGTCGTCGAAGTGCACATCAACTCCCTCAGAAACAAGATCGATCGGGGTGCCGCAGTTCCGCTGATCCATACCGTCCGCGGAGTCGGCTACATGCTGGCCGACAAACCCTCGTGAAGTCGCTCCCGCTTCGTACCTCGCTGACCATCGTCTACACGAGCATCCTCGTGGTGCTGATGACCGGGCTCGCGCTCACCACGCATTCTCTGTTCGTACGCCAGTTGGACGAAGCCGCAACCACGAGCCTGGAGGAGAAGGCTCGTGGACTGCACGGCTATCTGCAGTTCAAAGCCGGCATGCCCGAGCTGGTGTACAAGCGCGACGACTTGGATGCAGTCGGGTTCATTGACGACGCGACAGATTATTACCAGGTCTTCGACGGACGCGATGGACGACTCCTCACGCAGTCGCCAGGGCTGGAGGCTCTTGGGCTGCACTACACCCCCAGTGAAGTGGCCGCGTTTCGCGCGGACGCGGGTATCCACGACGTGCAGACCGATCGCGGGAGACTTCGTTTGTTGACCAGCGTCATCTCGCCGACTCCAGGTGAGGTCTACTTGGTGCAAGTTGGCGAACTGCTCACGAGCGTCGACGCGACTCTCGCCGGCTTCGACCGGCTCTTGTTGTGGACGATTCTTGCCGGTTTGGCGCTGGCGGCTGTCGCCGGCCGCTGGTTGGCGGGTCGTGCCCTGGTGCCGTTGTCTCGACTGGCGGTCGCCACTCAGGGCATCGGGATCAAGAATCTGGACGCCCGACTATCGGTACGCGGTGCCGATGACGAGCTCGACCAGGTCGCGCAAGCCTTCAACCACACACTGGCCCGTGTTGAACAGGCAGTCGGAGAGATGCGCCAGTTCAGTGCGGCGCTCGCGCATGAACTTCGAACCCCAGTCGCCATCCTCCGCGGGGAGGCCGAGCTCGCGCTCAGGCCGTCGTCATCGGACGAGGATTTGCGGCAGGTGCTCATCAGGCAGATCGACGAGTTCGATCGTCTGACTCGCCTCATCAATCAGATCCTCACGCTGGCAAGAGCGGAAGGGGGTGAGATCCAGATGGCCGATCAGCCGGTCGATCTCGTGGCGCTCAGCGCATCGGTTGCCGAGGAGATCGAGCCTGTTGCCGCCGCCCAGGGCATTACGCTGACGTGCGAAGCGGCAGACGCCGTGATGGTGAAGGGGGATGCCGGATGGCTGGAACGACTGCTCTTGATTCTCCTCGACAACGCGATCAAGTTCACGCCGGCGCGCGGACGAATCTTGGTGACGTTCTCCTGCGCGAACGGGCTCGCCCGCGTGGTCGTGACCGATTCCGGCGTGGGTATTTCACCCGAGGCGCTGCCGCATCTCTTCGAGCGATTCTATCGAGCCAAGCCCACCCGGTCGGGTCAGACCCCGGGCGCAGGCCTGGGACTCGCACTCGCGAAATGGATCGCCGAGCGCCACGGCGGAACCATCGAGGTAAAGAGCCGCCCCGGTGAAGGGAGCACGTTCACCGTCAACCTACCGGCATCTTCAGAGCGTGGAGACAGGCCCGATGGGGCCCATCAGACAGATCTTCACCACGTCCACGCACGCTAGCGTGTCAAGTCACTGGCAAGCGCGTCACCGTCGTCAGGGACGACGGTCCGGCGCGCATTAACGAAAATTAATGCGAGGCTCATGTGTGCCTGATGTTTCCGTCATCAAATGGTCAGCTTAGACCTGACCCTTTGGCGAGGTGTGGACATGAGATTGACGACGGGCACTGGGCGATCCGAGTTTCCGGTCTCGAGATCACCGAGGTCGGTGGCGGCTCTGATAATCGGGTCGCTTCTCGTCATCTTTCTTATCGACCGCCGGACGGGCACAGCACCTGTCCAGCACCTGTACTACCTGCCCATTATTCTTGCCGGCACCAGATTCACCCTGAGGGGAGGAATCGTCGCCGCGGTGACAGCGATCGTTCTGTACCACGTCGCGAACCCCCACCTGCTCTCTCGCCACTACGGCGAGTCGGATGCCGTGCAAGTTGCATTGTTCCTCGCGGTTGGGATCGTGACCGCGAAACTCACCAGTGACAATCGGCGGCTCCACCAACTCGCAATCACGGACGACCTGACCGGCCTTCACAACCTGCGTTCGTTCGAGGCCTCTCTCGCAACAATGGTGAGCGCTGCCGGTCAGGCGCGATCGTCGCTCGCGCTCCTCGTTGCCGATCTTGATCACCTCAAATCGTTGAACGACGAGTACGGGACACCTGACCGGCGCCGAAGGCGTGCGCACGGTGGGGCAGATCATCGGCCGGCACCTCCCGTCCAGCGCGGTGGCCTGCCGCTACGGCGGTGACGAGTTCGCGATAGCGATCCCCAGTTGCGGCGAGGTTCAAGCGCGGCGCATCGCCGACGATCTGCGCGAAGCCGTCCGTGCCAGCACCCCGACGCTTGCGGGCCGTACTTTTCCGGCTGCGACGTTGACGATCAGCGTCGGTGTGACTTCGACATCAACCGCTCGCCATCATTGGGGAGAACTGCCGACAGACAACGTTGAGGCCGGTGAGTGCCTGTTCAAACAAGCGGATCGCGCGCTTTACATGGCCAAATCAGCCGGCCGTGATCGAGTCTGCGTCGCGTGAGATCGGCGACGTTGTAATCGTGACGCTAGTCCTGGCGGCGTGCCACCGACACGAGCTCTAGTGGGCGAGCCGGGGGCAAACCGCGCCCCGGCTCGACCCATTCCACACGGTGCGACTATCGAACGATCTCGACCCCCTGAGAGCCAGACTCCCAGATGTCCGAGAGCCGGTACCTGCGCCTCATCGCGCGTGAAGTTTATACCGGCTTGTCCCCGGCCGGGTCGTGCCCCCCGGCCGGGTTCGTCAGGACAAACATGCTGGCCGTGTTGCCCTTCTCTCCGCGCAACAGGACAAGCGCGCCGAGTTTCTCGACACGATATTGGCCGGCCGGCAAGGTCTTCCCCTGCACGACGAACGGGAACGGCACCTTGACTTCGATCGTTCCGGCCCAGGCTGAACCTCCGAGACAGACGACGAACGCAGCGGCCAGCAGTCCCACCCTCGTGACGATGGACTTCATGGCAAACCTCCTTGTGGCGAATTCGATGTGCACTCGATGACTCCTGTCATCTGTGGATATTTGACGCGTTGAATTTGATGCGTTCGTGAACTGGCGATTAATTCCAGATCATGGACGTCACACCGACATCATTAACGAAAGTTCATGACGGCTTCAGCACCGCGTCATGTGCGTGCGACAAAGATGTGGCAAGACGTGGTTGAGGCGATGTCCATACGCAGAACGACCGCATGGCGTCGGAAACTGAGCGTCGTCCCGCTGACGTTAGCGCTGGTGGTGGCCCCGAGCCAGGCACGTGCGGCGCAACCTCAGTCGCCGCAGGCAACGGATGGCGGATCCGGCGGGCCGGCGCTTGGCACACATGCCACCCGCGGGATCGTCCTGAGTATCGACGCCAACACCATGGTGATTGCGCGAGGCAAGCGCGGACCCATGACATTCAGCCTGACCTCCTCGACTCACCGCGAAGGAGTCATCGCTGTCGATTCAGCCGTCTCGGTGCGGTATCGGGAAGACGGCAAGAGCCACGTCGCCACCGCAATCGCTCTTCAACGGCCTAAGGAGTAAACGAGATAGGAGGTGTCACATGCCCATCCAAACCGAGCTGGTGGTTTGGTCGACGCGTGTAGAGGCGGAGTATCGCGAGATGCCAGGACTGCAGTTGACGGAGCACCAGATGCAGCGCCTGTGGGGTCTTGATGGCGGAACTTGCGCGGCCATCGTTCGAATGCTTGTCGGTCGGGGCGTGCTGTGCGAGACGCCGACCCACAAATACGCCTTGGCGGACAGCTTCGACTCAGCGTGGCGGCCTGCAGTCGAAAGAGTTCGTCCTTCTAGCCGAGACTGATGTCATTAACCGATCTTAATCACCCCTTCACCGCCGCCTAATGTCGATCAGCGAAAACTGCATGTGCGAGTTCATTGCCAGCGCTGTGTCGGAGGAAGGAATGTTGCTCGAGGTTCGTCATGTGTAGACGTGTCGAAAACATCGTGAGCGCAACGTCGGTCCGCGCTCGAAGGGAGGGTGTCATGTATGGACGGCGACTCTTGAAAGCGCTCTGCATCGGCGTCGCGCTTGTTGCGCTGGGCGCTGCGCCGCTGTTCGCGCAAGAGGCTGGCGGGGAGAACGCCAAGGGGTACGTCAGCGGGTTCGGCGCGACAGTGTGGACTGGAGGAAACACCACGGGCAGTGTGGTGTTCGAAGGTGGGGCTCGAATAGCTCCACGCCTCATGGTCTTCACCAACGTCGGGCGATACTCGAACCTCCAGACCGACCTGCAACCAACCCTGAATGCGACGGCGACGTCTCTATCCACACAGGGCTTGGGTATTACGGCCCAGGGAACTCTTCCCGCCTGGTACGGCGTGGGGGGATTGCGTGCCGAGATCCCCGCGAACAAGCATGTGTTCCCATATTTTCTCGGCGGCATCGGCGCTGCGCGCCTCAATCCGACGACGGAGCTTACTTTCACGAGTGGGAACCTGCCAGACGGGTCGACACCTGATGTCGGCACGGACGTGACGACGACACTGATGTCGGCCGGAGACTATACAGCACCGGCAGCGAGTACCTCTTTCATGTTCATGCTTGGAGGCGGCGCCCAGATTCCCCTGGCGCCGCACTGGGCAGTCGACGTTGGGTATCGCTACTCCCGGATCGCGGCCGACTCGATGCTGAGCGCCACGGCGCTCAATACCAATGCCATGACCTTCGGATTCGGATACCGATTCTGATTGGACAGGGCGGTTGAAGGCCGCGGCGCGGGACGTCGCGCCGCGGTCTCAGTTGCTCAACAACTGATCCTCTGGCACATTCCCCCTTTGTTGTGTTCTGACGGTAGAATCGGCGCATGAAACGCTTCATCGCCGGGGTCATCGTCACTCTGCTCGCAATGGCCGTCGGAGCGATCGGGGTCACGCATCTGGGCCTCTACCCGATCGGCGCGGATAATCCTCCCGGGGCAATCGAGCACGCGCTCGCCAGTCGCGCCATGGACGTCTACGCGGAAAAGCACAAGCCGGAGGGTGCGAATCCCACGGAGATTACGCCGGCGAATCTCACGGAGGGGGCAAAGGATGTACGAGGAGCATTGCGCCTTCTGCCACGGAGGCGCAAAGGCGAAGATCAGTCCGATGCAGAACAAGTTCAGCCCGCCGGTGCCGCAGCTGATCAACAAGATTCCCCACGACGACGACGCGTGGCTGTTCTGGGTGACCAAACATGGCGTGCGCATGACCGGCATGCCGTCGTGGAGCGGTGTGATGTCGGACGAGGAAATGTGGAAAGTGGTCGCGTTCATCAAGCACAGCGACAAGCTGCCGCCGGAGACGGCTGCCGCGTGGCAGCAGCTGGCGTCAGAACCAGGACAAATTGAGGAACATACGCCGGAACAGCACCAGCACGTTGACGCTCCCAAGAAATAAGGTCGTCGTCGGACATCGCCGCGTCGCGCGTGAAACGCAGAAGCCGCCCGGGTATACTCTGCAATCGTCGCCGGGTTGTTTCGCCTTTGTTTCGCCTTTATTTCGTCTAGTCAACGTGGTCGGTGTCGTCTTTTGACTTCGATTTACGATTCAATGAATAGAAGGGGCATCTCCAACGGCTGACGAGGTGCACGGGTAAGTACTGTCATGAACGTCGCTTCAGAACTATCGGGTGGCGCGACCGATGAACGAGTCGTGGCCGACGCGCTTTTCGGGACGTTGTACGCCGAACTTCATCGGCTCGCGCGACGTGAGGTGAATCGGCAGGGTCCGCTCGGGGGGCTTGGCGCCACGACCCTCCTGCACGAAGCCTACCTTTCCATGTCCGGGAAAGAAGGAACCGTATTCGTCGACCACGCGCGCTTCATGGCTTATGCAGCCCGGGTGATGCGCGGGCTCATCATCGACGATGTGAGGCGGCGTCGATCAGAGAAGCGAGGAGGCCTGTTCAACATCACCTCGCTGGGGATGGACCACTCCGAAAGCGTGATCACCCCGTACTCCCTGATCCTGATAAGCGATGCGCTCGATGAGCTCGCCGAAGTCGAACCGGGGCTCGCCGAGATCATCGATCTGAAGTTTTTCTGCGGTTTCTCGTTTGCCGAGATCGCCGCGATGCGCGGCGTGTCGGAGCGCACCATTCAGCGCAACTGGGAAAAAGGCCGTCTGTACCTGCACCATGCCATTTCCAGCGCAGGGCCGGCCTCCATGAGCGCCAATGACGGCCATCAACGCTGAACGGTGGCGCGTCCTCAGTCCTTATCTGGACGAAGCCCTCGAGATCACGGCCGACAAACGCGACGCCTGGCTGACGTCGATATCGGCGCGCGACCCGGCGCTTGCCTCAGATCTGCGCGACATGCTCGCACAGCATCAGATCGTGCACCAGTCGGGGTTTCTCGAACATGCCGTGCTCGATCCGCGCACGAAGCCTTTGCCATCGCTCGCAGGACAGGTGGTCGGAGCGTACCGGCTCATCTCCCCCATTGGTCAGGGCGGCACCGGCAGCGTCTGGCTCGCTGAACGATGCGATGGCCGCTTCGAGGGACGCGCGGCCGTCAAGCTGCTCAACGTCGCGCTGGTCGGCCGCGCCGGCGAAGAGCGGTTCAGGCGGGAGGGCAACATCCTCGCGCGCCTGAGACATCCGCGAATCGCGCATCTCATCGACGCTGGCGTCTCGCCCACCGGTCAACCCTATTTTGTCCTCGAACACATCGACGGCCAGAGCATCGACCGCTACTGCGACGACAGGGCCCTGGGAATTGAAGATCGCCTTCGACTGTTTCTCGAGGTCGTGGAAGCCGTCGCCCACGCGCATACCAATCTGATCGTGCATCGTGACATCAAGCCTGCCAACGTGCTCGTCAGCACGAGGGGCGAGGTCAAGCTGCTCGACTTCGGCATTGCCAAGCTGGTCGAGCGCGACGCGGTATGGGGTGCGGGCGGGACCGAAACAAGCGCGCTGACGCGAGAAGGCGGTGCGGTGCTGACGCCGGAGTACGCGGCACCGGAGCAGCTGTCGGGCGGCGCGGTCACAACAGCGACCGACGTCTACGCGCTCGGCGTGCTCTTGTATGTTTTGCTGAGCGGTCGTCATCCCGCCGGCGATGCGCTGCACTCCCCCGCCACGCTCATTCGCGCCATCGTCGATCGCGATCCGGTCCGTGCGTCTGATGCGGTCATCTCCGACGAGGACGGTCCACAGGCCCCGACGGGCCACGCGCAGGCGCGTGGCACGACGCCGGCACGATTGCGTCGACTCCTTCGCGGAGACCTCGACACCATCATTCAGAAGGCGCTGAAGAAGAACGCTCGCGAGCGCTACCCCTCGGTGACGGCGCTTGCCGATGATGTTCGGCGGTTTCTGCAGCATGAACCCATCAGCGCCCGACCGCCTTCGCTCACCTACCTGACGGTTTCGTTCGTTCGCCGGCATGCGGCGGGCGTCGCGACCAGCGTCGCCGTCATTCTGCTGATCGCGGGTCTGACGTTTGTGCACACCAGACGACTCTCCGCCGAGCGCGACCGGGCACAGAAGGAGACCGCCAAGGCCGTGAAGGTGAGCGAACTGCTGATGGGAGTGCTCACCAGCGCCGACCCATACGCGATTCGCGGTCAGTCGGGAGAACCAACCGTGCGCGCGCTTCTCGATGCGAGCGCGGCCCAGGTGCAGACCGAGCTCGCCGACCAGCCAGAGTTGCAGGCCGAAATGCTGACGACAATGGGACGGACCTATCGTCGGCTCGGTTCATACGACATGGCGCAGCGTCTGCTGGAACAGGCATTCTCCGTTGGGCAAAGAGTGTTCGGCCCTGACGACGTCCGCCTCGCCCAGACCCTCGATGATCTCGGAGTCGTGCTTTCCGATCGCGGCGACTACGCAGGTGCCGGAGGGCGACTCGAGCAGGCGCTGCAGATACGCCGAAAGATATTGGGCGGCGAGCACGCCGACATGGCGGTTACGCTGGCGGAACTCGGGCGCGTGTACCAGGACCAGGGACTGAATCAGCGGGCGGAGCCACTCCACCGGGAGGCGTTGGCCATCCGACGCAGGGTGCTCGGCGATGAGCACAGGGAAACGGCGGTCAGCTTGTGCGATCTCGCGTCCGTCCTCCGGCTGAACGGGGATCTTGCGGGAGCCGAAAGCCTGCTCAGAAAGTCTCTGGAGACGAATCGAAAGACGCGAGGCGACGATCACCCGAACACGGCGACGACGCTGCACGACCTTGCGCTGATTGAGTTAACCAGACGTGACTATCGATCCGCCGAGGCGAGCTTCCGACAGGCGTTGGCGACACAGCGGGCAACGCTGGGCGAGAGGCACGCGGTGGTGGCAACTACGCTCAACAGTCTGTCGCACGTATTGATGGACGAGCGGCGCTATGCCGAGGCCGCCGCTGCGTTGCAGGAAGCCCTGGGAATCGCGCGGACGGCGCTGGGCCCTGACCATCAACTCGTCGCGATCTACTCAATCAACCTCGCAGCCGCAGAGTTGGCGCGCCAGAAGCCGGCTGAGGCAGAGGTCCTCGTACGCGAAGGACTTCGAATTCGGACGCGCGCGCCTGACATAGTTCCGAGCCGTCGACGCACGATGCTCGAAGACGACTGGAGTCTCGGCGCGGCGAAAAGTCTGCTCGGCGGGGCACTGGTGGCACTCGGGCGCTATGATGAAGCAGAGACGGTCCTGCTCGACGCCCATCGCGATCTCGCGGCCCTTCGTCAGTCCGAATCGGCGGCGATGAAGGGAACCCTCGCTCACCTGGTGGACCTCTACGAAGCGTGGGGGAAACACGAACAGGCTGCGACCTATCGCACGCTCCTCGGCTCTTAGCCTCGCTCTCCGACATCAGCGCTTTTCTTCCACTGGCCTCGCCGTTCTCGTGAGCTGATGGTCCGGCACCGGCAGCCCCAGTCAGCTCTGAAGGGCTGCGCGACGGATTCTGAGACGAGAAGTGGTTCAGAACCTAAGATTGTGAGGGGACGTCTCCGCAGCTCGCGGAGGATCTCGCGCATCAGATGGCCGACAGAGAAACGGATCTCGCGCAGAGGATCGCAGAGTTCGCAGAGAAAGCGTGGCAGCGGCTGGCGGGCCGCCGGCCGTTCCGGCCGGCGTATGACCGAGACGCTGATCCAGAAACACAAACACCTCTTGATCATGTGGTGCTTGTGTTTCTGGATCAGTGTCTCGGTCAACCGCGCGAGCGCGGTTTCGCCAGCCGCTGCCACGTTCTTCTCCGCGGCCTCCGCGCTTCTCTGCGTGAGATTCGCGGTCTCTGCGAGAGACCCGGAACGGTCAGGACCACTTCTTCCTGGCCCGCCGACCAAATGTCACGTCTGGGTGGGCCCCGTGCGGAAAGTGACGATAGCGTTGGGATGCAAAGCGTCGAGACACTCTCGACGTCCGGCTCGTTTGCCTCATTTGCAGAACCTGTGCCCCACGCATGACCGCGACACCCCGTTCGGTCAGGCTCAGCGTCCGGTATGGATCCTGCGAGATCGCCACGAGCCCGGCCGAAACGGCCGCCCCAATCCATCCGTGCAGCACGTCGGACGTTTCATGACGAAGAAGCCCCGTCGTCGAGAGTCTGGTGAGGGCCGGCGGAAGATCATCCGTATGCCCCAGCAGCATGGCGACGATGCGGTGCCGCCCGTACCGCTCTCCAGCGCGCGAGATACCGGAAAGAATCTTTCGAACGAGGTCGCGCTCATACGCATCCATGCCGGTGGGTTGACAGTTGCCGCACGAGTCGCAGCGCTCGCGAACGGCGGGGTCGCCGAAATACCCAAGGATGGCCGCCCGCAGACACTTCGTGGTGTCGGCGTACTCGATCATGCGCTGCAGCTTTCGGTGTTCGAGCTGCTTCCGGCGCGCCACCTCTTCCGGATCGAGAGCGGCCGCACGTTGTCCAGGCCGGTCGCGTCGGGGGCCATCGATCAGGAACAGCCGCGTGGCCACGTCACCGTAATCCCACAACAGTGTCGCCGTCGCGGGACGTCCATCACGGCCGGCTCGCCCGATCTCCTGATAGTACGCTTCCACCGATCCTGGGATCGCGTAATGCACGACGGCATCGACGTCGGGACGATCGATGCCCATCCCGAATGCGTTCGTCGCACACACGACAGGTAACGATCCCGCGGCAAACGCGTCCTGCACTCGCGTGCGCTCGTCATCCTCGAGACCTGCGTGATATGGGGCGGCCTGCACACCGGCGGCCTGAAGAAACGCCGCGGCTGCCTCGACGGTCTTTCGAGTCGACGCATAGACCAGCGCCCGTCGTCCGCACACGAGTTCACGGAGCCGATCGTTCTTATCGTCGTCCCCAACCCGCTCGACGCGGAGGTAGATGTTCGGTCGATCGAACCCGGCCACGATGATCTCAGGCTCCTTCAGGCCGAGCAGCGCGATGATGTCGCTTCGGACCTCCGGCGTAGCCGTGGCCGTGAACGCGGCGATCGGGGACGCCCGGGCGCGCCGTCGCGCGCACGACGACAATGGGCCGCTGCCGCACGGAGCCTCCGGTAATCCGGACGAAAATCGTGACCCCATTCCGAGACACAGTGTGCCTCGTCGACAATGAAGCGGGCGATCTCAATCTCGTTCATGAATCGCACGAACTGATCCGAGGCGAAGCGCTCTGGCGCTACATACAGCAACCGCAGGCCGCCAGCCCGCGCAGCAGCCAGCACCGCGCGCCGGCCGTCGTCGGACAGCATCGAGTGAAGGGCGCCTGACTGAATGCCTCGGCGGTTCAGTTCGTCGACCTGATCTTTCATCAAAGAGATCAGCGGTGATACCACGAGCGTCGTACCTGGCAGCATCACGGCTGGTAGCTGATATCCGAGCGACTTGCCGGATCCGGTGGGCATCACGGTGAGCACATCGCGTCCGCTGAGGACGGCGGCCACGATCTGCTCCTGCCCATCGCGGAACGCATCGTGCCCGAAATGCCGCGTCAGCGCCTCGCTCGTGCTGTTACACGTAGTGCTCATGGACGACGACGATGCCATCGTCTCGATCGGAGTTCAATATCGCAATTTTTGCCACACGGGAACAGTTGCAAGTGCTCAGGTTGTGACTAGGCCAGAAGTGGTTGCCAAACCCGGAGACCGTGACGCAAGGGACGCCTGCGGGGGATCACGGAGGACCTCGCGCAGAGATCGCAGGGACCGCAGAGACCTCACGTCTCGCGCTTCGCGCCTGACCGAGTGCGAAGACGCTCTGACTCTCAGCGTTCTCCGCGAACTCTGCGATCCTCTGCGTGAGATCTCCCCGATCTGCGCGCGAGACTACGGTCTGGCAGGATCTGGGGCGTGCAGGGCGGCGCGATTTCAGCGGCGCAGCCAGCGCGCCCACGGCGGCGACGGCGGTTCGAACTGCTCGAGCAGCCAGATGTCTGATGTGTCCGTGCCGGCGCCTACGATGATGCGAGATCCGTCAGGCGAGAGCGTCATTCCTTGAATGTCCGCGGATGCGGCGAGGGGCAGGGCGAGGGCGCTCAACTCCCGATCGGCCGCGACATCCCAGATTGTCAGTTCCCACCCTCGGTTCTTCTTGGCTTGTCTGATCGCCAGCAACCGGGAACCATCGCGCGAAAAGCGGAACGCGCCGGAACGGAGTGCCGAGAGTCCCGCGAGCACCCGCGTCGAGGCGCCGTCGGGCGAGACGAGGTGCATGCCGTCGGGCCGTGCATGCGCAATCCACTCTCCGGTCGGAGACCAATCCGTCGATCCTCCGCCCGGACTCGCGTCGTCAAGCCGCGTGACCGCCCCACCGCCGAGCGGCGTCTTGACGATGTCCCAATGTCCCTTCCACAGCCGGCGGTACGCGATCCAGTTGCCATCCGGCGACCAGCTTGCGCCGTGCTGGTCAGTGACTTTCTGGATCGAGCCGCACCGGCGTGCCTCCGGCCATTGGGTAGATCCAGATCAAATGCTCGGCCGCGTAGCTATCGACGGCGACGCGCTGACCGTCGGGTGACATGCGCACGTTGTTCGGTTGTGTCGGGCGTTCGGCCTCCTCCGATCCTCCGACGGTTCGCGTCCACGCGCTGCCCGACCGAATACGGACGGCCGCATATCCATCAGCGTCGGTGACGTATGCCAGCACTCCTGACGCGGACATGTCCGGCTGGAACTCAGCACGCGACGTCGCGAGGAGCGGCTCGGGCGCACTACCATCAAGAGGGAACTGGATCAGGTCCATCCCAGGTCGTCGCGAGACGAATGCGATTCGGCTGCCATCCGGGGAGACGCTTGGATTGCCTTCACTGTCCTTACCTCCCGTCAACGCGCGGAACGTACCAGTCACGGTATCGGCCAGCAACAAGCGGCTCGTGCCGCCGTGTAGCGGGTAGCCGTTCAAGACGACGCGGCGACTGTCGGGCATCCAGCTGATTGATGAGGTGGAGGCGAGATAGGAGGCATCGGGTGCGACGTGGCGTGTCGTGCCGTCAGGCCACGACATCAACCAGATGCCTCTCGACTGGTTGCCCGCGGTCGTGCTCGCGAGTATGGCGACGGCCCTGCCATCAGGCGAGAACGCGAGCGCCTGAACGATCACCAGTGGCTTCGGCATGCCCGCGGCCTCGATGGGGCGAGCGGCGCCACTCTTCGTGTCCAGCGCCCACAAGCGGGCACCTCCCACCTGCCCGCGAGCGAAAACGATCGTGCGCCCGTCCGGACTGATGGACGCGGTCATTCCTCCAAGTGGCCCGCCGACGCGGCTTTCGGCACCCGGTTCAATCGACGACACGACGACCTGTGGTTCGCCGCCGCCGGCGCTCACCGATACGAGGTTGCTGTCGGACGCGCGGACAAAATAGATCCTGGATCCGTCCGGCGACCAGAAAGGCAGTCCACCTCCCACCGGCTCCTTCGTGACCTGCGTCGACTGGGCAGCGTCGATACCACGGACAAATATGTGACGCTGGCCATCGACCACGTCGACATACGCGAGTGTCCTGCCGTCAGGGGAGTACGCCAGAGCGTTTACTGATGTCGTCTCGGTGATGAAGGGGCGATACCGCGGCGTGATCACATCCGGCGTGCGCCAGAGGTTTGCGGCGACGAAGCCCGCGCCGGCGATGATGAGTACGCCCGCGGCGTAGGCGACGGCGCGCAACAGTCGCTGGGTTACTGTCGCGGGTGTTATCGCGAGCCGTGTGGACGAACCCGATGCTGTCCCCGACTCTGCGGCGAAGAGATCTTCGCGCAAATCCTCCAGTGCGGCCTTCAGATCTGCGGCGTGCTGATAGCGACGACTTGGATCCTTCTCCAGGCAGCGCGTGACGCAACGTTCGAACGCGCGCGGCGTTATGGGCACGAGCGTCCGCAGCAGCGGTGGATCGTCGCGGACGACCGCCGCAAGGACTGCTGCCGCCGTGTCGCCCTGAAACGCGGGTCGCCCGGAGATCGTTTCGTGCAGCACCACGCCCAGATTGAAGATGTCGCTGCGCGCATCGACGGGGCGTCCGTGGGCCTGTTCGGGCGACATATAGCCGATGGTTCCGATGAGCCCTTTGTCCTGCGTCAGGGCTGCCATCGTGCTCTGGTCAACGGACTCAGTTACGGTCCCGAGCTTCGCAATGCCGAAGTCGAGCACCTTGGCCGATCCGTTGTCGGTGATGATGACGTTGGCGGGCTTCAGATCGCGGTGCACGATGCCAGCCGCATGCGCGACACTCAGCGCGTCCGTGATGTCAATGCCCCACGCGATGGCATCACGCAAGGGAACCGGGCCCCGCGCGATCACTTGCGCGAGCGTCGAGCCGGCCACGAGCTCCATCACGATCGCTCGGTGGTCGCCGACGTCGAGCACGTCATAGATCGCCGCGATGTGCGGATGATTCAGAGTCGCAAGGGCCTGGGCCTCCCGCTCGAATCGGGCCAGCAACGCCGGGTCACCGTAGCGCGAGATTGGGAGGACTTTCAGCGCAACGTCGCGCCCGAGCCGCGTGTCGCGCGCGCGATAGACCTCGCCCATGCCACCCGCGCCGAGGGGGGCAACAATTTCATATGGGCCGAGCCGGGTGGCGGCCGCCAGTTGCATGGATCGAGCGCGATCTTAGTTCGACAGCCGCTGAGAACCAAATATCGGGCGAGCCACCGCGGTCGCAAATCACGCATTACGGCTAATCGACCATGCCATCAAGAGAAAGGTGACGGTCTACGAGGCGAGCGCGACCGGTGGTCGGGCAAAGCACATAGCGATCGGGCCGCTCTTGAAACGCGACCGAAAGGGTGTGCACGTTGCAGTGGGAGTCTGAGCGACATCGCAGGCCTGCCGACATGACGGTGTCCTGGTCGGAACTGACCAGACTAGCGCTGACAGACGGGACAGTAGAAGGTCGATCGTCCGTTCTGGACGCGGCGGCGGATCGTGCCAGGACAGTGACGACGGAGACAAGGCTGACCCTCACGGTCGTAGACACGGAACCTCGAGGATCGGTAACGTTTCTTCGCGGAACGCTCGACAGCCGCGTTGAGTACTTGCCGAATCGCGCTGGCAAGTCGATGAGCGCTCGGCCGCGGCGCGCCCGACACAGTCGCGATGGTCGAGGATCGTCGCGTCGGCGACAGGCAGGCCAGGTGCAGCGCCTCGCTCGCATAGATGTTACCGAGGCCCGCCACCACTCTTTGATCGAGCAGCGCCGCCTTCAAGGACGTCTGCTTGCCTTTGCAGGCACGAGCCAGGACCGCTGCATCGAATTCCGGCGACAGGGGCTCGGGCCCGAGCCGGCTGAGAACTCGATGATTGGCGAGCTCGGTCTTCGTCAGCAGGTCCATGGTTCCGAAACGGCGAGGATCGTTGAACGTGATGCGTGCGCCAGATGACAGATAGAACACGACGTGATCGTGCCGGTCGAATTCGGCGGGCGGCCTGGCGGTCAGCTCGCGTCCGGCCCCGAACGGTGGGTCGATGCGAAACGATCCGGACATTCCGAGATGCATGATCAGTGTCTCGGTCGACGACAGCGCCGCGAAGAGGTACTTGCCGCGTCGAGTCAGGGACTCGATGCGCTGATCTCTGAGCCTCCTCTGAAAATGTCGCGGAAACGGGGCACGCAAGTCCGGCCGCCGGAGCTCCACGTTCGCGATTCGGGTGTGGCGCATGTAACGGGCGAGACGGCGACGAACGGCCTCGACTTCGGGAAGCTCAGGCAAGTGACTTTGACCCCTGGTTGACGATGGCAGGCAGCGCTGCAGGAAGTCTAGATCGCGTCGACCGCCAGACGGTCGAGCGCTTGACAACGGTCGAGCGCTTACCTAGACAGGGGGGGACGATTGACATATCGTCGCTCTCGGAGGCACTCGAAATGTCACGTCGGAGGCGCCGGCTCTGTTTTTGTGTTCTATTCATCGCGTGCGCGCTGGCAGCGGCGACTCCGATCGCTCAACGTGGTCCCGCGGCTGACCCGCTGGTTCGAGAAAACGCCACCGTAAAGCTCGGACCGCACACCTACGTCATTCCCGACGGCAACGTCGGCCTCGTGCCGAATGTCGGCATTGTTGTCGGCTCGCGGGCCACGCTGGTCATTGATCCGGGTCTGGGTCGACGAAACGGCGAAACAGTTCTGCGCGAGGTCGCCAAGGTCAGCAGGAACACCGAGTTGTACATCGGCACGACGCACTTCCATGCCGAACACACGACGGGCTACAACGCATTTCCTCCATCGGCCAAGTACATCAACTCGACGGTGCAGGAGGCGGAGTTCGAACAGGGCGGCATGCAGATGGTCCAGATGTTCTCCAGCCGCTCGGCGGCGACGGCGGAGATTCTCAAAGACGCGGCGCGCCGTCCTGCAGACATCACCTTCGATCGCGACTACGCGCTCGACCTCGGCGGAGTGCGCGTTCGCTTCCTTCTCGTGGGCCCCACACACACGAAGGGGGACACGGCATTCTTCGTGGACGGCGACAACGTCCTCTTCGCGGGCGACGTGGTCATGAACAATTCCTTCCTGGCGGCAACAGCGGTGTCGAGCATGAAAGCGTGGCTGACGGCGTTCGACATACTCGAGGCGCTGAAGCCCCAGACTGTCGTACCCTCGCACGGCGAGGTTGGACCAGGCGCAATCATCGCCACCAACAGGACGATCATGCAGGGCGTGCAGGCGCGGGTCCGGGTGCTCAAAGCCGAGGGACGCACCGCAGACGACGTTGCAAAAACGGTGCAGACGGAGTTTCAGTCACAGCACCCGGAGTGGCCTCGAGCGAACGGCCTGGCAGCGCTGGCGCGATCCGCCTATTCGGAATCCCAGTGACGCGGATGCGCCTTCGAGGAGGATCTCGGTTCGAGCTGATAACGTTCGACCGTAAGGAGAGGCAACATGGGAATGATTGATGGACTGCTCGGCGGTATCGTCGGAGCCGGCATGGTGACGGCGGTCAACGGCATCATCGAGAAGCATGGCGGACTCCAGGGCGTCGTGAACGAGTTCGAAAGGAACGGTCTGGGCGCGACGGTCAAGTCGTGGGTCGGAACCGGACCGAACCAACCGATCTCGGCCGACCAGGTACAGCAGGTGCTGGGCCCCGACTTGCTGCAGCAGCTCTCGGCGAAGTCGGGTTTATCAGTGCAGGAGCTGACGCAGAAGCTGTCGCAGGTTCTGCCGCAGGCCGTGGACGGCCTCACCCCTGATGGGAAGATTCCGAGCGCCTGACTTCAAGCCTGAATCGTCCCGGCATCGTCAGAGGATCAGCGGAGCGAACGTCTGACGACTGATGTCACCAGGCTTTGGTGTCGAATGATCGCTGCAGAGAGCGCACGCCGGCTCTCCTGAACCGACTTCGACTCCAAAGCCCAGTGTGTGTCAGGCACGAGAGTCCGCTACTGCGCTTTCTTTGCGTGCAACGAGAACGCCGCGCCTTGCGGATCCATGGCGTTCACGATCCTGTCGCCGCCGGGAACCTCCATCGGTCCGTTGAGAATCTGACCGCCGTTTGCCTTGACGCGTTCGGTGGCCGTGTCGATGTCGGAGACGCGGAAATAGATCCCCCAGTACCGGCGGCACGCTCGACATTTCGGGTGGCTTGTTCATCATGCCGCCGATCACGCCTGACGGCCGATTGAACATGTGGTACTTGCCCATGGGTCCCATGTCCATCACGTCGCTGGGCTTCCAGCCGAACACCTCGGCATAGAAGTTCATCGCCGCGGCCGCGTCGGTAGTCATCAACTCATGCCACGAGGCCTCGCCCAGTTCAGGCGCGGCCTCAGGTCGCTCCTCGGTCGGCGTCGGCTGAATGATGTAAAAGGCGGCGCCCTGCGGATCTTTCATCATCTGCATGCGTCCGACGGTGGGCACTTCGATGATCGGCGAGAGCTCGCCTCCTCCGAGCCGCTGGATATGAGCCACAGCTTCCTCGAGCTTCGGCACCGCAACATACATCGACCAGAACGGCGGCATGTTCATGCCTTGAGGCCTCTTCATCAAGCCGGCGACCTGAACCTCGCCGCTGCGCTTGAAAACCGTGTAGGGATTGGGGGAACCGGGAAAAGGAGCCGACGTCCAGCCAATCACCTTCTGGTAGAACGCCTCGGCGGCGGCCACGTCCGTCGTCATCAGGTCGTACCAGACCGGTCGGCCGAGCAGAGTTGAAACCGCTGTCGTCATCGCAAACCTCCTGTATCGATAGACATCGTCATTCGAGACCGTACGTGAGGGTACCGCGATCGGCTAGTCTGTCACACCGATCGCACGATGTGCATCACATTCCCGCAACGGATGTGGTGACAAACGGTGGGACGAATTGGGTTGATGCTCGAGCGTTCAACAGAGACCGCCGAAGGTCTCTCGTTGAAATGTATTGACCGTTCGTGCCTACGTTGACGGAGGGCACTCGCGGTGACCTCCTCGCGCGCCAAACCAAAGTACTGCTGGCATCCTCTTCGTGGTTGCAGTCCTCTCAGGTACTCCATCGAGCGGTGGACTGTCGCTCGGAAGGTGTCGAGGCGGAGGACCCGATGTCCCAGATCAAGAATGTCAGCGGAACAGCGTTCGTCGTTGCAGAGTTCAGAGCGGAAGAGAATCGCGCAGAGACGCCCTTATACCGGGATCCGGTCGTAGAACTGTTTCTCAGTGAGGACAGTCAGCACGCGGCCGCACGTGTCGCCGCCCGCTTTCCACCAGTCAAGGACATGGTGAAGATTCGAACCAGGTACTTCGATGACATGCTGGAACAGCACATCCTCTCTCACTTCCGGCAAATAGTGATCCTGGGCGCCGGTCTGGACACTCGCGCCGTCAGGAAACGGGCAGCCGGCGTGACGTACTTCGAGATCGATGATCCTGCAACCCTGACGTTGAAGCAGACTTGTTATGAACGTCGGGGTATTGATGTCGACGTGAAGTTCATTCCAGGTAACTACGTGACGGATGGATTGATCGACTTGCTGGCGCAGAATGATTTTTCGTTTGATGTGCCGACCTATTTCATCTGGGAAGGCAATACGATGTACCTGCCGCTCGACAGCGTCACACACACCCTCGCGGAGCTGAGGCGATGCGTCAAGCGATTCCGCTTGTCCTGCGATTACATGGCGGAGGCGGTGATTTCGAACACAACGGGCGATCCGGGCATCACGAGTCTTGTCGAAAGCTTTGCAAACATGGGGGCGCCCTGGGTGTCCGGCATCCGTGATATTCAAGGCTTGGCACGTGCGCTGAACCTGAACCTCGTCGAGAGCTTCAAGACCTCGGAGCTCTCCCGGAGGTATCGGCTCGACAGGCCGATCGCCTCGCCGATTTTCGACTTTTACTCCGTGTGCACTCTGGATTTCCGCCAGGCACTCGGCCGACGTGAATCTTCCTCGGTCAGCTTCTCAGTTTCTTGAATTTGTCGAAGTTCGCCTTCAGCGACTCCAGCGGCGGAACACCTTCACGCTCGTACTCGATGATGTACCACTCGACACCGCCCGTTGATTCGGCAGCCGTCATGATCGCCGGCCAGTCGAGTTCATCGTCGCCAAGGTAGGCGTCCGGGTTCTTCTTCGAGAACGGCTTGACGTGCATCGATATGGTGCGACCGGCATTCCGACGCATCAGGTCCAGGACGCGGACACCTTCCATCTCTGACGCGTTGCCGGTATCCAGTTGAAGTATGACGTCTTTGGTCGTGCGATCGGCAAAGACGTTCCACCAGTACTCGCCGTCGATGCGATTGAAGTCGGTCGTGTGATTGTGGTACCCGACCCGCATGTTGTGCGGCTTCGTCGTTGCGGCAATTTCATTGACGGCGTCGGCGGTCTTCTTCAGCAGGTCACCCGACTTGTACACCTCGGCCGGCAGCGAACGGATGATTAGATTGCGATTGCCGATCGCCTGATTGAACTCCACCGTCGCGGCGAGCTTGTCCCCCTGCAATTCATCGAGTCGGTGATGAAAGCCGCACGGCTTCAGCTTGGCTGCGTCAAGGTGCTTTCGCCATTCGGCGCCCGACTTGCCGAACGCGTTCTCGAGCTCGACGGCATCGAACCCGATCGCCGACAGCGCCTGCAGCGTGCCGGGGATTTCGGTCGCCAGCTGCTTCCGCACGCACCAGAGCTGCGTGCCGATCGGGATGCGTTTCCACTGAGCGCGCGCGAACGCCTCCAGTGCCGGCAAGAACGCCACCGAAGCCGCGGCGGTCCCGCCGAGCTTGAGAATGTCGCGACGCGTCGGATGTGTGGGCATGCGATGGTTCCTTTCGGGTTCCGCGAATCCTACGCTCGAGTCCGCGGTAGTAGTGTCAACAAATCGTGGATTGTAATGCAACGGACGCCTGCGGCCCTCGGCGAAGGATCTCGCGCGGAGATCGCAGAGATCGCAGAGAAAGAACGTGGCAGCGGCTGGCGGGACGCCGGCCGTTTCGGCCGGCGTATGACCGAGATGCGCGGTCCCGCCAGTCGCTGTCACCTTCTTCTCCGCGGGCTCAGCGTTCTCTGCGTGAGATCCGTCGCGATCTTTGCTTGAGGCATAGGCTATTAGCGTTGAACGATCATGCGAGCAGCGTCGAGGCGCTCACGCCGCAAGAGAGATTCCGGCCACCCGCGTACGTCGCCTGAAGCCGGCTGTCGCTCCAGCGGCGCAGGCGATAGAGCGTACAGAATACAAAATCCGGCGCGGCGCCACCCTGACCGCCAACCAGCTCGCCTCCCCGGCGAACGTTGTCCTGCATCCACGGCGGCACGAGCAAGTGGTACGGGTTCCGCCTGACTTCCCCGACATGAAACGACAGCGCGCTCATCATGTCGGCGAGATCGGTCACGCTGGATTCGACCATCAGGTTGGGCGTCGCCATCGCGCCCCAGAATTCTGTTTCGACGACGAGGCAGCCAAAGTCAGACGCCTGTCGGGTGAGCGCGTCCATGACGAGATGGTGAGTCCCGACGTGCGTGCTGTTCCAGTCGGCATCGTGCGGAAAGAAGACGACCTGCGGCCGCTGGTCGGCAAGGATGGCGGCAATGACTTCCACTGCCTTCTGCCACTGCGCGTTGTCACCACTCCGGGTCTTCACGTTGATGTTTTCCAGTCCGCCTGGCGCGGTCTGGATCAGATCGAATCCGAGATAGCGGCACGCCGCGTTCAGCTCCTCGAGCCGCTCCGCCTGACGCGCCTTGTTGCTACCTTGCGTGACCGCGACGTTGACGATACGCAGTCCGGCCTCGCGCTTGAGCCGCAGCGCCAGTCCACCGATGATGCACTCATCGTCTGGATGCGGCGAAAAGATCAGCGCGCGCGGCGCATCCGGGGCGATGGTGGGCTGCGGAGCAATCGGAAATCCGCCGAGTGGGAAGCGCTTCCCTTCCTGCAGCAGGCGCGCCAGCTCGGAGACGTAACGAAGATATGGGTTCATACTGGCTACCTGGCGAGCGCGGGCAAACTTGCCGCGGCAATGGCCTGACCATGGCGTTTGTCGTGCTCGTCGGGAACGTGGAACACGATCCGTCGCGCCAGTTCAGGGAACTCCAGCTCCAGCACTTTCGCGCGCGCCGGCGACGATGTCGTCTCCACCCGGACCTGAGGTCACGCGCCCGAGCACCAGCACATGCCGAAGATCGTAGAACGCCGCGAAGTGCGCAACCCCGTAGCCGACATACGTGCCAATCGTCTCGTAGATCTTCTTAGCGCGGTGATCGCCATCGACGCATGAGCGATTGCACCTGCTTCAATCGCTCGGGCAGCGGCATGTCCGGCGGTGAGTCGATGCCTGCGACAGGCATGAGACGGCCGACGCATTGCTGGGAGAAATACTGCGAGCCAACACCGTAGTCGCCCGACCATTCATCGATCGGACGCGGCGGGATTGTAGTCGATGGGCACGAACGCCAGCTCGTTCAGCCACGTCGTGATATCGCCTTCGGGCGTGACGTAGCCGGCGGCCGTGCTGGTGCCGAGCGCAATACCCAGAATCGCGTTCTCACCGAGCGACATCGACCCGGCGAGCGCTGTGACCTCGCCGTCGTTGACGACCTCGAAGGGCACGTTGTTCCACGCTTTCCTGATGTCCAGGAACAGATCCTTCACGCGCGCGTTGAAGACGTCCTGGGGCACACCGCGAAAGAGTGAGCCCACCTTGACTCGATTGTTCACGTAGACGCCGGCAGCGCTTCCGCCGATGGCGTCGACGCGCAGGCAGGTGGGCCGCCGCTTTCTTCAACGAGTCCATGATTCCGTCGAAGTGATACTGCGGATCCGGCTTGTAGTAGGGATCCCAGACCGTCTCATCGCTGAAGACCACCTTGCCGTCGATGAGCGCGGCCACCTTACGATCGCTGCCGCCCAGATCGAAACCGATGCGGCATCCCTCGAGATGACGCCCAAGCGGCCTCGTCTCCGAGTGCTCGGGCGGCAGATCGACTGTGTGCACGACCTCCAGCGGATGATCGAACATCCGTTCGCCCACCAGATGCGCATCGAACCTGCCCGTCGGCGTCTCGCGGTAGTGTGCGGCAAGGCCGGCCGCCAAGGTCGTCGGGCCATCGACATGGATGCGCCAACCACCGCGCGACCAGAGGAGGAATTTGACGAACCGCTCGAGAAACGGAAAGTTGGCCGACGCCTGCGGATGCGACTCGGGCAGGATACGCGTTCGGAAGGTAAAGACCGAGCCGTCGGCTTGCTCGAGAGCAATTCGCACCGATACCTCACTCCCTGAAGCTCGTCGACGAGGTCACGAAACCCCCGCATGGCAAGGACGGCGGGGCGAAAACCGGGGTCGAGAATCGGCGTCACCCGGGGCGCGACAAGCGGCAGACCGTTGTTGGTGTTCATGGGAAATGCGCAATCGTTGTCGGGCGAAATCTTAGCATTCTGGCTCCCGTCCAGATCGCCGCCGCAGCGCCGGCGCCTGCGGCATTGCAGCCTTGCGGCAGGGAGGCGTGCGCGGATAAGGTTGCATGATGACCAGCCCGCTTCGAGTGCTCGTTGCCGGATGCGGCAACATGGGCGCCAGCCACGCCCGCGCGTACCACAAGATGCCCGAGTTCGAGGTCGTCGGCCTCGTCAGCCGTGGCCCGGCCTCTCGCGGAGCGCTCAGCAAAGAGCTGGGCGGCCTGCCGGAATTCAGCGACTACTACGAGGCGCTCGCCGCCACGAGGCCCGACGTCGTCAGCATCAACACGTACCCCGAGACGCACGGACCGTACGCGAGAGCGGCAATCAACGCCGGCTGTCACGTCTTCTGCGAGAAGCCGCTCGCCGAAACGGTCGAAGAGGCGCAGAGCATCGTCGATGCAGCGCGGGCCAATGGTCGAAAGCTGGTCATTGGATACATCCTGCGCGTCCACCCCGCATGGATCCGCTTTATCGAAATCGCGCGCACGCTGGGCAAGCCGCTCGTCATGCGCATGAATCTGAATCAGCAGAGCCACGGTCCCGCGTGGGACGTGCACCGCAATCTGATGAAGTCGATGAGTCCTATCGTGGACTGCGGCGTCCATTACGTCGATGTGATGTGTCAGATGACTGGCGCCAAACCGGTGCGAGTGTCCGCCATGGGCGCGCGTCTGACCGACGAGCTGAAACCCGGCATGTACAACTACGGTCAACTGCAGGTCACGTTCGACGATGGATCGGTGGGCTGGTACGAGGCAGGATGGGGCCCGATGATGAGCGAAGTGGCGTTCTTCGTGAAAGACGTGATCGGACCCAAGGGATGCGTCTCCATCGTGAAGGATCCGAACGAGGGCAACGCCAGCGGCTCGGACGATATCGACAGCCACACGAAGACGAACTGCATCAGGTTGCACCGCAGCGAGATCGATGCGAGCAACGAGTTCGTGAAACCGGACGAGCTGATCAACACCGAAGATGAACCCGATCATCAGGGCTTGTGCGATCGCGAGCAGGCCTTCCTGCTGCGCGCCATTCGGCAGAACGTGGATTTGTCGGATCACATGCAGGATGCCGTCAACAGCCTGCGCATCGTCCTCGCCGCCGACGAAAGCGTTCGCACCGGCCAGATCGTGACGCTGTGAGCGCGACGGCAGACCGCGGGGATCTCGCGCAGAGACCGCAGAGAACGGAGAGAAACGGATCTCGTTTTTCCCTGCGTTCTCCGCGTGAGAGACTTGGCCAGGCGGAACAGATGAAGTTTGACGCCTTCGCCTGAAAAAGCGCATAATCCACGCGCCTCCCGTCTCACATTTCGTCACAGTTCTCATTGGAGTGTCCATGAAGCCGTACAAGGCGTTGTCGCTCGTAGTGTCTGTTCTCCTCTGGTCTGGCACCGCACTCGCTCAAGACGCGGTCAAGGCAGATCCCTCGCACTATAAAGTGGTGCTCGAAAACGCGAGCGTGCGTGTCTTGAAAATCGACTACGCTCCCGGATCGAAGAGCACGATGCATCAGCATCCTGACGCCATCGTGGTGATGTTGGGACCCGGCAAGGCACGGTTCACGACACCCGACGGCAAATCGGAAGACAGCGACATGCCCAACGAATCGGCACAGTATTCGGCCGCCGAAACGCACAACCCCGAAAACGTCGGCAAAACCAAGATCGACGCGCTGCTGGTTGAGTTCAAGTCTCCGAAGCCCGGGACAGCGGCGATTCCGACATCGCGTCCTGACCTCGAAATCAAAACGCTGGCCGAGGGGCCGCGAGGTGTGGCCTACCGGACGACCGCCAGCCCGACGTTCCACGAGCCGGCAGGTTCGAAGCATGATTTCGATCAGGTGATCATCGCGCTCGGTCCATCCAAGTTGTCGCTGTCGCTCGACGGCAAACCGGCGAAGACGACGTGGGCGCGCGGTGAAGCGCAGTTTATCGGCCGCGGCGTGCCCCACGAATCGCAGAACACCAGCGGCAAGCCGGTCGACTTCATCATTGTTGCGATCAAGTAGTTGATACGCGACCAACGGCGCCCCTCGACAGGCGAAGAGGGGTCGCCGTTGGTGCTGCAAGAACACTGAGCTGGAAGGGGCGTCGAAACGCGGGAGATTGTGATCAGGGGACGCCGACGGAGATCGCGTAGGGCTTCACGCAGAGATCGCAGGGAACGCAGAGAGGCTCAAGTCTCGCGCTTCGCGCCTGAACGGTGTCAAAAAGTCCGTGGTTCTTAGCGTTCTCTGCAGTGCAGACGTGTGAGATCTGTCGCGACCTCTGCGTCGTTACGGATGTCAATTCACCGATTCCATTCGCGTCGTGGGGAGTCAAGCCATCTACTCCGATCGCAGCGCTTGCAACACGTCCACGTGCGATGCGCGCGCGGCCGGCATCAGCGATGCGGCGACCGCGGCTGCGACGAGCACGGCCGCTGCAGCGCTCACGGGCAAGGCGCCCGGGAGCTGCACATGGTCGACGAATCTCGCCGCCACCCGCGCGAGGCCATAGCCGCCCGCCGCGCCCAGTGCGATCCCGATTGCGGCAATCAGCCCGCCCTCCACCAGCACGCGCAGCAGAAGGTGCCGCGGAGACGAGCCCACCGCCAGCCTGACGCCGAACTCACGCGTGCGCGCGCTCACCGAGAACGACAGCACGCCCGCGACGCCGACAACCGCGATCAGTAGCGCGATTCCCGCGAATCCTGAGAATACAAAGGCGTTGATCCGATCGGGCGACAGTACTTCTGCGCGCACGTCCTCGAGCGTCGCCGCCCGTTCGACGGGCTGTTCCGCGGAAATCTGTCGGATGACGTGCGTAATCACGGGAACGAGCGCGTACGGATCGCCTGATACGTGGACGAACAGGCGGCCAGCAACACCTATCTGCGTGACGGGGTGATACACCGTCAGTGCTGGCCCTCCAACGACGCTCTCGTCGTCCGCGTCGGCGACGATGCCCACGATGCGGCGATGCAGCGGCCTGCTGCCGAAGTACGGATCG
The DNA here is from genome assembly GCA_963725335.1 of uncultured Acidobacteriota bacterium. Lineage (GTDB taxonomy): Bacteria > Acidobacteriota > Vicinamibacteria > Vicinamibacterales > 2-12-FULL-66-21 > JALZOC01. The sequence goes on along the minus strand of CAVRYD010000011.1, from coordinate 140,536 downwards.
GTCCACCACATCGTGTGGCCCAACGCGTTGCCGTTTGGGAACAGTCGCTGAGCGATGCTCTGGCTGACGATCACCACTGGGGCGGTGCCAGTGCGATCATCATCGGTGAAGTCTCGCCCTGCGAGGATCGGGATGCCAACCACTCCAAAGAAGTGCGGCGCGACAATGCGGAAACGCGCGCGCGGGTTCTCTTCGCCATCGACGGGCGTGTAGCCCTCGACCGCGAAAGGCACGCTGGGACCGAAGGTGCCGGCGTCGCGCCAGGGCACGAAGCTTCCGACAGAGACACCGTCAACACCCGGGAGCAGACCGACTTGTCGGGTCGTCTCGTGGTAGAAACGGGTCACCGTCGCGTCTCCGAGTCCAACACCAGTCGCAGAGGTCGGAATGTCGAAGACCAGCACGCGGCGCGTGTCGTAGGCGGTATTCGCGGTCTCGAGAGCTACGAGCGTGGCGAGCAGCATCGCTGCGCCCGCAAGCAGCACGAAAGAGAACGCAATCTGGGTGGTCGCGAACGCACGCAGCCGGCGATTGGTACCCGGTGTGATCCGGGTGATACCACTCGTCGAGCCGAGGCCTGCCCTCCGCAGCCACGACGGAGCCGAGGATCCCCGCGTCGAGGGCAGACGCGGAACAAACGCCAGGGATACGGCGGCGACCATCGCCAGGCCAGCACCCACCCACAGCACGCTTGGATCGACGGTAACGTCAAGCGCACGAATTGAGAAACGCGCGGCATATTGCGCCACGAGACCAACGAACGGCCGCGCGAGCAGTACGCCCAGCACCGCGCCGGCGCCGCAGAGCAGCAGGCTCTCGGCCAGCAGCGTGCGTCGAAGCGCGCCCGGCCCGGCGCCCAGCGCCGCGCGGACCGCCAGTTCCCCCTCGCGCCGAACGGAACGGGCGAGGATCAGATTGGCGACGTTCGAGCACGCAATCACGAACACGACCGCGGCTGCCGCGAGCAGCACCAGCAGGATCGTACGCGCGGGCGCGGCGATCTGATTGCGAAGCCGCGCCAATCGCAGCTGGACATTACCGTTCGCGAAGTACGCCTCGGGATGCTCGCGCACCATCGCCGCATGGACCCGCGTCAGCTCGTCTCGCGCGGCATCGAGCGAGACCCCTGGCGCCAGGCGGCCGAAGAGCTCCGTCATCCGGTGGGAACGGTTGGTGACCATCGTTGCGCCGAGGTGATGCGGACTCGTTACCACGTTCGCGATGATTTCGGTCTCGGCCGGATAGGGCACTGAAGGCTCGAGCACGCCGACGACTGTCGCGGTGCGCGGCCCGAGGCGGATCGTCCTGCCGATCACGCCTGGATCGCCTCCGAGCGACGTCGTCCAGAATCTGTGCGTAAGCACCGCGGCGCCCGCCGCCTTCGGCCCATCGTCCTGCGCGTTCAAGAGACGGCCGAGCACGGGGCGAAGGCCCATCACGTCGAAGAACGCCCCGTTGACCACACCTGCCTTGACAACGCGAGGCTCCGCACCAATTCCGACCACGGTGAAATCTACCGTGGAGAATTCGCCGAACTCGCTCATCGTCGTGACGCGCGACTCGAGATCGTTGAGTTCAGGCACGGAGAACGTCGTGTTCTCGGCGCCCACACCGGGCGCGCTTTGACGGATATAAATGATCCGATCTTCGTCACGATTGACGAGCGGGCGGAGCAGGACGCCGCGGACCACGCTGAAAATCGCGGCGTTGGCACCTATGCCGAGCGCAAGCGTGACGACGACGGTGGCGGCAAGGCCTCTGGCGCGGAGGAGGGAGCGCACGCCGATCCGCAAATCCTGCGCGAGCGCCATTGCTGCGTCGAACCAGCGGCTGTACCAGACGCGCCGCATCGATTCGTGGATAGCGGGGATATAGCCAAACTCACGCAGCGCGGCCAGGCGCGCCGTTTCGGGATCCTCGCCTTGTTCGATCCGCTCCTTGACGCTCAGGGCCAAGTGGCCGCGGATTTCTTCGTCGAGATCGCGATCGTCGGGGCGCATCCTATTCCTTGCCAGGCGCCGGGTTCATGATGCGGCCAATCGCATGCACGAGCTGCGCCCAGCGATTCTGTTCTCGTAACAACTGAGCTTTGCCGTCAGCGGTAAGACGATAGTACTTCGCGCGCTGATTGGCCTCGCTCACCCCCCAGTCGGCCTTCAACCACCCGCGTTTCACGAGTCGGTGGAGAGCGGGGTAGAGCGACCCCGTTTCGACTTTGAGCAGCTCGTCTGACTGCGTGCGGATGGCCTGGCCAATGCCGTGGCCGTGGCGAGGGCCCCACTGGAGCGTCCGGAGAATAAGCATGTCGAGCGTGCCCTGGAGCAGCTCCAGGCGCCCATCGTCGGATGTCTTGGGCATAGCTGTAGACACTCTACGACCTTTGACGTAGGCCGTCTACGGCCTGTTCCGGATCGCGAAATCACTGCAGGCCGATCACCTGACGATGGACTTGCGAAAACATCGCAAACGCTCCACCTCCTCGAAACCGAGCGCCTCGTGCGCCGCCGCGCTTGCGGTGTTGTCGAGCGTTACATCCCCACCATTCTCACCCAAGGAAAATCATAATTATGGGAATGCAGATTTCTACCGCGACCGACGAATACCGCGACGAGCGGTGGCACCGTGAAGCAACCCGGCAGGTTGAAACGACATTCGACGCGGAGCGCTTCGTCGAACGCGTTGGCTTTGCGGCGTGCCTGACGGACGTACGGCGGCCGGGCCCTTCGCTCTATGTGGCAGTCTGCGGCCGCCGGGACGCCGTCATGCCGCGCAACGTGCAGAAAGATCCAGAGGCATCGCATACCTGGCTGCTCAAGGATGAGCTGGTACGCCGGGGCAAGGTCTATTACGGCAAGCTCGCCGGGGCTCGGACGATGTTTCTGGCGCCTCGAATGATTCGCTACTTTCACGCGATATGGGGAATGCGGCGCACCGAGGAATCGAAGCGCCTCAGCCGCCCGGCGCAGGCCGTTCTGCGCGTACTTCGGCGCGAGTGGGAGATGGCCACCTCCGATCTGCGCCACGACTCGCGAATCAGGGATCGCAAGACGTTCAACCGGGCGCTCGACGAGCTGCAGGCCGCGATGCTCGTCGTCCCGAGCGAGGTGTATTACCAGCCCAAATTCACGTACATCTGGACTCTGGCCATCGGACGATTTCCCGACGAACTCCGGCGGCGCGTTCGCCGCGACGTCGCACTTCGTGAGATCGCGCGTTGCTTCCTCGCGAGTGCGGGCATGACGATGCCGGGAGAGCTCGCGCGCGTCACCGGCCTCTCTCGACCGGATGCGGGTCTCGGGAACCGCGCCCTGGTGGCCGAGGGGTACGCAACAACGCCGGCCCGCGGCGTCTATGTGCTGTCCGCGACGACGCTCGCTGAGTAAGATACCGCCGTGCGCAACGTGCCGCCGGCGCTGGCCGCCGCGCTTTCGGATCGGTATCGGATCGACCGCGAGCTGGGGGCCGGCGGAATGGCCACCGTTTATCTCGCCCACGATCTGAAGCACGATCGCGACGTCGCGCTGAAAGTGCTCCGTGAGGACCTCGCCGCGGCAATCGGCGTCGAACGCTTCCACGCCGAAATCAAGACCACCGCGCGATTGAAGCATCCGCACATCCTTCCTCTGTTCGACTCCGGATTGGCGGACGGTGCGCTGTTTTATGTGATGCCGTTCATCGAGGGCGAGTCGCTTCGCGAGCGGGTCAGCCGCGCTGGTCCGTTACCAATCGCTGAAGCCCTCCGAGTCCTTCGCGAGGTGGCTGACGCGCTCTCGTATGCGCACGCCAGCGGCATCATCCACCGCGATGTCAAGTGCGACAACGTCATGATCGCCGGCGGTCATGCCTTTCTCGCGGATTTCGGCATCGCGCGGGTGGTCTCAGCGCATGACCCGGGCGCGACGATGACGGGCTCAGGCGCCGGTGTGGGCACGCCGGCATACATGTCGCCCGAGCAGATCGTCGGCGGCGCTGTCGATCAGCGGACTGACATCTACGCCCTTGGCGCACTCGGATATGAAATCCTGACGGGATCGCCGCCTTTCGCCGGGACTCCGCAGGAGATTGCCAGCGCGCACCTCACGCGCACACCCGAACCCCTTGCGCCGGCGCCGTCCCGATACACCACAGCCGCTTGCCGACCTGATCATGCGCTGCCTCGAGAAGGCACCAGAGTCCCGCGCTCAACGTGTTGAAGACGTCCGTCGCATCCTCGAGGCTCTCGACATACCGGCCGACTACTCTCATGCCTCGCGGGGGACTTTCGGGATCAGCCGCGTCGTGGCCGCGACCGTGGCGCTGTTTGCTCTCGTGGTGATTGCTGCCGCCTGGTACGCGATCCGGGCAAACCGAGCGCCGACCTTCGCGATCGGGCGTATCACGCACGTCACAACGGACCCCGGGCTCGAGCTCGATCCGGCGCTCTCACCCGATGGCCGGACAATCGCGTATGTGGCGGGTTCGCCGGGGCAGATGCGCATTTATCTGAAAGAGCTCGCGGGTGGACGTGCGGTGCCACTAACCGAAGAAGGATCCGGGGATTCGCAGCGCTGGCCGCAATGGTCGCCCGACGGTGCACGCATCGTGTTCCAGGCCGGCCGCTCGTCGCTCGTCAGCCGAAAGGACAGCGTGGGCTCGCTATATCTCGCGAGCCCGCTGGCGGGCTCCGCGCGAAGGCTGTCCGCGTCTGTTCCCGGCGGTCAGGCGTTCAGCCCGTCATGGTCGCCCGACGGGAGTCGGATCGTGTTCGCCGGTTTTGAGGGTCTGTACACAATGGCGGTCGACCATGACGACACGCCGCGACTGCTCGTCGCGGGGGCGGAGCTCCACTCTGCGAGCTGGTCTCCCGACGCAACGCAGATCGCGTACGTGTCCCGCGGGTGGCTGTTCACATTCGGAGCCGAAAGTCTCGGCAATGTGGAGACGAGCGCGATCAAGGTTCTGACACTCGCCACTGGGCGCGTGACCGAGATCACCAATGGCAGCGCGCTCGAGACCAATCCCGTGTGGATGCCGGACAGCCGGACGCTGCTCTTCGTGTCCAGTCGCGGCGGTGGACGCGATGTCTACTCCGTCCGTCTGGCGGCTGATGGACGGCCAGAGAACGATCCCGAGCGTGTGACATCCGGCGTAAGCGCGCACGGGATGTCGATCGCGCGCGATGGAAAGCTTCTTCTCTACTCGTCGTACGCACCGAGCGCCAACATCTGGTCGATTCGGATCCCGGACGGTGACCCGGTGTCCGTCTCGGAGGCGCTACAGGTCACGTTCGGGAACGAGAAGATCGAGAAGCTCACGGTGTCGCCGGACGGGCGCTGGCTCGCGTATGACTCGGACGTCAACGGCCCCGCAGACGTCTGGAAAGTGTCGCTGGCTGGCGGCCGCCCGGAGCAGCTGACGCACGGCCCGAACCACAAGTTCGTGAACGATTGGTCGCCCGACGGCCGCGAGCTCGTTTTTCACTCGCTGCACGACGGGCAGCGCGATCTGTTCGTGGTCTCGGCGGACGGCACCGGGATCGAGAGAGTCACGAGTGGCCAGGGAGATGAGCAGCACGCCGGATGGGGGCCGGACGGCAACTCGATTGTGTTCGACCTGACGCCGCCCTCCCGCGAACGCACCCAGGCCTACATCGTCACACGCACGCGACGCGGCGAGCCGTGGGGCGTGCCGCGGCAACTGACCACGCACGGAAGCACCGATCCGAAGTGGTCGCCGGACCACCAGCTGATTGCGTTCTCGGTTGACGGACAGTTGCGCGTGATCGCCCCGGACGGCACCGGTGAGCGTGTCCTCGTGGATGCGCGAAACAGCGACCTGCCCGACCCCGAGTATCCCGTGTGGTCCCGCGACAGCCGGACGCTCTACTTCAAAGCATACGATCGCGAGCGTCAGTCGACGATCTGGGGGGTGCCGGTGGCCGGCGGGCCGGCCCGTTTGCTGGTACGTTTCGATGTGCCGTCGCGCCGCTCAGTGCGCCGCGAGTTCGCGACCGACGGTCAGCGATTCTATTTCACCGTTGCACGCGACGAGAGCGATCTCTGGGCAATGCAGCTGGTGCAAAAATAGAGATATCACTGCTCGACGTGAAACGTCCGCGTGCCGATCGATTGCCCGTTCACAAACGCCTCGACCGTGTAGTCGCCTGGCGGGAACCCGCCGGCACTCTGGAGATGGAATTCCGTCGCGCCGGCGCCTACGTGCGACACCTGTTTCTTCGGCTCGTCGATCACCCGGCCGTTATATATCCACCGCACGCCGATCGTGGCTGATCCGGAACCATTGGTCAGAACGGAGAGGTAGACCGTGTCGGTCGGCTTGAACGTGGTGGTGAACCCGGCCACGGTGTTGTCGGCATTCACTGAGCGACCTAGCTGAATCGACGTGACTTTCAGCGTCTGGTTCGATCCGCAGCCGATCATTCCGACGAGCACGATTATCACGGGCACAACGAGGACAAGTCTGCGCATGAGGCGCTGATTGTACACGTCTTCGTCACATGGTTCATTGCCCCTTGCTCTCGTTGCTCGGCGAAGGGAACCCCCAGCGTGCGTGCATGGCTTGCCTGAAGCGTTCCCGCTCCTCGGGAGTCATCCCGTCCCAGCGCTCTCTCATGCGACGACGAATGCTGGAGCGAGGGCCACAGGACCGTCCAAGTCCCCCGAAGAGGATCCGGCACAGTGCCAGAAGACCAAGCGCCTGCCAGAAACTCACCTCCCGCCATCCGAAGAGCGGTGGCAGCAGCCAATTCCATAGGAGTTTGACGACTTCGCCGCCAATGAAGGTGAACACCAGCATTCCCACGAGTGCCAACGGAGCAATGAAGATCCACTTCCTTCTCATGTCTGATTCCTCATGAACTGGTGAATTCGTCGTAGACGCTTTGTAGCCGCTCTCGCAAGTGGAGAACCGCATACCGTTTGCGCGCGAGGAGCGTGTTGATGCTCACACCGGTTTGGTCGGCCATGTCCTTGAAACTGCGTCCTTCCAGCTCGTGCGCCACGAAGACGTCGCGCTGTTCGTCTGGAAGCTCGTCGATCGCCAGCTCGAGTTCTTCCAGAAGCACGCGGCGCGCGTAAAGCGCGTCCGGTCCTGCGTCCGGAGAAGGCAGCAGGTCTTCCAGCCGCGGCAGCTCGTCGTCTTCGTACGCGATCGCGATGTCGCTGAGGAGTTCCGGCCTCTTCTTGCGGAAGAGATCGGTGATGCGATTGCGCGCGACCCGAAACAGCCATCCGGTCACGTGGTCGATCGGCATCAGCAGCCGGTTCGCCTCGACGAGCTTGTAGAAGACATCTTGCAGAATGTCCTCGGCGTCGCGCGGGTCAGGCACGCGCCGGCGGATGAAATTCAGCAGGCGGGATCGTTCCCGCGTGACCACGTCGGAGATCCGACGGTCCTGTTCGAGTGCCATGCGCCACTACGATTGAAGACGAGTGAGCGGGGGGAATATTGTAGGGGCAGTGAGAAAAGAGCAAACAGGAGCAAGGGAGAACGGGAGATTAGAAGTGGCTCCGAAACATCGACGCGGTGGATCGCCACGATGATTACGAGCCCGGGTCGCCCTTCCGGTCGGTCTTTACGAAGGAGATCGTCCCGCTGATCGAGACCAGGTACCACATTGCGCCTGGTCGCCGCGCGCTTCTCGGACTCTCGCGAAGCACCGTCGGCGCGCTCGATACCTGCGCCAACAGCTCGATCGTGTTCGAGAGCTGCGTGCTGCTGGCGCCCGCCATTCCACCGGCGCAATTCGAGCGTGTATTGCCGTCAGCGAGTAGCCCCACGCGCGTGCTGATCGAGACCGGCAGTTACGACATTCCGCTGGTCAGCGACGCGCGCGCCCTGCGTCACGTCCTGGAGAGCCGTCTTCTCGCGGTGCGGTATGTCGAAACGCCGGAGGGACACAATCACACCGCCTTTCGCGCGCGTCTGCCGTCGATCATGGAACAGCTGTTTCCTCCGCCACGTTCGTCGGAGCGCCCGAAGTAGGGTCCGTCGTCGCTGACCGTCCTCTAGCCCCGCTCGCCCTGCAATCCAGCCTTGCGTAGAATTGTCATCATCGGACACCAATTCGTGAAGCCAGACTGGACCAGGTTTGCTCCGACGAACAGCGTGAAAAACAGAAAGGCGGGATGCACCCACATACCGAGTGCGACACTCGCCACGACGAATCCTCCTGCGATCAACCGAAGCGCGCGTTCAACGTTCATGATCGGCCTACCTTGAAAACCGAGACCTACGATGCCGATCCGTCAGCGACGACGGTCAGCGGGCCGCGAACGGCCGCGGACTGCTGGCTGTGCGCCATGTAATACAGAACCGGCACAGCCATTCGGGACAGCAACAGGGACGCCACCTCACCGGCCATCAGTGAAATGGCAAGCCCCTGAAAGATCGGATCGAACACGATGACGCCCGCGCCAACGATCACCGCTGCCGCCGTCAGCGCCATCGGCCGAAAGCGCACGGCACCGGCATCGATAACTGCCTGCTCGAGGGACAACCCTTGGCGCAGACGCAGCTCAATGAAGTCCACGAGAATGATCGAGTTGCGTACGACGATGCCCGCTCCGGCGATGAAGCCGATCATCGAGGTGGCAGTGAAGAACGCGCCCATGGCTGCGTGGGCCGGCAAGATGCCGACGAGCGAGAAAGGAATCGCCGCCATAATCAGCAGCGGCGTCGTGAACGATTGGAACCATCCGACCACCAGGACGTAGATGAGGACCAGCACCACAGCGAATGCCAGTCCGAGATCGCGGAAGACCTCGATCGTGATGTGCCACTCGCCATCCCACTTCATCGCGTACTTCGAGGTGTCGAAGGGCTGGGTCGCGTTGAACACCTCCAGGCCGTATCCTTCAGGCAACCGCAGCTTGCCGATGGCCTGATTCATGCGGAGGATGGCGTAGACCGGGCTCTCGTTTCGTCCCGCCAGATCGGCTGTGACGTAGGTCACCGGCTGCAGGTTCTTGTGGTACACGCTGGGTAATTCGATGCTGCTCACGGTTCTGGTCAGCTCGCCGATTGCAACCGGCCGGCTCCCCCCGACGTGCAGCGCTCGAACAGCTTCCAGACTGCGAGCCTCGCGCGCAAGCCTGATGACAATCGGGACATCCTCGCGGGCTTCCTCCACGTGCACGAGACCAGCGACGTCACCCGCGCCAGCCATCCTCACAACAGACGCGATCGAGGCGGCGGAGACCCCCGCGGCGACCGCCTTCTCGTCGTCAACCACCAGACTGGCTTTGGGCTGCGGCGCTTCGACGTACCAATCGGTATCGACGACGTCCGAAGTCGCGGTGAAGATGGACTTCACCTGCGCGGCCACTTCGGTGCGCCGGGCTGCGTCCGGGCCGTAGACCTCCGCCACGAGAGTTTGAAGCACCGGTGGACCGGGTGGCACTTCAGCAACCTGAATCGTGGCCTGCGCGGCAGTGGCGATCGGGAGCAGCCGCTCTCGCAGCCGGCGGGCGATGGCATGACTCTGCGACGTGCGTTCCCTTTGGGGAACGAGGTTGACCTGCAGGTCAGCGAAGTGCGGCCCACGTCGCAGGAAATAGTGGCGGACCAGACCGTTGAAGTTGTACGGAGCCGCCGTCCCGACGTAATGCTGCACGTTGACGACATCGGTGTCCTCGAGGGCAGCGGTTGCAAGCGCGGCCGTCACCCGCGCCGTTTCTTCGAGCGCGGTTCCCTCCGGCATGTTGATGACGACCTGGAATTCGCTCTTGTTGTCGAACGGCAGCATCTTCACGCGGACCAAGCCGACGGGTACGAGTGCCATCGCCGCGAGCAACATCGCGGCCAGGCCCGCCAGAAACACCAGACGCCGGCTCCTGTGGGCAATCAGCGGGTTCATCACGCGTCGATAGATCCGCGTGAACAGATCTTCGGTCTGCTGCCCGTGGGGTGCACTCATCTTCAGCAGCCGGATCGCGGCCCACGGTGTGACGATGAAGGCCACGATGAGCGAAAAGACCATTGCGGCGGAGGCCCCCACGGGGATGGGCCGCATGTAAGGGCCCATGAGGCCGCCGACGAACGCCATTGGCAGAATGGCGGCGACGACAGCCAGCGTCGCGAGAATCGTTGGGTTCCCGACCTCGTCGACCGCGTCCACAGTCAGGTCGACGAGATCACCCCGCGCGTCGCCACCGTGCCGCGCGTGACGCACCACGTTTTCGACAACCACGATCGCGTCGTCGACGAGGATGCCGATGGAGAAAATCAGCGCAAAGAGCGTGATGCGGTTGAGGGTGTAGCCGTACAGGTAGAACATGAACAGCGTCAACGCGAGCGTCACGGGAATCGCGATGAGCACGACGCCCGCTTCCCGGCGCCCGAGCGCGAGCCAAATCAAGAGCGAGACGGACAAGACCGCGAGGAGCATGTGCCACAACAGCTCGTTGCTCTTCTCGGCAGCGGTGTCTCCATAATCGCGAGTGACGGTCAACTGCACGTCCGCTGGAATCAGCGTGCCCTTTAGCGTCGCCAGCTTTTGTTCGACGCGGTGGCTCACGTCGATGGCGTTCGTTCCTTTGCGTTTGGCCACGGCAATGGTGACTGCCGGATGCGCACCGCCGTCGCGTGTCTGGAACGTGACGTAGGCCGAAGGCTCGGCGTCCGCGTCGATCACCTGCGCAACGTCGCCAAGTCGAACCGCGCGGCCTGCCGAGGAAGCAATGACCAGGTCGGCGACAGCATCCCTCGACGCGAGATAATTGCCCGCTTCGAGGCTGGTCACCTGCCCGGAGCTGACCACGCCGGATGCCGGTGTTCGAGCGTTGGCTCGCTCGATGATCGGCCGGATGACCGTGGCATCGAGGTCGTACGCCGACAGACGTGCTGGATCGATCGTGACGCCGACCTGACGCGTTCGGCCGCCGATGATCGTCAGTTCCGAGACGTCGGGAATCTCCGCAATCGCATCGCGCAGCTGCGCGGCGAGAATCCTAAGCTGGAAGTCGTCGTACCGTGGTGACCAGAGCGTGATCGCAACAATCGGCACGTTGTCGATCGATCGCGGCTTCACGAGCGGGCCAATGGCGCCGGGAGGGATCAGATCGGCGTTGGCGGCAAGCTTCTGGTTCAACCGGACGAGTGCGGCCTCCTCCGGTTCGCCCACGCGGAAGCGCACGATGACCAGGGCTTGACCGCTGCTTGACGTCGAATACACGAACTCGACGCCGGGCACCTCCCGCAGGAGCCGCTCCATCGGACGCGTGACCCGTTGCTCAACCTCCGCGGGCGTCGCGCCGGGCATCTGGACGAAGACGTCGACCATCGGCACGATGATCTGCGGCTCCTCCTCGCGTGGCAGCGCGATAACCGCGATCGCGCCGAGCGCGATCGATGCCACGATCAGGAGCGGCGTCAGATTCGAGTTGATGAAGGCCGCCGCGAGTCGGCCGGCGACGCCGTACCGGTTCACTGGCGGGCTCCTTCCGTCACACGGCGGCCGTCGACGATCTCGGGGGACGGTTCGACGATCACGCGCTCCCCCTCTAAAAGGCCCGCGAGAACCTCGGTGTCGGCGACGTTGATGAGCCGCAGCCGGGCAACGCCGCCAGAGACGACGAACGCCGAGGTGACCTGACCGCGTCTCATGACCGCCGTCGAAGGGATCGCCAGCGCACGACGCGCCCCCGCCGTGAAACGTGCACGCCCGAACATGCCCGACCGGAGATCGCTCGTGGTCGGTAGATCAATCTTGACGAGGAGGGCACGCGTATCGCTCTCGACGGCTCGGGCCACCTCAGCGATGGTGCCTGACAATGTCTGCGGGTCGCTGCTGTGACCGCGCTCGACGACGACCGGCACGGTGGCGCCGACCGACAGGGCACCGATACGTGATTCATCGACGCGGACCTCGAGTCTGAAACCGCGAGTGTCCTCGATTCGCACGAGTGGTGTTCCCGGACCAGCCATGTTGCCGGCTTCGACCATCTTCTGGGTGACCAGCCCGTCGAAGGGTGCAGCGATCTCCGCGAATGATGCGGTCGTGTTCGCGGCGTCGCTATCAGCCTTTGCGGCTGCCACGGCGGCGGTGCTTTCCTGCAGATGTGCGGCGGCCGCCGCTGCACGCGCCTCGGCCGCGCGCAGACTGGCCGTGGCATCATCGAGTTCCTGTGAGGTCGCCGAGCGCCGGGCCTGCAGCGTTGCGATTCGATCGTGCGTAGTGCGCGCGAGCGCCAGTGCCGCTTCGGCAGCTCGCGTCTCGGCCTCCGCCGCCGTCACGCGTTGTTGCGCTCCCACTGCCGCGGCCTTGGCGCTCTGCATACGGGCGGCAAGATCGCGTCCATCGAGCACGATCAGGATCTGACCCTCTCGGACATGGTCACCTGGCGCGACGCGCACCGCCATGACCGGCGCGAGAATGCGCGAGGTCATCGTCGCGGTCGTCCTCGCCTGCACGAGACCGCCTGTTTCAAACACGTCCTTCAAATTGGCCATTCCGATCGTGGCCACACGGACCGCGACGGGCGGACGCGTCTCTTCTGGCGTGCGTGCCGCTCGATCCGCGCAGGCGGAAAGGCCGGCCACCAGAGTGAGGGTCGCCGCAGATACGAGAGCGGTGCCGTTACGCATCATGACGTTCACTTCCCCACGGCGCGATCGAGATTGGCGCCGGCGACGACGAGATCGACTTGCGCGGCGGTCTGTCGCGCCTCGGCGTCCTGCACGGCTTCCGCGGCTCGAAGGAGGGCCACCACATCCGTGAGTCCACTCTCATATCGATCGCGAATGATCCGCTGGCTTTCGCGTGCCTGCGCCGCGGCGGCACGGCCGGCGGACTCACGTGCCCGGGCTTCGTCCAGCCGCGCGAGGGCGATGCGGACCTCCAGGCGGACAGCGTTCTCGGCCCTCTGGCGCTCGAGCGTGCGCCGGGTGCCAGCCTCGGTGGCTTCCGTCAGTCGCGCCCGGTCCGCAAACCCCTGGAATAGATTGATTCGGGCGACGGCGCCGACGATCCAACTCGACGCTCGCGATCCCCATTGACCGCCGTTCAGCTCCCACCCCGCCTGCGCGCTCACCTGTGGGAGGAAGGCCGCGCGCGCCGTGTCTCGCGCCGACGCGGCCATCTGCTCTTGAAGTGCGGCGATCTGGAGATCCGGTCGATTTGCGAGCGCCTCGGCCTCGAGCGACGAGCCATCGCCCGGCAGGATCGAGGCGATCGTCGGCGTGACGTCAAGCTCGAACGTTGAATCCAGCGCCACGCCCATCAGGTCATTCAGAGTGGCACGTGCAATTCGTTCGTCGGCGTCCGCCCGGATCTGCTGCTCATGGACGCGCGTCAGGTAGACATCCACCTGAAGAACGTCGGCATCCGTCGCGCGACCGGCGTCTCGCCGATTGCCAACGACGTCCCTGTCCGCCGTTGCGGCAGCCAGCGCCGCGGCAGCAGTCTGCCTGGCAGCGATAGCCACGAGCACCCGACCATACGCGTCTGTCGCCGCTACCGCGAGTCTTTGGTCCAGGACCTGTCGCTCCCGGCTGGTAATGTCGCGGCTGACCTGCGTCGATCGGAGAGCGGCGGACGTCGCGGGACTGTAGATCGCCTGTTCAACCGTCAACGCTGTACGGAAGTTGTCGGTGGCCGCAGGATAATTCAGCGCATCGAGCGCGAAATTGGCAGCCGTGAACTGCCGCTGCGCGAGGAGAGAACTGAAGACGAAAACCGGTTGATCGCCCTTCTGCCAGGACTCCGCCAGATCCACGCGCGGCAGGAACCCTCCACGCACCTGCGCGACACGCGCGCTGGCCTCGTGCTCGGCGCTCACGGCTGCCCGCGCGTCGAGATTGTTGGACCGGACACGCGCAATGGCATCGCTCAACGTGAGCCTCGACTGCGCGCCGGCCGGCGAAGACAAAGCCACTGATACCGCGAACAGGAGAAGAAGCTGTCGACGCATGCGCTTGGTGAGATTCAGAAATTCGGATGAAGGTGACACGACCGATCGATAATCGCTGGAGGCATGATTGACAAGCACTCCAGCCGGAGGCGAGCGCCGTCGGCTCGTAAGATTCCGACCGTCACCAAACGCGAATTCCTGAATCCTGTACGTAGCGACTCTGTTGGGCGCCCTCAGGACGAGTACGTGGAACTGGTCTCCGCCGCGGCGGCGGGCGACCATGACGCCATGGAGCGACTCCTGATGCGCGCGCAGGAGGTGGCCTGGCGATTCAGCCTGAGCGTATGCGGGCATGCCGACGATGCCGAAGACGCCATGCAGGAGGCGTTGATCAAGACCTATCGGTACGTGGGACAGATTCGTGACGCAGCGGCATTTCGACCGTGGCTCTACCGCACGGTACGAAACGCGTGCCTCGTCGGACGTCGCAAGAGCGTGCACGAGCCTCGCCACATCGAGTCGATCGATGCGCCGATTGGATCGGAGAGCGGGGGACCTGCGCGGGAACCCAGGGACCGTGGCCGCGATCCGGAGCAAATGGCCGCAAGCGCCGAGCGTGGGCAGGAGCTCCAGAAGGCACTGCAGGGACTGCCTGGTCCGTACCGGGCGGTGCTCTTTCTGCGCGAAATGGAGGGACTGTCCACGCGGGAAGTCGCGACGGTGCTGGACATCTCAGAAGACAACGTGAAGACCCGTTTGCACCGCGCTCGCCTCGCGTTGCAGAAAAGTTTGGGGCGACTTCCATGAACGCACAGACGCTGCCGAAGACGTGTCGGACGATTCTCGTCGAGTTCTCCAAATACCTGGACGGCGAGCAGTCGCCGGCAAGCTGCGAGCGAATCGAGCGTCATCTCGAATCCTGTGCCTCTTGCGCCGCAGCGACCGCACAGATTCGGAAGGTGGTGGCGTCCTGCCGCGAGTTGAAAGAGCAGCGATTGCCTGAGGAGGTGCGCCTCCGCGCGTCGCAGAGGATCAAGGCTCTCCTCCGACATTGAGCCGCTTCCTGATCTCCACGCGGCACATCGAATCCACACAGTCAGACTCCGTTACGGCGTGCGCAGGAGTCGAACCATCCGCGTGTGCACCTCATCGAAGACGATCACGGGCTCGTCCCTCAGCAGAATGCGGATGCCTTTGAAGATCTGAAAGTCGGGAGACTGGAAGAAGGACCCGGCAGCGTCGGCCGATTGCCACTCCGAGACCAGCACGAACGCATTTGGATCCTCGGCATCCGTCAACAGCCGGCTGCGAGCGCATCCAACAGCGGTCCGCATGCGACGAACCGTTTCGTCAACCGCGCTCAGCACTTCGTCGCGCTTGTGCGGCAGCACTCGAAACGCGATGGAAGCGATAAGCGTTTCCGGCGACGAATTACCGGGGAAGGTCATACGGCCTTTTCTGCTGAACCGTGGATCTGGCAGCAATCGTTCTCCCAAGGCGTCACTACCGTGCAACTGCTCTGCCGGCGTGGTTATGCGAGCGGAGATAGCATTCCGGCGCAAACCGGCGAGTGACCAGGAATCAATGACCACGAAGCGTCGAGGGGGCAATGACATTTCGCAGACTCATGTCAGCAGTTTGATGATCTGGGTCACGATGTTCCGCAGTCGCCGTCTTTGCGACTTCACGAATTTCGTGCCACGGAATATCGCGGGTTCGAGGGATGGTCCGCCTTGCAGCAGAAGTCGCCGTCGGGACTCGAAGTTGCACGCAAATTTTGAGGTTTCGGGCGCTTGCGGAAAGGACGGTCCCGACGCCGTGATCGCCGGATGACAGACAATGGGAAAGATGGAGAGCGTCGCAAGCGGCGCCCTGCGGCTCAGGCCCTTCGGTAGCTGCCATGTCTGAATCCCGTCAGCCAGTGCGGAGACCGCCGTTCCCGGACATGGTCTGGATTCCTCCGGCGACTTACCAGATGGGCTCGGACGCTCACTATCCCGAGGAGCGGCCCGCGCATCGGGTATCGGTGGATGGCTTCTGGATCGACCAGTATCCGGTGACCAATGAGCGCTTCGCGCGATTCGTCGAAGAGACGCGGCACGTGACCTTCGCGGAAATCCCACCAGACCCCGCGCAGTATCCGGGCGCCTTGCCGCACATGATTTACCCGGGCTCCATGGTGTTCGTGCGACCCGGCGGTCCCGTCGATCGCCGAGACATCCGGAACTGGTGGACCTATATGCGCGCCGCCGACTGGCGGCATCCTCAAGGCGCCGGAGTCGTCCATCGACGGTCGTGAACGGCATCCAATCGTGCACGTCACTGTCGCCGACGCGGAGGCGTTCGCGAAGTGGGATGGCAAGGCGCTGCCGACCGAGGCGGAATGGGAGCTCGCGGCCCGTGGGGGCTTCGATGGCGCGCCCTACGCCTGGGGCGAGACCTTTCTCCCCGAGGGCCGGCACATGGCGAACACCTGGCAGGGTGAATTCCCTTGGCAGAACCTTCAGACCGACGGCTATGAAGGCACGTCACCCGTGGATGTTTTTCCGCCGAACGGATATGGCCTGTACGACATGATTGGCAACGTCTGGGAATGGACGACCGATTGGTACGTTCCGCGGCATCCGGATGAGGTGATCAAGGCGTGCTGCACGCCGCACAACCCGCGCGGCCCGCAGGAAAGCGACAGCTTCGATCCCGGTCAGCCGCTGATCCGAATTCCACGGAAGGTCATCAAAGGGGGCTCCCACCTGTGCGCCCCGAACTACTGCCGTCGCTATCGGCCGGCCGCGCGCTTTCCGGAGCCGGTCGATACCTCCACGTGTCATCTCGGGTTCCGCTGCATCGTCCGTGAGGATGTCTCGACCAGTGTCTAGGGCGCCGACTCTGCACTCGTCGCGGGATTTCGTGGCCCGAGCCCACGATGATAGCCACGGCATTTCGGGCTACCTCCGGCCCGTCGGACGTTGGATGCGATGGGAGCTCACCCGCAAAGCGGCAACATGTCGTGAATTGGCAATGAATCAGGCCGGTCTGCCGATTCATGGGACGGCACGCCCTCTGCACGAAGGTCAGTGCCGCCGAGGTGCTCGAGGCATGGATTGGTGTTTCCGGGCTTCGGCGAGTCACATATCCATGGACGCGCCACGTCGACGGCTTCTGCGGCTAGCCGAGAGAACGAGCTGGACACTCGGCCTCATCGGCTTGGTGGGGTGGAGCGTGTTCCACATTGGGGTTGCTACGGGAACGCGGCACGATCTGTGGCGTTTTGCTGCGCTGCAGGCTCTCGCGCCGCGCGCCGACACACCCGACCAGTCGCTCTGGTCGCCGCAGCGCGTCAGCGCGTGGCGTAAGGCGCTGAGCGAACCGGCTCCCGCGCCGCTTGCGGTGCTGCGAATTACGAAGATACGACTCGAGGTGCCCGTGCTGCCTGGCACCGACGACGGCACGCTCGACCGTGCCGTCGGCCACATCGAGGACACGGCACTACCGGGTACGGACGGGAACTCGGGAATCGCCGGCCACCGGGATGGTTTCTTCCGCGGACTGAAAGACATCGCCGCAGGCGATGCGATCGAGCTCGACACGCTCCACGGGAAGGAGATGTATCGCGTCGAGCGAACCTGGGTGGTGAACCCGGAGGATGTCTCGGTGCTGGACGCGACGCCCACACGGGCGCTGACGCTGGTCACGTGCTACCCCTTCTACTTCATCGGGTCCGCCCCGCAGCGGTTCATCGTCCGGGCCGTGCGTATCGACGGCAAAACTGCGGCGGTATCCACGGAACAGGTCCGATGCTCGTTGTGCGGAAGGTGGCAGTTCGGCACGGCGTTCTGGTTTCTTCACGTCTCGTAAATGGAGTGTATGCCCACAGAAATGGAGAGAGTCCTATGTCACGTGCAATGAGTCGGATGTTCCTCGCCGCTGCGCTCGTCTGTGTGACGGCCGCAGTGTCGCAGGCACAGACGACAACCTCGACCACAACGCAAACTAAGAAGTTCGAAGTAATCGCGGTGGACGGCAACGATCTTGTCGTCAAGCTGCCGGAAGGCACGAGGGAGATGACCGTCCCGGATGACTTTCGTTTCACCGTCGACGGGCAGCAGTTGTCCGTACGTGACTTGAAGCCGGGCATGAAGGGCACGGCCCAGATCACGACCAAAACAACGGTGATACCCGTCACCGTCACCGAGGTGAAGAACGGCACCGTCATGCAGTCCGGTGGTGCATCGATCACCGTGAAGACCGACACTGGCATCAAAATGTTCACGCAAGCGGACATGGACAAGCGCGGCGTGAAAATCATGCGCGAGGGCAAACCCGCGCAGATCTCGGATTTTCGTACAGGCGATCAGCTGACGGCGACCATCATTACGTCGCATCCGCCGAAAATCGTGACCGAGAAGCAGGTCAATGCCAGCCTCGCGAAAGCCGCCCCGGGAGCAGGAGCGGCCGCTGGTGGGGCAGCTGGAGGGGGAGCTCCGGCAGCAGCAAAGGGCACGGGAACAGCGAAGGCCGCTCCGTCGGCAGGGGCACCGCCCGCGGCAGCGGCACCGGCGCCAACGACTGGGACAGCCAAGAAGCTGCCGAAGACCGCCAGCTCGTGGCCGCTCCTCGGCTTGGTGAGCTTCCTCTCGCTGGCGATGGGGTTTGCCCTGACGGTCAGGCGCCGCTTCGCGCGCTAGCGTCTCTCACAGAGTCCGCAAGGCATCTTACGCGGAGAGCGAGGAAGAGCCCTCGGAAACTCGACGGCTACCGGATCATTCCAAGAGTGATGGCAACGATCCGGTAGCTTTCGTGCGTCCCGGCGAACCTCCCCGCACCCCGTCTCCCAACATCCTCTCCGCCGACAGGCAGACCACCCACGAGCTCAGTCCAGCTCCATCGTCGGAACCGTTGGGTGCTGCGTTCGTCACAATGTCACTCGATGTACAATCCTGATTCCCATGCGGGAACGATCTTCTCAGCACCGCCGGCCACTGCAGCCCGGCAGACCCAGCAGGACGCCGCCGTTTTGTCCATAACGCCGTTCCTCCTCGGTGCTGGTCTGGCGTTCGGCCCGAGCCTCACCGGCAGGACCACCGAGGCGGCACAGGCGCCATCCGGCACGATCCACGTCGAGGTCGTGGCGACCGGCCGGCCGGTCGCGGGCGCGACCGTTTCGGCTGGCGATGCATCTGGCGCGACCGACGCCTCCGGCATCGCCACTCTGTCGTTGTTCGCCGGACCGGTTTCCGTGGTCGCCAGCAAGGATGGATACGTGTCGGCGACCGTGCGCGTCGACGTCGTCGCAGGCCAGGACCGCGACGTTCGCGTGGTGATGACGCCGAAACCGACGACGGGAGATCGAGATCAAACACAGGGCCCGGTCGTGGCGAGCACGCGTACCGGCCAGCGCCTGGACGGACCAGGCACTCCCGGTCGAACTGCTCGGGCGCAGCAGGATCGAAGAACAAATGTCGATGACGCCGGGCAACATCGCGGAGTTGCTCGACGGGATGACCACCCTGCGCGTCCAATCCACCTCACCTGAGCTGGGCACCGCGATGGCGCGCATCCGAGGTTTGCGCGGCCAGTACACGCGGCTGCTCTCCGACGGGGTGCCCCTCTACTTCGATCACCCGGGCGGACTCGCGCTGGTTCAGATCGAGCCAATGGATCTCGCCCGGGTGGAGGTCGTCCCGGAAGGCGCCTCGGCGCTCTTCGGAACCAACGCCATGGCGGGCGTCGTCAATCTGCTGTCGCGCCCCCCCGGGACTGAGCGGGAGCGCGAGTTCCTGTTCAGCCAATCCATGAAGGGTACGACGGATGGCGTACTCTGGCTCTCGTCGCCGCCGACTGGATCGTGGAGCCACACGTTCCTGGTCGGGGGGCACCGGCAGGATGAACGCGACGTGGATGACGACGGCTGGTCAGACCTCCCTGGTTACTCGCGTGGGACCGCGCGCACGCGCGTGAACTGGGACAACCGACACGGTCGGTCGGTCTCCGGCACGGCGGGCACGACCTTCGAAAAACGCGAGGGGGGCAGCGAGTTCGCGCATCAGTCGCTCGAGAGCAAGGGGGCCGACGGCACCCTCTCCGGCCAGATGTCCCTCGGCCGTTACGTCCTGTCGGGTGTGAGCTTGCTCTTCGTGCAGTCGCGCACCCGCGATTTCAGCGACGGAAGTGAGTACGAACGACGCGAAGAGGCCACCATCGAGATCGCGCTTCACGGTACGGCGTCACACCAGATCTGGGCCGTCGGCATCGCCGCCGACTGGTTCGCGAATCGAACCGAGGATCCGCATGTGGCAGCGTATGTCGCCCCGCGCGGCGGCATTTTCGTCCACGACGATGTACATGTCGCATCGTGGTTGTCGATAGCGGGAAGCGCCCGCCTCGATTACGTAAAAGGAGCGAGCGATGCACTGCGGGTCGACGACTACATCTTTAGTCCGCGCGGATCGGCTCTCGTGCGCGGGGGGCCGTGGGCCGCACGCTTTTCGGCCGGCCGGAGCTACTTCGTTCCGACGCCGCTCACCGAGGAGACTGAGGCGGCGGGCTTCGCCCGCTTGTCGATCGATAGCCCGCTCGAGGTCGAAACCGCGCGAAGCGAGTCGGCTGATCTCTCGCACACCACTCAGTCGTCCACCGTCACGTTCACCGTGTTCCACAACCACGTCGATCACCCCGCGCTGATCGACCGCACGACCTACACGCTCCGCACCGAGCCGGAACCCGTCGTCACGCGGGGCGCCGAGATCGCGGCCACGGTGCGCCACGCCCCGTTCGCAGTGAACGGATCGTACCGCGTACGTGCGGGCGCGCGAGCGAGGCGACCTCGAGGTCGCGTTGACGCCGCGTCATAGCGGAGGACTGATCGCAACAGCCGGATCGGAGAGTCGCGGCCGCGTCGGCGTGCAGCTGCGCTTCACCGGCGTGCAGCGGCTCGACGCCAACCCCTATCGATCGAAGAGCGAACCCTACACCGTCGTCAGCCTCCTCGGCGAGTGGCGGTTCGGCCGCTGGCGAGCGTTGGTCAACGCCGACAATCTGACGGATGTCCATCAGACTCACTGGGATCCGATCGCGCGGCCCGCGCGAGACATCGACGGCCGGTGGACGGTCGACGCGTGGGCGCCGCTCAGCGGCCGCGTCGTCAACGCCGGAATCAGGGTTTCCTTCTGACGCCGTCGCCAAGTACGATCGGGCGTATGCGGTCGACCTACGGGCTCGCGCTCCTTGTCCTCGCCTCCGTGACCACGGGCGGCATCCTGCATCACGCTGTTATCGCGGCAGCGCCGCCCGCGAAAGCGCGGCAGCAGTCAGCCTCCGCGGAAACCTCGAGCTGGCCGGGGTATCGCGGTCCGACTCGCGATGGTGTCTATCGCGGGCCCATTCGCCTGTCGTGGGAGGGGCTCGCGCCGATGTGGAAGAAGAAGATCGGCGGCGGTCGAGCGTCCTTCGCAATCGCGGGCGGTCGCGCGTTCACCATCGAGCAACGCGATCGCAACGAGGTCGTCGCCGCGTACGACGTGATGACAGGGCGGGAACTGTGGACGAACTCGTGGCCGGAGCGGTTCAAACAGTGGATGGGTGGTGGCGAAGGTCCCCGGGCCACACCGGCCTGGGCGGACGGCTTCGTGTACGCCCTCGGCGCCCGGGGGGAACTGCGCTGCCTCGACGCTGCGACCGGCCATGTCGTCTGGCGCACGAACATCCTGCAGGATGCCGGCGCGAAGAACCTGACGTGGGGCATGGCGGCGTCGCCGCTCATCGCCGGGAACGAGGTGATCGTGCAGCCTGGCGGATCGGCCGGTCGGTCGGTCGCGGCTTACGATCGCCGCACAGGAAAACGGTTGTGGACCGCGCTCGATGATAAGCAGGCGTACGCCTCGCCGATGCAGGTCACCCTTGCCGGTGTTCCGCAATTCCTGATCGTCAGCGCGATGCGGCTGGTGGGATTGAGCCTCGATCAGCGCACGGTGCTCTGGGAGTACCCCTGGACCACCAACCACGATGCGAATGCGGCGCAGCCGATCGTGATCGGCGACCGACGTGTCTTCTATTCGTCTGGCTACGGCTCGGGTGCAGTCGTCGTCGAGCTGACCAAAGCCGGAGACCGCTTCGACGTCCGCGAAGTCTGGCGGAACATCCGTATGAAGAACCGTCAGTCGAGTTCGGTCTTGCACGACGGTTTCATCTACGGTCTCGACGAAGGGATTCTCGCGTGCGTGGACGCGTCGACGGGGGAACTCAAGTGGAAGGGCGGGCGTTACGGTCACGGCCAGGTGCTTCTCACCGGTGACCACATCGTCGTTGTCACCGAGGAGGGTGAGCTTGTTCTCGTCGCCGCCAGTCCCGAGAAGCTTCAGGAGATCGCCCGGGTACAGGCGATAGAAGGGGAAACCTGGAACGTGCCCGCGTTTGCCGACGGCATCCTGCTCGTTCGCAATACGGAAGAGATGGCGGCCTTCGACCTTCGCCCCTCTGTGGAATAGCTCTCTACAAAATACCGCGCTAGCTCTTGTGTGAGCGGTTACAATCCGCCCGATGAGCTACGTCCCACTGGGTTGGTTGTTCTGGTTCCTCACCCTGCCGAATCTCCCGAAGGCACCCGCTACTGCAATCGAGACACGTCACGCCAGCCTTACCGCGCAGTCGCCCGAGCGCCGGCGGCGGCCACCAAGGCAGAGAAGCCCGGCCGCGGGTTTTTCCTGTCCTGGGGCTACAACACGGCCAGCTACACGACGAGCGACATGCACTTCAGCCAGCCGTCGCTCCACAACGACTTCATGCTGTTCGACGTGCAGGCCCGCGACAGCAAGGCTTGGACGAGCATCTTCGATCACAGCCTGTTCGTGCCGCAGTACAACATTCGGGCTGGCTGGTTCTTCGACGAGAAATGGGGTCTGGAGGTGGCGCTGGACCACCTGAAGTGGATCGTCAGGCAGGATCAGGACGTTCGCGTGACCGGCACGCTGAACGGGTCTGCAGTCGACAGCCGGGTCACCCTCACGCCGAACGTTCTCCGCTACAAGCTCAATAACGGGGCGAATCCGGTCTTCGTCAACCTGGTCAGGCGCATACGAATTGCGCGGGAACCAGGACGCACGGGTTACGTTTCCTTTCTAGCGAAAGCGGGTGGGGGCTTCGCGATGCCCCATACCGAGAACGCGCTGTTCGACCAGCCGAACGACAAAGGCTTTCAGTTCTTTCATGGCTGGGACCTCGACGCCGCCGCCGCCGCACGCGTGCACATCTGGAAACCCGTGTACGCTGAGTTCGAGGAGAAGCTCGTGTACGCTCGGTACTACGGCGTCAAGGTCGATCAGGGCACAGCCCACCACAGTCTCAAGGCCAACGAGCTGTCATTCCATTTCGGCGTGGCATTCAGGTAGAGAGGCCACCGGCCTCCACACCGACTATCGTTTGGTGAACCGCACCCACTGCCACCCGACGCTGAGGGTTCTGAAATTCGTCCCGGTTCGGACCGCCACGCCAGAACTGTAGGCAAACTTCAACGACTGCTGCCGTCCCATGGGAAACGACACCGTCGCACCCAGCCGGGAGTTGTTCATGGTGCCCGTCGGCTCACCGCCGTCGACAGATGCGCCGCCACCCTGGTACCAAGTTGCATCGACGGCCGCCCAGAGCCGCGGCCGGAACGTGTAGCTCGCGTGGCCTTGAAGCGCCACGACCCGATCCTGCGACCGCGTGTGGCCGCCCGTGTAGAAATCCCTGTTGTCGGTGAACAGCCAGACTCCCAGGTAGCTGTCGAAATCCCAGCGCCCCTTCGGCACCGACACACCGACCTCTGGCTTGAAGCCCCACCGGTTCGTTCCGAGGTTCACCAGCTTGGTGGCGTCGGTACTGCCCGGTGGGAGCCGTCACCGTCAGGCTCGTCCCCACGATGGTCTTGCTGGGAGCCTTCGCGTACTCCCCCAAGGCCATAGCGGGGTTGCCGGCGAGATTGATCGAAAGCTTGGCTCGAACGTCAGTGAGGCCAGAGCGCGAGATGGAACGAGCCTCCTCGCCGACCTGGCCACTCACGTGGCCCCAGGCGACAGGCACCGCCGCGGTCACCAAGGCGAGCTTGCCGAACAACCCGAACGTATAGCCGACCGCGAGCGGCAGTCCGTTGATCTTCGCCTCGATGTCCGTCACCGGCAGCGTCGGGTCGGTGAGAACCGATCCGGTAGATCGCGACAGGCCGACGACCAGAAAAGCGGCTCCTGCGGGACTGGCGGAATACGCCTTGGGCTCGAGATCCTGCGCCCCGGCGGCACCCGCGATCGAGACCGCGCACACGATGGCGGCGATGACCCGGACCACGCCGGGCCTCATGCGCTCTGTCGCTGAGTATGCGCGGCCGCGAGACCTGGTGCGGTCGGCATCCGTATCGGGCGGACGTTCATCATGCTGTCGCTCATCGTGCGCTCATTGGTGGTCTGTTGGAAGAGTTCCCTTCACCTTACCACTACACGAGGACACGGCGGTCTGCGCTGGGGTGCGTTTCCTCGAGCCGATCATCACCTCACAATCGTTCTTCGCCGTTCACCGGCTGCCTGCGGAGTGTGGGCTGCTGCGTTCAGTGCCCGTCCTGGCAGGCATCCACGCTGCCAGGCGCCCATCGAGGTACGCAAAGAACGGATTGCACGTGAGCCGCATCAGCGTGTCGGACGGAACTGAAAGAACGGCGCGCTCCCCGCGTGGGCTGAGAAGTCCGAGCCGAATCACCGGAACAGGGACAGAGGTCTCTTCACGTCCATAGACCGGATCCGACATTGGAAAGGGGATGGCGACGTGTGACAGCGAGAACACATCGCGCGGCCAGGCCAGGCCAAGCGGGTGTGTGTCGACGCTGGTCGCTCCCGGCGCGATCGATCTTTCGGCAACGTCGAGCGACGAGGGATCCACATTGGTGACGAGCGTGCGTCGGTACCTTCGAGGAAATGCGTCAGTGAGACTGGACAGCAGGATGGCGTCGGTGCGACGGATGAACGGTGCGAGCCCGGACGTGCGATTGATGTCGAACAGGACGAGCTCCGAGCGCTCGTCCGCAATGACATCGTAGAGCGCGTGCACGACGGCTGGCGTGCTGACGGTGGCGTCCACGAGAGAGTGAAACGTCAGCACCGGCGGGAGCCGTGAGCCGAGGCCCGCGCGCGCGGCGCGTTCGATCTGCGTCTGCAACGTCGTGGTCAGGCGCCAGGTCTGAAGACCGGCGTTGGCGGCAAAGGAATTGTACTTGAACGGGTTGTACTCCGGGTACACGTCCAGCCAGCGTGCCTTCTCGAAGGCGGGCAGCGGACCGAGCATGCTGATCACTCGTGTCAGCCAGGCGAATGGTGCAACGCCGATCATGGGCGACAGCAGCACGATACGCTCGGCCTGCGGATCTCCGGATCCCTCGAGCGCATCGAACGCGTACTTGAGGACGAGCGCGCCGCCGTTCGAGTAGCCCACGAGCACCAGCGGCTTGTTGCTGCCAATCGTCGTGCGAATGTGGCGCATGCCGAGGCGCACGGCCGCGAGCCAATCCTCCCATGTCACGTCTGTCAGTCCGGCCGGCACCGTGCCATGTCCTGGCATCCGCAACGCCACGACGTAGTAGCCGCGCGCACGGAGATCCTCGCCGATCGTCCGCATGCTGTAAGGACTGTCGGTCAGGCCGTGAACGAGCAGGGCGCCGCCGACAGGCTCGGTCTCCGGTGAGAGCACCTGCGTCCGATTCCAATCCGTCCCGAGCCGCCCTGGGTACGAGTGACCGTCCGGGTTGTACCGATTGGCCGGCACTCGCGCGGCAGCGTCGAGCCGCTGCTCGATCTCGTTATGCACGACGCGGAAGGCCGCATCTTCGATCGCGATGTAATCGGCCAGCGTCGATTGCGCCGTGAGGTCGGTGGCTCGGACGTCGCGCGGAACGATTCGATGCCAGGGCTCGAGATCCGGGAGCCGGCGCCGCGCGTCCAACGCGCCACCGACCACGATGGTTGCGAATATCAGGATGCCGGACCACAGCAGCCGCGCGGTCCAGCGTCGCAGCCCTTGTCGAACGGCAGAGGAGCCCTTCATGTGTCCCTTTCTCGTGTGAGTAAGAATCGAGCGTACTCCGCCTTTGCTCTTGCGAGAACGGGAATGTCAGGCACGCGCTGACAGGATCAAGTAGGATGCCGCAGCGAGAGCACTTAGATGACCTTCGCCCCGTGGATGCTCGCCTGCCTACTGGCCGCTGCTGCTACGCCACAAGGTCAGCTGCCGGGCATGCCGCAGGCTGCCCCGCGATCCGCATTGGTGGTCGGACAGGTCATCGATGCAGGAACGGGACGTCCCGTCAGCGGCGCCCTTGTCGAAGTCAGAGTTGAGGCGTCATTAGCGGTTCCCCCTGCGCCCTTTTCCATGCAGGCAGCGTCTGCGCAACCAGCACAAGCTCCGAGAGTCCTGACTGGTTCGGACGGCAGCTTCGTCTTCCGCCGAACTGCCGAAGGGCCGCTTCACCCTCACCGCCGTCAAACCTGGCTACCTCCAGGGCGCGTATGGCCGCCGGCGTCCAGCGGGCTATCGCAGATGCTGACGCTCTTCGATGGCCAGAAGGCTGGTGGCCTTCGGATCTACATTTGTGGAGACACTCAGCCGATTTCAGGCGTCGTCATTGACGAAGCGGGCGAGCCAGTCGTGGGGATTCAGTTGCGCGCTGTTTCGCACGCACGACTCACGGGACAACGGCGATTCGTCTACGCGGCAGAGTTGCGTGGACCGACGACCGCGGCATTTACCGAGTCCATGGCTTGTTCCCCGGCGACTACCTCGTTGGCTGCCGTCTCCACCAAGGTCTCTGTGCCGGCGTCGACGGCTGAGGACGTGCGTCGAAGTAGTGCGTGCCGTCTCTATTGGGGAAATCGGCGCGGCGACCGCAACCGGCCGCGGCACGTCGATTCAAGTGGGCGACGCCCTCCTGACGCTCGGGCGATCGGCGATTGGACCAGCCGCCATCGAACGATGGTCATCTCTTCGTCTACCCGACGACATTTCATCCGAACACGCCAAACCCGCTTCGCGCGACGATCGTCACCGTCGGATCCGGCGAGGAGCGCGGCGGAATCGATCTTCAATTGCGCCAGTGGCGACCAAACGCGTCTCTGGCACGCTGGTCGGCAGCGATGGCCAAATCGGCGGAATTCCCGTTCGGGTCATCGCGGAAGACGCCGAAGACACGCCGCTCGAGCAGGAAATCGCCACGACGGTTACGACCGCGCCGGGAGCATTTGTTTTCCCTGCCGTACCTGTTGGCCTTTACTCGATCCGCGTGGTGAAGGGTGCGAGACCTCCAGACGGTCTGGCGGGAACATCAACCGCTATCATGACAGGGAGCGGGACGATCTCGTCAGCCGAATGGCAAACGCCCAGTTGTTACGTGGACCCATCGATTGTGCGCTGGTCGACCTTGCCTCTTGCCGTCGGTCGCGATGACATCGCGAATCTGTCCCTTACGCTTCGTTCAGGACTCAGTCATCATTGGACGCGCCGAGTTCGCCGGGCCACTCGAGAAGCCCGGCGCACGGCTGCATGCAGGTGCCTGTCATGATCGAATCAACCGCTCAACCGCCGCGCTCCGCGCATGTGAGCGGCCGATTCGACACTTACGGGCAGTTCAGCGCCTTTGGGCTCCCAGGCGGGAAGTACCTCATTCGGGTTGGCTCGCCTCCGCCGAACTGGTTCCTTCAATCCGTGACCTACAACGGTCGCGATGTGTCAGACAGCCCGCTCGATCTCGAGACACGGATGCCACCGGCGTCGTTTTACGTTCACCGATCGGCTCACCGAAGATAGCCGGAGCGGTCAGGAACGGCGCCGGCACGAGCGAGCCGGGCGCCAGTGTGATCGTGTTTCCCTCCGACAGTCAGACGTGGTCGAGCATGTGGCTGAATCCGCGACGTTTTCGCAGGGTTCAGAGTCGAGCCAACCGGTGCTTACAAGATTTCTCCGCTGCCAGCCGGCAGCTATTTCGTCGTTGCCGTCCCGGACGAGCTCACGGGAGACTGGCAGGACCTGTCATTTCTCGATGCGCTCAGCCGCGGCGCGTCGCCGGTATCGGTCGCTGAAGGCGAGTCAAAAACGCTCGATCTCCGGATCGGGAGCCTCGATAGGCAATGCGGTTGGCCTTCGCACTCTGTCTTGCCGTTTCGCTCGGATGGAACGGTTCAGCAATCGCCCAAACGCAGCAGCCGGTTCGGGAGGGCCTCGTCAGCCCGCCGTTGGAACAGCATCCATCTCGGGCATCGTCGCGCCAGACGGCGACGAGGCGAGCCCTTGAGGCGAGCCCGGGTATTTCTGAACAACGAGGAGGAAGGATCGCGAGAACCACTATCAGCGACGATGCAGGGCGGTTCAGGTTTGATGGACTTCCTGCCGGCCGCTATGCGATCGGTGGCGCGAAGAGAAGGCTATGTCACATGCCAACTACGGCGCAAGCAGGCCAGGTGGACCAGGATCGCCGGTTACTCATCGCGAATGGCTCGCGCCGAGCGACATTACGTTGATTCTCCTCCGCGGCGCCGTGATAACCGGCACGCTGCTCGATCCGGACGGTCAGCCGATCCCCGGTGTCGCATGCGTGCGCTGCGGTACGGATACACCGCGAACGGCGAGCGGCGGCTGACGGCGGTAACGACCACGATGGCCAGCCACATCACCGACGATCGCGGCGTGTATCGCATCTTGGGCTGCCGCCTGGCGAGTACGCGATAGCCGCGCCTGCGATCCTGCGCCCACTGGCGGGCGACGAGATCCTCATGATGACCGAGGGAGAGGTTCGACGCGCGCTCGACGAGGTGCGGCAATCGCACGTCAACAAACTCGGTCGCAAGCGATTTCGCGGCGACGATTCCCGCTGCCGATGGAGATGAGCCGCGGGCGGTTGGATATGCGACGATGTTCTATCCAGGAACTCCCGTCGCCTTCGCAGTCGCTGGCGATTCCTCTCGGCAGGGCCGAGGAGCGCATGGGCGTCGACTTTCCAACTTCAGTACGTGCCGATGACGACGATCCGGGGAAGCGTCGACGTGCCGTCGAACATGAGCCCGTTTTGGCTACCGTGCACCTGATTGCGACAGACGACGTGCTGGTGTCGGAGGCGAACAGTGAAGGCGAGAAGACCTCCCTGACGGCGAAAGGGGAGTTCAGCTTCATCAATGTTGCACCCGGGTCCTATACGATCGTGATCAGGCGGCGCAATCGGCTCCAATGTCTACTGGGGCATGACCGATATCGTCATCGACGGTCAAAGTCAGCCAGACGTGGCGCTCTCGATGCAGTCAGGACTGACCGTGTCGGGTCGCGTCGCGTTCGACGGTCGGACAGCGGTTCCGAATTCTTCGAGGATCCGAGTCACACTCCTGCCGTCTGCTCTCCGCGGGCCAGGTAACCCTGGCCACCACTCCCGCTCGCGTGGATGCCACCGGCCGCTTTGCGATCACCGGGGTCACCGCGGGCAGGTACCGGCTGCAGGCCACCATCGACGGATCGTCGGGCTGGATGCTCAGCTCGTCGACGGTGAACGGGCGCGACGTGTACTCGATTTCCCCCTCGATGTGCGTCAGAGCCTCGACGGTGCCGTCGTGACGTTCTCGGATCGGCCGGCGGAATTATCTGGCATCGTCCGCAATGGCTCCGGCAAACCGATCTCAGCCGAGACCAGTGGTCTTGTTTGCAGCGGATCGCACGTTCTGGACGGCAAGGTCGCGCCGCATCCGCGCCGTGCCGTCAGCGGCGGATGGGGCATTTCAGTTTCGTCTGGTGCCCGCCGGTGAGTACGACTTGGCTGCGGTCGGCGGATATCGACGATGGCGAGTGGTACGATCCCGTTTACTTGATCGCCTCGCTGTGAGTCCAGCCACGAAAGACGACGATCGCCGAGGGCGAGAAAAAAACGCTCGACGTGATCGAGGAGCCAAGCACGGATAGAGTTCCCGCAGCCCCGCCGCGTCGGCTGCGCTAGAGCGCCGGGTGCTTGAGATGCCACCCCTCAACGCCCCTTGAGGGCGTTGCGCAGGTTGTCGGCCAGCGATCCTAGCGAGGTCGTGGGCGCGGCGTCCGGCCGCGCGGCGTACTCGCGCAGTTCGGCGCTGTTCCCGCTGCTCCGCCACCGCCTTCTTGCTGAGGCGAATGCGGCGTCCCGCCGCATCGATCTCGAGCACCGCAACCTCCACCTCGCTGCCAATGGGAAACGCCGTGCGCAGGTCGGTGCCGCGTTCGACGCCGGTCTCGGAAAGCGGTATGAGGCCGGTCCGCCCCGGCGACAGGAACACGAACACCCCGAAGGACTCGTGTCGCTCCACCTTGCCGGTCATGATCGCGCCCGGCGCGAGCGCCCCCTGCGGCGATGTCGCCCCAGCCGCCCGCGAGGATGCCTCGTCGACGAGCGCGACGCCGATACGCTTCTCCGCCGGGTCGATGCTCAGAATCTCGAATGCCCCCGTCATGCCCGGCGTCACCGACTCCGCCCACCCTCCGCTCCGACCCGTCGGAGCAAAGGTGGACACGTGCGCCAACCCTTCGATGCCGGGCTCCAGCTCGACAAACGCGCCGAACGGAGCCACGCGCGTGACCCGGCCGGTACGCACCTGTCCTACTTGATAGCTGCCCGCGACTCTGGTCCACGGGTCGTCCAGGAGCTGTTTGAGCCCGAGCGAGATTTTCTCCGTCGCGTCGTCCACGCGCAGCACCTTCACGGTGATTTGATCACCAGGCGCGACGATCTCGCCGGGAGTCGTGACGCGCGACCAGCTCATGTCAGACACGTGGAGGAGACCCTGGATACCGCCGCCGAGATCAACGAAGGCACCAAAGTCGAGCACCGACGCGACCCGTCCGGTCAGCACTGCGCCCGGTACGATCGATTCGCGCACGGCGGCCGCGCTGGCGCGCTGCTGCTCCTCCAGGTGCTTGCGTCGTGAGACGACGACGTTCTTCCCGCCCTCCTTGACTCGATCACACGGAACGGGTAGACCTGCCCGACGTGCACCGACTGATCCGTGGTCCGGACGATGTCGATCTGCGAGAGCGGACAGAACGCGCGTTCACGCGCGATGCGCACTTCGTACCCGCCTTTGACGACGTTCTCCACCTTGCCTTCCACGGCGACGCCGGCCTGGAACGCGTCCTCGAGCTCGCGCTGCGTGGCGGCATTGCGCACCCCCTTGCGCGACAGCACGATGCCGCCGCTGGTGGAGACGACCACCGCCTGAATGCGATCGCCAACCGACACTTCGACATCGCCTTCTGCGTCCTTCAACTCCGCGAGATCGATCTCGGCTTCGCTCTTGCCGCCCACGTCGACGAAGGCCACCTTCGGACCGAACCCGACGATAGTGCCTTCGACGGTCTGCCCGCGCTCGAACTGTCGCGCCTTCACGGACGCCTCGAACATTTTCGCGAAGTCTTCTTCCTGGTCGCTCACGGCGTACTCCTCGCGAAGAAACTAGAGGCCTTGACCGGCTCGAATCTCACCATTTGAGTCAAGTTTTACGGTCAAGGCCGTCCGCGCGTCAGCGCGGCGTTATCAAGCTTACTGGTCTAGCGAGGCGAAGCCTTCATGATCTGAGGCGCAGCGTCGCTAGACTTATTGATTATACGGGCGCAGCCCTGCGCTGACAGATCGCCTTTGTCATGTACGCTGGTCGTAGCAGCAACCTGCCCTGACCGCATGTCCATAAGCAGCTCAGCGATTAGAGATTCGATCGGCTGGAAGTTCGAAAACATGAAGGGTCGCGCAGGAGCGGTGCTTACTGTCGTTGCGCTCGCAGCGGGCTGTACCATTGGCCGCGGCGACGTGAAAGGTCTTCGAGACGCGGACGCGACGCGCGTTCGGATCGACGCCCCGATCGACACGACCATTACCGCGCTGAACGATCTTCCGTCGCACTGTGGTCCGACCCGGGATCACCGCGTCCGCGAGGAGGAATTCCAGGTCTACCGGATCACCGGAACGATTCACAGCGTGAAACGCGCGCCGGACCACGATATCCACATCGTTCTTGATGATCCAGACCATCCAGATGCGCACATCATCGTGGAATTGCCCGACCCTGATTCTGGCGGCAGCGCCAAATCTCCCTATCGAGACAGGCTCGCGCGCGCGATGCAGATGTTCGAGAACCTGTCAAGGGAAACGGGAGCGCGACAATGGAACGAGCTTCGAGGAGTCCGCGTTCGCGTCACGGGTATCGGGTTCTTCGATCTGAGTCATTTCCAGGTCGGCCGATCGCGCAGCTGCATCGAACTTCATCCCGTGCTGGCGATCGAGCAGTTTCGCAGCTCCGTACTGCCAGCCGTTCCCAAGGCTCAACGGAAGGAGGCGGAGTTACCTCAGAATCCGCGAGGAAGTGAGCGCGATGTCGGCACGAGCCCACGCCTGTGCAAAACGTCTCTGTACTTCGGCTGCTTCACCGTCGCGCCCCAGCGCTTCGAGGCTCTGCGCGAGGCCGAAGAGCGACCATCCGTTTTCGCGGAAACGCTGGAGATCCTCGCTATAGATCCGTTCGGCGTCGCGCGCTCGTCCCGCTTCGAGAAGCAAGGCACCCAGAACTTGCCGAGGCGGCTGATGCCAGACGGGCGGTTCGTTATAAGGAATCCCATCCTCGATCGACACAGCCTCCTCAAGGATTCGAATAGCCTCTGTGGATCGTCCCTGGCGCGCGGCCAGCTCGCCGGCGACGATTCGGGAGGCGATCTGCAGGTTCGTGAGGAGCGGCAGATCCTTCAGCGTCGAGGTGAACGCCTCGTGCGCCATGACCCGCCTCAGCTCGGACAGCTCTGACTCGGCTCGGTCGAGACGGCCTTGTGCGACGAACGCAAGCCCTCTGGCATAGCGCCAGATCCCGATGGCATAGGGTTCACGCGCCGGAGGGATCGGTTCGGTCAGGATCTCCTTCCAGCGTCCGAATCGTGCGTATGCGAGCAAGGGGGTCACTGGAAAGTCTGCCGTCCATGACAGCGCGCCGGCGTGGTGATGAGGAACCTTCGCGGCGACTTGACGCGCCGCGTCGAGCGCGACGACGCTGCGGCCCTCGAGCGTCGCGGCAGCCCACAAGAAATGCAGATTGTGAGGGTAATAGCTCACGGGATACAGACCCTGCGCCTGACATTGCGCGAGGTAGTCCTCGTCGGCCGCAATGGCGCGGACGTTGGCCTCGGCGGCATCCGCATAGCGCCCCACGCGAAGATAGATGTGCGCCGGCATGTGCACCATGTGCCCGGCAGCCGGCATCAGCGACCCGAGTCGATCGGCGCTCACCTCGGCCCGCTCGGGGGTACTCGATGCCTCCATCACGTGGATGTAGTAGTGATTGGCACCTGGATGGTTCGGCGCGCGCGCGATCACGCGCTCGAGTGCGGCAATGACGCGGGCAGCTTCGGGTCTGGGCGCACCATCTTTCTGCCAGTAGTCCCACGGCATGGTGTTCATCACCGCATCGGCATAGAGCGTCTGGATCTCCGGGTCGTTGGCGTAACGCTCCGCCAGTTTCGACATGGCAGTCGCATAGGCACGATCGAGCTGACGTCGATCTCCGCCAGCGTCTGCGACGTAGCGAGACGCGAGTGTCGCGATAAGCCCACGCTCTCGATCGCTCGCAGAAGGGGCTGCCGCCTGCGCTCTCTGCATCGCCTCGTAAGCGAGCCGCGCGTTCTCAACTGACATCGGCGCGTTGAGGTTTGGACCGAGCGCGATCGCCTGTCCCCAATACGCCATCGACAGCTGCGAATCCAAGCGACTGGCCTCTCGAAACGCTCGGAGGGCTTCCTGGTGGTTGAAGGCATACAGCAGCCGTAGCCCTTGATTGAAGAAGCGCTGCGCCGTTGGCGACGACGTCGTGACGCGGTACTCGAGTGAACCCAGTCCTGCCAGTTCAGGGGCCAATGCTCCGACCTCACGATTGCCTGTTAAAGCCTGTGCGTCAGCAGGATGCGCCCACAGACACCCAATCAGGGCGAGCGCCCCCCAGCGGTTGCTCACTCGGCTCCGAACTCGACAGGTCGTTCCCTTGCTCGCTATAAAATTCCAGTAAAGCACGGCGGCTCCCTCCGATTTCTCATTTCAATAGGCGTAAGGAGGGGCCTCACGGTGTGAGGGCCGGCGTGTTGGGATGATATGGCCGTGGCCACCACCATTGCGCTCGTACCGTTCGAGAATCTCTCAGGCGATCAACGTGAGGAGTACTTCGCGCGGGGCTTCGTCGAGGATCTCGCGACGGAACTCTCGCGCTTCGGGACGTTGGAGGTTCTGTATCCGCGTGCCGTGGAAGCGTTTCTGCGCGCCAGCGGTACGAACATGGACTCCCTCCCGGCTGCGCACGTACTCCGCGGAAGCATCCGCCGCGCGGGAGATGTCATTCGGATCGCTGTTCAGCTTGTTGACCAGGCCGGACGTCAGTTGTGGGCCAGCCGGTACGACGCGACGGCAGGTGATCTTCTCGGCGTACAGGATGACATCGCTGCGCAAGTGGCAGCGACGCTCGCGCTCCAGGTAGACGAGGCGCGCTTGGCCATAGCGAGGCGGACGCCGCTCGCGAGCCTCGAGGCCTACGACTGCTGGCTGCGCGGGCTCGATTGCTTGCAGCGGGGTACTGTTGAGGCAGATGCCGAGGCGCGAGTACTGTTCGAGCGCGCATTGACCATCGACCCTGCATATGCCCGCGGGTATGCTGGCCTTTCGCTCTCACATTTCAACGAATGGAGTTGTCAGGCGTGGGAGCATTGGGACGACAAGGAGCGACTCGCGGACCAGGTACGCGCGGCGCGCCGCCCAACTCGATGACGGCGATGCAGTCGTTCAGATCGTTCTTGGCCGCATTCTGCTCTTTCGCCGCCGGTTCGACGAGGCTGCGCACCATGTCGAGCGCGCACTGGTGCTCAATCCCAACGACCCCAATGTCCTGGC
The DNA here is from genome assembly GCA_963725335.1 of uncultured Acidobacteriota bacterium. Lineage (GTDB taxonomy): Bacteria > Acidobacteriota > Vicinamibacteria > Vicinamibacterales > 2-12-FULL-66-21 > JALZOC01. Next base: position 105,763 of record CAVRYD010000011.1, on the reverse strand, counting down.
GCATGCGGCTCTGTGCCTGGGCCTGCTCGGTGACGCGGGATCGGCCGTCGAGGTCGCTCGCAAGGCCAAGCGTCTGAACCCGCACTTCCCTCAATGGTACGTCGCGGCAGAGGCGCAGGCGCTGTTTCTGCTCGAACGATACGAGGAGGCGAGCCAGACGGCGATCCGAACGCCGGGCGGAATCGTCGATCTCCCGGCATGGATTGCCGCGGCCTGTGCTCTGTTGGGCGACCGGGCGCGCGCGCGCACGTATGTCGATCGGTTTCTCGCCGACTTCACGGATCGCATTACCTTCGGCCGCGAGCCCGAGCCGGGCGAGCCCCTTCGTTGGCTGTTCCACATCAACCCGTTTCGCCATCACGCCGACGCTCAGCGGCTGGCCGATGGCCTTCGGGCCGCCGGTCTCGAAAGCGATCCCGATGAGGACCGACCCGAGGCGATCGCACACCCCACCGGTCCGGGACGGGCAGGCGCGATCTTCCGGCGCGAGGGATCCTACTGGACGATTGCGTTCGACGGTTTGGCAGCGCAGCTCACGGACCAGAAAGGATTCCATGATCTGGCCCGGCTCCTGGCACGACCCGGACAGGAGATCCATTGCCTCGAACTCGCCAACCGGCCTGAGACGAGTAGTGGCGCCGATCGAGTACTCGACGAGCGTGCGCGGCGTGAAATTCAGGAACGCGTACGGGACCTGCAGCGTGAAATCGACGGCGCGGACGCGCTGCACGACATCGGCCGGGCCGAGCGGGCACGCGAGGAACTCGATCGGATCGTCGAGGTGTTGTCCGGCGCCATGGGGCTGCGAGGGCGATCACGCACATTGGGCAACGGGGCCGAACGCGCTCGCTCAGCGGTGACATGGCGGATTCGAAGCGCGATCAAGAAGATCGCCACGACGCATCCACGACTGGGCCGGCACCTCGAGAACTCCCTCAAGACCGGCACGTTTTGCACGTACCAACCTGAAACACCTATCGACTGGGCGTGTTGACACAAACGCCAGGCGGCGACCCAGATGTTCTGCACAGAGAGCGAGCAGATTGCGCGTCGATTTCAGCCTGCATTGAAAGGAACGCCACCCAGATCTACGGCATTCCGGAGCCCTCCACGGACGATCGATGTGTCTGCGAAGCAGATCTCTCCGGCCTACTCCGTCTAAGGCATTGACGAGACAGAACTAACTTGGTTGTGCCATCGAGCGCGCATTCAGGCATGATGCGTGCGTCGCCTGGACTGAACGAACCCCTATGTTCTCGAGACTCCTCATCGCATGGGGCCTGATGGCCTTGTGTGTGGTGATTCACGCAGCCGGCGTGAGCTCCGTCGTACGATGGTTGCGTTATCCAGCGACTGCGCTCCGCTTCTGGATGGGCACCTGGTTGTTCATTCGCCTGGCGGGCTGGATTGTTCTCCTGCACATGATCGAAATCACGACGTGGGCATGGTTTTACGAGCGGAGGGCCGCCATGCCCGACCTGCAGTCCGCACTCTATTTCAGCGCGGTGACGTACACGACAACGGGCTACGGCGACCTGGTGCTGCCGCAAGAGTGGCGATTGGTCGGGGCCATCGAGGCGCTGACGGGCATTCTGATGTGTGGGTGGTCGACCGGCTTCTTCTTCGCGGTCGTGGGTCGCATGTTCCAAGCTGAAACAAAGCCGGGTGATTCGTAAACGTGGCAGCACTCCTTTCGGAACTTCGCCACAATCCGCTGCTCTGGCTACTCGGATTCGTGCCTGTCGTGTTCGTCGTGCAGTCGCTCGAGCCCGAAGCCCACACCTTGCTGTTCGTGTTGTCCGTTCTCGCGATCGTGCCGCTCGCCACGTTGCTCAGTCACGCCACCGAATCGGTGGCGGCCAAGACCGGCGACACCATCGGCGGACTGCTCAATGCGACGCTTGGGAACCTCACCGAACTGGTGATCGCGCTCGCCGCACTGCGTTCCGGCCAGTACATGCTGGTCAAGGCATCGATTGCGGGCGCCATTGTCACCAATTCGTTGTTCATGCTGGGTGGATCGTTTCTGCTCGGCGGGTTGAAGTACCACGTCCAGGAGTTCAATCGCATCAGTGCCCGTCTTCAGGCGAGTCTCTTGTTCCTGGCGACGATCGCGCTCTTGATTCCGTCCGCGGTCACACTGGCCGATAGCGGGCCAGCGGCGGCATTCACACAGCAATTGAGCCTTGGGCTGTCGTGTCTACTGATCCTTGCATACGCGCTCGGGATGGTGTTCTCGCTGAGCACGCATCCCGAACTGTTCGCGGCGGCGGAGCATGCAAACGACGACGAGCAGCCATGGCCGATTGGCGTGGCATTAGCGACTTTGGCCGGCGTCACCGTGTTGGTCGCGCTCGTGAGCGAGGTGTTCGTCGAATCGGTCCAGCAAGCAGCCGTTGCGCTCGGGATGACTCCAGCGTTCGTCGGTTTCGTCGTCGTCGCGTTGGTTGGCGGTGCGGCCGAAATGGCGTCGGCCTTTTCCGGCGCCCGCAAGGACCGGCTGGATCTGAGCGTGGGCATCGCATTAGGCAGTGCCTCGCAGATCGCGCTGTTCGTGGCCCCGGTGCTCGTGCTGCTCAGCTATGTGCTTCGGACCGACGCCGATGGACCTGCGACTGTGGCCCGGCGCAGTGATGATGGTGCTCCTCGCGACGTTCACCGCGTCGCTCGTGACCAACAGCGGGCGGTCCGCGTGGTTCGTCGGCGTGCTCGTCCTGATGGTCTACTTGATCTTCGCGATGACGCTGTACCTCCTGCCACCTGCCGCGCAGTGACGCTCAGGTGATCACACACGCGTGATTAGTCTCTCCGATTGCCTCCTGGTTTCAGTGTCTTTCAGGGCAACTCCCATCCGGGCGCACCAGGAATCGTTCGCGTGTGATGGAACGCATACTCGCCAAGAAGTTGCTCGTCCCCTTCTTCGTCGATCGCAAGGAGCCGCGCGACCATGGTCGCCGACGGTGAAGCCTTCGCCCAGGTGATGGACTGCTGGCAGATGACATCGCCCGCGTCCGCCCGAATGGGAATGTCCGCCATTCGCTGATGTTCGATCCCTCGGGAATCGCACCAACTGAGATCGACACGAGCCGCTGCCGTCAAATCCACTGCGAGACGCGCCACGAGCAGATCATCGTCGGCGGCCACGGTGCACTGGACGCCTTCGCCATCTAGCGCGGTGTATTCCCGCACGCGCAGACCTGAGTCGGCTGCATGCTTCACGAACTGATCGCTAACCACCACCTGCAGCGATCCCGATCGCGCAAGCGCGCGGAGAGCTTCGGCAAGGGCGATCACCTCGCGTAGACGGTCTCCGCAGCCGTCACAGGCCAGGAGGTGCTCTTCGACGGCCTCTTCAGCCGCCGAGGGCAGCTCAGCGAGCCAGTAGTCGGTCAGGACCGCCGCGTCAATGGGTTTCGAACACTCGATGGGGCGGTCGCGATGTGAGGCGGTCACAGCGTAGCCCCCATGCAGGTGCGCAGGTGTTGGAGGGCGCGATGGCGAATGACTCGAACATTCGCCTCAGAGATCCCGAGAAAGCGCGCCGTATCCGCGACAGTCTGCTCGTCGTAGAAAGTCATCACGACGACCGACCGCTCGCGCTCCTTGAGGGCCTGAACGCAGCGCGCCAGTTGATCCTCATCGTGTCTGGGCAGCGGAGGCGGAGCTGGCACGAGATCCTCTCCGAACATCATCAGCAATTCCGCTTGACGTTGCGAGCTGCGGCGCAAGTCGAGCACGGTCATCCGGCAAGTGCCCAGCACGAAGTGGGCGACCTTCTCTGGCTCTCGCAAGCGAGCGGTCCGCAGCGCTTCGAGAACCTTCAGCAGCACGTGCTGCACCAGATCGTCTGCCGCCGATGGCGATCGCAGATGGCGAAGGCCATAAAGCCGAATTCGCGGCCCCATGCGGCGGCACATTTCAGCTTCGGCCTCGCGATCGCCTGCAGCGATGCGCGGCGCGAGGTCGGCATCGCTGAGCCCCACATACATGGTCCCATTCTACGAGAAGGAGCAGCTCCGCAGAAGGAGGACAGAGCGCGGCTTCGAGATCTCCGGGCTTCGAACGGTGACATGGCGCGCATGAACCCGGTCCACTTAATCCTTCAGCGGTGTCGACTATCGAGCGGCGACCGCGCCGGTTGCATCTGGCTGCTCCGGCAAAGGCCCGAGAATGTCGATGCTGTATTTCGCGGCCACCGCGATGAGTTTCGCCATGTCGGGCGGAGCAGGGGCTGGCTCACTCATCTCGACGACGAACTGGTCGAAGCCGCCCGGTGCGCAGAGCAGCAGCATGCGCGCGGGAGCATGACCTACAACCGTGAAGCCGTGAGGGATGTTTCGCGGACCGAACACGTACGTGCCTGGTCCGGCCGCCGTCCACTTGCCGTCGCACACAAAGGCCATTTCGCCCTCGAGGACATAGAACGCTTCGTCCTCGAGACGGTGCGTATGGTACGGCGACGCAAACCCCGGTGGCATCCAGCTTTCCACGAGCCCGAACGCGCCGTTGGTCAGCTGCCCGGTCGCTCTCAGGATGGTTGGAAGTCCCAGAAAGTAGATTGGCGGTTCCTCGCTCGTGCTGACGTAGGGCTGCAGGCCTTCTGTGATCATCGGATGCTCCTTGTCGATCGGGGTGGTGGATTAATCGCGCTACAAAGAGCATGTGTGGTGAGGGCACCCTTGCGTTACAGGGTCCGTGACCCTACCCGTCACACGGCTGCATCGATATCCTTCAATAGCGAATCAATAGAAAGTGTTCGTCCTGCCGTGTAGGCGCGTGCCCATCGGTCTGGGCCGAGGCGGGCACGCGCGTTCTTTTCCGCCTGCTCACGGAGATCGTTGACCGATGTGTCGACCACCGTGGCGCCTGTACGCTCCGTGACGGCGTCCCGTGCACCCAGGATCCGCGCCGCCCATGCATCATCGCCCTTGAGCACGGCCGCAGCCGCCAGTGGAACGAGGGCGTAAACGAACGCGAACTTGTCGTGAAGCGTCCGAATATGGATGAGGCTTTCACGCACGAACGCGAGCGCCTCATCGGGGCTGCCGCGCCGTACGGCGAGGATAGCGCGAACGTACAGTGCTAACGACAGAAACCACGGACCGGTGGCGCGAAGCACCGACGTGGCCTCATCGAGCAGGCGCTCGGCCTGACCGGGGTCACCGCTCGCGAGGACTCCGGCCGCCATTCCGGTCAGTGCACTCCCGATACCCCACGGAACTGCCAGTTCACGAAATCCGGAAACGCTCGCGGTAAACCGGTCGCGAGCCGCCACGATGTTGCCGGCGGCGTGTTCGACGTGACCGTACAGATTCGAAGCCTGTGCGATCATCTTGGGATCGCTCGCATCGCGAGCGATCGTGAGCGTGCGGTCGAGCGCACTTCGGGCGCGCGCAAGTTCTCCTTGCGAATACCACATGAGCGCCGCTCCGTAGAGCGCCTTTGCCTCGGCCGCGGGCGGAATCGACGGCAGGGTGAGAACCCGCTCATACCACTGGAGGCCTTCGGCCGTGTGCCCACGGATCATCCAGAAGACGCTCAGCTCCCAGGCCATGTTGGATGCCTCCATTGGACGACCCTGCTCGATGAGCCGCGTGAGTGCGCCGCGGTAGTTCTCGAGGTCGTCTCGTACGCGATCCAACCATTCGGCCTGCGCAGGCCCCGCAAGCCCCTTCCAGGCGACAGACGCTTCAGCGCGGCAATAGCGCACGAGCCCGGCGAGGGCGTCCTCGTGTTCTCCCGCCTCGGTGAGCTTGAGAGCCGCGAACGCCCGCACGGTTTCGAGCATACGAAACACCGGACGAGCCGCGACTGAGGTCTCGGCGCGCAGCAGGAGGCTCTTGTCAATCAAGCCGGACGCTGCCCGGAGTGCTTCGTCGCCGGCCGCGGGGTCATCTTCACGACCGGCAAGGACAGCCGCTGCGGCCTCGATCGAAAAACGTTCCGGCAGGGCGCCAAGGCGACGGAACACGCGCTGCTCGTTCGGTGCGAGGAGCTGGTAACTCCAGGCAACCGTCGCATTCATCGTCTGTTGGCGTTCTGGAAGATCGCGCAAGCCCGCGGTTGGGAGCAAAACACCGTTCGCCAGGCGGCCCAGCAGATCCTCGGCCGTGAGAACTTTGATCCATGGCGCGGCAAGCTCGAGGGCAAGCGGTAACGCATCCAGCCGCCGGCAAATCGCCGCCACCGTTGGGCCGTTCGACGACGTCAGGCGAAAGTCAGGCTTCACGTCCCGGACGCGGTCTACGAAGAGTCGGATGGCTGGAGCGCGTGCGAGATCCGCGGCCGATATGGCATCAGCGGCGACGTCCAGTGCGAGCGGGCCAACGACATACTCTCGCTCTCCTCGCAGACGAAGTGGGGCGCGGCTGGTGGTCAGCACCTGCAGAGAGGCAACTGCAGTCAGGAGATCCGCGACCACAGGCGCCGCATCCAGGACGTGCTCGAAATTATCGAGCACCAGCAACGTGGCGCGATCGCCGCACGCGACACGAACGCGCCTCGGCAGATCGACTGCTGACACATCAGACAGTCCGAGCGCCTCGGCGATCGCGGAGGCGACGAAGCCGGGATTCTGCGTCGCAGCCAGCGGCACGAACACGACTCGGGTCGCACCTTCTGCGGCGATCGCGTGGGCGAGCTCGAGCGCGAGACGCGTTTTCCCGACGCCTCCCGGCCCGACGAGCGTCACGAGGCGTGCAGCGGCGAGGCATTGCTGCACGCTCTGCATGTCATCCTCCCGGCCGAGCAGCAAGGTCAGAGCCAACGGCAGAGAGACGTCAGTCAGTTCATCGACGGCCGCGTGGTGAGCAGGCATTCGCGCGCTCGCGAGCAGCGCGTCACGGCTTGTCACTCGACAGGTCGAGTGCCGCCGAGAGGGCGCGCACGGTCTCGACATGGGGCCGCCGGCGCTCCCCGCGTTCCAGCGCGCTCACGGCATGGACGGACAGGCCTGCAATCGTGGCGAGTTCTTCCTGCGTGAAACCCGCCGCCTCGCGGAATGTCTTGAGCTGCGCGCCGAATGGTCCGGGAGCGCGACCTTTCATCAGTGCCATCTTACTGCTGCATCTGTAGGCGCGGTATCTAGTGGACCATATCCGCTGAAGCTGTACTAGTTACAACAAGCGTTCGACCGCAATTTTCGGGCCGCGACAACGGAGCGGGCCGATAGTAAACCCGAAGAGACACTCCACTAGACTGTTCTGCGTTGATTCCTGGCGCTACCATCCGATGCAGTCGGACGTTTCACGCTTGCGCCCGAGGACGACGAGATGATTCCGGACTCTAAACAAGACGCCGTGAGGCGCGCACTCACCTCGGCGTTTGGCGCGTCGGATGTCGAGGACATCACGCCCCTCACCGCTTTCATCGGCGCTGGATCGATCGGCAAATCACGCTGAAGGGCATGGAGGAACGGCGCGACTACGCACTCGTGCATCTTCGTCAGACGCTCGGCGAGATGCGCTCGGAGCGCTTCAGAGCTGCGTTGGCGGTGGTCTCCCGGCCACCAGAACGGTGAACGTCCGGCCTGATTGTCCACACCGTTACAGCCGTTGGGCTCCGTCCAGTCTGCCCAGGCCGCGGTCAAACGTGAAGAGCTCGAATCCGGTGGGCCTCGCTGTCGCCGACGTAGAGAACGCCTCGTGAATCGACAAGCACGCCATGCGGTCGAGCGAGCGCGCACCGATGGGCGTCGGGTTCTGGTCCATCACCCCGCTGACCGGTGCCGAGCACCGTTCGAATGAGCCCGGTCTTCAGCGCAATCTCGCGAATGACGTGGTTTTCGGTGTCGGCGATGTACAGCAGATCGCGCGAGCACGCGAGCCCTTTCGGCCCACCCAGTCGTGCCAGACGCGCCTGACCACCGTCGCCCGAATAGCCTTGTTCGCCAGTGCCCGCCACATGATGAAGAGTCAACGAGTGGCCATCCACGCGGTAAATGGCGTTCCCCTCCCGCAGTGCAAGGTATAGGTCTCCGTCAGCATCGAAGGACATCGCCCTGGGCCCGTTGAGAGGAGTTCCCTTCAGGGGAGCACTATCTGGGGTTGGTTGCCGATCACCGGTCCCGGCGAAGGTCTCAATGCGGCCAGTCGCGAACGCCACCCTTCGAATGCGGTGATTGCCAATATCGCAGATGAGCAAGAACCGGCGCGTCGGGTCCACCGCGACGCTGTGAGGTTGCCGCAATTGGGCGTTGGATGCGGGCCCGCCGTCACCAGAAAATCCTGGACTTCCAGTGCCCGCAAAGGTGGAGATCGTTCCGGTTGCCGCGTCCACCCTCCGAACCACGTGATTATCGCGTTCGGCGATGTAGAGATGGCCGAGGGCGTCGAATTGAATCTCGTGCGGCATGTTGAGCGAGGCATCAGTTGCCGCCGCGCCGTCACCTGAATATCCCTTCTGTCCGTTTCCCGCGACGGTGACCGTCCGACGAGTTCTCAGATCGAGTCGCCGAATACGTTGATTGTCCAAGTCGCAGAAGCACAGCGCGCCGTCCGGTCCGATCGCGAGACCGTAGGGGTTGTTGACTTGCTGATCCGAGTATCCCGGTGAACCGGTGCCAATGAGTGTTGAGACCGAAGGTCTCTGCGCCCACGCCGACGCTGGGGCTAACAGGGCGAGCAGCGCCTTGAGCGCGTCACGTCGGTGCATCAGGTCTTGCCCTCCACGCACGGCCAGAAGAGCGCAGTCTAACTTTCGCTGTTGTGAGGTTCGCCTCGCGTGCCCTACTTCGGCGTCACACGGAACAGCCCGCCCGGATTGGCATCCTCGAGCATCCACAGCGCGCCGTCCGGTCCGACTTCGACATCGCGAATGCGGTGGCCGACGCTCCAGCGTTCCGCGGGCGTGGCTCCCCCCTTGCCATCGAAGGTAATGCGGTTGAGCGTCTGCGTCGCCATGCCGCCTATGAGCGCGGAGCCCCGCCACTGCGGGAACATCGCGCCGTTGTAGAAGATGAGATTGCCGGGCGCGATGATCGGCGTCCAGTAGATCACCGGCTTGGTCAGATCCGGCCGTGTATCCGGACTCGGGATCGGCACGCCGTTGTAGTTGACCGCGTAGGACACGAGCGGCCAGCCGTAATTCTTGCCAGGCTCGATCAGGTTCAGCTCGTCGCCGCCTCGCGGGCCGTGTTCCGCTTCCCACAGCCGCCCGTCTGGCGCGAACGCCAGACCGTAAGGCGTCCGATGACCGCTGGTCCATGTTTCCGACGGCGCCAGGTTCGGCTCGGGGAACGCATACGTGCTGATGACGGTCGCGGTCTTGGCCGCCTCCGTGTCGGAGGGTGGATCAATCAAAGGCACGCTCGCCGCGCCAGTCGTTCCGGCCATCGGGTTGCCCGGTGCCGGCTTGCCGTCGAGCGTCAGCCGCAGGATCTTGCCCAACTCCTGATCCGGATCCTGCGCGGGGGTCATGCGCTGCCGCTCGCCGACTGTCAGAAACAGGTACTGACTGTCGGGCGAAAAGGCGATCTGAGCGCCGAACTGTCCGCCGCGCCCCTTCGGCATCTGGCGCCACAGGACCTGCAATCCCTCCAGGCTCGCCTTGTTCTCGCCAAGCGCCAGCCGCGCGCGGGCGAGCGCCAGGCTCGACCCGCCGTCGCCCGGTTCCGCATAGGTGAGATAGACGCTGTGATCGGTGGCGTAGTGCGGCGAAAGGAACATGCCGAACATGCCGCCTTGCTCCTGGTACAGGACCTCGGGAACGTTCTCGATCGGTATCTTCTCCCCCTGTTGCGTCACCAACCAGACCGGCCCGACCTTCTCGGTGATGAGCATGCGTCCATCGGGCAGGAAGGCAATACGCCAGGGCAGTTTGAACGTCGTCACCTGGGTCAACGTGAATGGCAGGCTCGGTTCCGGCTTCAAATCGCCCGCGTTAATCTGGGCTCGCGCCGTGGCCGATGCGAGCGTAAGCAGAAGTACCGCACTCAGAAGCGTCTTCATGAATCTCCTCGCCTTAAGGATACTGGCGATGGTCGACGGATGCGAATCGCTCATCGTGCAGCGTGACGTCTGTGGCCTCAGCGTCGCGGAAGGGGAAGAACTGTCGGTGTGGGCGGCACGCGCGTTGGTCAGTGCGGCGCTCGAGGACGGGCGCGCCGCACCGGAAGGGAATGAACTCAGAGTGGGTAGCGCAGCCCTTCAGGGCTGCCAGTGGCTGGGCTGACCAGCAGCCGCCAAGGCATATGCTCCCTATGGAGAAACGGTTCCTCGAGGCACACTGAGAATCGTGCCTGCCTGACTGATGAGCGATCGCTGCGGATGTGCGAGCCGTGAAACGAGCGCCGCCGATGAAGTGAGGCAAGGATACTCACCTCGACGACTCGATCAGGGCCACGGATCTTGCACGGCTGGGATCTTCTTCGGGCAATCGTTCGAGCCCCACAAGCGTCCAGCCTTCGCCCGCTGCGGCGGAAATAGGTGCGAATCGGCCGCCGCCACGTCGGGTGCGCCTCGCTGTCGACCGATATGTCCACCGTGACGAAACTGCCAGACGCCGTCGGCAAGCCGCGCGGAGCGTCGAGGGTCGTCGTCGGGCTCTGCGTTTCTCGAAGGGGCTGCGTCTCGCCCGTCGCGTTGTCGAAGCGGAACCACGCGGCGCGGTACGTGGCCGGACCGCTCGCCACGCCGGCCGCGACCGCGGCGTTGTCGAACGTCAACCGGCCGGCGCATCGAGACGCGGGGCGACGATGGGATTCACGGCGTTCAGATACTTGCTGGTGATCTTGTCGCGGCGCTTGATCAGCACGTCGGCCGAGGTATTTCTCCGCCTTGGGTCGCTGTACTGTCCGGTGTGGACCGCCGCCCGGATCAGGTCGTCGGTGAATGCGGCGACCCGGCGCGCCGCCCAGAACGCGTCGTCGTCACGCAACTCCAGATAGGCCGTCGTCGGCGTCTGCGGCCGCCACTTCGCGGGATCGAAGCGATCGCCCTCGAACTTGCCGATCGACGGGTACTCGACGTAGTCGACCGTTTGCCACGGGCTCAGCGCAAAGCCGAAGGAAAAAAGACGCCTCCATGTGGTGTCCGCCTGGTAGAAGTGCTCCCAGCTGAGGTCCCACTCGTGCAGGTCGTTGCACATGCCGAAGGTCGACCCGACGTCCTGCAGGTAGTGTTTGACGAGTGAGCGGCCGTTCTCGGTGAGCGACCGTGTCGAGCGTATTCGCCGCCTTGAGATCCGTGAGGTTCGTCCATGCGCCGAAGACACGCAGCGCGCGCAGCTCGCGGCGGTGCTCGTGCGGCACGACGTCGTTCGGATCGTCGGGACGTGTGCCGGCATATTGGAAGCCGCCCAGGATCTTGCCGGGAAGCAGCCGGCCGGCGACGACGCGATAGGTCCCGTCGGGTTTTCGTGCCACGTGCTCGAGGATCGCGTTCATGTCGTCCTGCGTGAACTGAGTCCTCGCGCCGGACGGACGTCGAATCGTGGCCTTCGGGTCGAATGTCACGCGCTTGGGATCGAACGTGGTCAGAAACGATTCCACCTGGTTGTAGCCGAACGCCCAGAAAATCTTCGTCGCGACCTCTACGGCCCCGGTCGCTCCCTTCCGGAAAGTACGGGGGATCGAACTCGAGGAACCAGGTCTCGCCGGTTGCATCCCGCGCGGTAAAGCCGGGATGAGAGCCGGACGTCTTCTCGCGGATGAGCACCCAGTGCGAAGGGTCCGGCGGCGGCGCCGCGATTGGGGCCTCGCGCAAGTTCCTCCGCGGTGACTGGCGTCGTCCCAATCCGGTTCGTGAACCAGCTCGAGTCCGGCACCTCGTCGATCGTGTTGATGTTCTTCGCTCGGATGCCCGTCGGCTTGTAATTCGCGTGATGAACAGATTGTGGGTCATTTCATACAGCGATCCGATGTCGTATCGCTGTGCCTTCGACGCGTCCTGCGACTCTGGTTCGCGTGCGAGGGGATCGTCCGGGTAGAAGTGCGGACTTTGCGTCAGACGCGCCGGCGCCAACCATCAGCGAACGCGGCGACTAGAACAGACGCTGGTGTGACGGTGCGAACGCTGCTTGGCATGGTCGTCAGCCTCAAAAGATCGGCGGAGGTCGAGAAGATCAGCTTCAGCCCCTCGGGACTCTTTGCCACCTCGACCCGCAACGGCGTCGAGAACGGTCCGTGGAAGACGGACGCCGAAGCCATAGTCGCTTTTCATCCCATCGAAATCCAGATCCGAGCGGCTCGCAGCGACCTTCCCGGTGTCGTAAAACACCGCCGTGTCCATGAAGCGGTTGGCCATGATGCGCCACTCCGCCTGAAGCGTCAGTCCGTTCGCCTCTCGGAAGCGGTGGCTGGTGAATCCTCGCAGCGTCGATCCACTTCCCACATACGGCAGCAGGAAGAAAGGCACCTGTTGACCATCCTTGTTGTTGGTAGTCCGCGCGATGGCGCGGAGCGAGATGACCCAGGCTTCGCGCAGGATCGGCACGTGCTGAATCGCTTCGTAGTCGATCTGCTGGAAGCCGAACTGCTCGTCCTTGTCGGCGTAATCGTGCAGCGTGACGCCGTAGAAGCCGCCGCGCCGTGTATAGCCCGGCGACGTGCGCCAGTCGAACCCGACCGTGCCCTGCGAATGCAGATACGTGATCTTGGCCCCGAGGCCTGGCAGGGTGTCAGGCGTGTACACCGTCTCGACGGACGGGAAGTCCGACCCTTCGGCGGGCCGCTGCCACCATTGGGACACCTCCAGACCGCCCCGCAACATCAAGAGGCGTCTCGTCGGCCGGAACGTGAAGGTGGCCGACCCGTACGGCTGCCGAAAATCGAAGTCCGCGCGATCGTCTTTCGACGTGCCCATCCCAAATCCATAGAAGGCCGCTTGCGTCGCCTCGCGCCAGCCACCGAGGAGGGAAAGCGTGCCGCGGCGATGGAACAAACGAGGGACGGTCAGCTCCGCTTCGATTCGCTTGTAGTTCAGGATCGTATAGCTGCCGCGGACGTCGAGCTGATTGTAAGGGCTCACGTGATGCGCGTAACCGGCGCCAAGTATGAAGCCGCCACCGTAGTACGCACTGTCGAAGAACGGGTGCCAGCGCGGTACGCCGTTGACGAGAATGTCCTCAGCCCGATTCATCAGGCCTTCGATCTTGCCCGGGACAGGTGGTTGCAAATTCTTGGCTTTCTCCGCCTGTTCCTGCTCGATTACCGCCACACGTGTCGTGTCCTGGGGCTCTTGCGCGGCGACAGACGTCGCGGCGCTCACCGCCAGAGCGATTAGACTGACCAGCCTCCACACGTCAGCACGACGCATCGTTCACCACCTTCGAGGCATCGGCGCACCGATCGACACCGGGCGTCACCGGCCCTCGTGCAAGAAAATAGCTTGCAAATGTACGCCAGTCGTCGGCTTCGATCAACCGCACGATTCGGTCAGACGCCGGAGGAGGGACTCGGTTTTCCTCTACCGTGGAAGTCACGCCGCGGCGAGTCGCGGCCGCCTGACGAAGAGGGCGTGCAGAATGCGGTCGAGCCCGGCGAAGCGGCCGCTGCCCGTTACGAGGATGACGACGAGCGCGCACAATTCCACCAGGTTCTTGTTGACGATCAGATAGCTGCCCTCGGTCGGGATCGAGTAGAAGTAGCCGACGAACGGCGGATTGCACAGGTAGAACAACAGGACGAAGGCGATGCCCCCGATTGCCGCCAGCCGCGTGAACAGCCCGAGGATCAGCAGGGCGCCGACAATCGCCAGCCCGTACATCGTGATCAGGTTCGCTCTGTCGAGGAGCTGCGGCTGGCCCGCGATCCAGTGGAAGAACGCTGCGAACGGGCCGCGCGACACCTTCATGTATCCCGCCGCCGACCACGACGGGGACGTCAGTTTCGCGATGCCCTCGTAGAGGAAGTGCCAGCCGACGACGACCCGTAACACCGTGATCGCGATCATCGCCGAACGCGAGAGCTTCATGTCGTCCATATGCTGCTCCAGCTCAAACCACTTACCACCTGCCCGTCGATCGCGAGCGAGCGACAGCTAAATCTTAAAGTCGTCGGGCTTGAACGCCATCGGTGCCTTCGCCTCGATCGCTTCGTTGACTTTCAGCACCGCGACCGCCGTCCGGTACGCTTCCTCGGCGGGGCAATTGAGCGTCGCCTTGCCGCGAACCGTATCGAAGAAGTTTTGCAGGTGCGGCTGGTGATACGGATCGCGCAGCGTCACGGGCACGGTGTGCTGATCGGGCGCGACCGACTCGCGCACGTCCGCAATCGCGCCAGAGTCGCTCTTCGCCTTGGTCTCCTGCTCCTTCGGCGCACTCACGTAACCCTTCTGGATCCACTCGTCCCACGCCGGCGCGTTGGGGTCGCGATAGAGCTGGCCGGCATAGTTCACCTCGGACTCCGAGATGAGGAGCGTGCCCTGGTCGCCCATGAAATTCTCGAAATACCCCTGGCTTCCATTCGTCGTCTGCGTGGAGTAGTACGCCTTGGCTGGACCGAGCGGCGTGTCGTAATCGTAGACCGCCATCACGGTGTCGTACCACTCGTGCGTCTTCGGGTCGTAATAGAGGTTGCCGCCGCTCGCCATGACGTGTGAGGGGTTGGCGCCGAGGAACCAGCTGTAGATGTCGATCTGGTGTGAGCCGAGATCGACGATGGGGCCGCCGCCCTTGCCCTTGTACCAGCGCCAGTTGCGGAACTGGTGCATGTCCTTGAAGCCGTACTGCTGAAGCCGCGCCTCCGGAATCACATAGCGATCGGGAGCTCCGAGATCGGGCGTCACGCCGCGGTTCCATTGCCCGTAGACGGTGACGATCCGTCCGAGCATGTGCGCTTCCTGCAGGATCTTGTTGTAGCAGTGCTGATAGCGGGGATTGGAGCGGCGCTGGTGCCCGATCTGAAGGAGCTTTCCCGTCTCGCGCTGGGCCGCCACCATGCGGCGCGCGCCGTCGAGCGTGTTCGACATCTCCTTCTCGCAGTACACGTGCTTGCCCGCCTTGAGGCAGTCGATCGCGTGCTGCGCGTGCCAGAAGTCGGGCGTCGCGACGATCACCGCGTCGAGCTCCTTCTCCTTGTCGAGCATCTCGCGGTAATCCTCGTAGGCGTTCAGCTCGTGCTTGAACCGCTTGAGGCTGTTGACGACGCGCTTCTGGTTGTATTCGGTCCAGATGTCGCAGACGGCGCGGAACCGGAGCCCCGGGATGCGGAGCATCGAGTCGGTGAGCACCTGCCCCTGCGCACCGGCGCCGAGGAGGGCGACGTTGATCACCTGCAGGTCCGCGGGCGCGCTTCGCCGCCGCAGCGACCTCCGCGACGCTGGCCTGCTGGTACGCGCGCTGCTTCTCCCAGGCGTAGCCGAAGAGTCCCAGCGCGGGAAGCGTCGAGAGCCCCTTCAGCACGTCGCGGCGGTCCAGTTTTTTTGGTTCGCCCGATGTGGCCGGCGCCTTCGCGTTTCGGTTCTCGTCGTCGGCAGCCATTGCTCGTCTCCGTTTCGCGCTCAGCGCAAGGCACGCGCTCGCCCACCGGGGCCGGCGGCGGCGCGATGGTATTCAGGAGGATGTCGTGACCGTGATCGAAGTATATCAGCCGGCGCCGAAGTGACGGAGCTGCGCGTCCTCGAGGATCCAGGCCTCGAGACCGCCGGCTGTACCGGCACAGCGCCTCGATTTCCTCGTGGCGCAGCAGCATGCACGCCGTCGTCAAGCGCATCGGTGACCGCCGTGGCCGCGACTCGGTGCTGCTGTTCGGCGCCGGCGTCCGTCGCAGACCGACGCGGGCGGGGCACGGTCGCCCACGCCGCGCGGCGTCCGCGCACAGGATCGCCCGTGCGCGGGTCCACGATGTGATCCCGTTTACGCACGCCGGACGCGCCCAGAGCCGTCTGGCGCACCGACAATCGCTCGAGCACGCGGGAGGGCGCACCCGGATCGCTCAACGTGAGCGGCCAGCCCTCACGATCCGCCGGAGGTTCGAGCGCAAGCACGGAACTGAAGCCGCCGTGCACGAGCGCGGCCGTCAGCCCCCACTCTTCGAGCACTTCCGCCATCAGATCGACGGCGTACCCTTTGCCGATCCCGCCCAGATCGACCCGCACGCCGCGCGTCGTCGCACGGACGGTGAATTCGTCCGTATCGAATTCGAGTGACGGCAACCCTGTCCCGATCGACACATCGAACGCGCCTCCAGTAAGTTCGAACATGTGGCGCGCAATCACGAGGCACTCGAGCGTCGACGGAGCGACGCGCGTGCTCTCGCCGGCGTCGAGATGATTGATCCGCGTGATGTCGCTGTTCGGCAGGAATCGGCTCAGCTCGCGTTCGAGGCGATCGACAAGGTCGAAGGCGGCCTGCGCAGCCTGCGCCGCGTAGTGGCGGTCGGCGAGCACCGCGTACACCTCGTACACGGTTGCCATCGCCTCGTGCGAGAAGCGGCGGACGTCGCGGAGATCGCGCGGCTGCTCGATGCCAACGCCGCCGTCGATCTCCGCGCCGCCGCCAGGCATGAACGAATCGCTCGTTTATGGCAGCGTCCAGCCGCTCCGGTAGTTGTGCTGGACGTACTGATTGGCCTCGGCCACGTTGGTGACCTTCATGTTGGGCCCGTCCCACATCAGCCGGGTGCCGGGATAGCGCAGCGCCACGTTGCCGAGGAGGACGACCTCGGTGAACGGGCCGGCGTAATCGAAGTTCGACACCGCCTGCCCCTTCTGCCGAATCGCGTCGAGCCAGTTCTTTTCATGTCCATCGCGTCCCGCCGGGACGCGCGGCAAGGTCTTCGCTGGCCGCTCGGTGAACGCCGTCATCGCCGATTCGGGGATGAGACGCGGACTTTCGGAGTACGTCTCGCACCACATCTTGCCCTTGTCGCCGACGAAAATGGTCCCCGACTCCGGCATCTTCCGGTCCGGCTCGAGATCGTCCGGCCGCTCCGGCAGAAGACCGCCGTCGTACCAATGCAACTTGACCGGCGGCATGTTGCCTCGCGCGGGGAACGTCAGATGGATCACGGACGAGGGCGGGTAGCTGTCGTTGTACGAGACGCGCGTGCCGTATCCGCGCGCCTCCGGTGTCGGCGGCAGGAAGTTATAGGCCAGCGTCGCGACCACGCTCTCGGGCGCTCCGAGCTTCAACACCGTGTACGACGCGTCCATCACGTGGCACGCCATGTCGCCCATCGCGCCGGCGCCGAAGTCCTGCCACGCCCGCCAGCTGAATGGGTGATACGCCGGGTTGTAGGCGCGCATCGGCGCCGGACCGATCCACAGATCCCAATCCAATCCCTGCGGGACGGGCGGCGTGTCGGTCGGCCGCGTCATGCCCTGCGGCCAGATCGGGCGGTTCGTCCAGCAGTGCACGTCGCGCACCTGGCCGATCGCTCCGGCGTTGAACCACTCCTGCATCAGGCGCAACCCCTCTTCGGAGTGCCCCTGGTTACCCATCTGAGTCACCACCTTGTACTTGCGCGCGGCTTCGGCCAGTCCCCGTGCTTCGCTGATCGTGCGCGTCAACGGCTTCTGGACGTAGACGTGCTTCCCGAGCTGCATTGCGGTCATCGCAATAATCGCGTGGTTGTGATCCGGCGTGGCGACGATCACGGCGTCGATGTTCTTCTGCGTCTCGAGCATCTGGCGGTAATCCTTGTAGAAGACCGCCTTCGGAAATGTCTCGGGTATCTTTCGCCTGGCCATCGCCGCCTTGGCGGCCTCGCTCTCGTCGCAGTCGCAGAGCGCGACGATGTTGTCGGTGCGGGAGGCGTTCATGAGGTTGTTCGTGCCCATCCCGTGCTTGTAGCCGACGACGGCGACGTTGACGGTGTCGCTCGGCGCCTGGAACCCGGCGCCAAGCACATGACGGGGCACGATCGTGATTCCGGCAGCGGCGGCGGCCGTGCCCATGAACGTACGGCGAGACACTCCGGTTGGTGGATCTTTTTCGGTGCTCATGGTGTGCTCTCCTGGTCGGCCTGTCATGTCCATTGAATCATGCTGTCACGGTTTCGGGGAGGCGAGCGCAACGGCGTCGTCCCGGGAACGGTTCGCGATGCGCTCACGCCAAATGTAGGCGACATCGGCCATCGCGCGCACGAAATCGTACCAGCGCAGCTTCGATCCTGGCTTGTCGTGCCAGGCTGGCAGCACCAGCTCATAGAGCCGATCGCGCCGAGGCGCATCGCCGGCCGCGACCGGCAGGCGCAGGTAACGCGCGATCAGCTCGACGTCGAAAACCCAGCGGCTGCGGAACGGCGTGGCAAACAAGGTGGCCGTCGCTCGGTTCACGCGGAGCATCTTAGCGCCACATTGGGTGTCGTACACAGGAAGATCGAGCGCGACCGACACCGCCGTGGCAAATACCCGTCCCAGGTAGTGCCGCGCCGCCTTCCGTTTCACGTCCCGTCCCAGGAGCAACACGCGAGAGCCGAGAACGAACTCGACATCCGAACGCCTGCCGAGCAGGGCCAGAAAGTCATCGACGGCCTCGAGCGGCGTCGAGAGGTCGGCATCGAAAAATCCCACGACTGCCGGATTCTCGGCGATCGCCGCAACGATTCCGGCGCGTACCGCTTCGGCCTTCCCCAGATTTGTCGAATGATGGATCGCCGTAACGGCCGCGGGCGCTGCTTCGCGCATTCGCGCAAGCAGGTCCCACGTGCCATCAACGCTTCCATCGTCGACCATCACCAGCCGCACGCCGGGGTGGGTCGAGACGAAGTGCAGGAACGCTGCCAGGTCGAGGCGAGCCGCCTCGTTGTAGCAGGGGACGACCAGCGCGAGCTCAGCAGACGTCATTTCGCCTGCGCGAGGAAGCGGTCCCACAGTCCTCGTTCGATGTAGAGCGCCTGGAGGACGTCGGGCCTCAAACCGTAAAACTCGGACACGTACCGATCTCCGAGTGCCTTGTCGAGAGCGGGCATGTGTTCGATCGAGCTGACAATGACGGGCGCCTGCAGCGCCAATACGTCACCGGGCGCCGTCCAGTAGCCGACATTCGGCATCGTCCGGAGATACCACGGGAGCGGCCACTGCTCGTACGGCGGTGCAATCACCGATACCTGCATGTGCGTTCTGTGTGCGTGAAACGCCGAAAGATCCCGGATACGGGTCGCCATGCGTACGGCGTCGGGGACAGTCTGGGCGTAGACGTAAGGATTGCGCGGGTCGGCAGCATACGTCACCGCCGCGCGCCACGCCTGCCATCCCAGATTGAAAGATGTGAGCGTGAGCGCCGCGACGAGCACGCTGCGCAGCACGCGTGACCGCGTCACTTCGACGAGCGTCGCGAACCCGACGCCGGCGAGCGCGAACGTCACGACGTAGAACGGCAGCACGTTCCACGGCGTCTTGTAAGGAATGGCCGAGAAGATCGTCGCCAGCGATGGCCACATCGCATGCGAGATAGCGAGCCCAGAACGCCGCTTCGGGCACTGAGCCTCATGGCGCACGGCGCCACGCCGTGGCTGCGCCGACGATGGCCAGCACGATCACGAGACCCTCGCTCCATTTCACGCCGCCTGACGCCGTGTAGGTCAGAAGGCGAAGGTAGTAGTGCCACGGGTGGGCGTGGCTAACGGGATCGACGCCGCGCGCCAGGTATGTGCCAGCGCCTCTGAACGGCTCGAGTATTCCCGCCGGCGCCGTGAAGAAGGATGTATAGAACACCGCCGCGACCGCTACCGCTGCCGCGAGGCTCGCGAGGGCGGACGCGCGCCAGCGGCCATCGGTCAGCGCGTTGCGCGGCCGTCCCGATCCGCAGGACGACCACGCGATCACGCACGCCACTACCGCGGCCGGCAGCACGATCGCCGAGGTTTCCTTGGTCGCGACGGCAAGGCCGGCGGCGACGCCCGCCAGGATCCACCACGCGCGGCCGCCGTTGGTCGCAATCCGGCCGACGGCAATGACGAACGCGAGCGTGAAGCAGGCGAACAGCGCTTCCTGAATGAACATCCGCGAGTAGAAGACCATCGCAGGCGAGAGCGCCATCAGGATTGCGGCGGTGGCGACCGCTGTCCGGCCAATTCCGGCCGAGACGAGCGGGAGCAGCAGGATCGTCGCCGCTCCGAACAGCGCGGGCACGCGCCGGAGCGTCACTTCATCGAGGGACGCGAGCGTGTGCCGTCCGCCGAGCCAGGCGGACGGCAGCGTCAAGTAGTAGAGGGTGGGACCGTGATGGTCCCGCGAATCGTAACGGTATTCGCCGCGTTCGAGTAGATCGCCGAACTTGATCGCCTGGTTCGCTTCGTCGTGGTGCATCGGGCGCACGTCGAGCCGGGCCATACGCAGCGCAAGCGCAGCCGTCAGCGCGATCGCGACCATGGCACCGGCGCCGGCGCGCGTCATTTCGGCAAGCCGTAGACCTCGACTTCGACGTAGTGGTTCAGATCGTTCGTGGTGTTGCCCTTCGACGAGAGCCGGACGTAGCGCCCCTTCGCGCCCTTCGGATCGAACAGCTTGCCCTCGGCGACTTCGATGTACTCCTTGTCTTTCCCCTGTCCGAGCTTCGACGAATTGTCGTGATCGTTGTTGAAGATGGTCGTCACGCCGGTCTTGAACGCCGGGTCGTCGGAGGCCTGAACCATCACGTCGTGATAGATGCGAGCCTGGCTGTGATAGTGCCAGACGAGAATCGCGGAGAGCGGGTGGGACGCGCCGAGATCGATCTGCACCCACTGCACTCCTGGCCCGAGCTCCACGAAATAGCCGTCACCGCCGGACTTCTCTCCATCGGTGATCATGTCCAGTTCGCCGATGACCGGGCTCGCGTCGCTCGACGTCACCTTCTTCTTCCCGGAGAGCAGCACCGTCCCCTTCGGGACGTAGAACGGGCCGCGGGACTTTCCCGTGATCGTTTCGAGATTGGCGCTCTTCAAGTTCGTCGGCGTGCCGATGAACATCGGCTTGGGGAGCTTCAGCTTCAACTCCTCCTTGCCGGGATCGGGCTGCGCGCCGATCGGTGCCAGGGCCAGGGCGAACAACAGCGAGCTTGCGAATATGGACTTGGTCATTGCGGTCCTTAGAAGATGACGCCGGCGTCTTCAGATGTAACGTGTTGGTCGGCGTGTTGGTGCCCAAGTGCACACGCTCTCCCGCCCGCGATCTTACACCCGCGGGGCGCCAGCACGGGGTATCGGCCGCGCTGGAGAATCGGGCGGGCGGAAACGTATATATGAGGAAAGGAGCCTTACTCGATGTTGATGACCACCACAACCGTTGTCGAAGGCAAGCCCGTCAGCCGCTACCTTGGCGTCGTTACCGGCGAGGCCATCATCGGCGCGAATGTGTTCCGCGACATCCTGGCGTCCGTGCGCGACGTCGTGGGCGGCCGTTCCGCGACCTACGAAAAGGGTCTGGCGGAAGCGCGGACCGTCGCGATGAAGGAGATGGAGCAGCGAGCCAGCGAGCTTGGCGCGAATGCGGTGATCGGCATCGACCTGGATTACGAAGTGCTTGGGCAGAACAACGGAATGCTCATGGTTTCGGTCAGCGGCACCGCTGTCGTTTGCTGACGCGCATCCGGCTCGTTCCTGGTTAGGTGCCGCCCTCGATGAGAAGTCGCACGCGCTCGACCAGCCGTGGTCCCGTTTCGGTCGGATCCTGACGTGCGAAATCGGGTGGCAACTCGACGACTGCCAGCGTGTCGAGGAGCCGATTGAACGTTTCCACGGTGCCGGTGCTTCCGGCGGAGCGCAGCTCGTGGGCCACAAGCACGACCTTCGGCGTCATCGCCTTCAGCAGCGTCACGGCATCGGGCAGGTTGTCTGTCGACGTCACGCTCAATCCGGCCTGCCGCAGCACTTCCTGCATATATGTGAGCAGTTCCGCTGATTGGCCGACGCAGAGAACATTCGGGGCGACAAACGGCGACCGCCGACTCGAACCGGTCGAGTAGCGGTAGAAGGCTGCCAGTGCAGCTGCCTCGGATTCATGACAGTCGAATACCGTAGACAATCGGGTGATTCTCAACGTCTCAGAGATTCTGCTGGTCAGACCACACAGCTTGAGGTTGTCTTGTCCGGTTCGCGCAAGAATCCGGACCAGCAGACCCAGGCCGCTGCTGTCGATGAAGTGAACGTCACGAAGGTCCAGGACGATCGCCGGCGTATGCTCGAGGATGTCGTTCACGTGTTGTCGCATCGCAGAGCACGCGGGGCCCTCGACGATATCGCCGTCGCACTTCAAAACGGTGATGTCGCCGACCGTATGACTGCGGAACGACAGTGCCATGGTTGCTCCTGGGACGTCCGGCCACGCACCGGGATCAGCGGTGTCCACGCGGCGGCCCGTCTGCACGGCGTGATTGTAGCTTGGCTTCAGATCGACGCGCGCAGGCAGGAGATTCCGATTCGGTCGCATCATGAACCCGGCGCCGGCGGATTCACCCAAGTGAAGGAGCACCATGCGACCCGACGAAGGTGAGCTCGACGAGGAAATCCGCGGCCATTTGGCCATCAACATCAAAGAGCGGATCGACCGAGGCGAGGATCCGGCGCGCGCGAGGCGCGCGGCGCTGATGGAGTTCGGTTACGTGCCCGCCGTGCGCGACGAGATGCGGCGCGTCTGGTACAGCCGTTGGTCACGATGAGGCTGCAGCGCTCGCACGAGATATCCGGTTTGCCTAGGTGTGCGCGTGAACCCGGATTGCTGCGCCGCCAACGCGGCGCCCGCAGGGATCGTAGCCACGATGACGAGTGCGGCCGCGCGCATCATGCGGGCCTCGCCATCTCGAGCGCTTGTTCGCGCGACAGGTCCATCCCATGCACGCTCTTCGCGTGCTCCTGCGCCTTCTGTACCACCTCGTCGTCGTTCTTGCCTCGCAGCACGAATCCACACGGACAGTTGATGACTCTCTCCATCGGGTCCCTCCTCAGGTGTGGCGGGTAATATACTGGCTGCGCTTTGCCGCAGGTTTGCGGAAAGCTTGCCGCCTGTGGCGACGCGCATTTATCTCACTGGCCGGATAGCCGTCGAGCACGACGGGCTGCGTGCGCGTGGACGAACGCGATCTGCCGGGCCGGCAGGGTCGCCTCGCCTTTGTCTATCTCGTCGCCCATCGGCATTGGCCAACCCGCCGCGACGACCTCATGGACGTGCTGTGGGGCGACTCGCCGCCGCAGGAATGCGAGGTCACATTCAGCGCCGTGTTGAGCCGTTTGCGCGCGCTGCTCCGCAGGGCCACCCTCGCCGACGCAGCCATTGCCGTCGAACACGGTAGCATCTCCTTGCGGCTCCCCCCCGATACCTGGATCGACCTCGAAGCCGCCGCGAATGCGATCGACCTCTGCGAAGGCGCGCTGCGGCGCGGCGACAGGGACGCAGCGTGGGGACACGCGAACGTCGCGATAGTCATCGCGAGGCGGCCGTTCCTGTCCGGCGAAGAAGCGCCCTGGATCGAGGGCCGGCGCGGGAAGCTCACCGCGACGCTCGTCCGTGCTCTCCATGGGCTGATCACGATCAGCGCCGCCAATGGTGAACTCGCCGTTGCGATTCAGCACGCCGAGGAGATTCTCGAGGTGGAGCCCTATCGCGAAACGGCGTATCAGGAACTCATGCGGCTACACGCGGCGATGGGCAATCGGGCCGAAGCGCTGCGCGTGTTCGCGCGATGCCGAAACCGATTGCGCTCGGAACTGGGTACCACGCCGTCGCCAGAGACGGAAGCCGTCTGGCGCGCCATCGAAAGCAAGACCGTCGGTCACTAGCTCGCACGCCCATCGCGATCCGATCGGCCGCCAGTACCGACAACGCACCGCTCGGCGGCGCGATGCACTGCCAATCCACTCGAATGATCGACCTGCTCGCCCGGCACAGTCGCAGCGCCTGGGAGGCCGGCTACTCCGGACACATCGATCGGTTGCGCGAGTGGTGTTTGGGACGATTTCCGCGACCGGCTCATTCGTGCAGCGTGCTCGGTATACCAGATGCCGCCTTACTCCGCCCTCAGGGCCAGCACCGGATCAACGC
This sequence comes from uncultured Acidobacteriota bacterium, assembly GCA_963725335.1. GTDB lineage: Bacteria > Acidobacteriota > Vicinamibacteria > Vicinamibacterales > 2-12-FULL-66-21 > JALZOC01. The sequence continues at coordinate 81,866 of CAVRYD010000011.1, read as the reverse complement.
GCGCGGCGCGACGAGCGGGAATGATCGCTGCCGCGAGTGCAACGGCAAAGAGCAGGATCGTGACGCCGGCAAGAGTCATGGGGTCTCGCGGCTTTACTTCGTACAGCAGGCTTCGCAGGATGCCTGACAAGACCACGGCACCTACCAGTCCCAGGCCGACGCCGATCAGGACCACCTTCACGCTCTGGACGACGACGAGACGCTGAATGCCGCGGGGCTCGGCGCCCAGCGCAATGCGAACGCCGATTTCGTTCGTGCGTTGCGTCACGAAGTACGCCACGAGACCGTAGAGACCCACGGCCGCCAGGATCAAGGCCAGGCCGCCGAACGCCCCGAGGACGAACACCGAGAAGCGGTCGCGCGTTAACGAGCGGGCGACGATTTCCTCCATCAGCCGCGCCTCCGATATTGGTTGCGCGCTGTCGATCGCACGGACTTGGTGGCGCACGGTCTCCGCAAACCGGAGGGGATTGTCTGGTGCACGCAGCAGCACGTGTAACGTGGGCCCCGGCTGTTGCGCGAACGGTTCGTACACCTGTGGAGGCGTCGGCGTTCTCAGGCTTTCCTGCTTGATGTCGCCGACGATTCCCACGATCTCGCGCATGTACGTGTTCCCCGTGATGTCCAGCCGCTTGCCGATCGGGTCTTCATCAGGGAAAGAACGGCGGGCCATCGCCTCGTTGATGAGCACCACCGGCGGGCTCGTGGCCCTGTCCTGTTCCGTGAACAATCGCCCACGAATCAACGGGATCTGCATGACGCGAAGGTAGGCAGGAGTCACGCGGTAATAGTTGGCGTTCGTGGCGAACAGGGGCGATTCAACAGGCCGTCCATCGAAGCGAATTCCCACATCGGCAACGCCCGTGAGTGGAAAGGCGGTCGAGACTCCCACGGCCTCCACGCCGGGGATGCTCTTCAATCGATCGAGCAGGCCCTCCGCGAACTGGACTTGTTGAAAAGGCTCGCGATAGATCGTTCGGGGCAAATTGATACTCACGGCCAGCACGTTCTGCGGATTGAACCCGAGCGGCACGTCGAGCAACCGCGAGAGGCTCCGAAGGAGCAACCCGGCGCCGACCAGGAGCACGACCGCCAAGGCCACTTCGGCGGCGACGAGCGCGTTACCGATCCGGATCCGCTCTCGCGTGCCCGCTACCCGACCGCCCGCCTTCAGCGCATCATGCAGGTTCGGTCGGGACAGGCGAAGCGCTGGGGAGAGCCCGCAGAGCACACCAGTGCCAATCGACACCCCCGTCGCGAGCACGAGCGCCGTGAGATCGAGTGAGGTCTCCTCGATCCGCAGGATCCCCGGCCAAGGCCATGTGCGAACAAGTGTGATTATGCCAAGAGCAAGCGCCAGACCGAGCGCGCCTCCCAGCAATGAGAGCAGCGTGGTCTCGGTCAGGAGCTGCTGCACGATTCGCCCGCGCGTCGCGCCGAGCGAGGTCCGTACGGACATCTCTCGCTCTCGCCCCGCACCGCGAGCGAGCAGCAGATTCGCGACGTTCACACAGGCAATCAGCAAAAGGCATCCTGCGGCCCCGACCAACACGCCGAGCGCGAGCCGGACCTCACCGACGTAGTGGTCCTCGAACGAAACCACTTGCCCTCTCCAGGATGTCGGATGCAGTCGTGGCATGAGGAGGTCCATCTCCGCCTGCGCCTGCCGGAGCGTGACGTCCGGCTTCAAACGCCCGACGCCCCAGATCACGTGATTATTGCGGCTCTCGAGATCCTCGGGCGTAAAGCCCATCGGCATCCAGATTTCGGCCTCGCGCGGGAATCGGAACGCAGGCGGCATCACGCCGACGACGGTGAATGGCAGACCATTCATACGGACAACGCGGCCGATTACGCCTGGATCTGCCCCGAACCTCCGCTGCCAGAGGCCGTGACCGAGGAGGACCACTTGATTCCGCCCGGGCGCGTCTTCATCGTGTCTGAAGCTGCGACCGAGGATCGGCGAGACGCCGAGCAGCTCGGGGAGATTGGCCGTCACGCGCACGCCGGCAATCCGCTCCGGCAGATCACCCTCGCTGAGATTGAAGAAGAGAAACCTGAACGCCGCGATGTCACTGTAGGACTGACACTCCTCTTTGCAAGTCATGAAGTCCAGTGGGGAGGCTTCGAAACGCGGGAAGCGAGGCAGCCACTTGTCCTCGAGCATCACGAGACGATCGGGCTCTCGGAACGGCAGAGGCCGGAGCAGTACGCTGTTCACGATGCTGAACATCGCCGTCGTGGCCCCAATGCCCAGTGCCAGGACGGTCAGCGTGACTCCGGAGAAAACGGGATTCCGCCGCAGGAGCCGAGCCGCGAAGCGAATGTCTTCTCGCAACCGTTCGAGCCCTCTGTGAGTCCACACGGCGCGCGTATCCTCCTTCGCAAGCGTCGCATTGCCGAAGATGCGATGCGCAGCGCGGCGCGCGTCCTGGGATGACAGCCCCGCCTCGCGGAATGCCTCCGTCTCCAGTGCGATGTGCGCCGCGATCTCCTTATCGATCTCATCGTCTCGCGGCATATCACCCTTCCTTGACCGGCCACATGATCCGCGCAATGGCATCGGCCAGTTGCTTCCACTTGGTTTCTTCGCGGACAAGTTGCTTCCGGCCGGCCGGCGTCAGCCGATAGTAGCGAAGCTCGCGATTGTGGTCCTTGGACACTTCCCATTTTGAGACGAGCCAGCCATTACGCTCCATGCGATGCAAGGACGGATACAACGAACCATGCTCAACCTGCAGCACATCGTCGGTGGTTCGCTGAATGTGGCGAGCGATCTCGCGGCCATGGCTCGGGCCAAACAGCAGCGTCCTCAGGATCAGCATGTCGAGCGTCCCCTGAAGGAGGGCAACACGATCCGTCGGTGGTTTGGTCATGCCGTTAGTAGGATGTCTACTATCACGATAGCAGACACTCTACTATCACGATGCCGCCCGGTCAAGGAGCCGGATGACGGTGTCAATGCCGCCACGGGCGCGGCGGCTACAGACCGTTCAGCGTTCGGACGGCCAACTCGTATCGGCGTCGTCCGTAGACCGCTGAGGGCACGGCACGGCTGGCCGCGCGTTCCAGCACAGGCGCCGCATACTTCAACTCCGTCCTCGCTTCGGCGGTGTCCATCTCGCTCAGGGCCAGCACCGTGTACCAGAAGGGAAATCTCCGCCACTGATGTTCGCCGTCGCGCATCGATCGCAGATGCGAGGCACCACGTCGAAGTCGCTCTTCGCGTCGATCCAGGCCGCCCGCAAGCAGGTTCCGCCACAAGCCCACGCTGCACTTGCCGCAACAGTAAAGACCAGGATTGCGATTGCGCGGGTCTTCGGCCGCGTGCTCGAGGCATCGCATCAAGCCGTTGTCAGCGGCTTCCTGAGCACGAGCCACGTCGAAATCCCGCACTCGGAGTTGCCTTAGTACGCGCGAAGCTTCCTCGCCGAGGATGTGGCGTGCGGATGCCGACGCGATGGGCTCACCTGTGAACAGGATAATGCCCTTGGAACGTTCGGAGGGAAATCCGGCGAATGTACCTCCATAGGCCCCGGGCAGTCCTTGACGTCCGGCGATCCACCGTGCTGCCTGTCCGCGTTCAGCCGCCGCGAGCTTGCCGCCGAAAAAGTGCGCGGCATTGATGGCGTCAACGGTCCGCGAAAGACTGGTCGTGTTGATCAGCACGCGCAGCTCCATCAAGAAGGCGCGAGCAGATTACCACCTGCGTCGGGCCGCGCGCGCGCGCCAGGCTGCGTCCTCCGGTTTCGCGGAAGTGGAGCAGTTGGCGCATCGCGACATGTGGCTCGACGGCCACGCCACGATAGCACGCTGGTGCCTGTCGCCCGACTCCGTAGTAGCATCGCCCGCATGGCCCGTACCTGGCTGGCCGCCGCCGCGTTCACGCTCGCGACCGCCTTCCCTATGCACGCGGGATTTCTCGCGAACAGGACCACGGTCTCGATCCGCGGCGGGGACTTCCTGATCAACGGCAGGCCGACGTTCGATGGACGCCGCTGGCGCGGGTATCGCATCGAGGGGCTGCTGCCGAATGCACGGATGGTGCAGGGCATCTTCGACGACCTGAATCCCGAGACGCGCGGCCGCTGGGCGTACCCGGACACGGGCCGCTGGGACGCGGAGCGCAACACGAGGGAGTTCGTGGCGGCGATGGCGTCCTGGCGGGCGCACGGGCTGCTGGCCTTCACCATCAACTTGCAGGGCGGGAGTCCGGAGGGCTACTCGAAGGAGCAGCCGTGGCACAACTCGGCGTTCGACGCGGACGGCGCGCTCAGGCCGGCCTACGTGGCGCGCCTCGAGCGTGTCCTCGACGAAGCCGATCGCCTGGGCATGGCCGTCATCCTCGGGTTGTTCTACTTCGGCCAGGATCAGCGCCTCGCCGATGAGCGGGCGGTGCTGAAGGCCGTGGACGACACGGTTGCGTGGGTCCTGGAGAAGGGGTACGGGAACGTCCTCATCGAAATCAACAACGAGTGCGACGGCGCGTGCACGACCACGATCTGCTCAAGCCGTTCCGCGTGCACGAGCTGCTGGCGCGGGTTCGGGGCATCACGCGCGGCGGACGACGGCTGCTGGTGAGCACCAGCTACCAGGGGAACCGCATCCCCAGCACCTCGGTGATGGCCGCTTCCGACTTCGTCCTCCTCCACGGGAACGGCGTCAGCGACCCGGGCCGGATCGAGGCGATGGTGAAACAAACCCGGCAGCTGGACGGATACGACGACAAACCGATCGTCTTCAATGAGGACGACCACTTCGACTTCGACAAACCGCGCAACAACGTCGTCGCCGCCACGGCCGTGCACGCGTCCTGGGGGTTCTTCGACTATCGCATGAAGGGCGAAGGGTTCGACGAGGGCTACCAGAGCGTGCCGACGAACTGGGGCATCTCCTCGACCCGCAAGAAGGGCTTCTTCGATTTGCTGGCCGAAATGACCGGGAGCGTTCAGAAGTGAGCACTGCTGGCGTAAGCGTGCGTATCGTGCGACGGCGAAAACCGCGTCGTCAAAAGATCGATAGCACGCCTACCGTGCTAGCGCTCAAGGAGCACGACGCCGTGCGGCAACCCTGCCAACCGGAATGGTGGCAACCTTCGAAGAGTCGTCGGTGCGAAATACCTGCACCTGATCGATCGCCTGGCTTGACGTTTGCGCTCCGGTCTGATCATTGATGAAAAGCGTCATGGGTAGCGCTGACGGCACTGCGAGTGCCTACGCGCGAACCAGCGTCGCGTCACTGCATCGTCCGGATCGCCTCGAGCAGTTGCTCCGGCCGCGCGCGGACGAACATGTTATTCGTGAGATTCCGCCAACGGACGATGCCGGTCGAATCGACCAGGAACTCCGCCGGCCTTGCCTCTGCACCGTTGGCGACGTCGTAGCGGCGAATCACCTGGAGGGACGGATCGCTGAGAAACGTGAACGTGTAGCCCGCTTCCCGGCTGAGCGCACGCGAGACGTCCGGCGGGTCGATGCTGATCACTACCGGACGGACGCCCAGCGCCGAGAAGTCAGCGAGGTGCTGCTGAATTCCCCGATACTCGGAATTGCACGCCCGGCAGCCCGCGTACATCGAGAACACGAGAAGCACACCCTTCGATGCCGGCACTCCCGAAACTGGCGTGGGTGAGAGCAACGCGGCGAGCGAGATGAGTGCGCCGCTCTCGTCGGGCAGCGTGAAGTCGGGCGCTCGCTCCCCGACCCGCGGCGCGTGAGCGGACGCGGGCAGATGCCGCGCGTGCACGAACACGCTCATTGCGAAGTTCGCGAAGATCGCGACGGACAGCGTCGTGGCGATGAGGCCTGCAGTGATTCGCAGCCATCGCCGCCCACCAGGCGCGAAGGCACGGCGCAGGCCGGTGACGAGCAGCAGCGCAGTGAGGCCGAAGAGCAGAAGGTTCACCCACGGGAAGTCTCGAGTGACCGGCCATCGCTCGAACACGAACGGGTAGCTCAGAAACGCAAGAGGGCTCAGGAAGAATCCTGACCAAAGGGCCCAGTTCAAACCTCGTGTGGACATGGGGCTCCTGTGACAGCGCACGGACGCGACGCCAGGAACGGGTGACTACGAGCGCGACGCGACTAGCGATTACGAGTCAAGGTACAGACGACTTCGGAGGCTGGCCGCACGGCGGGAGACGCCAGCCGACAGCGATCGCACCCGTGACGAACGGCAGTGACGAGGCCGCGAACGAGAGCGGCGTGCGTCGTAACGCGTCAAGACATGCGGTGAGCGTGTTGTGGTCAATGTAGGCTCCCGCGATCAAGGGGGCCGGTGAGCAGATGAGGCCCGCGATAGCAAGGAGGGTCGGTCGCGCGATGAACGCACGAGCGACGAGCAGCAGCGGGAGCAGCGTCAGGCCGAAAAGCGCAGCAAACAGCATCATATAGAAAGGAGTCATCGCGAGGCCGATCGACAGGTGCTGGCCGTGAGGCCACCGCGCGACCAGGAACGCCGCCGTCGCGATGCCGCTGCCGAGCGACACCGCCGTCACGGCGCGCTTCGGAGGTGTCTCCCGACTCGGCCCGGCGACGATCGCCGCGGCCGCCGCCATCGGCGCAAACAAGACAAGCAGGGCGAGCGCCCGCCCCGTGCGCATCCACACGGGTCCCCCTCCATCCAGCCCGGGTCCACCCGCGAAGGCCGGCGTGAGCATCGCGACCAGCAGGCTGCCCAGGAACAGGCGGCGCGATGACGTGGTACCGAGTATGCGCAGGATGACCGGTGCCAGCATGCCGGGGGCGAGGATAGCGCTGTTCAGTACGCGACGGTCGACGTGCGCCGCGAGCGCCGTAGTCACAAGCAGCGTCCCCACGGCACAGAGCGCGGAGAGTGCGAGCGTTGCGCGAATGGCGTCGCCGGGCTCGATCGAGAAGACGAGCGCGCGGACGATCGCAACGTACCCACGAAGGATGACCTGTCGCCGTTCGCACACCGTCGGCGCGTGTTCGGCTTCGTACTGGAGATCGGCGATGGCCGGCTCGAGCACGTCGCGGACGACGGTGGCGGGCGCGCAACGCAGGAGCAGCCTGTGTAGCCGCACGCCGGGCAGCGGACGCGTCACGCTCCGTGCTCCGATGCGAGCGTCCGCAATAAGGTCGCCCAGGCTCGCAACGCCCGCTTGCCGAGCGGCGTCACGCGATAGATCCGTCGCGGCAGCCCGATGGCGCCGGACGTCTGCGGTTCCTGTTCCGACGTGATGAATCCTTTCCGCTCCATCCGACCGAGCGTGACATAGACGGTGCCCCGCTTCAGCCTTCCGTCCGATCGGGCCACGAGATTGAGCCCGAAGTCCGGGCCGTCGAGCAGTAACTCCAGCACAAGGCGCTCTGTCTGCGGCAGGGTCGGGGGGGACATTGGATGTCTTATAACAAATAAGATCGATAAACACAACACAATTAGAGCGGCGCGCTCTAGCTTCGAGTGTCTTCGGGTTGCTTCACACGAGGAGGCCCGACCGTTCGACCTAGCGTGCTATAGCCCGATTGGCGCGTTTACCGAGCCGCCTCGGATTCGAACCGAATTGGTGCCGCAGGAGAACAATGAGATTAAGTAGCAGAATCAGCTGCACTGTCGTGAGCGCACCAACGTACGCCTTTTGCGCTGACAACCGGCGCGGGAAATTTCTGGAGATAACTTCGCGCCCGCGCAAGCGGATCAAACAGGTACTCCGACGGCTCTTTCATCCAGAGACCCTCATAGTCGCGAGCGTGCCGACGTGACACCAACGCTTGTTTGGAGATGCGCACGATGTCGGCAGACCATCCGGGCCACCACTGATTGGCGCGGCGCATCGTGTGTGCCCAGTATCGGGGCCACGGTGAGAGCCCGTGATAGTCGAACACGAGCCCATTCCGGGCGAGAACAATGTGGTTTCCGGTATGGCCCGGGCTTGGCCGGATCCACAGGGGCTCGAAGCCGCTGTCCGGATAGAGTTCTAGGAACGCGTACGCCAGCATGTGGCAGGCACCGGCGGCAAAAAAGACTCTGTCCGGAAGCGCCCACTGCTTGATCGGGTCGCGCTTTGCGCCCAGTGTGCGTCGTTTGTACATCGTCGAGAAAGTCCGAGTCCCGATTCTCGCATACACGCTCCCTCCGCCGAGGGACCTGACTTCTTCCGCGCGATCGCGGCTTGTCATACTGGTGGCAGCATCATGTCAGACAAGGTCGAACGCATGAGTGTTGCCGCGTGGCAGATGCCTCTCGAAGTCACCGAAGACAAATCGAGCGCCCTACCTCATCACGGCGGCATGAGGGCCGACGGCTTCCAAGTCAACGTCCCTAAGCCGGTTGACGGCAGTCCGCCACACGATGAAATCGAGGGCTGTCCGAAATCTGTCTACAAATTTCGGACACCTGCAACTCCGCTTCGAACCGGCACAACGATTTGAGTGCACACCCACGACGCGATCGTTCGCCGTCCAAGCGGGGAGGATATTAACCCTCCCGTAGCACGGTCGCCGGGTCGAGTCGCGCGGCGCGCCTTGCGGGCACCCACGCAGCTAGCACACCCACCGCAACCAGGACAGCGGCCGTACCCGAGAACGTCATCGGATCACGCGCTTCGACCCGGAAGAGCAGGGGCGCGACGAACCGTGCGGCCCACCAACTGCCAGCCAGGCCGAGCGCCAGTCCCGCCACGATAAGGGCGCCAAGGCGACGGAACACGAGGCGCACGATGCCGGTCGGCTGCGCGCCGAGGGCCATCCGCAGCCCGATTTCCGTCCGACGCGCGTTCACCGCCTGCACCACGATGCCGTAGAGCCCAAGTCCGGCGAGGAGGAGCGCGAGCGCACCGAAGAACCCGGACATCATCGCAACGAGCCGTTCCTGCGTCATCGTTGCGGCAAGCATTTGGTCGAACGTTCCCAATCTGAACACAAGCGTTGGATCGGCCTGCGTCAGCGCCGTCGCGACGTCGCGCTCGACCAGCGCACGTTGCCCGGACACGGCCTTGATGGTCAGGACGACGTTCCTCCAGGAGTTCCAGTCCCGCGGTTCGCGCTGCGCCAGCGGCACGTACATCGTCGGCAGCATCCCGGCGCGCGGTGTCGTGTAGACGGCATCGGCAGCGACGCCAACGATCTCGTAGCGCGGCCCGTCATCAGAATCCACGCGCAGCGTTTGGCCGATTGGCTGTTGACCGGACAGATACCGGCGCACAAACGCCTCGTTGACGATGGCGACGGGCGGACTGCCGACACGATCGCGCTGACTGAAGTCCCGCCCGCCCCGCAGGGGGATACCCATCGTCTCGAACCAGCCTGGCGTGGTGGCGTTCCGCCAGACGCGATTTCGGCGGTCCTCCGGAAGCATCGGACCATCGCCCACAGCCACCATGTTGTTGGTGAACCAGCCGCCTCCGGTCAACAACCGCATCTGTGAGACGGATACTGACCTTACGCCTGATACCGTCGCCGCATCCCGAACGCGCTCGATACGCGCGCCTCGCTCCTCCGGCGGTATGCCGCTCGCAAACAAGTTGACGTTCACGACCACCAGCGGCTCGGGCGCGAAGCCAAGCGGCAGGTGACTGAGCGATGTGAACGTGCGCAGGAAGAGTCCGGCGGCAATGACCAGGACGAACGAGACGGCGATCTGCGCAACGACGAGCGCGCCGCGCACCGCGAAGCGCCGGTCGCCCGCCATGGCTCGACCCGCGCTCTTCAACGCTTCGCCAGGCGCGACGCTCTTCACTGCGAACATAGGCGCGACGCCGGCGGTGATCGCACACAGACATGCGAGAGTCGCCGTGAACACGAGCACTCGCCAGTCGAGCGCGAGGTCCAGCGAAACGGTGCTCTCCCAGGTGCCCAACTGCCGAACGAGAAGAGCGCTGCCCCACTTCGCGAACAGCAGCCCGACCCCCGCACCGATCATCGCCACAAGCAAGCTTTCGAGAAAGAGCAACCGGGCCAGGCGCCAACGTGACGCCCCGAGCGCCAGACGCACGCTGAGCTCCCCCCGCCGCGCCAGTGCACGCGCGAGCAGAAGGCTCGCGATGTTCGCGCACGCCACGAGCAGCACCAGCCCCACGGCCACGACCATTGCGAAGAGCGGTGTCCCGGTACTGTCTTCGCAGTCCGGAGGCGCCGGCCGCGGCCGGCGCCAGGGTCAGCGGATCGGTGAGGTAGCGGGCGGCGAAGGCCGGGCTCCCACGCAAACCGGGCAATACCGCGTCACGAATCTGCGACTGCGCGCTGCGAAGCTGCGCGTTCGCGTGCTCGACGGTCTGGCCGGGTTTGAGGCGGACCATGATCTCCAACCATGACCGGCCGGTCTCCTGCAACGCGCTGTCCCGGCCTTGCAGGAGTGGCTCCGCGGCGAAGGGCAACACCACGTCCGCTACCCTACCGACGGCGACACCAGAGAAGCCGGGCGGCATCACGCCGACGACGGTGAACGGGAAGCGCTGACGCTGAATCAGCACGGTGAGCTGGCGACCCACGACATCGTCGGTGCCGCCGAAGTGCTGGCGCCAGAAGCGGTGGCTGACGACCGCGACTGGACCGTTCGGCGGAGCGGCGCTGTCGTCGGCTGGTGTGAGCATCCGGCCGCGGAATGCCGGCACGCCGAGCACGTCGAAGAAGCCCCCGCTGACGTAGGCGCCGTCCACGGGGACGGGCCGGCCGCCTTGCGTGAGGTCAAGGCTCTGATCAGACCAGGTGAAGGCGCCGTCGAACAGGTCGTCTGCGCGTGCGCTGATCTCCTGCCATACGGGGTACGACCACGATCCGTCCCTGAGCAGCGCCAGGCTTCCAGGATCCCGCACAGGCAGCGGGCGCATGATGAGGCTGTTGAAGATCGAGAACAGCGCCGTGTTCGCGCCGATGCCGAGAGCGAGCGTGCCGATGGTCACGAACGCGAAACCAGGGCCCTTGCGCAACCCGCGAACGGCGTCACGGAGATCCTGTCGCGTCTGGTCGAGTGCACGCATCGCCCACACCTCGCGTGAGTCTTCGATCGCGAGCGGGATGTTGCCTATCGCCCGCCGACTTGCGCGCGCCGCATCGTCTGCTCCGAGGCCGTCACGCTCCAATGCATCCTGCCTGAGAGAGCGGTGCGTCTCGATCTCTTCTCGCAAGTCGGCGCCGTGGCGCGACCAACTGAGGACGTGCAGTAGCCTTTGGAAAAGCGTCTTCATGGCATCAACCCCTCAGGTCGTCCCCAGCACGCGATGAATCGCGCCAATCATGCGGTCGAACTCGGCGCGTTCGGCAGCAAGTTGTTTGCGGCCCGCGGCGGTGAGTGTGTAGTAGCGGGCGCGGCGATTGTTCTCAGACGTACCCCATTCGGCCTTCACCCAGCCGTTGAAGAGCAACCGCTGGAGCGCGGGATACAGCGCACTCTCGCCGACGCGCAACACGTCGTCGGACGTCAGACGCAGGTGCTCGACGATGCCATAGCCATGCTTCGCTCCGCTGACGAGCGTCTTCAGGATCAGGAGCTCGAGCGTGCCCGGCAGGAGATCGGAAGGAGTATTGGTGAGTCCCATCAGCGCTTGATGGGACGTTATCGCCAAAGCGATAATTCGTCAACTACCATCAATGGGTGAGGGGACAATCAGGCGATTTCGCATGACGCCTTGGTTCGCGTGCGAGACTGCCGATTCGGGGCTGATCGAATCGTACGAGTTCAAATCTCAGGTGACATCAAGGTCGTGTCGCAGGCCTTCGGCAGTTGTACGCGAGACGCTGCTGCAAGCGTTTCGCTTCGAACTTGCGTTCTACGGGCACGGACTGCTGTGTATATACGGAAGAGCTGGCTGGGTGTCAGGGACGATTTTCGAACTTGGTTCGTGACAATTGCAGCATGGTCTCGTGACCGACTGGAAAGTTGGCGTCAAGAGAGCGACGGCGAGCACGCGAGTCGCGGTGGCATCTCGCGCCTCGGTCGCAAGGTGATACGACCACGGCAGCGAACGCTCGACACCAGTTCGCGCGGCCGGTAGGTTCCGGTTGGGTGGGACGGCGAGCGGCGGTCGGACACCGAATCTGTCGCAAACGTAGTCGGCACGGGGAGGACCGCCAATGCCGACCGTCGAGCTCCCGCTCTGCGTTCTCCTATAATCTCGCTCGATGTCCACGGCTTCCCAAGCGCATTGCGTCGGCTGCGGCGCTGTTGTGACCGGACGCTATTGCGCCGATTGCGGCGAGCACACCGAACCGCACGACTATTCGATGAAGCACTTCGTTACAGAAGTGCTCGAGACGATGGCGCATCTCGACGGGCGCGTGTTCACCAGTTTCCGGTCGCTGCTGACCCACCCTGGCCAGCTCACGACCGATTTCCTCGCGGGCAGGCGCAAGACCGTGCTCGGCCCGGTGCAGATGTTCGTCGTGTGCAACGTGCTCTACTTCCTGTTCTTGCCGCTGGCATTGCAGATGCCGTTCACGTCCACCCTTCGCATGCAGACCGAGAACCGGTCGTGGCGGGTGATGGCGAAGCGCATGGTGGACGCGAAGGTGGCCGATCGTCACGAGCGGATCGAGGAATACTCCGCCCGCTTCGACGAGGCCGCGCATCTGCAGGGACATTCACTGGTGATGCTGATGGTACCGCTGTTCGCGATCGGCGTCTGGGCGCTGCATCCGCGAGCGCGACGCTACTACGGCGAACACCTCGTGTTCTCGTTCTACGCGATGGGATTCCTGTTGCTGTGGATGACCGTGGTCACAGTCCCGATTAGCCAGGTCTATCGGCTTGGCGTCCACGCCGAATGGTGGCCACAGAACGGATCGCTGCTTGAAGCAACCCTCGACACGCCGATCGCCCTCGGGTTCATTGGCCACCTTGCAACGGCGTCACGCCGCGGCTACGCCGAGGGCTGGCCCGCGGCGATCGCGAAGGCGGTGCTGTTGATCGGCTGGCTGGCGGTGTGCCTGACGATCTACCGCTTCATCCTGTTCTTCACGACGTTCTACGCAACATAGGCGGGGCTGGCCTTTTGCGACCGTTTCGTGCTCCCGGTCTGCACTCAGATTGGCAATCGGCAGCACGGCGATCTGACGGAGTTACGTCGGCGCTTCGAATGGACCGGATCGTCGCGCAACACGGCGCTGAGGATCTGTCTGGGATTCGAACTCGCCGATCGACGCCAACATCTTCATAACGCTGGCGTTAGACGATGAGACTGTGGGAGGCCCTTACCGGTCCGAAGGAGGCGCTCGACAAATGGAACTGGCAACTCATTGCCGTCAAGGAACTTGGAGTAGCGACGTGGATTTGGCTGGGTGTTAGTGACGGAATCCGCAACTACCTAATCATCGCCGCCTGAAAAACCACCTCTTGCAATTCGCGCCTTCGTGAGGTCCCTACAAGAAAAGGCTGACCGAGTTTATCAGGCACCGCAATCGTGACAGTGACCGCTGTCAGCGCCCCAACCTCCGCCGCCTCAACACCGAACAACAGTGACGCGACGAGGCGGCTCTGGCCAAGCGCCCCGCTCAGGCCCAGAACCAGCCCTATCGACACGATGACGAGCCCTGCCAGGCGCCCTCCGATGCAATCGACTACTCGTCGCGCAAGACGATCAGCGGATCGATTCGCGTGGCGCGACGTGCCGGAATGTATCCAGCACCCAACGTCACCAGAGCGACAAGTCCTGCCGCGCTCAGGACCACCGCGGGATCGGTGCTCGTGACGCCATACAGCAGCGCTCTTGAAAAGGTCAACGCGGCGATGGCCAATGGAATGCCGAGCAGCAGGCCGAACGCGGCGACGAGCAGCGATCGCCGGAGCACCAACGTCAGGATCTGTCTCGGGAGCCCGCCGATCGCTATACGGATGGCCAACGCCCGCCGCTGTCTCGTGACGGCGTAGCTGACGACGCCGTAGACGCCGACAATGGCAAGGATCGTCCCGATGAGGCTCAGACCACCGGCCAGTGTCGCGACGAGACGTTCCGGCTGAAGAGACTCGTCGATTCGGGCGCGCATAGTCTGAACATTGAAGACGGGCATGGAGGGATCTAGCGCGTGGACCTCGTGCTGCACGAGATCCGCCAGCCTTGCGGGATCGCCAACCGCTTTGACGTGAAGAGTCATCAGGCTTCGGAACGCCTGGCCGAACGGGCGGTACACGATTCGCCTGGCTTCTTCGCGAAGGTTCAGGTACTTCGCGTCCGACACGACGCCAATCACCTCGAGATCGGCCCCGCCGAATCGCCCCGCGCCGATCCGTCGACCCAAGGGACTCGCGTCGCCGAAGAAGAATCTAGCGGCTGTCTGGTTGATCACCGCGACTTTCTGAGTGCTCGATGTGTCTTGACGGGTGAAATCGCGGCCCCGAAGCACCGGTATACCGACGGCTTCGAGATATCCAGCCGACACGTTGTTCAAATACACGGTCGCGTCGACTGCGCTCGTCAGCGTCTGCCCATCGGCGTGCATTTGCGTGTTCACGAACCGCGTGCCGGCAGCCATGACGCCGCTGAGCGAGCCGTACGCGGCCAGACCTGCCGCGCGCACCGCCGGTTGTGCACGGAGACGTTCGAGCAATTCGTCGTAGAACAGACGGGTGCGCTCGGCCGAGTAGCCGCTCTTGACCGGATCCAGCGCGGCAAGCAGCACATCATCCTGGCGAAAGCCCATGTCGGCAGACTTCAGGTTGTAAAGCGTCCGAGCGAACTGGACGGAGATGATGACGAGCACCAGCGAGAGGGCGACCTGGAGTGCGCTCAGAAGATCCTGCGGCTCGAACCACCCGATCACTCGACGTCCCTCTTCGGCGTTCCGCCTGAGCGCCTGCGTGAGATCCTGCCGCGCCACCATCCGCGAGGGGAATAGCCCGCAGATGAAGCCGGCGGCGATCACGAGACTTGCGCAGAAGAGAAAGACGCGGACGCTCGGCGCGAACTGCGCGGCTGCGGCGCTAGTTGGTAGAAACGACAAGAGGCCTCGCTCCATACCGACAGCCGTCACCCAGCCCAGGCTGCCAGCAACGATGGCGAGCAGAAGGCATTCGGTGAGGAGTTGACGGGCGAGCCGCAGAGGCGTTGCGCCCTGCGACAGGCGAATCGCCATCTCCCGGCGCCGCGCCATGCCGCGCGAAAGCAGAAGATTCGCGACGTTGGCGCACGCAATCGCCAGCAGGATGACGACCGCTGACATCAGGATCGTCACGGGCTGGCCGAATTGCCCGCGCAGCAAGGATAGGCCCCTCGCAGCCGACACCAGGCGCAATGCCGCCGACGGTGCAGCGTCCGTGGAGGTCGCTCGGATCCATGCCTGGTAGGCCGTCGTCAGTCGGCTTTCGTTTTCAGTTGTCGATGAGCCGGATCGCATCCGCAACATCAGCTCGAGGTAATTGCTGTTAGGGGAAGGAGCGGTGTCGCCGGCGATTTGTTCGACCATTCCCATCGGGATCCACAGGTCGGGATTGAATCCAGGGCGCGTCCCGAAGAACACGGGACTTGCAACGCCGACGATCGTGTAGGGATGGTCATTTAGTCGAACGACCTGTCCCACGGCGTCGGAGCGCCCGCCAAACCTCCGCCGCCAAGCCGCGTCGCTCAAGACGACAACGGCGCTGGCTCCGCTTGGGAGATCATCAGCGTCGGAAATCGTACGGCCGGCCTGTGCGCTGACACCGAGCGTGCGGAAATAGTTGCCGGACACCAGTTCGCCTCTGAGACGCGCCGCTGAGCCGTCGGCGCTGAGATTGACGCCAGACGATACGGCGACACTCGACGCGATCAGATCGGTGAACGCGGGATCGTGCTGGGTCAGATCTCTGAAGAACTCCGGCGAGAAGTAGCGTGGATTCAGGTTCAGGTCACCGGTGGTCGAGCCAACGGCGAACAGCTCGCTGGGCGCGCGCACCGGCAGGGGTCGGAGCAGGAGGGCATCGACGAACGTGAAGATCGCGGTCGCCGCGCCGAGGCTCAGGGTGAGCGACGCCAGGATGGTCAGCGTGAGCCCGGGGCTCCTGATCCAGAGGCGAATCGCATGCCGAAGGTCCTGTCGCAAACTCATCATCCGACCTCCGCTGTCGTTGCGCGCGTGTGCCTGTCGCAGCGGCGCGAGTTGCTGCCCGAGGACGTTCTCCTGCCGGAATCCGGCAAGCGCCAGCTGCGCAGCCTGGGCCTCGGGCATTCCCCCGGCCACCAGATCTCGCCAACGGTCATCGAGATGTTGCGCCAGTTCTTCGACAATCTCCTGCTCACGCGCCCGACAGCTACGATGATCGCTTAAGTCCAAGCTCAGCGATAGAACAGAGTCTTGACATTGACTCACTTCGACGCCGGACGTAGCATCGCGCTCACCTGACGGGGAGGTGTCGCAATGTCCTCAGCGGCTCGGCGGTGTTCGTTCGATGCGCTCGTTGCTCTTGCACTCGTTGTCTTCATCTGCGCGGTTCCGGGTCGAGCGGCTGCACAGGTCCTGTACGGATCGGTAGTCGGAGACGTCAAAGATTCCTCAGGCGCCGCTATGCCCGGCGCCACGGTGCTCGTCACCAACAACAACACCGGGTTCAAACGCGAGGCGGTGACCGACGGCGTCGGGCACTTCAACCTGTTCGACTTGCCCGCCGGCACCTACAGCTTGAAGGCCACGCAGCAGGGGTTCAGAACGTTCGAGCAGACGCAGGTCACGGTCAACATCAACACCGTGACGCGCATCGACGTGACGATGGAGATCGGCGCGATGGGAGACAACGTCACCGTGCGCGCCGAAGCACCCGCGCTGCAGACAGAAACGGCCGAAGTGCACTCGAATCTGCTCGGCCAGGAGCTGACGAACCTGCCCGTGCCGCTCGGCGGAAATTATCAGCAGGTGTACCGAATGCTGCCCGGCTTTGCACCGCCGGCCAATTCGCACTCGATCCCGACCAACCCGGCACGATCGCTGGAATTTAGCGTCAACGGCACGAGCGACGATCAGAACAACACGCGGATCGACGGCGTCAGCACCGCCAATATCCAACTGCCACACGTCGCCTCATACATCCCGACCCTCGAGTCGATTCAGGAAGTCAACGTCGTCACCAGCAGCTTCGACGCCGAGCAGGGGCTCGCCGGCGGTGCGGCGATCAACGTCCAGACTCGCAGCGGAGCGAACGCGATGCACGGATCGGGATTCGAATATTTCACGAACCAGCATCTGAAAGCGTGGCCGATGCGGTTCGACGACGCGGCGCTGAATACAGGACCCAAACCAGACCAGAGCTACAACGAGTTCGGCGGGACCGTCGGCGGGCCGATCCGGAAGAACAAGGCCTTCTACTTCGTCAGCTACGAGTCGATTCGGGATCACAGGGCGGTGAGCAGAACGGTTTCTGTACCGCTGCCGGCGATGCTGAAGGGAGATCTGTCGCTCTCGCCCACCCCTATTTACGACCCGCTTTCTGGGAATGCGGACGGGACCGGACGAACCCAGTTTCAGGTGTTTCCCGGCGATCCGAATTACGCGCTGTGCAACACGGCGACGAACCCGAACTGCCTGAACATCATTCCCGCAGCACGGATGGATCCCATCGCGCGCAAGATCGGGAGCTACTTTCCCGCAAAACAATCTGAACCGGGATCGGAACAACTATTTCGCACAGGCGCCGTTCACATTCGACCGGAATCAGATCGACTCCCGGTTCGACTACAACGGGAACTCCAAGTTCAACATGTCCGGAACGTTCGGCATGCTGCACTACCGCGCGGTTACGCCGACGGTGTTCGGTGACGCCGGCATCGGGCGGCCGATCGGCGGGAGCAGCAACCCTGGCACCGGCCACGGCAACACGTACCGCGTCACGGTGATGGGCACCTACATCTTCAGCCCGACGTTCTTCATGGACGCGCACTACGGTTATGCGCGCCAGGGAACGAATTCCGAGCAGCCCGGCCTCGGGCAGAACTTCGGGCGCGACATGCTGGGCATCCCGGGCACGAACGGCACGCGAGCGTTCGAAAGCGGGTGGCCGACGTTCTCGTCCGCGGACTTCGCAACCATCGGCGTCAACGAAAACTTCATGCCGTACTACCGGCACGACCCGCAGTCGCAATACGTGGTGAACTTCAACTACATCAAGTCGCGAGCACAATATCCGGTTCGGCACCGACATCTACGACATGGCGCTGAACCAGACGCAGGCCGAGTTCATCACCGGCGGCTTCGGCGCGCAGGGAGGATTCGGGTTCGCTCGCGGCGTCACGGAACGATGCGAGGCGGTGAATCCCGCGACGGCAACTGCCAACGGACATCCGCCGGATCCTTCTACAACAGTGCCGCTGCGTTTGTGATCGGGCAGGCCAGTAGCGCCGGACGGACGCTGCAAGTGCCGGACGTGTACCACCTCAATGCCCGCCTGTACAGCAGTTATGTCCGCGACCGGTGGACGGCAAACGACAAGCTGACGTTCGATTATGGCACCCGGTGGGAGTATTTCCCCGTCCCGACCAGACCCGATCGAGGCATCGAATTCTACGATGTCACGACGGGCAACGTCCTGCTCTGCGGTGTCGGCTCCATACCAGAGGACTGCGGGATCAAGACCAGCAAGGCGCGTTTCGGACCGCGCGTCGGAGTTGCCTATCGCTTTGCCGACAAATGGGTCGCCCGCGCTGGATACGGCCTGACCAACGATCCGTACGAAGGCATGGAGCTCATTCGGGCGAACTACCCGCTGCTGATCCAGGTGAAAGTGGAATCGCCCAATGCCCTGACGCCAGCGACCAGCCTGTCGAAGGGGATTCCGGCCGTGCAGGCGCCGGCCGAAGGCAACGGCATCCTGCCGATCCCGAGTGACTACGCCTGGCAAGGGTACCCGAAGGACCTGGACCGCGGATACATTCAGTCGTGGAACGTCACCGTACAACGCGAGCTGCCGTGGCACTTCACGGGACAAGTCGGCTACGTCGCCACGCGCACGACGCGTCAGCTCGGCCTGCTCGACATCAACGCCGGCCAGGTTATCGGCGCCGGCGAGAAAGGCCGGCCGCTTCTCGCAGCAGTACGGCAGAACGGCATCGACGGTGTTGCTACAGCCCGTCGGCAACGGCAAGTACGATTCGATGCAGGCGCAACTGCAGCGGCGGTTCGCCGATGGCCTCAGCCTTGCCGCGAACTACACGTTGGGCCGAGCGCTCAGAGCGACAACGAGAACAGCTCCTGGCTCCTCGGCGATCATGGTGTTCAGGCGCTTGCCTATCTGGATCGCAATTACGCGCCGACGAGCACGGATCGACGGCACAACCTCGGGATCACGAGCGTCTGGCAGATTCCCGTTGGGCAGCGGCCGGCGGTGGCTGCAACGACGGCGGCGTCGTGTCAGCGATCCTGGGTGGCTGGCAGGTGAACAACATGATCAGCATCATGAGCGGCACGCCGTTCTCGGTGCTCGCGGACGACACGTCGCTGAACCTGCCGGGCAGCGTCCAGACGGCGGACCAGGTGAAGCCCGCGCAAAAGCTCGGCGGCATCGGGCGCGCGACGCCCTACTACGATCCGACGGCGTTCGCCGAGGTGACCGAGGCGCGATTCGGCAACACGGGCTACAACATTCTGCGCGGACCGGGCCTCTTCAACTGGGACTTCGGCCTGACCCGCGAGATCGCGGCGACGAACAACTTCAGAGTGCAGCTCCGCCTGGAGTCGTTCAATTTCACCAACACGCCGCATCTGGCCAATCCGGACAACAACGTCGGCGACGGCGAAGACTTCATGACGATCACCAGCGTGCAGGATCTCGGGCGCGAAGGGATCGACGAGCGGCAGTTCCGGCTCGGTATCAGAATCGTGTTCTAGTTTTACTCCGAGGGGCTTCGCCCCTCGGACTCCCCTACACGCGCTCTCGCGCGCCGCTTCGCCGGCGCGCTCCGGTCGCGTGGCTCGCTCGCGATGCTCGCTCGCGCCTTCGAACGAGCACCAGGTTTATGAGATACCTTCTAGCGGCAATATAAGATCGAGGCAAACATGCAGAACTCTGACGACAAGAAGGTCGATCGCCGAACGTTCATTCAGACTGCCGGGGTGGTCGCGGGCTCCGCGATCGCCTCGACCGCGTTGTCGTACGACCGCATTCTGGGCGCGAACGACCGCATCGCGCTCGGGCACATCGGCATCGGCAACCGGGGCAGCGGACTTCACACGATGGCGTCGAAGCTCAAAGACAAGTACAACGTCGAGACCGTGGCGGTGTGCGATCTGTGGAAGAACAATCGCGAGCGCGCCGCCACGAGGACGACGCAGTACTACGGTCGCGCGCCGAAGGCCGTGCAGCATCCCGACGAGCTGCTGGCGATGAAGGACGTCGACGCCGTCTTCATCGCGACGCCGGAGCACTCGCATTCGCCGATGCTCAAGAAAACGGTGGAGGCGGGCAAGCACGCCTACTGCGAAAAGCCGATGGGGAACGTGCTCGACGAGGTGAAGGCCGCGCGCGACGCGGTCAAGAAGAGCAATCTCGTGGTGCAGATTGGGACGCAACATCGCAGCGAGCCGTATCAGCTCGCCGCGCGCGAGGTCCTCCGCACCGGCGTCCTCGGCGACGTGAGCAAGTACGAGATCGTGTGGAACTACAACGGCCCGCGCTGGCGCGGCCGTCCAGAAGTGAAACTGATTCGCCCGGAGGACACCGACTGGAAGGCGTGGCTGATGACGAAGCCGGATCGTCCATTCGATCCGCAGCTCTACTTCGAGTTCCGGCTGTATCGGGACTTCTCGAGCGGCATCCCCGATCAGTGGATGAGCCACGGCATCGATCTCGTGCACTTCTTCATGAACGAGACGCCGCCACGATCGATCGTGTCGCATGGCGGCGTGTTCGCGTGGCACGACAAACGCCAGAACCCGGACACGTTCCAGGCGCTGGTCGAGTACCCGACCTTCCTCGTGAGCTACTCCACGAGCTTCGGCAACGACTGCGACAGCTTCTCGCGCATCATGGGGAAGAAGGCGACGCTCATCAACATCGGCGGCGAAGGCAGCCCTCGCTGGAAGGTGGTCGACGAAAAGGGGAACCACGAGGACAACCCGACGATCGAGCGTGCCGAGCGCTGGGTCACGCTGCCCGGCGACAACAAGCCCGGCCCGATCAACATCGGCGACGAGGACCTGTCGCACATGTCGAACTGGTTCGCGTGCATGCGGAGCGGCAACAAGAAGACGAACGCGACCGTCGACAACGGATTCCTGCACGCCGTTGCCGTCATCATGGCGGCGCAGTCGTACTGGCAGGGCAAACGGCTGTATTACGATTCAGCGGCCGAGCAGATCCTGGACAGCGCACCAACCCACTGACGCGTTCGAACCATGTCGCGGAGGACGGACCACCTCCACGGTGACAGTGATGCGCCGTGGCAATGTTTCGAGACGGAAACTCCGTGACCGTAAGTTGTTTTTTTTAAAGAGATGTGGCTGGGTGTTAGGGACGATTTCCGCAACTGGCTCATCCGTGCAGCCTAAGGGCGAGCGGTGCCGGCGCTCAGCTGAGTTCTTGGGCGAGTCCGATGAGAAGCCCTTCAGGCCCGCGGATGTAGCAGAGCCGATACGCGTCTTTATACTGGACCACTTCGCCTACGAGCTGCGCACCGCGCTTGCGGAGCCTCTCAAGCGTGTCGTCGATGTCGTCCACGGCGAACATGACGCGTAGGTAGCCTAGAGCGTTCACCGGGGCGTTCCGGTGATCCGCGACGACAGGCGGGGTGAGAAAGCGGGAGAGCTCGAGCCGGCCGTGGCCGTCCGGCGTGCGCATCATGGCAATTTCGACGCGCTGATCGCCCAGTCCAGTCACACGTCCGGCCCATTCTCCTTCAATCGTGGCTCGGCCTTCGAGCTCGAGGCCGAGCTCGCGAAAGAAATCAATCGTCGTTGCGAGGTCATCGACGACGATTCCTACGTTGTCCATCCGTTTAAGCGCCATGTGTCCAATCTACAAGGTGTCGCCTATTCTGACAACAGATTGACGACCTCGCTAGCGGTCACGACGCCACTCGCGTAGTTCGGGATGTTCACATCGGGCGCCGCATGCTTCGCGTCATCCGAGTAGTCTGCGGTCGCGTCTCCGACCATTGTGACGTCGTCGCCGAGTTCCGCAGCAAAGCGAACCGTCGCCTCGACGCACGTGTGAGCGATCAATCCGATGACGATCAACCTCTGAATCCCGTGCCTTTTGAGCTGCAGGTCCAAGTCGGTGTTCGCGAATCCGCTCGAGCAGCACGGCACGTCGCGGCTGGTACTTCTTTCGCGTCTTACGTATCTACGCGGTCGAAGGCGAGACCGCTGGATCCTTCGCCCCGACCGATGCGCTTGCGGCGGCCAATCCAGAGGTGCGTGGCGCCGTCCTGCCAGCGGGCGAGCTGATACGTTCGCGTCACGCGCACGCCTTCACGGGGAACTTCTTCTTCGTACAGCGCGAGGCCAGGAGTCGACGCGCTCTCTGGCGCGAGCACGCGACCGCGCGCCTCGATGAACTCCCGCGATCCATCAGCCTTCAACACCTTGCCGCGCTTCAAGCGGAGGCCATCGGCCGTCTGCACCGGCAGCAGCGGAATCCAGTTCTGCCGGCGTCCGCGACGCGAGCGTGTAGACGCCGGCGCCGTTGGCGGGTGTCGCGGCCGCCGCGTTGGGCGCGCTCGGCTCTTCGAAGCGATTCAGCGGACGTTCGATCGGGCTCTCGACATAGCGCTCGACGGCCCAGGCCATGTTCGCCATCTCATCGCGGAGGAACAACACGTCTTCGAGCGGACGGCTCTCCACGGTCGACGTCAGCGTCGGCGGCAGCAGGAACACGCCGCTGGTGGGATCGACGTCGCCGGCGCCTGCCAATCCTGGCCTGGGCGGACAGCTGGAACATACGCCACGTACTGGCGGGCGTCGCGGCATCGGTGGACGGCCGGATCAGGAAGCGCTCGCCGAACGTGTTGGTGACGATGAGCGACTGCGTGCGGCAGAGGGCACCGACCTCGACGTCGAGCGGGATGACGAACCAGTCGTTGCCGTACGTGATGGCGAACTCGATCAGCAGCAGGCGCGCGAGATCCTGCGGATCCGCGTCGACGGCGCCGAAGTCGACGCGTGCGTCCTCGAACTCCCAGAACCGCGCCGCCGGCATGCCCCGATACGTCACCGGCGCCGGGATCGTCGCCCGCGTGACGGTCGTGCTCGTCGCGTCGCCTGCCGCGCGCAACGACGCGCCGCCGTTGAGCTCGAAGTCGTGCCAGTCGATCCGCCCGCTGGCGTATTCGTTGGCGCATACCACCATCTCGCCCGCGCTGGTGCGGGCCGCGATCGAGAATCCGTACTCCAGGCGTTCCGCGGACCAGGCCGATTGTGGCGCCGCCGGCTGCGTGAAGAGCGTGTCGACCCACCGCAGCCACTGCTGCCCCGCGGCGAGCACCGCATTGACATCCGCTGAAACGACGCTCAATTCGGGCGGCAGCGCCGGTGGACGGGATGCGCTCAGGGCCGCGTACAGCTTCCGCCCGTCGGGCACGCGCGATCCCATCACCTCGACGAACGCCACGGTCTCTGAATCGAGCTGCCGCCGTTCGTCATCGGTGAGCGCGGAGAATGGAAACGCGGCGAGGACCTGGGTCCGATAGTTCTGCGACAGCTTCTGCCGATCGAGGAGCCGCAGGAAGTGGCGTCCCGCATCGGCCGCGAATCGCAGCCGCTCGCGCGTCGTCGTCGAGGGCCGCACCGGCTCGGATTCCACCAGCGTCTCGAGCGGCAGCGTGTGGCCGTCGAACGGCTGTCCGTCCGCCGTGGCGCGTGGCGCGAGCGGGCCGGGCGCGTACCGCGTGAAACGCGCCGACTCGCCGCGCCACTGCGCGACCGCGGGCGATCCGTTGTCCTCGCCCTGAAACTCGCCGATCTGCCATTGGCGCGCGAGCAGCCACAGCGGATCGTAGATGCGAGCCTGCAGCCCGCCGTCCATGTCGGCGGTGCGGCATCGCGGCTCGAGCCGCACCCAGGTCGTGATCGAAGGCACGTCCGCTCCTCTCTTCGTAGTGCTCAGGCCAGCGACGCGAAATCGGTCGAGACCGTGTCGCGCGTCGCGTTGACGGCGAAGTACGCCGCCGGCAGGTAATGTCCGATCTGATCGAGCGTCTGCGGATCGACGGTCCGGAGCCGCGCGAGGTCCAGCGTCTCGAGCAGCACCTGCTGCAGCGTCTGCAGAGTCCAGCCGGTGTCGAGATCCGGCGGCACGGCGAGGAGGACGCTCTGCGGCGGCGCGGCGTTCGGCCGATCGAACTGGAACACCATGCCCGTTGTCTCGATCGCGCTCGGCACGACTTCGACCCACTCGTCGATCAACAACCCGGCGAGCGGGCGCGCGACATCGAGCGACGGCGCCGACTGGACGACGAGCGAGAAGCGTGAGGACGACAGCGGTCGATCGCCGGCGAGCGGCAGACCGACCCAGCGATCCTTATCCTGATACGGCAGTTGCGCGACGCGCAGGTTGAGCTGCTCGCCCGTGCCCATCGCGTCGGCGTAGCGGATCGCCGCGTCGAGGCGTTCGACGCCGTCCCGCACGCGAGTCGCCCGCGCGAACCAGGTGACGGACGCGAGCGGATCGCCGTCCTGCACGTCGGTACTGTGCGCGAGGGCGTTCTTGAGGTCGGCGGCGTTGGCCGGCGTGAAGATCGGCAGCACGACGAACGGCTCGCCGAACACGATCTGCAGACGGCCCACGTGTTGTCGCCGCGCGTCTTCGGCGGTCGCAGCCTTGGCGTTGAAGCCGCGCTCCATCGCGTCGAGCCTGGCGACGCGCGCGGCGACCTGCTGCGCGATCGCGCCCGCCTGGGCCGACAGCGCCGCGCGATCCGCGCCGGCGTCGCCGGCCGACGGCATCGGCACGGCGCCCGGCACGCCGAAGTGCGCGCACTGCAGCAGGAGATCGCGCACCGCATCGAGACTGGAGCTCGCATCGCTCGCATGCGCGAGCCAGGCGCTCAGGTCCGCCTGCACTTTCCGCACAACCGTGCCCGCCTGATCCGCACGTGCCTGCAGCTCCGCGGCGTCGACGCCGGACGCCTGATTCGTTTCCGGCAGATTCAGATCGCTCCCGTCGACGCCGCGCGCGCCGGTGACGAGCGTGCGCACGGCTCGCACCATCTCCACACACTCGCCGAAGCTCACATCGTCCGTCGCCCATCCGGCTTGGCGACGCGGATTGATCCGCACGATCGTGTTCGCCGCCGGGCTCGTGAAGAGACGCGCGGCGGCGTTGAGGATGCGCTGCTCGATCTCAGACGGCGCGGACCGGCCGGCCGCCGACGCATACACGGCATCGAGCGGCGCGAGCCGAAGCTCGCTCAAGCGCAGCTCGTGTGTGTCCACGACCGCGCCGGTCACGCGATCGACGCGCTCGATCACGCAACGCACCTTCGCGGGATTGGGCAAGCAGCGTCGCCGCCCACGCATTGAGCCGCGGCTCGGCGTTGGCGCGATGCGGAATCGCCGGCGAGGCCCATCCCGGCGGCACGGTCAGCGAGCCGTCGAGCACGGTCACCAGGCGGTGCGTGATCGCCGTTCCCGTTCGCGGCGTCTTGACGACGTCGAGGTCGGGCGGCGGCGCGTCGCCGGTGGCGATCGCGTCGAGCGTCGCCGCGGCGCGCGAGGGATTGCCTTGCACCGCGTGGTGCACACTCTCGGCGAGGAGCGCGTCGCTCACCGCGTCGGCCGCCTCGTCGAGCGCGTTCAGCGCGAGCTGGAGCTGCGGCTCGGCCCGCGCGAGCTGCGCGGGATCCGGCTTCGCCGCCAGATCGGCGAACAGTCCCGCGACCGTGCCGGCGGCCTTCCACTTCCGCTGCAGCACGAGACCGTCGACCACGTTGTTGGCGGCGATGGCCTCGATCGGGCTGCGTCGCGCTGTCATCCGCGACGCGGAATCCTGTTTCCGACGAGCGGCGCGACGTTGCGGAAGAAGGTGACGAACTGCGCCAGGCGCGCGTCCTGCAATTGCCGTTCGAAGCGATAGCCGAGGAGCGCGCCGAGCGGCTGGCCCTGGCGTACGCCGTCGAGGAGCCACGTCGCGAGGCGGACGCGGTTCGACGAGAGATCGATCGACAGCAGGTTCGCATTGGCGGTCGTCGCGTGCGTCAGGTGACCGCTGCGCAGCACGGCGACGGTCGCGGCCTGCGCCAGCGACGGCGCATGCGTGTACCCGGGATTCCCGGCCGGCTTGAGCAGGACGCCGGTGTCACCGGGAAGCGTGTCGGTCTCCGGCGGCGGCCCCGGCTTGAGATTCACGACCCAGCCGTAGCCGCCGATCACGAGGCCGGTGGGACGCTGTGCGCGCATCTCCGTCAGCCGCCGGCTCGCGAACGACGTGACCCAGGCGTCGAGCCGATGCGACGCGAGATCGAGCGTCGAGGAGCACAGCCGCTCCAGCCGCGCGGCGCTGATCGTCTGCAGATACGCGAAGCTTTCGCGCAGCTCGAGGAGCGGCGCCACGCGCGCGGCGACGTTCGGATCCGTGGGCAGCGACTGCAGCGCGCGAAGAAACTGCCACAACGGCTGCGTGGAGATGCCAGGCGCAGGCTCGTTCAACACCTTCCATGCCGTCGTATTCGTCGTGGGCTCGAAGATTTCGAATTCGAGCGGGAGCACGCCCGTCCGCGTGAGGTCGAATCGCAGCCAAAACGCCGACTTCCAGTACGCGCGCAGCAGCGCATGCCTCAGCACCGAGTACAGCAGTCCGCGCGGAGACGGGGCGCCGAACGTCTCCTGGCGCAGCGTCTCCAGATCCGTCGTGTCCAGCAGCAGCTTGATGTAGTTCGGATTCAGCGGCGCGTCTTCGGCGGCGACATCCGCCTGCACGATCGGTCCGCGCAGCATGCGGCTCAATCCGGAGTAGGTCGCGAACGCCAGAACCGGATCCCACGTCACGCCCGCCGCGTCGAGTCCGGTCTTCGTCAGCTCCTTCTGCTTCTTCCACCAGAACTCCAGGTTGCTCTCCGGCCCGACGGTCACGAGATACGTCCACAGCTGACGCAGGTACAACTCACCCATCAGATGACGAATCGCGAAGCTCGTGGAGTGCGCGTCGAGCCCGAAGACATCGGCGAAATCCTGGTCCGGATTGCCGGTGCGCCCGATGTGCGGCGCCTGGCCGATGACGCGAAACCAGACCGCCCACATCTTGAGCAGCAGGTTCTTCATCGCCGCTTCGCGCGTGCGATCGGCGTCCTGCGCGGCGCTCGACTTCCACAAATTGATCGACGTCACGGGCAGCAGTCCATACGGCTGCTTGCCGACGCGAATCGCGGGCAGCGGTCCGCTGGCGCGGACGTACTCGACGAAATGCGTGCGCGCCCACGCCACGTCCGCGGGCGTCAGCGGCGGGCCGGCCATCTCCTCGAAGAAGTACCCCCACGTCGCCGGCCACAGCGCGCGATTCATGTGGCGCGCGTCCAGCGACTCGCGGTCGGTCGCGTGCGGCAGATTCGCCAGCGTCGCCGCTGGCTTGCCACGCAGTCCCAGCGCAGCCGACACGACGTCCGCGTTCGATCCGTCGCCGATCGTGAACGCCGGAGCGGTTCGTTCCTCGCGATAGCTCTGCGTCGCATCCAGATCCGGAACGTCGAAGCCCGACGGCGCGTCCGCGGTGTTGTTGGACGGTGTGCCCTGCCGCACGAAGCCCAGGCCATTGGTGAAGTGATGCGCGTCGAGGAGCGCGGCGAGATCCGGCGTGCGATCCGGCGCGTTGACCGTCGACTTCGTCCCGAACACGAGGAGGAAGTCGAAGCCCTGCGCCTGATCTCGATTCAGCCGCAGACGAATGCCCATGCCGACCTTCTCCGCCTCGCTGTAGTCGGTCATCCACTTGATCCCGTCGTCGATCGGCAGCGTGCCGTCGCCGGGATCCACGGGCAGCGCCGCCGGATCGGGACCCACCGCGAGCTGATCCGGAATGGGATTGCCGGCGCCGCGGACGGTGATCTTCCCGCCCGCGTAGCCCATCACCCACCAGCGCGATGGGAGCATGCGCGTGTACGGCGCGCGCGTCCACGCGTCGGCCTTCGTCTTCACGGGCGTGAACTTGATGGGACTCGGCAGCGGCTTGCCGTCGGGGATCGGCTTCGACGGGCGATCGTCGGGATTGAGCGGCGTCAACGCGCGCGCGATCCACGCGGCGCGCGGACGATCGAACCGCTCGACGAGCTGCCGCCACGCGCGCTGCGCCGCGGCGTCGTTGCTGGCGGCGCGCCACGTCTGCTCCCAGTAGTGCTGTCCCCAGGTCAATTCCTGCGCGGTCAACTGCGGCTCGTGCGTGTCGACGTGAATCGCATCCGGGTAGATGCGAATCCGAAGATCGGCGCCGCCGTCGGCGAGCGGCGAGAACCGCGTCTCGAGACGGACGGGCAGCAGCACGAGCGGCTGCGGCGGGTTCGACGTCAGCTGCAGCGCCAGATCGGGATCGGGCGGGATGACGGGAATGGGAGGAATGGGATTGGAGAAGGCCATGATGTTAGATTCTCGATTGCGCTCACGCCCGGTGCAGCAGCTCGGCGGCGTGAATCGCGACGCGCACCGGCAGCTGCTTCGTGATGTACGCCATGTGCGCGGCGTTGCGTCCCCACGTGCCCTTCACGGGTTGCGTCGGCGTGAGGTGCGTCGTCGTGACGGGAAGATGCGACAGCCGGTTCAACGCCTCGGCGGTGCCGGCAATGTGCGCCCAGTTCAAGTCGTCCCATGTCGTGAGCGGCGGTACGACTCCCGACTCGCCCGGGCCGAACGGATCGTCGTCCAGCCCGAACCGCGGCTCGGTCGGCTGCTGCTGGAACACGAAGAACCAGCCGGGGTCCGCGAGCACCTGTTCGCGCGTGAGGTCGAAACCGACGAACGTGACGTCCGCGCCGAGCGTCCCGCGGAACAGCGGATGACTCTCGAGCGGCTGCGCGACGCCGTCGGGGAAATCGGTCGCGAGCGCGCGCCGGCCGTTGTGCATCACCGCTTTGACGGCGTAGATCACGACGCCCGGATACCGTCGCAGCAGCTCGCCGCGGACGAGCAGCACGAGTTTCTCGTCGGGCTTCACGGAGCCGGTCGCGGCGACGTTCGTGCCGAGGGCGCGATCGGCCCAGCGGTGGATCGGTGGGATGTCGGGCGGCGGAGCGGGGACTGCGGATCGCGTGTCCCAGAACTGCTGGAAGTAGGTGCCGCGTTGATCGGTGGGATAGCCGCGCCAGAGGAGCTCGCGCGCCATCTCGGTGTTGAGACCGACCATGAACGCCTCGATGAACGACGGGTTGGTGTGCAGCACCTGCACGGTGTCGGGCGGCACGTGGTCGAGACCGGGGAACACGCTGTCCGGCGACAGATCGCGCAGCGCTTCGTACATCGGCCGCGGGAACGCCGGCGCATCCATGATCGGATCGAGATCGTCGCCCGTCGCGGTCGGCGCGCTCCGCAGCTGCAGTCGACTGCGCACCGCGCGGCTGACGGTCGTGTCGGGGCTCAGGCTCGCGAGGGCGGCGGCATGCACCTGGTCATCGATCGGCGTGCGGCCGTCCCGAGAAGACGGTCTCGGTGAACAGCACATTGAGATAGGCCTGATGCGCGCGCGCGGCCTCCGGGAAATCGGCGGGCACTCTCGACGGATTGCCCGGGCCCATGCCGGCCGGCAGCAGATGCTCGTTGCGGCACGTCTCGATCATTTCCATGAAGCCCACCGGAAGCCGCTCCCAGTGCGGCGTTGGATCGAGGACCCACAGCAAGCCTTTGGTGGTGTCGACCCAGATCAGCACGCTGTTGGCGACGAACCGGGCGTCGATTTCGCCGCGGATGCCGAACGCGCTCGCCGCCGGCGGCGGCTGGTTGAACCACGTGAACAGCGACTTGCGCGCCGGTGATCCCGGCTCGCGCGTATTGCCGATTGAACGTGCCGCCCGGACGCGACAGCTTGCGCAGGTTCGGCGACACGGCGGTCGCGGGCACGAACGAGCGCGCGAGCCGCTGCGCGAAGAGGACCGGCGCCGTGTTCGGCTGCGCGCCCGCGACGAAGATGCGCGACTGCGCCGGCGCGACAACCCGCACGAACGAGTCGGGCGAGAACTTCGCAAACGCGCGCGCGTGATAGCGGCCGTTGACCGCGCGACTGAGTTGCGCCTGGCGCAGCCGCTGGTTGATCGCGTTGACGTCGCCGAGCTGCTGCCACGCGGAGGCCATCAGCGCTTCCTGATCCCTCTGGACGACCGCGGTACCCATCGCCGCGACGACGCGATGGCGGGGATCCAGATTGAGATCGCGCACCCACGGACCCGGCGACGAGCCGCCCGGCTCCACGTGATGCATCGCGGCGTGCCAGGCGCCGTAGATCGGCGGCGCGACGATCGGATCGCCGTCATGCGCGGCGGTGGCGAGCTGCCACGGCGTGTCGAGGATGTCCGCGAGCGCGGACTGGAACGGCTTGCGCGTCGCATCGGGCCATGCGTCGGGCGTCGCTCCCGCGACGCGCAGCGCGCCTTCCACGCCGAGCACCGTCCCGGCGGCTCCGGTCTCCGGCTGCGGCGTGAGCGCGAATCCCGGGTGACTCACATCGATCGGCCGCTTGCCCACGTCCGGCGGCAACTCGTGCGGCTGCAGCCGCCGCGCGAGCTCTTCGAAATCGCTCGCCTCCGACGTCCGAAACTCCCACGAGCAATACACCGGCAGCGTGATCGACGATGGCGCGTGATCGCCGGAGAGCCACGCGGGCCGGAGCGTCTCGTCGGCGAGGGGCTGATTCAGGCCGGCGGCGCGGCCGACGTCGAACGCCGGGACGACGCACGCGAGGTACGCGGTCGCGGGCTTCAGTCGCCGCGCGCAGATGACCCGCGAGATCGTTCGCGCCGGATCGGAGGCGAGGACGCCGGCGATCTCGCTCGGCGCCGCGCCGGTGATCTGCGCGTGCGCCCAGAAATGCGACTCGGCGAGATCCGGCAGCTCGTCGCCCGGCTTGGCCGGCGCCGCGATCTCGAGCACCGGCAGCGGCGTGTCGCTCGCCGGCCGCAGCTGCACGCCCGGCTGCTGTCGAACCACGACGACGACGAGCCACGGCCGGAGCCGGCCTTGCGCGTCGGCCTTGGTCGCGCTGAAGAGCCACGGAAAATCGGGACGATCGAACTCGACGAACGGAAAGTAGTTCGGCTCGAAGTCCGCCGTGCCCGGTTTCGGCTCGAGACGCACGATCTGCAGCGGATCGATGCCCGTGACGTCGCCCGGACCGTACAGGCGAACGTTCTTCTGCACCGTGCTGCTGTTGATCGCGAGATCGACGCGCACGCTGATCGCCGCCGCCTGATCGGCGGCGAGGCGCTCCGTGAAGGCGTCGGGCGCCGTCGCGCTGGCGTGAGGCTGCACCCACGGGAGGAAGAGATGATTGGCCGCGCTCATCGTGTGTGATCTCCCTCGACTCTTCGGACTCTTCGGACTCTTCGGACTCTCGTTCAATTCCCGCGCACGAGCATCAGCGTCCTCGCTCGCGCGGGATTCGTGCGCGCGAGCGCCGCCAGCGCCTGGCGCAATGCGGCATACGAGCCGGCGTTTCCCGGTGCGAGGCCGGCCATCGGTTGCGCCGAGCCATCGTCACGCGAGACGACGGCCCATCCCGATGGCGTCACCGTGTTCTTGCCCGGCGCAGCGGGATACTTCTGCTGTCCGACGCGACGGATGTCGCTCGCGGCCGCGGCGCCGAGCGGCACGTACCGGTTGACGAAGTCGGCGCTGACCGCAGACGCCGGCGCGTCGCGAGGCGCGTCGGTCGTCCACGAGAATCGTCTCGTAGGTGATCGACTCGTCTTCGAGGATGTCCGCGCCGTTCGTCGTGAAGTCGAGACCGGCCAGGCCGACGCTGACGCCCGCGACCATCTCCTGGAACGACGGCGCCGCGAGCTTCTGGTCGTCGGTGAGATCGAGGAACTGCGCCGGCGCGAACGAAGTCGTACACCTGCTGGAACGTCGCGGCGGCGCCGTTCACGCGGACACCGGCGATGCTGAAGCGGCGCGCATCGGCCGGCGTGGCGTTGCCGAACTTCGCGATGTCGAGATCGAGCGGCACGACGGTCTGCTTGACCGACAGCGTGCCGAGCGGATGGAGCGCGATCGCGGCCGCGTCGCCGGCCGCGCGCAGCGTCACCACGCCGCGATCGCCAGCCGCCAGCTGCCCGCCCCAGTTGCGCGCGTCGTTCAGCGCGGCGATCAACTGGTCGGTCACGTTGACAGGCGGGAGCGCCGGCGGACGCTCGCCCGACACGAGGGTCTTGTCGAAACTGACCGAGAAATCGCACCAGAAGATCTCGAACGTCGCCTTGCCCGTCGAATGTGCAGCGGCCGCGGTCCCGACAGCTGCCCCGCCACCGAGACCTTGAACAGGTTGTGCCCGTGGTACTTGCAACTGCACCGACGCGTAGAGATCGGCGACGAACGCGAACGGATCGAACTGGATGAGGACGTCGTAGCCGAGCAGCCCCGCGATCGCGAAGCCGCCGGCGCTCGCGTAGAGATCGACCTTGGCGCCGAACTGCAGCGTGTTCGACGTGATCGCGAGATAGCGACTCCGCGCGCAGCCTGAAGTCGCCGCTGTTGCTGAACGTGATCGCGAGCCGCTCGAGCACCGGGAAGGCCGGCGGCGGCTTGAACGCCGGATGGAAGCCGCCGATCGAGAGCGCCAGCACGCGATCCGCGCCCCAGCTCACCCGCATCGCCATGCTGCCGGTGATCGGGAACTTGCCGACGAGGCGCGAGTCGTAGAGGACGGCGTCGACCGCGATCGTTCTCCGATCGAAGTCGATCGACACCGAGCGAGTTCATCTGCAGCCGCAGCAGATCGTTCTGCTCGCTCGGCAGAATCGCGGCCACGCGTCCCAGCACGATCAGCCGCGTCCGGTTGCCGAGCTCGAGCACCAGCCCCAGATCCATCGTCAGGATCGGCGGCGAGCCCCAGCGAGATCTGCGCCACGGGTCCGAAGAGATAGCTGCCGTCACGTGCCGGAAACGCGTGATCGAACGTGCCGAGGATGTGCGCGGCGTTCCTGATCGGATCCGGCGGGAAACAGCACGTCGTTCAGCGTCTGGTTCTTCAGCCCCTCGCGCAGGAAGTCTTCGTCGCACGGTGCGGTTGATCGCGACGATGCCGCCGATGCCGGTGAGCGAGAAGCCGAGACCGATCGGGATCGGCTTGAAGTCCTCGGCCGTGATGATGACGAGGAACGAGAAGCCCGGCGCGCCGCTGGGCAGCCGCGTCGTGATGAGGCCGATCGCGGTGACGGCGATGCCGCCTTCGATGTTCAGCCGGACGACGCCGGCGTACTGGCCCTTGTCCGCGTCGAGGAAGAGGTACCCGCCGCCGCTGACGGCCGGCGCATCGACGGCAACGCCGACGCCGGTCGGCGGCTTGAACCCGAATCCGAGATCGACGAACCCGAGATTCTTCTGCGCCGCGGCGAAGTCGAATCCCATGCGCAGCCCGATGCGATCGATGCTGGCGACGACCGGCCCGAGCTGCACGTCGAGACCGGTCGACGCCTCCACTTCGAAGATCGGATCGCCGTTCGCGCTCGAACGGGCGAGCTTCAGCTTCAGATCGTGAATGCGCAGGCCGCCGAACGATGTGGCGATCGGGACGTCGACGTCGAGGCTGGCCTTGCTGTTGAACGTGAGCCCCGTGCGGCTGGACCAGATCACCTCTGGCGAGAAGGAGAGATCCAGGGCGTTCTTCCGGACCGTCTCCGTCACGAAACTGTCGGCCTCGTCCATCGGCACGACGAGGCGCGCGCCCGGCTGACCGTTCGCGCCGCCGGCGCCGATCCGCAGGCGCATTTCCGGATCGTCGGCGGCGCCCTCGATGGAGAACCGAACCGAGGGATGGCTGACTTCCAGTCGCGAGGTCTTCGCGTTGCCGAAGACGTACGTCGGCGTCGTGCGTGGATCGCGAGATCTCGACGCTCGCGCCGAGCGCCGGCAGTCCGCCCGCGAGGCCGACGGTGTCGGGGAACACCGCCACGCCCAGCACGTTGCCGAGACTGAGCGCGGCCTTCCATGTCAGCAGCAGCTCGCCGAACGGAATGCTGCCCTCGGCGCCGCCGCGCACCACGGGCGTGAGGATCATCCCCGACGCGACCGGCTGGGTCTGCTTCGCGGCGGGCAGCAGCTCCAGTCCGAGCTCGTAGCGCACGCGATCTTTCCCGAGCACGCCGCTGATCAGCGTGGTCTGCAGCGCGTCGGCGTCGGCCTGGACGCGATACGGCGAGGTCGCCGGCAGCAGCGCAGCGTCGACGCCGGGCAGCCGTCGATCGACCGGCAAGTGCATCGCACGCAGTACCCGTTCCGCCACGTCGATCGCGCGCGCGTGATCGAACGGCTTGTCCGGCAGGCCCCACTGATAAGTCTTCTTCAGCGCGCCGGTCGGGATCCTCGATGAGCGCGCCGATCTGCCGCCAGTCGAACACGATCCGCGTGTACGGCTGCCGGAAAGCGCCGTCGGCCGCGGTGAAGCGGTAGTCGATGACGCCGGCGGCGTGCAGGACCAGGTATATGCCGGGTGATAGATGCGCAGGTACTCTTCGAGGAGATCGTCGAAGAGATGTTCGGCGATGCTCTGCCAGAATGCGGCGTCGTTCAGCGGCGGCGGCAGGCCCGCCGTGGCCGCCACCTCGAAATGACCGACGGCCTGCACGAGCGCGTCGAGCGCCCGCGCCAGCGACTGCGACATCGTCTCCGGTCAGCGCCGCATCCGTGTCGAGTTTCTGTTGCAGCGGCCCGGCAATCGCGATCAGATCCTCGAGCGCGGTCTTCGCGCGCAGCGCGTCCGAAATCGCGGCGAAGGCGGTGTCGTCGAGCGTGACGCGCCAGCCGTAGCGATAGAACAGGTACTCGAGCGCTTCGAGCGAGGAGATCCGATCCAGCAGCGGCTCGAACAGCGATCGGAGCGGCAGGATCAGCGCGGCGAGCTGGCTGGTCATCGACGCCATGGGATCCTCACAGCCTGGGCATCTTGTCGAGGAGCTCCTCCGCGAGCTCGCGGATGACCAGCGCCTTCAGCCGGGTGACATCGAAGATGCCGGCCTTCCGCAGCACCTCGAGCTTGCAGGCGTCGAGATCGGAGTCCAGCATGAGGTCGCCGATGGCCTCGTTCGCGATGTCGAGGATCTGTTCGCCCATCCGATCGATGACCCGCGCCTGATCGTCGAAGCCGTCCTTGAGGCGATCGGGCGCGAGCATGGTGTTCGTCGCGATGACGCGTGCCTCCCACAGCTCCCATTTGTAGCGGGCGAGGTAGTACGGGTCCACCGCCCCGTGGAACTCGGTGATGTCGATCTCGATGCGGTCGGGAAAGTTGGTCTCTTTCAGGTAGGTCAGGTCGATCAGCCGGCGCAGATATTGGCGAATCACCGTCAGGCGGCCGGCGATGTACCAGCTCTCCCGCATCTGCTGCTGCGCCTCCATGAAATCCATCCACATCTCGAACGGGATGGTGAAGACGAACTCGATCTCGAGGATGGCTTGCAGCGCGAAGATGCGCTTGAAGAACGGCACCTTCTTGAGAATGAGCTTGGCGAGGTCCTTCTTGCTCATCACGACCCAATCGATGCCGGGGATCTTCAGGTCGTCCGCGATCTTGAAGAACGCCTTCGTGTAGGTCTTCAACCCTTTGATGACGGAGAAAAAGCTCCTGCCGCTCGGGAGCTTCTCGCGCTCGAGCGCGTCCTCGATCCCCGCGGGATCGAGGTCCTTCACCCCTTGCCACTTGGCCACGATTTTCTCGAACTCGGCGCAGCTCACCGCGGGCTCGGGCTCGGGCAGCCGCTCGATGACGGTCTTGTCGCCCGAAAAGAACTTCTCGAAGCCCACCTTCTGGAGCGCGCGCAGCTCCTCGATGTCCGCGCCCGGCGAGTCGGGATCCAGATCCGGCATTTCGGTGCGCGCGTTGATCGCCTCGTCCGAGATGTGCAGCTTCTCCGCGAGATCTTCTTCATCGAACAAGTCGTTCTTGATTTGCCACGTCGTCGGATTCGACGATTTCACTTCCGCCCAGACCTGGTTGAACTCGAACACGTAGGAGTGCTCGCGATAGTCCTCGCCCTCGGTCAACGAGAGGTCCAGGTAGGGATCGCTGGGCACCACGGCGTTCGGATCGATCGGCGAGTTCTGTTGCAGCCAGGTGCGAAACCCTTTACGGCGATGGAGCGCCTCCTGCACGTGCTGGAGATACAGGCCGTGCCCGGGCTTGAAGGGTGAGCGCAAGTACTCGAGCAGACTCACCAGATCCTGAATGGAGAACTGATCGAGATACGCGGCCAGCTCGGGGCCTGGCGTATCCGGGTCTTGTCCGAGGTACGCGAGCCGCAGGTACCCGTTCCACTTGCGAGTCTCGTCATCGGGGTAGTCCTCGTAGACGCTGATCGTATGCGCGCGAACCCGTCCGATGTGAGCGGGTACTCGAGCTGAACCGTGAAGCGCTGCTGACCGTCGACAAGGCTCCACACGAGCCGCGGCGCGTCTGCGGGGCCTGTCGACGGCAGCTGGCGAAGCACCGCCTGATCGCTGAGCTCGATGCCTTTCGTGTCCTTCAGGTCCGCCTTGATGTCGACGGTGCCTGCCGCGTTCTTCAACGCGTTCTGCTTCAGCGTTGCGAGCACCGCGTCGAATCTCGTGCGGGCGTCGGCCGGCGCGTCGGGGGCCTCCGCATAGCCGGCGATCGTCAACACCTTGCCAGCCAGCACGTCATGCTGTTCGGTCGGCATGAACAGTTGGATCGACATCCACGCGCTGCCACTCACCTTTCCGGTGAGCTGAGCCGCGGCGTAGAGCGTGGCCTTCTGCCGGCCCGCACTCAACGTTTCGAGCCGCTCGTACACCGTGTACTGAATCTCGAACGTCTCGCCTTCGTGGGGATACTGATCCGTGATGTGCCAGTTCGTGTTCTTCGCCACGACCGTCACCCGCGGACGCGCGGTGAGCGCGAAGTCGTGCGCGAGGAACGACTGCTTGAGCGCCGCGCTGACGGTCTGCGCGTTCAGCTCGTCGATCAGTTTTTCGTAGGCAGTCGATGCCTCGGGCTGGGAATCGTCGAGGGGCCGCGAGGCGATCGCGAACGGCTCGCTGAACTCGCCCGGGTCGAGCAGCGCTGTGACGATCGCGTCCTTGCGATCGGGCGTGTGCACGTCTTTGGGGAGGAAGTGCTGTTTGACCAGGTGCTCGTGCGCCCGCAGGCGCGTGTCGAGCCGCATGCCGAACGTGATGGGGGGACCCGCGAACACCTGATAGACCATCGGCGCGTACACGTTCGCCCGGCCGCCGAAGAAGGAGTACATGCGCGTACATCGCTTCCTGCGATCGACCGAAGTTGCAGGCGCGAATCGTGATCCAGGAATCGTCGTGGAGGTGGGACACGACTTTCTGGCGCGCGTTCTTGAACCCTTGAGAACTTCCCCGCCCGGAGGTCGTTTTGCAGCAACGCCAGCGCGAACGCGGTCGTGTACTTGTATTCCCTCAACTGGGTCGCGCTGACGCCGCTGACGACCTTCGAGAGCAGGCCCAGCGGATTACCGTGCGCGACGATGACGACTTCCCGGATCTGGGTGACGCCGGAGTCGACCTGCGCCGCCAGCGTGGTGATGAGCGCTTCAAAGCTGGTGACATCCGTCTTGATGTGGTTCGGGTAGAACCTGGCGAAGAATAGCCGCGCGTTCTTTCCATACGGATTGTCGGCACCAACGAAGTGGAAGACGTAGTCGCGAACACCTGGCTTCTTCGGGAGAGGATATTCGACACGATTCTCGAAGAGCTCTCTACCACGGTTGAGGTCGCCCATGATCCTCGTTCTGAACCGATCGGACAGGGAGACTGTCCCGACACACCTCGAACGAATGGTCCGCTCGGAGAAAGCCCCACCTCTCAGTAGGAGCGAACGGAGAAAGCCTTTCATGGCGGGCGCCACCGATTCGGGCGACGAGCGCAGAACAACTCGCGACGAGACAGCTGACAAAGCGGAGAGAGCTCGCTGATGCTGAGAAGTCTTGGCTGGCCCCCATGGGTGGCCACAGTCAAAGGCGCAGCGAAGTGGATTCGTCGATCGGGGTCGAGTGCGTATGCCGGTCTGATTCGTGACTGGTCGATGGTCGAGTGTCCGAGAGAGCTTGCCACCGCAGCAGCTCCTCAACTGTCGAGATTGTTCGCAAGCTGGAGCAGAGCTAAGTTACTGAAACGATGGCTCACCGTACTGGACGAATTCCGCAACTGTGAACCTGGACCTGCGGTCCGCGAAAGGCGATGAAAATCGGCGAGGGTCAGAATAACGCCTGAGGGAGCGGCGAGATCGAGACAACCAGTGGAGCGATCGAGACCGAGCAACTGTTTGATCCGGAGCGTGCGGGATTGACCGAATCATTGGGCGTCGTTGGATTCCAACGTGGGACCGGCGATAGCCCGCGACCCTGACTGATGCGACTAGGCACGCGCTCCGCTCCCCCAGGAGAGACCGATGACATACCAGATCGCCGGAATCGACGTCCACAAGAAGATGCTGGCGGTGGTGGTGGCCGACGTCGAGGTCGACGGCGAATACCAGTTTGAACGCCAGAAAGTCGGAACCTGCCCGGCTGAACTATGCAGGCTGGCGGAATGGTTGGTCGCGCGTGAGTCGAGGAAGTCGTGATGGAATCGACCGCGCAATATTGGCGACCCGTTTGGGAGGCCCTGGAGCAGGAGTGGCGGCCGCAGCGCGGGGCGACGGGCGCGTGCCAATCTGGGGCACCTGCATCTGGCCCAGGCTCAGTCGAATCGGGGCCCCGGCGGGCGGAAGAAGGACTTTCCGGATGCCGAACGATTGGTAAAACGTCTGGCCGCTCAGGAACTCACTTTGAGTTTTGTGCCGGATGTCGAGCAGCGGTTCTGGCGGACAGTGATGAGGCGCAAATATCAGTTTACGCGGAACCGCGTGCAATTTCACAACCGGCTGGAAGGTTTGTTGGAGGAAGCCCACATTAAGGTGTCCAGTTTAGTGTCAGACCTGCTGGGTAACAGTGCCCGCCGGATGTTGCAGGCCCTTGCGGAAGGCGACACCGAGCCCGCGGCTATGGCGGCGCTCGCCGACCCGCGGTTGAGGGCCACCGGGGAGCAATTGTGCGATGCCTTGGAGGCATGTCCGAGGCTGCATCCGGTCTATCGGCGGCTGCTGAAGATCACGCTTGAAGAGCTGAGAGTGATCGAAGAACAAATCGGCCAGCTCGACCAGCAGATGGCCGACCTGCTGGCCGAACACCAGGACGTGGTGCAGCGTCTCGCCGAGGTCCCCGGACTCGGTGTCGATTCCGCGCAGCAGATCATCGCGGAAGTCGGCGCCACGGCCGCCACGTTTCCCTCACGAAGCATCTCGCGTCCTGGATGGGCGCCTGCCCCGGCAACGAGGAGAGTGCCGGCGTGAACTACAGTCACCGCTGCCCCAAAGGCAACCGCCAGATGCGGCGCGTCCTCAATCAGGCCGCCAACGCCGCCGTGAAGGCCAAGGGGACGATCTTCGCCGTCGTGTATCGCCGGCTCGTCCCCCGTCTCGGCCATGCTCAGGCCATCGGCGCCATCACCCACCGGTTGTGTCGACTGATCTGGAAGATCCTGCACCAGCGCGTGCGCTACGAGGAACGCGGGCCGGCCGTCAGCGAAGAAGCGAAGAAGGTGCGAGCGCGCAAGATGATCCGCGAGCTGCGAAGTCTCGGCTACAGCGTCGAACTTCTCCCGGCTGCATCGAGCAGCCGGGCATGATCGGGAGAGATTTTCGACCCTGGCTCATCCGTGCGGCCTGACTGGTTAGTTATCCCGCCAATCTGACGCGCTGGCGTGACGGAATCGATTCGGAGTTCACCACGATAATCGCTTTGTCTCCGTAGGGCTCCAGTACTTGGCAGTTCAGGCGAAGCTCGATAAGGCGTACGACGATCGTCTGGCCGCGCGAATCACGGACGAACTCTGGCTGAGGAAGTCGGCGGAGTGGGAGGCGGAGCTTGGCGCTATTCGGCGGGAGACGGCACGCCACGAGCGCGCAAGCCATGACTACGCCGCAACAGGCTCGAAGATTCTAGAACTCGCGAAAAACGCCCACACTCTGTTCATTCGGCAGGATCCGCGCGAACAAGCGCGTTTGCTGAAAACGCTGGTATCGAACTCCACGTTCGATCGCGGAAGTCTTTCAGTTGCTTTCGTTAAGCCGTTCGACTTGCTGGTCGAAGGCCACGAAAACGGAAATTGGCTGGGAGGCAGGGATTCGAACCCCGATAACGTGGTCCAGAGGCTAGGAGAACGATGCAACGCAGCGCGCAGTGGGCACATTTTGCGAGCACTGCGCGCAGAACGCGTGTTTACGAGCACTGCGCGCAGCAGGATTCCCACAAATTGCCACACGGCGATGCGTCATTTTCGAGCAGGGCAGGTAGCCTACAACGTGCCGCCGATCTTCACAGCCACGGCGTTCACATCGAAGGGTTGTTCCGGCTCGGGAACAAGAGTCGCCTCGCAAACGCGTTCGCGGTTTGCAATCTGGCGAAGTGCTGGCTGATATTGCGATTCGCCCACTGCACCGAGGTAACCATAGCCCTGCCATCGGTCCACGCATTCTGTCGCAGTATGGACGCCACCAGCGATCGGTTGCTACGGAAAGTCGATGCACCAGTCCAGATTATAGGCCGGCACCGCCACAGCCGCCTAGGGTCATCAGACGACCGCGCCCCCCGTGTACTTCCCGATAGCAAGCCCACTGTATTCGCTGCATGTGGGGTGGAACCGGCAACTCAAGCTTCCTGTTATCGTGCAGCGTGTTAGTGTTGAGCGGCTGTCCGGCGCGAACTCCACTTCGGTAGGAGAGGCGCGCAACGTCGAAGTCACACCACGACGTGACGGTCCGCAGCACCCTCATGAGAGCGCGCCAAGATCGCCGAGTGAGTTCTCTCGCTCCGCCCGAGGACACAGCGTACGGACCGCGTGACTTCAGCGAAACTTTTCCATCAGCATGATGTCGCTGCTGCTCTGATCTGTTTGCGTGTAGAGAATCCACCGGCGATCGGGCGAAACTGAGAAGCCCCATATCCTCGGGTGAACCGGCCGATCGAGGATCGCGACCTGCCTCACGTCGCCCGTTGCGAAGCTGAAGAACTCGATGATGGGACGCGCTGGCATCTCGGCGGTGACGAAATAGACGCCTTCCTCGGTCACTGCCCAAGAGCGCCAGAACCCGGCCCCATGATGGTCGACCACGAGAGTTTCCACGCCGCCGTCCACCGGAGTTCGCCAGATGCCAGGGACGTCCCGCCCTTTGGCGTAGTAGAAATACTTGCCGTCCGGCGACTCGAACCCCTCGAACCCTCCTTTTGTGGTTACCCGTACGGCCGCCCGCCCGCCGACGGCATCTTCCAGATTTGCAGGCTGCCGCTCCGGCCCGAGCCGAAATAAATCCATCGCCCGTCGCGCGACCAGCTGGGACACGTATCTTCTGCGGGCTCCGTCGTGAGCCGGTGGTGTTGCCTCCATTGGAGCTGACGACGTAGATGTCCCGGTTACTGCCCTCCATGGAGTCAAAAGCGATCTGCCGTCCGTCAGGCGACCAGCGCGGGTCCCCGGTCACCGGGCCGCCGATGTTCGTCAACCGCATCGGGTTCCGACCGTCGCGATCTGACACCCAGATCTCACCGGTTCCCGAGCGGTTGGAACCAAACACGATCCGCTCCCCGTCCGGCGAGTACTGCGGATTGGAATCGGTCGCCGTCGAGGCGATCAACCGCGTTGGCGCGGGGTGCTGCCCCGCAGTGCCTGGAACCTCCATGCGCCAGATATTCCTGTCAGATGACGTTTGGATCCAGGCCAGCTGGTTTCCGAAACGAGAGATCGCTGGTCTGGAAACATCTTGAGCATCCACATCTATTCGCGTCGGAGCGCCGCCGGAAACTGGAACTCGCCATAAAAGGAAACTGCCAGTCCGATTCGATGCGAAGACGATTTCACGGCCATCCGGTGTCCAGGCCAGACCGTCGGTGAAAGCGCCTGGCCTGACGGTGCTTTCCGTGGTCAGTCGCCGAGGTTCCCGCCGCCCGTCACGGGCATAACGTAGATGTCTTTCCCGCCTGCCATGAGGCGGGCGAATGCGAGGGTGTGCCCGTCGGGAGAGAAGGCGGGAGAGTCGTCACCTACCGACGCGGCGGGCGGGTAGGTCAGTCGTTGCTTTTCACCGGTTCTACCTCAAGCAGGAAGATACTCAAAGGGCTCCCCGGCCGCGGTGGTATCTGCGACAGCGAGGGATTTCCCGTCCGGTGAGTAGCTCAGAGTATTCCTACCGAATTGGTAGTAGGCGCCCCTGTAGTAGTCACCTGTCGGAAAGATCTCGGCCACCTTGTGTTCACCCCCGCCCGAGCGCGGGAGACCAGATAGATACCACCGCCTTCACCCTCACGCGTAAAAGCAATATAGCGACCGTCGGGCGACCAGACAGGGCTGTGGTCAGGAGCAGGGTCGGTCGTCAACGGCAGCGGTTCACCGGAGTCGATCAGTTTCACGTATATGTCGGCGTTGTTCTCTTCGGGGCCATCCCAGACGAACGCGATCTGCCTGCCGTCGGGTGAGAAGGCGGGCGGGTTTCACGGCCGGGGAAGCGGGTCACCGGCACAATGACGGACGCGACCCGAGTCATTGGTGGCAGAACGAGACCGGTGCAGAAAACGATAGAGCCCGACACCTGTCGCGCCGATCAGCACGAACAGTAGTGCAATTGCGAACGCCGTCCTTCGCCTGCGATGTGAACTCTCAACCGGCGCTATGGTCCCGCCTGCACGTCGCGCACGGTCGCGACGAAGCGGTAACCATGCTTGGGGAGGGTCTCAATCCAACGCGAGCCGCTCTCGCCGAGGGCCTTTGCGGAGCGTGGAGATCTGGACGACAGATTGGCTTCTTCGACAATCGTGTCGGGCCACAGCGAGCTCATCAACGCCTGTTTCGACACAGCGTGCCCGTCGCTCTGCACGAGGAGCACCAAGAGATCGAACGTCTTCGGCGCCAGCGGTATAACGTGACCGCCGCGTGTGAAGACGCGTCGTTGCACGTCCATCCTGAACGGCCCGAATTCGTAAAGGCCGGGCGCACTGGTGGACATAGGGCCCTCCCAGAGATTTCTTCAAAATTGCTTCGATGCTGCTAGCGATCCCAAAGGACTTCCTCACGAGCCGATGCCCATCGTCGGCTCATGCATCACATACCCCTGCTTTCAATCAAACGCAGAACGGGCGTCAGTTTACGCCTCTTCAGGCGGTCCGGATCCCTTCTGCTGCTGCTCGCGATCGTTCTAACTGCTGTTCAGCTATGTGCCCAGGCGCCCAGCGCCTACACGGCGAAAGAGTTGCTGGCGACTGACCCGCGCGTTTTTACTGGTTGGCTGGAAACCCACCGACCCCCTTTGGTGTTACCGGGCCAAAAAGCTCGCATTCTTGAGGCCTTGCCGCCTAAAGGGGAGATCACCAGCCTGGACGACGCGGGTCGACAAAAGCTGGCGGCGCTGAAGCAGCTGCTTCAGGCGATCGGCCGCGAGTCAGAGTACGAGGTCAAGGTGACTGATGTGGCGTATGCGCGCATCGTTGTATTCGAGCGATCCGTCATCCTGATCTCGAAGTCAGCGCTCATGCTGCTCGATGCCGAGGACCTCCAGGCGCTGGCCGCCCACGAGATCGGA
The DNA here is from genome assembly GCA_963725335.1 of uncultured Acidobacteriota bacterium. Taxonomy (GTDB): domain Bacteria; phylum Acidobacteriota; class Vicinamibacteria; order Vicinamibacterales; family 2-12-FULL-66-21; genus JALZOC01. The sequence continues at coordinate 38,237 of CAVRYD010000011.1, read as the reverse complement.
CATGAGTACTTCACGGTCGATTGACGCGAGCGCCTTCACGAGCCGAGACCATCGTCGCCTCAAGGATCTCGAACTGCTCTGCGACGCCATTGCGATCGTGACGGTCCACCGGCTGGGAACTGAATCCTGCCCGAGCTTCTGGGTGCTGTCGAGAAAATTACACGTTACAACCATAAGCTCTTTCCGACGAGAATTGATGACACCAATTACCCAACACTCGCTGAACGCCGCTCGTTTGCGCGGAAAGTCACGGCGTGGTGCAAGCGGCTGGTCTAGCTGCCGACGCTCAGGTGGGAATCCCCGAACGCCTGCCACAGATAACATGGCAGCCCCGTTGTTCGTCTACACGCCGGCGCGGCTCTTTTTCAGCCCCGCTGAACAGGAGCTGCTCGACATGGGCGCTCCTCGGTGAGACCGATAGGGACTCGCTCGCGCGCTCCACCTGGGTCTGCCGACGGTCAAGGGGCGCTGGCGGCAAACTTGATGCCGCGTCGCAGCGGTCAGGCCGGAACTGTTGCCAGATTCCGGTGATGTCGCACCTGAACGAGCGTGCGGGAAGGAGAAGCGACGTCCACTACTGGATTATCTGCGGCGCCATCCTGAAGAGTTCTGCCCCCACGGCGCCCGCGCCGCAGCGCGGCGCGTAAGCCGGTGACCGTGCGGTGACAATGGCCGCTATATGCCCTCCTCCGTTCGGTATCAGCACGCCGTCCCTGCTCGCGCGGCGTTCGAGCATTGTCAGAGACGATCCTCACTCCCATCTCGTCCTCGTAGTGCGTGATAGTCGGTGCACGCCACGTCGAGCACAGTCGCTCCGCAGCGCCGAATGCCTTTCAAGCAAGCCCGAAATGTCGCTTTGCGAACGCGCGGCCGGAACCGGATTTCAGATAGCGCTCGAAACGGTTCGCGGCGTGCTCGTCTGGGAACTCGAGAACCACGACGGGTAACCAGGGCCGATGAGTGACCGTGTATCCGCACGGCTCCTCGTTGTGCCAGCGAAGGCGCTCGTCGAAATCTTCCGTGATTCCAACGTAATGCTTCGAAGGATCGCTCTGACTGCGCAGGATGTAGACGAATCGGTGACCGATTCCCTTCATGCCGACCGGGCACAGGCAGGTTTCGCGCCAACAAAATGGCAGTGAGTGGGAGGTCCGCCTTCGCGCCTTCGGCGCTGCGGCGAGACAGCCTTCGCTGGTGTTGGGACTCGCTCTGCCTCGGCTCGCGTAGCGAGCCGACCTAGCCGGAGCTCGCCGCAGGCGAGCGAAGGCTGGCTGGGAGGCAGGGATTCGAACCCCGATAACGTGGTCCAGAGCCACGTGTCCTACCGTTGAACGACCTCCCAGTGGACGCTGTCGCTGCGGCTGGAAACCCTGATTATATCGAGCCGCGAAGAGGCCGCGCAACCTACTCATTATCGAGGCTGCGCCAGAGATACCAGGACGCGACCGACCGATAGGGTCGCCAGGCCTCACCGATTTTGCGGATCCGATCGGCGGTCGGGCGCTTCCGGAGCCGGTACACGTTCTTTACCGCATTCACGATGCCGAGATCGTCGACGGGGAGCACATCGGGCCGGTGCAGCCGGAACATCAGGAACATCTCCGCCGACCAGCGGCCGATGCCCTTCACCTTCGTCAGTGCGCCGATGACCTCTTCGTCGGTCATCGATTCGAGCGCATCGAGAGGCACGACACCGCTGGCCGCCTTCTCGCACAGATCCCTGAAATAGGTAATCTTCTGGCGGCTCATGCCAACCGAACGCAGCTGCGCATCGGTAAGCAACGAGAGCGTCTCTGGCGTCACACCGCCCGGCATCAGCGCAGCGAGACGGCTGAAGATTGTCGACGCGGCTTTCGTGGAGAGCTGCTGTCCGGTAATCGCCCGGACGAGCGCTGAGAAATGATCCGTTCGTTGCGCTCCCGCGAGCCCGCATTCGCCGTGCTTGCGGATCAGCGCGGCAAGCACCGGATCTCGACGGAGCAGAAGACGTCGCGCTTTGGAGTAATCGTCTGGAGTCACCTGAGCCGCGATCATACCTCGGCCGCAGGGCTACTTCGATCACCGAGATCGCAATTGGATAGGCAGCCCTAACTTCAGCTCTCAGCTGTCAGCATTCAGCTGTCCGCTCAGCTGCCTTCACTGCGTTTGGCCCAGCACTTGAGAGCTCTCCACATCCAATTTCACGCAGCGCAGCCATTTTTTTAGCTGACAGCTGATAGCTGATAGCTGATAGCTGGCAACTGGCCGCTCCGATCAAAAAATCAACACGGCGAAGCAAGAACTCGACGTGTAGCCGACGATCTTGCTCTCCGTGTTGTCATCAGTGCAGCAAACGCCGACGCTCTTCAGCGTCAGCATTCAAACATTCAACGAACGTTTCAACAATGCGCCGGCTAGTCGCCGCGCGGCCATCCGTCGCGCCGGGAGTAATCGTCGCGCGGATCATCCATTGATGACGAACGCGACGTAGCCTCTGAACCGCGCATCGATCGGGACGAACCGGAGTTGTGCATCGATTCAGCGCTCGCGTTGCGCGTGTCTTCATCATCGGTCGACGCTGTATCTTCCGAGCTTCCGCCTCCCGTTTGCTCGCGGCGGCGCTGATGGCTCGCAATGCCCCCCTTGCGCCCGGCATCCCGGGCTTCCTCACTCGTCCACTCGTGCGCTGTTCCCTTCTGATGAGCTGCTTTTCCACCCTTACTCGCAATCTCGCGTTGTTTGGCTCGATCCATGGACGCGAATCCGCGATCTTCCTTGGCCACGTTGTGCCTCCTCCCGTCCGGGGGTCTGACCCTGGTTTTCAAGTGCGCGGTGGCAACCGCTTGCGGCAGACCGCGAGCCCAGCCAGTGCAACCGAGGTGCCAGTGAGACCTGGTCGTCGGTCGGAAGTTATTGACCTTGTAAGACTTACAGGCGTGAATCGAAAGTTGGACTTTATAGGATCGACTTGCCGGATAGCGGCAGTTTTCTACCTCATGAACCCGCCCGCTTCGCTACTACGGGCGCCTACCGCCGACGTCTTACCGCACTTGGGAAAAATGTTGCTCAGCCGCTCGAGGGAGCAGCGGTGTGCACTGCGTAACCGCGGCGTATCGCCAGACTACTTGGGTAGGAAGTTTATGGCATTGCGCATACGCGTCGTCACGCGTTCGGCACCGATGAGCTCGAGGACCTCGAACAACCCGGGACTGACCGCTCGGCCCGTCACGGCAACACGCGTCGCATGAATCAGCGCCGCGGCTTTGACTCCATGTGATTCGGCAAGATTCCGGAGCGCGGTTTCGAGGGTCACGCTGGTAAACGGAGCCACGACCGGCAATGCATCCGCCAGCGCCCGGAGTGGCGCGTCGAGGTCCGATTTGGCGAGGTGCTTCGACACGGCAGTCTGGTCATAGTTCACGTCCTGTTGAAGAAAAGGACGCAGCTCCTCGACGAACTGGTCGAGTTTCTTCACACGCGGGCGCACGAGCTCGAGCAGACGGTACAACCATTCCCGCCGAGTGCCTTCGAGTTCCGTGGTCCACATTCCGGCCTGTCGCAGGACTGGTTCGACACGCGTCGCGAGATCGTCGATCGGCAGGCGCAGAATGTGCTGCTGGTTGAACCAGTCCAGCTTTTCCGGGTTGAACACGGCGTTCCCTCCGCTGATGCCCTCGAGCGTGAACGCCGCAATCAGCTCGTCGCGTGTGAACAGCTCGCGATCGTCGCCCGGAGACCAGCCGAGGAGCGCGAGGAAGTTCACCATCGCTCCCGGCAGATATCCGATCCGCTGGTATTCCATCACCGACGTTGCGCCGTGGCGCTTGCTCAGTCGTTTCTTGTCGGGACCCAGGATCAACGGGACATGGGCGAACTGCGGGTGGCGCGCATCGAACGCGTCATACAGCAGCACCTGTTTCGGCGTGTTCGAAATGTGATCGTCGCCGCGGATGACGTGGGTAATCGCCATATCCAAGTCGTCGGCGACCACCGAGAGATGGTAAGTGGGCTGCCGGTCCGATCGGAGGACGACAAAGTCCTCGATGTGGGCGTTGTCGAATGCGATGGGGCCGTGGACGAGATCCGTGAACGACGTGTGGCCGGCTGGCACCTTGAATCGAATCGCGCGCGGTGCGCGTGCAGCCTCCCGCGCAGCAATGTCTTCCTTTGAAAGACCGCAGCACGTCCGGTCGTACACCCAGCCGCCGCCGGTCGCTTCTGCCGCCTGGCGCTTCTGCTGGATCGTCTCGGTGGTGCAGTAGCAGTAATACGCGCGGCCGCTGACCACAAGCTGTTCCGCGAGCGCGCGCGCTTGGTCCAGCCGCTGCGACTGAAAATACGGCGCGTGCGGCCCACCCACATCAGGGCCTTCATCCCAGTCGAGACCAAGCCACCGCAGGCCTTCGACGATCCCGGATACCATCTCCCATGAGGATCGCTCGGTGTCGGTGTCTTCGATCCGGAGCACGAACGTCCCACCCTGTCGCCGCGCGTAGAGCCAGTTGAACAGCGCGGTGCGCGCCCCGCCGATGTGCAGATAGCCGGTTGGAGAAGGGGCAAAGCGGACGCGGATCACACCTCATATTGTATCGAGTCGGCGACTCGCAGTTCGCGGTCGCGACTCCGCTCGGGTTCGTGGTTCGCGGTTCGCGACTCGCGACTCGCGACTGGCGGCCTCGCGGCTCGCGGTTTCGCGCATCCCGAGAGCGCTTGTAGCTTCCGCCTTCAGGCGGAAGATCTGACAGCTGACAGCTGACAGCTGATAGCTGATAGCTGATAGCTGATAGCTACTTCAGAATATCTCGCCGAAATACGACCAGAACAGCTCTCGCGATTTCTCGAGCATCGGGCGCTTCCGCCAGGTGGCGAGCTCCAGACGCGAGCTGACCCGTAGATCCTGCTCGAGATCCTCCGTGAAGCGGCGCGCGAGATCGCGATCCGACACGGCGACGTTCAGCTCGTCGTTCAGCTCCAGCGATCGATTGTCGAAGTTGGCGGATCCGAACATGCTCCACGTGCCGTCCACCACCAGCGTCTTCGTGTGCATCATCGTCAGCTGGTACTCGTAAATCTCGATGCCCATCGAGAGCAGCCGGTCGTACGCGTCGCGCGATGCGTACTTGACCGGCATCGCGTCGGTCTTGTCCCCCTCGACGAGGATCCGGATCTTGACGCCGCGGCCTACCGCGTCCCTCAACGACCATTCAGTGGATTCGTCCGTGACGAAATACGGAGATGTGATGTCGATCGTGTGTCTCGCCGATGCAATGGCGAGCAGGTACAGACGCTTGAGGTCGCTGCCGCCGCCGGTCGGCGAACTGCGCAGCACGATGGAGTGGCCAACATCGTCGGCCTCCGTTTCGGGCTCATCGAGCTCCGGCGTCACGATGCCCGCTGTTTCGGTGAAGTTTTCGTAGAACGCCGCCTCGGCCAGCCTCACGATCGGACCGCGTATGCGGACCTGGGTGTCGCGCCAGTGCTCCTTGTCCTGAGCGTGGCCGAGCCAGTGATCAGCGACGCCGGCGCCTCCCGTGAATCCAATCCTGCCATCCACGACCAGGATCTTACGATGCGTTCGGTAGTTGACTTCCTCCAGGTTGTACCACTTCAGCGAGTGGAAGCTGCCGATCTTCCCGCCAGCGGCTTCGAGGCGCTTGATGTCCTCGGGCTTCATTCCGCTGCCGCCGACGGAGTCGACGACGAGATTCACGTGCACGCCGCGATGCAGCGCCTCCTCGAGAGCGGCGGTGAACTGGTCGGCAACCTGCCCGTTGTCGTAGATGTAGGTCTCGAAGCTGATTCTGCGCTTCGCGTTCCGAATCGCTTCGAGCATCGCGGGGAAGAATTGATCGCCGTTGGTCAGCACGTCGTAACGATTGCCCCTCGTCAGCGCTCCACCGACCAGCGCCGCGACGTACGCCGAATGCCGCGGATCGTCGGCGGTCACGGCGCTGCGAATTTTCAGCGTTTCCTGATCCTGCGCGAGCATCAGCAGGAACGCCACGACGGCGGCGGCGACGAGCAGGATGATGAAGGCACGACGGACAGGCGACTGAGCCATCGAGAGATGGCTGTGCAATATCGGTTCCGGCAACCGCACGTCCGTTGCGCCTTGCCCGTGGGCACCCGAAAGTCGCGTATAGTGCGCTCCCATGACCACTTCCGCCACGCACGCGCGCTACCGGGTCGTGGCTCTCGCCACAGGCCTCGCCATGATCACGTACCTCGACAGGGCGTGCATCGCGACGCTCGCACCCGGTATCATGCGCGATCTCAGCCTCTCGACAGTTCAGATGGGCTACGTCTTCACGGCGTTTCAGCTGGCCTATGCGCTGTTCGAGATCCCGACCGCGTGGTGGGCGGATCGCCGAGGGACGCGATCGGTTCTGTCGCGAATCGTGCTGTGGTGGTCCTGCCTGACGGCCGCAACAGCCGCGGCCTTCAGTTATCCCATGCTGCTCGCGATCCGGTTCCTGTTCGGCATGGGCGAGGCTGGTGCGTGGCCTTGCGTGGCACGAACGTTCGCCCGGTGGATTCCGATGCGCGAGCGCGGAACGGTACAGGGCATCTTCTTCGCGGGCGCGCACCTGGTTGGCGGGTTGACGCCATGGCTGGTGCTGTATCTGCTGATGTTCATGTCATGGCGGGCGATCTTCGTAACGTTCGGAACCGTCGGCCTCGTCTGGGTCACCATCTGGCACACGTGGTTTCGCAACGATCCCTCGGAGCACGCGGCGGTGAATGCGGACGAACTGCGGACGATCGTCGCCGAACGGCCGCCCGACAGCGCTCACGAAGCGGGTCTGGCGTACTGGCGGCGACTCGCCCGCAACAAGAACATGATGGCGATGTGCATCATGTACGTGCCGAACTGCATGATCTTCTACTTCTGCATCACGTGGCTTCCCACCTACTTGAAACAGCGGCACGGGTTCGATGCCACCGCACTCGGCGTCTTCTCCGGACTGCCGTTGATCGTCAGTATGCCGGGCGACTTGCTCGGCGGGCTGGTGACCGATCGTCTCGCGACCCGCTACGGGCTTCGCATCGGCCGCTGCGGTCTGGGTGCCGTCGCGTACGTGATTGCCGGAGTCGCGCTGCTCGGAGCCGCCGCGGCCTCGTCACCGGTCATCGCCGCCACTCTCATCGCTGTGGCCACCGGTATGACGATGTTCACGCTGGGCGCGGCGTGGGGGACGGTGATCGAACTGGGTCGCAATCACGTCGGCGTCGTGGGCGCCACGATGAACTCCGTCGGCAACCTGGCTGCGATGCTCAATCCGCTGATCGTTGCCTACTCGGTTCAATGGTTCGGCAACTGGAACCTGCCGCTCTATCTCATGGGCGCGCTCTTCCTGCTCGGCGCGCTCTGCTGGATGATCGTCGATCCAGAGCAACCGGTATTCGGAGAGCTACCGATCAATCACTCATCACTAATCACTGATCCTGAATCACTAATCCTTGAATCCTGAATCCTGAATCGCTAATCCTGAATCCTGAATCCTGAATCCCGAATCCTGAATCCCGAATCCCTGAATCCCTGAATCCTGAATGTGTAGGCGTTGACACTGCGGCTCTGAAAAGCTGTTGAACTCCGAGCGGGTCACGCACCCCGGATCGCGCAAGCGGATCCCGGATCCCGGCACGCGTCCAGTACTACTGGTGTCCGATGTGCCCGCGCAGCTGACCCCAGTTCGCAAAGAGATTGATGCCCGGCGTATTGGTCACCTGGTGCTGATTCGTGCCGTCGGCATTCATGATGAAGAGTTGGAGTCTGCCGGCAACGGGCCGGTGAAACATGATCTGCTGACCGTCGCGGGACCACGCGGGCGTCAAGTCGCCGACCGTATTGTTGGTCAGCTGCTGTTGGTTGGAGCCGTCCGCGTTCATGGTGCAGATTTCGAAGTCGGAACCACCCCGCCTGCAGCTGAACACGATGAGCGTGCCATCTGGTGACCAGTCCGGTGAGCGCTCCTCCTCGCTGTTGAAAGTGATTCGCAGTGGCGGGCTGGAACCGTCGGCGCTCATGGTGTAGATCTCCGCGGTCGCCGAGTTGAGTGGATCGTCGTGGCGATCGTGGCTCGTAAAGGCGATCGTTTGTCCATCAGGCGACCAGTCCGGATCGTCGTCGATCGCCGAATCATTGTTGGTGAGGTTCCTCGGTTGAGCATTGCCCGAAAGCACATCGTCCACATTCAGGACGAAGATGTCGCTGTCTTCGGTCGCTGCGCCCGGGTCGGGTTTGATCGGCAGGCCGACGCCAGACGCCGACGCATGAAACGCGACGTTCTTGCTGTCCGGCGACCAGGTACCCGAGCTGCCTCTGACGAGGTGCTGCTGTGCGCTGCCGTCCGATTCCATCACGAACAGATCGGATGTATTGAGCGGCTCACCGTCGCGTCTGAGGCTGTTGCTGTCGAAGATAATCTTCTTTCCGTCCGGCGACAAAGACGGGAATCCGTCGCCATCGCTATTGAACGTGATGCGACGCGCGCCGGAACCGTCAGGGTTCATCAAGTAGATCTCTGCCGCGAGCAGCGGGTTCCCGGTTGGGTCGTCGCGGGTGCTCACGAACGCGACCGTCGACTCGCACTCGAAGTTCTTCTGAGGGGCTGCACACAGGTACTGCAAGGGGCCCGGAGTCGTGAAGGTCACGGCTGACACCGAGACGACAAGACCGGCCGCCATGATTGACGTCTTCAGACACCGTGCGTAGACATGGCTTACCGTTGTTGCTCGCGAGATCGACATGGGTAGCCTCCTGGGGATGCCATCACCTGCTGATCGTGATGGTTGTTCCGTTGCTGTCAGCGTCGGGATGGTGATTGTCAACAGGCCTGTAGGTGAATGACGCCAGCGCGACATTCCGCGGATACGAACGTGCGTCACAAGCTTTGACACCGGGATACAAAGCGGTCAAGGCGATCTGTTCAACCGCCAGCTCAGCAGATATGGCGTCCTGCGCGGGTGAGTCCGCTCGGATGGGCACCGCCGCGAGAAGGACGAACGTTGTGAGAGCTGGGATTTTCATCTGAGCCTCTACGCGTTGTTTCACGGCTACATAACGCAAACGCACCGCGCCGATCGCTGGTCGCGAAGTGACTTTCAGCTGATTTCTGTCTGATCGGGCAAGGTCCAGCGGTGCCGGATGTTGTGAGTTGACATGATTGGTTTGAAGGAGCGAATGGAGATACACTCTCGCCTCTGCGGACCGGATCCAGTCATGGAAACCCCTGCGGCGAACGGGCACGTCCTTCGATTTGGAACTTTCGAGCTGGACCCTGCGTCTGGCGAGCTGCGTAAAGACGGTGTGAAAGTTCGCCTGTCCGAGCAGCCGTTTCAGATCCTCCAGCTGCTGCTCGAGCGCCCTGGCACCGTTGTCACACGCCAGGAGATTCGACAGCGGCTCTGGACGCCCGACACCTTCGTCGATTTCGATGTCGGACTGAACAGCGCGATTCGAAAGCTCCGTGAAGCGTTGGGCGACTCCGCAGACTGTCCGAGGTTTGTCGAAACCCTGCCTCGGCGCGGTTACCGGTTCATCGCCCCGGTGCAGCGTCCGGCGGGACGGCCGATGGCGACGCCCGCATCGACTGACATCGGCAAGGCCCTGCCGCGTCGCTCGAGATGGATTGCCGGTGGAGTGATTCTCGTCGTGATCACAATCGGGACTCTTGTGCTGGCCTACGAGCGCAGATGGCGCGATGAACCGAATCTCAATTCCCCGGTCTCGAAGACTGCGGCGTCCGGAGTACCGCCAGGCGTCAGGCCTGACGCGTACGATGTATATCTGAAAGGCGTTCTGGCTTCCGGCCACCTGAGCGTCGAGGGTTTTCGAACTGGTGTCGAATACTTCGAGAAGGCTGTGGCCATCCAGCCAGATTTCGCCGCAGCCTACGCAGCCCTGGCCGACGCGCAGGTCCAGTTCCTGTTCACCGGCCCGCTCTCGCCACGCGAGGTCATCCCGAAAGCGGAAGCGGCCGCACGCAAAGCCATCAGCCTCGACGACAGGCTCGCGAACGCTCACACCGCGCTCGCGACAATCCTGCAGATGTTCTACTGGCGGTGGGAGGAAGGAGACCGAGAGTTTCGACGGGCGCGCGACCTCGGCGGCGGCACTGACCCTAGCGCGTCAGTTGTGTCGCTTATCCGGATGGGTCGTTACGACGAGGCCATCGACGAGGCGGAACGAGCGTGCCAGCAGGATCCGCTCTCATTTGCTGCACAAGTGAACCTCGGTCTGGCTTATCGCGCGGCGGGCGATTATGACGGCGCTGTCGCGGCGCTCCGACGCGCGGTCGACAATACCTCCTCGCAACCGCGTGGCCATTTTCAACTGGGGATCACCCTCGTCGCGATGGGACGACTTCGCGAAGGCACCTCAGAACTCGAGACCGCAGCGGCCGCGAGTCGTGGCCGAACATCGAGATTCAAGGCGTATCTGGGATACGCGTATGCGGTGGCCGGCAGACGGGCGGACGCCGAGGCGATCCTGACTGAAATGGACTCGCGGGCCCAGCACGAGTACGTTTCCGTGTACGGCAAAGCGATGATTCTGGATGCATTGGGCGAGAAAGAGGCCGCTCTGGCTGCGCTCGACCGCGCCTGCGAGGACCATGCAATGGAATTCGCGCAGGCCACGCAGTATCCGCCATTCAAGACAATCGCGCAGGATCCGAGATATGAGGCAATCATGCAGCGAGTGGGGCTGCCCAATGTGGGCAGCCTACCGTCAGTTCGCACAGCTGATCGCAGGCGCTGACCGACTGCCGCTCTTGAATTCAGGCTGCCGCTGAGTCACTCCGGTACGTCGTCACGCAGGTCTGCGCCACAGGTTTTTCAAAATCGCGATTCGCGATTCGCGATTCGGGATTCGAGGATTCGCGATTGGGATTCAGGATCAGCGATTCAGGATCAGTGATCAGTGATGAGGGATTCGGAGCGTGTCGAACCAGTTGAGCACGATGTTGATCTGTGTCGCGGGCTGTTCGGGCTCGACCGACTGGACCATCAGGAATCGTCCGGCCGCGGACACGTCGTAACCGGCGCCGCCGGTGTCGGTTCGCATGTAGTGCCCCTCGAAAAGCATTCGCGGCGTATCAGCCGTGAGCACCGGACGCGTTGACAGGCTGACCGACAGCATCTTGTCTCCGTTTCGGTAGGACAGCTCCTGCCCGCTGTGGGACCAGACGGGCTCTGCGCCACCATCGGTGGAGATCTGCAGTTTGCCTCCGGGCCCTGGGAACGGGCGCACATACACCTCACTCTTGCCGGACTCGTCGGACGAGTACGCCAGCCATTGCCCGTCAGGAGAAAACCGCGCGCCCGTTTCAAGGGAACCCGTCTTCAGAAACATGGACGGCTCACGGCGATCCATCTGCAACACCGCAACGTCCGGGCCGGTGGCGACCGATGTCTCTACGAAGGCGACATACTTGCCATCACGTGACCATGACGTCGGCGTCTGAAGCGCCTCGCTCGTCGTCAATCGTTCCTCGTCGCCGCCATCGACGAGCTGCCAGAAGAGGTTGCGAAAACCATTCCTCGAGCCGCGATAGATAATGCGCTTCCCGTCGGGGCTCCACGTGGCGGCCTGGCTACTTCCCGCAGCGGTCGAGGTCAACGCGCCGAGCGTGTGGCGCGTGAGGTCGTAAATCCAAATGGCTTCGATTGCCCCGAGCACCGTGAACGCGACGAAGCGTCCGTCCGGTGACAACATCGGATCGGTGTAGCCGCGCGGTGGGAGAGACAGCGGTTCCACCTTTCCCGTAGAGTCAGTCCAAACGAGACGGCGATCGAAACGAGTCGGACTGACCGGCACGTAGGCAAGCAGACCCGAGTCGGACACGCTGAAATGCGCCCCCTCGTCGTCGAGCGCGCGTTCCGCGAGCGGAACCGGCGGACCGGTGATCTGCAGCTGCGCGAGCTCAAATGGCACCGTGAACAGCGCATCGTCCCGCGAATAGAGGATGTGACCTGACGCCACATAGCGTCCGGTGCTTGCACCCTGCACGAGCACACGACGTTCACCGGAGCCGAGCATCTGCAGGTGCAGGTGTTTCTCGTCAGACCCCGGGCCAGTCCAGACGGTGAAGATCATCGCCTTCCCACCGGGCAGGACCTGAGGCCATCGATGGCTGACCTCCCCCTTCGATCGATCCAACGTCGTCGCCGGGGTCGGTGTGCCGCCCGAGGCGGAAACCTTGGACAAGGCCGAAGTGTTGAACGGAGCAAAATAAATCGTGTCGTCAGCCGCCCAGGCTGCGCCCATGCCGCTCGCGGCATCGCACACGTTCTGCACAGCACCGCCGCTCGCGGGCACCTTCTTCAGTCTGCCCGTGGCGAAGAACCCAATCCATTCGCCGTCTGGCGAGAAGAAGGGAGCCACGCCCCTCTCCGTGCCGGGAATCGGACGTGAATTCATACTGTCGACGGCACGAACGAAGATCTGCGTCGTTCCGCCGTGGTAACCGACGTACGCGAGCGACTTGCCATCGGGAGAGAGCGCGATCGATGGACGGTTCGGGTCGCCGATGCGATCGCCCGGCGGAAGCGACACCGACAAGCGGGCCACGGATGGTGGAGTTCTTCCCGCTGTGGGTTTCAGTGCCCACACGATCGCCGCTGCCGCTGCTGCGCCGAGCACGACAAAAGCCGTCGCTGCGACGACCGAGATCTTTTTCTGTAAGACGTGCGCGACGGTCTTGTCGCCGGCTGATACGTCGACCGAGGTCGACGAACTGCTGTCCAGCAGCCACTTCAACTCGCGCCACACGTCGCGCGCGCTCTGCCATCGATCGTCGGGGTCTTTTGCCAGGCACGTCGCGATCAACCGGTCGAGCGCAAGTGGAGCCACAGGCTGCAGGCTGGACACAGGAGGCGGCGTGTCGCTCATGATCGAGCGCATCAGGCTCATGCGACTCGGCCCATCGAACGCCTTCTGACCGGTGATCATCTCGTGGAGCACGGTTCCCAACGCGAAGATGTCCGTCCGTGCGTCCGCCTCATACCCCTCCAGTTGTTCGGGGGCCATGTACTGGAGCGTTCCAAGAATCTCGCCCTCAACGGTCACGTCGGCCTGAGTGACCAGGGTCGAGATCGCGTGTTGCGACTGCCGGAACTTCGCGAGCCCGAAATCCAGCAGTTTCACGCCGCTCTTGGTCAGCATGACGTTGCCGGGCTTCAAATCACGGTGAACGACACCGTGTCGATGCGCCAGATCCAGCGCGCTCGCGATCTCGATCGCATGCCGAAGCGCGTCGCGCACGGGCAGCGGGCCGCGCAGGAGACGCGCAGCCAGCGTTTCGCCTTCGACCAGTTCCATGACGAAGAAGTCGATCTGCTCCTGGCGGCCGACGTCGTGGAGCGTGGAGATGTGCGGATGGTTCAGCCCCGCGATCAACTGCGCTTCGCGCTCGAACCGGGCACGGGCCTCCGGGAACGACGACATGTGTTCCTGAAGAACTTTGATGGCGACGGTGCGATTGAGCCGCGGATCGCGCGCTTCGTAGACCTGACCCATGCCGCCGGCGCCGATGAGCGCCACGATTTCGTAGTGGCCCAGGCGGCTGCCGGCCGTCAGTGGCATGGTTCCTCGAGAGGGGACGTCGGGCGCGGCGGAGAGACGCGGCTCTGCCCGAGTGTCAGCCGGCCCTGCGCTCGCTGACGTGCGACCGCATGGGGGATTACGCGGTTTGTGTGCAGAGCACAACAGTACCACTGAAGCTGCCGTCGACGCGAATGGAATGGGCTGACGCTCGGCCGCCCGTTGGTGGATGCGCCACCCCAACAGGGTTGCGGCCATGCGCTCGACGACATCAGAAAGGCTTTCTCGCAGCGCGACAGAGACTCCGTCGTCGAAGGGCCGGAATCAGTGAAGGTAATCGGCTTCGCTCAGAATGCCCGGTGAGTGTCACCAGGCCGATGGACGGCGCGCTGGTTGACTACCGACTGCAAAGAGTTTCACGAGAACGACGCCGGCGATAAATCCGCCGATGTGCGCCATGAATGCTACGCCGCCACCCGCCTGTGGACCTTGGCCAATCACGCCGAACGCGCTGATCAACTGAAAGACGAACCAGAGTCCGACCGCGACATAGCCAGGGACATCGGTCAAGATTCGGAACACGAAGACCCGTACACGGCGATACGGGTGAAGGACGAGGTAGCCCCCCATCACGCCCGAGATCGCGCCCGACGCACCAAGGCTGGGGATGAAAGGGTTGTCGCCCAGCACAAACGTCGAGACGACGTGAGACAGCGAAGCGATGATACCCGTGACGAGATAGAAAGCCGTGTAGCGACCGTGACCGAGATCGTCTTCGACGTTATCGCCGAAGATCCAGAGGAACAACATGTTCCCGAGCAGGTGCATCAGGCTCCCGTGCATGAACATCGACACCAGCAGTGTGAAGTAGACGCTGCCTGGCGTCGGCTGCAGGGGAATCGTACCGTGCTCGTCGCCAACATCCACCGGCACCTCGCCCGCGACGTCCTCGCCCGTGCGAATCTCCTGCGGGACAGTTGAGAAGGCGTACGTGAACCGATCGTTGGTGCCAAGGCCCTGCAAGAACACGAACACCAGGACGTTCAGCGCGATGAGCGCGTATGTGACGTACGGTGTCCGGACCCTGCCGGTGTTGTCGTCGCTTATCGGAAAGACCATGGAGACGGCTCTGGTGCGGTGAGGATTGTACTTTCATCTGGCTTTGCGTGCATCACCGACAGCCATCGTCAAGATCAAACAAGAGAAAGGGAGAAAGGAGCCAATTAGTCTCCCGCAAAGGCAGGGAAGGATCTCAGGATTCAAGGATTCGGGATTCGGGATTCGGGATTCAGGATTAGCGATTCAGGATCAGTGATGAGTGATCAGTGATTCGAGTCACTTCCGTTCCGCAATCCAGATGTCCGCCTCTTCGTGAACGGCGCCGTAGTAGATCGTCCGGCCGTCAGGACTGAGCGCGAACACGTCGTTGGTCGAGTCGCCCGGCAGGCGCACGGGCACAACGGACCGCTGGCGGGTCACGGTATCCACGATGACCAGCTCCCGATGACTGCCGCCCGAGAAATACATGACGCGACGGTTGTCCGGCAGCCACCGCGCACCGAATGCCTCATCGGACGCAATGGTCGTGGTCGTGTGCGCCTGGAGATCGTATACAGCGACACCCGACGAGCGGCCGCTCTCAGAGACGAGAGGACCACACAACCGCGCGCCATCTCTGGACCACGACGTGGCCAGGAGATAGCCCGACGCTATGGCCGTGCCCGGCAGTATCGTCGGCTGACGGCTGGCGGAAAAGGGCACCGTATGGATTCCGCCCTTAGACTGCGTGGACGAGAACACAATGGTGTCGTCGAGCGACGACATGACAGGGTAAACGGAGCCCGGCTGAACTCCCGCGATCTTGCGCAGGTTGCTGCCATCGGTCCGAATGGACCAGATTGCCCAGCCGCCGTCGCGGTTGGAATAGAACACGATCGATTGGCCGTCACGTGTGAACACCGGCCCTCGATCCCGGCTGGGATCATCGGTCAGGCGGCGCATTCCTTTCCCGTCGACGCTGCCAATGAAGATGTCTTCGTCGCTCTCACCGACACTGAAGTACGCGATCTGGGTTCCGTCTGGCGACACGTCGCTGGGAACGCGGATGTTGTTCGATCCGTCGAGCACCATCGGAACACCGGCTCGGTTCGTTGCCGGATCGAAAGGAATCGCCACGGGATTGACGGATGCGACACGCGAGCGAAAGGCCAGCCGGGTCCCGTCCCGGGACAGGCGAGACAGGCTCGCCGATGCCTGGACGCCGGTCGTGACTGGCGTCGCCACGCCGTGGGCTCGACCGCTCGTCTGATCGACGGCGATCCGCCAGAGGTTCATTGCGCCGCCGCGGTCGCTCGAGAAATACACAAATCCGTCGGACGACCAGACCGGCGACCAGTCGAGCGCCGCGTCCTCGGTGAGGGGCACGCGTGAGCCACCTGCTGCGGCGACCGTGAACAAATCGCGCTGCCCGCCGTTGTTGCTCCAGTAGACAATCCGCTCGCCGGATGGTGACCATGCCGGCTGGATCGCATCCCCCTCGACGAGTCTCCTCGGCGTGCCACCTGCCACATTCACCACATACAACGTACTGATCGTCTGCCGCGACGCGGGGTCGCGCACCTCTTCGGTCGAGAACGCGATCTGCTTGCCGTCGGGAGACCAGGCCGGATCGAAACCTACATCAGTCACTCGCCTCACGGATTCCCCCGTTGCGCCCGCGATGAAGATCCCTCCGTCATCGTCGGATTCATGAAAGGCAATCAGCGACCCGTCCGGCGAATACGCCGGCCCCCCCTCGTTGCGCTTCGGATCGTTGACGATGGGCGTGCCGTTGCGTCCACCGACGCGCTGCGCGTAAATGTCCCAGCTGCCATTCATGCGGATCGCGTACGCGACCGTGCTGCCGTCCGGGGAGAGCGTTGGAGATGTCTCGACACCAGCCGCCTCGGTGACGTGCGTGAAACGCTGCCAGGGAGGCTCCGCGAGCGGCGCGGCAGGCTTATAAGTCCAGACGGCTGCCGCCGTGGCCAACGCCGCGAACGCCACGGCCCATGGCAGCCACGCGGCACGACCCGCGCCTGCGCGCACGGGAAGTGGGAGTGTTGTGTCGACGGGCGCCGCCGACGAGGTCGACACTGTCGACAGCGTCTCGAGCGCGAATGCGAGGTCATTTGCTGACTGGAATCGCAGATCCGGGATTTTTTCCAGACAGCGGCGGACGATCCGCTCGAGGCTGGGCGACATGGCGAGGCGCACGGTATCGAGGTCCGGAGGCTCCTTTGTCAGAATCGCCGTCATCGTGTCGGCGGCGGTCTCCCCCTTGAAGGCGCGCTCGCCGCTGAGCATCTCGTACAGCACAGCGCCGAACGCGAACATATCCGCCCGATGATCGATCGCCAGGCCGCGCACCTGTTCTGGTGCCATATAAGCAAATGTCCCAAGCACCGTGCCCGCGGTGGTGGCCACGCCGACGCGCGTCTCGTCGGTCTGAGATGGCTCGATCGTCTTCGCGAGGCCGAAGTCCAGGATCTTGACCTGGTCGTCGCGCGTGATCATCACGTTCTCGGGCTTGAGATCGCGATGCACGATCCCGCGCGCGTGTGCTGCTGCGATGCCGCGGGCAATCTGAAGGGCGTAGCCCACGGCTCGACGCTGCGACAGGGGGCCAGCCTCCAACCGTGTGCGAAGCGTCTCGCCATCGACGAGTTCGGTGACGACGAACGTGGATCCGTCGTGCTCGCCGAATTCGTAGATCGCGAGGATGTTCGGATGCGAGAGCTTGGCGACGCTCAGGGCTTCCCGCTCGAAACGCGCGCGCGCTTCGGGCGTGTCAGCGAGCGCCTTCGACAACACCTTGATCGCCACATCGCGCTGCAGCCTCGTGTCGTGAGCCCGGTAGACCTCGCCCATGCCGCCTTCGCCCAGCTTCCCGACGACGCGATATGGACCAACGTGTGCACCGATTTCCATAGCGTCCTCAGCTGGGGTTTACCGCGCCCGCGCCGCGATAGCCCGGCGCGAACGGTGGCGGGCCGCCTGCGCCGGCGAGCCCGACGACTCTGGACGTACCAAGGCGAGTGCCGATCGAAGGTGACATCGTGTGTCCGGCAGCATAACAGGTCCGCGAGCCGCTGAGGGCTGCGGCTTACTCTTCAGCTTTATAGCTTCCGACTTTCCGCTTTATGGCTTCCGACTTTCCGCTTTGTAGCCGCCCTTTCCTCTTGTAGCTTCCGCCTTCAGGCGGAAGATGCTCGAGATCCAATCTCACCGTTTTTCAGTCTTTCCTCACGACCTCGCCGGGCATGCGCAGGCAGGATCACTCCAGGTGAGGTACTCATGCGCGTTCGTTCTTCAAAACACACCGGCGGACCGAACGTGGGCGCAGGCGTGAACTGGTGGTTCCGAGGGTCGGTCGGTGTCGCTGTGGAACTCCGTCAGACATTCGGAGCGACCGCTCACGAACTGCGTTTCGGGGTTGTGGTGCGACAGTAGGCGGCTTGAGAAGATCAAACAGGAGAAGGGAGAAAGGGAGTCAATGATTCTTAGTGATAGATAGACTTCCTTTCTCCCCTTCTCCTTGTTTGATTTTACTCCGATCGCAGGGCGGCCATCCGGTCCATCGTCATCGGCTTACTCCACAACGATTTGCCCCGTCATCTTCGGGTGAAGCGAGCAGAAGTATTGATAAGTGCCCCGTGTGTCGAAGGTGTGCGAAAAGCTCTCATCCGTATCCAGCACCGGGGATTTGAACTTCCGCTCCGTGCTCATAATCACATGCGGCACATCGTCGTGGTTCGTCCACGCGACGGTCGCCCCTGAAGCGACTGACAGGGATGCGGGACTGAAGCTGAAATTGTCCACGGCGACCTCCCGCTTGGCTCCCGAGACGTCGGTTCCATCGTCGAGCGGCAGATCGGTAATGGCTATCGGATGACGGATGTCGTGAAAAGACATGCGTGACAGGCCCAACAGCTTCTTCAATCGATCGGCTTCGACCTTCATTGGCCCTGGTGAAGGCCCAGCTCCAGGCGCGGGTTGGGGGAAAGCGGTCGACATCGCGGTGTGGAACGTCACGTTCCCCTCGACTTTGCTCATGACCTGATGAATGTGACCGTTCAGCACCGAAACCGATCCAAACGGCTTCAGCAATGAGAGAGCGCGCGCGCTGTCGTCGGTTCCCCAGCCCCACTCCGGATATACCGACCACAACGGGATGTGCGCAAAGACAACGATCGGCGTACTGCGCTTGAGGCGCTTGACGTCCTTTTCCAGCCAATCGAGCTGCTCATCGCCGAGCGTGCCCAGACCTCCAGCCTTCAGGTTGACGACGTTGACGAGGCCGATGAAATGGACGCCACTCTGATCGAAGCTCTGCCAACCGGCACCCTGCGTGCCTTTGCCGAATCGTTCCAGATAACTGTTCCCGTCGTCCTGCAGGACGTCGTGCTCGCCGGGGACATAGAAAATCGGCAGCGACAACTCGCTCAGCACCTGTTGCAGCGTATCGAACTCGGAAGGTTTCGACAGATGTGTGAGATCGCCAGTGTGCAGCACGAAGGACGGCGGTTCGGACGCCGCCTTGATCTTCGCGACGGCCTCGCGTAGCGTCGCGGTCACGTCGGTGTTCGCGGGCTTGTCGAAGCCGATATGGCTGTCGCTGATCTGGACGAAGCGAAGGCCGCCCATGCCGGCGGTGGATCCCATGGCTCCATGGGCTGCGTGCTCAATGGGCATGCCCTTGAGGACGCCGCTGCTCAGCGTCCACATGGCTCCGGTGCCAACCCATGCCATGCACTGCAGGAACCCTCGCCGATCCCAGCCTTTCTCGTCATCGTTGTGTTTCATACCTGTTTTCTCCTGTGACAACCCCTCGCGGCTCGACGGAAGCGTCGGTGAGCGCCGTGTCACTATGGAGACTCGCCGCCTATCGGTTGTATTCCTCCCGTGGAGTTCCAGGCGCGCCGGGAATAACTATTCGAGAAGATCGGTCTTAAATACAGAGATGCCCCGTCGGGACTTTGAAGAGGTCGTCGTGCCGCACCTGGATGCGGCATACAACTACGCGCGGTGGCTGACGAAGAACGACATGGAGGCGGAGGATGTCGTGCAGGACGCGACGCTTCGGGCCTTCCGCTACTTCTCGTCCCTGCGGAACGATGACGCGCGCGGGTGGCTCCTGGCGATCGTGCGGAACACCTGGTATGGGCGGGTGACGCAACAGGACAGTTCGCACACCGCGCCGAGGTCTACGACGAGATGGCCGATCCTCGACGCGACGAACGCCTGGGGCCGGAAGCGTTGCTCCTCCAGCGGCAGACGGTCGAGCATGTGCAGCGCGCGCTCGACGTGCTGCCCGTCGACTTCCGGGAAGTCGATCGTCCTTCGAGAGCTGGAGGGATTGTCCTACAAGGAAATCGCGGCGATTGTCCGTGTACCGATCGGGACGGTCATGTCGCGGCTGTCGCGGGCGCGCGAACGGCTCCTGACCGTCCTCGGATCGGCCGCGCCCGCGAGAGGTCCCGCATGAATTGCCATGATGCCGGCCGCATGCTCGACGCTTACCTCGATGAGGAGCTGACTGCTGCGGAGGCTTCGTCGATCGCCAGCCATCTCGAAGGCTGTGTCGCGTGTCGCGAAAGGCTGGAGGCACTGGAAGCGCTCGGACACCTCGTGCGGCGCGTCCCGTACCATTCCGCGCCGCCTCGGCTGCGCGCAGCCGTTGTCAGTGTACCCAGACGAGCGCACCGTAAGATGACGACGCTGGCGTGGGCGGCCTCGGTCACACTCGCCGTCGCGCTGGGTGCATCGGCCTTTCGTGCGAGGCAGACCGAGCAGAAGACGGCAGTTCTTGCGGAGGCTGTCGTCAACCAGCATGTCAGCGCCCTCATGAGCGGCCATCTGTACGATGTGGAGTCGTCGAACCAGCATACGGTCAAGCCGTGGTTTCAAGGGAAGCTCGATTTCTCTCCACCCGTTTCGGACCTGACCTCTGCCGGCTTTCCTTTGATCGGCGGACGCGTGGACTCGATCGCAGGACGCTCCGTCGCGGCCCTGGTCTATCAGCGCCGCAACCACATGATTCACGTCTTCGTCTGGCCGGCGGTCGATCGGACCACCACCGAAGACGCGCGGTCGATTCGCGGCTTCCAGGAAAGACATTGGCGTCACGCCGACCTGTCGCTGTGGGCGGTATCGGATCTGAATGCGCAGGAACTCCACGAGTTCGTTCAGGCGTTCGAGTCGTCGACCCGATGAGAGAAGATCAAACAGGAGAAAAGGGAGAAAGGGAGAAATTCTTTTTTTGTTGATCTTGATCCGTCGTCTGGGTGTCGTCCGCATCAGGCGAATCGCGTCGGTCTAACCCCTGCCCATTGATTTGGCTCTCCTTTCTCCCTTCCTCCTGTTTGATCTTGACGACGGCTGGGGTCAACGACTCAGAATCACCCATCTGACATGTTGATTTCATGCCTCCTTGCCTTCATCAGCAGCGCCTGCACCCTGGTCATTGAATTGATCGCGGGCCGGATTATGGCCCCTTACATCGGTGTCTCGCTCTACACATGGACGAGCGTCATCGGGGTCGTCCTGGCGGGCATGTCTGGCGGGAACTTTCTCGGGGGCTTCGTCGCCGATCGCTTCGCGTCCCGGCGCACGCTCGGCCTGATCTTCATCGCCAGCAGCGTCGCTACCCTCGGCATTCTGGTGGTGACGCACGCCGTCGTGGCCGCCAGCTTCGGTCTCTCGTTTCTTCCTCGGATCGTCCTCTACGTCGCCGCCATCTTTTTCCTGCCTGCCTTCGTGCTCGGCATGGTCTCTCCACTGGTCGTCAAACTGGCGTTGGCGAATCTCGAGCACAGCGGCCATATTGTCGGGACCATTTACGCCGCTTCAACGGTTGGTTCAATCTTCGGCACCTTCATCACCGGGTTCTATCTGATTTCCTCGCTGGGCACTCGCACGATCGTCTGGCTCGTTGCCGGGATCCTGCTGGTGACCGGATTGCTCGTTGGCGCATCCGATCGGCCGAGAAAGAAGGCCGTCATCCTGGCTGCTGTCGCCGCACTCGCCATCGCGACGTTTGGGGTGATTGGAATGGCGTGGATGTCGGGGCAATACCGGGCGCCCTGCGACATCGAGTCGAACTATTACTGCATCAAGGTACTTGAAACCAGCGTGGGCGGCCACCCGGCACGCATGCTGATGCTCGATCGACTGATCCACAGCTTCGTCGTGCCCGACGATCCGCGTGCGCTCGACTACGGCTACGAGCGTGCCTATTCGAATCTCACCCAGGCTCACGCCGCCGACCTGGAGCGGATCGACACGCTCTTCATCGGCGGCGGCGGCTATTCGTTTCCCAGATACATCGAAGCGGTCTACCCGAGGTCAACCGTCGACGTCATTGAGATCGATCCCGCGGTGATTGCGGTCGCGCACGATCGTCTGGGGCTGCGGGCGACATCCCGGATCCGATCCTTCAATGCCGACGCGCGAGTCTTCCTGACCGAATGGGTCGATCCGAAGCAGTACGACTTCGTCTATGGCGATGCGTTCAACGATCTGTCCATTCCGTACCACCTGACGACGGTGGAGTTCAATCGAATCGTCGCCAGGCGGTTGAAGCCGGACGGTGTGTACCTGACGAACATCATCGACAAGTTCGAGGGGGGAGAATTTCTAAAGGCCGAGGCCAACGCGCTCAGAGCGGTGTTTCCCTACGTCTACATTTTTGGACGCGGAGCGGCGTTCCAACCCTTCGACCGGAATACCTACGTCGTCATGGCAAGCCGGCAACCTCTCCAGCGCGAGAGGCTCGATGCGATCACGTCACAGGACGACCCGTCGCTGCGAACGACGCCGCTGCCCGAGGCGCAGCTGAACATGTACGTGCGATCCGGGCGCGCGCTGACGCTCACCGACGATTTCGTGCCCGTCGATCAGCTGTTGGCCCGCCTGTTTCTCGAGCGGGCGAACTAATCACTAATCCCTGATCACGATCCTGGATCCCGAATCCCGATCCGGCAGACTGCTCTCGAATCCCCGAATCCTCGAATCCTCGAATCCACCCAGAATCCGACTCGAGTCCTTGATTGGTCGAGAATAAAGCCACTCTGGCGCGCGAGGTCGATGATTGTTCCCCGCGTTGTTCCGAGGTTTGATCTGAGCACGGTGGATACGCAGGTGGCGCTGCTGCAGGCGTTGATTCCGATTGCCTTGCGACATGTCGGCGAGTTGCTGGCCAGGGAAGTGGCGAGCATCGCCGTCGCCGCTATGCGCGAGACGACGGCGCACCGTCGCGGGTGCGGTGGGGACAGCAGCGGGGTTCAATCTACTTGGGACATCAGAAGGTGGGGGTCGCAGTGCCGCGCGTCCGAGACCGTGCGACGAATACGGAAGTCGCGCTGCAGCCCTATGCCGCGTTGCAGCAGCCCCGGGCGATTGACCAGGCCCTCATGCGGACAATCTTAGGGGGCGTGTCGACGCGCGAATATGGTCGCTGCGTCTCGTTGATCCCGTCCGCGTTTGGGCTGAGCTGGTCGACCATCTCGCGGCTGTTTCAGTGCGCGACCCGGCGGCGGTTGCGCGCCTTGCACGAGCGGTGGCTCGGCGGCGAACAGATCGTTGCCGTGGTGCTCGACGGGAAGACCTTCGCCGCGGATGCGATGGTCGTGGCGGTCGGCGTCTGGACGACTGGGGAAAAACGCATTCTGGGGTTCGTCCAGACGGCGACGGAGAATCGGGTCGTATGTGCCGACTTTCTGCGGAGCTTACTCGCGCGAGGGCTCTGCATCGAGCACGGTCTCCTGGTCGTGATCGATGGCAGCAAAGGGTTACGGGCCGCGGTCGCCGAGGCGTTCGGCGCGCGGGGGATCGTGCAGCGGTGTCAGTGGCACAAGCGGGAAAACGTGATGCGCTATCTGCCCCCGCAGCATCAACGCGGCATCCGCAA
The DNA here is from genome assembly GCA_963725335.1 of uncultured Acidobacteriota bacterium. Classification (GTDB taxonomy): domain Bacteria; phylum Acidobacteriota; class Vicinamibacteria; order Vicinamibacterales; family 2-12-FULL-66-21; genus JALZOC01. The sequence goes on along the minus strand of CAVRYD010000011.1, from coordinate 14,763 downwards.
GAAGCTGCAAGCGGTGTACGAACAGCCGACCTATGAGCGCGCCAAGAAAGCACTCCAGCAAGTGCGCCGCGAGGTCGCGCTGCTGAATCTGTCGGCTGCCGGCAGTCTCGACGAAGGCTGTGAGGAAACCTTAACGCTGCACCGATTGGGCTGCTTCCGCACGGTCGGCGTCAGTCTGAAAACCACGAATCATTCTTCGACATCGATTCACGCACGCATCGCCCAGCCGCACCGACATAAGTCGATCGACTGGTCAAACCAGCGAGTCGGAAGCAGCGCTGGGCTGGCCACCGCCCTGCTCGAACCTCGAGCCTCAACTTCCATCCGCATTAAGACACTTGTGAGCGCATTACCCGCGCTTCAGCGCGCGTTCAGCGCACGCCGTTCGCGCCACAACCAAAGGTCAAGCCTGCGCTGATCGCCAAAGCGTCACGCCATTTTCGAACTAAGAATGGCATTGACCCGAACTAATCACTAATCCCTGATCACTGATCCTGGATCGGTCCGTCATCAGAATCCTCGTTCTTCTTATCGCTCGAACTCTCTCGTTCTTGCCATCGCCGTTCTCGAGCTCTCGCTGCCGTTTCCCACAGCCCAGGAGAGACCGTCGGGATTGCTCAACAGCCTTCGAGGTCACGTCGGCTGTCGCGCGAGCGACTCTAGTCGATCATGCTCGTAACTGAGCGCCCATTTCACGAGCCTCGGCGACAGGTATGCGGCTGAGGCCAGCCGGCACTTGTCCATGGGCCAGAATTTCGTCGTCAGTCCGACTCGGAATCTTGAATCGGGTCTGAAAGCTCACTGCAAACGCCTGGCGGACATCAACGAGCAGTCTGCAGCGATCGTGCGTGAGCTTGCGGTTCACCACGAGCGACTTGCGGCCGGGATGCCGTCGACGGCGCCGGTTGGCGGCGCCTCTTTTGAAGCAGGTGTCGGGGCACCGGCCCCTACAGACGGAGAGCTCAGCGACCTTGCGGCCAGCGCGCGCACGGCCGGCGACCATCTGGCGCTCGCTGACCACTTCCTGACGCTGTCAACGCGCTATCGGGCCGAAGTCGCTCAACATACCTCGATGGCGCAAATGACCATCGGCAATCCGAGCCGAAACCTGATCACCGGCATGGCTGCGCACTGCGATCGCCTTGTGAAATTGGCTGATGAGGCCGCGGACACCGCCGAGCGTGCTGCAGCGCTTCATAGCGAGCTTGCCGGAATCGCAAGGTAATGCCACCGACAATCGGGCCGGCGTCGTGTCGCCGGCCCGCGCCGGGCCACTTCGCGTGACGGTGACGAGCACAGTTGAGCGAACCGCGCTCGCCAACATCATGCGCCTGGTTGAACAGGCGCAAACGTCCCGCTCCCGCGCTCAGGCTCTGGCCGACCGCGCCGCGTTCCTGCTGACGATCATCGCGGTCGGCACGGGCGCCCTTACCCTGATCGTCTGGCTTGCCGTCGGCGCAACGGGAGCATTTGCCGTCGAACGGCTGGTGTCGACGAAGCCCGCTTCCAGGTCAACACCGATAAGTGATGAGCGCATGAAGGGAAGACCCGTTCGACTTTCAGGAGATCATCGACCTTCTGAAACAACGAGCAAACGGAAGATCCCGCTGAACGGCGCGGCTCGCGACGCGGTCGCGCGAATGCCAAAACGGGCCGACGATCTTGGCACACCGATCCGACAATCCCTCCGGCATGCAGAAATTTCGGCGGCGGACCGCCATTCAGCACCGGAATTCCGACAGGCATTTTGGGTTCAAGCGGGCCTGCCTGTCAGCCTCGCAGGTACAGCAAATGCAGCTTCCATTTCCTCATCGCATTCGCGCGGTTGGGACATCGCATCATGGAAGCGCGACATTTGCGAGGCATCAGGGTTCGCAGTACCGCTGTTTCGGCGCGCAACGAGGCGAGCCATGAGACACGGCGCAAGACCTTGCTCATCTGCGGCATCGCCTCTTCGCTGCTCTATGCCGCGATGATCTGGCTGATTCGATACGAGGGTTACAACCTCGTGTCTCAAGTCCCGAGCGAGCTGACCGCGATTGGCGCTCCGACGCGAGCACTCTGGGCGCGGCTCGGCTGGATTTACACGGCGCTGGTGACCGCCTTCGGGTGGGGCCTCTGGACATCAGCCGGTCGAAATCGCGCCCTGCGAATCGTCGGCGGCCTGATCCTGGCCTACGCGTCTCTCGCGCTCCTGTGGCCCTTTGCTGAAATGCATCAACGCGAGGTGCTGGCCGCCGGCGGAGGAACACTGAGCGACACCCTGCATGTCGTTCTCGGTGGCGTGACGGTCTTCCTCACGTTTCTCGCGATCGGGTTTGGCGCCGCGGCATTCGGGAGGCGGTTCCGCCTCTACTCGATCGCAAGCATCGTCGTGCTCCTCGTCTTCGGCGCGTTGACGTTCCTGGAGGCTCCTCGCTTGCAGGCCAATCTGCCCACGCCGTGGATCGGGCTGTGGGAGCGCATCAACATCAGCGTATTCCTGCTGTGGTTCGCGGTGCTGGCGACCATGTTGTGGCGGAAGGGAACAGCGCAAGGGGAGATTGGAGGTGCGTCATGAAAGCATCGCTCGTCGTGGCTCTTGGAGCCGGCGTGGCGGTCCCCGCATTCGGGCTGTTCCTCCGATACCGGCGGGATCTGAACGCGGCGCGCGCGCGCCTGGCCGCAGTGGAACGCCGCGTCATCTCGACCGAATGGGGTGCGGTCGAGTATGCCGAGCGAGGCGGCGGCGACCCAGTGCTCGTGGTGCATGGGATCTTCCACAACTGCGTCGGGGGACTCCTTTCCGTCCGCGAGCTCTTTCCCGACCGTCGAGTCATCGCTCCGTCTCGATTCGGCTATCTCGGGTCGAGCATGCCGCCGAACGCGACACCAGCCGCCCAGGCCGACGCGCTGGCCGCTCTGCTCGACGCGCTCGACATCGACCAGATCGACGTCATCGGCCTCTCAGCCGGTGCGACATCGGCGCTGCAACTGGCCCTGCGTCATCCCGAGAAGGTGAAGCATCTCGCGGTGCTGGTGGGCAACCTGCCGGGAAGCCCCACCGCAGTCGTCCAGCCGTCTTCGGTGAAGCTATCGAATCGGCAACTTTCCATGTGGGCACTGAAGACCTTCGCCCCGTCGACCATGGCTCGCCTGGTGTCGGCGGTCCCGAAAGGGTTCGCCATGACCGCTGAGGACGCCCGGTTCGTCACCGAATTCATCGACAGTCTGTTCCCAGTGATGCCCGAGGGTTACGACTTCGACGCGTGCGTATCCAACGCGGATGTCAACGACTACAACCTGGAGGCCATCCGCGTGCCGACGCTGATCGTTCACACCAAAGACGACCAGCTCGCCTCTCACGAGGCGAGTAAGCGCGCGGCCGAGCGCATCCCCGGCGCTAGGTTTGTCAGCCTCGAATCGGGAGGGCACCTCATGCTCGGTCAAACGAAGATCATCCGCGACGAACTCGCCCATTTCTTTGGCGAGAGCAGTGATCACCGCGCCGAGCAGATGGCATCTTGAGCGCAGGCAGCAGGAGGACCTCATGTTTCCCACACTCTTCGTGATTCTCACGTTCTCGGTGGTGTATTGGTTTCCGATTCGACGCTGGATGAGTCGTTGGGGCACTAGTCCGTCCGATCTCACACGCGTCATGGCCGGCGACGGACTCCTCGCCAATCCAACGTATTCAGGGACGATGGCCGTCATCGTCAACGCGCCGCCAGAACACATTTGGCCGTGGCTCGTGCAGATTGGCTATCAGCGTGGCGGGCTGTACAGCTATGACTGGCTTGATCGTCTCTTCGGCTATCTGGATCGTCCGAGTGCCAGCTGCATTCTCCCTGAGTTTCAGCACCTCGCCGTTGGTGACCACATTCCCCTCGGGCGAGGCCCAAGCTGGCCGGTGGCAACCATCGAGCCCAATCGCGCGCTCGTGTTGGATATGAGGAACATGGGTGGCTTTGATTGGGTCTGGCAGTTCGGCCTCTACACAGTTGACGACAAGCAAACACGACTCGTCTCGCGTAGCCGGGTGCGCACACAGACCGCCTGGGCCCGGCTGTTCACGTATGCGATCGAGCCTGCGGGATTTCTCATGACGCGGCGCATGCTGCTCGGTCTGAAACAACGCGCGGAATCGCTGCGCGCCGCGAGTGTCGGCGAGACTCGGACAAACCAACGCCCGGCGGCGTGACACCAGAGCGTCAATATGACACCAACCGCGGCGGCGCGTCAGGAGGGTTTGTCGCTCGAGGCGTGCAACCTCGAATGTCCGCGAACAGGTGTGTCAACCGTGCGTGATCGAGTTCGCACGCCAACGTAAGGCGAGGAGGCCCCTGCTGCATCGAGACCATCAGAGTTGCCCACGGACTCCCGCACAGACTCGCGGTGCGACCAGCGTCGTGATCAGCACGAGCACCCATATGCGTCCGCGAAGCACGTTGTAGTCGGCCAGCAGGCTTGACCACGAGTTACGGAATAGATAATGGCCGGCGAGAAATTCGAAAGCGAGCGTCAGCAGCAGCCACGCGGCGCCGACGAGCCACGCCTGTTGCGTGGAACGCGGGCCGATCCAGCCGATCGTCAGCCACGCCAAAATGAAGATGAACGCAGAAAGAAGAAGCGTGCTGATGATGCGTCCCACGAGATCGCCGGCACGCGGAATGAGGTACTGACTCGCGAAGAACGCCGTTGATCGAGGCGATCACGAGAAGAACACACCAGATGCCTACAGCCCGCGCGAACATCGACGCCATGCCCTCTCTAGCGTACGCCTCGGCGCACCACCCAGCACATCAACCTCGACGCGCACGAGGTCACTTACAGTGGGCAACGTACCCTTCTGGGGATAGTTCGAGCACAAGACGTCAAGTCGCTGCGATAGGCACCGTCGACGCGTTCCGTACGCATCTCCAGCATGTCATGAAGGGCGACGCCACAGGAAAGCCACGGAAAGACCATATCAGTCCCACGACTCACCGCAACAAAACGATTACCCTCCGGCCACCTGGAGGTATCAATGACAAAGCGATTGTTCTTCTTCGCGTCGCCGGTGTTGCTGATCGTCGCGTGCACGACCAGTAAGATGCCCACAGCGCCGGCGGCGACACAAAGCGAGCTGAGCGGAAATCCTGCACATTCGGGGCATGGAGCGACGAGCGCAGATGTGGTGGGCGCCGATAACCCCAACTCGGGAGCTCACGATGACAAGGGATACATCGACGGCTGGTTCAATGGCGAGGACGTGCAGCTTTACTACACGAAGTCGTTTTTCTGTGACCCGCTGTCGGCGGCTACGCCCGTCCCATGCGAGCTTGGGGCCCCGCCGGACACGGCGCCGCGCCCAGGACCCATCCCGACAATCTACGCCATCGCTGCCGCTCCGACCATCGCGAACCTGGTCGATCCGGCAACTCTCGCCTGCCGCGCCGGCACACCGTGTCTCAATCACCCGTTGATGATCGATCTGTCGCGTATCGGCGGCAATCCAACCGCAGGACCTGCGGCACACAATCACATCCTGAACTCGCGCGGCGCTGGCTGGTTCCATACGGTGAACATCCGGGTGTTCTCGCTTGCCGCCTGGAACGAGATCGCAGTCGCCAAGACGTTGGCCAAAGTCCGCGAGCTGCAAGGCGATCCGAGCGTGGGCACCCCAGGGGTGATCAGCGCCGATACGAACACAAACATCTATTTCTTCATCGCCTCATGGCGGCCGGTGCAGGAGTAAGCGAGGGTACGAGAAGGAGAATGGTCGTCGGTGACAGCGCACAAATTCGATCGCGCCACCGCTCTTACCAACTTGAGTACCGTTAGATTCAGTTCGTTCTGACTCGATACATCGATGCGCCAGCTTCGGCGCGATGGGCGAGAGGTATCTCTCTTACCCATCGCGTAGCGATCACCTACCGACGAGAGCGCAGTCGACGGCTGCGGACGCGCTTGACGAACAGTGCTACTGCTTTAGCGATCACCGTTGCTGGGCGCGAACCCTTCCTCGCGCAGGCGGGCGATATCTTTACTCGGCGCATTCCCGAAGAAACGACCGTACTCCCTGCTGAACTGCGAAGCACTCAGATAGCCGACGCGGTGACACGCGTCGCTCGCGTCCATTTCTGAAAGAGCATCAGGCGTCGGGCTTCATGCAGCCGGAGCACTTTCTGGTATTGCAGCGGGCTCATCGAGGTCACCGCTTTGAAGCGCTGGTGAAATGATGACGCGCTCATGTGGACCGAGGCGGCCATCTCCTCGACCGTGACGGGTTGCGCGAAATGCTCGCGGATCCAGGTGACCGCTTCGGCCATCCGCTGCACTCCAGACTTCGTGTGTCCGATCTGAGCGACACGATTGCCGATGGGCGTGCGCAACAAACGAATCGTGGTCACCTTCTCATCGCTGGCGCCGCTCGTGCGAGCGCAGGGCCGCACCGAGGTGACGATCAACGACACCGGCGTGCAAGCCGAGAACCTGACATCGAGTCAGGATGGCTTGGTGTACTTCGGCAGCACCGCGAAAGGCACGATCTACCGCGCTGCCCTGGCGCGTCACAAGCCGAACCCTGGATTCAGGCATCGACCGCCGGTCTGACCAACGTGCTCGGCGTGCTCGCGGATGACAAGGCCAACACGCCTTGGGTATGCCAGAACAACACGGGCGGCCGCGGCGGCGCGCCGGTCGTCGGGCAGACCGCGCTTCGATCGTTCGACTTGAAGAGCGGTACCGCTAAGGGCACCTATCCTTTCCCACCAATGGCGGCGTGTGCAACGACATGGCGGTCTCGTCCAACGGTACGGTGTACGCTACCGAATCGTTCGGCAACCGCGTCCACCGGCTGCGGCCCGGCGCAACCGCGCTCGACGTGTGGATCACCGATCCGCAACTCGCGGCCGTCGATGGCGTGGCGCTTCTCGCCGATGGCGCGGTCTACGTGAACGCGTTTTTCAGCGGCGAGCTATTTCGCATTCCGGTGAATACTAACGGCAGTGCCGGCACGATCGTGAAGATCGAGACGTCAATGCCGCTGAGTCGGCCCGATGGGTTGCGAACCGTGGGTCCACAGACGCTGATCCAGGCTGAGGGCCAGGGACGTCTCACCGAACTCACGGTCAACGGAAACCGCGCCGAAGTGCGCGTCCTCAGTGATGCGACACGTGGTGCGACCGGCGTCACGATCGTCGGCGACACGGCGCTCGTGCTCGTCGAGCGCGCCAAGGCCGCCGTCGTGCCGTATCGACCACGATAGGCGGGCTTAGCTCGCAGCTCAGTTCTACCGGAAGTTATCGATCATGACCAGATCGCTCGCCGGCGCGTCGGTTCGGGTGTAGAGCACGGTGCGGCCGTCGGGCGACGCCGCGAGCCCGAGCGTGATTCCCTCAATCGGGTCCGAGACCGTCGTGATTCGGCCTGATGGAAAATCGTAAAACCGGAGACGTCCGACTGGTCGCCGAGTCGGACGTCCGAGCATGCCCAGCGCCAGCGGGGCAAATTCCCGCTCGGCTTGCTGCTCGATGTAGTAGATGCCGCTTTCGATCACCACAAACGCCCGTTCGGCGACGCGATCGAGCACCTTGACGGGCTCTCCCCCCGCGGTTGGCATCCTCCACAGACTGCTTGGCCCGACCACTGCCTTGGTGTAGTAAAGGTCCGCCCCGTTCGGCGACTCGAACGACACGAATCCGCCATTCGTCGTGACCGGCTCCGCGTTCCCTCCGCCACCCGCCGGCATTCTCCAGATCTCGAACGCGCCGGTACGGTTCGACGCGAAATAGATCCACTTGCCATCTCTCGAAAAGGCGGGCACGTCGTCGTCCGCCCTGTCAGACGTCATCTGCCGCGCCTTGCCGCCCGATGCCGGAACCACGTACACGTCCCACTGACCGTCGCGCAACGAGTCGATCGCGATCGTCTGTCCATCCGGCGACCAGCGTGGACTTCCCCCGAAGGTCGACGTGAGCAGCAATGCGTTCTCCCCGTTGCTGTCCGCGACCCAGGCTTGCACGGACCCTGCGCGAGTGGACTGAAACGCTATGCGGCTTCCGTCAGGGGAGAACTGCGGATTGACATCGATCAGCGTCGAGGAGAGCGTGAGTGCCGGGGAAGAGACGGGCATACCGGGCCCGGGCGCGCTGACGCGCCAGATGTTCGAATCCATGGTGCCGGACACGTAAACCAGCCGGTCTGGCGTGCCCGGTCGGCCGCGCGTCAGCGCCGGCATGAAGGCGTTCTCCCCCACGAATGGCAGTTGCGTGCGCTCCGCTCCATTCGCGACGTTCACCCGCCAGAGTCGCCGCTGTGCCGATACGATGATGTTCCTGCCGTCTGGCGTCCAGGCTGGCTGCACGGCGTAGAATTCGCGCTCTATCAATTGGCGCGGTTGCGAAGGTACGAGACCGTCCTCGAGCGCCGCGACGAACAGCGATCCGCCCCGCTCGAAGGCCACCGAGCGGCCGTCGGGGGACACGGCGGGAACCGACTCAGGATCAGTGGACGGTGTTGTTGTGAACAGGCGTCGCTTTTCGCCCGAATCGATAGACACAATCGTGAGAGCGTCCGAATCCGTCGCGCCCGCGGCATCGACGACGAGAAGCGCGCGGCTGTCTGGGAACCACGACAGATAAGGCGGACCGATATAATCTGCGCGGATGTTGATTTCCGCCAGCTTGCGCTCGGGGCCGCCAAGCGGTCGAATGAGACGCAGCTCGCTTCTGCCGGGCACCTGGCCGCGCAAAAACGCAATCCAGTTTCCATCCGGCGACCATGCGGGACTGATGTCCACGGCCGGGTCGGTCGTCAACTGCAGTGTCTGACCGGAACCGACGTGCAGCACATACACATCGTCGTTGTCCTGCGATTTTCCCGACCAGGTGAACGCGACCTGCTGACCATCAGGCGCGAAGCTCGGGTATTTTTCGGCACCCGGAAGTGTCGTCAGTTGTCGCACCTGCGACGGTGTCGCATCCGTGCGCATCCGGAACCAACGCGTTCCAAGGATGCCGGCTATCACCAGCACAGCGGCGGCCGTCACGGCGATCCACGGCCACAGCCGACGTCGTGCTACCGCCGCGGCGGCCGGCGCCGATCCCGTGCCCAATTCTTCGAGCACGTCCTCCAGCGCCACCTTTACGTCGTCCATGTGCTGATAGCGCCGCGCCGGATCTTTTCTCAGGCATCGCGTGACAATCTTTGACAGATCGGCGGGAAGCGAGGGGACGATGCCGCTGACGGGACGCGGATCGTCACCAAGAATCCGGGCGATGGTCGCGACTTGCGACGAGCCCTCGAACGCCCGCTGTCCGGTGAGCAGTTCGTAGAGCACGGCGCCGAAGCTGAAGATGTCGGAGCGCCCATCCAGCTTTCTCCCTTCAGCCTGTTCGGGCGACATGTAGTTCGCAGTTCCGAGAATGGTACCCTGTCAGTGAGAACGCGCGCACTATACGTCGCGTCGTCGCCGGCCGACTCGGAGCGATCGACGAGTTTGGCGAGGCCGAAGTCCAGAACCTTGATCCGTCCGTCGCTCGTCGCCATCACATTGGACGGTTTCAGATCGCGGTGGATGATGCCAGCCCCATGGGCCGTGGTGAGGCATCAGCGATCTGAATCGCATACTTCAGCGCCAGCGCCGGGCGCAAACCGGAGACGGGAATCACCTGGTCGAGCGTCTGCCCCTCGATGTACTCCATCACCATGAGGTCCACGCCGTCGTCGGAATTGATGTCGTGAACGGTGACGATGTTCGGATGATTCAGTGCGCTCGCGGCCTTCGCTTCGTGAATGAAGCGTGTTTGCGCGGGATCGCTGACTCTGTCCGGGGGAAGAATCTTGAGGGCGACGCGCCGATCGAGACGCGTGTCGCGCGCCTCGTACACCACGCCCATCCCGCCTCGCCCGATCTCTCGAACTATCTCGTAATGGAGCAGTTTGCGATGCATGACTGACATGGTAGGGAATTGGATCAGCGGTGGTGATTTCGCGTGGCGGGATACTAACACGAGAGAGTCACGTGCCTGGTGATGCCCGCGCGCGTCTCCATCGTGTATCAGTGACCAGTCGAACGAAGGGAAGCCTCACCCGCGCTGACGAGCGCGTTGTGCGTGAGTTCCAGGCCGACCACCTGAACCAGCTCCGGTGACGGACGCGACGTCTCCGTCGACCGCATCAGTGCCCTGACATTTCGGAACACCTGAATCGGCGTGATGATCAGGCCAAACGGGAAACCCCACCAGCCGAGAAGCAAGGTGAAGGCAGTGTCCTTGCGCAATGCTTTGTGAGCACACGCAATGCAGCACACCTGACGCCTGCTGTTCCACCACGTCGCGACGAGAGCGGACCATGCCCAATGGCTCTGGTGCACGTCCACCGGTCCGCGCCCGCCACACACCGGACATGGCCCGTGGTGAACTTTCCAAGCCTCGCGGTCGACGGTTTCGCGCGAGATCTGTACAGCGAACGAACCGGTCGGGCCGGCCTCCAGGCATTCCTTGCTGCAGTAACGCAGCGGACCGTCCCACTTACCGCCGTTCGTGACGCTCTTCTGACAACGCGCGCAGATCTGCATCCAACCTCGTCAGGAATCCTGCCGGCCATCATCATGATCCGGTTCAGGAAGATCGCTGTCAATCGTTCGCAGTGATCCCCCAAGGTCATCGCTCCATTTCACTCGACACGTCAGACTCATCGTTCGGGGAGCGAATTCTGGTGACCGACCGCGTTTCCGGTATCGCAGATCGTGCAATTCTCCGCCCATTTGACGTCGCCCGACGGTCGAGAAATCGATGTTGATCCGGATGGCGCGTCATTCGCATCGCGAACGACGATGCTAACAGGCCGTGGTGAAAGTCTCAGGGTGAACCGTGCGAGCGCGAACCCCTGTCACCGTACGGCCGACCGCAGGCCGCAATAAATGAACGCCAAGGCCGGTGGCACGGTGATGGCAATGAATGGCCAGAATCGTGGACCTGCAACTGAAGCAAAAAACACGACCGACGCGACAAGCGCAACCGTGCCGGCGACTCGCTCATACCGCCAAGCGGCGAGCAACCGGCAATGATCGCGAAGTGAAGGGTCTGGAGGAGCGACACGCGAACCGGAGGTGCCGCAGGACCGCCGAACCATGCGAGAGATGCTCGACGAAGAACGCGCCCCAGAAAAGCGCGGCTCCAGTTCCCCAGATCCTCGCGCCCCAACGGATGACGGGGACAACCGACCCGTGTGCAGCCATGCCGTTCCTGAATCGATCTGCACTTGCCGCGTTCGGTCGCTAGCCTGCTGCGTCGGCGAGGCAGGTGATCACGATGTCGGCTGAAGCCGCGTTCGCCTCAACTGGACCAGCGCGTAGATGGACACAATCAACAACAGGGGCGAGGAATAGAAACCTGGCGCCGGCGCTGGAACTGCACCGTACTGACCGTGTGGCCGAGGATGGTCGCCACCGTGTGGCCGAGTGCGTTCACCACTCCCAGGACGATGGCACAGAAGTAGAGGATCGGGCGGATCCACCACGCATTGCGAAAGGCAAATCGCGAAAGTGTCGCCAGCAACAGAATGCCAAGAATCAGGCCGGCAAGCCATTCGCGAAATCCGAATGTCGGCATCGGCCAAAACCCGAGCCGCGCCCGCATCGCCAAAACCGTTGGGTTATACACAGACAGAAAGCCAGTCAAAGCCTCATCGGTGACGTGAAGCACAAGCGCGACCCACATCAGCACCCACGCTATTCCAAGTCGAAAGGCGGAAGGTGCGCGCGCGTCTGGCGCGGTTGAAAGCATCAGCGTCTGAACATGTTACGTCAACCGCTGCCCAGCCAGTGTTCTCAACGTGGTCATCGGGACTACTACGACCGAGGAGCAACGGAGCGCGGGCCGGATGCAGACGTCGGCCGACTGCCGGCGGACTCGTCGCCTGTATCGTCGCGATTGACACACCGCAGAGTTGAAAGCCTCTTACCCGCGATTTGGGGCGAGGTCTACGACCACCACCGTATCCAAGTTGGCCTCGCGTAAGACAATAAGAACCCCGGCGGTGGCAAGTCCACACAACGCCAGCACCAATTCAAACGGAATGTGTATGCGTGGTCCGGCGGTGCCCGCGAACAGGCCATTGAGGAACCTGGAGGTCGTGTTGAAGGCGCCGTGCATCGCGATCGGTGTGATAACGCCGAAGCGCGCGAGGTTGGCGCCATACGTCAGGAGGAGAGGTTGTACCGATCACGATCAGGACGTAGATCCACGCTGGCGCGGTGATCCAGTCAGGATAGAAGAAGACTGGCAGGTGCCAGCCGGCCCAGAGCAGCGCGAGAAGCATCGACGCGCGAAGCGGTCCGAAACGCGCTTCAAGCCGAGGCAGCGCGAATCCCCTCCAGCCGGGTTCTTCAAACAGGGGGCCGCCGAGAAGCGTTGAATAGTTGTAGACGGAAACGGAAGTCAGGATGCCCCAGTGGAGCTTCCGCGGATCGGCGGTCGTCACGGAGGGTTGATCAGCGTATGCCAGAACGATCAGCGCCACGCCGATCACCGTCGCACCGAGCGTGCGCAACCAAGTTGTGCGAAAACGAAAGGCTCGATAATCCCCGACAATAACGCGGTGCGCGACGACCGCGGCCACCGTTGGTCCTAATGTTGCGAGGGAACGTCCATTGCGGTGCCGCGTGGAAAATGACCATCGGCACGAACACAATCCAAGCCCACGCGTAGGCCAGTCCGAAGAAGATGATCAGCGGATTATTGACAGCCATGCTCGCGAATACGTTCCTGACGTCGCGGGGAGCGTATTACAATGCTGCGCATGGCGATGGGCAAACAAGAGAGCGTGAGCGGCAACCGACCATGTGGGTGGCGACCACCGACCTGCCGACGGCGGCGGAGAGTCATCCCTTTTACCTCGGGCTGCTAGCCTAGGATGGAGAGGCGATGACGATTGACGAACTGCACGCGAAGAGAGGCTCAAGTGAATCTGTTCGCGGCGACGCTCACCACCATGGCCCTGCTCGCGACGCAGGTGCAGGCTCAGTCCCAACCTTCGAGTCAGCCGCAAGGCTCCGCCGCACCGTCGGGACCGGTGCAGCAGCGGATCGCACCCGGGCTGGCGACGCTTCACCGACGGCCGTCAGGAGTCATATGACAGATTGCCGATTCTTCCGCGCGATTGTCTTCTGGACGATGGTCGTCTGCGCCTCGAGCGTCGCGGCGCAGGATCCGGTTATCTACCCCGACAATCGCGCGACGGACGTCGACGTTTCGCGATCGTGGGACGTCCTACGCTCCGACATATCTGATCTACCCCGACAAGCCCCGCAACAGATGACGTCGCACAGAAATTGATCGACGAGCTCGGCATCTCGCCGCACCTCGGCGAATACCAGGCGCGCGCCTTGGTGGCGGTCCGACCAGTGGCACCGCGTACGGGGCTGGGATCTCACGGCATTTCAGGACCTGCTGCGCACGCGGCGGTCATCGAACCTAAAGGTCATCGGTGTCGGCGCTGGGCGACGTTCCTCAACAGCGTCATCTCCAAATACGCCTTCGCTGTCGCCGGCATCTTCACCTACGGCGGGACCGTTGACAGAGGTGTCACCTCCTCTATTCCGGTTCCCGTCTACGTTCATGGGTCCGACGTGCTATCGCCGCAGTTGTACCTCGCGGCGAATGGTGCCACCGCAAAGGTCGACGACTCCAACAGCTTTCACCACGTACGCGGAACCCGGGCTCGCACCAGGCTTGCAGCGCGTCGTCGTAAGCAAGCAAACGGACACGAAGGAGAACCTCGCGCAGGCATTTGAGAATGCGTGGAAGACCGTCTTCAGCAGGAACTACCGGCTGTACATGACTGAGACCATCCTATAGTCAGGGCTTCGATCCGAACGACCACACCGAACCCTGGGAGCTCGAGCCGTACATGATGTACGACGAGCTCGGCGTCCAATATGAAGCGGTGACCGAAGACCTTGCCAGTATCGGGTTGTCACTGCGCTATGAGTACATCCCAAGGAAAGCCCGTGGGCGCTGCGCCGAAATCCGTACCGCTGGTGATCATGCTTCACGGCAACGGCAACGACCCGCGCATTCAGGGGGAAAGCAGCGGATGGGTGGAGGTCGCCGCGAAACACACGATCATGCTCACCTCGATCGAGTGGCAGGGTCGGGCGGCTCAGGACGACGACCTTCGCCGCCGCTGGGCGAGGCCGGCACGATGGTGATCCTCGATCGGCTGCTGGTGAGTCCCGCAGATCGATCCCAGCCGCGTGTATTTCACAGGGCTCTCCGCGGGCGCGATGAATTCGTTCAGCTACGGCGTGAACAACCTGAAGCGCATCGCCGGCGTGGCGGGTAATTCGGCGCCCTTTGGTCCGCCGCCGCTCTTCGACGCCGCCCCGAAGGCCAAAACCAGCGGCCAATACCTGCCGATGTATGCGATCGCCGGCAACCGGGACATGTACAAGCCGCTGCCGGTCAACGAGACGCCGCGCTCGTTCTACACCGTTATTCGCGCGTTTGCGCTGCTCAACGACATTACTGTCCCTGACGTTCCAGATCTCGCGGTCAACGAAATGTTTGGACTGAAACTGGATGGACCTGGCTGGAGCGATTGGCCGGCCGACGCGCGATGCTCGGGACGCTCTCGAACCGGCAGGGCGTGATGATCAAGCTGGTCGCCCTCGATCCGTATGGACACTGGAACTTCAAGCCGGCGGCCGAGGACATGTGGGAGTTCCTCTCTCGCTTCCGGCGGAATGTGTCGACCGGTGCGCTGCTGGTCGATGCGACACGCTAGAGCGCATCTCAC
>CAVRYD010000010.1:0-47290 GCA_963725335.1 uncultured Acidobacteriota bacterium | reverse complement strand
CGAGGAATCCGGACTCTACGGATCGCGCTACAACGCGGATTTTCCGATCGTGCCGATTGACAAGATCTCCGCGCAGCTCAACATCGACATGATCGGCAGGAACCGCTGCGACGATCCAAACGAAGAGAACACCGTCTACATCGTCGGATCGGATCGCATCAGCACCGAGCTGCACAATTTGAACGAGGATGCGAACGCCGGCCTGCAGCGCCGATGAAACTCGACTACGAGATGAACGACCCGGCAGACCCGGAGTCGATCTATACACGCAGCGATCATTACAGCTACGCGGCCAAGGGCATTCCGATCATTTTCTACACGACCGGCCTGCACAAGGATTATCACTACCTCACCGACGAAGTGTCGAAGATCGATTTCCCGAAAATGGCCCACATCGTCCAGCTCGTTTACGCGACCGGTACGAAGGTGGCGAACCTCGATCACGTCCCCGCCCGCGACAACAAGGGGCCGCGGAAGGGGAAGGGCGCCACTGGAAAGATCGCTGACACGAGATAAGGGACAAGGGAAAAGGGAGAAGGGAAGGCGCCCGCGGCGAGCCGGAAGCTGGTAGCCGGAAGCCGGAAGCTGAAAAAAAGGCCGGTACAGCTGCCCGCTGCGCCGGCCTTTTGCTCGTCTTGCAAACTCCAGTCGCGACTCGCGATTCGCGACTCGCGAAAACTACTGCTTCACCAGCTGCGCACGAACGGCGCCGCCCGGATTCACTCCCGAGTGGACATTGAAATAATAGCCGTTCGGGTTGGCGATGATCTGGTTTGCCAGCGTGGCTCCAACTGCACGATTCGAGAACGTCTGATTCGTGAGCGTTCCGTCGGCCAGAGTTATCGCTCCTGCGGCGGTCAGGCCGGTGTCTATAATGACGCCGCCGGCGACGCCGGGTCCACCCTCGTGGATGTGCGTCGCGCGAATCGTTGTTCCGGCGGGGAATCCGCTGAGGCTATACACGAATGTTCCTGTCGCGTCCGTGATTGTTCCGGCCGCGTCTCGCGTGAGATTCAACGTAAATGTCCCGGTGCCCCGCGCGTTGGCGTCCGCATTCGAGGTCGGAAGCGTCGGGACCTCGTTTGCGAAGGCCAAGGCCGCGGTGAAAACGATCGTGTTCGGCTGCGTGTTCGACGGCGACGATGGGCTGCTGCTGCCGCAGGCTGCGGCCAGGAATCCTGCTGCGGCGAGAATGGCATAACGCTTCATTGTTTTTCGACCCCCTCTAAGTCGGTTTGTCCGTGTGTCTGGGTTGTTCCGTGTCTAGAAACGCCGTGTGATGTTGAAGCCGAGATAGATGTCGTGCGGGCTGCCGCCCCGCGCGATCTGACCGAGCGTGGTGCCGAAGCAGTTGGTGAGATTCAGCTGCAGGGTGTGGCCACCCGTGCGCTTCTCGACGGCGACGCCCCATTCCGCACTGTTCGGGTCGTAACCATGCAGGCGAGGCGTGTACTCGCCGGTGACGTAGCCGGTGTGCGAAAACCGCAGCCGGCCGCCGAGGCCCGCAAACCAGGTGTCCTGATGGTGTGCGTGCGCGTCTTCCACGAGTCCGGTCTCGTGGTCGTGTCCTTCGTGACCGGGAATGAAATCGACAGCGTGGGTGCCGGCGACAAAAGCGGGCGTGGCGTAAAGCGCGAGCCGGTCCCCAAACGTTCGTGACACCGTGAGGGCGACGCCCTGCTGATACTTCTCGCGCAGGTTGTTCAGCCCCTCGAGCGACAGCGTCAGCGAGAGCGCGACCGGCATCGCGCCGCCCTGACGGAGCGCGTCCCACCGCCCAAACGTCTGAATCGTCCTGCTGAGCAGCGATCGGTGGATACCCGCCTGAATGTTGCTGGTAATACCGAAGCGGTATCGAGCCCGATGATCGCCCCTTTGTCGATCGTGAAGAAGTCGGCCGCCAGATCGCTGAAACTGCCGCGGCGCAGATCCGCGGCGAAGCGGTGCGTCAGTCGGAAGTAGCTGCGGTGGCGCACGATCGACATCGTGGTTGGCAGGTTGATCAGATTGAGGTCGATTTGCGCCGGCAGCGGCGCGGCGGTCGGCACGTCCGGGGCTGGCGTTGCCGCGGGAGTCTGAGCGAGCGCGGACGCTGAACAAAGGAGCACCGCGCCAATAGCCCGCAGCGTCAAATGTAGAGACGACGAAATCATAGGTTGCGGGCGGTGTGTGGCAATCCGCATGCCCCGCGAGGTGCGGCTGTAAACCAATGAAACACGGCCACGTGCGGCCCTTTACCGGTCGGAAGCTTTCCGTTTCAGTAAAGGGTTACGGGTCGTGTAACGTAAGAACATATGTCGAAGCGAGAGCCGGGCGGCGGCGGACGCCTGCAGGCGGATGGATGGCGCCAGCCGTCGGCCACGGTCAGCCTGCCGGAGGTTCACGGAACGGTGCCGGTGCCCCTCACCGGCGGATTCTGGAAGAAGCTTCTGGCGTTTGCGGGCCCCGGCTACCTCGTGGCCGTCGGCTACATGGATCCCGGCAACTGGGCGACGGACCTGGCGGGTGGGTCGAGGTATGGCTACACGCTCCTGAGTGTGATCATGCTGTCGAACCTGATGGCGATCCTGCTGCAGGCGCTCGCGCTCCGGCTGGGCATTGCGAGCGGGCGCGACCTGGCGCAGGCGTGTCGCGATCATTATTCGCGCCCGACGACTATCGTGCTGTGGCTGCTGTGCGAGGTCGCGATCGCCGCGTGTGACCTCGCAGAAGTGATCGGTTCGGCCATCGCGCTCAATCTTCTGTTCGGCCTGCCGCTCATCTGGGGCGTGTGCCTGACGTCGCTGGACGTGCTGCTCGTGCTCTACATGCAGCAGTATCAGTTCCGCTATGTCGAGGCGCTGGTCGTGGCGCTCATCCTCGGTATTGCGGGCTGCTTCGCGACGCAGCTGTGGCTGGCCAAGCCCGATCTGCTCGGCGTGTTCAAAGGGTTTCTGCCGCAGCTCGAGATCGCGCGCAATCCGGACATGCTTTATATCGCGGTGGGGATTCTCGGCGCTACCGTGATGCCGCACAACCTGTATCTGCACTCGTCGATCATCCAAACACGGAAGTACAGGCGATAACGCGGAAAGCAAGCGCGAGGCGGTTCGATTCGCATCGATAGATTCCACCGTCGCGCTGATGTTTGCCCTGTTTCTCAACGGTGCCATTCTGATCATGGCGGCTTCGACGTTCCATAGTTCCGGCCACCAGGGGGTCGCGGATATCTCGGACGCGTATCTCCTGCTTGCGCCGCTCCTCGGCACGCAGCTCGCGAGTACGTTGTTCGCCGTGGCGCTGCTGTTTTCGGGGCAGAACGCGACGCTGACCGGCACGCTGGCGGGCCAGATCGTGATGGAAGGGTTCCTGAACATCCGGCTGCGGCCGTGGCTCCGCCGGCTGATCACGCGGCTCATCGCGATCGTTCCGGCGTTGATTACCGTGTACTTCTACGGCGAACACGGCATCGGCGCGCTTCTGGTCTTCAGCCAGGTGATCCTCAGTCTCCAGCTGTCGTTCGCGGTGTTTCCGCTGGTTCTGTTCACCGGGGACAAGCGGAAGATGGGCCCGCTCGTCGCGCCGGCGTGGATGCGTGCGCTCGCGTGGCCGGTCGCTGTGCTCATCGCGGGTCTCAATGCCTGGCTGTTGTGGAAGACCTTTGTATAGGTTCTCCGAGGTTCTCCGGGGTTCGACGGGGTTCTACGGGGTTCTGCTGTTCTAGACGGTTCGCGAACCCGCAGACGCCGCTCGAACTTTGTAGAACCGGGAAGAACCTTGTAGAACCCGGGAGAACCTCGTAGAACGGAGAACCTTGTAGAACCCAGGAGAACCTTGTAGAACCCTGTAGAACCCGTTTATGTACAAGCACATCCTGATCGCCATCGAGAACTCTCCGTCGGATCGCGCGGTGCTGGATCACGTCGAGCCACTCGCCCGATTGACCGGTGCGCGACTGCTGCTCGTGCACGTGGCCGACGGCTGGGCGGCGCGTCACTTCGACGAGCTGAAGCTGCGCGAGTCGGAGGAAATCCGGCAGGACCGCGAGTACCTCGCGCGGATCTGTGAAGAACTCGTCCGTCACGGATTCGACGCGCGAGCCCGCCTGGCGATGGGCGATCCGGCGACCGAGCTGTCAAAGGTCGCGGTGGAGGAATCGGTCGACCTCATTGCGATGTCGACGCATGGGCACCGCTTCCTGAACGACTTGCTCCGCGGAGCGACCGCCGACCGCGTCCGTCACAACGTCCAGATCCCAGTGCTGATGGTGCGCGCAGTGAAGACCGCTGTCGGCGCCTGAACAAGATCACACAGCAGAAGGGGAGAAAGGGAGAAGGATTTTCTTACTTCTTGCTGAAATGCCATGGGCTGCGTGAGCGTCGATCGCCACGGGGCATGACGCGCGCGTGCCCTGCCGATGGTGCGCGCCCCGAGAAGGCGCTTGAATGGCGTGGTGGCTGGCACCTCCGAACAGCGATAATCAGGCCCTATGCGGAAGAACGCAGCGGCCGGCTGGGTGAAACTGCTGAATCGGGTCAAGCTGCGCGACCGGACGGAACTGGGCCTCCTCATTGGAGCCATTGCCATCCTGCTGCTGCTCGTCGTGTTCATGAAGCTGGCGAGCGAGGTAACCGAGGGAGAGACACAGAGCTTCGACAAGCACATCCTGCTGGCGCTACGGGATCCGGCGGATCTGTCGCGTCCGATTGGGCCGCCCTGGATGCTCAGCGCGGCGCTCGACATCACATCGCTGGGGAGCGCGACGGTGCTCGGGTTGACGGTGTTCTTTGTTGCGGGATTCCTGCTGCTGCAGGGCCTGTGGCGACGAGCGCTGTTCGTTGCGGCAGCGAGTGTTGGGGGATGGTTCCTGAACGGCGCGCTCAAACAGCTGTTTCAGCGGCCTCGTCCCGACGTCGTTCCGCACTTGCGCGAAGTGATGTCGATGAGCTTCCCGAGCGGCCACGCGCTGCAGTCGGCGGTCGTCTATCTGACGCTCGGCACGCTGTCCATGCACATCGCCCAACGCCGACTGACGAAGCTGTACTGTATGGCGATAGCGATGCTGACGACTGCGCTCGTTGGCGCTTCACGAGTCTATCTCGGCGTCCATTATCCGACAGACGTTCTCGCGGGATGGCTGCTTGGGTTATCGTGGGCGTTGGCGTGTTGGGTCGTCGAGCGATCACTGGAGCGTCAAGCGGGGTTGAAGCGTGAGCGAGCAGAAGCAGAAGCAAGGGCCAGGGCCGAGAATGGACAACAGGGAAGCCGATAACGAGGCGTTTGGAGTGTACCCGGCGACGATGGTGGTCCATCAGGCGCATGACGAAGGACTCGCGACGTCCGAGCGCCGCGAAACGATCCTGCTGGTCGAAGATGAGCCAGCCGTCCGGCAGCTGTTCGCGCAGGCGCTCTCGCGCGCCGGTTACCGCGTGCACGAAGCGGGTAACGGTCAGGAAGCGATGAAGCTGTTCGATCAGTACGCCGACGATATCGACCTGCTTCTGACGGATCTGCGGATGCCCTTTATGGGTGGCGCGGAATTGGCGCAGCACTTGCGCGCGCGTCGTGGCACATTGAAGCTGATCTGCGTGTCTGGCTATCCCTCAGCCGACGACAGCGAACTGACGTTCGACTTTCTGTCGAAGCCGTTTTCTCGAGAGGATCTCCTGTCGAAGGTTCGGGAAGTGCTCGACAGGCCCTAGCATCTTCGCGCAATGGCAGCCCTGCTTCTCCTGCTCGTCTGTCTGGCACTCCCTGCGGCACTGAAGCCACAGACCCAGGCACCCGCGGCAAACGACGACCCGCCCCCATTCACAATCGCCGTCCTTCGTCGCGATGGAATCGTGAATCCGTTTGCGGCATTCGATGGACATCAATGGACTGCTCCATGGCCGGCCGAGTTGCGCTCGATGGAACTGCCCATCAGCGTCGCAGGCATTCCTCCGAAGTGGTGGGGGAAAGCGGGTTCTCCCGCGGAGATGACGGCCTGGATCGACGGAGTGAACCGTGGTCCGATTCACCTGTTGCGGCCCATGGTGTTGCGCGTGATGTGCGAGTCGCGGCTCACCCTCGTCTCCGACTATCGATCCGACCAGACGGCGGCCACCTCGCTCCTGCCGCCGTACCCGAAGGACGGCCTCGCTGTAAGCGGGAATCAGCGGGTCGAGCGGATCGAAATCATGTCGTCCGAGTCGCCCGAGTGGGCTGCCACGGCGGCGTTTCTCGCCGAGGAGTTCGACAGGTCGGAACACGAGGCTATTAGCGCGTTCACGGACTGGGAGGATCCGATTTCGCGGTCGTTCCGCCGCAAGATGCCGGTTGAAATCGAGGCGATGTACCGCGCGCCGATGGATGAACGCGGCTGGACGGCGTACTACATTGAGGCTGTCAAGCGATACCCTCCAGGACCGGAGGACAACGGCTGCGGTCTCATCACTTCTGCGGGCGGATGGATGGCCGAGGGCCCGGATGGCAAGCGCACCGTCAAGCTGAACTCGCACGTGACCTACTGCGATCGGCGCGGCGTAACCTACATGCTGCCGCTCGGGCTTCTCTCCGCGCGGAGCCGGTCGTACTGGGCGTTTCAGCTCTCCGGGTACGGGCGCGAAGGCTATCTCGTGGTCCGGCCGACGCCGAAGCGACTCGAGGTGCAGGTCAGCTACGCCGCCGGCAACTGTCCGCTCCGATGACTACCTGATCGTCACGCGCGCCCAATCCCATCCTTCCAGCCCCTTCGCGTTGATCGCCTTCACAGACACGATCGTGCCCGGCGCGACGCCCGTGAGCGTGACAGGAGGTTTGACGACGCGGAGCTGTTGGGTTTCGGGCTTGGCAGGAGGTCCGTATGCGACGACGTACCCGGTCACGCCCTTTTCCGGGCTGGGCGTCCACGACAGGGACGCCGTCCCGTTCTTGATGCCTTCGATGCGCAGATCCTTCAGCCGCGAGGGGCTCGACGCAAGAAGCATGAGCGTCGCGGCAGTCGTTTTCGAGACCTCGGCGACGAGCTGATGGTTGATCCCTTCGAGCAGATCGTGCGACTGGTGGTAGTGGGGGTTGCCCAGCACTGGGTACGATCCAATCCCGCCGACGATATCGCCGTATGCCTCGTAATAGGCCGCGGCGTCCGTATTCTTGTAATAGAGGGCGTCGTACGTGATCAGATTGGAGAACTGCATCGCGGCCGCGTGCTGGATATCGCGGATGCCCGCGTTCGAGTAGCGAATCGTGTTGTCCAGACGGTAGTCGTTCGACCAACCGATCATGTCGTTGTTCAGCGCGCCAACGATCTTCAAACCGCTATCGACGGCGCGCCGCACGAACTCACGGCTTCCCAGTAAGCCCGCTTCCTCGCCCGTGAACGACGCGAAGATGATGGTGGCCGGTTGCGGATGGCGAGCCAGGATGCGCGCGGTTTCGAGGAGCGCCGCGGTCCCCGACGAGTCGTCGTCGGCGCCGGGTCCGACGGCCACCGAGTCGTAGTGGCTGCTGACGACGTAGATCAGCTCCGGGTTCGTCGTACCTTTCAGCGTGGCGACAATGTTGGCGGTCTGGCCGGTTGGGCCGTTTCGCACGCGGTACTCGAACCGCTGGTAGTCCGGCTCGTACCCGAACGACTTGTAACGATCGAACAGAAACGCCGCAGCCAGCTTGTTCCCGGGTTGCGTGACGTACTTGGAATCAAAGTCGAACAGCGCTTTTTCGTATCCATAAATCCGTGGGATCGAGGCCTCGCTCACGACGCTCTTGACCTCCGCGGCAATCGGCGCAAATAGCCGTTTGCCTTTCGCAACAAGCGCCTGTTCGGCCTCGAGGTTGGCCCTGACTCGTTCCCGAAGCTCGTCGCGCGTCACGCGACGCGAGAGGTCCATCAAGTACACGCCGCGCTCGGGCGACACGGTGTCGCCGTCGCGCTCGGCGGAGATCAGCACCTTCGTGCCATCGGGAGCTGGCGTCCAGGAGTATTCGGGCGCGATCGTCCGGACGGTGTTGTTGTGGAAGAAACGCGTGCGCGTCATCGACGGCAGGTCGTACAGATACGAGCGGCGATGCCGCGGTTCGCCGATGACGGCGAGGATGCGATCCGGAGTCAAAAAAACGGGCAGCACATCATGCTGAATCTCGCGCGTCACCCGCGCTTCGCCAGAGCCGTCGGCGCCAATGATGTAGATCTCCCAGTCGTCCTTGGGCATCATCTGGAACGCCAGTCTGGTCCCGTCAGGTGACCACGACGGAGCATCGAGGCGTTCGGTACCGCTGCGGATGGCGGTGACGTCGGAGGGGTCGCCGACTCGCGTCGTCATCAAACGGGTTTCCGGTCCTTCGCGCGAGATGAACGCGAGGCTGGCTCCGTCGCGCGAAAACGCCGGTGCGGATCCTGCGATCATGGTGGTGCGCCCATCTGCGAGGGAGAGCAAACCAAATGTGGCAGGCGCGCCCGGGCCGCCGGCCCGTCCTCCTCGGCCGCCTCCAGGCGTGCGGGTCGTGAAGAGCACAGCAGTGCCCGTTGCGTTCCTGCCCAGGAGCACCTTGTCGGTCTCGCCGTTCGTCCGCACGAGCGGCGGACGCCCCTCGGCAAGCTCGTAGATCTGAACCGGACTTCCTTCCGGTGTTGAGGCGGTGACGAGGATCGAGTTGGCAACGGCTACGAGCGACAGCACGCGTAGCGATCCCGCGTCGGGCGACGACTCACGGCCGGTCGCCACGTCGCGGATTGTCACCCGCGCCTGTGTCGCGATGATCTGATTGAGCGCGTTCAGCCGCTGTTGCCGATCCGCCTGCGTTGCTGCATCGAGCGCCGCCTGCGCGGCGGCGGCGTCTCCAGTGGTGGGGGTACGAAGATACGCGATTCTCGATCCGTCAATCGAAAACGACGCGCCAAAACCCGGAAGTTCCACCACGCCGCCGCTCCCGTCAGCTGGCAGTACGCGGGTCTTTCGCGCCAGACCCACGCCCGTTTCGAAGGCAACATGACCGCCGTCCGGCGAATAGATGGGGGCATCGCCGTCATCGGTCAATTCGGTGGATCGATACAGTTCTCCGGTCTGCAGCGCAATCGGTTCGAGCACCGAAGAGGCATCAGGAGAATCGAGCAGCTGCAGGTACGTCTTGAGCGCCGTGGTGTAGTCCCCTCGATCCCACGCCAGCGCCGCCTCCTGCAGCGGCGTATCGGAAAGTCGGGCCCACACGGGTATCCCGACCGCGGCACACAGCGCAGCGCTAATCAGCAGCCTTCTTGTCATGAGCTGGTGAACCCTCGAGAAAGGGTCGCCAGAATAACATGCCGTCAGCCGGTACAGAAAGAAGGGCACGAAGCGCGATGGCTTCATGCCCCTGTCTGCTTTTCTCGCTGCTCGCGGGGCCCCACCCCCGCTCGCTCGCGCTCGGCGGCTGGCGCGCCTCGCGCGGGCCGCAGGCGCTTTCCCTTGTCCCTTTTACTTCGCGGCACCCCCTGCCGCTTTCTGGAATTCGTTCAGGTTGCGGCGGAGTTCCAAGAGCTTGGCGCGGATCGCCGGGTCGAGTTCGGCCGCACCCGTCGTGCCGACGGCTCCAGGCGCCGCGGTGGCCCCGGTGGCGGTCGTTGGTGCACCCGCCGTTGCTTCGGCATCCGAGTTGTCCGAGCCGAGCAGCGTCGTGAGGTTCGCGGCCACCTTCTGATAGCTCACGTGCCAATCAGGAGGATTGCCAATCAGCTCGTTGAAATTGGTAATGAGCTGCGACACCTGCGTGCGCGCTTCTCCGGAGAGCTGCGTTGCCCCGGGCAGCTGCGTCAGCTGGCTCAGGGTCTCGCGAGCGCTCACGAGGTGGCGGTGCGCCGCCTCAGCGTCCACCTGCGGTTGCGCGGCAGGAGACGGCTGCTGAGCGGTGCCGGCTGCGGCGTTCGGATCGGGCTGCGTCGGCGCGGGGTTCTGCGGCGGCGTTGGATTCTGTGTCGGCGGATTCTGCGCCGGTGGATTCTGCGCCGTCGCGGCACTCTGTGCCGCAGGGCTTTGTGCCGGAGCGGCGCTGGACGCAGGCGAGCTGCTCGGCGTCATGGACGGCTCCGAGTGTGCCTCGGTCGCCGCCGGGTTTGAGCTCGCGGACGCCTCGGTCTTCGGCGTCGAGGGTGTGCCCGCCATGCCCGCCGCGTAAGCTGTGATGTGCGTGCGAACCTCCATCAGCTTCGCGCGCGTCGCGTCATCAATCATCGTGCTGGACGCCTTCGATCCTGTCGTCCCGCTGGTACCTGTTGGCGTGGGTGTCGATGACGTTGAGGCTTCAGTCCCGACCATGTCGCTGATGATCTTGTCGATGGCTGCTACTTCCGTTCCCCAGTTCGGTTTCGCCTCGCTGCTGCGAGCTGGCTCGGATGGCGTTGCGCTGGGAGAGGCACCCAGATGTTCGAGTGCGGTCAGATGGCGCTTCAATTCGGCAAGCGCCGCGCGGTCCTTCGCTGGCACTGAGGTCGCGCCAATATCGTTGGCTGCTGCCTGGGCCTGCTTCAGATGATCCTGCGGTGACGCAGCCTGCGCGGATGACGGCTGCGTCGCGGTCGCTGTCGACTGCGGCGTCGAGTCCGTCGGCTGCGGCTGTGGCTGCGTCGGCGGCTGCTGCTGTTGTGGCGGTGTTTGCGCCTGCGCGAGCGCGAAGCTGGTAACCGGCAGGCCAAGGACGCCGGCCGTTGCCAGCGACAATGTCCATCGGCTGATTGAACGTTTCATCGTGGGCCCTCCTGAAACACTACTTTTCACTTTTCAAGACCAATGCGGTCGCTGCTGTTGTCAATCGCAAGCGAGGTGCCACGAGGGACTCTGCCGCACAACGTTGAATGAATTGCTCTCGAGGTTCGAGCTCAGCCGGTGGGGAATCGTGAAGGGATTACACGGTGGCGACGTTGTTGAAAGCGATCACTTCACCGGAATGACGTAGAACGCGATTGCGAGAATGATGTACACGCCGAGAAGCTGCAGGCCTTCGAGCCAGTTGCTTTCGCCGTCGATGGAAACGAGCGCAACCGCGAGCACGGAAAGGCCGATCGCCGTGACCTCGAAGGCGTTGAACACGAGCGACATCGGCGACCCGAGCGCGAAGGAGAGCAGGACGAGAGCAGGGGCGACCATCAACGCAATCTGGGCGCTGCTCCCCACGCTGATCTCGAGCGCGAGCGTCATCTCGTTGTCACTGGCGGCCGTGACCGCGCTGTAGTGCTCGGCGGCATTTCCGACGAGCGCGACCACGATCACGCCCGCAAAGAGCTCGGACATGCCGAGGCCGGACAACGCCGGTTCGAGCGCTTCGATCAGCACTTCGGCTTCGACGGCAGTGAAAGCGGTCGCTATGACGAGGAGCGCCATCGCCGGACCCACTCCAAGACTCGCACCATGCGAGTGCCCTGGATCGACGCGAAACGGATCGCGCTGCGATCGGAAAGCGAAGACGAGTCCGGCCACATAGACGCCCAGGAGCACTATCGACGACCAGAAACTCAGCGTGTCGATGACGGCAGGATGCGCCTCCAGTGAGCCGAAGCTGATGAGCGCGACGAGCGCCGGCATGACCAGAGCAACCGTCGCCATGAAGAGCATGACGGTGGCCGACCCCGCCGACAGGCGATTGAATTTCTGCCGGCCATTGCGAAGTCCACCGACGAAACACGACAACCCGAATACGAGCAGGAGATTGCCGATAATGCTGCCGGTAATCGACGCCTTGACGATGGCCGTGTGATGGGCGCGAAGCGCCGCGATCGCGATGATCAACTCGGCGGCGTTGCCGAAGGTCGCGTTCAGGAATCCGCCGAGCGTGGGTCCCGCACGTCGCGCAAGGTGTTCGGTGGCAGTCCCGATCAAACCGGCGGCCGGTATCAGGGAGATCGCGGAGGTAACGAATACCCAAAGGGAGATTCCCCACTGCCAGCGGAGCCAGAGACTGATGGGTGCGGCGATCAGGAGCCAATTCAGCCAACTTCCGGTCACGATCCTGAGCAACTGCGTCGGCGCAGACGGCATGGGCGACATTATGGGTCAGGAGCGCGCTCGAGGGGCGTCGCTGGAGCCGCGGGCCGCACGCGACGCCGCACGTGGAGCGTAAAGCTGTGATATAATACAGGCTCTGCTTTCTGAGCCTGTCGTCGACCCGATCGCATCCGGGTATCTGATCCAGACCTCACCAAAGCGGCTTGTTCGGAAAACGGTTGCGCACTTGCCTGCATCTGCGGCGGCCAGCCATTCTGTGAATGCGCGGATGTCCGCGCGCGGCTGCGAACCGTGACTCGCACGAGGAGATTCTCGAGATGGCAGCAACGACGAACGGCACTATTAAGCGGTTGGTGAGCGAAAAAGGGTTCGGGTTTCGTCGCCGCAAGCGACGGCAGCGAGTACCTCTTTCACCAGTCCGCATGCAACGGCTGCCAGTTCGACAGCCTTCGCGAAGGACAGGCTGTGACGTTTGAAAAAGGGCAGGGGCCAAAGGGCCCGCGCGCGGAAAACGTTCGCCTGGCGTAATTCCTTTTGGCCGAGCTTCCGCCTTCAGGCGGAAGATCGAGGGCAGCGGTTAACCCCGCTGCCCTTTTCTTTTGTGGCGCAGCCACTCGACGAGCATCGGCAACAGCGACACTCCGACGATGCCCAGTGCCACGAGTGAGAAGTTGTTCTTCACGACCGGCACGTTGCCGAAGGCATAGCCGGCGCCGAGACAGACGCCGACCCAGAGCACGCCGCCCACCACGTTGAAGAGCGCGAACGCCGGATAGCGCATCGCGCCGGCGCCGGCAACGAACGGAACAAACGTCCGGATGATCGGCACGAACCGCGTCAGCACGACGGCCATGCCGCCGTACTTCTCGAAGAATGCGTGTGCGCGATCGAGGTGTTGACGGTTCAACAGCGGGTGTGACTGCGTCGGCGTGAAACACACGCGGCCCGACGAAATGACCGATGCTGTAGTTGACGGTGTTGCCGAGAATCGCCGCCCCGGCGAGCAACAGCAACAGCAGCCGCACGTCGAGCACTCCCGTCGCCGCGAGCGCGCCCGCGGCAAAGAGCAGCGAGTCGCCGGGCAGAAACGGGCGTCACGACAAGGCCTGTCTCCGCGAAGATGATCGCAGAACAGCAATCCGTAGACCCACGCGCCGTAGCTGGTCGACGAAATCCTTCGAGGTGGATGTCGAGATGTAAGAAGAGATCGATCAGTGACTGCATGAGTCTCGCGACTCGCGACTCGCGACGGCGACCCGCGATTTAGAAATTCGTGATTCGTGATTCGCGATTCGTGATTCGCGATTCGAGGATTCGCGATTCGGAGCGATTAGTGATTGCGCGATTAGTGATTCACGATTAGTGATCAGTGATTAGTGATTCGTTAGTGCCCAGCTTCTCCTGACAGCGCCTTGACGATGTCGCCGAGCACGGTCTTCGCGTCGCCGAACACCATCAGCGTGTTGTCCGCGTAATACAGCTCGTTCTCGATCCCGGCAAATCCGGGATTCATCGACCGCTTGTTGGCGATGACGAACTTGGCGCGATCGGCGTCGATGATCGGCATCCCGTAGATCGGGCTCTTCGTATCGTGCCGCGCGGCCGGATTGACGACGTCGTTCGCGCCGACAACGAGCACCACGTCGGTCTGCGGGAGATCGCGGTTGATGTCGTCCATCTCGATCAAGCGCGTCGTAGGGCACCTCCGCCTCGGCGAGCAGCACGTTCATGTGCCCGGGCATGCGGCCGGCGACCGGATGGATCGCGAACTTGACGTCGACGCCGCGCTTCGTGAGCTGATCGTAGATCTCGCGTCACGCGGTGCTGCGCCTGCGCGACGGCCATGCCGTAGCCAGGCACGATGACGACCTTGCTGGCGTTCTCGAGCAGGTCGGCGGCATCCCGCGGCGTGCCGCTCTTCACCGTGCTGCGCTTCGGCCGCGGCGCCGCCCGCCTGCACCTGTCCGAACGCGCCAAACAGCACGTTGGTGAACGATCGGTTCATGGCCCGGCACATGATGATCGACAGGATCAGGCCCGACGATCCGTCGAGCGCACCGGCCGTGATCAGCACCTTGTTTTCGAGCACGAACCCCATCGCCACGGCCGAAAGGCCGGCATACGCGTTCAACAGCGAGATCACTGTCGGCATGTCGGCCCCGCCGATCGGCATGATCAGCAGCACGCCGAAGAGCAGCGACGAGCGAGATGATCGCCGGGAACAGCTGCCACAGCTCCGGTCTGAAGAGCAGGAACACGGCCGGCCGCCGCAGCGATCGCGAGCAGCGCCAAGGTTCACGACGTTCTGCCCGCGATAAGTCATCGGGCGAGTCGGGAACGATCTCCATGCAGCTTGCCGGCCGCCATCAGGCTGCCGGTGAACGTCACGTATCCGAGGATGACCTCGACGCCGATCGCCGCCATCCGGAACGTCGTCAGTTCACCGCTCTGGAGCCAGAGCGCGTACTTCGGCCGTCCCGACCAGCCCGGCCGCCAGGCCGCCGAAAGCGTGCGACAGGGCGGTCCGCTGTGGCACTGCCGTCAGCGGCACCTTCGACAGCGGCACGCCGATCGCCGTCCCGACGACGAACGCGACGATGATCCATGTGTAGTTGACGATCTCGGGATGCAGCAGCGTGCCGGCGATCGCCGCAGCCATCCCGGCGACGCCGGCGGCGACGCCGCGCCGCGCGGTCTTGGGATCGCTCAGCCATCGCAGCGACAGGATGAAGAGCGCCGCGGCGGCGAGGTAGCTCGCCTGGGTCAGATGTGCAGCCGCGGTCATGATCGCGGCCGCCGCTCGCGGAACATCTTCAGCATGCGGTCGGTGATCAGAAAGCCGCTGACGATGTTCGTGATGGATGCCGCGACCGCGACAGTGCCGAGGATGGTGCTGAAGGTGCGTCTTCTGCTCGCCCGCGATGATGATCGACCCGACGACCGCGATCGCGGAGATCGCGTTCGTGAGCGACATCAGCGGCGTATGGAGCAGACGCGAGACGTTCTGGATGACCTGAAATCCGACGAATGTCGCCAGCAGGAACACGAACGCCATGGACCACAAATCGAGCACAGGCACAGCCGGACCCTCCTGAGATGAGTCGCGGGAGTGTACCGTTCGGACGTGCAGCGGCGCAAGCATTGTTCAGCCGGATGTGTCGACTCGGCGACATTCGTCGACCCTCTCCTGGCTGCTGGATGGAGGCAGCAGACCGGCGGGGCGATTGTGGTGTCTAATGCAACGGCCAGTCACCACGGAGCTTGCCTATGCCCATGTGCCGCATTGGTTGCCCCGCCGCTCTCGCTCTTGCCGCCCTCGTCGTCTGGCCGTCAAGTGCGCCGGCGCAAGTCATCGTGCCGAATGGAAGCGTTCAGATCGGTCCACGCGATCGTGTGCCTCCCACGTCGACCGGCACGGGTTCAGTCAAAGGACGGGTTGTCGACGGCGTGACTGGCGCGGCGGTCGCGCGGGCACGTGTCATGCTGCAGGGCAGGGCGAGAGCGTCGGTCCTGACCGACGGGAGTGGCGCGTTTGTGTTTGCCAATCTCCCGCCAGGGCCGATCACGATCGCGGTCGAGAAAGCCACCTACCTCGGCACCCGGTATCCGACGCCAGGCAGAACCATTCGATCGAACGCTCGCCCGTTGATTCTTGCCGACGGCCAGGCGCTCGATAACGTCACTGTCCCGTTGTTTCACGGCGGATCGATCGCTGGCCGGGTACTGGACGCGAGCGGCGATCCAGTCGATTACGCACAGGTCACCGTCCTTCGCATGCCGTCGTCCGGCCGGACAGGCCGGCCGACCCAGCGCGGAGGAACACAGACGGACGATCGCGGCGAGTTTCGGATTGGGCGGCTCGAGCCGGGAACCTACACCCTGCAAGCCATCGCCCGGAGAGGCGGGGGATTCGAAGAGATGATGCCCGGGGCCGCCCTGGCGCCGCCATCGCCGCAACCGCTGCCGACCTATTATCCAGGCGGACTCTCGTTCGAGCAGGCGCAGCCGATCGTGCTGGAGCGAGGTCAGGCGGCAACCGACATCGATGTCGTGCTCGCCGAGGGGGTGCCCGGTATCGTCAACGGTATTGTGACGACCGGGCGACGGCACTCCGCTCGGGAGTCGAACGCCTTTCTGAATGTCCGCAGGGTCGTCTCCTGAGGTCTTCGATGGGTTTGATGGCGTTCTCAAATGGATCGGGTGGTGTTCGTCCGGATGGTTCGTTTCGGCTCGTCCTGGCGCCGGGGGACTACCAACTCGAAGCGCGGGTGTCTCCACGAGTCGCGAATGAATGCCGCACCGCGGCCGGAAGACGAGCAATTCGCGCACAACAAAAATTACGGTCGTGAGCGGCGCGGAAGATTCGGTGGCGATCACAGTCGGCAGGGTGCGACCGCCACGGGTCGAGTGATGTTCGAAGGCGCGAGGCGGCCCCGCCGCCCGAGTCCGGGCAGAATTGCGAGTCCCGCTCTTCTCGGAAAACGGCCAGTGCCGATCCGGCGAAGCGACAATCGCGGCGGATTGGACGTTCAGACTCGAAGGCCTCAGCGGTACGTGCTCGCAACCACCGATGCAGATGTTCGGCCGATGGATGCTGAAGGCAGTGATCGTCAACGGTGAAAACGCCGCTGACGACGCCGATCACGTTTCAACCCGGTCAGCAGCTGCGGAACGTCCAGGTGATCGTCACCGACAAACGGTCCGACGATGGTCTTTCATGTCTCGGATGAGTACGGCACAGACGACGCGCGACTACGTGGTTGTCGTGTATCCCATCCAGAAGATCAAGTGGGTCACGGGCGTGCGGACCTTCGTCGGACCGTCACGATTCGATCCCGACGCGATGACGATGACGATTACGCCCATCGTCCCCGGCAGCGAGCACGCCGGGCGCCCATGAGTCGTGCAGAACATGCCGCTCACGCCGCGAGATGATGTCGGGCCTTCGTCCGGGCGAGTATTACGTCGTCGCCGTCGACGACATGGAGCAAGAGGACTGGCGCGATCCGGTTGTGCTGGATCGTCTGCGCTCGAGCGGCCTTCGCGTAACGGTCTCGGAAGGCGTCAACGACAGACGTTCCGCTTCGCCGGGTGTCCTTTGCCGATCTCATGACGAAGCGATAGACGAGCTTCAACTCCCTGATATTCCAACGTTGGGAACGGCTTCGACGTGGTATTTCCCCTTCGCCCGCAAGGAATCGCGCGAATCGTCGGCCGAGTTTGGCGGGCTGCGCTGGTGTCGCTGGCGTCTGAGTCCGGGCGCGAAGCTGCACTGGTCGAGTCGTCAAACGGTTCGGCGCGAGCCGGAACCCGGTTCGGTCCGGCCAGCGCTGGGCTGGTCGCACCGCGAACTCGGTTGACCTTAAGACCGAAACAGTACGTCGGGGATGGGGCGGGCTCGGAACCTGAAGCTGATTGGGAGTGGACGACACGACCGGCTCCGACACGCTCGCGATCGCACACTTCCTGCGCGACCGTTACCGAGGGAGCCGCTCGCTTACCGGATGGACGGCGCGGTTGCGGCCGCCAATCACAAACATCGGAACGGAAAAGAACACCGATGAAACAGCCACCGCCGCCGCGAATTCGCGCCAGATCCCATTTCTGAGCTCGAGTAAAGTCGCACTGCGCTCGACATTGTGGGCTCCTGCAGCTAACGTGTTCCTGCTCACCACGTCTCAAAAACCGCCAGCCACCCGCGGCAATTTTGGTCCAGCTCAACCCACTCGATGACCGGGCTTGTACCGCTTGACCCGAAAATTGAGTCTCAAAACACGGCGGCAAAACCGATGCGCACACCGGCGATATTTACACACTCTAGCCGGCGAGCGCGATTGGCTGGGCCTGGTCGAAATTGCACGTGATTACGACTGTCAAGGAACTCTGTAATCCTGCCGGGGCCACGAATTCACACAATTCACAAATTCACCAGTTTCGCCGCCGGCCCGGTTCCGGCGCCCGATCGCTCGATGGCGCGTGTCACTGGCGTCCAGGTCCTCCGCGTCCAGCGTGAGGCCCGCCGCGGGGAGCCATCCGTCGACCTGATCGGCAGAACGCGCGCCGACAATCGCCCCGGTCACCCCTGGCCACGTCAGGATCCACGCGATGGCGACCGCGCCGACCGTCGTGTGATGCCGGGCCGCGATGGGTTTCAATGCATCCCGAAGGACGAGGTTCCGTTCGAGGTTCGGCGACTTGAATTCTGGTCCGCGGCGCCGCCAGTCGTCGGGAGCCAGCGCATCCACGCGTGCCGCGCTGAATGTGTCTGTCAGAATGCCGGACTGCATCGGGCTGTAGCAGATGACGCCCGGTGCCATGCGCGGCGCACCACGGAAGCTGCGCGCCGGCGACCTCGCGCTTGATCATCGAGAAGGGCGGCTGAAGCGAGTCCACGTGCCGGCGGGCTTCGCACCGCTCGAGAAGCTCCACGCTGAAGTTCGAAACACCGGCAGCGCGAATTTTTCCCTGCTCGACCAGGCGCGACATGACGTCCCAGGAATCTTCCATCGGGACTCCGCCTTCGTCGGGCCAATGGAATTGGTAGAGGTCGATGCGCTCCACGCCCAGCCGCTGGAGCGAGACGTCGCATTCGCGCCGAATCGACTCAGGCTGCAGAGTGCGCCGCGACACTTTCATTCGATCCTGCGGGTCCCATTCCAGGCCGCACTTCGTGAACACGTACGGCCGCTCAGCGGCGGGAGCGTCCGCAGGAACCGGCCGACCACCTCCTCGGAATGCCCCAGGCCGTAGACCGCGGCCGTATCGATCCAGTTCACCCCGCGCTCGATCGCGTGCCGCATCGCGGCAATCGACGCGGCATCGTCCTGCGGCCCCCAGCCAAACGACCAGCCGCCGCCGCCGGCTGCCCACGCGCCGAAGCCAACTGTCGTAAGGTTCATGCCGCTCGTGCCGAGCGGTCTCGTCGGGAGTGTCATGGAATGCATGATATCGCGGCTCGCTGTTCGGTCGAATCTTCCCTGTCGAACTGCACGCGCCGACGGCTCGCGGCGAAGAATCGAAGAAACGAAGATCCGAAGGAGAATCGAAGGCCGGAGTGTCACGCTGAGGACTGGCGGGCCGGCCTGCGGCCGGCGACCAAGCGAGGCGCTGATCCGGAAACACAAACACCTCGCGAATAAAGTGGTGCTTGTGTTTCCGGATCAGCGCCTCGCTTTGCGCGCGAAGCGCGCCCGCCAGCCCGTGTCCTGTCGCTCACGTCCACATCCCTTCAGGGCGGTATTCTTCGATTCTCCTTCGATTCTTCGGGTCTTCGGATCTTCGCCGTAGCCGTCGGCGCGTGCAGCGGGACTTGCAGCCGGTCCATCGTCTCCGCTGGGGGGCCCTATTGTCGTACTCGCGATGCGGCCGCGGTTCTGATATACCGAAGGTCTGCGGCACGGCCGGGATAGTCTGCGGCCGTTCGGTTACCAGCTCAGGTGAACCATGCCCGGCCTCTCTGATTTCGAACTGCAGAAGACGGCAGATGAGCCGCCTCCGTCGCGGCCTCCCGCGGCGTTGTGGGCGGCCATCGCGGTGATTGTTGGTCTGGCGATAGTCGCCCTCGTTGTCTTTCTCGGCCGTCGCCACCCCGCGCCAGCGCCAGCACCTGCACGCGCGGCAGAAGCGCCCCGTCCGCCTCGACCGCTGGGAAGTGAGGCGGACAAAATCGCATTGCCGCCGCTCAACGAAACCGATCCGCTTGTGCGCGAGCTGGTGAAGAAGATCTCATCGAACCCACGGATCGCGGCGTGGCTCGCGACCGACGACTTGATCCGAAGCTTCGCCATTGGTGTGGCCAATGTCGCCCAGGGCGAGAGTGCTGCTCGTCAGCTCTCAGTGCTGCGGCCGTCGTCAGGCTTCAAGGTCATCAAACGCGGCAACGACCTTGCGATTGATCCAAGAAGCTACGCGCGGTACGACACGCTCGCGGCGGCTGTCGAATCGATGGATCCGGCCGGCAGCGCGCGCCTGTACGCCACGCTCAAGCCACGGATCGAAGAGGCGGCACGGGAACTCGGGGACGCGTCATTCGACCGGACGTTCGAGCGCGCGATTGTCCAGCTCCTCAGCACGCCAGCCCTGAACGATCCGATACTCGTGCAATCCAAAGGGATTGGATATGGGTTTGTGGATCAGAAGCTCGAAGGATTGACGCCGGCACAGAAGCACCTGCTCCGCACGGGCCCTCGCAACGCCCAGACTATCCAGACGTCCCTGCGAGCAATAGCACTCGCGCTTGGGATTCCGCCCGAACGGCTGCCCGGAGGCGCACCCGACAAACGCTGAGAGCTTCTCCCCGTTCCGTGTTAAGCTTACCGTCGGAATTGCCGCTGCGTCACGCCGTCCGCGTCTAGATCGTCCTCTCTTTCACCCAACATCAACACAGGAATCGTGTGTCCGCGCTCTGCGGATGCGAGAGTGGAGATCTACCGTGGATGTGCAATCGAATTGGTGGGAAACGTTCTTTGAGGGCATTGCCGTCGATATGTGGCTGCAGGCGCTGCCACCAGAGCATACACGCCGCGAGGCGGACCGGCTCGACGCGTTGCTCGGGGTTGCGCCTGGTTCCGAGATCCTCGATGTGCCATGCGGCGCAGGTCGTCTATCGCTGGTGCTGGCGGAGCGGGGATACCGGCTCACCGGCGTCGACTGGTCATCGGAATCGCTCGGCCATGCCCGTGCGGCTGCGGGATCGGGCGACGTCGCCTGGGAACGGCGGGACATGCGTGACCTGCCATGGCCGGCGCGATTCGATGCGCGCCTTCTGCGTCGGCAACAGCTTCGGCTATCTCGACGATGAAGGAAACGAGGCATTCCTTCGAGCTGTGAGGGGACACTCAAGCGCGGAGCCCGGTTCGTCCTGGAGACCCCGATGGTGCTGGAGAATCTCCTCGGGCATCTTCAACCGCGGCCCTGGTGGAAGGCCGGCGACGTTCACTTGCTCGTGGAAAATCAGTACGATCATCAGAGGGGCCGGCTCGACATCGAGTACACGTTCGTGGCGAACGGCCGGTTGAGGTCCGGCGTGGCTCGCACCGCGCCTACCCATATCGGGAACTGGTTGGGCTATCGAAGCGGCTGGATTCGCGGTGAGCCCTCCGAGCCGTGGACGCGAGACGCGCACATGGTCTCGTTCATCGCAACCGCAGTCTGACGTGACATCATCACGCACGCGGGCGAGGTGACTCGCCTGCGTGCAGATGAGCGGACTGGAGGAAGGCTTTCATGCCAACCGAGCGCGAGAAGATGCTGGCGGGTGAGCTGTACGATCCGCTCGATCCCGAGCTCGTTGCCGCACGTGTCAGGGCGCGCGACCTGTGCCAGGCCCTGAACGCGACACGCGAGAGCGAAGAGGCCTTGCGTCGCCGCATCCTCATCGATCTGTTCGGCGCGGGCGGCAACGACGTCTGGATGCAGCCGCCGTTCTACTGCGATTACGGTTCGAACATCTTTCTCGGCAAGCGCGTGTTCTTCAACTTCAACTGTGTGGTCCTCGACGTGTGTGCCGTGCGCGATCGGCGACTTCACGCTATTCGGACCGGCGGTGCAGATCTACACGGCTACGCATCCGCTCGAGGCCGAGCTTCGACGTACGCAAGAATTCGCAAAGCCCGTCACCATTGGTTCCGACGTCTGGGTCGGCGGCGCCGCCGTCATCTGTCCCGGCGTCACTATCGGTTCGCGGTCAGTGATAGGCGCCGGCAGCGTCGTCACGCGCGACATCCCGGACGACGTGTTCGCCGCGGGCAATCCCTGCCGCGTCATCCGATCGCTGTGATCCTTTTCCCTTTTCCCTTTTTCCCTCCCCCTCTTGCGCCCGGTCTCGGGCTGGTTCAGAATTCGCCACGACCCAGGCAACATGGAGGATCTTCGCGACGCGATCCGCGCACTTCGACGCAGCCCCATGCTGTCGGCCGCGGCGATTCTGTCGCTGACACTCGGTATTGGCGCCAACACGGCGATTTTTTCAATCCTCAACAGTCTGCTCCTCAAACCGCTCCCGGTGCGCGATCCGGGCAGCCTGATTGCGCTCGCATCCGACCGGCCTGGCGAAGACGCCGCCATGACGTACCCGGTCTGGGAGCAGATCCGTGAGAGTAACGTGCTCGAGGACGTGTTCGTGTGGGCGACCGATCGAGTGTCGGTTGCAAACATGGGCGACACGCGCGCACTAGAGACGGTCTGGGCGAGCGGAACGTTCTTTGACACGCTCGGCGTTCGTGCCCTCGCCGGGCGTGTTTTCACGCCGGCTGACGATCGACGCGGCGGCGGTTCCGGCGGTCCGGTTGCCGGTACTAAGCTCTCGAAGTTCCCAGCGGCTGTTCGGAAGCCCGGCCGAAGCTATCGGACGCACGCTGGTCGTCGAGCACGTGCCGTTCACGGTCATCGGGGTGACGCCCGCTGGCTTCTTTGGCCTGAACGTCGGGACCGACATGGACGTTGTCCTGCCGCTCGAAACCGAGCCGATGCTCAATCGAATTCCCTCGCGGCTGACGATGTGGCCCTGGCTGCACATCACGGCCCGCCTCGCGCCAGGCGATACGCTCCGCGACGCGACGGCCGCCATGCGAGCCGCGCAGCCTCGGATTCGTGAATCGACGATGCCGTTACAGCCGCGCGGAAGATCGAGAGAGCTACCTCCGGGAACCCTGGACGATGAGATCTGCCGCGATGGGAACGTCGCGTTTGAGAGGGCGGTATCAATCGGCGCTCCTGACGCTCTTCGGAGTGGTGGGGCTCGTTCTCCTGGTCGCCTGCGTCAACATCGCGCATCTCCAGCTCGCTCGCGCCGCAAGTCGGAGGTACGAGTACAGCGTTCGGATCGCTTTGGGCGCTCCGCGGAGGCGGATCGTCCGCGCGCAGCTCGTGGAGAGCATGCTGCTCGCGGCTATCGGTGCGAGCCTCGGGCTGGCGCTTGCGCAGCGGGCCGGAGCGCTGATGGTCGCACAGCTGTCAACGTGGGCTTCCACGCCGTTTCTCGATCTGTCGCCCGATTGGCGAGTGCTCGCCGTGACAGTTGGCACGGCCGCCGCGACCGCGATGCTGTTCGGGACGGTTCCCGCGATCCGTGCGGGACGCGCCGATCCGCTCGATACGCTGAATCAGAACCGGCGCGGCGTTTCCCCGTTGGGACGGACTGGCGATGTTCTGGTGGTCGCCCAGGTCGCACTGTGCCTGGTGCTCGTGAGTGGCGCCACGCTGTTCGTGCGTTCGTTTACATCACTCATCTCTCGCGATCTGGGCTTCGATCGCACTCGTGTCCTCACGGCCGTCGTGGATGCACGGCAAAGCTCCGCTCCTTCGAGCGAAAGACTCGCTCTTTACGAGCGCATCAGGCTGGATGTGGCCGCTGTCCCTGGGGTTGAGAGCGCCGCCATGTCAATGGCGACGCCGCTTGGCAGCGCGGGCCTCAGGTTTCTAAACGATGTGCAGGAGCCGGGGAATCCAACGTTTGCCGGCCGGGAAGTGCGGATTCTCATGAACCCCATCAGCCCGGACTGGCTGCATACGTTTGGCACTGGTCTGCTGGCAGGACGTGATCTCGATCCTCGCGACAGCGCAACCGCGCCAAGGGTCGCCCTGATCAATGAAGCCTTCCAGCGTCGGCATTTCGCAGGGACAAACCCGATCGGGCGAACCATCCTGGTGGGTTCGGAGGCGACGGATCGTCAGCCGACCGAGATCGTGGGTGTGGTTCGGGACGCCGCGTTCACGTCCGTTCGCGAACCGGTTGAGCCAACGCTCTATCGACCGCTCGCGCAGTCCGTGGATCCGACGCTGGTCGCGTCGTTTCCGTCTGTCAGCTTGAGCGTCCGAGCGGCTGGCGATATTCCGCCGCTCCGGCTCGCCAGCAGTGTGTCGTCCGCGATTGCTGCCGTTGATGGAAACCTGACGGTGTCATTTCAAGCCTTGACTGAAACGCTGAGCGTCTACTACATCCGCGAGCGGCTGCTGGCGCTGTTGTCAGGATACTTTGGCGTGTTTGCGCTGCTGCTCGGCGGGATTGGTGTATACGGGGTCACGGCGCACGGCGTCAGCCGACGACGGACGGAAATCGGCGTGCGCATGGCGCTCGGCGCCGGCCGGCAGGCGATCGTCAGGACCGTCACGGGTCGGATCGCGATGCTGTGTGGCGTGGGGATCGTTGCGGGGTGGGTGTTGACTTTCTGGTTGAGCCGATCGGTTCAGGCGCTTCTGTTCAACACGGGGCCGAGAGATCCGGCTAGCGTCGCGGTAGCGGTGTTGAGTCTCTTGCTCGCCGCACTCTGTGCAGCGTGGATTCCAGCCCGGCGCGCTGCGCGGCTCGATCCGGCCGACGTGTTGCGCGACGCGTGATCTCGCGCGGGGAGCGCCGAGGTCGCAGAACGGATCACGCAGAGCAACGGAGGCGCAGAGAAACGTGACGGGACCTCCTCCTTGAAACTCCCGTTCGCTGACTCAAGGAGGACGGTCGCCGCCACGTTCTTCTCGCGGCCTCCGCGTTCCTCTGCGTGAGATCGGTTTTCCCTTTGGCCTCCGCGATCTCCGCGTGAAACGGCTTCTCCCTGACAATCGTCCTCATTCGATGCGGATTGCGACGATAGGGTCGATGCGCATCGCGCGGCGAACGGGTGCCGCACACGCGACCGCCGCCACAAAGGCAATGGCCGCCGACACGCTAATGAACGTCAGGACATCGGTTGGACCTACGCCGTAGAGTAGCGTCTCAAGCAGGCGGGCAACGGCGATCGCGGCTCCCAGGCCGACCGCTAGTCCCGTCGCGACCAGACGCGCAGCATGGGCCACGACGAGACGCACCAGGTCGGAGCTCCGCGCGCCGAGCGCCATCCTCACTCCGAATTCGTGCATGCGTTCGGCGACCGCGAATGCGACGACGCCGTAGATGCCGAGCGCGCTCAGGAGCACTCCACCGAGGGCGAAGAATCCGACCACGACGACATTGAAGCGCCGCTGGGCGTTCGATGCCGCGGCGATGTCGTCCATCGTCCGCACCGAGGCGATGGGCTGATGGGGATCGACGGCCCAGACGTCGCTCTTGACGGCGGCAATCGTCTGCTCGAGATTGCCGGTCGCGCGGACCACGATCGAATGGCTGAGGGTCGTTTCAGGGAACTGCGCGAGCGGGTAGTCACACGGCGGGGGAGACGTCGGCATCCGAACCAGCCTGTCGCACGTCCCGAACGATGCCGACGATTTCGGCGCGATACGGCGATCCCCAATCCTTCATCGTGACGCCACGGCCGAGCGGACTCGTGCCATCCGGCCAGAACCGACGGGCAGCGGCTTCGTTGACAATCGCGACTGCCTGCGCTCCTTTGATGTCGAGGGAGCCGAAGAGTCTTCCTTGCTGAAGGGGAATCTGCAGCGCCTCGAAGAACCCGGGCGACGCGGTGATCACATCGGCGCTGAACTGCTCCCCGTCGCGGCGCGGTTCCGGGTCTAGTGTTGTCGCCGGTGTGCCGGTCAGCGGCAGCGCTCCGGTCACCCCGGCTGCCGAAACGCCAGGCAATCCCGCGATGCGTTCGAGGACGCGTGCGTAGAATGCATTCTGTGCTGGCGCGGCAGGGTATGTTGCCGGAGGAAGTGCGAGCCTGAAAGTCACGACGCCCGACGGGTTATATCCGGGTTGAACCTGCAGAATCGTCCACAGGCTGCGTCCGAGAAGCGCTGCGCCACTGAGCAAGATCGCGGTGAGCGCAACTTCCGCGATCACGAGGAGCGATCGCGCGACCGACTGCGAACCGGTTGTGCTCGTGCGCCCGCGAAGTGCGGCCATCGGATGACGGACCGTACCGACGGAGGGCCGGTGCGAGTCCGATCAGCGCGGCCATCAGCGATGAGACACCAATGCCGAAGAGTAGCACTGACACATCAGCGGAAAGACTCTCGGCGCGCGGAATCGACGCTGGCAGCGCGGCGCGAAACGCAGGCAGAGCCCACCATCCGAGTCCGGTGCCCAGGAGGCCTCCGGTGCAGGCGAGCAGCGTGCACTCG
This sequence comes from uncultured Acidobacteriota bacterium, assembly GCA_963725335.1. Classification (GTDB taxonomy): domain Bacteria; phylum Acidobacteriota; class Vicinamibacteria; order Vicinamibacterales; family 2-12-FULL-66-21; genus JALZOC01. The sequence goes on along the minus strand of CAVRYD010000010.1, from coordinate 21,362 downwards.
GTGACGATCTGCCGGGCAACTCGCGGCCGTGTGGCTCCAAGTGCGACGCGGATTGACAGTTCCCTCGTGCGCGAGACGCCCTGCATCAGCAGCAGGTTCGCGATATTCGCCGCAGCAATGAGCAGGACCATCCCGACTCCCGCCCAGAGCATCAGCAACGCGGGGCGGATCGATTCCACCATCCGAGCCTGCAGTGGTTCGGCCAGCAAACCCATGTCGGGATCGACATTGCCGGCGTCACCTTCGATTCCGCGCGCCAGCGAGGCTATTTCCTGCCGTACCGATGCGACCGAGGCGTTCGCAGCCAGCCGGCCGATCGTTGTGAACAAGTGAGCGCGCCTGTTTTGGAGCAGCGGCGACGACGCGCTTTGTGGAAGCCAGAGATCCGGACTGCCCGGCGCAAAGAGGCCCACCGGCGCAATACCGACGATCTCCATCGGAACGGTGTCGATGACGACCCTCCGGCCGACCGCGTCCGCGCCGCCGAAGCTACGCCTCCAGAGACCGTTGCCGATGACAACCGCCAGCCCCGCGCCGGCCACGAAGTCGTCGGCCTTGAACCATCGCCCGCGCGCAGCAGGCGCGCCGAGGACGTCGAAGTAGTCTGGCGACACGTCGGCGGCCGTCAGTTGCTCAGGCGCGCCGTCGGCGTCCAGCCCGACGGATCGAATCCGGTACTCGGCCACTGCGCCCAGCAGGCGCGTACGATCGTGAAGATCTATGAAGGTGGCGCCCGTCAGATTCATGCGGCGTCCGCCATGCTGTTCCTCGATACGAACGACGCGATCGGAGTCGGGAAGCCCGAGAGGTTTCAAGAGCACGCCGTGAACGAGCGCGAAGATGACCGTGTTGGCGCCAATCGCGATCGCGATGGTTCCCAGAGCGGCTGCTGTGAACATGAGGTGCTTCCGCCACATCCGAAGCGCGTAACGGACGTCGAGCAAGAGGGTAGTCATGACGCCTTGGACGCAGCAGCAATACGGACAGTTAGCTGTCCGGCGTCCGGCTCAGGTCGCCGGCGCCTGTTTCGCAGGGACGAGGCCGCGATGGGTCGCGGAAACGCGTGACATGTCGCGGGACCGCCAACGAGCATTCGTGGCCTGGCGTCGCGAGATGCGCGCCAGCGTGGACATCCTTCGGAGGTGATTCGGGGTATAACGATTGCAGCAGCGGCCGCTCCCGGACGCGGAGCCGGCCCTTCTTCTGAGAGGATCAGCCATGAACAAGGCCGCCAGTGAACTGGTCGGGACGTTCTTTCTTGGTCCTGACCGTGGGATGCACCGGCATTGCGGCCGGCCCCGGCGTAATTGCCCCGCTCGCGATCGGGTCGGTCCTCATGGTGATGATCTACGCCGGGGGCCACGTGTCGGGCGGGCATTTCAACCCGGCCGTCACGCTTGGCGTGTTCCTGCGGGGACGGTGTCCCGTGGGGGATGTGATTCCGTACATGATTGCTCAGGTCGTCGGCGCCGCCCTCGCTGCCGGGATCGTGCTGTTCCTCAAGGTGCAGCAGGCCACGCCGTTCATTGCACCCACAGCGGCAGCGGGCGTCGTCGAGTTCCTCTTCACGTTCGCACTCGTCTACGTCGTGCTGAACGTGGCCACGGCCAAGGCGACGGCGGGGAACTCCTATTTTCGGCCTGGCGATCGGCTTCACGGTGCTATCGGGCGCCTTCGCGGTGGGTGATATCTCCGGCGCGGCGTTCAACCCGGCCGTCGCCGTGGGCGCCATGATCATGCACATGCTGCCGTGGTCCGCTCTGCCCGTGTACATCATCGCGGAACTCCTCGGCGGCGCGGCCGCCGCGGTGGCATTCAAGACGCTTAACCCTGGCGATCGATAAGCCGATTTCATCCGCGAAGTCTCACTTCGCCGAACCTTCGACGCAAGCCGTTACCGGCGCGCAGAAGGCGTATGCTGCCTTGCTGAAGTCCAGGCAGACACTGTCGATCACTCATCCTGTGTCTCGCATCCTCTTGACCTCCGACAGGTCACGTAGTAAGCTCCTCTCGTAGGTTGAGAGGAGAGGCTCCGTGGCAAAGACCGACCTCCTGCAGGGCACTCTGGATCTGCTGCTGCTTCGCACGCTCGCACTCGGCCCCAACCATGGCTGGGGCATCTCGAATCGCATCCGCCAGACTTCTTCCGAAGGACTCCAGGTCAGCCAGGGTTCGTCTACCCCGCGCTGCACCGGCTCGAGCTGCGCGGCGAAGTGCGATCTGAAATGAAGCCATCGGAGAACAACCGAAGGGCTCGCGTGTATACGATCACTGCTGCAGGACGACGGCGGCTGGAGGCCGAGCGGAAGAGCTGGGAGCACTTCGCGCTGTCGATGCGGCGTGTGCTCGAAGCCGAGTAGTCTGGACGGCGCAAGAGGTTCGGGGGACGAAGTTCCCCGGTCTAGCGAGGAGAGGATTAATTCATGCTGGCCCGGCTGATTGCCTTCGTGCGCGGCGTCATTCAACGGCGGCGGATCGATGCAGAGGCTGAAGAGGAAGTGCAGTTCCACCTTCAGCAGGAAATTGAGTCTCACATCGCATCCGGTCTGTCGCTCGCCGAAGCGCGACGCGTTGCCCTGGTGAGCCTCGGTGGTCTGACGCAGACGAGGGAAGCGATCCGCGAACTGCGGACTACCTCGGTCGACGCCGTGTGGCGCGACGTCCGATACGCCCTCCGATCGCTCCGCGCAACCCCGGCTTTCACTTCGGTCGCGCTCGCCGTGTTGACGCTCAGCATCGGCGCCTCAACCGCGATCTTCTCCGTCGTGGATGCGGTCATTCTGCGCGGCCTGCCGTTTCCCGAGGCGGATCGGCTGGTGGCGGTAGGTGAGCTCAACGTCAAAGCGGGATCGTCGTGGGAAACGGACTACCGCCTGGTCGCTCCGCAAAATTTTCTCGATTGGCGCGACGCAGCAGCGAGTATTCACGGGCCTCGCGGCTGTCGGCTACGCGAGCATCAGTGTGAAACCCGAGGGCGGCCGTGAACCAGAGACGCTCGAAACTCAGGCCGTCACGGCTGACTTCTTTTCCGGTACTTGGCGCGACACCGCTCATGGGGCGAACCTTTATCGCCGACAACGAAGGAACCGCAGGGGCTCGCGTGGCGGTCATCAGTTACGGCCTTTGGCAGAGGCGGTTCGGCGGGGCACCCGACGTGATCGGGCGGTACCTGCCGGGTCAACAAGTGGACTTCCAAATCCTCGGCGTGATGCCGCCTTCCTTCGAGTATCCGGTTGGCGCGACCCGGCCAACCGAGGTGTGGCTCCCGAACGTGTACGGACCGAAGACCACGTGCGCGGCAACGAGTTCTCCTACCGCCTCCAGGTCATCGGCCGGCTTCGTGACGGCGTGTCGATCGAGCAGGCCCAGGCCCAGATGACCCAGATCACCGCCGGGCTTGCCGCCGAGACGCCCCGCTGGTTCGAGGACCGCGTCGCAACAGTGGAACCGCTCCGCGACTACCTCACGCGCGGTGTGCGGACGTGGATGCTCATGCTCCTCGCAGCCGTGGGCTTCGTCCTTCTGATCGCCTGCGTGAATCTGGCCAATCTCATGCTGGCTCGCGCCAGCGCGCGCCGCCGCGAACTGGTGATTCGAGCGGCGCTCGGCGCGTCGCGCTGGGACCTCGTGCGCGCGATGCTCGTGGAAAGTCTGATGCTCTCGCTTGGAGGCGCAGCGCTCGGTGCCTTCATCGCCTGGCTGGGCGTGGAGGTGTTGCGATCCGCAATTCCAGCGGACGTGCCGCGCACCGCGAATATCGCTGTTGACCTGCGTGTGCTCGCGGCGACCACGATCGCGGCCATCGCGAGCGGCCTGATGTTCGGCCTTGCGCCGATCCTCGAATTTTCACGTCCACTCGCCGGACCAGGCGTGTCGCAGGTGATGCGCACGAACACCGCGAACCCGACGCAGCAGTGGCTTCGCGGCGCGCTGGTCACCGTCGAGGTCGCCCTCGCGGTCGTCCTGCTCGTCGGATCGGGATTGTTTCTGGCAAGCTTCGCGCGCGTTACCTCCGTGAACCTCGGGATCGATCCTCACGATGTCCTGACGGTTCGCGTCAGGCCGCTCGTTGGCGAAAAGAACTGGGCGCTGGCGCAGCAGCGCAATCGAGGGCTGCTTCAGAACATTCTCGAACGCGTCCGCACCATACCAGGAGTCGACGTCGCGGCGATGGTGAGTGGCGGAGTCCCGCTTCGAGGCGATCTGCGCACCATCGATTTCGGTATTCCCGGTCGAGCCCTCCCGCGCGGCGAGGATCTCGACTTCAACGAGATCTCACCCGACTATTTTCGCGCGATCCGAGTCCCGCTTCTGAAGGGACGGTTCTTTGCCGACGACGACCGATCGGGAAGCGAGCCTGTGGTGATCATCAACGACGCCGCGGCCAGGAAGTATTTTCCCGGAGAAGATCCTGTCGGCAAGATCGTGCAATTCCTGGGCACGCGCCGCATCGTCGGCATCGTTGGCAACATCCGTCACGATGGGCCCGAAACTGATTGGCGGCGGCAGGGATTCGTGCCGCTCGAACAAAGTCAGGCTGTTGGAGCCACGCTCGTCCTGCGACTCTCGCGTGACGTCGGCAGCGTTCTGCCAGCCGTGAAATCAGCCGTCTGGTCCCAGTTCCCGGGCCTCGCCCTTCCAGACATCCAGACGCTGTCGCAGTACCGTGAACCGGCTCATCGCCCAGCGGCGCTTCAACATGATGATGCTGAGCCTCTTTGGCCTGCTCGGTATCGTCATTGCCTGCGTCGGCATCTACGGCGTCATGGCGTATGTCGTGCAGTTGCGTACGCAGGAGATCGGGATTCGGATGGCACTTGGCGCCGTGCCTGCCGCCATCCTGTGGTCGGTATTGCGGCGAGCCGTGGTGTATCTCGCCTCAGGGCTCGCGATCGGGATGACGGCCGCCTGGGTGCTGGGCGCTCTGGTAGCTGGATTTCTGTTTCAGATCGAGCCGCACGATCCGTGGGTTTACGCAGGCGTCGTGGCTATGCTGGTGGTGACGGGCGTGACCGCCGCATTCGTCCCGGCATGGCGCGCCGCGCGCGTTGATCCCCTCGTCGCTCTGCGGCTCGAGTAGGGTTCTGCAGGGTTCTTTCGTACGGGTTCGTACAGGGTTCTACGGGGTTCTACACGGTGCTACACGGTGCGGACGCTGGGCGATTCTGACGCGCCGGCACTGGCAGGTGCTGAACATCCGTGCTCTCTCCCTCTCAATCCGAGTTGTCTTCTATCTCATCCACGGGAGAGGCTGAGGTTCTGGAGCGCCTCCAACAGCGGAGATGTCCGACACCGTTCGTGTTGCGAGCACACGATTAGTGCCAGCGTCGCAACAATCTGCACTAATATGAGCGTGACGACCATCAGCGGATGGCCGGCGAGGTACTGCTCGGGCCCGGGAATCGCGGCCGAGAACAGCGTGATATTGGCGAGGTTGCCGAGCACGATCATCGCGAGCAGCGACCGCTTCCTAGGTAGACCCGCCAACAGACCACGCCATACGCCATCTCGAGGGCGAAGCCCCACATCGGCGCGCGATCGTAGAGGCCCAGGCCGAGCGGCGGCAGTGTGCTGCCCGGCCAGAGCGCAATGTCACGCGCGTGTGTCACCACGTCGAGGACCAGGTGCGAGACGATCCCGATTCCGATGGCTCGGCCGAGCAGCGGCCGGCCAAGTCCCTTTTCGATGACGAGCCATGCGAGCAGCGCACCGCCGACGGCCGTCGCAACCGAATGTGAAAACGGCATGTAGGCGAGATGAATGTCCGACGACGCTGCGCACGGACGATTCGGTCGTCGTTCGTTCGACGCCGAGATAATTGAGACCGACCCACGCGAGCTCCATCGCCTGAACCGAGAGGAGCACTGGTGTCAAGCGAAACGGAGGGGAAGCGCCGCTTAATCAACAGCGCGGTAGCGGCGTGGTCGACGGCGAACATATGACCTTCAATCTGAGGCCCGTTCAACTGGTGGCCCCGAGACTGATTGTGCCGATCGCCGTTCTCAGAGGCTGTGACTTTTGTCACGCGTGACGGGACCACAGCTCGTGGCTCATCCGAACGGGATCGAGAATCTCCACGCGGCCCGGCGACGTTCGAACGATTGCTCCGCCCGAAGCTCCGCGAGGACCCGCGCGACCACTTCTCGAACGGAACCCACGCTGTTAGCGAGATCCTGCTGACTCACCAGCGCCGTCAGCTGGCCGCTCGCTCGCCGGGCGCGACGCCGCGAGATCGAGAAGATGGCGTGCGACGCGCTGGCGGACCGACGCGAACGCGTTTCCCGCGAGCTCTTCGAGGACGTCGTACAGCCGATGAACCGACTCTTCGGCGAGCGCCCACGCCACCGACGCATCGCTGCGCGCCGCTCGTTTGACGCGATCGACATCAAAGAAGAACGCGGAGCCGGACGCGACCGCCTGCACAAAGACCGGTGCCGGTCCGCCAATGAGCGCCGGCACACCCAGCAGATCGCCGGCACGAACGTATCGCACGGTGACCTGGCGGCCGTCGCTGGCGTGCATGTAGACGCGAAGTAGACCCAGGAGAAGGACGGCCAGTCTTTCATGGTCCGCTTCGGTATACACAATATGGCCAGCCGGGAAGTCGATGACCCGCCCGCCGGCGGTCAGCGATTCGACAGTGGCAATCGGCAGCGAGGCCCAACATCCACGTCGAAGCAGACCGATGACACTGGCGGGTGTGCGCTCCGGGTGTGGCGGCTGATCGGGCGTGCGCGCCATCTTTTCAGCTTGGAACGAAGCGCCACACCCGCGAGACTCGACCCTGTCTCGCGAGATGCCGCGCCTGCCGGATGGACCGGCTATTCGAAATTGCCTTGGATCCCCTGGAATCCGTGGCGCGCCTGTTTGGCCAGCCACTGGATGACGCGTCGATCGTTGTAACAGTAGCCGACGATGTGGTTGAGCGTCGAGAAGCAGTGCCGCTGACAGTCGGTCTTCATGTCGTCGAGCTGCTTCCGCTCGAAACGGTGTGATCCCACGACGCCCCAGTCATGCGTGGCGGAGAACATCGGAAAACAGGGAGCCAGAGTTCCGTCTACGCGAATGATGAGCGTGTTCTGACCGGCGCGGCAGTTCCATGGCTCGAGGTCGCCATGCATGAAGTCCTTCATCTGCGCGAGCCGCTCGACCGAATTCGTCATCATGTAGCCGGACTTCTGTTTTTCGATCAGCCAGTCGAGCACCTCGCATACCTGCGGCCGGTCCTCCGGACGGATATATGTCGGATTCTCGTCGAGGTGCTTGAAGTGGGGCTGCGCGATCAGCGGCATCTCATTGATGTGATAGTCCGTGGAGATGCGGTTCTCTCGCGCGATCTCTGTTAACTGCTTCACGTCGTCAAGATTGTTCCGACAGATGTTGATGTTCAGGAAGACCGTGTACCCGTAGCGGTACTGCTTCTTCACCAGATACGCGAACTGCTCCCGGATCGGATTGAGCGCCTTGGGAAGGCCCGGTTTCTCGTCGACAGCGTCCACTGCGAAGTTGAACGTGGCAACTCCAGCGTCGGCGAGCCGATCGATCCATTTCGGCTTGAGCAGCCGGCCGTTGGTAGGAATGTAGACGAAGAACCCTTTGTTGGCCGCATAATCCACGACCTTGTGCACGAACTTCGGCCGAAGCATCACCTCTCCGCCCATCAGGGCGAGCACGCGGCACGTCGTTGAATGCAGCCAGTCGATTGACGCGCGGGCGACCTCCTCGCTCATGCCTTTGACGCGGTTGTCGAAGGAGTAGCAGTAATGGCAATCGAGGTTGCACTTGAACTCAGTGAACAGATACGCGACGATCGGATGAAAGTCACCCGGCAACAGCCGCGATTTGAAGTACGGAGTCGCCCACCCGCGCCACGCGTGATAGATCTGTCCGACCGTCCAGTGGCGTTTACCGTCCTGCGGCAGATCCTTCTGTGTGAGTAGCGCAGGTTTTCGCGGAAACGGCGGCTCGGGGAGCCTCTCGCCGCCGCGTGGAACAAACGGCGTCCGTACTCCGGTCAAATCAGTGCGGTGAAGGACGAGGGGAAGGGAAGTAGACATAGCGACCGCTTTCTGGCTATGAAGGCGTTGCCGAAACGTCAGACTGCCACGACCGGAATTCCGTCCGCAGACGATCTGCTTCGTCGCTGATCGTCCGCGCCAGCTGCCCGGCGAGGTGACCTTGCTCGCTGAGCCGCCGCCACGCGTTGGTGCTGATCTTCTCTTTTGCGAGGCGACGGTCGGCGCCGAGCTCTTCGCCGGCCTGCGCGTACTCCCGAAGCAGGGTGAAGCACTCCTCGTCCACGTAGTCCGCGAGCGACACGTGTACGCGACCTCGAGGTACTCGCACAGATCCGTGGTCAGCTGGCCTGTCAATTCGAGCGTGGTCACGCACGTCCTGAACGCGGCCCGAATCAACTCCTTCGATTGCGGAAGATCGGCGAGCAGGCACGGGTAGACATCGATCGCGGCATGACTGTCCACGACCTTGAGATACGCAGCGACGATGCGCTGCGCGTCCTGCGGGGTCATCGTCTCCATGTCAGCCGCCCACGTGCGTGGCCGGACGCGCGGCGCTGTTGGCGATCGGCAGCAACTTGCGGGAAAGCCTCATCTCCTCCGCGAGCTCGTGGTGCCGTTCGGCAAGCGCCACCAGTTCCGCCTCGCGGAGCATCTCCTCGCGCAGCTTGCGTTCGTACGCTGCCAGCTGCTGATCGATGTCCGCGGCGGAGACCGGACGCTTTTGCATGTCCTCGACGTACCGCTTCAGGAAGTAGTGGATCGTCTCGATGCGAATCCTGATGGAGCCGCTCGGCTTGTTCTCGTCGATGTCCTTGAACGAGAAATACGGTGTTCCGGACTTCTCGATGATCCCTTCGACCACCGAGTAGATCGGCGCATCGTGGCCGCATTTGAAACTCGACAGCTCGAGCGCGACGAGATTCGGGTGGCGCGCCGTGAACTTGGCCGCCCAGACCTTCTGGTTCGTGTTCGCCGAGTAGCTGTTCTTCCAGACGTCCTGGATTTCCAGTGGATTGCGGATCGCGCCGGAGCGGACCTCGTCGCCGAACAGACGTTCGAGCAGATCCGGATCCATCGGCAGCGTGCTCTGCGAGAACACCGGATACCCGAGCTTCTGGAACTCCTCCAGGATTTCGTGATTCAGCCCGGGATCGTGGTGATATGGCCTCGCCAGGACTACAATACCGACGCGCTTTTCGCGCTCGAGTTGATCGATGCACGTCGCGCGCGCGCGACTGGATGTCCGCCTCGTAGGCCAGCAGCTCGCGGAACCCGACGTCAACGGCGCGCCGGTTCTCGTCCTCCGACAGACCAAGATACGGTCCCCACGCATCGAACAGCTGTTTGCAGAGCAGCGGTCGTCCGCGAAATTGACGATCGGGCACAGATAGCGGACGCCCTGCTGCGCGAAGACATCGCCTTCCTTGGTGAATGCCGCTTTCGCCGTCTCCGGTGTGACGGTGACCGTCGGGCACGCGTTCGATCCCTGCAGATGCGTCAGCGACGTGTGCAGCACGTCAACCATCGGGAAGAAGATGCAATCGAGCTTCTTCTTCGCGTGCTTGACCATTAGCAGATTGTGCACGTGCGCGACGCCGATCTTCGCGGGAAAGCACGGGTCGATCGCGCCGCGCCCGGCACCCTCGCGATACAGCTCGCCGCTGGTGTAGTCGGAATACACGACGTTGCCGCCAGAGACGCCCAGGCTCTGGAAGTAGCCGTTGAAGAACGGCGCGTACATGTACATGTTCAGCACGCGTGGGATCCCGATGCGCAGTGTGCTTCGCCGCTGCATGAGAGATGCTCGCGCGCGTGCCACCCGGGTCCACTGGCGCTGCGGAACCGGATCTGCAACGTTCTCGACACTGCGCTCCCTGAATGCCTCCTTCGACGCGATCTCGACGAAGTTCGGGTTGGCTTTCTTCATCTCGTCGATGCCCGACTTGATGTTGCGCATCGCGTTGACGTCCTCGACCGTGCCCTTCTCGCAGGTAGCCATAATCAAACGGCGCTCGTCATCCGCTCTCGCAACCTTCGAGACGAACTTCACGGGGATCACCTTCTGACCACCGGCCCGTGCGTCGCTGCGTCCGCTCTTCTCATCTGCCTGGAGGAGGACGTTGCGGACCTCGCGGGCGCCGGCTCCGACTTCCGCAACGGCGCCGATGGCCGGCTCGTAGTGTGCGGCGGCCATCGCCGGCGCGGGTTTACCCGACGTAGCGGGCGCCGATGCGCCCGCGAAGTCGGGCATCTTGATGTCGATGAAGGTCCGCAGACAGTTGTTCTTGCAGAAGTTGCAGCGCGTCGCCTCGTTGCGCGTCGTGCGATAGCTGATCTTCCGCACCGCATCGAGCCCGATGAACGTAGTCCGATGCCCGCGGTTGTAGAGGCGCATCGCCTCGACGCCCGCTCCGATCGCCCCCGACTCGCCGCAGTGCTCGTGGACGATGATCTCCGGATCCAGCCCCGCGCCACGAAAATTCGAGCGGATGAAGTCGACTTCGGCCTTTACGGCTGCAAGGTTATGCTGCGTCCCGCCTTGCAGGACGAAACGGGTGCCGAGCTTCGCCAGATTGGGGATGCTCGCCACGTACAGGAAGATGTTCTTCGGCAGCACCGCCGCAAGTCCCGCGAGGATCTCTTCCGGCGCCCATCCCTGACGCTGAAAGTTCACGATGTCCGACTGCATGAATACAGCGCAGCCGTAGCCGAAGATCGGCATCGCCTGCGCGGCGAACGCCTTGTCGGCGAACTCGCGGACGCCGATGCCGAATCCCTCCGCCGTCGACTGCAGGAAGTAGCCGTTCCCGGCCGAACACTGCGTGTTCAGCTTGAAGTCTTTGACACGGCCGTCCTTCAATACGATCAGCTTGATATCCTGGCCGCCGACGTCGACGATGACGTGCGGGTCGTCGTAGAAGCGAATCGCCGACTCGGTGTGCGCGACCGTCTCGACGAGTGCGGCGTCAGCCTGGAGAACATCCTTCAGGATGTCTTTCGCATAGCCGGTTGTTCCGACGCCCAACACCTCGAGTCGTGCTCCGCGGTCGTGGACCTGGGCACGAAGCCCATCGAACATGTCGATGGTGTCCTGAATCGGATTGCCCTTCGACAGTTGATAGACCTTGCACAGCACATCGCCGTCGGTCGAAAGCAATACGGCCTTGGTTGAGGTCGATCCACCATCGACGCCGATAAACCCGCGCACGACCAGACCAGCCTCGAACGTTGCCGGAATGAACGGCTTCGGCGTGTACGCCTCACGAAACGCGCGCAGTTCCTCTTCCGACTCACTCAGGCCCCGCGCCCCGGAAGCGGCTTTCTCGGCTTCACGTCCCGCCGTGATGTAGTGCGCCAGCCCGGCGCTACCGAGGTAACGCCCGACGTGCGCCTCCTCGTCGCGTCCGAACTGCACGGCGCCGATCGCCGCAAAGTACTGGGCGTTGGCGGGGACTCTGATGAGCGATTCCGGCGCGACGCCGTCCGGAATCTCCACGCCGCGTTCCTTCCAGGTCTTCGGGATGCTGTGTTGCCACGCTTCACGCATGCCGCGAATGAACGTGTTGGGCCCACCGAGCAGGAGAACGTGCGGGCGGAGCGTGTGTCCGCGGGTCAGCACGGTCAGGTTCTGCAGGACGATGGCGTCGAACAGCGATGCCATCAATTCGTCAGGTGGCGTGCCTTCCTTCTGAAGACCATTTATATCGGTCTCCGCAAAAACGCCACACTTGCCGGCGACCTTGTGAAGCTTGATCCCGAGATAGCCGAGGTTGCCGAGTTCGTCCACGGGGATCCGCAACTTTGCGTTGATCTTGTCGATGACCGCGCCGGTACCTCCGGCGCACTTGTCGTTCATCGACGGGATCTTCTTCTTGCGTCCGCTCTCGGGGTCCTCCTTAAAGACGATGATTTTCGCGTCCTGACCACCGAGCTCGACGACCGAGTTCACTTCCGGATGGAGCTTTTCGACCGCCAGCGAGACAGCCGTCACTTCCTGCACAAACTTGCCGCCGACGAGCGGCGCCAGCGCGCTGCCGCCGGAGCCGGTCATGAAGATGCGGCAGTTGTCGTGATGCAGCGAGAGGTCGGTCTCCATGCGCTCGAGAAACTCGAGCGTCTTTTCCGGCTGCTTGGTTTCGTGACGCTGGTAATCGGACCAGACGATCTGATCGGTGCCTTCATCCACGGCCACCGCTTTTACAGTCGTCGAGCCGACATCCAGTCCGATCAGGTAATTGGGCGCGCTCACGGCGTGTCTCCTACACTGCTGCGGGGGCGTACGGTCACCAGGCTGCGACCACGCGTGACCGGTTTCGGCAGCCGGCTGAACCGCGCGCGGCCGTCCATGAGATCGCTCACATGCAGCACGAACTGCGCGGCCGTGCCGGTCATCCCGTGTCGATGCGGCACCTTGTAGAACGGGCGCCGCAGGACGGGATGTGCATCGACGTAGCTGCGGATCGCATCGAGCGACTTGCCGGTCGACTCGAGCGCCTGCTGGAATTCGAGACGCGCCTTGGCCTTGGCCTCGCCGAGCGCCATCTGCACGCGGCTGTGCGCGTTGATCTCGCCCTCGCCGGAGGTTTCGATCGGCAGGAAGATCATGTCCTTGAAGTGATTCATCACCGCCGACTGCACGCCGTCGGATTGTGACGAGGGCATGCAGCCAAAGGGCTTCAGGCTCAGCACCATGTGCGCCTTCTTGTTCACGGTGTAGTAGATGTTCTTGGCGACCTCCATGTGCCCTTCGCCGCCCCGCGCGAAAACGTTGTAGTAAGGAGCAGCGTGGGCGGCGAGCTCTTCGAGCTTGACGAGCGGGTGAGCGATGTCGCCGAGATGGCCAATCGATCGCCCGGTACTGGTGATTCCAGAACCAGTCGCCGAGGGCGAAGCCCGACACCTTGCCTCGGAATTTCAGCTCGCGCATCAGCCAGCCGCGGACGTCGAGCCACTTCGGCTTCGGATAATCGATGTCCTTGCGGTGGACCTTGTTCGCTTTGGCCAGCCACAGCATGTACATGATCCAGGTGCCGATCGGCTCGACCATCACCTGTGCCCCTTCGCGTTCGAGGAAGCTGAACATCCGGAAGTTGCCGTCACCCTCAGTTGTCTGCGCCCAGAACTCACCCGTTACCTTGACGACCGGCTTCACCCGCAGCCGGTCAATATCCACCGCGCCGATCCGCTCGCTGGCGGCCGCTCGGGCCTCGAGTGTCTGCTGTCCATACAGATGGTCGTAAATCTTGCCCAGAACGTTGACAGTGTCGCGGACCGCCTTCTTGCGGTGGAGCTGCTTCAGCAGCCACTGCGGCGCGTGCTCCTCGACTTCGTACTTGCGGCGGTCGCTGACGCTGCTCGTCAGGTCTTCCATGACCTCTTTCATCACCCGATCGGTCTCCCCGGTGTTCACCTCGAACGGCCGGATCTGGCAGGTGATGTCGTTGAGGATGTCGCCGTAGTTGAGCGCGTTGAACGCGCCCATGCCGAAGTCGACCGTGAACTTGAGACCCGGCTCGCCCGAGGCGGCCTTGATGCCGTCGGTCTGCTGGAAGAGCAGGACGCGGAAGCCGTCAAATCCGGCGTTCTGCACGGCAAGGCGATATTCCGCTTCGTACATGCCGAAGCGGCACGGGCCGCACGATCCCGCGGTGAAGAAAACATAGTTGTCGATGATGTCTTGTCGTGAGACGCCGGCCGACTCCAGATGCTGCAGGTATTTGATCAGATGCCCGACCGTGAAATAGGTCGGGTTGCACTGCCCGTTGTTGCCGTACTCCTTCCCGAGTTGGAACGAGGCGACGTCCGGTGTCGGCAGTACCTCCACCTTGTACCCGGCCGACTGGAACGCCGACTTGATCAGCCACTCGTGCTTGGTCGTCAGGCCGCCGAACAGGATCGTGACGCGGTCACGCTCCGCTGCCGTAAACGGACGTTCGCCAGGTCGCTGGAAATGGGTGCGCGGCTGCTGGGACGCGATGCTTGCCTGAAGGCGCGCGCGTTCTGCTTCAACGCGCCGCTGGATTTCCAGCTCGATTGCTTCGCGTGTGCGCAGTGGAATCGTGCGGACCGGGGCGGACGAAGACACATCGCAGCTCGTACTCATAGGACGTCCTTTGATGGCGGGAATGAACGTGATGCGCGTGATGGCGGGAGTGAACGTCATGCGCCGCGGCTGAGGAGTGCGCCGACCTCGCGCGCGCAAACCTGACCTTCAGTGGGTTCTTGATCGGAACGAACTGTCGTGACATATGCCCATGTCGCCGACGCACCGCGGCGCGGAATTCTACACCCTCAGCAACACGCGATCCAAGTGACATCCGCGACATGGGTTGATGAGGTTGGGTGGAGCAGGCTGATACCACGACGACCTCCGGTTGCTCTGGGTCGATCGCCACGCTTCGCAAGTAGCCGACCTCGAGGCCAAAGCGCCCCGAATACAGCGGCGACGGGCTTACGGATCAGCATCGCGGTCTTTGCCACCGGTGCTTCCTTGAGCTGCGTGCTGCTCGTCCGTGTACCTCACGAAAGGCGATGGGTTGGTAGGGTCGAGCTCGCAGATTTTTCATCTTCTTGTCCGCCGAGGTGGCGACCAAATCTATCTACGAAGCCGCAGCTCTTGGCGTGTCCGCGTTCAAGAGCAGTGTGCAACCGTGACGGACGTATCGAGTAGAATGCGGAGGCCAGCAACCCGCCTGCCGCCAGGAGTCTGATGAAGAATATCGTGAGCCTCCTCGCGTGTTGGTTTGCCGTGCTCGTCTCCGTAGCGGCCGGGCAGCAGCTCCCATCCGCGCGCAGCCCACCTTCCGTACCGGGCGTCGATGCCGTCCAACTCGATGTCTCGGTGCTCGATAAGGAGCGCCGGCCGGTTGGCGGGTTGACTGCCGCGGACTTTACGGTCCTCGAAGACGGCAAGCCGCGTGAGATCGTTGCGTTCTCAGCGATCGAGTTGCCGCCAATGCCAGCCGCTGTGGCGCCTTCCGGCGCCGACACGGTGCCGCCGGACGTCTCCAGCAACGACGGTCCGCAAGGCCGCCTCGTCATCATTCTGATTGACCCATTCCTGGAGCGCGTGATGGCGCTCGGCCGCGTGACCATCGCCGACCCGCCCGGCATCACCGCGCTTCGCGCGACGGCCCGCCGTATCGTGGACAGTCTCGGTCCGGGAGACCTCGCCGCGGTGGGTCATACGATTTATGGCGCGCCGCAGAATTTCACGACGGACAAGGCCCAGCTCAAACGAGCCATCGATAGCGGAGCGTCCGGAACGAACAAGCGGGCCGCGGGGGAGGAATGGGGCAACTGCCAGTGCGGCGTGTGCCGGCTGGAAGCGATCACGAGGGTGGCGACGGCGCTGCGCGGCGAGTCGCAGCGGCGAAAGACGGTGTTCTTCATCGGCGAGCAAATCAAACTCGCGCCAGTGCCTGGACCCTGCAACGCATACCGGAGCCCGCTACCAAACAGATGGTCAACGCCACGCAGCTCGCGAACTCACGGTCCACACCGTCGATCCGAATGCGCTCGAGACGACGAACGTGCATGCAGGCGACGATTTCAAACCCGATCCACCGGTGAGTGAGTCGGCGGCGGCACAAGAACGAGCCAACCGCGCGTTTCTGATCCAACGTCAGCAGTCCTTGCAGACCGTCGCCGACTGGACGGGCGGGCGGGCAGTTCTGAATGCGAACAATCCGGAAGAGAGCGTCCGTCAGATCCTCGAGGAATCGTCCGCGTACTATCTGCTCGCTTTCCAGGTTTCCGGCGTGAAACCTGACGGGCAATTCCACGCAATCACTGTGAAAGTGAACAGGCCGGACGCGCAGGTACGCACGCGTAAGGGGTATTACGCAGATGCCGTGACGCCTGCGAAGCCCGCGGTTGCCGTGACGCCCTCGCTGAAAGACATCTCGCAAGAGCTGTTGCCCGAGCGCGGTTTGCCCATGAGCACCACGGTGGCGCCATTTCGCGGGCCCTCCGGAACTCCGATCGTTGTCATTACTACAGGTGTGAGAGCGAGCGCTGCAGCAGCGCCGGGCGGCGACACACGCCCTGGTCCGGGAGAGCAGCAGTTCGAGCCGATCGAAATCCTGACCAGCGCACTCCGCGATGGGGCAAAGGAGGCCGAGTGGCAGCGCCAACGCCTGTCGCTGGTGATGCCCGACACTGGACCCGGCGAGCTGCGGTATGAGTCGGTTTCCACACTCACGTTGAAACCTGGACGCTACGAGGTGCGCGTGGCGACGCGGCACGAACGCGCGGACGTGATCGGTAGCGTGCACACGTTCGTGGATGTGCCGGATTTCGAATCTCAGCCGCTGACCCTCTCCGGTCTCGTGCTCTTCGATCGCACCGCTCCGACGGCCACGCCGGCCGAGGCGATCGGGGGAGTTCTGGACAAGGCTCCGACCACACGACGCGAATTCACGCAATCGGATGACGTCACGGCCTTCGCTCGTGTCTATCAGAAGGCGGACACACAACCTGCGGCGGTCACGATCGCGTTTCGCGTCCTCGATCGTGCGCTGAACGAAGTGACCGGCGCGCGGATCGCGTTGACGCCAGACCAGTTCACCGCGTCCGGGGCAGACGGTCGGTTCAAGCTGCCGCTCGATACACTGCCGCCAGGCTCGTGACGTGCTGCGGATGGAGGCGTCGGGCGGTGGCGCAGCGAGCAGGCGCGATGTGCGCTTCAGCGTGAAATGAGTGATGCGGCCATTGCTGCTGCGCTACTCGCTCGTGTTGCCCATGGTGGTCGCCGTTGCAGCGGCGCAGAGCGAGACGCCACGAGTTGAGGACGTCCTGCAGGTCGCAGGTGCGTATGTTCGGGGTCCGTTCAACGGATTCGTCACCGGAGCGGCGAAGTACTCACGCTACCGCCAGTTTCGCGTCGAGACGTCGGAAAGCATCAAACAATGATCCGCGGGCGCGACGCGGGTTCGGGATCGGCTGGCAAGAGCGGAAGTCGGCGTTCCCGAGCGCGTCGCTTCGAGACTTACGGGCCACAAGACGCTGAGCCTGTTTGCCAGATATGACATTGTGAGCGGGGCCGACCTTCGTGACGCGGCCACGCGCCTGGATCAGCCACGCGTTGATCACAAAAGCGATTACAGTGCGGCGACAAGCAGCCCTCCCGCGACGGCCGCGTTCACGAGCTGGCAGCGTAACCATCGAGTCCGCGCAGTCACGACGTCCTCGAACAAGCGTGGCCTGACGTGGAGCGCAATCGTGATCGCGAGTCTGATGGCGTATGAAATCGGACTCCGCGACGCAGCGTGGTTGATTTTTGTTGGAATCGGGTCTGTTCCCGTTGGCGTAGTGATCTCAATGGTCATCAGACGGTTTTGGACTGTCAGACTGCGATTCACAGGTACGGATTGCCACTCGATGTGATTGATGGATTGACGGTAGAGTCTTGGTTGCCTTCGATCTCCCGATTACTGAATCGACGCCCCGTGCGATGTGCCGAAGTCGGATCGAACCGCCCACATGCCGCCGACCAAGACGCTCAACGGCCGCACGACGACGGTGAGATTTGCGATGATCAGTGCAAAGCGTGGGATGGGCATCGGCGGGACGATCCGACTGACCAGCCAACCGACCATTCCGCACTCGAAGAGCAGCACTGACGCGGCATACAGCGACAACATCGCGACCCAATACCTGCGGTGCAGTCGCGCGACGATGCCTCCGCTGACGGCCGCGGCGACATAGATCAGGAGTTCTACTGAAGACTGGTTGCGCCAGAACTGGCACCAGAACGAGTCCGGTGCACACAGGATCACCTGATGGCTGAGCCAGTCTTCAGCAATGCTGCCGCCCAGGTCACCGGGAATGAAAACAGATAGTAGAGGGTCCATCCGATCGTCAAGGTCCGAAGGGCAAGCATCTTGTGCGCGGCAAGATCGTGCACAGTTCCGACCAGAATAGCGGCGAGCACTTGCCGCCAATACCAGATCCCCGATCGACCCTGTCGGTACTGCTCGATCAGATCGCCAAGGAGCGATTCACGCCGGGGACCGGATACCAAACGCTGCGCCAGCCACGTCGCGGCCAATGGCGGTTGTTGGTCCCTCATACTGACTCTCCTCTAAGCCGCGGCGCGCCTTGCCAAAGGTTGATCAGCGTCCGCTGCGCGTGCCGCACCGCCCGCAGACCCTGAGCCGTGATCTGAAAGTAGGTCTTCGCTCGTCCACCGCGCACGGCCGTGGGTTCACCGACTCGAGAGCGTACCAAGCCCTTGCCTTCGAGGCGATCCAAAGTGACGTAAACACTACCGAGCACCACTTCACGCCCGCTGCTCTCTTCAATGGCTTTGGCAATCGAGACGCCGTACGCCTCCTCATCCAACCGGACCAATGCCAGCAAGATCAACAGCTCAAATCCTCCGAGAAATTCTCGGCGCGCCATATACTAAACAATATTGATTAAATAGAGATCTGTCAACTTCAACGAGTCGAGGCTCGTTCGTTCGGCGCGGCAACAAGAGGCTCCTACGGCGTCGGGACTGCTGTGCGGTTGCCGGGCACGATCTGCACCTGATAGGCGAACACTTCGCGGCTGTTTGGAATGACGTACACCTTCACCCACTGCACATCGTTGTTACCTTGCGCGGCGTGGCTGCCGAATGTTTCGATGCGCGTGAAGTTCTCCAGCCGGAAACCGGTCGCACTCAGAAATGGCTTGTCCACGCGGAAGTAGTGCGAATCGCCGTGCACGTAGGCGACCGGCCTGCGGAACGCGATCACCTCGTCACGCAGCGCGACCAGAAACGCCTTGTAGCTGTCGACCGGAGCAGTTGGTGTGAGGTCCTGATCCAATGTCTGGGATTGCGTGTGTAGTCGGAGATCCCGGTTGTCCGGTCGAAGGCTGGATTGGCCTGCGAAATGAACATGACTGCGACCGAGCCATCGGCCTTGCAGCCGCGAACGTGTCCTGCATCGAGACGATGTTGGCGGCATTGGCGGGCCCGTATTCGGCGGGGTCGGGAGCGGTATCGCAAAGATTGTTGCAAGAGCCCTGGATGTTCAACGTCGTGTACATGACGCGGCCCGCGGTCCAGCGGCGGTTTTGATGCACGGAGCCGGGCGCCGACGCCCCGACAGAGCGGCGACGACTGCACTTCCTGTTGAAATGGGTGTCCGCCGAGCGTGAAGGGCGTGCCGGAGAAGACCAGCCGCTCATGGTCGAGCCGCTCCAAAGAGTTATACGTCGGGATTCCGGTCGCAGTCGGTCCAATCGTTGTCGCCGGGAGTGAAGATCGTCGGCGCGTCGAGCGAATTGAACCTGGTGAGGGCGTCGCTGTAGAGACTACTGGACATGGTCCCGAGCCTGCCTTCAGGTCGCCGTCGTGCACTGTGAAGGCCAGATTCTGCGAGTTCATGTCTGCGATCAGGTTCGGAATCCCACCGTCGCCTGTTGAGACGATACGGCAAGTCACCCCACAATCCGATCGCATAGGGATTATTGCCATTTCCCCCATGCCCGTTTGCTGTCGGCAGCCATGAAACGGCCGGATGCCAGCACTACGATCATCGTGAGGCACAACCTGATGGCCACGCGAAACCTCTTACCCCCATCCCCTCGACTCGCTCTTGGCTGCCGGGTGGTCTCCATGATTCATCTCCTGAGTCAGATTAGTCTCGACCATTTGTCCCTACGGGCATAGTAAGCCCGTTTTGAGGACCCGGACAATGGACGGACTAGAAGCAAGTAAGTGAACGGCGGCTTTTATGTGTCCTTTTCACGGCTCGGGCTGGCGCCCGGCAGCGGTGCTTGTGTCGAGCCCCTCACCGAGCGTGACGAACGCGATCAGCTCAACGGCAACAACAGCAACGCGTACGCCAGGCCGCCCATCACGAACGGCCAGAAGCGCCCATCCTTCTCCGACGGGAGTTCCATGATCGCGCTGTTCATGATGACGGCCCCGGAGACAAACGCCAGCAGCAGCGCCAGCACGAACGGAGGCACGGCGAACAGCAGCCCCGCGCCCCAGCCGAGCACGCACGTCCCCGCCAGAACGAAGCGGCCCGTCCGATCGAACGCGGCGCCGTGTTCCTCGCGCAAGGCGTGGTCAATCGCGAGGAAGTGGCACATCATCGCGACGACGTAGGCCGCCAGGGTCCACGGAGTCTCCTCCGCCTCACACCGTCGACCGTGGTCCGGCCAGCGCGGCGGCATCCGGCGCTCCCGACTGCGCGAAGAGCGTCGTCGTCGAGCGAGCATCAGCCCAATAGCCAACAGGGTCCTGGGGCGGCATTCGCAGTCGTCACTTCGGCTTCCCCTAGCTTGCGCCTTCGCGGCCTCGCGACAGTCCCGCTGATCGGTGATCAGACGGTAAGTAATATAGTACTTGTAATATTGCTCACGTAGGTGCTGTTTCACAGCCGATCCGTTCAATGGCCACGCGCTAGACGTTGCCGAACCACACGTGGCGATCGAGGCCTCTCTTCTCCGCTGGTTCCGGAGCTGGCTGATGCGTCCCGGCCCGGCGTTGTAGGACGCGAAGGTCATCGCGCCTTGTTCAGATTGTCCATGGGCTCATTAGCAAAGTACTGTCCTCCATGAACCGCATGTACTTCACGCCGGCGTCGATGTTGGACTCGACCTCGGTGATGTCGCCGACGTTGAGTTCCTTTGCGGTGGGCGCTGACCTGCATCACCCGGATCGCGCCTCCGGGGCTCTTGACGTCCTGATCCAGCGTCGACTCCTCGTCGCCCTGCGCCGCCATCAGCAGGTAATCAAGATCGTATGTCTCCCGTCTTCTTGAACATTTCGATCACGGCCAGGAACTTTTCGCTCGGCGTGGCCGCGGGTTCTTCACGTACTTGGTGCTGTCGAGATTAAGACGCTCAATCGTGTTTCGGAAGGCGTCCCCCTTGCCGTGCTTCCGGAATCCACGTGTTGACGACCTCTCGGAGCTTGGGATTGTCCTTCAGAAACGCGACGGCCAGGCTGCCGCCCGACCGCACGGCGATATCCGGGTGCACCTTCAGGTTGGTGAACATCTTGCTCCAGAACTCGGCGAGGTAGTCGTCCACGATGGTGGCGTTCACGAGGCCAGCATTCGCCACATTGTCGAGCACGTCATCGTCTTCGAGCACCGCGGGCGCCTCCACGAACACCGCCGCCGGCTTGCCGCGCGCCTTCAGTTGCTCGTTCAGCGTGATGAGGCTCTCCTCATAGATGCTCCCTTCTTGCGGACGAACACATCCTGGCCGGCCAAATCGTCCAGAGTCGCAATCTGCGGCGCTCCTGGTCCGGTGACCACCACCTCACCGACATTAGTGCGCGTCGGCTCCGAGAAGGCGACGAGCTTCTTCACGCTCCGGCGTGACGGTGACCATGGC
>CAVRYD010000009.1:0-105581 GCA_963725335.1 uncultured Acidobacteriota bacterium | reverse complement strand
CGCCAAGGCGTATCCGGCGGTGACGATCGATCTTGCACGGCCGTCGTCACGATGCCGATGGGCGATGGGGCTGTTGGCCAGCTGGATATCGTTCCCCCTCATCGGCCCCTTCATTGCGGCCCGGCCTCCAAAGGCGGCCACCAGGGGAGAAGAGAATAGGGGGCTTTGAGATCAGGTTCGCCGCGAGGGAATTGGTGCCCGAGGCGTGGTCGCCATGACAGCTGACGGAGCGGATCGGAGCGCGGAAGAAGCGGCTACCGGAAGGGCCCGTCGAGCGCCGGGAGCTTTGGTCGACGAGGCACGGTTAGCCGGCTTTCTTCTTGGCCCGTACCCTCGGGGAGGCATGGATCTCGAGCTCCTTGCACGCCCGCAACAGTTCGACCGCAGGCATGCGGTATCGGCGTGCGACCTTGGCAATCGGCTTCGACCAGACGCTCGAAGACACGCCAGCGATTGTCCCGCGTGAGATTCGACGAGGGGTCGCGGACGACGTCGGCGCGGAGTGCTGACTGGTTCCTGGCGCCCCCGAGGCGCGCCAGCCGCCGTTCACAAAACGCGAGGTACTGCCGAAGCTGCCGCACTCGGAGCAGTTCACGGAGCGCCGGCTCGCCGTTCTCACGGGCACGAAGCTGGCCGAGGAGCTCCGATGAGCATGCCGGCTCCAGCTTGTAGAGAATCCGTCGCGTAGCGTC
Organism: uncultured Acidobacteriota bacterium; assembly: GCA_963725335.1. GTDB lineage: Bacteria > Acidobacteriota > Vicinamibacteria > Vicinamibacterales > 2-12-FULL-66-21 > JALZOC01. Next base: position 104,889 of record CAVRYD010000009.1, on the reverse strand, counting down.
CAGCGTGGAGACATCCGGAGTCCAGACGGCACCATGCCGAAGCAGAACACGGATGGCACTTCTTCCCGACGAGGGCTTCTGCGGTGACTCCTCGTAGATGGCGACGTCCCCGTGCTCGACACGATCGAGCTCCTCGAAGCCGAGAATTCGGAGGCAGGCATCGAGCGCACTCGAGCCGCCGTCCGGTTTGTCATTGGGGTTCGCACCCAGGGCGAGGAGGTGTTCGAGCGCCCCTGAGTTCGCGCGATATGCCGCCCGCTCGAGCATGCCGGCGAGGTCGTCGCTCGGGTCCGGTCGAAGCCGTTTCAGCACGGCGACGTTGCCCCACTCACTGGCCTCATGAAGGGCGGTCGTGGACCACTCAGGGTCGTCCGCGTCCTCAATCGTAGGACCGCGTGATCGCGGGTCCGCGCCTGCCCACATCAGCAGGCTGACCCACTTCAGATTTCCCTCATGGGCGAACTGCCGCAGCGCCATGTCCACCTGCCGCTGCAAGCGCTCTGCGAGGTCAGGTCGGCTGCGGCGGAGTCGCAGATACGACCCGATGGTCGTCTTGGCACGCAGCTGATGGAAAGGCGCGTGCGAACGGATGGTCGGTGATGGTGATCAGCGCCTCGCTCGAGGAAGGACGCGACGAGTGCACGATTACCCGTCAAGAGGACGTCCAGGAACCGACACCGACGTGACCTCGGCGCCGTTCGCGATCGCCAGTTCGACCACCGCAGGGTTGTCCAACAACAACGCACGTCCGGAGCACGTCGTTCTTGACCTGCTGGCTCTCCTCGTGGCGCAAGAGCAGCTCGATGAGGCTGTGGAATCCGGTGTCCAACGCCGACGCCGAGAGGCGTCGTCCTGACCTCTCGCGGAACCGCGAGAGAGCGGCCGTCGCGAATCCACGCTTCGACCTTGGTCCAGCCTTCCCGGCTCGACAGCCTGATCAGCTCGTTGGCTCGGCATGCGAAGGGGGAAAGAGGGGTTTCGCGTGTTCGAAACGCAGCGACGGCAGCCTTTCCCAACTTGTTGCCGGAGGCTTGGAACGCCGTCTTCATCGCAGGCGGACCTCGGTTCTGGCGAGAAGCGCGTCGGACTGAAGCCATCGTCGCGTCAAGGGCGCTCGAGCGAGCATCACCCGCTGACGCGTCCTGACCGCCGGGGCACCAGCCGAGACCGAACCCGTCCTCGACTGTCGTGTCGCCATGTCTCGATTCTCTTCAATCCAAGCGACAAGGACAACAACCGCGACGTCAAGACCGGACGACTACGCCACTCCCGCCAGCGGCGCCAGGTGGCTGTAGGCATGCGGCAACACCAGCGGCTCGATCTTGCCGGCGCCTGACTCCATCGCCTTCCCGACGATCGGCGACGAAGCAGTCGCCAGCACCCGCTCGCCATCTTCCCGCCAGCATCGATAGAGAACCGTGTAGCGGTCGGTCGCGAAGGCGCGCTCGCATCGTTCAAAGCGGCGCCGGTCGGCAGGTTCGCTCAGCCCCGCAAGGCCGCCAGTGCGGCGGTCGAAGTACCATCGCAGCTCGGTCAGGATCGGGTCCTTCAGTGGCGACGCGAGTTGTCCCCACGCGATCTTCTGCAGGTCCTGCGCCGCGCCCTCCAGCTGCGCCGGAACCACGATTCGGATCGTCCAGGCGGGCAGCCTCTCGAGCAGCGGCGCGTGTCGCTGGAGGAAGTCGCGGAACTCGTCGTGCATCGGGTCGGCGTGCAGGTAAACGAAGACGACGTGGCCGGATGGATGGACGCCGATCGGCAGGCGATCGGGGAAGTGGCGAACCTGTCGCTGATCGCCTTGACGGATGCTCAGATGCGGGGCGTCGTCGGCTGAAATTCCCCGGCTCGAGAGGTAGCCGACCTTCTCAGCTCGACGACGACATCCAGATGCTTTCGGGGTTCTCGAGAATCGCGTCCAGCAGCATCAGACGTTCGAGCGCGCGAGGCACGCCGGGCGGTCGGCGAAGCCGGCTGTCGGGCTCGCCGATCGCCTCGTAGATCGCTCGATGACGCACGTGATAGACGCGTCCGCGATTGTGCGCGCAGTCGTAGGTCGAGACGAACCCGAGCCGCACGAGGTTGGCGAAGAACTTCCGCGTCTTCTGGCCAAAGACGATGCCCGCGAAGCTCGAATACTGGCGCATGACGCAGACGCCGGAGTGGCGTGCGACGAGCACCAGGAAGCGAGCCTGGCGGTCGGTGAATCCGCGCTTTGCGATCGTCTGAACGGCGTGCTCGAGGTTCATCGCAACAGCTCCTCAGCCAGGCGCGGATCGGGGCGGCGACCACCGCTTCTGCCCGGTGCTGGCGGTGATGCCGAGTCCATAGCGGCGACCGCGACCGCCGCCTCCACCACCGCCACTGCGAGAGCCGACAACACGCGCGGTGCCGGCGCTGTGACGACTGAATCCAGACGACGCCTTGGAGCTGGCGTGAGCGCCGCGGTAGTGCAGCGTCTCGACCTCGATGTCGAGTGTTCGGAGATGCCCCTCGCGATCCTCGTACTCGATGCGCGCGTCGGGAAACTGGACGTGGCCGTCGTTGTCCGGGAGCTCGTGCTCAACGGCCCAACGATGGATCTCTTCCGGCGTGCGATCGGGCCGTCCGTCGCTCTCGGACTTGCCGCGATTGCGCTCCTGCAGGAACTGCTGGTACTCGCGCTTCAGCTCGTTGTCGAGGATGACTCGGCGGATGAAGGCACCCTCTTCGCGGAGCCGCTCGGCATCCTTGAGATAGGCGCGATAGACCTGCGCGTCGTGCATCAGCTCGCGCGGCCGGTGCACGGCGAATCGGGTATGGCGCGCGCTTCGGACGCCGACGTAGAACTCCTGCCGGCCCTTCGGCTCCTGGGGTCGGTCGCGCTCATCGTTAACCTCGCGTCGGTCGTCGAAGTCCCGCTCCACAGCCGCCCATTCAGTTCGTCGCGCTGCACGGTAGACCAGCGGTTGCGCTCCAAGACGTCCCGTCCGCGTTCAGTGAGCACGACCAGCGCGCGGTCTTGCCGATGGTCGGAATCGTCTCGACCAGCCCCTGTCTCTCGAGGTGCCGCAAGTCGCCGCGGTTCGGCTCCAGCGGGCGATCCTGGCCGTCGCGGAGATCGCCGGCGGGCACGACGCGGAAAGAGCCGACGGTGGCGAGCGTGCGGACCTCCGAGCCGCGTAACGTCACGTCGCTGTCTCGCGCCCAGACGCGCTCGCGTTCCGGGCCGCGCGGCAGCTCGAGGTCGCGCGTGAACACATCGCGTATATCGAGCCGCTCGCGTTCGCGCGGATTGGACAGTCCGCCGCGGCTGCCTTGGCTCAGCTCGCGATCGTAGATCGTCGCGATCGCGTGGGTCATCACTCCAACGAGGATCGAAATCCATAAATACCTCCGAGTTGTTAGCGGGAGAGCGGGAGAGAAATCGCGCGGAGACACCGCACCTGGCCGTGCGGAGCCGATTCTGACGGCGCTTCGCCAACAAGCGCCTTCATTTGCATCACTTAGATGCGGTTTTGGTGTGACCAAATTTGTGACCACTTTGCGGCGAAAACGGGCATGCGACGGCGATTCGTGGCGAGAACGAACAAACAGAGCTCGCGCCGAGAAGCGCTGCTCACTGTGATGCTTACGAGGATTTCTGAGAGATTTGGTCGGGGCGACTGGATTCGAACCAGCGACCCCCTGCGCCCAAGGCAGGTGCGCTACCAGGCTGCGCTACGCCCCGACTCTGAAGACCCCTGATTCTACCGCGCTTTCCAAAGGCACCTAATTGCCCTCGTTCGCTTTCGTGGCGAAACCTGTCGGTCTCGAATTGCCAATTCTCCCGCTGAATCGAGGATTGGGCAACGTTGCGTCGCGGCCGACGTCTGACCTACGCTGACTCGCGCATGAAGAACCTCCTGCTCACGCTGCTGCATCTGGCTGTCACGACCGCGAAGCTGTGGGCGCCCGGTGGCGTACGAGCGGTGATCGCAGAGAATCTCGTGCTCAAGCAGCAACTGATCGTGCTTCGTCGTGGTCGCCAACGGGCACCCAACCTGACGCTCAGCGATCGGCTGCTCTGCGGATTCGGGTCGCTCTTTCTTAGTCCCGGACGCGTCCGAAAGCTCGCCATCGCCGTACGCCCCTCGACACTCTTCGCGTTCCATGCTGCGTTGGTGCGTCGCAAGTACCACCGCCTGTTCTCTTCGCGGCGTGCCCAAGAAGACGGGACCGAAGGGCCAGAGCGAGGCACTCATTCGGACCATCCTCGAGCTCAAGTCGCGCAATCCGCGATTCGGCAGTCCGCGGATTGCGCGCATCATCTCGCACACGTTCGGCGTCGACATCGACAAGAACGTCGTGCACCGCGCGCTGGCCAAACACTACCGGCCGACCTCAGGCGGAACCGGGCCCTCGTGGTTGTCGCTGATCGGACACACCACAGACAGCCTGTGGAGCGTGGACCTCTTTCGCTGCGAATCCATCGTGCTGCAGACGCATCCTGTTACGCTGCGAGTGTTCGACGTCCGAAGTGGAGCTACTTCACGTGTTCGCGCAGATACTTCGCGACGTCTGTAATGAGGCGATGGACCGACGCCTGGGCGATGCGGTGCCCCACCGTCGCATCGAGCGCACCGCCGACGATTCCCAGCGGCGGCTCGTAGCGTCCCACGAAGTCGAGCTGGGTTTCCGTTGCCGTGAGCGGATAAACCGACAATTCGGCTTTCATGACCGGAAACAGCGCTGGACGCTGCGCGGCCGACCATTCGATCGGGATGCGCGTGACTCGTGAAATCGGCGCTGTGTAGCTCTGCTCGCTGATCTCCCCTACCGTGACGGCAATCTGCGCGCCGATATCGAGCGGCCCGATGTTCACGTGCAGCGCGGCGGCGACGTCCCTCGCGCGCGCGGCCGCAGCATTCGTGGCTGCGCTCAGTACGGCCGCCGGATCCTTGACGAGCGCGTCACGTACCGCCGCATACGGGTGGTTGACGTAGTCATGGCTTCGAATCTCGTTCATGCGCCGGACCTTGCGATCGATCGTAGACCGTTGAGCGTGCACCTATCATAGACCATCGCTAACAGCCGCCGCTGCTTCCATGTTCGCACGTCAAGCGTGATCAGCTCCTCCGCCATTCGTGTCGCTCATCGTTCCGCGCTGAGGCTCGGCGAATCTGAACCATCCGTTCGCGGAATCGGGGCGTTGGTATCCCGCAAACGTTCGTGGCCGCCGGGCGCGTGCGCGCCTGGTGGTGGCCGAGAGCGCGCTTGCGCTCGTGCTCTTGGCGGGCACCGGCATGCTGCTGAAGACGTTTCATCGTACTTCCAGCGCGCCGCTCGGCTTCGACGCCGACCGCCGGTCACGGTCGAGTTCACGCTGCCGCCGAAGAAGCTCGCTGGAAACAGCGCGCGCGCGGCATTTTTCACCGACATCCATCCTAAGAACGACCGACGAGAGAGGACCAGGAATCTGTGAGCCGCCTAACGCCCGTGTGTCTGCCCGTCGGCAAATGAGCGCCACTCCGGCGCCCATTCCAACCTGAGAAGAAGCTCTTCGATGCGGTACGCATGAAACAGGTCGTGTAAGGCGACGTGACGAAACATGATGAACACAGAATAGTGGCTGTACTCCGCCATGTTCGGCCGTCCGTGCCCAGACCTCTGCCCGAAGCGTCCGAAGCCTGGCGACGAGGGCCTGGCGGTCTTCGACGTATCGCTCTAATGACTTATCAAGATCCATTTGTAGGAATGTATCGTCCGCCTCGTCTCGAGCTGGGTCGTAGGGCGTGATGAGCGGCTTGGGATGAGCGAGGATGTGGTCAAGTCGATCGAGGTACAAGCGATCTACGCGGGATAGATGACAGGCGTGCTCGTGAGCAGACCACTTGGTCGGCGCCGGTCTTCGCTTGAGCAGGTTCGGTGGAACCTCTCGCACCAACGGAACGACGAGCCGCGGTGCATGTTCGAGCGCCTCGATCACAGATGCTGTTGAATCCATTTTCGGTCGTGACTTCAGCGGTCTAACGACCGCGGTTTGAGCCGCAGCGAGTCATTGTGCAGCCAACCGGCGATGGCTGCAACCGCTGGTTAGAGGGCGAGTAGCGGAGCAACTCTGATTCCTCCCGACGTGGTGATCACTTGTAGCTCGTAAGCGCGGGGCGGAACAAGCTCGTTGAGTTCAATGGCCTCACTCTCGATGAGAATGACGAGCTCCTAGGGTCGGCCTGTCGACCGCGATCATCTGTTTCGCGCCGCTGCGGGCGATCGCTCGGCGGATGCCCGACATGCTGCGCTCAGATGACGCGGCTGTCGGCCTTCATGGTCGACTCATCGCGTCTGTGGGGTTCGGCGGTTCCGTCGACGAGTTCTTCGCTCGAGCTGTCGGGTACACACCGAGTGTCCGATCACTGATGGAGCAGTCTCATTGGTTCGAAAGAGTTGAAACAGATTCAGTCCAGCCAAAAGCACGAAGACCAGCGGGATGAACGGAGGTTTTATTCCCAAGGGAAGAACAGTCGCCGGCACCTCGGGCTGCAAATGGACATAGATCGCCACTGCCATGTTTACGATGAGTCCGGCTGAGGCCAAAGCCAAGATCGGCGTAGATAGACTCTTGATCCACTGTCTGAAGGAAGAAGCCAAGAGCAGACTGAGGCCAATGGATATTTCCCCGGCGATGCCCAATGGAACACCAAACGGCGGCAGACCACTTTTGGCTATCTGAATGTGAAACCAAGTATGAAAGGGCTCAAAAAACTTCAGCAACCCGAACATGAAGATCACCGTTCCTAAGAACCTCGAGTTGTAGTCCAGGACCTTGTTCTCCGATGTGTTTCCCATGGCTCGCTCTTTTCTGTTTCTCTTATTTTTGACCTATTGGTCAAAAACAAGCAAAAAAAAATTCAGGTCTTGATCGCTGCCAGCGCCATCTCCACGACGGTCTTCACATGACGGTCGGATGCACCAGTGTTCTGCAGGATGCGGATCCCGTTGATCGTGTTGGCAAGGCTTTGCGCGATCGCGGCGGCGTCAAACCGGGTCGTGATCTCCCCTCGCTCCTGCCCTTTCTTCACGGCGGCGGTCAGTGTCCTTTCAGTACTTCGAAACAGCTTCTTCACCTCAATGGCAACATCAGGGTCACTCAGTCCAAGTTCCAACGCTGTGTTGGCCATCAAACAACCGGAAGGACTGTTCTTCGCCCCCGGAGGCTGAGACGCGTACTGCATGACGCGCGCAATTCCCTCGAACGGAGAGTCGGCCTCGCGCAACAGGCGTTGGATTTCTGATAGGACCTGATTCCTGTAGAGCTCGAGGGACTTCAAGAACAACGAGCGTTTGTCCCCGAACGCGCCGTACAAGCTTTGCTTCTGGACATCCGCCGCCTTCATCAAATCAGCAAATGTAGACCCTCGGTATCCCTGCTCCCAAAACACCCGCATGGTCTGGCTCAGCGCTTTGTGTGTGTCGAATTCACGCGGTCTGGCCACAACAGACAGGCTAGCAATTTTTGACCGTTCGGTCAATAAAGAGAAAAATGGCATCGCGGTTTTTTCAGAGTCCCCACGCTGCTTAGCGCTCGGGCTGCTCGTGTCGACGCTGCGCGTTGGTCCACTCGCAGTTCCCTCCGCCCCGCGCTTGCGGTTTCAGGGCGCTTTTCGCTCCGCATACGGGCGGATCGACAGATGGCCTGCGGATTTGACTCTATCCTGACGTCGAATCGCGAGCGCCAGAATCGGACGCCAGAATCGACCGGTTGACAAACTGCGCGAGTCTGCTCGACACTGCGGGTAGAGCGCGTAGGGCGCCGCCAGTCCGCGGAAAGGGACCGAGTCCCACCTGAATTCGTCGTCGAGTTTGAATCACGCTTCTTTCAGCCCGTACCGCGGACATCGGGCGCTTACGAAAGGAGCGCGCGTGCCTACCCGAACCCTCCCTCCACGTCCAAGCCTCCATCAACTCAAGATTCAGGCGAGTGAACTGCAGCGTGCGCATCGCGATCGCGACCGCGTCCGCCGCGGCGCGGATCGCCGCGCATCATCCGAAGATGAAAGGCCAACCGCCCCGGGAGGTGCTCGACAAGCGGCTGGTCCTAGCAGACGCGCAACACGTGATTGCCCGCGAGCACGGCTTTCGGAACTGGACCGAACTGAAGCGCCGCATAGAGCAGGCCCAACAGATCGAGCGAATCGAACCGCATCCCGGCTTCGACGCCGCGCTGGCCGCCCTGGATGACGGCGACGTCGATCGCCTGCGCGTCCTGCTTGCAGCGGATCCGTCGCTCGTTCACGCGCGCACGAACCTCGAACCGCCGTACGGCTACTTCAGCGGCGCGACGCTGCTGCATCACGTCGCCGGCAATCCCTATCGCGACAAACCCCTTCCGCCGAACGTCGTCGACCTCGCCCGCGTGCTGCTGGCCGCCGGCGCCGACGTGCATGCTCGAACGCTCGGGCCCAACGGCGGCGCCACGATGGGACTGCTGGTCACGGGCAGGCAGGCCAGTGACATGGGCGTGACGGGGCCGTTGATGGACCTGCTTCTCCAGCGCGGGGCGCGCCTCGATCTGACGCGCGACGACGCGCTGGACGCGTCGCTGACGAATCACTCGCCGCGTGCTGCCGAGAAGATGATCGAGCTCGGCGCAAAGGCCGATGTGCTCGCCGCGGCGGCGCTCGGGCGGATGGACCGGCTGCGCGACTTCTTCGATCGCGACGGCCGGCTGCTGGCGCGGCCTCGGCGGGACGGCAAGGAAATGCCGGAGCGTGACGCGATCGGGCTCGCGCTGCTCTATGCGTACGTCCGCGGACAGCGGGAGGCCGTCGACTTTCTGCTGGAGAAAGACGGCAACTGGAACGTGATCGGCGTCAACAACGGCACGGCGCTCCATCGCGCGGCCTGGGGTGGCGATCTCGATATGGTGAAGCGTCTCGTCGCGAAGGGCGCCGACATCAGCAACCGCGACAATCCGTTCAACTCGACTCCGCTCTCGTGGGCGCAGCACAACAAACAGCAGGAGGTCTTCGACTGGCTGCGCGCGCACTGCGCGATCGATCTCCACGACGCCGTGTGCTTCGACCTGCGGGAGCATGTCCAGGCCAGGCTGAACGAGGATCCGGCGTCGGTGAACAGACGAATCGATCAATGGGACGTGCCGCAGTGCACCCCGTTGCACTGGGCGGCGTGGCTGGGGATCGAAGATATCGACGGGCTTCACTCGCATGACGAAACGCGCCGGGAAGAGCTCGTCAGATTTCTCCTCCAGAACGGCGCGGACCCGAACATCGTCGCCGGCAACGGACTCACGGCGCTCGACATGGCCGATAGGTGCGGCGCGACTCGCATCGCCGCGCTCCTGGAGCAGCACGGCGGAAAACGCACGACGGAATCTGCGTCCCAGCATCCCGACGCGTGAGAGGCTGTCCCGCAGAATGATAGGACTGGTGTCAAACCCCGCGCGACAGCACCCGATTGCGAGCCGCCCTGCCAGAGGCGAGCGGCGAGCGTTCGAGGCCGATCCCCTACGCTGCCAACCGCAGCCGGTCGATTTGGCGTAGGAGCGACGTGATCTGGTTCCAAGTCGCGAAAGTGCGGCTCACCAAATTCACAGAACAAATCAAACTTTTTCGGATCAGGTCGGGAGTTGAACATCACCGTCGACACACTAATTGACACACCCACGTTCAGAAATCAGCAACAACCGGAACGCACGCCAGGAACCATTCCGAAGTTCCTGGCGTCACCTCGGTGCGGTTGCTACTTCGCTTCCTGCGAGCTGTGGCCCGCAAGCTGCTTCCACGCGCCATTCTCCCGCAGGAACGTGTCCGTGCTCAGGACGGTCCTGGCGTAATGCTGCCCCTTGATCAACGAGTCGTAAGTGCTCTTGTAGGTGGCAATCGCGACATCACCGTGAACGCGGACCTTCAGATCGCTGATGCTCTCGGAGTTCGTCTTGTTGTTTTTGGAGTCCTTCATGTCCGATGCGATTGACTGCTTGCTGTCCCAGGTGCCTCGGCTGGTTCCGCCCGTCCAATCATCCGCCAGATATTTCTCGTAGAAAGATGCGTCACCAGCCAGATCGGCCTTGACCGCGTCGTTCTCCATTTGGGTGATGGTTGCGATCGTCTCGGAATCTGAGGGAGTCGGACTGTGCGCGAGCCCCAGCAAGGACAGGGACCCGACCACCGTGAGCACGACTGCGAATGCGACAAGCGATTTCTTCATTACTGCTCCATTCGAGCCGGCGGAATCGCCGGCTTGACCGTATCAACGACTTGTGTCGGTTCCATTTCGGAATCCGACGTCCTCAAAAGGGTTCGTCGCCAACCTGCGAGATTAGCGGATCCGCAGAGGGGTGTCTGTTCAATAGCGCACGTGAAGATCATCGGCGGGCACCAGCGCCAACCAGGGGCCATCCACCAGCGGCCATCACACTTGACAGCGTCCGTGATGCGAAAGCCATCTTGGACTTGATCTACCGCTTTGCCTCGGCGGAAGCAGAGTAAGATCGGTCTGTCTTGGTACGATCAGAGATTAGCCATTACCGCATCATCCGAAAACTGGGTTCGGGTGGGATGGGTGAGGTCTTTCTCGCGGAAGACACCACGCTCGGCCGACAGGTCGCCATCAAGATGCTGCCCGAGACTCGTGCGGGGAGCGATCGGGCCCGGCGACGGCTGATCAACGAGGCGAAGGCTGCCGCGGCCCTCGATCATCCCAACATCTGCGCCATTCACGAAGTCGGCGAAGAAGACGGCCGTGTCTTCATCGTCATGCAATACATCGACGGCGAGAGTCTGGCCGAGCGGATCCGGCAACACCCATTACCTCCCGCCGAAGTGGTGGACATCGGCATCCAAGCGGCGCAAGCGCTAGAGGAGGCCCACGCCGCCGGCGTGATTCATCGTGACATCAAGCCTCAGAACATGATCGTCACGCCGCGCGGACAACTGAAGGTGCTGGACTTCGGACTCGCGACGGTCGCGCAGCACGATCTGGCCGATGCACAGACGATGGAACGCCTGACGGTCGAGGGAAGCACGGTTGGCACACCCGGATTCATGTCTCCCGAGCAGTTGCTCGGACGGGACGTCGACGCGCGTTCGGACATCTTCTCGCTCGGCGTCACCCTCTACGAATGCGCGACCGGCAGAGCCGCGTTCGATCGAGGTACGCCGATGGAAGTCGCGATGCGTGTGATGAACGACACTCTGCCTCCACCCTCCGAGTTGAGCCCGGACGTGCCACCGGCCCTCGACGCGATCATTGCGCGGGCGATGGCCTTGGATGCCGCCGCGAGGTACCAGTCGGCACGATCGCTTCATGCCGATCTCCTTGTACTCAAGCATGAGCTCGACGGCGGTACGGCTCGCCCCGCCTTGACTGCGTCGTCAACGACCAACGTGCGCCGCAAGGCGGTCCGATTCAAGTCGCTGATCGTCGCGAGCGCTGTGGTCGCGCTGGTGGCGGCGTGGTTCGCGTCGGGTCTGCTGCGACGCGGGCATCACGTGCCGCGGCCCGAGGCCGTCGTGTGGTACGACCGCGGCACCAGCGCCATTCGCGAGGGGGCATATTTTCAAGCGAGCAAGGCGCTGGAGCGCGCGCTCGAGATCGACAGTGCGTTCGCTCTGGCGCGGGCTCGGCGAGCGGAAGCCTACACGGAGATGGGACTCACCGACAGGGCCAGGGAGGAACTGCTGCAGGCGATGACGCTGCTCCCGGATCGCTCGAATTTGTCGGCCGCCGAGTCGAACTATGTAGATGCGGTCGCGGCGACTCTCGCCCGCAATTTCAAGACTGCGATTGAAAAGTACTCGCTGATCGTGAATGCGGTGCCAGACGGGGAAAAGTCTGCGGCCTATGTCGATCTCGGCCGCGCCTATGAGAAAAACGAGGAGCTCGATCGAGCCATTGAATCGTATGTGAAGGCGACGCAGCTGGATCCGCAGTCCGCCGCCGCGTTCCTGCGTTCGGGCATTCTCTACGGCCGTCGCCAGCAGCTGCCAAAGGCGAACGAAGCATTCGCAAAGGCGGAGGAGATCTACCAGGCGATGTCGAGCCAGGAAGGCCTGGCGGAGGTGCATTACCAGAGGGGATCGCTGCTGGCCAGGATCAGGAAACTGCCTGAGGCCAAGGAGCAGCTGGAGCGATCATTGGCGATGTCACGCGGATCGTCCAGCGAGTACCAAGCGATCAGGACCTCGTTGCAACTCAGCAACGTGTACTACGCTACGGGCGACAGCAATCACGCCAAATCGATCGCTGTCGAGGCCGTCGAGGCCGCGCAATTGCTCAACAGCCGATCGCTCGCGACCAACGGCTTGATCGACCTCGGGTACACGTTGCTGGCGCGGGGCGAGTTCGCCGACACGCGCGCGTACCTGAACCAGGCTCTGGATCTAGCCCGCCAGGACAAATCGCCTCGACTGGAAGCACGGGCCCGCCTCGCTCTTGGCAGTCTGAGCACCCAGGAGGGCAGCTTCGACGAAGCGGTGTCTCATCTCGAGGCGGCGCTGAAGTTCTACCAGCCGGCGGGTTACCGCACAGAGACGTCCAACGCCCTCATTCTGCTTGGACGCGCCTACCGCGACAAAGGCGAATACGCGGTCGCCATGAAAGCATTTTCCGAGCAGCTGGAATTGGCGAAGCGGTCAGGCGACCCGGCTCGATTGGCCGCGACTCACTCCAGCATCGGCGTCCTTCTCGGAGACAACCAGGAGCTGTACGCCGAGGCCCTCCCATATTTCGAGGAGAGCTATCGGATCAACAAGTCGCTCGGCGCACGCGTCGGCATGGGATGGGATCAGGTCAATCGCGCGGCGTCGCTGTCGGCGTTAGGAAGGTATGAAGAAGCCAAGGCCGCTCTCGACGAAGCCTATGCCATCGCCGCCGGGCCCGAAGCGGGATTCAAGTCCCAACTCGCATACGTGGATTTGATCGCCTCGCAGATGGCCCTCAGCCTGGGCCACCATGTCGAAGCCACGACGCGAGCGACGGCGGCGCTCACGTTGGCAGGACGCGACTACAAGGACACAGCGCTCCAGGCGAAGCAGACGCTCGCGCTCACCGAGGCGGTTTCCGGCTCGCCGAAAAAGGCGCTGGCACTTGTCGAGGAAGCTGTGGGCGCGGCCAGAGAGTTGAAACTTCCACGGCTCCTGTCGAAAGCGCTCCTCGCCTCGGCCGAGGTTCGCATTGCCGGCGGAGACGGACGCGGGGGCGCTCGCCGACGCGCAGGCCGCACAGAAGGTGTTCACCTCGGCGGCACAACTGGAATCGGAGTGGCGCGCGTGGCTCGTGTCGGCGAGGTCCATGCGGCTCGAGGGCGACAGCTCGACTGCCTACGATTACGCGGTTCGCGCCGAGACCAGTCGAGCGGCTCTCCAGGCTCGCTGGGGCGAAGAGAACTACCGGGGGTACGTGCGGCGGCCTGACATTCAAGTTCATTTGAAGCAGCTCGGGCAACTGCTCGGAGCTAAGAAGATCGTTCAACCCACAGGAGGAGGCTGAACATGGCAGCGAATGAAGGCGATCCCGGCGGCGGTCAGGGCGGAGGCGGAAAGAAGAAACCCGCCAAGAAAGGGACGAAGAAGAAGTAGCGCGATAGCCGGCATCAAGGATCCTTGTGCCGGCTATTTTCGCGTTCTGGTGCCGTGACGGTCTGCCGGAAACCGATGAAGAGCCATGACTGAAGTGGAACTCGGAAAGAGGCTGGAGCTGCTGGAAATCGCCGGTTCAGGCAACGGCCGCCGAACCGAGAGGGACCTTGGCACCTTCCTCAGTTCGTCGGAACGAAGAGCGAGACTCTCCAGGCAGGAGCGTCTGCGCATCGTCGAACAGGCGCTGGTGTTGATGGAGATGAACTATGTCCATCTGCCGATGAAGCGCGCCATTCACGCGATCGATCCCATCCAGCAGCTCAAACTCCTCAGGTTCCAGCTCGCGGAATGGAATCGGGACCTCGAGAGCACCATCGACTTCCACCGCCGCATGCTGTCGATATTTGGTTCGACGCGCGACCTGCACACGCTTTATCTGCTGCCCGAACCGTACAGAGATTGCACCGCGTATCTGCCATTTCTTATCGAACAGTGTTTCGAACGGGGCGCCGAACGATTCATCGTGACTCGGACGGCGGTCAGTGCAGACGCGTCGACTGTTTCGGACGACGGCCGAGAGGCCAGGTTCGAGCGTGGAGTCGAGGTGCTGGCGTGGAACGGTGTCCCGATTGTGAGGGCCATCGAAATCAATGGCGAGTTGCAGGCCGGCAGCAACCCCGACGCGCGGTTCGCGCGAGGGCTCGACAATCTGACCATCCGACCGCTCAACAGCACGTTGCCCCCGGATGAAGTGTGGGTGGACATCTTGTTCCGCGCGAAGAATGGCGTGGTCGCGACCCATCGAGAGTACTGGTTGGTTCACCAGACCGGTGACACCGCCGAGTCGTCCACTCCGCACAGCAAAAAGAGGGCGGCGTTGGACTTGAAGAGGACGCGCATCCTCGAGGTCAAGAAAGAGCTGTACCCGCGCGACGACTCCGCCACGATCGGGTCGATCAAGGACGTCCTGTACGCATTGAAGAAGACGGTGAACGGCCAGACGTTTGGCTACATCAGGCTCTTCAGCTTCGACGTGGACGATGCGAGACAGTTCCGCAAAGCGTTCACCAACCTGATCACGAAGGAAGGCTTTCCACAGGACGGCCTTATCCTCGATGTTCGCGGGAATCCGGGTGGAAACATCCGCGCTGCGGAATCCCTGCTGCAGCTGTTCACTCCCAGTACCATCGAACCGGAGTTGTTCGAGTTCCTGAACACGCCGCTGAATTTTCAGATCTGCAAGTCCGCCCCGGACGACTGGGATCTGAAGCGATGGCTGCCATCGATCGGCGACTCGGTGTTGACGGGCGCGGCCTATTCCGCAGGATTTCCGCTCACCGGCGATGCGTTGTGCAACGGCATCGGTCAGGTCTACTACGGTCCGGTCGTGCTGATCACCGACGCCCTGTCGTACAGCGCAACGGACATCTTCGCCGCAGGTTTTCAGGACAATGAAGTTGGATTGGTACTCGGTACGGGCGGCAACACGGGAGCGGGAGGAGCAAACTTCTGGTCGCTGGACGATCTGCTGCGGGCGCAGAAAAAGGATCCGACGTCTCCGTTCAAGAAATTGCCGAAGGGAGCCGAGATGATCGTGGCCATGCGTCGCAGCATTCGGGTCGGTCCCCGCGCAGGTTCGCCGCTGGAGGAGTTCGGTGTCTCACCAGACGTGCGGCATCTCATGACCAGACGCGACCTTCTGGACGAATAACGTCGATCTCCTGACCCGTGCCGCACGGCTCATTCGGCAACAGCCGTCGTTCCAGGTGTCGGTGAAGCCTTTGAGCGGCGAAGGCGCCGGCGGCGGGATTGTTGTCAGCGCCGCGTCGAAGCTTCCATCCTCGAAGGCGGGCCGCGGGATCTCACGCGTGGATATCTACGCGAATGGTCGACCCATCCGTTCGCTCGACGCTGTGGACGGTACGGTGCCGCCGACTCCGGTGACGATCAGTCGAGGGGGCAACATCCGCACGGCCGTCGAAGCGCAGGCGTGGGATCACGCCGGAAGACTTGTCGCCGTTGCTCGGACGAGCGTCCGCTGATCGTCGGGCCGTTGTCGCGAGCATCCTGTTGAGCTGACGGATCTTTGGACCGATGACCGTCTCGGCGCAGGCCAGCCGGCAGAAGTCGGCAAGCAAGCTATCCGAATAGCAAAGAACGCTGGTCGACTCTCCCAATTAAGGTGTTGATCTTCGTTCCGAAAACCAAAGACTTCACGATCTGGGATCGCTGGGTAGTCGAGTGGGGTTACTTCACTGTTTCGTATGTCGAATCGCCGACTGGCGAGCCGAAGCAGATTCGTGGTGCGAGGCTCTGGTCTACAAAGGCGGCCACGGGACGAACAACTCGAACGAAGACATCGCGCTGACGCGTCACCGAAGCGGCAGTCCGTCGGACCATCACGCAGCGTGCCGCCCGCATGTGTTCGGCGAGCGGTCTGGGGCCGACACCGCGAGACGCAGGCCACTCCACGCTGCCGCAGATGGCCACATGAGCTCCGCTTCTGGGCGAGACATTCAGACTCGCCCGGCACGCCTCGTGAAGCCGACCGCGACAGCGGGATGGGTGCTGCGGGTGTTATCCCACGAGCGTTGTGGACACCCCGAGCTTGAACCCGTCCAGATCGTTGAACTGGAACATGCGCGCGCCCCAGGGACGGTCCGCCGGCTCACTCAGTAGCGCTCCACCCGCGGCCTTGATTCGCGCAGCAGCCGCGTCCACATCGGCAGCGCCCGCCACGTTGATCTGCAGGTAGAAACCCTGTCCCTTGATCCGGTCCCAACCGAGCTTGCCATCGTCCTGGTTGAGGACGATGCGGGAATCACCCGCGGCGACCACCGCGGCGACGACCTTCCCTTCGTTCTCGAACGTCTGAGCCACCGCAAAGCCGATGGCATCGCGGTAGAAGCGAATCGACGCCTCCAGGTCCTTGCAGGTGATCGAGCAGCCCAGATTGGTCGCGTTGATTGCGGCCGTCGTATCGGTCATTGATCCCTCCGGTGTCGTGAGCTGAATGTCGAGGATGGTGCGTTCAACCGAGGAAGAGCGAGTGTACGGTGAGACTCGGTCGCGCGCAATCCAGGGGTTGGGGTCAAGGTCGCCCGCTCGGCACGCCGCCGCAACGGACGGCTCGCCGCGGTGGCCGTCGTCCCAGGCCTCCATCCCCGCCAAGGACCCCGGCGAGCGCTACCAGAGCCTGAAGGACGTCGCCGCCGACCTCAAGGCGGCGCGTCGGCGCCTGGAGACGGCCACAATTCCATCGACCGTCACGATCCAGTTGTTCGCCAAGTCGGCGCAGTCTCATTTCGTCCCTACTCCGCGCGCAAGGTTTTCGCTGGGTCCAGCCGCACGGGCAACCGTCGAGAGTCGGTCGTGCGCTAATTGATTCCGCGGCTGACCCCTCACGGACCAAGTCGGCACGCCTTGACTCTCCCCTGCATCAGTTTGGCAGGAGGGCCTGCCAGTTCAGGATGATCTGCAGAGGAGGAGGCGGCCCCGTAGGGACGGCGAGCAGCAGCCGGCGGCCATCGTGCGTGACGCCCCACTCGGGAAACACACCTGCCGCGGTGAACAGCCGCGTGGCGGGCCCGGGCGTTGCCCCGGCGGCTGTTTTCATCTCGACCGACATCACCGACCCGTCGGCCTTCAGATACAACAGTTCTTTCCCATCGCCGCGCCATCGAGGCGCGAACCCGCCGCCGTCGGAGACGGGCACGCTCTCGCCGACGCTGACCTTCCCGGTCGAGCTGTCAGAGCGAATCGAGGCGACGAACACTTCGTTTCGACCGGTTTCGTTCGACACGTACGCCAGCCTCTGACCATCAGACGACAGTTGCGGCTGCCCTTGGTGTCCCTCCCCCGTGATCAACGGCACGCCGCCTGGCGGACCATTCCCTGTCCGGACCCACAGGTCAATCCCCATCGCCGCAGGGTTGGCCCAGCCGAGGAACACGGCGATGCGTCCGCTGTCGGCGGCGGTGACGCCGCTCGCACCGAAGCCCTGGAACCACTCGCGGCGAGTCTTATCGTTTCCGATGGTCTGCTCGTAGATGGTCCTCTCCCCGCCACCCGCCCCGTAGGCAAACCGATCGTTGGTCAGCCATGCCGGCCAGGACTCGAGCGATGCCGCAAACGTCAACCGCTTCGGATTCTCGTTCCGAGCCATGTTGAAAAGCCAGAGATCCTGGTCGACGACGTTATGCGGCACGTGTTTCGCGACGAGCGCACGATCGCCTGCCGGCGACAGCGCCAGGCCGGCGACGGGTTCGGGCGTGCCCACGCGTCGCAGTTCGCGGCCGTCGCGATCGAACCACGTCAGCTGGTAGAGCGGGTCGGGCTCGCGGTAGACAAGGACGCTTGGCGACGCTGAGAAGAAGCCGTAGTCGAGGATCGAGCCGACGCGCTCTGCCAGCTGCACCTCAGCACCGCGAAGCTCGAGCCGCTGTTCGTCGAAGCGTTGCGCGAACAACGCCCCGTCGCGCAGGAACACGAGCGCGCTGGCCCGTGTGTCCGACGCAGGGACATGAATTGCGGCGAATCCCGTCGCGAGCAGTCGTTTCTCGGCTGCAGGAGCGCTCCCTGTCAGATTACCGACATACACGCCCGATCGCTCGGGGGCTGACCGGTGGTTACGAAGGTAGATGAAGTGCCGTCCGTCCGAAAGAAACGACGGGAAGAGATGATGCTCGACCGGATCGGTCGTCTTCGTCACGGGGGCCGCCTTGCCACCGGACGCCGGACAGCGCAGCAGCGGGCCAGCCGGATTCCCGACCAGAATGACGTCGTCGCGGTTCCAGCTTCCCCCGACGGCAATGTTCGGCAGGTCGCAGATGAGCTGCGGCACGCCGCCAGTCAGCGTCACCCGCATGAGCGAACCGCCGGAGAACGCGATGGCGTCGCTGCGGGGAGACCAAATGATCGGCGGTGGGCCCAACCCGGGGAGGAACCCGGAGATCCCGGGGAGGGGACGGGGAGCAGGCTCGCTCAGCGACCGCACCCAGACCCTGCCGATCCCATCGAGTCCTTGAGTTGCCAGCAGGAGATGACGGCTGTCCGGCGAGATCGAAAACAGGTATTCGGCCGGCGCCGACAACGGCTCCTGAAAACGCTGAAGAGACGCGGGGCCTGCAGCGAGACCGTCGGTCGCAGCCCGAAGAAGCCGACCGCACTCAGCCGTCGCCGATGATAACGCCTGCAATGGCCGTAACCCACGCGAACCACGGCGCGACTCGCAACGACTGGCGTGGAACCGCGGTCCCGTCGCCGCCACTTCGCTGACGCCGCGGCGGATGGTTCCGGCACGACGCCTATCCCAGCCGTCGGCAGTCCCTGGTCTGCCACACCACCGTCGTCTGGTGTTGAGCCGCACGACCGGCGCGATGAAGCGATAGCCCCGCTTAGGGACGGTTTCAATGTATCGATCCGGATCCGAGCCGTTCCCGAGCGCCTTGCGGATGGCGAAGACGTGATACGCGAGGTTCGACTCCTCCACCACCGCGTCCGGCCAGACGCCCTGCAATATCTCGTCTTTCGTGAGCAGGCGGCCTGGATTCGACGCGAGGAAGACGAGCAGATCGAACGCTTTGGGTGTGAGCGCGACCGGCTGACCGTCCTTCAGCAGGACCCTTTCGTCCGGCACGAGCGTGACCGGCCCGAACTGGAGACGCGCTGGTGAGGGTGCCACGCGCGAATGATGGGTCGGTTCATGGGCGGCGTGCAAGTGAACGATTCTGCGGCTCTAAGCGATCGCCAATCGAGATCAAAGCGCTTTTCAAGACGCCGCTAAAGACGGCTGTCGGGTCGGCGTGGCTGAATGTCGCTCACACACGCGAGGTGCAGACATGCCCGAAACAGCGACGCTTCCGGTCGCGGCCGCTCGGCCGGAGGTCAACCGCCACCAGATGAAGAGCCGATTCTATGTCGGTGCGGCGGTGTTCATGATTCTCCTCAACGTTGCCGGGTTCGCCCCGTCGTTGATCGACCAGTCGAGGCGCGTCGCGCCGCCGACGTGGCTCGTGACAGCCCACGGCGCGCTCGCGGGCGCATGGCTTCTGTTCTTCCTGATCCAGACGACTCTGGTGGCCAGCCGCCGAACGGCGATCCATCGCCGCCTCGGCGTAGCCGGCCCGTTCATCGCCTTCGCCATGATTGCGGTCGGCTCAATGACGGTGATCGACCTGGCACGGCGTGGCTACGATTTGAGCGGCGACATCGCAAGAGCGGCGGGGCCTCCGGGCTCGCCAGCGCCGACCGGCGAAGGTCTCGCCGTCACGATGTTTCCAGCACTCCTGGCGTTCGCCAACTTCGGCATCCTGACAGGACTCGCTCTCTTGTTCCGGCATCGTCCGGCCGTCCACAAGCGGCTGATGCTGCTCGCGCTGGGGGTTCTTGTGCTGACGCCGCTCATTCATCTGAGCGGCCACTTGATTGGCCGGTGGCCCGGCCTCTACGGTGCCCTGAATCTCGCCATCTTGATCGCTGCCAACGCGCTCCCGTTTTCCGTGGCGGTGCACGACAAGGTCTCGGACGGCCGCGTTCACCCGATCTCCCTCTGGGTTCCTGTCCTGCTCATCGTCGAGACGTTCGGATTGATCGCCGTAGTCATGCCCTCAGATGGGTGGCGCCGACTGGCCATGTGGCTCGTCAGCTAGCGGGAGAAGTCCATGACACAGGCATCCTCGGAAGAAGACGCGCACGTTACACAACCACGCACCGAGGCCCTTCTTGACGAGCAAGTCTGCGCTGCTCCGGAACCGCTCCGCTCCTACATCCAAGAGCTGGAGCGCCAGGCCGATCCGGCCAGGAACCTTCGGGAGCTTGTCTGCGGCAGAGAGGAGAGGAAGATGCTGGGACTGGCGATTGTCGAACTCGAGCAGGCTATCCGAAAACACCGGGACACCCAGAGCCCCGACGAGCGCCGGATCATTGACGTAGAGCTCTACAAAGTGGTCGACGTGGAGTGATGATTGGCCAGGCGACCACGGTCAGTGCCCTGATCTCCTGCGCACGAGCTCACGATCGCAAAGCCTACTTGGTCCAAGAACGCCAGACTACCCCGGGGAAATCGAGGTGAGACTTGGGCGGCGTCGCTCGAACGGGGTCGATGTGAGACTGCACCGGTGCGCTGGAACGTGCGGGCTGGTGGCCCATCTCGCACCCGAGGGTGGGAAAGGCGGTGGTCAGCCCTGTCTTGCCGTGGGTGCGGTCGGCGCTGGCGCGTTTCACAAATTCGAGCAACGCGGTCTCGGTGATCGAGAACACGGGCGACGCTGCCGACGCTCTTACCCTTGTCGAGCACGAGCCGCACAGCCTGCGCTTTGAACTCTTCATGGAATCGCCGGCGCGGCCGGCGCTGGGGGTGTCTGCCATCGGTCTGGGCATCGTATCCGCCCTTCGGAAGATTCCACACGACGTCAAGAAAGCAGGTGCGCGGACCCCCCCGCGCCTGTCACGAAACTGTCGCAGAACCCTATCGCTTTGACTCGATTGGGGATCGCTTTTGAGCGAAAGCAGATACCCCGAATTGTTGGAAATGCTAGGAAATCGTCGAACGCGAAAGAACTGAGAGAAAGGAATCGACTTGGCCCAAGGCAGGTGCGCTACCAGGCTGCGCTACGCCCCGACCGACCCTCAATTATCGCACGCCCGGCCCGAATCCCCCGCGGGATGCGTCCCCCTCGAAACAACCGTGAACCCCGCTTGCGGTCGTGCCAAGGATTGCCTCGTGGATCTGCACTCCCCGCTGGTTACTCCTGCCGCAGCGCGATGAGCGGGTCCACCCTCGTTGCCCGTCGAGCAGGCACGTAGGCCGCCAACGCCGACAGCAGGGCGAATCCACACGGCACAGCAATGAACGTTGCGGGATCGAGCGGTTTGAGGCCGAACAGCATTGCTTTCGAAGTATCGCGTTCCAAGAGCAGCGGCACCGAGACCCGATGCAACGCCGATGGCCGTGAGCAGCAAGCTCTGACGCAGTACGAGCGCAAGCACCGCTGATGGCGCCGCGCCGAGCGCGGTTCGAATGCCGATTTCGCGCGTCCGTTGGGTCACGCCATACGAGACGACCCCGTAGAGACCCAACATCGCGAGCAACGCCGCCACCGCACCAAAGAATCCCGACAACATCGCGACGAGGCGCTCGCGGACCAATGAATCCGCGACCTGCGCCCGGAATGATTGCACCAGGACGACGGCTCGAGGTTCGACCCGGCTCACCGCGTCAGCCAACGTTCTCGTCGTCACGACGCCAGACGCGCGGACGGTGATGTTCACGTACTCGAGAGGCCGTCGCTCCTGGGTCGTCGGCAGAAAGGCAATCGGCTCGAAAGGCTCTCGAAGACCCGTGTACTTGGTGTCCCTCACCAGGCCGACGACCTCGTAGGTCGGCGGCGTTGCGCCGGGCGCTGCGCTCATCTGAAACGTCGAGCCGATTGGATTGCGCGCGCCGACGAGCGTGCGCGCGAATGACTCGTTGACGATCGCGACACGGCGCGAATCCACGGTGTCAGCCGGCGTGAAGTCTCGTCCCGCGATGAGTGGCGTCCCCATCGTCTGAAAGAACGCGGGACTCACGCGATTGAAGCCGATTGGCTTCTGATGCTGAACGCCGTCGATGATGACATTCGGGTCCAGGACTCGCCGGTCAGCGGAACGAAGCGAACAGTCGCAGCCGACTGCACGCCGGGAACAGCGCGGAGCGCGTCGACCAGACGCGACTGGAATTCGAGCCGCCTGTCCACTGCCACGTTCGCACGCTGGTAGTCGACGACCGCCAGGGTCACACCATCGAGGTCGAACCCGCTCTGAACCGTCGTCAAATTGTGCAGCGTCCGAGCGAAGAGCAGCGCCGTCACGACAAGCGCGAGCGACAACGCGACCTGGACGACCACGAGACCGCTGCGCGCGCGGCTCGGTCGCCGATCATCCGTCGTTGTCCGAGCAGTCGCCCGCAGCAGCGTCCCATTTGACGCACGGGTTGCGAGCAGTGCTGGCGCCACGCCGAACAACACGCACGTGACGAGCGTGACGGCCGTTCCGAAGAGCAGCACGCGCCAGTTGGGATCAAGATTGAACGTCACGCCGAAGAACTGAAAGCCGCTGGTCCGCAGGAGTCCAACCAGCCCCTCGCTCAAGCGTCTGCGACAGGAACATTCCAGCGACGGCGCCAGCGACGGCGAGAAGCACACTCTCGACGAGTAACTGTCGAATCAGTCGCCCACGCGAGGCGCCGAGCGCCAGGCGAACGGCGATCTCCCGCTCGCGGGTCGTAGCGCGCGCGAGCAGCAGCGTTGCGATGTTCGCGGAGGCGATGATCAACACTGCGCCTGCGACCACCAGCAGCACCCAAAGCGGCGTCTCATAATCCTCCCGAACCGTTCCGGACACGCCAGTCGATGCCGGGAACGCTTTGAGCGTCGAGCCGAGATACGCTTGCGCCACGTCGGGTGGCAGTCCGGACGTGACGGTTGTCTGGAACATGCCCGGCGAAATGGCGGCAAGATGGTTCGATGCACGCTCCACCGACCATCCAGGTGACAGGCGACCGATCACGGTCAGCCACCACCAGGCGCGGTCGTTCAACGCGCCTTGTTCAGGGTTGAGGATCCGCTCCGCGCAAATCGGCGTGGCCACATCAAATGTTCGACCCACCTCGAGGCCGGTGAACCGCCGCGGCGCGACACCCACGATCTCGAATGGATGACCATCGAGGAGCAGCGACTTCCCGATGACCGTGCCGTCGCTGCCGTATTGACGACGCCAGAAGTCGTAGCCAAGGACTGCGGCCGGTGAGCCGCATCCAGGTCGATCGTCGTTCGACGCCAACAGACGCCCCAGATGCGGCGTGACACCGAGGACGCTGAAGAAGTCGCCGCTCACCCAGAGACCCTGTGCGAACTGCGCTTCGCCGCGATTGGAGAGATTGACCGGATACGCGCCCCACGCGACCACTCCGGCGAACGCCTGCTGGCGGCCGTGCAACTCCTCCCACAGCGCGTTGGTGAAGAGCGGCCGCCGGCCCGCGAACGTGCCCATTCGTCCGCGCTCGGGATTGGTCATCCGTATCTCGACGAGCTGCTCCGGACGATCCACCGGCAGCGGCCGAAGGCGAACGGCGTCTTCGAGCTGAAAGATCGCGGTGTTCGCGCCGATGCCGAGCGCCAGTGTCGCGACGGTCACGGCAGTCAATCCCGGCGCCTTCCGCAAACTCCGGAAGGCGTAACGGACGTCCTGGATCACTTGCTCAACGACCGACTCCCAACCGATGTCGCGAATCTGATCTTTGACCGCCTCGGCGCTGCCCAGCTCGAGGCGCGCAGCGCGGATGGCCGCCTTGCGCGTCATGCCCGGCTCGTGTTTTTCGTTCGATCGATTCTTCGAGGAACCCACGGAGCTCGTCGTCCATCTCCTGTTCCACGCGCGCCCTTCGCAACAAGCGGCGCAACCCGGTGGTCAGGCGGCTGATGGGTGCCATCACAGTTCTCCGGGCGATGCCTTCAACACGCTGGCAATCGCGTCCGTCTGCACTTCCCAGTTCGCGCGTTTCGCGCTTGAGCTTCGCGCGCCCCTGTGGGTGAGCTTGTAATACTTCGCGCGCCTGTTGTTTTCGGTAACCTGCCACTCGCCGGCGATCAGCCCGTCGCGCTCGAGGCGGCGCAGGGCCGGAAAGAGAGATCCCGCCATTGACCTGGAACACGCCCTTGCTGATCTGCTCGAGGCGCACGCCGATGCCGTATCCGTGCATCGGTTCGAGCGTCAGGGTTTTCAGGATGAGCATGTAGAGCGTGCCCTGGACCAGGCCGCTCGATTTGTCTTCAGTCCCCACGGTCCCTCCGCTCATCTAGCTGTGCTAGAGGAGTAGACGATACCTTGACTCCTCTAGTTCCTCAAGAGGAGTTCATTGATGAGCTCCCGGTGGCTGGCTGCTTGAGGCGAATCGCGAGCCGCGAGGCGACGCGAACAGGTCTTCCGCCTGAAGGCGGAAGCTACAAGTTAGCTGTAAGAAGCCGCGAATCCCGAGCCGCCGGCCACGAATCGCGAACCCTGAGCCGCGCTACTTGATAAACCCGCGCTGGACTGACCCGGTCGCTTGGAAATAGCTGGCGCACAACTTCCACTGCGATTCGCTCGTAGACCGCGGTCACATAATCGATTCCCTGCGGCCGGCCGGGCATGCACGTCGACGCCCGGCGCGCACACGCTGTCCCACGCCGACGGCACGCTGCGCACGCGTCGCCGTCGCGCGGCTGGTAGCTGCACGGACGACTGGCGAACCGATCTTCACGGTGGCAGGACCAATCGGAGGACCGTGATGCGGTAGGTCTTGCGATTCGCGTCGATCTCGTTGAACTCCTCGTCGCGGTCGGCCTCGCAGCGCGGGCTCTTGCTGAAATTGCGCACGACGAACGCCGCATCGTTCTTCGAGTCCGAAAAGTCGAGCAGGAACTGACGAGAGAGATCGCCAACTTCCTTGCGCGAATCGTGAAGCGAGACGGTGACTGTGCCGGTCGTGCTGTTCGATCCGGGATCGGAAACCTTGACGGTCAGGACGATCGACTTCGGGGTCGTCGCGTCGGCCGGCGCGCGCCAGGTGACGGTCGATGCCGCTGCCATTGAACGTCCGACTTCGGCGGTCCATTCGAACGTCAGCCGGTCAGCGGCGTGTCGGGATCCTCCACGGCCGCGGTGACGGCGACCTCCTCGTCGAGATCAGCGAAGTTCTGCGGCTCGTTCGGACGCGTGCCGTGCGCGACCACCGAACTGATCACCGGCGCGGTGTCGACGTCGTACGTGAACGCTCCCGGCAACGCGCCGGTCCGGCCGCTACGGCCACGCATCACGTCTGACGCGCCGGCGGCGTGCGCGCAGCGGTCTTCGCCGTGATCGATGTCGGGGATTCGACGACGACATCGGTCGCGACGGCCGCCGCCGATCGTGACGACGGCGCCGCCGGCAAAGTGATCGCCGGTGATTTTCACGCGGTTCCCCCACCCGACGGACCGTGGTTCGGCTCGATCGCCTGGACGGTCGGCGCGGTTGAAGATGGTCCACTGCCGCTCCTCCCGCAGCGCGCGATAAGAAGCGCAGTCGCCGACGGCGCCGATACACCTGGTGAAGAAGAAAAATGCCTGTCGTGTGATCAAATGAGAATTAGGTGAGCAGGGCTTCGACGATGACGACATCGCGCCAGACGCCGCGGGATTGTGCATGACGTTGATAGATGCCGACCTCGCGGAATCCTATCTGCGTGAGCAGCGCGCGGCTCGGCGCGTTCTCCACGAACACGCGCGAGACGAGCTTCCAGAAGCCCGCCTTCCGGGCCTCATCCATTAATTATCGCATGGCGAGGCGGCCAACGCCACGGCCGCGAGCAGAGCGTGCCACGTAGACCGAAAACTCGGCGACGCCGCGTAGCATTCGCGCGGGCGATACTCCGAGGTAGAGGCAAAGGCAATCACCTGCCCGCGTCATCCTCGATCGACCACGATGGGAAAGCGCCCGCCGAACCATTTCCTCACGTCGTCGGCCGTCCGCAGCCGCGTTTCGAACGTCGCGATGCCGTCCTCGATGCCCTCGTTGTAGATCGCGGCGATGGCCTCGGCATCGGCGGGAGTGGCACGCCGAGCGGTCACGCGAGCACCCCTCGACTCGCCTGCTCGACCGCTCGCTCGGGGCAGGCCCCCGGCACCCTTGGCACCCCTGGCACCCTTGGCACTCGTGGCACCCCTGGCACTCGTGGCACACATGGCACCCGTGGCACCCAGTTTTTATTCAACCCAATCCGCGATGAAGACGTTCGTCTCCCCTTCAACCTTCGCGTTCCGGTTCGAGGCGAACACGAGATGCTTGCCGTCCGGCGAGAACATCGGAAAGCCGTCGAACGTGTTGTTGTAGGTGACCCGCTCGAGGCCGGTGCCATCCAGATTGATGAGATACATGTCGAAGTCGCGCCCCTTCGGGTCGGCGATGTTCGAGGCGAAGATCAAACGCTTGCCGTCGGGATGCCAGGACGGCGCGAAGTTCGCGCCACCGAGCTTCGTCACCTGACGCAGATTGCTGCCGTCGCGGTTCATCACGAACAGCTCGAGCTCGGTCGGCCGCCACAACCCTTCCTTCAGCAGCGCGCGATAGCTGTCGAGCTCCGGACCGGGCGGCAGCGGCTTGCCGCGGAAGGCGACCTGCTTGCCGTCCCACGAGAAGAACGGCCCGCCATCGGGCCCCGGCCGATTGGTCAGGCGCTTGACGTCGGATCCGTCCGACTTCATCGAGTAGATCTCCATGTCGCCGTCACGAACGCTCGTGAAGACGATCAGGCCGTCGGGCGCGATGGTCGCTTCGGCGTCGTAGCCAGGCGTGCGCGTCAGCGGCGTGAGGCTGCGATCCGTCCGGGATTCGCGCGGTAAATGTCATAGCCCGGGTAGATCGGCCAGACATATCCGCGCTCGTAGCTCGGTTTCGGCGGACACACCGGCGACGCTTCGTGGGTGGATGCAAACAGAATCTGCTTGCTCCCGGGATAGAAGTAGCCGCAGGTCGTCCGCCCCTTTCCGGTGCTCACGCTTGCTTCAGGTCTGTTCCGTCGATCTTGATCGTGTAGATCTGATCGCAGGGATACCCATCGCGCGTGGACTGGAAGATCAAATGACTGCCGTCGGGCGAAAAATATGCCTCCGCGTTCTCACCGCCGGCGTGAGCTGCCGGATGTTGCGAAGGTGACGCTCGGTCTGCTGGCCCGAAGGTGCCGCGGGCGACTGAACCCACGAGACCGCGATGGCGGCGCACAGGAGCGCCGCGCCGAGAGTTTTCATAGTGATCGATGTCTAATGTGCTTCCGCGTCAGTGGTGCTTCCGCCTAAAGGCGGAAGCTACAGAATCGTACGCGGAAGCTACGTCCTGTTAAGATTACTCGAATTCCCGATGTCTGATACGGCCCCGGCCAAGCGGGTCCTCTTCATCTGCCGCCTCAATCGCCACCGCAGCGCCACGGCCGAGAGGATTTTCTGCAAGCGCAAGGATCTGGATGTGCGCTCGGCGGGGACCGAAGAAGATTCGCTCGTGCGCGTCAACGCACGCATGCTGGACTGGGCGAACGTCATCTTCACGATGGACCCGCTGCAACTCGAGTCGCTGCGCCGCATGTTCCCTGCGCATCCGGCGTTGGATCGCGTCATCTGTCTTGGAATCGAGGATCGAGTACAGGTTTCTCGAGCCCGGGCTGGTGGAGATGCTTCAGGAAAGAGTCGGACAACATCTTTAGAGGGTGCCAGGAGTGCCAGGGGTGCCGCGGGTGCCAGGAGTGCTAAGAGTGCCGCGGGTGCCAAGAGTGCCAAGGGTGCCGGGGTCTGCCCCGAGCGAGCGGTCGAGACAGGCGAGTCGAGGGGTGCCAAAGCCGGATCTGGGTGTAGGATTGCGTCAGGTGGAGCGCGGAGGTGACATATGACTGCGCACAGCCTGACCCACGGCGGCGCGGGGCGACGGTCCCGAATCCATCAACACAACTCCAACGGACTGGTGCGGCTCGGATGGGTCCACTTCTGGCTGCTGAGTGCCATCCTGTTCGGGACTCTTGCGCTCGTCGTCCTCATTTTCGTCGCGTATCTCGCCGTTCCCTGACCGCTGGAAGTCGCCATCCTTACTTTGTGGCGCGCCGGCTCGCTCCGGCGACCGTTTGCATCGTCGCCTTTGCCAGGCTCAGCCGACAATGGACGATCAGCAACTCGAGTCGCTGCGCCCCGTGTTCCCGGCGCATCCCGCGTTGGGTCGCGTCATTTGTCTTGGAATCGAGGATCAGTACAGGTTTCTCGAGCCAGGGTTGGTGGAGATACTCGACGAAAGAGTCGCACAACATCTTTGAAGCAGATCGTGAAGGATCTCGCGCGGAGGATCGCAGGGGGCGCAGAGAATCTCAGGTCGCCCGCTTCGCCGAGCCGCACTACGTGCGGCAACAGGACGTGAGATCCTCAGATACAAGCGGCATCCGATTGTGAGCCGTTTATATCTGGGGATCTCACGTCCTGTTGTGGCCGGCCGACGGCCGGCCATCGGCGAAGCGCCTGAATGCTGTGAAGACCCCTGACCCTCCGCGTTCTCGGCGAACTCCGCGTGAGATCCTTCTCGACCTTTGACCGGGTACCCGGCTGCCGGAAATACTCAGAGATCGACGTGCCGCAGCCGCAGCGCGTTGAGGATCACCGACACCGAGCTGAAGGTCATCGCTGCGCTGGCCCAGATGGGGCTGATTAGAATCCCCGTGAACGGATAGAGCACACCGGCGGCGACGGGAACACCGACGGCGTTGTAGACGAACGCCAGAAACAGATTCTGCCGGATGTTGCGCATGGTGGCGCGACTGAGATGGCGCGCGCGCAGGATGCCGCGCAGATCCCCCTTGACGAGCGTGATCCCCGCGCTCTCGATGGCGACGTCGGTGCCGGTGCCCATCGCGATGCCGACGGTCGCAGCGGCGAGCGCCGGTGCATCGTTGACGCCGTCACCCGCCATTGCGACGACGCGTCCCTGCGATTCAAGATGACGAATCAGATCCCGCTTGTCGGTGGGCAGCACCTCCGCGTGGACGTCCGAGCGCGCAATGCCCAGCGCATCGGCAACCGCCTCTGCCGTCGCGCGATTGTCCCCGGTCATCATGATCACGTGAATGCCATCGCCTCGAAGCGCGCCGAGCGCTTCGCGTGTCGTGCGCTTGATCGGATCCCCGATCGCGAAGAGGCCCGCTGGGCGGCCATCGATTCCGGCAAAGACGATCGTGTGCCCCTCGCGTCGCGGCGTGGACGCCTCCGACTCGAGCAGCGAGACATCGACGCCGCGCTCGGCCAGGAACTCGCTCGTTCCGGCAACGACGACGTGGTCGTCGACTTCTCCGGCGATGCCCTGCCCTGTCACGGACTCGAATCGCGTGGGCGGCGGCAGCGCCAACTCGCCGCGATCGCGCTTCTGCCACGATTGCGTGGCCGAGCGGATGCTCGCTCGCCTGCTCCAGCGCCG
This sequence comes from uncultured Acidobacteriota bacterium, assembly GCA_963725335.1. Classification (GTDB taxonomy): domain Bacteria; phylum Acidobacteriota; class Vicinamibacteria; order Vicinamibacterales; family 2-12-FULL-66-21; genus JALZOC01. The sequence continues at coordinate 75,334 of CAVRYD010000009.1, read as the reverse complement.
CGACGATGCGGAGAAGATTCGACGTCGCGTCGCTCGCGGGATCTGAAGCCCGCACGCCGCCTGGACTCTCCAGAGGGACGATGCGCGATACGGACGGCCGCCCCTCGGTCAACGTGCCCGTCTTGTCAACGACGAGTGTGTCCACTCGCTCGAGACGCTCGAGCGTCTCCGCGTTGCGGATGAGCACGCCAGCCGCGGCACCCCTCCCCGTTCCGACCATGATCGCCATTGGCGTCGCCAGACCGAGGGCGCAGGGGCACGCGATGATCAGCACCGCCACGGCGTTGACGAGCGCGAGCGTGAACCGTGGTTCCGGACCAAAGATGCTCCAGGCAATCAGCGCGATGACAGACACGACAACGACCGCCGGCACGAAGTACTCGGCAATACGATCGGCGAGCCGCTGAATCGGCGCGCGCGTGCGCTGCGCCTCCGCGACCATACGCACGATCTGCGCAAGGAGCGTCGCCTCCCCGACCCGATCCGCGCGCATCACGAACGATCCCGTTCCGTTGAGCGTGCCGCCCGTCACCCGCTCGCCTGCATGCTTTTCGACGGGCAGCCGACTCGCCGCTGACCATCGATTCGTCGACGAAGCTGTGCCCCTCGGTCACTACGCCGTCGACAGGGATCTTTTCCCCGGGCCGCACGCGCAACAGGTCGCCGACGTGAACCGATGCGATCGGCACATCGCGCTCGCCATCCGCCTCGACACGCCGGGCATTCGACGGCGCCAAGCCAAGCAGCTCGCGCAGCGCGACACTCGTACGCGAGCGCGCGCGCAGCTCGAGCACCTGACCGAGCAGCACCAGCGCTGTGACGACGACGGCGGTGTCGAAATAGGGATCGACGCGCCCATGCATCCGGAATCCTTCCGGAAACAGTCCCGGCCAGATGGTTGCCTCGGCGCTGTACAGAAACGCCGCGCCGATGCCCAGGGCGATCAGCGTGAACATGTTCGGACTGCTATTGACGATCGACGCCCAGCCGCGCGCAAAGAGCGGCGCTCCAGCCCAGAACACGACCGGAATCGAGAGCGCGAGCTGCACCCAGTTCGCCACGCCTGACGGCACGAGCCGATGGACGAGATCGGGCGCAACCATTTCCGCCATCGCGAACAGCATGATCGGCAGATCCGAGATACGCGGCGGCGTAGAATCGCCGCGTCATGTCGACGAGCTCGGGGTTCGGACCTTCGTCGAGGGTGACCCGCTCTGGCTCCAGCGCCATCCCGCATTTTGGACAGCTGCCGGGCCCGACCTGCCGCACTTCCGGGTGCATCGGGCACGTGTAGATGGCGCCTGGAACGACTGGGTCGGGCTCGCGTGGGTCGAGAAACGCCGCCGGATCCTCGGTGAATCGCTCGAGGCACGACGGATGGCAAAAGAAATACGTCGTCCCTTTGTGGTCGGTCCGGAGATCCGTCGAGGGATCGACCTCCATCCCGCAGACGGGATCTATCGGGAGCGATTGAGGTTCGGTCGTTGATGTGTGCATTGGCCGTGGGTGGAGGCCTGCCTCCTTTATTATGACCGTCCGGACGAGTCGCGTCGTCCCCCCGTTCAGCACATTTTCGGGAACTATTCGCTGCCAGCGCCGTAGATGGAACGAACGTGATACGAATGTTTTCGTAGCTGAGCGACTTTGACGCGGGGCTAAAGCCCCGCGCTACGGGGGGGCAAGTATGCTGCAAACGACTCTGCAAGACATTCGATACGCACTTCGACTCCTCCGTCGAAGCCCGCTCTTCACCATCACCGCCGCGCTCTCCCTCGCGATCGGGATCGGCGCCAACACCACGATTTTTTCCATCGCGAGCGCCCTGCTCCTTCGACCGCTGCCTGGACTCTCCGATCCTTCCCGGCTGGTCGACGTCGGCCGCACGCAGGACGGCCGCGGCTTCGACAACTCCTCGTATCCGAACTACCGCGACTACCGCGAGCGTCAGAAGTCGCTGACCGACGTCTACGCGTACCGGCTCGAACCGCAGCCGTTGAGCCTGGCGACGGGCGGTGATGCGCAGCGCATCTACGGCAGACCTCGTCTCGGCGAACTACTTCACGATCCTTGGCGTCCGACCGGTCGTTGGCCGACTGCTGCAGGACAGCGATGATGCGCCTGACCACTCGCACTCGGTGGTGGTCCTGAGCTACGAGCTGTGGACGAAGACATTCGGCGGCGACCGATCGATCGTTGGCCAGACGATTTCCCTCAACAACAAGCCGTTCATGGTTGTCGGCGTCGCGCCGGCCGGGTTCCAGGGAACGACGCTGCTCAAGCCGGACGTGTGGACGCCCATCGCCGGAACGGCCGAGACGATGCCTCGCCTCAACGGGAACATCTTCAATCAGCGTGCAAGCAGTCTGGCTCGTGATGGGCGGGCGGCTGAAGGACGGCATCACGATCGGGCAGAGCGGACGCCGAGGCGCGCGCGATCGGCGCGGATCTCGAGAAGGAATATCCCGACGCCAACCGGGGCAAGAGTCTCACCGTGACGAGGTCGGCGCTGATGCCCGGACAGACGGTCGTGGTCGCGGGCTTCCTCGGCCTCCTCTTGATCATCGTGTCGCTGGTGCTTTTGATCACGTGTGTCGAACGTTTCCGGCATGCTGCTCGCACGCGCCGCAACGCGGCGCCGCGAAATCGCCGTGCGACTCGCGATGGGCGCCCCGCGTGGACGCCTGATCCGTCAGCTGTTGACCGAAACGATCATCCTGTTCGTTGCCGGGGGGCCTCGCCGGCCTGGTGCTGACGAACTGGCTGACGTCGCTGGTGCTGGCCGTCATCCCGAAACTGCCCATTCCGATCGACTTCACCGTTCATGCTGACTGGCGCGTCGTCTCGTTCGGGATCGCGATCTCTTTCCTGGCGGCCATCCTCTCGGGCCTGGCGCCGGCCCTGCAGGCCTCGCGCGCTGATCTCGTACCCGCGCTGAAGACGGAAGGACTCGATTCCGGCCGCCCGCGTATGCGACTGCGGAACATCTTCATCGTCGGGCAGGTGACGATGTCGCTGATGCTGGTCATCGTGGCGGGCCTGTTCCTGCGTGCGCTGGAGCATGCCGCAGCGATCTCGCCCGGCTTCGACGAACGCCGCGTCGATGTCGTCCAGCTCGACTTGTCGCTCGCCGGATACCGGCGGAGACACGGCCCGGCCGTTCGTGCGCGAGTTGCTCGAGCGCACGCGATCGCTGCCGGGCGTCGAAAGCGCGACGCTCTCGCTCGATCTGCCGCTCGATGGCGGTCGCACAGGGTTCGGCGGCATCAAGGTCCCCGGCAAGACGCCACCGCGCGGCGAATTCTTCTCGGCAGACTGGAACGTCGTCGAACCTGGGCTCTTCCGAACCTTGAAGCTGCCTCTGACACGCGGTCGCGATTTTACAGACGCTGATACCGCCGCATCGCTGCCAGTGGCGATCGTGAACGAAGCATTGGCGGCGCAGTATCTGGCCAGGCGAGGATCCGATCGGCAAGCAGATGATCGTCCAGGACGACGGGCCGTCGCGTGCGGTGACGGTCGTGGGTGTGGCCGCAGACGCGCGCCTGATCTGGCTGACCGGCACGGTCGAGCCGTACATCTACGTTCCCTTCAGCCAGCGATACACGCCACGCGTATCGATTCTGGTGCGCACGACTGGCGATCGAAGCGCGATCCCGGAGTTCCGCACGCTCCTTCGCGGAATGAACCCTAATCTCCCGATCACGGAGTCAATGCCGCTCAGCGAACTCACCGCCATCGGACTCATTCCGCAACGCATAGCTGCCTCCGTCGCCGGCTCGCTCGGCATCGTCGGACTGCTGCTCTGCGCTATCGGCATCTACGGTGTCACTTCCTACTCCGTCGCACAGCGAACACGGGAAATCGGCATTCGTGTGGCTCTCGGCGCCGACCGCCAGCAGCGTGACTGCGGCTCGTGCTACGACAGGGACTTGTGCTGACGGCCGTCGGGACAGCGATCGGAGTGGTCATCGCGGGAATCGGCTCAGACGCTTCTCGAAAGCCTGCTCTACGGCATTCGCGGTCTCGATCCGATCACGTTCGGTGGATCGTGTCTGCTCTTTGCGCGCTCGTGACTCTTCTCGCGAGCTACATACCGGCGCGAAGAGCGACGACAGTCGATCCGGTCGTCGCGCTCCGCGCTGAATAGTGCCGGGATCCGGGCTACGGGATCCAAAGAGCGTCCCACGCGCAAGGAGTGACCGTCATCGCGCGATCGCGGAGGGATCTCGCGCGGACGATCGCTGAGAACGCGGAGAAGTCAGGCAGTTGCTCGTCCAGGCGCTTCGCCGAGGCCGGCCTTCGGCCGGCCTACAACAGAGGACCGTACAGCCGCAGGCGTTGTCTGCGATCTCGCGGCCGTTGCCGCACGATCGGCTCCGCGGAGATCCCGGGTCTCTGCGTGCCCGCGACCTCCGCGGAGATCCCGGCCGCGGCGGTCATCGCGGACGCCACTATACTGACCGGATGCGCGCCCTCATCGGTGGTGATAGCGTGTCTCGCGCTCGCGGCGTGCAGCACGACTCGCAACGACGCTCCGCCACCGCACCCGACAGCTGCGAAGAACCTCGTCATCATCACCATCGACACCCTGCGCGCCGATCACGTCGGCGCATACGGCTATAAAGCAGCACACACGCCCACGCTCGATCGCGCTCGCGCGGACGGTGTGCATTTCACGCACGCTTACGCCACCGCGCCGATCACGCTGACGTCACACGCGAGCCTGATGACCGGGCGGTATCCGGCCGGTCACGGCGCGCGGCATAACGGCGATGCGCCTCGATCTCAAGACGCCGACGCTCGCCGACGCGCTTGCCGAGGCCAGGCTTCGCGACCGGTGCCTTCATCGCGGCGTATCCGCTCGATCGGCGGTTCGGGCTGATCAAGGGCTTTCAGACCTACGGCGATCGGATGCCGCCAAGCCGCGAACGGGCGCGCGGTCAATGAGAGGCCGGGACGCGAAGTCGTGGACGAGGCGATCGCCTGGCTCGCGTCGCATCGCGACCGGCGTTTCTTCCTGTGGGTACACCTCTTCGAACCGCACGCGCCCTACGGCGACCCGGCTCGGACCCGCGGCGCCTGCCGCCGCAGGAGCGATACGACGAGGAGATCGCGGAAGCCGACAGCCAGGCCGGTCGCCTGATCGCGGCGCTCGCAACCCGTGTCGAGCCCGACGCTCGTCGTCGCGGCGGCCGATCATGGTGAAGCGTTCGGCGAGCACGGCGAAATCGGCCACAGCATTTTCGTGTACGACACGACGCTGCGCGTGCCGCTCATCATCGCCGGACCCGGCGTGCCAGCCGGGCGGACGATTGACCGATCGAGTCGCGCTGATCGATGTCGCTCCGACGGTCGATGGCGCTATTGGGGCTCACGCCGTTCGATGCGGACGGAATCGACCTCCGCCCTGTCGTTCGGTGGAGGCAGGCTCCCGGAGCGGGATCTCTACGCGGAGTCGTTCGCTCCGTTGCTCGATTTCGGATGGAGCCCGCTGCATTCGCCATCCGCTCCGAGCGGTGGAAATACATCGAGGCGCCACGGCCGGAGTTGTACGACCTCTATCGCGATCCCGATGAAGATCGCGATCTGAGCACGAGCCGAGCCTGCCGAAGATGGCCGAACTCCACGAACGGCGTCGCGCGCCAATCGGCAGCCGCGCCCAGCCAACGCTCAGCGATCGATCCGGAAGCTCGCGCACGGCTGCAGGCGCTGGGCTATGCCAGCGGTTCGGGCGCACACGAAGCAGCCGAACCGCGCCGGATCCAAAAGACAGAAGGATGAAGCGCTCACGGCTCGCGCAGGTCACCTCCGGCGAAATCCGGGCCCGGCGCTCGAACGGCGCACTGCGGCGCGAATCCTCGCCTCGGATCCTGCAAACCCGCAGGCCAACCTGCGGCTCGGATACGTCCTGCTCGAATCGAACGCTGCCGCGAGGCGATGCCGCGACTTCCGATCGGCCATCACCGCGCATCTGCCGTCAGCCGACGCACACCTCGGCCTGGCGGCCTGCGAGGCCGCGGCAGCGGCAATTCGACTCGCCGCCATGGAACGCTGCACGACGCCGAACGCATCGAACCAGGCAACCCGGTCGTCATGGCGAATCTGGGCATGGCGCTCTCCGACGGCGGCCATCCCGCCGATGCACCTCGTGCCGCTTCAGCGCGCGCTGACGCTCGATCCCGATCTCCATCAGGCGCATTTCGCGCTTGCCATTGCCTTGCTCGCGCCGGACGACGAGCCGATGCCGCCTCTACGGCCGAAGATCTCCTGCGTCGCCTGCCGCCAGATGCGCCGCAGCGCAGCGAGGTCGAGCGGCTGATCAAAGAAACGAAGCGTCCGGAATCGTAGAAGCGGTCTTCAAGCCCGGACGGACTGCAAGGAGACTCGACACGGAAGACCTCACGCAGAGATCGCGGGGACCGCAGAGACCTCACGGCTCGCGCTTCGCCGAGCCGCACTCCGTGCGGCAACAGGACGGGAGATCCCCAGATACAAGCGGCATCCGATTCATGAGCCGTTTGTATCTGGGGATCTCCCGTCCTGCTGTGGCCGGCCGACGGCCGGCCCTCGGCGAAGCGCCTGAAGCGTGTCAAGACTCGCTCACTCTCAGCGTTCCCTGCGAACTCCGCGTGAGATCCTTCGCGATCGCTTCGAGAGAAGCTCTCACCTCGTTTTTGCCCGGCAGTGCACACCTCTTCAGTATGTAGATTTGTCCCTGGGATCTGGCGCAACCATTCTTTTGGATAGCCAATCCAAATTGGCACGCGTGCGAATCGATTCGCACCTCAGATGCAGCGTTTCGTCCGCAAAATCAGGCCGTCCGTCACCGTCGACGATGGAGCCGGCTTTGCTCATGCATCACCGCACCTGTCCCGCAATCACGGAATTCACCAGGGACGAATGGCAAGGGGTGGGGTAGACCTCGGCTGTTTGCCGTAAAATTGAGGGCCCGCCTTACGCGGCGCTGCCGCTTCGGTGGAGCAGCCTCGCTCTGGAGTGAGAGCGAAGGCTGGACCGCTGTTTCTTCAAAGGAGTCTGACATATGAAAAAGATCATCATCGCGATGATCGCGCTGTGCGCGCTCGCTGGCGCCGGCCGCGTCGTTCGCGCAGCAAACCATCGGGAAACATCACAGGGCGCATCGTCGACGCGCAAGGCGCTGCGGTGCCGGGCGTCACGGTGACGGCCAAGAATCCGCAGACCGGGTTCATCGCGCACCGACGTCTCCGACGGCGAGGGCATCTACCGCCTGACGTCGCTGCCCGTCGGCACCTACGAGGTCACCGCCGAGCTCTCGGGCTTCGCGACCTACAGCCGGAAGGACATCGTCGTCAACGTCGCGCAGACGACCGACCTCAACGTCGAGCTGAAGCTGGCCGGCGTCTCGGAGTCGGTCAACGTCACGGCCGAACAGCCGATGGTGAAGACCACGGATTCGTCGGTCGGCGGCGTCGTCGACGTCGACGAAGATCGAGAGCCTGCCGCTCAACGGCCGTCAGTTCGCCAACCTCGCGGCGACGATCCCCGGCGTCGGCCTCGGCTTCCACTCGGATCCGACCAAGTCGCACGCAGTACTCGCCGCAGATTGCGGGCGGCAACGGCCGCAACGTCAACTACCAGATCGACGGCGGCGACAACAACGACGACACCGTCGGCGGCCTGCTGCAGCTCTACCCGCTCGAGGCGATCCAGGAATTCAACTTCATCACGCAGCGCTACAAGGCCGAGTACGGCCGCAGCAACGGCGGCGTGATGAACATCGTGACCAAGAGCGGCACCAACGATCCGCACGGCAGCTGGTTCACGTCGTTCCGCGACGACAGCATGAACGCGAAGACCGAGACGGAGAAGCTGAGCAACATCGACAAGCAGGACTACCGCCGCTACCAGTACGGCGGATCGTTCGGCGGTCCGATCGTTCAGAACAAGGCGCACTTCTTCGTCGCCGTCGAACGCACGCAGCAGGACACGAAGCAGGCGGTGACGACCTTCGGACTGTTCCCGAGCCAGGACGGCGTCTTCCCAACGCCGAGCCGCGAGAACCTGTTCACGGGGAAAGTGTCGGCCAACCTGAATCCCAGTCCAGTACCTCTCGGTGCGCTACGGCCGGAACACGAACTCGCAGGTCTATAACGCCGAGAACGCGGCGCGTGGAGAACAACTGGGGCGACAGCAACAACAAGTTCAACTCGATCAACCTGAACCACAACTGGGTACTCGGCGGGGCCGAAGCTGAACGAGTTCATCTTCCAGTACGCCGACTTCGCGAACGCGATTCTCGCGCGCACGGGCGATCCGCAGCAGACGTTCCCGAACGGCGTCACCGTCGGCTACAACGTCAACACGCCGCAGACAGACGCAGCAGCACAAGTACCAGTTCCGCGACGACTTCTCCTGGCACGTCGACGGGCAAGGGCGGCCTCGGCCACGACCTCAAGGCCGGGCTCAACTACATCAACGAGCCGCACCTGTACGTCACGTTCTCGTCGGGCAGCACGGACTACGCGTACACGCACCTGACCAACGACATCAACGGGCCGATCAGCGCGCGTCACCCGCAACAAGCCGGGCGCGTCGGCGAACCTGCCGATGAAGCAGTACGGCATGTACTTCCAGGACGACTGGCGCGCTGACCGATCGGCTCACGGTGAATGCGGGCCTGCGCTACGACCTCGTCACCGGCTTCCTGATCGACCAGTCGCAGATCCCCAACTTACGTCGCGTTGACGGCCGCGGCGGCGGCCGGTCGCTTCGACGGCGTGCCCGGGTTCGATGAGTTCGGCAAGAAGGCGCAGGAAGACAAGAACAACATCCAGCCGCGCATCGGCGCCGTGTGGGACATCCACGGCAACGGCAAGGACGTCGTGCGCGCCGGCTGGGGCATCTACTACGACTACGGCTTCACCAACGCGAACATCCTGTTCCCGGGACTGAGCGCGCAGGGCGGCTCGGGCGTGGTCTTCTAGGTGACCGAACACGGCCGGGATCAAGAACCCGGATGGCAGCTTCTTCACGTATGGCCAGCCGATCTCGAACATCGCCAGCCAGAACGAGGTCAACCCGAACGGTCCGTTCTACAGCTCGAACGTCGCGGCGCCGCAGATTCGGCAGCCGTGGACGAGCCAGACGTCCGTGGGCTGGTCGCACGAGCTGTCGCCGTCAACCGTGGTCGACGTCGACTACGTGCACACCGACGGCAAGGATCTCGGCGTGCGGTGGGCCGCTCAACACGCGCGTCAACGGCGGAGCACGGCGCTACGCCGATCTGCCGCTTAACCCGGCGAACCCGACGCTGAACATGAGCATCGGACGAGAGCCAGTTCGACGGCGTGAACATCGGCGTGCGCCGCCGGATGGATCGCCACGTGCAGCTGAGCGCGTGGTACTCGCTCGCCGAAGGCCACCGGCCGCGGCGGCCTGGCGGTCGACGAGCTGACGACGAACCTCGTGCAGGATTCGACCAATCCGCTCGCGGATGTGCAGTACGGACCGGCGGCGCGAACCGACGCGCGGCACAAGGTCACGATCAGCGCGGTCATTCAGGCGCCGTGGAGCATCACGGTGTCGCCGATCTTCCGCTTCCGTTCGGCGCTGCCGATTCACATCTGGTACGGGTACGACAACAACCTGGACGGCGTGCAGCAACGACATCTACCCGACGGCCTTCCAGTACACGGGCATCAGCGATGCCGGCGTGCCGTCGTTCAAGGAGATCGGCGCCTGCGAGACGGTCAACTGCAGCCGCGGCGCATCGCTGTCGCAGTTCAACCTGCGCGTGTCGAAGACGGTTCACATCTACCAGCATGTGAACGCCGAGCTGATCGCCGACTTCTTCAACCTGACCAACGCGATCAACCCGGTGTTCAACATCGGCGCCGCTGTCGGTTGGCGCGGTCTAACACCGGCACGCTCGCGAGCCATGCGCCGAACACGGTGTTCATGAAGCCGAACGGGTTTGCCGGCGACAGCGGCGCGAGCGAGCAGCGCGTCGCGCAGCTCGGATTCAGAATCACGTTCTGACGGTGAAGGGCGCCGAAGCGCAACGGGCTTCGGCGCCCTCGTTTTCGCTCTCAGCTCTCAGCTTCCAGCTCGCATCCAAGCGCTAGACGCCGGCGCTTTCGTTTCATCTGCGATCGTGATGTGATCGGGGAATGCCTCGGTCGTCGTCCCCCTTCAATTCCCACACACTGCGATTTCTTCGGGCGCTCAAGCGCAACAACGACCGCGAGTGGTTCAAGGCGCACAAAGACGAATACGACGCGTGCGTGCGCGGGCCCATGGTGGACGTGGTGACGCGGCTGGCGTCGGACTTCCAGCGGTTCGCACCAGAGCTGATCGCATCACCAAAGACGTCTTTGTATCGGATCTATCGCGACACGCGCTTCAGCGACAACAAGGCGCCGCTCAAGACGCACGTCGCGGCCGGCTTTCCGTGGCGCGGGCTGCCGCGACACGAAGGCGCCGGACTCTATTTCGAGGTTGCCGCGGGCTGGGTCTGGGCTGGTGGCGGCATGTGGGCGCCGCAGCCGATGCAGCTGCAGCGCGTCCGTGAACATATTGCGGATACGTATCCGGAGATTCGACGGCTGTCGCACGCCAGCACATTCAAGCGGGCTGTCGGCGTCCTCGAGGGCGATCGGCTGACGCGGGTTCCGAGGGGGTTCTCGAAAGACCATCCCGCGGCGGAATACCTGAAACATCGCCGGTTCGTCGCGGGGCGTGAGTTCCCGGCAACACTGGCGACCAGCGCCGAGTTCTACCCCACGCTCCTGCGCACTTTTCGTACGCTGATGCCGTTAGTGCGGTTTTTGAATGAGCCGCTCGTTAGCTGACAGCTATCAGCTCTCAGCTGTCAGCTGCTCGTTAGCTGAGCAGCTGTCAGCTATTTCTCCACCTCCACGAGCGCCACCTTATTGACCCCGCTCTCGGCGATCACCAGGTTTCCCTCTTTCGTCGGCATCATGTTGCGGACGACGCCGCCGCCGGAGGGGATGGTCCAGGTCTGGAACTTTTCAGTCTTGGGATCGAAGCGGACCAGCGTATTCGGTCGCACCGCGGATTCGCTGTACCAGATGATGTCGTTGTAGGCGGTGATACCGTACGGCTGCGACTTCGGGCCGCCGGGAGACGGCCATTCAGTCGCCTTCCCCGTCTTCGGATCGAATCGCCCGAGATACCCGCGCGAATAGTCCGCGTACCAGAGCACATCGTCGCTGGTAATGGCGACGCGGCGTGGGCGCGTGTCCGGATTGGGCAGCGGATATTCGGTAATCGTCATCGTGTTCGGATCGATGCTGCCGATCTTGTTCACGCCGAACTCGACGAAGAACGGCACGCCGCGCGAGCTGATGACGAGGCCGTACGGAAGCGATCGCGGCGTCGGCGAGGTCGCCATCTTCACTTCCTTCGTTTTGGGATCGAGGCGGCCGACCATGTTCGCCCCCTGAACGGTGAACCACAGGATCCCGTTTCGATCGAACAGCGGGGTGTGTGGATCGCGGGCTGCCTCGGGCAATGTGTAGGCCGTGACCTCACTCGTCGCTGGATTCAGCTTGCCGATGTAGCCCTTCGAGTTCGCCGTGAACCAGATGTTGCCGTCGCTGTCTGCGGTCAGGCCATGCGGTCCGGACTCGGGCGTCGGCAGCGCGTATTCCTTGATGCTTCCCGTCTTCGTATCGACGCGACCCAGACGATTGGCGAACTGGCCGGTGTACCAAAGGCCGCCGTCCGGCGTTGCCAGCGGATCGTGGGGCCTGGACCCGAGCGTCGGCACCGCCCATTCCTTGAACGCCACCTTCGCGGGCCCATCGATCACCACCGCAGGGGGGCGTGGCTGTTCCGGGAAATTCGTCGCGAGATAACCCGTGACCGTGTCGGCGACATCAGGCGGCAGCGCGACCATGGTGGAGATCAGCGTGCGCCAGCCATCCCGCGTGTAGCCGCCGGAATTCACAAGCATGTTGAGCGAGTGGCAGTTGGCGCAGAACGACTGGACGTTGTCCTTGCCAGGTCCGTCAGGGATGTTGACGGGAGGTCCGCCGCGGCCGCCGCCGCGGCCCTGGCCAGCGAGCGGGAGGGATGCCGTCAGGAGCAAAGCACCGATGGAGAGCGAGAGCAGTGGTTTGTTCATGAAGTTCCTCATCTTCGTTCTTCCGCCTGGCTCCGCCTAAAGGCGGAAGCTACGCGAGTCGTTGTCGCGATTACACAACGGGAGACAAATCATCCTGCATGTATCGTCGAACAATCGTGTCGAAGGTGTCGTCGACCGGAAACCCGAGCGCAATCGCGCGCGAGTTGTCCAGCGCTCCTGGCCACCCTCGCACCATGCGTTCAATCCGCGCGTCGGGTTCCCACCGCACGCGTCGCGCAGCGTCTGGCCCGCCAATGCGCTCGAGCGACGCCGCCATCTCACCGACGCTGACCGAGAGTCCTGGCACATTGACCGAGCGACGATTTCCCAGCGCCGCGGACGGGAGGTCGTGAGCGGCGATCAGACAATCAATGGCGGTGCGCGGCGAGGCGACCCACATGCGGGCGTCGGCTCCGACGGGACAGATCGCTTCCTCGCCGTTCAGCGGCTCACGGATGATGCCGCTGGCGAACGAAGACGCCGCGGCATTCGGACGGCCGGGCCGCACGGTGATCGTCGGCAGCCGTAGCGATCGGCCATCGATGAATCCCTTGCGCGTGTAATCGCCGATGAGCAATTCGCCAATCGCCTTTTCAACCCCGTAGGACGTCTGGGGATTCAGGGCGGTCACGTCGGTGATCAGTTCGGGGAGGTCGCCGCCGTACACGGCAACAGAGCTCGTGAACACGACGCGCGGCTGGTGCCCTGCCGCGCGCGCCGCCTCGAGCAGCGCCCTGGTTGCATCCACGTTGATCCGCATGCCGAGATCGAAGTCCGCTTCCGCCATGCCGCTGACAATCGCGGCGAGGTGAAAGATCGCACCGGTCTGGCGATCCACAATCGATTTCAGCAGCGAGGGATCCGAGATGTCGCCCGTGATCCGCTCGACACGATCGTCGAACGCTAACGGCTGGGTGACGTCGACGAGCATCAGCTGACGGATGGGTTGTTGCTGGCCCCCAGCATCTCTGAGCGTCCCACGCTGCAGCAGGGCACGAGCCAGGCGCATGCCGAGAAACCCTGCTCCACCGGTGATCACGACCTTCATCGCGGTCGATCTTACCGCTTTTCGATACACTGTCGGCCACATGCCACAGCCATTACCGTCTGTCCAGAGCGCAGACGCCCTCTACGCCAAGGTCACCTGGCGGCTGCTTCCGTTCCTGATGCTCTGTTATGTCGTCGCCTACCTCGACCGTGTGAACGTCGGGTTTGCGCGGCTGCAGATGCTCGGGGATCTGCATTTCAGCGAGACGGTCTACGGGCTTGGCGCCGGCATGTTCTTCATCGGCTACTTCTTTTTCGAAGTGCCGAGCAATCTGCTGCTCCACCGGGTCGGCGCGCGCCTGTGGATCGCGCGGATCATGATCACGTGGGGACTCGTCTCCGCGTCGTTCATGTTCATCAAAACGCCGGCGTCGTTCTACATTCTTCGCTTCATCCTGGGCATCGCCGAAGCAGGATTCTTTCCCGGCATCATTCTGTACCTGACGTACTGGTATCCCAGCGAGCGTCGGGCGCGGATGGTCGCGCTCTTCATGGCCGCTCCACCGCTGGCCGGCGTGTTCGGTGGACCCTTGTCCGGCTGGATCATGCAAACATTCTCGGGTACGTCGGGCCTGGCGGGATGGCAATGGCTGTTCCTCCTCGAGGCCATCCCCGCGATCCTCGTGGGGCTCCTGGTGTTGATGTATCTCGACAACGGCATCCGACCGGCGCGGTGGCTGACCGACGCTGAGAAGTCGCTGCTCGAACAGAGGATTGCCGAGGACCGTGTCGCGGTGTCGGTTCACGCGAAGCTCGCCGACGTGTTCGCGGATCGCCGATTATGGCTGCTGTGCCTGATCTACTTCTGCTGCGTCATGGGGCACTACGGCCTGACGTTCTGGATGCCGGCGCTGATTCAGTCTGCTGGCGTGACAGGCACGCTGCGAATCGGCGTCTTCACGGCCATTCCATACACGGGGGCCGTCATCGTCATGGTCCTTCTGGGAGCGAGCGCGGATCGCCGGCGCGAGCGACGATGGCACGCGGCCATTCCGATGACGATCGGGGCTGTCTTTCTCTCGCTGAGCGCGATCGCCGGCAACCAGACGGGAATCGCCATCGTCTGCCTCACGATTGCCGCGGCCGGTGTCCTCAGTTCCGGCGCGCTGTTCTGGAGCCTGCCGACCGCTTTTCTGGGCGGTGTCTCAGCCGCGGCCGGCATCGCGGCGATCAACTCGGTCGGCAATCTGGCCGGCTTCGTCAGCCCCTACGTCGTGGGCTGGCTGAAGGATCTGACGAACAGCACGCAGGCCGGGATGTTCGCGGTCTCCTCAGTGCTCGTGCTCGGCGCGTTGCTGATCCTTACGATCCCGGCGAAGCTGGTGAATCGGTAACCCGCGGCTCGCGGCTCGCGGCTCGCTAAAGCGACTCACGCAGAGACGCGCGGAGGCGCAGAGGCAACACGCTGAGGTGGCCGTCCAACTTGAATACAGAGGTCAGCCGCAGACTGACCCTCACTAAAACGACTCGCGCAGAGACGCGCAGAGGGCGCAGAGACAACACGCTGGAGCGGCGCCTCACCTTACATACCAGGTCGGCCGCAGACTACTCGCGACACAACGGCTCACGCAGAGACGCGCGGAGGGCGCAGAGGCAACACGCTGGAGTCGCGCCTCAACTTGCCTACACACGTCGGCCGCAGACTACTCCCGACAATGCACCTCGCGCAGAGACGCGCGGGCGCAGAGACAACACGCCGGAGTGACCGCTCAACTCGCGTACAACGTCAGGCCGCCATCCACTCTCAGCACCTGGCCGTGAATGAATTTGGCGGCCGGGGTGCAGAGGAAAGCTACGGCGTTAGCCTGGTCGCGGGGAACGCCGTATCGTTCCAGGGTGCCATCTTCGACCAGCAGCGCGGCATCGATCTTCCGCGTGCTCAGGAAGCGGGCCGTCGCGGTGGCGCCGGGGCTGACGCAGTTGACGCGGACGTGATGTTTCCGGGTCTCGAACGCGAGGCACCGCGTGTAGTGGACGATGGCTGCCTTGATCGTCGAATAGGCGACTTCAGGAGACGTCCCGAAATGGCCGGCGGTCGAGGCGATATTGACGACGGCGCCGTTCCGTCGCTGGACCATTCCATTCACGATCGCCTGGCACATCAGCATCGTCCCGACGAGATTGCGATTGAGCAGCGCCCGAATGTCTTCGAGCTTCACGTGCAGCGCGTCGTTAGGGTTTGGTTTTCCCCCTTTTTCGCCGATGTCGCCGCCGGCGGCGTTCACGAGAATCGAGACCGGACCAAGCGCCGCCTCGACTTCGCGCGCGATCGATTTCACCGCTGAGTCGTCGCCGATGTCGCCGGTCACTGCGTGCGTTTTCGTCCCGTGGCGGGCGACGGCTGCCAGCGAAGCGTTCAGATCCGTGAACTCTCCAAACTCTGCTGGGGCCTTGTCGTCGTAATCGTGAACGGCCACGTCGGCGCCAAGCTCCGCGAGGCGGGCGGCGATGGCATGGCCGAGACCGCGTCCAGATCCGGTGACGAGCGCCACTTGCCCCTTCGAGTGAAAACTCTTTATCCATTTCTCCCCTTTACATCCAGCCAAGCGCTTTCAGGTTCGCGACGCTCCTGCGTAACTGCTCCATCTCGTACTCGACGATCGCGGACGTGTCCTGCTGCAGCTCCCACGGCGTCCGGTAGTCCGTATAATCGTCCAGACGCTTTGTCTTCAGTCGATCGAGCGCAGTGCGTAGCTCGCTGGCAGGTCTGGACGGATATCCTTTCCACCAATCGGGCGCGAAGACACGGACATGCCGGGCATCCAGCGCGCCGACTTCTATTGACGCGGTTATCGGTTCCGCATGTCCGGTCGTTTTCCGTTGTGCTGTAGCTTCCGCCTTCACGCGGAAGATCGCCTCCGCGATCTCCTGGAGCGGCACACATCCGTCGCCAATCGGGCAGCGCACCAGCCGAAACCCTTCGTTCGTGAACTGCGACACGTAATCTTTCAGATGCACGTGACGAAGGCGCGGCGCGACGCGAATGGCGAACGCAACCGGATCCTCCGCGACCGCGAATGGATTGCCCGTGTCCAGCGCGATGACGACATTCGATCCGGCTTCCTCAGCAAGTGCCAGGAGCTCCTCGCTGCCGAAGTCCTGATGATTCTCGATGGCTATGGCGAGGCCGGCATCCGCAGCTTTTCGGGCCTCGCGATCCAGCGTCGCGCGCGCGTGGTTGACCATCTGCTGCCATTTCGGACCCTGCTTGGCCCGCGCGCCCTCGAGCACCGGCGAGAGATGCATGCGGATCGTGCTTGCACCGATGGCGCTCGTCGCGCGAATCGCCTCGTCCAACGTTTCGCCAGGCGTGTGCTGCAGCCAGTAGCTGCAGAGCCGAGGAACGGAGGGCAGTTCGTCGGCGAGCGCGTTCAGCTCATCGTCGCTAAGCGGCTCTAGCCAGCGTCCATCGAATTCGAAGCATTTTGCGCCGATGTCGAGTGCGATGCGGATGAAGCCGCGCAACCCGGTGCCGTTCGGATTCGCTTGCGGCGTGCCGAAGGCCTGGAGGCCGACGGTGTGGGAGAAGCCGTATGGATTCAGTCCGATCTGGAACATGTTGGATCTTTGTCTACGATCTTCCGCCTAAAGGCGGAAGCTACAAGTCAGAAAACACGAATCTCGAGTCGCCAGTCGCGAGCCGCGAGTCGCGAGCAGCGAGCCGCGCGCTTGCAATGTCAGAGAGTGAACAGTAGCATCGCCTCAGTTTTTTTCGAAAGAGGGCACTGAATGAGCAGTCTCAAGCAGTCGGTGCGTGTGTCGCTGGCGGCCGTGGTCGTGTCGATGGTTGCGGGGCCATCGCTGCGTGGTGTGGCGCAGGACAAAGTGTCCGCTCCGTCCCCGGTCCAGATGACGTCCCAGGAAGATCGCCAGCGGATGATGGACCTGCTCCATATCACGTCGATTCCGCCAGGGGCGCAGAGCGCCAACCCTGACACGTACGACGAGTCCAAAGCCAACCCGTATCCGAAGCTGCCCGATCCGCTCGTGCTGAAGAACGGCAAACGCGTCACCGACGCCAAAACGTGGCGCAACCAGCGGCGACCGGAGATTCTCGAAGACCTCGAACGCGAGGTCTATGGACGGACGCCGAAGAACACGCCGAAGGTGAATTGGGAAGTCGTAAGCACGACTAATGGCACGAATGGCGACGTGGCCATCGTCACCAAACAGCTCGTCGGACACGTCGACAATGCGTCCTACCCGCAGGTGACGGTGAACATCCGCGCGACGCTCAACACGCCGGCGGACGCCAAGGGGCCCGTGCCGGTGATGGTGCAGTTCGGCGGTGGATTCGGCCCGCCGGCGCCGGGAGATCCCCCGAGCCCGTGCGCGCCTCCGGGAGGATTTCCTCCGCGCGCTGGTGCGCCTGGTGCGCCAGGTGCGCGCGCCGGCGCTCCGGGCGGTGCGCCTGCGGGTCCTCCGGGGGCGGGACGCGGTCCGACCGGCCCGACATGGCAGCAGCAGGTCCTCGCGAAAGGCTGGGGATACGCGCAAATCGTTCCGAACAGCATTCAGGCGGACTGCGGCGCCGGCCTGACGCAGGGGATCATCGGTCTGGTCAACAAAGGACAGCCGCGCAAGCTGGACGACTGGGGCGCGCTCGCGGCGTGGGCGTGGGGTGCGAGCCGGTTGCTCGATTATTTTGAAACCGACAAGTCGGTCGATGCGAAGCAGGTCGGGCTCGAGGGGCACTCGCGCTATGGCAAGGCCACGGTTGTCGCCATGGCTTTCGACGAACGCTTCGCGATCGCGTACGTCAGTTCGTCAGGCGCGGGTGGCGCGCACATCAACCGGCGCCGGTACGGAGAAACAGTCGAGAACGTCGCAGCCGCCAACGAATACCACTGGATGGCCGGCAACTATCTGAAGTACGCAGGCCACTGGGACGATCTTCCGGTGGACGCGCACGAACTCGTGGCGCTCTGCGCGCCGCGACCCGTGTTCATCAGCGGCGGCCGCGGGCCCGAGCTGAATCCGGACGGCACCATCGCGACGAAAACGAACGACCAGGGTGCGGTCGTCGCTACACAGATCTACGACGCGTGGGTCGACGCCAAAGGCATGTTCATGGCCGCAGCCGGCGCCGGACCTGTATATCGCCTGCTCGGCAAGAAAGACATGGGGACAACGGAGTTTCCGCCGATCGAGACGACGTTGATCGATGGCGACATCGCATTCCGTCAGCACAGCGGCGGTCATACCGATGCGCCGAACTGGCCGACGTTCCTCACGTTTGCCGAGAGGCACATCGGGAAGAAGAGAACGTAGGGGTTAGCTACCAGCTACCAGCTACCAGCTTCCAGCTTCCAGCTATCAGCTGACAGCTCTAGTGTTCGGGGTGAGGGGAACGTTTTCTCCTCACATCATTCGAGGACCAACACTTCGTGATCCGTAATTGATGGAATCGAGAGTCTCACCCATCCTCCACTCGCGTTCACGTTCAGCACCTTATCGGACACGAGCAACCGGACACGATTCCCGCGAACGCCCTCCGTCAATCGCACACCGACGTGTATCGGCCCCACCCGAATCAGTTCGTCGATCGGGCCGCGCCACGTGCCTTCGTTCGTCAGATTGACGACGTGAAGGATCAGGCGGCCAGGTTGTCGGTACAGATGGCAATCGAGTAGACCTGGGCCCTCCACGGTGAGTGGCACGTCGTCCTTCGCAGCCCAGCGCACGATGTTCGCGAGCAGCGTGCCCGTATCGCCGATGTTGTCGCGCGCGTAGCGGCGATCGAGGTCCGCCGCGAGGTAGGCGACGCGGCCACTCCCCTCGCGCTCGCTGACCACGAGGCCCGGCACATCGGTGGTCGACTCCCGTAGCCACACCGCTTCCGGCGGGAATGCAGGGCGCGGCGGCACGTAGGTCATCAAGACGCGCGACGCCGGAGCGACGATGAGCGGCGAGAGCGAACCGCCGAAGGGAAGAATGTCGGTCTGGTCGAACCCTTTCAGCACCTCATGACGCGTGCCGGTAGCTCCTGGCTCCGACGCGATATGCGGGCCGTCGGCCTTCGAGCGCAGCTCAGGTGTCAGCCGGAGATAGGTCTGATCGCTGCCTAGTGCGGATTGACGCCGCGCAGCGGCGGAGCGGAGCGGATGCGTCGAGGGCAGCGAGACGCCGAGCAGATCGGCGAGCGCGAGCTCCGCGCGCGGCTCGCCCCACTCGTCGAAGAGGCTGGTCGCGCCAGAGGCCACGACTCCGCCTCCGCGGCTCGCAAACGCCCGCACGGCCGCAATCTGCGGATCCGTCATCGTTCCAAGATTCGGTAGGATCAGGAGGCGCAGGCCGTCGATGTTTCGATCGAGGTCGTCGGCGTGAACGAGGAGAAATGGAATCCGGGCACGCGTCAGCGCCTCCATGAATCCGCGCTGCGGCAGCGTCACCATCAAATCGGCGTCATCGCGTCCGAAGAAGTCGTGATTCCGCTGTGAGTACACGATTCCGACCGTGGCGACCGGCTGCCGCCCAACGAGATACGATTCGTGTCGCGCGTACCAGTCCGACATCGCAACAGGCGTGGCGTACATGCGCCGATCCTCGTGATAGGCGTTGACGTAGTGCCACCACGGTTGAATGCCGGCGGCGAACCCTTCGACCGCCCAGAGCCGCACCTCGGGCTCGGGCCGCATCGACAATCGAAACGTTGCGCCGTAGGTCTGATAGAGCGCGAAGCTTTCGGGGGCGAGCTTGTCCCAGCCGAGCAGGCCGTGCACGAGCTTTCCGGTCTGGCCGTTGGCCTGAAATCCAGTCGCGTCGGCGCGGCGCTGGTTGTCGAGCATGATGAGCTCGGTGCGCCGGCAGATCTCTCGATAGTCGCGGAACTCCGACGCCGCTCCCGCGATCGTGCCGCCAATCATGCCGACCCACAGACACGCCGGACCGCCAGCATCGCGAGCGGTCTGGTTGAAGAGATCCCAGATCTCGAGACGGCACGCATAGCTCCACTCAATCCACGCTCGATAAACGCGGTCGTTCCAATCGGTGCGCTGAGGCAGATCGAAGCCGCCATCCTTCTTGAACTTCGCGCGGCAGTTGTCGCAGAAGCAGATGTTTGCGCGTGACAGACCGCTCCAGCTGTTGTCGGTAAACCCTTCCGGCTTGTAGCGGGATGCCACCTCTCGCAGAATCGCCGGGATGTGCTCGCGATAGTACGGGCCGTTCACGCACGGCATGTTCAGCGAGCTGTCCCGTGGATAGGGACGTCCGGCCGCATTCCGCGTGAACCAGTCGGGATGTGCGCGATACATCTCATCACCCGCGCCATTCGAATCCATCCGCGCGAACACCACGATCCCGTCCTCACGCGCCGCCTTCAGCAGGTCGCCAAAGAGGTCGCGGTCGCCGAGAAACTCCGCGCGGCGATGGAGCGGCACCTCGCTCGGGTAGTAGGCGACGATGCCGCCGGCGTTCACGACGATGCCCTGGGTATGCGTGCGCTTCCAGTGCTGCCGCCACCATCCGATGTCGTAGCGCGTCGGATCGATCTCCGCGATGTTCGTCTGCATCCAGCGGAAGGTTCGACGATACCAGGGCTGCCCGGCGCTGGACGACTGCCCGAGCGGGGACTGAATCAGGCCACCACCTCGGACGGGCCGAACGGCCATCAGTGTCCCCGCGGTGGTTGCAAGCTCGAGAAATGCCCGACGTGAAAGTTCAGGTAGCATGCGGGGAGCATAATCAAGGGTGCCCGCGGTGCCAAGCGTGCCCAGACGCATGCGCTCGGGGACCGTAAGATCTCGCGCGGAGGATCGCGGAGGGCGCAGAGAAACAAACGTGGCAGCGGCTGGCGGGACGCCGGCCGTTCCGGCCGGCGTACAGACCGAGACGCTGATCCAGAAACGCAAACACCTCCTGATCGTGTGGTGCTTGTGTTTCTGGATCAGTGTCTCGGTCAACCGCGCGAGCGCGGTCCCGCCAGCCGCTGCCACGTTCTTCTCCGCGGCCTCTGCGAACTCTGCGTGAAATCCTTCGGATCTCGCGAGAGACCAGGCGCCCCCTCTGTGGTGTTGCACAATGACGCAAAAGGCGCGTTTACAATCGTGAGCAAAACATTCAACGTCGCTGTCATCGGCTATGGATGGGCCGCCACGGCCCACATCGACGCGATCAATGCGACGAAACAGGCGAAGGTCACCGCCGTGTGGTCGTCGCGTTCGTTGTCTTCCGCGGACCTGACCGCGCGGCATGGCTCTCCCATCACGCCGCACACGGATCTCGGCAAGATGCTCGACGATCCCTCGATCCATGTCGTCGACATCACGAGCTATCCGGATCAGCACGCCGCGCAGTTCATGGCGGCGGCGCGCCGCGGCAAGCACGTCATCGTCGAGAAACCGCTGGCCATAGATTGGCGCGAGGTCCTCGCGATGAAGAAGGCGGTCGTGGACAGCGGCATCAGAACATGCGTGTGCCTGGAGTGCCGCTACTCCTCCCAGTTCATCGCGACGAAGGCGGTGATCGATGCCGGGCTGATCGGCCGCGTGCACTACGGCGAGGTCGACTATTACCACGGCATCGGTCCGTGGTACGGGCAGTACCGCTGGAATACGAAGCGCAGCCTCGGTGGAAGCGCGCTCCTGACGGCAGGATGCCATGCCATGGATGCCCTGCTGCTGTGCATGAATGACGAGGTCGACGAAGTCACCAGCTACGCGACGCAGAGCACGAATCCTTTGTTCGTGCCATATGAGTACAAGACCACATCCACCACGATCCTGAAGTTCAAGAATGCCACCATCGGAAAATGCGCGGCGGTCGTGGACTGCCTGCAGCCGTACTACTTCCACACCCATCTGGTCGGCAGCGAGGGCAGCATCCTCGACAACAAATTCCATTCGCAGAAGATCGCTGGCCTCAACCGGCATACCTGGAGCAACCTCTCGATGAAGCTCCTCGACAGCGGCGACGTCGGCGATCATCCCTATCAGACCCAGTTCCAGGCGTTCTTCGACGCGCTGGAACACGGCACGGAGATGCCGCTGACGAGCTTCAGCGACGCGTTCGCGTCGCATCGCGTGATGGCGGCGGCCGATAAATCCGCCAGCGAAGGAAGGCCGGTGCGCCTTGTCGAAATCCCCACGGACTAAGACCACAGGGCCGAAGCCCTCGACCGAAACGCGCGCGCTCGCGATCGCGGCGCATCCCGACGACATCGAGTTCATGATGGCCGGAACGCTGCTGCTTCTGCGCGACGCTGAATGGGAGGTTCATTACTTGAACCTGTCGAGCGGAAACCTCGGGAGCCTGGTGCTCTCGCCCGCCGAAACTGCGCGCGTGCGATGTGCCGAGGCGCAAGCGTCGGCAACCCTGATGAAGGCAGTCTGGCACGAGCCACTCTGCAACGATCTCCAGGTGTTCTACGACGATCGCACGCTGCGGCGAGTGGCGGCGATTGTGCGCGAAGTGGATCCCACGATCGTCTTGACCCACTCACCGCAGGACTACATGGAGGATCACATGAACACCGCGCGGCTGGCGGTGACGGCCGCTTTCGCGCGCGGCGTGCCCAACTATCGCACCGTGCCGGCGCGAGAGCCAGTGCAGACCGCCGTGACGATCTACCATGCCAGCCCACACGGCCTGTGCGACGGACTGCGGCGGCGAATCGTCCCTGAAGCGTTCGTCAACACGACGACGGTTCACGAGCGGAAGCGGGCGGCGCTGGGGTGTCATAAGAGTCAGCGGGGCTGGCTCGATGCAACGCAGGGCATGGAGAGCTATATCGCCACGATGGATGAATTCGCCGAAGACGCTCGGGTCATTCTCGCGCAAGTTCAGATTCGCCGAAGGATGGCGTCGCCATCTGCACTACGGTTTTTCCGACGAACACGCCGATCCGCTGAGAGCCGCGCTCAAGAGGCACTACCTGCTCAACCCGGCATATCGGCGCACCCTGGACGGAACGCGATGAGCAGGACGCTCAGCGCGATTGCGCCTGACTGGTGGGACTACACGACGCTCGATCGGGAGTTGATCGATGAAGCCGCACGGCTGACACCACGTGACCTGCTGCGGTTATCGCGGCCCGGATTCCGTGTGGTCCTCTACGACACGATTGAGGAGTTCTATCTCGCCGAAGCGCTCGAATACATCGATGCGTGGCGCTCGAGCACCGACGACAATCCAGTGGGCATCTGCGGACCCATCGGTCCCACCGAGCAGCTTCCGCTCGTGGCGCTCATCGTCAACTCGCTCGATCTGGACGTCCGGTCAGGCCACTTCTGGGGAATGGATGAATGGTTCGATACGGAAACCGGCCGCGAAGTGCCGACGTCGCATCCCCTCAGTTTCGAACGCGCGGATCGCGAACTCTGCTTCAACCGCATCAGCCGGCGGCTTCGCATGCCCGACGAGCACCTGCATTTTCCGAAAGCCGACACGAACGCCTATCGCAGGTCGTGGGACGCCGGGGTCCGCTGCGCGATCATGCAGGGCGGACAGGGAGATGTGAAGCACTGGGCCTTCAACGATCCGCTCCCGCGAAAGGGAAAATACAAAGACGCGCCGCCTCCCGCGGCTGATTACCGCAAGCTGCCGACGCGCGTCGTGGACCTGCATCCGCTGACCATCGCGCAGAACGCACGCACGAGCGGCGGAGGTAACATCGCGGCGGTGCCGACCAAAGCGATCAGCGTCGGACCGGTCGAGACGTGGAAGGCCGAGACAGTCTCGATCTGGCACGCAGGGACGACACGACAACCCGTTCGGTCAGCGCCTGACTGCGCTGATGATCTCGAAGCGGATCATCGACACGTCTGTGCCGATGTCGCTCCTCGCGGATCATCCGAACGTCCAGTTCAACTACTTCCGCGGAGGGTTAGGCACGTGCGACGTGGAGATGCACTAGAGCTATCAGCTATCAGCTGTCAGCTTCCAGCTGCCGGCATCCAGCTTCCAGCTGCCGGAGTCTGACCACCCCGACGTCCGGTGCAAGATCGCGAGCCGCGAGCCGCGAGCCGCGACATCAATACATCACGAACGCCCAGAGCATGTCGTTAGTCGCGACGAGCAAGATACTGACGGCCGTCCAGCAAATACGTCTGCGGCGGGTTGGTGACGCCGCCAATCTTCGAGTGCCACAGTGCCTTGCCGGTGTAGGCATCGTGCGCCACGATGTTGCCGGCGCCGTCCCCGGCGAATACGAGCTTCCCGGCGGTCGCCAGCACGCCGCCGCCGCCCCCCGCGCCTCCTTCGTACTTATAGCGCCACGCCGCCTTGCCTGTGCGGTAGTCGAGCGCGGTCAGGAAACTGCCGCCGGTGCCGGCGCGCGTTTCGAGCTTCCCGCCGAGGCCCATCGAGCCGCGTGGATCGGTATCGAGCAGATAGAAGATCGAATAGATGTTGTCCTCGCCGACATAGAAGAGGCCGGTGTCCGGAGAGAACGCGGGCGGCTCCCAGTTGATCGTACCGCCGGCGCTTGGCGAGACGATCGAGCCTCCGACTGTTGGATCCTTTTCCGGATTGCGCCTCGGCCGCCCCTTTTCATCGAGGTTCTTCACCCAGTTGGTGGCCGAGCCGTACTTGCTCGTCAGGAGATGCTCGCCGGTCACGCGATCGAGGACGAAGAAGTAGCCGTTGCGCGCCGCGGTCATGACCATCTTCCGCATCCGCCCTTTGAACATCGCGTCGACCAGCACCGGCGTCTGCGCCGAATCCCAGTCGTGCATGTCGTGCGGGGCGGTCTGGTAATACCAGGCCATCTTGCCCGTGTCCACGTTGACGGCGATCAGCGATCCCGTGAACAGGTTGTCCATGGTCTCGTCGCCACGACCCGGAGTGTACGCGGGCGTCGGGTTGCCGGTGCCGAACATGTAGAGATTCGTCTCAGGATCGTAGGCGCCTGGCAGCCATGGCTGCGCGCCGCCGTGCCGCGCGGCATCGAGACTCGGCCACGTCTCCAGCCCGGGATCGCCGGGATTCATCGGCACGGTGTAGAGCTTCCATTGCAGCTCACCGGTCTCGGGATCGAAGGACTGCAGGAAGCCCGGCATGTCGAGATCGTTCCCGGTACCCGCAATCACGTGATTCCCAACCACGATGGGGGCCATGGTCGAGAAGTACTGCTGGTCGAAATCCGAAATGACTTTGTGCCAGCGCTCCTTCCCGGTCTTTGCTTCGAGCGACACCAGGTAGTTGTCCGGCGTCTCCATGTAGAGATAGTCCTTCCACATGCCGAAGCCACGGGTCGCGATGTGGGTGCCGCCGCGCGTTTTCCAGAAGTAATGCCAGATCTCGCGGCCGTCCCGTGCATCGATCGCCCACGCGTTATCCGGTGCCGTGACGTACAGCGTTCCATCGACCATCAACGCGGACGCTTTGATTGTCGGCGGCCCACCAGTGGGAAACTCGCCGGTGCCTTCGCCGCCGACAATGAGATTGCGGGCTCCTCCGCCACCGCCAAATCCACCACCACCACCACCGCCGACCGACCCGCCAGTCAGGCGAAGGGTCCAGGCCAGCGTCAGGTGTTTCACGGTCAGCTGATTGATCTGCTTGAGGAGGCTGTAGCGTTTGCCCGAATAGTCGCCGTTGTAGGTCGGCCATTCATCCGACAGGGGCTTGAGCAGTTTGGCGGGATCGAGTCCCAGTCCCTGCGCGGCGAGGATCGCGGGGGCGGCGACGAGCGAAGCCGTGACCAGCAGTTTCTTGAGTGTCATTTGAGTGTCGCGAGGTAAGCGGTTACGTCGTGCATGTCCTTGTCGGTCAGGATGGCCGGCAGATTCTTATGCGCTTCCATGGGATCCTTGACGTCTACCTTTGGCACATCGCCTTCGCGGCGAATCGTTTGTAGCCGGCCATCGTCGAGGAGCAGTGTGACGAAGAAGTTGTCGAGTCGCGCGACCTGACCTTGTATCTTCTGGCCGTTCGGCATCGTCACGGTTGCCATCACCTTCCGGCGCTCGTTCGGCGCGCCTCGCCCTCCACGGCCGCCGCCATTTCCTCCGACCACCCAGTAGTTCTGCAGCGCTTTCGCCTCATCGATCCGGGAGCCGATGCCCGCGAGATCGCCGGTCGCCGAATGACAGCTGCTGCATTTCGCGGAGAAGTACACCTCGCCGGCCTTGGCGTCTCCTACGAGCGCATTCGGAGGCGGCGCCTCGCTTTCGGGTGGTGCGCCCTGATTACGCGCGGTCGCCAGCACGCTGTGAATGTATTCAGCAACGGCAAACACATCGGCGTCGGGCAGCGGCAGCGGCGGCATGCCCCGTTCCGCCCGCGCACCGCGCACGATCGGCAGGATCAGCTCGCCGTGCTGATCCATCAGCACGACC
The DNA here is from genome assembly GCA_963725335.1 of uncultured Acidobacteriota bacterium. GTDB lineage: Bacteria > Acidobacteriota > Vicinamibacteria > Vicinamibacterales > 2-12-FULL-66-21 > JALZOC01. The sequence continues at coordinate 48,877 of CAVRYD010000009.1, read as the reverse complement.
GCGGACCGAAGAAGATTCGGGCCGCCGGTTACGCCGCCACGAAGATCGACCCCGTGGCAGTTGCTGCAGTTCGTCACGAAGAGCGGCTTGCCCCGTGCGATCAACTCCGGGTCGCCTGGTGGCCTTTGCTGCGCAGGGAACGTCGCCATCCCGCGTCCGCCACCCTGGCCGCGGCCGCCTCGGCCTGTCTCCGGCGGCTGCGTCGGCGCAGTGGGTGGTGTCGGCGGTGGAGTCTGCGCCGGCGGCCCCTGCGCGGCCACATGCGTCGCTATCACGGTGAACCCGGCCATCGCGGCGGCCAGGATTCCTTTCGTCATCGTCATCATCACCTCGGGCACGGGTGGCTGGGTCTAGAGACTCAGCCCTACGGAGCGCTGCCACGCACCAACGGATTCGTCGAGTCCAGAATCATATGCGCGGGCGCGGCTTGCGTCCACCGATCGGGGATGAACGTCGCCACATTTCCCGCACGAGCCTGAACGAACTAGGATAGGCACCCAACGAGGTGAACCATGCGTTCGATTCGATGTCTGTTCCTCATCCTGATTGCCGGGACATGCCTGTCCCCGGCCGGGTCGATTCTGCGCGCGGTGTCGGCTCAGACGCCCGCACCCCGCCAGCTGCACATCATTGCGTTCGGCGCGCATCCCGACGATGCGGAATTGAAATTCGCCGGGACCGGCGCGCTCTTCGCGGCACAGGGACACAAGGTCAAGCTCGTGGCGCTGACCAACGGAGACGTCGGTCACTTCTCGCAGGCCGGCGGACCGCTTGCGCAGCGGCGCAAGGCCGAAGTCGAAGCGTGCCACGCGCAACTCGGCGTCGCGACGGACGTCCTCGACATCCACGACGGCGAGCTGATGCCGGATCTCGAGACGCGAAAAAAAGTCGCGAACCTGATCCGAGAGTGGCAGGCCGACATCGTGCTCTCGCATCGCCCCTGGGACTACCATCCGGATCATCGCGCCGTCGGCAAGCTGGCCGAGGACGCCGCGGTCGTCGTCGCGGCGCCATACTTCGCTCCCTACACGCCGCCGACCAAGGGCAACCCGATCTTTCTCTTCTATTCCGATCCGTTCAAACACCCATATCCGTTCGATCCGATCCTCGCAGTCGGAATAGACGATGTCGCGCAGAAAAAGTGGGATTGCATTTCAGCGCTGCCGTCGCAATTCGGCGACGCCGACTCGTGGCAGGCGCGTTACGGTCGCAACGTTCCGACCGACGATGCGGGGCGCAAGGCGTACCTCATCGATATCGTGAAGCAGCGCAACGCCGACGTCGCGAATCAATACCGGGACCTGCTCGTCAAGCTGTACGGCGAGCAGAAAGGGCGCGCGATCAAGTACGCGGAGGCGTTCGAGCTGAATCAGTACGGCTCGGCCGCGACCGCCGACGAGCTGAAGAAAATGTTTCCGACGTTTGCGAAGTGACGATGGCCTTCGTCGAGATCTTCGGCTAGAGGTCTTGACCCTTCAGAACTTGTCCAAATGAGTCAAGTTTCTCAGGGTCAAGACCTCTAGACTGGTCCTAGGCATCACAGATCTGAATCGCCTTCTCGAGCGTTTCGATTGGGTCGTGTCCCTGAGATGGTGAGTATTCGTGGGACACGAAGCCGGTGTAGTTAAGCTCGGCAATCGCCTGCATGACGAAGCGATAGTTCAGCTCCTGCGTATCGTCGATCTCGTGGCGCCCGGGATTGCCGCCGGTGTGGAAGTGACCGATCCACTGGAAGTTGTCGCGGATGTTGCGGACGATGTCGCCGTCCATGATCTGGGCGTGGTAGATGTCGTAGAGAATCTTGACGCGAGGTGAGTTCACGCGCTTCATGACGTCCACGCCCCAGGCGATGTGGTCGAACATGTAGTCCTTGTGGTTCACCTTGCTGTTGAGGTACTCCATGCAGATCGTGATCTGCTTGTCTTCGGCGTGCGCCTTGATCGCGTTGAGAAACGTCACGCAATTGTCGGCGCCTTCGGCGTCGGCCATGCCGTTGCGATTACCCGAGAAGCAGATGATGTTCGGAACGCCGCTGGCCGCCGCTTCGTCGATGGCGGGATTCATCAGGCCGAGCAGCCGTTCGTGATTCTCTTTCCTGTTGAGCGCGACAGGGATGGTGCCGCCTGGGCCGCCGGGATACATCGAGGGCACCAGTCCGTATTTCTTGAGCGTGGGCCAGTCGGCCGGACCGATCAGATCGAAGCCCTTGATGCCGAGGCGCGCCGCGTCGCGACAGCAGTCTTCCAGGCTGGTGCCACGCGCGAACACGCCGCGGGTAACACCCTGTTTGATGCGTCCCTTCCGGGGCGGCGGCGGAGTGGGCGCCGCCTGACCGGCCGGCGCGGACTGCGCGGTGGGAACAGCAGTGCCAGCCACGATCGATGCGGTGACGGCGCCAAGAAACTCTCTACGTCGCATGGAGACACCTCGTATCGTCGGACGCTGTAAGATACGTGAAAAAGTGGCCAGCTGTCAGCTGGCCGCACCGAATCCTCATGGGGCGGAAACTGAGGCTTCAAGCTCGGTCAGCGACGAACGTTGGAGGCGCCAAGCTGGAAGCTGATCTGCGGAGAGAGCCAACTCTATGTCTCGATTCCACTGGATCTTTCTGATTGCGCTGACAGCGGTCGGCACGACCGCGCACGGCCGCGCGCAGGCTCCCACACCGGCCGGCGGCAACATGCTGGTGTACATCGGCACCTATACGAATACGGAGAAGAGCAAGGGGATCTATGTGTCCCGGTTCGATACCGAGGCAGGCACGCTGGCACCAGCCGAGCTTGCGGCCGAGAGCGCCAGCCCGAGCTTCCTGGCCGTGCACCCGACCGACAAATTCCTGTATGCGGTCAACGAGGTGAACACGTTCGGCTCTCGGTCGACGGGAGCCGTGAGCGCATTCGGGATCGACAGGACAACGGGCAAGTTGAGACCCCTCGGCCAGCAATCGTCAGAAGGGCCCGGGCCGGCGCACCTCACGGTCGATAGGGACGGACGGAACGTCCTCGTCGCCAACTACGGCGGCGGCAGCGTGGTTGTGCTGCCACTGAACAAGGACGGCAGCCTGAAATCCGGGTCAGCGTTAGTCCACCATACCGGGCACAGCGTCAATCCGCAGCGGCAGAATGAACCGCACGCGCACTCGGTCACGCTCGATCCGGCGAACAAGTTTGCCTACGTCGCGGATCTCGGACTCGATCGCATCTTCATCTATCAATTCGATGGACGCAGGGGACAGCTCATCAATCCCTCGTTGGCCAGCGTCGAGGCGGGCGCAGGGCCGCGGCATTTCTCGGTGCACCCCAACGGTCGTTTCGGCTACGTCATCAACGAGCTGAACTGCACCGTCACGGCGTTCACGGTCGACGGCGCCACTGGCGAGCTGAAGCAGTTTCAAACTATTTCGGCGCTTCCGCCGAAAATGACCATGCAGTCCGGATTCAGCGGCGCCGAACTCGAGGTGCATCCATCCGGCGGATACCTCTACACATCGATTCGCGGTCACAACAGCATTTCGCTCTTCAAAATCGATCAGAACAGCGGGCAATTGACGTACGTCGAGAATCAGTCCACGCGGGGAAACACACCGCGAGGTTTCGGCATCGATCCACAAGGGCACTACCTGCTTGCGGGCAATCAGAACTCCGATTCAGTGGTCGTCTTTCGCATTGACGGCCAGACGGGGAAGCTCACGCCAACCGGCAGCAAGATCGACGTTGGCGCACCTGTCTGCATCAAGTTCGTGAAATAGCCGCGACTCGCGACTCGCGACTCGCGACTCGCGGCTGGCGGCTGGGGCTGGCAGCTGGCGGCGTCTACGCGCGATCTCTGACGGCTCCAAGTCCTGGGCCGGTTAGCTGACCGGTAGCCATCATGCCGTCATGGATAGTGAACAGGCCGGGGAACCGATCTTCCCAGGCGCGGTTCGCGGCGGGCACGAACTGACGCGCGTTGGCCTCAATGCCGGCGTTTCCGGGAACGCGCGCGGCGATACCGGCTGAATGAATCAGCGACGCGCCAGGACACGTGAGATCCTGCACGCACAGGAACATCCCGAACTTCTGCGCCGCGGCAGCCATCAGCATCGCCTGGCTCTGTCCTTTGCACGCCTTCAGCGCCACGCCCGTATAACCCATCTCACGCGCGAGCAGCAACGCATCCAGATCCGTGAGTGACTCGTCGATGACCACCGGCCGCAGGCGGGCCGCCTCGTGCATCACGTTCGCCCGGTCCTTCGCCAGATCGCGGGCGGTCGGCTGCTCGATATAGAGGATACGTTCGAACCCCGTCGGGGTCGCCTCGCGGACTCGGCGCAGGAATTCGAGGAGATAGGCGACGTTTGGGCATCCCTCGTTGAAATCAAGCGAGTACTGCCACTCCTTCGCGCCGCGAGCCGCCTGTGCGCGATTGACGATGCGATCGATGCGGACGACCCGGTCGAAATCCGCCGCGAGATTGCCGCCGTTGAGTTTGATCTTGAAACGGATCAAGCCATCGCGCGGGATCCATTCCTCGAGCGTATTGGGCAACCCGTCTTCAAGCCGCGTGCGCGCCTGCATGTCGGACGCGTCGAGCGGGTCGCTGGCGCCAACGGAATGGAACACGGGCATCAGCGGTCGGGGCGTTGATGGGATGTACCGATCGAGATACTCGCCTTTGAACGACGGGCCGAGATCGGCCGACAGATCGCGGCTCATGAACTCGGGCCCGTACGTCTCGTATACGCTTCGGCCGAACGCCTTGCCGTATGCGTCGTGTATGGCGGCGTCGAACGCGCTCGCCACCACCAGCATGCAGAGCTTCGGAATGGGAACGGGAAGTTCGCGTGCGCGCGAGAGATCGGCGGACGCGCGCAGATACTCCGGCTCGAGCACACGAAAGAGATCGATGGGATGGCCTCGATCGTCGCACGCGGCCGTGACGTCGCGCAGTTTTCCCGCGAGGTCCCGCATGGCGCCCAGGCCTGCGTCCTGCGACGCCGCTGGAAACGCCCACGCGTTGCCGAGCGTCATCGACCCGAAGCCTGACGACTCGCGGCCGGTGTTCGTCCGGACGCGACAGGTGACGTTCAGGATGGTGACGCGATCGACCGAGCGGCCGCCGAACTGGTAAGGAGCGCGGTACTGAAAATCTTCGAATTCATGGCGGACTTCGAGGATACGAATATCGTTAGGACGATCCGCCATGACCGCGGGAGCACGGCTGATGCGCGGCGCTCCGAGCGCGAGGATTGGCGCCGCACACGCGCGGCGCAGCAGCGAGCGGCGTGAAAAGCGACCGGGCTCCGTCCGCATCTGATCAGCCGGCCTTCGCTGTCGCCGGCGTCTTTGCCGCCTCCTTCAAGATGCCACGCATGTACTCCGCCGCGAGGCGCGCATTCAGATCGGCGAAGTCGAGCCCGACCGGCTCCCCGTTGACCGGTGGAATCGGATGACACAGCTCGTACCCGAGATAGCCGTCGTACCCGATTTCCTGCATGCCGAGCGCGAAATCGAGATAGTAGTCTTCAGGAGTCAGCGTTTCGTCCGGATTCCGAACCAGACCTCGCACGGTTCCATCGTCCGTGCGCTGGTACTCGCCGCCGAAGTGCGACAGAACCTGGAGACCGGCAACCTCGCGAGCGGCATCCTGCATCGAGGTCACCCCCTGCCTGGCGGCCAACGGCGCATCGAGGCACGCTTTCACGTGCGGTGAGTCGACGTCTCGAATCATGCGCAGCATGTCCGCGGGGCTGTTCGTGACCGGCGCGTGATTCTGCAGCGCGAGCGTCACGCCCGCGTCGCCCGCCCAGCGCGCCGCCTCAATCAACCCCTCGCGGCACCAGGCCCAGATCTGTTCGGCGGGAGTCTCGAGATGCGCCTCGCGCCAGATCTGACGCGCCTTGGTATAGCGCGCGCCGTCCGGCGTGATCGTCAGACCGGGCCACGCCGCGAACATGCGCAGCGTGTTGACACCCAGATCGGCGGTCATGCGAATCAGATCGCGGACGTACAGGAGCTGGCTTTCCCGATACTCCGGGATCGGGCTGCTGAAGTCGTTGTTCGCGGCGACGGCGTAGATTTCGATGCCCGCATCGCGAGCTTTCAATTGAAGCTCCTGGCACCGGCGGCGCGGCATGTCGAGCGGGCTGCCGTGCGGCCGCTTTCCATCAATCTCGACTCCCTGATAGCCGTACTCACGCGCGCGATCGATCAACTCCTCGAGCGTGAGCGCCCGGCCTCGATACCACACGCCAAGATACGTGATGCTGTACAAACCAAGCTTCATTGGAGCTCCTAATCGTTGCTATCAGCTGTCAGCTATCAGCTATCAGCTATCAGCTATCAGCTGTCAGCTGTCAGCTGTCAGCTGTCAGCTGCCAGCCACCAGCTGCCCGCTTCCCTCTCAATCGAGACGCCAGTGTAAGGCTTTCTCGAGTCTGAGGCCACCTCTCGGTCGGTCCGCCCGCCTTCCCGCCTTCGAGATAGCCTGCTGCGCCGTAGCGCGAAGGCGGGCTTCGGCGCGGCAAGCGCCCGCTCCGCGTGCTGGCGGGCGCTTGCACGCTGCGGCTCAGCCGGCCTAGGATTGCGCAATCTCACCAACATGACGAGTCGTTTCCGATTCCTGGGAAAGGCGGGCGTTCTCAGCCTCGTGGCGGCTTCAGTGGCTCCAGGACTCGCCCGGCCGCAACAGGCGGCGGGGCAACCTCACGCCTTCCTGCGCACGGCGGCGGGCTTCACTGCCGCGGAGTTTGCGCGTCTGGAGCGGGGAGAACCAATCGCCAAAGTGCTCGATACGGATCGCCGTGAGGTGGCGATTGCGGGCGCCGTCCACATCGCGGGATCGCAGGCAAGACTTTTTGACCGGTATCGCGACATCGCGAGCCTGAAGTCGAGCGATGTGGTCATGGAGATCGGCAGATTTAGCACACCTCCAAGGCCCGAAGACCTGCGCGATCTCCACTTCGAAGATTACGATCTCGAAACCATCCGTGCGTGCAGGCCGGGCGACTGCGGCGTTCGGCTCTCGACTCAAGACATGGATCGGTTCGCCGGTGACGTGAACTGGAACGCGCCGAACTGGCGGGAGCAGGCGGGCAGTCTGTGGCGCCAATTGCTCGCCGCCAACGCTGCCGGCTATCTGGCCAACGGAGCGCTTGGCGACTACCGTAACAAGGCCACGCCGCTCGACGTCGCCGACGAGTTCAAGGTCATCTTCGACTCGTCGCAGTACTTTCAGGACCTGTCTCCCGAGTTCATGAGCTATCTGAGACGATTTCCAGCGATCCGCCTCGCAGGCACCGAGGACATCCTCTACTGGAGCAAGGACGACATCAATCGACCGGTCACGCGGATTACCCACCTCTCCCTCTACCCCTCGGCTGCCGGAAGCCACCGGCCAGGACTCATCGCCACCAAGCAGATCTACGCCGCGCACTATTTCGATGCGGGGCTCGGATTGACCTGCGCGTTCGACGACGGGGCGAACGGCTTCTATATGGTGTCGATGAATCGCGTCCGGACCAGATCGTTGACGAGCTTCATGCGCGGATTCGTGCGAACGATCGTGCAACGCCGCAGCCGCGATGCGATGGAGGGCATCCTGCGATCGACCAAGTCCGCGTTGGAAAAGTAGTCTCGCGGCTCGCGACTCGCGACTCGCGACTCGCGTGACCTTACTAGATCACTTTCAGTTCTTTCAGCGCCCGCCCGGCGCCGCGGATGTTGTCCAGCCGCATCTCCGAATACTTCCGCGACAGCAGCACGCCGTGCGCACCGCCGGCGAAGGCGGCTTTGACGGCATCGTACACATCTGACGGCTGCGTCTTCTTGCTCGTAGCGGCGGTAGGAATGTCGACGTCGATGCCCGGCCAGATCTTGATTGTGGGCGCGGCGCCGGCCACGGCGCGCGCGGTTTCCCTCCTGACGTAGTCGGGGCCGAGACCGGAGGCGGCCAGTTCGTTCAGCGGACGATCGTGGTATTGCTGCAGATCGTAGGTCAGGGCGAGAGTTGCTTCAGGCGTGAGATCCGCGAACAAGGATCGATTCGCGTTGCGGACGTACTGAGTGAGGCGCTCGCCGCCGCAGAGTCCGTACATTACGACCTTGAGAAAGTCCGAGTACTGACTGTAGTCGGCGTAGTCCTGCTCGGCGCGGTAGAACGGTGAGAACGAGTTGTTGTGCCAGATATGCCACCCGATTCCCTTGGCAGGGGCAATCTCGTGCGCACGTTTGTACAGATCGCGATAGGTGTCGTAGAGCGCTTCGTTCCAGAGGCGTTCCCAGGCCAGGATCTCCGGATATTTCACGAGCAGGCGCCAGAACGTCACGAACGCGCCATCGGCGGGCTTCCGCCCGCTGGCGACGAGCGCGCTCCATTTCACCAGCTCGCCGTATCCCTGCCTCGCACGATCGACGTTGATGCCCTGACTTCGGGCCGCCTCGGTGCAGTATTGACAGAAGCACGCGACGCGTCCGCCGGCGCCGGTGCCGCCGTGGTTCGTCCCGAGGACGCTCCCCAATGGACCTTGCCGTTCGCTGCCCCACATGAGTCCGTCCACCTCGTACGAGCGCAAGTAGTCCTCGACGAGCCCCAGCCAGAAATTCCGCGTGTTCGGGTTGCGCGTGCACGCGAACGTGGATCGCGCACCATCGAGCATGACTTCGCGCGCCTGCTCGAACCCCGGCACGTCGGCAGCAAACACATCCTCGAACCACGCGATAACTGTCATCCGGCGCTGGTGCGCGCGCGGCAGCACGTCGGCGAGCACGTCGTAGCCAGGATGATCGGGGGCACGCTCCGGCGTGATGCTGGTGTTGCGGTAGTACTGCGAGTGGGGCGTGGCGTAGTTTCCACCGCGGAACGTCGCGGTGTCGTACTCCTGCCTGCCATGATCCGGCAGCGGCTGGTTGGGAAGCTGCCGGCCCGCGATGCCGCGGCCGTATGTGAAGGTCGCGACGAAGAGCGTGTTGATCGACGCCATCTCGCGAAGGCTGTCGAGCACGCGGTCGGTGCCTTCATCGACGAACGAGACCGCACCGACCTGGATGCCAATCATCGGCGCCGCTGCCGGCTGAATCACAGGTATCCCGCCGAGCATCGCACCGCCGGCCAGCAGCCCCGAGGTTTCAAGGAACTCGCGACGGTCCATGGGCCACCTCTGTTGAGCGCCCATGATGCCACGAAAAAAAAGGCCGGGCGAGCGAGGGGCCGGAGGGAAGCGCCGCGAAAGCGGCGCCCCCGAACGAGAGCGAGCGGGGGTGGGGCCCCGCGAGCAGTGAGAAATGCAGACTGAAGGCCGGACGGATTCGCGCCGCCCGGCCTTTTCGTCAGTACCCGGTAGTGTTCTGGCTTGTACGGCCCTTCGACCGGGACGCCGATGTAGTCCGCCTGCTCCTTCGACAGTTGGGTGAGCTTCACGCCAAGGTGACCGAGATGGAGCCGGGCCACCTCCTCGTCGAGGTGCTTCGGCAGGATGTACACCTTCTTTGCGTACTTGTCGTTGTGCTGGTGCAGTTCGAGCTGCGCGATCACCTGGTTGGTGAACGACGCCGACATCACGAAGCTCGGGTGTCCGGTCGCGCAGCCCAGGTTCAGCAGCCGTCCTTCGGCGAGCACCATGACGCTGTGGCCGTCGGGGAACCGGTATTCGTCGTACTGCGGCTTGATGTTGATCCGCTGGATGCCCTTGACCTTCTTCAACCCGGCGATGTCGATCTCGTTGTCGAAGTGGCCGATGTTACCCACGATCGCCTTGTCCTTCATCCGGGCCATGTGCGCCGCGGTGATGATGTTCAAGTTGCCGGTCGCGGTGATGAAGATGTCCGCCTTCTCGACAACGTCCTCGAGGGTCTTCACCTCGTAGCCTTCCATCGCCGCCTGGAGCGCGCAGATCGGATCGATTTCAGCGATGATCACGCGGCAGCCCTGGCCGCGCAGCGCCTGCGCGCATCCCTTGCCGACCTCGCCAAACCCGAAAACCGCCGCAACTTTGCCGCCGAGCATCACGTCGGTCGCGCGATTGATGCCATCGACGAGCGAGTGGCGGCAGCCGTAGATGTTGTCGAACTTGCTCTTGGTGACCGAGTCGTTGACGTTGATTGCCGGGAACAGGAGCGTGCCCGCCTTCATCATCTCGTAGAGCCGATGGACGCCGGTCGTGGTTTCCTCGCTGACGCCGCGAAGATCGGCGGCCACTTTCGTCCAGCGCTGCGAGTTCTCCTGCTGCTCCGCGCGCAGCAGCTCGAGGATGACACCCCACTCCTCGGGTTCACTGTCCGCGTTGAACGCGGGCACCTTCCCCGCTTTCTCGAACTCAACGCCCTTGTGCACCAGCAGCGTCGCATCCCCGCCATCGTCCACCAGCAGCGTCGGCCCCTTGCCGTCGGGCCACATCAACGCTTCGCCCGTGCACCACCAGGTACTCTGCCAGCGTCTCGCCTTTCCACGCGAAGACCGGGGTGCCTTTCGGATTCTCCGGCGTGCCGCCGGTCTCCTGGCGTCCGACAACGACGGCGGCGGCCGCGTGATCCTGAGTCGAGAAGATGTTGCACGAAACCCAGCGGACATCGGCACCGAGGTCCGCGAGGGTTTCGATGAGAACCGCGGTCTGAACCGTCATGTGCAGGCTGCCCATGATCCGCGCGCCCGCAAGCGGTTTCTTCCCCTTGTGGCGCTCGCGAAGAGTCATCAGGCCGGGCATCTCCTGCTCGGCAAGACGAATCTCCTTGCGGCCGAACTCCGCGAGCTGAAGATCCTTCACCTTGTAAGGCGCACGACCCGCCTTCACCGCTTCGTCAAACGTGTGCATGTCTCGAACTGCAGTGCTCATTACTATCCCCTTCGATGTGAGTTGTCCGCTATCAGCTATCGGCTATCAGCTCTCAGCTGTCAGCTGTCAGCTGTCAGCTGCTGAGAGCTGATAGCTGTCAGCTGTCAGCTGTTAGCTACTTCTTGACCGCCGTCGCAACGAAGAGCGCGGGCCCTTTGGCGGCGGAGTCAACAGGCAGTGGCGTGATCCGGATTCGATCGAAACCAGCCGCGCTCAGCAGCCGCTGCATGTGCTCCTCGCTGAATCCGAGCCACACGTGGCCCATCTGCTGCCGGTACTCCTCCCGATCGTGCGGCAGCATGTCCGCGATCAGCAAGCCGCCCTCCGTCCTTCAACACCCGGTGCGCCTCCGCGAGGGCGGCCGCGGGATCGGGAAGGTGATGCAGCACGAGCATCAAGGTCGCGGCGTCGAGCTCTCCATCGCCGATCGGAAGCGCCTCGAGCTCGCCGCGTCGCACCTCTGCGGTCGGTAAATCGCGAACTCTCCGGCGGGCCGCCTGCAACATCTCGCCCGACCGATCGACCGCGATCAGCCGCGCGACGAACGGCGCCAATGCGCTGGCGACCTGACCCGTTCCGCATCCGAGATCGCCGACCACCCACCGCTCGTCGACGAGCGCGAGGAGTGCCTGCAGATGCGAGCCCGATCCAAAGAGCTCCGCGCGCAGCTTGTCCCATTGGCCGGCCGTGCTTTCAAAGAATTCCTGCGACTTCGACTGGCGGCGCGCCAGTACATCCCTTCAAGCGCCGCGCATCCTGATCGACGCCGGCCGTCGCGCTGACCTGATCCCGAAGCAGCGACCACAGCCGCCGGACATGTGCGCCGCGATCGTCCAGCGACAGCGTATAGTAGCGGCTCGTGCCGTCCCGCCGCGACGCCACCCAGCCAGCGTCAGCGAGCGTTTTCAGATGACGACTCACCGTCGACTGCGGCAGCTGGAGAATCGTGCACAGCTCGGAAACGGTCAGCTCGTGACGTTCGAGCAGAATCAGCATCCGGCTTCGCGTCGCATCCGCGAGCGTGCTCAGGTCGTCGAAGATCGCCGCGCTCGTTGCCACGCTGTTCGCCTGACTTTCTGTTGAGGCCGGGGATGCTCTCCCACAACTCAATCCGTATATCCGGATTTATAGTTACATGAATCGCGACGGGTGTCAACCGGCGGGGTGAAACGGGACGCTCGCTTCTGACGGTGAATCGGTATTCGCTCGACGGCCGCGACGGTGTCCTCGGCAAGCTATGCCTGGGTTCGGACGCTACGATCGGCCGTGGCCCGAACGCCCGGTCTGTGGAGTTGTGCGAGCCATGACGTCCGATAGCGCGAAGCGCAAGCTCAAGCTGAAGCTGAAGCAGTACCTGGCGGCCTACCATGCCGCACCGTGACGCGCGCTGCGCATCCATGACGCGATCGTTTCAAATCCAAACAGCACCCTTGGGCAACTCAACCGGACTGTCCGACTGAAAACTGCGCGGAAAACGAGCGCGTTAAGCGGTCAATGCGCGCAAAGGCCGTGCGCTATCTCCTGGCAAACCTCAGGCATGTGTTGTGCACGAAGATTCCGAGTCGTGTGAAGATCGCCGGCCGAATGCAGGACAACGCGAAAGGACAGTCCCATGTCGGATGCAACGATGAACCTGACCTTGCCACGAAGCGATAAGAGCGTGTGGGACAAACCGAGTCTCACGGCAAGGCTCTCGACATATGACCAGGAGCGATGGATGGCGGTTCTCTGCGGAGCCGCATTGACGATGTTTGGCGCCCGTCGGGGCGGATTTGCTGGTGGCTTGCTGGCAATGGCGGGAAGTGCCATCGGCGTTCGCGCCATGATGGGCCGCCGTGACCTCGGTACCGTGCGCGACTGGATCGACCGCCGACTCAAGGATAACGGCTGGCGTGCGACGGACATGGTCCACAACGCCTCGGAAGAGTCGTTCCCGGCGAGCGATTCGCCCGCATGGACGCCCACCATCTGAGGCGCAACACAGGTTGACGCACGGAGACAACATGTCGTTCATGGAGCTCGAGTTTCCTGCTGATGTGCGAGAGGCCGCGATACGGTCTGGCCGTAACATCAACGAAGCTGAACGCTGGCTGTCGATCGCAGCCGGTTTGGGGCTCGTCACATACGGCTTCGCAAAACACCGCGGCACGGCGGCATGGACGCTGGCCGGACTGGGTGCGCTGCTGGTGAGGCGCGGCGCATCGGGGCACTGCGAGACGTACGAACTCTTCGGCATCAACACGGCCGGAACAGGCCAGGACACCCGGCGCGCCCTCGGCGGCAACGCAGGCGTCGTCGTGGATGAGAGCGTCACGATCAATCAGCCGATCGAGATCCTCTATCGCTTCTGGCGCAACCTCGAGAACCTGCCGCGCGTCATGCGCCACCTCGAATCGGTCGAGCGCGTGACTGACACGCTCTCGCGGTGGCGCGCCAAAGGCCCCGCCGGCGGCAGCGTCGAATGGAACGCGGAAATCATCAACGAGGTGCCGAATCAGGTGATCGGATGGCAGTCCATAGAGGGCTCCGACGTCGTGAGCGCCGGATCGGTGAACTTCGACGAAATGGGGTTCGGGCGCGGAACCCGAGTGCGGGTCCGACTGCAGTACAACCCCCCGGGCGGTAAGGTGGGTGCGGCCATCGTGCAGCTGCTCGGCCGGGATCCGGCATCACAGATCCGTGAGGATCTCCGCCAGTTCAAGCAGATGGTCGAAAGCGGTGAGCTGCCGATTTCCGACAAATCGAAACCGTGAACCCAAATCGCAATCCGCAATCAATCCGCAATCCGCAATCAATCAGCAATCAGCAATCAGCAATTCGGATCCCGGATCCCGGATCCGATCCCGGCCCGATCACACCTCGTTATTCACCACTGCTGCTTTGTCGGTGAGCACCGTTGCGGCAGACGGAGCCCATTTTGACGTGCTGGCACTGCCCCGCCTCCCGAAGTCGCCGTTCGCACCGGCGGGACCAGGCAGGAAACGATTCGCCACCATCAGGGCCCGCGCGATAGCGGCGGGCGCGACGTAATTCGCAATGATCGCGAGCCTGGCCGGGATGGTGATCGTCAATTCAGGATCGCCGTGCCGGCAGGCATCGATGATCCGGCTTGCCGCGGCCTCGGCCGACGCACTCAATCCAGGGAGCGAGTCCGAAATCGCGAACCAGGCGTACTCCGCCTCGTGCTGCCCCTTGAGGCTCGCATTGACCGGTGACCCGGTTCGCATCAGTCCCGGAGCGACTGTCGTAACACGGATTCCGTATTGATCGAGTTCGGTGCGCACGCCGTCGGACAGCCCCGCGAGCGCGAACTTGCTGGCACAATACGGCGCGAGGTGCGGCACCGCAACTCGTCCTCCAATGGAAGAGATGTTGACGATGCGACCGAAGCCCCGGCGGCGCATCGATGGGACGATCTCGAACATCAGATGCAGCGGTCCCCAGAAGTGCGTCGCCATCGCGTTCTCGAAATCGTCGGTGGTCATGTGTTCCAGCGGACCGACCTGGATTACACCCGCGTTGTTGATGAGCACGTCGATGACGGTCCAACGATCGAGAATCGCATCGACCGCGGCGCGAACGTCGGCGCGACGACGGACGTCGCATCGCAACGTCATCACCTGACTGTCGGGCGGAAACTGTTCGGCTGCGCGGGCGAGTTCTTCCTCGTTGCGCGCCAGCAGACACAGACGGGCACCCTCGGTGGCAAGCTGTCGTGCGATGACCAGGCCGAGACCGCGCGAACCTCCCGTAATGACGACAACGCGTCCGGTAAAGTCGATGCGCCGGGCTCCACGCACGAGGCCGCGCCCCGCAAGCATTCCGAACGCACCCGCCGCCACGCCAAGCAGGAACTTCTGCTGGCTATTCATGGCCTCTCCTCCATCAGCCTCCGAAGGGTCACGGCATTCCGTGGTGCGTGGCCACCCACGTCGTTATTGAAATACGCGTAGACCTCGGCACCGGCCCGCTGCTGGGCGAGCAGCCAACTCGCCCACGCCCGAAGCCGGACCTCCGGATAGCTGCCGTTGTACTGACCCCTCGCCCCGTGAAACCGCACATACACGAACGGCCCCCCCATCCGCTCCTGACCTGTCGCGGACCCGCGCATGTCGTGGAGGCAGAGTGCCACTCCGCTTCGCTGGAGCATTCGCATGACATCGTCCGCGTACCAACTCGGATCGCGAAACTCCAGAACGTGGCGGAATCCTGTTGGAAGCGCTTGCAGGAACTGCTCCAGACGTTCACGGTCGAGCTTCCATCCCGGCGGCAGCTGATAGAGGACGGGGCCAAGATGTTTTCCAAGGACGTCCATGCGACTGAACAATCGATTCGAGCGGCTCGGCGGGATCTTTCAACTTCTTCATGTGTGTGAGAAAGCGACTCGCCTTGACGCTGTAAAGGAAGCCCTGCGGCGCGCGCGCCGCCCAGGCGCTGAAGGTGCGCCGTTCGGGAAGACGGTAGAACGTGTTGTTGATTTCGAGGGTGTCGACCCGTTCATGTCTGACGTTCTGACGCTCGGCGTTCCGGACACTGACGGCGCCGTGATTCTGCTGGCGCCCGATACGGAGGTTCCGCTCGGCGGCAAGGTCTTCTGACGCCGCCGCGAGCGAGAGACACCCCTCCCGCTACCGTGCAACGTGCCTGCGTAGCCCTTCGCTCCGTTGTCTATTTCTGTCGTTAGGTGTGCTACGACGAGACAAATATTCTAAGCATTTGTCTCTCAATGTTTTAACAGCATGTTTGCTGCTATTCGGCTCGCTTATCTGCTACGAAACAGAACAACCCGAGCTAAGTTAGGCAAATTACTGCACCTCGTAAGTACCTGCAAATAAATCCATTTAGACAGTCGACAAGCGGATTCGATCTGTTCCAACACAGGACCAAATCTTGCGGAGGAGCTAGACCCGGACCGGACCATCAACCGAGCGAAAGGTAAACAAGGGGTATGCGCCGTCGACCGTTCTTCTTTGTCGCTGTCATTCTCTGTCTGCTGACCGGGCTGCCGGCCCACCCGGCCGGACAGCGACGGCCAACACTGTCGGGCGATCTGTCGCAGGTGCGCGGCGATCGCATTCGACTGATCGTGCAGCCCGCAGTCGAAGGGGATCTCGGATCGATCCGCGGACGGTTGCGCGGCATCGTGCGCCGCGAGCTCGAAGGTTCAGTCGCGCTGGAGGTATCGCGCGCCGAGTTCGACGCGATGTCGCGCGACTCCGCCTTTGCGCACATCTCGGCCGATGCGCCGGTCGTCACCGACATGGCGATCACCAACAAGGTGACGGGCGCCAGCGCGATGTGGCAGGGAACAGGCGGACTGATCGGCCTGATGAGCACGCCGGGGTTCGACGGCACCGGTATCGGAGTAGCTGTCGTCGATTCCGGCATCGCCACGCATTCGGCGCTCGATTCGAGGGTGGTCGCGCGCGTGAACCTGGTGTCGTGGGAAGGCCCGTCGGGCGGCGACCCTTACGGCCATGGAACGCATGTCGCTGGAATCATCGGAGGCAACACGTCGGCCGCAAAGTATGTTACGCCGGCGTTCGCTGGCGGCAGCGCGCCCGGCGTGAAATTGATTGACGTGCGCGTCCTGGGCGCATCGGGCGTCGGCTACACGAGCGACGTCATTGCGGGCATCGACTGGGCGGTGGCGAACCGAACGAAGTACGGCATCCGCGTCATCAACCTGTCGCTCGGACATGCGGTGTCGGAGCCTTCAGCCATCGACCCGCTGTGCCAGGCGGTGGCACGCGCAGTCCAGGCAGGCGTCATCGTCGTCGCCTCGGCCGGTAATTACGGCGTCACGTCGACGGGCGCCCCAGTTCTCGGAGGCATCACGTCGCCGGGCAACTCTCCATATGCGATCACCGTAGGAGCGATCGACACCGCCGGCACCGTCACCCGAGAGGACGACACCGTCGCGGCGTACAGCTCGAAGGGGCCGACGCGATACGACCTGGCCGTCAAGCCAGACGTCGTCGCGCCCGGCACCCGAATCGTGTCGCTCGAGGCGCAGGGATCGTATTTGTCACGGAACTATCCGTCGTGGCACATCGCTGGATCCGGCAAGAACGCCTACTTACGCCTGACGGGTACGAGCATGTCGACCGCGGTCGTCAGCGGCGGCGTTGCGCTGCTGATCGACGCCAATCCCTATATGACACCCGGGCAGATCAAGATGGCGCTCCAGATGGGGGCGACGTACATGCCGCGGGCAGGACTCGTTGCCGCTGGTGCCGGCAGCGTGAATTTCCCGCAGTCAGAAAAGGTTTCCGCGACCGGGCTCGTCTCGTCGCTTCTGAACACCGTCGACAGCGTGCTCGGGTACCTCGAGCGGCGCGACGTTCCGCGACACCGGAACGCTGATCGACCGCATCTACGGCAACACGGGCATCCGTCTGCTCGGACTGGTCGACTTGAGCGCGCTCTTCGTGCAGGCCGACTCCGCTGAACCGGGAGTCCTGAATCTGCTCGGCCTCAATAATCCCATCGCTCAAACGCCGGCGAACCATCTCGTGTGGGGCGACGTCGCCGGCTGGACCACGAACAACCACCTCGTGTGGGGTGACAGCATCGACTCCCCCTCCGGGCAGCACCTGGTCTGGGGCGACTCCGAGCACACCGACGCCAATCACCTCGTATGGGGCGATGCAGCCGTGGGAGGCGGCCACTAAACCACGTGGGCGCGAAGACGACCAGCAGTCTCTCCCGCGGCGGCCGGGCCTATGTCTCGGCGATCGCCGCGCTGGGCATCCCGCTCGGGGGATACTGCATTTTCACGCTCGTCCACGATGGCGTCCCGCGTGAATTCCTGATCTTCGCGGCGCTGACGCTGCTCAGCGGACGCTTCACGCTGAAGGTCCCGTCGGTCGAGGCGCATTTTTCGCCGTCCGAGATGTTTGTGTTTGCTTCGGTGCTGCTCTTCGGACCCGAGGCGGGCGCGATCACGCTCGCGACCGACAGCGTGCTGATTGCGTGGCAGCGCAGACTCACGCCGGTCCAGACGCTTTTCAACTTCGGCAATCTCGCGTTGTCGGTCTGGATCTCCGGCAAGCTGTTCTTTCTTGCCGCCATGTGAAGCCGCTCTTCCGTGAGCTGCCGCCGTCGGGCGTGCTGTTCGTGCCGCTGCTGCTGTTCGCGACGACGTATTTCGTGGTCAACAGCGGCTTGACGGCAACGGCGATCGCGTTTGCCAAGAAGCGTCCGCCGCTCGCGGTCTGGCGCGAGCATTTTCTCTGGCTTGGTCCCGGCTACGCCGCTGGAGCCTGTGTCGCGCTTCTGCTCGTTGTCGCGTTGCACATGGTGCACTTCTCGGCGCTCGTCCTGCTGCCGCCGCTCCTCCTGGTGTTCTACATTACGATGCGCTCGTCCTTCGGCCGGGTGGAAGACGCCAAGGGGCACGTCATCGCACTGAACCGGCTGTATCTGTCCACTGTGGAGACGCTGGCGACCGCGATCGATGCGAAGGACGAGGTCACTCACGGGCACATCAGACGCGTCCAGGTCGGGGCGCTCGGCCTCGCTCGCGAAGTCGGGATCGTCGATGCACCAACCCTTCAGGCGATCGAAGCGGCCGCGCTCCTGCACGACACGGGCAAGATCGCGGTGCCTGAACACATCCTCAACAAGCCCGGCAAGCTCACGGCGGCCGAGTTCGAGAAGATGAAACTGCACGCGCCGATCGGCGCAGAGATTCTCTCGGCGATCGACTTTCCGTACCCCGTTGTTCCCATCGTGCGGCACCATCACGAGAACTGGGACGGCACCGGCTATCCCGACCGCATCGCCGGCAACGCGATTCCGATCGGGGCACGGATCCTCTCGGTCGTCGACTGCTTCGACGCGCTCACATCAGACCGTCCCTATCGGCGACGGATGTCAAACGACGTGGCACTCGCGATTCTGATGGAGCGCCGCGGCACGATGTACGACCCGGCAATCGTGGACACGTTCGTGCGTGTGTACGAGCGGATCATGCCGCCCGAGGAATCGATCGCGCACCCGGTTGCAAAAACGCTTGGCGCGGCGAGGGCGCCGCGAGTCGAACCAGCGGAGATCGCGGCTGCGCCTCCTCTCGAAGCCGCGGCGAGTGAGGTGCTGGCCGTCTCGAGCCTGGCGCGTGCGGTCTCGGGTGACGCGACCATCGCGGATGTGGGCGCGCTGACATGGATGATGCTCCGCCAGGTCATGCCGTGCACCACGATGGGCATCTTCCTGTATGACGAGAAGCACGACGCGGTGACGCTGCAGTATTCGGACGGGACGCACGCACCGGCGCTGCGCGGCGCACGCGTGACGCTCGGCGCAGGCATCGCCGGCTGGTCGGCCGCGCATCGCCGATTCGTGCTGAACGGCGACCCCGCGATTGACCTCGGTCCCGGCGTCGCGTCGCTCTCGCCGCCGCTTCGCTCGTCGTTGTCGGTGCCGCTCGTGCAGGACCGCGCCCTGCTCGGCGTGCTGTCGCTCTACGGCTCAACGCAGGAGGCCTTCACGGACGACCACGCCCGGCTGCTGACGCTGCTCGCTCCCAGCCTCGCGACATCGATCGCGTCGCTCGATCGGACGAGCGCACGGGTTCAGCCACCAGAGCCACGCCGTGCTGCAGCCGGGGAGTTGCGCCTCCTGAAACGGTGAAGCTTCGCCGCCCCGAGCAGATCCCACAGGAGAAGGGGAGAAAGGGAGATTCTTTTCTCAAAAACGCTATGACAACCAACTCGGGATCTGGGGGCTTGACTGGGCGAGCGACAGGTGGGGGGCGCACACCCGCACGCCGGCCGACCGAGCCGGGCTTCCAGGACCAAGAGAACCGAGCAGGTGTGCCGATAGGAGCCGATATAGGGAGAAAGAAACCCAAAGATTCTCCCTTTCTCCCCTTCTCCTCTGTGATCTTCGGGGTGGCTGTCCCCGATTCAGAGCACCTCCGGATTCAGCAAATCCATCCCCGCGTAATCGCGAACCTCCGCGCGCTGAATGTTCTGCAGCGCGCGCGTGGCCATCATGCGGTTCGCTTCGCGCGTGTGGCTGCCCACATGCGGCGTGAGGACCACGTTTGGGAGCGTGCGCAGATCGCGGGCGGGGTCAGCGGGGACGTACGGCTCCCTGTCAAAGACGTCGAGCGCCGCGCCCGCGAGCCGACGCGCGGCCAGCGCGTCATACAAGTCGCGCTCGTCGACGACCGCGCCACGCGCGGTGTTGATCAGCCAGGCGCGTTCAGGCAGCAGCGCGAGGCGGGCCCGGTCGACGAATCGCACGTTGCCGGGCTCGGCATTCAGGTGCAGGCTGACGAAGTCCGCGTCGCGCACCGCAGTCTCGAAGTCGGTCGTGATCGAATCGAACAGACCCGCTGCGGTGCTGTCGGATGAGGGTCTCCGGCGGCAACCGACGGTGCGCATCCCGAACCCCCGCGAAGCGATCCGCGCGGTGGCCTGACCGATCCGTCCGCTGCCGATAATCGCGAGCGTCTTTCCTCGAAGCTCGAGACCGGCCGGGCCAAGCGCCCACGTGCCGGCCCGCATCTCTGCGGTCAAGGCTGGAAGCCGCCGGGCCGCCGCCAGGATCAGCAGCATAGCGTGCTCGGCGACGGAGTCGTCGAGCACCCCAGGGGTATTGGTGCACAGGATTCCGGCCGCTGTCGCCTTCCCCTTGTCGATGCCATCGTGCCCGACACCGAAGCGTGCGATGACTCCTCCGCGCGGGAGCGCCTGGTACAGGGCCCCCAAGTACTTCACGGAGCCGACGATGACTGTACCGCGCACCGCGATCGGCGACCGCCCGAGCGAGGACCGCCTCCTCGCCTCGGACGGGCACGCACTGCACGGCGGCCGATTCGAACACGTCAGGAGCCCGGTTGAACTCGGTTTCTGTCACCAGAACGATCACGGTCTGCCCTTGTGAAATCAGTTCGGGCTGGTCAGGTGAGGCGTGAGACCCATGTTGTAAACGATGAAGGTGTAAATGTCCGCCGTAGTCTCGAGTGCCTTGGTCAGGCTGCTCGCGCCGTGGCCGGATTTCGTCTCGATGCGGATCAGCACCGGGTTCTCACGGCTGGCGCGTTCCTGCAGCGTGGCCGCGTACTTGAACGAATGCGCCGGGACGACCCGGTCGTCGTGATCGGCAGTGGTGATGAGCGTTGCCGGATACTTCACGCCGGCCTTGATGTTGTGCAGTGGCGAGTATGCGTAAAGCGCCTTGAATTCATCGGGGTTGTCGCTCGATCCATAGTCGGCAATCCAGTTCCAGCCAATCGTGAACTTGTGAAAGCGCAGCATGTCCATGACGCCAACCTGCGGGATCGCGACGCGGAACAGATCCGGCCGTTGATTGATCACGGCGCCGACAAGCAGGCCACCGTTCGACCCTCCCTGAACCGCGAGCTTCGCCGGCGAGGTGTACTTGTTCGCGATGAGCCACTCCGCCGCGGCAATGAAGTCGTCGAACACGTTCTGCTTCTTCAGTTTCATCCCGGCCTGATGCCATGTTTCTCCGTACTCGCCCCCGCCCCGCATGTTCGCCGACGCATAGACGAAACCCTGCTCCAGCAGCGCCAGTCGCGCGGCATTGAACGTCGGCGACTGCACGATGTTGAAGCCACCGTAGCCGAACAGAAGCGTCGGATTGTTACCATCCAGCTTCAAACCCTTGCGATAGACGAGGAACATCGGGATGCGCGTGCCGTCCTTGCTTGGATAGAACACCTGCTTGGTTTCGAAAAGCCCGGGGTTGTATCCGGGCACTTTTGCCTGTCTGAACACGCTGCTCTTGCCGCTCGCGATGTCGTACCGAAAAATGGCCGGCGGAACGTTCAGCGAGTTGAACCCGTAGAAGACGAACGTGTCGTCGCGCTGACCGCCGAATCCGTTCGCGTTGCCTGGGCCTGGAAGTGCGATCTCCTTCTCCAGCTTTCCATCAAGGCTGTAGACGTACGCCCGGGTGACCACATCCTTGAGATACGTCGCAAAAAGCTTCCCTCCTGCCGTGCTGACGCTACTGATCGGCTCGGGCCGTTCCGGCAGCACCGTCTTCCAGTTCGATTCCGATGGCTGCTTCGGGTCGATCAGGACGACGCGCCAATTAGGCGCGTTGCGATTTGTTTCGACCAGCAACTTGTCGTCGACGTTATCGACGACCGAGTACGACTCGTCGCCGATTGTGGAAATCACGGGCGCGAACGCGCGCTCGTCGCGGGAGAGATCACGGACGAACAGCGCGTTCCCGTCCTTCCCTTTTCCGCGCTCTGAGACGGAGAGCACCGCAAACCGTTCGTCCTCCGTGGTGTCGAGGATGTGGAATCGCTGCGGGTTGGCCCGATCCTCGTACACGATCGCGTCGTCGGATTGAGCGGTGCCCAGACGGTGGAAATAGACCTGATGATTCTCGTTGATGGAAGCTTTTTCCTGACCGGGCGCCGGCGCTGGGTAGCGGCTGTAGAAGAACCCGTTACCTTGCCAGGCGACCGCCGAAGCCTTCACCCACTCGATCTTGTCGTCGAGCGTCTTCTTCGTCGCCAGATCCATCACGTGCAGCTCTTGCCAGTCCGATCCGCTTCGGGAGATGCCATACACGGCGTGCTTCGCGTCGCGTGAGGGCACGAAGGCCGCGAGCCGCGACGTGCCGTCCGCCGACCAGGCGTTCGGATCGATCAGGACCTCCGGATTGCCGGTGAAGCCCTTTTGAATGAACAGCACACTCTGGTTCTGGAGACCGTCATTCTCGAGAAGAAGAAGTACGGCCCCTTGCGCGAAGGGGCTGAATACTTGACGTAGTCATTGAGATGCTTGACTCGATCCTGGAAGCTGCTTCCGAAAGGGAATGCGTTCAAGGTAGGGGAAGGTGATGTTGTTCTCGGCTTGGATCCAGGCGCTGGTTTCCGGAGAGTTGTCGTCTTCCAGCCAGCGATACGGATCCGGAACGCTGATGCCGTGGTACGTATCGACATGATCAATTTTGTGTGCGGTGGGATACTGCGGCGCCTGGCTGAAAACAGCCGGGGTCACGAGCACCGTGAACGCTGCGCTCGCGAGAATCCGTCCGATCGGCATGCGCATATGCGACATCCTCGTTTGTTTGAGATGACCGTGTGAGGCCGGTTGGCCCACGAGTATGCCACTGAAGTGGTCGCAAGGCGGGCGCGACTGACAAGGGTGTCGGAGCGCACTGCAGATCCCGACGCGATTGTCGGCAATAGGTGAGGCGTCAGTCTTCAGTGTGGTGCGAATCATTCAAAGCGTGAGGGGTTTCACGCAAATCGTCGAATGGCCCAGCCTTTGCTTCGGATGGGGGCATGGACTTCCCAATCTTGCTTCAACGGGTACGGGCGGAGTTCAACGAGATGCCGGGTCTGCGTTTGACTCCCGCTCAGGCCGCACGACTGCTGGGCCTCGACAATAGGTCCTGTCAACGAGTCCTCAATACGCTCGTCGGTTCGGCGTTCCTCCGGTGGACGCCCGACGGCAGCGTTGTTCGCGTCGAATCGTAAGTAGCTCCTCGCTCCCGGAGCGGGCAGCCGCCCGCTCCTTGTTACCCCTAAATCACTGATTCTCAAGAGTTTCTGCATCTCTGTCGCTGGAAAAGGTGGCTGGCACCTTTCCAGGAAAGGTGCCAGCCACCTTTTTCAGCCGCTATAGTGGCTCGGGCGACGAAAAATGGCCAGTTTTCCATCAATTGATAGCGAGAGTCCCGTCAGCGCGAGAGGGCTCCTGGGCATTGTGCGGGAGGCGCTTCGAGGGTCCAGCCTCGATTACACAACGGCCCCGGTGGGGCGCGCCGTGATCATGCTCGCGGTCCCGATGGTGATGGAGATGGCGATGGAATCCATCTTCGCCGTGGCCGACGTGTTCTGGGTATCGCACCTCGGCGCGGATGCGGTCGCGACCGTCGGCCTGACAGAGTCGATGCTGACGATCATCTACACAGCGGCCATGGGTCTCTCGATAGGCGCGACGGCTCTCGTTGCGCGCCGAACCGGTGAGCAGAATCCGGACGGCGCCGCGCGCGCCGCGGGACAGTCCATTCTGCTCGGCCTGGCGGTCGCGCTCGCGATTGCCGTCCGCGGCGGCTCCACACGCCGCCAGCCTGCTGCGCGTGATGGGCGCGTCGGACCACGTCATCCAGACCGGCGCGAGATTCACGACCGTGATGCTTGGCGGAAACGCGACGGTCCTGCTTCTCTTCATGCTGAACGCGGTGTTCCGCGGATCCGGTGACGCGGCGATCGCGATGCGTGTCCTCTGGCTCGGCAACATCCTCAACATCATTCTCGGTCCGTGCTTCATCTTTGGCCTCGGCCCATTCCCGTACCTCGGCGTGACAGGTGCCGCGGTCGCCACAAATCTCGGACGCGGCACTGCGGTCGTGTGTCAGCTCGCGATTCTGTTCGGCGGGCACAGCCGAGTGCGATTGACGTTGCGACATCTCCGGCTGAATCTTGCGCTGATGCAAAGCGTTCTACGCCTGTCAGGATCCGGCACGCTGCAGATCCTGATCGCGACAGCCAGCTACATCGGGCTGGTGCGGATCCTGTCAGTGTTTGGAAGCCCCGCGCTCGCGGGCTACACGATTGGCATGCGCGTGATCCTGTTTGCGCTGCTTCCCGCCTTTGGCGTGAGCAACGCCGCGGCGACGATGGTCGGACAGAATCTCGGGGCGAAGCAGCCGGACCGGGCCGAGCGCGCCGTCTGGACGGCGGCCGCCTACAACATGGTGTTCCTCGGCGCCGTCGGCGTCCTCTTTCTCGCGGGCGCGCGGCTCATTGCGGCGCTCTTTACGAGCGACCCCGAGGTCCAGGTCTATGCGGTCGGATGTCTGCGCATCGTGAGCCTCGGGTTCATCTTCTACGCGTGCGGGATGGTGTTGACCCAGGCATTCAACGGCGCCGGAGACACATGGACCCCAACGGTCCTCAACCTGTTCGTATTCTGGCTGTGGGAGATACCGCTCGCGTGGTGGCTCTCGTCGCGCGCGGGCTTCGGTGCACGCGGCGTGTTCATGGCGCTGACGATTGCGTACTCCACGCTGGCCGTCGTCAGTGCATTCCTATTCAGACGCGGCGCCTGGAAGCGCATGACGGTGTGAGGGTGACAGCTGCCAGCTCTCAGCTCTCAGCTCTCAGCTCTCAGCTCTCAGCTCTCAGCTATCAGCTTTTAGCTCCCTGCTCTAACCGCGAGGCCAGTCGTCCCTCGACTTCGCTCGGGACGACCCCTGAGCTGCGTCGAAGGGTCGCGAACCGCGAGGCGCGAGCCGCGAGCCATGAGTCGCCAATCGCGGGCCGCGAGCCGCATGCACTGAGCGAGCGCGCCTGCACGCGAGTCGAGGGGCGAGCCATTCCCGGCTCTCGAGACGCCGGCAAGCTGAGAGCTGAAAGCTGAGAGCTGAAAGCTGAGAGCTGAAAGCTGAGAGCTGAAAGCTGAGAGCTGAAGAGCTGAGAGCTGAGGGGGGAGCTGAAAGCGACGCGAATTGCGAGTTGCGGTTAGAATCTGCCGGCAGGGGGAGTAGATATGGAACGCACACAACGAATATTTCGAGCCGCTGTACCTGGCAGTCGTGTCGGTCTCAGGACTGGTCTTCGCGCAACAGCCGACGCCGCCACAGCCCGGCCAGCCGCCAGCCGGCCAGCAGCCGGCGGGTCGCGGGCCGGCGACGCCTCCGCCACCGATGTCGTTCTTCGTCACGAGCGTGGGGAAGGGTGACGGCGCGAACCTCGGCGGTCTGGCCGGCGCGGATGCGCATTGCCAGGCGCTTGCGACGGCGGTTGGCGCTGGCAATCGCACGTGGCACGCATACCTGAGCGCCAACGCAGCGAACGGTCAGCCTACTGTGAACGCGCGGGATCGGATTGGAAACGGCCCTTGGTACAACGGGAAGAGCGCAGCGCCAATCGCCAAGGATGTCGGCGATCTGCACGGCGACACGATCGAGCAGGCGCGCATGGGCAACAACCTGTCGCGTTCGACCGTGTTCAGTGAAAAAGGAGAAACGATCAACGGCGCCGGGTCGACGCCAAACGAGCACGACATGCTCACTGGTTCACAGCCCGATGGCCGCGCCTACACTGACGGCACCGACCATACGTGCTCCAACTGGACCAGCAACGCCAGCGGCGGCGGCAGGGCGCAGCTCGGCCACTTCGATCGCACCGGCGGCGGAAACACCTCGTGGAACTCCGCTCACCCTTCGCGCGGCTGCAGCCAGCCTGACCTCGTGGCAACGGGAGGGGCTGGGAAGTTCTACTGTTTCGCGGTGAATTGAACGCGCAGAGACGGCTCGTAGCGCAGCCCTGCCACTGGGCAGCCCTGAAGGGCTGCGCTACAAGTTCACGGAAACGCAGGGCCGCGCTACAAGCTCACGGAAACACTTTCTCCACGATATCGACGACCAGCCGCCCGTGCGGATCGAGCAGGATCAGTCGCGGACCGACGAAGCGGTAGGCGAGCGCGTCCGGCAGCGTCGGGAGTCCTTCGAGGATCGGGAGCGGCACGCTCGAGAACGGCAGATTGTCGGGATACGTCGAGTTCACCCGAAGCGCCACGTTGCCCGGATCCTCATCGAGAATCGTGTGCTTGATCTCGCGTCCGTCCGGGCCCCGAAACACGCTCGCAAGCAGTCGCCGGACGACGTTGCGCATCTCCTTGGTGACGAGATCGCCGGGCTTGGCGTCCTGACGCTCCCGCTGCATCAGTTTCGCGAACTCTCGCTGATGCTGGATGACAGCTTCTGGTCTGCCGTCCTGCGACGGCTCCTGCAGCATCGACTCCACCTTGTTGTGGAGTACCACGTACGCGTCCACGCGCTTCATGAAGTCCGCGATCGCGGCCGCGTCAGGGTTGACTCGCGGTTCCTGCGTCTGCGCCGCTGCGGTCGAGACGGCGAGCGCGAGCATAATGAGCGTCCTCATGGTGAGTCCTCTATTAAACCCTTTAACGGATCCAGACGGGCTGAACGAACGCGCCGTTCCCGGCCGAGTCCCATACCGCGAATCGGACCCACGCCTTCCCCTTCGCATCGAATGGAATGGTGAAATGCCGGGTTCCGAAAGCCGGCAGGTCGGTCGCGGGGATAACCTGTCGATCGATCCGGTTCCCGTCTCCCCACACCACTTCGACAAACGATAACGGAAACGTCCACTGGACGTCCGCCGACACGGTACGTTTGTCCCCTGTTCCTTCGACGCTGTACGACGGGATCAGGATCTCACCCGTCGTCACGAAGAAGTTACCGTCGCGCAGCGCCTTCAGGACTGGCGTCCAGTCGTCGTCCGGGCCAGGCACCCGATCGAGTCTCAGATAGTTCACCGGAAAATTCGGATACAGGTCGTCCTCGGGACCTTTCTGATAGGTGTCGATGTCCGCAATGATGTACTTCGGCCGAAGGTCGGATCGCGCGTACAGATTGTTCATCGTGTCGGTCGAGTCGAAGCACCGCCACTCGCAGAGCCGCGTGTCCGACAGATCCATGCCCATGCCAGGCTTGAACGCGCCGCCCAGATACCGGTCGTTCTTCGTCCACGGTTTGTCGAAGATCAGATCCGGATATCCGGTCGTTCCCTTCGTGCGCGGATGCGCGTGGTACCAGTAGGCACCTTCCGCATCCATCATTTGCTGCACGTCATCCGCGCTGCCCGTGTGGTACACCTTGCCAAACACCGGATCGTTTTCGACGAACGGTTGTCCCGCCTGTCTGACCTTGGACCAGTACACGTTCCTGGGAAACATGATGTTGTAGTGACCGCCAAAGTACGCGCTGGGCTCCTCCCATGGTGTGACGAGGAAGTCCGCGTCTGATGCACGGCGCGTCGCCTCGCGATAGTCCTTCTGATCCTTGAACCGGAGCGGCCCGGGATCGCTCGCGTGCAGGTCACCGTGAAAATCGCTCAGCCCGATGATGTTCAGGCCGAGCGATCTCATCGCGGCGAGATCCTGTATTGGCGTGTCGAAGATCCTGACGCGCGGACCCGGTCGGTGAACCGCAGATGGAAATGGTTCACCATCGTTTTATAGCCTGGCAGCGGCTTGAACGTGTCGTTGTGCGTGAACGCCAGCGCCGCCTGACGCGTCGTCTCGGCGGCCTCGGGGCTCAGGTAGAAGTACACGCCCATGCGCTGCCTGGTTCCGGGCGGCGCGTTGAACAGCGCAAAGTTCTCGGCGTACTGCGCGACCTCTTCACGATCCGCCTGGCGCACGCCGAACGCGAAGCGCTTGCCCGCATCGAGGCGGTACCAGACATAACCGAGGTTGGTGTCCACCTCGCGGGTGAAGAAAAAGGTGTGCGGCATCGGAAATGTCGCAATCGATCCGCTTTTGCCCTCGGCAACCAGCACGCGATTCGCCGCCTTGAGCGGAACGATTGTCTCGTTCGGAACGCCGCCGAACGCATACTGCTGATCGTGTCCGCCGGTGTCGCGCCACGTCACTCGCGGCGTGAGTGCGGTCGAGAAGCCGCTGAGCCCACCGTCGTACTTGTACGCGACCCACTCTTCGTTCGTACTCGCCACAGCATCCATGCGGATCAGATTCGTTCCGCGGTATACCGTGAATCGCAGATCTCCCGCGAAGATTCCCATGGAGAGTCCGGGGAATGTCACTTCGAGGCTTGCGCCGTCGGTCTTCACCGAACATGACGCGCTGCTGAACGAGGCGTTCGCGCGCCGGATCTCCGCCGCAGTGCGCGGCGAACCCACGGTGCGCGGCGCGGCCTGCCCTCGCCCGGCCGCGGGCGGCTCCGGAATGAAGAGCGGCGCGTCCCAGAATGCGTACCAACGATTCTTCGCGATCACGTCCGGCGTCAGCTCCACACCCGCCGCGCGCAACGGATCGGCCTGTTGTGTTGACATCCTCCGCACGCCAGTGACGACGCGGTATTCAGGTTTGAGGTTCTCGCCGAGGATCGCCCAGGCCCCGCCGCCTTTGCGCACGGACAGATCGCGAACCACCGGTTGCCCGCCATCGATGCCGTAGCGCGCCCGAAGCTCGGAATCGCGCGCGCCTTGCCACGTCACGACGAGCTGATTTTCGGTGTTGGAGGCACTGAGCCCTGGGCCCGCGCGGTATTGGGAGAGGTCACATGGCGTCGCGCTCGAGGCTGCCATGAACGTCCGCGCCAGCACCAGTGTGGCGACCGTCAGTACGGTCAATACTCGCATGTGGCACCTCGGATCATAGAATTCGACCGACGTTCACCTGAAAGATCAAACAGGAGAAACGGGAGAAAGGGAGAACTACATTTGTTTGTTTTTCTTTCCGAACGTTCGGGCTTGATCTTATAAAAAAGGAATTCTCCCTTCCCTCTCTTTCTCCTATGTGATCTTCACTTAATACCGTCGTTTCTGTTGGCGAACGATATCGAATTTCGCCGTGTCGGCGATGGCCATCACGGCCATCACACCCGCCTGGACCGGATCGCTGACGACGAGATCGGCGGCGTCGGGGACGCTGCCGGCCATGTTCAGCGAGATCACGTAGGTGCCCTTCTGCCGCACGTCGTCCACGGCGCGCGTGATCTCGCCTCCCATCAGCGAGCCGGCGAGCACGAGCAGCTTCACGCGCGGCAGGCGGACCACGGCACGCACGGCGGCAGCCAGCTCCATCTCGCCGACGAGCGGGATCGTATCGACCGAGATGCGCTCGCCGCGGATGTTGTGGCGATCCGCTTCGGCAATGGCGCCGAGCGCAACCTGCCCAACCTGTGCGCCGCCCCCCATCACGATGATCCGCTTGCCGTATATCTTCACCAGCGACGGCGTCTCTTCGACCCGCAACGACGCCATGCACGCCCTTCAAATCCCGCAGGACGGTGTCAAGCGCGGCGTCATCGCCAAGCGTGAACTCGAAATAGATATCCGACAGCGCGCCCCCGGTGTGCATGTCGACGTACGTGATGTTCGCCTGATGATCGGCGAGCACGCGGGTCAACCCGGAGAGCATGCCCGGCTGATCGTTGACCGTGATGAGGACGGCGTGAGAGCTCATGTGCTGAACTCTGACAGAGAAGGCCTCAGGTCTCAAGGTTTCGAACGATCGGACGAACAAATGATCGCAGGTTTCGTCTATGCCTGATCATGGAGACCCTCTGGCAGGACTTTCGGTATGCCATCCGGACGCTGGCGAAGAGCCGCGGCCTCACGGTCGTCGCGGTGCTGTCGCTGGCGCTGGGGATCGGCGCAAACGCCACCATCTTTACTTTCATAGACGGACTGCTTCTTCGACCGCCAACGGTGGCCGATCCTGCAGGCCTCCTCGAAGTGTGGCAGCACAACACGACGCGCGGCAACGGTATCGGAAGCCACATGCAGCTGTCGTTTCCCGACTACGAGTATTACCGCGACCACAACCGTGTCTTCAGCGAGATGGGGGCGTTCACGGCCGAAACGTCCGGAGTGATTTGGAATCGCGCCGGCGAAGGCGAGATGCTGCACGGGGCGCTCGTCTCGGCCAACTTCTTCTCGATTCTCGGCGTGCAGCCGGCCCTGGGACGCACTTTCCTGCCCGAAGAAGATCAGGCCGCCACAGCGGCTCCGGTTGTCGTCCTCTCACATGCGCTCTGGGAACAGCGGCTGGGCTCCGATCCCGGCATTGTAGGAACGACGTTGACGCTGAACGGGCGAAACTTCACCGTGATCGGCGTGGCGCCGGCCGGATTCACCGGCGTGCTTGCCGGGTTCACCCCCGAGCTCTGGACGCCGGTGGCGATGCACGGGGCGGTGAATCCCGGACTGAATCCGACCGAGCGCCACATGCACTGGATCATCGGCATCGGCCGCATGAAACCCGGTATCGCCCGTGCGCAGGCGAACGCGGAGCTCGCGATCCTCGGCCAGCAGCTCGCGGCGGACTATCCGGACGCAGACAGGAATCTCGTCCCGGCCGGGCTGCCCGTCGAACTCGTCCCATCACCGTTTCGCGGAGTCGCGGGCGGTGTCAGCGCCGTCCTGATGGCCGTCGTCGGACTCGTGCTGCTCATCGCGTGTGCGAACGTAGCGAATCTTCTGTTGGCGAAAGCCGCGAGCCGACGACGGGAGGTGGCGATCCGCGTGGCGCTCGGTGCAAACCGTCGCCGCCTGATCCAGCAGATGCTCACCGAGAGCGTGTTGATCGCCGGCATCGCTGGAACACTCGGACTCCTTCTCTCGTTGTGGGCCGCGCCGTTGCTTCTGTCGCTCAAGCCCGCTTCACTGCCACTCGCATTGAATATTTCGCCTGATATCCGCGTACTGGCGTTTGCGACGATCACGTCGATCGTCACGGGCCTGGTGTTCGGACTCGCGCCGGCCCTTCAGCAGTCGAAGGTCAACCAGGTGGACAGCCTGAAAGAGGGATCGGCTCAAGGCGGGTCGGCCAGAGCGCGGCTTCGCAACGGCCTCGTGATCGCCCAGGTGACCGCATGTGTCGTACTGCTCGTCGGCGCCAGCCTCTGCGTGAGGAGCCTCCTCAACGCGCGTTCGATCGACCCTGGCTTCGACACACAGAATGCCGTCGCCGCGTCGCTCAACGTGCAGACGTTTGGATACACCGAGGAGCGCGGCCGGGAGTATTACGCACGGCTGCTCGAGAATGTCCGCACGCTGCCGGGCGTGCGGTATGCCAGCTTCGCGGACCATCTGCCGCTTGGTCAGATGATGCGGATGGAGGGGATCGAGATCGACGGCTACGAGGCGCCGCGTGGTCCCGCCGGCACGCCACAGCTGGCCATCGACATGGCGCTCGTCGCACCTGATTACTTCGAGGCGATGGGCATCCCCGTGCTGAGCGGCCGCAGCTTCAGCGACAAGGATGGCCGCAACGCGCCGCCGGTCGTGATGATCAACCAGCAGATGGCCGATCGCTTCTGGCCACGGCAGAATCCGGTAGGTCAGTCCGTGAAACTCATGGGCCCAACTGGGAGCCGGACCCGAGCCGAAATCATCGGTGTCGTGAAGACAGGCCGATATCAAAGCCTCGGCGAAGATCCCAAGCCGTTCTTCTATCGGTCCCTGCTTCAGGACTACGAGCCAGCCGTGCAGCTCGTCGTACGCACGCAGGGTGATGTACCGATCGTCGGCGCACTACGGCAGGAGGTCCGCGCTCTCGATCCGCAGATGGCGCTCGTCGGCGTCGAAACGCTCGAGCAGCACATGCAGCTTCCGCTGTTCCCCGCGCGCGCTGCCGGCCTGCTCCTGGGGATGTTTGGGTTGCTGGCGCTGACGCTGGCGGTCGTCGGCCTCTACGGAGTGATCGCGTACTCCGTGAGTCAGCGAACGCGTGAGATCGGTGTCCGCATGGCGCTCGGCGCGCGACGGTCAGACGTCATACGTTTGGTTGTGGTACAAGGACTGAGGCTCACGTTGATCGGCATGGGGATCGGCCTAATCGGAGCGCTAGGCGTGACGCGGGTGTTGTCGAACTTCCTCTACGGAATCAAACCGACCGATCCGCTGTCGTTCGCGGCCGTCGCGGTCAGCCTGACGCTCGTGGCGCTCGCCGCCAGCTACGTTCCTGCGCGGTGGGCGACACGCGTCGATCCGATGCGTGCGCTGCGGTCGGAGTAACCTGTTCCAGCATCAAGGAGTTTGATCGAGAATAGCTCCATGAGTGTCAGTCAGCTCGAAAAAGCCGCGCGCTTCCGCGCGCTTCACGATGGTCCTGGCGTCTTCGTCATTCCGAATCCGTGGGATATTGGCTCCGCCCGGATGCTCGCCGGTCTTGGCTTCCAGGCACTGGCGACGTCGAGCGCAGCGTCAGCGTGTGCCATCGGCCGGCGCGATGGCGGGCTAAGTCGAGAGCAAGCACTGGAGCACTCCCGCGCGATTGTCGGCGCGACAGACCTGCCGGTCTCGGCGGATCTGGAGCGGGGGTTTGGTGATGCGCCTGAAATCGTTGCGGAGACGATCCGTCTCGCCGCGGAAGCCGGGCTCGTGGGATGCACGATTGAGGATACGACCGGCAATCGCGATCGCCCTCTCTACGACGACAGCCTGGCGGTTGAACGGATTGCCGCAGCGGCCGAAGCTGCGCGTGCGCTCCCGTTTCCATTCATGCTGACCGCTCGAGCGCACAATCTTCTCTTTGCGTCCGGGAACCTGGACGACACGATCCGGCGCCTGCAGGCATTCGAAAAGGCCGGCGCCGATGTGCTGTTCGCTCCGGGACTGCCCGACCTTGACACAGTACGCGCCGTCTGTGGCGCGGTCTCGAAGCCCTTTAACTTCATGGTAGGAATCAAGGGCAAGTCATTTTCTGTGAGTGAACTCGCCGCCGCCGGAGTCAGGCGCATCAGCCTTGCCACGTCACTCTATCGTGCAGCGATGACCGCCCTGATCGATGCCGCACGTGAAGTGAAGGATCGAGGCAAGTTCAGCTTCCTGGATCGCTCGACGACCACCGCGGAGCTTAACGCGCTGATGCAGATCTGAAAGAAGATCAGTCGATTTGGTGTTAGAACTCCTTTGACTTCATCGCTTCAGGCCACCTCGAGAATTTCCGCGGAGGCACGAACATGCGACGGTCCTGTATTTCCACTCTATCGATTCTGTTTGTCAGCGCGCTTGCGGGCACACGGCCGGGTCTCGCGGTCGAGCCCGGCTCGCAAGGCGCCACGCCGGAACAGATTGCCGTCAACGATAACCGCACGGCCGCTGGCGCGCTCGATGGCAGCGGACTGACGATTCATCTCGAAGCGCGCGCCGGTGAGTGGCATCCGGATGGCGACAACGATCCAGGCGTCACCGTTCTGGCATTCGGGCTCGAGGGCAAGCCGTTACAGATCCCCGGACCGCTGATTCGCGTCACCGAAGGGACCGAGGTTCACGCCTTCGTGCGCAATCGCCTGGACAAGGACCCGCTCGTTCTCCATGGACTATCGTCACGGACCACGCCTCCATCGGGCGGGACGGATGCGATCACGATCGAGCCTGGTCAGGTCCGCGAGGTACGGTTCGTTGCCGACAAGCCCGGCACCTATTACTACTGGGGCGCGACGAGCACCGTGCCACTTCCCCAGCGAGTCGCGCGCGATTCGCAGTTGTCGGGCGCGTTTCTCGTCGAACCTCGAGGGTCCACGACCCGCACCGAGCGCGTGTTCGTGATCGGCGTGTGGGCCCAGGTGGATGCTAACGGCATCGTGCAGCCCGGCGGCGTGAACCGCATGGTGATGAACGGCAAGTCCTGGCCGCACACCGAACGGCTCACGTACCAGGTCGGCGACACCGTTCACATCCGCGTCATCAATGCGGGATTCGCTGTTCATCCGATGCACCTCCACGGCTTCTACTTCAATGTGGACAGCCGAGGCGACGAGCGGAGCGACGTCATTTTTCCAGCCGACGCGTCTCCCCACATGGTCAACACCGAACGCCTCGCCGGCGGCCGGACGTTTACGCTCACGTGGACGCCGACGCGACCCGGCAACTGGCTGTTCCACTGTCACGACACCGCGCACATCGCGCCAGTCAAACCGCTCGACGGCAGCGCGCCACCCGCGAGCCATCACGTCATGAACCATGCGCTCGAGATGATGGCCGGACCTGTCGTCGGGATTACCGTTGTCGCGAAGAACGGCGCGCCGAGCACCGCCGATACTCGAACGCGTCGCAGTCTCCGGCTGGTGGCGCGCGTCGATACCGACGGCACACCCGAGGAACCAGCCTGGGGCTTCACGCTCGAAGAAGGCAAGGCCGCGAAGCCAGGCGCTCCGCCCTACCTGCCAAGTCCAACGATTCTGCTGAAGCGCGGCGAGCCAGTCAGCATCACAGTCGAAAACCAGCTGCCCGAGGCGACGGGGATCCACTGGCACGGCATCGAGCTCGAAAGCTACTACGACGGCGTCGCCGGCTTTGCGGGTGAGGGAACGCGCATTGCGCCCGCGATCGCGCCCGGCGGGTCATTCGAGGCCCGCTTCACGCCTCCGCGCTCGGGCACGTTCATCTATCACACGCACGTCGACGAAGTGCGTCAGCAGCAGGCGGGCCTGAACGGCGCGCTGCTTGTCGTCGACGACCCGGCCGCGTACGATCCGACACACGACATCGTGCTGCTCGTGTCGGTGCCCCGGCGCACAACCGATTCGGGCGCGGTGTACCTCAACGGCTCGTTGACCCCTGCCCCCCTGAACCTGAAAGTCGGCGAGCGGTATCGGCTGCGGTTCATCAACATCCACGTGTTCCGGCCATCGATGCGGATGCGCCTGCTGCGCGGCGACGCCTTACTCAGCTGGCGTGGAATCGCCAAGGATGGCATGGACCTGCCGTCGGATCAGGCTGTCGTCCGACCGTCAGAGATTCAGATGGGCAACGGGGAAACGTACGACTTCGAATTCTCGCCGGATCAGCCCGGGGACGTCCGTCTCGACATCAATTCGGCCGCCGGCGTGCTGCTCGTGAGGGTGCCGGTGCACGTGCAGTAACAAAGGGAAAAGGGACAAGGACAAGGGAAAAAACCCGTCGCACTGGTTTCAGTCTGCGCGTGACATGGCATTCGCGCTCGAAACGATTGCGACAACCGGGTCTGCACGGGCGAAGCACGTGAGAGCAAGAGAACGTCAGGGCCCACGACGGCCCACACGGCTGGTCCGCATCGACTGATCGTGCTGCCCTTTGACGAAATGATCCTGCCATAGCCTTCGTGCTGTCCATGGGACGTGGTCCGATGGAATTCGACCCAACCGGTGGTCCACACCTTGATGAGCGAGACGTTCGCCCATGGCCGATTGACATCGTGATCGTGTGGCGCGGGACTTGTCCGTCCGATCGGGAACATCGTCCGGTCTTTGAGTTATAGCGTTTCCTCGTAGCAAGGGTGCGATGAGGGGGCGAATGTTACGATTACCTCATGCGCCCGTAGCTCAGTTGGATAGAGCACCGGCCTTCTAAGCCGGGGGTCGCAGGTTCGAGTCCTGCCGGGCGCGCCAATATTTGCGAATTTCCTAGCCAATCGGCACATCCCGACTCCAGCCGACTCAGTCAGAAGCCGTCAGAACCCGTCAGATACGCGTGGGTAGGCGCGTGGGTTACGACAAACGCGTGGGTCGGCGCGTGGGTCAGCTGCCGACGCGGCAGGGCGACGAGTCGTCCGACAGTCCGAGACTCCGATCGGAAAACAGGATCTTTAGTCACGACTAGAGTAACGGCGGTCGCGTCCAACTTCCATTGGTTCCGCGGGCGATCGGGACGACATCGACATGGGCCATCAAGACGATCGGAGCCTTACCCCAATCTGTTCCCCTCCATGTGTACAAGAGCGATGCGTCCCTATCGTCTCGCGAACGAGGCGCGCATGGACGAGCGGATAGGTCGCGGCGAGATAATCCTCAAGACTCGAGAATTCGGCCTGGTTCGCGCCGTCGGCACTGAACGCGGTTCGAAATCGGAGCGCACCCGAGAGATGTTGGGCCACACGGTCGGCGTCGACGGTAATGTGCACTCTCGGCGCTGGCGCTGGCGCACGGCTCGCGAGAGTTGCGCGGACGATCACGACCGTCGCGCTCACGACGACGATGGCGATCACGATTAGCAATGTGGGAAGGACGATCCTTCGCATCGTTAACCGATCCTCCTGACGGCGATACACTGCCGCCTGTCCGCATCAGCGAGCTCACCCCACAGACACGCCGGTATTTCGGCGCCTAACGCCGGTATTTCGGAACTTGTTGGATTGGGCAGACGAGATCCGACGGTATCGCAGCCGCGTCGTGCCTGACGTCGGTCGGAATGTGGCATTTGAAATGCACCTTCAAATCTAAGACACAAGAACCCGACTACTCTCCAAACACCGTGAAGGCTCCGATGAAAGTCCTCATCATCGTCTTCTTTTTCGACGGCACAACTGGCGAAGTCCGGCAGCAATATCCGAACCGCGCATAGGCCTTGGGGCGACACCTTGAACGCTTAAGCGCGGCGGCCGCGTAGGAGTACATCATGAACCCACAGAAAGCGGAGTTCGCCGACACGGGAGATACCGCGAAACGGCTTGATCAAATCGGGTGGGGCATTTTCCTGGTCATGATCGGCACGATCTGGCTCGTGCCAGGCGTTCCAGAGGGAGCATGGCTGATTGGCACTGGCGCCTTGCTGCTTCTGCTCAATGCGATTCGATTCCGACTCGCAATTCACTGGAGCGGCGTTTCGGTCGCTTTGGGCGTTTTCGCGTTGGCGGCCGGGCTCGGAGAGCTGACCGGCATCAAGCTGCCCCTGTTTCCGATCTGCCTCGTGCTTGTCGGGGCGAGCCTGATTCTCAAGCCGCTGGTTTTTCAACGGGCGTAGCGCCCGTGAGACTCAGCGTGGCGCCGCGGGTGGCCGGCGCGGTCTTCACCATCACGTTGTCTGTGACGGCCCATCGCGTACTGGGACTCGTCGACCTCACTATTCAGAGGAGCAACTTGTGAATGAGCCTAGTCTGGCGGACAGAACCTTTCACATCATTATGAGGCGTATGGTGGAAACCGGTCAGGCTCCCCACTTCACTGAGATAGCAGCTGACTTAGGTGTATCCATGGAAGAAGGGCGAAAGGCGCTTCATGCATTGATAGGGGTAGGGCTAGGGGGTTGGCTATATCCGGGGACGGATCTCATTGTCTCAATGGCACCCCTTAACAATCTACCAAATCAGTATCGAATCACCATCGATGGTCAACAGAAATGGTTTGGCCAATGAGCTTTCGAATCGCCAGCAGTCTGCTGGCTCTTCCCAGGTAAGACAATCCATATTGAAGCGCCCTGTCTCGATTGTGGCGAACCGATCCACGTGGATATCAAAGACGGGGTAGTTCTGAACACTGATCCCGAGGGACTGATTGGGCATGTGTCTGTTCCCCTTCGCAAATGGGCAGAGAATGTAACCTTCACCTGAAGTACCATGCATTTCTTCCGGTCGGAAGAGCATCTACGGAATTGGGCTGGTTTTGACGCGGAAAAGGAGGGCGGAATCATCTCCCTATCTGATCTTGTCAAGTTGACTTCTATTGATCACTTCCGAAAGCGATTGGAATCTGACTACATTTCACGCTACTTGGGGGTTGGAGAGGTCATGAAGAGGTTGCAGGAGATTGGCAAGACAGATCCATATTGGTTGCCCTAGCCCGGATGTGGTCTATCACCTGATTACAGTACCTTTCGCTGGTCCGGACCAGAGCATCTAACAAGCGCATCAACCTGACGCGCACAAGATGGGCGGTAGACTGATAGGGCAGTGGCGCGCAGAACTGCGCCTCGTGCGGGACGGCGTCGTCTCGTGCTATCTGAAGCTGTGACGCGTTGTCTGCGGCGCGGCTATCTCAGCCTTAGGCGTGTCGCTGAACGTGCGGCGGTACGCCGTACTTTTTCATGCGCGCACGGCCCCACGGGCAACCGCCGAATGTCACCGCCATCTCGATCTTCTGGAACACCTGGGCGCTCTTGCTCCCATGGCGCGCGGGAACGCAGATCGGGCATCCTGTACTCGCAGTAGTCGGGATCACTCGGGTGCAGGATCGGCATCTTCCAGCCGCCCCATCCGTACCTCTTCGGGTCCATCGGTAGGCCTCGCTTTCGTGTGACGAACCATCCGCTCACGCCTGACTCCACTACTGGGTCGTTCGGACCGTCAAATGCCGCAACCGCGCGTGCCGTCGCCCATGATGGAGCGCCCGGGCGCGTCTGTCGGACGCCGGACGAGTGACGATGTCCGGAACCCGATTAGCCAATAAAGATCCGTGGACGATTCCGACTCGCCGCGTAGTGTCTTCCTCGGGGGCGGGCCGCGTAGAGACGGCGTAGCTTCAACGCGTGGGCTGGCGTCCCCAACGGGCTCGGGGCCTTTTGCCGTCGTCGGAATTGTCACGCGGCGCGCGGCGGCGGCCGTGAGCCCGTCCAGCCCACCGTCGATATAGCGGCGATACCAGGTGTAGAACGTCGCGCGGGGCACCTGCAGCTCGCGCAGCGTCTGCCGCACCGACAGGTCCGAGCCCACTACGTAATCCTCACACTCGCAGTGCTGTACTGGTTAGGTAGCGAACGACATTGACCCCAAGCAGAATCGCCGCAACGCCGAGCAGCCAGGCGCCTTCCGGCACGCGCTCGGCGGGCACCAGCCAGATCAGCCCCGTCAGCATCAGCAAGAGCCCCCAGCCGATGTCGTGGAGCCTGCGGTCAAGCGGCCCGTTGGTCGCGTTGACTGGAACGCTCCTCAGCTCCGTCATATCAACCTTCTTCGGCGCCGAACACCCGGATCGAGATGCCGGAAATCCGCAACGGCTTGGGGACTTTCTTCGCGGGCCCCCGAGACGCATATGCCCATTAGCCATTCCATTAGGCCACGGCCGGCTGTTCACCGGGCACAAAGAGCATCATCCGTGCCGCATGCTGTCCGCCGGGCCGGCTTTGCACTTGCACTCGAAAGGGCGTCGACTCGGGCGGGGTCGTGATGTCGTCAGATCGCAGTTAGCCATGCGCACGGTGATTGACGAGTTCACGCTGACGTATCCGGGAATCAAGACGGTCGATCGCGATACTTCTACGCCGTGCACGGCGCGGACGAGGCCACGAGGCGGGGCTACCTGGAACGGGCGTATGCCCTGGGTCGCCAGTTCTGAGGTCCCGTCGAGGATAGAGAGCTGCGATGGGCAACACGAGTTCGACGAAGACGGCTCCGGTGTCCTCGCCGACGATTCCTCTGACCCTCGTGGGTGACTTGACGACGGTCTCGACGCGCACGATCCGTCGCCGGAGCCTGTCGAACCTGTTGAGGATGGGCCACTGCGCGCCCACCGTTATGCAGACCCTGCTGGACGCCTCAGACACAGAGGCGGAGTGGCTCGTGAAGCTCACCGCTGGATTGCCGGGCGGCATCGGCAACACAGGCGCTGAGTGCGGTGGCGTCACCGCGCCCTTGATCTTCATCGGCCTTCGGCATGCTCGTGACGCGGTTCGCAACGGGCTGTCCCCAGTGATCGACAAAGGCCATGACCTCCTGCAGCGCTTTGCCGGCTGCCACGGCACCACCCTCTGCCGTGAAATCCGCGGCACCGACCGGCTGCCGTTGCGATGCGTCGGAGCGGTTCGTCACGCACCCGAACTCTGCGCGCAGACGCTGTCGAGCGACTGCGCCGGCGTAATTCCGCGGCGAGCCGAGACGCGTACCGTCGACTGACGCCCACTTCGTCGAGAAGGAGTTCCACTGCGCCCATGCGGTCATGCAGCAGGTGCGCCACGTGAGTCCCGTTAGCCAGGACGTGCTCGACGCCACATCACCCTTCATCGGCGGAACGGTTTTGACGGGCATGACGTGCAGCGCCTTGACCGCTGGCGTGATGGCCCTCGGGTTGGCCCTCGGTGAGGTCGAACGCAGCCGCCTGCGTATGCTGCGTATGATCGGAACGATGGCAGCTGGCGGTAACGCGTTTGCTGACGATCTGAACAAGTTCAACCGGACCATGAACCTCGGTCACGAGTTGGCGAAGTGGTTCACGGGCGCATTCGGTAGCACCCAGTGCCGCAGCATCACAGGCTATGACTTCTCGACAACCGCGGGAGTGACCCAGTACAACGACACGGACTGCGTGGCACGGTGTCAGGCGATCGCGTGCCAGGTCGCAGCTAGAGTGGAGCACATGATCGCCTCAGCGATCTAGATCTGGCAGACCCCGTCGCCCCAGTGCTCGAACGTAGTTCCGCGACGAAATCGCGATGGGGCTCGACGAAAGTCGCGGGATTGGTTTCGACACCCTGTCGCTGAGACGAAACGAAATCGCGCAAGACGGACAACTTCGCGTGGGTAGGTCGCGTGGGTAGCGCCGCAACTCGCTGGTACAAGAGCCACTTCAGAGTAAGGCCACTGCTCTTCTAAGCCGGGGGTCGCAGGTTCGAGTCCTGCCGGGCGCGCTTTCCGGTCCAGCCGCGTTTGATCGCTCGCGCTTCCGAACTGATCCAGCTGACTACAATGTCAGCGTGACCGACTCGCAGCGGGATCGCGGTTCCGTGGTGTTCACGGCATGGGTCGCCACGGTGTTGCTCGTCGTGATTCCACCGTTGTGGATCACGCTGGCACTCACCTCGTCGCGCGAAGGTTTCATGCATCTGGTGCGCCGCTGGGCCCGACGGGTGTTCGCCTGGTGTGGGTGCTCACTCCAGATCACCGGCCTGCAACATCTCGAACCAGAGCGCGGCGCCATCATCGTCGCCAACCATTCGAGTTATCTGGATTCAGTCGTGCTGCTGGCCGTGATCACATCCGATTACCGATTTGTGGCGAATCACGGCGAACTCGCCAGGCCATTTGTGGGGCTCGTTCTTCGAAAGGGGCGTCACCTCATCGTCGATCGCGGTTCGCTCCGGTCACGGGGAGCCTGCATGCAGGCGATGCTCAATGCGCTGGAGCACGGCACATCGCTGGTGCTGTTCCCCGAAGGGACACGTTCCGCGAATCGGCTGCAGGCATTCAAGATCGGGGCCTTTCACGCGGCGTTCAGAAGCGGACGGCCCATCGTGCCGGTTGCCATTGCCGGCACCGAACGCATTCTGCCGCGACACCGTCGGCTGCTGCGCCGGGCTGACATCGCGATCACGATTCTGCCGGCGATTTATCCTGGGAGTGATTCTCGGGATGCTGCCCAGCTGCGCGAACACACAGCGGCGGCCATTGCGGGTGTCCTCGACGGCTCATGATGCGAGCATGTATTCGCTGAGCACCGCCTTCAGAATATCCACGATTCGGTGGTTCGTGTCACGGTCTTTGACGGCGATGCGCACGGCGTAGCGGCCGAGACTCGATCCCATGTTCGTCACCTCTCGCACGAACAGCCCCACACGACGCGTGCGCGTGGCCAGTTCCGCGGCATCGGGGCCGTCGGTCGGGAGCCAACAGAGCAGAAAATTTGCGCAGCCGGGAAGGACGTCCCATCCCAACGCTTCCAGATCGGTCTGTAGTTCCGCTCGCAGCGTATGGGTGGTTCGCCACTGCGCGCGGTAATAGTCGGTGGCGTTCAGCGCCTCACAGGCGGCCATCTGGCCGGGCAAGCTGACCGACCACGGCGGACACTGGGGCCGGAGATCATCGATCAACGCGGGTGGCCCGCACAGATAGGCCACTCGGACTCCGGACAAGGCGTACGCCTTCGACAGGGACTTGCAGACGATGACGTTGGACGAGGCGGCCGCGTAGCCTTCGAGCGAATGTTCCGGGCCAACGTAGTCGACGTACGTCTCATCAATCCAGAATCGCGTGGTGGCCGGCGCACCGGTCAGGATCCGTTCGAGTATCCTCCGCGGCAAGTGCCGGCCCGTCGGACTATTCGGATTCACCAGGACCACCCAGTCGTAGTCGGTCGCGAGCTTGGCCGCCAACGACGGGCCATCGATGTCGTAGTTGAGTGCCCGTGACAGTCGCCATCGGTCGATCCTCGCGCCAATCACCTTGTCGAGCACGTGCGCGTACCTCCCGGTACATCGGGTCCAAGATGAGCACGCGTGACTGTGGCGTCACCCAGTGCTTCAGGCCGGCGAAAATAAGGTCGGACGATCCGGCCCCGGGCAGAATGGACGGCTCCGCGATCCCGCGCGTCGCGGCAATCGTTCGCTGGAGACCCTCGCTCTGTGTCGGCGGCGATGTTTTTACGGCAAATGCGAGGTGGTCGACCAGCTTGCGCAGGACCGACGGCGCCGGGTCGAACCAGGCGTCGAGCACGTCGGCGTTGATGACGGTGTCCTTGCGGTCCAACCTGTCGAACGCCTCGCCGATGGCCGAAAAGAAGGCGCCCCCGTGGAACACCCGGGGTGCGCTCGGTCTTCCACGCTCGGCAGTCGCCAGCTGACACGGCGTTCGAGTCGCTCCACCACCGCCTGAAACGATCGGAGATCACGTCGCAGGTCTCGAATATCGGCGACCATCAGTTCATACGTCACGTCCCCCGACGTGGCGCGTTTGCCGAGTGGCCGGAGGCCCACACGCGCATACAGGTCGAGGAGTTCGACCCGACCAATCGCGACAATCGTCTGCGCGCCCTGCGATTCCACGAACCGCAGGGCCGCGTACATTAACAGCCCCCCCAGCGTGCCGTGACGGAACGGGTGTGTGACGGTGAGCAGGCGTACCTCG
Source organism: uncultured Acidobacteriota bacterium (assembly GCA_963725335.1). Lineage (GTDB taxonomy): Bacteria > Acidobacteriota > Vicinamibacteria > Vicinamibacterales > 2-12-FULL-66-21 > JALZOC01. The sequence goes on along the minus strand of CAVRYD010000009.1, from coordinate 6,043 downwards.
TAGAGCCGGGCATCAAAGGTGAGAGGCACATCCTCCGCTTGAAGGTACTTGTCGATGGAATACCCGTGTGAAAACGTGGGTGGCGTGACGGCCACGAAGCCCACAATCGAGCCCGCGCGCTTGGCGACGACATAGCTGTTGATGTCGTCCAGCGGATCCTGCAGCACGCCCAAGGCGTTTACAGGATGCTGTCCCAGTTCGCGCGCGTATACCTGGTGGCGGATCGCGTAAATCTCGGGCCGATCCTCGGGCGTCGCCAACGAGACTTCAATCGTCTGTCCACGATGTGGATCCATGGGCACGCCTCTCATTCGCCGTGCTCGTGCGGCAACCGTCGTTCAGAAATCGCGCCGTCTACGAAGCCTTCGCCAGTTCCGAGGCCAGGCGACTCACCGTCACGTAGTCGACCTTGCCCGTGCCGAGAATCGGGACGTTCGGGACGTGCGCAATCGACCGGGGCACGAAGATCTCTGGCAAGCCGGCCGATCGCGCAGCGCTCGACAGCACGGTCCGGTTGGCCTCCGGATGATCCGTGACCAGGACCAGCTGTTCGCCGCGCTTGGCGTCGGGTAGGGTGACCACCGCGTGCATAGCCGCGGGCCACACCTGGGCGATGAAGTCTTCGACGGTCCCCAGCGGCACCATCTCACCGGCCACTTTGGCGAATCGCTTGGCGCGTCCCTTGATGGTCACGTACCCTTCGGGGTCGAATTCGACGATGTCACCGGTGTCGTACCAACCGTTCTCCGGAGACTCGAGCACGCCTGGGTGCTCGGCGCGCAGATAGCCCAGCATGACATTCGGCCCGCGCACGTAAAGGCGCCCCCCTTCGGCAATCCCGTCAATCGGCTCTATCCGGTGCTGAATGCCCGGGAGCAGTCGCCCCACCGTCCCCGCCTTGAAGTGCATCGGCGTATTCACGGCGAGCACGGGAGATGTTTCGGTGGTGCCGTAGCCCTCGAGGATGCGGATGCCGAACTTCTCAAACCAGACCCGGCGGGTCTCGGCTTTGACGCGCTCCGCGCCCGCGAAGACGTACCGCACCGCATAGAAGTCGTAGTTGTCCGCCACGCGCGCATAGCCTGCGAGGAACGTGTCAGTGACCGAAGAGAATCGTCGCGTCAATCCCGTACGCGATCTCCGGCACCGTTCGATAATGCAACGGCGACGGATAGAAAAAGGTGCGCACGCCCGACAGGAGCGGCAGCAGCACGCCACCCGTCAGCCCAAAGCTGTGAAACACAGGCAAGGCGTTGAGGACGACATCCTTCGGGCTGATGTCCACGACCGACGCCAACTGATGCCGATTCGACAGTAAGTTGCGGTGGCTCAGCACGACGCCCTTCGGCGTGCCTTCTGAACCGGAGGTAAAGAGCACCACGGCGGGATCGTCGGCCCGGTCCCGTTCATGCCGAGGCTTGGTGCGCGCCAATCGCAACAGCGCCGCCAGCCGCCCCCAGAGGCCGATCTCCCCGCGCACATCTTCGAGGTAGACGATCGCCGTCTGCGACGCCAGGGCCCCGACCAGCGATTCGAGCTTCGCCTTTTCGACAAACTGCCGAGCGGTGACGACGAGCGCGATGTCGGCCGCGCGACACGCGGCTTGCACCGAGGCCGAACCCGTCGAGAAATTGAGCATGGCCGGCACGCGCCGCTCCGCTTGGAGCGCGAAGAACGTGACCACGAGGCCCGCGACGTCGGCAACAAGACACCCACTCGCTCACCGGGCCGGTGCGTCGGGCCAACGCCGAGCCCAGTGCATAGCTAGCGGTCACGAGCGCGTTGTAGGTCATCGGCCGCATGTCGAGGTCGTCGGCGATCACGTGGCGGCCCCCGTGCTGTTGCCGGGCGTCAACGAGCGCATCGAAGAGCGTCGTGTCTACACGCGCCGTGGCGAACATCGAGGTCACCATTTCGTCGCGGAGCGCCCGTCGGAGCGCCACGCGGCGCGCGCGGCCGCCGACCCCCTCCGGGGACGTCAGCCGACGCGGCGGTAGGATGCGGAGACGAATCTTTGGAAACGCCCGGCGCCGAACCTTACCCGACAACCGAGAAAACGGCGTGAACTCGACGCCTTCGATGCGGACCGGGACGAGCGCCGCTTTCGTGCGCTCCGCGATCACCGCAGGCCCTTCATACACCTTCATCAACGAGCCCGTCGTGGTGATGCGTCCCTCGGGAAAGATGATGCAGGCCGACCCGTGCTCGACCGCGCGGATCATGGCGCGGATCGATAACGGATTGGTGGGATCGACCGGCAAAGCGTTGCACGACGGCGAGGAAGGGCTTCGCCCACCATCGCTGGGCGATATGGGTGTCTACGGCGAAGATCGGATCGCCGGGCAGAAACGCGCCCAGGAGCAACCCGTCGAGAAACGAGGCATGGTTGGCCGCGATCACGGCGTGCGGCAGCGCGGCGCGTACATGCTCGATCCCTTCGACCTCCACCCGATAGAGGATCCGCAAGACGACGCGGACGATGCTCTTCGTGATGCCGCGCCGGACGATCCACGCCGCAATCAGAATCACCGGAATCGTCGCCAGACCGCACACCCCCAGGAGCTCACCCATCGTCATGCCGCGCGCCAAGAGCGTCGCCGCCACGACCGCGGCGACGGTCATCGCCAGCGCATTGATGATGTTGTTCGCGGCGATGACCCGTGCGCGGTGGCTGGGCGCACTCTCGTGCTGGAGGATCGCGTAGAGCGGGACGGTGAAGAGGCCGCCGCCGATTGCGAGGCCGACCAAATCGGCCAAGATCCGCCAGTTACCGGGCTCGGTGAGAAACGTCGCCACGTTCGCAAGTTCGGTGGTGGGTGGATGACCGGCGCTGCCCACAGAGAGGTCGACGGCGCAGGCGGCCATGACACACCCGCCGAGTGGAACGTGTCGCGCGCTGACGTCGCCGTGCAGGAGGCGTTCGGCTAACAGCGAGCCACCACCGACTCCGATGGCAAAGAGCGCCAGCATCAGCGTCACGACCTGCTCGTTGGCAAACAGCACGTCCTTCGCGAGGACCGGCAGCCCGGACACCACGGTGGCGCCGAAGAGCCAAAACCACGAGACGGCCAGCACGGGCAGCAGCAGTTTCGGCTGGCTCGTGACGTGGCGCACGACGTCGAGCGAGTCATGCAGAAGGCGTGGCCGGGGGGCCTCGCCTCCGACGGAGGGCGGCGCGGAAGGAATCTGTCGTGCGGTGATGCATCCCGCGAGCGCACAGGAAACCCCGGCGCCCCCGACGACCAGCGCCCCGTGCTCAAACAGCACCACGCTGCCACCCACGATCGTGCCAAGCAGAATCGCGAGAAACGTCCCGGCCTCAATCAGCGCATTGCCGGCGACGAGTTCGTCCGCGCGGAGATGTTGTGGCAAGCAGCGCGTATTTGATCGGGCCGAAAACGGTCGAGTGCGTGCCCAGCCCGAACAGCGCCGCGAGGAGCACGGGAATGCTCTGCTGCCACAGTCCCCACGCGCCCAGCCCCATGATGCCAATCTCGGCAAGTTTCACCCATCGGGCGATGCGGGCCTTGTCCGTCCGGTCGGCGAGCGTCCCCGAGGCGCCGGAAAACAGAAAGAACGGCGCGATGAACAGCGCACCCGCGAGCATCACCAGCGAGGCCGCGTCCAGGCCGGACTGTTCGGCGAGACGATAGGTGACAAAAATGCCGAGCGAGGCCTTGAGCAGATTGTCGTTGAAGGCCCCAAGGAATTGCGTCACGAAGAGCGGCGCAAACCGGCGAGCGGTCAAGAGCTGCACAAGTGGGGATCGCATGATGCGTTCTCCTCTCACACCGTCGTCACCGCAGCCCACGCCGCTGCGATGAGACGATCACACAACGAGGTCATCGCCGCCGGCAGTCGCCCATACGCCGCAAACTGAACCGGCTCGAGCGCGACCCCGAAGAGCAGTGCGGTCGCGAGGTCCGGGTGCTGATCGGGAATCTCTCCGGAGGCGATCGCCGCGGTCAGCACGTTGCGAATCACGTCGACGGGGGTGACGGTCTCGCGCGCGAGCTTGCCGAGCTGCCCGTGCTGGACGAACAGCAGAAACCGAAAGAGCGTCGGGTTCTCGTCGTGCGCGCGACAGAAGCCTCGGATCATCGCCGCGACTTTCGCGCGTGCCGTGTCCTCGCGATCGGCCAGCTCCTGGAGCTGATGGGCGAATACGACGTAATGCCGCTCGAAGATGCTCCAGACTAGTTCGTCCTTGCTGACGAAATGGCGATACAGCGCCCCTTCTGAGATATCGACCGCACGCGCGATGTCGCGCACGCTCGTCTCGGTCACGCCCTTGGCGACAAAGAGCCCATGGCGGTTTTTTCGATGCGGTCGCGGGTATCGGTGAATCGATGCCGTGGCATAGTGAGTAAACGTTTATTCACTATAGCGCTAAGCTCAGCGTCTGTCAAGCCCATTTTTGTTAGCGAGACATGGATCGCATGGCGAAGGAGGCCTGCCGGGCGCGCCAGGCCTACTAGCGCACGGATTTGATCGCTCAACCGCGCAGAAAGCGAGACAGATGCTCAATCAACTCGCGAGCGTCGTCTTCAACGCCGTGGATGAAGCTCGACTTGCGCCGGCGTAGCACCGGCAGGCCGAGCGCGTACATGCCCGGCGAGTCGACGACGCCCCCTTCGTGGCGCAGGTATCCTTTCTCATCTACGACCGGCACCTGCAGCCAGCGGTAGTCCGGCCGAAACCCTGTCGCCAACACCATCGAACGTATTTCGCCGTTGCGGAGATCGAGCTGAAGGCGTGAAGATGGCGGCACGCGGGTCGGTTCGAAGCGCTCCGGTTCGTTGACGTCGGCGGCCCGCGCGTTGACACGCGCCCACTCGTCGAACGCATCTAGCAAACGCTCCATCTTCAGATCGGCAAGCGAAAACACATTCCGAAGACCGCCCAAAACAGCGCTCGTCCGTCGCGCACGCCGGCGAACCGGCCAACTAGCTCGATGCCCATCGCGCTCAGGGCGTTGAGATCGAGCGTCGTCCGGTCGGGTGTGCCAACGAGCTGCGGCGACGGGAGCCTGCGCGCTCGCGTCAGATCATCAATCTCGTCGAACCGCTGGTTCCATACACCCGAGACGTCCATCCACCAGAGCACGTCGCGTCCGCGATACGTGCGCGGCAGGCGAACGTGTTCGCCGACCAGACGGTCACCGGACGGCCGGACTGGTGGATCTCCGCGGCCAGCTGTATACCCGTTGCCGATGCGCCGACGACGAGTACGCCGCCTTCAGGGAGCAGGTCTGGATTGCGATAGTCGAATGGGGTGAACTGCTCGATCACCGCAGGAATCGACGATCGAATCGATGGAACACTCGGAAGATCGCACGCGCCGCTCGCGATCACCAGCGTTCGGCAACGGACGTCTCCGTTGCTCGTCGCCACGTGATAACCGTCGTCGACACGCGTTACGGATGTGACGTTCGTGTTCGTGCGAACCGACACTCGCACAGGCTGGCGAATTGCGAAAGGAACGCAATCACCTCGCTCATCGTCATGTAGCCGTCGGGATCAGGGCCCGTGTACTCGTAGCCAGGCAGACGGGTCTGCCAGTTCGGCGTGAGGAGCCGGAGAGAGTCCCATTGTTCGCGGCGTCGAGGAATTCGCGACATCGCCGCGCTCGAGCACGACATGATCGATCGAGCGCTCAGCGAGCAATCGGCTCGCCGCCAGGCCGGCATGGCCGGCCCCGATCACGACCGTAGTGACGCGTTCGATGGGTCGCTTCTCCGGTGCGATCTTCCGCCTACACGACCTCGACGGTGACGTTCACCGGGTTCGTGATAACGTCATAGACGGCGACCGTTCTGCGACTGCGCCACGATCGCTTCGATCTCTTTCTTCGAGGCGTCCGCATCGATCTTGAACGTCACTTTGATGTCGTTGTACCCATTGCGGACGTCACTGTCAACACCGAGAATGCCGCGGACGTCCATCGTCCCTTCGAGCTTCGACTCGACGGACCGAAGCCATGGGCGACCATTCTGCGCGACGGCGGCAACGCCCGCGGTGAGGCAGCTTGCGAGACCGACGAG